>NZ_JBBORA010000001.1:2460000-4142500 GCF_038004385.1 Cytobacillus sp. FSL R5-0377
TGTGACAGCTTTCATTGAAACAAGGCTTCCATTCTTTTCAGTGATGTTGCAGGTCTTGATACCTTTACCGCCTCTGCCCTGAACACGGTATTCTTCGGCCGGAGTACGTTTACCATAGCCGTTTTTCGTTACAATCAGGACTTGGCTGTCATCCTCAAGCACTTCCATGCCAACGACTTCATCACCATTGCTTAAGTTAATTCCCTTAACACCGGTAGCCGTTCTTCCCATCGAACGAACATCTTCTTCAGGGAATCGGATCAGCATGCCATGGCTCGTTCCAATAATGATTTCCTTGCTGCCATCTGTCAGACGCACTGAAATCAGTTCATCATCTTCACGCAGATTTAAAGCAATTAAGCCATTATTGCGGATATTGGCAAAGGATGATAATGGTGAACGCTTAGAAATTCCCTGTTTAGTAGTGAAGAACAGGAACCAGTCATCGGCAAATTCTTCAACAGGAATGATCGCATTTACCCATTCGTCTTTGTCCACTCCAAGAAGGTTGATAATAGGAATTCCTTTCGCCGTACGGCTGAATTCAGGAATTTCGTATCCTTTGGCGCGATACACTTTTCCTTTGTTCGTAAAGAACAGAATGGTGTCGTGAGTGGAAGTGGTAATGAGGTGTTCGACAAAGTCATCCTCATTGGTTCCCATTCCCTGAATTCCACGCCCTCCGCGTTTTTGGGCACGGTAAGTCGAGACAGGAAGACGCTTGATGTACCCCTTATGTGTCAGTGTAAGAACAATATTCTCACGCGGGATCAGGTCTTCGTCTTCAATTTGTTCGATTCCGCCCGAAACGATTTCTGTCCGGCGTTTATCGTTGAATCTCTCTTTGAGTTCAGTTAATTCTTCTCGGATGATATCCAATAACTTCTCTTCATCCGCTAAGATTGCTTTTAATTCGGCAATTAATGCCACAAGATTGGAATATTCATCTTCAATCTTTTCACGTTCTAAGCCTGTCAGACGCTGCAGACGCATATCAAGAATAGCTTGAGCCTGTTTTTCAGAAAGATTGAATTTAGTCATTAAGCCTTCTCGTGCAATATCAGTTGTCTGAGAACTGCGGATCAGATTAATAACTTCATCAAGGTGATCAAGAGCAATTCTCAAGCCTTCTAAAATATGTGCGCGGGCTTCTGCTTTTCTTAATTCAAATTGTGTCCTCCGGCGAATAACAACCTTTTGATGTTCTAAATAATGCTCAAGGCACTGCTTTAAATTCAGAACCTTAGGCTGTCCATCCACCAATGCCAGAAGATTAATCCCAAAGCTTGTCTGAAGAGCTGTTTGTTTATAGAGATTATTCAATAATACACTTGCATTTGCATCTCTTCTGACTTCAATGACAATACGCATTCCGTTACGGTCAGATTCATCACGCAGGTCGGTGATACCGTCAATTTTCTTATCTCTGACCAGTTCTGCAATTTTTTCAATCAGCTTTGCTTTGTTCACCTGATACGGAATTTCATGGACAATAATGACCTCTTTGCCATTAGCCTTTTCTTCAACCTCTACTTTAGCCCGCAGAGTAATCGAACCGCGGCCGGTTTCATAGGCTTTGCGGATTCCGCTTCTTCCTAAAATCATTCCGGCTGTCGGAAAGTCCGGCCCGGGGATAATATCCATCAGTTCCGGTATGGTCATGTCAGGGTCTTTGCTTATAGCCAGTACCCCATCAATCACTTCTCCAAGCTGGTGGGGAGGAATATTCGTAGCCATCCCGACAGCGATTCCTGAAGTTCCATTGACCAGCAAATTAGGGAAACGGGCAGGCAGTACAACCGGCTCCTTTTCTTCCCCATCATAGTTATCCTGATAATCAATGGTATCTTTATTGATATCCCGTAAAAGCTCCATTGATATTTTGGACATACGTGCTTCTGTATAACGCATGGCAGCTGCAGAATCGCCATCCACCGAACCGAAGTTTCCGTGTCCGTCAACCAGCATGTATCGATAGTTAAAGTCCTGCGCCATACGCACCATTGTTTCATAAACAGCAGAATCTCCGTGCGGATGATACTTACCAATTACATCCCCGACGATACGTGCTGATTTTTTATAAGGCTTATCTGAATGCATGCCGAGATCATGCATCGCATACAGGATACGGCGATGCACCGGCTTTAAGCCGTCACGCACATCCGGAAGGGCACGTGAAACAATTACACTCATTGCATAGTCCAGGAAGGATGAACGCATTTCCTGGCTAATGTTAATTTCTTTTATTTGGGACCTTGGCGTATCAGCCATATAAAGAACCTCCCTTTTTAAGGGACTTGGAATTCACCCATAGCCTCTTAATTTGTAAAACATTTAGTAGATTATCGCAAAATGAAAGTGACGCTTCCTTATGTAAAAGCAGGATAGTCATCCTATCCTGGCTTTTGATCATATATCCAAGTTTTTTACATATTGGGCGTTTTCTTCGATAAAGTTTCGGCGTGGTTCGACTTTATCACCCATTAAAATTTCAAACGTTTCATCTGCCTCAATGGCATCTTCCAGGCTCACCTGCAGCAGTGTTCTTGTTTCAGGATTCATCGTTGTCTCCCACAGCTGTCCCGGATTCATTTCGCCCAGACCTTTATAGCGCTGAACGTTCGGCTTAGGCTGGTTTGGCAGGGTGCTCATGATTTCTTCAAGCTGGCGATCATTATAGGCATATTCAATTCTTTTGCCCTGCTGTATTTTATACAGCGGCGGCTGTGCAATGTAAATATAGCCCGCTTCTAAAATTTGTCTCATATAACGGTAAAAGAAGGTTAATAATAATGTTCGAATATGGGCGCCATCCACATCGGCATCCGTCATGATCACAATCTTATGATATCTGGCTTTTGAAATATCAAAATCTTCGCCAATTCCTGTACCGGCTGCTGTAATCATAGCCCGCACTTCATTGTTTGAAAGAATTCGATCCAAACGGGCTTTTTCAACATTAAGGATTTTCCCTCTTAACGGAAGGATTGCCTGGAAGTGACGGTCACGTCCCTGTTTGGCTGAACCTCCGGCAGAGTCACCCTCAACAATGTAAAGTTCTGATATTGACGCATCTTTAGAAGAGCAATCGGCCAGTTTCCCCGGCAGGCTTGATACTTCTAAAGCACTCTTTCTTCTGGTCAGTTCACGGGCTTTCTTTGCTGCAAGTCTGGCACGTGCAGCCATTAATCCCTTTTCAACAATTTTCTTCGCTACAGATGGATTTTCCAGCAGGAACTTCTCAAGAGCTTCTGCAAAAATCGTATCTGTTGCCGTTCGCACCTCTGAATTGCCAAGCTTCGTTTTGGTCTGTCCTTCAAATTGCGGGTCTGGATGCTTAACAGATACAATCGCTGTTAAACCTTCACGGACATCTTCCCCTGAAAGATTTGCATCACTCTCTTTGAATACGCCGCTTTTTCTGGCGTAATCATTAATGACTCTTGTTAAAGCAGTTTTGAACCCAGATTCATGTGTTCCGCCTTCATACGTATGAATGTTATTGGCAAAAGAGTAAATATTGCTTGTGTAGCCATCATTATACTGAATGGAGACTTCAACTGTGATGCCCTCACGTTCTCCATCAATATAAATTGGTTCTTCATGGAGAACTTCCTTCGTTCTATTCAAATGCTCAACGTACGATTTAATTCCGCCTTCGTACATGTATTCATTTTTCTTATTTTCCTCGCGTTTATCCTCAATCGTAATGGCCAATCCTCTATTCAGGAAAGCCAGCTCACGAATGCGAGTCGCAAGTGTTTCGTAATCATATTCAAGCGTTTCAGTAAAGATTTCACTGTCCGGCTTAAAGTGAATGGTTGTTCCTGTGTGATCGGTTTCCCCAATCACTTCAAGATCCGCACTCGGAACGCCGCGCTCAAATTTCTGATAATATTTTTTGCCATCACGATGAACAAATACTTCAAGTTCAGTTGAAAGGGCATTAACTACAGAAGCACCAACACCATGCAAGCCTCCGGAAACCTTGTATCCGCCGCCTCCGAACTTACCGCCTGCATGAAGAACCGTCATAATGACTTCAACGGCCGGGCGTCCCATTTTTTCATGGATTCCGACTGGTATACCACGTCCGTTATCCACTACGGTAATACTATTATCTTTCTCGATAATCACATTGATTTCAGTACAATAGCCTGCCAATGCTTCATCAATACTATTATCGACTATTTCCCAAACAAGATGGTGAAGCCCTTTGGCACTTGTTGAACCGATATACATTCCCGGACGCTTCCGAACCGCTTCCAGACCTTCCAGTACCTGTATCTGATTCTCATCATAGGATTGTTCCTGCACTGCCTTTTGCTCCATTGCCACATCGGTCACCTGCACTTTCTATTTCACTAATCTATAAAAAAGCCTGGCATGAAAATGAGCCAAACTGTAATTTTCCTTGACTTGTACCTTTCCGTTTTGGATCCGGCATGTCTTTAAAATTCATGAACACTTAATTTATGGGATCGTTTTTTTAACGTACCTGAGGATAGCGGAGAAAAATAAATCTTTTCTGTTGTAACGACCACAGATTTATAGGAACCCTTTGCGAGGTTCACAACTGACTCCTCCAGGCGCTCCTTATGCTCTTTTGCATACTCGGAGGAAAGGACTGTTTCTTTATCAATTATAGCGACAATATCTCTTGCCCGGACCAGCACATCTTCACCTATATGGATGTACATGCGATCACCTCACTGAATCTTCTTGATTCTCCCTGACTCAACACTGAACGCTGCTGCTTCTTTAAGTGTCTGGTGGTCTATTCCATCAACACTTGTAGTCGTAACAAACGTCTGCACTTTTCCTTGAATAGTATTCAATAAATGGGATTGGCGGTAATCATCCAATTCTGAGAGGACATCATCCAATAGCAGGATGGGATATTCTCCAATTTCAGAATGGATCAGTTCGATTTCAGCAAGCTTAACCGAAAGAGCTGTTGTCCTTTGCTGGCCCTGTGAACCGAATGTCTGAACATCGCGCCCATTCACATGAAAAATCAGGTCATCGCGATGCGGCCCAAACATAGTGACGCCACGATCGATTTCCCTGTTTTTTACCTTTTCGAATTTCTCTTGGTATACTTTAACCATTTTCGACAAATCTTGTTCTTCTGATACCTCTGCAGAAGGCTTGTACTCAATTTTCAAGGTCTCAAGCCCTCTTGAAATCCCTTCATGAATCGGCTGTGCCCAATTTTCGAGGAGTCTGAGGAACTCGTAGCGCTTTGATACAATCTTGGCAGCCATCTCAATGAATTGCTCAGTTAAAATCTCAAGCATGGTATGGTCGGTCTGCTTTTTGATCTGGAGCATTTTCAGATAGTGGTTACGCTGCTGGAGGATTTTCTGATACTGGCTGATATCATGCAAATAGACAGGTGAAACCTGCCCAATCTCCATATCAATAAAACGACGCCTTACTTGAGGGCTCCCTTTCACAAGATGGAGATCTTCAGGCGCGAACATCACAACATTCATATTGCCGACATACTGGCTTAATTTTTGCTGCTCTATATGATTGCATTTAGCTTTTTTGCCTTTTTTGCTGATAACTAATTGCATGGGCAGGGATCCTTGCCTTTTTTGGACCCTTCCCTCTATTTTAGCATATTCCTGATCCCAGCGAATAAGATCTTTGTCATTTGATGTCCGATGGGACTTTGCCATTGCCAGCACATAGATCGATTCCATGACATTTGTCTTTCCCTGGGCATTCTCTCCCAAAATTACATTCACTTTATTTTCGAAATTGACTTCAAGCTCTTCATAATTCCGGTAATTCTTTAACAGCAACTGCTCTATATGCATAGACGCTACATCCTTTAAAATATTAACGCTAAAAACGGCGTTTAGACGATCGCAAATTCACCGACATCCGGAATCTCGATTTTATCCCCGGTTCTCAGCTTTCTTCCTCGTCTTTGATCCTGTTCCCCATTGACGAAGACTTCGTACTCACTCAGGAACCATTTGGCCATTCCGCCCGTTTGAATCACATCCGCGGCTTTTAAAAATTGGCCCAGCGTAATATATTCTGTATCAATTTGTATTTCCGTCATTTTTTCACTCTTTCCCATTGTCCGACTTCCAGTGCTGCAGTTTTTCCTGCACCTCGGCAAAACAATTTCAGAATGGTATCTAATATTCTATTTTACTAAATAAACCTCAGATACACAAAGAAAAGTCGCCTGCAGCTGGTTATTTTCATTATTCCCCTGCTATTGGCCAATATTCCGGGGGTTTTAAGCTAATGATACTAGTGTATTCTTTGGCTTTTTCCCTGCTGATTTCAGTCCCAGACACTCACCATATCCATAGGACCTGGTTCATCTGCAATAAAAAAGTAAGCCGCCGGCACAGCCGGCAGCTTTTTCTTAATATGTTCTGACTGGCAGAATCAGTTGCAGGATAGATTCATCGTTTAATGGTTTGATGATGAATGGTCTCATCGCGCCGGTGAAGCTGATAGTAATTTCAGAGCCCTCAAGTGCTTTTAGGGCATCCATCATAAATTTCGCGCTGAAGGAGATTTTTAATTCTTCCCCTTCTACAGATTTGCTCTGCACTTCTTCGACTACTTTTCCGACTTCAGGCGTGTTGGATGAAATTTCGATTACTCCGCCATCAATTGTAGAAAGCTTGACCACATTGTTACGGCCTTCTTTTGCAAGTAAAGAGGCACGGTCAATAGCCTGCAGGAATTCCTTTGTATTGACGACCACATCTGTTTTGCTGTCTGAAGGGATCAATCTGGATGTATCCGGATAATTTCCTTCAAGCAGCCTTGAGAAGAACAGCAGATGTTCGGCTTTAAAGAGAACCTGGTTTTCAGTAATAACGATATCGATTAAATCATTATTGTCATCAAGGATTTTGCTTAATTCACTTAAGCTCTTTCCCGGAATGACCACATTGTAGTTTTCGCTGGCAGTTGTTTCGATCTGCGCTCTTCGTAAAGCTAATCTGTGGCTATCTGTTGCAATACAGGTTAATGTCCCGTTTTCCACCTTCCAGTTTACACCTGTCAAGATAGGGCGTGTTTCTGAGGTGGACACTGCGAAAACGGTTTGGCGAACCATTGCTTTTAACAGGTCTGTAGGAATTTTGAACATTTTTTCTTCCTCAATTTGAGGCAAGTGCGGATATTCCTCAGCATCCAGGCCATTAAGATTGAATTCTGATTTACCAGAGCGGATGACTGTCTGCAAATGATTTTCAACGCTTATTTCCACGCTGTCAGTTGGAAGTTTTTTAACAATTTCACTGAAGAACTTAGCTTGGAGCACGATGGCACCAGGCTGTTTGATCTCAACAATTTCATTTCCGTCTTCTTCTTTAGGAATAAAAGATTCAATAGAAATATCAGAGTCGCTTCCTGTTAATGTAACCCCTTCTTCAGAAGCAACGATTTTAATCCCCGTTAAGATGGGAATAGTCGTTCTGCTCGTTACAGCTTTCATAACATCCTGGACGCTTTGGACCAGATGGTCGCGCTGGATTATAAATTTCATTTTTAAATCCTCCAAGCATATTTTAATGGCGTATTGAATATATATATTTTTTATAAAAAAATAGTAGAAGTACTAGTAGGGCCTGTTAGTATGTGGATAACTGCATTTTTTGAAAGGAAACACAGCCTATCCACATGTGGACAGACTGTGCGTAAGTTAGGTCAAGTTATACACATTATACCTTAAGCATTTCATTGATTTCTTTCAGCTGCTTTTCAAATTGTGAATCAGACTGAAGCATCTTTGATATTTTTTCATGCGCATGAATGACAGTCGTATGGTCTCGCCCGCCAAATTCCTCTCCTATTTTTGGCAGAGAAAAGTCGGTTAATTCCCTGGACAGGTACATGGCGATCTGACGGGGGAATGCGACAGATTTTGTACGTTTCTTCGCCTTAAAGTCCTCAAGCTTTACATTAAAATGTTCCCCTACCACCCTTTGAATTTCATGGATGGTAATGACCTTTGGCTTGGAGCTTGGAATAATATCCTTTAATGCTTCTGCCGCAAGGTCGGCATTAATATCTTTATTTATTAAAGAAGAGTACGCTACTACACGAATCAGAGCACCCTCAAGCTCACGGATGTTGGAGTCAATCTGATTGGCAATGTAAAGCATAACCTCATTAGGAATATCAAGTCCCTCCGCTTTGGCTTTTTTGCGCAGAATGGCAATACGCGTTTCCAGGTCCGGCGGAGTGATATCAGTAATCAGGCCCCATTCAAATCTGGAGCGAAGCCTGTCTTCAAGTGTCGGTATTTCCTTTGGAGGACGGTCACTTGAGATAATGATCTGCTTGCTTTCTTCATGCAATGTATTAAAAGTATGGAAAAATTCCTCCTGTGTCTGTTCTTTTCCAGCCAAAAACTGAATATCATCGATAAGAAGAACATCCACATTTCGATATTTATCGCGGAAATCGCCCGCTTTGTTATCTCGGATCGAGTTAATAAATTCATTTGTAAATTTCTCGGAAGATAAGTATACGACTTTAGCTGATGGATTATGATCTAAAACATAATGGCCGATTGCGTGCATAAGGTGAGTTTTTCCGAGTCCTACTCCCCCGTAAATAAATAAAGGATTGTATGCCTTAGCAGGTGCCTCTGCTACAGCAAGTGAAGCTGCATGGGCGAAGCGGTTTCCGGATCCGATGACAAACGTGTCGAATGTATACTTTGGGTTTAGCATCGTTAAAGGCAGTTCCTGCTGTTCTTCCGCCGGTTTTTTCTTTTTTGGAGGAAGAGGAAGATCGACTTCTTCTTCGCTTTGATTTTGCGGAATGATGAATTTCACTCCTAATTCTTCACCGGTTATGTCATAAAGAATTCCGGAGATCAGCTGGGAATAGCGCTCTTCAAGCCAGTCACGGGCAAACTCATTCGGTGCCTTAACGACTAAAGTATCTCCCTGCAGAGAATGCGCCTTTGTCGATTTCAGCCATGTATCAAAACTGGGCTTGCTGATTTTTTTCTCGATATTGGCCAGAGCGTTATTCCAAAGATCCGCAATATTTTCCAATGATATCCCTCCTTTTCCATCTAAATTTAATATTTAAATACGTTCAAGCACCGATGCCTTTCGGTGATCACCGCTGCTTTTTCTTTGTTTCGCGCCACAAAAACGATAGGTTATACACACGCTGTATAACCCTAATTTTATAAATATACGAAACTGTTTATGTGGAAAATCATATAATAAGGAAGTAAAGTGGAATTTCGACAGTATCCACTGTCTGTGGACAAACTTTTACAAACCCCTTGGATAACCTGTCCACATGTTATCCACAATCTGTGGATAATGAAGATATGCACAATGATTTATTAAGTGTGAAAACACAATTATGATAACAGATAATGCTTTTGACTGCAATGGTTTTTAAACCCTTATCCACAACATGCCCATCCCTGTTCATAAAAATTGTCCACAGCCTCTGGTTGTGTGCAAAACCTGTCAATATGTGATGTGGATAATAAAAAACTTGTCGAAAATTTATCCACAGCCCTTTTTTGAGGGGATATTATTCAAATGGACCTGGACATATTAGAGGCAACCTAAGTAATGGCCGGATCGCCTGGCACGGGAAAATTTGCAGTCTTACATAAAAGCTTTTACAATGAATAAATGAGAAAAACGTGGAAATATGAAATTTTAGGATGACATTCAGGCGAAAAGAAGGTAAACTTTCTGAGTGGGTTCTTTCAGGTATGCAAATAGAGAAAGAGCAGCAAATAGAATCTTATTTATATTGTCGTAAGTTGTTTTTTAATAAATCTCAACTGCTGAGTTGATTGGAGCGGAGGGCACTTGACTCCTGCGGGAGGAGAGGGAGCGGGAGACCCCGCAGGCGAAGCCGAGGAGGCTCCCGTTCCTCCCCGCAGAAAGCAAGTGCCCGCAGCGGAAATCAACGGACTATCTTTAAGAAAACATTTATGAATGAAAGAACCGTATCTATTTTTTTGCCATTGAAGGCAGATTGACTTATATGAATAGTTGACAATTTTCTAGTTACATCTATATAATTAGAAAGACTGTCTTTAACAGCAATTCCTCAGGGAGGTGTCATATATGAAAAGAACTTATCAACCAAACAAGCGTAAAAGAAGCAAGGTTCATGGTTTCCGCAGCCGCATGAGCTCTCCGAACGGACGTAACGTTCTAGCTCGCCGCCGCCGCAAAGGAAGAAAAGTATTATCTGCTTAGGCCACTGAAACGTCAGTGGTCTTTTTTTCCATGTAAAGATAAATATACAGGTTAGATAATTGTCTAGCTCCAGTGCCGGCCCCCTCAAGATGCAGGGGGTGACAAGGCGCTTGCGCTTTTCTAAGTAGGTGATGACATGAAAAAAGAGTTCCGTGTAAAAAAGAATAAAGAATTTCAAGAGGCCTTTAAAAAAGGAAAGTCATTCGCCAACCGCCAATTTGTCGTATACATCTTGAAAAAAGACGAGCAGAATCATTTTCGCATTGGCCTTTCTGTCAGCAAAAAAATCGGCAATGCCGTGATGAGAAACCAGATCAAAAGGTATATCCGCCAGGCATTTTTAGAACTGGAGGAAGAAATAAAGCCGCAATATGATCTGATCGTCATTGCGAGGAAACCGGTGGCAGAAATGGATTTTCATGAAGTGAAAAAGAGCCTGATCCATGTATTGAAGGTTTCTCGGGTTTTGAATAAACCGGGACTTGGAAATACTAAAAATCAATAATCGCTATCTATCTTTAATATGAAGCACTTCATTTTAAAAGATGTTAAAATAAGATACATATGAGCGTGTCCCTCTGGCCGGGGGATGAGCAAATGAAATTCATACTATTATCAGGAGCAATTAAGGAGGAAAAAACGGTTGAAGAAACGAATATTTCTATTAATCGGTCTAGTGTTTGTGATGGCTCTTTTATCGGGCTGTACAGAAATCAACCAGCCGATTACGTCTGAAAGCAAAGGCTTTTGGAACGAGTATATTGTCTATCCGCTTTCGCTGTTTATTATTAAGGTAGCAGAATTCGCAGGCGGCAGCTATGGACTATCGATCATTATTGTAACGATCATTATCCGTCTGGTTATCCTGCCGTTGATGATTAAACAAACGAGAAGTTCAAAAGCAATGCAGGCGATTCAGCCGGAAATGCAGAAGCTTCGTGAAAAATACAGCTCGAAAGACCAGAAAACCCAGCAGAAGCTGCAGCAGGAAACTATGGCTTTATTCCAAAAGCACGGCGTTAACCCGCTTGCAGGATGTTTCCCGCTAGTGATTCAAATGCCGATTCTCATCGGCTTCTACCATGCGATTACACGTACGCGCGAAATTGCAAACCATAATTTCCTTTGGTTTGACCTTGGTTCTCCGGATCCAATTTACTTATTGCCTTTAATTGCAGGTGTGACCACTTTCATTCAGCAGAAACTGATGATGGCCGGCACTCAGCAGACAGGGCAAATGGCTGCACAAATGAAAATGATGCTTTATCTAATGCCGATCATGATCGTTGTTTTTGCCATTAACTTCCCGGCAGCACTTTCTTTATACTGGGTAGTGGGTAATATCTTCATGATCATTCAAACGTATTTCATTAAAGGTCCGGACCTGAAAGCTGCAGCGGCCGGAAATGCAGGAGGAGCCAAAAAGTGAAACAAATAACTGCTACAGGACAAACCGTCAAGGAAGCAGTAGAGTCAGCTTTAGCTCAATTAAACACAACAGAAGACCGCTTAGAGATTACTATAGTTGATGAAGGTAAAAAAGGCGTTTTTGGGATTTTCGGATCCCGCCCGGCTGTAGTGAAAGCTGTGAAAAAGCCTGATCCGATTGAGGAAGCAGAAAAATTCCTCAAAGACGTCAGCAGGGAAATGGGCGTACCCATTGAAATTGAAACAATACGGGAAGGAAAGAATGTTCAATTTATCTTATCCGGCGAAAAGATTGCTCTTTTAATCGGAAAAAGAGGACAAACGCTCAATTCTCTCCAGTATTTGACACAGCTTGTCATTAATCGCTATTCCGAGCAGTACTTAAATGTGGTGCTCGATGCAGAGGATTACCGGAAAAGACGCCAGGATACCCTGATTCAACTGGCTGAAAGGCTTGCTCAAAAAGCTTTGAAGACGGGAAAAGAAATTGCGCTGGAACCGATGCCTTCCTATGAACGCAAAGTGATCCATACCGCTCTCGTAAACAATAAGCGAATCAGGACCTATTCTGACGGCAATGACCCGCACCGCCATATCGTCATTGCACCAGCCAGAACGAGATAACTAGAAAAAAATCCCAATCCATTCCGGATTGGGATTTTTTTGTCGTTCTTTGTCTAAGCCCCGCAAATTATTAAATCTCAATTGGTTTTATTGTTATTCACATGTGGATAAGTTAAAATAGAGCATATTAATTTGTGAGACGTGTGGATAATTTTTTTGCTGATTGAAGGAAAGCGAGATGTTGATAACTGTCTTGCTGAACGGATGGACAAGGCGGGAAAGCGGACTGATATGCTTTTCTTAAAAAAAGCCATGTGATATTCTATTAATTTGGGGAATCGAAAACAGTTTTCATTTTTTATATAGATGGAATAAGAAAGAAAAGAGAGGTGAATGAAGTGGAATTCGATACAATCGCTGCAATATCTACTCCAATGGGAGAAGGAGCCATTGCCATTGTCCGCCTGAGCGGGGATCGGGCATTTGACATTGCAGACCTTCTTTTCAGAGGGGTAGGAGGCAAGCGGCTAAAGAATGTGGCATCCCATACCATTCATTATGGGCATATTGTTGACCCGAAAACCGAGCAGATTGCTGAAGAAGTGATGGTTTCGGCTATGAAGGGACCGAAAACTTTTACAAAGGAAGATGTCATCGAAATTAATTGCCATGGCGGACTGGTTTCCGTGAATCGCGTGCTGCAGCTTCTGCTGAATAATGGCGCACGTCTGGCAGAGCCGGGTGAATTTACAAAGCGTGCTTTCTTAAATGGACGGATTGATTTATCACAGGCAGAAGCCGTTATGGACCTAATTCGCGCCAAAACAGACCGGGCTATGAACATGGCACTTGGCCAAATGGAAGGAAGGCTGTCAAAGCTTATTCAGAAGCTTCGGCAGGAAATTCTGGAGATTCTGGCTCACGTCGAAGTCAATATTGACTATCCGGAATACGATGATGTCGAGGAAATGACCCATCACATGCTGATGGAGAAGGCTTCTTATGTAAAAAAAGAAATCGAAAAGCTCCTTCAGACCTCACAGCAGGGGAAAATACTGCGTGAAGGGCTTTCTACAGTCATCGTCGGACGGCCGAACGTCGGGAAATCTTCTTTATTGAATAGCCTTGTTCACGAAAATAAAGCGATTGTGACGGATATACCGGGCACCACCCGTGATGTCATAGAAGAGTACGTGAATGTCAGGGGAGTGCCGCTCCGTCTGGTGGATACAGCTGGCATTCGCGAAACGGAAGATATTGTCGAACGGATCGGTGTCGAGAAATCGAGGCAGGTATTAAAGGAAGCAGATTTAATTTTGCTTGTGCTCAATTACTCGGATGAATTGACGTCTGAGGATGAAAATATTTTTAAAGCGGTCGAAGGCATGGATGTCATTGTGATTGTCAATAAAACCGATCTTGATCAAAAAATCGACATGGATCGCGTCCGCGAGCTTTCAAAGCATCATAAACTAGTTACAACCTCTTTATTGGAGGACCAGGGTGTCGACGATCTTGAGGAAGCCATTGCTTCTTTATTCTTTGCAGGCTCCATCGAAGCCGGGGATATGACGTATGTATCCAATACCCGCCATATTGCCCTCTTGAACCAGGCGCAAAATGCCATTGATGAAGCGATGCAGGGTGTTGAAATGGGAACGCCTATTGACATTGTGCAGATTGATTTGACGAGAACATGGGAGCTGCTTGGTGAAATCATCGGCGACAGCGTCCATGAAAGCCTGATCGACCAATTATTCTCGCAGTTCTGTTTAGGAAAATAGATATTTTACTTTAGCAATCTTACGGGCTAAAGCCCCTGGCTATGCTCTTCTGATTGCAGCAAAGGAGGCCGCACCATGACATATGAAGCTGGAAGTTATGATGTCATAGTAGTCGGAGCCGGACACGCGGGTGTAGAAGCAGGCCTTGCTTCGGCCCGCCTCGGCGCAAAGACATTAATGATCACAATCAACCTGGATATGGTAGCCTTTATGCCCTGCAACCCATCAGTCGGGGGACCTGCAAAAGGGATCGTCGTAAGGGAAATCGATGCCCTTGGCGGAGAAATGGGCAAGAATATTGATAAAACCCATATTCAGATGCGTATGCTGAACACAGGAAAGGGCCCTGCCGTCCGTGCTTTAAGGGCGCAGGCCGATAAATTCACATATCAGCATGAAATGAAAAAAACATTGGAAAATGAACGGAATCTGACACTGATTCAGGGAATGGTTGAACGCCTGATTGTCGAAGACGGAGAATGCAGAGGCGTTGTCACCCAGACAGGTGCCGTGTATCATTCAAAAGCGGTCGTCATTACGACAGGAACCTTCTTAAGAGGGGAAATCATCCTTGGTGAACTGAAATACTCGAGCGGCCCTAATAACCAGCAGCCATCCATAAAGCTCTCAGAGCATCTGCAGGAGCTTGGCTTTGATCTCGTCCGGTTTAAAACAGGAACACCGCCGCGCGTTAACAGCCAAACCATTGATTACAGTAAAACGGAAATACAGCCTGGCGATGATGTGCCAAGAGCTTTTTCCTATGAAACGACCAAGTATATTACAGATCAGCTCCCTTGCTGGCTGACATACACCAATGAAGAAACGCATACATTGATCGACAATAATCTTCATCGCTCGCCAATGTACTCCGGCATGATCAAAGGAACGGGTCCGCGCTATTGCCCATCCATTGAAGATAAAGTGGTCCGCTTTAATGATAAGCCGCGCCATCAGATCTTCCTGGAGCCTGAAGGCCGCAATACTCAGGAAGTATACGTGCAGGGGCTTTCAACAAGCTTGCCTGAAGATGTGCAGCAGCAGATTCTGAGAACGATACCGGGGCTTGAAAAGGTGCAGATGATGCGTGCCGGCTATGCGATTGAATATGATTCCATCGTCCCAACGCAATTATGGCCGACACTGGAAACTAAAAAGGTGAAAAATTTGTATACAGCCGGCCAGATTAACGGGACATCCGGCTATGAAGAAGCGGCCGGCCAGGGGTTAATGGCAGGCATGAATGCCGGATTGAAATCACTGGATAAGGAAGAAGTCATTTTAAGCCGTTCAGATGCTTATATTGGCGTCCTGATTGATGACCTTGTAACCAAAGGAACAAACGAGCCTTACCGTCTATTGACTTCAAGAGCGGAATACCGTCTTCTGCTTCGCCATGATAATGCCGATCTGCGCTTAACAGAGCTTGGCCGCAAAGTCGGTCTGATCAGTGAAGAACGCTATGAAAAATTCCTCCTGAAAAAGCAGGCAATTGAAGATGAGAAAGCACGTCTGCAAAGCATTATTATCAAGCCGACTTCTGACGTGCAGGAGCTGATCAAAAGCCAGGGCGGAAGCGAGCTTAAAGACGGCATCCGTGCTTCAGATCTGCTGAAGCGGCCGGAAATGACTTATGAGCATATTAAACTGCTGGCTCCGGCTGAACAGGCACTTGATCCTGATGTAACAGAGCAGGTGGAGATCCAGATCAAGTATGAGGGCTATATTGAAAAGTCCCTACAGCAGGTAGAGCGCCTGAAGAAGATGGAGAACAAGAAGATTCCTGAAAACATCGATTATGATGATATTAACGGACTGGCTTCCGAAGCAAGACAAAAGCTGAAGGAAGTAAGACCGTTATCTCTTGCGCAGGCTTCGCGAATTTCCGGAGTTAATCCTGCAGATATCTCCATTTTGCTCGTTTATTTAGAGCAGGGGAGAATTGCACGAGTATCAGCTGAGTAAGAGAAAAATCCGATTATGTCAGAGAACGGAAAGGATTTATAAATGAATACCGAACAATTTACTGAAATGCTGGCGGCGAAGGGGATTGCCCTTTCGCCACAGCAATTACAGCAATATGAGACCTATTATTCCACTCTGGTGGAATGGAATGAAAAAATGAATTTAACAGCCATCACGGAAAAGGAAGATGTTTATTTAAAGCACTTCTATGACTCCATCAGCGCGGCTTTTTACTTTGATTTCAGCCAGCCGCTAAAGGTCTGTGATGTCGGTGCGGGGGCAGGATTCCCGAGCATACCGATTAAAATTGCTTTTCCGGGCTTACATATTACGATTGTTGACTCACTTAATAAACGCATCGGTTTTCTGGAGCATTTGGCGAAGAAGCTGGAGCTTGAGAATGTCCGCTTTATCCATGACCGTGCGGAAACCTTTGGCCAGAATAAAGAATACCGTGAGTCTTTTGATGTGGTGACAGCAAGAGCTGTTGCCAGATTATCCGTTTTAAGCGAGCTATGTCTGCCTCTTGCGAAAACAGGCGGCACATTTGTGGCCATGAAGGGCGCCAGTGCAAAGGAAGAACTGGATGCCGGCAAAAAGGCCGTCTCGGTTCTGGGCGGAAAACTCGTGGATTCCCACACGTTCACTCTTCCTGAGGAAGAAAGTGAGCGCAATATCTTAATCATAAAAAAAGAAAAGAACACTCCTAAAAAGTACCCGCGGAAGCCGGGGACACCCAATAAAACACCAATTGAATAGGGTGCGCAATTTGCCATTGTATGACATAATAGTGTAAACGTTTCGATTTTTCCAGATATTAATATTGCTGATATCCGGCAGGATTTGTCATGATGATAGAGAATATGTTATAGGGAGTTTCGTAAAGGTGGTGCAGGGTGATGAAGCATTCTTTCTCACGCTTTTTTGGCCTAGGCGAAAAGGGAGAACAAGTTACAGCGGAAAAACCAGCAGAAGAACAGCTGGATATTGAAGACTTAAGCGATAGAGAAGAAGTTAAGAAAATTCCTATTGATCAAATCGTCCCCAACCGTTTCCAGCCAAGAACGGTATTTGATGATGAAAAAATAGAAGAGCTTTCCCGGACTATCCATACGCATGGAATCATCCAGCCGATTGTCGTAAGGGAATTTGAGGATGGCCAGTTTGAAATCATAGCCGGTGAACGCAGATATCGGGCCATGAAAAAACTGGGCTGGGAAGAAGCTCCTGCTATTGTCAAGAATCTTAGCGATACCGAAACGGCTTCAGTAGCTTTAATTGAAAACCTTCAAAGGGAAGAGTTGTCACCGATTGAAGAAGCTGTTGCCTACGGAAAACTTTTAGAGCTGCATAGCCTGACACAGGAGGCATTGGCACAGCGTCTTGGGAAAGGCCAGTCAACTGTTGCCAACAAGCTTCGGCTGCTGAAATTGCCGCAGCCTGTCCAGGATGCACTGTTAAACAAATCAATCACAGAGCGGCATGCCCGTTCGCTCATCCCGCTGAAGGATCCGGAAAAGCAGGTCGCCCTGCTTCAGGAGATAGTGGAGAAGAATCTGAATGTGAAGCAGACAGAAGACCGGGTTGTTAAAATTCTCGAGCAGAAAAATCCAAAGCCGAAACCGAAACGCAAGGCTTTCAGCAAGGATATGAGAATAGCGGTCAACACGATCAGGCAGTCTCTTTCCATGGTTTCTGACAGCGGCATTAATCTTGATTCGGAAGAAGAAGAATTTGATGAATTTTATCAAATCACAATCAAGATTCCTAAAAAGAAATAATTTCTTACGCGAAAGATAAAGCGGGGGCTCCCTGTTTTATTTTTCGCGTTTTTTTTGAAGGGCGCTAAAAAGACTATTAGAATCTTCTTATTTTTTACAAAAAAATTATTCTGCCCTGTTTTTCGTGATAAAATAGACTACGTGATTTAACGATATGAATAGATTCGCAGATAGATAAATTGGAATATTGATAGATGAAAGCAGGTGACACTGTGGGCAAGATTTTAGCCATTGCGAACCAGAAGGGCGGAGTTGGCAAAACAACCACTTCCGTCAATCTTGGCGCATGCCTGGCATACATAGGCAAGAAAGTGCTGCTGGTCGACATTGATCCGCAGGGCAATGCCACAAGCGGAATCGGCATTGAAAAAGCGGATGTCGATCATTGCATTTATGATGTCCTTGTGGATGATGTGGAAGCATCAAAGGTCATAAAATCCACTTCGGTAGAGAATTTATACGCCATCCCGGCAACCATTCAGCTGGCAGGCGCAGAAATTGAACTGGTGCCGACGATTTCAAGGGAAGTAAGATTAAAGAGAGCCCTTGAGGAAGTAAAGGCAAACTTTGATTATGTGATTATTGACTGCCCTCCTTCCCTCGGTTTACTGACCATTAACTCGCTGACTGCTTCGGATGCCGTAATCATACCCGTGCAGTGCGAGTACTATGCGCTTGAGGGTCTGAGTCAGCTTCTGAATACGGTCCGCCTTGTGCAGAAGCATTTGAACAATGATTTAAAAATCGAAGGCGTTCTGTTGACGATGCTGGATGCCCGTACAAATCTCGGCATTCAGGTCATTGAAGAAGTGAAAAAGTATTTTCAGGATAAAGTCTATAAAACGATTATTCCCCGCAATGTGCGGCTGGGAGAGGCTCCGAGCCATGGAGAACCTATCATTACTTATGATCCGAAGTCTCGCGGAGCTGAAGTATATTTAGAACTGGCAAAGGAAGTGGTTTCAAATGGCTAAAGGTTTAGGAAAAGGTCTGAATGCTTTTTTCAATAATATTGAAACCGAAAAAGAGGAAGCTGTACAGGAAGTAAAAATAAAAGACATTCGCCCAAACCCCTATCAGCCGCGCAAGGTGTTTGAAAAGGAAGCCATCGAGGAGCTGAAGCAATCCATCCTTGAGCATGGAATACTTCAGCCAATTATCGTCCGCAAAAGCATCAAAGGCTATGAAATTGTAGTCGGGGAGCGCCGCTACCGGGCAGCAAAAGAAGCGAACCTTGAGAGAGTTCCGGTCGTTGTAAGAGAACTGACTGAACAGCAGATGATGGAGCTCGCTGTTCTTGAGAATCTGCAGCGTGAAGACTTAACTCCGATTGAAGAAGCGGCTGCCTACCAGCTGCTGATGGAGAAGCTCAAGGTGACACAGGAGGAATTAGCCAAGCGCCTGGGAAAAAGCAGGCCGCATATTGCGAATCACATCAGGCTTCTATCCCTGCCTCCGACCATTCAAGGACTGATTTCAGAAGGGAAAATTTCCATGGGACATGGAAGAGCCTTACTGGGGCTGCGAAAAAAAGAAAAGCTGCAGGCACTCGTTGAAAAAACGGTTAAAGACGGCTTAAATGTCCGCCAGCTTGAACAGCTGATTCAGCAGCTGAACGATGTTTCACGTGAAACGAAGAAGCGGACAGCTCCTAAGGATATCTTTATTAAGGAACGCGAATCCTCCCTCCGGGAACGATTCGGAACCACCGTCCATATTAAACAGACCAAAAACAAAGGGAAAATCGAGATTGAATTTTTCTCAAAAGAAGATTTAGAACGCATTATGGAGCTTTTAGAAACTCATTCATAAGCCATCTATAAGATGGTTTATTTTTTTACAGTATTTTGCAAAAAGGATTGTCGGTTAAGATCTATCGTGGTAATTTAAATGAAAATAATTCGCGATGCGAAATAATAAGGTGAAGAGTATGTTTCTGCTGGGTACACTTGTAAATGGATTATTGATCATTATTGGAACGCTGCTGGGGAAATTGCTCCATCGCATTCCCGAAAACATGAAGGGCACAGTCATGCATGCAATCGGCCTTGCAGTCATGGTGCTCGGCCTGCAAATGGGCTTTAAAAGTGAGAATTTCCTCGTGGTGATTTTAAGCCTTGTGTTCGGAACGGTGATTGGAGAGTATTTTGCACTCGAAGATAAGCTGAACAAGCTTGGTGATTGGCTCGAAAGCAAAATTGGCTCGAAAGGCCAGGGAAGCATTTCGCAGGGCTTCGTAACCGCTACACTGATTTTTGTCATCGGGGCTATGGCCATTATCGGCGCACTTGACAGCGGAATCCGCGGCGATCATTCGGTGCTTTATACCAAGTCGATCATTGACGGCTTCACTTCCCTCATTTTGACGACTACATTAGGGATCGGTGTAATCTTTTCAGCTTTTCCGGTCATGCTGTATGAAGGACTCATTGCCCTTTTCGCCACACAAATCGACCGGTTTGTCCCCCAGCTTCTGATGGACAGTTTTATTAAGGAAATGACCGCAACAGGCGGAATTATGATCTTTGCCATCGGTCTGAATTTAACAGGCATTACAAAAATCCGGGTGGCGAATCTGCTTCCGGGAATTGTGGTAACGGGAATAATTGTTTCGGTTGTTTATTTTAGCGGGATTTATTTTTAGATGATGGGATGTGCATCGCAGGCACGCTGGATAGTGTGTCTGCGGTGCATTTTTTTATTTTGGAGTACTGCTATAGTACCTTATGTGCGAAAAGAGACCGGAGCGCCAATCAGTTTTTTTGGGGAAAGAGCATGTTTGGGATTATATCTAACATGTTTGTGAATTTATCTAACAGAACTTCTAATTTATCTAGCATGTTTCAAGGTTTATCTAACAAGTCTCAAAGTTTATCTCACATTTCGAACAGTCATGACAGAGCTCCGTACAAAACGATATATACGCTTTCCCCCTTCGCTCCCCTGCTCAATAAAAAAAACCGCAGCTCCCCTGCGGTTTCCCTATCCATTAAGGTGTTTGTTCACGGTTCAGTTCCCATTTAAAGGCAGGCCAAGCCGGCGCTGTCTGGTGGGTCAGGCTGACTTCATAGATGCCGCTTGCGATGGTTTTGGCCATTTTTAGGACGAGATTGAGTCTGGTGTTCTGGAGGACGAAGAATTCCATGAATCCGCTGACGTTGACAATGCCAGTGATGTGCATGTCCCCTACTTCCGGCAGATCTTTATTGACTCCGGCGCCCGGCTTGACCGGACCTTCCCCTATTTGAATAACTCCGACACTTTTCAGGCGGCCGAGACAGGCGTCGATTCCGATGATAAAGGGATTAAAATGCTTCTTTTTGATTTCGTTCAATTTATCTTCCAGGTTGACGGCATGGATCGGGTCCTCCAGTGTTCCGTACACATGGAAAGATGACATGGATTTTTCCTCAAGGAGTGTGCCGACCAGCGGACCTAATGAATCGCCTGTAGAGCGGTCTGTGCCAATGCAGACAAAAACGATGGGACGGCAGCCAATGCCCGCAGGCAGAATATTCTTCAGTTCAGCAGCCAATTTTTCTGCAGAGTTTGTTTCTTCATGTGAGATTCTGGCAGAAGCCCCGCCTTTTTTGTCAAACAAGTTTGGTTTGAAGTTCATATAGGTCCACTCCCTCTTTTATCCTTGCCATGCCCGAAACACAAGTATTTATACGTTTTTAACAGTATACGGAATTTTTGTGTAATCTATACATACCTGTATTATTTAATCGTTAAACAATCGGGTTTTTCACTGTAAAGCCCTGAGAAAAATTGATAAAATAATGTTGTTTTACAGAGGGATTCGCACTGAAGGGCAAGATGCAGTATAATTTCACTCAAGCATTGGGCTTGAAATGTTGAATGCGATAATTGACTGTCAATCTCCAGCGGCTCCCGAGTTTAGCTATTGTTGACTTTAGAACATAAGCCGCCTTCCGCTTTTCAATATTTTTACTAAAATAAAGCAGGTGAAACCATGAGTCCTATTGAAACAATGATAAATGGCATGATAGATAAGATTTCGAATGAAAAAACGTGGATAGCCATCGGGGAAGGCATCTTTAAGGTTATTGCGATTTTGATAGTGACGAGCATTCTGATCAGGATCGGAAAGCTGGCCATCCGCAATATTTTTAAAGTGAGGACACCATCCAGGCTCCGAATTTCAGAGCGCAGGGAAGCTACCCTTCTGAAGCTGCTGGAGAATATGCTCACCTATGTGGTGTTTTTTGTTGCGGCAATCATGATATTATCGGTGCTGACGATTGATGTGAAGGCCCTTTTGGCCGGTGCCGGAATCGTTGGATTGGCTGTCGGGTTTGGAGCGCAGAGCCTCGTGAAGGACATCATTACCGGATTTTTCATTATTTTTGAAGATCAGTTTTCGGTTGGTGATTATATCCGGATTGATCAATTTGAAGGAACCGTGGAAGAAATCGGACTTCGGACGACTAAGATTAAAAACTGGACGGGCGAGGTTCATATCCTTCCGAACGGAAGCATTATGCAGGTTACTAATTTTTCATTAAATAATAGTGTGGCATTTGTGGATGTCAAGATTTCATATGAAGGCGATATCGTTAAGGCTGAAAAAGTATTGCAGGAGTTATTTGAGAAGCTTCCTGAAAAATATGAGGATATGGTGAAAACACCGGAAATCCTCGGGGTTCAGAACCTTGCAGCTTCGGAAGTGGTTCTGAGAGTGGTTTCGGAAACACTGCCAATGAGGCACTTCTACATTGCGCGCCAGCTGCGGAAGGAAATTAAGCTATGTTTAGATGAGCATGGCATTGAAATACCGTTCCCGCGTCTTGTTATGTACACAAGGAATGAACAGGATAATCCAAAACTGAATGCGGAGGGATAAACATGGAGCAAAAAGAATTTGATTTACATGATGTGGTGGAAATGAAAAAGCCTCACCCGTGCGGGGCAAACAAATGGAAAATCATCCGTATGGGAGCGGATATCCGCATTAAATGCGAAGGCTGCGGACACAGCGTGATGATCCCGAGAAGAGAATTCACCCGCAAAATGAAGAAAATTCTTGTTAAGCATGAGGAGTAAGAGACAAACTGCAGGGAGATGAGGTTCATGGCACAAACATTCAAATCAGCCTGTCCCCTGAACTGCTGGGACAGCTGCGGCTTTCAGGTAACAGTTGAAGACGGTAAGGTGACAAAGGTAGATGGCGACCCAGATCATCCGGTCACAAAGGGGAAGATTTGCGGCCGCGGCAGAATGCTTGAAAGCAGAACCAATTCTCCGGCTCGCCTGCATCGTCCGCTGAAAAAGGTAAATGGAGAATTTGTGCCCATTTCCTGGGAACAGGCTTTGCACGATATTTCCCTGAAAATGAAGGAGCTAAAAGATACGGATGGCACCACTTCGATTCTTCATAGTCATGATTATGCCAATGGCGGCTTGCTGACGAACCTGGATCAGCGCTTTTTCAACTGCTATGGCGGTGTGACTGAGCTAGTGGGGTCCATCTGCTGGGGAGCAGGCATCGAGGCTCAAAGCCAGGATTTTGGTGACTCCTACAGCCATGGGCCTGAGGATATTTTGAACAGCAGGCATATTGTCGTTTGGGGAAGAAATGTTGCCCGCACCAATATGCACTTGTATCAAAGGCTCCAGGAGGCAAAGAAACAGGGTGCCAAACTGTATGTGATTGATCCCATTTTTAATGCGACGGCTAAAATGGCAGACCATTATTTTTCCATTAAGCCGGGAATGGATGGCTGGCTTGCGGCCGGCATCATGAAGGAAATGCTTCGTCTGGGATTGGAAGATAGAAGTTTCATAGATACCTATTCAGTTGGTTTTGAGGATCTGAAACAACTTCTCGAAAGTGTAACGCTTGAGGAAATCGCAGAGAAAACGGAAGTGCCTGCAGAGGTTATGACTGAGCTTGCAGTGGTGTATGGCGATCGCCCTGTATCCACTTTCTTTGGGCTGGGCATGCAGCGATACGAAAACGGCGGGAACACGATCAGATTGATGGATGCTTTGATTGCCTTGAGCGGCAATATCGGGATTCCCGGCGGCGGTGCAAACTATGCTAACAGACAGGTAGGGCAGAGCTTTGATGCGGCTGCCCTCACCCTCCCTGAGCGGAAAACAGCCTTCAGGCAGTTTACGATGATGCGGCAGGCAGAGGGGATTTTAGCAGCGAAGGATCCTGAGATTAAGATGGTCTTCGTTACGTGCGGGAATCCTTTAACCCAGGTGCCTGACTCTTCAAGGGTCCGGGAAGCTTTTGCATCTGTTGAGACTGTTGTCGTGATGGAGCAGTTTATGACAGATACAGCAAAAATGGCGGATTATGTGCTTCCGGTTGCCACGGTATTTGAACAGGAGGATGTCTATTATTCTTCGATGTACCATCATTATGTCAATCATGGCCCGAAGCTGGCTGAACCGCCAGGCGAAGCGAAGCCGGATTTATGGGTATGGACTGAGCTTGCCAAACGGCTTGGATTCGGAGCCGATTTCGATTTTACAAGAGAAGAATTCATCCGCATGGGCCTTGGGACGCTAAAAGAGCAAGGGATTACGCTTGATAACATACGGAAATCCCATCATATGGAGCTTCCAGTTGATACGGTACCCTGGGCAGACCGCCAGTTCAAAACGCCAAGCGGCAAGTATGAATTTACATCGTTCCGAAAGGGTTCCGAAAGCAGGCTGACACTTGCTCTTCCGCGGGAAACTAAGTGGACGGACAGAGAGAGGGCGGAACAGTTTCCTTTTACCCTGCTGACGATTCATCCTCTCCGCTCCAATCATTCGCAGCATTATCATCTATTAAAGCCGGAGCCAAAGGCAAAGGTGGAAATAGCCGATAATATTGCGGAGAAGCTTGGCCTGCAGGAGAATGATTATGTCAAAGTGTGGAATGACCGCGGAGAAATGAAGGGCTTTGTCCATATTATGAAAAAAGCCCACCCTGATACCATCAATATCGATGAAGGCATCTGGGCCAATTTCGGCGGACCCGTTAATCATCTTACCTCGAGCCGCGAATCGGACAACGGTCTTGGCAGCACCTTGTATGACTGCCTTGTGAATATAAAGAAGGTTTAATAGCAGCGGTGACAGGCACCTATACCAGTTTGGCAAAGTGGTATAGGTACCTGTCACCTTTTCTTTACATTTCTCCGGCAACTATCTATAATTGTTAGAGGCTTGTTTAAATGAGAATCAATCGTATTTTTAATAGATGAAATTAGACTGAGGAGTGACTTGGATGGCTTTAACAGCTGGAATTGTAGGTTTGCCGAACGTCGGAAAGTCTACATTGTTTAATGCAATTACCCAGGCGGGAGCAGAGTCTGCAAACTATCCGTTCTGTACAATCGACCCGAATGTGGGAATTGTGGAAGTGCCTGATCACCGTTTGAATAAATTAACAGAATTGGTTCAGCCGAAAAAGACTGTGCCAACAGCTTTCGAATTTACAGATATTGCCGGAATCGTTAAGGGTGCAAGCAAAGGGGAAGGTCTTGGAAATAAATTCCTTTCCCATATCCGTGAAGTGGATGCAATCTGTCAGGTTGTCCGCTGTTTTGCGGATGACAATATCACACACGTTGCCGGGAAAGTGGACCCGATCGATGATATCGAAGTCATCAACCTGGAATTGATTCTGGCTGATCTTGAATCGGTTGACAAGCGAATCGGCCGTGTGAGCAAGCTGGCTAAGCAGAAGGATAAAGATTCTGTGATTGAGCTTGAAATTCTGGAAAAATTAAAGGAAGCGTTCGAAAACGATAAGCCTGCCCGTACTGTTGAGTTTACAGACGAGCAAATGAAAATTGTAAAAGGTCTTCACCTGCTGACAATTAAGCCAGTGCTTTACGTTGCAAACGTAAGCGAGGATGATGTAGCAGATCCTTCTTCTAACGAGTATGTGCAGCAGGTAAGAGAATTTGCTGCAAAGGATAATGCGGAAGTTATCGTTATCTGTGCAAAAATCGAATCTGAAATTGCAGAGCTTGACGGGGAAGAAAAAGAAATGTTCCTTCAGGAGCTTGGCATTGAAGAATCCGGTCTTGATCAGCTGATCAGAGCTGCCTACAACCTGCTTGGACTGGCAACTTACTTCACTGCAGGTGTACAGGAAGTCCGCGCCTGGACATTCCGCAAAGGCATGAAGGCTCCTCAATGTGCAGGAGTTATTCACTCTGACTTTGAAAAAGGATTCATCCGTGCAGAAACGGTTTCCTATGACGACCTTGTCGCTGCAGGAAGCATGACAGCTGCGAAGGAAGCAGGAAAAGTTCGCCTTGAAGGAAAAGAATACATTGTTAAAGACGGAGATGTCATGCACTTCCGCTTTAACGTTTAATTATTTTGGAACCTCTATTTTTTTAGGGGTTCTTTTTAATGGAGGAAGCCTGTCCGGAACAGCATCCATACCGTAACTCTCTCAAAATAATCTTCCATCTTTCAATTCACCCTAGTGTTATTGCATTTGCATAATTAATGTGCTATAATTTCAACTTGTGAGTAATGAATATATTGCTCCTTGCCCTTTAAAGGGCCGTTAGACCAAAAGGAGGTGAAAGTGATGAGAAAGTACGAAGTTATGTACATCATCCGCCCAAACATTGAAGATGAGGCTAAAAAAGCCCTAGTTGAGCGTTTCAACACAATCTTAACTGATAATGGTGCGGAGGTTGCTGAATCAAAGGATTGGGGTAAGCGTCGTCTTGCATACGAAATCAATGATTTCCGCGATGGCTACTACCAGCTTATGAACATTAGTGCTGAAGCAAAAGCAGTTGACGAGTTCACTCGTTTAGCTAAAATCAGCGAAGACATCATCCGTTACATCGTTGTTAAAGACGAAAAATAATAGATATAGCATTTTACCGAGAGGAGTTGATTCTGATGATGAACCGAGTTGTTCTTGTCGGACGTTTGACAAAGGATCCTGATTTGCGGTATACGCCGAACGGAGTTCCTGTCGCTTCATTCACACTTGCCGTGAATCGTACTTTTACGAATCAGCAAGGTGAGCGGGAGGCAGACTTTATCAACTGTGTGGTATGGAGAAAGCCAGCTGAAAACGTAGCGAATTTCCTTAAAAAAGGAAGTCTTGCAGGCGTAGATGGCCGCATTCAATCCCGCAGCTATGAAGGCCAGGATGGAAAGCGCGTTTACGTGACTGAAGTCCAGGCTGAAAGTGTGCAATTCCTTGAGCCGAAGAATAGTTCTGGCGGCCAGGGCGGCAATCCGAACTATGGCGGTCCAAGAGATCAGGATTTCCCATTTGGAAATAACAGCAATCAGAATCAACGCCAGGATAATCGTAATCAGGGCGGCTATACTCGCGTGGATCAGGACCCATTCGCAAATGACGGCCAAATCGACATTTCTGATGACGACCTGCCATTCTAATAGTGCCCGATTATGAACGGAAATATATAAAATAAAAAGCTAAAGGAGGTAACTGACCATGGCTGGAGGACGCAGAGGAGGACGCGCTAAGCGTCGTAAGGTTTGCTTTTTCACTGCAAACGGAATCACTCACATCGACTTCAAAGATGTGGATCTTCTAAAAAAATTCATCTCTGAGCGCGGTAAGATTTTACCACGTCGTGTAACTGGCACTAACGCTAAATACCAACGTAAATTAACGATTGCTATTAAGCGTGCGCGCCAAATGGCATTACTGCCATACGTTTCAGGTGAATAATAACTAGAAAAAGACGCTGGTATCCGGCGTCTTTTTTATTATGTTCTCCTTTAGCGCTGGGGTGTGTTAAAGCTGAAAACCTTTCTGAAATCACGAAGGTTGAACCTGCATTTAATACTAGCTACAATATAGCTTATATGGGTTCAAAAAGCGGAAACAGATTTCCTTCTTTTTGGATACACAGTTTGAGGGGTGTATCAATGAATAATGTACATAAATTAACAGAAGGTGCCGTGCTGCTCGCTATTTTTGCCGTGCTGCTTCTGATATCGCTCTATTTGCCAGTTATCAGTGTCGTTTCAACTTTCTTCCTGGCGCTTCCGTTTATTATGTTTGCGGCAAAAAATAGCCGGATGATGGCGATGGCCTTTATGACGGGAGGCATCCTGCTTTCCCTGATTATCGGATCCATTATGGGAATTTTCATTGCTCTGATATTTGGAGTGACCGGCACGGTAATCGGGATTTGCATTAGGGAAAATAAAGGACGGGCTTCTTCTTTTATTGCGGGCACGCTCGTATTTCTTGCAGCTCTTTTGCTTCAATATGCTGCAGCAGTTGCTCTATTTGATTTCAATTTCATTAAAAAAAGCATCGGCATGATGGAGGAGTCCCTCGAAACTTCAAAAGGAGTGCTTGAAGGCTTCGGACAGAACGCGGATAAAGCAATCGAGCAGCTTACAGCAGGCTTGAAAATGCTTGAGACATTAACGCCGAGTTTATTTGTCATGACATCGGTCATTTCTGTTTTTATCATTCAGCTTATTTCGTTTCCGATCGCCAAACGATTCGGTATTAAGATTGAAGGCTTTAAGCCGTTCAGGGAATTGAACCTGCCGAAAAGCATATTATGGTACTATCTCGTTACCATAATCGCTTCCTTCCTTTTTAATCCTGCAGAAGGAAGCTACTGGTTTATGGCTCTTGTCAATGTTGCCTTCATTTTGCAGATATTCATGGTCATTCAAGGCCTGTCCCTTATTTTCTTTTTCAGCCATTTAAAAGGATGGCCGAAAGCTGTGCCTGTACTTGCTGCTGTATTTACATTTCTTATGCCATTTCTCCTTTATATTGTGAGGATATTAGGTATAATTGACTTAGGATTTGATTTAAGGCAAAGATTAGGAAAAAAGTGATGAACAACACTACTGTTTAGGAGCTGAAAACATGCCTTCGTATTTAGAAAAGCGGTCCATACGCTATCCGATTATTGGATTGATGGGCATAACAGTGGTGCTTCTCGGTATAATAGCGTACTACAATTGGATTTTTGCATTAATTGGGCTGTTTCTGGCCATCCTTCCTTTCTACTACCTTTTTCAGCTCAATCAAAAGCACCGGAAGGAGACGGAAGAATACATCTCAACCCTTTCCTACAGGGTGAAAAAAGTCGGCGAAGAAGCTCTGATGGAAATGCCGATCGGAATCATGCTGATTAATGATGATTATTACATTGAATGGACCAATCCCTTTTTAGCATCATGCTTTGATGAAGATACGCTAGTGGGAAGATCGCTTTATGATGTCGCGGATTCGCTTGTTCCACTGATCAAGCAAGAAGTGGAAACCGAAATTATTACCCTTCATGACCGCAAATTCCGGGTAATCCATAAACCGGAAGAGCGCCTATTGTACTTTTTTGATGTCACGGAACAAACAGAAATTGAAAAAATGTATCAGGAAGAACGGACTGTGATCGCCATTATCTTCCTTGATAATTATGATGAGCTCACCCAGGCGATGGATGACCAGACGAAGAGCAGCCTGAACAGCCTGGTGACCCAGATATTGAATAAATGGGCACAGGACAATGGTGTCTTCCTGAAGAGGGTGTCATCTGAGCGCTTTATCGCTGTATTTAATGAACATATTCTGCAGCTTCTTGAAAAAGGGAAATTCACGATTCTTGATGATGTCCGGGAAACCACTTCCAAGCAAAATGTTCCGCTTACGTTAAGCGTAGGCGTCGGCACAGGGGTCTCTTCTCTTCCTGAGCTTGGTTCACTGGCCCAGTCCAGCTTAGACCTGGCATTAGGCCGCGGGGGAGACCAGGTGGCCATCAAGCAGACGAATGGGAAAGTTAAATTCTTCGGGGGAAAAACCAATCCTGTTGAAAAAAGGACCCGGGTCCGTGCACGCGTCATTTCCCATGCGCTGAAGGAATTGATCTCTGAAAGCGATAAAGTCATTATCATGGGCCACAAAAGCCCGGATATGGATGCAATTGGGGCAGCCATCGGCATTCAGAAGGTGGCCCGCCTGAACCAGCGTGAAGGCTATGTAGTGGTGAATTTCAATGAACTTGATACAGGCGTCAGAAGGATGATGAAGGAAATTGAAAAGAACGAAGAGCTCTTTTCCAAATTCATCACACCGGAACAGGCGATGGAAATTGCCACAGACGATACCCTGCTCGTAGTTGTTGATACCCACAAGCCATCCATGGTGATAGAGGAAAAGCTTCTTCATGCGATTGAACATGTTGTCGTTATCGACCATCACCGCCGTGCTGAAGAGTTCATCCATAATCCGCTACTGGTGTACATGGAGCCGTACGCCTCCTCTACAGCAGAACTGGTGACAGAGCTTCTGGAGTATCAGCCGAAAAACGGCAGAATTGAAATGCTCGAAGCAACGGCCCTTCTTGCGGGCATCATTGTGGATACGAAGAGCTTCTCACTGCGTACAGGGTCGAGAACGTTCGATGCGGCTTCCTATCTGCGCGGACAGGGCGCAGATACCGTGCTCGTCCAAAAGTTCTTAAAAGAGGACGTAGATACCTATATCAAGCGGGCGAAGCTGATCGAAACCGTTCAATTTTACAAAGAGGGCATCGCTATTGCCAAGGGGCAGCCGGACCAAATATTTGATCAGGTACTGATAGCCCAGACAGCTGATACCCTGCTGACGATGGATGGCGTGGTTGCTTCATTTGTCATCTCAAACCGCTCTGAAAACATGATAGGGGTCAGCGCACGCTCCCTCGGGGATATCAATGTCCAGGTGATTATGGAGAACCTCGAAGGCGGCGGGCACTTAACAAATGCTGCCACACAGCTTCAGGATGCAACACTTGATGATGTTGAGATCCGATTAAAAGAGGCTATAGATGAATACTTTGAAGGGAGAAAAAAGGAATGAAAGTAATCTTTTTAAAAGACGTTAAAGGCAAGGGGAAAAAAGGCGAAGTAAAAAATGTAGCAGATGGCTATGCACATAACTTTTTAATTAAGCAAGGGCTTGCTGTCGAAGCAAACCAGGCCAATGTCAGCAGCCTGAACGCCCAGAAGAAAAAAGAAGCAAAGCTTGCAGAAGAAGAATTGGCAGAGGCTAAGGAGCTGAAAGAAACACTTGAAAAGCTGACAGTCGAATTCACTGCGAAATCAGGTGAAGGCGGCCGCCTATTCGGTTCCATTACAAGCAAACAAATTGCTGAAGAACTTCAAAAGAAGCACAGCATCAAAATCGACAAACGCAAAATCGAAATGGAAGATGCGATCCGCACACTCGGATACACAAAGGTGCCAGTCAAGCTTCATACTGAAGTATCAGCAACATTAAACGTGCATGTAAAAGAAGCATAAAGGCAAGCACTGCATTAGTGGGATAAACTAATATTGGAAGTGGCTTTTGCCGATAAACATGTTAAAATAAAAGGGTTGATTAAAAATGTGATCAGTTTTTGCTGGTCACATTTTTTAAAGTAATTATAAGGATTTTTTATATAAATATAGATTTGCTTAACGCTTTTATTTTAAGGAGGTTTAATGAGATGAGTGATTTATTCGCGGATCGGCTCCCGCCTCAAAATATTGAAGCGGAACAGGCTGTGCTTGGGGCAATCTTTCTTGAACCCTCCTCTCTTACACAAGCATCTGAAATTTTAATACCTGAAGACTTCTACCGTGCAGCCCACCAGAAAATCTTCAATGTAATGCTGAAGCTGAGCGACCTGGGAAAAGCAGTCGACTTAGTGACTGTGACAGAAGAGCTCAGTGCAGCAAAACTGCTCGAGGATACCGGAGGCGTCAGTTATTTAAGTGAACTGGCCGGATCTGTTCCAACAGCGGCGAATATCGAGTACTATGCAAAGATTGTGGAAGAAAAGTCATTGCTTCGCAGGCTGATCCGGACGGCGACAGGCATTGCCCAGGATGGCTATACGCGTGAGGATGAAGTGGAAGTGCTTCTTGGGGAAGCCGAGAAAAATATCATGGAGGTTGCACAGCGCAAAAACGCCGGTGCCTTTCATAATATTAAGGATGTTCTCGTCCGGACCTACGATAATATCGAGGAAATGCATAACCGTAAAGGGGATATTACAGGGATTGCGACTGGATTTACCGAGCTTGACCGCATGACAGCCGGCTTCCAGCGAAATGACCTCATCATTGTCGGTGCCCGTCCTTCCGTAGGTAAAACTGCCTTTGCCTTGAATATCGCGCAAAATGTGGCAACAAAAACCGGGGAAAACGTGGCGATTTTCAGTCTGGAGATGGGTGCAGAACAGCTGGTCATGCGTATTCTCTGTGCTGAAGGGAATATTGATGCCCAGAGGCTTCGTACCGGCTCACTGACGGATGAAGACTGGGGAAAACTGACGATGGCGATGGGAAGCCTGTCAAACGCGGGAATTTTCATCGATGACACACCTGGTGTCCGCATCCAGGATATCCGTTCCAAATGCCGCCGCCTCAAACAGGAGCATGGACTTGGCATGATTCTGATCGACTACCTGCAATTAATCCTCGGAAGTGGACGTTCAGGAGAAAACCGTCAGCAGGAAGTATCTGAAATTTCACGTTCCCTTAAACAATTGGCCCGTGAGCTTCAGGTCCCTGTAATCGCACTGTCCCAGCTTTCCCGTGGTGTGGAACAGCGACAAGATAAACGTCCAATGATGTCTGACATCCGTGAATCGGGAAGTATTGAGCAGGATGCCGATATCGTGGCATTCCTATACCGTGATGACTACTATGACAAAGAATCCGAAGACAAAAACATCATCGAAATCATCATCGCCAAGCAGCGTAACGGCCCGGTTGGAACCGTTCAGCTTGCATTCGTAAAAGAGTATAATAAATTCGTAAACTTAGAGAAACGCTTTGATGATTCCTTTGCGCCGCCTGGTGCATAAAGAGGACCTGCCTACAGCAAGTCCTCTTTTTTATTGTTTTGTGTAAGCAGCCGCTCTCTCGAGTGTCAGCTTTCCCGTTTCCACTTATATTTTTAATATTTTCATTGTTTTACGAACATATTTTCATATTTTTGTTTAAATTGTTCGTGTTTTGTTGACTATCACACATCACCTTGTTAAACTAAGATGGTTGAAATAAGTTACTTAAATAAAATATGATATAGAAATTAAAACAGTGAAATTCCCGGAGGTGCTTTTTTAATGTCATCAGTAGTAGTAGTTGGAACACAGTGGGGAGATGAAGGGAAAGGAAAGATTACAGACTTCCTTTCAGAAAATGCAGAAGTGATCGCACGTTACCAAGGCGGAAACAATGCAGGACATACAATCAAATTCAATGGTGAAACATATAAGCTTCATTTAATTCCATCTGGAATATTCTATAGCGATAAAATCTGTACAATCGGTAACGGAATGGTTGTCGATCCTAAAGCGCTTGTAAAAGAATTGGCGTACCTTCACGACAAAGGCATTACAACAGACAACCTGCGCATTTCAAATCGTGCACATGTCATCCTTCCTTACCACCTGAAGCTTGATGAAGTGGAAGAAGAGCGCAAAGGTGCAAACAAGATCGGTACAACGAAAAAAGGCATCGGCCCTGCTTACATGGATAAAGCAGCCCGCAACGGAATCCGCATCGCAGACCTTCTTGACCGTGAAGTGTTTGAAGAAAAGCTTGCGCGCAACCTGGAAGAAAAGAACCGCCTGCTTGAGCGCTTCTATGAAACAGAAGGATTCAAAATCGAAGACATCCTTGATGAATACTACGAATACGGCCAGCAGATCAAGCACTATGTCTGCGACACGTCTGTCGTACTGAACGATGCATTAGATGAAGGCCGCCGCGTGCTTTTCGAAGGTGCACAGGGAGTTATGCTTGATATCGACCAGGGTACATACCCATTCGTTACATCTTCTAACCCGGTAGCCGGCGGTGTAACAATCGGTTCTGGCGTAGGTCCTACAAAAATCAAGCATGTTGTCGGTGTTTCTAAGGCCTATACGACTCGTGTAGGTGACGGCCCATTCCCGACTGAACTTGATAATGAAATCGGCAACCAAATCCGTGAAGTTGGCCGTGAATACGGTACAACAACTGGCCGTGCCCGCCGTGTCGGCTGGTTCGACAGCGTGGTTGTACGCCATGCCCGCCGTGTCAGCGGCATCACAGATCTTTCTCTTAACTCCATTGATGTATTAACTGGAATTGAGACATTAAAAATCTGTACAGCTTACCGGTATAACGGAGAAGTAATTGAAGAATTCCCTGCAAGCCTGAAAGTACTGGCTGAATGTGAGCCTGTATATGAAGAGCTTCCAGGCTGGACAGAAGACATCACAGGCTGCAAATCACTTGATGAGCTTCCTGCCAATGCCCGCCATTACCTGGAGCGCGTTTCACAGCTGACAGGAATTCCATTATCCATCTTCTCAGTTGGCCCGGACCGCACACAGACAAACGTAGTCCTAAGCCCTTGGAGACAAAACTAATACTTGATTGGAAAAGCCCTGATATGATTGGGGCTTTTCTTTTTTTTGGGGAGAAAGGCAATGGCCGGTGCCGAGACCGAGGTTGTAGCAGGTTCGGACAGAGAAAGCGTAAAAAGTCGATGCAGGTCCGAAGTTGGGTCAGGTTCAGACAGAACAAGTGAAAAAAAGCAGCGCTGAGTCCGAATATATCACAGCTGTTATTAATAGAAAAAAATTTAAAATAGGGGAATAAATAACGGGAATTAGGGAAAAGAATCCATAATCCGGGGAAAAGGATACCTTTTTTAGGGTAAACCCATCCCAGCAACCAGCTGCAATCTAGTATTTAAACCGTCTTCCAGAAAAAAAGATTTTTTTATAAAAAAGTTATTGCGCTTATATAAAACTCTATGATATTATAAAAAGCGTCGCCAAGGTAGCAACCTTGGAAACACTCATAGTATGAGCCATTAGCTCAGTCGGTAGAGCAGATTGCAGCATCATTGAATTGCTTCACCCGAATCGCAATCTGTGACAAAGCACGCAGGGCTTTGGAACATCTGACTTAGCAGAATTAGGCTTTAGGCAACATGATCATAGTATGAGCCATTAGCTCAGTCGGTAGAGCATCTGACTTTTAATCAGAGGGTCGAAGGTTCGAGTCCTTCATGGCTCACCATTTATACTTTTTATGGCCCCTTGGTCAAGCGGTTAAGACACCGCCCTTTCACGGCGGTAACACGGGTTCGAATCCCGTAGGGGTCATGGCAAATAACCGTCAGCAAACGGCTGGCAAGCCCAGCTTACTTGCTGGCGGTTATTATTTGGTCCGGTAGTTCAGTTGGTTAGAATGCCTGCCTGTCACGCAGGAGGTCGCGGGTTCGAGTCCCGTCCGGACCGCCATTTACATAATCTGCTTCATAACAGTGTACCGATTGTCAAATCGGCTTGAAGCACAAAACCAGATAATCTAATAAGGCTCAGTAGCTCAGTCGGTAGAGCACGATCGAATAAGCTTCCTTGAATCTCTTCAGCGTACCGATTGCCAAATCGGGACGAAGGACGAAACCAGACAATATTTAGGCAAAAATAATTTAATAAGGCTCAGTAGCTCAGTCGGTAGAGCAAAGGACTGAAAATCCTTGTGTCGGCGGTTCGATTCCGTCCTGAGCCATCCCAAGAAGGAGTATGTAACCAATCATGCTCCTTTTTGTTATATTTCTGTAATATAACCTCTTTTCTGCAAAAAGCCTGTGTAATTTAGAGACACGCTTTCCTTCATTTTTCGTATCCCTAATAAACCCTTGCTGCTAGGGACTATTTCCTATCCTTCATTCGACAAAATCATCCTTATGCTTTGCCATTTATAGTCATAAATTGTCAGCTATTATACATTTTCTTTACATTCCCGAGTCTCGTAATCTATTTGCGTTGCTGTGTGGTAAAGTAATTATTGTGAAAAAATCAGACTCGCAAATTCGTAGTTACATAGCACTATATGGAAGTTTCTTTGTTACCGCAGTCTAGGGGGATGTAACCATGTTCAAATGGATGAAAAAAGATACCTCATCATCAGAATTTACAGCGAAAAGCTTAAAGAAAACGATAAATAGAACGATTGCAGCCGGCTTTGCAGCGGCGGCTTTAACCTTTGCAGGAGGCATTTCTGCTTCTGCCAATGATGATAAACTTGTGACAGTTTATTATGTCTATATGGGTGACGAATATATTGGAACGGTGTCGGACAAAAAAGTCATCGAAGATTTGGCTGATAAGAAGATCAGTGAGGCCGAAGATTCCCACAAGGGATTAAAGCTGGCGCTGGCATCGAAGCTTTCCTTCGTTCCTGAGCAGGTTTTTGAATCCAGCTCAGATGTGAATGAATCTGAAGCCGTCAAGGGCCTCAAAGACAAGATGGAAATTCATGCCGAAGCAGCTGCCTTAGTGATTGACGGCAAGGAAATCGCTTATGTGGAAGATGAGGAGGAGGCTAAAGCGGCCCTCCAGAAAATCAAGACGTCCTATGTATCAGAAAAAGATTTAAAGGCACTAGAAGATAGAAAAGTATCTTCTGCGGACCCGCTGTCAAAGCTGAAGGAAGATGAAACGCGTCTTTTAGATGTCCGCTTTACTGAAGATGTATCCATCTCTGAAGCAACCGTGGAACCGGAAAAGCTCATCAGTGCAGATGAGGCTGTGAAGCTTCTGCAAAAAGGAACCCTTGAAGAAAAGAAATATGTGGTGAAAGAGGGCGATGCACTCAGCAATATTGCCAGCGCGCATGACCTCGATATGAAACAGCTGATTGAACTCAACAGTGGACTCAAAACGGATTCTGTCATTAAGTCAGGACAGGAATTAAATGTGACCGTCTACAATCCGTATGTCAAAGTAATAGCAGATATGGAAGTTTTCAAGAAAGAAAAAATTGATTATGCAAAAGAAGTAATCGAAGACAGCAGCATGCCTAAAGGCGAAACGAAAGTGAAGCAGGAAGGCAAGGAAGGCGTTCGCGCTGCAACTTATCTGATTACGGAAGAAAATGGCCAAACGGTCAAAAAAGCAGTCAAAGATGAAAAAGTTCTTGAAGAGCCTGTGAAGCAAATTGTCATCAAGGGAACAAAGGTGATTCCATCCCGCGGTGAAGGCAGCTTTGCTTATCCGGCAGTCGGCGGCTATATCTCCAGTAAAATGGGATACCGCTGGGGGAAATTGCATAAGGGAATTGACATTGCAAGACCGAGCGACCGCACGATCAAAGCAGCTGACAATGGAACAGTTGTATCTGCAGGAATGGATGGCGGCTATGGAAATAAAATCGTCATCGACCATAACAATGGATTCCGCACGATATATGCCCATCTTGATTCCATCAGTGTCAGCGTTGGCCAAACCGTCTCGAAAGGTTCAAAGATTGGCATAATGGGATCCACTGGTGATTCCACCGGTGTCCATCTGCACTTCGAAGTATACAAAGACGGTAAAAGACAGGACCCGCTGAAATATGTAAATAAATAATACACGCTAAAAAGTCTCTAGTTTTCATGCTAGAGACTTTTGTGGTTAAGAATAAGAAATAAATAACAAACTGTCCGGCTTCAGGACCCGCCTCTTCAGGTGCTGAGGCAGGAAAGGCGCTCCTGCTTTTCGTAATAGGTGAATTCTCACTGTTAACATGGTAAAGTAAAATAGAGAACATATGCATGAAACTGACTTCTACTGCTCCAAAAATAAATAAATGAGCAAGAAAAAGGAGATAGGTATGGATAAAAAGATTCTGGTTGTAGACGATGAGAAACCAATTGCAGATATTCTGCAGTTCAATTTAAAAAAAGAAGGCTATGAAGTGGTGTGTGCCTACGACGGCAATGACGCCCTTGAAAAGGTGGAAGAAATCAAGCCGGATTTGATTTTGCTTGATATCATGCTTCCGCAGAGGGATGGCATTGAGGTTTGCCGCGAGGTGCGCAAGAAATACGATATGCCGATTATTATGCTGACAGCGAAGGATTCTGAAATTGATAAAGTACTGGGTCTCGAACTGGGTGCAGATGATTATGTGACAAAGCCGTTCAGCACTAGAGAACTTATTGCCCGTGTGAAGGCTAATATGAGGCGCCATCAGCAGGTAGCCAAGGCGGAGGAAGAAGATGAATCAAACGAAATCGAAGTGGGTTCATTGATTATCCATCCGGATGCCTACGTGGTTTCCAAGCGCGGTGAGACGATTGAATTAACACATCGCGAGTTTGAGCTGCTTCATTATTTGGCCAAGCATATTGGACAAGTCATGACGAGGGAGCATCTCCTTCAAACCGTATGGGGCTATGATTATTATGGTGATGTCCGTACAGTTGACGTAACTGTCAGGAGACTGCGGGAGAAAATTGAGGATAATCCAAGCCACCCGACATGGATCGTGACAAGAAGAGGAGTCGGTTATTACTTGCGGAATCCCGAGCAGGAGTAACAGGGTAAATGGAAAAGGTGGGTTTTTTTCGGTCCATTCATTTGAAGTTCGTAATCATTTATGTTCTTCTCATCCTGGTAGCAATGCAGATTATCGGGGTCTACTTTGTCAGACAGCTGGAATCGACCTTACAGGAAAACTTTAAGGATGCCATTCAGGAGAGGGTCAATCTGCTTAGCTATTATGTGGAGGAACAGATGGCTAAGGTAAGGCTTCCTGATGAGGAGGGACCGTCCCTCGAAGAGGATATCAGAAGACTGTTAAGTGATTACAATTCTGAGGACATATCCGAAGTCCGTGTCATCGAAGGAGAATCAACACTACGGATCCTTGGAACCTCCGATCCCGATAATCAGGGGCTTGTCGGGGGGAGGTCTACAGATAATCTGATCAAAATGGCCATCGCTACTAATCAGCAGGTAACGGAGGATTTCGTTGACCAGGGACAGCGGATGTGGGTTCTCGTCACCCCTATTAAAAATAATAATGGGGAAGTCAATGGGGCCATCTATCTGGTTGCTAAAATAGAAAATATCTATGAACAGATGAGGGAAATAAATAGTATTTTTACATCCGGCATCGCGATTGCGTTAGCCATCACAGCGATTCTGGGGATACTTCTTGCACAGACGGTAACACGCCCGATTTCTGATATGCGGAAACAGGCGCTGGCCATGGCAAAAGGGAACTTCTCCCGCAAGGTTAAGGTGTACGGTTATGACGAAATTGGCCAGCTGGCCATTACCTTTAACAGCTTAACAAAGAAGCTTCAGGAAGCCCACGCCACAACGGAAGGCGAGCGGCGGAAATTATCTTCTGTTCTTTCCTATATGACGGACGGAGTCATTGCAACCGACCGCAAAGGGCGTGTCATCCTCATTAATGAGCCTGCTGCAAAAATGCTGAATGTTTCACGTGAAACGGTTCTGTCATCACCGATTGTATCCCTCTTAGGCCTTGAAGAGGAGTATACCTTTGAAGAAATGTTAAATGAGCGGGATTCAGTCATCCTGGATTACAGCACCAAAAAGAAAACGCTGATTCTCCGTGCGAATTTCTCAGTTATTCAAAAAGAAACCGGATTTGTGAACGGTTTAATTACCGTTTTGCATGATATCACCGAGCAGGAGAAAATTGACATGGAGCGCCGCGAATTTGTGGCAAATGTATCTCATGAACTCAGAACACCGCTTACGACGATGAGAAGCTATCTGGAGGCTCTGGCGGATGGCGCATGGAAAGATGAGGAGATTGCGCCGAACTTCCTGGAGGTCACCCAAAATGAAACAGAGCGGATGATCCGCCTTGTTAATGATCTGCTGCAGCTTTCTAAAATGGACAGCAAGGATTACCGTTTAAGCAAGGACTGGATTGATTTCATTTTCTTCTATAATAGAATTATAGATCGTTTTGAAATGACGAAGGAGCAGAATGTTACATTTGAAAGAAGGCTTCCGGACCATTCAGCTTTTGTGGAAATAGATGAAGATAAGCTCACCCAGGTGCTGGACAATATTATCTCCAATGCGCTGAAATACTCTCCGGAAGGCGGAAAGGTGACGTTCAGCATTGAGGAAAAAGATGAATTTATTATCGTCAGCGTTTCAGACCAAGGTGTAGGAATACCAAAAGAAAATATAGATCAGATTTTTGAGCGTTTTTACCGGGTGGATAAAGCCCGAACAAGAAAGCTTGGCGGAACAGGCCTCGGCCTTGCCATTGCAAAAGAAATGGTCGAGGCGCATGGCGGGAAAATTTGGGCAGCGAGTAAAGAAGGGAAAGGGACAACGATTTCATTCAGCCTTCCATATGTTCGCTCGGAAGAGGATGATTGGGAATGAGATATGAAAATATAAAAACCATCATACTGACCATTCTAGTCGTGACAAGCGTCCTCCTGACCTGGAATCTCTGGACCTATCAGCCAAACTTTGAACGGATTGAGAAAGAAGCGAATACCGTTCAGGAAGTGACAATTGAGGAGAAAAAAGAAGTAAATCAGATTGTTAGACCGGACACCCTTTTATTCCATCTCGGGGAAAAACAGACCTTCGGGACAGTCAGCCCCAGTGAGATTGATAAGGTGATAACAGAAATCAGTGATTGGAATTTTGCTGACTTTGAAAATATTACAGAGGAAGCAGACACTTTTCCATCGTTTGTCCATAAAGAAGGAAAAGCGGTTCTCGTGTTTCCTGATTCTGTTCCGATTGACTTATACAAATCCGTCATCAAAATTGGCGATAAAAACCTCGCTGATTTTCAATTTGATCATATTGTCATTGATACGAAGCAAACAGGTAAAAAAGAAGGAATTGTTGATTTTGTCTCATTGGATAACCGGCAGGTCTATCGAAGCCATGTACCTGTTTCCTTTATTCAGAATTTCAAAAGCCAATACTTCAATCTGTCGGAGTATAATCCGGAATATAGAGCCTACCTTGCTTATACGCCATCTGAAAAAAGAACCATCTACTTGCCCGCGAAGGATACCAAAATGCTGAGATATCAGTATTTGGAGAAAAAATTGGACTCTGAACAATATAAAAATGCTTTGTTCAGTGATCCAAGTGTCGTCCAGAAAAGCTTTCAGCAGTCAGAGGATGAATACAATGATACCTTAAGCTTATTGAGGGTGAATTCTGATAAAAATACTCTTCGTTATATTAAACCGGCTGCCGGAGATAACCCGGTTTTTCCGTCAGATGACCTCCTGAAAAGGAGCATTGAATTCATTAATGGACATTCGGGCTGGACAGATAATTATCAATTTGCCGAAATTGATGAAGTGAATCATCGGGTTGCATTTCGGATGTATGAATCTTCAGGTTATCCCATTTTCAGCGATGATCCGAAACTATCCGAAATCCGCCACATTTGGGGACAAAAAGAAATTTATGAGTATGTTCGAAGCAACTTCCAGCTCGGCCTAATCACGGAAACGCCAACAGAAGTATCTCTTAGTCCCGGGAATCGGGTAATGGAGTACCTGTTATCCTTGAACGGATTTGAACCGGAATTGCTGGAGGATGTAAGGCTGGGGTATCAAATGGCGCTTGTCAAGGAAGCGCAGACTACTTTTATCCGTCTTGAGCCTTCCTGGTTTTACCGTTATGAAGGAATGTGGAAAAGCATTTCGCTTGATGAGACAGGGGGCATGAATAATGGATTGGAGTAAGATCAAAACAATCTTTATTTTAACCTTCCTGGTGCTTGATATTTACTTGATGTACGAGTTTTTCAAATTAAAGGAAGCCAGTGAATTTGAACCGATTGCCCAGGCATCCCTGGAAAAACAGCTTAAGAGTGCCGAGATCACATTTGAGTCACCCCTTCCGAAAAGCAACCCGAAAGATCGTTACTTGAGGGCTAAGCCGATGGAATTTGATATTGAAAATCTTGAGGGTGTGAAAGAAACAAAGCTTGAAGGCCAGGAAATTACGATCACAGAAGGAACGACCTTGAATTCAGTTCTGGATGAGCCAATAAAGATCAGTGACAAGTTCAGTCCGTCCGAATTATCCGCTTTTATCAAAAACAGGGTGTTATTCGGGGATCAGTACCGCTTCTGGGATAAGCCTCGTGACAGCAATAAAATCACGTATTATCAGGAGTTCGAAGACAAGATGTTTTATATGAATTTAAATGGCGAGCTCACCTTTTATTTAAATGATGAAAATGAAATCGTCTCTTATAAGCAGACGCTTCTGGAAAAGATTGAATCGAAGGAAGAAAGTGAAAAAGTCATCCAGCCGATAAAGGCTGTGGAGACTCTTTACAAAAATGGTTCGCTTTTGCCTAAGTCGAAAATTACCGATGTAGAGCTGGGTTATTTTACTTTCGTGCATTTAAGCTCATCACAATTATTGACGCCTGCCTGGCGATTTGTCATTAATGGTGAGGAGAATTTATTTGTAGATGCCTTTGAAGGAAAAATTATTCAGCTGAATAACGAAGAGAAAAAAATAGTGGAGTGAGGAGAACATGTCTTTACAATTCAGCGTTCTCGCGAGCGGCAGTACTGGGAATGCGATCTTTGTCGAGACGGAGGAACATTCCTTTCTGGTTGATGCCGGTTTAAGCGGGAAGCAAATGGAAGGATTATTTCAGCATATAGGAAGGGACATCGGCAAGCTTTCAGGTATACTGGTGACCCATGAGCATAGCGACCATATCAAAGGTGTCGGGATTCTTGCCCGCAAGTATAACCTCCCGATCTATGCCAATGAAAAAACATGGCTGGCTATGGACGGACTAATTGGACAAGTCCCGGTTGACCAGAAGTTTCATTTTGATATGGAAGCCGTGAAGACATTCGGATCCCTGGATATTCAATCCTTCGGGGTTTCCCATGATGCAGCCGACCCAATGTTTTATGTGTTCCACCATAACGGGAAAAAACTTGTCCTGATCACCGATACAGGCTACGTCAGTGACCGTATGAAAGGCCTGATTTCCAATGCAGAGGCTTACGTATTTGAAAGCAATCATGATGTTCAGATGCTTCGCATGGGCCGCTACCCGTGGAATATTAAACGAAGGATCTTAAGCGATGTCGGACATGTATCCAATGAAGATGCAGCGCTGGCGATGAGCGAAGTGGCCGGTGACAGGACGAAAAGCTTCTATCTCGCCCATTTAAGCCAGGATAACAATATTAAGGATTTGGCGAGGATGTCTGTTGCCCAGACACTGGAAAGCCGAGGAATCATTGTCGGCGAACAATTCGAGCTTTTTGATACCGATCCTAAGGTACCGACGATTTTAACTGCTGTTTAAACATAAATTAGAAGAGGAATACACAGAGAGACAGCTGTCCTACGTGTGTTCCTCTTTTTCTTTTTTGAGGAAATTTTAATAAAGTATGAACAAAGTCGTAAGATTGCTGTGGCTAGTGCGTTTTTGTTAGATTTCTAAAAACAGAAGAGTATAATAATGGATATAAAGGAAGACTAAGTTTTAGCATTCATATTAAAAACAACCTTTTTATTTGCAAAAGAAAGAAAGGATGGGTGCAGTTTGGGCTATTATGATCAAGATCATCAGAACCGTTATAAAGGGCAAAAGGGCAACAAGGGCGGATACTTTCTGGCCAGTCTTGTTGGCATCATATTAGGAGCCATCCTGGTCGTGGTTGCAGTGCCAAAGCTGGCTGACTACGACGTGCTCCCTTATACGGTTGAACCGGATGAAAAGCTGCAGGATGAAGCTGGGGATAACAATAATGTCAGGACTCAGAATGTCTCTGTCGATGTGACAACCGATGTAACCAAGGCAGTCGACAAAGCCGGAGATGCGGTTGTAAGCATTACGAACATCCAGACAGCCGGATTCTGGTCCAATGAAGGGAATAACGGAGGCGGACAGCCTGCCGGCACCGGTTCAGGCGTTATTTATAAGAAGGAAGGAAATACAGCCTTCATCGTCACAAACCACCATGTGGTAGAGGGTGCTCAGGAATTGGAAGTTAGCCTGGAGGATGGCACCAAGCTCCCGGCAAGACTGGTTGGCAGCGATATCTGGACGGATCTGGCCGTGATTGAGGTAGAAGCAAAGGAAATTAAAACGGTAGCCGAGTTCGGCGATTCAGACAAACTGAAGCCAGGCGAGCCTGTCATTGCCATTGGGAATCCTCTTGGCCAGTTCTCCGGCTCTGTTACACAGGGAATTATCTCAGGTTTGGAGCGTGCCATACCGGTTGATATTGACCAGAATGGAACAGTAGACTGGCAGGCAGAGGTTCTGCAGACGGACGCCGCCATCAATCCTGGTAACAGCGGCGGAGCTTTGGTTAATATCAGCGGCCAGCTTATTGGCATCAACTCCATGAAAATTGCTGAGAGCGCTGTAGAAGGTATCGGATTGGCAATTCCGATTAATTATGCAAGACCAGTCATTGATGACCTCGAAAAGTTTGGAGAGGTGAAACGTCCATATATGGGAGTACAGCTGGCATCGGTTAATGAGATTCCAGGATACTACCAGCAGGAAGCACTGAAACTGCCGAAGGATGTAAAATCAGGCGTGGCTATCACATCAGTAGAACCTAACTCTCCAGCTGCACAGGCAGGACTGAAGGAAATGGATGTCATTGTGGAGATGGATGGACAGGAAATCAGAGACATCATTGAACTGCGCCAGCATCTCTATACGAAGAAAGCCGTAGGCGAACAGATGAAAATTAAATTTTACCGTGACGGCAAAATCAAGGAAGTAACGATGAAGCTGAGCGGCGAGACATTGTAATGGAAGGATGCAGTGGAAAGCAACCGACCAGCATAGTAGAATAACTAAACGGGAAAGCGGTAATCGCTTTCCTGTTTTTTATTGTTTTGATAAGATGAGATGTGGATAACTTATAACCATAGGTAGAAAAAGAATTTATCCACAGATCGGATAAAAAAACAGGCTGCCGGCCTAAAAAGGAGCATGCTGAAAATGATTTACTGCTGTGACGAACACGTTGATCTGGCAATAGATATAGTGGTCGATGAGTACGAAACATTCCCGCAATTAACAAAACTAGAAGAGGATAAAAAGTTATCAACAACCTGTGAATATTGTCAAAATACCGCAATATATGTTGTAGCGAACGAATGATCTCATACAACATGTGGATGAAAAATGTGGACATGTGGATAACTTCTGTGGATATCTTGTTTGTAAAGTGAGGACATACTGTGAATATCTCAATTATTACAGTCGGAAAGCTAAAAGAAAAATACCTAAAGCAGGGAATTGACGAATATTTAAAAAGGCTGTCAGCCTACGCCAAAATGGACATCATCGAGGTTCCCGACGAAAAAGCTCCCGAAGAATTAAGCGAAACGGAAATGATTCAAGTGAAGCAAAAGGAAGGCGAGCGGATTTTGGCGAAGATACATCCGGATGCCCATGTCATTGCTTTGGCGATTGAAGGAAAGATGAAATCGTCGGAAGAACTCGCGGATACTCTTGATAAACTGGCTACATACGGAAAGAGCAAGATTGCGTTTGTAATTGGCGGGTCTCTTGGGCTGAGCCAGGAGGTTTTGCTGCGTGCGGATGAAAAGCTTTCTTTTTCGAAGATGACATTTCCTCATCAATTGATGAAGTTGATTTTGCTGGAGCAGGTTTATCGGGCTTTTCGGATTAATCGGGGGGAACCTTATCATAAGTAGAAACGAACGACAGCTAGAAGTTCAAAATAAAATGAAAGCCATTAGGAGTGTCCTGGTTGTTGTAATTAATTATGTGAAGGCCGACCAAGCCGTTGTTTCCTCCGCACCGATATAATAACGAATATAAATGGCTGAAGAATTGATAAATCTGATGAACTATACAAAAGTAAAAAAGTGCCCAACCCCGATTCAATAAAGGGAAAAGGCACTTTTATTTCTCTATCTAATAAACCTCTCGATTCTCGGCCACTCTCAACGCATTTTCAGGAGAAACATCATTATAAGTCCTTGCTCGCTGCAGCCGTTCTTCAAAGTAAGCATCTTAATGATCCGTTGAGGAAGATTAAGACGGTGACTGATGATGTGTTTGGGGTTAAGGGTACGGGCAAAGAAACCTATCAACATCTAAAGGACTATAAAAATAATAAATATTTTACTCGAAGTGTAGAGTATAATGCAGGTAAAGATGGCACGGGATTTACCTATAAAGTATATCAAAGAGGAGATATAAATTGGGATATGGTCCGAACAAAAGGTGCTAAAAAAGGTCGCGGGTTAACAAATGCTGAAGCATCAGCGAAATATGGACTTGCTCCTATTCTTGATGATGCAGGTAGTGTTGCAACATTGCATCATTCACAACAAAAAGGTGTTGGACCATTATATGAAGCTTCAACTAGGTATCATAATATCAGTAATGCTAAGAGAGCTCCACTACATCCTTATAAAGGAAAGTTAAACCCATTCTATCCAATGGATGAGACAACTAGAGGAGCATTTCAAAAAGTTGATTCTATTAATTATTGGAAAATACGAGGAGAAGAAGCTTTAGGAGGAAAATAATATGAGTATTTTGCCTGAAAGACTAGATGAAGTTCTGGGTGAAGAAATATATAAACGTGAAGATAGTAATCTAGTACAAGATGCTATAATAAGGCTGGGTGTAAAGGTTTCAGATACTTTCCAAGAATTTTATATCCAGTATGCAGGACCTTTTTGGGAAGAGCATGTACCCTTTGAATTACTAGATATAGCTGACGATGAAAATAATATTGAATCATACACACTTATTACTAGAAAAGAACATGATTTTCCGAAGCAATATCTGGTTTTAAGTGAAATGTCGGCAAATGCTGTATTAGTGCTGGATACTGTAACAGATAAAGTTTATATAGTTAATTTTGAGGGTGGAGACGAACTGCTTCTAAAAGGAGAGTTAAAGGAAACTTGGTCATCGTTTTTTGATTTCTTGAAGGCATATTTTAATTGTTAATTATGATTCAATAAAAGATAATTCAAAGTTACCTAAAACTTTGATTGGTAATATGCCCTTCAAGGTTTTTAAACTCTAAGAACTTTATGGTTAAAAGCAATATCACTATTGTGAAAACTCGGATACAGGTGCCTGACAACCCCCAACTATACTAGTGTAGGGGGTCCAGGCTTTTTTTTATTTGCAATTCCTTGAATCCTGGATTGATGAGTAAAAGCTATTGATGAAGCCTATCAGAATAAAATACAGATAGGTTTAGGCAAGTATAAAGGCGTAACATCATCAGGGATTAAAATAGAAATGTACTTGAATAAAGATGGCACAATAGCAACGGCATATCCATTATATAAAAAATAATATAGAAGGTGATTCAGGGATATGAGATATCCATTTGAATTTAAGAAAGACCCATTTGGTGATTTAGGAATAGGTTTGCCGGAAGAAATAAGTATTTTCTCGGATTTTATTCAGGATATTTCAACAGAAGAAGAAGTGGATGAGTATATAGGATACATTAAGAAAGTTTTAGAAGGGGTATATGAAGACTTTGAAGTTACTTTGAATGCTACGAGTGTGAATATCAAGAAAGATGTGACAGTAGCGGAACATCATTATCGGATTGATGAACCTCTTGAAAATAAAATTGAAACGGAGGAATTTATAGAGCTGTTATTGATATGGAGAGAGAAGATTTCAGAAATATTCAAAGGTTGAATAGGGAGTAGAGATCAACATAAACAGACCTTGAATGGCCATCTGCGATTCAAGGTCTGTTTTTAGATAACAGGTGTTTGCCCCCAACTATACTACCGCATTAAAGGGCTGAGGGCCAGGCCCCTTTTTATTAATTAGCTAAGCTTACCTAAATGAACCTGCTAATCTTCTAAGAGATGCCAAGCTAATAACAACCCAAATCCAGCTATAAAAAATAGAAAATAAGAATATCAAAAATACCGTTGGAAAATGAAATGTTTGAGAAATGCCAGGCCCTAATACAGGAAAATGTATTCCGTATAATAAGATTAAAATCCCCATCGATAAGAAAAAAGCTCCACATACAATTATGTTTATTCTTCTCTCAATAAAGTGCAAGGCTAGCCCAATTCCCAATCCTAACAAGCCGGTAGTGAATGGAAAAATAATAAGCTCACTTGGCATAAGTATAAATAAGGATATAATCGTCACCATATAAGCAGCAAGTCCGAGAGATTTTGAAAAGATAGTACAAAAAATAATAGGAGCAGTTGCCAATGGGCTCAAAAAATAGCCAATAATCGGAACAGCACCCCCTGCTATGTGAAAGATTGTTGCCAAACTGCTAAGAATGGAGCCGAAGACTATTTGTTTTATTTTAGGCATGTCTTTGAAAGTACGATGAAGAGATTTGACGTCTATGGAAACAGACATGGGCTTCACCTCTTTTATCCTTTAATACTTGGCAAAGGGACACCCTAGGCTCTCTTTACAGATTTTCGAACGCCCTTTCCATCCAGGATGAAAGGGTTATTTTACTATGTACTGGGAAAAATAAGTAAAATCCTGTTCTGGAAAAGGGGAGTCATATGAAAGCAACAGATTTACTTGTTCAATGTTTAGTGAATGAGGGAGTCGAATACATTTTTGGAATGGTGGGGAAGGAGACTCTCGACCTGGTTCATTCATTGTCAAAGTCAAAAATTAAGTTTGTAAATGTCCGTCATGAACAGGGTGCCGCTTTTATGGCAGATATCTATGGCAGATTATCGAAAAAGACTGGTGTCTGCACAGCAACATTAGGCCCCGGTGCGGCCAACCTGCTAACAGGCATTTCAAGTGCCCATTTGGACCATTCTCCAGTTGTAGCGATTACAGGGCAAGCGGGCTTTGAAAAGCAGCATCAGGAATCCCATCAATATATTGATATCGTTAAAGTATTTGAACCTGCCACAAAGTGGAGTGTACAAATAAAAGATGCTCAAACTATTCCAAGCATCATTAGAAGGGCATTTAGACTTGCACAAATGGAGAAAAAAGGAGCTGTTTTGATTGAGTTACCAGAGAATTTAGCCGCACAAATGGTACCTAAACTTCCACTCCCAGTTACACCTATTCCAACAAGTACACCTGGTCCACAAGCTCTGGAAAGTGTTTGTTCTTTATTAGGGCAATACCAAAAACCGCTGGTCATCACTGGCAATGGGGTGATCAGGCAGGGAGCGATAAAGGAACTCGCAACGTTTGCGGAAAAGCTAAAATCACCTGTTATCCATAGTTTTATGGCAAAAGGGGTGTTACCTAAAGATCATCCGCAAAACTTTTTTACTTTTGGATTGAGTGAACAGGATGAAGTTTTACCAATCATAGAGGAAGCGGATCTGTTAATTGTCATAGGGTATGACTTTGTTGAAAAACCTCCAAAGGATTGGAATAAAAAGCAGCGTCCCGTTTTACATATCGATTCGCTTCCTGCCGAAATGGATGAATACTATCCTTTAAAAGGAGAATTGGCTGGTGATTTGAATCAGACTTTACAGGAACTCAATAAACTGGATATTCCGTCAAAACCATGGGTTCCGGCCGGGAATGTAAAAGAACAGATTAAATTTGCTTACCAAATTGATACAGATTGCCAAAAAAATCAATTTTTAACGATAAGTAATGTCTTAAAGGTCATTGAAACAATCTCAACAGAACCTACCATTATCCTTTCTGATGTGGGTGCCCACAAGATATCCATTGCCCGCACTTTCCAGCCTAAACAAGCCGGACGGCTGATTATATCCAATGGATTAGCCTCAATGGGAGTTGCCATTCCAGGTTCCATTGGTGCCAAACTGGCTTGCCCGGATGCGCCGGTGATTTGCATCACTGGAGATGGAGGGGCCCTGATGAATATAACCGAATTGGAAACCGCTAAACGATTAGGCCTATCGTTTGTCATCATTGTGTTAAATAACGGTGAATTACAATTAGAAAAACAAATGATGCAGGCAAAATTCAATAGCAGCTTTGGAGCTGCTTTTGGTAACCCTGATTTTGTACAATTGGCCAGCAGTTTTGGTGTGAAGGGCATACGGCCAAAGCAATTGAATGAATTACAACACGTATTAGAGGAAGCTATAAAGCAGACAAGTGACATAACCTTGATTGATGTTCAAATGGATGGATAAGAAGGGGACGATTAGCTCCCCTTTTTTTCAGGACTATGGAACAATTTCAAAAACAGTCCCTTGGTTAAACTCAGTCACCCTCATAGAACCATTTACCCCTAAAAATAATCTGGTTTGATCCTGATTAGATCCCAGACTAACATAAAAAGCAGGCTGGGAGCCAAATGGATCAACGATATCAATCATACTGTAATCATTCAGTACGCCATCTGTTCTTACTCTGGTATAAGCTAAAACTCCTCTAGCAGGAGGCTGAGCTCCTTTCCGAACAAGATCGGTAAACAAAACAGCTCCCGTTAAATCGGGGATTTCATACCCCATATAAGGCACGACTCCTGTAAGGGCAGTTCCTTCAAACTTATCGGGTCTGGGATCTTGATGATAATAACTGGTTAATGGCGGAAGACGGATCACTGAAGTTTTGATGGCTTCATTGTAAAAAGCCAGTGTTTTCTCATCCAGACTTGAATCATTCGCGCAGCCCCTTATAAACGAAGTGGGAAGTGCACCTTCCCATCCCCGCCAGCCAAAGTTAATCAATCCCCTTTGGTTAGGTTCAGTGTTCCGTAAAGAAGCTTGAGTGAGCTGGGTAACAGGTATGGGTTTATAATGAATAAATGAAAAAATGGATTCTACTAAATCCTGTCCGACATTTCCTGCGTATTTTATATATTGATAATTAAATCTTTGAAATGAAATGCCAGGAATATTGCGAACCCCTTTGGCCATTACCGAAAGGGACCCCTGAACAGGAACAGGAAGCTCATTAAAACGTGTGACAGCGGGTGGGTTAGCGATAAAAATATTCTGAGATACGTCAATTTCAATGATTTTACCTGCAATCTCCATAAGATCCTGACTTAAATTAAAAGGATCATAGCCTGATCCGCCATCACCGGTTGTTAAAATAAGTTTTCCCGATTCAGGTGAAAAGTTTAAGCTATTGACCCCATTATGATTGGCAAAAGGTCTTCTTAAGTTAAGCAAGGTCCGCCGTTTTTGGGGACCGTTTGATTGTAAAATCCATTCTTCAACTGTATCAATATGATCAAATTGAGTATTTCTATTTTCCCACCTCAGGTTTAACGTTTTAGGATCACACGGGTCAGGTTTAAAGGAATCCTGCAATGCACCAGGTCCTTGTGTCCCCTTTACGGAATAATGAAGATAAAACAGCCCGTTATAATAAAAATCCGGGTGAAATGCCAGCCCCAGCAATCCCTGTTCATCATACCCGCCACCTGAAGCTCCCAGTTCGATTACGTTCGGCCGAATATCTAAAAAAGTTCGAATATCTCCGTTTCCTATGTAAAAGATCTCCCCCACCTGGGTTGCAATAAACAATCTTTCAACAGAGTCACCCGGAAGTTTAGCTGTTCTTAAAACGGTAGGCAAATTAATCCTGCTGACAATGGGCCGTAAACGAACCCTTACTTTTTTCAACAGCTTCACGCTCCTTGTATTTACCTTCTTATAAAAATATTATGAATCGACGTGATCTGTTATTACCGACCTATTCCGAGGTGAAGGGGAAAGGGCATTGCTCAATTTCTTGGTGGAAACAGTGAAGTCCGCATTTTTTTGTTAATTGACGGAGCTTTCACATTACTAGTTCGTGGATCTTACTCCGCATATGTTGAGTATATAAACCATAGCCAGAGGAATAACACTCAGGTTTTTTAGAAAGTATACACAGGCATTATAGGCGGCATTAGGATCCTGCGGGCTTATGCCCATCCATGTGATGAAGGGTATAAAAAGTGCGCTGATTATGATGATTATTCCATTTCCTAATCCATATAACAGAACGATGAAGGCTGTGATTTGAGCAATAAAACCATATGGCCAGTTCTTATTAAAAGTATTGGAACACGAATTGGCGAGCTTTTCCCAAAAACTCTTATGTTGGAGTTCTCTTATATTAGCCCCTGTCATGATGCTGATAATCAGCAGGAAGAGAAAGGCCCTCGTAATTCCAACAATCCCTTCTAACCAAAAGTGTGTATCTGAAGTCCACATTTGATATGCACGGATGATAGAGGGAATAAGCGAAACTATCACTAAAGCTAAATGGCTGTAGAAAAAGAGAATAGAGGATAGGAAAGTTTCTATCCCTATTTTTCCAAAGCGCCAAAATTCTAAGGGTCTAATAATATCAGGTCCTTTCTTTAAGGTAATTAGATAATTTTAATAATGTTTAATAGATAAATTACTCCAACAGGGATCAGGAATAAATTATTAAAGCCTAATATTATTGCGGAGTGAATAGTCTCCCTGTGGGTATGATGAGGAAATGCTTTTTTTGTCCATTTTTTCGATATAACTAGAAGCAATAGAATGTTATACATTCCAAAGATGATGGCATATCCAATAAGATCCCAGATTAGTTGATCTGAATCAATAAAATGGAAGCCCTGAATGATGTTACTCCACACATGTTTAGAAAATATATTCTCCATAGACAAGTCATTGCCAATAAACACGATTAATGAATATTGCAGCAGTCTAAATAACCACACTCCTATTTCGAGAAGCCCATAATATTTGATGCTTCGTTTATTTATTACCTGGTAGAATCGCGTAATTGAAAGGGGTATTGAAAGAAGTAAAAGCAAATGGTGGGTAAAATAAAATTTATTGGACCAAACAAATACTTGAAATCCTTCCTTCATAGGCAGCAGAATGCTATAGGAAAAGATATTTATATAATCCTCTGGCATTATTGTCACCTCCTCATTATTTTCTTATAATTTATTTATACTCAAAAATAAAGTATCTCCAAAATAAAGTATCTCTAATTTAGAGTTAATTTTATATTAGAAGGGTCTGATGAAATTGTCAACTGCAAATCATGATTCGCGAGAACAGGAACCAACTAATTTGGGACAAGAGTTCAGCTTGGCCTTAATCATGTTTCACCAAATGATCGCAGAAAAAGCGGGCTTAAATTTAACCGATTATAAAGTCTTGGGGATCATTCCATTCGAAGGACTCACTGCTGGACAGATAGCATCTATTACGGGTTTGTCAACAGGAATGGTGACTACGGTTGTCGACCGGCTTGAAAAAAAAGACTTTGTCTATAGGGAAAGAGATAGTAATGATAGGAGAAAAGTAAACATTAAAGCAAATTTTGAAAAGGTTGCCTTTGAAATAGGCCCTTATTTTCACTCGTTTGGGCAGGAAATGGGGAAAGTCACCTCAAATTATACTCCTGAAGAGTTTAAAATCATCAATGATTATATGAGCAAAAGCATAGAAGTATTTAAACGGGAAATGGAAAAAATAAAAGAGAAATAACAGGGGAATTTACTCATAGGTAAAAATAGATTAGTATAGGACGGCGGATAACTTGAAATCATATCCTAAATATCAGACGTGGATTCGAATTCACAAACTTTTTATATTCTTGGGTATTTCACTCATTCTCCTCTTAGTTACATTACTGCCTGTTAATTCATATCTTCGAGTTCTTTCAGGGATCCTATCCCTGCCTTTTATTTATATAGCATTCATCCTTTCTTACTCTGTTTATCAATTTGCAGCATTTGGGGGAAATTATCAGTCAAAGATACATGATGTAATGGTTGCCCAGCTCAATGGGGTGGGCGAAGAAAAGGTACTGGATATAGGAACTGGCAGTGGTTCGCTGATCATTAAACTCGCAAAGAAATTTCCTGAGTCTTCTTTAACTGGGATTGATTATTGGGGCGGGAATTGGGAATACTCGAAAACGCAATGCCAGCTGAATGCTGAAATAGAAGGCGTTCATGATAGGGTTCAGTTCACAAAAGCCAGCGCTGCAGAACTCCCTCTTCATGATGGTGAATTTGATATCATTGTCAGCTGCCTGACATTTCATGAAGTAAAAGATAGAAAAAATAAAATAGAAGTGATGACAGAGGCACTAAGAGTGCTAAAGCCTGGCGGTCAATTTGTTTTCTTGGACTTGTTTAAGGATGAGAAGATATTTGGGGATGAAGAGGAGCTTTTGAAAGCCTTAAAGGAGCATGGTATATCAGAATTAAATAGATGCAGCCTTTCGGAAGTAATTCAATTGCCAAAACTCTTATTGAATAAAAAGGTATTGGGAAATGCAATGATGTTGAGCGGCAGAAAATAGTTTGTCTGCATAATACGCTAAAGTATAAGAGCCAAAAATAGCAAGTAATCCATTGCTTATTTTGGCTCCTTTTTAGGGGTGCAGATTTAATTAGATTCTTTTCATCAGGGCTATGGTCATTATACCAGTTAGAGCCCAGAAGAAGGGGCATAGCGCAAAAGTGAACGAATGAAAAACCCCTAATACAAGTTCTTATTTAATGGCCTCTAAAGTTGAAGCCACTTCAGAAATAATGATTTCGCTTCCCATAAGAGGTGAATCCTGACCTCCATTACCTGGGCCTGTATGGGCTTCTTTGAAAGCATCGCTGTTTTTCCATTGAGTAAAGTCTTCCATTGTGTCCCAATACATATTTACATTGAGTTCGTCATATTCAGGAAGATTTTTAGTCACTAATACTTCGACTTTTACAAAGCCATCCATTTTCTGCAGGGCACCTGGTCTTGTAAACATGGGCGCCATTTTTTCTGCAAATCCTGACTTCAACTTAATTCGGTTTGTTACGATAATCATTTCATATTCCCCCTGCTTAAAATTTTTTAATGAGAACTGCTAATGAAGAAAAGTACAAACTCCCTTTGTTCCACGGAAAGAGAAAATCACTGTTCAAAGCCTGATACAATGAAATACTCCTTTAGATTTGCTTGATTAGTCATGTGTGACTAATTTAATAAAATTATATTATTTTATAGTTGATTAGTCAAACGTGACTAATTGGAAGTTGAATGAATAATATTAACTTTAATAAGCAGGATAACAAAATTTGAGTCGCGCTTGGAACTCAAAAAACTTGGTTAATTCGCTTCTTTTTACGCAACCTTTAGTTAATCCAATAAAGTTTTGGTTTCTAAGCCGATAGGAGGTTAAATGCCTAAAAATGACCTAAGTCAGATTTGGTGACCTAAGTCATGAAGTAATAATCAAAAGCGCTTTCAAATGTCATTCCCTCTTGTTAAGATTGCCATATAAAATTTAAAGGAGGCAGCTCGGTGAGTAAGAGAAAAGTCAGCAGCTCAATTCAGACATTTGGCAGAACCCTTCTCCTGCCTATTGGGGTATTAGCACCAATTGGGATGATTTTGGGTATAAGTGGCGCTTTAGTTCAATCATATATGATCGAAAGATTCCCGTTTCTAGGGAATGAAGGAATCCATACTGCTTTAGTCAGTATTCGTACGATTGCCAGTATAATCTTTGATAATATTCCTCTACTATTTGCGATGGGTGTAGCTTATGGCATGAGCAAAAAAGACAAGGGGATCTCCGTTTTTGCCGCAACTGCTGGGTATTTAACCTTAATTGTTGCGATGAATGTATGGCTGACCATAACAGGAAAAATGGCAGATCCTGAGGTTATGACCCAGTATGGGCAAATTAGCGTTTTAGGAATTCAAACAATGAATATTAGTGCTGCTGGAGGAATCATCACAGGTCTGGTGGCTGCCTGGGCAACTGACAAATATATTAATTTAGAGCTGCCAACGGCATTGGCCTTCTTTTCCGGGAAAAAATCAGTGCCTATTATCACGATAGGAATTATGACGGCAGTAGGCCTTTTGCTTCCGTTCATTTGGGAATTCATGGTCGGAGTGTTAATGAAATTATCAGTCGTATTCTTAAGTGTTGCAGGGCCATTTTTTACAGCTGCGGGTGAGAGGTTATTTATTCCGTTTGGGCTACACCATGTGTGGAATGCTTTATTTCGATTTACAGAAGCTGGCGGAACCTATGTTATAGATGGAAAAACTTATGTGGGGGTTCTTCCTGCTCTGACCGAAGTTCTCTTTAATCAAGGGCCTGACAGCGAATATTGGAGCATGATGCCTCAGTTAACCAGGTTTATGGCACAGCAGCAAATGCTGGTCACAATGTTTTTATTCCCGGCCATTGCATTTGCTATGTATAAAGCGGCACATAAGGATAATAAACCATATGTTAAATCGATGCTGGTGACAATGGTATTAACTGCTCTATTAGGGAATGTAACCGAACCATTAGAATTCACTTTCGTATTTATCGCACCATTATTATACGTTTTATATGCATGTATAGTCGGTATAGGAGCTGTCCTTTTATCCTTTGCAGGAGTCGCAATCGGCTACATTCGCGGAACCGTTTTTGACTTTGCGATTTTCGGCCTCCTTTATGAAAATACAAACTGGATCTATCTGGTGCTCATTGGGACAGGATTAGCTGTTGCCACATACTTTATCTTCTATTGGGCAATTATTAAGTTTGATTTAAAGACACCAGGAAGAGAAGAAGAGCAAGCTTTGGATAATACTCTGATTAAAGAAAAACGCTACGGGGAAATTGCGGATATCGTTGTCAACGCATTAGGCGGACGATCAAATATTTTAAATGTAGATAACTGTATCACGCGGTTAAGAATCGACTTAGGTGATGTGAAAAACATCGATAAAGATTTGCTGCAGAAATCCGGTTGTACAGGCTTTTTCTTCCCTTCGGATAAACACATTCATATTGTTTTTGGTCCTCAGGTGGAATTTGTCAGAAATGCAGTGGATGATAACATGAGAGGGGCAGGAAATAAAAATGCGGGCGTTATATGATTCAAAAAGCAAAACGATAGATGACCAAGGCATTAAACATTTGTTTACACAAGAAGAAAAATATAAAGCATGGCTATTATTTGAAGCAGCATTGGCCCAGGCGCAGGCGGAAGCAGGATTTATTCCTGAAGCGGCTGCCAATGATATTAAAAAAGCAGCCAAAGTTGAAAATATTGATTTCGAGGAAATGGACCGGATCTATCGGGAAATCGGCCATGGGTTTGTTCCCTTTTTAAAGGTATTGGTGAAGGCTTGCCCTGGTGAAAGCGGGAAATACGTTCATTATGGGATTACTACCCAAAATATCCAGCAAAGCTCCCAGCTTTATATTATGAAAAAAGTTCATACGAAATTTATGAATCTTATCGGACAAATACTAAATAATTTGAGCAAGCTGGCACTCGAAAATAAAGATACAGTGATGCCTGGACGCACACATGGCCGTCACGCCATCCCGATCACTTATGGCTATAAGGTGTCCGTTTGGATAAGTGAATTTATTAATGCATTTGAGCGGATGGCAGAAGCTGAGAAAAGAGTATTCCAAGTGATGATGGGGGGCGCCGTTGGTGCGTTTAGCTCCATGCCTGAAGTGGGAATTGGTGTGCAAAAACGTGTGGCAGAACTAGTCGGGATGTATCCTATGCAAGTCCCTTCAAGAAACATCAGTACACATAAACTTGAATACATGATGAACTTAAGCCTTCTTACAAATGTCTGCCATAAAATCGGAGAGGAAGTTTATAGCACGACACTCGAGGAAATTGCAGAAGTATCTGAGGGATTTAGCAAAGGCACAGTAGGAAGCAGCACAATGCCGCATAAAATAAATCCGAAATTGGCAAAGGGAATTATCGCAAACTCACAAAAACTTTATTCCTTGCCTGGAGTGGGCATGTACTCGGCTGTCCGGCCATATGAGGGGGATAGCAGTTCCTATATGCTGTTTGATGGAATCCTTGAAGAAGCGCTGGAACTGACAACAGAGGTTCTATTGCGCTGTGAGGAATTAACAAGGACAATGGTGGTCCATAAAGAGCGTATGCTTCATAATGCATTACGTAATAAAGGACTAGACAACAGTGAATATGTGATGATGAAGTTATCGAGTAAATTAGGGAAAGATCAAGCACATAGTTTGATGTATCAGATTGCCATGAAAACCGCCTCTGAAGGGGAGGATTTCTATACCAGCCTGAAGGCAAATGAGTTAATTGCCAGCGAATTTACCGATGAAGAAATCCAGGAGATGATTGATCCAAGGAATTACACCGGGCTGTCCTCTTTCATTGCTGAAACAGAGGCTGTGAGGGCGAAAGATACGGCAGACAGAATTTTCACGAAATATCAAGAGACAGAAGAAGTCTTGATTTAGCCAAGAAACCTTCCATAGCTTTATGGAAGGTTTTTTGCTGATGTTTATTCCATTTTTGTCATGGTATAATAAACTGTGTGTTTAACTACTGCCATAATTCGAGGGATTATATGATGAATTATTTAGAGAACTATGACGATATGACTGCCAGTGAAAGAAAAGTCCTCAATTATATTTTAAATAATAAAGAAATCATTCCATATCTGAAAATAAATGAACTAGCGGATGCTGCCTTCGTATCCAAAACCATCATCATTAATTTGGCCCAAAAGCTCGGATTTAGCGGGTTTAAAGAACTTAAATATCATTTTAGTACGCTTGCAAAAGAAGAAATTGATGAATCCAGCCAGGGGCTTTCGTTTCGAGACATGTTAAGGGATAGTGTGGATAAAACATTTACACTTGTAAGCGAAGAAGCATTAGAGAGCTGCTCGAAAAAAATTCTTTCAGCCAACAACGTCTTTGTGATGGCGAGAGGGACAAGTAAAGCAGTGGGGAGCTATTTAGAACATTTGTTATTGTCCATTGGGATCCAATGTGTATTCATAAAGGATTATAATTTATCAGAACTTTTCACGAATTTCGTCAGGGAAGGCGATTTGGTTATTTTTATTTCATTGTCTGGCAATACCGAAAAGATTGTTGAGACAGCAAAAAAAGTACATATTAAAAAGGCTGACATCATCAGCTTAACGTCTTTCCAGTCCAATAAATTAGCCAGTTACACGAATGATAATTTATATGTTTATACACATACCTCCGACACCAAAAGAAACGACAAAATTTCAAGAATTGGCTTCTTTGTCATCGTCGATATGCTCATTCATCAGTTATCCCTGTTAAAAAGTGATAAAAACACTAATAGAAGTACTGATGCCACTATAACGTGATTCAGTACGAAAGCCATGAATCGAACAGGAATACTCCATTCGTTTCATGGCTTTTTTGTGATTAAAAAGCTGCGTTTCCCAGCGCCTCAGCATCTGCAATTAGTGTAACATGGGGGTGTGTTTCCAATATGGATGCAGGGAAATTTTCATTCGGTTCACCTGTTAACAGTTGAGTTAAAGCGTCTTTTTTATTAATTCCTGAAATTAGCAGTAAAATCTCCTTACTTCTCATTATACTGGCAATTCCCATTGTGATGGCCTGGGATGGAACGTTGTTTATATGGTTAAAAAAGCGTGCATTTGCTTCTCGTGTTGATTGGGTTAGCTCCGTAATATGTGTTTCCGATTGAAAAGATGTCCCCGGTTCGTTAAAACCGATATGACCATTGCTTCCAATTCCTAAAATTTGAAGGTCCACTCCTCCATGCTTCATGATCAGCTTTTCGTATTCGATACATTGGTTCTCTGGATTATTCCCATCTCCCTGAGGAACGTATGTATTGGCCTTTACAATATCAATATGGTCAAACAAGTGTTCATTCATAAAATAACGATAGCTATAAGGATTTTCTCCCGAAAGCCCAATGTATTCGTCTAAGTTAAACGTAGTGACGTGTCGATAGGAAGTATGATTTTTGTAATGATCTTTTATTAAATAATCATATAAGCCAACTGGAGTTCCGCCTGTTGCCAATCCAAGGTTTAGACTTGGATTAGAGCGTACCTTTTCTGCAACAAACTCAGCCGCTTTTCTGCTCATATCATCATAATCTTTTACTTTTAGTATTTTCATAGCCATTCTCCTTTCTGTAAGGGTAGAGCGTACTTGTATTACCTGAATTGCTTTAAAGCATGTGAGATACCGCTTTCGGAATTGGACAGTGTGACAAAGTCACATATTTTCTTAACTTCCTTGTCTGCGTTGTCCATTGCAATCGAATAGCCGGCACATTCTAGCATTGGAATGTCATTAAGATTATCTCCAATAGCCACAGTATTTTCTAAAGGGATATTATAATATTCCGCCATTCTTTTCAGGCCAACGGCTTTATGTCCACCTTTATGCATAATTTCAACATTTATAGAGCTTGATGAAGTAACCGCAATATTTGAATAATCATTCAAAAAGGGAACGAGCTTGTTTCTTCGATCTGGACCAAACGTGAGAATGTACAGTTTGTTAACCTTTATATGCTTATCAAGCAGTAGTTTGGTATGGTCTGTAAAAACATTCACATGCACAGAGATTTGTGGCCTTTCGATAAACCGGTGAAAATCTGTATTTCCTAAACCTTTGATACTTTGTTTTACCCGTTCTGACCAATCATCCGGGAAGTAGATTCCATTATTCGTATAGAGACAGTAGGGGAAAACCATTTCGTTCAATCTCTGAATAATGGAGATTACATCATTCTGTTCCATTGAAATCTGGCTTATTATGTGATTGTCAGCCTCTACAACAGTCCCATTGCTTCCCGCTATTGGACACGTAAGATTATATTTGCTGAGAATGGCTTTAATATCTTCAGGAGCCCGTCCGGAGCAGACCATCACAATATGACCATCTCTCTGTATCTCCTGGATAGCCTCAACATCCTCTTGTGAAATTTGTTTGTCAGGAGACAGCAGTGTGCCGTCCAGATCAAGTGCAAATAGTTTCAATGACATCCCTGCTTCCTCATTTATAGTAAAAGCAAATCACAGAACATGTTGAAAAAACGGATGCTATCTGCAGCCGTTTTAGTAGATTCTGCTTAATCTCTCTTTATTTTAATGTAATCGCTAAGACTTCACTTTCTCCCCTGGTAACGTCAGTGGACGTTTTCCATGTAAACGTGAATAAATCCTCTGAGCTATTCGTTACGACCATTGGTATAATTGTACTTGCCGCATTTTTAGAAATAAACTCCAGGTCAGCTTCTATAATGAGCTGTCCCTTTGACACCTTATCCCCCACTTTTACTGCTGGATTGAAACCCTGGCCTTTTAAAGCTACAGTTTCTAACCCAATATGAACAAGTATCTCAGCGCCCAGGTCCGTTTTAATGCCAAAGGCGTGCTTAGTTTCAGCTAACTGGATGATTTCGCCGCTAGCAGGGGCCACAATCCTTCCATCTGATGGCAAAACAGCAATTCCTTCTCCCATTAACTTTTGACTGAATACAGGATCTGGGACATCCTCTATTTTCATTAATTCCCCGTTAGCAGGGCTTACAATCTCTTCTGAAGCCGTTTGTTTCTTAAAAAGTTTTTTAAACATGCTATCCTCTCCTGCCCTTTTTTGAGCACCCTAAAACATCAGCTATAAAAGCAAAGGGAACTCTTCAAAGAAATTATTAAACATCTATTATTTGCTTTTATTGTTTCATATTGATTTTATTTTTTAATAGGATCCGGTTCAAGGGAACTTTATGGTCTGAAACTGTTCCAAAAAGATACCTGGACATTGGTTCAATACTCCGGAGTGAAAAGTACACTAAATCTGCATTTTAATTTACTGTCTTGTTAGGTTATGCTTTTTTTATACAATCTTTTAGTTGAAAGGGGCTGATCCCAATAAGCATTAATAGTCTTGACTTAAAACTTATTGGTTTTCTTCAGGAAAAAGGAAAGTTAGATCTAGCAGATTCCGATCAGCTTTTCGGACGAAGTTCAAATAGCTTAAAAAGACATATGATGAATATTAACTTGCATCTTCCAGATGATAAACAGCTTAGAATAGAAAAAAACACCATTATTAGTCAGTTAAAATATAATGACTATATTGATTTTGTAAGCAATCTGCAGCTTGAACATTATATTTCATCACAAAAGGAACGGATTGCGCTATTATTGTTTTTTCTTTTTTTTACCCTATTCTCAATGTCTCAAAGCTGTATGAGAAGATGGGAATGAGCCTAACGACAAAGAAAAAGGATAATAAGGCGCTTACTGAGTATCTGAATAAAAGGAATCTGCGATTTGAGGTTGTCCCGAAAAAGGGAATGAAAGTTGCAGGTTCTGAAAGGTCCTATCGAATTCTAACTGCATCAATTCTAGTTTCTCTTGTAGAGATCGATTCGGCTGGGAATCTAATGAATCGGAAAGCCAATAATCCGCTGCAAAAAATGATTTTCGAGGTTTTTGCTGAAATGGCCAAAGTGGATATAGCAGAGGCAAAGGACATACTAAATAAGTTTATCAAAGAGAATCAAGTAAGAATGTCATATCCTTCTAAGAAATTCTGCCTGCTCTGCTTAGTTCTTAGCCTATATCGGTTTAGACAGGGATATATGCTGGAAGCAGAAATGGAACTTGATTTAAAGGTCCCAAACTATCAGCTATTCATAAATCAAAAAAGGGAGAATTTATTTTTCACGTATTTGGCCGCGTCTCTTGACTATATGTCGTTTTCACCGCCTCCTATGGACACGAGATTAAAGATGGCTGTGCTCGCTTTTATCAATCAAGTTCAAGACCATATTGTTACGACTTTTTATGACTATGAAGCAATTTTTAATGAGGTGTACTCCTATATTTACAAATGTTATATTCGTAATAAGCTTGATTATAATCTCTATGATAAAAAGTTAGATGATACTCATAAAGTATTGCCTAAGTTGTATAGAACGGTGAGTAAGGCGACTCCCATTATTGAAACAAAAATGGATGTTCAGTTTTCAAAACTGCAAATCTCAGCCCTGACCTTGCTAGTTCGAAAATTTACGATGAAAAATAAAGTGATTGGAAGGAATAGCAGGAAAATTGTGATTGTGAGTAACTCTGCAATAGAAAAAACCAGCTATTTTGCAGAGAATCTTCGCCATCACTTAGACGTTACAGTGGCAGGAACCTATAATATAAATGAACTGTATGAACTTGAACATATTGAATATGATTTAATTATTACTTTCTCCAATCGAATTGCCGCATTATTAGCAGAAAACAGTTACTCCTGTGTAAAATTAAATTTTTATTTAAATCTGAGGGATATTGATAAATTGCTGAAAATAGGCTTCTCAAGCAGTTCCCGAAGAAAAATTCTATCTGATCATTTTATTGATGAAATCAAAGATAAAGATCCAGAAGAAATAAAGGAACTTTTACTAACAAAGTACCCTTCGCATTTCTTGTAAGAGATATGAAACCATACAAAAAACCTTCCAGATCCATCTTGCAATCAGGGAGGTTTTTGGTTTATGAATAATCCTTCTATTAGGTTGAATGATGAATCAACAGCTAGAATCAAAGGCAGCATCTAAATTAGCATGATTAGTCAAAAGTGACCAATTAAGTGTAATTATCAGTTTTTTTATATTGAACTGGCCATAAAGGATTTACTCCGAATAAAGAGAAAGATTTTTTATAGTCTTTTCAAGAAAAGAGACTTCTGCTTCCAGCATCGCCATTTTGTGTTCTACTGCCAGATTGACTCCAGACCTTACTCCGTGGGAAGGTGTTTGTTTCATCGTTTCCAATAATTCTTTATTATTTTTTAAACGTTCTTCCAATGCAGGAATGGTTTTTTCCAGAGGAAGAAAATCACTGAACATCAACCCGATATCTCCATTGTAATTTACTTTTTCAGCTGAAGATAAGTTGTTCAGCAATAACTGGTAAAAGTATTGCTTGCCGCTCTCATTGATGGAGTACACCTTTCTAGTCGGCCTGTTTCCTTCTTGCTCCAACTGGATGTCAATATATCCTTTTTGACTGAGTTTATCCAATGTTGCATAAGCGGTAGGTTTTTTCATGTCCGTTATGGCACTTAAGTTTCTCTCTATAAATTCATTAATCTGGTACCCATGCTGACTTTGGCTCATGAGTAGCCCAAGTAGAATAAGCGAGCGTTGTTCCACTGAGATCAGCCTTTCTTGCTACAATCTTGTTTTATATTTTCTCGTATATTTCATTTGCAGTCAATTGCCCAGCCAGATAGTGAGGAGTGAAGGGATAGTAAAAGATGACCTTCCCAGATAAAGAAGCTGAATTTAAAGTCAGTAAGTGAAACGTCTTTAAATTCAGCTTCTTTTTTTAATGGGACACCTAGGTAGCAATGCCAATGGATGAGTTCTGGTACTGTTCATCGCTTAATGCTTTCACAATGAAATGTGCTACATCGGCGCGCGGAATCGTTCTTGCTTTTTCTGGTACGCCCGTTTCTGACTCCCTGTACATTCCTGTTAAAGCATCGTTCGTTAATCCCATCGGCCGGACGATTGTGTAGTTTAATCCATGTGCTTGAATATAATCCACGGCATTCCGATGATCTGCGAGAGGGTTTCTCAGCATTTGCATGATCAGTTTTCCGCTGATTCCTGGAATTTCCTTGTTAATGCCTGCAGAAGCTGTGTAGACGATGCGCTGGATGCCGTGTGCCTGCATGCCATCTACGATATTTTTTGTCATTTCTTCAAGTTCTGCTGTTTTTTTCATTCCCTGATTAGAGCCTAAACATGACACAACAGCACCATGACCTGCAATGGCTGCGGCGACTTCTTCTTTATTAGAGGCATCTCCCTGTACAATTTGAAGCTGTTCATGTGAGGCTTCTATCTTTGAATGGGTGCGTACGAAAGCAGTAACCGCAATCCCTTTTTCTAATGATTGCTTCACGACATGTTGGCCAACGCCCCCGGTTGCACCAAATACAATAATCCTCATATTTCCACTCCTTTTTCATTTTGGTAAAACTATTCTTTCAAGATGAGCACTTATCGGAGTATTTAGGCAGATTGTACTCTATATCTGCTGCCAAGTCACCTTGCATCTAACAAAGTGACTTGGCGGGTAGGCTATTGGTTTAGTTCGTTTGTCTGCCTACTGGTTTAAAAATGGATAGCAGATAAATGACAAAGCCTGCAATCCAAATTCCAGGAGGTGATTCTTCAGAGAATGGGATCATGAGGATGTATCCGAGCAATACGAAGCTGTTTATATGGGGAGCCTCTCTTTTCATTGACCTTGACAGAACGATTTGGATAGGAAAATATAAAGTAGGATGGAATTTATTTAAAAAGGCCCTTATCAAGGGTTTGTGTTCGTGGTGGAAGGTGCAAGATCATCAGTTATATTTTTTCATTTATAGTCACAACAATATATACAGAAAGAGTCATGAATAAGAGTAACGAAAGGGGGATAGAAAGGTGGTTACAAAACGGCAAAAGGATATTGTGCTGTCTTTAATGAAGTCAACTGAACCTGTTACAGCTGAATGGATGGCAAAAGAACTTGGTGTAAGTGATAGAACGATCCGAACCGAGATCAAAGAACTTCAATCACAAAGCTTATTAGGGATCGCTATTGAATCGGTGCGCGGTAAGGGCTATCTCTTAGAAATAAAGGATTATAGCCTGTTTGAGAGTGTGTTCACACATAATGCAGCGGAATCGATCGATGACTCTAAATCAGATTTCTCCATACAGGAAAATCGGGTCTTATATATATTAAAGCGTTTTTTGCAGGAAAAGGATTTAATCAAATTGGAAAGCCTTGAGGAAGATCTGTTTGTTTCTAAGCCTAAACTGCAAAGTGACTTAAAAATCGTCCGCGAAATACTGGAAAGCTATCAGCTGAAATTAATTTCCAAACCTCATCATGGCACGCGTGTCGAAGGCGACGAATATATGAGGCGGCTATGCTTTTCAAATCATATTATCAGCAGAAGCAGCAACTTAAACATTGACAGCAAGTCTTTGCAGCTTTTGGACAAAAAGCTGTTTGAAAAGATAAAGGAAATCATCATCAAAAAAGTAAATGAATACAAATTTGAAATCTCTGATATAGCACTCGAGAATTTAGCGACCCATATCACCATTGGATGTAAGAGAATTGAAGAAGGGTTTGTTATTAAAAACCTTGAACATGATCTAACCGGGAAATATCCTTTTGAAAGTATAGTAGCAAATGAAATTGTGAAAGAAGTAGAGGAATTTACCGGACAGCATTTCCCCCTTGCTGAAATTGATTATATTATTGTCCATTTGTTAGGGACAAAATTAATTCATAAGAATACCTTGAATGAATTTAGTAAATTCGATGAGCTGGGTACGATGATTCAGTGCATGCTGGAAAGACTGAAAACGGAACTGAATTGGGATTTTCACGATGACTCGGAATTCATTCAAGCACTGACTTTGCACATTCGGCCTGCGATGAATCGATTACGCTACAATATGAACATTCGGAACCCCTTATTAGACGACATCAAAAGGAAATACCCAAGCGCATTTGAGGGAGCGGCCATAGCCAGCAAATGTATTGGAGAGTATTTGGGCGTTGAAGTGGGAGAACACGAAATTGCCTATATTGCCATACATATAGGCGTGGCATTAGAAAGAATGAAGACATTGCAAAAGAAGGCCAAACGGGTCATTGTTGTGTGTGCTTCAGGCGTGGGAAGCGCCAGGCTATTGTTCTACCGCTTGAAAAATGAATTTAAAGATGAACTCGATATTGTGGCAACCACTAATTATTATCAGCTGAATGAATACGACTTGTCCTCAATCGATTTTATTATTAGCACAATACCGTTAAAAGGAGATTTGGGCGTCCCTGTACAGGTCGTCAATACTTTTTTAGGTGAAGGTGATATTGCCAGTATCCGGGAGGGCTTATCGTCTGTAAACGGGTACGAGGAACAAAGCTACTTAGACAAATCCAGAGTTTTTATTCATAAAAAGTTTGAGGATAAAGAAAGCGTCATCCGTTTTATGTGTGAAGAGTTATACAAACAAAAATTAGTATCTGAAAATTATGCAGATTCAGTGCTCGAGAGGGAGGCATTGGCTCCAACCAGCTTTGGAAACCTTGTCGCCGTCCCTCACCCGCTTACACCGGAAACAGAAGAAACATTTTGGACTGTGTGCACATTAAAAAAGCCTGTTGAATGGGCTGATAAACAGATGGTTCAATTTGTCTGTTTATTAAATGTTCGAAAAGAGCCTGGTGATGACCTGGAACGGATGTATAGAAGGCTTATTACGCTAATTGAAAACAGTGCTATGGTCCAAAAGGTGCTAAAGTGCGGATCAGCTGAAGAAATAATAAAACTATTAAATGATTGTTAAAACGAGTAGTTTTGCAAAGGAGTATTCCAAAAGGGATACTCCTTTTTGCCGGAATAAACAAGGGCGTTCAGCCTTTTTCCGTTACGTAACGGAAAAATCCTTTCTGTAAAATGAAACGCTTTCAAAATAAACTGTAAATAGAAAGAGACAAAAGAAAAGACTTATAGACAGCTTAGAGAAATAGGCTACATATTTTTCAAAAACCATTTTTATTATATAGGAGGTAAAAAGGAATGAATATTTTATTATGCTGTGCAGCAGGGATGAGTACAAGTTTGCTGGTGACTAAAATGGAAAAGGCAGCAGAAGAACAAGGTGTTGAAGGGAAAATCTGGGCAGTTCCAGCCAATCAGATCAATCTCCACGTTGACAATGCAGATGTCCTTCTCTTAGGGCCGCAAGTCCGGTTTCTGCTTCCAAAAATGAAAACATTAGGGGAAGAAAAGAATATTCCCGTTGAGGCAATCAACCCAGTTCACTACGGGATGTGTGATGGGGCTGAAGTTCTAAAAACAGCTATAAACCTAGTAAATAAAAAATAGTTTAAGAGGGGAAGTAACAAGATGAGCAAATTCAATAGCTTTCTAGAAGAGAAAGTTATGCCTGTTGCAGCAAAGATTGGCGGGCAAAGACACTTATTGGCTCTTCGCGATGGCCTTATTGCAACGATGCCATTCATTGTGATCGGTTCAATTTTCTTAATCATTGCTAACTTTCCAATTCCGGGATATGCCGATTGGATGACGTCCATTTTTGGTGCCAGCTGGGCTGCAAAACTATCCTATCCAGTTGATGCTACCTTCAATATCATGTCCATTATTGCAGCATTCGCGGTAGCATACCGGTTAGCAGAAAGTTATAAGCTTGATGCGATGAGTGCGGGTACTATTTCCATTGCCGCGTTCCTGTTAACAACACCGTTCAGTTTCACCTTTACCCCAGCTGATGCTGAAGGAGTTCTGGTAACGGGAGCCATTTCAAAAGCCTTCTTGAGCAGTAAAGGGTTGTTTGTTGCCTTACTTTTTGCTATTTTATCAACTGAAATTTATCGCTGGGTCGTCAAAAAAGATATTGTGATAAAAATGCCGGCAGGTGTACCGCCAAGTGTGGGTAAATCATTTGCTTCTTTAATTCCGGGGCTTTTTGTATTGGTGACGGTTTGGGTAATCCGCTTACTTGTTGAATTGACTCCTTATGAAAGTATCAATGATTTAGTAACCATCGTGTTAGGTGACCCGTTAAAAATGGTTGGCCTTACTCTGGGCGGAACGATTGTTGCTGAGTTATTCGTAACGGTTCTATGGTCTACTGGATTACATGGTACAAACATTGTAAAAAGTGTAATGGAACCAATCTGGTTTGGTGCCATGGGTGACAATATGACTGCCTATCAGGCGGGTGAACCTCTGCCTCACATTGTTACGCAGCAATTCTGGGATAACTTCATTCACATCGGCGGAACGGGCGTAACGTTTGGTTTGGTTCTATCAATGGTATTGTTTGCTAAATCCAAGCAAATGAAAAATCTTGGCCGCTTGGCACTTGGACCTGGTATCTTTAATATTAATGAGCCATTAATCTTTGGCATGCCGATTGTGTTAAATCCAATCATGATCCTTCCCTTCGTCCTTACTTCAATCGTAACAGTTATTGTAACTTTCATTGGAATGGATATGGGATTAGTAGCAAAGCCAGTAGGTATAGCCGTACCTTGGACAATGCCGCCTATTATCTCCGGTTATCTGGCTAGTGGCGGGCATATTTCAGGGGCCGTGATGAATGTGGTGAACATTCTTATTTCTTTCTTAATCTATACACCATTCTTCAAAATATATGATCGAGCGAAGAAGAGAGAAGAAGATGCGATGAACACAGGCGGAAAAGAACATATCGCTTAAACATTTAATGGGTAACCAAAATGGCAGGAAAGGGAATCTTCTTTTCCTAGTAAATTATATGAAAGGCTGTTAATCATCATGAATAAAGAAGAACTTTACAGTCTTGCATTTCAATTAATCCTGCATGCTGGGAATGCAAGAAGCCTCGCGATGGAAGCGATGCAAGTAGCGAAAAAAGGAAATTTTGATGAAGCGGAAGCAAAATTGAACGAAGCAGATTCAGCCTTCAACGAAGCACATCATGTTCAAACTGATTTAATTCAAAAAGAGGCAGGCGGATCTGAATTTGAGATTCCCCTCATTATGATTCATGCACAAGACCACTTAATGACTGCATTGACTCTTAAAGAGTTAGCCAGGGAAATAATTGATTTGCACAAGCTGATTAAAAAGGATTAAGAACGAACTCTGCACCTGGCAGTAAATCATTAAGTGCCTTCAAACCTGCAATAAAAAAAATCGGTCATGTAAAAGCCCAACATTCTGGGCTTTTTTTTATAAAAATGATGGTTTCGTGATCTACTTTTGAATAAAGAAAGGAATGGACCTAGATGAGAAAAACATTTCCGGAGAATTTTTTATGGGGCGGGGCAACCGCTGCAAACCAATATGAAGGCGGGTACAATGAAGGCGGCAGAGGGCTGGCGACCAGCGACTTCATTACAAATGGTTCTGCAGACCGTCCAAGAAAGATTACGATCAAGTTAAAAGATGGCAGAAAAACAATGGTAAACAGACGGCCAACTGGGGATCCCCAATTAGATACGATTCCAGAAGGGGGAACAGGCTTTATTGACGATAATATTTATTATCCAAGCCATAAGGCGGTTGATTTTTACCACCGTTACAAAGAAGATATTGCACTATATGGAGAAATGGGGTTTAAATGCTTCCGGTTATCTCTTAGCTGGTCCCGTATTTTCCCAAAAGGCGGAATTGAAGGAGAACAGCCAAATGAAGAGGGATTGAAATTTTACGAAGATGTCTTTAAAGAGTGCAGAAAATACAATATCGAACCTTTAGTCACCTTGTATCATTTTGAAACCCCTGCGTATTTGGCGGAGCATTTTAATGGCTGGGGCGGCCGTGAAACGATTGAATGTTTCTTAAGAATGTGCAAAGAGGTTTTTACAAGATATAAGGAATTAGTGAAGTATTGGATCACTATTAACGAAATTAATGTACTCAATGGCTACGCTTTTATGGGAACCAGGGAAGCTGCTGCACAGGTGCGTTATCAGGCAAAGCATCATATGTTTGTTGCGAGCGCCCGTGCGAATAAGCTTTGTCACGAGATTATTCCAGATGCGAAGATTGGCTGCATGGTTGCTTTAAGCTGCATCTATCCAAAGGATTGTAAGCCTGAAAATGTATTTGGAGCCTTGGACTATAGAAGAGGCGCTTTGATTTATTCCGATATTATGATGAGAGGTTACTATCCTTCTTACGCGGACCATTTTTTTGAACAGCTGGGAGTAACCATAGAAAAAGAACAAGGGGATGACGAGATCATCAGGGCGCATCCTTCGGACTTTTTATCTTTTAGTTATTACCGCAGCAGTGTTTACCATACAGAAATCGTCCAGAATACGGATACGGGCGGCCAAATGGGAGATGACAATCCATTCGTGGAAAAAACAGAGTGGGGCTGGGCGATTGACCCAGTGGGGCTCAGATATACCCTGTCTGAGCTGTATGACCGATATCAAAAGCCGCTTTTTATTGTTGAAAATGGGTTGGGCACTATTGATAAAGTGGATGAAAATGGATATGTGGAAGATGATTATCGCATCCAGTATTTCCGTGATCATATTGCCGAAATGAAAAAAGCCGTAACCTTAGACGGCGTTGATTTAATGGGCTATACACCGTGGGGATGCATTGATTTAGTTTCAGCCGGAACGGGAGAAATGAAAAAGCGGTATGGGTTTATTTATGTAGACATGGACGACGAAGGAAATGGAACCTTAAACAGAATAAAGAAGAAATCATTTGATTGGTATAAGAAAGTGATAGCAACGAATGGGGACGATCTTAGTTTTTAATTTAATCTAGCACTTCGTTTGGCAGCTTTGAGTTTCGTGAAAGAGACAAACGTAAAGAAATTGGTGTGAGTAAAGCTCCTTCATTTTTTCCAGGAGAAGCGCAGAAACATGCTTTGAAAAACAGTTGAATTAAGGGTCCTACTTGCAGTAAGACCCTTCATAGTTAAATAGACTATTTTAATAAGGAGGATATTATGTTCGATAGGCGGGCATATATCCTCTTTTTTTGAATAGCAGACTGGCTAATAGGATGTTTAAAGAATCGTAAAAGTTGATTATAATAAAGAAACATACGTTTGTATTTTTAAGTGCACAATCCTGCAATGGTTGAAATTAAAGGCGAATAGCGATTAAAAAAGGAGCATGAAATGATGAATGAATATGGCACACTACATAAAGTTGACGGTCGTTATGCTTTGAGATTTGAACGATTTTTTCCCCATAATCCAGAAGATGTTTTTCATGTCCTCACAAATCCTGGTGACTTTTCGAAATGGTATCCTTTTGCAACAGGGGAGATGGATCTTAAACTTGGCGGTGAAATTGCTTTTGACGATGGGGAAGGAACGACATATACCGGTATCATTACAGAGTTAGAAGCGCCATATTTATTTGGTTTCCGTGAAGTTGATGATCTGTTAAACATTTCATTGCAGGAAGAGGGTAAAGGATGCAAAATGATCTTCACCCATACTTTTGACGATGATTCATGGGCAGTGAACACTGCAGCAGGTTGGCATAGATGTCTGGATGTATTTTGCCAAATTGTTAATCATCAGCCCGTTGTGTGGCATGATAATGCAGCTAAGCTGCGTGATATATATAGGGAATCATTAAAATAGCATCTATAGCCTTTCGCGTGTTTATAAAGGATTAGGCCCATAAGAGTGATCGAGCAATCCAGTTATTAAAAAGCGTGCTTTGAACAATGCTGCTTCAAAGCACGCTTTTAGCAGTCCGGGACCCTTTTTCGGAAGCAGATGGTCAGGCTTTGGCAAGGTTCCAAATGAGAATATTTCAAAAAAGCAAGCTGGAAAAAAGCTTGCTTTTTGGCTTTATAAAACGGCTTGTTCAAAACCCCTCTTATAGCTATCAGAACTATGAGGGGCGCTCCAGCACGGTGGCGAGCATACGGTGAACAACCTCATGGTCACGAGGGTCGTGCAGGCGGTAGTCCTTCCCCGGCAGCGTGTACCACTCTTTAGCGCCGACATATGTGATGGAGAGATTGAGGGCACCATCATCATCGCAGGTAGTGATCAATTCGAGCTCCCCGCTGATCACACCGACTTCATTCGTCATTACACCATGAGTTGCGTGAAAGATTGATGTCTTCTTTTCCAATTGAATGACTCCCTTCTGTGGTTGGGGGGTTACACTGCAAGTATTACAAACGCCGGTTGGCAGTACCAGCTTAAAGCATTAATAAGATTAGTAGGAACAAGAGTTAAGCATGCTTTGCAGTGCCGACTTCTCGGATGACTGCAGGGTTAACCCCCAGCGATATTTAGTGTCAATCCACATTTTGGCGTATGCACAGCGGGCACCGGAACGGGGCGGCTGCCATGTCGAAGGATCCTGGTCTCCCTTTGAGCGGTTGGTGCTGGCAGACACGGCAATCAGCTGCGGGCCGCTAAGATCATTGGCAAAGCTCTGACGTTTGGATGTGGTCCAGCTGCTCGCGCCAGAACGCCATGCCTCGGCCAATGGAACAACATGGTCGATGTCGAGATCGGACGGAGAGGTCAAAGTGACGCCATCATAGTAGCTGTACCACTTACCGGACGTTACAGGACAATCCCCGCTGTAGGAATCAGCATCCCGCTTGAGCACCACCTGTCGAGTGTCACAGCCGCCGCCTTGGCTGATCCAATGAGGGAAAAGATCACGCGTATAGCCAGACATAGATCCCTCGGCCTTCACAGTCAGCGAGTTTAATTCAGATTGGGCGGTGGACTTGGAAGGAATTCCGTTCGGCAGCGCCGATGCTGTCGACATGTCAAATTGAAAAACAGCAAACGACAGGACTACCGCAAAGACAAACATCATTGATTTCTTCAGCATGTTAATGCCTCCTATGTATTTTTTTCTACTAACATCTTGTTTTATTGAATGAGATGTTAATAGTTGAAACCAAATGGAGTGCAGAAAAAAACGTGATAGAAATTGATATTAGCAGGCAGATTAATGGAGTAAGCCTCCGCTTACCATGATATTACATCGCTTATTTCCTTTAAAGTTAAAATATTGTAAATATTATAAAAATAAACATTTTGGAGTCCTTATCTTTTATTTTTGTAGCTCTTTTTTCATAGCTTTATGGGTTATCCAGGTTATGATTACTTTACTCTAAAAAATCGACACCCCAGATGTACTTTTACACTATTTTATGCCAATATTCCTATTGGAGTAAGAATCAGAGTCTATTAAGATAGAAATAGAATAAATTGGAATTTACAAAGCGGAGCTGATTCTGTAGAAGGTTTTAGAAGCAGATTCCTTGCTTGCAGGAATCGAGAAGACGAGTAATCAATTAACGATCTTGAAAGAACAGGTAAGCCAAGTTCAGGCATCCATCCAGGAGCTAGTGTCTCTTGAAGATGCCTTTAAAGGACAGGGCGGCCAGGCTATACGTGCGTTCTACCAGGAATGCCACCTGCCTTTCCTGCAATTCCTGGAAACCTGGATTGACGAGTATCAATCCTACTTAAAAAGTTTTATAGGTTCATTGAAAGCTCTTGAACCATCCACCTCAGGCTTTATCCGCCAGGAATTCCTCGAGCATGAACTCACACAAGGGCTGAAAATCACTCTTCAGATCACAGCTGAACTGACACAGGAAGCGAATGGAATCATGAAGTCCGTTAGCGACATTGTTACCCTTCCACGGCTGGAGGATGACCGCTTTATCCAGGCATCCAAGCGGGCAGAGGATTCAAGCCGCGAAACCGTCGAGAAACTGGAGGACTTCGACCATCGGGAAACAGCTGCGCTGGACCCGCTTCTTCGGGATCTGTCTCTCATGAACCAATACATCCAAAAATTGGCCGGTGTGTTCCAAAGCAGCAGCTTATCATTGGCTCAATACCAGCCTAAATCTCTCAGCTGGAAGGATTTCCACGAGGAAGTATCGAATCCAAATCCACAAAGCGAGCAAAATATTCTTCAAGATATAGCTGAAGGCGTCATTGAGGGGGCATCCAAAGCTGTAGGGGATACATGGGATGGGCTGAAGTCAACCTATGAGCTGGGCAGAATCATCATGGGTCCATTTAGTCCATTGTTTTTGGGCAGTGAAATGCTGTTTAACCGTGACCAGCTGCTCGAAAACCAAAGGAAGCACCGGGAATTTTACTTAGGCATCATAAATGACCCTTTAGGAAAAGTGCGCCAAGTTCTGGATATGCCGAAATATATCTGGTCTGCAGTAACCGAAGCCTGGGATCGGGATGTCGTAAATGGAGATGTCAAAAGCAGGACTGCTTTCTTTACCTATGGCCTCACTTCCCTGGGAATTGGTATTATTGGGGATAAGGGGATTGGGAAAGCAGGAACTATTGCCAAGACGGTTCGCCAGGCTGGTAAAGGGGAGAAGGCATTCCCGATTTACACTCCGGTTCAGGCACCGGCCATGGCAGGTGGTGGACTGACCGGGGGGCCATTGCCTTATAATGTTCTTAGTGATCCGTTGACGAAGATAAAGACGATGACGGATGATGTGTATGGGGTTAAGGGTAAAGATAAAACTGTTAACCCTAATGATGTAGTACCATATAGACCAAGTAATTCACCTCTAGAAAATCATCATGGTGTTATGGATGTTTGGGCAAAGCATAATGTTCCAAACTATGTAAGTAGAGGTGGGAATACACCAACAGTAGCACTTACTAAAGAACAACATGCTGCTACAAAAGTTGTTTATAGAGAATGGTTATATGAAAAAACAGGTAAGAAGGTTGGGGGCAAAATTGATTGGCAATCAGTCTCTCCAAGGGAGATACAAGAACTTACAGAAAAAATGTTTGAGGCTGCAAATGTTCCCAATTCAGCCCGACAAAAGTATTATAATTCCTTTAATAAATATAATTATCGGGAGTGAAGCTAATGGAAAAGATAAAGCAATTGCTCACACAAATAAACACTTTACCACATTGTCGTGTCTTCGAGCCTTCTGGATTACCCATTATTGATGAAGGCAAGCATATTTTACCTAGTGATTTAAAAGAGTTTTATAATCTTTGTGGGGGATTAGTTTTATTTGAAAATGAGGAATATCCAATTTATCTTGTGTCTCCTGATAAGTTTGTATTGGCAAATCCAATAATTGTAGGAGAATTATGTGAAGAAGATATTTCATCTAACTGGTATATTGTTTGTAATGATGGAACGGATGAATACTTAACGATTGACCTCAATGAAGGTAGACTAGGTAGATGCTACGATAGTTTTTTTGACCGCCATGGGCTTGTTGGTGAATCCCAGATTATTGCTACTTCTTTTACTGATTTACTTGAACGACTTGTAAAAAATAAAGGGCAATATTGGTATTGGCTAAGAAGTGATTTTATCTCCCTAGGTGATGCATATGATGATATTAAGTAATAATCATTTTTATAGAATAAGATGACCTTGATTGGCTGTATGCCTTTCAAGGTTTCTTTTTTGTGTGGGCTTTCAATGACGAGTTAGATATAAGTAATCATAGGATTTGGTAACGGTTAAACATAGAGTTGTATCAATGCGCTCCGTGGAATCAAGCCGTGAAAGATTTATACTGCACATTTATTTTTGTTAATTCATGGTTAAAGAGACGACCATCGGGAAACAGCTGAGCTGGACCCACTACTTCAGGATCGGTCTCTCATGAACCAATACATCCAAAAATTGGCCGGTGTGTTCCAAAGCAGCAGCTTATCATTGGCTCAATACCAGCCTAAATCTCTCAGCTGGAAGGATTTCCACGAGGAAGTATCGAATCCAAATCCAGAAAGCGCGCAAAATATTCTTCAAAATATAGCTGAAGGCGTCATTGAGGGGGCATCCAAAGCTGTAGGGGATACATGGGATGGGCTGAAGTCAACCTATGAGCTGGGCAGAACCATCATGGGCCCATTTAGCCCATTGTTTTTGGGCAGTGAAATGCTGTTTAACCGTGACCAGCTGCTCGAAAACCAAAGGAAGCACCAGGAATTTTACTTAGGCATCATAAATGACCCTATAGGAAAAGTGCGCCAAGTTCTGGATATGCCGAAATATATCTGGTCGGCGGTTACCGATGCCTGGGATCGGGATGTCGTAAATGGAGATGCCCAAAGCAGGACTGCTTTCTTTACCTATGGCCTCACTTCCCTTGGAATTGGCATTATAGGAGATAAGGGAATCGGGAAAGCAGGAACTATTGCCAAGACGGTTCGCCAGGCTGGTAAAGGGGAGAAGGCATTCCCGATTTACACTCCGGTTCAGGCACCGGCCATGGCAGGTAGTGGACTGACTCGGGGGCCTGTTCCTTAAATGTTCTTAATGATCCGTTGATGAAGATTAAGACGATGGCGGATGGTGTGTTTGGGGTTAAGGGTTCGGGTAATAAGATAGATTCAGACCTAATAAAAAAGTATAGTAGAGATGTAAAAGGACGAACGGGAAGAGAGCTACCAAAAAATCAAATAGAGAAATTGAAGGAAGCATTAAGAAATAGAGAATATAGGAAGTTATCGCCTATCGAAACAAGAAAACATCGAAGAGCATTCAATAAAGTAAAAGATAAGCTAATTGAGGAGTGGGAGATAAAAACAAGTCAAAAGTGGCCTACTTATGCTGAAGACGTAATTTCTGAGAAGACTGGTGAACCAGCTCGAAGAAAAGGAGATAAATACGACGCTCATCATATAATTGAGAATAGTTTCCAAGGGGAACATGAATGGTGGAATATACATCCTGCCAAATTTCCAAATGAACATCAGTCAGGAATCCATGGTACGGGATCGCCTGCCAATGAATTATTTAAAGGAGGAAAGTGATTTTATGAGATTTGACTTTATTAAAAATCAAGTTGGTAATCAGTTTTTCCCTGTAAGTGAAAAAGAAATTAAAGAAGTTGAGTCAGCCTTAGGGTTAAGATTCCCATATGATTTAAGAGAATTCCTTTTAGAAGTTGGTTATGGTTTTCTTAGAAAATCTGAATATAATATAAATCGGATTTTGGGACCAAATTCTATAAAAGATGCCAGATTAAAAGTTAATGATTTTGAATTTTATCCTGATATAGAAGTGTATGAAGAACTTGAAGATGGTAAATTAATTTTTTTTGAAGCAAATGAAAGTGCATTATTATTAATTGACTTGAGTGAGGATAAAAATAATTCTATTTATTACGACGAGATAAAAATTGCCGACTCTTTAGAAGAGTTTTTAAGGAAAGTTATGGACAACGATAAATATTATATTGATATGGAGTAATAAATATAGTTAGTATTGCTTTAAACCTCTGAATAGGCATAGCGCCTTTTAAGGGGTTTTTTGTGTGGGCTTTTAATGACGAATAAGATTTAAGTTATAATAGGATCCGGTAACCAATAAACATAGAGTGGCATCAAAGCAACGTGACAAAATGTATGAGCGTCAATTAGACAAGATGCGCTTCACAATCCAGATCAAATTGCAGGAGGAAGACCAGATTCATTTAAAGTAACTTATGAAATTGAAGAGTTTCTTTGTTGAGAGAGTTACCTAGTGTCGTGTGAACTATTAATTATTTTTAGACTGGAGATATACCTTGAAACATCTCTATGATGTATTAAAAAACTCTTAAGTACATATAACAATTTAATAATCATCTTTAAATGATTGTTTATTGAGTTTCATAGCTCACGAAGGTTGTTCCATCATGATGTAGTGTTGTAATACTTGAATAGTGTGACGTTATTTTACTTTACAAAGTTTGTATAAAACAATGAATGTTACACGTGAAACAAAAAATTTACGAGAGAAAAGTGATTCTTTTATATAGACAGAAGCACTATTTAACTTTACTCTGCATACAAAAAGACTCACCAGGGTAAACCCAAAATAAAAAGGGTGACAGATATGGCTTTTGATTACGATTTAGACTTCGATAACATAGATTTCCGCAAAAATCCCGAACTGTATAGGGTTGGCAGGGGAGAGCAGGGTGTGCTGCTGGTGGAGCCTTATAAGAGCGAAATCCTGAGGCATTGGCGATTCAAGAATCCGAAAATTGCTAAAGAATCATCGGATAAAATCTATCAAATGTTTCTCGATTATAAGGAGAAAGATGATTTTGTCGGTATGGACATGGCAAGGAAATTTCTGCAGATGGGTTACACAAGAGCTCGCCGGTATACGAATTACAAAGGCGGAAGGAAATATGATGAGGATGGCGATGTAAAAGAAAGACAGAATGATCCGGTGAAGGCAGAATCAGCCGCTATCTTTATGGAAAAATGGAAGCTCGCCCGTGAGGATAAAGATTATCTTAATCGAAAGAAAGAGCATCAAAAAAAATATGGCTGAATCCGCATATACTAAATAAACAAACAGCACCCACTATATGGATAGAGAGGTGCTGTATGTGTATACCATTGTTCGTTTTTCGCTTAAGAGAAAGATCAATACTCCCCTTTAATAACAAAAAACGAACCCCGAATAATTCCCGCCAGCTTAGATTTCCGTTTGGCAAACTTGAAATTCCCCTCTAATTCCTTTGGTACTTCCATCCGCTCAGAAAGCTTGAAGCCTACCGCGCGTTTCTTAGGGTCGTCTACTGTATACATGACATTAACACTTAGGCCATCTTCATAAAAGACGTAGGTCCATTTGATGTTTTCAACTTGAAACTGCGCTGTTTCTAAAGGTTTGGCTGCAAATTCTATATCGCGTTCTTTCAAAATCCGGTTCACATAATCTAGGGTCTCCCGGCTTTCGCTGGCTGGTACTACCGTAAACTCATGTTTGTATTTGGTTTTAAAGTACCTGGCTTCATTTGCGCGCAAACCAGCAAGGGCTTCCGCTGCCGGGGAAGACTCTAAGCCAATCGCAGACACGTTTTTAAAATCAACTGTATAGGACATTGCCATCCCGCCTTTATTATTTGTTATTTCTTAACAACAGGAATCCACATTTCACCAAATACCAGGCCATTACGCTCGCCCATTTGAACAGCTGCATTAGGCCCTCCAACATAAGCAACATTCTCTGCTTCCGGCAGGACCTGACCAAAAGCGATGCCGGTAACTAAGTTGCTTAACTCTTCTCCTGTCTCGGCTTCCCCTTTGACAACGATGTATTCTCCCTTAGGGAATTGGATCAGTCTTGATGCTTCCGGCAGCGACTCCTCTGTCATAACACCAGCATAATGCATCATTTTGTTATTCACCGCTTCATTCACAGTAAAAATGTAATCATTTGAGGCAATGGCTTTTAGTTTATCAAGCCTTCCGTCCTGTTCGATTGCCTGCCAAAAATCCGCTTTTTCCTTTTGGATGCCCGCATAATCTGTGTAATGGCTCTTTAGTTCAGTTCCAATGCCTAAAACGGTAAAGCCTTCTTTTTCTTCCAGAGTATAATCTGCCATATTCAAAACCTTCCTTCTCGATAAATTGATCAAATGATTTCTTCTTTCACTTGATGAGTTTATAATATCCTTAAATCATGTCAAAAAGTGATACTGTTTAGGAGGCCAAATGAAAAAAGTTGAGCGGATTAATGTAATGATGCGGTATATCAATAATCGTGCCCACTTTACTATTTCTGAAATCATGCGGGAATTTAACATCTCCCGTTCGACAGCGATTAGAGATATTCGGGAGATTGAAGCCATGGGAATGCCGCTTGTCGCTGAAGTGGGAAGAGACGGAGGCTATTTTGTGATGAACAATTCTGTTTTGCCTGCTGTCCGCTTTACTGACAATGAGATCAAGGCGTTGTTCCTTGCCTTTATGGCTACAAGAAATCAGCAGCTTCCTTATCTGAAAAGCCGTCAGTCATTAGCAGAAAAATTGCTCGGCCTCATCTCGGAAAACCAGCAGGAAGACCTTGTTCTTTTAAATCAGATCCTGCTTTTTGAAGGGACTAACCCTAATAATCCCGACCTGCTTGAACTGTCAGATCTGCCTCATCCGATGCTGGAAAAACTCATTCAATCCCTGCTTCAGGATAACTATTTATTGATTTCTATCAACGAAGAGTCCTATCCCATTTACCTATTGCATCTTTATCGTGAAAAAAGCAATTGGCTGATTGAAGGCTTTGACTTAAAGGAGGAAAAGAAGAAAATCTTCCCCGTGGACAATCTCACCAGTGTTGAACGATATCCTGTGAAAAAAAGAGTAAGCAGGAAAGGTATTTTAGAAAAAATAAGCAAGCAGAGGGAAGTAAACAATCTGATCCTTGAACTCGGACCGGAGGCTATTGCCCAGTTCAAAAAATACCATCCTTTAAAAGTATCCATTTCTTATACAAATCCTTACCAAACGACAGCCGTTTTAAAGACCTTTATTAATGTCCATAATTCTGAAGAGCTGAAGGAAATGATTAACTGGCTGCTTTTCCTCGGAGGGGATATCAAGGCTAGGGAGATGCCGGAAGAAATCTTGGAAGGTTTGCAGGAGAGGCTACGTTCATTCTGCCCATAAGACGAGGAGATAAAACCTTGCATTCTGCAGTCACAATATAAAAAGGATGATGCTTCACTTATAGCATCATCCTTTCTTATTTTTATATAACTCCCTGTGTGATCATAGCATCAGCGACTTTTACAAATCCTGCGATATTGGCGCCGGCCACCAGATTGCCTGGATGCCCATACTCATCGGCAGCTTTGACACTGCTCTGGTAGATGTTCTTCATAATTTGCTGCAGTTTTGCATCGACTTCCTCGAATGTCCAGGATAATCTTGAGCTGTTTTGAGCCATTTCTAATGCAGAAACGGCAACACCCCCTGCATTGGCCGCTTTTGCGGGGCCAAAGAGAATGTTGTTTCTCAAGAATACTTCAATCGCCTCAGATGTGGTTGGCATATTGGCCCCTTCACCAACGGCTTTGACTCCATTGGAAACGAGCATTTCTGCTGCTTCCTCCCCGATTTCATTTTGCGTCGCACACGGAAGGGCGATATCACATGGGATGGACCAGATGCTTGAACATCCATCAAAGTATTGGGCACTTGGATGTTCCTTCACATATTCCCGGATCCGTTTTCTCTCTACTTCTTTCAGCCTTTTTACGGTCTCAAGGCTGATGCCATTTGGATCATAAATATAGCCGTCAGAATCACTGCAGGCCACAACCTTCGCGCCCAGCTGTTCCGCTTTTTCGATTGCATAGGTAGAGACATTTCCTGAGCCGGATACTACAACGGTGCTTCCTGTAAAGGAAAGGCCTTTTTCTTTCAGCATTTCCTGTACAAAATAAACCGTACCATAACCCGTAGCTTCTTTGCGGGCTAAGCTTCCTCCGTAGCCCAGTCCTTTTCCGGTCAGTACTCCTGCTTCATATCCTCCCCGGATTCTTTTATACTGTCCAAATAGATAGCCTATTTCTCTGGCGCCAACCCCAATATCTCCAGCCGGAACATCTATATCCTGTCCGATGTGCCTGCTTAGCTCCAGCATGAAGCTCTGTGTGAATCTCATGATTTCTCCATCGGATTTCTCCTTAGGATCAAAGTCAGCTCCGCCTTTTCCTCCTCCGATTGGCAGGCCTGTTAGGGCATTTTTGAAAATTTGTTCAAAGCCCAGAAATTTGATGATACTCGCATTGACAGAAGGATGGAAGCGCAAGCCGCCTTTATAGGGGCCGATTGCGCTATTGAATTGTACGCGGAAACCGCGGTTTACCTTTACTTTTCCCTGGTCATCGACCCATGGGACCCGAAAAGTGATCACTCTTTCGGGTTCAGCTATCCGTTCAAGTATATTTTGCTCCATGTAAACCGGGTTCTTTGCAAATACTGGTACCAGTGAATCAAACACTTCTTTCGCAACCTGATGAAATTCACTTTCATTCGGATTGCGCCTTTTGACTGTTTCGAACACCTCTTCAACATAATTTTTCGCCTGTAATGTTTGCGTCTCTTTAATTTCTGTTAATGCAGTCATGCTGCCGGTAACCCTCCCTTATCAGAACCAAATTAATAAATAATTAAAAAGTGTTAAACGATTTTAAAAATTGTATGATTCTCTCATTTTATAGTTGAAAATCAATCTAAACAATATGAAAATTAGATAATAATGATGCTGAAATTAGATGAATGGAAGAAGGAAGAGCCCTTGGAATTAAGACAGATTAAATACTTTATAGAAGTGGCGAAAAGAGAACATGTAACAGATGCAGCTGTGGCGTTGCATGTAGCACAATCCGCTGTCAGCAGACAGATTTTCAACCTTGAATCTGAGCTGGGTGTGAACCTGTTTATCCGTGAAGGAAGGAACGTGAAATTAACGCCTATCGGAAAGATCTTTTTAGAGCAGATGGAAGAAGCCATCAAGGTCATCGATAATGCCAAACGGCAAGTCAAGGAATTTCTGGATCCGGAGCAAGGCAGAATACGATTCGGCTTTCCAAGCAGTCTGGCACTCTATACCCTGCCCTCTATCATATCTTCTTTCCGAGGGCGCTATCCGCAAGTGAAGTTTGAACTGAAACAGAGCAGTTACCGTGATTTAATCAGCGGGGTGGCGGAAGGGGAAATCGATATGGCGTTGATTGGCCCGCTTCCAAAGAAGGAGAAGAAGGTTAAGGGGGATATTTTATTTACGGAGAAAATGGTCGCTTTGCTTCCTGCTGGCCACCAGTTAACGGATAAATCTTCATTGAATCTGAACCAGCTGAAAGACGAATCCTTTATTTTGTTTCCTAAGGGATATGTTTTGCGCGAACTATTCGATGATGCCTGCAGTCAGCTTGGCTTTCAGCCTAAGGTGTCATTTGAAGGGGATGATATTGATACGATTAAAGGCCTGGTCTCAGCAGGTCTGGGCCTGACGCTTATTCCGGAGTCTACATTGGTTGACAGCCTGCCCCGTTCGACAGTAAGGCTGCCGGTCATGCCGGAGATTACCCGTGCAGTAGGAATCATTATTTCCAGTGAACGACAGCTGCTGCCCACAGAGAAAATATTCTATCATTTTATCCGCGACTTCTTTGCTGTATTGGATCAATTTCAAAACTGAAAAAAAGATGCCTTTTATATATCATTATTTAAAGGATTTCCCTGCTGGTTTAGCGATTTGGACTCCGATGGTGAATTGGCAGGCATGTACCTGAAAACAGGGCGGGTGACCTGTCTTTCCAAAGAGAAGAGGGATCATGTGATTGAATTCAGAGAAATAGACCGGCACAATTTTTTTGAGGTCATTGACTTGAAAGTAGCAGAAGAACAGAAGCATTTTGTGGCGCCGAATGTGTTTTCGCTTGCACAGGCGAAGGCTTTTCCGGAATGTATTTGCTTAGCGATTTATCATGGTGATGTGTTAGTGGGTTTTACCATGTATTGCATGGATTATGACGATAAGGAATACTGGATTTACCGCCTGATGATTGACGCGAAGCATCAGTCAAAAGGGTACGGAAAAGCAGCAATGGAAAAGCTGATTGAGCGGATTAAGCAGGATCAGGAGCATAAGGTGATTTATTTGAGCTTTGAGCCTGAGAACAATCCGGCGAAGGGGCTATATAAAAAACTCGGTTTTGAAGCCGATGGCCGGGTGATTGATGGGGAAATCGTATATAAACTGGTGTATTAATCAAAAGAGCTCCTGCTGCGGGAGCTCTTTCTATGAAAGGAGGACGAAAGATGTTTAAGAAAAAAATAGTGCCTATCCTGGTGCTTCTTTTGCTGATTGCAGGTGTGCTGGATCTGAAGTTTGAAGGACTGTTCTTTCAACTGCTGCCGGAGTCCATTCAAGCAAAGGTGGTTCAACTTTTTTAAGCGGCTGCCGGACATGCCAGGAATAGCTCTTAACTGTTAACCTGCCAACTTGCCAGCAGCGGCTTCCTTCCGATGGGCAAGCTTTCTGTAAATAAGCGCCAGGACCAAGGCTGGTACAGTACAAACCACCATCCCAATAAATGCATACCTTGGTTCAATTTCATACAGATACCCGCCAAAGATAGTGAAAAGGGCCGTACTCCAGCTGAGTGCGAGCGCTGAGTATACACCTTGAGTAATCGGCACCTGTTCATGTGGAACATGCTTGATTAAGTACTTCATAAAAGCGTAGTGCGCCATCGCAAATGAGAAGGCATGCAGAGTCTGAGCAATGCTGAACATGATGACATGTGGAAAGGCAAATACAAGTATCCAGCGTGCGGTCGACCCGAGTGCTGCCAGAGCCAGTAAGGAGCCGATAGAAAATCTCTTAAACGTCCGGTCGGCAATGAAAAAGAATAGGATTTCTGCTATCACACCTATGTTAATGATGGCGCCAATGAGATATTTGGGTGCCTGGATTTCCTGCAGATAAATGTAGCCATAGTTGTAATAAGAAGCATGGGCGGCCTGCAGCAAAATGACAATGACAAGCACCAGGCCAAAATGCCGGATGCTGAATAATTTCATGATAGCGCCTTTTGCCTGGCCGGCTTTTGGTTTTTCAGACAGAACTTCAGGCGTGTTCATAAAACCGAGGCACAGAACGGCAGCCATGCCGAGCAATAGCGCCCAGAAAATAGCTTTATCTCCGATTGACCCTGTGAAAAAGGTCAGAATCATGCCGGATACCACAAACCCGATCGACCCCCAGGAGCGGCTTTTCCCGTAATCCTTTAGCTGCTTATTCTGTACAAGAATGCCTGCCGCACTATCCAGTGCCGGCATCAGTGCAGGGTAAAAGAAATGCAGAAGCAGTGTCACCGCAAGCAGGCTGACGAAGGAGTTGGCCGGGATATAGCAGAGGATGGCAATCAGTGTGCCGATTGACATCCCGTTCAGCAGCGTTCGGCTGCTGAATTTTCCTGATAAATAGGGGAAGGCAAAAAGTGTGGCAAGCCCTCGAATAACCAGCCCTAAGCTCATGATTAAACTCGCCTGTGAAACGGTCATTCCTTTTATATGGATCAGCCATCCTGTCCAGTAGGGAAGAAAAACGCCCCAGGTCAGGAAGAAACTGAAAAACTGTCTGCTCATCCAGCTTTGTGTATTCATGATAGATCCCTCCGATATTTGCATGATAGCAGGAAGCTTCGTACAATAATATGAGATATCTCATATTTTGGGGTGAATCATGGAAATTTTTAAAGGGGAAAAAAGGCAGTACTATTTAGAGGAGCACTCCATCTCGCATTTATTTTCTTTTTCGATCGAAGAGTTTATGGAGGTTCGCGAATATAAGCGGGATGAATGGATTATTCGGGAGGGCATGAGGCCAGATTACTTGTATTATGTCATCGAGGGAAAAGCGAAGATTTATGTGACCTATCAAAATGGCAAGGTTTCTTTGATTAATTTCATTAACTCCCATGATTATATTGGGGAAATGGAGCTTTTACACGAAGTGTACTATACAAAAGGAATTCAGGCTTCTACAAAAACTATCTGTTTTACGATTCCTTTGCATCACTATCGCACAAGACTCCTGGAAGATACGACATTTCTCCGGGAGTTAACTAAGTTTTTAAGTGTGAAAGCGACAAAAATGGCTGAAAAGTATTCCCAAGGCCTTTCCTTTCCCCTTGAAAACCGGCTGGCAGATTTCATCCTTCAAACCGCTGATGGGGAAGTCTATAAGGAGAAACATGTAACAGTCTGTGACTTTTTAGGAGTGTCCTACCGTCATCTATTGCATGTTCTTGTGCAGTTTTGCGATAAAGGCTATTTGCAGAAGGAAGGACGCCATTATCATATTCGGAAGCCGGAAGAACTGCACCGGCTTGCGGCTGTGCTGAGAAATGGGCTGGAGTAAATACTTGAGCGGATTTTTTCTGTTCATGTTAAGAGGTTTCTGCTTTGGGGTGCAAAGAATGTCCTGTGAATTGGCGCAGGACATTTTGTTTTTATCTGAAGGGCTTTTCCTCTGACATGGTGTTATTGCCAGAAAAATATAAAGGTGATCTTGAATAATTTTTATTCATTGCCAATGAGAGTGTAAATTATTCTTTTAAAAGGTAATGACAGGAGGCGGACGCTGATAAAACCAGGCCCATCGAAAAGAAAGGAATTACCTTTTTCTTACTTCTCCTTTTTACCATTGCTTATTCCCCTATTCCGGATTATAGTGTATACGAAGGACAAGCCAATACAAAACCTATATATTACTGAAAGGTTTATATAAAGGAGTAGACGTATATGCTAGCAGCTAAGAACAGCTACAGAATTGAAAAAGATTTCCTAGGCTCTAAGGAGGTTCCTGCTGATGCTTATTATGGCGTTCAGACGCTTCGTGCAGTAGAGAATTTCCCGATTACCGGCTACCGGATCCATCCGGAGTTAATCAAGGCAATGGCCATCGTGAAAAAGGCAGCGGCCATGGCGAATATGGAAGTTAGGCGCCTATACCCGGGCATTGGAGACCCGATCGTACAGGCAGCAGATGAAATGATTGAAGGACTATGGCATGATCAGGTGATTGTTGACCCGATTCAGGGCGGTGCCGGAACGTCCATTAATATGAATATCAATGAAATCCTTGCGAACCGTGCAATAGAAATTATGGGCCATGAGAAGGGGGATTATTCCCATTGCAGCCCAAATACTCATGTTAATATGTCGCAGTCGACAAATGATGCTTTCCCGACAGCGATGCATATCTCAGTATTAAATCTGCTGGATCAGCTGATCCTGACAATGGAACAGATGCATTCTGTTTTCCTTGAGAAGTCCAAAGAATTCAACCATGTGATTAAAATGGGACGGACTCATCTGCAGGATGCGGTTCCGATCAGGCTTGGCCAGGAATTCGAAGCTTACAGCCGTGTGATTGCGCGTGATATTAAGCGCATTCAGCAATCCAAGCAGCACCTTTATGAGCTGAATATGGGGGCAACAGCAGTTGGTACGGGACTGAATGCCATTCCTAAATATATTAACTTAGTGGTGAAGCATATTGCTGATATCAGCGGACTGCCATTTACAGGGGCAGAGCATCTTGTAGATGCTACGCAAAATACGGATTCTTATACAGAAGTTTCCGCAGCGCTGAAAATCTGCATGACCAATATGTCCAAAATTGCAAATGACCTGCGCCTAATGGCTTCCGGCCCAAGAGCGGGACTAGGGGAAATTTCCCTTCCGGCAAGACAGCCAGGTTCATCCATTATGCCGGGTAAAGTAAACCCTGTTCTGCCTGAGCTTATTAACCAGGTGGCATTCCAGGTTATCGGAAACGACCATACGATTTCTCTTGCTTCAGAAGCAGGGCAGCTTGAGCTCAACGTTATGGAGCCAGTCCTGATCTTTAACCTTTTGCAGTCGATCAGCATCATGAACAATGCGTTCAATACGTTTACTGAGCATTGTGTAAAAGGAATCGAAGCTAATGAAGAAAGATTAAAAGAATATGTTGAAAAGAGTGTCGGCATCATTACAGCCGTCAATCCACACCTTGGGTATGAAGTTGTATCAAGAATCGCCAGGGAAGCAATTTTAACCGGCCGTTCCATCAGGGACCTGTGCCTGAAATATGATGTTCTGACAGAAGAAGAACTCGATTTAATCCTCGATCCATATGAAATGACAGATCCTGGCATTGCAGGTGCTGCACTGCTGGAAAGAGATTAAGGAAACAGAAAAAAACGCTTGTCCCTTTTGAGGGGCAAGCGTTTTTTGCCGTTTTATTCATTCCAGTTAGTGTGGAAAGTCCCTTCCATATCAGTCCGCTCATACGTATGGGCACCGAAGTAATCACGCTGTGCCTGCAGCAGGCTGGCATTTGACCTTCCATTCCGGTAGCTGTCGTAGTAGGAAAGAGAAGAGCTTAAGCAAGGCAATGCGATGCCGGATTGAATGCCTTCGCAGACAATTTTGCGCAAGCCCGTCTGATAGTCTCTGATCCTTTCGGCAAAGTAAGGAGAGACGAGCAGGTTTGCCAGGTTCGGCTGCTCCTGATAGGCTTCGCTGATGACATTTAAGAATTCCGCACGAATGATGCAGCCATCGCGGAAAATAAGGGCAATATCCTTCAGAGGGAGATTCCAGTCATTTTGCTCAGACGACATTTTATATTGAGTGAATCCTTGTGCATAGGCGCATACTTTCCCCATATATAATGCCTGTCTGATATATTCGATCCAGGCGTCCTTATCAAGGCTGATTTCATCCTTTACAGGGCCTGTTAAAAGGGGTTCTGCCGCCACGCGCTCATCTTTTAATGCGGAAATATAGCGTGCGAATAAAGATTCTGTAATGATCGAAGTTGGAATCCCATTATCGATGGCCTGCAGGCTGGTCCATTTTCCGGTTCCTTTTTGGCCTGCTTTATCCAGAATGACATCAATTTGCGGCAAGCCTGTGCGCTCATCCTTTTTTCTTAAAATAGCTGCTGTGATCTCAATCAAATAGCTCTTCAGCTCGCCTTGATTCCATGTTTCAAAGATATCCGCGATTTCTTCAACTGATAATCCTAATTTTTCTCTTAAAAATGTGTAGGCCTCAGCAATCAGCTGCATATCTGCATACTCGATGCCGTTATGTACCATTTTGACAAAGTGGCCTGCCCCTTTAGGTCCGATATAGACACAGCAAGGCATTCCGTCAACCTTTGCAGCAATCTTTGTAAGAATTGGAGCCGCTTTTTCATAGACGTCCTGATCTCCGCCCGGCATGATGGAAGGCCCTGTTAAAGCACCCACTTCACCGCCTGAAATGCCGATCCCCAGATAGCCGATCCCTTTTGCTCTCAGATCATCATATCTTTTTTCCGTATCTTCGTAATGGGAGTTGCCGCCATCCATGATAACGTCGCCTTCTTCAAGGAAGGGGATTAAGCTTGCAATGACAGAATCTATGGCTTTGCCGGCTGTCACCATTAAAAAGATTTTGCGCGGTTTTTCTAAAGACTGGACAAATTTCTCTACTTCATAGTAGGGGTTTATGGATTGGCCTTCCAGCTTTTGTACAAGCTGATCGGTTAAATCCCTAGTGTAGTTATATACTGCTACTTTCTCGCCGTTATTGGCCATATTTAAAGCGATATTGCTCCCCATTACTCCGAGACCAATAACACCAATTGTATTAGACATAGTTTCTGCTCCTTCAGTTCAGATTAATAGGCAATGAACCCCTCTTATGAATAGGGTTTCATTGCCTTAAAGTGTTTATACAAATAAGCTTAACAATAAAATAAATCCTAATCCAGCAACAGATATTATGGTTTCAAGCAGTGTCCATGTTGCAAACGTTTCCTTCATGCTTAAACCAAAGTATTCTTTGAACATCCAGAAGCCGGCATCATTAACGTGAGAAGCGATTAAGCTTCCCGCCCCTGTTGCAAGCACCACTAAGGCAAGATTGGCATCCGACTGGCCCAGCAGAGGGATAACTAAACCAGCTGTAGTTAATGCGGCCACTGTGGCAGATCCTAAAGAAATCCTCAGGATGGCTGCAATAATCCATGCCAGTAAAATAGGGGACAGGCTTGTTCCTTTGAAAAGCTCGGCTACATAGTCACCAACACCGCCATCAATTAATACCTGTTTGAAGGCGCCGCCTCCGCCGATAATCAGGAGCATCATCCCGATCTGGGTGATGGCGGTTGTGCAGGAATCCATCACATTTTTGATTGGAATTTTCCTTGCAAGCCCCATAGTATAAATGGCAACCAATAAGGAGATCAGCATTGCAGTGCCGGCATCGCCTATAAAACGGATGGCAGCCAAAAGGCTATTATCTGCAAATCCCATTGTTTTTTGAAGCAATGTAATAATCGTTGCGATTGACATTAAAATAACAGGTAGCAAAGCCGTAAATACACTGATTCCAAAGCCTGGTGTATCTTCAAGCTTAAAGGTTTTCTGTTCTCCCAGAGAAGCGATGCTTCCGCTTTTTGTGAATGAAGCCGGAACGAGCTTTTTAGCAATTTTCGTAAATACCGGTCCAGCTAAAAAAACAGTTGGAACCGCAATGATAAAACCATAAAGCAATACTTCACCAATGTTTGCACCGTATTCACCGGCAATAACGGTTGGACCCGGGTGAGGAGGGAGGAATCCATGTGTGACAGATAAAGCTGCTGTCATCGGAATACCAAGAAACAAAATGGAAATCTTTAACTCCCTTGAAATGGCAAATACGATCGGGATTAATAATACAAGTCCCACTTCAAAGAATAAGGCGACACCGATAATAAAGGATGCAGCCACTACCGCCCATTGGATATTCTTTTCACCGAATTTATTGACAAGAGTCATGGCAATTCGCTGGGCGCCGCCTGAATCGGCGATCAGTTTGCCCAGCATGGCGCCAAGACCGAAGATGAGCGCCAAGTGGCCAAGTGTTCCGCCTAATCCAGCTTCAATGGTTTTGACAATTTGGTCGAGCGGCATTCCGAGTGCCAGCGCAACACCAAAAGAAACGATAATTAATGAAATAAAGGTATTTAATTTCAAGCCCATTATCAGAATTAATAAGGCAACGATACCAATTGCTACTATTAACAGCGGCATTGTCATTTCCCCCTAGTTTTGTTGTATTAAGCTTCTTTGATAGCTTGCGATCGAAGAATATTCATCTTCCAGCGCTCTTGATAATTTGATAAAGATCGGCAGCAGCTGTCTATATTCTTTTGCAGCCTCTTCTTTCGGTGTGTGCTTATAAGTATCGCCCACCATGTCTGAAACGGCTTCAAAGGAGTCGATTTTTCCTGTGGCATATAAACCTAAAATACAGGCGCCGAGACATGAACTTTCATAGCTTTCAGGTATGACGACCTCCGATTCAAAAATATCGGACATCATTTGCCGCCAAACCTCAGATCTGGCGAAGCCTCCTGTTGCCTGAATCCGACTTACCGGGCCATCCATACATTCGACTAATGCTAAATAAACGGTGTACAGATTATAAATGACGCCTTCCAGCGCTGCCCGAATCATATGCTCCTTCTTATGGGACATCGTTAATCCGAAGAAGGATCCGCGCACATCCGGGTTCCATAAAGGAGCGCGTTCACCTGCGAGATACGGATGGAACAGCAGGCCATCTGCCCCCGGTCTTACGCGGTCGGCAATTTTGGTTAATACTTCGTACGGATCAATGCCCAATCTCTTGGCCGTTTCGGCTTCAGATGAGGCAAATTCATCCCGGATCCAGCGGAGGACCATTCCCCCATTGTTCACCGGACCGCCAATCACCCAATGATTTTCCGTTAAGGCGTAGCAGAAAATTCTCCCTTTTTCATCGGTCTGCGGCTTATCAATAATGGTCCGGATCGCGCCGCTTGTCCCAATGGTAATCGCAATTTCGCCTTTTCTGATCGCGTTCACACCCAAGTTGGAAAGAACTCCATCACTTGCGCCGATCACAAAAGGAGTCTTAGGATCGATGCCCATTTGTTTGGCTAAAATAGGATCGCAGTTCTGGAACATCTTTGTAGTAGGGACAAGGTTGGATAGCTGTGAGCGGTTGATGCCCGCAATCGCTAATGCTTCCTCATCCCAGTCCAATGTCTTGAGATTCATCATTCCCATGCAGGAAGCAAGTGAATAATCGACAGCATATTCATTAAAGAGCTTTTTGAAAATATATTCTTTAATGCCGATATATTTCTTTGTCCTGCTGGCGATCTCCGGACGATCCTTCACAAGCCAGGTGATCTTGCTTAATGGGGACATCGGATGAATTGGTGTTCCGGTCCGTTTATAGACTTCATGTCCATTCCATTCTTCTTTAATTTTGCGTGCCCATGCTTCGCTGCGGTTATCGGCCCAGGTAATCACTGGGGTAAGCGGCAGGTCATTCTCATCCATCGCAATCACACTGTGCATCGCACTGCTGAACGAGACAAAGCTCAGGTTTTTATCATGGTGGTTTTTCATAATGTTCGCTATGGCTTGAACGACGGCAGAGAAAATCTCCTCCGGATTCTGCTCGGCAGTTGAGATATCAGGCGTGTACAGAGGATAACCAATGTTCTCCTGCTGAATCACATCGCCTTTTTCACTGAATAACACGGCTTTTGTACTGGTGGTCCCTATATCAATCCCTAACATATAGCTAGTCATCTTGTTGTTTAACCCCTTTAGATAGCATTTGTTGTGATCTCCATAAGTCGTCTACTTTCCCTTGAACATCATCAAAATTTTCGTGTAAGGACTTAATCATGAGGTTTCTATCCTTAGATTTGATTGCATCAATATACAGTTCATGATTTTTCACAATCCGATCAAGGTCTTCATAATTTTCCTTAAATCGCACGCGCATGGATAAAAGAATGAAGCCTTCCATCACGGGCTTTAAATTATTCCAGATCAGCTGGATGTAAGAATGGCCAATGGATCCGATGATAATTTCGTGGAACAGAATATCCTGATACGCAAACTCATCAGCATCCTGATATTTAACTGCTACTTTCATCATTTCTAAAACCTTGCTGAGCTCCATGGTCAATTCATTTGTGTCCATATTGGTAAGTCGTTCAAACACAAATGTTTCAATCATGAGACGAACATCGTAAATTTCTTCTATTTCTTTTTCGGTCAAACCGGCAACAACCGCACCATTTCGTCCTAAGCGGATAATATTTTCAGATGCCAGTGTCCGTAAGGCTTCACGAACAGGAGAACGGCTCACCGCGAAATCAGCTGCCAGCTTATTTTCAGAAAGTGTGGTACCGCTTTCAATCAAACCTGCAATAATGCGCATCCTAAGCTCATATGCGACACGATCGCCAGAGGAAGCCTTAGAAAGCCATTTTTGAGGATATAGAAATTCTGTGGAATTATTCATAACATCACCTTTATAAAATGACATTTGAGTATACGTGTATACTTGTATACAAGTATTATAATGCAAATAAAATAAAATGCAAACGCTTTACATCTTATTTTATTTGGATTTGCTGGTTGAATTTGGGTTCAAAGGGAAGAAACCCGGTAACTAGAGTCAGAACCGGGTCCAACTTCTGACACAAAGAGAGGAAATCCCGGAACTAGAGTCAGAACCGGGTCCAACTTCTGACACAAAGAGAAGAAACCCGGTAACTAGAGTCAGAACCGGGTCCAACTTCTGACACAAAGAGAAGAAACCCGGTAACTAGAGACAGATCCGGGGTCAACTTCTGACACAAAGAGAGGTCCCCCCGGAACTAGAGACAGATCCGGGGTCAACTTCTGACACAAAGAGAGGTCCCCCCGGAACTAGAGTCAGAACCGGGTCCAACTTCTGACACAAAGAGAAGAAACCCGGTAACTAGAGTCAGAACCGGGTCCAACTTCTGACACAAAGAGAAGAAACCCGGTAACTAGAGTCAGAACCGGGTCCAACTTCTGACACAAAGAGAGGCCCTCCCGGAACTAGAGTCAGAACCGGGACTTCTGACACAAAGAGAGGAAATCCCGGAACTAGAGTCAGAACGGGGTCCAACTTCTGACACAAAGAGAGGCCCTCCCGGAACTAGAGACAGATCCGGGGTCAACTTCTGACACAAGAGAGGCCCTCCCGGAACTAGAGTCAGAACCGGGTCCAACTTCTGACACAAAGAGAAGAAACCCGGTAACTAGAGTCAGATCCGGGGTCACCTTCTGACACAAGAGAGGCCCTCCCGGAACTAGAGACAGACCCGGGGTCACCTTCTGACACAAGAGAGGCCCTCCCGGAACTAGAGTCAGATCCGGGGCCAACTTCTGACACAAAGGGAAGAAACCCGGTAACTAGAGACAGACCCGGGGTCACCTTCTGACACAAAGAGAGGCCTCCCGGAACTAGAGTCAGAACTCAGGTCACCTTCTGACACAAAGAGAGGCCCCCCCCGGAACTAGAGTCAGAACTCAGGTTAACTTCTGACACAAAGAGAGGCGCTCCCGGAACTAGAGTCAGAACTCAGGTCAACTTCTGACACAAAGAGAGGCCCTCCCGGAACTAGAGTCAGAACCGGGTCCAACTTCTGACACAAAGAGAGGTCCCCCCGGAACTAGAGTCAGAACTCAGGTTAACTTCTGACACAAAGGGAAGAAACCCGGTAACTAGAGTCAGAACCCGGGTTAACTTCTGACACAAAGAGAGGCCCTCCCGGAACTAGAGTCAGAACCGGGTCCAACTTCTGACACAAAGGGAAGAAACCCGTTAACTAGAGTCAGAACTCGGGTCAACTTCTGACACAAGAGAGGCCCCCCCGGAACTAACGTCAAAACCTGCCCAAACTAAAGTAAAGAAATCTAGCACCCAAAGTCTAAACCCGTGATTACTTCCGTACCAAGAACCTAAACTCTCTGCCAAACCCAATCCTCTCACTCAAAATAGGTATTACTGGTGCTGCCCCACATCGAATAATTTTTCTTTAATACCCTGGAGAAAGTTCTTTTGCTAATATCAGCATTACACCATTCATAAATGCTTTGGGTCGTCAGCTTTCTCCCGGGAAAAAGGAGTTTAAATTCCTTTATATTCCGCAGAATGCCCTGTTCTATTTTTTCATGCCTGCCGCATTCTCCGCATACAAGGTCCTTGTTTATACGGTTGAGAAGAGACTGACAAACCTTGCAGTACATCCCTTTTTTCAGCTGGTCAAAGTGATACTCAGGCAACATGGTGTAAGGATTTTTGGTTTGATGGAGTGAAAGTAATTGCTGTGCCAGTTTTCGGTGACCCTCATTTAATTTGGACGGGATATGGTTCAAGTCTTTCAGGAAGCGGTTTATTTGGGTGGGCAAAATAATGGGCTGATCCATGGGGGCTTGGTATAAGGTGAATTCAGGGTTGATAAAAATAACGGAGGCTTCAACAGGGACGTTAGATTGAAGGGTTTGAAGAAGCTGGCGGAATAAGGCAGCACTTCTTTTTAATTGGTATACAGGATTCTTATATTCCCGGCCGGTATTTACGGCATATAACTTGTCTGATTCCAGGTGCCAGTCTCCCTGGAAATTTTTAATTTCTGCTAAATGGATCATTCCTTCTGAAATGATTAAGGAGTCAATTTGAAAATAGGAGTTGTTTACTTCCAGTAAAAGGTCATGAATCACCAGTCTTTCTTCGGTCAGGTTTTCTGCGAGAAGGTCAAATTTTAACTCTCCTTCATAACCTTTTTCAAGGTTTGACCAATGCTGCTTTTCTCTTTCAGTTAACTCCATTCGGGTGTTTAAATATCGCATGGATTTTAATTCATCTGACGGAAATCTTCTTTTTACTAACATTATCCACTTCCTTTCTTTACCACTATTTTAAAGCAAATTTAAAAAATAACAATTCATATTGCATCCAGCCCAGAGCCCGCTATTTCCTTTTCCCTTCATTTGTGTAAAATGATAATAGACTATTTTGCCCGGGAGGATTTAGATGATTACCATTAAGGAAATAGCAGAAAGGGCGAAGGTTTCTCGGACAACTGTTTCAAGGGTTTTGAATAATTCCGGTTATGTGAGTGAGGACGCGAGGAAAAGGGTCCTTCATGTAATAGAGGAGACCGGTTATGTCCCAAGTGCCCATGCGAAGTCGCTCCGCACGAAAAAAACTAAGGTTATCGGGGTTATTCTCCCAAAGATCAGCACTGAAACGTCAAGCCGTCTGGTTAATGGAATTGATGAAGTATTGGCCGGAGAAGGCTATCAAATTCTGCTTGCTAATACAAATCTTCACGCCGAAAAAGAGATTGAATATATACGGCTTCTTAAAAGCAGGAATGTGGACGGCATGATTCTGTCAGCTACAAACGTGGAGCCGGAATTGATTCAGGAGATCCGTCAGCTGAACATCCCATTTATCATGGTGGGGCAGCATGCGGAAGAATTGACGAGTGTCATTTTTGATGAATATCAGGCTGCGCGGGATATGGCAGGCCTGCTAATCCGAAAGGGATATAAAAAAATTGCTTTTATTGGAGTGGATGAGGCTGACCGTGCGGTGGGTTACCTGCGGAAACAAGGGTACCTAGATGCCATGAAGGAGCATCAGCTATCCGTTGAATCGGCCTGGCTTCAAAAGGGGATTTTTGATATTGATTCCGGGTTTAATGGCATGAAGAATATTATGGAATCTGCAGAAGATAAACCGCAGGCAGTCGTGGCTGTGACAGACCGTCTGGCGATTGGCGCCTTACGGTATCTTAGGCAAAATGGCTATTCTGTTCCCGGTGATGTGGCGATTGCAGGTATGGGTGGATCTGAGCTGTCTAAATATATCACCCCGGCCTTAACAACTATTGATTTTTCCTTTGAAGATGCAGGGAGGGAAGCAGCTTTGCTGATTCTGCAAAAAATCAATGGGGAGCATAGCCTGGAAAAAACGCGGAAAATTAATTATAGACTTGTAGAGAGAGAAAGTATATAATGGTCGTGTAATCGATTTCATAAAAAAGGTTTAATCGATTACACTTTTATTTTCGCTTTTATGGAATCGATTTCACAAAGGAACGTTCCATTATTTTTTAACCATTATGGAATCGATTCCACAAGACTATAAAAATAGGGGTGAAGAGGATGTCGGAGTATCGTAAAATTGCGGAAGATTTAATAGAAGCAGTCGGCGGCAGGGAAAATATTCAGTCAGTGGCCCACTGCGCAACCAGGCTGCGGCTAATGGTGAATGATCAGGAAAAAATTGATCAGGAAAGAGTTGAAAGCATCAATAAGGTAAAAGGGGCTTTCTTCAATTCGGGCCAATATCAGATTATTTTTGGCACTGGAACCGTTAATAAAGTCTATGAAGAAGTATCCGGCCTGGATATAGATTCCATGTCAGCATCAGAGCAGAAAAAAGAAGCTGTTAAAAGCGGCTCGGCTTTCCAAAGGGCGATCCGGAAATTTGGGGATGTATTTGTGCCGATTATTCCAGTCCTTGTCGCGACAGGGCTCTTTATGGGGCTGCGCGGGCTGGTGATGCAGGAGGAAATCCTTGCTTTATTTGGCATGACAGAAGCTGATGTATCAGAAAATTTCATCTTATTTACTCAGGTACTGACGGATACGGCGTTTATTTTCCTTCCGGCTCTTGTCGCCTGGTCAACCTTTAGAGTGTTTGGCGGGACCCCAATCATTGGTTTAATCCTGGGGTTGATGCTTGTCAGTCCTTCCCTCCCAAATGCATGGGATGTAGCAGGCGGAGGAGTTGAACCGATTTACTTCTTTGGGTTTATTCCGATTGTCGGCTATCAGGCCTCTGTCCTTCCAGCCTTTATTGCCGGGATTATTGGGGCAAAACTGGAGAGGGCTATTCGAAAACGGGTGCCGGATGCACTGGATTTAATTATTACCCCGTTCTTAACCCTCCTGATCATGATTGGATTAGCGCTTCTGGTCATTGGGCCTATATTCCATATAGTGGAGCAAAGCATACTGGATGTTACCATCACAGTGCTCTCATGGCCGTTCGGAATCAGCGGAATCTTGATTGGAGGACTTAATCAGCTAATCGTTATCACTGGTGTTCATCATATTTTCAACATGCTGGAGATACAGCTGCTGGCTCAATATAAAAGCAACCCATACAACGCAATTATTACATGTTCCGTTGCAGCCCAAGGCGGTGCAACGTTAGCAGTTGCTTTAAAAACAAAATCAGCCAAGTTAAAGGCACTGGCTTTCCCATCCGCTATATCTGCGTTTTTGGGAATAACCGAGCCGGCATTGTTCGGTGTCAATCTGCGCTACGGCAAGCCGTTTCTTATGGGACTGATTGGCGGAGCTGCCGGAGGTTTCGTTGCCTCCCTGCTGCAGCTGAAAGCGACAGGAATGGCTGTGACCGTTATTCCTGGTACCCTCCTTTACTTGAACGGCCAGGTTCTCCTGTACATTTTAGTCAATGTGATTGCCCTCGCAGTAGCCTTTGCTCTGACATGGATGTTTGGATTCTCGGATAAAGCAAAGAAAGAAGTGGAACAGGGACAGTAACAGAAATATCAACAGCAAGGATGTTCTAATATGACGGATATAGATTTATTCAAGAAAGCCCGCATGGAGGCAGAAAAAAACAGTCACTTGGTCAATCAGGATCCCTGCCGGCTGAAGTATCATCTCATGCCGCCTGTCGGATTACTGAATGATCCGAATGGCTTAATACAATTCAAGGGTGTTTATCATGTGTTTTATCAATGGAACCCGTTTGAGACTGCCCATGGTGCAAAGTATTGGGGACATTACTCATCCAGGGATCTCATCCACTGGCAGGAGGAGCCGATCGCGCTCGCTCCTGATCAGTGGTATGACCGGAATGGCTGCTATTCCGGAAGTGCGATAGAGCATGATGGAAAGCTGTATCTCTTTTATACAGGAAATGTGAAAACGGAGGATGGCAAGCGGGAAACGTATCAGTGTCTTGCTGTTTCTGAGGATGGTGTCCATTTTGAAAAGAAAGGGCCAGTCCTGGAGCTGCCAAAAGGGTATACAGCTCATTTCCGGGATCCAAAGGTCTGGGAAAAGGATGGGCACTTCTATATGGTAGTTGGAGCGCAGACCCTTGAGCAGAAGGGGGCTGCTGTCCTCTTTGCATCAAAGGATTTACACCATTGGCAGGAAAAAGGGAAGATTGCCGGCGCAAAAATGAATGGACTTGAAGAGTTTGGCTATATGTGGGAATGCCCGGATTTATTTGAGCTTGATGGACAGGAGATACTCCTTGTCTCACCGCAGGGACTTGAGCCCAGTGGATATGAGTACCATAATCTCTTTCAATCGGGATATTTTTCCGGAAAGCTCGATTACGAAAAAGCGAAGTTTACACATGGTTCTTTTACTGAGCTGGATCGCGGCTTTGATTTTTATGCTCCGCAAACCTTTAAAGATGATTTAGGAAGAAGGATTCTTTATGGGTGGATGGGCATTACAGATGAAGCTGAATCCAGCCAGCCGACGGTCCGTTATCGCTGGGTCCATGCATTGACCATGCCAAGAGTGCTGAATATGAAAAACGGAAGGCTCATACAGACTCCTGTGGAAGAATTTAAAAAGCTCCGCAAAGATAAAACGGAGCTCCATGACGTGGAGATAAAAGGTGAAAGGCTGCAGCTGGAGGGCATAAGCGGAAAAACGGCTGAGCTGATGCTGAACTTATCTAAGCACATAAGGGGTATGTTCAAAGTGGATTTCCGCAATGAGGCCACTCTTATTTATTATCCGGACCAGAAGGTAATCCAGCTGCAAAGAAGAAATGTGAAATCAGGAATGCAGGAGTCAAGAACCTGCAAGATTTCAAGTCTATCCAGCCTGCATGTATTTATGGACCACTCTTCACTGGAGATCTTCGTAAATGGAGGAGAGGAAGTATTTACCGCACGGTATTTTCCTGATTCTGACGATGAAACGATTTTCTTTAGCGGGGATGCGGGCGTTTCGGTATCCTTGTGGGAGCTGGGGGGAAAATAACTTTTTTATGAGGTGTGCTATGAAAGGAGTTCTATGTTTAGGGGAAGCTCTGATAGACTTTATCCCCCTTGATTTTGAAAATACTGCTTATCAAAAGGCTCCAGGCGGGGCACCGGCCAATGTTTCGGTTGGAGTCTCGAAGCTTGGAGGAAAGGCTGCCTTTATTGGGAAAGTCGGCAACGATGTGCTTGGGCATTTTCTTAAGGAGACCCTGGAGGGATATGGGGTTCATACCCAATATATGAAATTGACGGATGTGGCGCGGACAGGCCTTACGTTTGTGACATTAGAGCCCACTGGTGAACGGGATTTTAGTTTTTACATTAACCCAAGCGCAGATCGGTTCCTGAATAAAGACGAGATTGATTGGAACATTTTCGAAGAATACAGGATTTTTCACTTTGGCTCGATTTCACTCATTCATGAGCCTTCAAGAACTGCAGCCCTTCAAGCAGTGAAGAGGGCTAAGGAAATGGATATGCTTATTTCCTATGATCCCAATCTCCGCATAGGATTATGGGATTCCGAGGAAAGGGCAAAAGCAGAAATACTGGGTGCGCTTCCCTATGCCGATATTGTAAAAATTTCAGAGGAGGAGCTCACCTTTTTAACCGGATGCAATCATATGGAAGAGGGAATATCCCGGTTTCCTGAAAATAAGCTGACAATCGTTACATTGGGCGGCGATGGCTGCATCTTCCGCTATAAAGATGAGATCGGGAGAATTCCAGCCTTGCCCTACAAGGTGGTGGATACCACGGGTGCCGGAGATGCATTCGTTTCCGGACTTCTCTATTGCATAAATGAATCATCTAAAGCTTTTGAGGATCATTCGCAGGATGAGATGGCTTCCATGATTCGCTTTGCAAATGTGTCAGGAGGACTCGCCGTAACCAAAAAAGGCGCTATGACTGGTCTTCCCAGCCTGAGTGAAGTGCAGGAAATTCTAAAAAAGGCATAAAGGTACCAAACAGCAGACAAAACTTCCAATACTGGAATCGTTTTATCTGCTGTTTTTGTTCCTCCAAACTCCGCCCTCTTTCTAATTTGTCTAAAATAGTATATAATTATCAGATAATGCTAGCTATCTTACCCTAACAATTATTATAATAGAATAGAATGTGTATTTTGTGTGACGGAAAAGGTGCGTCCTTAGGTGATGCCTTTCAAGTGGTGATGCCTGAGTAAAGCGCCTGCAGTTTTTGGCAAAATTCTGGGATAAGGAAGGGTTTATAATGAGCAGCGTACAGAACAAAACAGACGTTATCTTAATTGGTGCCGGAATCATGAGCGCGACTTTGGGGTCTTTACTGAAAGAATTAGCACCTGAATGGGAAATCAAAGTGTTTGAAAAGCTCGCTAGCGCAGGAGAAGAAAGCTCTAACGAATGGAATAATGCAGGGACGGGACATGCTGCATTGTGCGAGCTTAACTATACATCCGAAAAATCTGATGGGTCAATAGATATCGCTAAAGCGATTAATGTAAATGAACAATTTCAGCTTTCCAGACAGTTTTGGTCATATCTGGTAGAAAACAACCTGATTACTAATCCGCAGGACTTTATTATGCCAATTCCTCATATGAGCTTTGTTCAGGGGGAAAAAAATGTTTCGTTTTTGAAAAAACGATTGGAAGCGCTGTCAGCTAATCCGCTGTTTCAGGGCATGGAATTTTCCGATGATCCAAAGAAGCTTAAGGAATGGATCCCGGTGATGATGGAAGGCCGTGAGTCGGATGAGCCGATTGCAGCCACAAAAATCGACTCTGGAACGGATGTCAACTTCGGTGCGTTAACGCGCATGCTGTTTGACCATTTAAAGAATAAAAATGTTAATGTCCATTACAAGCATAGCGTTGAGGATTTGAAGCGTGGCGGCAATGGATCATGGAATGTAAAAGTGAAAAATATAGAGAGCGGCACAATTGAAAACCATGAGGCGAAGTTTGTCTTTATCGGCGGAGGCGGTGGAAGCCTGCATCTGCTTCAGAAGACGGGCATCCCTGAATCCAAGCATATTGGCGGATTCCCGGTAAGTGGACTGTTCCTTGTCTGCAATAATCCGGAAATCGTCGAGAAGCATCATGCGAAGGTGTACGGAAAAGCCAAAGTAGGTGCTCCTCCAATGTCTGTGCCGCATCTGGATACAAGATTTATTGATAACAAAAAATCCTTGCTGTTTGGCCCGTTTGCCGGCTTTTCGCCGAAGTTCTTGAAAACAGGCTCCAATATGGACCTGATCAAGTCCGTTAAGCCAAATAATGTCATCACCATGCTGGCTGCAGGTGCAAAGGAAATGGCGCTGACAAAATACCTGATTCAGCAGGTCATGCTTTCGCATGAACAGCGCGTAGAGGAACTGCGTGAGTTCATTCCAAACGCAAAGAGTGAAGACTGGAGTGTCGTTGTGGCCGGCCAGCGTGTACAGGTCATCAAGGATACACCAGCTGGAAAAGGAACCCTGCAGTTTGGCACAGAGGTAGTCAGTGCGTCTGACGGCACGGTTGCTGCTCTGCTCGGAGCTTCACCGGGTGCTTCAACAGCCGTGAATGTCATGCTTGAGGTATTGCAGAAGTGCTTCCCTGAGAAAATGGACGAGTGGCACTTTAAAATTAAGAAAATGATTCCGTCCTACGGCATGTCACTATCTGAACACCCTGAGCTGTTCCGTGAGATTCATGAATCCACAGGGCAGGTGCTGGGTCTAAGCGAAAAGGAAAAACAGCAGGAGCTTGCTTATAGCTAAAAGTTGGAGAACCTTGATCCGAAGGATGAAGGTTCTTTTTTTGTGGGAGACTGGATGATTATTTTCCCATAAAAAGCCCCATATCACTTTTGATATGCTACATTAAAGAAAAATAATTTGATGAGGTATTCCCCCTTGAAATCGGAATTGACAGCTTATATTACGCTTATTTGTACATCTGGCGTGTTTAATTTGTGCTTATGTGCTTATGTTTTTGCCAAACAGCATCAGTATACTCATATCGCCCGGCTATTTATGATTTATACGGCATCCATTACGATTTATTGCTTTGCTTCTGCATTCGGCCTGATGTCGTCGACTCTTGAGGAAATTAAGTTCTGGACCACTGCACTCTATACAGGGATGGCCTTTTCTCCGCCTTTGGGACTGTTGTTCATCATGCAGTATCTGGGATTTAAAATAACGTTAAGACGCTGTATGGCTCTGCTTATTCTCCCCTTTATTACGCTTCTTATGGTTGCTGCTAATGATTGGCATCATCTTCATTATCGGGTTTTTGAGATCGATCCGCTGCTGGGTGCGCCTTATGTTTATCAGGAAATTGGCAGATGGTATATGATTCATGGCGTGTATACCTTCTCCTGCATGTTTGTGGCATTTCTGCTGGTTCTCTCTCATTGGAAAGAAACTGCGAAAATCTATCGCCCGCAGCTGATCGCCATCGCGTTCGGACAGCTGGTTCCTATGGTGACTGCATTTATCTATCTAGTCGGATTCACGCCTCCAGGAATCGACCCGGTTCCAATGATCCTATGGCTATCTTCACTTCTATATTTCTGGTCGATCAGCTCATCACGGCTATTTACCGTTATGCCCTTTGCCAAAGACGCAATTTTTAACAGCATTAATGATGGTGTTATTGTACTGGATGAGTCCAACAGAATTATTGAGTCCAATCAGGCGTGCAAAAGAATGTTTCCGCCATTGGACAGACTTATGTATGGACAGGATTTTGAAAAGATGTGGCCGAAGATGGCAGACATCGCATTCCCTTTTAGACTAGAGGAAGCTGACAATACTCAGGAAATTGAGCTGGATGCTTCGGGTCCTGTCAAACGGACTTATCAGGTCCGCATCTCGTCTTTACAGCATGTCCATAAGAGAAAGGGACTGCTCATTATTTTTACAGATATTACGGAGTTAAAAAGCTTACAGCTTCAGCTGGAGCATCAAGCCTATTATGATGAACTTACCCGGATTTATAACCGCCGGGCCTTTTTTCAGCAAAGCACCCGTCAGTTCGCTGAGGCTATAAAGACGGCTGCCCCTTTTTCCGTTATTCTTTTGGATATTGATCATTTTAAACATGTTAATGATACGTATGGACATTCCGTTGGTGACCAGGTTCTGGTGCATGCCGCAGCTGTTTGCCAATCCCAGCTGAAGAAGGAGGAACTGTTTGCCCGTTATGGCGGCGAGGAGTTTGTACTGGCCGTAGCAGGATGCACAGAGTCTGAAGCCGCAGAAGTGGCTGAACGGCTGCGCAGCTGTCTCCAATCACATCCGCTCGTGACAGAGACTAAAACCATTCCGGTCACGCTGAGCCTGGGTGTGGCCCAGGCAGATAAAGAGTCGGAGGAGACTCTATACCAGCTTCTGAACCGTGCGGACAAAGCATTATATGCGGCCAAGCAGGCAGGACGCAATTGCGTGCATGTCTATACGAAATTATGATGGCATTAAGGCTCCCGTGCATAGGATGGGAGCCTATTTATGTCTCTTTTCAGCGAGTAATGCGGGCTTTAAGATAAATGGAAAAAAGGCGTAAAAACCCCGCCGGAAAGCCATGCAACCCCTGCGTGCGCCCCCCAGCAACCATTCCTATCTTTACTTTTGACCCAAAAAATTACCATAATGAGATGATCGACTTTGAGAAAGGTGATAGCGAATATGATTTTTGCGGAAAAGCTGAAAAAGGAGAGGAAAGAGAAAGGCTGGTCACAGGAGGAACTGGCTGAAAAGCTGTTTGTGAGCCGCCAGTCTGTTTCAAAATGGGAAAATGGCCAGAACTACCCCAGCATTGAAATCATTATTAAACTGAGTGATCTATTTGGAGTTACAATTGATGAATTATTAAGGAGTGACGGGGAATTGACAGAGAAAGTGATAAAGGACAGCAGGCAGCTTGCTTATCCAAGAATGAAAGTGTTTTTTGAAATTTTATTTATGATCGGGCTGGCTATGCTGCTCATTAAACTGGGCATTTTAGGACTTAATCATTTTACAGATTTGGAAATCCCTCTGCGCGGATCGTTTTTCTGGAATTTTGGACCGCTGGTACTCATGCTCGGCGGGGGAATTGTCTCTGACACGTTAAAAAAGAAATATAAAAAGGAATAACAATCCTGCATTTCCGTGCATGTATTGTCGGGTTCACACCAGCGGCTCCTGCTAATCTATAGATACAAGGAGGTCATCGATATGGATTTGCTGCAAAATATGAATCGGGCGATGAGGTATATTGAAGAGCATTTAATGGATGAGATCGACTTCAAAGAAGCAGCAAGGATTTCGTGTTGCTCAGAATACCATTTTAAGCGAATGTTTTCGTTTCTCGCCGGGGTAACGCTTGCCGAGTATATCCGGAGGAGGCGGCTGACTTTGGCTGCCTTTGATCTGAAGGATAAGAATGCCAAGATCATTGATGTAGCTCTCCAATATGGATATAGCTCGCCGGATTCGTTTACGAGGGCATTCCAGCAGCTTCATGGCATCACTCCTTCAGAAGCGAGGAGCAATGGCCATGCCCTTAAGGCTTATCCTCCGATGACTTTCCATTTATCTATTAAGGGAGGAACTGAAATGAATTATCGTATAGAAGAAAAAAAGGCCTTTAGGATTGTGGGTTTAAAAAAACGGGTACCGATTATTTTTAACGGGGTGAATCCGGAGATTGCAGCCATGTGGAAGAGCCTGGATGAAAAAATGATTCAAAAGCTCAAAGGGTTATCTGATACAGAGCCATTTGGCCTGATCAGTGCTTCAGCCAATTTTTCGGAAGGAAGAATGGAGGAAAAGGGTGAGCTTGACCACTTTATCGGAGCTGCCACCGTTCAGGAATGTCCGGAGGGAATGTCATCACTTGAGGTTCCAGCCTGTTCATGGGCTGTCTTTGAAGCAGTGGGGCCGTTTCCGGAAACGCTTCAGAATGTTTGGGGAAGAATCTACTCAGAATGGTTCCCTTCATCCTCTTACCAGCAAGTAGAAGGGCCGGAAATTCTATGGAATGAAAGCAAAGATACCGCTTCTCCCACCTTCCGCAGTGAAATCTGGATTCCGGTTGCGAAAAAGTAGGTCCCTTTTTAGAGCGCCTGACCACAGTTTTGGTCAAGGCGCTTTCGCTTTTCTATTCTTTCAGCCGATCCGGCAATCCCTGGATTGAGGACACGACCACATCAAGCTTGGCTTCAATCCGGCTCAGCAGAAAAAGCGTGACCACAATCGGGAAGCCGAGTTCGCTGATCAGGGTGACCATTTGTTCCATTAGGCATGCTCCTTTCTTTATAGCTTAAAAAGGCCGGTTTCTAAGAATCCGGCCTCATTTCCTTACACTAACTCATAATCTTTTACATTGCGTTCTATTAATCTGGCATCCTTAATAGAAACAAAGTCCCCGCCATTGCCGTCAAATGCATTAGCTGCAATGATCTGTTCCATCGCTGCCTTAACCGCAGCTGGATTAATCGGCTCCTTCGGGCTGTCAACCGATAATTTGGTTTCATTGCCCAGTTCCGTTACAAATGTCATTTCAAGTGTCTTTGCCATTCCTTTCACCTCCCACATCGTTATTTCCAACCGGGATTAGCCTAAAATATTGAAGTTGTCATTTCTGTTCAGCTCTGACAGCGGGTAGCTGGATAATCCGGCGATTGCCTGCCCCACTGTGAAAAGCTGGTCCGCGGTAGCGGATTGCTTCACGCTGTTATAGGTTTTTGATTTATAGACAGGTTTGCCCTGTCCGTTCAATCCTGTTTCAAAAACCAGGCGAAGCTTAGAAGTAGTGATGATTGCCTGTGCCATTTCTGCTCACCTCCTTTTCACCTATATAATCGAAATGAAGGCTGAAAAAAGACATGGTGCCCGATAAAAATTTTTAGTTTTGCGGAATAGTAGTCCTAAGTTTTATCAGGGCTCCTTTTTTCCAGGCTTTTACCGCTGAAACAGTTACTCCCTGCTGTGCAGCGATCTCTTTGGTTGACAAATCAAGGAGGAAGGTCGAAAGCACCCATATGGTCTGGTTTTGGGTGAGGCTGCTGCAGTAAGAAAGAAGCTTCTCTTTTTCGAGAGGCTGGAATGTATAGACAGATTCCACTGATGACCAGAATTCCTCACTAAGGGTGACAGCGCTGTTTTTCTGCATCCAGGTTTTTCTCAACTCATCAATGAGTCCCTGTTTAACGATGGAATAAGCAAACGTCAAAAAGTTTCCCCTTGAAGGATCAAATAGTTTCCACGCCTCCCAAAGACGAATCAGGCCAATTTGAAAATAGTCTTCCTGATTTTGATAAATGTTTAAAGACCGTATAATCTGGTGAATCATCGGTTCAAATTGCACTGCCACTTGCTCAAAGCTTTCCATGCTGGATTCCCTTCAGGAAAGCGCGCTTTCAAAGTATTCCCGGGTAGCTCAAATATAGGTTTTTTATCCTATTTTTGCGAATTGGGCAAAAGCCGTAAATCGGCCGTTTAGACCCCTTAACTCAGGAATTAAGGGGTCTAATTCCGGAGTTAGGGGGTCTAACTTGAGAATTACGGGCATTAAGCAAGTTTTTTTTATTTTTTATAAAAAAATTCCGCGAAAACATCTTTTTCATACGCTGAAAAGCCCATTTCGTATAATTCTTCGTAGTATTGTTCTTCAAATTTTTTCGTTACAATCCCATAGAAATACGCGATAGGACGGGCTATTGAAGAGGTTTTCATTTTCCGGATCAGCTGTTGAAAAGCCTGAATCGCTAAATCCTGTACAACGTTCACATTTTGTTCACAATTATGTTTATAGGCAGCAATGGCTGTCATTTTCCAGAATTCCTCGATCTGCTTTGCTTCCGGGAAAAAGTATTGGACAAGCTCGGTGAATGCTCTTGGAACACGATCACTGGTAAAGCGGTAATCAAGTTCGGTTTCGTTACGTTTAGTAATCTTTTGATGGTTATTAGTTTTAGAAAGATTGATAGTTTTAGGGTGGTCCATTTTTTCCTTTTTGGGTGGCCCACTTTGGGGAAAACGATTAAATACATATAAGTTGCTGGATTGCGAGCCATTTTTTCTTTCTGTTTCATGAACAGTGAAAATGCCGAGACTTATGGCTTTTGCAATCATTCTTTTAAAAGTAGAGCGTGAAATGCCATTGCCGCTGTATTCAGCATGAATGGCTTTTAAAACGGTCCCGATCTTTGCATTGGAAACACCGGGAACCTTCGCGGCAAAACGGATAAGCCGTTTCAGCCCAACAAGTTCTCCTTTTGAAAACTTAATTTTATATACGGCCAGCCACATTTCCAGATGGGCATTAAATTCCTGAAGGTCTTTAAACTGAGAAAACTGTTCAAACTGGTTCACACTGCCTGATTTAAGATTCATATCTTTGCACCGCCCTTTCATCACTGATAATCGAAATGAAAGGGGGAAAACGACAGGGGGATTAGAGAGAGTTGTGACAGAATGGTGAAAACTACAACCGAATTATTGATATAAAAATATCTTCAAAGTTCCTTTGCTGTCCAGGGTAGCTAACAGAACATTATTTATTTCCGTCTGATAAAAACGCTGTAGATGGGCGATTAGCCATCCTTCATCCTTTTGCATGGTTTGCAGTGTTTGTTTATCCACTTTACCTTCTTTAATAATCGTTCTTGGCAAATCAAATGGTTCCGCACTCCTTTGAAGGTATGCAGGTGTAATAGGTTCATATTTGGGATCTAAAAAGAACGAAATATTCCCGCTCGGTTCCCACAGAGCCAGCGCCACCTTTTTGACATCTTCCACTTTTTTCTCCCGCAGTTCCTCCAGAAGCACATCAATAGAAATCCTTGCTTTGTTTAAGCCTTTGTATAGGATTTCGCCATTCTGCACGACGGTGATGGGCTTGCTATTCACCAGATTTCTGACTGCCGGCCATTTCAGTACACTGAATAAACTGATCAGGTAAAGTATTACCAGCACAATCGTTGTAATCATGGAGCCTTTTAATCCAAGCTCCTCATCTGATAAGGGATGGGCAATAATGTTGCCTATGACGAAAGCCATTACTAAATCAAGGAGCCTTAATTGGGAAATAGCACGCTGCCCCAGCACCCGGACGACAATAACTAAGAAGAAATAAGAGATGACAGCCCTGAGTCCCCACTCCAAAGCAGAAAGCGAGTGCTGACTGTGTATAAAATCCATCTGTGGCACATCCTTTAATCTGAGTAAAAAAATAGTATAGCCTTATACAAGTGTTTTCCTATCCAGGTGCAAATATTCAAAAGGGAGGAAGGCGGCGAATTAGTAAACATACATAGAAGAGGGGTCTTTTAGAAAAACTAGCCAAAAGGAGGTTACTTATATGAAAAAATTATTATTGATGCTTTTACTATCGCTTTCTTTCGTAACGTTAACGGGCTGCGGAAACGATGAAAAGCCTGAGGAAGACGAACAGGTTGAAGACGTAGAAGAAGAGGATGAAATCGGTGATGGGGAAATTGATGATGAGTAATAAGCTGCTTGGTTTGGACTAAAAAAAGCAGGGGAGGCCGGGGGTAGAGTCGGGACCAGGTCCACCTTCGGACATAAAAGGAGAGAAAACGCGAGATAGAGTCGGAACTTGGTCCACCTTCGGACACAAAAGGTGGGAACCCGCGAGATAAAGTCGGAACTTGGTCCAGCTTCAGACACAAAAGGTGGGAATCCGCGAGATAGAGTCGGAACTTGGTCCACCTTCGGACACAAAAGGCAGGGTATCGCGAGATAGAGTCATAACTTGGTCTACCTTTGGACACAAAAGGGATGGAACCCCGGATTAGAGTCGGAACTTGGCCACCTTCGGACACAAAAGGCAGAAAACTCCGGTTTAGAGTCGGAACCTGGTCCAACCTACGGACACCAAGCAACACCCAGAGTCCGAACCCGCCCAATCCAAAACAGCCAAGGCCCCAATCACCAGATTGGGCCCTATTTCTATTGCGCCGCGAAATAACTGCATGCTTTCTTAAGTGGAGGATAAACATAAAACAACAATTTTATATGGTGTGGTCTGGGCAGGGATGCTTTTGGTAGAAGGACCATAGGCCACAACCAGGTCTCTGTTAGCAGGACTGCCGGTAAAGGCCTGCCCATTGGTCAGCACCATCCGGGTATACGGCGAGACGTTTAATTGCAGCTGGCCATCGCTGCTGATGAGCTGGCTATTAAAATGGTCCGTTTTTACATTTTGATGGGAAGTATGTTTTACGACCACAAGCGCGCGATATTGAGGGGGATATATCATGGGTACAGGAGCATTGCCGTCATAATATCCGGTAATGATGTCCCCTGCAGACAGCATGGTTTGATCTAAAACATACGTAGAAGGAGATACGATGAAGTGGACGGTTCCTCCCATACCGTTCTCAATGGAAATCATCTTAAGGCAGCCATCGGTGTTAAAATCAGAGATTTGCCTGATAGTCCCTGTAAAATATTGAAAATTGGTCATGTTATTCCTCCGTTCTAAAAAATAAAGCCTCGGATTTAACCAATATATTAAAATAGCCTAGTATACGTTCCTGAAGAGCACGGAGGTCAATCCGCTGTTCAAAAAAATAAACCAGGCATTAACAGCCTGGTTCATTTCTTTATTACTTTAATCCATACGCCTTGATAATCTCCTGCTTCACGCGATTGCCTGCATCATCCCATGCGCTGGCACGCAGGGAGACAGAGGCCCCCTTCTTATTTGGATGCTTGATTTCAGCAGACCATCCATTGCCTTTAGTTACTAACTTTGCCGCTTCCCATGTCTTTCCTTCATCAAAGGACACTTCGAGGCTGGCTCCTGATATTTTGCCGTTTTCAGGAGCATCGGCTATTTGAACAGCTGATAAATCAAGCTTAATCTTCTTACCGGCCAGGGAATTGCCGGCCATGTCCGTATCCACTTTATAATCCAGGGAAATCAGTGGAAGTGTGTTCTGGTATCCTTCCTGCTTCCCGGACCAGAATGTCCACTCCGTATGTGTACGGACTGATGTGTTCCAGCGCTCTGCATCACGGGCAGCATCACTTATAAGTTTATACTGGGTTTTCTCTGCCGGAAACTCATTAAATAAGTAGAGGGCCTGGCCCGCTCCCTCTTTAACCAGCTTATCCCCTTGATATAGCTTTAATGTCTGGTCGCCAGGGTAATTCATGTCAGCACCTGTATGTCCAGGGCCAGAGTCAGCCCAGGCAGGAACATTGAGGATCAAATAATTGCCGGAACGGTATGGAGCCCAAAAGCCGGCGCCAAAACGAGGGCGGACTACAGGCGAAAACCATTCTTCATTCAATGTTTGACCTGGTTTGTATTCCACTTTTGGCTGTCTTACTTCCCACTGGCCATCAAGGACTCCGGCCTGATGATACCAGGAAGTTCCTTTTTGAGCCGATACCCACTCTGTTCTCACGGACGGGAGTGAAAGTTTCTGCAGGAAGCCAACTCCGGCAAAGCTGTGTTCCAGGATATCGTACCGGAACTCGGCACCAGGTGCAGGGCGATCTGATTTATATTCAGAGTTGATTTGGACAAGTTCCTTCTTTTTCGGTGAATAGTCCACTTTTTGAGGAACTGCCTGATGATGCATGTCCACCAAGTCATATAAGTAGTCCGAATCAGGAGTACCCTCGACTTTTAAGGTCAATTTTCCGGACTTGGCCGCTTCAATCAGTTCTTTGCCTTCAGTGCCGCTGATGCCTGCAACTGGAAGAGGGCTATCGGATAGTGAGAAATCTTCATTTTCTACTCCTACCCATTCACTTAGCTCCTCTGGCCCATCATTGACAGTAATTAATAGCTTTGCCCCTGCTGCTAAAGCTGCTGCCGCACGTTCGGATCCGGTTAATTCATCACTGCGCTGCACAATGACGGCTTTTCCTTTTACATCGAGACCTTTATAATCATCCGGTGATCCATTCCCTGCATAGACAGCCTTCAAATTATCCTTTCCGTTTATAAGCGTGCTTCCTGCCTGCGGGATATCATCCAGTTCCTTTCCTTTATAACCGATTGTCAGCAGTGGTTCTGCCAGGCGCCAGCGCGTTGCCTGTGTGAATTCGCCACCTTTTACTTTCTCTGTTGGGGCAGCATACATTTTGTCCACCACTGCTGGGACGATGTAAATGTCATTCACTTCGTTACCTTCAATGCTGCGGAAATACTCCATTTTCCGGTAATTGGCTTCTGTTTTCTTCGGAACATCTACTGTAATCTCATTGGCTTTGCGTGCATCAAGCATAACGGTCTGAGGGCCCTCCAGATTAATTTCCGGGTCGCCGACAAGTGCCACTCCAGCATGATCTGTATCTGTATCCACATCCATCATCGACATAACCGAATACGTTCCTTTCGGCAGTCTAAGCTCTTTCGTCCCTTCCACTGACATAAACTGTGGTTCGCCAGTTGGTCCTAAAAGATAGAAGTATGCAGAGGCAGCTTCACCGTCCCGGTCGATTGCCTTGATAGTCAGCGGGTATCTTTCATCTTCTTTGATCATGCCCAGTGAAGTATGAACAACGCTCTGCGCCTCTGATGAAGCGCTGATATGTCCCTGATATCGGGTGCCAAAATCACCGGCATTCGGGTCAAGTGTAACGGTGACATCGGTACTTCCCTTTGCAGGAACAGTCACTTTTTCAGCCGATAGCTTTACCATTCCAGAAGGTGCATCAGTGCCATTCACATCTTTGACAGACACTGACAGATCCAATGTCACATCCTGGTCGCCATCATTTGTATACGTAATGGTCTTCTCAGCCGGAACATCATTCTCATGCGGCCAGTCATAGAATCCGAAATCAAGGGAACCTGTAGCTCTTACTTCACCAAGTGCAGCGACTGTATCAAGACGGCCTGTCCCGCCTTCAAAAGGTTTAATGTCCTCAATCTTCTTGGTCGTGCTCATCAAAGCTTCCTTAAGCTGTTCTCCGGTCCAGTCGGGGTGACGCTGGGAAAGAATAGCTGCAGCGCCTGCAACATGAGGAGAGGCCATTGAGGTGCCATCCATGCTCATATAAAAGCCGCTTCCCTTGTCCGTATGCTGTGAACGGGCTGCCATGATTCCGACTCCTGGAGCGGTGAGATCAGGCTTTAATCCAGCACTTCCAAAGCTGGGTCCTTTGGACGAAAACCAGGCTAAATTGTCTGACTTGTCCACTGCGCCGACAGTAAGGGCTGCTTCAGCGGCTCCTGGTGATCCAATCCCTTCCATGCCAGTGTTACCGGCAGCAATGACGAACAGGGAGCCTGTTTCTTTACTGAGATTGTTTACAGCCTGAGCCATCGGATCCGTTCCATCGCTTGGTTCAGGACTGCCCAGGCTCATGTTGACGACTTTGGCATTTTCAGCAGCCCATTCCATTCCATCGATAATCCAGGAATCCTGGCCAAAGCCGTCGTCACTTAGTACTTTTCCTACAAGGAGGCGTGCACCTGGTGCCACACCCTTATTCCGTCCTTCTGATGCTTCTCCAGTCCCAAGCACTGTGGAGGCCACATGGGTTCCATGTGCATGCATATCGGTTACTTCTTCTCCCGGAACAAAGCTCACAGCCTCATCCAGCTGGCCAGCCAGGTCCGGATGCGCAGAATCAATTCCTGTATCCAGAACAGCCACCTTTACGCCTGATCCATCATAGCCGGATTCCCAGGCTGAAGGAGCTCCAATTTGCGGGACACTTTGTTCAAGAGATGCTTCGACCCGGCCATCCAGCCAGATCTTTTCAATGCCGGGAGCCAGTGCAGCCTTAGACTTTTTAGCAGCTTTATTTCCTTTGGTAATCTCTGACCAGAATTCCTTTGTTTCCTTCTTATCAGCAGAGACTGCCACACTATCGATACTTTCAAGTACATGGGTTTTCTTTGAGCCTTTTGGGGCTGGAAGAACATTAGCAGAACGGCCCTTGGACTCGGAGTATTGGATGATGACAGGTAATTCCTTTTGATTCTCATCATCATAGCCATCTTTAATTAAAGCCGTAATATTGAATAAGTCCTGGTCCAAAAATCCAGATGCCAGATAAGGCATAGCCTGATCAGGAATGACATACGTGTCCTTGTTGGCCGTCAAAATACGCGCTCCGCTGGCGGAAGGGTCTGCCGGTTCAACATGAATGATATTCTTTCCATCTGCAAATTCCGTTACGGTCACGACATCACCTGTAATAAGAGTGATGACATGCTTGCCTTTGCTTGCTTTTGCATTCAGCCCTTGCAGATCTGTTACGGACGCTTTGCCATCTGCTCCTTTTACGATGCTTTTCCCTGAGTCATCGGCAGAAGCCTGGAGGGGCGGAACAGCCAGCATTGCTGCAGCCATGGCAGCGGTTACATATTTTTTAAGCCTGAAATCTCTCATTCTTGCACATTCTCCTCTACAAAAAAATAGTGGTATAACCAAACTCATAGTTTCTATTAAAAAGTATAGATAAGAAAGAACATTCTGTTAATCGGGGGAATTAGGGGGCTGTTTATATGGCGAAAGCACTACGAAAGAATTAAAATTCAGTAAACCATGGAAGTTTTAGGGAGGATTATAGGTAAATATAACAATAAAATTTGGGGTTATTTAAGAAGGAAACAAAATAGGATTTCCATTTACTACAATAAATCTTATTAAACTCATTTTAGTTCAGGGGGGAGTCTTTCGTGTTAGCTGGAGAAATAATTAAATTTCACCGCCAAAAGGCAGGACTTACACAAGAGGAATTGGGAAGGGGCATTTGCTCGATTACACACGTGAGCAAAATCGAACGTGGACAGACGCCATTTTCCTATGAGATTATCCAGCTTTTTTCAGAGCGTCTGAACTTAGATATAGATTTGGAGATTAACCGATTTGCTAATTTAGAAGAACGGCTTCACCAATGGCATAAGGCAATCATTATGAAAAATACGAAGGTAACTGAGGAAATCAAAAAAGAGCTTGATGGCATTCCTATCAGTCTTTCCTCCAGCCATGCCGCTTTTTACGACCTGCTTCTTTCGAGATATTATTTAAAAAAAATGGATTTAGATAAGGCTAAAGAGATTTTGTTCCATATACAAAACGACTACACCGATCTTCCTCCTTATGAAGAAAATATGTTGAAACACGTATGGGGAATCTATTACATATTGCAGTATAGAGACTCCAAAACCAGGAATTTTCAAAAAGCGATAAACTTTTTAAAGGACATAAATGTGAATGAATATGGGAATCAGGAATACTTTTACCACTTGGCAGCAGCTTATCATTGGACCAATTCCAAGGTAGTGGCTTACGCATACGCCAAAAAGGCACTTTTACACTTCAAGGAAACGGATAATTATATGGGTGCGATTTCGGCTGAAGCCTTGATGCTGGTTCAGGCTGGAAATGATTTGCAGGTTGATTTTAAAGATTTGGAGGCATCCTATCAAAGATTAATCCATAACAGTGAACTGCTGAATTTACCTAATACAAAGTCGCTGCTCTTAAACAATTTAGGCTATGAGTATATCAGAAGGAAAGAATACCGAAAGGCTAATAAGGTTTTAGAAGAGGCTTTAAGCTTAGTGGCCAGGCCCTCTGTGCTGTATCTTCAGCGTTTGCATAACTATACTAATGCCTGTCTGGAAGGGAAGCTAATGCGGAAAACAATGCTGTTGAAAAGAGCCAGGGAAGGAATGTCTATGGCGAGGGAATTGGAGAACCGGTTCTATAAAATGATATTCAAGCTCCTTATTCTGCGGATAGAAGACCAAAGTGAGCAATATTATAGTTATATAGAAAAAGAGGCACTTCCCTATTTCCTTTCCATCAGTAACGCCATGTTTACCAACCGGTTTGGCAAGCAATTGTACCAATATTACGTGGAGACGGAGCAATATGAGAAGGCTGTCCAGGTTTCGAATATCTTTATTGAATCGATTCCGTGTGAATGAACCCGTTATAAGTCAAAAGCCATGCCCCTTTCAAACTGGTTCATGGCTTTTGATTTTGGTTCTTAGTTTACACCTACAGAAGCATAAGCATCCATAACAGCTTGGGTTTCTTTAGACGGAGCACCGTTTTTATCAGGATACAGGTCGCGGGCAGCATTGATGGCTGCTTCCCGCATGTCATGGAATCCGGAGGAAGATGTCAAATAAAGTGTCAAAGCACGATAGTAGATTTTTTCCGTTTTTGAAGTGCCAATCCCCGTTACCGTTATATCATTGTTTGTGCCGCCCTGACTGATTAAGTAAGCAGCCTTATTATTAATTCCGCTGTTGATATGAACGCCGCCATTGTCTTCTGTACCCAGATAGCGGTCATCATAATGATCCGGATAGTGACCTGAAGGCATGAGACTTGTCTTCTTGGAAGCTGGATCACTCATGGACCGCAGCCCTCCATCACCAGGAATATTAGGGGTGGTGATATCCTCTCCCAGCTCCCATTCAACTTCTTTCGTCGTATATATTTCCGAGAAATTCCCCAGAATATCTGCTAATGATTCATTGATTGCTCCCGATTCACTTTCGTAAACGAGGTCAGCTGTGTGTTCAATCACGCCATGAGTCATTTCGTGTCCAGCTACATCCAGTCCGCCGGAAAGGGAGCTGTATTTAATGCCGTCCCCGTCTCCGTACATCATTTGAATTCCATTCCAGGCAGCGTTATTCCACTTTGTGCCTATGTGGGCTGTGCTGATCAATTTCATTCCCTTATCATCCAAGCTGTTTCGCTTATGAACAGCTTGATAGTATCGGTTTACTTTATCCGAGTTGTAGTGTGCTGAAATGGCAGCCGGATCATGGAAAAAGTTACTTCCGCTGTTCGTTGTGACTTCAAATCCTGTAAATCCTAGTAAGACACTGCCCAAGTTAAATATAAGCGGGTCCATTGCTTTAGCATTAAATGTTGCCATTGGAACCGAGTTAGATGACCAGACAGAAGGTCCATACAAATAGCTGGTTCCTGTCGCTGTGTCCTTTGCCGCATTAAATGACAGCAAGTTTCCATGCACATCCAGCCCTCTTCCCGTTATCGGAGTAAGTGTCTCCTCATCTACCGTGTGTATTTTATTAAAGTTTTCTATGACTTCTCCGCTCATTGCATCCACAAAATAATGGAAGTAGCCAGGCTCTGGAAAGGATGTGGAGGCTTTAACCAAGTAAGCGAGATAGTTTTTTCCCTTATGCGGGTAAATCAGCAATTGAGATTGTATACCATCGTAATTTTTTACTTCGCCAATCTGTGATTCAACACTTTCTTTTACTATGCTGACCGCTTCCTCTTCTGAAATGGATGCCTCAGTTGGAATAATGGAGCGAGCCAGGTTTTGAGTGACTTTGCCAAGAGAAGCATATACGTTATGGCTGGAATCCAGTGCAACAGTTTGTCCGGAACCGTAAATCGGGATTCCTTTATATTGCTCAACAGTACGCACATGGTATGTACCTGTTTCGGAATCTTCCTGTTCGCTCACAATTTTAAATTGCTCCCCGGGATCTGCAAGCTTCACTTTTGGAGATTGAACCTTTGATTGCAGATAAGCTTTTACCACTTCATGCTTGCTTAATCCTTCTGCCTTAAATAGCACAGTTGCCGTGTTTGCCGACTCGGCAGCTAATGCTGAGGATGTTGGCAAAAGCCCTCCAAAAGCCACGGATAAGGCTAATACAGCTGGAATGGCTGCTTTTCTGCTTATCTTTTTCTTTTGACGCTTCTTTTTCATAAAACCCTCTCCTTCTACCAAATAATAAAGTGTGACAATTCGTATTATTAGGAAAATGATTGAGGAAATCAATCTATTTCAGTAAATCTCGCATTGGGTTAATTTTTCATAGATTCATTGAGAAGTTCAAATTAAATCGCCATAAATTTACAATTATCGACCTGTTTTTAGATAAGAATTAACCCAATTTAAAACTTCTGAAAATTTTGTATAATGTTTCCCAGATGGACAGAAAGGAGGGGGCCGATTGAAAAAGTCGATGCCAAAGCGAATCGTTTTTCCTTGCTTATGCTGCTTGTCTTTTTATGCAGGGCATCTGATTGTCGGGGAAACAGAAGCTTTATTTTCAAGCGGCGTAAAATTGGAGCCGATAACAATAACGTCTGCATTTGTTTTTCCGGTAACGGTTCAAACTTTAGAGGATCAAGCCGACGGGATATCCAGCAGCATGAGACAGAATTTTAAACGGGCCATGGAGATTTCCTGGAATACAGAATCGAAGCAGGAATTACAAGAAAGACTGCATCAGCTGGCAGAATTGGAAGAGCAGCTAAGGAAACAAATGGACAGGCTGGTCAGTATTGCTGAGGAGCTGTCTGAGTACGAACAGCAGGCCAAAAGCATTCATACCGGGAATCGTTCTTTCGCTTATATTCATGAAGGATATCAGAATACAAATCTATTGTTGAGTGAAGTAAAGGCAGAAATAGATTTTCAGAGGGTAAAAGAGGCGGACAGTGCCATCCGGCTGAGGATGAAGGAGTTAGATGTGGAAGAAGAGGCTGCGGCAGCTGACAAGCCAGTTGAACAGGACTTGCCCTCTGATTCTGGTGCTGCATTAAGCCAGGAAAAACCTGCTGATAGTGAGGGAGAAAAGGAACAGACTCTTGAAGAGCCGCTGCCTGACGCGCATGCACCAGGCAATCAGGATCCTTCTGAAGCGGAGTCCATAGAGATTACAGACCAGGAGCTGGTGAACGATGAAGAAAAAACTCTTGAAAATAGTGAGTAATATAACGGTTACCCTTTTCATGATTGGAATCGGACTGATCGCATTTGTGGTTCTTTCATCCAGAATTTCGGGAGGGGAGCCAGCACTGAATGGGCATCAGTTTAAAGCGGTTCTCTCAGGATCCATGGAGCCAACATTTCAAACAGGCTCGGTTATTGCTATTAAGTTAAGTGATAACCAGTCTTCATATAAAAAAGGGGACGTTATCACGTTCCGCATGGAAGAGAAGTTAATTACCCATAGAATTACCGAGGTACTGGAACAAAATGGACAAGCATCATTCAAGACTAAAGGGGATAACAACGATAGTGAAGATCCATGGACTGTATATCCTCATCATGTGGTTGGCAAGTATTACGGCTTTTCTATTCCATACGCCGGGTATGCATTGAATTTTGCCAGTTCCAAGACAGGTTCTGCCCTTTTATTGATTGTGCCGGGAGTATTATTATTAATTTCCGCAATCAGCACCATTATTGGAGCAAAAAGGGAGATTGAATCAAGTCAGGCATAAGTGGTTAGATCTCCTATGTATCTGCAAACGTACATAAGAGTTTAATAAATTATCTATTACAATTTTAGGGGGAATGTAAGAATGAGTTTTACAAAGAAGATCAGTCAGGGTGTTTTGAGTGCTGCAATGGGGCTGTCATTAATCGGCGGAGGAACATTTGCCTATTTTAGCGACACAGTTGAAACCCAAAACACATTTGCTTCAGGAACATTGGATTTGGGAATGAATCCAAGCGCGGTTGTGAATATCGATAACATTAAACCAGGCGATGAAGTTTACCGTGAATTTACACTGGAAAATAATGGAACATTAGACATTCATAAAGTCCTTTTGAACACCAATTACAGTGTGGCTGATGCAAAAGGGGATAATACAGATGACTTTGCCAAGCATATTAAAGTAACGATCATGTACAATACCAGCAGTGCAACAAATGCTGTAGTTGAAACGACTCTGTATGAGCTTCAAAATCAGCAGCCGGACCTGACGGAGCTTAATACATCGGGCTATCCAAAACCGGACGGCATTCCAGCTGGTGAAAAGGAGAAAATCTTTGTTCTGTTTGAGTTTGTGGAAAATGGACAAGACCAAAACCAGTTCCAGGGTGACACGCTGGAAGTCAATTGGACATTTAATGCGGAGCAGGCAGCCGGCTCCTACCATGACGATACAGATGAGAGCAGCAACTAATTTCAGCAGGACTGGCGGAAGCACGCCAGTCCTGTTTTACTCATCAAAAAATATTCTCATAAACCCTTGTCAAATCATCACGAAGCTTCTCAACCGGTATGAACCGCGCTTCCCTCAATATTTCTCTTCCATCCAGATATAAGGCAATCACAGGCACTGTAAAGGCCATCAGGTACCCGGCAATTTCAGTTACTTTACCGGCATTTACAAGCCGTGAATCAATACGGGGAAAATCGTTTAACACTTCCTCAACCTGAGGGAGCAGGCCATGACAGACACTTCAGCTGTCAGTCAGCACATAAATTAGCCCAAGCTCAGTGCTTTGTATAAACTGATGCACCTCTTCAATCGCGGACAGCTCTTTCATCTTTATCCTCCTCCTGCTTCTATTATACAATTTCCATAACAAGGGACACTTCATCCAGACTATTCCGCAAAAGCAGAAAAAGGAGGCAAGGAAGCCCCCTTTTTAAGATGAAAATGAACGGGTTCTGCTCACCTTGGCAGCATACACGCGATACAGTATGAATGCCAATCCGGAAAGAAGGATTCCCGATAGATAAGGCGCACCGATGCTGATGGTGAACAGCCATCCTCCGAGCGGAGGGCCGATAATGCGCCCCAGGGAATCAAAGGATGAAAGCAGGCCGGTCGTACTGCCATGACCGGTTTGAGATGTCTTTGTCAGCAGGGAAGAAACACTCGGGCGGATAAACCCGTTCCCTATCCCGAAAATCGTCAGGAAAATCGCTGCCGTCGTAAAGCTGTCAACCAGAAGAATAAGCCCAAAGCCAATGGCAGAGACGATAATCCCCAGCTGAATCACAGATCCTTCGCCGTACTTCTTCGTCATTCTTCCTACCAGACCGCCCTGCACAAGGGCTCCTCCAAATCCCATGATCATAAAAATATAGCCAAGCTCAACTGTGCCAAGCCCCGCCTTATCAGCCGCAAAGTAAGCGAAAGTAGCTTCAAGTCCTGCCAGTGACAATGAAACAAACAGCTGAAGGATAAACAGGATGCCCCCGTTTCCATTTAAAGCGGTCAGCAGGCCAGGGCGCTTAGCCGTTCCCTGGCTGCGCTGCTCAGGTGACAGAGATTCCTTCAGCACCAGCATGACAAGGAAAAATGTGATAAACGAGGAAGTTCCTGCCGCATAGAAGGGGAGGTTCAAACTTTCCCGGGAAAAGATGCCGCCGATTGCCGGACCAAAAATAAACCCTAAGCCCACTGCAGCTCCAATGATGCCCATCCCTTTTCCGCGGTCTTCTTCTGATGTAATATCCGCTACATAAGCCATGACTGTCGGCATATTGGCAGACGACAGAAAGCCGCCAATAATTCTGGCCGCAAACAGCATCCAAAGCTCAGTGGACAAGGCCATCATGAAAAAAGACAGGCCAAGGCCAAAAATGCCAATCATAATGACAGGCTTGCGTCCAATTTTATCGGAAATGCGCCCCCACATAGGCGCAAACAGCAGCTGCATCAGCGAATAAACGGCCATTAACAGGCCCAGTTCAGTGGGTGATGCCCCTAATTCTTCCGCATAAAAGGGGATGACTGGAATGATGATTCCAAACCCCACCATTACAAGAAACATAACAGCGAATAAAAGAGGCAATGCTTTTTTAGTATTCAACGTGTTCACTCCAGTTAAAGTCAAATTCCATCTAAGTATTATGATTATAACAAAAACATTCCCATACTTTCATCTTAGGGATTTGGCAGGTAAATAAGTTCTATTTATCAGCCAATTTTAAAAATTTATTGAAATATCAAAATAATATAAACTATGATGAACTTGTACATTTTTTCAGTCATGAGAGGGGGAGATGGAATGGAAAAGAAATTAGAAAAGAAAGTACTGATTGCAAGCCTGATCGGAAGCTCCATCGAATGGTTTGATTACTTTTTATATGGAACGGTTGCTGCTCTTGTATTTAATCAAATGTTTTTTCACAGTGACGATCCGGCCGTCGGTTTAATGCTGGCGTATGCTTCTTTCGCACTGGCCTTCTTCATCCGTCCGCTAGGCGGCGTTATTTTCAGCCATATCGGCGATAAAATCGGCAGAAAGAAAACCCTTGTCCTCACACTTTCCCTTATGGGCGGTGCCACAGTCCTCATGGGCTTTTTGCCTACCTACGACAATATAGGTGTGGCGGCGCCAATTCTTCTGATCATTTTAAGACTGATACAGGGGATTGGCCTCGGTGGAGAATGGGGCGGTGCATTGCTGCTAGCCGTTGAATATGCCCCCAAAAATCGGCGGGGCTTTTTTGGAAGCATTCCGCAGATGGGTGTCACCATCGGTATGCTCCTCGGAACGCTTGCCTTATCCGTCATGACGCTATTGCCGGAGGAAGCCTTTTTATCATGGGGATGGCGTGTGCCATTCATTCTAAGTGCCCTGCTTGTCTTTTTTGGCTTATGGATCCGCAAAGGCATTGATGAAACACCATCCTTTAAAAAGGCCCAGGAAAAAGGCGAAATTGCCAAGATTCCGTTCGTGGAAACGATGCGCAGCCATTGGAAGGAAGTATTGATTGCGGTTGGCGCAAAAGTGGTGGAGACAGCTCCATTTTACATCTTTGGAACCTTTATTGTTTCCTATGCGACAACCCAGCTTGGGTTCTCGCGTACCGTTACCCTGAATGCCGTGACGATTGCAACCGTGATTACTACTATTCTGATCCCAATCATGGGAAAACTGTCTGATAAAATTGGCCGGAAAAAGCTTTATGTCGGCGGAACGGTCCTGATGATGCTTTATGCCTTTCCATACTTTTGGCTCCTTCACCAGGGGTCGGCTGCACTGCTGATTGTCGCTACCATATTGGGTCTCGGGATTATCTGGGCTCCCATCACCGCTGTTCTTGGAACGATGTTTTCTGAAATATTTAAGTCAAATGTCCGTTATACCGGCATTACTCTGGGCTATCAAATAGGGGCCGCATTGGCAGGCGGGACTGCTCCTCTCGTTGCAACAGCCCTGCTGAATGCCTATAACAATTCCTATGTTCCAGTTGCGTTATACATCATGCTTGCAGCTGCGATCTCTTTGATTGCGATTGCATCTGTCCGTGACCGCAGCAATCAGGACCTGGATTCTGATCCGCCGGAAGATTTCCGTACTGGCTTCGGACAAACCCATAAAGCTTAGAAAGGTAGAGTTTATGCTTTTATTATCTGAAAAAGAAATCAAATCCATCTATACGATGGAATCAGCCATTAAAGATCTTGAAAATACCCTGGTGCATAATCTGGAAGGGAAAATTCAGAATCCCCACAGAACCGTACTGGACTTTCCTGAGAAGAACGCTTCCGCCCTTTACATGCCAAGTGCTATGCCTCCAATCGGAAAAACGGCTGTGAAGGTGGTCACCATTTTTCCAGAGAACCCTGCAATCGGCAAAAAAACCACTCAGGGAGTCATTTTATTAAGTGATACGGATACAGGGGAGCATCTGGCATGCTTGAATGCCTCTTACCTGACAAGACTCCGGACCGGGGCCGCAAGCGGCATTGCCACTAAGCACCTGGCGAAAAAATCGGCAAGATCAGTGGCCGTGATTGGCTGCGGGGCCATGGCGGAGGAGCAGCTTCAGGCTGTATTGGAGGTCCGTGAAATAGAGGAAATATTCCTTTACAACCGTACAACTGGAAAAGCACATGAGTTTGCTGGGAAATTTCACAGCTTCCCTGGGGAGATAACCATCCTGGAAAGTGCGGATGAAGCTGTATCCCGGGCGGATATCGTGATCTGCAGCACCCGTTCGGATAAGCCGGTATTCTCCGGCAAGGCTCTCCGGCCGGGCACGCATATTAACGGGGTAGGCTCTTATCTTCCGCATATGCAGGAAGTTGACCCGGAAACGCTGCTGCGAAGCTCTAAGATTGTAGCAGATACAATAGAAGGGGTCAAAGATGAAGCCGGTGATTTTATTATTCCTGCTACAGAAGGCATCTGGAGCTTTTCGGACCTTCATGGCGAAGTCGGGCAATTATCAGCCGGGATGATTCCGGGCAGAGAAAACGATGAAGAGATTACCTTTTTCAAGTCCGTCGGCATTGCCTACTTTGACCTCGCTGTCGCTGCAGCTGTTTATGAAAAGGCAATTCTTGAAGGCATCGGAATAAAGGTGGAACTGTAAAAAGGTGAATAGTGCCTGAAGCTTTGGAAAATCTATAGCTATACTTCTAAAATAAAGGAGAGATAGAGATGCCAAAGCAGCCAAATAAGGTAACCGAAGAACAGCAGATCATCGCCGCCCAAAACCAGGCAGATCAATTTAAAAAGGGAATGGACACCGAATTTGCCCTTGAAGAAAACGTCCAGGATGCGGCAGCTAAAAGCCAGCAGTATGAGGCCAGCAACCAGCAGCCGACCTATGAACCGAATAAGCCGTTTTAATGAACTGCATGATGGGTTTTGCGCCCGTCACGCAGTTTTTTTGCCTATTGGCCCATGAAAAGAGGCCACTTTCCTTCACCGCTGCAGTGAAAGTAAATCAAACTGGATGACCTAGAGCAAAATTGAACACCGTCCCCATCTCTTGTAAAATAAGAGCCAAACCAGATCGTAAAAAGGAGTCATTATGAAAAGTCATATCGTAATTGGAGCAGGAATACTGGGGGCTTCGGCCGCCTACCATTTGGCAAAGGCGGGTGCAAAGGTCACTGTTATCGACCGCAAAGATCCAGGACAGGCAACCAATGCAGCGGCCGGAATCATATGCCCATGGCTGTCACAGCGGCGGAATAAGGCATGGTATGCCCTCGCCAAAGGGGGAGCGGCCTATTATCGTACACTGATCAAAGAGCTTGAAAATGACGGCGAGACAGAGACAGGCTACCAGCAGGCAGGCGCCATAAGTCTTCATACAGATCCTGCCAAGCTTGAAAAAATGGAAGAACGGGCCATGAAAAGGCGCGGAGATGCTCCTGAAATGGGGGAGATTACACCGGTTTCCCCGGAACAGACCTCGCAGCTTTTTCCGCCAGTGGCGAAGGAATATGCATCTGTACATGTAAGCGGTGCGGCTCGCGTCAACGGCCGCGCACTGAGGGACGCCCTGCTGCGGGCAGCTGAAAAACATGGTGCAGTACTGGTGCAGGGTTCAGCAGAACTTGTATCCCATGGTGATAAGGTTACAGCAATAAAAGCCAACGGTGAGCAATATGAAGCGGAAACAGTGATTGCAGCGGCCGGAGCATGGGCAGGAGAGCTTTTTAAGCCGCTTGGAATCCAGCTGGATGTGAAGCCGCAAAAAGCGCAAATTGTCCATCTTCAGCTTGAAGAAGAGGATACGGGAAGCTGGCCGGTTGTCATTCCTCCCAATAATCAATACATCCTTGCATTTGAAGGAGGGCGCATCGTCGTTGGTGCCACCCATGAAGATGACATGGGCTATGATTTAAGAGTAACTGCAGGCGGATTGAATGAAATTTTTGAAAAAGCTTTAGAAATCGCCCCGGGATTATCGGATGGAATGTTCACAGAAGCACAGGTGGGATTTCGCCCCTATACACCCGGTTTTCTGCCCATTATAGGTCAAATTCCGGGTCTTGAAGGACTTTACATAGCAAATGGACTTGGCGCCTCAGGGCTGACCGCAGGGCCGTTTCTGGGTGCCCAGCTGGCCAGGCTTGCTCTCGGTCAAGAGGTTGATATCGACCTTAGCCTCTATGACCCGGCTGGAGCGATAAAGAATGGATAGATCTCAAAGTGCCTGTTCGAAAGCAGGCACTTATTTTTGTATTTGATCCGTTAATAAATCGCTTCATTTCGGGTATACACTAATGAAAGTGATGTTCATTAGGAGGCTGAATCATGAAGTGGAAAGGCAGAAGAGCGAGTTCTAATATAGAGGACCGGAGAGGCATGGGCGGCGGAGGAAAAACCCTGATTGGCGGCGGCCTCGGCGGAATAATTATAGTATTGTTATTTACCTTTCTTGGAGGTGACCCGGGAGAGCTTTTAGGCAATATGACAGGATCAGACTCCGGTACAGCTGTGCCGTATGAAGAGTCAGAGCAGGAAAAAGAGCTTGCTGACTTTGTCTCAGTTGTGCTTGCGGATACAGAAGAGGTCTGGACGGAAATTTTTGAAGAGCAGGGGTTGCAGTATAAAGAGCCGACCCTTGTTCTATACTCAGGGAGCGTACAATCTGCATGCGGGGCAGCGTCCTCTTCTGTTGGGCCTTTCTATTGTCCGGGCGACCAAAAACTGTATATCGATTTAAGCTTTTACGAAGACTTGCAAAGGAAATTCAAAGCTCCCGGTGATTTTGCCATGGCTTATGTGATAGCCCATGAGGTTGGGCATCACGTGCAGACACTGCTGGGAACGACTGAGGAAATCATGCCTCTCCGCCAGAGGATGAGTGAAGAGAAATTTAATAAATATCTTGTCCGGTTTGAATTGCAGGCTGACTATTATTCAGGCGTTTGGGCTCACCATGCCCAGGGAATGGGATATCTAGAGGAAGGCGATCTGGAAGAAGCCCTGAATGCTGCCACCGCAGTAGGGGATGACACCCTTCAAAAACGGGCGCAGGGCTATGCCGTGCCGGAAAGCTTTACACATGGCACTTCAGAACAAAGGAAGTCATGGTTTCACAAAGGATTCCAGAAAGGAACTATTAAAGGCGGAGATACGTTTAAGCAAAGCAGTTTTTGATGAGAAAGGAGCGGACTGAATGGATAGCCAGATTCAAATGATTCTGCTGAACGATGATGGACAAATTCCCAATAATCCCGTGTTCCCTGTGATCATTTACAAAGGTGTCTTTAAGGGAGAGCCCGGAGAAATAGCGTCGGCTTTCAGCAGGCATCAATGGACCGGAAGCTGGACGGGAGGAGTGTATGATTATCATCACTATCACTCGAATACTCACGAGGTACTGGGAGTCAAAGCGGGGCAGGCCACCGTCCTTATCGGCGGTGATGAGGGAGAGCGCTTGGAGGTCAGCGAAGGCGACGTCATTCTCCTTCCTGCAGGCACGGGGCATCAGAAGATTGAGAGCAGCCCTGACTTCGAAGTCGTAGGTGCCTACCCCGGCGGAACAAGCCCGAATATGAAGAAAAAGGACCCATCAGATCGCGTACAGGCACTAGCAGAAATAAAAAATGTCCCGGTTCCGAAGGAGGATCCCGTTTATGGGGAAGAAGGACCGATGCTTGCGGAATGGAAGGGATAAGGGCAGGGGTTTACCGGCCAATCAAACAGATTCCTTGAAAATGCGCACAAAAAAAGCCAGAAGAGTTTATGCTCTTCTGGCTTCCGCTTTTCTATTATCGTACACCCTTCATATATTTTTGAATCTTAGGACTCAAAATGAATAAGATGATGGAAAGTACAATCGCAGCTACACCAATTACTCCGAAATAGACCATTTCCGTTTCAGGTGTGTAGAACTTAACAATCTGTGCATTGATTGCCTGTGCTGCCGCATTTGATAGGAACCAAAGGCTCATCGTTTGCGCGGAGAAAGCAGCAGGCGCTAATTTGGTTGTGGCTGAAAGTCCTACTGGAGATAAACAAAGCTCTCCAAGAACCACAATGAAGTAGCTGAGAACCAGCCATAATGGGCTTACCAGGGAATCTGTTCCGCCAAAATAGGCTGGCAGAAGAATTACAAGGAAAGATAAGCCGGCAAATAAAAGACCCAGTGAGAACTTCTTCGGCACTGAAGGCTGGCGATCGCCAAGTTTCACCCACAGCCAGGCAAATACTGGCGCAAAGATAATGATAAACAATGGGTTAAGTGATTGGAACCACGCCGGTGAAATGTCAAGTCCCATAAAATCAAGCTGTGTGCGCTTGTCTGCATAATTGGCAAGAATCGTCGAACCTTGCTCCTGGATAGCCCAGAACATAACAGCTGCAATAAATAATGGAATGTAGGCAATGACGCGTGAACGTTCCACATCTGTTGTTTTCGGGCTGCGGTACATCACAGTAAAGTAAATGATCGGCAGACCGATACCGAGAATACCAACAAGGGCAATAAACGAATCAAATGTCAAAAGTCCAGTTGGGATGCCAACAGCGACTAAAATGGCAATAATAACAGCACCAAGGCCAATTCTTGTATAAACCTTTGTTTTTTCATCTGGAGATAAAGGATTAGCTACATAAGTACCAGCTAGTCCTAGATTTTTCTTCTTTGTAAAGATAAACACCAATAAGCCAAAGAACATACCAACCGCAGCAATCGCGAAACCAAGATGGAAATTATATTTCATTCCAACTGTTCCGACAATTAAAGGCGCAAGGAATCCGCCAAGGTTGATGCCCATATAGAAGATACTGAAACCTGCATCGCGGCGATTATCTTCAGGACTGTAAATGTCTCCAACTACGCTTGATACATTTGGCTTTAATAAACCAGTACCTAAAACGATGAGAACCATGGAAATAAAGAACATAGCCACGCTTCCTGGAATAGAAAGGGCAATATGACCGAGCATGATTAATATTCCGCCGTAGAATACCGCTCTCGAAGTTCCAAGTAATCTGTCAGCTATCCATCCGCCGATGATTCCGGACATGTACACCAATGAACCATAAATGGACATAATCGCTAAAGCAGTAGGTTCATCAAGGCCTAATCCGCCTTTTGAAACCTCATAATACATATAGTAAACAAGGATTGCTCTCATTCCATAGTAAGAAAAGCGCTCCCAAAATTCAGTGAAGAAAAGTGTGAATAAGCCTTTAGGATGTCCAAAGAAACCTTTTTGAGGCACACTTTCAACAATTTTCTGCCTATTAAAATCTGACATGTTTCATCCTCCTTTTAGCTATTCTATAATATCTTTCATAGTTGCTAATTGTCAAAAAAAAATTTATGTAACGGTGGTTATTATTGGCTTCTGAGTAGGGATAAATATACTTTCCCAGGAAGTCTAATTAAAGTTTATTTTTTCAGAATAATAATAGTATTACTAATTTTATAAAAAAATATAGGTAATCTGCTCATAAAAAAGCCGCCCAAACCGGCGGCTATGAGTATCTATGCGTTTGTCAAAAGTGCTTCTGCCGGTCTGTGCGGATAGGCAGTCTCTTCCCTGCCCGTCAGTCTGTTTTTTCCCATTTCCTTGGACTGGAGAAGGAGCTGATCTGCGTAAACGTAAGCTTTTTCAATAGATAGCAGTTCGTTCACTTTATAGTAAAAAAGACCGAAGGATGCAGTTATGGAAAGAGAGATGGATTGCTCTTTAAAATCAGCTTGAAAAGGGCTGTTTTCAACCCCTTTGCGTATTTTCTGAGCTAAATTCAAACACTCATTATATGTCCTGAACCTCATAATAATCGTAAATTCCTCTCCTCCGCTCCTGAATAAGTAATCATCTTTGGAGAGGTGGCTTTTTAAAGTATCGGCAAAGTGTCTGATTGCCTGGTCACCAACTGCGTGATTATAGCTATCATTAATCCTCTTGAATTTATCAATATCAGCAACAACTATACCAATGCATTCCTCTGAATGATTGAGCTCCGTCATCTTTTTATCCATATAGGCACGGTTAAAAACACCAGTTAGAAAGTCAGTATAGGCCATCTGCTCAAACTTATCCCGTTCGATTTTATTCTGAAGCATCTGTGATTTCGACAAGAAGGACCTGCTCACAAGATAATTAAGGATAAACAGGCTTATTAGGATTTCCCATTTTCCCTCCTTTAGGAATAACAGCAAAAGGCCATTCGTAAAGGCAATCTTCCCCATGTCCAGTACACTTCTTGTTTTGATAAAATCAATTGCTTCCTGCTTCGTTTTAATGTCTCCTGTCAGTTTAAAAACAATGATCAGAAATAGATCTGAAAGCAAAGAGGTTACGGTAATCAGCATCACCATAACGATCCAAAAACCAAAAGGCAGTCCCTGAAAGAGGGGAGATAACTGATGGAACAAATAGAATGCGATAGAGTTGCTCATCACAAAGGAACCGATGTTATAAAACGTATGGAAAAATTCATCTGGATCCTCTGTTTTTGTATTCTTTTTATATAAGTACACGCAGAAACGGTAGATGACTTCAAAAATCAACAGACCTAATGGCCCTGTAAACAGTCCAAATGAAAGGCTGTAATTAATCCCATAATCGATCGATGTATTTCCATTTCTGCTAATGATCCGCAAATGATAATACAGGCATGCAAATAGCAGGTATATGCCCAGTGCTTTTATATATACAGAGCTCTCTACAATGATGCCCTCTGAGAAAAAGGCAGTGCATACGGAAATGATAAAAAGAGATACCATAAATACTCTGGAGCCTTGCATCTTTCGAAACTCCTTTTCCTATTTTTATACTCCTATTTTATAGGAATTTTTACCATGAAAGTAGATTAATTTAATTTATTTTCTAAATTTTTTAACATTATCAAATTTGATTGTTTCTACTTATAGAAGTTAAAGATATAATTTCTTTCCTAAACTATCAAATTTTAATAAAAACACCGGAAAAACCGGTTGTAAACAAATTTGATTACATGTATACAATAATGTTTACAATTGTATACGTAAATGTAAACAAGTGTGCAAAAGTGTGTACACGTTGATATATAAGGATGTGTGCACTTTTGTTTACAAGTATACGGAAAGTGTATACAATGCAGGTATATGTTTACATTTTGTTTACGTTTTTACGCTTTGATTACTTTTTATTTCCTCTCATTGATTAATCTCTCAATCTGAATTACTCTTAAAATAGCAGCTCTATATTTTGGAGAATGAAAGGATTGAATGAATTTGACAAATTCACGTATTGCAGCAGTTGACGTAGGAAACGATTCTATTAAAGCAATCTTTGGAAAATTGGATTCAGAATTAAATATACCGAATGTAATTGCGAGAGATGTTGAGGACCGCCCGGTTATCGGGATTGAAGACCTGGACAGCAAGAATCCGCTTGAAGGCATACATATTAGAGTCCACTCCCCTGCCCTGAAAGAAAACAATTCGATATACCGTGTAGGACACCTTGCAACAAAAAGCGACAACGCTACTGAATTGGATCCGGGCAGCAGCAAGTCTGAAGAAGACCAGACATTAGTTATGCTTTTCACTGCTTTGGCTTTGGATGCTGTTCAGAACGGCGGTACCACTGGCTTTAAAAAGTCTGGTAATGTGATTGATGCAAACTACACACTGGGCACAGGACTTCCGCTTCGTGAAGTAAAGGAAGGCAAGGATGCGGGCTACCGTTCCAAGCTGCTGGGCTCTGTCCATCAGGTTGAGTTCCTTGTAACACCGAAGTACCAGGGGCAAAAAGTAAATATCAAGTTTGAAGAAATCAAGGTTTACCCTGAAGGATTTGCTGCTTATATCAATCTTGTAATGGATAATAACTTAAACATCATCAATAAGGATTTAATTGATAAGCGCATTCTAATCCAGGATATCGGTGGATTATCTACGGATATCGCTGTGATTAAAAACCGCAATGTAGATGATGATAAGGCGCAGGGCTTCAACCTTGGCGTGTCTGAAGCGCTTGAGTCCATCCGTGAAGAAATTCGTTCTAAGCATGGCGTTGAGCTAGACAGCCGCACAGACGTCGTGGAAATCATCACGAAGAAAAATGACCGCAATCATATTATGGTTAAAGGAAGCCGCACAAGCGTACATGATATTACTGACCGTATATTGCTTGACCTGGCGAAGAAGCAGTATCGCCTGCTCCGCAACATTTGGCAGAAAAACTCCCAGACAGAAATCTGCTATTTCGTCGGCGGAGGCTCCATTGTTTTAAAAGATTATCTAAAAACATTAAATAACAATCTGGATGGCTATAACATTGACTTTTTCGAGGATGAAAAGGAAAGCATCTGGATGATGGCAAATGCTTATTACAAGCTAATCTCTGATTTTTCAAGAAGAACGAATAAAGATAAGGCAGCCCAGGACAAGAAACCTGTAAAAGCCAACTAGGGTGATTTTTCATGAGTAAAGCTTCCTCTTCTGAAATTAAGAGAGGACAATCCATATCCTTTCGTGTACCATCTGACACTCCTGATCACATTCTGAAGCATTTACAGAAGCTCAAGGAAACCGAAAAGCGGAATTTCTCGAGCAAAATGGCTGAATTTGTGATGCAGGGAGTGAGCAGTGCTCAATCAAAAGACCGGGAAACCATCACCATTCCCCTTCCGAAGGGGCTAAGCAAAGTCCAGCGCGACTGGCTGAAGCATGAACACTCAGAAGCATTGCTTGGCAGCATCATTTATCAGCTGATCACGGACCCGGTGCGGGCAACCTCCCTGCTGGCGTCCTTGAACAGCCGCTCTTCTGATATAGATGAAGCACTATATCTGCAGGAGGTGCCGGCGAAGCCTGCTGTGAATCACTATGATGCAGCAGCTGCTGCTTTAGAAGATGATGAAATGGCTGAGGCAGATTTGGATATGGAAGATGATCTGCTTGACTTTGATTGGGACAAAGCTAAACAGGAACAGCAAGAAGAAACTGAAGAGGAAGGCGAAGAAGACCTCGATACTCTTCTTGGCGGCTTTCTTGCACATATGAATAAATGAATTTGAGGGGTTTCAGGGATGAAACCCCTTTTTTTTGTGTTGGGGGAAGAGGCTTTTGGGAATTAATGTGTTTTGGTCTGGGGTTGATATGTTTTATTCGATAAAAGGAGAAGGAATCGGCGTCAAAGCTCTGTGTAGATACCATATATTTGATAAATTCCAAGAAACAGCGTCATAAATGCGAATAGAAGCCGCTTAATCGACAAAATGATTAAGAAATTGTGTAAAACTCCTGAATAGCCCCGCATGTTCGACAAAATCCAAAGACCCAAACTTCACCAACAAACCAAATCCCCCGCACCTCAATCAGCAGCTCCCCCTCCCCAATACAAAACCATCCCATTTTACAAAATAAGTGTATTTGGAACCTGATTTTCTGGGTAATTTACACCTATAGCCTATATTGGCGCGAAAAGGAGGAAATACATTGGATTATGATTGTCTGATTGTTGGAGGAGGGATTGCGGGGCTCCAGGCTGCCATTCAGCTGGGCAGGTATAAACATAAGGTGCTGGTGCTGGATTCCAATGATGGTCGTTCCACGATATGCAAAAGTTATCATAATATCTTAGGTTATCCTGATGGTGTGAGCGGACCGGAGCTTCGTGAGGCTGGGAGGAAGCATGCGGAAAGTCTTGGAGTGGAGTTTGTGAATGAAAAAGTGGAGCAGGCTGAAAAAGCAGATGAGGGGTTTGTGGTTTCGTCCGAAGGGGGCAATAAGTATTCCGGCAAACGGATCCTGCTGGCTACGGGCGTCATGGACCGTATTCCGTCATTCCCCGAGCTGATGCCATGTCTTGGCATATCTGTCTATGTCTGTCCCGACTGTGATGGGTATGAGGTTAAAGATAAACGCACCCTTGTACTTGGCTCAGGGAATGCCGGTGCTAATATGGCTTTAACCTTGTCTTATTGGACAAATGACCTTGTTTTTATCAACCACGAAAAAAAGTCGGCGGATGAGAAACTATTGGAGAAAATGAAAGAAAAAAAGATTGAATACCTTGAACAAGCGATAAGCAGGGTGCTTGCAGAGGGCGAAGAATTCACAGGAGTACAGCTTGAAAATGGTAAAACAATTACAGGTGAAAGAGGATTTATTGCGTTTGGCGGAAATGAGATAAAATCCGGCCTGGCGAAGCAGCTGGGTGCAGAGCGGCTTGAAAATAAGCATATCCTCACAGATCCGCGCTCGAAAATGACAAGTGTCAGAAATGTTTGGGCAGCGGGCGATGTGGCTGCACATTCGGAACAAGCAACCATTGCGATGGGGGAGGGCGCTCAGGCTGCCATTTGGATCCATAAATCGCTCTTGCAGGAAAATAATTAAGGAATTTAGGTTTACCTGTCAGAATAAAGGGTATATATTGGTTTATTTCTGTACTCTTTTCTCATATAATAGCCTATAAGCTATTAAACAGAGAAAGGTGTATGCATTGAAGAAAGAAAGCTTGGATCTAGTCGTTCAGGAGTTATTGGGGAGATCGGGGAGTCAGGCGGACATTAAATTAGAGAAACATTTTCCGGGAAATCGTATAGCAGGCGGAAAATACAGCATGGGGACACATACAGTAACCCTTTATGTGGAGGAGATTAAGAACCAATGCCAGCAGCTGTTTGCTTCTGCTGAACGTTTTCTGGACTATTTCACCGTTGTATTTGCTCATGAGTTAGGCCATGCGGAAGATGCGGAGCTGGAGCAATTGGCCAGCCATCTTGATGTCTGCTTAACAGAGCAGGAACGCTGTATTACAGCATTAAAAATTGAAGAAAATGCCTGGGCATTTGCTGAAAAGCTCCTGCCGGACATGGATAAGGCATTCATGCAGAAAATTATCTATCATTCATTAAAACCATACCGGGATCAGCTTCAAATGGAGCCGGCCTGATCATATCGGAAGCCGCAGCACTGCCAGCTGCGGCTGTTTTAATTCATTTAGGGTATTGAAAAAATGGATTGTAAGCGTTACACTTACTGTAGCAGTATGCAAATGCTTAAAAGCAGGCAGCTTTTTTTATGCAACTTAATGCAAACGTTTGCGCATCAAAAGGATGATTATATTATATATAATGAGGGTGTTAACATGAAAAAGGTTTGGTGGAAAGAGGCAGTAGGATATCAAATTTATCCCCGCAGTTTCCAGGATTCGAACGGAGATGGAATTGGCGATCTTCAGGGTATTATTCAGCGGCTGGATTATATTAAAGGGTTAGGCATTGATGTGATCTGGATTTGCCCAATGTACAAATCTCCTAATGACGATAATGGCTATGATATTTCAGATTACCAGGATATCATGGAGGACTTCGGCACCATGGAGGATTTCAATCAGCTGATGGATGAAGTCCATAAGCGCGATATGAAGCTGATCCTGGATCTTGTCCTGAACCATACTAGTGATGAGCATCCGTGGTTCATTGAATCCAGGTCCTCCAAAGAGAAAGAGAAGAGAGACTGGTATATTTGGAGAGATGGCAAGAATGGCCAGGAGCCAAATAACTGGGAAAGTATTTTCGGCGGATCGGCTTGGGAATACGATGAGAAGACGGAACAGTATTACCTTCATGTTTTTTCAACGAAGCAGCCTGATTTAAATTGGGAAAATAAAGAGGTCCGCGAGGCCTTGTATGATACCGTGAACTGGTGGCTGGATAAAGGAATTGACGGGTTCCGCATTGATGCTATCAGTCATATTAAAAAGCGTGCCGGCCTGCCTGATATGCCAAATCCGAAGAAGAAAAAGTATGTGTCTTCCTTCGACATGCATATGAATCAGGAAGGCATCCACGAGTACTTAAAGGAATTTAAAGACCGCACCTATGCGAACTATGATGTAATGACAGTCGGCGAAGCCAACGGTGTGACCGTGGATGAAGCTGATCTGTGGGTCGGTGAAGAACAGGGTAAAATGGATATGATTTTCCAATTTGAGCACCTTGGTCTTTGGGACGCGGAGACAAACCCTGAGGTTGATATTGTCGAGCTGAAAAAGGTTCTGACCCGCTGGCAGAAAGGCCTGGAAGCGGACGGATGGAACGCGTTATTCATCGAGAACCATGATAAGCCGCGCGTCGTATCTACATGGGGGAATGATGAGGAATACTGGCAGCAAAGCGCAACGGCCATGGGTTCTATGTACTTCCTGATGCAGGGGACGCCATTCATTTATCAGGGACAGGAAATCGGCATGACCAATGTCCAATTCCCATCCATAGATGATTATGATGACGTCGCCGTGAAAAATCTGTACCGCCTGAAGAAAGAGGAAGGCAACTCCCATCAGGACATCATGGACATCATCTGGGCTTCTTCCCGTGACAACAGCCGTACGCCAATGCAGTGGTCCTCTAAAACTAATGCAGGATTTACAACAGGCCAGCCGTGGATGAAGGTCAATCCGAACTATAAGGAGATCAATGTGGAGGTCCAATCGCAGGACGGGGATTCTATCCTTTCTTTCTATAAAAAAATGATCCGATTAAAGAAGGAAAATGAGGTCTTTACCTATGGCCAATATGATTTACTGCTGGAAGAAGATCCGCAGATCTATGCCTATACCCGTACCTCTGATGATGACAAGGCAGTTGTGATTACTAATCTTTCTACAGAGGAAGCGTCTTTTGAAGCTGAATTTACACTATCCTTTGATCAGCTTTTATTGAATAACTATCCGGTTGAAACCCATAATGATATGGATTCATTTACACTTAAGCCATATGAAGCCCGTGTGTACCGATTGAAATAATTGAACTGTCAGCAGGATTCTCTTTTTGAGGAATCCTGCTGTTCTTATTTCTGTACCTTTTTAAAACAGGCTAAAAATGTTAAAATGAGGAAAATTAACAATGGAGGCGCAGGCAATGGCAAAGGGTAAAACAAATGCGATGCGCATGCTCGATGCTCAGAAGGTCTTTTATGAATTGATTACATATGACAGCCAGGACGGGAAGATTGATGGTGTTTCGGTTGCAGAGAAAATCGGCAGAGATGCTAAAGCCGTGTATAAAACATTGGTCGCCCAGGGCGTCAGCAAGCAGGTCTTCGTGTACATTATTCCTGTGACAGAGGAGCTCGACCTGAAAAAGGCCGCGAAAGCTGCAGGAGAAAAGAAAGTGGAAATGATCCCGGTCAAAGATATCCAGAAGCTGACCGGCTATATCCGCGGCGGCTGCTCACCGGTAGGAATGAAAAAGCAGTATCCCTCTTTCATTGACGCAAAGGCGCAAGAGCTTGATCTGATCATAGTCAGCGGCGGCAAAATTGGCATGCAGATGGAGCTCAAAGTGGAAGACCTGCAGATGGCCATTGGTGCTGAGCTGACTGATTTAATTAAATAATTGAAGCAAGAGTGCTGAATCACCTGATTCAGCACTTTTTTTATGAAAAAATTTGAACGTCATAATTGTCCAGCTGCAGCACCTATCCCCTCAAGGGGGTATGCAGGCGTTGCCACATGACTGGCATTCTTAGTCTGCGTTCATTCGTGGGCAAGGCGCTTCCGCTTTTCTAAATAGGCTTTCACCCATTCGGCCCCATTTGCATACTGTAAGGTGAAAATGCATTTCGAAAGGAAGTGTAGGAGTGGCTGGGAAAATATTAAAATACTTCGCCGGCGGGAATACGGCCCGGGGGTTCCACAATTTATTCGAATCAAACCTGGCAGGGCTTGACCGTTTGTTTATTTTAAAAGGCGGACCGGGAACAGGCAAATCATCCCTGATGAAAGCAATCGGGACGGAACTGTCTGAAAAAGGCTTTGACCTGGAATATATTTATTGCTCATCTGACAGTCAATCTCTCGATGGCGTCATCATTCCTTCTTTAAAAGCAGGCATTGTCGATGGAACAGCGCCGCATGTAATCGAACCAAAAGCACCTGGCGCGGTAGAGGAATATATCAATCTCGGAGAAGCCTGGGATTCAAGGGCACTGGCTGCGAGTAAAGATGAAATCACGACACTGTCAGGCCAGATCAGCAATTCCTTTGCAGCGGCATATGACACATTTGCCGAAGCATTGAGGATTCATGATGAATGGGAAGAAATCTATATAGAAAATATGAATTTCCAGAAGGCGGATGAACTGACGAAGAAGCTCATTTCCACTTTTTACGGAAATACAAAATTAAATAAAACACCAACTGTGAAACATCGTTATTTAGGGGCAGCCACTCCAATCGGAGCGGTGGATTTTGTGCCAAATCTTACGGAGAATATTCAAAAAAGGTACTTTATAAAAGGGCGTCCGGGTTCAGGGAAGTCAACCATGCTGAAGAAGCTGGCAGCAGAAGCTGAGAGCCGTGGATTTGATATTGAAATTTATCATTGCGGCTTTGATCCGCACAGCCTGGATATGATCATTGTACGCGAACTGGGCCTCGCTATTTTTGACAGCACGGCCCCGCATGAATATTTCCCTGATCGTGATGGGGATGAAATTGTAGATATGTACGAAATTACAATCAACTCAGGCACGGATGAAATTTACGCTGAACAGATAAAGGATATCAGCACCCGTTATAAAAATAAAATGACCGAAGCCATATCTTATCTGGCACGGGCAAAAACCCAGAGGGACACACTCGAGAATATCTATGTAAATGCTATGGATTTTTCAGTGGTTGACCGGATTAAAGACCAGGTCCGCTCTGAGCTGCTGATGATTGCAGAGAAGGTCTAAATCAGAGATTCGAAGGGAGTATCGAGATGGATTATTCAAACTATCCGTTTTATCCATATATGTATGACCACAATGAACATGGCCGCATTTTCCCAGGCGGGGGATCAGGAGGCGGGATTAGCATTCCGGGGCTTCCGACATTTAATCTTCCCGGATTTCCGCCAGGAGGGCCAGGATTTGGACCTCCGGGACCGCCGCCAGGTTTCCCGGGAGGCGGAGGCGGCCCTGGAGGACAGGATGGACCGCCATCTTCTCCTCCGCCAAGCTTCACACCTCAAATGCAGCAGGTCAGCACGTTTGCTATTGATCCTGGAGCCATAAGAGGCTGCTTATTCCGCAATACCTTTGTATGGCTGCAAAACGGAAACAGCTTCTGGTTTTTCCCGACTTTTGTCGGCAGGACTTCTGTAGCGGGCTGGCGCTGGAGAACCTGGCGCTGGACGTATTACGGAACAGACTTGAGGAGAATTCGATCCTTTCAATGCTTTTAAACAAAAGAGAGGTATCCCGCAAAAGGATACCTCTTTCCGTATGTTAAAAAAGAAAATGAGCAGCAAGTACAATCACCGGAAGCGTAATAAGCGTACGCTGTATAAAGATAATAACAAGATCCCAGAAAGATACAGGTATTTTGGAGCCAAGCAGAAGTCCGCCGACCTCTGACATATAAATCAGCTGGGTGACAGATACAGCAGCCACAATAAATCGGGTCATTTCGCTTTCGATGCCTGCTCCGATCACGGATGGCAGGAACATATCAGCAAACCCGACCACAAGCGTTTCAGATGCGGCTCTTGCTTCCGGCACCTGCATCAATTCAAGCAGCGGAATGAACGGCATTCCCAGAAAAGTGAAGACCGGCGTGTATTCGGCAACAATCAAAGCTAAGGTTCCCATAGCCATGACGATCGGAGCTACACCCATCCACATATCCAGAATGTTTTTGGCGCCATCCTGGAAGAAGGCTTTCAGACTGTGATTGGTGCGTGCTTTTTCTAAGCCCTGCTTAAGCCCCCAGCTGAATGGAGTGTATCCTTCAGGAATGCTTTCATCAAGCTCCGTTTCCTGGCCGTTATAATACGTATCAGGCTTTCTTGACAGAGGCCAGATTCTCGGGCTGATAATGGCGCAAATGAAACCTGCTGCTGTGATGGTCAGATAAAAGGGCACAAACATATGGCCAAGATTCACCTGTGAAATAACCACAAGGCTGAAGGTAATGGATACAACAGAAAAGGTCGTCCCAATAATGGCCGCTTCCCTTTTTGTATAATAGCCTTCCTCATACTGCTTGCTAGTCAGAAGAACACCGATGGTCCCGTCACCTAGCCAGGAAGCTACACAGTCAATTGATGACCTTCCAGGCAGCTTGAATACAGGACGCATGATTTTGGTTAAAAGTGAGCCGAAGAATTCAAGCAATCCAAAGTTTAATAACAATGGCAGAAACAGCCCAGCAAATAAAAAGACCGAAAACAGAATCGGCAGAAGGTCATTTAAGAGAAGTCCGCCCGTGTTTTCAGACCAGATCTGTTCAGGCCCGAGTTGAAATAGGGTGATTACAGCAAAAACAGCGCCTATAAATCTCGCTGCGGCCCAGATATATGGAACATCAAATAAGTTTTTGAAAAAAGGGCTTTTCTCTATAAAAGCAGGCTTGGCAAATTTCGCAAGCAGCGTGCCTAATAGTGTAATTACAATAATAAAGGCCATAATTTCAGGGAGATAGTCTGTAAGCAGGTTTTGAATCCAGCCTGAAAAAATGGCGATGGGAATCGTAATATCCCCCTGATATTTGATTGGAACCATGAATAAGCTGATTCCAATTAAAGACGGTATGAGAAATTTTATCAGGTCGGAAGAAGAATGCTTCTTTCTGGATGCATCAATCAATATCATTCACCTTTTTCTTATATTTATAAACCATATGTAATTTTAATTCATAACCACTGAAAAAGCCAATTCTTTCTCTTAAATTCCACCGTTTTCCTTCTTTTTAAACTTCTTATTTTTTGCCTCCCATATTATGTTAAAATATGAAATAATCAAAAAAAATCAAAAAGCGGGTGTGCGGATGTTCAGGTTTCGGCTATATTGGACTTTCACAAAGAAGGCCTTTTTGAGATCAGCCGTTTATCGGTTTGATGTATGGTCACGGCTCGGCTCAAACCTCATTTTTCTGCTGATGTGGGGTTCAATCTGGACTGCCTTATATGCCGGAAGGGAAGAGGCAGGCGGAGTCAGCTTTGAGTCCATGCTGACATATATTGTGGTCAGCCAATTTTTAACGGGAGTAAATGGGGCGGGAACTCCGCTGTGGGAAATTCAGGAGAAGGTCCGGACAGGCGATATTTCCCTGGAATTAATGAGGCCCTTCGATGTGCCGCTCCGCTACCTTTTTGCTGATTTTGGCAGTGTCGCCTTTTACATAATGACTGCGCTTCTCCCTTTATATACCGTCATGTTCATTTTTATGGATCTGACACTCCCTTCAGGCTGGGGGACCTGGGCTCTATTCATCGTATCAGCTTTTATTGGATTTCTGATCCGTTATTGCATTGAAATGTCCTTTGGGCTGCTTTCTTTTTTTCTTGTTGAAACGGGGGGCATTGTCGATGTCTTTTACTTCGCCATGTCACTTCTGTCAGGCTCTGTCATTCCGCTGTGGTTTTTCCCGGGCTGGCTGGGAACGATGGCGCTTTACCTGCCCTTTCAGGGAATCTATTACATTCCCAATGCCATTTTTATAGGAAAACTCTCTGGAACGGAGATTCTGCTTTCCCTGGGTGTCCAATTATTTTGGGCTGCAGCGAGTTATTTGCTGTTAAGGTTTGTCTGGAATCGAGCATCCCAAAAAGTAGTGGTGCAGGGGGGATAAAGTGTGAGTATCGCCAAATATTTCGATTTGTATTTTAAGCTTATTTCAGCAGGGGTGAGGGCCCAGCTGCAGTACCGGTTTGCTTTTGTCATGAGGATTGTCGGCCTCATTACTTCCTATACAGGCACCGCTGTCACAATGTGGATTATGCTATACCAGTTTCAGGAACTTGGCTCATGGACCTTTTACGAGATGCTGTTTCTATTTGCAGTCGCTGTTTTATCCTGGGGGTTCTGCATCATTCTCTTTTTTCATTTCAGGGGGCTGGACACCTATATTCTAAATGGCACATTTGACCGCTTTCTTGTCAGGCCGATCAATCCGTTTTTTCATTTCATGGCGATGAAGTTTGATGTTGCCTCTTTTGGCCAGTTCATCTTCAGCATCGGCATCTTTATATGGGTCAGCTTTGAGCTGCAGCTGGCTTGGACCATCGGAAAAAGTTTGTTTCTGCTGTTATCTGTGATTGGGGGCATCCTCATCCAGGGCGGCCTTCTTGTCATGATATCTGCCCTCGCATTCTGGACGACGAAATCAGAGCAATTTTACTGGGTGGCCATGTATCCGGCCCGGAATCTGACCAATTACCCTCTGGTCATTTATCCGAAAGCCGTCCAATGGTTTACAGCTTTTGTGATTCCATTCGGTTTTGTGAACTATTTTCCCGCCGCTGTCATCCTCGAAAAAGAAACGCCTTTTTTCCAGGAGACTATCGGGTATTATTCGCCGCTTGTCGGCATCGTCTTTTTTACCATTGCTTATTGGGTTTGGATGCTGGGTTTAAAGCGATATAAAAGTACAGGTTCATAGGAGGGCTGGAAATGCCGGCTATAGAGGTGGAGCATTTAATGAAGGACTTTATGATCGCCAAGCGGGAGACTGGCTTCCTTGGCGCAGTAAAGAGCCTCGTAAAAAGAGAGCATATAAAAAAAGAAGCTGTACAAAACATCAGCTTTTCGATCAATGAAGGGGAAATGGTCGGCTATATCGGGCCGAATGGCGCCGGAAAATCCACCACCATCAAAATGCTGACGGGCATTCTAGTCCCCACTTCAGGGTGTGTAAAGGTAAATGGCATCATTCCCTATGAAAACAGGCAGGAAAATGCCAAGAATATCGGAGTGGTCTTTGGGCAGAGGACACAGCTCTGGTGGGATCTTCCTACAATAGAATCGTTTGAACTGCTGAAGGAAATTTATCGGGTTTCGGATAAACGGTATAAGAAAAATATGGACACTTTTACCGAGATATTAGGACTCGATGAATTCCTGAACACACCGGTCCGCCAGCTCTCTCTAGGACAAAGAATGAGGGCTGACATTGCCGCGTCCCTGCTGCATGACCCGCCCATTCTGTTTCTGGATGAGCCGACGATTGGCCTGGATGTCGTCGCAAAGGAAAAGATGAGGACTTTTATAAAGGAGATCAATCTGGAGCGTAATATTACCGTTATTTTAACTACCCATGATATGGAGGATATTGAGAAGCTCTGTGAGCGGATGATCCTCATCGACCATGGGCAAAAGGTGTATGATGGGGAAATTGCAGTCGTCAAAGAGCGTTTCGGCAAAACGAGGACACTCATCGTGGACCTGGAGGAATCATCCCACAGCCTCAGGCTTAAGGGGGGAGAGGTGTTTAAAAAAGAAGCAAGCCGCTTCTGGATCCGATTTAACCGTGATGAAATGTCAGCCTCAGGCCTCATTGCACAAATTACCGAAACACATAATATCAAAGATCTGACAGTGGAAGAGCCTGCCATCGAATCGATTATCAGCCGCATTTATCAGGAGGGCTATCAGGATCTGCCGGAGACTGTTAAAGTGTAGCATCATAGAAAAATAGGCTTGGTTAATATATCAATATTTTCTGAAAATCCGATATAATAGAGTGAGGTGATCATATTGATTCTATATTTGCTGGGCTTTTGTGCCGTATTACTGGGAGCAGGAATGTTTGTGGACTGGTGGCATAAAAAGCATGGAATAGATGATTTTAATCCTGAGGAAAACGAAAAGCATGTGTCTGAGTCAGAGAGAGCCAATATGGAATCCAATATGCATAATATGAAAAACGATCATCATAATGGAATGTCATAAAATAAGCTTGAGGGTCCTGCCCATCTGATGAGGCAGGTGTCCATAATAAGAGAGCATGGCGGATGCCATGCTCTCTTCCTTTTAGAAAAATAAAAATCCCGCGGAAATGATCACACCGCTGACCAGGAGAGTCAGGACGCAGAATCCCATGATGTCTTTCGCTTTTAACCCTGCAATGGCGAGTGCCGGCAGCGCCCAGAAAGGCTGAATTAAGTTGGTCCAGGCATCACCCCATGCGACCGCCATGGCCGTTTTGGGAATGGAAGCACCCATTGACTGAGCCGCTTCAAGCATAATCGGAGCCTGAACAGCCCACTGGCCTCCCCCTGAAGGAACGAAGAAGTTCACAACCCCTGCGCTTAAGAAGGCGAAGAAATGGAACGTGTAATCATTGGAAATGCTGACAAAGGCTTCGGACATCACTGCAGCCAGCCCTGAGGCAGTCATCATCCCCATAATTCCGGCATAGAACGGGAACTGGATAATGATGCCGCTTGCTCCTTTTACCGCATTCAGAACCGCTTCGAGAAACTGCTTAGGTGTTCCATGGAAAAGAATGCCGAGGAACAAGAACAAGAAGTTCACAATATCAAGATTGAGCTTAAAGCCATTTGCTGCGAAATAATAAAATAAGAAAACTAGTCCAAGAATCCCTGCAAGCATGGAAATAAGGCGGCTATTTTCCAGGCGTTCAGCTGGAGTCAACGCCCCTTTTTCAAGCGTCGCTGCCTGAATGTCGTCTTGAAGAAGAACGGGATCCACCACAACCGTTTCCTCTTTTGACGGCATCATAAAGCGGTTTACAAAGGGCAAAACCAGTAAAAGTGCAATCACAATAAAGATATTAAAGCCGGCGAAAATCGTCTGGTCTGTAGAAATGACGCCTATCATATCCTCAGAGAAATGGCCGGGAGTCGCGATCGTCAATGGAATCGATCCGGAAATTCCCCCGTGCCAGACAACGAAGCCTGCGTAAGCGCTTGCAATTAACAGGCGGTAATCCACATTTTTCACTTTTTTGGCAAGCTCTTTCGCAAATAAAGCGCCGATCACGAGACCGAATCCCCAGTTAATTAAGCTGGCAATCATGGACACGAATGACACTATCAGAATAGCCTGGCCGGGTGACTTGGCTAATGATGCCAAAGCACCTAACCCCTTTTTAAAGATCGTACTGCTGGCCAACACGTGCCCTGTAACTAAGACCAGCACCATTTGCATGGAAAAACTCAAAAGGCCCCAGAACCCATTTCCCCAATGCTGGACCATCTGGTAAGGTCCATTATCTGTAAAAATTAAGCCCAAACCAAAAACTGCAAAAGTTAGGATAATGACAAATAAAAATGGATCCGGCAAATACCGCTGCATAATGCGGTTAAAGAAAGATACCAGTACCCTCATGCTGCAACCCCCTAAAGATTTTTTCTTTGACTTAATATACTTTCTTTAAAATTCAGTTTATTCCTTCTTTTCTGAAATAATACTTGTCTGGGGATTGGAAAACGGGGCTATAGTGATGGAATCCAATGGGATTTCGGACACATTTAGGGGGAAAGCGGAAGTTAGAGTCCGAACCGGGTCCAACTTCGGACACAAAAAGCAGAAACCTGCCAATTAGAGTCCGAACCAGCCCCGTTTTTTTCTAATCACTCACTGAATTTGTAAAGTACAGATAAAACTCTATAAAATGGAATTAAATAAAAGTGGAAGAGCTATACGAAAACGGAATAAGCATAACCGGAACATGATGACATAAACCCGCTTTCGACAAGAAGGAGTGCATTTATGAATATCCAACTATTAATCGAGCTTTTTGAAGAAAACCGGGACACAGAAAAAGCGGTCCCCATGCAAAACTATATGAAAAACCACTTTCCCTTCCTCGGGATCAAGTCACCTGAAAGAAGAGTTTTGTTAAAGGAATATTTTAATAAAACAGGGCTCCTGAAGCAGGAATTTAATCCGCAGTTTGTGAAGACCTTATGGGACATGGACGAGCGTGAATACCAGGCTGCTGCCCTAGATTACATAGGGAAGTACACCAGGAAATTGGACAAAAGCCATCTGTCATTAATCGAAAAGCTGATTACAGCAAAATCCTGGTGGGATACGGTTGACATGCTGGCCAGCCATGCAGTAGGTGCCATTGCGGCCAAAAATCCGGAGGTCATCCCCGAAATAATAGAGGGATGGGCGACCAGTGAAAATATGTGGCTTCGCCGAACGGCTATCCTCTTTCAGCTGAAATACAAAGCCAGCACAGATGAAGAGCTGCTATACCGCTACATCCTCCTGAATAATGACAGCAAAGAATTCTTCATTCAAAAAGCCATTGGCTGGGCTCTTAGGGAATACTCGAAAACAAATCCCGAGTCCGTTAAGAGGTTTATTGAATCAAACACACTTGCTAAATTGAGTGTCAGGGAAGGCAGTAAGTATGTCTAAGAAGAGCAATTATTTAACCTAACCGAAAGAACATGATAGAATGGCAGATAAGTTTTTCAGAAAAAATACTACAGCCAGAAGGTGAATCTAATGATTAAATGCATTGCCAGTGATATGGACGGAACGCTTTTAACCGCCACACAAAAAGTCACACCTGAAAATATAGAAGCCATTAAAGCTGCACAGGAAAAAGGAGTTGAAGTGGTCATAGCGACAGGCCGCTCCTACTTCGAAGCAAGCTTTGTTCTCGATGAAGCCGGCATTTCCTGTCCCATTATCTGTGCAAACGGGGCAGAAGTGAGAGCCTCAGATGGAAAGGTCGTATCCTCCAATCCGCTTGATAAGGACCTTGCCAAAAAGGCAGCTTATATCCTTGTTAAGAACAATGTTTATTTCGAGGTATACACCAACCAGGGTACATATACCATTGATGAAGACCGCGGTGTGTCCATTATCGTCGATATCTTTTTAAGCGGGAATCCTGAAGCGGATATTGATGAAGTAACCAAAGCAGCGGAAGAGCGCTTTACAAAAGGGCTTGTCCGTAAAGTGAACAGCTATGATGAGCTATTCAACAGTGAAGAGCATCAAATCTACAAGCTGCTGGCTTTTTCCCTTGAACCGGATTTTCTTGTTTCTGCTAAAGAAGACCTGCTGAAGCTTGAAGGCATGGCCGTAAGCTCATCAGGGGATGAGAATCTTGAGCTGACAAGTGTGAACGCCCAAAAGGGTATTGCCCTTGAAGCTTTTGTAAAAGAAAAAGGAATCTCGCTTTTGGAAACGATGGCCATTGGCGATAATTATAATGATTTGTCCATGTTCAAACGTGCAGGAAGATCAGTTGCCATGGGAAATGCCGATGACATCATTAAAGCGCAGTGTGATGCAGTAACATCCGCAAATGAAGAAAGCGGTGTAGCCGAGGCAATCTGGGAAGTACTGAAGTAGAATTTCGAGGAGGCAGAAGGCTCGATGAAAAAGGTGTTAGGTTTAGGGCTGCTCGTGTTGGGCCTTGTGGCCGGGTGCTCAAGTGCAGGGGAGGATGATAGCAGGAAGCAGGTCGAGGATCAGGTGGCCAGTCTGCCTGCTGGTGCAGAGCCGGAGATACTCGCAGATGAGCTCGATATTCCCTGGTCCATTGCCAAAACGGGCGAAACCTTTTATATGACGGAAAGACAGGGAAGTATTGTAGAAGTGGCGGACGGCAGGAAAGAACGCCAAAAGGTGGAGCTTGAGAAAAAGCTGTCTACAGCTTCTGAAGCCGGCTTGCTCGGCTTTGTGCTGGCTCCCGATTTTTTGCAATCAAATGAAGCGTATGCCTATTACACCTATGAAAACACCTCAGGACAGTTTAACCGTATAGTAACCCTCCGGCTTCAGGATGGAACGTGGAAAGAAGAGAGGCTTTTGCTCGATCAAATCCCGAGCGGGCAGTTCCACCACGGCGGCCGGCTTGAAATAGGACCTGACGGAAAGCTTTATGCGACTGCAGGCGATGCTGCCGCTAATCCGGAAATTGCCCAGGATGTGAATTCCCTTGGAGGGAAAATACTCCGAATAAATCTCGATGGCAGTGTGCCGGAGGATAATCCGTTCAGCGGCTCTTATGTTTATAGCTATGGCCACCGCAATCCGCAGGGGCTTGCCTGGGCTGAGGATGGGACATTATATGAAAGTGAGCACGGCCCATCTGCCAATGATGAAATCAATAGGGTCCTTCCAGGGGAAAATTACGGGTGGCCCGTTATAAAAGGGACCGAGAAGAAGGAAGGCATGGAATTGCCGCTGTTTACCTCAGGAGATAACGAAACCTGGGCTCCTTCCGGGATGGACTATTATCAAGGCAGGCTATATGTTGCCGCCTTAAGGGGAAGTGCCGTTCTGGAGTTTGATCTGGAAACAAAGGATGTCAAAAAGATCGTGTCTAACTTAGGCAGGATCCGCGATGTCTTCATTGAAGGGGATGTGCTTTATTTTATCAGCAACAATACAGACGGACGCGGCAATCCGCTGCAGAAGGATGACAAGCTTTATAAAATTCAGCTTTCGGATATATAAAAAAAGCCTGGCAGGTGTGCCAGGCTTTAGTCTTTGGCTGAAAGTCCATGCATGATGAATTGTATGGTCCGCTCGATTTCTTTTTCATCATCCCATTCGGCTTCAGGCAAAACTAAATACCTGACGACGAGAAAACCAAATATCGAGGTAAAGGTCATGCGGACGGCACTGTAGGGCGGAATCTCAATGATCTGGCCTTTTTTCTGATAGTGTTCAGCCAAATTGGCAAAACGGTCGAATACCTTCCTGCCAATATGCTCTTTAAACTGTTCCTTCAGTTCGGGGTGGAACGGGATTTCCTGGATCAGGATCTTAATAAGAGGCATATTCTTTTTAGCAAACTCAATCCGGTTTGCCATCATGGCTCTTAAAAAATCTTCAAAGTGTTCATATTGATGATGGATGACTTTATACAAATCTTTAATGACGAATGGAGCAATCAGTTTTGCCATCATCGGCGATATGATTCCCATCAGCAAATCCTTTTTGGTTTTATAGTGCCTGAAGATGGTTCCTTCGGCTACTCCTGCCTTTTTGGCGATCTCGCTTGTCGAAGTGGCTGCATAGCCTTTTTCGGAAAACGATTCAATCGCAGCCACGATAATTTTTTTCTGCTTCTCTGTCAGTTTATCTTCTTCCTGAAATAACTCTTCTAAAATGGAATCCTGCTCTGGCATGGTAAACTCCTTTATACGTCCAAAATCTATAGTCTTATTATAAAGGAATGAATTTGTAAAAAGAAATTTTATATTTTCCGGTACCGTCTTAGTGCAGCGATATTCAGCATCATAAAGAGCAGGGAGAAAGCGACCAGCATCAGCAGATCTTTATAAATCATATCCCATCCAAAGCCTCTCACCATTACATTCTTTAGTGCGTCTGCCGCGTAATACAGGGGAGTAACAGGGCCGATCCAGCTGAGCCACTCTGATATGGTTTCCAGATTGAATAACCCTGAGAAAAAGATCTGTGGAACCACAACAAGCGGAATAAACTGAATCATTTGCAGCTCATTGCTGGCAAACGAAGACAGCAGGATTCCCAGAGTCAATGCTGTCAGTGATAGGAGCAGTGTGATCAGAAGAACATATCCAAACGAACCTTCCATCATCATGCCGAGCACATAGATTGCATACCAGGCAATGATGGCTGCTTGGATCATCGTGAAAATTCCAAATCCCATGATATATCCCGCAACAATTTCCCATTTGCGGAGCGGGCTGGTCAAAAGCCGTTCGAGTGTTCCGGTTGTTCTTTCCCTTAAGAAGGATACCCCGGCAATCAAAAATACAAAGAAAAAGACAAAGAATCCAAGCAATACTGGTCCGAAGTAATCAAACTGCCCCATATCCTCGGAGCCGAATATATATTCGGTTTTTATTTCCTGATTCCCGCCATTAGGCTGCAGGGGCTTCACTGCACCCTGAACCCATCTCATAACAGCTCCGTTTACACTTGGATCGCTGCCTTCGAGAACGACTGACGGCGGCATTTGATCAAACATCAGATATGCATCGAGCTTACTGGCTGATAAATCCTTTTTCGCCTGCTTCTCTGTTTCATAGTGTTCGAGTTTGGCATTTTCCAAGTTAAGCTGAGCCTCTATTTTTTCAGGCAGGTTCACAATGCCGATTTTTGGCTTATATTCATCCCCGTTAAATACTAAATGAAGCATGCTCATAACTAGGATCGGGGCGAAGATCAATAGAGCCATCGTCCGTTTATCTCTTACAATCTGGCGCAGTATTCGAATAATCAGAGCCATAATCCTCAATGTTAAGCACCTCCATATGCCAGGAAGGCATCTTCTATAGTGGCAGCGCTGGTTTGCAGCATTAATTCTTCAGGTGTTCCTGCTGCAATGAGCTGTCCGTCCCTGATCATGCCCAGCCTGTCGCACTTTGCAGCTTCATCCATGACATGGGTTGTCACCAGGATGGTGGTCCCTTTCTCCTTCAGGCTTCTAAAAGACTCCCAGATGTTTTTTCTTAGAACGGGATCAATTCCAACAGTAGGTTCATCGAGAATAAGGAGGCCAGGACTATGCAAGAGAGAAATGGCAAGGGAAAGTCTTCTCTTCATTCCCCCTGAATAGTCGGAAACCTTTTTATGCATGTGGTCTGTTAATGAAACCAGTTCCATCACCTCATTCATCCGCTGCCTTTTTTCTTTGCGGCTTAGCCCATACAGCGCTGCAAAGAAATCCAGATTTTCCTTTGCTGTCAAGTCAGTGTACAGCGCATCGGATTGTGCCATGTAGCCGATTCGTTTGATCAAATCAAGTCTGGGCATTTTTTCGCTGAAAATATAATTTTCTCCCTGTGTTGGCTTCTCCAGGCCTGCCAGCTGTTTTACAAGCGTCGTCTTGCCTGCTCCCGACGGGCCGAGCAGGCCGAAAATCTCACCTTCATAAATCTCAAGGCGGATATCATTTAAAACCTGTTGCTTTCCGTACTTCTTGGATACATGTTGAATGGAGACGATTGAATTTTTCATTTGTTCACTCCTTTTTATTAAAAGTGAGTAATCACTCACTATTATCATAAATCATTCCCTGTTTGCCTGTAAAGTGAGTAATCACTCATTCATAAAATAACGTAATGCATTTGTGAGTTGCGTCACTTCATCCCAATCCCTAATTAGCTAAAGTAGTTCATAAGAATGGTAAAAGCGGGGGATGGGAATGGAATATGAAAAGCAGGATCATAAACCGTTAATCAACGAATTTTTAGGCAAGATTGACATTTTTAAAGAGCTCCCCAGTGAATCCCTAGAGCGGATTGATAATCGAATTATTAAGAAAGCATATTTAAAAGGCGAAAGAATTATGTCTGAATATGAGGTGGCCAAAGGTGTTTACTTTGTTCACTCCGGCATTGTGAAGCTGACGAAGCAGGATGAACATGGAAATGAGCTGATTGTCTGCATAAAGAAAAAAGGCGAGATTTTTGCTGAAGCCAACCTTTTTAACCAGAAGGGACATACTTATCCAGCGACCGGCACCATGGTGCAGGATGGAGAAATCTATTTTCTGAATACCGATGAACTGGAGCAGGAGCTGCTGTATTCGCCTGAAATGGCTGTGCAGATTATCCGCTATATGAGTGAATCTCTGCGTGATATGACCTCCATTATGAGGGATATTGCACTGCTTGATGTGTATACGAAAACAGTCCGGACCTTGGAAAGGCTCGCGGAAAAATTCGGCGCCAACTACTGCAACCGGATGCATCTGAAGCTTCCGATAACCGTCCAGGAATTTTCCACCCTTGTTGGAACCTCCCGGGAAAGTGTCAGCCGCGTCTTTTCCAGGCTGAAGAAAGAAGGAATTATCGAAATTACAGGCAGGAAAATCGTTATTGTGGACTGGTGCAAATTTTGCTCCCTTTACCGCCAGAAGCTGTAGGGGAATGCTGCCTTTACTCCAGCCTGCTTTTTTGTTATATAATAGAGTCATAGACTTATTGACTCTGAGGTGCAAAGCATGGCTGATTTTCGTTCGAGTGAGATTATCAATAAACCTGTACATGAAGTATTTGATTATATGATTAAAATGGAAAACGTCTCTGAACTGATGCCGTTTGTCGTGAAAATGGAAAAACAGACCGAGGGTGCGACCGGAGAAGGAACAAAGTTTGTTGAAACACGCATGGTCAGAGGGAAGAAGATCACCGCGGATGTAGAGATCATTGATTTTGAACAGGACAGAACTTATACCATCCGCAGCAATGCCAATGGACTGATAACTGAATATAAATATGATTTTCATGAAATAGAAGAAGGAACCCAGGTGGAGATGGAAGCAACCGTCAAAACCAGCGGGCTTGTTGCCAGATTAACGAAGCGTTTTATCGTGAATATTGTGAAGCGGGAAGACGGAAGCCAGCTTCAGTATTTGAAGGAAATGATGGAGAAATAACAAAAGGGAGCGAGAGGCTCCCTTTTTTCTATATTTTATAAGTCCAAAAGCGCTCTTTATACATTCTTGCCAGTACTTCCGGATCCTGTTTTTTTATGCTTTCTTCCATGTTTGCTGCCATCAGCTGTGTCTGGGAGGCATGTGCCTTAATGGCTGCAATTTTCCGATCGATTACTGCACTGACATCAATGACCACATCGGCCTGGCCGATTTCTTCCTCACAGTTATTGGAGAAGGCGACACAGTGAACCTTCGGACGTTTATCTGCAGGCAGCTCTTTTACCGCACGGATGACAGCGGCCCCTGTCGCGTCATGGTCAGGGTGCACAGCGTATCCTGGGTAAAACGTAATGATGAGGGATGGGTTCGTTTCGCCGATGATGGCTCCGAGCCTGTTTGCGAGCATCTCCTCATCTTCAAATTCGACGGTTTTATCCCGGTAGCCCAGCATCCTTAAATCTTGAATGCCCAGAACCCTGGCTGCTTCCTCCAGCTCCTCTTTGCGGATTTTTGGTAGGGTTTCTCTGGTGGCAAAAGGGGGATTTCCCATATTTCGTCCCATTTCCCCAAGCGTCAGGCATGCATAAGTGACGGGTGTGCCATTATCGATATGTAAGGAAATCGTTCCTGATACGCCAAATGCTTCATCATCCGGATGAGGGAAGATGACGAGTACATGTCTTTCCTTTTCCATCATGGTCGTGCTCCTTTCCTTTCATTCCTCTTATTCAAAAGGAGTTTCACTAATTTGCAGGGCGACTGCCAGCTTGCCGCTGAAATCATGGCCGGCCAGAAGGAGCCTGTTTTCTTCATCCACTTCAAAGTGGGTAATTCCTTCAGCATACACCCAGCCAAAATTCATTTTCAAACCAACCCGGTAAGGGCCTTTGCCAGTGACTTTTCCATGTTCATAAACCAATTTGGCATTGCGGATATAGGCGCCTGAAGAAAAGAAGGTTTCATCAAAATGGGAGGCATATGCTCCATTCGTTGTTTCCAGATGAATAAAGACCTCTTTCCCGGCAAGGCGGTCGATCTCTTTTTGAACATGTTCCTTTACTGCTGGTTCCATTTTATAGTCCCCCTTTCATGTTATCTTTGTGTTTATCTTACTAAAAAAGTAAATGAAAAGCGAAAAAGTAATCTCAGTTTAGAAGATATAACCTCGACATTGTCCAAAAAAACAGAGCCCCATTGGACTCTGTTCCTCAGCCTTATTCTGATTCCGTACGGCCTGCGCCATATTTGCGATATGCACCCGGCATGGTCGGGCCTACATACTCATTTAATTGGAAGCCATGATTGATGGCCGCCGTAATGAAGTCTTTCGCAGTCTGAACTGCTTCTTTGACAGGCTTGCCTTTTGCAATTTCAGCTGTGATGGCAGAAGAGTAGGTGCAGCCTGCGCCATGCGTGTAAGTCGTTTCCACGCGTTCGCTTTCATAAAGAGTGAACTCTTGTCCATCATAGAGAAGGTCGACGGCTTTTTCGTGCTGAAGCTTGCTGCCGCCCTTGATTAATACATACTTCGCTCCAAGTTCATGAATCTTAACAGCTGCTTCCTTCATGTCTTCAACCGTTTTAATCGGACCGGTTTTAGCCAGCTGCCATGCTTCAAACAGGTTTGGTGTAACCACTGTTGCAAGAGGGACAAGGAGCTCTCTTAATGCTTCATTCAATTCAGGATGAATCGGCTCATCTTCGCCCTTGCACACCATGACCGGGTCGATGACAACATGATCCAGGCTGTTTTCTTTAATGGTCTTTGCAGCAATCTTAATCACTTCTTCAGAACCGAGCATGCCTGTTTTCATCGCATCGATTCCTGTCGATACAATCGTTTCGATCTGAGTTTCCAGAATGTCTGCAGAAATCGGAAACACATTGTGGCTCCAGTTGTTTTTCGGATCCATTGTCACGATTGTCGTCAGTGCAGTCATCCCGTAAACGCCAAGCTCCTGGAATGTCTTAAGGTCCGCCTGAATGCCGGCGCCGCCGCTCGTATCGGAACCTGCGATGGTCATTACTTTTTTCATAGTCATATGCCTAATTCCTCCTTGCTGGATATCTTTGTCTAATTATAACAATAATTGAAAAGGGGAAAAACTATAACGGACTGCAGATAGCCTTAAGGTAACCCAATATACATCAGTTATCCCTGAACGCAGGGAATATGGCTATGAGCAAAAAAAATTGGGGAATCCGCACAGAAATAGCGCTATGCGCACATAAAATGTACTTATCCGCACAAAAACTTCGTTATGCGCACATAAATCACACTTATCCGCACATAAAAGGTTCTATCCGCACATAAATTCAAATTCTGAAACAAAATCTCCATAGAATACCAGTCTTCTTAAAAGAAACAGACCTGAATTGATGGTAAAATGTAAAATAATGATAAGAAATATCGAAAGTCGGTGAGAAAATGAGCAGGACAGGCATCATTTTAGCTGGAGGCCATTCAAGCCGGATGGGAGAAAATAAAGCTCTTCTGAAAATAGGGGGCAAACCGGTCATTGAGCGCATTGCTGAGCAGCTGTCTTCTATCATGCCTGATGTCATTGTCGTAGCCAATAACCTGGAAGAGTACCAGTTCCTTGGCCATCCCATTGTGAGTGACCAATGGAAAGAGAAGGGACCGCTTGGGGGAATTCATGCCGGCCTGTCAAAGTCCGGGACACAAAGCAATCTGATTGTGGCATGTGACATGCCGTTTATATCAGGGGAGCTTGCCGGCCATCTTCTTGAACAGCTGGATCAGCATCAGGCAGCCGTACCTGAAATTGAGGGGCAGCTTCATCCGCTTTTTGCCGCATACAGAAAGGATGCGGCAGAAGCAGCGGACCGGGCCTTGAGAGAGAATAAGCTGAGGATCCGCCAATTTCTAAAAGATATCGATAGTAAAATTATAAGAGATGATGAACTTAAGAAGAGGGGGATCGCCTATAAAGACGCTCACTTTTTTAACATGAATCATCCTGAAGAATACTGGCAGGCACTGAAAATGGCCGACCCAGAATAAGAACTGCGATTTCCATTCAAGTTCGGAATATGTCAAAATCAAATAAAACGAGGTGACCGCATGAATTTTGCAATATCTAAAGAACCGATCGATATTCAAAGTGTGATTGATAAAGTGGTCCAGCGGGAAGCGGGGGCGATTACGACCTTCATCGGAACCGTCCGCGAGCTGACTCACGGCAAAAAAACACTTTACCTAGTCTATGAAGCATACGAGTCAATGGCTGTGAAAAAGCTGGAACAGATTGGAACTGAAATAAAAGAACGCTGGAACGGGGCAGAAGTGGCGATTACCCACCGCACAGGCAAGCTCGATATTACCGATGTAGCGGTGGTCATTGCCGTTTCCACTCCTCATCGTGCCGATGCGTATGAAGCCAACCGCTATGCGATTGAACGAATAAAAGAAATTGTTCCGATCTGGAAAAAGGAACATTGGGAAGACGGCGAAGAGTGGATCGGCAACCAGCTGGAAACAGTGTCATATCCAAAAGGAAAACCGGAGGATGATGATTTAAATGAATAATATTATGTTTTTTGCCCATTTAAAGGATCGCGTTGGAGAAGATTCATTAACAAGGGATGTCAGCGGCAAAACAATCGCTGAACTGAAACAGCTGCTTGAGGAAGAATTTGAGCTGAAGCTTGATTCCGTTATGGCAGCCGTGAACGAGGAATTCGCTTCAGATGATGAAATGATTCAGAATGGAGATACGGTTGCTTTTATCCCTCCAGTCAGCGGCGGATGACGCAGCTTTTATAGAGAGGAGGGGCCCTATTGTCTGAAAGGTATTCACGCCAGACCTTGTTTGCGCCCATTGGAAAAGCAGGGCAGGAAAAAATCCGCTCTAAGCATGTGCTGATCATCGGTGCCGGTGCTCTTGGATCGGGAAATGCGGAATTAATGGCGCGTGCCGGTACCGGCAAACTGACAATTATTGACCGCGATTATGTCGAGGAAAGCAATCTGCAGCGCCAGCAGCTTTTTGCCGAAAGCGATGCCGCTGAAAAAATGCCGAAAGCGGCCGCTGCTGAAAAACGGCTGAAACAGATTAATAGTGAGGTTGAGATCACTCCGATCATTGGCGATGCTACTCCGGAAAAGCTGGAGGAGCTTATTGAAGGGGTGGATCTGATCCTCGATTCAACCGACAACTTTGAAACGAGAATGGCCATCAATGATATCTCCCAGAAATATAATATTCCATGGATTTATGGAGCCTGTGTCGGCAGCTTTGGCATGAGCATGACCATCATTCCAGGGAAAACGCCATGCATGAATTGCTTATTGAAAAAAATCCCGATCCAGGGGATGACCTGTGACACCGGCGGGATAATTGCGCCTGCTGTGCAAATGGTTGTCGCCCACCAGGCGGCAGAGGCACTGAAGATTCTGGCTGAGGACTGGGACGCCGTCAGGACTGCCATGGTCAGCTTTGATTTATGGAGAAATCAGTACACAAGCATGAAGGTGTCAAAAGCGAAGGATGAAGGCTGCTTATCCTGCGGAACAGAACGGACCTATCCATACCTGCAGCCGGAAAACATGATGAAATCCACCGTTCTCTGCGGGAGAGACACCGTTCAGATCCGTCCTCCGCAAGAACTGGAAATGGAGTTCACGGAAATTGCCGGGCAGCTGAAATCACTCGGATATCAGGTGAAAGGCAATCCATATCTGCTTTCCGTCGACATGGAGGGGCAGCGTATGGTCCTTTTTAAGGACGGACGGGCCCTGATCCATGGCACTAAGGACTTAGCGCAGGCGAAATCCATTTATCAGCGGATTATGGGGTAATGCGAGAAGCTTTAAGCAAGAGGTAGAAAACTAGTGCTTATTTATCTTATATTACCCTCTGCCTTTTCTGTAAAATAAAGACAACAAGGGCAAAAGAGGTTAACAATGATTACATTTATGTATTTTTTCGGGTATTTATTCGATCAGCTGCTGGTTAATTTTATGGGGTTTGTGATGAGTTTATATAGTTTTATCATGCCGGTTACGCCCCTGTATAAAAACAAGCGTCCTGCGGATCTGATTGTTCATATCAGCCGGATTCTTTTCGCTATCATTCTCCCTTTCCTGAATTTCTTCTATTTTCTGTTTAATAGCGGGGATTGGGCGACAGGGAATGGCATGATTGCGCCTGAGCATTTCTATACCTTTATCTGGCTTCAGTTAGGTCTGCTTGTTTTGCCGGAACTGGTATTTTTCATCCTGTCAAAGGTCAATATCACCAGAGTGTGGTGGTATGTGCTTTACCCGGTTCTGCTTATAGGATTATGGGTTTGGATGTTTTAAGTGCAGCAAAAAAGCGATGAAAAAATTCATCGCTTTTTTGCTGGTTCAGCGCCGGTTCACACGGCGCCTCCGCTTTTCTTATTATTTCACTTCATCTGTACCCACAATGACCAGCTTGCCTTCATCCAATACTTTTTCATATTGTTCTGCTTCTACCGTTGATAACCCAACGGATTCAAATTTTGAACGAAGCTCATCTCCGCGCTTTTTAAAAACGTTGCCGACAGAATCGAATAATCCCTGTTCCTTCATGCCGATTTCGCCTGTATCTGTCGCGTCAGAAAGGTGCTCGGAACGATCCTTGTCATGTGCAAAAATATAGATGTTTCCCTTGTTGAACCCCTGGCTTTGCAGCATATCAATCGCATCAGTAGCTTGTACACCATTTTCGACAATTTCAATTTTATACATATTTAACATCCTCCTTAAAAGAATTGAAAATTTATTTTAAGGGCAGCTCTTCCTGCCCGTTCTATTTATTACATATCCGCTGTGAGATATTTTAAACATATATGCAAGAATGATAGATTATGTCATGATAGCCAATGGGTATGAGAATAACAGTTCAAATAAGAGGAGGAGGAGTCGGCGGATGAAGCGTATATTAAGAAATGACTGGCAGGAGATTTTGGCAGAGGAGTTCGAGAAACCCTATTATCTTCATCTTCGTGAATTTTTGAAAAAGGAATATGAGGAGCAGACCATTTATCCGAAGCAGGAGGATATATTCAATGCGCTCAACTATACAGCTTACAAAAATGTAAAGGCAGTCATATTGGGGCAGGATCCTTATCACGGACCGGGACAGGCACATGGATTAAGCTTTTCGGTTCAGCCGGATGTCAAACTGCCTCCTTCCTTGAAAAATATATTCAAGGAAATGCAGGATGATCTGGGCTTCAGCATGCCCAATAATGGCTATCTGCTAAAATGGGCCAAAGAAGGGGTGCTGCTCCTGAATACCGTTCTGACTGTCCGCAAAGGGCAGGCTCATTCGCATAAGGGACAAGGGTGGGAAACGTTCACCGACACGGTTATCCAAAAATTGAATGAGCGTCAACAGCCCGTTATTTTTATATTATGGGGCAAACCGGCACAGGAAAAAGAAGTGCTGATTGATGCTTCCAAACACTTTATCATCAAATCACCCCATCCCAGCCCATTTTCGGCTAGGAAAGGGTTCTTTGGGAGCAGGCCATTTTCGAGAACGAATGAAATCTTAAATGAGCTTAGAGAAGAGCCGGTTGACTGGCAGATTCATAATCTTTGATACGTTTCGCCATGTTTCACGTGAAACATACCGTTTTATGCAGGAAGTGCTCGAAATATGCTCTGGGGAGAAAGAAAATGAGTTCACAGAAAATCAATTGTTTTAAGTGCAAATATTTCTATGTGACCTGGGACCGTAACCACCCAAAAGGCTGCAGGGCCTTTCAGTTTAAAACAAGGCACATGCCTGCTCTCGAAGTTTTCAGGGCTTCCGGCCATCCCTGTTTGCGTTTTGAAAAGAAAACCTGATAAACTTTATATGCTGGTTATACTGGCCGATTTGCGCAGGCGGCTGCGCTTTTTTACAGAAAGAGGTGTAGAGGGTGAATATCTCTGTTCAGAAGCTATTAGGGAAGATGGAGAAGGAATTGCTGGAAGCGAAAGGCAGCTCGTCTGACGCCAGAATCAGAGAAAGAGTACAGGCGATCAAGTCATTATGCGAGCTGGTTTTGGATGAGTCGGATACAGGAAATACAGCTGCTGTTTCGTCTATTAGCCATACATACAGTGCACAGCCGACAGCTCAGCCGGCGAATCTGCAGCCAAAGAAAATGCAGATGGATGATGAGGCAAATGGCGATTCATTATTCGATTTTTAATAAAGAGATAAGAGGTGCAGGGGACTATGAAGCTATTTATTATAATTGGGGCTATTAATGCCTTTTTAGCAGTTGCATTGGGGGCGTTCGGAGCTCATGGACTTGAAGGAAGAGTGGAGCCCAAGTATCTGGAGACATGGAAAACGGGTGTCACCTACCAGATGTTCCATGCAACCGGCCTTTTGATTATTGGTGTTTTGCTTGGCAAGCTGCCGGCGACATCTCTATTATCCTGGTCAGGCTGGCTGATGGTAATCGGCATTATCCTTTTTTCAGGAAGCTTATATGTACTGACTTTAACCAAAATCAGCGTATTAGGGGCGATTACACCGCTAGGCGGAGTCTCTTTCCTTGCAGCTTGGGTGCTTCTGATCGTTGCGGCAGTAAAATATTTATAAAAGGAAGGAGCTTTGACCTGGGGTCAAAGCTCCTTTTTCTTGCTTAGCTCCATTTACCTCGGCGAATATTGCGACAGTCCCTGTCCGCCGCCAAATGGATATTCATATTCGATTTCTTCATCAAAAGTCACATAGTCTAAGTAGATCATTGGAAGAAGGATACGCTGACCTGTTTGCGGGTCACTCAGAATCAGGTGATCCCGTCCAGCCGCCTCAATGAGACCTTTAAATATTTTTGCGTTCCATTCCGTATTGTTTTCAAATGTTGCATATACAGTCGCAAGTTTCCCTTTGTTCAGGCGAAGAATGTTTTCGATATAGGATTGTTCAAGCGGAAGCATGCCCGGAACAGATGGAGCAGCTGCCGTGCCGCCGTTTCCGCCTCCTGCTCCTGCCCCCGGAAACATCCCGCCGCTTGCACTTGGCACGGTTCCGCCTGTTTGCATCGGCTGAAATTGTGGCTGTCCCTGAAAGCCCTGACCCATTTGGGTGCCGTCGCTAAATCGTGGCTGGTAACCATAATAAGGGTATTGACCATAATTTGATTGACTCAATTTAGTCCCTCCTAAGTATTAAAATCAGCATGTTCTATCCGCATTTTAAGAATAGACTGTCGGACAGTCCTGCGGGTTGAATTTAAAATAGAAACTCACTATTTCATTACTATGTAGGGGCATGTTTTTTTATGACCCGAAGAAAAAGAAAAACTCCCGGCCGAAGCCGGGAGTTTTCATTAAATGTGCAGGAATTTTTCTACTTTGTCTTCTTCCAGGATGTTTCCAACGAAGAAAGAGCCGAATTCGCCGAAGCGTGCACTTACTTCATCAAAGCGCATTTCATAAACAAGCTTTTTAAACTGAAGAACATCGTCAGAGAAGAGGGTAACGCCCCATTCGTAATCATCGAAGCCGACGGAGCCTGTGATGATTTGTTTGACCTTGCCTGCATACTGGCGGCCGATCATGCCATGGCTGCGCATCATATTGCGGCGGTCTTCCATCGGAAGCATGTACCAGTTATCATTGCCCTGACGGCGCTTGTCCATCGGATAGAAGCAGACATGCTTCGCTTTCGGAAGTTCAGGGTAAAGGCGAGCCAGGATCTGCGGATTCTGATATGGATCTTCTCCTGCCGGCAGATAGTTGCTCAGCTCGACAACCGACACATATGAATGAGCAGGAATCGTGAATTCAGCTAACTTCGTTTTGTTGAATTCGTTTTCAATTTCATTTAGCTCTTCCATTGTCGGTCTTAAGATCATCATCATAAAATCAGCTTTTTGGCCAACAATTGTATATAGGGCATGACTGCCGTTTTTCTCGCTTTGTGTTGTGTTCCACTTGTCCACTAGGGCCATAAATTCGTGGATCGCTGCCTGCCGCTCTTCGATGGGTGCCATTTTCCACGTTGTCCAATCAACTGTGCGGAAATCATGCAAACAATACCAGCCATCAAGCGTAACTGCTGCTTCACTCATTATAATCACTCCTAATATGTACTGAAATTCTCATCCCTACTATACCATAGTTTCTCCAATTAACATGTGTACAAAACTTGAAATGTTGAATTCATCATTGGGGTGACAGGTACCTATACCAGTTCGCCTAACTGGTATAGGTACCTGTCACCCCAAAATCCCGTTTACAAACGGGGCATTATGGATATCTTAAAAAGGGTATAAAGCTATTAACAGAAGGATATTTATTATTGGAAATTTATCGAAAACAAAAACATTTTGTTTGTAAACGCTAACAGTGGGTGAACTCCTTGAAATTCTTAGGATGAAGAGTATTCTAAGGGAGTATATAGGAGAATTTCTATTAATTTGAACGGAAAATTAATGGTCGTAGGAGGAATTAACATGAGTGATTTATTCACAGTATTGAAAGAAAAAGTAACAGGACAGAATTTACGAATTGTTTTTCCGGAAGGACAGGATGAGCGCATTTTAGCGGCAGCAGGGAGATTGGCTGCTGAAAAAATCATCACTCCAATCCTGATTGGAAACATCGCAGACATCGAAGCAAAAGCAAATGAGATGGACATCAGCCTCGAATCAGCTGAAATTTATGATCCAAACAACTTTTTAATGATGGATGAGCTTGTGGCTGCATTTGTTGAGAGACGCAAAGGCAAAGCAACAGAAGAAGATGCACGCCGGATTCTTCTTGATGAAAACTATTTCGGTACGATGCTTGTCTACGCAAATAAAGCAGACGGACTAGTGAGCGGTGCAGCACATTCGACAGCTGATACAGTGCGCCCGGCACTTCAAATCATTAAAACTAAAGAAGGCGTACGCAAAACATCTGGTGTATTCATCATGGTCCGTGAAGATGAGAAATATGTGTTTGCTGATTGTGCCATCAACATTTCGCCTGACAGCCAGGACTTGGCAGAGATTGCGATTGAAAGTGCGAAGACAGCCAGAATGTTCGATATTGAACCGCGTGTGGCTATGCTGAGCTTCTCCACAAAGGGTTCTGCCAAGTCTCCTGAAACAGAAAAGGTTTCAGAGGCACTTGAAGCGGCAAAGGTTCGCGATCCGCTATTAATCATCGATGGGGAATTCCAATTTGATGCGGCATTTGTTCCATCTGTAGCAGAGAAAAAAGCTCCGGATTCACCAATCCAGGGCGATGCGAATGTATTTGTATTCCCTAGCCTGGAAGCCGGCAACATCGGCTACAAAATTGCCCAGCGTTTAGGAAAATTTGAAGCAGTAGGTCCAATTCTTCAAGGCCTGAACCGTCCGGTTAATGACCTGTCCCGCGGCTGCAACGAGGAAGATGTCTATAAGCTTGCTTTAATTACAGCAGCTCAGGCTTTACATCAATAATAAACCATTTTAGAAGCCGGTCCCTTGTGACTGGCTTTTTTGCTATAATGGATCAGGAAATGGCCTTTGACCGATAAAAATCAAGTTTGGCCGGTGAAAGTTTCGATAAAGCTGCAGTTTAGGCCATGAATCTAACTGAGTTTGTGATTTAATAGATAAATTCTGCCGATTCACTTCAAATATCGGCAAAAGGGGATCAAATAAAGATGAATTCGCAACAAGATTTGCTTTTTCAGGAAGAATGGCGGGTCATTGACCAGTCTGCTGCGGGAATCCATTTAAATGCCCTGCACTCCTTTGGAATGGATGATACGCTCTGTGCTTCTGTCGGGGCCGGCACCGCGCCTGCCACTGCGAGAACATGGGTGCATCATAATACGATTGTACTTGGCATCCAGGATACGAAGCTTCCTTTTTTGAATGAGGGCATTCACTTTTTAAAAAGCCAGGGGTATGAAGTGATCGTCCGAAATTCCGGCGGCCTGGCCGTTGTCCTCGATCAGGGAGTCCTGAATATTTCGCTGATTTTTCCTGAAAGGGAAAAGGGGATTGACATCAACCGCGGCTATGATGCGATGTGGCTCCTCATTCAGGAGATGTTTTCCGATTTTCATAAAGAAATAGAAGCCCGGGAAATTGTTGGCTCCTATTGCCCGGGGAGCTATGATTTAAGCATTGGGGGACAGAAATTTGCAGGCATTTCGCAAAGGCGCCTCCGCAATGGGGTGGCTGTCCAGATTTATCTGTGTGTGGATGGCACTGGAAGTGAGCGGGCTGATCTGATTGGCAAATTCTATTCTCTTGCTAAACAAGAAGAACAGACGAAATTTCAATACCCTGAAATACAGCCGGCTGTCATGGCCTCACTGTCGGAATTGCTGGGGACTGAGCTGACGGTTCAGGATGTGATGCTCCGCTTCCTGCAGTCCCTGAAAAAGAAATCCGGCCGCTTTTATGCCGGGCAGCTGACAAGTGAGGAAGCAAGCCTGTTTGAGGGCTATTCCCGCCGTGTAGTGGAGCGGAATGAGAAAGTATTGGGCAGCGAATAAATAAAAGAAGAGCCACAGTCATAAATGATCTGCGGCCCTCCTTAAAAGGGATTGCTGCCATTTTCTCCTGCTCCCGATGCCGGGAAGCCTAGGCGCCAGCTGAGTATGGCGCTTTTTTCATTTCTATTCAGCGACTCTCTCCAAATTGCCGTTGCGATCCATTTTAAACTTGGACGCTGGCCTTTCTTCTTCATCAAAAAGAACAAAATTGCGGGCTCTGTTCATGATTTTCATCAGTGTCTCGTAATCTTCCTGAATGGTGACAGTATTTTGCTCGAGTTTTCCGATTTTGCGCTCAAGCTCTTCATTCTGGCTTCTGAGATCCGCATTTTCACGCTTCAATCTTTCATTCTCATTCTTTAGTATATCAAGCTGAATGCCTGAATGATTCAATGATTGCAAGTATGCGATAACGGTATCCATATCCAGCTGTGCAGGTGCAGTGTATGCCGGTGCTGAAGAGGTGTAGGATGAGACCGTTTCTGTCTGCACAGATGCTTCATCCTCTGTGCGCTCCTCGTAAAATTCTGCAGGTGACGGCGGTACAATGTCATTTGCTTGAACTGGCGATGCTTCAACCTCCTGCATAGTTGGAACTGGCGGAGAGTATAAGAGTTTCTTTTTGCCGCCCTGATCCTTTCCTAGCATTCTTTGTCTTTGCTTGCGCTGTTTTTTGGCCAGCTGAAGCGCTTTTTCATATTGATGCCTCACCACAGCGTTCCAGCGGAATCCGCATGCCGCAGAAGTGCGGTTCAGCTTGTCTCCAACTTCCTCAAATGCATTTAACTGTGTGCTGCCTTCCCTCACATGCCGCAAAACGGTTTCTGCGAGCAATAAATCGTTTTCTTCTGTCCAAGCGTCCTGACGTACTTTCATATAACCTCAACTCCCTAATCATTACTTTTTGCTGTTGCCTTAGTTAAAGGATGGACAAACTTGGAAGATTTTATACAAAGGTGATTAAAAGGATAGTAGATTTTTTGAAAAAATTTTTTCACTAGATACGTATGGCCATTTTGTGAAGTTTACTAAGATTCACCACTCAAGTTAATGATTACAGCTTGCAATGAAGGTCGATTAGTTTTAAAATAGCCTGTAGCAGTTGGGCAGGGCAGTCCTTTATTTGAATAGGAAGGCCGTGCTGCGGACATGCTTTAACGAAGGAAGAAGATACTCTGGTGCGTAATGCGCCAGGACTATATAAAAGATTGACCGCAGAAAGGGTTGTACGAAGATGGCAAACGAATTCCGTGTTTGCGACGATTGTCAGGCAGTAAATTTGAAGACATTGATACCGCGATTGAAAGAAATAGATCCAGAAGCAAAAATTGATGTCGGCTGCCAGTCCTATTGCGGGCCAGGCCGCAAGAAAACATTTGCTTTCGTCAATAACCGTCCCCTTGCCGCACTGACGGAAGAGGAATTGATGGAGAAAATTAATAAAAAGCTGAAAAAATAAAAGTCACCCTGACTCCTGTTCTGAGGTGATTTTATTTTTTGCCCTGAGTTTAGGAGTTACCTCCGATTGGTAAATAGACTTAGGAGGCCATATTGTTTTTAGAAAAGTCGAAAAATATTTCTTTTGCCGGATGGTTGATGTATCGCGGTTTCTGTCGAATAGCCATGAAAAACAGTGAATTTTGTGATGATTTGACACCTTAATCGGGATATAATAAGTATACGCCAGAAATTGGGAACAACAGGTTCGGATTGCGTGGACACAGGAAAAGCGGAGGGTACGGAATGGCATATTCAGCGGAAAAGCTAAATGAGGAAAAAGTATTCAAAGATCCCGTTCATCGTTACATACACGTAAGGGACAGAGTCATCTGGGATTTAATCGGGACGAAAGAGTTCCAGCGCCTCAGAAGAATTAAGCAGCTTGGGACAACTTATTTGACCTTCCATGGGGCTGAGCACAGCCGCTTTAATCACTCGCTCGGAGTTTACGAGATTGTGCGCCGCATTTCCGATGATGTCTTTTTGGGGAGGCCGGAATGGGATGAAGAAGACCGCATTCTGACTTTATGCGCAGCACTTCTCCACGATTTGGGGCACGGGCCGTTCTCGCACTCTTTTGAAAAAGTATTCGATCTTGATCATGAACATTATACGAGGGCGATCATTCTCGGAGACACCGAGGTCCATAAAGTGCTTTCAAGGGTTAGTGCCGATTTTCCGCAGAAAGTGGCGGATGTGATTGCCAAAACGTCTAAAAATAAGCTGGTTGTCAGCCTGATTTCCAGTCAGATTGATGCGGACCGGATGGATTATCTGCAGCGGGATGCGTATTTTACCGGTGTCAGCTATGGCCATTTTGACATGGAGCGGATCCTGCGAGTCATGAGGCCGAGGGAAGACCAGGTCGTGATTAAGCAGAGCGGGATGCATGCCGTTGAGGATTACATAATGAGCCGCTACCAGATGTATTGGCAGGTGTATTTCCACCCGGTGACCCGCAGTGCAGAGGTCATCCTGACGAAAATCCTGCACCGTGCGAAAGATCTGCATGAACAAAACTACACATTCAAATATGATCCTATCCATTTTTATTCTTTATTCAATGGGGAGATCACTCTTGAAGATTATATAAAGCTGGATGAAGCTATTATTCTTTATTATTTTCAGATGTGGCAGGAAGAAAAGGATCCGATTCTGAAGGATCTCTGCTGCCGCTTTATGGATAGGAATTTATATAAATACGTGGAATTTGACCCGGCGAAAGAATACAAGAAGCTGGCAGAGCTGTCGGCTTTATTTATAAAGGCAGGCTTGGATCCTGAATATTACCTGGTAGTCGATTCTTCATCAGATTTGCCTTATGATTTTTACCGTCCGGGCGAGGAGGAAGAAAGATTGCCGATTCATCTGCTGATGAAAAATGGGGATATCCGCGAGCTTTCCCGTGAATCAGAGATCGTGGATGCGATTTCAGGGAAACGCCGAACGGATCATAAACTATACTTCCCAGCTGATTTTATTGCAGATGACAGCAAAAAGCCAAACATTAAAAAGCAGATTAAAATGCTGCTCGAAATCGATTAATAAGATAGATACGGGAAAAAACGGAGTAGGAGATGAAGAGCTTTGTTAAAGGATCATGCCAAACTAATGCACGCCATAGCAGTCTCTGAAGAAATCGTGGGACGGAAAAAGCTGCAGAAAATGATTTATATCGCCAAAAATATCGCCTTTCCCTTTCAGGAAAGATTCCAATTTCACTTTTACGGACCCTATTCGGAAGAGCTGACATTAAGGGTCGAAGAGCTTTGTAATATGGGATTCTTAAACGAAGTAAAGGAAAAAAAGGGCGGCTACTATCAGTATCGGTATACCCTCACCGAAACGGGCAAGGAATTTTTAGGCATCAACGCAGTCGATATGCCGAGCCTCCAGGAATGCCTGCTCGATATGAATGGCCAGAATGCTAGATTTCTGGAACTTGTCTCAACGGTCCTTTATTTCAATGACCTGCCAAAAGAAGAAGTGAAAGAAAAAGTCTTTACCCTGAAAAGCAAACAGCGCTACACGGATGAAGAAGTGGAACAGGCGTATCAATATATTGAAAGCTTAAGAGAAAAAGCCGGGCTGCATTGAGTGCCTGGCTTTTTTTTGGAGGAGTATGTTTAAGGGTAGAAATCGGGTTGTTCGTGCAGGAGATTTGTTATGGGCGCTGATGGGCTTGTGCAGAGAAACCGGGTAAAGAGCATAGAAATAGTGGTATGCGCACAGAAATCGGGCTAAGCGCACAGAATCCTCTTATGCGAAAGTAAAAACGTGCTATCCGCAAATAAAACACCCACATAGAAAAAAAGCAGTCTCCATTGCACATAACCCTGTCAAGTAGACAATGAAAAAAGAGTATACTAAGCTGCGGCCTTTTCACGATATTCAATTGGGGAAAGGCCGTTAAACTTTTCTTGGAATCGTTCATTATTGTAAAAATTAATATATTCCTCAATCGCTAAGTAAGCTTGCTCAATCGTTTTAGGACGCACTAAATATAACTTCTCTGTTTTTAAATGGGAGAAAAAACACTCAATACATGCATTATCATGACAATTTCCTCTTCTGGAATGACTTCCTTGAATATTCAACTTCTTTAGGTGATTTTCATACACTTTAGTTGTGTATTGAAATCCTTGATCGGAATGTATTAGTGCTTGTTCTTTTAATGGTTTGCCTTCTAATTGCTTTAATGTATTTAACACTAATTCAAGGTCATTTCTTTTAGATAATTTCCAAGCTACAATCTCATTATTATATAAATCCAAAACTGCAGAAAGATATGCGAAATCCTCTCCAATTCGTACGTATGTTATATCTGTTACGAGTTTTTCAAACCGATTCTCGGCTGAAAATTCCCTGTTCAATACATTTGGAAATACAATTGAACCTCTATGCCCATAGAAAGGTCTTTTCTTCCGAATAACTGATTTTATGCCTAATTCCCGCATTAAACGTCGAACGCGCTTATGATTTATTACAATTCCTTCTCTAGATAAAGCCCGCGTCACTCGCTTATATCCAAAGTAAGGGTGTAGTTTATGAATGGCTAATATATGTTCTTTAAGTAAAATATCTTCTTCCATACGTAAAGTACGCGTTGAACGGGTTCCACGCCATTTATAATATCCAGCTTTAGATACTTCCCCAATCTTAAATAGCCACGCAAGTGGATACTTTCTTCTTATTTCATCAATAATTTGAAACCTTTCGGATTTCAAGACCACTCCTTCCCGTGTAGATTTGGATTGCGCTTTTTTAGGTATTCGACCTGCGCTTTCAAATATGCATTCTCTTCTTCTAAGCTGTTAAAATTCTTTTTGTTCCAAAGTCCACGTTGATCTTCGAAGGATTCATTATTATTTACTTTTTTTACCCAATTCGCTATTTGGGCATCACTTTTAATTCCAAAGCGTTCACGAAGCTGACTGTAGGACCAGCCCTCCTCCAATTTCAAACGAACTACTTCACGCTTTAATTCCTCAGTATACGAAGTAAATGTTTGTCCTTTTTTGGCCATAGAAAAATCCCCTCCTGGTAGACTATTAAGAACATCATATCATGTCCTCTTTTTTTCAAGTCTACCTATTGGGGATAATACCACCATTACAGGAAACTGCCCCTTTTTTTTCGAAATTTTGCTGATCGCTTAAGCGTTTTCGCGGACAGCGTAGTGATTTTGGTCATTTCTTCGATAAGAACGGCGATTTTGTCATCAAGTGCTCCGGTTGTTTCGCCGAAAGCTGCAAATGCTTAACCCGACTTTTTTTGGGGCTGTAAAGTGTCTAACCGCATAGAAATCTGGTTAAGCGCAGCTATCCGCACAGAAAAATTGTTATGCGCACAGAAATCGGGCTAGACGCACAGAAATTTGGGCTATCCGCACAGAAATCCCTGTTATCCGCACAGAATCTCTTTATACGAAAGAAAAAACGCCTTATCCGCAAATAGGATCGGGCTATCCGCAAATAAAACATCCCCAAATGCAAAAAAAGCAGTCCCCTTTACAGGAAACTGCCCTTTTTCCGAAATTTTACTGGTCGCTTAAGCGTTTTCCGCCGACAGCATAGTGATTTTTGGTCATTTCTTCAATGAATACCACAATTTTGTCTTCAGGTGCGCCCGTTGTTTCGCTGACGGCCGCAGTTACTTTTTCAGCGAGTGCTTTTTTCTGCTCTTCAGTGCGGCCTTCAAGCATTTTTACTGTTACATATGGCATTTCGTTTCCTCCTCATTATGTATGCTTGCTTGTATTTTTCCACTTTTTCCGGCAATGTGCAAGCCTGATTCCCTTTGACCAGGCGTTCATGTATACTTTTAGGTAAATAGAAGCGGCATTTTCTACATAGTATGTTATAAATAAAGCCTGGCTTTTTAGCAGGCAGGAGAGGGAGTTTTGGCTTTTGGAACAATTTTTGGCGTTTTCTCTGAGGGAGATTCCCTATGTGGCGGTAACGTTGATGATTGCCTTTACGGTTCATGAATTTGCCCATGCTTATATGGCTTATAAGTTTGGGGATCCCACTGCAAAAAACCAGGGAAGATTAACGTTAAATCCCATGCAGCATCTGGATCCGATTGGGACGATCCTGATTTTTATTGCCGGTTTCGGATGGGCCAGGCCTGTACCGGTCAACCGCTTCTTTTTCAAAAATCCGAAGCTTGCCGGGATCTCTGTCTCCATTGCGGGGCCGATATCCAATCTGGTAATGGCTGTTCTGGGCTTTTTCATCTGGTATGCTCTTGCAGGAACAGGGCTCGCCGCCTCATTTCCAACGTTTGTGGCAGATTTTCTGAACATCTTTATTCAGCTGAATTTAGTGCTGTTTGTATTAAACCTGCTGCCGTTTCCGCCGCTCGACGGCTACAGAATTATTGAGGATTTGGCGCCAGCCCGTATTCGTCCAAAAATGACTCAGTTTGAGGCGTATGGCTCGGTGATATTCCTGATTCTTGTCATTACCCCGCTGGATCAATATACCATCCAGCCGATTTTCAACTCCGTATTGCCGGTTCTGGCGAGCGGCTTAAATGATTTTTTCTATGAATTATTTATGACATAATAATAAGAACCTAGTACTTGCATAGGAGGACGTGAACATGGAAGAAAAAAAGAAAAAGAAAGTCGATTTTAATATTATTAAGAGCGACCCGACTGATGGACATGGCGGATTCGGAGTCGGCACTCTGAGTCTTGATAATGTAACACCGGTTATCATTGATGTGGATGCCGGGGAGGCGTCTATTGAAGTGGGTGCCATGCATGCGCGCAGTCCGGTTGAAAGAGGCATCAAGTTTTTGAAAAGCAAAGAGGAAGTGCCAAACGGGAAACCGTACTGGCTGATTTGGATTACCATTGGCCGCAAAGAGGGAGGCGCCTACTATGCAGGCGTTACAGCGTGCGAAATGACGGTTGACAGGGAGATCCGCCGGGGCTACAAATCGCTTCCCGAGCATGTGAACCGCATGGATAAATCGATTAAAAAACATATTATCGTGGATCATATGGACGAGAAATCCAAAAAGGTGCTGGCTGATTTTCTGAAAAACCATGACGCAGGCATGTGGGAAAGATCAGTGGAACAGCTAAAAAAAGATTTACAAGCCATTTAGAAGAAAAGTCTTATTTTGTGACGAAATTGTGACATTTTTTTGACGTGATTTTCTAACTACTTGTACAATTCACTTAAAAAAAGTAAACTAATTAACAGTGTGAAGGCACAGTATAACACTAGGACACGAAAAACCCCGGGATTCGGACCCCGGGGTTTTTCATTTTTATAAAGTAAAGTGACAGGTACCTATACCAGTTAAAGGAAGTGGTATAGGTACCTGTCACCACCAATTTCACGAAGCCCAACGGAACAGTTTCTTGTACCAAGGGGTTTCCGGCTTCTTTTCAGGCTGCTCTGATTTTTTTTCTTCTTTGTGGTTCAGGTGGTCTGTGCAGTATTCTGTTGGTTCTGTGCCTTCTGCGAAGTAGGTTAGGCGCTTGACGGGGCAGTTTTCCCCGGCAATTTTTCCATTGGCCGGATCGATGTAGACGCCGGCTGTTCCTTTAGGTGCTTTGAATTTCTTGGCCGGCTTCCCTTTATGGGCTTCTTCCATGAACCGGATCCAAATGTTTTTGGCATACGTTTTTTCAACGGTTTTGGTAAGAACCTGTCCTTTGTCATAGCCGGTCCATACCGCTGTGACCAGCTGTGGTGTAAAGCCGGCCATCCAGCTGTCTGTTTCGGTTGAACCCGACTTGCCTGCATAAGGGCGGGTCATATCATTGATAATGGTGCTTCCAGTTACCTGGGCATAGCCGTTCAGCTTCCGGTCAAAGATTCCTGTCATCATATGGGTCAATACGAAAGCCAAGTCCGGCTTCAGAACCTTCATCTGGAACGGCTCCTGCTCGTAGATGACTTCGCCTTTATGATTTTCCACGCGCTTTATCAGTACCGGCGATACCTTTTTCCCGCCATTGGCAAACATGCTGTAGGCATTCGCCAGCTCGATGACCCTCATTCCGGATGTGCCGAGTGCCAGGGAAGGCACCTTCGCCATTTTAGAAGTGATGCCAAATTTCTTGGCTGTATTGACAAGCGTTTCTTCTCCTAAAAATAAATGAGTTTTCACTGCATAGACATTGTCAGATAAAGCCAGTGCCTGGGCCATTGTGATATCATCATCCGCATATTTGCTGTTGAAATTATGAGGTGTGTAGTCCGGTGTGCCGTCCTCAAAGCGGAATGTCGTCTGCTCGCTCCGGATAGGTGTGGAAGGGGTGAATCCCTGCTCCAATGCCGCGTAATAGAGCAGCGGCTTGATCGTTGATCCCGGCTGCCTGACTGCCTGGACTGCCCGGTTAAAGGGACTCTCCTCATAATTCCTGCCGCCGACCATCGCTTTGACATACCCGTTTTTCGGATTCATGGCTACAACCCCAACCTGAATCTCCGAGTCTTTTGAAATCATTTTATCCACTGTTTCTTCCGCGATTTCCTGCTCCTTCAGATCCAGGGTGGTATAAACCTTCAATCCGCCCAATTCAATGGTCCGGTCATCCAGCTTCAGCTGCGTTTTAAGAGCATTGCGGACCGCATCCTGGAAATAGGGCGCGGTTTTCGTTCTCGGGTGCATATGCTCCCCAACCAGCTCAAGCTCCTCTGCAGCAGCAAGATCTGCCTCTTTTTGGCTGATCATTCCGTTCTTCACCATCGTCTGCAGAATCACCCTCTGACGCTGTTCTGCTTTTTCCGCTGATGCAAATGGAGAATAGATGCCAGGTCCCTTTGGAATTCCGGCTAAAATAGAAGCCTCAGCCAAAGTAAGGTCCTTGGCATCCTTCCCAAAATAAAACTGGCTTGCTGCCTGTGCCCCATAAGCTCCATTGCCGTAATAGATCGTATTTATATAGCCTTCAAGGATTTCCTTCTTCGTATAGTTCATCTCAAGCCTGATGGTATAAAAAGCTTCAAGCAGTTTCCGCTTCCAGGTTTTTTCGTGTTCGAGAAACAGGTTGCGGGCATACTGCTGGCTGATGGTGCTGGCTCCCTGAACCTTCGCCATTGCTTTAAGGTCAGCAAGAGCGGCACCGGCAATTCTTTTATAATCAAAACCGTTGTGCTCGAAAAAATTCTTATCCTCAATCGAAACCGTCGCATCCACCAAATGCGGACTGATATCATCAAGAGGTGCCCAGTAGCGCTTCTGCCCGTTGTGGCTTTCTCCGATCACCGTGCCATCATTCGAGAAAAATAAAGTCGACTGCGGAACAGCAAGCGGCGGCGGCCCCAGGATTTTTGCATATACCAATATTCCGCCAATCATCACAGCGGCCAAAGCCATTCCTATTAAGCTAATAATGAGAATCGCACGCAAATATTTCATTGTTTTTCTGAAACGCTGATCGGTCATTAACTCCAAGTATGGCACCCCCCTGAATCTTTGTAAGTGCTATGCAAAAAATAGAATAAGTATAAGTACATATCTTTAGTATTGAAAAAACGCTCTGATTTTAAACATCTTCTCTATTAAAAATCGAAATTTTTCTTGCAATTTTGCTAGATTCATCTATACTTTTTCTGTGTTTGTTATTTGCATGTTAGGGAAGTATAAAAGATGATCATGCTTTTTGCTGCTCTTTAAGTGATAATTCATTTTTTTATGGAAGGAATGATTCAAGAATGGGACTTTGGTTTACAGAGAAACAAACTGAGAACTTTGGCATTACGATGAAGGTGAAGCGTACTTTACATACAGAACAGACAGAATTCCAGAAGCTTGATATGGTGGAAACAGAAGAGTGGGGCAATATGCTTCTTCTTGATGACATGGTTATGACCTCAATCAAGGATGAGTTTGTGTACCATGAGATGGTAGCGCACATTCCTTTGTTCACGCATCCAAACCCTGAAAACGTTCTGGTTGTTGGCGGCGGAGACGGCGGGGTTATCCGTGAAGTCCTGAAGCACCCAAGCGTGAAAAAGGCGACACTTGTAGATATCGACGGAAAGGTTATTGAGTACTCAAAGAAATTCCTTCCTGAGATTGCAGGCAAGCTTGATGACCCTCGCGTGGATGTGCAGGTGGGCGATGGCTTCATGCATATTGCGGAAAGCGAAAATGAGTATGATGTAATCATGGTGGACTCAACTGAGCCGGTAGGACCTGCGGTAAACCTATTTACAAAAGGCTTCTATGCTGGAATCTCTAAAGCTTTAAAAGAAGACGGCATCTTTGTAGCACAGTCAGACAACCCTTGGTTTAAAGCAGACCTTATCCGCAACGTACAGCGCGATGTGAAAGAAATTTTCCCAATCACACGCCTATACACAGCCAATATCCCAACCTATCCAAGCGGCATGTGGGCGTTCACAATTGGATCTAAAAAATATGATCCATTAGAAGTAAGCGAAGACCGCTTCCATGAGATCGAGACAAAATATTATACAAAAGAACTGCATAAAGCTGCATTTGTATTGCCGAAGTTTGTTGCAGATTTAGTGAAGTAATTGACAGGCTGCTGCTTTATTGGAGCAGCCTTCCTGAATACATAAAAAGTGAGGGATGACCTTGGTTCGTTTTGATGAAGCCTATTCAGGCAATGTTTTTATTAAAAGCCATCCTAGTTATGAGGAAAGTGAAGCAGTCATTTATGGCATGCCGATGGACTGGACGGTCAGCTATCGTCCGGGCTCCCGCTTCGGCCCTGCCCGCATCCGCGAAGTGTCCATTGGGCTTGAAGAGTACAGCCCATATCTTGACCGTGAGCTAGAAGAGGTAAAATACTATGATGCCGGCGATATTCCGCTTCCATTCGGAAATCCGCAGAAAAGCATCGATATGATTGAAGAATTTATCGATCAGCTTCTGGCTGAGGGTAAATTCCCGCTTGGCATGGGTGGAGAGCATTTGGTTTCCTGGCCCGTCATCAAAGCCATGTATAAAAAGTATCCGGATCTGGCGATTATCCACATGGATGCCCATACAGATCTTCGTGTGGATTATGAAGGGGAGCCATTATCCCACTCAACGCCAATCCGCAAAGCAGCTGAGCTGATTGGTCCAGGGAATGTCTATTCTTTCGGTATCCGTTCGGGCATGAAAGAAGAATTCCAGTGGGCGAAGGAAGTGGGCATGCACATCTCAAAATTCGAAGTGCACAAGCCGCTGAAGGACATTCTTCCTAAGCTTGCGGGACGTCCTGTTTATGTAACGATCGATATTGATGTTTTAGACCCTGCCCATGCGCCTGGAACTGGCACAGTGGACGCAGGCGGCATCACTTCAAGAGAGCTTCTTGCTTCCATCCATGAGATTGCTCATTCAGATGTAAAAGTTGTTGGTGCTGACCTTGTCGAGGTGGCGCCTATCTATGACCCATCTGAACAAACGGCTAATACAGCGAGTAAACTGATCCGGGAAATGATTCTTGGATGGGTGAATAAAAAGTAACGTGTAAGACTGCAATAAACGGGGACATCGGTCTCCGTTTTTTTGTGCATGAAACTTTCCCCCTATTTTACCGTATGAAAGGAAAAGGGGGATTTGTTATGTATGAACATAAATTTATTAAAGTGGACTTATCATCCTTTAAGCTGACGCCTGCTGAAGATTACCATGAAATTGTCAGGGAGCATGAAAAAGAAGGCTGGGAGCTGATACAGATTTTTGCACCAGGCATAAGGGGTTATGGAAATCCATCTTTTTATGAACTGATTTTTAAACGGCAAATTTCTGGGTTTTAATATATGGAACTCGTCTCTGGATTGGAAAGCGATATTGAAAGGGTGGAACATTCGGTTTCATCCTTTTTATATTCGACAAAATTCGGGTGGTGCCTGTCACCTTCTTGCACTTTCCCCATCAAGTATTTATACTTATATAGTTATATAAGATGAAAAGGATGTGTTGCCGTTGTCCAGTCGCTCAGCGGAACAAATACCTGTGAAGATTAATGTGAAGACAGTTATTCGCAAGCTTGGCAGCAAAGAGACTTTTGAATTGACTGCTTTTGGCCGATACTATATAAAAGATTCCGCCCGTTTCCTTCAGTATGATGAAGTGATGGAAGAGGGAACAGTAAAGACGATCATCAAAATGTCTGATACAGATGGACTGATTTTACGAAGCGGCGCCGTGAAAATGAGGCTCCCGTTCAGAATGAATAAAAAACTCCGCGGCAGCTATGAGACGCCGTACGGAGTGTTTGAGATGGGTACAGTGACCAAGCGGATGGTCCATCAATATGATGATAAATCCAGCGAAGGTTCGATTGATATTTTATACGATCTGAAAATGCAGGGATCGCAGGCAGGTACATACCATTTGGCGATTACGTTTGAGGAGGAGAACAATGAACATAGTTGAGCAGGTGCAAAGCAAATTAAAACAGGAAATTAAGGATGCGGTTGGGAAAGCCGGATTGGCAGCGGAAGAGCAGATTCCCGATGTGATTCTTGAAATCCCAAAGGAAAAGTCGCATGGGGATTATTCCACAAATATGGCGATGCAGCTGGCGCGAGTGGCCAAAAAGGCGCCACGAATGATTGCGGAAGAGCTTATTGCTTCTTTTGACAGCTCAAAAGCTTCCATTGAAAAAATTGAAATCGCAGGACCCGGCTTCATCAATTTTTACATGAATAATTCTTATTTGACTGATCTGATTCCGGCCGTTCTGGAAGCAGGGAATCAATACGGAGAAACAACAGTTGGAAACAGCCAGAAGATCCAGATCGAGTTTGTTTCAGCTAACCCAACAGGGGACTTGCATCTTGGACATGCCCGCGGCGCAGCTGTCGGCGACTCCCTATGCAACATTTTAGATAAAGCTGGCTATGATGTTTCCCGTGAGTACTATATCAATGATGCCGGCAACCAGATTAACAATCTGGCTCTATCGGTTGAAGCGCGATATTTCCAGGCTCTTGGCCTTGAAAAAGAAATGCCGGCTGACGGCTACCATGGCGAAGACATCATCGGGATCGGCAAAAAGCTGGCTGATGAGTATGGCGATAAGTATGTAAATGCGGATGAAAAAGAGCGTTTTGACTTTTTCCGTGAATACGGCCTGAAATATGAAATGGCAAAGCTGAAGCAGGATCTGGAAGATTTCCGCGTGCCATTTGATGTTTGGTATTCTGAAACATCCCTTTATAATAATGGCAAAATCGACACAGCCCTTCAGGCATTAAAGGATAACGGCCACATTTACGAAGAAGAGGGTGCAACCTGGTTCCGCTCAACAGCTTTCGGTGATGACAAAGACCGTGTGCTGATTAAAAATGACGGCTCTTACACATATCTGACTCCAGATATCGCTTACCATAAAGACAAGCTTGAACGAGGCTTTGAAAAGCTGATCAACATTTGGGGTGCTGACCACCATGGCTACATTCCGCGCATGAAAGCGGCCATCCAGGCGCTTGGGTATGACCGTGAAGCGCTTGAAGTCGAAATCATCCAGCTTGTACACCTGTACAAAAACGGTGAAAAAATGAAAATGAGCAAGCGTACCGGAAAAGCGGTAACAATGCGTGACCTAGTGGAAGAAGTAGGACTGGATGCTACTCGCTATTTCTTCGCAATGAGAAGTGCAGACACCCATCTTGATTTTGACCTTGATCTGGCTGTATCACAATCTAATGAAAATCCTGTTTACTATGCACAGTACGCACACGCGCGTATTTCCAGCATCCTTCGACAGGGTGAAGAACAGGGCATGTCTGCTGAAGCGGCGGATTACTCCCTGATTCAGGCAGAAAAGGAAATCGACGTACTGAAAAAAATCGGCGAATTCCCGCAGGCTGTCGGCGAAGCAGCGCAAAAGCGCATGCCGCATAGAATCACGAACTATATTTATGAACTGGCTTCCTCTTTCCACAGCTTCTACAATGCTGAAAAAGTATTGGATGCGGAAAATCCGGAAAGAACCAAAGCTCGTCTGGCACTGATCAAAGCAGTGCAGACTACTTTAAAGAATGCGCTGAAATTAATCGGCGTATCTGCTCCGGAAAAAATGTAATGTTCAAAGCTGGCACTTATTGGTGCCGGCTTTTTTCATGTTTTTTTACGAAAGAGGGGAAGCTAAAGACGTAGGTTTAAGGGTATAGGTGAATGGTAAAACATAGTAAGCCATTATAGGAGGATCTTATGAAAATTGTTCTTTTATCCATACTTACAGGATTTCTCGTCGGATTTGTCTTTGCTTTCATGAAGCTGCCGATTCCTGCGCCGCCTGCACTGCCTGGCATTATGGGGATAGTCGGCATTTACCTCGGGTTTAAAGCATATGAAGTGGTTCTGCCCTGGCTGCAGGGGATATTGAGATAAATTGGGAAAGGGTGTCTACGTTAGTTTCGGGCATCCTTTTTGTCTAATTGTGAACTTTGCAAATAAATCCTCAAATTTGCAAATAATCCTTGGGAATCAGCAATCAAACCCGGCAAATCAGCAAACAAATGATAAATTTAGCAAATAACCTGTCCGAACCCGCAAGTAAATCAAACTAAACTCCGCATTTTACATCGGGACGAGCATATCATGGTAGAAACCCTTCCGGAAAGGACATGCTCGCCCATGAAGCCACAATTGGCAGCCTCTTTTTACGCAACCATTTCGATCAGTTTTTGGGGAGTCTCTTTTGTTTCAACCAAAGCTGTTTTGGATAAGCTGGACCCTTATACATTAATCATTCTCCGGTTTGCCATCGGGGCAGCTTTTCTGCTCCTTGTGCTTCTCTTGAAAAGATATCCGCTCCAGATTCCGCTCAAATATATTCCCCATTTAATTGTTCTCGGCGTACTCGGCGTTTTCATCCATCAGGTCATCCAGGTAACAGCTTTAAAGACAATAGACGCCTCATCAGCGGGGTGGATCATTTCTTTTTCACCTGTTTTTACCGTCCTTCTCTCCATGGTTTTTCTCCATGAAAAATTAACATTTCTTAAGACACTAGGCATTATAACAGCGATTTCCGGGGTCCTCATGGTAACAGGAGCGAGAAGCGGTCAGACGCTGGGATTTGCTTTAAATATAGGGTATTTCCTCATGATCCTAAGTACACTGAATTGGGCCGTATATTCGATTTTGGTGAGAAAACTGCAAATTAAGCTTCCTTCCCTTGTGGTCACTTTTTATATGAGCTTGCTTGGATGCGTGTTGACCATTCCCTTTTTAATGAGAGATAGAGGGTGGGAGAAGTTCCATCTATTATCCGATTCTGAATGGGCTCATATATTGTTTCTGGGCATATTTGTATCAGGGATTGGCTATTGGTACTGGTCCAAGGCACTCGAGGTTTTGGAAGCTTCCAAAGTATCAATGTTTATCTATATGGAGCCGCTATTTACCTTTATTGCGGCCGTTCTATTGCTTCGTGAAAAAATTTTCTTCATAAGCTTCATGGGCGGAATCATAATTATTATAGGAGTGATCATGGTGAATGGTCAGCTGAAATATTTTTCATGGAGGAAACGATAATCCACAGTAAAGGGGGAGTCGTTTAGTGGCCTTGAAGGAACGGTTTAAAAACAGTTTGGATTCATTGAAATCTCCTTCTGCAGAAGAACTTAGAAAGGCTTTGGCATCACTTGATATCAAACTTGAGGAGTTGCTTCCTCACTTGCAGCCGGCAGATGGAAAACCCTATTTCCGCAAGCTGCTTTACCAAAATGATGAAGTGGAGCTGCTCGTCATGAACTGGTCGGATATCGAATGCGCCCCGCATGATCATGGAAATTCAAAGGGATGGATTAAGGTGTTAAATGGAGATTCGGAAAACACTGTTTTTGAAGTGAAGGAAGGCGTCCCAGTTGAGCTTTTTGCTGAGATAAAGTCCAAAGACTCCTTCTTTTTTGCTCCCAAAAAAGGTGTGCACAAAATGAAGAGTTCAGGCAGGGGGAACCTTGTCACACTGCATCTTTATTCACCTCCGATTACTGGTATGAAGGTGTACGACCTTCAAAAGTGCGCTGCCTGTGTAGTCTCTGAAGACTGTGGGGCCTGGTGGCCTGAGAAGCAGAGACAGAAGGTGAAGGAGATTCAGTTAAAATAAAGGGGCGTTCCGCATGTGGAACGCCTTCCATTACGAATGACAAACCTCGGAATTAGATAACTGTCTAGCTGCGGCGCCTACCCCCTCGAGGTCACAAGCCTTTCTAGTTGCGGCTCCTAGGGACTCGAGACATAAGTCGATCCCTTCCAGAAGGAAAGAACACCTTCTGGAAGGGCACGTCTTATGCTTGTCGTCCCTGGGCAGTCGCCTCCACATTTCTTACAATCCTCCCAAAAAGGCAAAGAACGCCTTTCCGTGAGGCTCGTCTTGTGCTTGTCGGGGGTGAGCAAGACGCCTCCGCTTTTCTTATTTCCATTCTACCTCCGCCCCGCCAATCCTCTTTACCCCGCGGATACGGCTGATATCCTCTGTCAGCTTAAGCGCAGCCTTGTCCTTTGCTTTAGCTTCAATCATGAAATCGATATCCCGGTTAATGGTTTTCAGCAGATCGAGAAGCGGCCTGATGAAATCAATGTCAACATAGTCGGCATGGGACCGGAAGGCTTTTTCTGATTTGGGCGAGGAAATGTGAATTTTCGGCTTGAGTCCTGTTTTTTCCCAAGTCTGAAAAATCTCAGGGAGAAGCTCATCCAGCGGGCGGGTGCCGAGGTTCGCCATATGGTGGTGATAATCGAACACAAGGGGGATGTTTTCTTTCTGGCAGGCCAGGAGAGTTTCATCCGCGTTATAGGTTTTGTCATCATTCTCGAGTGTCATTTGCTCTTTAATATGAGATGGCAGCGTCTTGAGATTTTCATGGAAACGGTGGATGGTCGTGAGCTTGTCCCCGTAAGCCCCGCCAATATGGATATTAATGATGCTTTCGTTTTCAACGCCCATGGCCCCGAACATCCGGTAATGGTATTCCATATCTTTGACTGCGTTTCGGGTCACATCCTCGCGTGGAGATGTGAACAGGGTGAATTGATTGGGATGAAAGCTGACGCGGAGCCCATGTTTTTTAATCAATTCACCGATTTCAAGCCATTTATCCTTAAAGGGTGTGACAAAATCCCATAATACCTCCGGATGCGTGGCCAGGGGAACGATGGAGCTTGAAAGCCGATATAGCTGAATTTCATGGGCGATATTAAAATAAAGCATTCTTAACGTATTTTGCAGATTCACTGCTGTGACGGCCTTCAGCTTTTCCAGCTTTTCTTCCTCAGGCAATTGCTGATAGCGCGTAAAAGTCAATGTTCTTGCAGGAGTTGCCTCCCACAAGCTGATGGCATGGGAAACATATCCCAGTCTAATTTTCAATTTGCAGCACCTTCTTTTTGCTGGCCTACTTTAAAGGAAGCTTGCCACAGACCGGGCAAGCATCTCTTTGAAAGTCCGTAAAGGATCCAGCCGGTTTAATTCTTTTAGCGCCAATCTCTTTGCATTTAGTATGTCTTTGTCTACAACAGCTTGGACCTGCTTAATGAACTCTTTGTCATAAATAAAGCAATTGATTTCATAATTTAAGAACAGGCTCCGCTTATCAAAATTAGCTGTTCCGACATCACTGATTTCATTATCGATAATAATCGCCTTTGCATGGTAAAAGCCCTTTTTGTACTCATACACATAAGCACCTTGTTTAATCAAGGTCCTTAAGTAAAGATAAGAGGCCTCTTTTACAAGAATATGATCCGTGATGCATGGGACGAGTATTTTTACTGTGACGCCGCGTTCCAGGGCATGAATTAAGTCCTGAAAAAGCCTTTTGCCCGGAATAAAATAGGGGGTCCCAATCGTAATGCTCTTTTTCGCCTTCCTTATTATGGAGGAGAAGCTTTCTTCTAAAAATGCCCCTTTATAAGATCCGAACTGATGGCGGGTATCTCCTGCAGGCAGCTCAGGAAAATAGACACTGTTTGCAAGCAGGTCAGTCTTTGCTGCTTTATACCAATCGGTTAGAAACTCTCTTTGCAGATCCTCTACCCCTTCACCACGGAATTTCAAATGATAGTCACGCCAGGGGGTCAGCTTTTTATCTAGATTGATGTATTCTTTGCCGATATTGAAGCCGCCAATGTATCCGATCTTTCCGTCAATGACGGTAATTTTCCGGTGGTTCCTTGCCTGAAATGAATAGAAAAGAAAAGGCAGCTTTGGCACATGGGCAAACGAAAATTTGACGCCGCTGCTTTTAAGATCCTTAACGGTTTTTCGTTTAACAGGAAGGCTTCCGGCCCAATCCAGCAGAAGGCGGACTTCTACTCCTTCTTTTGCTTTACCCTTTAAAATGGTTAAAAACTCCTTGCTGATTTTATCATCCTTCACAATATAAAATAAAATATGGATGTGCTTTTGCGCCTTTTTTAGCTCGGAGAATAAATCATCAAACAAAGCAGGCCCGTCTGCAAACAACTCCATATCAGACTGCCGGATGGGTAAGGCGGTCCGCTCAAGCTTTTTCATATGGCTTTTCCGGCCCCATGTAAAATCAATATAGAGCCATAAGAAGATGACGAGTAAAACGACCATAATGATATTCCAGACAGTCAATGCAATCTTCCTCTCGACAGGATTTTCCTGTTAGTATTTCCTGCAGAGCTTTTTCTATCATGAAATCTTCCCAAAAGGGGAGGACTTTTCACCTTTAAAAAGAATTTAATAAATGAAAATAATAAAATATTTCGAACAAGTTTAACGAAAAATGGTTGACTGAATGCTCATTCATAATATAATAGGAGTAATAGTAAATTCAGAAAATTATATTGTTTTTAAAATTTTCTAAGATGGAGAAAGGAGCACCATGCCTATGAACGGTTTATTATGGATCAACTTAATTGCATTTCTTCTTGTAACCGCTTACGCTATGAGCCTGTTTGTCTATGTTGTGAAGACGCGGATTGAATATATCAAGCTTGGCAAAAAGGTAGAGTTTGACGGCAAGGTGAAAGAGCGCCTTGAGAAGATCTGGGTCAACGTATTCGGCCAGAAAAAGCTTTTAAAGGATAAGAAAAGCGGAATCATCCACGTTATGTTTTTCTACGGCTTCATTCTTGTCCAATTCGGAGCGATTGATTTTATTATTAAAGGAATTAAGCCTGGTGCTCACTTGCCGCTTGGCCCTTTATATCCCGGGTTCACCTTTTTCCAGGAAATTGTGACCCTCATGATTCTTGTAGCAGTAATTTGGGCTTTCTACCGTCGTTATGTGGAAAAGCTTGTCCGTTTAAAGCGCGGATTCAAATCAGGTCTTGTGCTTATTTTTATCGGAGGGCTGATGCTTTCCGTTCTGCTTGGCAATGGCATGAGCATGATCTGGCATGGCCATGAAGGAACCTGGACAGAGCCGGTTGCTTCCCTGATTGCAGGCGGGTTCTCATGGATGGGTGAAACAGCCTCGATTGCTGTATTTTATGTCGCATGGTGGATTCACTTATTATTCCTGCTTGCATTCCTAGTGTATGTGCCTCAATCCAAGCACGCACACTTAATCGCCGGACCGGCCAACGTATATTTCAACCGGCTGGACAATCCGGGGAAATTAAAGGCGATTGATTTTGAAGATGAGACACAGGAAAGCTTTGGTGTTGGAAAAATTGAAGATTTTACACAGCATCAGATGATCGACTTCTATGCATGTGTGGAATGCGGACGCTGTACCAATATGTGTCCGGCAACAGGAACTGGAAAGATGCTTTCACCGATGGATTTAATCCTGAAATTGCGTGATCATTTAACGAACCACGGTGCTGCTGTCACGTCAAAGCAGCCATGGGTTCCGACATTTGCTTTTTCTAATACGAAAGGCAATCAGCTGGCCCTTGCAGCTGCCGGCCAGGGTGCAGAAGAAGCTGCGGCTGGCCTTGCATACAGCCCAAGTCTGATTGGCGAAGTCATTACAGAAGAAGAAATATGGGCTTGTACGACTTGCCGAAACTGTGAAGACCAATGCCCGGTTATGAATGAACATGTTGATAAAATTATTGATTTGCGCCGCTATCTTGTATTAACAGAGGGTAAAATGGACGCGGATGCACAGCGCGCCATGACCAATATCGAGCGCCAGGGCAATCCTTGGGGACTGAACCGCAAGGAGCGCGAAGACTGGAGAGAGGCACGTGAAGATGTTCTTGTGCCGACAGTGAAGGAAATGAAGAAGGCGGGAGAAGAGTTCGAATACTTATTCTGGGTTGGCTCCATGGGCTCTTACGACAACCGCAGCCAGAAGATCGCTCTTTCATTTGCAAAACTAATGAATGAAGCTGGCGTCAAGTTCGCGATCCTTGGCAATAAGGAAAAGAACTCTGGTGATACACCAAGGCGTCTTGGAAACGAGTTCCTATTCCAGGAGCTTGCTGCGAAGAACATTGAAGAGTTTGAGAAAAATGAAGTGAAGAAAATTGTCACAATCGACCCTCATGCCTACAATATTTTCAAGAATGAGTATCCGGATTTCGGATTAGAGGCAGAGGTTTATCACCATACTGAAGTTCTTGCCCAGCTTGTGGAAGAGGGCAAGCTGAAGCCGCAATATGCAGTGGAAGAAACAATTACCTTCCATGATTCCTGCTATCTTGGACGCTACAACGAGGTGTATGATCCTCCTCGTGAGATTCTTAAGAGCATTCCGGGTGTCAAGCTTGTGGAAATGGAAAGAAACCGCGAAACCGGCATGTGCTGCGGAGCGGGCGGCGGCCTGATGTGGATGGAAGAAGAAACCGGACACCGCATCAATGTCTCACGCACAGAGCAGGCATTGGCAGTGAATCCATCTGTGATCAGTTCAGGATGTCCATACTGCTTAACGATGCTGTCTGATGGAACGAAAGCTAAAGAAGTGGAAGAACAGGTTCATACGTACGATGTAGCTGAAATTCTCGAGAAGTCTGTGGTGGGCGAAAGCCGGAATGTAGCATCCTAGCATTATGAAAGTGGAAATTGAAGCACGTCCGAAATTCCCGTAAGGCATTTTGACGAAAATGTTTTTGCCTGAATTTTGTGTAAAGTGTTTCAATTTCCGCTATTTTTCTAGTAAAATAGAAAATGATAAAAGCGCTTACATTCTTTCAGGGAAAATCCTATTTATTTCAAGTCCTTTCGAGCGAGCGTTCAGTCAATGACCGCACCTTCACAAACAGTTAACTTCAATGAGATCTGCAGCATAGACGCTATTTTTTTCTAATTAATTTTTCGAACATTTTAAATTAATAGTACAAAGGAGCGATTCTTTATGGGGAAAACCGTAATTCTTAGCGGAGTAAGAACACCTTTTGGAAAATTTGCCGGAGCGCTCACCAGCTTTGCAGCTTCTGACCTTGGCGGATTTGCAGTAAAAGAAGCGCTGAACCGTGCAGGCGTTAACCCTGAGGATGTAGACGAAGTAATTCTCGGAACGGTTCTTCAGGGCGGGCAGGGCCAGATCCCTTCACGCCAGGCAGCGAGAAAAGCAGGCTTGCCATGGGAAGTGAAAACAGAAACGATCAATAAAGTGTGTGCATCCGGGATGCGCAGCGTCACATTAGGGGATCAGATTATCCGTGCGGGTGACGAGGAAGTCATCGTTGCAGGCGGCATGGAGTCCATGAGCAACGCGCCGTACATTTTGCCAAAAGCACGCTGGGGACTTCGCATGGGTGATTCTGCGGTCAAGGATTTAATGGTCCACGACGGATTAAGCTGCAGCTTCACTGGTGTCCATATGGGAACGTACGGAAACTCGACAGCAAAAGAATTCGAAATCAGCCGTGAAGAGCAGGATAACTGGGCGCTGAGAAGCCATGAACGTGCCATTGCGGCCATTGAAGCCGGTAAGCTGGCAGAAGAAATCGTCCCTGTGGAAGTTCCTCAGCGAAAAGGAGACCCGGTCGTTGTATCTCAGGATGAGTCACCACGTAAAGATACTTCAATAGAAAAGCTCGCTAAACTCGGATCTGTTTTTAACTCCGACGGAACGATCACTGCCGGAAATGCACCTGGCGTCAATGACGGGGCAGCAGCATTGGTATTAATGAGCGAAGAACGGGCAGAACGTGAAGGCAAAAAACCGGAAGCTTATATTCTCGGCCATACAGCTCTTGCAGTGGAAGCTAAAGACTTTCCGCAGACACCTGGCCTTGTTATTAATGCTCTTTTGAAAAAGACAGGAAAAACCCTGGAAGAGATTGATCTCTTTGAAATTAACGAAGCATTTGCGGCTGTTGCTCTCACCAGCGGGAAAATTGCCGGCCTAGATGCAGAAAAAGTAAACGTCAATGGCGGCGCTGTGGCACTCGGCCACCCAATTGGAGCGAGCGGAGCAAGAATTATCCTGACCCTGATGCACGAACTGAAACGCCGCGGAGGCGGTATCGGCATCGCGGCTATCTGCAGCGGCGGCGGCCAGGGCGATGCGGTAATGATAGAGGTTCCAAAGCAGTAATTTGTTTTGGTAAGGCGGCTGCACTTTGGTAAACGCCGTCTTACCGGACATAAGGGCGGTGCCTCACGGCCTCAATAATCAATATACCCGGCAAATGGATAAAAACCGGGACGGAACGAACATTTACCGGCCAAAATCGGTTATATACCGGCCACTTTTATTAAAATACCGGCCAAACGGAGAAACGATCTGTCAAACCCAGGAACGGAGGATACAAAAATGAACGTAAAAAACATTATGGTAATCGGTGCTGGACAAATGGGTTCAGGAATTGCACAGGTTTGTGCACAGGCAGGCTATAGCGTCATCTTAAACGACTTAAAGCCGGAATTTGTGGAACGCGGCTTTGGTGTGATTAAGAAGAATCTTTCCCGCCAGGTGGAAAAAGGGCGCATGACAGCGGACGAGATGGAAGCAGTGCTGAAAAATGTAACCGCTTCAAATGATCTTCAGGACGCTAAAAACGTGGAGCTTGTCATCGAAGCGGCGGTTGAAAATATGGAGATCAAAACGAAGATCTTCAGCCAGCTCGATGAAATTGCACCAGAGCATGCCATTTTGGCAAGCAACACATCATCCCTTCCGATTACAGAAATCGCAGCCGCAACAAAGCGTCCGGAGAAAGTAATCGGCATGCATTTTATGAACCCGGTGCCGGTGATGAAGCTTGTGGAAATCATCCGCGGCCTCGCGACGGCAGACGAAGTGTACCAAACCATTGAAGACATCACGAAGACGCTTCAAAAAGTGCCGGTTGAAGTGAATGACTTCCCGGGATTCGTATCCAACCGCATTCTGATGCCGATGATCAATGAAGCAGTTTACACACTTTATGAAGGGGTCGCGACAAAAGAGGCCATTGATGAAGTGATGAAGCTCGGCATGAACCATCCAATGGGACCGCTGACTTTGGCTGACTTCATTGGCCTGGACACATGCCTGTATATTATGGAAACCCTGCATGAAGGCTTTGGCGATGATAAATACCGCCCATGTCCGCTGTTAAGAAAATATGTGAAAGCCGGCTGGCTAGGCAAGAAGACAGGCAGAGGCTTCTACGTTTACGAATAAATAATAGGCCTTGGCCACAAGTGCCGGGCAGCATCGGAGGGTATACAAATGAACCTGAGATTTACAGAAGAGCAGGAAATGATGAGAAAAATGGTGCGGGATTTTGCCCAGGCGGAAATCGCCCCTTTTGTTGAAAAAATGGAGCAGGGCGAGTTCCCTCGGGAGATTCTCCGCAAAATGGGCGAGCTTGGCCTGATGGGGATTCCCATTCCTGAAAAATACGGCGGAGCGGAAATGGACTTTACTTCTTACATTATCGCCATCCATGAACTGTCCCGCGTAAGTGCGACAGTTGGCGTTATTTTATCGGTCCATACGTCGGTTGGAACAAATCCGATCCTTTATTTCGGTACGGAAGAGCAAAAGCAGAAATATATTCCGAAGCTTGCCTCTGGTGAGTATCTTGGTGCTTTTTGCCTCACGGAACCGAGCGCTGGCTCGGATGCAGGAAGCTTAAAGTCCCGTGCGGTAAAAGACGGAGACCATTATGTCATTAATGGATCCAAGGTTTTCATTACGAATGCCAGCGAAGCTGACGTATACATTGTATTTGCCTCCACAAATCCTGAGCTTGGGAGCAAAGGCATTTCCGCTTTCATTGTCGAGAAGGATACGCCAGGACTTGTATTTGGGAAAGATGAGCACAAAATGGGGCTGCACGGCTCAAGAACGCTGCAGCTGACATTTGAAGACATGCGGGTTCCGGCTGACAATCTTCTTGGCAGTGAAGGAGAAGGCTTTAAGATTGCGATGGCCAATCTGGATGCCGGACGGATCGGGATTGCTTCACAGGCACTCGGAATCGCAGAAGCAGCCTTTGAAGCCGCCGCGGATTATGCAAAGGAGCGTGTACAGTTCGGCAAGCCGATCGCCGCTCAGCAGGGTGTCGGCTTTAAGCTTGCAGACATGGCAACAAGCGTCGAAGCCGCAAAACTATTAATCTATCGCGCAGCAAACATGCGCCAGCGCGGCATCAAATGCGGACTGGAAGCCTCCATGGCGAAGCTGTTTGCATCCAAAACGGCGGTGGATGTGACTACAGAGGCCATCCAGGTATTCGGCGGCTACGGCTACACAGAGGATTACCCGGTTGAGCGCTACTTCCGCGATGCCAAAATTACAGAAATCTATGAAGGCACAAGCGAAATTCAGCGGATTGTTATCAGTAAACAGCTGTAAAGCAGTCTTTTTATAAAGAAATCAAGAATCCATATAAAGCGAGGGACCAACAATGAATTTCCAATTAAGTGAAGAGCATGAAATGATCAGAAAAATGGTACGCGATTTTGCCAAAAATGAAGTCGCTCCGACGGCTGCTGAACGCGACGAAGAAGAGCGCTTTGACAGAGAAATTTTTGACAAAATGGCGGAGCTTGGCTTAACCGGGATTCCGTGGCCTGAAGAGTACGGCGGAATCGGCAGTGATTATCTGGCTTATTGCATCGCAGTTGAGGAGCTTTCAAGAGTATGTGCCTCTACAGGTGTAACTCTTTCAGCCCATACTTCCCTTGCCGGCTGGCCGATTTTCAAGTTCGGCAGCGAAGACCAGAAGCAAAAATACTTAAAGCCAATGGCGCAGGGTGAAAAAATCGGCGCGTATGGACTTACGGAGCCTGGCAGCGGATCTGATGCCGGCGGAATGAGAACGACAGCACGTCTTGAAGGCGATCATTATGTCCTTAACGGCAGTAAAATTTTCATTACAAACGGCGGAATTGCCTATATCTATGTAGTGTTTGCCCTGACAGATCCATCCTCCAAGCATAAAGGAACAACCGCATTTATAGTGGAATCCGGCTTTGAAGGCTTCTCTGTCGGCAAGAAGGAAAAGAAATTGGGGATCCGTTCCTCACCTACAACGGAGATTATTTTCGAAGAGTGCAAGGTTCCGGTTGAGAACGTGCTGGGCAATGTAGGTGAAGGCTTCAAAGTTGCCATGATGACGCTTGATGGCGGCCGCAACGGCATCGCTGCCCAGGCAGTCGGAATCGCTCAGGGCGCACTGGATGCTTCCATCGAATACGCCAAAGAACGCCACCAGTTCGGCAAGCCAATTGCTGCCCAGCAGGGAATTGGCTTCAAGCTGGCAGACATGGCCACAAGCATCGAAGCCTCAAGACTATTAACTTACCAGGCGGCTTGGCTGGAGTCAGAAGGACTTCCGTACGGAAAGGAATCAGCTATGTCCAAACTTCTTGCCGGTGACACGGCCATGAAAGTGACAACAGATGCCGTTCAAATCTTTGGCGGCTACGGATATACAAAGGACTATCCAGTAGAACGCTTCATGCGCGACGCCAAAATCACGCAGATCTACGAAGGAACACAGGAAATCCAGCGTCTAGTAATCTCTCGAATGGTAACGAAATAATTAATGATTTTTCGCAGAGTTTATTGACTTCATGTCGCTGTTCAAGTTTAGCCACTGAGTTGATCCTCGATGTGGGTACCTGATCCTCGAAAATGCTGACGCATTTCCTTCGTGCGGTGTTGACTCGAGGAAGCTTAATCAATGTCCAGCGGGAGGAGGTTCCCATTCCTCCCCGCAGCGGAAATCAACGGACAGAATTCAATGATAAAACAATATTGAAAAAAACTTTTTAAAATAAACAGATTCAATGGATGATTCCCGGGAGGGCGGTGGATAACAATGAAAAAACGGGAAGTGCAGGCTTCTGTTAAAGATGAGCGTCTTGTCAAAAAAAGACGCGATCAGATGATTAAAGGTGCCGTCACCCTTTTTATCCAAAAAGGGTTCCATCGTACAACAACTAGAGAGATTGCAAAGGCATCTGGTTTTAGTATTGGAACGCTTTATGAATACATCCGTACGAAGGAAGACGTCCTATACCTGGTTTGTGACAGCATTTACGATCAGGTTGCCGAGCGGCTTCAAAAAGGCCTTGATACCAAAAAAGGCACACTTGAGAGCCTAAAGCAGGGCATCGCCGATTACTTCAAAGTGGTTGACGAAATGCAGGATGAAGTCCTTGTTATGTACCAGGAAGTAAAGGCGCTTACAAAGGATGCCCTTCCATATGTGCTGAAGAAAGAAATAGAAATGGTCGGCATGTTTGAGCATGTCATTACCCTTTGCGTAGAGAACGGGGAACTGGACCTGCCGGAGGAAAAAATCAAGATGATCGCCCATAACATTTTTGTCCAGGGGCAAATGTGGGCATTCCGCCGCTGGTCACTGCAGAAGATGTACAGCATCGAGGAATATATCCAGCTGCAGACCAATCTTCTTTTTCAGGGAATAAAGGATTCCGAAAAGGTCTCGGAAAATGCTTAAGAATAGCGCAGGCTAAGGCTTGCGTTTACGGACAAGGGGGAGAACGATGAGCAATCCAGAAGTCTATAAGCCGAAAAATCATATTCGTTTTGTGACGGCTTCCAGCCTGTTTGACGGGCATGATGCGTCCATTAATATTATGCGCCGCATCATTCAGGCAAGCGGGGCAGAGGTCATCCACCTCGGACATAACCGTTCTGTTGAGGAGGTCGTAAATGCTGCCATCCAGGAGGATGTGCAGGGCATTGCCATTTCCTCTTATCAGGGCGGACATGTGGAGTACTTCAAATATATGTATGACCTTCTGAAGGAAAGAGGCGCATCCCACATCCGCATTTATGGCGGCGGGGGCGGAGTCATCATCCCGAAGGAAATTAAGGAATTGCATGACTACGGAATCGCGCGGATATTCTCGCCGGAAGACGGCCGTCAATATGGTCTTCAGGGCATGATTGATCAAATGATCAAGGAATGTGATTTCCCGACGTTTACAGCCGAAGCATCTGAGCAGATTGAAAAGCTTCAGGATGGGGAAACCAATGCGATTGCCAAGCTGATTACATTGGCTGAGCATCAGGTAACCGTAGGCAAGGAAGCAGCCGCAGCACTTGAGCCGGTCATGGAGAAAGTGAAATCACTGGAAAAGCAGGTTCCTGTAGTGGGAATTACGGGTACAGGCGGTGCCGGGAAAAGCTCGCTGACAGACGAACTGATCCGCCGCTTCATCAACGAAATTCCGGAGAAAAAGGTTGCGATTCTTTCTGTTGACCCGACAAAGCAAAAAACAGGCGGTGCCCTTCTTGGCGACCGTATCCGTATGAATGCCATTTTTAATCCGCGGGTCTATATGCGCAGCCTGGCAACCCGAAACTCCCGCAGCGAGCTGTCGCTTGCAATTCAGGATGCGATTTCGGTTGTCAAAGCAGCCGGCTTTGATTTGATTATTGTGGAAACAAGCGGAATCGGGCAGGGTGATGCCGGCATTACGGAAATTTGTGATGCATCCATGTATGTCATGACAAGTGAGTTCGGTGCTCCTTCCCAGCTTGAAAAAATTGATATGATCGATTATGCCGATTTGATTGTCATTAATAAATTTGAGCGCAAAGGCTCAGAGGATGCGATGCGCCAGGTGCAAAAGCAGTACCAGCGCAGCCGGATGCTTTTTGAAAAAGAGCTTGAAGATATGCCAGTCTACGGAACCATTGCAAGCCAGTTCAATGACCCGGGCACAAATGCGGTGTTTGCGGCACTGGTGGAAACGATTAATGAAAAAGCAGGTACAGACTGGAAAACAAGTTTTACAAAAGAAGCAAAAGTGGAAAAGCAGAATGTCATTATTCCAAATGAACAGCGCTATTACCTCCGCGAGGTATCAGAAACCGTCCGCGGCTACCATAAGAAAGCCGAAGAGCAGGCAGATCTTGCCCGCAAGCTTTTCCAGCTGGAAGGGGCACTTCTTGCTGTTAAAGAACAAGAAGGAAACGAAGAAGTCATCGCTTCGCTTGAAGCCATTAAATTATCTGTAGAAGAAAAGCTTACGGCTGAAACCAAGAACATTCTTGCAGGATGGGAAGAATTGAAGGAAAAATACACCGGCGAGCAATTTGTCACAAAGATCCGCGATAAAGAAATCGTGACGGTTTTAAAAACAAAGAGCTTGTCCGGGCTGTCGATTCCAAAAGTAGCACTTCCGAAGTACAAGGATTACGGAGAAATCATCCGCTGGGTATATAGAGAAAATGTGCCGGGTTCCTTCCCATATACAGCAGGTGTTTTCCCATTCAAGCGCGAGGGTGAAGATCCGAAAAGACAGTTTGCCGGAGAAGGTACACCTGAACGGACAAACCGCCGCTTCCACTATCTCTCCAAAGATGATGCAGCAAAGCGACTGAGCACAGCTTTTGATTCTGTGACCCTGTACGGGGAGGATCCGGACTACCGCCCAGATATTTACGGAAAAGTCGGGGAGAGCGGAGTCAGCATCTGTACGCTGGATGATATGAAGAAGCTGTATGCCGGTTTTGACCTGTGCCATCCATCTACATCTGTATCGATGACGATTAATGGACCGGCGCCGATAATTTTAGCCATGTTCATGAACACAGCCATCGAACAGCAGATTGAGGCGAAAGAGCAGGAGCTTGGCCGCGTGCTGACACCGGAAGAATTCACAGAAGTCAGGGCGAAAACGCTGCAGACGGTCCGCGGGACGGTTCAGGCTGATATTTTAAAAGAGGATCAGGGACAGAATACGTGTATCTTCTCAACAGAATTTGCTTTACGAATGATGGGGGATATCCAGCAGTACTTTATCGACCATAAAGTCCGCAACTATTACTCTGTTTCGATTTCCGGCTACCATATCGCAGAAGCGGGTGCAAATCCGATTTCTCAGCTTGCCTTTACACTGGCAAATGGCTTCACCTATGTCGAGTACTATTTGAGCAGAGGAATGAACATCAATGATTTTGCACCAAACCTTTCATTTTTCTTCTCCAATGGACTGGATCCGGAGTATACGGTGCTAGGCCGTGTGGCGCGCCGCATTTGGGCAACGGTTATGAGAGATAAGTATGGTGCGAACGAAAGAAGCCAGAAGCTGAAGTACCATATCCAAACTTCAGGCCGCTCCCTGCATGCACAGGAAATTGATTTTAACGATATCCGCACAACGCTGCAGGCGTTAATGGCGCTTCAGGATAACTGCAACTCGCTTCATACCAATGCGTATGATGAAGCCATTACGACACCTACAGAGGAGTCTGTCCGCCGTGCGATGGCCATCCAGATGATCATTACAAAAGAGCATGGCTTATCGAAAAATGAAAATCCGCTTCAGGGTGCATTCATTGTAGATGAGCTGACAGATCTTGTGGAAGAACAGGTGCTGAGGGAATTTGAACGCATCAACGACCGCGGCGGCGTTCTCGGTGCCATGGAAACACAATACCAGCGCGGAAAAATCCAGGATGAGTCCATGTACTATGAAATGAAAAAGCACACTGGCGAGCTTCCGATCATTGGGGTCAACACTTACTTGAACCCTAATCCTCCATCAGAGGATGAAATGAACAACATGGAGCTAGCCAGGGCAACGAAGGAAGAAAAAGAAACGCAAATCCGCAATCTGCGCAGCTTCCAGGAGCGCAACAAAGATAAATCGGAAGAGGCACTGAAACGTTTGAAGGAAGCCGCAGTCAGCGGCGGCAATATTTTTGCTGAGCTGATGGAAACTGTCAAAGTGGCAAGCCTCGGCCAGATTACCCGTGCATTATACGAAGTGGGCGGGCAATACCGCCGCAATATGTAGATGGATCCATAGGGCCTGCCAATGCAGGCCCTTGTTTTCTGCACTATTTTTTTAATAGAGAATTAATATAAAATACATCCATATCCTATATAATGAAATCAATACATATCAGTTCACTTCGGGGAACCTGGGGATGTGAAAATATGAAAAAAATCTTGCTCTATGCAGCCATACTTGCAGCTGCTGCAGGTGTTTACTTTTTATATGGAAAACAGCTGGGAGCCATAGCATTCTTCCTGCTCGCTATCTACTTCACCTGGCTGGCCTATAAAAAGTGGGACAGACCTATGAGGCGCAGGAAACGGGGAAGGGCAGAGTAGCTTCTTTTATAAGGGCAATCCAAAATCTATTGTCTTTTATTACATATAATCTTACCTGCAGAGTTAATTGGGTCGGAGGTTCCGTTCCTCCCCGCGGGTTCGCTGCGTGCCCTGTGCTGAAATGAACAGACATTATTCAAAGCCCTTTCAATAATTTAAAATCAATACTAAATCGCATAAAAATACGCAGAACAGCAGATATAACTGGCATAAACCGTAAAAATTTGTTTATAATGAAGAATATGCCTTCTTGCAGGCTGTCCGCATGTATTTGCAGGGACCTGCGGAAATTCAATTTATATAGTTATTAATTTGCACGCTTATATGAGCGGTTACATAGGGAAAGGAAGTGCTGATATTGAGTTTGGAACAGTTCTCAACAGAAGAATTGCAGGAAATGTCATTAATCGAAGTGGCTTATGAACTTCTGACAAGCAAAAAGGAACCAATGGCCTTTAATGACATTATGAGTGAAGTAGCTAAACTTATGAACCTTTCAGAGGAACAAGTCAAGGGGAAAATTGCACAGTTCTATACAGATTTAAATATAGATGGCCATTTTATCGGATTGGGCGATAACCGCTGGGGTCTTCGTTCATGGTATCCGGTTGATCAATATGAAGAAGAAGTTGTAACAGTAATCAAGCCTAAGAAGAAAAAGGCGAAGAAGAAGGACGACGATGATCTCGATCTTGAAGATTATGATGAACTGGATGAAGAGGATATCGATTACGATGATATCGACGGATTCGAAGATGATGATCTGACAGAAGACGATGATGATGATCTTCTTGACGATGACGATGATCTTGAAGATGATGATGATGACTTTGAAGACGATGATATCGTGGATAAAGATGAAGAATTCGACCTCGGTGATGATGACGAAGAGCTTGAGGAAGATGACCTCGACGTTGACGAGGACGAAGAAAATTTATAATCTTGACTTTTCGATTCAAGGCTTGTAGAATACTTTTTGGGCTCCTTTAAAAAGGACGATTCGTTTAGACGCTAATAGCGCTCCCTTACTTACTTTTAAGTAAGCGGGGCGCTTTTTATTTTTTTACAGGCCCATGTGCCTTTTCAAGAAGAGCTAAACCATCCCTTATCGATAAGCTTCCGGTTAAAAAACGGAGGCTGCACAATAGAATTTTCATCTTTAAGTCTTTAAACCTGCATCATTATGCACAAACTGATATCAAGGGGGAATTTTTCATGACAAAGTATATTTTTGTTACGGGCGGAGTTGTTTCGTCACTGGGAAAAGGAATCACAGCAGCATCACTTGGCCGCCTGCTGAAAAACAGAGGGTTAACGGTTACAATCCAGAAATTCGATCCTTACATAAATGTGGATCCGGGAACCATGAGTCCATACCAGCATGGTGAGGTGTTTGTAACAGGTGACGGCGCGGAGACTGACCTGGATTTAGGCCACTATGAGCGCTTTGTTGATATTAACCTGACAAAGTACAGCAGTGTAACGACTGGTAAAATTTACTCAACAGTTCTTAGAAAAGAGCGCCGCGGCGACTATAACGGCGGAACGGTGCAGGTTATTCCGCATATCACCAATGAAATCAAGGATAAAGTGTTCCGTGCAGGCCATGAAACCAACTCTGATGTGGTTATCACAGAAATCGGCGGAACAGTAGGAGACATTGAATCTCTTCCATTCCTTGAAGCAATCCGCCAGATTAAGAGCGATATCGGCCGGGATAATGTGATGTACATTCACTGTACATTGGTTCCTTATATCAAGGCAGCAGGCGAAATGAAAACAAAGCCGACACAGCACAGTGTAAAAGAGCTGAGAAGCCTTGGCATTCAGCCAAACGTAATCGTTCTTCGTACAGAAATGCCAATTTCCCAGGATATGAAGGATAAAATTGCGCTATTCTGTGATATCGATAAAGAAGCCGTTATTGAAGCAACAGATGCGGATACTTTATATTCTATTCCGTTATCTCTTCAAGATCAGAAGCTTGATGAAATTGTCTGCAAGCATTTAAAGCTGAATTGCGGAGAAGCGGACATGACCGAGTGGAAGCAGCTGGTTGACAAAGTTCTAAACCTTTCCAGGAAAACGAAGATCGGCCTTGTCGGAAAATATGTTGAATTGCAGGATGCATACATCTCTGTTGTTGAAGCTTTAAAACATGCAGGTTATGCATTTGATTCTGATATTGAAATCAAATGGATCAACTCTGAAGAAGTGGACAGCACAAACGTGAATGAACTGCTTCAGGACGTGGACGGAATCCTGGTGCCGGGTGGATTTGGAGACCGCGGCATTGAAGGGAAGATCCTTGCCATTCAATATGCGCGCGAAAACAAAAAGCCGTTCCTTGGCATCTGCCTGGGCATGCAGCTGGCTTCCATTGAGTTTGCAAGAAACGTACTGGGCCTTGAAGGGGCGCACTCAGCAGAAATCGCTCCTGAAACACCGCATCCAATTATCGACCTTCTGCCAGAGCAAAAGGATATCGAAGATTTAGGCGGAACCCTAAGACTTGGACTTCAGGCCTGCAAATTGAATGAAGATACAAAAGCATTTGATGCATACAAGGATGAAGTGGTATATGAGCGCCATCGCCATCGCTATGAGTTCAACAACCACTACCGTCAGGATATGGAAAAAGCTGGCTTTGTCTTCTCCGGTACAAGCCCGGACGGCCGCCTGGTGGAAATCATCGAAGTCAAGGATCACCCTTGGTTCGTCGCTTCCCAGTTCCATCCTGAGTTTATCTCAAGACCAACCCGCCCTCAGCCATTATTCAGGGATTTTGTTGGGGCATCATTGAAGTTCAGCGAGAAACTATAATGGGAAAAACCCCCTCCGGATGCGGAGGGGGTTTTTGTCTGGACCTTTTTACGATAATTTCTGTTTAAATATAAGATTCAGAAATTTTAGTATTGAAATTGAAAAGGTTTTCATTTATACTTTTACTAAACCGGTTTACTAAACCGATTTACTAAATCGGTTTTGCGAGAGGATAATACAACATGAAAAAAATAACGATGTTAGATGTTGCGCAAAAAGCAAATGTATCAAAGAGCACAGTTTCACAGTATATCAATAATCGCTACGAGTATATGGCCGAATCTACTAAAATGCGAATTGAAGAGGCCATCCGTGAGCTGGGATATATCCCAAACTTCGTAGCCAAAAGTTTGAAGCAAAAGAAGTCATCAACCATTGGAGTAATTGTTGCCAATATTCTCCACACTTTTTCGACAGAAATTATCAGGGCCATTGAAGATGTCTGTGAAAAAAATGATTTTCATCTGTTTGTCTGTAATGCTGACGATAATCCGGAAAAAGAACGTGCATACATTGACATGCTCCTGGCGAAACAAGTGGATGGTTTGATTATCTTTCCGACCATCGGAAATGAAGATCAATATAAGCGTCTGAAGGCTTCAAATTTTCCTATCGTTTTTGTAGATAGAAAGCTTGAAGAAGCGATTTATCCAACTTTGCTTTTGGATAACGAGAGAGCTGCCGAAATTGCCGTTCAGGAAATCATCCAAAAAGGCCATAAGAAAATAGGGCTTGTATCCATGACCCTAAGTCAAAAAGTGACACCCCGAATTGAACGGATAAATGGATACAAGAAGACGTTGAGACAAAATGATTTGCCAGTAAAGGATGATTGGATTATTGCGGCAGAAAGAAAAAACATAATCCCTGAATTGGAGAAAGTGTGGCTGAAAGAAGATACACCAGAGGCATTTTTTGCTACAAACGATCTTTCACTTATAGAACTATTAAAATTTTTAAGAAAGAAAAATTTAAAGGTTCCAGAGGATATAAGCGTTATCGCAGTAGATGACTCTGATTTCCTTGAAATCTCGGCAACACCGATAACAGCTATCAAGCAGCCTACTTTTGAAATTGGCAATAATGCCGCTTCAATTTTATTAGATTTAATCAGAAATCCTCAATTGGAAGAAGTATATGAGATTAAAAGATACGCTCCTGCTTTAGTGGAGCGGGAATCTTTATAAGAGTGTTAGGAGAGAAAACAATGTCATCACCATTTAAAGTGTTAACAATCGGAGATGCCATGATTACACTGAACCCGGCAGTAAAAGGACCACTTAGATATGTTACCCAGTTTGAACGCAAGGTTGGCGGTGCAGAACTTAACTTTGCCATTGGATGTGCAAGGCTTGGGTTAGGCAGCAAGTGGATAAGCAGGCTGGGGGATGATGAGTTTGGCAGAGTCATATATAACTTCGCCCGGGGTGAGGGCGTGGATGTATCGGGTGTAGATTTTGTAAGCGGCTGTCCAACATCACTTAACTTTAAGGAAATTAATGAGGATGGATCGGGCAAGACATTCTATTACCGGTATAACTCACCTATTTTAACCTTAACACCGGAAATGATTCAGGAAGAGCTGTTTGAAGAAGTGGATCTAGTCCATCTTACAGGTGTCTTCCTGGCTATCGATCCGAAGAACATCGAAATTGCTGCAAAAGTGATTGAAACTGCAAAGCAAAAGAAGATTCCCATCTCCTTTGATCCAAATATCAGACTAAAGCTTTGGTCAATTGATGAAGCGAGAAAAGCGTATAAAGAAATTCTACCGCATGTTGATATCCTGCTGACGGGATTAGATGAGATCAGGTTAATAAGCGGGATGGAAGAAGAAGATGAACTTGTGCTGTTCGCCAGAGAGTATGGGATCAGAGATTTAGTCATAAAGGATGGCGCTAACGGATCCAAGCTATTCCGGAATGGAGATTGGACACGGGCAGAAAGCTTCCGAGTGACCACAGTTGATACTGTCGGAGCCGGAGATGGTTTCGATGCGGGATACATTTATGGCTGGCTGAACGGCTTCAGCAAGGAAAGGCTGCTGCAATTTGCTAATGGCGTAGGAGCTCTAGTTACAACCGTCTCAGGAGATAATGAAGGTCTTCCTTATCTTTGTGAAGTAAACGCTTTTATCAATAATGACCTTATTATTGAAAGATAAGGAGTGGACAATGGATACCATTCTTACAATTCTCGAAGAAATGAGAGAAGTATGTACACATATCGATAAGAACGAATACGACTCTTTCGCAGCACTTCTAAAGAGTGATGCACGCTTTTTCTTTACTGGTGAAGGCCGTTCAGGCTTAGTGGCAAAGGCGATAGCGATGCGCCTTATGCATAGCGGAAAAACAGTCTATGTTTTGGGAGAAACGACAACACCGGCCATACAGGAGAACGATATTCTAATCGTTTTATCGGGTTCAGCCAAAACAGGACAGACGATAAGTTTTTCTGAAAACGCCTTCAGGACGGGTGCGAAAGTATTTTTAATAACTACGAATAAAGAGGCGATACATCAGCCGTGCTTTACTGGGGGTATGCAGATTCCTGCAGCGACAAAATACCGCCTTTCAGGAGAACCGGATACAATTCAGCCGCTTGGAAATCAGTTTGACCAGGCCGCACATCTTATCTTGGATGCTGCAATTATTGATAGTTTAACAGAAAAAAATTCAAACGAAGAAATGGTCAAGAAACATACCAACCTGGAGTAGGAGGCTCATTATGTCTACGGTGACAATTCATCATGAAGAAGCTAAAAAGCTGGTAGTGCAGAAATTAACAGACGCAGGCTTAATACATGAACATGCAGAAAAAGTTTCAGAAATCCTGATTCATGCGGATTTAAGAAATGTTAACTCTCATGGTGTACTGCGTACTGAACATTATGTGAATCGTCTTAATGCGGGAGGCATTAATCCTAATGCGGAGATTACATTCAATAAGACCGGTCCTGTGACAGGTGTTGTGGATGGGGATGACGGATTTGGACACGTCATTGCTGATGAGGCCATGAATCATGCTATCCAGATGGCAAAGGAAAATGGTGTGGGAATGGTTACAGCCATTAACAGCAGCCATTGCGGGGCATTAAGCTATTTTGTACAAAATGCAGCAGAGGAGAACCTGATTGGGATTGCGATGACCCATACCGATAAAATTGTCGTCCCATTTGGCGGCAAAGATGCTTTCCTCGGAACTAATCCGATTGCCTATGGTGTACCGGCAAAAACACATAAACCATTCATCCTGGATATGGCGACATCGAATGTAGCTCTCGGAAAAATCCTTCAATATAAAGAAGAAGGAAAAGAAATCCCGGAAGGATGGGGAGTGGATGAAAATGGGCAGACCGTAAAAGATCCTTCAAAAGTCGTCTCACTATCTCCATTTGGCGGACCTAAGGGCTATGGACTCTCAATGATTGTCGACATCTTCTCAGGCTTGCTTGCAGGTGCAGCTTTTGGACCTCATGTAGCTAAGATGTATGGTGATCTGGATAAGAAGCGGAAGCTTGGCCATTTTTTCTGTGCGATTAATCCGGGATTCTTCACAGATGCAGAATCATTCCTGCAAAATATGGATCAAATGATGGAAGAAATCCGTCAGGCACCTCCAGCTCCGGGATTTAAAAGTGTTCTTGTGCCAGGTGAAATTGAACAAATGAACGAAGAACAAAACCTTGAAAAAGGGATCACAATTGCTTCAACCGTACATCAGTTTTTAACAAACTAAATCCATTAATAAAGGGGAGAAAAACAATGAAATTAAAGTGGTTATCCGGTGTTTTAGCAGCGACTTTGATGCTTAGTGCCTGCGGTTCAGGCGGTTCTAATGGGGCAAGTGGCGAGAAGAAAGAGGGAGAGGTAATCAAGTGGAAGTTTGGCCACTTGGCAGACGAGAATCACATTTGGCATAAAACAGCTGAGGAATTTGCAGATCTCGTAAATGAAAAAACAGACGGGCAAATTGAGATTCAAATATTCCCGAATAACTCTCTTGGCGGAGAAACAGATACAATCAATGCCATTCAGGCGGGTACAGCAGACATGGTCATTTCAGGTGAAACCATGCAAAACTGGGCACCTAAAGCTGCTTTAATGGCAGTACCTTATGCCTTCCGTGATCTAGATCATGTAAAAACGGTTGTAGAAGGTGAAATCGGTAAAGAAATTGAAAAGGAAATCACTGAAAAAGTTGGTTTGACTCCTTTGTATTATCATACACGTGCTCCACGTAACCTGACTTCAAGTGAGCCAATTGAGTCACCATCTGATCTGAAGGGATTCTCCATGCGTGTGCCAAATGTTCCATTGTTCCTGAAAGTCTGGGAAGCAGCAGGCGCAAAGCCGCAGGTTATGGACTTTAATGAAGTATTTACTGGCCTCCAGCAAGGAGTTATTAAAGGTCAGGAAAACCCTGTGGACTTAATCCAGAGCGGCGGTTTGTATGAGGTTCAAAAGTACGTGAACCGTACAGAGCATGTTTATTCATGGATCTATATTCTAATTGGCAACAAGCAGTTTGAGGCCCTCAATGATGAACAGAAGAAAGCTGTGACAGAAGCAGCTGAAGAAGCACAGGCATTTGGAGAAAAGCTATATGATGAAGAGATTTCAAAGATAGAGTCTGAACTTGAAGGGGAAGGCATGGAGTTTGTTGATGTTGACCAGGATGCCTTCCGTGAAAAAATGCAGCCAGCGATTAAAGACAGCCTTAAGCCAGAACAGTATGAGCTATATGAAAAAATTCTTGAAGTAGAATAATAGTCTTATTGAACAAGTTAAAGGCACCGCTGACTTTTTTGCCAGCAGTGCCTTTAATTAAAGGAAGGAATGAAAAAAATGAAGATTCGAATATGGCTTGACCGAATATTAGCCTTTTTGACTGTTATGAGTTTTTCAGGGGTTATTATCGTTGTTACCATCCAAATCATGTCGCGCTATTTACCATACTCAGCCATTTGGACGGAAGAGCTTACGCGCTATCTGTTTATATACTCCATTTGCTTTGGGGCACCACTGGCTTTACTTCGTGGAGAGTTTATTAATGTGGATCTGATTCTCACAAAAATGTCACATGCTTTTCGCCGGTATTATGAGATAGGAATTTATTTGCTGATTATATTGTTAAGCGGGGTTCTCGTTAAAGAAGGATTGTTCTTTATTCAGCTGGGGAAAACACAGACTTCCGCAACCATGCCATTTCAAATGTCGGCCATTCACGCTGCCATTTTTATCATGAGTTTGTTTTTATTGCTATATTCAATTGTCAAAATCATTAGGCTAGTCCGAAATCAGGAAGACTTTAATTCACAAATGGGTGGTGGGGAACTATGATGGCAGCCATTTTGTTTTTCTCGTTCATAATCCTAATATTCCTGGGCGTGCCAGTCGCATTCAGCCTTGGCCTATCTTCACTTTTTTATTTAATACTGGCTGATATCCCGTTAAGCATCATACCGCAAAAAATGTTTGGAGGATTAAACTCCTTTGTTTTGCTCTGTATACCCGGGTTTATTCTCGCAGGAAACTTAATGAATGCCGGCGGAATTACAGATCGCATTATTCAGTTTGCAAATAATTGCTTCGGCCATATCCGCGGGGGGCTTGGACTGGCAAATGTAGGATCCTCGATGGGATTTGCAGGTATTTCAGGAACAGCTTTGGCAGACACAGCCAGCATAGGAGCTATTCTTATTCCTGCAATGAAAAAGGAAGGATACGGAGCAGGTTTTTCTGCTGCTGTAACGGCATCTTCATCAACCGTTGGACCGATTATTCCTCCGTCTCTTCCGATGATTATCGTCGGGACACTTGCGTCAGTGTCTATTGGCGATCTGTTTTTGGCTGGTGCTCTGCCGGGAATATTACTTGGCCTGGGATTAATGATTCCAACCTATATCATTTCTGTTAAAAGAAATTACCCCAAAGGGGAACGAAAGTCATTAAAGGAAATTTGGAAAAGCTTCACTGGTGCGTTCTGGGCACTGTTTATGACCGTTATTATTATGTATGGAATTCTCGGAGGCTACTTCACACCGACTGAAGCTTCTGTTATTGCAGTATTGTATGCCTTTGTCATTGGAATCTTCGTTTATAAAGAGCTTCCATTTAAAAAAATTCCGGAAATTATGCTCTCATCCATGACAGGTACGGCCTCTATCATGCTTCTCGTAGGATTTGCCAACCTGTTTGGCTGGATTATGGTAAGTGAGCAGATTCCTCAAATGGTTGCAGATGCGATTCTGGGGATTTCATCAAACCCAATTGTCGTTATTTTATTGATTAACTTGCTGCTGTTGTTTGTTGGGACGTTCATGGAGACGATTGCGGCACTAGTCATCCTTTTCCCGGTGTTATTGCCAGTAGCGGCTTCCATTGGCATGGATCCGGTTCAATTTGGTGTCATGATGGTATTGAACCTTGTTATTGGACTTGTAACACCACCGGTTGGTGTATGTTTATTCGTAGCCTCACAAATCGGCAAGATCTCAATCGGGAAAACAGCAAAAGAATTACTGCCATTTTTAGGTGTCAGTCTGGCAGTCTTAATGCTTGTGGCTTTTGTTCCGCAAATCTCGCTGTTTCTTCCAAGTTTATTTGAATAGGGGGCAGTAAAATGAAAGCAGTTCAAATTCCAGGTGCAATGAAAATGGAAGTTATGGATATAAAAGCACCTGTTATAAGCAATCCCGATGAGGTCCTGGTAAAGGTGAAAAGGGTTGGAATTTGCGGATCTGATATGCATATTTACCATGGAACAAATCCGCTGGCCACTTACCCAAGAATTGTGGGTCATGAAGTGGCAGGAGAAGTCGTTGAAGTCGGGTCAAATGTTTCAGGAATTAAACCAGGTGACCATGTTGTAGTAGAGCCAATCCGCTACTGTGGAGAATGCTATGCATGCCGGAAAGGACGCCCTAATGTATGTGAGTCTCTATCTGTTTTTGGTGTTCATGAAGATGGAGGCTTGCGGGAATTATTTGTATTGCCTGAAAAACAGCTCCATGTTGTGGGTTCATCTTTGGAGTGGGATGAAATCGTATTGGCTGAACCCTATACTATTGGAGCTCAGGCAGTGTGGCGCGGGGATGTTGGAGAAGGAGACACTGTATTCATCCAGGGAAGCGGCCCGATAGGTATATGCATTTTAAAAATGGCGAAGTTGCAGGGAGCAAGAGTCATTATCAGTGACCTGAAGCAGGAGCGATTAGCATTTGCAAAAGAAAATGGGGCAGATGAAATCATTAACGCATCGGAAATGTCTGTAGAAGAGCGAGTATTGGAATTGACAGATGGAGAAGGCCCAAATGTTGTGATTGATGCAGTATGTCTGCCTTCTACCTTCGAGCTTAGCGTCAATCTTGTATCTCCGGCAGGAACGGTAGTTGTGCTTGGGTTTGATGAACGGCCATCATCCATTTCGCAGCTCCCAATCACTAAAAAAGAAGTAACCATTGCTGGTTCCAGGCTGCAGACACACCAATTTGAAAAGGTTGTATCTCTGCTCAATGAAGGGAAGCTTCAATCAAACGGATTTATTTCCCACCAATTTTCAATAAGTGAAGTACAGGAAGCATTCCAATATGTGGAGGGCCATCCTGACCATGTTCGAAAAGCAGTTATTGTTTTCGATTAAGGGGAGATTAGATGAACTTAAAATTAGAAAAGCTTAAACAGCTGGTAGATTCGAAAGTGGTTGCAGTCGTACGCGGAAAGACACCTGAGGAAGCGATTGATATTTCTGAGGCAGCCATTGAAGGGGGATTTCGTGCTATTGAGGTGACTTATACTACACCTGAAGCAGAAAAAGTGTTCCAGGCTTTAAGAGGTTCAGACGGTGTAATCGGGGCAGGGACAGTTTTGGATTCGGAAACAGCCCGTCATGCCATTTTAAATGGGGCAGAATTTGTTGTAAGTCCGCATTTTGATAAAAATATAGCACTTCTTTGCAACCGGTACAGCATTCCATATTTACCTGGATGCATGACTATAACTGAAATCATGACAGCGCTCGAATATGGCTGTGACATTGTAAAGCTGTTCCCGGCCAATCGTTTTGATCCATCATTTATCGGTGCAGTCAATGGTCCCCTGCCACAGGTACGCATCATGCCCACTGGCGGGGTGAATTTAGATAATGTCGGTGCGTGGCTTGAAGCCGGTGCTGTTGCAGCTGGTATTGGAAGTGACTTAAACAAGGCGTATAAAGCTGGCGGTAAAGTTTCAGTTCAATCACTTTGTGAAAAATATGTCGAAGCAATTAATGGGGGCGGGGAAAAATGAATATGACCTTTCGATGGTATGGAAGGGATAATGATACCGTAACTCTTGAACAAGTCAAACAGATTCCCAATGTAAAAGGAATTGTGTGGGCCCTTCACAGGAAGCCAGCTGGAGAAGTTTGGGAAACGGATGAGATTAAATCTGAAGTTGAGTATATAGAGTCCTTTGGGTTTCATGCAGATGTGGTGGAAAGTGTTAATATACATGAATCTATTAAGCTGGGAAACAATGAAAGGGGCATATATATAGAGAATTATAAGGAAACTATTCGGAACCTGGGGGGATTCGGGGTTAAGGTTATTTGCTATAACTTCATGCCTGTCTTTGATTGGACACGGACTGACCTATACCGCGCACTTCCAGATGGCTCAACGGCCTTATTTTATGAAAAGAACAAAGTGGAAAACCTCGATCCGCAGGATTTAATCAAAACGGTTTCCGATGCTTCTGATTTGACTCTGCCTGGCTGGGAGCCAGAGAGAATGTCCCGGATTAAAGAGTTATTTGCAGCATATCAGGATATAAGTGCAGAGGACTTATGGGACAATCTGCGTTATTTCCTGCAGGAGATACTTCCAGTTGCAGAAGAAGCGGGCATCAAGATGGCTATCCACCCGGACGATCCGCCCTGGTCCATTTTTGGCTTGCCGCGAATCATGACGGGAGAAGATAGTCTGCATAAGCTCCTTTCTATCTCTGATTCCCCTTCCAACGGCATTACTTTTTGCACGGGATCGCTGGGAGCCAATCCGCAAAATGATATGGTTAAACTCGCAGCAAAATTTGCTCAAAGGTCCCCATTTGCACATATTCGAAACGTAAAGATATTCAACAATGGTGATTTTGTTGAAACTTCTCATTTAACAGCAGATGGTTCAATCAATATAAAAGGAGTGGTCAAGGAATTATCCGAGATTCAATATGAGGGTTACGTGCGTCCTGACCACGGGAGACATCTTTGGGGTGAAGAATGCAGGCCGGGATACGGATTATATGACCGGGCTCTTGGGATCATGTATCTTCACGGATTATGGGATGCCTATCAATCTGTTAAACAAGGAGAATGCTAATGTTTCCAATACATGAAAACTTAAATGGAAAAACAGCTGTGATTACAGGTGGAAGCGGTGTGCTTTGTTCGGAAATGGCGAGAGAGCTCGCAAGACATGGAGTGAACGTGGCCATTCTTAATCGTACGGCAGAAAAGGGAGCAGCAGTATCAGCTGAAATTGAAAAGGCTGGCGGAACAGCATTTGCGGTTGCGGCAGATGTCCTGGATCGCGAATCCCTGGAAAAAGCAAGGGAAGAAGTAATCCGTCATTTTGGGCGTGTGGATATATTAATTAATGGCGCAGGCGGTAATCACCCCGATGCTATTACTTCTGAAGAAACCTATAATGTGGAATCTTCCTCTGAAAAGTCCTTCTTTGATATGGATGAGAAAGGATTCTCCCAAGTATTTGCCAGCAACTTTACAGGGACTTTTTTAGCCAGCCAGGTGTTTGGAGTAGAACTGCTAAAGCAGAAGTCACCCATCATTATTAATATCTCATCAATGAGTTCCTACTCCCCGATGACCAAAGTGCCAGCCTATAGTGCAGCCAAATCAGCCATTAATAATTTTACCATGTGGATGGCTGTACATTTTGCAGAAACAGGCTTGCGGGTAAATGCTATAGCACCAGGATTTTTCCTGACAAATCAAAACCGTAATTTATTATTGAATGAGGATGGTTCTTATACGGCCAGATCAGAAAAAATTATTGCTCACACACCAATGAAAAGATTTGGCCAGCCAAAAGATTTGCTTGGTGTGCTGCTGTGGCTAGCTGATGAAGAATATTCCGGTTTTGTAACAGGTATTACGGTACCTGTTGACGGTGGATTTATGGCATACTCAGGAGTTTAAACAGGGAAAAAGGGCCACAGGAATCAGTCCTGTGGCTGCTTTCTTATAAAAAGCAATTCTAAAAAGTAAGGAGAATAGAAGTGAAAATTCAGCTTGCACTTGACCGCCTAACTGAACAGGAATGTTTCCGCATTGCAGATGAAACTAGTGAAAATATTGATTGGATTGAGATTGGGACAGGCGTAATTAAGGAATATGGCATGAAGATCGTTCGGGAAATGAAGGCTGCATACCCAGAAAAAACAATTGTAGCGGATATGAAAACGTGTGACGCAGGAAATCATGAAGCAGAACAGGCCTTTAAAGCAGGAGCGGACGTTATGACCGTAATGGGCTTTTCGCCTAACAGCACGATAAAACAGGCATTAGAAATTGCAAATGCCGAAAGTAAAAAAATTATGATTGATTTGCTGGGAATTCAGGACGCAGAAAGAGTTAAGAACCTATATGAATTGGGGGCTGACTTATTTTGTCTCCATATAGGAAAGGACATGCAGAATGAGGGTTCTATAGCGCATCCTGCTCTATTCAGCTTATTAGAAGGGTTAAATGATATCGAAGTCGCCATTGCAGGCGGGATTTCAGAAAGGACAGCTGGAGAATTGATGGACAGTATGGTCGATGTAGTCATTGTTGGAAGTGCAATCACCGGCAATAAAAGACCAAAAGAAGCCAGCTCAGCAATAAGAAACAAGCTGAAAAAATGACAGCAGCCCCCGGGTTTGGGGGCAATTCTGCTCATCTATTATTCAAACTCCGCTAAAATCTCATCAATCGTAAACTTAATTCCATAATAAACAAATAAAGTAGCCATGGAGGCTGGATAGCCGAAGCGATTGCCCTCTTCGTCAGGCAGAAGGCCTTTCGCAAGCTTTAAATCTATATGAACATCGGCAAATTCAGCCAGGCTGCCCGTGCTCTCAGTCCTTAAGGTGCTTACTGCCACAAAAGGGATCCCTTTTTCAGACAAGGATATTGCCAGAGCGGCTGCCTCTTCGTCATCTGAATATCTTGAAAAGATGATGACCCGGTCTGTTTCAGAGACTTCGGAATCCTTCTCCAAAATCGCAGCATCTCGGAGAGGCTCCTGGCCTTGAACGGCTTCATAGCCGATCGCACTCATTTCTTTTGTTCCGTAAATATATATCTTCCCATCACCGGCAGCAGCCTGTGCCAAAAGGCGGGCACTGTCCTCAATGGAAAATTCTTCCTTTTCCTGAAGTCTTTTAAATAAGCCTGTCAGCTGGGTGGAAAACATCTTCAGCAAATCGGTTCACTCCTTCATCTCTTCCTGCGGTTCTATTATAGAGAATAGGGAAGGAAAGGTAAAATAATCATAGGTAATTGTTAAAATAAGAAGGAATAATCATGTTTCACAGAGAAATTAGCTTAAGGAGAATGTATAGTTAAGTGACCTGCAGTCATAATTCAGTATGGTTTTAAACCTAAGGCTTTCAATACGACAGGAAGAGGTGGCTTGATGAAAGGGAAAATTTTAATCGTAGATGATCAGTTCGGAATCCGCATTTTACTTAATGAGGTACTGCAGAAAGAAGGGTATGACACATACCAGGCTGCCAATGGAGTCCAGGCTCTCGACATTGTTTCCAAGCATTCGCCTGATCTTGTTCTTCTTGATATGAAAATACCGGGAATGGACGGGATTGAAATTTTAAAAAGAATGAGAGTAGTGGATAAAGATATCCGAGTTATTATCATGACGGCTTACGGTGAACTCGATATGATTCAGGAAGCAAAGGATCTGGGTGCTCTTACTCACTTTGCAAAGCCATTCGATATCGATGACATCAGGGCGGCAGTTAAGAAATATTTGCTTGTCCCTAACTCAAAATAAGCCTAAAATTACCCATTTTTAACCTGAAATTCCATCCCAATGAAAATGATAGCGTTTGCTTTATGACAATCGATAAAAACGTGCAGGAATAATGGCTTTTCTAAATCCTTTTTGGTATGATAACAGATGAATTCCAAAGGATCGTCTCTGTTTAGCGGACTATTATAAGGGTACATATTCGATAGTGTTAAGGGGAAAACTTTAACAGTATTTAGTCTGTTGAGCTTAAACGATTATCAATAAGGAGGAAGAAAAATGCCTTTAGTTTCTATGACTGAAATGCTTAATAAAGCAAAATCAGAAGGCTATGCAGTAGGTCAATTTAACTTAAACAACCTTGAGTTCACTCAAGCGATCCTGCAGGCGGCAGAAGAAGAAAAATCACCGGTAATCCTTGGTGTTTCCGAAGGTGCTGCGCGCTACATGGGCGGTTTTAAAACGGTTGTAAAAATGGTTGAAGGACTGCTTGAAGATTACAAGATTACCGTTCCAGTGGCTATCCACTTAGACCACGGTTCAAGTTTTGATAAATGTAAAGAAGCAATCGATGCTGGATTCACATCTGTTATGATTGATGCTTCCCATGATCCGTTCGAACAAAACGTAGAGACTACTTCAAAAGTAGTTGAGTACGCACATTCAAAAGGCGTTTCAGTTGAAGCAGAGTTAGGAACTGTCGGCGGTCAGGAAGACGATGTTGTGGCTGATGGCGTTATTTATGCTGATGCAAAAGAATGTGAAGAGCTGGTTAAGCGTACAGGCATCGACTGCCTTGCTCCGGCACTTGGTTCTGTTCACGGACCATACAAAGGTGAGCCTAACCTTGGCTTCGCTGAAATGGAAGAGATCGGAAACCTTACAGGTGTTCCTTTAGTTCTTCATGGAGGAACTGGAATCCCGACAAAAGATATTCAAAAAGCAGTATCTTTAGGTACTGCTAAAATCAATGTAAACACTGAGAACCAAATTGCTTCAGCAAAACGCGTTCGCGAAGTATTGGCAGCAGATACAGAAGTATACGATCCTCGCAAATACTTAGGACCTGCACGTGAAGCGATTAAAGAAACTGTAATCGGCAAAATGCGCGAATTCGGTTCTTCAAACAAAGCCTAATAAAATAACTGCACGAGAAACCGCTTCTAGATATAGGGGCGGTTTGCCTTATTTATAGACCTGGCCCAAATGTAAGGCTTTACAGAATCACAGCTTTATTTGATAATACATAGATATTAGAATATTTAATAAGGTGGGATTTTTTATGAAGTTTTTCATCGATACAGCGAACATGGAAGAAATTAAAGAAGCATACGCCCTTGGGGTTGTTGCCGGAGTAACCACTAACCCTTCATTGGTGGCAAAGGAAAAGAATGTATCCTTCCCTGACCGTCTTCGTGAAATCACGGAATTGGTGCCAGGCTCAGTTAGCGCTGAAGTCATCGCTCTTGATGCTGAAGGCATGATTAAAGAAGGAAGAGAGCTTGCAGCGATTGCACCGAACATTACCATCAAGGTGCCAATGACACCGGATGGCCTGAAAGCAGTAAGCGTTTTTTCAAAAGAAGGCATTAAAACCAATGTAACACTGATCTTCAGTGCAAACCAGGCTCTTCTTGCTGCAAGAGCAGGTGCTTCATACGTTTCTCCATTCCTTGGACGTTTGGACGATATTGGCCACAACGGTCTTGATCTGATCTCCACAATCGCAGAAATCTTCGCGATTCATGACATTGATGCAGAAATTATCGCTGCTTCCATCAGACATCCGCAGCACGTGACGGATGCAGCATTAAGAGGAGCTCATATTGCGACAGTTCCTTATAAAGTCATCCAGCAATTATTCAACCATCCTCTGACAGATAAGGGAATCGAAGCGTTCCTTGCAGATTGGAACTCAAGAGGATAATGTGAAATTTCAATCAGCGGGAGTGTTTTTCTCCCTGCTGATTGTTAGTTGAGGCCTACAGGAAGTGGGTCACAAAGACGCTGCCGCAGGATGTGGCGTTATTATAGTCTTTGTTCTTCTTTTCGGGCCTTTACGGGCAGTTGAACCCCCATTTATATTCCTTTGATTTCTCGGAGTTATGATGGGGTCTTACTGACCTTTAGACTGCGATAAGCTTTCTTCGGAAATTCTAGAAAACTGGCTTTTTTATACTTTAGAGCAGTCCAGTGCAGGCGTCTGCCCCCTCCAGGTTCAGGGGGCGGGCAAGACGCCCTGCGCTTTTATTCAGCTAAGCCAGCCCCAATCCTTGTCCCCGGCCTTTTTTTCTTAATTTTAACTTTTTTTGAATTCAATACATGAGATTTGATTTTTCGTGTAAACTATAGGATAAAGATAATGTCGGAATCTGCAAAAAAAGAATGGAAAATTGTTCCTTTTGCAACTTACAATGTTGAAAAATGCAGATACATGATAATATGAAAGTGCATATTTTCCCAAAGACTGTTTTTCCGATATTAAATAAGATAAGCCTTTTGGGTTTCTTATAGAAGCTAGGGCTATTTCCTGCCAAAGTTGGTTAGAAAAGTAGTGTGTAGCTTTTGCTGTAAGGGCTATCAATTTTTTAAATATTGAAGTCAAATTCCAGCTTATGTGTTTAACAACGGCTAAGAAGGGAGTTACAAATGGAAAAGCTAATGATTGCAGGTGGATATCCTTTAAAAGGAACTGTCCGGATCAGCGGAGCGAAGAATAGTGCTGTTGCACTGATTCCAGCTACCATTTTAGCGGAGTCTCCTGTAACAATTGAAGGTTTGCCGGATATTTCAGATGTTCAAATTCTAAAAGATTTGCTTGAAGAAATAGGGGGCACTGTCGAATTCTCTGAAAATGATATGACAGTCGATCCCTCTTCCATGATTTCCATGCCTTTGCCGAACGGAAAAGTGAAAAAATTACGCGCATCCTATTATTTAATGGGAGCGATGCTCGGACGATTTAAAAAAGCGGTTATTGGACTTCCTGGAGGCTGTCACTTAGGACCAAGGCCGATCGACCAGCATATAAAAGGGTTTGAAGCTCTTGGCGCACGTGTGACCAATGAGCAGGGAGCCATCTACCTTCGTGCAGATGAATTGCGGGGAGCCCGTATTTATCTCGATGTTGTCAGTGTTGGAGCAACCATCAATATCATGCTTGCGGCTGTCAGAGCAAAAGGAAGAACCATTATCGAAAATGCAGCTAAAGAGCCTGAGATCATTGATGTTGCTACTCTTTTGACCAATATGGGCGCGAAAATCAAGGGAGCCGGTACAGATGTGATCCGCATTGATGGAGTGGACCATCTGCATGGCTGCCAGCATACGATCATACCGGACCGGATTGAAGCGGGTACCTATATGATCGTTGGCGCAGCGGCAGGAGAAGGCGTGCTGATCGACAATGTCATCCCGCATCATCTTGAGTCCTTAATTGCAAAGCTTCGCGAAATGGGAGTTCAGATTGAAACAAATGACGATCAGATATTCGTCGGACCTGCTGAGAAAATGAAAGCAGTGGATATCAAAACACTTGTATATCCGGGCTTCCCTACAGACCTGCAGCAGCCGCTGACTTCTTTGTTAACAGGTGCGGAAGGGACAAGCATGGTAACGGATACTATTTATAGTGCCCGTTTCAAGCATATTGATGAGCTCCGCAGAATGAATGCCAACATTAAAGTGGAAGGGCGCTCTGCCATCATCAATGGGCCTTTACAGCTTCAGGGTGCTAAAGTTAAGGCGAGTGATTTGCGCGCTGGTGCAGCACTGGTCATAGCCGGCCTAATGGCGGAGGGAGTTACCGAAGTTACAGGCTTAGAGCATATCGACAGAGGCTACAGCCACCTGGTTGATAAGCTGAATGGACTTGGAGCCACGATTTGGCGCGAAGAAATGAGCAAAGAAGAAATGGAACAAATGAAAAACGCATAACGAATGTATGAAAGCTGACTGAAATTTTTAGTAAGCTCAGCAGACAAATATAAATATAAGGCGGGCTATTGCGGTATCGGGGGTAAAGAACCGGTCCGCATTTGCCATGCTGCTCAGCCTTAGAATCCGGGGAGGAAAAATCGATGGAAAGAAGTTTGTCAATGGAATTAGTTCGCGTAACGGAAGGTGCCGCTTTAGCATCAGCACGATGGATGGGGCGCGGATTAAAAGATGAAGCGGATGATGCTGCTACTTCTGCAATGAGAGATGTATTCGACACAGTGCCAATGAAGGGAACTGTCGTAATCGGGGAAGGCGAAATGGATGAAGCGCCAATGCTTTATATCGGCGAAAAGCTTGGGACAGGCTATGGTCCGCGTGTGGATGTCGCTGTTGATCCGCTTGAAGGCACTAACATCGTAGCATCCGGCGGCTGGAATGCATTAGCTGTTCTTGCGGTAGCTGACCACGGAAATCTTCTGCACGCTCCGGATATGTACATGGATAAAATTGCAGTCGGTCCTGAAGCGGTTGGACAAATTGATATTAACGCTTCTATTCTGGATAATTTGAAAGCGGTAGCAAAAGCCAAAAACAAGGATATTCAGGATGTTGTGGCGACAGTGCTTAACCGGGAGCGCCATGAACACATCATCACCCAGCTTCGTGATGCAGGTGCCAGAATCAAATTAATCAATGATGGAGACGTGGCCGGTGCCATTAATACTGCCTTCGATGAAACGGGTGTCGATATTCTGTTCGGATCCGGCGGAGCACCAGAAGGCGTTCTGGCAGCTGTTGCCCTAAAATGCCTTGGCGGAGAAATTCAGGGGAAACTTCTTCCGCAAAATGACGCAGAGGCTGAGCGCTGCTTAAAAATGGGTCTTGATATTAACAAAGTCCTTCTGATGGAAGACCTGGTAAAAGGCGATGACGCGATTTTTGCTGCAACAGGCGTAACAGATGGAGAGCTTTTAAAGGGCGTACAATTTAAAGGCTCTTATGGTTCAACCCATTCTATCGTTATGCGTGCAAAATCAGGAACGGTCCGCTTTGTTGAAGGCCGTCACAGCTTGAAGAAAAAGCCTAATCTTGTTATTAAATAAATTTAACTGACAATCAGTGGGGAGGAAAGCACTCCCCGCTGATTGAGGTTTTACTTAATATAAACAGATAGAAAATGACTGCTGGCCACCGGTGCCAGCCTGCTCATTTTCATTTTCCTTCCCGCCATAATTTCCATCTAAAATTTTGTTATTGATTAATTTTCATATAAAGGGGTAAAATAGAGATTGTTTTTCATGGAATAGGATACCTCGAATTATTTAACGAAAACGGACAGCAAACCGTTCCATTCCTCGAAATATTTAATTAATAACACAATGATAGAATCTTCAGCTATTTTCAATGCCTCAAAGTATCTTTCCCTTTCCTTTCATATAAAGTCCAATAATTTGAACAGCTGCATATGGAGGAAATGATTGAAAATTTCAAAAGTGTGGTGTAAAAATGGGTTTAAACATTTCAAGTTTAGAAAATATGAAGCTTAAAGAGCTTTATGAACTTGCCCGTGAATATAAAGTTTCTTATTACAGCAAGTTATCGAAAAAAGAATTAATTTTTGCCATCCTGAAAGCAAGAGCAGAACAGGAAGGCTACTTCTTCATGGAAGGTGTCCTGGAGATCATTCAGTCAGAGGGATTCGGCTTCCTTCGTCCGATCAATTATTCACCAAGCTCTGAGGATATTTATATTTCCGCTTCCCAGATCCGCCGTTTCGATTTGAGAAATGGAGATAAGGTTTCAGGAAAAGTCCGTCCTCCAAAGGAAAATGAGCGTTATTTCGGCCTTCTGCAGGTTGAAGCCGTGAATGGCGATGATCCTGAATCAGCAAAAGAGCGCGTTCATTTCCCTGGTCTGACACCACTTTATCCAAACCGCCATATGAAATTGGAAACAGGTACAAGACAATTGTCTACAAGAATTATGGACCTTCTTGCACCGGTTGGATTCGGACAGCGTGGTCTGATTGTCGCGCCTCCAAAAGCAGGTAAGACTATGCTATTAAAAGAAATTGCCAATAGTATTACAACCAACCACCCGGAAGCGGAACTGATCGTCCTATTGATTGATGAGCGCCCGGAAGAGGTAACAGACATTGAGCGTTCCGTTGCAGGCGATGTGGTCAGCTCAACATTTGATGAAGTGCCGGAAAACCACATTAAAGTGGCCGAGCTCGTTCTTGAACGTGCTATGCGTCTCGTAGAGCATAAGCGTGATGTTGTCATTTTAATGGACAGCATTACAAGACTGGCCAGGGCTTATAACCTGGTTATTCCTCCAAGCGGAAGAACCCTTTCCGGCGGTATTGACCCGGCAGCATTCCACCGTCCAAAGCGTTTCTTCGGTGCAGCCCGAAACATTGAAGAAGGCGGAAGCTTAACGATTCTGGCAACTGCACTCGTTGACACAGGGTCACGAATGGATGATGTTATTTACGAAGAATTCAAGGGTACAGGTAACATGGAACTGCACCTGGATCGTTCACTGGCTGAAAGAAGAATCTTCCCGGCCATCGACATCCGCCGCTCAGGAACACGTAAAGAAGAACTTCTTATTCAGAAGGATCACCTGGACAAGCTGTGGGCAATCCGCAAGTCCATGTCCGATTCACCGGACTTTGCCGAAAAACTGCTTCGCAAGCTGAGACAGACAAAATCGAACGAGGAATTCTTCGCAAATTTAGCAGAAGAGATGAAGGCTAAGCGCTCTTAAATAGGTTGTGGGTTTTCGGTATTGCTGACTTAGGTAGAGAGAGGCTCCTTCCAGTCCGCAGCGAAAATTATCGGACACATTAAGAGGCAAAAACATTACCCTGGAAATTCCAGGATGAAGGATTCGCTGGTTGCAAAAAACATATGGACTTGTTATAATGATGACAGTGTGTTTTTGAAGTTTACGGCAATTCATGATTGCCCGTAATATATAACTCTGTTTCGAATGATTCAGGGCGGAAGGAGATGAAAAGAATGAAATCAGGAATTCATCCTAACTATAAAAAAGCAATGGTGAAATGTGCTTGCGGTAACGAGTTCGAAACCGGTTCTGTTCAAGAAGAGATCCGCGTTGAAACTTGCTCTGAGTGCCATCCATTCTATACTGGACGTCAAAAATTCGCTGAAGCCGGCGGACGTGTTGACCGTTTCAATAAGAAATACGGCATTAAGTCAGAACAAAAATAATAAACAACAAAAACAGGCAAGTTAACTTTCTTGCCTGTTTTTTATTGCAAAATAACCCTGAAGAACTGTTTTGAGTGGCATTTTAGTATTGAAAAAAGAGCGAGTAGAAATAAATTAACAGCTCGACCTTTTCTTCATAAAATAATAATAACAAGCCATTCTATTAGTTAGAACGAGGAAGGAGAGGCCGTTCATGTACGTTATGAATCATCACGGATGGGTGGAAGTCATTTGCGGCAGCATGTTCTCCGGCAAATCAGAAGAATTGATTCGCCGTGTGCGCAGAGCTCAGTTCGCCAAACAGCAAATCGCTGTATTTAAACCGCAGATTGATAACCGTTATAGTGATGAAGCTGTCGTTTCCCATAATGGAACTTCGGTCATAGCTAAACCCCTGACCCAGTCTACCGATATATTTAAATACATTACACCTGAAACTGATTTGATTGCGATCGATGAAGTGCAATTCTTTGATGATGAAATTGTCAAAGTCATTCAGCACCTGGCTGACAGCGGACATCGTGTAATTGCAGCCGGACTTGACCAGGACTTCCGCGGGGAGCCGTTTGGCCAAATGCCTGCCATCATGGCGATCGCAGAATTGGTAACAAAGCTTCAAGCCGTCTGTGCCGTTTGCGGATCACCTGCAAGCCGCACGCAGCGCCTGATCAATGGAAATCCAGCTTCATATGATGACCCGGTTATTTTAGTTGGCGCCTCAGAAGCATATGAACCGCGCTGCCGTCATCACCACGAAGTGCCCAAGTCACCCAATGTGTTAGAAAAACAGAAGACAACCGAGTTTTTATCATAAATTCATACTTAACGATCTCTCTGCCCTGGCATGTTCCGGGCAGTTTTTTTGTTTTGTTTAGGTGAAAACCGAAGTCGGCGAAAATTCAGGAGTCACCTGGGCCAACTTCGGACACAAAAAGCAAAAAAGCGGTAGTCAGAGTCCGAACCTGAATTAACTTCGGACAGAAAAAGGGAAAGGCGGTAGTTAGAGTCAGAACTTGGAACAACTTCGGACACAAAAAGGGGAAAAAGCGGTAGTCAGAGTCAGAACCTGGGTCAACTTCGGACACAAAAAGGGGAAAAAGCGGTAGTCAGAGTCAGAACCTGGGTCAACTTCGGACACAAAAAGCAAAAAAGCGGTAGCCTGAGTCAGAACCTGGGCCAACTTCGGACACAAAAAGCAAAAAAGCGGTAGCCTGAGTCAGAACCTGGGCCAACTTCGGACACAAAAAGCAAAAAAGCGGTAGTCAGAGTCAGAACCTGGGTCAACTTCAGACACAAAAAACAAAAATCCGTGAGTCAAAGTCCGAACCCGATGCAACTGCAAACAAAAAACTAAGAAGAATCCTCACCATAGCTTCGTCCAAATCAAAAATCAACGCCTTCCACCCCCAGCTCTGCCTTATTTTGGACCGCACATTACTCCCTTTAGCGGACATCCTATAAAAAGGAGGTGTTAGAAATGAAGAAGCTGAGTATTTTTCTTCTGATGCTCGCATTTATGGCTGGCTGCGCCAACAATAAAGCAACTGAGAGTGAATATGACCATGAGAGCCGGGATGGAGTTTCTTTTATAAATAATGATCTGGACCGCACGGAGGACAATGATACAATGGACCGGTCAATGAGCGGTGACCAGAATCCGAACTTTATCAATTTTGACGGCAAGCGCGTAGATAATCAGGATGATATCGACCAGGCCCGCAAGGTGATTGCTGCTCATGAGGGCTACCGTCCGGGAGCCGTTTGGATTAATGGGGAGGATATGTGGGTGACTGCATACCGGAAAGGCGAGATGACCCACCAGGAAAAGATGGATTCACAGGCTCGGTTGCATAAAGATCTTATTAAAGCTCTTCCGTCTTATCATGTAGAGGTAAAGGTTCAGGAAGACCGCACATAAAATGCCCTGATTACCAGGGCATTTTTTTACGCAGCTTTTCTTTTTACAATGGCTTTGTTCGAGGTTACATAACTGTGCAGCACCATGCCAATAACGACAAGGGCCATACCTGTCAAAGAGATTCCGGATGGAAGCGGGCTTGCCAGCAGCAGCACTTCACCGAGAACAGCAAAAAGGACCTCGAGAGATTGGGTTGCTTCCACAGCCCCCAGCTTCTGCATATTGCCGCGGACCAGGTCTGTGGCTGCAAAGAATAGTACAGTGGCAAAAACACCGGAAAAAAGAGCGACTAAACCGGATTGAGTGACCTGGCTGAAACTGGGCACTCCGCTTGTTGCCAGGGCGGCAGCTGAAAGCAGGAACCAAAAGGGAAGACTGGCAATTGTCATCCCGAGCACACGCTGATAGGCATCCAGCCGATTTTCACACACATCCATCATTTTGCGGTTGCCTAATGGGTAGGCGAAGGATGCGATAATCAGGGGAATGATGACAAGCAGCGTATCCCTTATTGAAATGGAGGATGCGTGCTCAGCCTGCATAACCGCAACTCCAAGGAGAATAACCAGACTCATCATCATTCCGCGTAAAGGGATTTTCCCTCTTACCTTCACCGTTCCACTTCCGGTTTGATACGCAACGAAAAAAAGCGGTGCAAGCAAGGACCCGGAGATAATGGTAATCTGCCAGGTTCCGGCAATCAGCCAGCCGGGTCCATAGACTCCTGCAAAACATAAAGGTGCGTAAAATAAACCAAATCCTACAAAACTCCATAGCAGCCATGAACCTGGAGCTTTTTTCATTTCAGCAAATAAAGGCCGCAGATTCCCCCTGAATGCCACAATAGCACCGAGCAGAGGAATCATGAAGAAATAGCGGAGCGATGCACTCCAAAGCCAGCTGCCGCCATCCATTTCCATTGCCCGGTTTAATACAAAAGTGAAAGCAAAGAAAAAGGCGGAGCAAATCCCTAATAAAATGGCCTTCATGCCGGTTCACCCCATTTCCATTTAAAAAAGCTGGTCCTTCTGCCAGCTTCCATATTTTCTAAAGAATAAAACCAATATATAGGAAATGGTTCCATCAGGCAATGACTTTTCAGAAAACTCCTGTACAAAAGAAAGCCATGAATCGTTTTGACTGTGACTATGAGCTATACTATAATTAGAATGTTATGGAGCTGCGGCTTTAAATAAAATGAACTATACCCCGACGGGAAATCCCGCGGTTATTGGATAAAAAATTGAGGTGAATGGCTGTGTTTGATCGTCTTCAATCTGTCGAGGACCGTTATGAAAGATTAAATGAGCTTTTGAGCGATCCGGAAATTGTCAATGATCCGAAAAAGCTTCGCGAATATTCAAAAGAACAGTCCGGTATTCAGGAAACTGTTGACACTTACCGAGAATATAAAGAAGTGAAAGAACAGTATCAGGATGCGCGCGCAATGCTGGAAGAGAAGCTGGATGCAGAAATGCGCGAAATGGTAAAAGAAGAATTGGCTGAGCTTGAGGAAAGAAAAGAGGAACTGGAAGCACGCTTGAAAATCCTTCTTATTCCTAAAGACCCGAATGATGATAAAAACGTTATTATGGAAATCCGCGGTGCTGCCGGCGGTGATGAAGCTGCATTGTTTGCGGGGGATTTATACCGCATGTACAGCCGCTTTGCCGAGGCGCAGGGCTGGAAGATCGATGTCATTGAAGCCAGCTCTACGGGTGTTGGCGGATATAAAGAAATCATCTTTATGATCAATGGGAATGGCGCCTATTCCAAGCTTAAGTTCGAAAATGGCGCACACCGTGTTCAGCGTGTACCGGAGACAGAGTCCGGCGGGCGCATCCACACTTCTACTGCAACAGTGGCGGTTCTTCCGGAAGCAGAAGAAGTGGAAATCGACATTCATGAAAAAGATATCCGCGTGGATACATTTGCTTCAAGCGGACCGGGCGGACAGAGTGTTAACACGACGATGTCAGCTGTTCGTCTGACTCACTTGCCGACAGGGACGGTTGTATCCTGCCAGGATGAAAAGTCACAAATCAAGAATAAAGAAAAAGCGATGAAGGTACTTCGTGCGCGTGTTTATGATAAGTTTCAGCAGGAAGCACAGGCGGAATATGACCAGCAGCGTAAATCAGCAGTAGGTACTGGAGACCGTTCTGAGCGTATCCGTACGTACAACTTCCCTCAAAACCGTGTAACCGATCACCGCATCGGCTTAACGATCCAGAAGCTTGATCAGATCCTTCAAGGCAAGCTTGATGAGGTTATTGACGCGCTGATCGTGGAAGAGCAATCTGCCAAGCTGGACAGTGCATCCAATGAGTAATCCAACAATGAAAGTATACGAAGCCCTCAACTGGGCTTCTTCTTTTTTAAAGAAGTCCAATCGTGATGAAAATGCTGGTGAGCTGCTATTGCAGCATTTTATGAAGATGAGCAGGGCAAGCTTTCTTGCTAATCTGCGTGAAGAAGTGAATTCCGAAGTCCTGTCTGAGTTCCAGAGTGCTGTGCAGGCACACGCAGAGGGCCAGCCTGTTCAGTATATCATCGGCACTGAGGAATTTTACGGGCGCACCTTCGAGGTGAATGAAAATGTGCTGATTCCAAGGCCGGAAACAGAAGAACTGGTATATCATGCTTTGCAGAAAATCAACAAGCTGTTCTGCTCTGTGAATGGTCTTGAACTGGCGGATATCGGAACCGGAAGCGGGGCGATTGCTGTTACGATGAAGCTTGAGAAACCGGAATTGAAGGTCACGGCCACAGATATCTATGGACCGACCCTTGAGCTAGCGGAAAGAAATGCAGAACAGAATGGCGCTGAAATCGAATTTGTCAAAGGAGACCTTCTGCAGCCCCTTATCTTAAAAGGAAAGAAATTTGATATCATCCTATCAAACCCTCCGTATATCCCAGAAAAGGATATTGAGTGGATGTCAGATGTAGTCACGGAGCATGAGCCGCATCGTGCCCTCTTTGCCGGGGAAGATGGGCTGGATCTGTACAAGCGCTTTACGGCAGAGCTGCCGGCTGTCATTAAAGACCGTGCCCTCATCGGCTTCGAAGTAGGTGCAGGACAAAGTGAAGCAGTATCTGCACTCCTGCAAAAAGCCTTCCCACAGGCTGCTATCGAAACCATCTACGACATAAACGGCAAAGACCGAATGGTTTTTGCGGAAATCGGGTGACAGGCACCACCCGAATTTTGTCGAAAAGAATAAAATTAATAGAAACTAGAAAAATATTAATTTTAATAGTTTAAGAATTTGCCATCCTGTCCACACTGTGGATAGTGAAGGGATGGTGGCGGAAATGATGAACACAAAAACGATTGTGAAATTATATGTACTGATTTTATCCTTAGGAACCATTTTAAGTTTATATATACCGCAAACAGAAGTGACAGCTGATGAACCGATGGTAATACCAAATGAGGCCATCAGGCTGCGCATTCTGGCCAACAGCGATAATGAAGAGGACCAGGCAGTTAAAAGAAAAGTAAGAGACGCAGTAAATGCAGAAATCACAGAGTGGGTGTCAGAGCTGACCTCTATCGATGATGCCCGCGAACTGATCCAGTCCAGATTGCCTGAGATTCAGAAGATTGCAGAACAAGTAGTAGCTGAAGAAGGAGCGAACCAAAGTGTAAATGCCGACTTTGGAAAAGTCAGCTTCCCGACGAAATTATATGGACAATTCTTATATCCTGCAGGCGAATACGAAGCAATCTTAATCACTCTTGGCGAGGGAAAAGGTGCGAACTGGTGGTGCGTGCTATTCCCTCCACTATGCTTCCTTGACTTCTCAAACGGTGTAGCTGTAAGCGAAGGCTTTGAAGAGGAAGACAAGAAGGGAGTAGTGCAAGCAGAAGAAATCGCTGCTGACACAGACTCCGAAAAGGAAACCCCTCCGGTTTATACAGAGGAAGATGAAGAACCAGCAGAAGTAAAATTCTTCTTAGTAGAAATCTGGGAAAAAATCTTCGGGTAAGCCCTGCTGCAGAGCAGGGTTTTTTTTCGGACTTCCTTCAGTCTATTTCGGGAGCGGAAAAAGTGGATTTGAAGGTCAACTTCGGACACAGAAACAAAAAAGGGGATACAGAGTCAGAACCTGGCCCAACTTGTGATACAAAAGTACAAAAAAGCGCCCACAGAGTCAGAACCTGTTCCAACTTCAAACACAGAAACAACAAAAAACCACCCAGAGTCCACCGTCCAATTCTCTTTAGAATCGTTTTAAAAAGTGGAAAATAAATTACAATTAAGACAAGCATATAACATCTTCCTTTCAAGCGTTTGAATCTACTAGAAACGGATATTTAAAGTAGTGTAACAACAAAACACAAACGTAAAAGGAGATGAAAAATTATGGCTAAAAACAACAATAAAAACAACGATAAAATGTCTCGTGAGGAACGAGGACGCATGGGTGGAGAAGCAACAAGCCGCAACCATGATAAGGAATTCTATCAGGAAATCGGCTCCAAAGGCGGAGAGGCAACAGCTGAAAACCATGACAAGGATTTCTACCAGGAAATCGGCTCCAAAGGCGGAGAAGCAACAGCTGAAAACCATGACAAGGACTTTTACCAGGAAATAGGCCAAAAAGGCGGAGAAGCAACATCCGAAAATCATGACAAAGAATTCTACCAGGAAATTGGACGCAAAGGCGGAGAAGCAACAAGTGAAAATCATGACCGCGATTTCTATGAAGAAATCGGAAGAAAAGGCGGCAACTCGAACGACTAAACCTGCCGCAGGAAAAATGCATATGATAGTAATAATATAAGTACGGCAGCCGTATCAGACAGCTGCCGTGTTTCATTTTTATAGAGTCTTTCATAATGTAAAAATATTTTTTGATTCTAGTTCTACTTTTTCTATTTTTTCATATTCATAGAGTGACAATTCGAAAATGGGGTGAAGAAATGGAAACAGGTGTAGTGAGATGTGCTCATGCTTCAGATGTGGAGAATCTGGCATCATTTCTGGAATCGGCAAACTTAAGTACGGACGGGATAAAAGAAGCAATTGAATATTTTTTAATTATGGAGAATGATTCCGGGGATATTAAGGCTACCCTGGGAATTGAACCTCATGGAAAGGTCGGTCTTTTGAGATCGCTTGTGATGACTCCGACAGCAACTGAAAAAGATTTATTTATTTTATTTGAGCAAATATTAATGCTGGCCAGGGATCGGGGCATGGAGGCATTGTATCTTGCATCGAATAAGCGGAATTCGCTGGCCTTTTTCAGCCTGCTTGGCTTTACACAGGAAGAAACAGCGGACTTGCCGGAAGTTTTATTCCACTCAGAGCACGTTAAACACATCCTGACTGTGGATAACTCTTTCTTTTTGAAATTATCCATGTGAATTGTGGGTATCTTTCCAAAGTTATACACAAATCCATCTTATTTATACACAATTTGTGGATAAAACTTGAGTTATCCAGCTTCTTCTACTATACTTTCCAAAGGAATGTTCAAAAAAATGTCGAAAACAAAGGAATTTTGACAGCAAAAAAACATTTTTTGTGAAGGTGGATAACAATGATTACAAAAAGATGGTCGGTGGATAACAGTGTGGATAAAGAAGGCAGTTATTCACAGTTTTCACAGGCTGCCGATCTGTTAAAAAATAATGAAGTGGTCGCTTTTCCAACAGAAACCGTATATGGACTAGGCGGAAATGCGGAAAATGACGATGCAGTCAAAAAAATATTCCAAGCAAAAGGACGTCCGAGTGATAATCCCCTGATTATCCACATTGCTGACAAAGCCCAGCTGGACGGGTTTGTAACTGAAATTCCCCAAAATGCACAGGCACTCATGAATGTATTTTGGCCGGGACCGCTTACGCTCATTTTTATTCTGAAGGGTGGGGTTCTTTCCCAATATGCAACAGCGGGTTTATCCACAGTGGCTGTGAGAATGCCGGATCATCCGGTGGCATTGGAGCTTCTGAAGAAAACGGGTCTTCCGATTGCTGCTCCAAGTGCAAACAGATCAGGAAGGCCAAGCCCGACAACGGCTGAGCATGTCTGGGAGGACCTGAATGGAAGAATTGCCGGTTTAGTGGACGGAGGTCCGACTGGTGTTGGTGTGGAATCAACCGTTGTGGATTGTACGGGGGAAGTGCCGGTGATCCTAAGGCCAGGAGGCATTACAAGAGAACAGCTGGAAGAGGTTGTGGGCGATGTCAGCGTAGACCCGGCCTTAGCCGATGAAAGTCAGGCGCCGAAATCTCCGGGCATGAAGTACCGTCACTATGCACCGGATGCACCTCTGTATTTAGTAGAAGGAACAAGAGAGGATATCCAGCACTTTGTTGATGATAAGAAGCAGGAAGGTCTTTCAGTTGGCGTTCTGACGACAGTGGAAAATCGGGAATTCTATCATGCTGACTATGTATATGCCTGCGGACAGCGGGAAAAGCTTGAGACCGTAGCGAGCTCCCTCTATGAAGCATTAAGATATTTCAATACTACAGATGCTGATGTTATTTTCTGTGAGATGTTTCCGGGGAAAGGTGTCGGGCATGCCATTATGAACCGCCTGATGAAGGCAGCCGGTCACAGGGTCATCAGCAGATAATAAAGAAACCGTTTCAGTATGAAGCGGTTTTTTAGTTTGTAAAAAAGATGCTGGCATTCTAAATCCGCTTGGACGTGCATATGCTGAATTAGCAAGTCCGAGGGGGAGGAAAAATGTCTGCAATGATTGGGGAAGTTTTAACATTAGGTTTAATGGCATTCGCATTGGGGATGGATGCTTTTTCAGTAGGTCTTGGCATGGGGATGTACAAACTCCGCCTCAGACAAATAGCTAAAATCGGCATCACCATTGGACTTTTCCATGTATTGATGCCGTTAATAGGAATGATAGCAGGGAGATTTCTTTCGAATACATTTGGAGCCATTGCCGGATATGTTGGCGGGGGCCTGCTCCTTTTATTAGGCGTGCAGATGATTTGGTCAAGCTTCAGAGATGATGAAGACAGCTTAATAACACCGGTTGGCATAGGGCTCCTGATTTTTGCACTGAGTGTCAGCCTTGATAGTTTTTCAGTCGGCCTAAGCCTCGGAATCTACGGAGCTAAAACCTTCCTGGTGCTCGTTTTCTTCGGAGCTGGGGCTGCCATCCTCACATGGGCCGGCCTCCTCACCGGCAGAAAAGTACAAAGCTGGATCGGCTCCTACAGCGAAGCTCTAGGAGGCGCCATCCTCCTGGCTTTCGGGGTAAAGCTGTTATTTTTATAGAAGTTCGTCTGTGTTTAAATGTTAATATTTTGTGAAAAATGAGAAGGGTGCGGGCTGCCCTTTTTTCTTTTTTTGCTTGGGAGCTATAGGTGTTTATGGGAAATTTGTCTTATAATGTAAGAAAAGTTGGATAAAGATTTATCGTAATAAACCGATATAAAGGAGGGAGAGATTCTATGGCCAATGTATTATTCGTTTGTACGGGAAATACATGCAGAAGCCCGATGGCAGAAGCCATTTTAAAAAGCAGATCGATTCCCGGTGTGGAAGTGAAGTCAGCCGGCGTATTTGCAGCAGACGGCAGTGAGGCGTCCGCGAATACGAAAAGTGTACTGGAGGAGAACGGAATTCAGCTGCAGCATCAGTCGTCCAGTATGCGTGAAGATTTAATAGTATGGGCGAACTATATTTTAACGATGACAGCCGGCCACAAAAATACGGTCCTGTCCATGTTTCCTGAAGCAGAGGGCAAAACCTTTACATTAAAAGAGTTTGCTGGTGCTGCGGGAGATATTATTGATCCATATGGGGGACCGGTTGAGATATATAGAAGTACCTTTAAAGATCTGACAGAAGCGATTGATCAAATTTTGGATCGCATAAAGAGACAAGATTAATCAGGGGGATACTATAATGGGGGAGAAAAAGGTCTATAAGTTCGGCCTTAGAAAAAAACTCGTATTATTCATCACGTTGCTGGCCATCATTACATACACAACAAGTGCTGGATTTCTCTATTTTTTATATCCAAGCATAGATGAGATGCTTCCATTTGGAGAGGCTTTTTTTACTATATTAACCTTAGGGATGGGGATTTTCTGGTCAGGGGTTCTTGCCTTTTTTGCTGCAGGCTTTATCATCAAACCATTGCAGAAACTTGAAAAAACAGCACTCATGGCTGCCAATGGCGATATCGGCCAGGATGCAGAGCTTGCAGCATCGGATGATGAAATCCGGTCATTGGGCATTGCGTTCAACCATATGCTTTCCAATTTAAGAGATATGGTTCATAAGATTGACGAGAACTTTAGAGAAACAAATGAAAAAGTCATTGCCATGTCTTCTGAGTCCTCTGCAGCTGCAGAGCAGGCAGATGCAATTGCCAGAACGATCAGTGAGATTTCCCAGGGAGCAGATAGCTCAGCCGTGTCCATTCAGTCAACAGCTGAATCCATGGAAGATGTCCTGCGCATAGCCCAGGAAGTTCAGGATACAGCAAAAGCCTCACAAAATGTTTCCGGTGAAATGGTTCAGGACCTGATGGAATCAAAGAAAGTGATTCATTCACTTATTTCCGGCATAGAAAAACTGGCTCAGGATAATGAGGAATCACTCCAGACAGTAAAGCGACTTGAGCAAAACGCCGTAAAGGTAGAGCAGATAATCCAGCTGGTCGGTGACATTGCCGCACAGACAAACCTTCTCGCTTTAAATGCTTCTATTGAAGCAGCCCGTGCGGGGGACCATGGCAAAGGGTTTGCCGTGGTCGCTGAAGAAGTTCGGAAGCTTGCAGATGAAAGTGCGCAGGCAGTCCAGGGCATTTCTGAACTGATAAAAAACATTCAGGAAGAGGTCCGTAATGTTGTTACGCAAATCTCTTATCAGGTGGAGACTGCTAATAATGAAGTGGAAAAAGGCACAAAAACAAATGAAGTAATTGAGGAAATGGCGAAAGTGGTCAATGAAATGGCTGCTTCAGTGTCTGCCATTTCAGGGCTGGTGGATAACCAAATGGAAGGCATCCAGCATACATCTACCCAAACACAGGAAGTAGCGGCCATTGCGGAAGAAACATCAGCAGGAGCACAGGAGGTTTCAGCTGCCACTCAGCAGCAGACAGCTGTAATCGGCAATGTGGAAAGGCTCGCCATCGAGCTAAAGGAGCAGGCAGAAAAATTAAACAGCACTATTACTAAATTTAAACTATAAGGGAGCCCAAATAAGGCTCCCTTTCTTTATATTTTCAAGGTTTTGTGTCAAAATAAGAGCATAATGTGTCAAAAATAAAGCGGCTTCAAACTGGAGGGTTTCATTATGAAAATTGCAATTGCATCAGACCATGGGGGACTTAATCTCCGCGAAGAAATAAAAAACCTGATGGATGAAATGGGCATTGAATATGAGGATTTTGGCTGTGAGTGCGAAACTTCGGTAGATTATCCGGATTATGCATTGCCTGTTGCTGAAAAGGTTGCAGGCGGTGAATTTGATAAAGGCATTCTGATCTGCGGAACCGGGATCGGCATGTCCATCTCTGCCAACAAAGTGAAGGGAATCCGCTGTGCGCTCGTGCATGATGTATTCAGTGCAAAAGCAACCCGTGAACATAATGACAGCAATATCCTCGCTATGGGTGAACGGGTAATTGGCCCTGGCCTTGCCCGGGAAATTGCAAAAGTATGGCTTTCAACAGATTTTGAAGGCGGCCGCCATGAAAACCGTGTCGGAAAGATTACTGCTTACGAAACGAAGTAAACTTTCGAAAGGGTGGGCTTTTTGATCGATCAATGGAAAACAGAGTTGGATACAATCATTCGTGAATTCATCGAACAAGTTCCTTTAAATGAAAAGCATATTCTTGCAGTGGGCTGCAGCACAAGTGAAGTCGCCGGGAAAAGAATAGGCACAGCCGGAACGGAACAAGTGGCTGAAATGATATTTGAGCGGCTGGACAAGCTCCGCCAGGACACAGGGGCTGCTCTTGCCTTTCAATGCTGTGAGCATTTGAACAGGGCATTAGTGGTTGAACGGGCAGTGGCCGAGGCGAAAAACCTGGAGGAAGTGGCTGTCATTCCTCACCGCAAGGCTGGCGGCGCGATGGCGACATACGCCTATGAACATTTTGAAGATCCCGTCATGGTCGAATTTATCAAGGCAGATGCGGGCATCGACATCGGAGATACCCTGATCGGCATGCACCTGAAGCATGTAGCGGTTCCCATCAGGACCTCTCAAAAATCAATCGGCGAGGCGCACGTCACCCTGGCCAAAACCAGGCCGAAACTCATCGGCGGGGCCCGGGCTATCTATGAACGAAAATCTGATAACGAATCCTGCAGATAGAAGATTTAATACCAATTAGCTGCCCCGATCATTTGATGATTGGGGCTTTAAATATTCCGTTGGGTGACAGGTACCTATACCACTTCATCAACTGGTATAGGTACCTGTCACTTTTTTTTATATAACGAGTAACATTCAACCAGGAAGAACGTGTATATAGTGCAGCTTTTAATGAGAAAGGGGGAAGAAGCCGTTGAAGGAAAGCAGGGGGAATCGGCTGGATGATTTATACCGTAATTATGCCAGACCGCTTTATTACTATTTGTATAAGATGTCCGGCTCTAAAGAAACAGCTGAAGATTTAACTCAGGAAACATTCATTAAGGCAACGGTTTCTCTCTCTTTCTATAAGCAGGAGGATGTAAGAGCATGGCTTTTTAAGGTGGCCAGGAATGCCTATCTGGATGAATGGCGGAAACGGCAGAGAAGAAATAAAATTCCTTTTGCCGGCTATTTATTTTCCAAGGGAGAAATGATCAGTCCATACGGCTTGCCTGAGGATTCAGCATTATACAAAGAATCAAAGGAAAATGTCGCAGACCTTATGAGCTGTCTGCCGGAACAATATCGTTCTATTTTATATTTAAGAGAGTTTGAGTCTTTTAGCTATAGTGAGATCCAGGAAGCACTGGATCTAACAGAAAATCAAGTGAAAGTGACACTGCATCGGGCCCGGAAAAAGCTGTCACAGCTCGCCGATGAAAAATGGAGGGAAAAACATGAATGACTGGAACAAAGAACGTGAAAAGAAAATCATGGTCAAATACCGGTATACTTTATCATTTAGAGTAATAAGGGTTATCGCTGCCTGTCTGCTTTTGTTCTGGGCATATATGATGGCTGTGAACATAATCTCCGATGCTGCTAATAGTGAAAAGAAGCATGTTTTTTACAGCAAGCTGGCTCTTGATTGGAAGCATCCGAATGTATATGAAGATTTTGGCGGGTTTGTTCATAAAGAACTAACGCCTTTTTTGACACAGAAATTGTCCTTCCCGATTTCCCGCCAGATCGGGAAAGAACCTCAGACAATCGGAGAGGTTCACATTGAAAAGAGGCTGTTAAATTCATATTCAACTGTTAAAATCGAGAAATACGAGCCACAAAATGAGAACATTTTCCGTTTCTCTCTGCCTGAAAATCCGAATAACGGTAAAAAGCTTTCTGCTGAAGTGAACCCGGGTGCCTGGACATCTCTTGAAAAAGTACACGAGGGGACTGTGGCGGAAATGGCTTTTTCCACACAATCATTCATGGAACCCGAGGAGCTTCTGAACCTTTTAAAGCCCTATGACCTGGAAGTCCTGTGGATGCCGCTGTATACTGGAGAGCTGAAGGAATTTAAGACAGGGTATGGCAGCGGAGGGAAATCAATTGAACTAACATCCATTTATGGCCTCACGGGGGGAAGAGAAGCAGGGGAAGATTATATGTCAGAATCTAGATTGACCCTGACTGAGGAATTTATAGAAGAAAATAAAAAGTTGATGCTGAAGCAGATGGAATCTCTATTAAAAAGTGAAACGCAAAGCTATTATGAAAACTTTTTAGGACTCGATCACCTGAAAGAACGCCATCAATATCTGAAAAAAAATGGCTTTACCGTCTATGGAGCAGTCGTCACCGGCCCGGTAAAAGAACTATTAAAACTAAAAGAAGAAAAGCAAATTCGTTCTCCCCGCCTCGGTGAAATGGATTATTGGAACTGGGAATAAAAGGATGGTGACAGGTACCTATACCAATCTGCCAAACTGGTATAGGTGCCTGTCGCTTTTTCAAAAAACGTGTTAAAATAAAGACGAATTTTCACATTAAGATCGATACATATAATGGCGGGCCTTAACGAGGCTTTCCTTTATTAAAAGTGTGTTGGAGAAAAGGGAGGATTCTTATGAAGCATTTAGCACAGCAAGATGAGCAGGTTTTCAAGTCGATCCAGGAAGAATTGGGACGCCAGAGATCAAAGATTGAATTAATCGCTTCTGAAAACTTTGTCAGTGAAGCGGTAATGGAAGCACAAGGTTCTGTTTTAACAAACAAGTATGCTGAAGGCTATCCAGGCCGACGTTATTATGGCGGATGTGAACATGTGGATGTAGTCGAAGATTTAGCCCGCGACCGTGCGAAAGAAATTTTCGGTGCAGAGCATGTGAACGTGCAGCCGCACTCAGGTGCACAAGCAAACATGGCTGTATACTTCACTGTATTAGAACAGGGAGACACTGTTCTTGGCATGAATCTATCCCATGGCGGACATTTAACACACGGCAGCCCTGTTAATTTCAGCGGCGTGCAGTATAATTTCGTCGAATATGGGGTGGATAAAGAAACTCATCGAATCAATTATGATGATGTGCTTGAAAAGGCCCGTCAGCATAAACCGAAACTAATTGTAGCAGGTGCAAGTGCCTATCCGCGTGAAATTGACTTCAAGCGTTTCCGTGAAATTGCCGATGAAGTCGGTGCCATGCTGATGGTTGATATGGCTCATATTGCAGGCCTTGTAGCTGCTGGGCTTCATCAGAATCCGGTTCCGTTTGCGGACTTTGTGACAACGACTACTCACAAGACATTGCGCGGACCGCGCGGCGGCATGATTCTCTGCAAAGAAGAATATGCGAAGAAAATTGATAAATCCATATTCCCTGGAATCCAGGGCGGTCCTTTAATGCACGTCATTGCGGCAAAAGCGGTTGCCTTCGGCGAAGCGCTTCAGGATGATTTCAAAACGTATGCAGGCAATATCATTTCCAATGCTAAAAAGCTGGCGGAAGCATTGCAGGCTGAAGGAATCGACCTTGTATCTCAGGGCACAGACAATCATCTGCTGCTGGTTGACCTCCGCTCCCTTGGCTTAACAGGGAAAGTGGCTGAGAAAGTACTTGATGAGGTTGGCATTACGGTCAACAAAAACACCATACCATTCGATCCGGAAAGCCCATTTGTTACAAGCGGCGTCCGCATCGGTACAGCAGCCGTTACATCCCGCGGCTTTGGCGAGAAAGAAATGCAGGAAATTGCATCCATCATCGCCTTCACACTGAAAAATCATGAAGATGAAGGAAAGCTTCAGGAAGCTGCACAGCGCGTAGAAGCTTTATCAGGCAGCTTCACTTTATATCCAGAATATTAATCAAACAGCCGGTCTCAGCTTGAGGCCGGCTTTTATAGTCTAAGCTAAAATAATGACTTTTCTTTTACAAATACGAATCATAGTTGCCGATGGAATTGTTTTTCTGTAAAATTAGACGAAGTGTGGTTCGACTAATCTGCATAATGAAAAAGGAGAGATACTTATGGCAAAGGTTTACGTTTTTGATCATCCATTAATTCAGCATAAGCTTACATACATTCGTGAAAAGAGTACAGGAACAAAGGAATTCCGCGAGCTTGTCGATGAAGTGGCGACATTGATGGCATTCGAAATTACCCGTGACATGCCTTTAGAAGAAATCACAATTGATACACCAGTCAGCACGATGAAATCCAATGTGCTTGCAGGCAAGAAGCTGGGAATCATCCCAATTTTGCGCGCAGGAATTGGAATGGTTGATGGGATCCTGAAGCTGATTCCAGCAGCAAAAGTAGGTCATATTGGCTTGTATCGCGACCCGGAAACCCTGCAGCCCGTTGAATACTATGTAAAGCTTCCAAGTGATGTAGAAGAAAGAGATTTCATCGTCGTTGACCCAATGCTTGCAACAGGCGGCTCTGCGGTTGAAGCCATCCATTCTCTGAAAAAGCGCGGAGGCAAAAACATTAAATTCATGTGCCTGATTGCAGCTCCTGAAGGCGTAGAAGCTGTTAAGGAAGCTCACCCTGACGTAGACATCTACATTGCAGCATTAGACGAAAAGTTGAACGAAAAAGGCTACATTGTTCCTGGTCTTGGCGATGCAGGCGACCGTTTATTCGGTACAAAATAATTTCTGCTTCAGTGAACCGGAAAGATTGAAAATATCTTTTAAAAAGGAGGATGCTGAAATGGATCGTCCGATTAAAGTGATGACAATTTTCGGGACAAGGCCTGAGGCTATTAAGATGGCACCCCTTGTTCTTGAACTTCAAAAATACCCTGAGCATTTTGAATCGATTGTGACTGTAACAGCACAGCATCGCGAAATGCTTGATCAGGTGTTAAATATTTTTAAGGTCACACCAGATTATGATCTGAATATCATGAAAGACCGCCAGACATTGGTGGATGTGACAACACGCGGACTTGAAGGCCTTGATAAGATTATGAAGGAAGTAAAGCCGGATATCGTGCTTGTTCACGGTGATACCACTACAACGTTTATTGCAAGCCTTGCCGCTTTCTATAACCAAATTGTCGTAGGCCATGTGGAAGCAGGACTGCGCACATGGAATAAATACTCTCCATTTCCTGAGGAAATGAACCGCCAGCTTACAGGTGTCATGGCAGATCTGCACTTCTCGCCAACATCCATGTCAGCTGAAAACCTCTTAAATGAGAATAAAAAGAGCGAAAGTATTTTCATCACCGGAAACACGGCCATTGATGCGCTTAAAACTACGGTTAAAGACACGTATCACCATGAAGTCCTGGAAAAAATCGGCGATGACCGCCTTGTGCTACTGACTGCACACCGCCGAGAAAACCTGGGCGAACCGATGCGCAATATGTTCACGGCTATTAAAAGGCTGGTAGAAGAACAGAAAGATATCCAAGTGGTATATCCTGTTCATATGAATCCGGCAGTACGGGAAATCGCATCAGAAATTCTTGGCAGCGATAACCGCATACATCTGATTGAGCCGCTTGACGTCATAGACTTCCATAACTTTGCTTCAAGAGCTCATCTGATTCTGACCGATTCGGGCGGAGTTCAGGAAGAAGCACCGTCACTTGGTGTGCCTGTTCTTGTTCTGCGCGATACAACGGAAAGGCCTGAAGGAATTGAAGCAGGCACCCTTAAGCTTGCCGGCATTGAGGAACAGCCAATTTATGATCTGGCAACTGAGCTTCTGACGGATGGGGCAGCTTATGAAAAAATGGCGAAAGCCGTAAATCCATATGGAGACGGAAATGCTTCCAAGAGAATTTGCGATGCTATCCGCTACCATTTCAAACAGACGATTGATCGTCCGGAAGAATATAAACCGCAAAACTAAAATAAATGCACCTCTCTTAAAAAAGAGGTGCATTTATTTTAGTTTTTCAAAAAGGGGAGGGGAGAAGCGGCATAATTGACCCAGGAATACCACGGTTGATATGTTGGTGGTTGGGTGGTTGATGATGGGCAGAGAAATCTATTTTATTTTTATGTTAAAAGTCTCTTTCCCCGCAAAGCTGGAAAAGTTATGATAGAGTATAGAAGAAATGGAAGGCAGAACAAAACGAAAAAATTAACGGTTAATAGGTTGATGGTTGGATGGTTATTTGCAAAATGTTGATATATCAATGTTTCCAGATGGTCTTAAGTGATTAAACGTGGTAGTCATGGTTGGAAAAACAGCGGGAGAGTAGACGTTATTGAAGGCGCATTTACCGCAAAAATAACCATGGTGGTTTTGTTGGCGGTTAGGTGGTTAGTCATGGGTAATGCCCGGTGGAAGCCGGGTGATGGGCAAGATACCAAGAAAGGTGCTGAGGACGTTGGCAAATCAGTATTTGACAATGAAGGAGCTTAAGGAAGCGCTTCCGGACATACCTGAAAATAGCTTAAAGCGTTATTTGCAGGAGCATGCAGAATACATAAACTACCGGAAAGAACATAATCGCTATAAAATTCAGGCTTCTGAAATTGAAAAGCTGAAATTTATCCGGAAATTATATTCAGATGGGCTTAAAAAAGAGGAAGTCACAGCAAAGCTTGAGGATGCAGGGATTCCGGTCATCATTACGGTGGAGGATGAGGAAGAAAGCAGCACCACCTCACTTGTGAATGTGAATTCTGAACTGACAGATATGAAAAAGCTTGTCAGCTTCCTCGTGCAGCAAAATGAGCAATCCCGTCTTACCCAGAATAAAATCAGAGAACAAAACAAACAGCTGATACATGAGGTGCATGAGCTCAAACTCACTATTGAAGATTTAAGAAATGCCCATGCACAAGGCTATGAAAAAGAGAGTGAAAAAGTCACTTCCCTTTATGAAAAACTGATGGCGACACAGAAGTCTGTAGAAGAAGTAGCCGGTGCATTAGAGGCTGAAAAAAGCAAAAGCATCTGGCAGAAGATATTTGGAAAGTAAAGGAATGCCCAAATTGCAAGATTCACGTTTAGACTGCTGTCTGCGGGGTATTGGCATAAATGATTTTATATACCCGGGAGGTCGAATAAATGAGAGCATTAGCCATTTTAGAAGGAGCATTGATTGTCTGGATCATCATGCTGCTGGGTTCATTAATGAGCACTTTCATGTCCGAAGGTCTTATCGCCCTGGTATTTAAGCTGGCAGAAGGAAAGGGAATTCTGTTTACAGTATTATTAATAGCGGCCACCATAACGGATATGTGGAGAGATAAAAAGCGGGACCGTTTAATTCAAAAAGGAAAACTGGAACCGAATCAGCTGTTTTAATACATAAAGGAAGAAAGCCATCATATTTGATGGCTTTTTTATTTTTCTTATAATCTAAAAGTACTGTTTTCTGAAAATACAAAAAACTATATTGATAATCAATAGAAAGATAGATACTATTAATTATACAGAATATTGTATATTGGTATATCTGTAAAGGAGATGAAGATTTGAAAAGGTTAAGGTTATTGTTAATTGTCCTTGCATTAGTCTTAAGTTCTGCAGCTTTTTCCGGAAATATGGTAAATGCCAAAGAACGGTCCGGCCAGAAATTGAGTCATAGCCACCCGAAAAAGGCTGGCTTTGATCCTGAGCAATTGAAGGGTATTGATAAAGCCATTACGGAGGCTATTGCTGATGGTGTTACACCGGGTGCGGTAGTTCTTGTAGCCAAGGATGGAAAGATTGTCAAAGAGGAAGCGTATGGAAATGCACAAAAGTATGATATGGGGGAAACGCTTAAAAACCCTAGAAAAATGAAAAAGAAAACAATGTTTGATCTTGCTTCCGTTACGAAGGTAATGGGAACAACCCAAGGTATAATGAAACTTGTTAGTGAGGGTGAACTCTCAGTCAATGACAGGGTATCTGACTTTATTCCTGAGTTTGCTCAGTATGGAAAAGAAGATATTACTGTAGCTGACCTGCTGACACATACCTCTGGTTTAACTCCCTGGAAGCCGACATACCTTTACGCTGATAATTCGGAAGAGGTTCTGAATTATATAAATCAGCTGCCACTTGAATATCCGACTGGCACGGACAGGAGATATAGTGATTTTAGCTTTATGATGCTGGGTTTTTTAATTGAAGAGGTCAGCGGGCAAAAATTGGATAAGTACTTAGAAGAAAATATTTATAAACCTTTAAAAATGAATGATACGATGTTTACTCCACCGGAACATTTCAAGAAAAAAATTGCGGCTACCTCCTGGGGAAATCCTTATGAGTATAAAATGATTGATGATCCTAATTTCGGTTACTATGTTGAAGAAAGCCCGGATATGTTTAAATACTGGAGGAATTACACCCTAGTTGGAGAAGTTAATGATGGAAATAGCTTCTATGGCAATAAAGGTATTGCTGGCCATGCCGGTTTATTTTCGACAGCAAGGGACCTTGCTGTATTGGGCCAGACCATGTTAAATGGCGGAACATATGGAAAAGCAAACATGTATGATAAAGAAGTGATTGATCTCTTTACCTCTCCTCAGCGCTTTGGCCAGGGATATGGCTGGGAGCTGGACAAAAGCTGGTACATGGGAGATCACTATTCTGACAAAGCCTTTGGCCATACTGGTTTTACTGGAACACAGATTATTATAGACCCAGAGGAAAACCTTCAGATTATCCTGCTGACGAACAAACAAAACAATGGTCCTTTATCAAGCGGATCTTACAGGAGTACAGGTGCTCTTTCTAAACAAGTTGCTAATATTGTCTATGAATCCCTGAACTAGCCTTAATTTTATATTGATTTACGCATACAAGGCATCAATACAGCCCACCCTAAAACAAAAAGAGGGTGGGTTTTTATATGAAAAAATTGTTTCTGCTTCTAACCGTCATGTCATTATTCTTCAGTCAAACTCCTGTTTCGGCCCGGACACTTTCACACCCTCCTATACCGGAAGAGTCACCTGATATAGAAAAAGTGGCAATCGTTGTATTAAGTGACGCAAAGAAGGAACAGGAAATAAAACAAATGATCGAACAAAATCCTGAGCTGCAAATCAGGCATACATTCAATCAGGCTTTAAACGGCTTTTCGGTTAAAGGAAAATCATCTGCTTTGCAAAGTCTGCAAAAGCTAGAGTCAGTCACTTCTGTTTCACCGGTTAATACGTACCATGTTCATTCCAATGACAATATCAAGCTGATTGGCGGCCTCAATGCCAGAGGCTATTATGATGAAAATAATCAGCGTCTCACAGGCAAGGGTGTGAAAGTCGGCGTGATTGACACCGGCATTGATTACAACCATTCTGACTTGAGAAGAAGCTACGGCGGCGGGCGCGATCTGGTGGATAATGATAAGGATCCGATGGAAACAAAGGCTGCCGGGGGACAAGGCACGCTGCACGGCACTCACGTCGCGGGTATTATTGCGGCAAATGGCAGGATTCAGGGCGTTGCACCGGAAGCAACTATTATCGCTTACAGGGCTCTCGGACCAGGCGGAAGCGGAACAACAGAACAAGTAATAGCAGCCATCGAACAGGCTATTAAGGATAAAGTGGATGTGTTAAACCTTTCATTGGGAAACAACGTAAACGGGCCAGACCTTCCGATAAGCATGGCTCTGAATAAAGCGGTTGAAAAAGGAATAACGGCTGTCACTTCATCAGGAAATTCGGGGCCAAATATTTGGACAGTGGGATCTCCAGGAACGGCGTCGAAAGCAATTTCTGTCGGAGCCTCTACACCAACAATCAAGGTGCCGATATTGAGTATAAATGGACGCGAAATCCGCCTTGATTTGCTGCAGGGTTCAAGGGAGTGGGAATTTGATCGCTCATATGAAATTGTCGATGGAGGACTCGGGCATACGGTTGAATTGAAGAATGCGGAAGGAAAAATCGTACTGGTGGAAAGAGGGGAAATGACGTTTACGGATAAAGCTGTCCATGCGATGGAAGCAGGCGCAGAGGGAATTATTATTTATAATAACACAAAAGGCAGATTCTTCGGCAATCTGGACAGCGAGGTTCCTATTCCGGCAGCGGCGCTTTCAAAGGAAGAAGGCGAGAGGATCAAGAAGCTTTTAAAAGAAAAGGGAAGGCTCCTTGCCCGGACTAATATAATAGAAGAAAGGGACATCCTGGCCGACTTCAGCTCCCGCGGACCTGTTACATCCACATGGGAAATTAAACCGGATGTTGTGGCGCCGGGGGTCGCCATAAATAGCACGATTCCCGGCGGCTACCTGCCGCTTCAGGGGACAAGTATGGCCGCTCCGCATGTGGCTGGTGCCTGTGCCATCCTGAAACAGGCACATCCCGAATGGGGACCGGAACAGATTAAGGCAGCACTCATGAATACCGCTAAGCTAATAAGGAACTCGGAAGGACGGACATATAGAACCTATGAGCAGGGGGCCGGCAGGATACAGCTTGATCAGGCGCTGAAGGCAGAAACGCTTGTATTACCGGCTTCCATGCAATTCGGCAAATTTCAGATCGCAGACAGGCTGCATGACCACAGCAGTTTTATAACGGTTGAAAATATAAGTGGAAAAACGCAGTCTTATTCCTTTTCCGTACCTTATAAGGAGCAGGGCATCAATTGGGAAATGCCAATGACCTTCCGATTGAATCCGGGTGAAAAGAAAAAGGTCGAAATCAAAATGTCTGCAGATCCGACCCTTTTAAAGAATAAGATCCATGACGGGTACCTACTATTGAAAGCAGGTTCTGAAAGTATCCATGTTCCATACCTGTATGTACTTGAGGAGCCTGATTACCCAAGGGTGATGGGATTCGGAATTGGCAAAGGGGATAAACCGGGAACGTATCGGTATGAAGTATATCTGCCTGGCGGTGCGGAGGAGTTCGGAATTGCGATGTTTGATTCGGAAAGCCTTCGGTTCATGGGATTTCTGGATTGGAAAAGAAATGCCGGCAAGGGACAGCTGCTGCAGGAAATCCCTGCAGAAAAGCTGCCAGGGCCGGGTCTTTACCTGGCGAAGGTGTTTGCTAAAAAGGCTGGCCGGGAAGATTGGCTTGAAACTTATATATTTGTGAGGCCGGATGGCCAGCTGGGGGATCCGGTGCCTTCAGAAGCAGAGGAGATCAAAAAGTAAGCGAAAAAAGGTTTTCAGGAGCGATGCAGATTCTCGCTCCTTTTTCAATATAAAAGCGGAAAATTAAATGTGATAAATATGTGAACATACCATATTTTTACCTTTTTGTTTGTGAACTTTTTCACTCCAAACGCATTGACATTGACAAAGCCCTATTGTATGCTTACAAAGGGTAAAAGATGATAGGGTTTTCAAAATATTTTTGCAGACATATTTCCCACTTCTGCATGATGTTTAACTGATTTTTTACGGCCTCAAAACCCTCTTACCATTCTCTTTAAGGGAGGATGCGTTTTAATGCGTCAAAAAGACCGCAACCCATTTAAGGCGATGGCCTTAATGTCCGCCATTCTTTCCCAGTTAGTAGGTTCCACGCTCATTGGCATTTTCGCCGGAAGATGGCTTGACAGCAAGGCAGGAACTGAGCCTTTATTCCTATTAATCGGCTTGTTCATTGGGCTGGGCGCCGGGATTTACGCCATGCTTCGCCTAATCCAACATTTTTTCACAGGAGAATGAACATCATGCCGGAAATCAAAGCAACTTTTCAAAGACAGCGAAAATACATATTCCTTTTGTTGTCTGTATATGTTCTCGGCTGGGGTTTTACACCTTATCAATCTATTTTTCTGGGCTTGATCTTCGGGACATGCTTAAGTCTGTTCAATTTGTGGCTGATTTCACGAAAGGCGCTGCAATTTGGAGAGGCAGTCGAGAGAGGCGAGAAGGTGCGTTCACTTGGAACGGTATCCAGGATGGCTACAGCAGTATTTGCTGTTATGATCGCTCTGGAATATCCTGAAAAGCTGCATCTGATCAGTGTGGTATTTGGATTAATGACATCCTATATTGTCATTATGATAGATTATTTTCTTCAATCTTTTCAATTACGTAAATAGCGGGAAGAGAGGTGAACACTATTGCATCATGAAGCTCCTATAAAAGAATTTTTAGGATTGAATTTTAACTTATCAAACATACTGATGATTACAGTGGCCAGTGCTATTGTCTTCATTATTGCTCTGCTTTCAACCCGTCGATTGGCCATGAAACCAACGGGGATGCAAAACTTCTTCGAATGGGTTATGGATTTTGTTAAGAATATCATTAACAGTACGATGGACTGGAAGACAGGCGGAAGATTCCATATCCTTGGATTAACCCTGATCATGTATATCTTTGTATCAAACATGCTCGGACTTCCGTTCGCGATCACTTATGATCACACTTTATGGTGGAAATCGCCAACAGCCGATCCTGTTATCACCTTAACATTAGCGGCAATGGTAGTCGGGCTTTCGCATTACTATGGCGTAAAGCTTAAAGGAGTAGGAGAATATGGCCGGGATTTTATCAGGCCAATGCCTTTCTTGTTCCCATTGAAAATCATTGAAGAGTTTGCAAATACTCTGACACTGGGACTTCGTCTCTACGGTAACATTTACGCCGGTGAGATCCTGCTGACATTGCTTGTCGGAGGTCTTGCACATGCCGGTGTAGGCGGAATGCTTGCCGCAGTTATACCAACACTTGTTTGGCAGGGATTCTCAATCTTTGTCGGATCTATCCAGGCATTCATTTTCTGTATGTTAACAATGGTTTATATGGCACACAAAGTGAGCCAGGACCATTAATATATACCTGTTCATTCTATGGACAAAACATTTTAAACAAATAAATTTTCATACAATTTAAGGAGGAACTCAATAATGGGTCTTTTAGCAGCAGCAATTGCAATCGGTTTAGCAGCACTAGGTGCCGGTATCGGTAACGGTCTTATCGTATCAAAAACAGTTGAAGGTATGGCTCGCCAGCCAGAAGCTCGCGGTATGCTTCAAACTACAATGTTCATCGGGGTTGCACTAGTTGAGGCCGTTCCGATCATTGGCGTTGTTATCGCGTTCATGGTTATCGGCGGTTAATTAATACTGTACCAATCGTTCAAAAATGGCGAAGATCATTCCATGAACCTTCGCCATTCCTTTATGTTTTTTTACCGTAAACTAATTCGGAATCATGCATATGACTCCGTTTCATAAGTGGAACAACTCTTGAAGGGAGTGAATCGAGGGTGTTAACAAACAGTCTAGTATTAGGCGCTGCAGGCGGCGGTTTTAACGGCGGGGACATTTTGTACCAGCTGGTTATGTTCATTATCTTGTTGGCATTGCTGAAAAAATTCGCGTGGGGTCCTTTAATGGGCATTATGCAGCAGCGTGAAGAACACATTGCCAGTGAAATTCAAGCGGCTGAAGAAAGCCGTACAGAAGCAAAGAAGCTATTAGAAGAGCAAAGAAATCTTTTAAAAGAAGCACGTACTGAAGCACAGGGCCTTATCGAAAATGCGAAGAAACAAGGCGATGTGCAGCGTGAGGAGATCGTTGCGGCTGCCCGCACAGAGTCTGAACGCATTAAGGAATCTGCTAAGCTTGAAATCGAGCAGCAGAAAGAACAAGCGGTTGCCGCTATCCGCGAGCAGGTCGCTTCATTGTCTGTCCTAATTGCTTCCAAGGTTATCGAGAAGGAACTAAGTGCAGCTGATCAGGAAAAGCTGATCAATGAATACATTCAAGAGGCAGGAGAAAAGCGATGACGGGCTCCACAGTAGCAAAGCGCTACGCGTTGGCTCTTTTCCAGCTTGCGAATGAACACCAGCTTCTTGACCAAATGGAAGAAGAGCTTCGTGCAGTGAAAGAAGTAGTAAACCATAACTCAGATTTAAAGTCTGTTTTGAAATCTCCAAAGCTTTCAATTGAGAAGAAAAAAGAGATTTTAAAAGAAGCATTTGCATCTGTGAACACGTTTGTACTAAACACGTTAATGATATTAATTGAACGCCACCGCGAGGATCATATCTCTGATGTGGCAGATCATTTTATAAGCCTGGCGAATGACAAAAAAGGAATTGCGGATGCAAAAGTATACACTGTCCGTCCGTTGACTGAAGCAGAGAAGGAAGCATTATCTGTGTCATTTGCAGCTAAGGTAGGAAAAAAATCACTTCGTATTGACAATATAGTTGATACTAACTTGCTCGGCGGCATCAAGCTTCGAATCGGAAACCGGATTTTCGACGGCAGCTTGCGCGGAAAGCTAGAGCGTCTTGAACGTCAATTGTTAGGCTAAGATTCGTAGATAGGGGTGAAACTCATGAGCATCAATGCTGAAGAAATCAGTGCGCTGATAAAAAAGCAAATCGAAAACTATCAGTCGGAAATTCAAGTGAGTGATGTAGGTACGGTTATCTCTGTTGGTGACGGTATCGCTCGTGCTCATGGCCTCGACAATGTCATGGCTGGAGAACTTGTTGAATTTTCAAACGGCGTTATGGGTATGGCACAAAACCTAGAAGAAAATAACGTCGGTATTATCATTTTAGGACCATTTACAGAAATCCGTGAAGGCGACGAAGTACGCCGTACGGGCCGCATCATGGAGGTACCGGTTGGTGAAGAACTAATCGGCCGTGTAGTAAATCCTCTTGGACAGCCAGTAGATGGCATGGGACCAATTAACACAACAAAATCACGTCCGATTGAAAGCCCGGCACCAGGTGTTATGGATCGTAAATCCGTACACGAGCCGCTTCAAACAGGTATCAAGGCGATTGACGCTCTTGTGCCAATCGGCCGCGGACAGCGTGAGTTAATCATCGGTGACCGTCAAACAGGTAAAACATCCGTTGCAATCGATACAATCCTGAACCAAAAAGATCAGGATATGGTATGTATTTATGTGGCAATCGGACAAAAAGAATCTACAGTTCGTAATGCAGTAGAAACACTTCGTAAGCAAGGTGCACTTGATTACACAATCGTTGTAACAGCATCTGCATCACAGCCTGCTCCAATGCTATACCTGGCTCCTTATGCCGGTGTAACAATGGCGGAAGAGTTCATGTACAACGGCAAGCACGTTCTTGTTGTGTATGATGACTTAACAAAGCAAGCTTCTGCTTACCGTGAGCTTTCATTGCTATTGCGCCGTCCTCCAGGCCGTGAAGCATATCCAGGGGACGTATTCTACTTGCACAGCCGCTTACTTGAGCGCGCTGCAAAGCTAAGCGATGCGAAAGGTGCAGGTTCAATCACTGCGCTTCCGTTTATCGAAACACAAGCAGGCGATGTTTCTGCTTATATTCCAACAAACGTTATCTCAATCACTGACGGACAAATCTTCCTTCAGTCTGACCTATTCTTCTCCGGTGTACGTCCGGCGATCAACGCAGGTCTTTCTGTATCACGTGTAGGTGGATCTGCACAGATCAAAGCAATGAAAAAGGTTGCTGGTACACTGCGTCTTGACCTTGCTTCATACCGTGAACTTGAATCATTTGCCCAGTTCGGTTCTGACCTTGATAAAGCAACACAGGCTAAACTTAACCGTGGTGCCCGTACAGTAGAGGTTCTAAAGCAGGATCTTAACAAGCCGTTAAAAGTAGAGAAGCAGGTTGCAATCCTTTACGCCCTGACTCGCGGCTTCCTGGATGATATTCCTGTACAGGATATTCGCCGTTTCGAATCTGAATTCCTTTCATGGTTAGACCATAACCGCAAAGATTTGTTAGACCATATTGTAACTACAAAAGAACTTCCTTCTGATGACGATATGGCATCTGCGATCAACGACTTTAAGAAAACTTTCGCAGTATCCGAATAATAGAGCTGGTAAGGGCTGGGAGCCAATCCCCCCTTCCGTTTGCATTCGGTTCTGACAAACATTTAAAAGCGGAAGCGCCTTGGTCAGCCCCGGAGATAACCTCGAGGGGCTGGGCGCTGCAGCTGGCCTAATCTGAAAAAGGGTGGTGAGAACCTGTGGCATCATTACGCGATATAAAAAATCGTATTACTTCTACGAAGAAAACGAGTCAAATTACAAAAGCAATGCAGATGGTATCGGCTGCGAAAATGAATAAGGCGGAAATGAATGCAAAGTCATTCGTGCCTTATATGGAGAAAATCCAGGAAGTTACGGCAAGCATCGCATTGGGAAGCAAAGATGTATCACATCCAATGCTGACCAGCCGCCCAGTCAAGAAAACTGGTTACCTTGTAATCACTTCTGACCGCGGACTTGCGGGAGCTTATAACAGTAACGTTTTGCGAAATGTCTATCAGACAATTCAAAAGCGCCATAAATCACCGGATGAGTATGCAATCATTGCGATCGGACGTGTGGGCCGCGACTTTTTCAGAAAGCGCAATATGAACGTTATTCTGGATATTGTTGCTGTTGCGGACCAGCCTGCATTTGCTGAAATCAAGGATATTGCCAGTAAAACAGTTGGCATGTTCGCTGATGAGACATTTGACGAATTATATATGTACTACAGCCATTATGTCAGCGCGATTCAACAGGATGTAACAGAGAAGAAGCTTCTTCCGCTTACGGATATTTCCAGCTCGAAAAAGCTTACATCTTATGAGTTTGAACCTTCCGCTGAAGAAATTTTAAAAGTATTGCTGCCTCAATACGCTGAAAGCTTAATCTACGGAGCGCTTTTAGACAGTAAGGCAAGTGAACATGCTGCAAGGATGACAGCAATGCAGAATGCAACGGATAACGCTAAAGAGCTTATCAACTCGTTAAGTTTAAGCTACAACCGTGCACGTCAGGCAGCCATCACGCAGGAAATTACCGAAATCGTCGGCGGAGCAGCCGCGTTAGAATAAAAACGAAAAGCGGAAGCGTCTCGAGCCAATGAACGCAGACTAAAACCGCCACGTCCTGTGGCAATGTCTGCATGACCCGCATCCTGCGGGCCTCAAGCATAAGGCGTGCCCTTCTGGAAGTTGTTCTTTCCTTCCGGAAGGGATTGGCTTATGACCTCGAGGGGCTAGGCGCTGGAGCTAGACACAAACGAAATGTGGAGAACGGGTTGATGCCTTTAGTCTCCCATTACGTGAAATGAAAGAGGAGGGAAAAAGATGAATAAAGGACGCGTTCTTCAAGTTATGGGTCCGGTTGTTGACGTAAAGTTCGAAAGCGGCCAGCTTCCTGAGATCTATAATGCATTGACTGTTACAAACCCAGCGCGTAACGAATCTGAAGTTGACATCAACTTAACCCTTGAAGTTGCCCTTCATTTAGGTGATGATACAGTCCGCACCATTGCAATGTCTTCTACTGACGGCTTACAGCGCGGAAGTGAAGTTGTTGACTCGGGTGCTCCTATCTCTGTACCAGTAGGTGATGTAACACTAGGACGTGTATTTAACGTGCTTGGTGAATCAATCGACTTAGATCCTGCAATTTCTGCAGATGCCCGTCGTGATTCTATCCACAGAGAAGCTCCTAAATTTGAGCAGCTTTCTACTGAAGTAGAAATTCTTGAAACTGGAATTAAGGTAGTAGACCTTCTTGCTCCATACATTAAAGGTGGTAAGATCGGTCTGTTCGGTGGTGCCGGTGTAGGTAAAACCGTATTAATCCAGGAATTAATCAATAACATCGCTCAGGAGCATGGCGGTATTTCCGTATTCGCCGGTGTTGGTGAGCGTACACGTGAAGGTAATGACCTTTATCATGAAATGACGGATTCAGGCGTTATCAAGAAAACAGCGATGGTATTCGGTCAGATGAACGAGCCGCCGGGAGCGCGTATGCGAGTTGCCCTGACTGGTTTGACTATGGCAGAATTCTTCCGTGATGACCAGGGACAGGACGTACTTTTCTTCATGGATAACATCTTCCGTTTCACACAGGCAGGTTCAGAGGTATCAGCCCTATTAGGCCGTATGCCATCTGCCGTTGGTTACCAGCCGACACTTGCTACTGAAATGGGTAAATTACAGGAACGTATCACATCTACTAACGTAGGTTCTGTTACTTCCATCCAGGCGATTTACGTACCAGCCGATGACTACACGGATCCGGCTCCGGCTACAACTTTCGCCCACTTAGATGCAACAACTAACCTTGAGCGTAAGCTTTCTGAGATGGGTATCTACCCAGCGGTGGATCCATTAGCTTCCACTTCACGTGCATTGTCACCTGAAATCGTAGGCGAAGAGCACTACTCAGTTGCACGCCAGGTGCAGCAGACATTACAGCGTTACAGAGAACTTCAGGATATCATTGCGATCCTTGGTATGGATGAGCTTTCTGATGAAGATAAGCTAATCGTAGCACGTGCGCGCCGTATCCAGTTCTTCTTATCTCAAAACTTCCACGTTGCTGAGCAGTTTACTGGCCAGCCAGGTTCATACGTACCGGTTAAAGAAACAGTTAAAGGCTTCAAGGACATCCTTGAAGGCAAGTACGACCACCTGCCAGAAGATGCATTCCGACTTGTCGGCCGAATCGAAGAAGTTATCGAGAGTGCAAAGAAAATGGGCGTAGAGGTCTAATTCTGGACCAGGAGGGTAAAAAATGAAGACGATTAAAGTCAGTGTTGTTACTCCCGATGGCCCGGTGTATGAATCAGATGTGGAAATGGTAAGCACAAAAGCTCAAAGCGGTGAGCTTGGAATTTTACCTGGACACATTCCAATGGTTGCACCGTTACAAATTGGAGCCGTTCGTTTAAAAAACGGCGGAAAAACTGATTTCGTGGCAGTAAGCGGCGGATTCCTTGAAGTTCGTCCGGAGCAGGTAACGATTTTAGCGCAATCTGCTGAGCAGGCAGATGAGATTGATGTAGAGCGTGCCGTTCGTGCGAAGCAGCGTGCTGAACAGCGCCTGAATGAGCAGAAGCGTGAAAACATTGATTTCCGCCGTGCAGAGCTTGCATTGCAGCGTGCGATTAACCGTATCGAAGTTTCGGAAAGAAAGTTCTAACAAAGAACCAACACCTCCTGGCATAGCTGGGGGGTGTTTTTTGTTTCATAGGAAATTCTAATTTTGAACAATGTGAAAAACTTTGTGGATGCTTCCGATTATGTTTCAGAAATATTTACCACACAAATTTTGAGAAAATTTCCCCAAAAAATAGATAAATCACTCGAATTCTTTTATATAGGCCTTTACAATAGAAGAGAGTAGACCTTTAAGGTTACTCTCTTTTTTAAAGTAATTATGCAAGTCTATTTGAATAAAAGGAGGAGCCGCAATGCTGGAGTTTGATACAAATATAGACCAATACGCTACGATCAAAGTCATCGGAGTCGGCGGCGGGGGGAACAACGCTGTAAATCGGATGATTGAACATGGAGTTGAGGGAGTAGAGTTTATTGCTGTCAATACTGACGGACAAGCTCTAAATCAATCAAAGGCAGAAGTAACCATGCAAATCGGTGCAGCCTTAACAAGGGGCCTGGGAGCAGGGGCAAATCCTGAAGTGGGCAGAAAAGCAGCTGAGGAAAGTGAAAGCCAGCTTCGTGAAGTGCTGAAGGGTGCTGATATGGTATTTGTTACAGCAGGAATGGGCGGCGGAACCGGAACAGGTGCAGCTCCTGCTATTGCTCGCATTGCACGCGAAGTGGGTGCACTGACCATCGGTGTGGTAACCCGTCCTTTCAAATTTGAAGGACGCAAGCGTGCAGCCAATGCTGATGCAGGCATCGAAGCCATGAAAAAAGCTGTTGATACACTAATTATTATTCCAAATGATCGCTTACTAGAGATTATTGATAAGAAAACACCAATGCTTGAAGCATTTATGGAAGCAGATAATGTTCTTCGACAGGGTGTTCAGGGCATTTCTGACCTGATTGCCGTTCCCGGTTTAATCAATCTTGATTTTGCCGATGTCAAAACGGTGATGTCCCACAAAGGAACAGCATTGATGGGAATTGGAATTGCCACCGGGGAGGACCGCGCGGCTGAAGCAGCCCGTAAAGCCATTTCAAGTCCGCTGCTTGAAACATCCATTAACGGAGCCCGCGGAGTTATTATGAACATTACAGGCGGGGCTAATATCAGCTTGTATGAGGTTCAGGAGGCTGCAGATATTGTTGCTTCTGCTTCAGATGAAGAAGTGAATATGATTTTTGGATCAGTCATTAATGATGCACTAAAAGAAGAAATTCTTGTTACGGTTATTGCTACTGGCTTCAATGAACAAGAGGAGTTAAGAGCAAAACCGAGCTCAAGGCCATCGGCAGAAAAAGAATATGATCATACATATCATTATGCAGAAGAACCAGCCACTCGCCGGCAGGTTAGAGAGCCTCGAGAATATCGGGAACCTGTTCAGGATAACTACCGCGTCCACTCAGACCCGAAGGAAGAGTCACTTGATACACCGGCATTCCTTAGAAACCGCAGAAGACGCTAATTTTTAATATTAGAAACAGGCTGCCATAAAGAGGGCAGCCTGTTTTTTTAGGTGAATTTTTTTGATGGTTGATATGTTGGTGGTTGAGTGGTTGATGCTCATTCATGAAGAAAGGACAGGCATATGCCTGTCCTTCATTTATTTTGTCTGATCGTATAGGGTTAACTGATCCAAATTCTTATGCACGGTCATGAGTTTTTTAAGAAGGCTCATGAACTTTTGTTTATCTTCAAAAGGAGTCACATCCAGCTCCCTTTTTAGCTCATTGCTTTTAGTAACGAGCTCATTGAATCTTTGAACAGCCGGGCAGTTGTTTTTAGTCATAAGTATTTCTCCTAACCTAAGCTCATACTATAACCTTATCACAAAACTAAATTTCAAAGGAAACAGCTATATTTCATTTATATTAAAATGCAAAGGTCACTTTAACTAATTTAACTATTTCGTTAAATGTGTCAGAATTTGTTGAAATTTGAGGGTAGAGTCATATAGTATCAACATGTGCTTAGAAAGACAAGGCTTGTGATAACCAGGGGGTGATATCCTTGTCGACTGTATTATTTGGAACGATAGAATATTATGAAAGAGAATTAATCAGCTATTTTACAAATAATCATATAAGCAAAAAAGATGATGCAACTATGAAAATATTCATCATGCTTGAAACGGAGATATTCAACGTATTCTTATTTGATGAGTCGATCCGGATAAGATGTATGCATAATCTATTAAAAGCCTTTTGCCGGGTATCTGAAACATACATGGTCAAATAGCAGCCTTAAAAATTGATAAGAGGTCCCTGCAGTGAGAGACCTCTCTTTGTTTAGTTTAGGATCGTAACCTTTACATCTTTTCTTCCCCACTGCATTGCATCCTGTTCTTCAGGAATAAACACATCAATTTCATTTCCTTTAATTCCGCCGCCAATATCCTCGGCAGTTGCATAGCCATATCCTTCTACAAATACTTTAGAGCCCAAAGGAATGACGTCCGGATCAACTGCAATTACTTTTTCATCCGGATTGTCGATCAGATTAACCCCAGTTTTTGTAATGCCGATGCATCCTTCGCAGCTGGCTGTATAGGCAGTTGCCGTGACTGTCAGGCTTTTCGCTGCTTTTGCTGCAGGCTTATTGGTTTTTGCTGCTTTTACAACCGTCTTAGGGTTAGCCGCTTTTTCTTTCATTGAGTCATTTTTATAGATGATGAGCTCCAAACCAGGTTTGATTAGATCGGATTTAAGCTGATTCCATTTTTTAAGGTTATGTACATTAGTCCCATATGTTTTGGCGATATTCCAGAGAGTATCACCAGATTCTACTATGTATATCTCTTCAGGTGAAACGTCAAGCTTATCATTTGGATGAATCAAATCCCCTGATAGACCGTTCCAGTTTTTAATATCCTGAACGGACACCTCATGTTTTTGTGCTATGGACCAAAGGGTATCCCCTTTTTTTACAGTTACTTCTTCTGCATATGCGCTTACTCCTGCTGTGCTCCAGATGATTAAGCTCGCGAGCAGACAATATAAATACTTTTTCATGTTAAACCTCCTATTAACTTGGTTGACAATTATTATGCTAGCACAGAAAATTCTGAGAAAAAGAACAGGGAAGTTATAATTAAATTACGCACATTTCAGGAAAATAACGAAGAAATGGCAAAACAACATAATGTTCATACTAGATGGACGAAAAGCATTAGAAATAGTCATAATTGATACATTCGAACCTTAAGATGGGTTAAATAGAAAGTTTTTCCTTGTAGCGGTATTAGATGAAATATTTTTAAGGTGTTACATATCTCACTGACAAAGCAGAGAGTCTGTTTTTTAATGGTAGATAAATATAATGAAGAATTTAATGGATATTGACAGGGGGCAAGCTCATATAATCTAAGGAAGGTGTATCAATGATAGGTATGTAAACTCTCCCTTGGAGACCCTATTTTAGTGTTAGGGGAGAATTTCCAATAATAGTCTGAGGTTGTGTCGACACATGGGAGAGTAGGGTGTATAATGGTTACGGTTACATGTTTAAATGTTGTGAAAATTTTCAGCATTGGAGGGGATGGGCATGGAGCTTTGGAATTTATACCAGAATAACTATTTGATAGTTTTTGTGTTTTTATGCCTGGGTGTTTTACTGCCTGTGGTGGCTTTGTTTTTGGGCAAGCTTTTACGGCCCTATAAGCCATATGATACGAAGTATACCACATATGAGAGCGGGATTGAGCCATTCCATGATTCAAGGGTGCAGTTCAATGTCCGCTATTATATTTTTGCCCTGCTGTTTGTCATTTTTGATGTGGAAACAGTATTTTTGTATCCGTGGGCTGTGGCATATGAGAAGCTTGGTATTTTTGCATTGATTGAGATGCTGATTTTTGTATTTATGCTAATAATTGGGCTTGTTTATGCATGGAAAAAGAAGGTGCTGAAATGGATTTAAAGTTGGATAATATTACACCGGAAGAAATGGAAGAATTGCAGCGTAATGTATTTATGGCAACTTTGGAGCAGATTAAAGCGTGGGCGCGGAGCAATTCATTGTGGCCAATGACCTTTGGGCTTGCTTGCTGTGCCATTGAAATGATGGGTGTAGGTTCGTCGCATTATGATCTGGACCGTTTTGGTTCTTTTTTCCGTACATCTCCCCGTCAATCTGATGTCATGATTGTTTCAGGTACAGTAACAAAGAAAATGGCGCCAATTGTCCGCCGTCTTTATGATCAGATGCCTGAACCAAAATGGGTAATCGCGATGGGCTCCTGTGCAACTGCAGGCGGACCCTATGTGAAATCTTACTCAGTTGTAAAAGGGGTCGACCAGATTGTCCCTGTTGACGTATACATACCAGGATGCCCGCCAAACCCGGCAGCATTAATATATGGAATTAATAAGCTAAAAGAGAAAATCCGTTATGAGGCTAAGACTGGGAAGAAGGTGATCTAACCTATGAGCGGAGAAAAGGATCTTGAACAGCTGAAAAAAGAAGCCGCCGCAAAGGCGAAGGCAGCCGCCCTAGCTAAAATGAAAGCGAAAGAGCAGGGGGAAGCCAAGGAAGAACCGCCTGCAGAAGATATGGATCTGGCGAAGCAGAAGGCCGCGGCAGCGGCAAAAGCGAAGGCAGCCGCCCTAGCTAAAATGAAAGCGAAAGAGCAGGGGGAAGCCAAGGAAGAACCGCCTGCAGAAGATATGGATCTGGCGAAACAGAAGGCCGCGGCAGCGGCAAAAGCGAAGGCAGCCGCCCTGGCTAAAATGAAGGCGAAAGAGCAGGGGGAAGCCAAGGAAGAACCGCCTGCAGAAGATATGGATCTGGCGAAGCAGAAGGCCGCGGCAGCGGCAAAAGCGAAGGCAGCCGCATTGACTAAAATGAAGGCGAAAGAGCAGGAGGAAGCCAAGGAAGAACCGCCTGCAGAAGATATGGATCTGGCGAAGCAAAAGGCCGCAGCAGCGGCAAAAGCGAAGGCAGCCGCCCTGGCTAAACTGAAAGCGAAAGAGCAGGGAGAAGCCAAGGAAGAATCTTTGGCAGAAAAAGACACGGATCTGGCGAAGCAAAAGGCCGCGGCAGCCGCAAAGGCAAAGGCAGCTGCTGCGGCAAAGGCGAAAGCTGCTGCCCAGGCAAAACAAGCTGGTGGAGATGACGAAAAGGCAAAAGCCATTGCAGCAGCCAAGGCAAAAGCCGCAGCCGCCGCAAAAGCAAAATTAGCTGCAGCAGGCAAAGCTGGAGGTTCTGCTGATGACGAAAAGGCCAAGGCAATTGCTGCTGCAAAAGCAAAGGCCGCAGCTGCAGCCGCAGCGAAGGCAAAAGCAGCCGGAGGCAAGGCTGACTCTGAACCAGTTGTAGAGAAAGCGCCATCCGTTAATCAGCCATACCTTGATAAATATGTGAAGGTAATAGAAGAGAAACTTGGGCCTAATGTTCTTGAAGACTACTATATAAATAGTCTCTCCAAGGAAGTGCCGACTTTGGTTGCGAAGGCTGAATCATATTTTAAATTGGCAGAATTTCTGAAATATAATGAACAGCTTGGCTTTGATTATCTATCAGAGCTTCATGGCACCGATTTTGAAACCCACATGGAAGTGTATGCTCACTTATACTCATACAAAAATAGCCAATCTGTTGCATTGAAGGTCAAAATTGACCGCGATGAGCCGGTTGTTGATTCACTGCAGCCTTTATGGGCCGGAGCGAATTGGCCGGAATGTGAAACGTATGATTTACTGGGCATCAAGTTCAGGGGACACCCAAATTTATATCGAATCATGCTGGGGGAAGACTGGATCGGGCATCCGCTGCGCAAAGACTATGAACCGTACGATGTGGAGGTGTAACCATGCTGCGAACCGAAGAAATGCTATTGAATGTTGGACCTCAGCATCCAAGTACGCACGGTGTTTTTCGCCTAGTTCTGAAAATTGATGGTGAGATCATCAAAGAAGCGAAACCGGTCATCGGCTACTTGCACCGCGGAACGGAGAAGTTGGCTGAAAACCTGCAGTATACGCAAATTATTCCTTATACAGACCGAATGGACTATCTTGCCGCCATGACGAATAATTATATTCTTGTCCATGCGGTTGAAACGATGATGGATTTAGAGATTCCGGATCGGGCTGAATATCTGAGGATCATTACCATGGAGCTTGGCCGGATTGCCAGCCATCTCGTATGGTGGGGTACATATCTGCTGGATATTGGGGCAACAAGCCCATTCCTGTATGCATTCAGAGAGCGTGAAATGATCATCAACATGCTGAATGAGATATCCGGTGGCCGCTTAACGTTTAACTATATGCGTGTCGGCGGCGTTAAATGGGATGCTCCCGAAGGCTGGATTGATAAAGTAAGAGAGTTTGTTCCATATATGCGTGAACAGCTCAAAGGCTACCATCAGCTGGTAACCGGAAATGAAATTTTCATGAACCGTGTCAAGGGAGTAGGGAAATATACGAAAGAGGATGCGTTAAACTACTCGCTGAGCGGTGCCAATCTCCGCTGCACAGGCGTAAAATGGGATCTCCGCAAAGATGAGCCATACTCCATTTATGATCGCTTTGATTTCGATGTTGCCGTTCAGGACGGCGGGGATGCTTGGGCCAGGTATCATGTGCGCATGCAGGAAATGGAGGAATCATTGAAAATCCTTGAACAAGCGGTGGAGCAATTCCCGTCAGAAGGCGACATTCTGGCAAAAGTGCCGAAGATCATCAAAGCGCCTAAAGGAGAAGCGTTTGTCAGAATCGAATCTCCAAGGGGAGAAATCGGCTGCTATATCGCTAGTGATGGAAAGAAGGAGCCATACCGTTTAAAATTCCGGAGGCCATCATTCTATAATCTTCAAATTCTCCCTAAACTGCTTGAAGGCGAAAATATTGCAAACTTGATTGCTATATTAGGGGCAATTGATATTGTCCTTGGGGAGGTGGACGGCTAATGGTAGAAAAACTCCTTTATTCCGAAGCTGGTCTGCAGAATTTCGGCATTTTCTTCCTGCTTGCCACCGTTTTGCTGTTAGTCGTTTTAGGATTTGTTACTTACGCTATACTGGCGGAACGTAAAGTCATGGGATTTATGCAGCTACGCCATGGGCCGAATCAGGTTGGCGGACGCTGGGGACTGCTGCAGACCGTTGCGGATGTATTAAAGCTTCTTTTAAAGGAAGACACCATTCCTAAGCTAGCAGACAGGCCGCTGTTTATTCTTGCACCGGTTATTGCGTTTGCACCGGCATTCATGGTTCTCGCAACAATTCCTTTTACAGACAAACTGCAGTTTGCTGATATTGGAGTTGGGCTTCTGTATTATATTGCTATATCCGGACTGACAACAGTCGGTATTGTCACCGGATCATGGGCTTCCAATAATAAATATGCTTTGCTTGGCGGGATGCGTGCCGCGGCCCAGATGATTTCATATGAAATTCCGCTGGTTATGTCTGTGTTAGGTATTATCCTTTTAACAGGCAGTCTAAACCTGAATGAAATTGTTGAAGCGCAAAAAAATGGCTGGTTCATTATTTGGCAGCCTATTGCTTTTATCGTCTTCTTGATAGCTTCCACAGCGGAGCTGAACAGGGTTCCATTTGACCTGCCTGAAGCGGAATCAGAGCTGGTTGCCGGCTTCCATGTTGAATATTCCGGATTCCGCTGGGCGTTCTTCATGCTTGCGGAGTATGTATATTTCTTTGCAATGGCTTCATTGACAACCGTATTATTCCTTGGAGGGTGGCTTCCGCTGCCATTCCTGGAGTTCATTCCGGGTGCCGTATGGTTTGCGCTTAAGTTTACGGCTGTAATCTTTGTCCTGGTCTGGTTCCGTGTTACATTCCCGCGTCTCCGTGCAGATCAGCTAATGGAATTTGGCTGGAAGGTTCTGCTGCCGGTTGCGCTTGCGAATATCTTCTTAACAGCTTTGCTGAAAGAGTGGCTGAATATATTTTAATTTGTGAGCCGTCTTAAGAATTTGAGAACAGTTCAGCTCCAGCGCCTGCACTCGCATCCTCGAGGTCACAAGCCAATCCTCCCAAAAAGGCAAAGGACGCCTTTCCGGGAGGCTCGTCTTATGCTTGAGGCCCGCAGGAGGCGGGTCATGCAGACGTTGCCACGTGGCGGTCTTAGTCTGCGTTCCTTAATAAGCGGGCGCCTTCCGCATTTCTAAAAAGGGGTGAAAAAACATGCTTGGTTTAGCGAAAGGATTATCGTATACCCTTAAAAACCTGACACGCAAAAAGGTAACCTATGACTATCCGAATGAGCCGCTTCCGCTTCCGGACCGGTTCAGGGGAATTCAGAAGTTCTACCCTGAAAAATGCATTGTCTGCAATCAGTGTGCAAACATTTGTCCAACCGATTGTATCCAGCTGACAGGGAAAAAGCATCCGGACCCTGCCAAAAAGGGAAAAATCATTGATACCTATGATATCAACTTCGAAATTTGCATCCTTTGTGACTTGTGTACAGAGGTCTGTCCTACCGAAGCGATTATTATGACAAATAATTTTGAACTGGCGGAATATAGCCGTGATGAGCTGTTTAAAAACCTTGAATGGCTCGATGAAAATGATGAAAATATACGGAAGGTGAATAAAGCATGACGTTTTCAGGTGAGTTTTTAGCGTTTATGTCTCTTGCTTTAGTTGCGGTCATCGGCGGCGTGCTTTTATTGAACCTTACCAAAGTCGTGCATATGGTTGTCGCCCTTGTATTTACATTTGTAAGTATTGCCGGAATTTATGTCCTGCTTTCAGCTGAATTTCTGGCTGCCGTCCAGGTACTGATTTACTCAGGGGCGATTACAATCATCATGCTGTTCGGAATCATGCTGACACGTCATAACGATACAAGCGAGCCCAAAGCTGGCCGCTGGCGTAAGCTGTTAGTATTCGTGGGGGTGCTGGGCTTTGCTTTCGCGGTCTACATCGGGATTTATAACCTTGATTTGCCGTCAGCGCCGAATGACCTTCATGTCAATAATACAGAGCAAATCGGAATTGAACTTTACTCAAAATACATTATTCCGTTTGAAGTAACATCTGTCCTGCTATTGGTCGCTTTAATTGGTTCCATTGTTCTGGCTAAAAAAGACGATGAAAAGGAGGCAGAAAAGGAATGAGTACAGTTCCCGTTCAAGCATACCTGGCATTGGCTTTAATCCTCTTCTGCATTGGTCTGTATGGGGCCCTGACTAAGCGAAATACTGTGATTGTCCTGATCTCAATCGAACTGATGCTGAATGCAGTAAATATTAATCTGGTGTCATTCAGCAAGTTTGGCATCACTCCGTCCATTACCGGGCAGATTTTTACGCTATTTGTCATTGCGGTTGCCGCAGCAGAAGTGGCAGTAGGTATAGCCATCCTGATTTCACTTTACCGCAACAAAAAGAGCGTTAATATTGATGAAATGGATGCCATGAAGCACTAAAGACATGTGAAAGATGCAGTCGGATTGGCGCCTGCTTGAGAAAAAGAAAAGGCGGCCATAACCGGCAAAGCCTTAATGGACCTGGATAAAGGTCCAAATCTGACACGCCGGGCTACAGGGTGTGTTCAAAAAAGGGGATTGTGATAATGATGGAGAATGCATGGATCATACCGCTTTTCCCGCTTTTATCGTTTTTGTTCCTTATTTTATTCGGCAAACGGCTAAAAGAAGCGAGTGCTTATATTGGGATTCTGTTTACCCTGGCATCGCTTGTCTATTCCTTATTGGTGCTATTTGATCGGTTTTCGGCACCAACTTATAAAGCAGAAGGCGTTTGGCTGACTATAGGGGATTTTCAGTTAACAGCGGGTTTTGAAGTTAATCAGTTAAATGCACTGATGCTGGTGATTGTATCACTTGTCAGTTTCCTGGTACATACGTATTCGAAAGGCTACATGCAGGGGGATGACCGTTTTCCTGTTTTCTATGCCTATTTAGGGTTATTTACATTTGCCATGCTGGGCCTTGTCATCTCGCCTAATCTGCTTCAGACGTATTTCTTCTGGGAGCTTGTCGGCCTTGGTTCCTTCTTGCTGATCGGTTTCTATTTTTACAAAGAGGAAGCAAAGGCAGCGGCCAAAAAGGCATTTATTATGACCCGTATTGGGGACGTCGGCCTTTTGATTGGAATGATTCTATTGTTCTGGCAGGCTGGCAGTTTTGAGTATGATGAGATTTTTGCAGCAGTTAAAGCTGGTGACATTTCAGGCACGATGATTACGTTAACAGCCATTCTTATTTTTGTAGGGGCTGTCGGAAAGTCGGGCCAGTTCCCACTGCACACCTGGCTTCCTGACGCGATGGAGGGGCCAACGCCTGTTTCCGCATTAATCCATGCAGCGACAATGGTAGCTGCAGGTGTGTATTTAGTGGCGGCGCTGTTCCCGCTGTTTGCAGGAAGTGAAACAGCATTGATGACTGTTGCTGTCATAGGAGCCTTTACGGCTATCTTTGCGGCAAGCATCGGCCTTGTCCAGAAGGATATTAAGCGGGTGCTAGCTTACTCAACCGTCAGCCAGCTTGGCTATATGATGCTGGCATTGGGATCTGCCGGATATGTAGCCGGCGTGTTCCATTTAATGACACACGCCTTCTTTAAGGCTTTGCTGTTCCTTGCAGCGGGAAGTGTCATCCATGCAGTTCATACACAAAACATTGAACATATGGGTGGTTTGTGGCAAAAGCTGCGAGTGACCGGCCCTCTGTTCCTGATCGGGACACTGGCGATCAGCGGGGTGCCTTTATTTTCAGGGTTCTTCAGTAAAGATGAAATTTTAATTGCTGCGTGGGCGCATGGGAATTCTGCCCTGTTCTGGCTCGCGGTAATTGCCGCATTCTTTACGGCATTTTATATGTTCCGTCTGTTCTTTATGGTTTTCGCTGGTGAAGCAAGAACCGATATGAAAAATGTCCACGAATCGCCGAGTGTCATGACACTGCCGATGATAGTGCTTGGGGTCCTGGCTGTCGTGGCTGGATATGTAAATACACCTTGGTTTGGAACATTTCTCGGTGACTGGCTCGTGGAAGATAACCATACCCTGGGCCATGGCCATATTGAAGGGCCTGCCTGGATAATGATTATGGCAACAGCTGTATCCCTGCTTGGAATCTTCCTTGCCTGGCTCATGTACGGCAAACGCTCGCTTTCCCGTGACTGGCTTACAAGCAGAATGCCGCTTTCATACAATATTCTGTACAATAAATACTACATCGATGAATTTTATTCACTGACTGTAGTGAATGGGGCTAAATTTATCAGCTCATTCCTGCGCTTCCTGGAGGTATTCCTGGTTGAAGGCCTTGTAAAGAGTGTAACCGGAATTACGATTGCACTCGGAAGACTCGGCTCTAAATTTCAAAATGGCCAGATTCAGACCTATGGAACCGTGGCGTTTGTCGGCCTGGCTATTTTAGTCGTCATCTACGCGTTTACAGGGGGGTACTTAAAATGAACTTAGCTTATTTTCTATCCATTTTAGTTTTCTCCCCGTTGCTTGGTATTTTAGTGTTATCGTTCCTGCCGAGAACGCAGGAATCATTGATCAAGACAGTTGGCTTCCTGGCAACACTCCCTGCGCTGATATTGTCCCTGATCGCCTTTTTCCAATACCGGGCAGGTGCAGGGCTGGAACAGCTGAATGAAAAGGTAAGCTGGATTCAGTTTGGTGATTCGGGCCAGCTCGGAAATCTTTTCTCCATTGATTATGAATTGGGGCTTGATGGATTCTCCCTGATCATGGTTGTTCTGACAGCTGTTCTTTCTACACTGGCAGCGATTGCTTCTATTCATATTAAAAAAGAATGGAAGGGCTACTTCATGCTGTTTCTGCTGCTTGAAGTCGGCATGCTGGGTGTATTTGCAGCTGAGAACCTGATTCTTTTCTTTATTTTCTTTGAAATCACCTTGATTCCGACCTTTTTTCTGATCGGGAAATGGGGTTACTTTGAAAAGGAAAATGCAGCATACAGCTTCCTGATCTATAACGGACTTGGATCTGCTGTTCTGCTGATTGTCATTATGGTGCTGTTTGCCCGAACCGGAACAGCTAATATTGATGCTTTGATGGCCGCCATGAACGCGGATAATCCGCAGCTGGTTGCGCCAATCTCTGAAAATATGAAAATGGGTATGCTGATTGCGCTTTTAATTGCCTTCGGTGTGAAGCTTCCTATTTTCCCGCTTCACAGCTGGATGGTCCGGGTTCACGTACAAGCTCCGCCATCGATTGTTATGCTGCATGCCGGGGTACTTTTGAAAATAGGGGCATTCGGTTTAATCCGTTTCGGTATGGGAATATTTCCTGAGCAATTCCAAAGCCTTGCTGTATGGCTGGCTGTGCTTGGAGTCGTGAACTTGTTGTATGGAGCGTTCCTGGCATTTGTTCAGACTGATTTCAAAATGGTGCTGGCATACTCTTCTATTTCCCACATGGGAATCGTTTTAATCGGGTTAGGCGCATTAAATGAGGCAGGGATTCAGGGGGCGATTTTCCAGGTGGTTTCTCACGGGTTAATTGCAGCACTATTGTTCTTCCTTGTAGGTGTCTTATATGAACGCTTCCAAACCTCCAATATTCAAAATCTTGGCGGTTTGGCAAAAGGGATGCCGATTACGGCAGGATTCCTGCTTGCAGGGGCCATGGCCTCACTCGGCCTGCCTGGCATGTCGGGGTTTGTAAGTGAATTTATGGCCTTCCTTGGCTTGTTTAAAGAAATGCCGATTCTCGCTGCAGTCGGTACAATTGGAATCATTATGACAGCTGTATACCTGCTTCGCGCGGTACTGGGTATCACATACGGCAAATCGCATCGTGACTTTGCCGGCATAACGGATATGAAAAAGTTTGAGTTCGTGCCTGTCCTGGTCTTAGTCGGCTTAATTGTCCTGATTGGTGTTTATCCAAGTGTACTGAGCGAACCGCTGACATCAACACTTGAAACGATCATGCTTGGGATAGGAGGGTGATGAAGGATGGATCTCGAAACATTATTATCTTATGAATGGGGCATAATGACGCCGGAGTTCATCATCCTTGGTGTTGCGACCGCTCTTTCACTAATGGATTTGTTTATGCCGAAATCCCAAAGCCGGAAAATCCTCGGCTGGATCGGCTTTGCCGGAATACTCTCGGCTCTCGTTTCTTTACTGGGCCTGCTCGGGCATAGTCCGGAATCCATTTTATTAGATACGTTCAGGCTGGATTCCTTTTCTATAGCGTTTAAGCTGCTGCTCTTAATCGGATCTGCTATGGTCCTGCTGATTGCCTTAGGCTATGAGCCAGATGAAGGCTTGGAAGAATTCAGGGGGGAATTTTTCTATCTGTTCATGGCGGCATTGCTTGGGGCAATGATCATGTCTTCAAGCGGAGATTTGATTACTCTGTTTGTGGGACTTGAGCTGCTTTCCATTTCGTCCTACATTCTGGCAGGCATGAGAAAAAGAAATCTGCATTCAAACGAATCGGCCATGAAGTATGTGATCAACGGCAGTATCGCCACAGCGATCACTTTGTTCGGAATGAGTTATGTTTACGGATTAACTGGGACGACGAACTTAATAGAAATGTCCGGATTTTTGACATCCCTCTATAATGAACAGCATATTTACCTGTTAGGCCTTGCCTTCTTTATGATTGTGGTGGGACTTTCCTTTAAATTGGCTGCAGCGCCGTTCCATATGTGGGCACCTGATGTATACCAGGGTGCACCTACACCGGTAACAGCTTTTTTAAGCGTAGTTTCCAAAACAGCCGGATTCATCATTATAATCCGCATTCTGTTTTCAATCTTTGCGAATGCACCATCCGGTGATGCACAAGGTCTTCCGATGATCCTGGCTCTTCAGGATTACATTGCCTTCCTGGCAGGAGCTACGATGATTATTGGAAACTTGATTGCGCTGAGACAGCGGAATATCAAGCGTTTATTTGCTTATTCCAGCATCGCTCAGGCAGGGTACCTGCTGGTTGTTATTGCAAGCATGTCTCTATTCATGTTTGATACGCTCTGGTTTTACCTTGGAGCCTACCTATTCATGAACCTGGGCGCTTTTGCAATCATCCAGCATGTAACACATAAATCGGGTTCAGAAGATATCGGCCAATTCGCCGGGCTTTACCGCCGTGCACCGTTCCTGGCCATTGCCATGGCTGTCTTCCTGCTTTCACTTGCAGGCATTCCGGGAACAGCCGGGTTTATTGGCAAGCTGAATATTTTCATGGGTGCATTAGTGCCGAATGAAGGCCATTATGTACTGGTATCGGTTATGATTGCGACAACTGTCGTTTCCTATTTCTATTATTTCGGTGTTATGGTGCAAATGTTCTTCAGGCCGGCAGCTGACACTGGAAGGGTTAAGATCCCGGCTGCATTAACAGCTGTTATCGGCATCAGCCTGGCGGCCACCATCCTGTTTGGAGTCGCACCGAATATTGCATTAGATTTCCTGCAGGGCAATTTTAATCAGTTTACTGATTTCTTTCAATAAAGGTCTTTTTAAAATGGGGTTTTAAAAAACATTTACGAAAAAGGGACAAAAGGGGTATAAAATAGGAGGGGGATATCCCCTTCTTTTTGTTTGCCCTTCTTTAAACTTCGTGTTTTTTCGACAATTTCGATATAATGGAGATACAAACGGCGAAAAAGATAGAAACTTAATTTTCAAAAAATAACCAGTTATGAAACTTACCTGATAGTATAAACGTCAAATGGTATTGTAGCGCACAAAGCAGGTAAGCGAAGTGGCAATGAATTAAAGGAGGGAAGAAGATGATATCAGGATTTGGGCAGCAGGCACTCATCAGCATTATGTCTCATCTGGTGTTTATTGCGCTGGCCTGGTGGGCGCTTCAGGCATTACGGTTTGAAACCCTATTGCGGGCAAATCATGTTTTTCAGGCACGTGTATTGTATGTTCTGCTTTCGATTGTAATTGGATCATCTGTCAGCAACTTCTTTCTCGACTACCTTTTATGGTCCCAGCAGCTCCCGCTTATACTGCAGCACATTACACTTTTTTAGGTGATGCAAGACCGGTCAAATTTTTTCATAAATATAGGTCTTCATACATGTTTTCAATTAGTCAATTATTGAGTAAAATCTTTTTGTTGCTAGTTTTCCTGCATACATACTATCTTGTGAAATGGTTTTCAAAGTATGCATAAAAAGGCAAAAAGAGCCTCGGAAATCACAGTGATTTGCTGCCTTTTCAGTTTGTCAAAAAGTGACGACAATTCCCAAGTATGCTCACTCTATCCTTGGTAACAATGGTACTAAGGGGAGGAATGTACAGATGAAAAAAACATTCATTACATTATCTATTATTGCCATTATTGGTTTCATGATGATAAACATTGGGAATAAGACGACTGTAGCCAAAGGGGAGCTTGACCTGTTATCGATGGCCTCGGTTTTACAGGGCGAGAATATTTTAATCAAAGATTGGACTTTGCATGCGAGAGAAAAAATGGAAAACCAGAACCTTCAGGAAGTAAAAGCATTCACCGATGAACTGCAATTAAAATATCCTGATTGGGAATGGAGCTTTCAGAAAACAGAAAAATCCTGGGAAGCAAAAGCTATTATTAAGCAAACAGATGCTCAGTCAGAAGCAGTAAAAATTCTATCAACCCCCACAAAAGGTCAAGTTCAGACGTATGTCATTTATGAGGCCAAAGGTCAGGGGTGGAAACAAGAACAGAGCAAACGGGCTGCAGAAATAAATAGCAAGATTTCTGACATTTTTCGAGGAAATGCCACAATTTTCTCTTGTATCCAGGGTGAATTCAATGGTAAGATTAATAAGTCTTTGCCTGATATTGCAAGTCAATTACTGGACGCTTTTAATGCGACAGAAATAGAGTCATTAAAAGAAGAACAATTTATTTCAACATCAGCACATTCACCGATTTTTGATGAATCGATTGAGACAAATGGTAATAAAATGAACATGCAGCTTGGATTACGGACAAATGGAATGGGCGCCAAGACAAACATAGTTATTGGCACACCCATCATAACGATTGAATATTAATATAGAGAAATTGGACGCGGAGGGGAATACACTTTGGATAAAATCATCGTCCGCGGCGGAAAAAGGTTAAGCGGTTCTGTCAAAGTAGAAGGAGCAAAAAACGCTGTTTTACCGGTTATCGCCGCAACACTGTTAGCAAGTGATGGCAAAAGCGTAATTCGTGATGTCCCAACACTCTCCGATGTATATACTATTAATGAAGTATTACGCTATTTAAACGCCGAAGTGGAGTTTGAAAATAATACAGTAACAGTAAATGCATCTCGAGAGTTGAAGGTAGAAGCACCATTTGAATATGTACGCAAAATGCGTGCTTCAGTTTTAGTCATGGGATCTTTATTAGCAAGAAATGGCCGTGCCCGTGTGGCATTGCCAGGGGGCTGCGCAATCGGTTCCCGCCCGATCGATCAGCATTTAAAAGGCTTTGAAGCGATGGGTGCGAAAGTAAAGGTTGGTAATGGCTTTATTGAAGCGGAAGCACCTGAAGGCCGCTTGCATGGAGCAAAAATATATCTCGATTTCCCTAGCGTTGGTGCTACGGAGAATATTATGATGGCTGCAACACTAGCCAAAGGCACAACGATTTTGGAAAACGTAGCAAAGGAACCTGAAATTGTGGACCTGGCTAACTTCCTTAATAAAATGGGTGCTAAGGTTAAGGGAGCAGGAACAGGCACGATTCGCATCGAAGGAGTGGACGTACTGTTCGGTGCAGAGCACAACATCATTCCTGACCGCATTGAAGCAGGCACATTCATGGTGGCAGCTGCCATTACAGGCGGAGACGTTCTTGTAAAGGGTGCCGTTATGGAGCATTCTGCTTCATTAATCGCCAAAATGGAAGAAATGGGTGTTACCTTCATTGAAGAAGCTGAAGGCATCCGTGTATTGGGCCCAGACAAGTTGAAGGCTGTTGATATTAAAACAATGCCTCATCCTGGATTCCCGACAGACATGCAATCACAAATGATGGCCCTATTGCTTCATGCTCAGGGTACAAGTGTGATTACAGAAACTGTATTCGAAAACCGTTTCATGCATGTGGAGGAATTCCGCCGCATGAACGCTGATATTAAAATTGAAGGCCGTTCTGTGATTATGAACGGACCAAGCAATCTGCAGGGCGCAGAAGTAGCTGCGACAGACCTTCGTGCAGCCGCAGCCCTAATCCTGACTGGATTGGTGGCAGATGGCGTAACACGCGTAACAGAGCTGAAGCATTTGGATCGCGGATACGTGAATTTCCACGAAAAGCTTGCAGGCCTTGGAGCAGATATTGAACGTATTACAGAAGTGGAAGAAACACCTGTTAACAACGGTCTTGTTTCAGACATGAACGCATAAGCAATGCAATCAAGGCGGCTTTGAGAGTCGTCAAAATAGTCGCCTTACGTGCATTTTCAACTGAAACCGCAGAATCGAGCTGTCAGAGGACTGACAAATCGATTCTGCGGTTTTTGCTATGTATTTTTGCTTGCGCACATAAATAATTTTATCCGCACATAAATCAGGCTATACACACATAAAAAAGTTTATCCGTACAGAAATTTGGCCTATCCGCACATAAATGAAAAGATCAGAAAATCTTGGAGATAAAAAGCTGCTTTTAGGTGGGAAAAATATTTTTTTATCGCAGCTTCACCCCCTATTCTGCACCTTTTTCACCGCTTCAGATGCAAATATTAATCTATTGTCATATTAGCTTGTCCATAGCCATAAACATGAAATGAGTTCGAATTATTTATTTGCTATGGAGGCTTAAAACATGACAAAATTCAAACCTTTCATCGTACTAGCCGCACTGTTGTTTGCCGTCACGCTCATCGTTCCTTCCCTGCTTGTGATTCCTTTTACAGAAGGGAAAGTCAACGGGAAGCTTGGTGAAGAGCTTAAGACCGAGACAAAGAAAGAGACGGCAGCAGAAATTCCTCAAGGGCCGGCCATAGAGGTAGGAGTTTACCGCCTTGCACAGAAGAAGCTGGAGAAGGTTCCGCTTGAAGAGTATATTGTCGGGGTGGTAGCATCTGAAATGCCGGCCGAGTTTGAAGAAGAGGCTTTGAAGGCTCAGGCGCTGGCAGCAAGGACATTTATTGTGAAGCAGTTAATGAATAAAGATAGCGTTGAACTTCCTGAGGGGGCATTAGTATACGATACAGTAACCCACCAGGTTTATAAAAATGATAAGGAACTGAGGCAGCTATGGAAACAGGATTATAAGTGGAAGATCAATAAGGTAAGAGAAGCGGTTAACGAAACAAGAGGACAGATTCTTACTTTCGATGGCTCGCCGATTACAGCTTCCTTCTTTTCAACAAGCAATGGCTTTACCGAAAATTCAGAAGCCATCTGGCCAAATTCCGTTCCTTATTTAAAAAGCGTAGAAAGCAAATGGGATCTGCAGTCGCCGAAGTTTAACGGCAGAGAGGTATTCACTGTTCAGGAATTTGAAAGGAAGTTGGGTGTGACGCTTCCAAATGACAGCACCATCGGCACAGTGACTGAGCGAACAGCCGGACAGCGGGTTTCAAAAGTGGATATTAACGGAAAAGTAGTCAGCGGAAAAGACATCAGAGAGAAACTGGGCCTGAAATCAACAGACTTTACCTGGGAACGCAAAGGTGACAACATTATCATCAACACCCAGGGCTACGGCCATGGTGTCGGCATGAGCCAATACGGAGCAAATGGCATGGCAGCTGAAGGCAAGAACTATAAAGATATCGTTTCCCACTATTATAAAGGGGTAGAAATAGCAGCTTCTGACCAACTGCTGACAAAAGCAACAGCTAAAAAGTAAACGAAAGAGCTGGTTCAAAGAGAATCAGCTCTTTCATTTTGCCCTGCTAACAAAACCAAGAAGCTTGCCAAGCCTTTTAAACTTCCCATAAAAAAGAGCCCTGCTGATAAAATACCAGCACACTGCCACACCGGTCATATCTTTGACAGCATCAATTAAAGTAGCAGACCGGAACGGTACAAATGACTGATGAATCTCATCAATAATTCCGTAGAAGCACGCAAAAAGAGCGAGAAGAATATTCACTCCCGGCGTCAGCTTACCTGCAGTCAGCGCTGCCAGAACCAGAAGCACATACAAAATACCAAACTCAATCAGATGCATAGATTCTTTTATAAACCGGTCCACTGCCAAATCCGGCAGCTCCACCACAGCATCAGCCGGCATGCTGGATAAGACCCAAATTAGCGCCATATATAGGAGAGGCAGCACACGTAATATCCACTTAACCATCTTTAGTAGCTCCTTTGAAAATTTTTTCCCAAATCATGCATAATCCGAAAACGTTTGTCGAAAAATAAGCCCAAAAAATTTTTTTTAAGAAATGTATATAATCCTCTTAATCTGTTCAGACTGATTGCTGAGGTGATGATAAATGAGAGAGGAAGAAAAGAAACGATCTTCTCAAGATTCCAGCTTTAAAAAGTTTATGAAGAAGCGGTGGGCATTCCCAGCTATCTACATTGCAAGTGCAGCAATCATTCTAACCGGTGTTCTTTGGTATCAGACTAGCGATAACGCTACAGACACTGACAGCTACGATTACGAAGCCACAGACATTACCGGCAAAAAGTACGACGAGCCAGCATTGGAAGTTAACCGTTCAATGGAAAACTTCGTAATGCCTGTCAAAGATCCAGACTCAGCTGTCATTCAAAAACAATTCTATGACTATGACGGCAAGGCTGAAGAACAGGAAGCTGCTCTAGTATTTTACAATAACACATACCATCCGAATACAGGTATTGATATTGCCACTAAGGATGGAGAATCATTTAATGTCCTTGCTGCATTAAGCGGAAAAGTTACTAAGGTTGAAGAAGATTCGCTGTTGGGCAATGTTATTGAAGTAGAGCATGACAAAGGAATTGTAACACAATATCAATCTGTTACAGATATGAATGTTAAAGTTGGCGACCAGGTAGAACAAGGTGATGTCCTTGCAAAGGCAGGCGAAAGCTTGTTTAATGAAGAAGCAGGCGTACATGTTCACTTTGAAATCCGTAAAGACGGAATGCCGGTCAATCCGCTTGATTTCTTCAATAAACCGCTAAGCTCTTTACAGGAGCTGGACACAGCTGACAAAGCAGATGCTGAAGAAAACAGCGGTGCAACTGAAGAAAACGATGAGGCTGCTCCTTCCGAGGACAAGTCCTCTGAAGAATCTGCAGATGAAAATGCAGGAAACACAGAAGAAGACGAGTCTGCTGATAAAGAAGAAGACCCAGCTGGAACTTCTGAAGACGAAGGTCAAACTGACGACCAAGTAGAAGAAGACACAGCAACTGAATCAACTGACGCATAAACATAGGGAGTCTGCCGAAATGGCAGGCTCTTTTTTTGGTGACAGGCACCACCCGAATTTTGTCGAATTGATATTTTTAGACAATTCTATCTTCATCCTATATAATATTTCGAAAAACGAAGTGTTATACAGGGGGAGAATACATGAAGAAACTGCTGTTAACTGGTTTCGAACCTTTTCTTGATTTTCCGATTAATCCTACAGAAAAGATTGTGAATGCGCTGGATGGCAAGGCGGTAGGAAACTATGAAATCCTAGGCCGCCTGCTGCCGGTTGATTTTAAGCTTGCGCCACAGAAAATAGTAGAGGAAGTGACAGGGGAAAAGCCGGATGCTGTGATTTCTCTGGGGCTGGCAGCCGGGCGGACCGCTATCACTCCAGAAAGAATCGCAATCAATTACCAGGACGGCGAGCCGGATAATAGCGGTGTCGCACCTGAAGACAAACTAATAGAGGAAAATGGTCCCGATGGCTATTTTTCCACCCTGCCGATCCGGCGGATGGTTAATAGACTTAAGGAAGCGGGGTATCCTGCAGCCATCTCAAACACAGCGGGGACTTATCTATGCAACAACGTAATGTATTCCGTCCTTCACCTGTTTAAATCGGCAACCAATGAATTACCGGCGGGTTTTGTGCACATACCGGCATCCCATGCACTGGCGGCTGCCAGTAAGAAAAGCATGGCAAGCTGGTCGGATTCCGATCTGCTGGACGCAATTACACTTATCATAAAAGAGCTGGAATAAGGAGCCGGAATGGCTCTTTTTTAAATGGTTTTCATTATTACTATAGTGTTTTCCTCTAATGCCCTAAAGTTTTCGTTATTCATTTTTCCTGAAATAAACCCTTATATATCAAGGGATGGGTTATTTCTTCAAAAAAATTTCCAGCATGGACTTGACCTGGAAATGATTTTTGTACATAATGAAGTATGAATTTTCTTAAAATTATATGAAATCAGAAAACATTTTTTGATGCCCATCTTCAAACATAAACGGAAAGCAGAATAATGACAGCGCTTTCCTAAAGGAGGGAACCAAATTGATTCCATTACTGTCAATGATGCTCATTACAGGGACTTGTCTATTTCTTGCTTTAAGAAAGAAAAGGCCAATCTTCCTGGCAGTCCCATTTCTATCAATCTTTGCTTACTTCCTCATTCAAATCATCCTTGTTCCCGCACCTTTCATGGATACAATCAAATTTATTTTCAGTTTAAGGTAATGGTTTTGTCCGGGTCGGTTTAACCGATCCGGTGAAATAGCAGTGATTCAGCTGCGCATATCCCAATTAAGGAGTGATTCCTGACCAATAAAATGTGTTCATAACCATTTTTACTGCAAATTTATCATTTTTACCGGGGGTGGAGTTTTGAAAAAAATTGATAAAAAAGTAGCGGACAGCTATTTCCGCGAAAAGACTCGGAATATGATTATTTATTTTGCTATTGGCTTTCTTGCCTCTTTTGGCGTGGTCTTTTTTGCAGAACCCTTAAGCGATATTACCATTAACGGATTCCCGTTTCACTACTTTATGGGTGCACAGGGGGCAGTACTGACGTTTATCATTCTGCTGTTTGTTAATGCCAAAATGGGAGATGCGATTGATCGGAAATATGGAATTGATGAGAACAAAAATGAACAAATCAGTTCTGGGAAAGTTCTTGATCATTAATTAAAGAAAAATGAGGGGATGTTCAACCCTCCGCTATACAGAGAGATAAATGGGGTGTCAAAAAAAATCGATCGAAAAAAAGGGGGATGTTCTTGGATACACAGTTTTTGGTCTCATTATCCATCATTTTAGCTACATTTGCTTTGTATATCGGCATAGCCATTTACAATAAAGCCAAAGAGACGTCCGAGTTCTATGTTGCCGGCCGCGGAGTGCCGCCAATCTTCAATGGAATGGCAATTGGCGCTGACTGGATGAGTGCCGCTTCCTTTATCGGGATGGCAGGAACCATTATGCTTCTAGGCTATGATGGACTTGCCTATATTATGGGCTGGACGGGCGGATACCTGCTGTTAACCTTCCTGTTGGCACCACAGCTTCGGAAATATGGACGCTATACGGTTCCGGAATTCATCGGCGATCGCTTTGACAGCCATACAGCGCGTGTTCTCGCAGCTATTTGCACCATTATCATCAGCTTTACATATTCAATCGGACAACTGTCAGGTTCCGGGGTGGTTATTGGCCGTTTATTTGAAATTGATGCGAAAATAGGCACAATGATCGGGGTGATTCTGATTGCCTTTTATGCTGCATTTGGAGGTATGAAGGGGATTACCTGGACGCAGGTTGCCCAATACATTATCTTAATTATTGCTTACTTAATTCCGGTCATTTTCATGGCGCTGCAATTAACAGGGAACCCTTTGCCTTGGATTTCTTACGGTGATATAGTCGGAAAAATGGGTGAGCTTGATCGCGAATTAGGAATATCTGAATACTTTGCGCCATTCACCAATGGAACAAAGTGGCAGTTCCTTGCCCTTATGTTTACCCTGATGGCTGGTACTGCTGGTCTTCCGCATGTTATTGTCCGTTTTTATACTGTGTCCACTATGAAAGCTGCACGCTGGTCTGGTGCATGGGCATTATTATTTATCGGCTTGCTCTACCTGTCCGCTCCAGCTTATGCTGCATTTTCCCGCTTCATCCTTATGACACAGGTAGCGGGCAGCAAAATTGCTGAACTTCCAGCCTGGACGAAGACGTGGGTGGATACAGGCAAGCTGCAAGTCGCAGATGGAAATGGTGATGGTGTGCTGCAATGGAGTGAACTCATTATTTCGAACGATATTGTGGTTATGGCAACACCAGAAATTGCCAATCTTGGCATGTTTGTTATCGGCCTGGTGGCAGCGGGGGCTATGGCGGCTGCTTTATCAACAGCGGGTGGTTTGATGATTTCGATCTCTTCTGCATTTGCCCACGATATTTTTTACCGGGTGCTAAAACCGAATTCAACGGAAAAAACACGCCTTTCAGTTGCCCGCTGGTCAATCGTCATCGCCACTCTTTTGGCCGGTGTGATCGCGCTTAATCCGCCAGGAGCTATTACACAGATTGTGGCCTGGGCATTTGCGCTCGCGACAGGGACATTCTTCCCGGCTCTCGTTCTGGGTGTGTGGTGGAAGCGTTCAAACTCACAAGGGGTTATTGCAGGACTGCTGGTCGGGTTAGGTGTTACGCTGGCATACATCTTTGCAGCTAAATATGGAGGATTTACAATCCTTGGAATCATTGATACAGGTGCAGGAGTGTTTGGTGCCGCAGCTGCGTTTGCTGCTAATATTATTGTTTCACTCATGACAGCGGCTCCTTCGCAAAAAATTCAGGAGGAAGTTATGGATCTTCGCTATCCGGAGCAAATGGTATATAAAGATGGTGAAGTATGGATGAACGATGATGGATCAAAATCTGTATAACCTTTACAATCTGGAGGCTGTGCGGTTTCACCCTTTTTTTCATGGGGTGGAATCTGACACAGCCCTTTCGCTTTTATCTATGTGCGAAGTACGCCACTACAAAAAGAACGATATGATCCTGAAAAAAAATACACCTCGTGATGGTCTTCTGCTCCTTTTAGAAGGTCTTTCAGAGGTAGTGGTGAAAAATGATCACAGCGGGAGGGAGGAAGTGCTCGAAGTGATCCAGACAGGAGAGCTGATTGGTTTTTCCAGCTTATCCGATTTCCTGGGTGTTTCCAAACAGCCTCCTGCAGAGCTGGTTGAAGTCAAAGCCTCAAGTGAGGTACAGGCGATGTTCATTCCCTTTGAAGTGGTGAGAAAAAGGTGGGGTGATCCGGCAGTTCATGATTACTTGCTGGCTCAGGTAGCTGTCAGATTGAAGGATGTATACACGTCACTTGCAGAACAGATTAAGCTGGCAACAGATTATGGTGAAAATGATGCGCTCATGATCAGGGTTCAGGATGTCATGAGCAGTGAGGCGGCCGCAGTCAGCCCGGCTGCAGCCATTCAGGAAGCTGCCCAGCTCATGCTAAAAAGAAAGATTAGTTCGGTTCTCGTTACAGAAAAGGACAGCTTAAAAGGAATTATTACGGAAAGAGACATTGTGGAATGGGCTGCTGCTGAAGGGGCAGATATGACGGCTCCGGCATGCACCATTATGACAGCCAATCCAATCACCGTATCCAGGTCTGCCTATTATTATGACGCCCTTTCACTGATTCTGTTAAAGGGAATCAAACACCTCCCTGTCATGGAAGATTCAAAGGTCGCAGGGATTGTGACACTATCAGATTTGCTGAGAAAGAAAAATGAGAATGTAATAAAGACGGTTCAAAAAATCGAAAAAGCCGATCGGGACAGCCTGCCGCAAATAAAAACCGGCATCTATGAGATAATGGATTCCTTACTAAGAGACCGTGTTCCTATATTAAAGGCGCTTGATATCATTACAAAACTATACGACCGCCTGGCGGGCAGAATCATAGCATTATCTATTTCAGAACTGAAGGAAAAAGGTTTGCAGCAGCCATGCGAGTATGCTTTCTATCACATGGGCTCAAGCGGCCGCGGAGAACAGTTTATGCTCACAGATCAGGACCATTTCCTGGTTTATGAGAACCACTCGAAGGAAGCCGGCGAATTTTTTGAAGAGCTGGGAAAAAGGATCACTTCTAACATGGAGAGTGCCGGTTACGCACGGTGCAAAGGGCTAATGATGTGCAGTGAGAAGAAATGGCGGGGGGCACTGTCCGTATGGGAGGAGCGGCTGCGGACCTGGATGCTTCAATCTACTAATGACAATTTACTGTCTGCGCAGAACTTTTTCTCTTATCGGCTAATTTCAGGAAGTGAAGAGCTTCATGCAAAATTCGAAGCCAGGATTCTGGAGCAGATGAAAAAATCCAGAATCTTTCTATACCGGCTGGCACAGCTTGAAAGGGAACAGCCCATTCCTGCGTTAGGTCAGCCGCTCCGGTCCTTATTTAAGCTGCAGCGCAAAAGCATGGATATGAAAAAAGAGGTTCTATTTCCCTATCATCACAGCCTGCAAATTTTGTCGCTGACGCATGGAAAACTATCAGGAACTCCTCTTGAAAAAATAGATTTCCTAAAGGATAGGCAGGTATTTTCAAAGGAGTTTACACACGACTTGATAGAATCTGTAAGCACTATCCTGACACTGTATGTCAACCGGCGCTGGCAGCAGGAAAAAAACGGTGCGGTCCTATCGTCCGTTGTATCATTATTGAGATTGTCTACCCGTGAAAAAAAAGAATTGATTCTAAGCTTAAAGACATTAAAGGAGCTGCAGAGTCATGCATTGGCAAGATTCACAGTATAGCACTGAAGGAGGCTGGTATGTTCTTTCTCAGAAAAAATGTGTCATGTCCGATAAGATATGAAACGATTCCATTATCCACTCCACTTGAAGATCTGAATTTTATTGTCTTTGATACGGAAACAACAGGATTTCAGGTTTCTGCCTCAGACCGGATCATTGAGATTGGCGCAGTCCCGGTGAAAGGATTGCAAGTACAGGAAAAGGACCTTTTTCAGACATATGTTAACCCAAACCGACAAATTTCTCGGGAAATAAAAGAACTAACCTCTATTACTGATGAGCAGGTAAAAGACGCCCCATATGCCCTGGAAGCTATTCAGAGCTTCTTTGAGTATGTCGAATCAAGGGAGGCGGTATGCCTGGTTGGGCATTATGTAAGCTTCGATGCCTTGGCTATAAAGAGTGAATGTAAACGCGAAAAGCTTGTATTAAAAAATTTCCTGACCATTGACACGCTAGATCTGATGGGATATATTGCTCCGTCCTTCGATATGCGAGATCTTGAAAGGTATGCCATGGCATTCGGCACCCGCATATATGAACGCCATCGGGCAGCTGGGGATGCTTTAATGACCGCTTACCTATTTGTAGAGCTGCTTTTTCAATTTCAGCAGAGGGGTTATCAAACCTGGGGGGAATTGATTAAAGCAACAGACAGTCAAATGAGATCTCTGCATTATTAAGCGCTTCAGATATACGTGGTTGGAATGTTGATGAGCGGGTGGTTGATGTAGTTTAGCTAGGGGAAGCCGGCTGAAACCGGCCTTCCATCCCTTTATTGTCCATTGATCAGAGCATCGTCCTTGTAAACCACGAGGATTTCTTTACCTGCCCTTTCTTGATAAGACTGTGCTGTTCCATAAGGTACCTTTAATGTGAAATAATCATTCCCGTTTTTAAATTCCACCGTAAAATTGTCTGCCGCACCGGTGATGATGGCCATTGTTTTGGAAATATTCCCTTTAATGATCAGCTTTTGGCTGATGAGGACCATATCCCTTTTTATATTGTTCAATGTTTTCAATTCATTGACATCCATCCGATAGCGCTTGGCGATTCCCCAAAGTGTATCGCCCGGCACCACGGTATAAACAGCTGTCTGGTTATTCACAGGTTCTCCTGTATGACGTTCAATGCGAACCTCCAGTGTTTGGCCCGGATGGATGGTATTAGACTTAAGATTGTTTACCGCTTTCAATTCTTTAACCGTCATATCATGCTGCCTGGAGATTTTATATAAAGTATCTCCCTGCTTCACTTTATAGAATCCTGTCAATGCATGGGCTTCTTTTGCTGAAGCGCTGAAACCGGCAGAAGCGATCAATGCCGCAAAAACGGCGCTAGCTGCAGTCATTCCCCCTGCTTTCAGCTTCCTTTTTTTATCATTTTGAATTCTTTCCTTGCGTGTTTGCATTCTATGTTCATCCTATCTTATGGAATATAGTGGATTAATAACCAATTAAATGTATTGTTTCCCGAAAAAATAGTACGGTATATATATCCGCTTCACAATAGGAAGGAGTTCCTGGCTCTTTCATCTTGATTCCGGAAAAACATATAGTTCTATACCTTCATCGATTACTAGATATAAGCAATTATCTATTTCCTAAGATGTGGTTTGTTGACTTCAGGTTGAATGATGCAGCAATGAAGGATTTTGTCGAATCTGAGCGGAAAATCCCGGAAATCATCGATGCAACGATAAAAATCAGGAATTTCATCACTGGTCTTTAGGCTGTTTAGTTTTCAATTAACTTAAAAATTTTTTGAAAACATTTCTTATTTTGACTTCCAGATGTCCTATTTTCAAAAAATTTACACAAAACCTTGTCCTTATTGCGTTTTTCGTGCATATTCCCTCAACCAAGCTAATAAACTGTTACAAACCTTACAAAGAGAATGTATGAGGTGAGGGTTCGTTTTACTAAAACTAATGAATATGTTGAGGACATGTTTAATTACCGCAAACTGAAAGCAAGCTTTTCAGGCGCATGTACGATTAACATCAATTAATCAGGAATTCATGCGGAATACAGTTCATAACCAGACAGAAAGCGAGTCTCATTTCACACTTCTCACATCCAAATCGGGGAGGGCGAGTGGTGTGCACGATTACATCAAAGAGAGAACTATCAAGATTGGAAAGTATATCGTGGAGACGAAGAAAACGGTTCGCGTAATCGCGAAGGAGTTTGGCGTATCCAAAAGTACAGTCCATAAAGACTTGACGGAAAGACTGCCTGAAATCAATCCTGAACTGGCAAACGAAGTAAAGGAAATCCTGGATTATCATAAATCGATCCGCCATCTGCGCGGCGGTGAAGCCACTAAAATGAAGTATAAAAAAGAAGAAATGGAAGAAGAGCCAGTTAAATGAAAAAAAACAGATGGCGCCTATAAAGGCGTTAAAGGCTAAAGACTGCCATTTTAGCAGTGTCACACTTAATTTTCAATGTTGTACATGAACCTCAATTGCGGCTCCGGGGGCTAAAAGCTCATAAGCTGTTTCCATTGCCTGAATCAGGGCGCGCTCTATGGATTTAAGCCCCTTACCAAGTCGCCTGCATCCTTTTCCCCATTTCGACAAAAACCCTCAAAAAGTCTCACAAAATATGTCAAAATGTTACTGTTTTCACAAGGAATGTGTTAAAATATAAAATTAGGATAGAACTTGGTTCGTAAAGACTAGGACTCCTAAAGAGATGCCAGGCAAAATCATTTCTTTTATTAAAGAACTGATTTTTTTGCGTGGCTTTAACTGCTGATACGAATATGAAATGATCATCTAACTAAAAATTAATAAGCGAAGTTCGCTTTAAGAATGCCTAAATAGAGAGAGCCTTCAAAGGTGCGGACAGAAGCTGGCCATGTTGCAAGGAGGAAAAAAAGAAATGTTAGCTAGGGATATTGGGATTGATTTAGGAACTGCCAATGTGCTGATTCATGTTAAAGGGCGCGGTATTGTGCTGAATGAACCGTCTGTAGTGGCGATTGACCGGAATACAAACAAGGTGCTTGCCGTAGGAGAAGAAGCGCGCCGTATGGTCGGCCGTACGCCGGGTAACATCGTGGCGATTCGCCCGCTAAAAGATGGGGTTATTGCCGACTTTGATGTAACAGAAGCGATGCTGAAGCATTTTATTAATAAACTAAATGTAAAAGGCTTTTTATCAAAGCCGCGCATTCTGATCTGCTGCCCGACAAATGTGACAGGTGTTGAACAGAAAGCGATCAAGGAAGCGGCTGAGAAAAGCGGCGGCAAAAAGATTTACCTCGAAGAAGAACCAAAAGTTGCAGCCATCGGCGCAGGCATGGATATCTTCCAGCCGAGCGGCAACATGGTTGTCGATATCGGCGGCGGAACCACGGATGTCGCAGTTTTATCAATGGGTGACATTGTAACATCTTCATCTATTAAGATGGCCGGAGATAAATTTGACAACGAAATTCTTCAATACATCAAAAAAGAGTACAAGCTATTAATCGGTGAAAGAACAGCAGAAAATATTAAAGTAACGATCGGGACTGTATTCCCTGGCGGCAAGAACGAAGAAATGGAAATCCGCGGCCGCGACATGGTTTCGGGTCTTCCAAGAACCATTACGGTTCGTTCTGATGAAGTTCAGGGTGCTTTGGCAGAATCAGTTGATGTCATCGTTCAGGCTGCTAAAAGTGTGCTGGAACGCACTCCGCCTGAATTGTCTGCAGACATCATTGACCGCGGGGTTATTTTAACAGGAGGCGGCGCACTTCTTCACGGAATCGACCAGCTTCTGGCGGAAGAGCTGAAAGTCCCTGTCCTGATTGCCGAAAACCCGATGGATTGCGTAGCCGTTGGAACTGGCATCATGCTTGATAATATTGATAAGCTTCCGAAGAGGAAGTTTGTATAATGAATGGACCCGCCACTTTGGCGGGTTTTTTTTAGGTGATTGTTGTAAACATTTTTCCATTTTATCCGATGACATATAGGGACAGCATTTTGCAAAACCTGACGTGATTCTTCAAATTTTTAATGTTTATTGCCGGAAAGTTTCTTATAATAGAGCTAGCATATATTGTTCGGAATAAATAGAGGTGAAACAGATGTTTAGAGGTTTCTACACAGCTGCTTCCGGAATGCTTGCACAGCAGCGGAGAACGGAAGTACTGACAAATAATATGGCAAATGCCAATACACCCGGCTTTAAAGCAGACCAGACAAGCTTGAGGGCTTTTCCGGAAATGCTTTTACAGCGCATGGGGCAGCATAGCATACCGACGGAAAATGGACTAAACCTTCCTTTTAATAATGAAGTTGGCAGATTAACTACAGGGGTTTATATGCAGGAGACGCTTCCGTCCTTCTTGCAGGGAGATATGAAGGAAACAGGCCTCGGGACAGACCTGGCATTACTGGATCTTAATATGCCGGCAAATCAGGATACAGGGTTAAGAGGAACGGTCTTTTATACCGCAGCTGGAATGGATGGCGAGCCGCGCTATACGAGGAATGGGAATTTTACCATTGATGCCGGAGGTTATTTGACGACAGCAGGCGGATTATATATTTTGGATAATGCGGGTGAGCGGATTCAGCTTTCCAGTGACCGTTTTACTGTAAGTGAAGATGGTATGATTACGGGTGAAGCGGGTGAAACTGCCAGACTCGGCATCACTTTTGCCCAAAATCCCGAAAGCCTGCGAAAAGAAGGAGACGGCCTTTTTGCAGTGACTGAAGAGAGCGTTCTTGAAAATGCCTATAATGCACAGAATGTTCAATTCAAGCTGCAGCAGGGTTTTTTGGAGCGTTCCAATGTAGATGCTTCCCGCACAATGACGGATATGATGGCCGCCTATCGCTCTTTTGAAGCAAACCAAAAGGTTCTGCAGGCATATGACCGCAGTATGGAGAAAGCCGCAAATGAAATTGGGCGGATCGGGTAATGCCCGGCGGCAGACCCGCTAAGGGGGAAAAACAATGAATCGAACTATGATTACAGCCACAAATACACTGGCCCAGCTGCAGAAGCAGATGGATATTGTCAGCCATAATGTGGCCAACATTGATACAGCAGGCTATAAAAGACGTGAAGCCAATTTTACTGATTTGCTCTTTCAGCAGTTCAATAATCAGCCAAATCAGGCTGCTGAAGCAGGGAGGCTGACACCGGCAGGCTTCAGGCAGGGAGTCGGCGCTAAGCTGGCACAGTCCCAAATGGTCATGCAGCAGGGTTCATTAAAGGCGACAGACAGACAGCTTGACCTTGCCTTTACAAAGGAAGGCCAGTATTTCCGTGTGCTCGAGCAGACGGAAGACGGATCTGCAGTGCGATTTACAAGAGCAGGCGCATTTTATTTAACACCTGTGTCCGACAATGAGACCATGCTTGTGACAGCGGAGGGACTTCCGGTTCTTGATGAAAATAATAATTCGATTATAATAAATAGACAGGCGAATAAATTTAAAGTGACTGAATCAGGGAGTTTTTTGGCAGAAGCTGCGAATGGGAATATCCAGGAATTCAATCTTGGAGTGGTTTTAATCAACAAGCCTCAATTCCTGGAGCAAAAAGGCGAAAATCTTCTTGGCCTGCCTGAGGGTATAGACGGCGAAGGGATTTTTTCAGAGCTGAACGGTGCGCTCCGCAGACAGATTGGAATGGTCCAGGGTTCTCTGGAACAATCCAATGTGGATTTATCCAAGGAAATGACAGAATTGATCAACCTCCAGCGGGCCTATCAGTTTCAGTCCAGATCCGTTTCCATGGCTGATCAAATGATGGGACTGGTCAACGGAATACGTTAGATATAAAGGGGAAATAAAATGTCAGTAAACAACAGTAATCAAGAAGCAGTCAAGACGCGTGAACAACTGAAAAAAGAAAGCAGCGAAGAAGAGTCACCGCGTAAAGGGCGGGTTCGCATCCGTCTCATTCCGATCTGGCTTCGGATTATTATTGTCGTGCTTTTAATTTTCCTGAGCGTTATGGCAGGAGCCGCAGTCGGGTATGGTGTCATTGGCGGCGGCGAAGTAAAGGATATTTTTACAAAGTCCACCTGGACGCATATTATGGATTTGGTGGAAAAAGAATAGAAATGAAAAGGAGGGCAGCAAACCCTTCTTTTTTTGTTGGCACTTTGCGCAGCATCGTTTTTTTAGTAAAATGAATATAAGCTATTAGTATCTGGTGCTAAATAATACATGGGAGCGATACATATGAAATTAAATGTAGAAGAAATAAAAGAAATTATCCCTCACCGATATCCATTCCTGTTCGTGGATTCGATTGAAGAGCTTGAGCCTGGAAAAAGAGCGGTCGGCAAAAAGAATATAAGTGCCAATGAGGAAGTATTCAATGGGCATTTCCCTAATTACAATGTGTTCCCGGGATGCCTGACGCTTGAAGCCTGTGCACAGACTGGTGCTGTGGCACTGCTGTCACTGGATGAATATAAAGGAAAACTTGCCTTTTTTGCCGGAGTGGAAAAATGCCGCTGGAAGCGCCAGGTGCGGCCTGGCGATACACTCATGATGGAGGTCGAACTGCTCTCCGTCCGCAGAGGAATCGGAAAAGGCAAAGCCGTTGCGACCGTGGATGGCGAAGTGGCAATGGAAGCCGAAATTATGTTTGCGATTGAAAGATAATGCTAAAACAATCCCGTACACCATGTGCGGGATTTTTTCTGTAAAAAAATATGCAAGTTGTTTCGATTTTTGGGAAATATAAAGGAAGACCAATGCAGCAGGTCAACAATACATCATTTGAAAGGAGCTTTTACGATGAATAAAAAGCTTTTAACACTTATCGGAGGATCCGTTCTTTCCGCCATGCTACTGGCAGGCTGTGCCACTGACGACCAGGAGCCGCCGCCGGAGGATGATACAATCACTGAGGAAAATGGTGATGTGGAAAATGGAGATGTGAATGATCTGAATGAAAACACAGATGACAACGACATCAATACTGATGACGACGGGGACATGATGGAAGACAACAACGAGCCGGGCGAAGATGCTGTGGAAGATAATCTTGATATGCAGGATGAAGATAATAAGGATAAGTAATAATTAAAAGAAAAAACTCCCGTTATGACTGAGCGGGAGTTTCTTTATTTTCTTTTTTTGCAGCAGCCAGGCGGGGCTTGCTTTGCATTTTTTCCTTGAATTCGTCAATCAGGCTGTCGCCGCTGTATCCCTTATCTAAAAGGTCCTGAAGCAGCAATTCGGCGTAATCATTTTTCGTTCTCCTGAGTGATCCCTCAAAAAGGATGCTGATATGGTTTTCCAGTTCGCTGATAGAGGTAATTTTAGTTTGGAATGCGGCTGGATCGTTTTCTTTTTTGGTAATAACAACTTGGATGGTCAGTTCGTCTTTGTCATCAGCGCGCTTTTTGAAGTACTCAAGATAGGATTTATCAACAAAAGCCTCCAGGAGCCAGCTGCTCTTCTCATCTTCTTTATTGATAATCAATCCATCATCCAGTTCAATATCAACCAGGCCCTTTTCTTCCACCAATTGCAGAGAAACAAGTTTAAATGTTTTCATGGCTTACCTCCATCTCCCAAAATAAGTTGTCTATAAAAAAATTATAACACAGCCCAAACTGAAAGCGAATTTGACAGTATGTCGAATTTTCTTTTTTTTATGCTGAAAATCGAATTTTTGAAGCGGTTTTTTGCAGAAAAGAGGCTGAAAACTAAATTTCATGAGTGTTTTTGCCGAAAAAGCACTGAGAAAAACACATTTTTGCTTTTTTACACAGGGATGAAGTTCCGGCTATGATAAGGCTATCAAGAGAGGAGATGAAAACCATGATCAATCAAGTGACCCTAGTGGGAAGGCTGACAAGGGATCCTGAGCTGAAAAGGACACAGGAGGGAATTCCGGTGACGAATGTGACGCTAGCAGTAAACCGCCAATACCGTAATCAGAAGGGTGAAATCGATGCGGATTTTGTGCAGTGCACTCTATGGAAGAAAACGGCAGAAAATACATCGCAGTATTGCCGGAAAGGAACCCTGATTGGAATAACCGGGCGGATCCAGACAAGGCATTATGATAATCAGGAAAAGAAACGGATTTATGTAACAGAGGTGGTAGCGGAAACCGTCCGCTTCCTTGACCGTAAGAAGGCAGAGGGCATCCCGGTGTCCGTGACCAAGGAGGAGCTGCCATTTTGAATGAAGTGTCTGAAAGAGAAAAGGCATTGGAATATATGCTCGAAAGCCTCATCAAAATGCTTGGAAAATCAAACCACAAAGTCGATGACCTTAACAAGCGCGTTCTCCAGCTTGAATCGTTCATCCGTGAAACGGTCATGCAAAACTGCCATATGCAAAAGCACCAAACACCAAAACGCTTCTCCATCATGAACTGACGGCATCCCCCATTCAGCTGTCCACACAAATTCCTTCCATATAGAGAATCAATCATATCCTCAAAACTCCCCAAATTGGAACCCGGTACCTCTGTGCCGGGTTATTTTTTTTTTGGTAGGTTCATGGTGTTGGTCATTTAGGCTTTCTAAGTTAGAAGAGGTTTGAGCCCTGCGTCTCGGCTATTCACGTTCTGTGTCGGATGAGGATTGAGGATCGGGCAAAGCATGTCGGGTTTACGGATTATATGTCCAGAGAAGTCCAAGGTTCGGACCCAAACTCGAATTCCGCATTTTAAGTCCGAAGCAGGCCAAGACTCAAAACTGCCATCCCAAATTTACGCAGCAAAAGTCGAAAGAAACCCAACTCTTCTACCCAGCACCTAATCTTCTCAGTCCAATGTAAACCCAGCTCTACCGAGTTCCCCTTACATGATTCCTAAAAACTAACTAAAAGTCCTTCAATGCATGAATGCTGCTCTTAATGACTCTCACAGCGAGGGCCTTTTTCTTTTCGTTAAAGGTGTATATGTCCAGGAGGGCTTTTTTCAGGTCGGGATAATGGCTGATGATTTCCCGGATCATCTCCATATCCTTATCATCGGGGTTTTCTTTTAAAACAGACTTGTCCGCCGAGTAGGAGGAGGGGTTCTCCAATTTATCAGTCAATAAGGTCTTGTCCACTTTATAGACTTCTGCCATTTGTACGAGGGTTTGGTATGTGGGAGTGACCTTTCCTGTTTCGTATTTGCTGATGGTTGAACGATCCACTTTCAGCATTTCAGCAGCAAAATCCTGAGTCCACTTTCGGTCCGTTCTTAACTTTTTCAGTATTTCAGGTAAAGACATCCTTTTCACCGCCGTTTACTTTCTTTCTTTTAACTTAGCGGGAATAGCAGCTGAAAAGGCTGTTTGTGAACGCAGATCACAATGTACTGAGTGATTATTGTTCACAAATTAGGAATTGTGTAGTATAGGTAAAAATAACTAGGAGGATTTTCGCGGAATATGTCGAATATATTTTTTTGAAATAATAAAAGGGGGTGATTTAATGGATAAAGGAGTAAAAAACGGGTATCTGTATTTTAAAACAGAAAATAAATGTCTAAATACCAATCATCAGCCAAGCTTCTTTGATGCGCTTCAGCTCATTAAGCTCCAAAATAACAAATCCTATCAAAGAATTCCTCTTAGAAGCCATACTTCACTCATGTTCAACGATATGGAAAGAACTCTTCACTACAAGTTTAACTTATTGTTAAGCCAGGTGGCAATTAACGCGGGGAACAAGAAGCCTACATACGAGCTGCTATCCTGTTTTATTATAAAAGAAGGCAGCAAAGTCACTTTTCTGACGCAAAGGCCTAATAAGCCGGAATATGCAAAAATAAAAGAACAGCCTCCAAGCCTTAATGCATATAAGGGGCTTGAAGACTGAATCAACTCTATGAGAGGTGAACCAGATCCCGCAGTTCATCTGTTGAAAGCTCGGTAATCCAGTTCTCGCTCGTAATAATCTGGTCATTAAGGGACTGCTTTTTTTCAAGCATGGCATCAATTTTTTCCTCGAGTGTGCCGGTAGCAATCATTTTATGCACATGAACAAAGCGCTTTTGCCCAATCCGGTAGGCACGGTCAGTCGCCTGATTTTCCACGGCAGGATTCCACCAGCGGTCATAATGAATGACATGGTTTGCTGCCGTCAGATTCAAACCGGTACCGCCGGCTTTAAGCGACAGCAGGAATACTGGGAACTCATGATTCTGAAAACGGCTGATCATATTATCCCGTTCCTGCTTTGGCACGCTTCCGTTTAAAAAGGGCACGTCGAATCCGAATTGTTTTTTCAGCAGGCGGGCAATCATGTTCCCCATCTCGATATATTGGGTAAAAATCAGGCAGCTTTCGCCCTGTTCATGAACAGCGCCGACGAGTTCGCTTAATTTTTCAAGCTTTACAGAACGTTCGAGGACGTGCTTTGGCTTTTCTTCTTTTAAATAAAGGGCCGGATGATTGCACAGTTGTTTTAAGCGGCTTAATAACTGCAGGATTAGGCCTTTTCGCTCAAACCCGGACAGCTTTTCAATCTGTGCAAAAGTATCCTGGACAAGCTGCTCGTATAAGGAAGCCTGCTCAGCAGTCAGCGGGCAGTACTCCTTCTGCTCAAGCTTATCAGGCAGGTTCAAGGCCACATCCTCATCCTTCTTCGTACGGCGGAGCAGGAAGGGGCGGATATAGGCCTGCAGCTGCTTCACTTTATTTTTGTCGTCATCCTTCTCAATCGGCAGTACATAGCGCTTCTGAAATTGCCCGAGACTGCCGAGATAGCCGTGATTCGTAAAATCAAAAATGGACCAGAGCTCGGTCAGTCTGTTTTCCATGGGAGTTCCGGTAAGGGCAATATGGTGTTTGCCTTTCAACTTTCGGACAGCCCGCGACTGCTTTGTTTGTGCGTTTTTAATGTTCTGGGCTTCATCAATCGAAATGGAGCTCCACTCGATTGCTTCAAAATCCTCGAGATCCATATGGGTAAGTCCATATGAGGTCAGCACAATATCAGATTCCATAGCTTTTTCAGAAAATCTTTCGCCCTTCAGGCGGTTTGACCCATAATGAAGGTACACGCTCATGCCTGGTGCAAAGCGCTCGATTTCCTTCTGCCAGTTCCCGAGAACAGATGTAGGGCACACGATGAGAGAGGGGCCGCTGTCTTCATCCTTCTTAACTTTTAAAAGATAGGAGATCAGCTGAATCGTTTTTCCGAGTCCCATATCATCCGCCAGAATGGCACCGAACCCATAGCGGCGCAAAAACAGCAGCCAGCTCATCCCGAGCTTCTGGTAAGGTCGGAGATCCCCCTTGAAACTGGCAGGGACCTCTTCAAGCGGAAGGTTTTTAATATCGCGGAGCTGCTTTACCATCTGTTTCCATTGGCGGTTAAGCTCAATCTGAATCCGGGCAAATGTTTTAGGATTATCCAGGTCGTCTTCCTGGGTGTTCCCGTCAGCCATAAGCTCCTGCTCGATCAAATCGCGGACATGCAGCCCTTCTTTTTCCGCTTTCTTCATTAAATCCTGAATATGGCGGACAAAATGGGGATCCAGCTTTATCCAGCGGCCGCGAACATAGACGAGCCGTCTTTTTTCCTCGACCATGCCCCGGAATTCTTCTTCTGTTAAGTCAACTCCATTCATGCTGAAGCGCCAATCATAATCAAGCATGGACTGAAGGCCGACAAACGAGGGGCGATGGCCCCCGGTTCCTTTCACTTTTGCTTTTACCTTGAGGCTTGCGTTCTTCATCGCCTGCCACCACGATGGAAGCAGAATTTCCACGCCAAGTGCGAGAAAGGTTTCGCTTGCCTCTGTCAGGAAAGTCCAGGCTTCATCCTCCGTCAGCATAGTCGAAATCTCGCCGGGCTTGCCTTCAAGCCATGGAAAAAGCTCGAGCCAGCGCTGGATCTCTTTTTCTATTGAATCCTCATATTCATGCCAGTCATGCGGATAATTCGAATAGTCCTTGTAATCGGCAAATAAATCCGGGTTCATTTTTCCGCGCAGAAATATGGTCAAATCCCAGCTTGTATCAATATCCCCGGGCTCTTCCAGCTTAAGTCCGATCGAGAAAGGAGCTTCATTTGCTTTGACCCCAATCCATTCCTGCCAGCTTTCTTCATCAAAATAAGCGGCAAGATCACGCGGTGAGAGATGTTCACTCCGCAAGGCTTCAAGCTTTTCGCCGAACTGCGCCTTCGCATCCTGGTTTTGATTCATATAGCCGTCAAGGGAGCGGTGAAATAAGTCTCCGATAAATTCCCTGACTGGAGAACCTTCTACTGTCTGCTCCCAAAAGTTTGTGCCGAATTCACTAATCACACTTTCCGGCAGTGCCCAGCGGAATTGATCCTGTTCCCAGGCGGCAAAATCCGGCATCCATTCCTGGTCCATGATCGAATCATAAAGAGCATGTGAAGAGGCCAGCAATATTTCTGCCGTCTCATCCCAGCTCCAATCAATCAAACGGTTGAATTGTTCTGCCGCAAACAGGGTGACAAGCTGCCAGCCTGTTACAGAGATCCCTTTAATCCCGTCTGCCTCTGCAGCATCCAGCATGGTTCCGAAAAAGCTTTCCCTGTGATGGTTAAATAGAAGTGGCTTCCATTCCTTCGGGGGAAGCTGGCGCCCTTCTTCATTTACAGCAAAAATCAGGTAGCGGGCATTGTTTATTGGTTTCACTTTCACGTGGAGAAATCTCGTTTTAAGCATCGATTAGCTTACCCCTTTTGCATTCTTCCTGAAAAGCGCGGAGACGTTTCGTTTTTTCAAGCAGCAATTCAAGAAAAAGCTGCCAGTCTTCCTGACGTTTCAGCTTGTTATACAGAGTGCGAAGCTTTTTCATTTTCCGGACAGCCTCGCGGTAATGATCTCTGTTTTTCATATTAATGTGGCCAGTGATGGATTGATGATATAGCGGCAGAAGGATGGAGGGCTCCTTTTTGCTGATTTCCCTGATCCGGTCCTTGCCAAGAGAATCAAGATCAAAGCCAATGAACGCCTGCAGATCCGCCCATTTCGTGAATTCACCTTTTTCAAAAAGCAAATATTCATAGTCACTGTAGCTGTACGGCAGCGTCTCCATCAAGGCTTTCTCGTACAGATCCATTTTGCTGCTTTCCAGGCAATAAGGAGAAATCGCCTTGATGGACATCCTTGTAAAATCCATGCAGGCATAATAATCATCATTTGTTTTCAGATAATCCCGCAATTTATGGATAAATGCTTCTGCATAAGGACCCATCCGATTCCAGTCCTTATTGGATGAAAAGTAATCGAGCCAGTAAAGCATATAAGGTGTCATTAACTCATTGAGCACATTTAAAACACTGAGTGCCTTTTCGTCATTGCGTTCAAGAATCTGAAGGTGCACATAGCCTGCCACTGACGGCATGTTGGGCTTTTCGTTTAGGGAGGGTTCCAGCCTCTCAATCTCCGCTTCACGCCATTCTTTCTTTTTGAAAAAATGCGTCCACAGCAGCCGGTATAGATGGGTCCGTTCATACTCCATCCCAAACGAACCGGTAATTAGTCCGGCAGAATCATCCTTCAGCTTTTCGATATATTGATCAAAAGCAAAGGGGAGGGAGTGCACTGACAGCTTATTCATGATCTCAACGGAGTCTTCCATCAGGGACTGATAGAGATGGCGGTAATAGCGGTCTATCAATTCCTCGCCATGGCCATACTTTCTGCTCAGCGCCATCAGCTTTTTAAAAGAAAAAACATAGCCGACCAGAAGGTAAAGAAGCTTCCATTCCTGCTCCACTGGTGCTCCCGCTTTCAGGCGCCGCAGATACACATGGAAAAGCTCAGGAAGTACATATGGACGGGGCTCACCCTGTTTTTCCAGCAGCTCGGTAAAGCTTTCCTCGAAACCGTCAATCCAGCCGTCATAGCCTGTCTTCTTCTTCTGGCTGGAGGATTTCAGCAGATCCTTCGCTCTTTGAAGCCCCCAATCCTTGGCCGTCTGTTTTTCCTTAATCGGCTTCCGCCACTCTTCAATCCACATGGACACACTTTTGGCTTTTGAGAGAAGCTGCAGAAAGACCGCAGTCTGATGGCGGCAAAAACCTTCAGCCGGGCAGGAGCACTCGCTCAAATGAATGAACTCCAGATTCAGCTCAACCTTGGCAGGAGTCACATCCTGAACAGTCGCCAACACCTTATCATCTTCAAAGCGAAGCTGATACACAAGCCCCTGCCGAAACAGCATCAGCCCCTTCTGCACCAGGCGCGCATCCTCCTCATTCTCAGCACGCAAAAGCCCCTTCAGCTCATTCGCTGCAAACTCCAAAGGCTCCAAAAACCGCTCCGGAATCATCCTTTCTACCCCCTTGTTGGTGACAGGCACCACCCGAATTTTGTCGAATTTATTAAAGCAAGGCACCTATTAATGTAACAGGCTGCCCTGTAAAGTACATTCCTTTATTATAACATTTAGGACAGCCGGAATGAAGGTGCTCGCTGTTTCAAAAATAATTGAGGGAAGTTCTTAGCGGGAATCGTGGAGAAAAAAGTATAGTGACTCGAAATAAAATGGTATGATGGATTTAACGCTTTAACGGAACAGGGTGGGGAAATGACTGCTTTAAACGCTCGACAAGTGGAATCGGATAAATATTCGCTGCGGGATGCCGGCTTCAAAAAAATGATGATTGCGATGACGAGTGCATCCATTTTAGTATTTGCTAATTTATATTTCGTGCAGCCGATTATGCCGCTGCTGGCGGATTCATTTGACATTACATCGGCAGCAGCCGGTTTATCACTGTCTGCTGCTGTAGTTTCTATGATTTTCGGATTGTTATTCTTCGGATTTCTATCTGATCGAATTGGCCGGGTTTCCATCATGAATATCACACTTGTCTGTACAATTATGCCGCTGGTGCTATTGCCGATTGCGCCTAATTTTGAAACCTTTTTGGTGCTTCGCTTCCTGCAGGGCTTTAGCATAGCGGGCCTGCCTGCAGCAGCTATCGCCTATTTAGGGGAGGAGCTGGCTCCAGGGAGCGTCAGCCTCGGCATCACCATGTATATTGCTGCTAATGCCATTGGCGGAATGGCGGGACGCATCTTCGTCGGGTACATTGCAGATATGGCCAGCTGGCAGACTTCTGTTTACTTCTTATTTGGATTTTCCATTCTATTATTCATCCTATATTTTATGACTCTGCCAAAATCTCATTATTTTAAGCCCAGTAAAAGATCTGTTCAAAAAGACTTGTCAGGCATGGGCTCACATCTGAAAAATACCAAGCTTTATCCTGCCTTTGCGATGGGAATCCTCCTCCAATTCTCGTTTACAGGAGTATGGACGTACCTGCCTTTTTATCTCGAACAAGATCCTTTTAACCTCACTGTAAAAAATATTTCTTTTACCTACCTGGCGTACAGCTTTGGTATAGCAGGTTCCATTCTGGGCGGCAGGATGTCTGCTTATTTCAGGAAAACCACACTGGTTTCGGCCGGAACGGTCATTTTAATAGGAGGGACCTTACTTACCAATGTACATTCTTTATCAGTCATTGTAATAGGTCTATGTCTGACCTGTCTGGGATTCTTTGTGGCACATTCACTGATGGCAGCTATTGTAAATGAGAGGGCTTCCCATCACAAAGCTGGAGCCTCGAGCATCTATCTCGTAAGCTATTACCTTGGAGTTGCAACCGGGGGGACGCTTGCCGGGCTTGTATGGCAGACCGGGGGCTGGACGGGGATTAGTGTGGTTTCCTTTGGGCTGATTCCGGTGGTGGTGTGGCTGATGGCGGGCAGCAGGAAGGTTTATCGCTAATGGGGGAATTCGGGGAGGCTGATTTACTGGGATAACTTCGGATAGAGAAAGCGGGAAGGCAGTAGTTTAAGTCCGAACGTGGGGCAACTTCGGACAGAAGCCGAAAAGCAGTAGTTTGAGTCCGAACCCGGGGTCACCTTCGTCCAGAGGGAACACTAATTTGCTCTCCGGAGTCCAAACAAAAGCCCGATAGCGAGTAAAGACTTACTTATTTACAAAAATAATACCTAAAAACCCCAATCTATAGCGATTGGGGCATCTTTTTCTATAAAAAGCCGCCCTGATATACTTTCATGGGCCACTAAAATCAGTTTATGTGCGGATAGGCAAAATTTCTGTGCGGATAAATTTTTTTCTGTGCGTATAACCAAAATTTGTGTGCGTATAGATATTTTTCTGTGCGGATAGCAAGTAGGTGTGCCGCAGACAGCAGTCCTAACGCGGACCCCGTTCCTCCCCAGTTTTCAAATCAACAACCTTAACAGGGTTCTCCGGTGCATCAACCGTTTTGCTCGCAGGGGCCGCATTGCCATTTTCCACCCAATCAACTAAGAGGTCAAATGATTGATGAGCGTATGGCAGCAGCGGCTGAAGTTCTTGATCCGGATCGGTGCCTGGGTTCCAGACAAGGCTGTCAACATGGTTCCCGTTCTCGATTGTGTACATGCGGTGCAGATCCTGCTTTCCGGCTTTCTTAACCAGCTTTTGATATCCCTTAGCATGGATTTCCGGGAAAATCAGCGAGTCCAGTGATCCAGTAAAAGAGATCAGCGGCACATCAATATCTCCGGTATTGGACACGGCCTTAATATTTTCCTTCACTTCCTTCGGCCGGGTCACATACATGTAATCTTCAAAAATATGATCATAGGATCGGTCTCTCACGCCATTAAAGAAGTTCAGGTAATTGCTCCATTCCGTCCTGCCGGGTGCTTCTGGATCAAAATGATCGCGATAGATATTCAGAGAGACAAACCAGTATACCTGGTCATGGTAGGCCCACAGTTTTTCCGACCCTTTTGGCAATCCTGCTTTGTATAGCTCTTTCACCGCTTTTTTCTGTTCTTTGCCGCTGCCATACAAAGCTTCCTCTGCATGATTCACAACAGTGGTCAGAGAGCTGATCAAATTCTCCTTTTTCTCCGTCCATAAAACGCCTTCCCAATCGACTCCTCCATTAAAAAGGCGGGGTTCGCCGGTTTTCTCCGGATTGTCATTTTCAAGGGCATAGCGCACGACATAGCCCCCATTGGAAATTCCCATCGCATATGTAGGAATTTTATGGTCTTTCAATATTAAATCACTTGCCGGATCTGAGGAATCTGGATCGATCAGTCCATCTGGGTAATGGCTGGCTAAATACTGCTGTGCGGCTTTTGTAATCTGGCGGAATCGCTGATGCCATTCAGCAACACTATCATCCTCACCGGCCAGCGCATTCTTTACTTTTGCCAATGGGTCAGCTGGATCCTCCTCGCCCTGGGTGCCTTTGTCAATTGCTGCAAATGCATATCCTTTTTCCAGTACATAATCACTGAAAAGCAGGTCGGTTGACGTTTCATTTCGCGTAGCCGGAATTCCCGAAACAACCAGCCGGCCATTCCAGTGGTCCGGAACCCGGATGACAAACTGGGCATCTTCAAAAATCCCATTTACCTGAGTTCCCGTGACAGAAGCAGGCTTGTACATTTGATGCCAGCCCGTTCCTTCTGCTGTATTTCCCCATAGATAAGGAGCCAGACCGATATTGCCGTAGAGGGTTGCCTGCTCATATTGCAGAGGATTCTTAGTAGTGAGCCAATTGTCGCCGGCCCCGTCGAAGTATTGTTCTGAAACTGAGTGAGCGCCAGGAATGATCACCTGGTTCGCTAGCGAAGTCTGCTCGGCAAGACTTTCTCCCGGGAAAAATGAAAAACTTAAAGCAGAAGCCAGTGATAACGCAATAAGCTTATTTTTCAGTTAAATCCACTCCCTTTTGACAAAATTTGTTACAGTTCTATTCTACTTTTACTAATTATGGGAATCATGGGTCTTAATGATTAATTGTTTGAATTTTCTGTACAACAACAGGGTGACAGGCACCTATACCAGTTATAGACCACTAATCCCTTTTCCTATGGTGAAAACCTAAATATTATTGAGCTGTTCAATTTTAATGTCTTTTACCATCCACCTGCAGTAATTTTGTTTTTGCATATTTTCGTCGTTTCCAGAAAATAGATCTGTTATGGATTTGAGGTTAAGGTAATCAGGAGTTTGCTTCTGTGAGTAATAAAAGTAGGGGAAGCTTGACCAGCGGTAGTGTTGCGGAGCATCTGCAATTTTTGCTTCAACAGGATTTAAGTGAATGTAGCGGCTCACTTCCAGCAGCCCATAAAGATCATAAATAGGCTTACTAAAGAAACGTTTCTCAAATAAATGGCCTTGGACTTGATATTTTTTATTGTAGTAATCAGCATAAGCCTTATTAATGGTTCTCATTACCTTGGAAAGTGGGACGTCTTTAGTTTTTAGCATGAGGTGATAGTGGTTAGACATTAAACAGTAGCTGGCAATTTCGAGGCTGGCAGAACGATGAGTGTAGTGGAGGATATACAAAAATGAGATAAAATCTGATTCGTTTTCAAACAAGTTTGCTCTCCAATTTCCACGGCTGACTACATGGTGATAGTGATCTGGACTCCAAATTCTTTTAGGGCGTGCCATTCTTTTGCTCCTTTCGTTATTATCTCTGTATATATTCTCTTCCTTTAGGGAGAATTCCTTTAATTCGACATAATTCGGGTGGTGCCTGTCACCATTTTTCGATGTCACCATTTTTTCGATGTCACCAATATTTTTTGAAAACTCTTGAAATAAAACCCCATACCAGCTAAACTTATAATATACAGTTTTTCGTATATTGATCTGAAGGTAAAGAGGTTTTGTGAAATGAGCCGTATTTGGGAAAGTTTATATTCAAAGAATGGGCTGGCCGCCAAGTTTATTGCAAAGGAGCTTATCCGGTTTTCTGAGGGAGAGAGAATTCCCCGGGTAAGTGATTTTACAGAGAAGCTATCCTTGGGCCGTGGAACGGTGCAGGGGGCATTAAGGGTGCTGGAAGATTTGCATGCTATTTCCCTTGAATCCAGAGGTCATCTTGGTACCTTTTTGAAAAAGAGGGACATCAACCTGCTGTATGAGATTGCCGGCATCGGACCGGTGATGGGGGTAATGCCGCTTCCATATTCCCGCAAGTATGAAGGCCTGGCGACTGGTATTGTCGAGGGGTTTGAGGAAATCAACAAGAAGTCTGGACTTGCTTATATGAGAGGGGCGAGAAGGCGGGTCGAATCCCTAAAAACCCGGCGATACGATTTTGCCATCATGTCCCAGCTGGCCGCAGAAGAGGCTGTTCAGGAGTTTGAGGGCTTAGAAATTCTCCATATCCTTGGGCCGGAAACGTATGTAACATCCCATAAAGTTTTCTTTTCGAATCATAAAAGCAATGAGATTACAGATGGCATGAAAGTCGGAATTGACTATTCATCTGCCGACCAGGCCAATATTACCCTCCTTGAATGTGAAGAGCACAACGTTGAATTAATAAAGGTAGACTACATGCAGCTTTTCAATATGCTGAAGAACGGCAGTATTGATGCTGCGGTCTGGAACGTTGATGAAGCGAGAGCACTAAAAACGTTTGCCACCTCTGATTTTAAATCAAAAAAGGCAAAGGAGCTGGCCAGAAAAGCAAACACAGCGGCCATAGTCATTGAAAGTGAAAGAACCAATATCAGAGAACAAATCCAGCTGCTCCAGTTCAGTAAAGTGGAAGAGATCCAAAGGCTAGTGGAGGAAGAGAAAAAATATCCTCACTATTAAGAAACTATGTTCTAGTTTCTTAGCACTATTAATATACTAAATACTGTATTTTGGAGGGGTTAAAAGAATGGATATAAACCAGCTCAAAGAAAGAATGGATATCCTTTTAGCTTCAACTGTGGTCAGCACCAAAGCAGCCGATATAAGCACGTTAGCATTTATGCATTTACAGTCACACTTGAGAAAGGATGCCATAGACGGGGCTGAGATGCTTTTCACGCATTTGCCGACAGCTCTGACGAGAATTGAAAAGGAAGAACTAGTAGAGGCTCCCCATCCTGCTTTGCTGGATGAAGTCAAACAGTCACCGGAAGCATCCACAGCAATGAAGGAAATCGAATTTGTACAGCAGCAATGGAAGAAACAGCTCCCCCAAGAGGAAATCGATTTTCTGCTCATCCATTACACAAATGTACTGCAACTAAACAAGGGAGGAAATTAAGATGAAGATTGTAGTTGGCGGACAGGTTGATAAAAAAGAGATTGAGAGTTTAATAAAGGAGATTGACAGCAGCATAACAACGATGGTCAAGTCAGATCTCGAAGCGGCGATGGCCGTTAAGACAGGACAGGCAGATTATTATGTAGGGGCCTGCCATACAGGAGGCGGCGGTGCTTTAGCCATGGCGATTGCCCTTCTCGGCAAGCCGAACTGCGAGACGGTTTCCATGCCGGGGAAAAAGCCGGTTGAGGATAAAATTGTAACCGCTGTCAGCGAAGGGAAAAAAGCGTTTGGATTCACGGCTGACCATAAAGAGGTTGCTGTGCCTATGATTATCAAAGCTTTAAAGAATAAAAGCTAATCCATTTTATTTGAGGGGGAAAAAGAAATGGAAATGACATTAATTATCCTGATTGGTGCCGTTGCTGCTGTGTTGGCCAATATGAATATTGCGGTTTTCAATGATGGCCTTCGTCCAATTGTCTCAGAACATGTTGAAGGGCGGATGACGAGACGGGATCTTGCCTTCACTGCCTTTGCGATGAGCTTCGGCCTGGTAATCGGATTTGGAATACCGTTTACACTCTCGGCCAGTATCATTCTTGTTCACAGTATCCTGCTGGGGACTGATATTATTGGATTGCTGACACCGAAGAATAAATGGGGAACACCGCTTGCGGCAGTGATTGGCGGTGCTTATGGAGCAGGGCTGTTAATCGGGCTCGAAGGCTTTGTGAAGCTGTTCGATTATCTGCCGCTTAATTTCCTTGAAGCCATGGGAGCGGTAGGAACACCGGTTGTTGTTACATTTATGGCTTTCCCGGCACTTGCGGTTGCCATGCAGTTTAGCGTGAAAAAAGGGGTTATCACATTTATCGTATCAGCGCTGATCCGCCAGCTCGCTGTCTGGCTGAACGAAAGCGGAGTCCTTACGATTTCAGGCACAACAGTCACACTGAACCAGGAAGGAATGGCTCTTATCACAGGAATGATCTTCCTCCTTGTTTTTGCCATGAAAGAAAAAGCCGAAGAAGGCTCCTCTATCGACCTTGCTGCGGTATTCAGTGACAAGGTGGCTAAAATCAGGAAAAATGTCGGGTTCTTTATGATTATTGGCGGTCTCATTGCAGCTGCTACCAATCTATGGATCATGGCCGGAGATCCGATTTCTTTAAATCTATTAGCGGAAGGCAAAGCAACTGATGCCGGAATTGCCGCGGCTGCCCGTGCGCTAGGCTTTATCCCGCTTGTCGCCAGTACAGCAATCGCAACAGGTGTATACAGCCCGGTCGGATTCACACTCATTTTCGTCGTCGGATTTTTCTCCCCGAATGTCTGGGTAGCCTTAATCGGCGGTGTCATTATTATTTTCATAGAAGTAATGCTATTAAGCTCCATTGCGAGATTCCTTGATAAATATCCCGGTGTCCGTAATTCCGGAGAAAATATACGCAGTGCGATGACCAAGCTTTTGGAAGTAGCGCTATTAATTGGCGGAGCGAACGCTGCCAACGCGATTGCTCCGGGGTTCGGCTTCTTCTTCATTGCCGGCTTCTATTTGCTGAATGAAGCGGCCGGACGCCCAATTGTCCGCATTGCAGTCGGCCCTGTGGGTGCCATTGCAGTCGGAATCATTGCCAATATCCTGGTTGCACTTGGAATCATGAACATACCTCAGTAAAAAAAATTAGAAACGGAGCGGACTGCCATGATACAAACCGTACTTGGAAAAATTGCTCCGGAAGAATTGGGGATTTGCTCGGCTCACGAGCATCTCTCCATTGATCTTTCGCGAGTGAAAAAAGATCCCGATACTATTTTGGATGATGAACAGGGCATGCGTGAGGAATTGGAGGATTTCTATCGTCTTGGCGGAAGGTCGATGGTGGAAGTGACAAATGACGGCATGGGCCGAAACGCTCCCGTGCTAAAAAGGCTAAGCGAGGCAACAGGAGTTCACCTTATTACATGTACTGGCTTTTATAAAGACCCATATATCCCTCACTATGCCGACGGCTGGAAAGCAGAGCAGTTTGCGCAGCATTTTATCAAAGAAGCAACGGAAGGAATCGGAGATACAGGCATACTTCCCGGTGTCATCGGGGAAGTGGGCACAAGCAAAAATGAAATGAAGCCAATCGAACACGAGCTCTTAATTGGTGCCGCGATGGCTGGTGTCGAAACCGGCCTTCCGGTAACCACACATACAACGCTCGGAACACTTGGTTACGAACAGGTGGAGCTGCTGACGAAGCATGGACTTCCAGCTGGTCAGATCATCATCGGCCATCAGGATCTCAACCCGAATAAAGACGAGGTTCTCGCTGTTTTGGAAACAGGGGTCTATATCGCGTTTGATACGATCGGAAAAAATAATTACCGTCCTGATGAAGAACGAGCTGCTTTTCTTCTGGATTTCATAAAACGCGGCTATGAAAATCAAATTCTGCTTTCAGCCGATTTAACGCGAAAATCGCATTGGAAGAAGAACGGAGGCACGGGCTACGGTCTTGTGCTTGAGACGTTTATTCCAAAATTGAAAGAATCCGGCGTTCCAGAAAGCATTCTTCATCGGTTCCTGACGGTTAATCCATCCAGAGCTTTTTCAATAAGGGAGTGATCATAATGTCCACATACAACCGAGCCCAATTAAAGTACGCAGATTCAGTTTTGCCAAGCTTATCGATACAGGAAGCTCAGGAAAAGCAATTTAAGCTAGTCGACAGAATGAGCCGCTATTTCAAGGGCAGGCAATTTCTTTCGATGGGAGACCTCGGTGTCTCACCCCAATATAAGCGGCCGGAACAGACGTATCTCGTGGAAAGAGTACTGGCAGATTTCTTTGGAACAGAAGACTGTGCCCTTGTGAGGGGAGCCGGAACAGGTGCGATCCGCACTATTCTCAGCATGCTCCTGTCTCCTGGGGATGAAATGTTCATTCACACGGCACCTGTGTATACGACGACGAAAGAAACATTAAGGATCTTAGGCATTAAAACAGTCCAGGCTAATTACAACCATCTTGAGGAAATCAGAAAGGTCATCAGAAATCATCAAAATCCTAAAGTTTTCTATATTCAGCATGCCCGCCAGCAGCCGACAGATCATTATGAATTGGCTGAAGTCATTAAAATGGTGAAGGATGAACGACCGGATCTTCCAATCGTCGTGGATGATAACTATTGCGCACTGAAGACAAAGGGAATTGGTGTGGAATTAGGAGCAGACTACTCCACCTTTTCTGGCTTTAAGCTTCTTGGGCCGGAAGGAATCGCGGTCATTGCCGGCAAGAAAGACGCCCTCGAACGGGTGCATCACTATAACTACTCGGGCGGCGGCCAGGTTCAGGGCTACGAGGCTATGGAGCTTTTAAGAATGATGACCTTCGCACCTGTGTCACTGGCTATTCAGAACGAGCAGGTGGAAGAGCTCTGCCGCCGTCTGAATGAAGGGGCTGTAAAGGGCATTCGCTCCGCCTACATGACGAATGCCCAATCCAAAAACGTTATTGTAGAGCTGGAGGATCCGATCGCTCAACATGTGATCAGCATCAGTGACGTGCATGGGGCGGCCACCCATCCGGTTGGGGCAGAATCAAAATATGAAATCATTCCGATGATATACCGCGTTTCCGGAAGCTTTTTGGAAGCGCAGCCTGAGCTGAAGGAATATGGACTGCGCATCAATCCAATGAAATCAGGAGCAGGAACAATTATCGGCATTCTGGAAAAAGTGATACCTCTTGCAAAAGAAGTGCAGCATCGTTGATACCCGTATATAAAGGGGGAGACTTTCATGTTTTTAGATGTAACAAAGCGCAGAAATCCTAAGCTGATTCAATCAGGAGTTACCTTGCATCAAAGCGGGCTTATACCCCCGAATACGTACGTGATTGACCTTGATATCCTTGGAGAGAATGCAGAGGCTCTGGCTGATACAGCAAAAAATCATGATTTTACGCTCTATTTCATGAGCAAGCAGCTGGGAAGGCTTCCGTTTATAGGGAAGTTTATTGCGGAGCACGGCATCGAAAAGGCGGTTGCTGTTGAATTCGACGAAGCTAAAACATTGGCAGAAGGCGGAGTTGAAATCGGAAATGTCGGCCACCTGGTTCAGCCGGGGAAAAATCAATGGAAAGAAGCTTTATCATGGAATCCTGAAGTCATTACCCTATTTTCCCTTGCACGTGCCAGACAGCTTTCTGATGCGGCTTTAAAATCAGGCGTGGTTCAGGATATACTTCTTAGGGTGTATTCAGAAGGTGATATGATTTATCCCGGACAGCAGGGCGGCTTTCGATTGGAAAAGCTGGATGAAGAGCTTACCGTACTGGCTGGCCTTTCCGGGATTAACATAGCAGGCGTTACAACCTTCCCGAACTTTCAGCTGTCTAAAGATAAGAAAAGCATGGAACCGACTCCAAACCTTACAACCCTTTTAAAAGCAAAAGACATTCTTGAGAAAAAGGGCATCACTGTAAAGCAGGTAAACGGTCCAAGTGCGACCAGCTGTGAAACCATTCCGTTCCTTGCAGAACAGGGGGTAACACATGGGGAACCGGGACATGCCCTTACCGGAACGACCCCGCTGCATGCTTACCGGGATCTGCCCGAGAAACCTGCCATTGTATATGTAACGGAAGTGTCCCACCAGGATCAGGATCATTATTATGTCATTGGCGGGGGCTATTACGAGCGTTCCCACTTAACCGGGTGCCTGGTCGGCAGCAATGAAAAAGATATATTGAAGCAGCATGTAAAAGCAATCGAGCCTGATCCTGAAGCGATTGACTACTATGGTGCAATTGAGAGACCGAACGGTTTTAAAGTCTCTGAAGGAGATACTGCTGTTTTCTCTTTCCGGACCCAGGTGTTCGTCACCAGGGCCCATATTGCCCTGGTAAAAGGAATTCAAAGCGGAAAGCCGGAGCTGGTTCACTTTGAGAGGAAGTGGTAAGGATGGCAAAAGCAATTCTGCTGGTGATTGACAGCTTTGGCATTGGCGCAATGGAGGATTGCGGAGAGTTCAATCCTTCTGACTGCAGGGCCAATACCTATAAGCATATCCGGGAGTCGGCTGATTTTTTAGAAATACCCACGCTATATAGGCTTGGACTGGGGGCACTTGCAGATGGGACTGCAGCTCCTGCCAATGCTTACGGCTTTTCAGCCTTAGCCCATCACGGGGCAGACACCTATCTCGGGCATCAGGAAATTGCCGGGAGCTGCCCGAAGCGCTCGAATAAAAGATTAATGAAGGATATTCATTCTGATCTCGCCAAGGCATTGATGGCAGCAGGCTATCGGGTTGAATATCCATGGAGTGACCGGCCGGTGCTTTTAGTGGATGGTGCCTGTGTCATCGGGGATAACCTTGAGTCCTCGCTCGGAAATATCATCAATTTAACGGCAGATTTTAATAAAATGCCCTTCAAGAAATTAAAGGAAGTCGGAAAAATTGTCCGCAGGAATGTAGACACCAGCCGGGTCATTGCGTTTGGAGGACCCTATACGACCATTGAACATATCCTGTCAGTTGTACAGGAGAAAAATCCAGGCCAGTGGGGAGTAGATGCCCCGAAGGCAAAGGTATATGGTAAAGGCTATGAAGTCTATCATATGGGATACGGTGTAAATATAGACGGACAATTTCCGATGATCGCTGCCCGCCATGGCCTTAAAGTTCACCGGATTGGCAAAACGGCGGATGTTCTGCATGGCGAAGGGCCGGCAAATCCCATTGTTGATACAGAAAAAGTCCTGCAGGCTTTAGAGAATTCGTATGTAAAAGAAAAAGAGGATGCTGCGTTTTTGGTCAATATACAGGAAACAGATCTGGCAGGACATGCCCAGGATACAGATTGGTATGCTCGTCTGCTCAACACAACCGATCAGTGGCTCGCAAAATTCCTGCCCAGAATGGAAACAGACGATTTGATTCTAATCATGGCCGATCATGGCAACGACCCGACCATCGGCCATTCCAACCATACGAGGGAATACGTCCCGATCCTTGCTGCCGGTAAGCGGGTAAAACCGGTTAACATCGGAAAAAGAAACTCGATGGCTGACGTTGGGGCAACATTCAGCGAGTTTTTCGGATTGCCTGCGACTGAGGAAGGCGAAAGTTTTTTAAAGATGATAATAGATTAAGAGAGATGCTGGAGCCAGAATGGTTTCAGTATTTTTTTGTATTTTCGATTTTTCTAGTGCTATTTAACCGGGTTAAAAGTTATAATTCATATATGAAATATTTACTGATGGAGTGAAATTTATGAAAAAGCTCAGCACTAGAATTGCACTGGTCATGGCTCTTGGAATGGCAATTGTTTTACTCGGAAACATTTCTATGCTCTATTTAAGTACAAAAAGTTCAGTAGAGTCCTCTATTGAAAACTTTAGCCTAAGCATTGCAGACAATATTGTCTCAAAGATGGAAACCGAAAAATATAAGGAGTTTTTAAAGAATCCCAATCAGTCGGAAACCTATTGGGACCTCAGGGAACAGCTGAATGATTTCCGCGAGAAAACAGGCGCATTTTACGTCTATACTTTAATGGCTGACTCCGGGAAGAAAGAACTCTTTATTATGGTGGATGGTCTGCCGAATGACTCCGATATTGCTGCAGATATTAAAACACCGACAACGGCTACAACATACGAAGATATTGCTCCTGTCCTGGATGGAAAAGCTTCAAGCTCACCAATCGTTCACGATCCTGATTATGGAGACTACCTTTCCGCGTTCGTACCCATTAAAGCGGATGGAAAAATAATCGGGATATTGGGTGTGGATATCAATGCAGAGAATATTAGCAGCATTACAGACCAAGTACTCCTGGAAGTGCTGCCGATGAATCTGGTAATAAATATACTGTTAATCCTTGGAGTGGTCACCATTTTAGCCTGGTTCGTCAGAAAAAGACTGCTCCCGCTGCAAAGCATCAGTTCAGCCGCTCAATTAATGGCTGATGGCGATCTTCGCGGAGCGGAAGAGAAGGCAAGTTCAATTAAAGTAAAAGGAAATGACGAAATTAGGCTCGTGACAGAGTCTTTCAAAAAAATGACCTACCATACAAAAGTGATGGTTGAAGACATCAAATCATCCTCAGAAGCACTCCTGGTTTCTTCGGGTAAAATAGAAAATAAGGTGGAAGAAATCAGCCAGGCCAGCAGCCTGATTGTCAGAGGAATCCAGGAAGTGGCCGGAGCTACTGATACACAGCTGATCCGAAGCGAGGAATCAGCCATGGCAATTGAAGAAATGGCTGTAGGCATACAGCGCATTGCAGAAGCTTCGACAGATGTGAGCGAACAATCCAATACAGTTGCACAGCAGGTAAAAGAAGGTTTTGATGAAATTCAGTCTATCATCCGGCAGATCAACGAGATCAAAAAAACGGTAAACGATTCCTCTCTATTTATAGAAGAGCTCGGTACACAGGCTACTGAAATTGAGAGTATCGTGAACCTGATATCAGGCATCGCGGAGCAAACCAATCTGCTTGCATTAAATGCAGCTATTGAAGCTGCACGGGCAGGCGAACATGGCAAAGGCTTCGCGGTTGTATCCCAGGAAGTGAAAAAGCTGGCAGAAGGCTCAAAAGCATCAGCTGAACAAATTGCCGAAAAGCTGAATCACTTCAGATTATCTATTGAACAGGCAGTCGGGAATATGCATGCGAGCTCAGGTAAAGTGGAAGAAGGCGCAGATCTTGTCAATAGTGCCGGAGAGAAATTCAATCAGATCCTGCATGCAGTCGAAGGCGTGACCGGGGAAATTCAGGAGGTTTCTGCAGTAACAGAAGAGCTCTCTTCAGGTTCAGAAGAGATTTCTGCTTCTATTGATGAATTTGCGGGTCTGTCAAAAGACACAGCACAAATTTCCCGCGAGGTCGCAGCCTCAACAGACCAGCAGGAGGATGCAGTAGGTAAGATTTCAGAACTGACCCTTCAGCTGAGCAGTCTTTCGAAACAGCTGGAAAAGTCGGTGGAGAAGTTTAAAATATAAAAATGTAGGCCGTTCTCTATAGAGAGCGGCTTTTCCTATTATCCGCCTGTTCCTTTGTCCTATCCGGAAAATTAAACCATTTGAACGAGTTTCCTAAGTAATTCATAGGGAAAATACAAAGGGTGAGCAAAGGAGGGAAGCCCGGCTCGACATACTACATAATGAGGAGTGTTTAAATGAATTACATAAAATGGATTACGGCCGTCGCAGCAATGGTATTTGTGCTGAGCTTCAGCCAGCCGAAAGCAGATGCTGCTGTATTAAAGAATGGCTCAGCAGGTCCGGAGGTTACATACATTCAATCAGCATTACAAAAGCTTGGCTATTTTAATACAGACCAAACAGGATATTATGGAACAGTAACAGAGAATGCAGTTAGAAACTTTCAGTATGATTTCGGTTTAGCAGCTGATGGCATTGTTGGAGTGAACACGGCAGAAATGCTTAGGAATGTGGACATGCTGGCTCATGTTGTTTATGGGGAGGCGCGCGGGGAAAGCTATGAAGGCCAGGTGGCAGTTGCCGCTGTCATTCTCAATCGTATGGAATCCAGTGAATTCCCGGATACTCTTTCAAATGTCATTTTCCAAAAGAATGCCATTACAGCTGTGAATGACGGACAGTACTGGCTGCAGCCAGATGCTGCTGCATATCAGGCGGTAAGAGATGCCTTTGATGGATGGGATCCTACCGGCGGGGCCGTTTATTATTACAATCCTTATACAGCTACTGACCAGTGGATATTTACGAGAACGGTTATTAAACAAATCGGCAGTCATAATTTTGCCTATTAATATAAGGCACCTTACCTTGCACATGCGGGAAAAGGTGCCTTATGTGGTTCTGTGGCGGAAAAGCGAATGAAAATGTGGTAATTTATATTACAAAACTATTAAATTACTTTTAATTTGTAATAAAAAAAGAGTTTTACTGAAATCTACTTGTTATATTTCGGTGTTAATATGTTCCTATCAAGGGACATAAAGGAGATATCATGAAGAAATTAGTAATCTATTTAGTAACAGCTGTTTTTCTATCGTTTGGATTTTCCAATGTCACTTCAGCCGCTGGAAATACGTATACAGTAAAAAAAGGGGATACGCTTTGGGCAATCTCTAAAAAACATAATGTTTCAGTACAGCAGATTAAGTCATGGAATAAATTAACTTCAGATACAATTAAGATTAACCAAAAACTAAAAATTACTGGAGCTTCAGCAAAAACTGCAGCACCTAAAAAGAAGGCTGTAAAGCCTGCTTCAACGAAAGCATATAAAGAAATTAAAGTTAAGGCAACTGCCTATACTGCCAGCTGCAAAGGCTGCAGCGGCATTACTTATACAGGAATCAATTTAAAAAAGAACCCGAACGCCAAGGTTATTTCAGTCGATCCAAAAGTCATCCCATTAGGTTCTAAAGTTTACGTGCCAGGATATGGGGAAGCAATCGCAGGTGACAAAGGATCTGCGGTAAGAGGAAATAAAATTGATGTGTTCATCCCAAATAAAACGCGTGCTCTTCAATGGGGCAGCAAAACAGTAACGATTAAAGTATATAAATAATCTAGTAAGAGAATCTCCACAATGGAGGTTCTTTTTTGTTGGAATATTGCTTGCTTAATTGTGGTTGATGCAAACCCTATCCGGAATGGGCCCTCAATTAACTTCGTTCATTAGTAAATCAGCACTATTATTATCCAATATTTGCAATTATCCCTATAAAAGTATATTTATTGAAATTAATCAGAAAAATATCTTCTGGTCCTAAAAGTCTAGCAAGCGCCTCTTATAGAGGTCTTATTCCTTATTAAAAAATATGAATATTTTCTCATTTTTACTTATTTACTCAATTTTTACAAATATCAGATTGTATGCCAAATAGAAGAGTGATTTACTAGAGTGGTAGTACGTGAAAACGCTTTAAAATAAGGAAATAGGAGAGGATCTCATGATTAAAAAGCAGCGAATAAAGTTAATTAGCTTTATTAGTGTTTTTGCTTTAATTCTTAGTCTATTTAGCCCCTTTGCCAAAGCTAGTGCAGAAGACGTGAAGTCAGTGGCAGAAGCGATTGCGGATAATAGCGGAACAGCAACAGTAGAAGGGTATATTGTTGGAACGACTGCAAATGGGCCGAAATATACCCATACGGGACCATTTACAGTTAATACAAATTTGGCCATTGCCGATTCTCCAAGTGAAACAGACCCAAGCAAAATACTGCCGGTTCAATTGCCGAATAATTCTATTAGAACAGAGCTGAATTTAAAGGACAACCCTGAGAATCTGGGGAAAAAAGTACAAATTACAGGCTCACTTGAAGCATACTTTACAGCTCCAGGTTTAAAAAGCCCAACAGCTTATACGTTTGTAGAAGATACGGGAACTCCACAGGTTTCAGCGGTAACAGCTTCCCCTGAGGGTGGTCCTGTTAAAGCTGGAACAGCAGTAGAACTATCGTCTTCCACTGATGGGGCTGTAATCCATTATACAGTTGATGGAACAGAACCAACTGCTGAAAGCACAGTATATTCTGATCCCATCCTCATTAATGAAGAGACAACAATCAAGGCGATAGCTGTCAAAGACGGTTTAACAGACAGTAAGGTATCCGTATTTCAGTACATGATTGGGCTCGAAGATTTGCGCATTCATGATATTCAGGGTGCAGGCCACTATTCTCCATATGCGAACCAGCAGGTTTCAGATGTTGAAGGAATTGTCACTAAGGTAGTGGACAGCAGCAATTTCTACATGCAGGATCAGCAGCCTGATGAGGATAAAAAAACATCAGAAGGAATTTTGGTTTATAAAAAAGGACACGGTGTATCAGCAGGAGATGTGGTATCCGTTTCAGGACAGGTGAAAGAGTGGGTGCTTGACGGCTATGCTGAAAAGCTTGAGACAGATTTGCCTGTAACCGAAATTAATGCTTCAGCCATCCATAAAATAGCGTCAGGCCAGGAGCTTCCGGCTCCTGTCATTCTGAGTAAAGAGAACCTGCCAACTGAAGTGATCGATAACGATGAGTTTGGTGAATTTGATCCGGAAGAGGATGGAATTGATTTTTTTGAAAGCCTGGAAGGAATGCTTGTACAGGTGGACAACGCAAAAGTAGTTGCCCCGCAAAATTATGGTGAACTTTCAGTCGTCCCTGGAGATGTGGCTACAAACACATCAGCTGGCGGACTTCGCATTTCAGAATCCGATTTTAACCCGGAAAGAATTACTTTGGATATTAATGATGATAATTTTGTTGCCAAAATGGGCGACAGCTTCAAAGGCAGCATCCAGGGGGTCGTCAGCTACGGCTTTAGCAACTATAAAGTACTAAGTGATGCAGACTCATTGCCGGAATTTGTTGAAGGTTCGGCAGTAAGGGAAGAAACAATCCTTGATAAGGAAGAAGACCAATTAACCATCGCGTCTTATAATGTGGAGAATTTCTCAACCAAAACGGATGCGGAAAAGGTTACGAGATTAGCAGAAGCAATTGTTGACAACATGAAGCAGCCGGATATTATCGGCCTGACAGAAGTACAGGATAATGATGGACCAACAGATAGCGGCACAACAGAAGCGGACCAAAGTGCTGCGTTATTAATTGCAAAAATTAAAGAGCTTGGCGGTCCAGCCTACACATACACAGACATCGCTCCGATAGATAAACAGGATGGCGGTCAGCCTGGAGGAAACATCCGTGTCGGCTTCCTTTATAACGCAGAACGGGTAACCTTAGCCCCGGGTGAAAAAGGGTCAGCAACTGATGCAGTTGATTTTGAAAACGGCAAACTGACACTAAACCCAGGACGCATTGATCCAACTAATGAAGCTTTTGAAAATAGCCGTAAAGCATTAGCGGCGCAGTTCGAATTCCAAGGCGAAAGCGTCATTGTAGTAGCTAATCACTTTAACTCAAAAGGCGGAGATCTTCCGTTATTCGGTAAGGTGCAGCCGCCTGTCTTAAGCAGTGAAATCCAGCGCATGAAAATAGCTAACGTGGTGAACGGCTTTGTAAAGGGTGTTAAAGCTGAAGACCCTGATGCTAATATCGTCCTGCTTGGCGACTTTAACGATTTTGAGTTCTCCAAACCTTTACAGGCTCTAAAGGGCGCGGAACTGACGAATTTGATTGAAAAAGTTCCTGCAGAAGAGCGCTATACTTACAACTATCAGGGAAATGCACAGGTGCTGGATCATATTTTAGTATCCAACAACCTGGCCAAGAAAACAGAAGTGGATATTCTTCATATTAACTCTGGCTTCATGGAAGAGCACGGCCGGGCGAGTGACCATGACCCTGTCCTGATTCAGACAAGCCTAAAGCCTGCAGCCAAGCCGGAAGAGCCTAAATATGATCATATTTTCAATCTGGTAAACTATCATGCAAAGAAATTCGTGGCAGGGCCACATAATGCATTAGTTATTATGGATGGAAGCTCCCGCCTCTCAGAAGGCCTATGGCTGAAAAAATCAGCTGCAGTTAAAGGAGAAGGCCTTAAACATACAAAAGTCGTCATCAGCTCCGCCAACAAAGGGGCAGTTGTGGATCTGACAGGATCTGAAATCAAAGAAGTTATGATCGAAAGTGACAAAGTCGTGGAAATCCGCGGTGCTGAAAATGTGCAGAAATGGACACTTGGGAAAAAAGCGGATCCATCTCATATCATTTTCAAAGATTCGGACGGGGAGATAATGGAGTCTCCTTATGAGGATGAGAAAGCGGCGTAACAGTGGAGCCGGAGTGCAGCAGCTCCGGCTTTCAATCCGAAAATTGAAAGGAGCATATTATTATGAAATTACCTATCAAAGTATTATCTACAGTAGCCTTATCAGCAGCATTAACAATGTCTGCAGCCGTTCCTGCAGGTTTAGTTTCAGCAGATGAGACTTCAGCTTCAAATTTCACGCTTTCGCTAATGCATACCAATGACTCACACGCAAATATGGATAGTGCCGCAAAAAAAGTGACGGCGGTAAAGGAAGTAAGAGAAGCAAAGCCGGAAGCATTGCTGGTTGATGCAGGAGATGTTTTTTCCGGAACTTTATATTTTAATAAATTCCTTGGGCAGGCTGATCTTGAATTTATGAATCTTATGGGCTATGACATTATGACTTTTGGTAATCATGAGTTTGACTTAGGTTCGAGTGCAGAAGGACACAAAGCACTGGCTGACTTCATAAAAGGTGCACAATTCCCATTGGTCAGTTCAAATGTGAACTTCTCTGAAGATGCCAACCTGCAGGGGTTATTCAGTGATCTTATATCGAGTGAACCTGATGATGGAAAAATATATAATGGCATCATTAAAGAAGTGAATGGCGAAAAAGTAGGATTCTTTGGACTAACGACAGCTGAAACAGCAAGCATATCCAGTCCAGGCAATGTTACCTTCGAAAATTATCTTGAAGAAGCAGAAAAAGCTGTAGCAGCTTTCGAGGGCATGGGAATCAATAAAATAGTGGCTGTAACTCATATTGGCTATGATGATAACCCAAATGTGGATAATGATTTAACTTTGGCTGCTCAGGTAGATGGGATTGATGTGATCGTGGGAGGACACAGCCATACGCAATTAGATGAGCCGGTGGTTGTGGCAGCGGACGAAACGGGTGCAGCAAAGGATCCTACTGTCATTGTTCAAGCAGGTCAGTACAATAATTACCTCGGGACATTGGATGTACAATTTGACGAAGCAGGAAAGGTAGTTGGGCATGCAGGCCAGCTTATTAAAATAGCGGATAAAGCAGAGGACCCTGAGGCAGCAGTGCTTCTTGAAAAATATTCTTCACAAATAGAAGAATTAAAAAACACGGAAATCGGAGCAGAAACCCTGGCTGCCCTTGAGAATCCGCGTACAAGCGGAGACAACACAGGACCAAGTGTACGAAAAAATGAAACACCATTGGGCAATCTGATTACAGACGGCATGCTGGCAAAAGCCCAGCAGTATAACAGCAACGTCGTCATGGCTCTCCAAAATGGAGGCGGCATTCGTGCAGGTATTGATGCAGGGCCGATCACAGTTGGCGAAGTAATCACTGTTCTGCCATTCGGCAATACATTAGCCACAATGGAGCTAACAGGAACAGAATTAAAAGAGGCATTTGAAATCAGCGTAGGACAATATCCGGCAGAAAACGGCGGATTCCTGCACGTGTCAGGTGCAAAAGTAAAATTTGATTCTGCCAAGCCTGCTGGCGAGCGTGTTGTTTCAATTGAATATAAAAATGAACAGGGCACTTACACTGAAATCCAGGACAATCAATCCTACACAATCGCTACGAATGCATTCACAGCCAAAGGCGGAGATGGATATACAGTCTTCGCAAAAGCATACCAGGAGGGCAGGGTAACAGATCTTGGACTGTCTGACTGGGAAAACTTTGCCGACCACCTATCCGGCCTGGGTACTATCACACCCGCAGTGGAAGGGCGTATTGTAGATGTGGACAGCCTGCCTCCTGTAACAGAGCTGGAATTTGAAAAGGAATATAATCTTACTGATGGTAAAAAGAAGAAATTAGTAGTGAATAAGATTTCTTTTATTAATGTGGAAAAAACAGCAGAGATTAAAAATGGCATCTGGCTCAAAAATTCTGCTGTCCTGCAGGGGGAGGGCCTTAAGAATGTGAGTGTCCGTGTAACACCTAAGAAAGAGCCAATCATCGTTGACTTTACCGGTGCAGAAGTGAAAGAAGTTATTATTGAGAAAAGCGATTTAGTGGATCTTAGAGGAGCAGAAAACATAAAAAAGCTAGTTATCATAAATAGATAGGTAATCAGAATGGCAATTTGAACTGCACACCATGGCTGGTGTGCGGTTTTTTTAATATTGATTCCGCGACAGCCTGATTACCAAAATTGAAGTGACCGATGTCTCAAAGAAAAAACAAGACTTTACATATAAGTAATTATGCCTCATTCATTTGATATAATAAATACAGTTCTAGATTGAGCGAGGTGAGAATGGATGCGCTTTGAAGAACGTGTACATAAATATGAATATAAGCTAAATGATACGGATGACCAGATTATTGAATATATCCTCCAAAATAAGCCTGAGTTTGTTAACAAATCAATCCAAAGTTTGGCTGCCGCATTTTTCACTGTTCCCAACACCATCACCAGGCTTTCAAAAAAGCTGGGGTATGACGGTTTCTCACATCTTAAGAATAGTATTAAAGATGAAATTAATACTTCTAATGTTGTGAATGAAGAAGGTTCCTACTATCTAATCCAAAAGACATTTGAACTTTTGGATATGGAGCAAATAGAAAAAATCAGCAAATTAATACATGATGCCAAACATGTTCTTTTCTTTGGGGTGGGGGATTCAGCTGATTTTTGTGAGATGATGGTCCGGAATTTGCGCGTGGCTGGAAAAGGTGCTGAATTTTCTATTCATCGCCATGAAGTGCTTCACAGAATCGAAGAAATGAATAAAAAGGATGTGCTCTTTTTAATCAGTTTATCTGGTGAAACCGAGCAGGTTCTTGAAATGGCTGAGCAAGCAAAACCGAGAGGAATTACAATCGTGTCACTGACTCATTTTAGCCGTAATTCCTTGGAGAAATTAGCTTCCTTCAATTTATACTGCTACTCTCCCAAAAAAGTAATGAACGGGTACAATATTACAGATAAAACACCTCTTATGGTGGTTCTGCAGGCGATTTCTCAACTTTATTGGGACCATTTCTAAAAGATGTGTATAAATACACATGAAAACGCTTTATAGAATAGTGTCCGTGTAAAAATAAGAAGAATTCATCTTCTTATTTTTTTTTTGATAAGATTGGAACCATAAATGAAAGTGCTTTCAAATACCGATTTTAGGAGGTAATCCTTATGCTGCTTCAAGCACTTACCTCACCAAGCTTAATCAGTACCGGAGACTCATTCCAATCAAAGCAGGAAGCTATTAGGTACTTAGTCAAACAGCTGGGTGACGCGGGAAAATTAGCGAATAAAGAAGAATTTCTTCAAGCTGTATTAGATAGAGAGAAGCTTTCGCCGACAGGCTTTGAAGGCGGACTTGCTATTCCTCATGGGAAGTCTGCATCTGTTAAGGAGGCGGCTTTTGCCATTGCAGTTCTCAAGACCCCGTTAGCAGACTGGGAAAGCATTGATCCGAACAACAAGGTTCAGCTGGTCATTTTGCTGGCCATTCCAGAAAGGGAAGCTGGTTCCACCCATTTAAGTTTGCTATCTGAGTTTGTTACACGTCTATCAAATGAATCATATAAAAACGGATTACTGCAAGCAAAAACTAATACAGAATTGTTTGAACGGCTTGATAAAACAGAGGATGTTCATAGTAGTGCTGCTGAAAATAAATTAGATAAAACCGTATTAGCAATCACAGCTTGTCCGGCAGGCATTGCCCATACCTATATGGCTGCTGAAGCATTAGTCAAGGCAGGAAAAGAAATGGGTGTTGATGTTTTTGTTGAGAAGCAGGGGGCAAATGGTATTGAAGACCGGCATACAGCGAAACTTCTAAAAAAGGCAGATGCCATTATTTATGCCAATGATGTGGCAGTAAAGGAAGAAGACCGTTTTGCTCACCTGCCTAAAGTCAAAACATCTGTAGCAGCGCCGCTTAGAAATGCTAAGAGCCTTCTGCAGGAAGCGTTGGATAAAGCGGAAAAGAATCCGAAAAAAGAATATATCCCGGATCAGGGAAGTGATTCCGCTGGTGAAGAAAGTGGCGAAAAGTCATTTAAGTCTGAGATCAAAGACTCGATTTTAACAGGTATTTCTTATATTATTCCGGTTATTGTTGCAGGCGGAATGACATTGGCCGCAGCCGTTTTAATCTCGCAGGCTTTTGGGCTGCAAGATGTATACGCAGAGGAAGGCTCCTGGCTATGGCTTCTTAGACAGCTTGGCGGAGGGCTTCTTGGCCAGCTGATGATTCCGATCTTAGCCGCATACATGGCATACTCGATTGCCGATAAGCCGGCACTGGGACCTGGTTTTGCAGCAGGTGTAGCCGCCAACCTGATTGGCAGTGGTTTCCTCGGAGGGATGCTCGGTGGTTTCCTTGCTGGATTCTTCTTAAAGTATTTAAAGAAAAAGGTACAGCCTAAAGGCACATTTGCAGGGTTCATCAGTTTCTGGGTTTATCCAGTTGTCGGAACACTTGTGGTCGGATCCATTATGCTATTTGTTGTCGGAGAGCCGCTGGCATTATTGAATCAGGGCTTAATTAACTGGCTGGACAGCTTATCTGGTGCAAATGCTATTTTATTAGGAGCCATTCTTGGTGCCATGGTTTCGTTTGACCTGGGTGGACCAGTGAACAAAGCAGCCTATACGTTCTGTATTGGTGCGATGGCAAGCGGGAATATTGTCCCGTATGCCGCGTTCGCTTCAGTCAAGATGGTTTCGGCTTTTTCTGTGACGGGCGCGACTATTATTGGGAAAAAGTACTTTACGAAACAGGAACAAGAAATAGGAAAGCAAACATGGCTGCTTGGACTGGCCGGCATAACGGAAGGGGCGATTCCATTTATGATCAATGATCCTTTACGCGTAATCCCTTCTTTAATTGCAGGTTCGGCAGTAACTGGAGCTATCGTTGCTTACTTTAACATCGGCTTGAATGTGCCTGGAGCCGGTATATTCTCTCTCGCCCTTGTTCAAGGTCAGCCTATTTTTATCGCAGCCAGCATTTGGCTCGGAGCAGCATTGCTTGGAGCTCTGATATCCATGATTTTATTAATTGCAACAAGAAAAAGTAAATTAAGAAAAGATGGCATAACTGTACAAACACAGAATGCTGCATAATATTTAAAGCCTTTTTAGCTATAAAAATAAAAAATGGTACCTAAAGAATACGCTTTAGGTACCATCCTATTTGGAGGACATCATGAAAAAAGTTCATATTGTACCCCATATGCATTGGGACAGAGAATGGTATTTTTCAACAGAAGAGTCACGGATCCTTTTAGTTAATAACATGGAAGAAATCATGGAAATGCTTGAGACCAATCCAGATTACCCCTACTATGTTTTGGATGGCCAGACTTCTATTCTGGAAGACTATTTTGCAGTCAAACCGGAAAATAAAGAACGTGTCAGAAAGTTAGTTCAAGCTGGCAAGTTGATTATCGGGCCATGGTATACCCAAACAGATGAGATGGTAGTTGGGGGAGAATCCATTGTTCGTAATCTCCTTTATGGATTAAAAGATAGTGAAGAATTCGGTTCATCGATGAAAATCGGATACCTTCCTGATTCATTCGGGCAATCTTCACAAATGCCCCAAATCCTAAATGGATTTGATATTAAATTTTCTATCTTCTGGCGCGGAACATCGGAGCGCCATGGCACAGATAAAACGGAATTTTACTGGGAAAGCGATGACGGCTCAAAGGTATTAGTACAGTTATTTCCGCTAGGTTATGCGATTGGGAAATACTTGCCTGAGGATGAAGAGAAGCTTCAAGAACGTATTAATAAATACTTTTCTGTTCTTGATCGCGGAGCGACAACGGATAACATTATCCTTCCGAATGGCCATGATCAGATGCCTATTCAGAAGAATATCTTTACGATTATTGAGAAGCTGCAGCGCTTATATCCAGACCGCGAGTTTTTCTTAAGTAAATACGAAAATGTATTTGATCAACTAGAACAAAATCAAACATTGCCAACCCTTCAGGGCGAATTTCTAGATGGAAGGTACATGCGTGTTCACCGAAGCATCTATTCAACCCGGATGGATATTAAGGCTGCGAATACAAGGATTGAAAACAAGATCACGAATATCCTTGAACCGCTGGCATCCATAGCGTATTCATTGGGATTTGAATACCATCATGGCTTGATTGAACTGATTTGGAAAGAAATCATGAAGAATCATGCCCATGACAGCATTGGCTGCTGCTGCTCGGATAAAGTCCATCGTGAAATCGTCAGCCGCTTCTTCCTGGCAGAAGAAAAAACTGATCAGCTTATTGAATTTTATAAGCGGAAAATTACAGATTCTATTGCCACTGAACGTAAAGAAGATCGCCTGACAGCTTTCAACCTTCTTCCGTATGAACGGGCAGAAGTGGTTACAACGAAGGTGATAACGAAGCTGGATGCCTTTAAACTGGAAGATGGAGAAGGAAACGAAATTCATTTTGAAGTATGCAATAAAGAAATCATGGACCCTGGTCTGATTGATCGTCAGATTGTTCATTATGGAAACTATGATCCATTCTATCAATATACGATTCAATTAAAAGATTCAATTCCTGCAATGGGATATAAGACATACTTTGTGGTTAATGAAGAAAACGATATGAATCATACTATTGCCGAAAAAGAATTAGTAGATACCGACTACTATGAGGTTTCTGTGAATCCGAATGGCACGCTGAAAATTTATGATAAGAAGCTTCAAAAGGAATTCGACAACGTTCTCTTATTGGAAAATGGCGGGGACGATGGAGATGAATATGACTTCTCCCCGCTGGCTGATGAAACTTTACTATACAGCGACGACACCGAGGCTGATGTGAAAGTGCGTCAAAATAAATACGAAGCAAAGCTGGATATTCAGTTGAAAATGGATGTCCCAGGTGATTTGGAAAATCGCAAAAACAAAAAATCAGACAAGTATATAAATATTCACTGGAAGATCACGATTCCAAATCATCAGCCAATCATTAAAGTTGAGGCGGAAATTGATAATCAGGCGAAGGACCATCGTCTTCGCACCTTGATTCCAACCGGCATTGCTTCTTCCTTCTCTGTCTCGGATAACCAGTTTGGGTTTATTAAGCGGGATGTATATGATACTGCGATGGATTACTGGAAGGAGGAAGGCTGGGATGAGCGTCCGGATTCCATCTATCCAATGCTATCGTTTATTGGGTTGTCAGATAATGAGCATGGGATAAGTGTGCTTACGAATAGCACACGTGAATATGAAGTGATAGGGGATCAGTATGATACGATTGCCATTACTTTGTTCCGGAGTATCGGTGTGCTTGGAAAAGAGGAAATGCTCAGAAGGCCAGGTCGTCCATCCGGAATTAAGCTGCCAACACCAGATTCACAAATGCTAGGAAAGCTTACACTCGATTTTGCGATGATAACGCATAAAGGGTCAACCGCATCAGCAAACGTGGGAAGAGCCGCAAAGGAATATACTACTCCTATTGAAACATATAATAAGATTCCTCATAATGCGATGAAGCTGAATCAGGAGGATGTTCACACACCCTTGAGCTTTAGTCTTCTTCAGGAAACAAGCACCACGACAGTCCTTAGTGTTCTGAAAAAAGCAGAAAAAGAAGATGGATTTGTATTAAGGTTCTTTAACCCAACTGACACTGAAAAGAAAGGTTCATTTAGAATAAACCTTACTGTAGATCAGGTTAAAGAAGTAAACTTAAATGAAGATACTCTTTCTCCATTAAGTGTTGAAGACAATCAGTTTACAGTAGCGGCAAAGCAAAACCAATTGAAGACGGTTATGTTCTAACAAAGAATTCACCAATCAGAAGTCTGCTCTTTGTAAAAGGGCAGGCTTTTTCCTCTTTATGCTGTACCCACCTCATTTGATTAGACTCTCAAACAAAGATAAACTTTACCTATATCAAATTTATTAGCAGGTGCAAGAATGAACAATAGACAAAGGGAACTACTTAAAATATTGCTCCTACACGAGGAAGGGGCACTGCAGATAAAGGATTTGGCTGAAGACCTGGATTGTTCTGAGAAAACAGTCCGGAATGATCTGGATCGGCTGGAGGAATTTTTGGAGGAATCAAGGGTCAGTCTTCGGCGCAAGCCTGGTATTGGAATTTCAATTGAAATAGATGAATCAGAACGTAAGGAGATGTTGCGCAGCCTGTTTTCAAATGAGCAGAAAACGGCAGAGGAGCGGCTGTTTGAGATGGCTTTTCAGCTGTTGGCCAGCACAAAGGCCATTACACTTCAGTATTGGGCAGACCGTTACTATGTGCCGAAAACGACTATTAAAAAGGATATTGATACAATTACCTATTGGCTACAGCGTTTTGACCTTGAGGTTGTGTCAAAGCAGCGGATCGGCAGTCTGATTGAAGGGCCGGAGTTAAAGAAACGGAATGCCATGGCACACCTGTCTGAGTTAATACCCACTCTTTCAAATAGAAAAAATATCGTGCTGGACCTATTCTTTTCTTATGAAATTGCGATTGTAAAAGAAGCGCTTAAGTCGCTGCAGGAAAAATACAGTATCGGCTTTACCGCCGAAGCCTTGGATAGCCTGCTTGTTCATGCTTTGATTATGGTTAAGCGGATAAGGCAAAAGTCGCCTGTTTTTGTTCAGGCTTCAGAAAGGGCAACGGCTTTGAACCGAAAAGAATATCAATATGCCATCTGGTTCTTTAAACAGTTAGAAGAGGCATTCGGGCTAAGGTTCCCTGAGGCTGAGAGAATCTATTTTACGTGGCATCTTATCAGTGGAAAGCGGGCAGAAGAATCAGAGCAGATTCTGCAGTACGATCAAGAGTCTAAGGAGGTTGTCCGCCAGCTTGTGCGGATGATGGGAAATCTGACACTCTTTCCATTTGAGGAAGATCCTATTTTGCAAAATGGGCTTGCTGTCCATATGCATTCTGTTATTAGCCGCATTAAATATGGGTTCCCAATCACAAACCCTCTGCTTGCAAATATAAAAAAGATGTATCCCTATATGTTCAGCATGGTAATCCTGGCACTTGAGGAAATGAAAGATAGTATCGGATTGGAAATCCCCGAAGATGAAGCTGCTTATATTGTTCTGCACTTTCAAGCATCTATTGAGCGAATGGAAGGGAATAGAAAAGTGGAGAAAAAGAAGGCGCTGATTGTCTGCCATATGGGCATCGGGATGTCACATTTGCTTGAAGCTAAAATTCAACAGCAATATCAGGATATTGAGATAGTTGCTTGCATTGGCAAAAGGGAGATTACAGATGCCTTGAAGGAGCATAAAGCTGATTTCATCATTTCAACAGTTCCTCTTGAAGAAGAAGACATTGAGTATATCCAGATTTCACCTCTTTTTGGACAAGAAGATAAGAATAAGTTAAGCCGATTTGTGGAGAGGCTTAAGAGGAAAGTAAGCCAGCAGCAGAAGCAAATTAACTTTTCTGCATTTATAGTGCCAGAATTAATATTTTTTAATGTTAAAAAAGAACATAGGTACCAAGTTGTTGAAATGCTGGCAATGGCTCTTTACGATAAAGACTATGTAAGAAAAGAATTTATCCATAGTGCAGTCAATCGTGAAAGGAATTCAGCTACCACAATTGGCGGGGGCATTGCCATTCCTCATGGGGATCCTGCCATGATCTATAAGACCGCTTTAGCGATAGGGATCATGAAGGAGCCAATCGAATGGGGAAATGAACAAGTTTCTCTTGTCTTCATGCTCGCCATTTCAAAAGAAAACCAGGGTGAAATCCGAAATATTATTGGCGGGATTGCCGCGATTAGTGAATCGCCGCATCTTGTTTATGAGTTGATTGCAGCAGAAAATGGTAAAGACTTTTTTAGATTGCTGGAAGAAATGGAATGAAGATAATAAGAATTCGGGCAGTGGAATGACAGTTCCACTGTCTATTTTTATGAAAAAATTCCTTTTTACCGTAAGTTCCGGTAAAAATAAAAAAAATATAAGGACAAGATTAGATTTATTATATAGGAAAGCGATTACATCAGATTTTGACAACCAGGAGGTTAGACCATGGCTAAAATATTAGCAGTTACCGCTTGTCCAGTAGGTATTGCCCATACGTATATGGCTGCAGAGAATTTGCAAAAGGCCGGCGAAGCGCTGGGCGTGGATATAAAGGTTGAAACACAGGGCTCTATTGGTGTGGAAAATGCACTAACGGAACAGGACATTGCTGAAGCTGACGGAATTATTATCGCGGCTGACAAGGAGGTCCCAAAAGAGCGTTTCGCAGGTAAAAGAGTGATTGTAACCGGTGTTCAGGATGGGATCAGAAAACCTGAGGAGCTAATAAAGAAGATTCAAAATGGGGACGTTCCTATATATAAACCGGAGTCAGCGTCCAAAGAAGCGCCCGCTAAAGGTAAACAAAAAGAAAACCCGATATACAAGCACTTAATGAGCGGTGTTTCTTATATGGTGCCGTTCATCGTGGTAGGAGGGCTTTTGATTGCGCTTGCTTTAACGCTAGGCGGAGAGCAGACACCTGGAGGAATTGTTATACCTGAAGATTCGATCTGGAAACAGGTAGAAAGCCTGGGCGGAGCGGCATTCATGTTCATGGTTCCAATTCTCGCGGGCTTTATTGCAGTGAGTATAGCTGACCGTCCCGGACTTGTGCCCGGAATGATCGGCGGTTACATTGCAGCAAACGGAAGCTTTTATGGAAGTGAAGCAGGTGCGGGTTTCATCGGCGGAATTATTGCCGGTTTCCTGGCCGGATATGTGGCTCTTGCTATTAAAAAGATGAAAGTTCCAAAAGCAGTACAGCCTGTCATGCCGATCATTTTTATTCCGATCCTTTCATCTGTTATTGTTGGGCTATTATTCATTTACGTAATTGGTGCCCCTGTAGCTCAGGTGTTTGAATCCTTAACAGGGTGGCTTGCCGGCATGCAAGGCGGAAGCTCGATCGTATTGGCTTTGATCCTTGGTGCTATGATAGCTGTTGATATGGGCGGCCCATTCAATAAGGTAGCTTTCCTATTTGGTTCAGCAATGATTGCAGAAGGAAATTATGAAATTATGGGTCCGATTGCGGTAGCCATTTGTATTCCGCCAATTGGACTTGGGCTGGCAACTTTTATTAACAAACGCAAATTCCGTCCTACGGAGAGAGAAGCAGGGAAAGCATCTTTTACAATGGGGCTATTCGGTATTACAGAAGGTGCGATTCCTTTCGCTGCGCAGGATCCTTTGCGCGTGATTCCAAGTATTGTTGTCGGTTCAATGGCTGGTTCAGTTATCGCTATGATTTCAAATGTTGGGGACCGTGTGGCACATGGCGGACCGATTGTGGCTGCGTTGGGCGCGGTTGATAATGTGGTAATGTTCTTTGTAGCAGCTATTGTAGGTTCTGTAGTAACGGCATTAATGGTTACTGCGCTGAAAAAGGATGTGGAAGATGCTGTAGTGCCAGCTGGTGCTGAAAATACAGGATTAAATGAAAATGAAGACAAAGCTGAAATAGAAGAAGGTCCTTCAGATGCTGAAATCAAAAAATTATCAGACATAACGAATACGAATCTCATTGAGCCTAACATAGCAGGAACTACCCGAGATGAAGTAATTGATGAATTGATTGGGCATTTTGATAAAAGTGGGATCTTGAGTTCAAAGTCAGAATTTAAACAGGCGATCTTAAATCGTGAAGCTCAGAGTTCAACGGGGCTTGGAATGAATATTGCAATTCCTCACGGGAAATCAAATGCCGTTAAGCGGCCAGCAGTTGCCTTTGGCATCAAACGTGATGGTGTTGATTGGAGAAGCCTGGATGGTTCGGATGCAAAGCTGATTTTTATGATTGCCGTTCCAGAGAAAGCTGCAGGGGACGCTCATTTGAGAATCCTACAGATGCTTTCCCGTAAGTTGATGGATGAGGATTTTAGGAATCAGCTGTTAACTGCAGCTTCAAAAGAGGAAGCTTATAAGCTGCTGGAGGAAATTCATTAAATAAAATAATATAAAATTGAGCCGGTGCTGCCGGCTCTTTTTGTATGTCCTGGATGAAGAAACCAGCCATACAGCATATAGCTGATAAGTTAGGGATCTCAAAGAATGACCAAGCTGATCCAAACGGAAACTGTTATGCCATAAAGCCCTTCGTTGAGGGGATATTTAAAACAGCTGCAAACCTTGGTTTGCAGCTGTTTTACTAGTAGTTCAGCCAAGCATTATACCTTTATTCTAAAACTTCATATACTTTCTTCATTACTGCCTGCTGCAGCATTTGAAGCTTAAGCTGGCTTTCCTCCAATGTTTCAGCTTTCACGCCAAAATAAAACTTCGCTTTTGGTTCTGTTCCTGAAGGACGCAAGCAGAACCATGAGCCATCTGCCAAATGATATTTTAATACATTTGATTTAGGCAATTCGATAACGCCTTTTTCCCCTAAGTCCAAATTGAAATAGGAGCTTAAAAAATAGTCTTCAATTCTGGCAACTGCTGCAGCGTTAATTTCCTGCGGAGGCTGTTTTCTAAAGGTCTCCATTAAATGTGCAATCTGCTGAGCACCGTCTTTTCCCTTTAGAGTTATAGACTCCAAAGCTTCCTGGTAGTATCCGTATTTCTCAAAAATCTTCAGAAGGCCTTCGTATAAGGTCATGCCCTTTGATTTATAATAAGCTGCTGCTTCAGCAGCAAAAACAGCAGATTGAACAGCATCTTTATCTCGGACAAAGTCGCCGATTAAATACCCGTAACTTTCTTCGTATCCAAAAATAAAGGAGTGCTGTCCTGTTTGCTCAAATTCATGAATCTTCTCACCGATGAATTTGAAGCCGGTCAGTGTATCCATTGTTTGTATGCCGTGATGCTCTGCTATGGTCCGTCCGATATCAGAGGTGACAATGGTTTTAATCACAGCACTGTTTGCAGGAAGAGTCCCTTTATCTTTCTTCTGGGAAAGCAAGTACTCAAGCATAAGGGCTCCCATTTGGTTGCCTGATAAAACAATGTATTCTCCCTTTTTATTTTTAACCGCAACGCCTAAACGGTCTGCATCGGGATCGGTGGCCATTAAGAGGTCAGCATCGATTGATTTCCCATATTGGATAGCAAGCTTGAAAGCTGCATGCTCTTCGGGGTTTGGAGATTTAACGGTTGAAAAGTTGGGGTCCGGAAGCTCTTGTTCTTTTACAACGATCACATTTTGGAATCCGAACGCAGCTAATCCTTCGCGAACCGGCTTGTTTGCCGTGCCATGCAAAGGAGTAAAAACAATTTTTAAGTCCTTGGCGACACCATCCGGGTTTAGTTGTAAGCTTTTTAAGTTTGAAAGGTATTCCTGGTCAATTTCTTCTCCAATATAAGTTAAAAGATTATTTCGCAATAGTTCTTCTGATGACGGAACCTCAATTTTCAGCTCATCTTCAACTGTATTAACATACTCAATAATGGTATTGGCAGCCTGTGGAGGAATTTGTCCCCCGTCCTCCCCATAGACCTTAAATCCGTTATATTCAGGCGGATTATGGCTGGCTGTAACAACTACACCTGCAAAACAGTTTAAATACCTTACAGCAAACGAAAGGATGGGTGTTGGCCGCAGTTCACTAAAAAGGTATGTTTTAATACCGTGTTTCCCCAATGTTTTAGCGGTTTCCAGGGCAAACTCCGGTGATTTATGGCGGGAATCATAAGCAATTGCCACTCCGCGGTTTTTTGCTTCTTCGCCTGCCCCGGATATGTATCGGGCAAGGCCCTCTGCGGCACGGCGAATCGTATAGATGTTCATCCGGTTTGTGCCAGGACCGATTTCGCCGCGCATTCCCCCTGTCCCAAACTCTAAATGCTTATAAAAAAGTTCCTCAAGTTCGGAACTTGGAATTTGTGCTAATTCTCCAGCCAACTTGCTGTCTAAATTCGAATGTGAAGCCCATTTATCTGCAGATGCTTTCCAATCCATCCTGTTCCTCCTCGTCTTCTTTAAAATTTCCTGCTGGAAAATTCCAGGGGAAAAAACCTGATTACAGAAACAGGTTCAAATTATTGGTTTTCCACTTTCTTGGGTGCAGTCGATTCCCTGATAATCAAATCGGTCGGCAGTAAGATCTCGTGCATCGGTTCTGCCATATTTTCTATTCTCCAGCACAGCTGTTCGACTGCTTTTTTGCCATAGTAATTTAAATCGATATCGACGGTTGTAATCTTGGGAGTGGCTATTTGGGATAGCTGTCCATTGTCGAAGCTGCACACGGATACATCTGCTGGAACTTGGAAGCCCCTTTGCTGTAATCCTGAAGATATAAGGAACCCATGCCCATCGTTTACACAGAACCAGGCAGTTGGGACTTTCGAAAGATCATTAAAAAGGTTGTTGTTTGCTTCCTGGGATTCCTTTGCATCCTTAAATATAAAGTCGGGATTAGGCTGAAGCTTATACTTATTTAGCGCAAGTAAATAGCCTTCTAATCTTTCCTGATAGCTGGGAGAAACATGTATATCACCTACAAATGCAATCTCTGTATGGCCTAATTGGATAAGATGTTCAACAGCCTTGAAAGCGCCGAAGCGATTATTGGTCAAGATAGAATCTGCATGCAGATAAGGTGAATGATGATCTATTAAAACAGTAGGGATCCCGGTATCAAGTATTTTTGAAATATACTCCGTACTGATATGAGACAATATTAAGATTCCATCAATTTCATGATTGGATAATACTGCAGGAAGCGTCAGCTTTTCTTTTGAATCTTGATTAATAGACTCAATAAATAAATTCATATTACGTGCTTTAACTTCCTTCTCAATACTTAAATAGATTTCACCAAAGAAGCTTTTTAAAGAAAAAGCATAATCTGATGCAATCAAGGCGATATTCATCCCGTTTTTCCCAGTTTGCTTCGTGTTTCGATTTAATGAGTAGGAATACCCCAATTCATCTGCCATTCTTTTGACCTGCTGCCTTGTTTCCTCACTTACACCAGGTTTTCCTGTTAGTGCCTGTGATACAGAATTCTTTGAGATATTGAGCCGATCCGCGATATCTTGCATGGTTACTTTTTTCTTCATCCGAACACCTCCTTTAGTTAATCGCTATATGTAATTACTCTTGTAATTATATTGTAACGTTACAAAATTATTTTGGCAATATATTTTTGAGAGTTGATATTGACCCAGTTAGTAGTGATTTTAATTAATACTGAAAATTCTGTTTGACTTTTGAAAAATAAGGTGCAATAATTGGTTTTGTAAGGTTACAAAATAATTATTTAATAATTACCAATCGGTATTTGTAATGGTAAGTTTTGAAAGTGAGCTGGAAATCGTCTTCATTATTATACTTTTTTTTGAAAGGTTATGATAGCGCTAACAATCAGGCGGAGTCATGAGAAAAATAGTGTAAATGGCAGGATGGCGATTTTACTTATTTTAGGGAATTACTATTTAAAAGATAAAAATTAACTGGGGGAATATCGGATGAAGATGAAAAAAATGGCGTCGATGATCCTTGCAGCTTCGCTTGCTGTTTCTGGACTTGCTGCATGCAGTAATCAGGAGAAAGGGAGCGGTGCTTCAAAAGATGGAGTAACAACAATTGAATTTTGGGCAGCACCAAACCCTACACAGCAGGTGTATTGGAAAGAAGTAGCCGAAGAGTTCACAAAAGAGAACCCGGATATCAAAGTGAATGTTAGTCCGATGAAAGAAAGCCCAACATCTGAAGCCAGCATCCAATCAGCGATTGCCGGCGGAAATGCACCTGTGATTTCAGAAAATATTAATCGAGGTTTTGCAGCTCAGCTGGCAGAAAGTAAAGCACTGCTGCCGCTTGATGAGCTGGATGGCTGGGATGAAGTGAAGAAGAACCGAAATATGGAAGAAACCATGAAGGGATGGGAGTTCGCGGACGGCCATCAATATGTATTGCCTATTTACTCAAACGCTATGTTATTTGGATGGAGATTAGATGTTCTAAAAGAATTAGGCTTTAACGAGCCGCCAAAAACGTATAGTGAAATGCTTGATGTCGCAAAGAAACTAAAGGAAAAGTACCCGGATAAATATGTATGGGCAAAACCGGATTTGGCTGACCCGACAGCCTGGAAAAGATGGTTTGACTTCTTTATGCTTTATAACGCTGCATCTGATGGAAATAAATTTGTAGAAGGCTCTGATTTTACTGCTGATGAGAAAGCTGGCGTTGAAGTACTTAACTTCGTGAATGACCTGCGGGAAGAAGATGCCTTAATGGTTAGACAAGCTAAAGATCCATTCGAAAGCGGATTAGGTATTTTCACAGACATTGGGCCATGGACGATTTCATATTGGGCTGATAAATTCCCGGAAATGAAATGGAACGAAACCTATACACTTTCAACTCCGCCAGTTCCGGATGATATGGATACAGAAGATGTAAAAACTTTTGCTGATACTAAAGGCTTGGTCGTATATGCGTCTGCAACAGAAGAACAGCAGAAAGCGGCGATGAAGTTCATTAATTGGGTTTATTCCAATCCTGAAAATGATTTGAAATGGCTTGAAAAGACGAAATTGCCGCCTGCACGAGATGATCTGACAACAAATGAGACATTCAAAGCGTTCTTTGAAAACAACCCAGCATTACAGCCGTATGCCGCTGCAGTTCCGAATGCAATCCCGCCAATGGATAACTCTAAATACAATGATATTCAGACATTTATTGGACAGCATGCCTTCAATCCAGTTGTAAAAGGTGAAAAAGATGCAAAAGAAGGATGGAAGGAAATGCAAGAGGCCATTGAGGGGGCTCTAAAATAATGAGCAGGAAACAAGGATGGTTGGGCTGGCTTTTTGCCAGTCCTTATCTTTTATACGCGATTGTATTCTTTTTAATACCATTGATCTGGTCATTATATTTATCTGTAACCGATTGGAATTTAATCTCGCCGACGTATAGTTTCGTGGGTGTGGAAAACTATGTGGCGGCATTTAAAAGCCAGGGTGTGCAAAGTGCGTTTTTTGTTACGTTTAAATTCATGGCTGTATTTGTCCCCTTAGTTATTGCTTTCTCGATTGTTGTCGCTCTGGTTGTGCAGGGACTGCCTAAATTCAGAGGTCTGTTCTTAATCGGTTTTTTCCTGCCTTATTTGGCATCAGGTGTTGTTTCGTCTTTGATTGTTAAAGGGATCCTATCTTATAACAGTCCCCTTAATGAATTTTTGCGAAACCAATTTGGACTGGATATTGACTGGCTTGGATCACCGATAGCAGCCCTTTTTGTTGTGGCACTTATTATAGCTTGGAAATTCACTGGATATTATGCGCTAATCCTCACTTCTGGATTTGAGAGCATTAGTAAGGATGTTTATGAAGCGGCTATGATCGATGGGGTAACCCCGTGGCAGCGTTTTTGGAAAATTACGTTCCCGCTTCTCTATCCAGCCTTATTTACTGTATTCATTTTATCGATCGGTGTCACTTTTGGCATTTTTACAGAAGTGTATCAGTTAACGGGCGGAGGGCCAGACTTTGCCACTAACACTTGGCAAATGGAGATCTTCTCTAAGGCATTTACAAACCTTCAAGCCGGGTATGCTTCCGCTATAGCGATCATCGCTTCGGTTGTGACCTTTGCTGCCATTTATATCATTCGAAAACTCTTGGAATTGTGGGGGAAACGAAATGGGTGGAACTAAGAAAAAAGGATTGTTTTTCCGTTACCTGTTCGCCGTAACTTTATTGCTTATTATGATTTATCCCTATATCTATATGGTGCTGAATTCCTTTGCAGAATGGGACTTGGTCGATAAAAAGTTTTTCCCGACTGAGTTTACGCTGAAATCATATGAGTGGCTGCTGGGTGGAGGAGAGGCTGTTATTCCAAGGCCGTGGATTAATGCATTTTTTAACAGCTTTATAGTGTCAGCCGGCTCAACACTGCTCATGATGGTGTCTGCTGTGATGGTTTCGTACGCATTAGCGAAGATTCCCTTTAAAGGGAGAGAAACGGTTAATAACTTTATTCTCTTTCAAATGTTTTTTCCGGCTATCATTTTGCTGATTCCTACCTTTTTAGTTATCCAAAAAGTGGGGATGTATGACTCCTATTGGGGAATGATTTTGCCGAAAGCAATGAGTTTGTGGGCTGTTTTCATGTACACCAATTTCTTTAGGGCCATTCCGGATACGTTTATAGAAGCTGCTAAGCTGGATGGTGCAAGTGACTGGCAAATTATGTTCAAGATTGTACTCCCGATGTCCAAATCCATTACGACTGTTATCTTCCTGTTCCTGTTCATGGAAAGATGGACAGAATTGCTATGGGATATGATTGTGGTAAACAGTGACAATATGCTGACACTTAACGTTCTATTGTCGCAAATGTTCGGTCCGTACGGCGGTTACCCAGGGCCGATGTATGCGGCGTCTGTGTTATTGACATTGCCGATTATTATCATCTTCTTGCTATTCGCTAAAAAGTTCCAGGAAGGTATGCAATTTACACTTAAGTAAGCTGGGATGGGAGTAACAAATAATGGTTAAATGGTGGAAGCAATCAGCTTTCTATGAAATATATATGCCAAGCTTTAAAGATGCCAATGGGGATGGTGTAGGGGACTTTACGGGAATAACATCAAAGCTTGATTATTTGAAGGAATTAGGGGTAGACGGCCTATGGCTTACTCCTTTCTATCCTTCCCCAAAAGTAGATAATGGATATGATATTTCTGATTACTATGGAATTGATCCGGAATATGGGACGATGGAAGACTTTGAATATTTTATTTCTGAAGCACATAAGCGGAATATCAAAGTCATTATCGATCTTGTGTTAAACCATACATCATCCATGCACCAATGGTTTCAAGAGTCTAAATCATCGAGGAATCATCCGAAACGTGATTGGTATATCTGGAAGGATGAACCGAACAACTGGGAATCTTTCTTCAGCGGTTCTGCCTGGGAATATGATGAGAATACCGGCCAATATTATTATCATGCCTTTGCAAAGGAACAGGTGGATTTAAACTGGTCCAATCCTGAAGTGAAAAAGGCAATGTTTGATGTAATGAAATTTTGGCTTGATAAGGGAGTAGATGGTTTCCGTCTGGATGTAATCAATTTTCTAAAGGTAAACGATACCTTCCGGGATAATCCTTTTGATCCTGAAAAGAAGGAACAAATTCACCTATATGACAAAGACCAGGAAGGCATCTTAACCGTTATAGAAGAGATAGCCGAGGTGGTTCATCAATATCCCGGCAAGTTCCTGGTCGGAGAAGTCGGGTCAGAAGATATTGACATATTAAAGCGCTACTCTGGAACCGGGAAGCTGGATGTATCCTTTAATTTTAATATAGGGAGCATAAGCGAATTCGATGCGGAGCAGCTATTTCGCAGATTAGCCGAAACGGAACAGGCATATGATTCTGATCAAATGCCTACGCTGTTTTTTTCGAGTCATGATATGTCACGCCATATTTCCCGTTTTGGCGGAAGTGAAGACCGGGCGAAGGTAATTGCCGCTCTGATGCTTACTGCAAAAGGAGTACCTTTCATTTATCAAGGTGATGAAATTGGCATGCTGGATTGGATTGCAGATGATGTCTCCGAGATGATGGATGTCCAAGGCAGGCTGGCTTATGGGGAAGCCATTAAAGCCAAGTCAAAAGAAGAAGCATTGGCCTTGGCGAATGAAAGATCCAGAGACAAGTCCCGGACCCCGATGCAATGGAGCGCTGAAAACTATGCCGGGTTTTCTGAGGTCCGTCCATGGATAGCGGTTCCGGCTGAAAGCCTGGGAATAAATGTTCAAAATCAGCAAAAGGATCCGCAGTCCATGCTTTCTTTTTATAAGTGTTTACTTAAGCTGCGCAAGAGGCAATCTTCATTGCAAACCGGCGAATATGAATTTCTGAAATATAAGGATGGGATGATTTCCTTCATGAGAAGGAATCAGATTGAAAGAACAATGGTTGCTCTGAACTTTTCGGAGGACGTGCAGCCTTTGTATATAGGAGAAAAAAATGTTAGCTTACTGCTTTCGAATAAGCGGGAAGCCATTGTTAACGGTGCGACTTTAGACGTATTGCCAAATGAGGCCATTATTTTAAAGGAGGATTCAATCTAATGACCGTCCTAAACAAAGACAATGTCAAAACATGCGAACAGCTATTGAAGGAATTTTCTTCAAAGGAAAAGCCTGTCAGCCCTGAAAAGATCATCTTCACAGGTATTGGTGATAGAGATGTCTATAATATTACGGCACCTTTTGAAGATGAGGGTGAGCCGGTTATTGCTGGACGGGTAGAATCTCGTGACAGTGAGCACTCGAGTGTTTATTTCTTCGTGAATAGAGATGGTGAATGGATTCCGAGAGAAGGTGCACCTGTTTTAGAATTACAGGATCCCTTTTTCACAAAGATATCTGGAGAGCTTGTTTTGGGAGGAGTTCAAATTTTTCCTCATCCAATAAATGAAGGCCAGCTGGGCTGGAGAACGGTTCTTTATAGGGGCAGCTCGATTTCAGATCTGCAGGAATTTTCAAATGGACCGGATGGCATGAAGGACCTCAGGCTTGTAGAACTGGCAGATGGAAGCATTGGCGTTCTAACAAGGCCTCAGGGAGAAAAAGGCGGCAGAGGAAAGATTGGATGGACAAGAATCCCGTCACTAAATGAGCTGACCATTGATGTCATTAATGAGGCTCCATTGCTTGAGGGACAATTTACCGATGAAGAGTGGGGAGGAGCTAACGAACCGCATCTTTTGGCAAACGGATTGGTGGGTGTCCTTGGACATGTGGCATCCTTTGATGAAGCAGGCGATCGCCACTATTATCCAATGGTATTCGCACTTGATCCCCAAACAGGGGGAATTTCAGATATGGAACTGATCGCCACAAGGAGCGATTTCCTTCCTGGTGCTTCAAAGCGTCCGGATTTAGCTGATGTCGTGTTCAGTGGAGGAATTGTGAGGAACCCTGACGGAACAGCTGATTTGTATGCTGGAATCAGTGATGCGGAAGCTCAAAAAATTACAATAAAGGATCCGTTCTTACATTATGAACAAACAAACTGAAGAAATTGAGGAGAAACCAGCCATGTATGTTTATAGATACGAAGAAAACCCATTAGTAACACCCATGGATGTAAAACCGCATAGAAGTGACTTTGAAGTTATTGGAGCCTTCAATGCCGGAATTACTCAGTTTAATGATGAAATCATTATGCTATTGCGTGTGGCAGAGCGTCCGATTAGCGAAGACCCGGACATTGTAAAGTCACCTGTCTATAACCCTAAAACAAATGAGCTTGAAATTTTGAAATTTGATATTCATGATCCTGCATTCAATTTTTCTGATCCCCGCACGATTCAAAAAAGCGGAGCAAAGGGCGGATTTGCTTATTTGACCTCCTTATCCTATTTGAGGATTGCCAGAAGCAAAGATGGCCATAACTTTACGGTTGATGAAAAACCATTTGTCTATCCGTCAAATGAATTGGAGACCTTTGGTATTGAGGATCCTCGTATTACGAAAATTGATGATACGTATTATATTTATTTCAGTGCAGCATCACCTGCAGGGGTGGGAGAATCCATGGTTTCGACAAAGGATTTTGTGACGATCGAGCATCATGGAATGATCTTCGCGCCGGAAAACAAGGACGTGTTAATTTTCCCTGAAAAAATTAATGGTAAATATTATGCTCTCCATCGGCCGGTGCCAAAAAGTACAGGAGAGCCTGAAATTTGGATTGCTGAATCTACGAATCTCTTACACTGGGGAAATCATAAGCATTTGCTGGGACTGCGTGAAGGTATGTGGGATAGTGCCCGTATGGGCGGTGGAGCTGTTCCGATTAAAACAGAAAAAGGCTGGCTTGAGCTTTATCATGGTGCTACTGCTGACCACCGTTATTGCATGGGAGCTGTATTGCTGGACTTAAATGATCCAACTAAAGTCATTGCCCGCTCTGATCAGCCAATCCTGGAGCCTGAGGCAGACTATGAAGTAGAAGGGTTCTTTGGTAATGTTGTCTTTTCATGCGGTGCATTGGTTGAAGGAGACGTTGTCAAAATGTTCTATGGAGTGGCTGATACCTCAATGGCATGTGCCGAGTTAAGCTTAAAGGAAATTTTAGAATCACTGACTTATATTAAATAGTTGAAATAGGAGTGCCAAAATCAAATAGTTGATTTTGGCCTTTTATCTATTAAGATGGCAATTCCAAAATGAAATGGGAAGGTTATATTTCTATGAAGTTAAATAACAATTGGAAAATTCAGCATTTTGATGTTGGGGCAGTGAGGGATTTAGAAGTGGCCTCTCCAGAATATATTGATTACTTCTGGATGACTGCCTCTGTTCCTGGTGATGTTCATTCAGCCTTAATTGACCGGAAACTGATCGACGATCCCTTTTATGGGCATAATGATTTGAAATGCCAGTGGGTAGAGGAAAAGGTATGGTGGTACCGTAAGGCTTTTGATTTTAATGGACTAGAGAATAAAGAAGAAAAGTATGAATTGGTTTTTGAGGGGCTTGATACATACGCAACGGTTTACTTGAACGGCGTCGAGCTTGGCTCAACAGACAATATGTTTATTAGTCATACTTTTGAAGTGACAAGGGAGTTAAGAAAGGGCAAAAATGTTCTTGCAGTAAAATTTGACCCGATTCACAAGCATGTAAAAGAGAAAGTTCAATATTATTGGTCAGGATACAGCAAAGAACGGATATGGTCTAGGAAAGCACAAAGCCATTTTGGCTGGGACTGGGGGCCTCGGCTTGTTACTGCAGGGATTTGGAAAGATGTCCATTTAAAGAAAAGGAAGTATGGCAAAATTGGCTCTGTTTTTGCAAAGACATGCTCTATTCTGGAAGATAAAGCACTCGTTGAAGTTGAGGTGGACATCGAAACATATAGTAAAGAAACAGATTTACATATTGAGATGAAGTTATCATATGGTGAAGAAGACCGGTTTACCAGCAGAGCAGAGCTGAAGGGCAAAAAGGCTATTGCTGTGTTTGAAGTTGAGAACCCAAAGCTATGGTGGACCCATGATATCGGGACTCCACACCTATACCATTTAAATATTGAATTATATGCAGATCATCAAAAGATTGATGATAGGGCGGAGAATATTGGTATTCGAACGATTGAAGTCCTTCAAAAGGATGAAATGGGGAATCATTGCTTTACATTTGTTTTGAATGGCAAGAAGGTTTTTGCTAAAGGAGCCAATTGGATTCCGATTGATAGCTTCATAGCATCAGTTCCGGATTCGCGCTATAAACATTTGCTTAAGCTCTCAAAAGACGCCAATATGAACATGCTTAGGGTGTGGGGCGGCGGCATCTATGAAAGAGATGTTTTTTATGAAGAATGTAACCGTCTTGGTATCCTAGTCTGGCAGGATTTCATGTTTTCCTGTGCTCTATATCCGGATTACAACCAGAACTTTATGCTCAATGTCAGAAATGAAATTACACATGTCGTCAAACGCCTGAGGAATCACCCTTGTTTGGCCTTATGGTGCGGAAATAATGAAAATGACTGGCTTTATGAAGCATTGTTTTCTTCTGGTGAAATTAAAGACCCTTTTTACGGGGAAAAAATCTATCATGAACTAATGCCTGAACTTTTGGAAGAGCTGGATCCCACTCGCTTGTTCTGGCCGAGCTCTCCTTTTGGCGGAAATGACCACAACTCCAGGGAGCAGGGGGATAGCCATAATTGGCAGGTTTGGCACGGGAATATTGAGCCCAGAACCTTTGGGGAGCCGCAGAGCGTGGATTATAGTGTTGAAGGACTGTCATTTAGAAACTTCAAGAAAGATACGACAGCCTTTGCCAGTGAATTTGGAATGCATGCTTCGTCCAACCGCTATACGCTTGAGCGCAATATCCCTAAGGACCAATTCTTTTGGGGCAGTGAAGAGATGGCATACAGGAATAAAGATATACACCATCCAAAAGGTATGCTTTTGATGGAGGGATACACTGGAGTTCCTAAGGATCTTGATGAGTATATTTCTTATTCCATGCTGACCCAGGCGGAAGGGTTAAAATATGGTATTGAACACTATCGCCGGAATAAACCAAAGACAAGCGGGGCGTTATTTTGGCAGCTAAATGATTGCTGGCCTGGCACAAGCTGGTCAGTCATTGATTATTATCTCCTGCCAAAAGCTTCATACCATTATGCGAAGAAATTTTTCAATCCTACTCTATTAACGATTGACCATGACCGGGGAAAGGACTTAAAAATCTGGGTTGTCAACGACCGTCTGGAGATTTACGACGACCAAATTGAGATTGCCGTGTATCGCTTGAATGGTGAAGAGGTGTTTTCGAAGCAATGGAGCGTCTCTATATCGGAGAATATATCCTATCATTTGGATACGATTGGAGAAAAAGAGGCTTTGGGAGGGCTTTTGCCGGAGGAGGCCGTAATGATCCTCCGTTCTAAAAAGAATAGGACCTGCGAAAATACTTATTACTTCTGTGATCAAAAGGATTTAAACTTGCCTGATGTAAACATAATAGTTGAATACAATAAAGAAAACAATGAGCTGACTCTTTCAACAGATCATTTGGCTCGCATGGTTACAATTGAAATGGATGCACAGCAGCTTGTTATGGATGATAACTTTTTTGATCTGCTGCCGAACCAGGTAAAGACTGTTAAAGTAAGTCAGGCTGAAGGAATGGAAATTCCATGGAATACGTTGAAAGTTACGGCTATTAATAGTGACAAAACAGATATAACAGAGAAGTTTTAGCTTAGTCGCTGAAGATCTGCCCGGGGATGGAAGAATTATCGGTGTCTTTCTGTTTTTAGGCATGAAAAACTACTATAATCTTGAACAGCTTTTACCTATATCCTTTAGTATTTTTCCTATAGTCTATGTCATAATGGTACCGACACTTTATTTCATTTGGAGAAAGCCGAAGGTAATAGCGAGCTCAAATGATAACAGGGAAATTCATTTTTTATTGGGAGGAATGGTCGATATGCTGGGAGCAATAGAAGCCGGGGGGACGAAATTTGTTTGTGCTGTGGGGGATGAAACGGGTGTTATTGAGCATTCCATTCAAATACCTACTACAGTTCCGGAAGAAACCATGACAAGGGTTATTGAGTTCTTTAAGCAATTTGATATAGAATCCATTGGTATTGGTTCGTTCGGACCGATCGATGTAAATCCGGATAGCCAGACCTATGGCTGCATTACCTCTACCCCTAAAATGGAATGGAGAAATTATCCTTTCTTGCAAGTAATAAAAGAGGCATTTGGGGTACCTGCAGGTTTTAATACAGATGTAAATGCTGCTGCATTAGGCGAAGCAACCCTTGGTGCAGCAAAGGGTCTGGATAGCTGCTTATATATAACTGTAGGAACAGGTATCGGTGCAGGGGCGGTTGTTCAGGGGAATCTGCTGCAAGGTCACTCACATCCTGAAATGGGTCATATTCTAGTCCGGCGTCATCCAAATGATGCGTATAATGGGAAATGTCCATACCATGCCGATTGCCTGGAGGGGCTGGCTGCGGGTCCAGCCATTGAAGAGCGCTGGGGAGATAAAGGGGTGAACTTGGCAGACCGGAAAGAAGTCTGGGATTTGGAAGGATACTATATCGCACAAGCACTCATGCAATATATCTTAATTCTCTCACCGAAGAAGATTATCCTTGGCGGCGGTGTCATGAATCAATCTCAAGTGTTTTCATCGATCTATAAATATTTGCCGGAGCTGTTGAAGGAGTATGTATCACTGCCTGAGCTATCGGACTATATTGTAAGCCCTGGATTAGGAGATCGGGCCGGCATTACTGGCTCCCTATTGCTTGCTAAACGTGCGTTAATAGAACAAAACTAATTTAAATATGGAGGAAACAACTGTGAAACCACTATTTTTAAAGCCGGTATTTAAAGAAAGAATTTGGGGAGGAACAGCATTAAAGGAATTTGGCTATAGCCTTCCAAGTGATAAAACGGGTGAATGCTGGGCAATATCTGCTCATCCTAATGGGCCATCTGAAGTCGAGAATGGTCCATTTGCAGGGAAAACCCTCGATAAGCTTTGGAAAGAGAGCCCTGAAATTTTTGGCAATCCCCAAGGAGAAGTATTTCCGCTATTAACAAAGATCCTCGATGCCAATATGGATCTGTCCGTTCAGGTGCATCCTGATGACACCTATGCAATGGCTAATGAAAATGGAGAGCTGGGAAAGACGGAGTGCTGGTATATCATTGATTGTAAAGAAGATGCAGACATGATTTTCGGCCATAACGCCAATACAAAAGAAGAACTGGTGGAGCAGATAGAAGAAGGGAATTGGAATGAACTTCTTCGCCGAGTGAAAATCAAGCCGGGTGACTTTTTCTATGTGCCAAGCGGAACTATTCATGCCTTGTGTGAAGGGACACTAGTACTAGAAACACAGCAAAGCTCTGATACCACCTACCGTGTTTATGACTATGACCGGAGAGATGATCAAGGGAACTTGCGTGACCTTCACCTGGATAAGGCAATTGATGTTACAGCTGTCCCGCACCAGGATTCCAAGAGTGTTCCCAAGGTAGAGAAGAGGGATGATGCTGAGATTACAGCGTTTGTACAATCTGAATTCTTCTCTGTTTATAAATGGGATGTTAAAGGGTCCGCAGCATTTAATTTTGAAGACAAATACCTGCTTTTGAGTGTCATTAAAGGAGAAGGCTCTCTCACTCATAATGGGGAAAGCTACTCATTTAAAAAGGGCAGCCATGTTATTTTACCAGTGGGTATGGGGGAATTTACAGTAAGCGGAGAATGTGAGCTTATCGTTTCACATCCATAAGACTTCAATAATAAGAAAAACCTTGCTGATTAGCGGCAAGGTTTTTTGTTTTAGTGAAATAAGACCGCCGGGCGATATCTGTTGCCTAATCAGGAAGAAAATTGGCGAATAAACATTTTATTTCCCGAAAAATAATAGATTTCCTCGAAGCTGAAAAAAGCTTAAGCTGAAGGAGTTCTTAGGTTTCCGCGGGTGGAACAGATACATGTTCAGAGAAGTGATTCCTTCTTTACTAAGTATCTTAAAATGGCAGCCATTCCGGCACCATGCTGAAATTCTCCTTTATTGATTAAATCATATAGTTCAGTTGCTTCAAGTGCATATAAATCAATGAACTCAGTTGGTTCCAGCCTTTGCTCGGTTTCCTTAAGGCCAGTGGCAGCAAATAGGTAGATTTCTTCCGAAGTTGAGCCAGGTGATGGATAAAAACTTCCAAATGGAATCCATTTCTGTGCCTGATAACCGGTTTCCTCCTCTAACTCTTTTTTTGCAGTCAAAAGAGGATCGTCCTTTTCATTGTCAATCATTCCTGCAGGCAATTCCCATTGCCATTGTTTTACCGCATGACGATATTGGCGGATACAAAGAATCTTCCTATCATCAGTAATCGGCAAAATACAGACACCTTTGGCAAAGTTAATATAAGAAAAATCGAATTCTGTATCATTTGGCAAGGTAACCGATTCTTCTATTATTTCAAATCGGGATACTTGTTCTGTTCTGGTTTGATTAATTTTCCATTCCAATACAATCAGCTCCACCCTTCTTTAAGTGAAATCTCTTATGAACTGCTATTGAGTGACCAAGTTAAATTGTGAAAGGTTAATAATATCCTTTACGATTTCAGCTGGCTTTTTATGTGAAGTATCATAAAGATATGGCGTATTAACCGGTGTGTTTTCCAGCTGTTCCAGCAAAAAGAGGGAACGGTCTATTAACTGTGGATCTCCCCGTTTTTTTAAGCGTTCGATTAACTTGTTTTCATCCGCTCGTAAAACTGCATATTTAATATGGAGATTCTGATGGGCAAAATGTTTACAAAACCATTCCAGCTCATCTTCAACAACCGTATCGATAATAACACTGTAGTCGTGCTGAATAAGTATTTGTGTGGTCGAGAGGATATTTTTCCACATGATGGCTAACATCTCAGCCCAAGGTGGTTCAGACCCTTCTCCGTACATGGATAAGTAGTCATCTCCTTTGATAAGAGCACTTTTTTGTATGTTTTGAGCCAGCAGTTTGGCAAGGGTGGATTTACCGACTCCACAGGGGCCTGAAATCAAATAAACGGTTTTTTCTTTGGTTGTATTCATTAGCATCTCCTTTCTTTTGATAACAAATTCAAAGTGAAGTTGGAATTTTTGCATTCTTTCGGACAAAGAAAGACCTGATAGCAAAACCCTCTGATTTTAATTGGGGCCATTAATCGTATATACAAAGACAATTATATGGAGGGTATGGGTGATAGGTCAAAGGAAAATTATATATAAACAAATGGATTGGGGAAGCGCCATTACCTGAACCCAAGTCATACTTACAGTCTAGGGAAAATGAAAAAAGTGAACGGTTTAGCTAAATAGTACGATTAAGGAAGCCCTGCAGAGATTCTGCAGGGCTTCTTTGGATTACATAATAACTAAAAAACCCTTCAAATTACACAATTATACTTCAAACCCAAATTATATTAAGATACCAGTTTCCTTACATTTAAAGAAATATAAACATATAAATACAAAGTTTAATAGTTATCTAATAATAAAGTACCAATGCAAAAAGATTTAGAAACCCCGTCAGAGTCGTTAGTGGTTATAGAAGACCTATTTAGTATTTTAGTATAATTTCCGGGTTGTATACAGGTTTGAAACCATGTAGCCTTGTACAGTGTTAAAAATAAATCTAAAGAGAGGTTGTTCAAATGGCTCTCATCATAATATGTGCGTTATTCCTCGTAATCTATGGAATTGTTGAGCAGCGAAAGCACCAGAAGAGGCTGGATTCAATCCCGGTCCGCGTAAATGTGAACGGTATACGCGGTAAGTCGACTGTTACCCGTCTGATCACTGGTGTGATTCAAGAGGCGGAATATAAAACAGTCGGTAAAACCACGGGTACTTCAGCCCGGATGATCTACTGGCATACAGATGAAGAAAAACCGATTAAGCGTCGGCCGGAAGGTCCCAATATCGGTGAGCAGCGCCGGGTTGTCAAAGAGGTGGCTGAACTCGGAACTGAAGCGCTTGTTTGTGAGTGTATGGCTGTACAGCCGGATTATCAGCTGACCTTTCAGAACAAAATGATCCAGGCCAATATCGGCGTTATCGTGAATGTGCTTGAGGACCATATGGATGTGATGGGTCCTACTCTTGATGAGGTGGCGGAAGCTTTTACAGCAACCATTCCTTATAATGGCCACCTGGTTACAATCGAGAGTGAGTATCTGGACCTGTTCAGGAAAATTGCAGAGGAACGGAACACGAAAGTGATTGTAGCGGATAACTCCAGAATTACAGAGGAATTCCTGCGTAAATTTGATTACATGGTATTCCCTGATAATGCGTCCCTTGCATTGGCTGTGGCCGAGGCGCTTGGAATTGATGAAGAAACGGCATTCCGGGGAATGCTGAATGCACATCCTGACCCCGGGGCAATGAGGATTACCCGTTTTGGCGACAATGCCAATCCGTCCTTCTTTGTGAATGGCTTTGCAGCCAATGATGCGTCATCTACTTTAAGAATCTGGGAGCGTGTGAGCACGCTGGGGTATAGCACAGAATCACCAATTGTCATCATGAACTGCCGTGCAGACCGGGTGGATCGCACGGAACAGTTTGCACGTGATGTTCTTCCTTATATTAAATCAGAGGTTGTGGTGGCCATAGGCCAGACAACTGAGCCGATCACAGATGCTCATGCGGAAGGCAAGCTGGATACAAAAGTGTATTTGGATCTGGAAGATTATACAACGGAAGAAATTATGGCTGAACTTGAGACTTATTTGGAAAACAGAATTGTTTATGGGGTCGGAAATATTCATGGTTCAGCAGAGCCGCTGATCGATGCCATTAAAGGAATGGATATTAAAAGAAAAGCAAGTTAAGGGGAGGGATACAAATGTTTGGTGCCGATTTATATGTTGCCCTTGTTTTGGGGGTAACACTAAGTCTTATTTTTACAGAAAAAACAGGTGTCTTGCCTGCAGGCCTTGTTGTGCCTGGATATTTAGCACTGGTTTTTAACCAGCCCGTATTTATGGTTGTGGTCTTATTGATTAGTATCTTAACTTATTTAATTGTGACACACGGCATTGGCCGATGGGTGATTTTATATGGCAGAAGAAAATTTGCTGCCATGCTGATAACCGGGATTTGCCTGAAGCTGATACTGGATTATTTTTACCCGGTCATGCCATTTGAGATCTTTGAATTCCGCGGAATCGGGATCATTGTACCAGGATTAATCGCCAACACAATTCAAAAACAAGGAATGCCATTAACGCTTGGCAGTACGCTTCTGTTATCCGGTTTAACGTTCGGAATCATGAACGTGTACTACTTGTTCTAGGGAAGTGAATGGAATGAAGCGAACCTTAAATTTTCAGGAAAAACTGCTTATTTTTATCAAAAGAACGAAGTATAAAAACCTTCGCTATAGTGCTGTTGTTTTACCTATTCTGGTTATCTTCCTGGTCGCTTCGACATGGATTGGAAGAACAGATGAAGTGAAGGATATAGAGCCGCGGAAAGATCAGAAGCTGACGATGACGATGGTCGGCGATGTAATGATGGGGCGGCATGTGGAAGAAGTGACGAAAAGGCATGGAGCAGATTATTTATTCCGTCATGTAAAGCCGTATTTTGATGCTTCCGATTATGTGAGCGGGAATTTTGAGCATCCCATCTTAAAAGATGATGTTAATAAATATGAAAAAGCAGAAAAAAGCATTCACCTGCGCACTGATATGGATGCCATCCATGCGGTTAAAAATGCAGGCTTTACGGTCATGAACCTTGCCAATAACCACTTGATGGATTATGGGGAAGAAGGACTTCGCGACACCCTGGATGTGTTTGACCGCTACAATATGGAGTATGTCGGCGGAGGAGAAAACCGCAAAGAAGCCAAAGAGCATATCAACTATCAGGATGTAAATGGTGTTCGTGTGGCAACGCTTGGTTTCACCGACGCATTTGTGGAGGGGACGATTGCGACAAAAGATCGAAACGGTCTATTGAGCGCAAATCCTGATGTGTTATTTGACATGATTGAAAAGGCAAAAAATGAAGACCATGGAAATGCCGATTTGGTTGTGGTTAATGTCCACTGGGGACAGGAGTATGACACGGAAGCCACTCCCCGCCAGAAAGCGCTGGCGAAAGCAATGGTCGATGCCGGGGCTGACATCATCATCGGGCATCATCCCCATGTGCTTCAATCGTTTGATGTATACAAAGATGGAATCATCTTTTACAGCTTAGGCAATTTCGTATTTGATCAGGGGTGGACCCGTACAAAGGATTCTGCGATGGTCCAGTATAACCTGACGGAAGATGGTACAGCATCAATCGATGTGATTCCTCTTCAAATAGAAGAAGCTGCCCCAAGACTGGCCACAGGCTATTTTGACCAGCTTCGGGTGTTTAATCAATTAACGAAAGAAACCGCTGAAAATGTATATTGGTCCAAGAAGGATAATAAAATCGAGATTATTGCCAATCATAAGCATGTAATTGATCGCATGAAAAAAAGGCAGGAAAAAGAAAATTAATCTTTAAGGGGGCACCGTATTGAGAAACCGAACTTTTTGGCGGCTGATTGTTTCTGTTTGCCTGTTAACCGGTTGTACGAACGTGTCCCCTGAAAAAAGCACTTTGGAAAAACAAACGGAAGCATTCTATGGGGTCAGTGCCTCACATCCGATTGCGGTAGATGTCGGGATGGATGTCTTGAAGAATGGAGGCAATGCAGCAGATGCTGCCATTGCCATTTCCTACATCTTGGGCGTTGTAGAACCGTTCGCCTCAGGAATTGGAGGCGGCGGGGGAATGCTGATCATTCCTGCTGAAGGTGAGCCTGACTTTATCGATTACAGGGAAATCTCTCCTTCAAATTATAACGGCAGCGGAGTCTTCGGTGTTCCCGGACTGGTCGCCGGGATGGAGGTAATCCATCAACAATACGCCACGATGGATATGAAAAGACTGATCGGTCCGGCCGTAGAGTATGCCGAAAAAGGGTTCGCGGTTGACCGGGGATTTTCCCATCGGCTGGAGACAGCCAAATACAGAGTGTATTCAGATAATACGAGAATCTTCTATCCTAACGGTAAAGCCATACTGCCCGGGGAAATTCTTATTCAAAAGGATCTGGCCAAAACGCTGAGAACGATTCAGGAAAAAGGCAGTGCAGGCTTTTATCAGGGGGATATTGCAAAAGCGGTCAAAGCGAAAACCGGCATTCCGCTTGATGATTTTAAGCGATATAAGGTGAAGCATACAGAGCCTGTCCAAGGGTCATTTGCAGACTATGAAGTATTCACGGCTCCCCCGCCTTTTTCGGGAACAACCCTGCTTCAAATGCTGAAGCTGGCGGAGGAGACCGGCTTGAATTCGCGGAACCAGGCGGATTATATTGACAGAATCGGTGAGATTGCAAAAGTATCCTATGAAGATCGCCGGGTCCATATTGGAGACGGCGTAACTGCAGGGGAAATCTCAAAATATATCACAGATGAACACATTTCAATTCTCGAGGATAAGCTCGCTAAAGATAGCGAGTATGCTGAGGAAGAAGAGGAAGAGCATGAGAGCACGACCCACTTTGTTGTCATGGATCAGGAGGGAACGGTGATTTCCGCGACCAACACCTTAAGTAATTATTTTGGTTCCGGGGCGTATACAAATGGATTCTTTTTGAATGACCAGCTGAAGAATTTCGCAAATCGCGGAATCAATGGGGAAGCACCCAATAAGCGGTCGAGAACGTTTACAGCCCCTACTGTCATGATCAGCCCTGATGAAGTCATCGGGATTGGTTCGCCTGGCGGAAACAGAATTCCGCAGATCCTTATGCAGGTGATTTACTCCTATGCAAAGGGAGAAGGGGATCTTCAGGAAATGGTGAATCTTGACCGTTTTACATTTGAAAACAGCATAATCTATACGGAATCTGAATTACCTAAGGATGTTTTGTCAGAGTTAGAGAATAGGGGTTATCAGGTTATCCATAAATCTTCTCCTATGTTTTATGGGGGAGTTCAGGGGCTCATTATGAGCCTAAAAGAAAAAACAATGTCCGGTGCGGGTGACCCGCGGAGAAGCGGCATTTGGAGAGCAGAACAAGAAAAGGGGAAATAGGGACATGAACACAGTAAAAAAAGTAACAGGATGGATCTTGCCAGTCGTACTTGTTGGAACATTATTATTCACAATGAACACACTTAAGCGCACAGATACGTTAACACCTGATGAACAGAAAAAAATTGAGCAGCATCAAAATGGACAAGCATAAAAAGTCATAGAAGTAAGCGGAACTCATCTGCTTACTTCTTCTTATAGTAAGGAGTTTTTTCCATGTTGCGCATAAGTCTTTTTAGCATCGTTATTATATTGCTGATACTTCTCATCAAATCATTGCTGCCCGGCAATTCGGGACCTGAAGAATATCGCAGCTTTGCTGAATTGAAGAAATATGAAAAAGAGAATATCGATTATCGGATCAAGATTTACGAGCGTAAGCCGGAAGTGGCCATTTTTGCGATACATGGGGGCAATATTGAAATCGGTACCGGCGAATTGGCTGAGGATTTGGGTGAAAGGCTTGATGCCAGCACCTATATCTTTGAGGGGCTGAAGCCGAAAGACAACAGTATTCTCCATATAACATCTACTCTTTATGATGAGCCAGCAGGTGTTCAAATGGCGGAAAAGGCCATAACTAGCCTTTCAATACATGGCCACCGTGATGTGAATGACGAAAAGGTCTATGTTGGCGGCAGAAATAAGAAGTATATGAAGTTAGTAAAAGATGCCCTTGATGATGCAGGGTTTGATGTGGAAGATGCACCTGACCGGCTTGGCGGAACAGGCAAGAAAAACATTGTAAACCGCGGCAAAAAGGGCGGGGGAGTGCAGCTGGAGCTTTCAACCAAGCTCAGGAAAAGCTTCTTTAAAGACCGTGACTTTGCCATGAACAACCGAAAGCAGCAGACCGAAAACTATAAAGATTTCTTAAAGGCACTGGAAAAAGCAACAGAGAAATATAAAGAAAAAGAGCTGGATTAAAAAAGACTGCCTAGTGAGTTTAGGCAGTCTTTTTTTGGCTCTTATTGAATAAGAGAGCTGATATCCCCGTAACTGTGAAACTTTTCAGTAAAGAAGGATGAGGATAGGTGAGAGATGTGCACCCCGGCTCTCTCTGTTGTATTAATGAAATAGCCTTCAGCAAGATAAATGCCAACATGTGTAACGCCTGTGCGGGAGCCGGTATTTTCAAAGAATATGAAATCCCCGGTTTTCGGCTCAGAAGTTACATCCAGCATACTTGAATAGGATGCCGCGGATTCACGGGTGATAGGCAAGTCATGCTGCTTCATAACATAATAAAGGAGACCGCTGCAATCAAAGCCTGTTTCAGGGCTCTCCTCGCTCCATACATATTCATAGCCTCTAAATGTGTAGGCATACTTGATAACATCGATGGCCTTATCATAAGCAGCATCCTCTTCAGAATAGAAAGGGAAAAGCGGCTCATTATATACCTGCAAAAATTGCCCTTCAAGGATGATGTCAGACGGAAGTCCATTTAGTATTTTTACAGCAGCAGCCGACTTATTATATCTTGCTGCTACACTGCTTAATGTCTCCCCGTTTTGAACAATATGTTCTCCTTTAGGTGTGAAGGTTTTAAAGACGTAACTGTAGTCTTTAAACCAATTGTCAGACACAGACTTTACTTTAACGGCTGAAGATCCATATCCGGAATGGACAAACTGCTGGTCTCCAAGGTATATTCCGCCTGTCATCACTTCCGTTACTTTTCCGGTCTTATCCTTTTTTACAAAGAATATCAGATCCCCGGCTTTTGGGGAGGCTGTATCCATTCCCAGCTTGTAAAATCCTTCATTGGTCGAGCGATCCAGAGGGATCCCTTGCTGTGAGAGGGTCCAATAAATAAGTCCGCTGGAATCAAACCCTTTTTCAGGAGACTCTTCGCCCATCTCCTTCTTAAAACCGTCAAACGTTTTGGCGTAGCTTGCAATTTGCCTGCCCCGTTCATACCATTGATATTGGGCACTTTTATAAGTCGCAGAATTAATTTGCAGCTTTTGGCCAGGATAGAGGTTTTCATCAGGCAATCCATTATGCTTCATAAGCTGAACTGGTGATATTTTATATTTGGCAGCGATGGACTGAACGGTATCGCCGGACGAAACGGTATGAACCTTATCTGATGCCTGCGTGCTTGGCAGGAAAAAGAAAGCTGTGATCAGAAGGGCAATCAATGCGAATGAGCAGATGCGCAGTTTGTTCATGTAGACAACTCCCTGTCATTATTAATAATTTTTATGCATGATAAAGATGAAGTGTGCATTTGCAAAATAACTCTTCCGAAACATGAAACAACTAAAAGGCTAAGTGTCAGGAAAAATCCTTGCCTCCTTTTATATGAATTTCGTAATCAGTGGCATATCATACTATTGTTATCGGGACTATACCCTATTTTTTTAGTAGTTATTGGAATAGAAGGGGAAAATCTGAATAATAGGGACTGCATGAGGCAACCGTAGTAGCGCTGGGCTTTGTATGTTAAATTAATAGAGAATATAAAAAAATAGTTTTGAAGAATTTTATGGAGGAACAAGGATGTCTGCTATAAAATCGATAAATCTTGATGGGGAAGAAATCTATATATTTAGCAGTTCTATCTATATCTTTGAATCGTCTTCCGGAAGTACATTGGAAGTAGACATGATTGTAAGCGAAGTGACTCTAAGAAAATATCAAGACAGGGAAAGTTTAATCACAGAAATAGAATTGGAAGACGGCGGGCAGATCAGCTCTTTTATGTTTCTAAAAGTTGTGCCTGGAAAGTTGCCCCGGCTGAGCTTAGTTTGCGAAGCGGACCCGGAAGAGGCCTATGAAGGACTCAAGAGAATAAGAGAGGATCAGTCGGACTTTCCCGATATTGAAGCTGGCATTACGCTGGAGGAGATTCGAAAGATCGAGATGCCGAATGAAAAAATCACACTTAAACTAAACCTGCCCATAAACCAGGTGGAATGGCTTAAGAGGCAGAAGAATAAGGAATTGAATGAGCTTTTTAGAGAGCTGATAGAAGAGCATTTGGAGGGCTAGTATAATTCAATCAAACGTTTGATTGAACTGTGCTTTTTATAAAGGAAGCATACAGGCTGCAGGCTTGGGCGGTATGGTGAATAGAGAATGAAATTTGTAAATAGCCGCCCAAAGCCTGCAAATAGACCATTATTTAGCTGCTTCTATTCTTTAATAATATAGTTGGGAAAAGCCCGCTTCAGGGAATTATCTTTAGCACCTTCTGATGATTCTGCATGAATATAATTATCGTTCAAATAGAAGCTATATGTTCCTTTAGGGATGTTTTTCATTTCTTCAAGGTCACTTGTAACTTCATTAAATATCTCTTTACTAGGGTCTGATTGTTTATCCTTCATGAATAACTGGATATTAATCTGAAAGTTTTCTTTATCGAATAAGCTTTCATCGTAGCCAGCCTTTAGGTTATCAATGCTTTCCTCAGGATTTTTTATGTATAGGTCATACACGGGCTTAATGGCTGCGTCCTCGGAAGCTGTTGAAATAAAATAATAAGGTGTCATAAAGCCATGCCCGCCCACGTTTTGCAAAGCCTCTTCAGTTTTCCCGGTGATTTTCTCCTTTTCGGCAAGTGAATGGAGGTAAGTGTCCAGCTGATTAAATTCCTCTTTGAAAATCATATGATATAAACCGCCTTGGATGGAGTTTTGAACCTGATATTCATCAGCTTGAATTTTACTAAGATCCACTTTTTCGGATGTTTTATCTATTGGAACTGCTGCATACGTATAGAAATGCGGCTCACCTTTGGATTCTACAAACACAGTAGCCCCATCCCTAGCACCAACTACGTTATGAACGGTTACGGCCGTCTTATAGTTCTCTTTAAAAAACTTGATAGCAGCTTCCTCTATTTGAGCAAAATGATCATCAGCGATTTTATCCGTCCCTTTGCCATCCGGAAGTGCATAGCCTTCTCCGGTATACTCCTGAACACTTACCATTGTGGCTTCAGAGGGGACCTTAGCTTTTTCACTGTCTTGATTGTTATACGTGCTGCTAATACCAGAACATCCTCCAAGCATTAAAGATATTCCAGCACTGCAGAGTAAAACTTTTGTGCTCTTGTGCATGAGATAACGTGCCTCCTTAGTAGGAATAAAGAAAATTAAATCTGCAAATTAGTTAAATATTAAATAGAAAAACCGGGCTGCCACACAGCCCGGTTTTTAAACTTGTTAATTAAATCGTTCCGCGATCTACCTGTTCATACAATATCCCCATATTACCCTTCACCTTTTTAGAAACCTCACACAATGCCTCAATCGCTTCAGCTTTGTGGTTTCCTAATTGATACACCACATCATCAAACAGCATTTCCGTTTCTCTTAAAATAGCAATGGATGCAAGGTTGTAGAGATGAACGTTATAGTAGCCGTTGTTATTAAATAGTGCGGTTTCAACATAGGGTCTAAAATTTTCTAAAAGAGTAGGGTACTCTGCCATTAATCGGTTTAACCCTTTGCGAATGCCTTCAATCGTGCCGGCCAATTCGTCTAGCGGCTCCAGTGCGTTGTTGACGCTGTTTCTGATTTTATCATCAAAGTCTGTAAACAGACCGAATAACTTGCCGGGGATGGTGTAGTCCAATGCGAATTTGGTTGCTCCTTTGATAGTGCCCGAAAGGAGCTCCAAAGCAGTTTCAATGTTCAAGGTGATCACCCATCCCTGATGCAATAAAGGAAGAAGAAGTGCCTGGGTTGATGTAGTGAATGCAGAATAAGCCGTGTCCATCTGGAAGTCCTTAATCTTCATCCTCAGCTCCATATAAGGGGAATCTTCCAGCTTATACGTATTCGTCCCCTGTACGGATATGGAATGGGAATGGGTGGATTTGTTCTTAATCGACTGTCCGAGGGAAAGGTCCCTGTCGTGAAAATTTTTCGCAACGTCCTGTACTTGTTTCTGGTATTCACTAATATGAGTTAGCAGCTTATCCCTGTTATTGTTTACGATTCCATAATGGGCTTTTAGCTCACTGACTACAGCATCATACCAGAGCTCTTTTCCGCCTTCAAACAATTCAGGGATTTTATTGGAAATAATCCGGATCAGGCTTTTGGAAAGATCCTGAACATCTGCTTTCAAATCATATAAAAAGCTGCGAACTTCATTAAAGATGCTTTCCACACTGACGTTCGTACGGAAAATATGTTCAAGCAGCTCGGCAGGCGGAGAGTTCAATATAGAATTCAATGATTTTGCATGGCTTTCCGCCACATTTAACAAAGAAATCAAATGATCGATTTCCGCTGTTAATCGATTGCTGATGGAGGTAATCCCCATAAACAGCGGTTCACTGATCAGGTTTTCAAACATCTCCTCGAAAATTTTCTGCAGGCGGGTGAGCCGTTCATAATAACGGCTGGCCTCATCATCTACTATGGCAACCGAATTGCCCAGATATTCGTGAGCAAGGTTTAATCTTTCCATCACATGGCTTTGAAGGGAAGAAGCGAGGAGATCCAGATTCTCCTTGTTGATCTCAATGCGTTCTGAGTGGCCTCCATACAGAGGTACTCCTGTCCAGATGCTGGATACGATATGGGCGTCAGCATCGATATAGATTTTTCCATATCCTGGCTTGCCAACTTCACCAATGACGTAGAACTGCGTGCCATCTTCATTTCTTAAATAGCCTGTATGATTTGTCGCAAGCTTTGAAAATTCAGGAATGCCATTAAAAATTTCATACTGCTTGCCAGGAATCCTGTCATGCAGATTTAATGCGATCAAGGTTTGCGTCAGCACATCGTAGCTGCTGAAGTAGTTTGTAATGTTGTCGTAGGTTTTATCAGGGTCCATCATTCCCTCGGGAAGGAGGGCAGGGTTAAGTGTAACGGCTTTAACCTCTGGATTTTCAATGGCGACAGCGCCGACCAGACCGCCTCCAAGTGAATTTCCTGCAATCGATTGGACGCCGCCAACCTCTTTATATTCATTGTTCATTTCGTTATAGTAGTTTCTGGCTGCTGCCAGCTGAGCTGGAGTCAGGTCACTTAAAAGCTGTGCATCTGTTAGAATATCCATTTTTCCATATTTACCGCTTGCATCCGTTCCTACATAGATGATGGACATTTCTTCTGTATCCATATTCATAATTGTCATTGCATCAAGCCCTGTTGGATCTTCATAGTTTTCGTGGCGAACCTGATAATCTATTCCATTTACTGTTAGAATATCCCCCCTTTGGGGATAGGTATAGGCATGGTAGCCAGCTAGCTCAACCAAATCTTTATCATTGTTTATGGATATATTCTTATTTGGTGAACCATTAAGTGTATTCATTTATTCACCTGCTTTATTCTTTGATAATATCTTTCAGTAAGTCCAGTGAATTATCTCCCATTCCGCTGGAGCTTTGCTTATCAATAAAATTATCATTTAAGACAAAACTATAAGAACCTCTAGGAATTGAAGTCATTTCTTCAAGGTCTTTTATGATTTGATCAAATAACTTTTTATCTGGATTTGCATTTTTATCTGCCATAAATAATTGAATATTAATGAAAAGGTATTTGGCCGAGAATGAATTTTCTTCAAAAGCCTTCCTGAGGTTTTCCGTACTTTCATCAGGATTTTTCATGAAAAGGTCATATACAGGTTGGATAGCTGCCTCTTTGCTTCTCATTGAAATAAAATAATAAGGAGTTGAGAAACCATGTCCACCAACATTTTGAATGGATTCCTTCGTTCTGCCAGTTATTTTACCTTCTGCTGCAAGTGAATCAAAGTAGTTATCGAGTTGATTGAATTCTTCTTTGAAGATCATGTTATACAAACCGCCTTTAATGGCATTCTTCACTTGGAATTCGTCCGCCCATATCTTTTCCGTCATTACTTTCTTTTCCAGTTCATCTATTGGTACTACAGCATAGGTATAGAAATGCGGTTCACCTTTTGATTCTACAAACACAGTGGCTCCATCCTTAGCACCCACCACATTATGCACTGTTACGTCTGTCTTATAATTCTCTTTAAAGAAGCTGATGGCAGCTTCCTCGATCTGAGCAAGATTTTTTTCAGCAATTTCATCTGTCACTCTTCCGTATGGTAATGCATAGCCCTCACCTGTATATTCCTGAACGCTAATCCTAGTTTCTTCAGAAGGGGCAGCCTGTGTTTCTTTCGTTTTTTCAGTGTCTTGATTGTTATTCGTACTATTCATACCAGAACATCCTCCAAGCATTAATGATATTCCAACACTGCAGAGTAAAATTTTTGTTTTTTTGTGCATTATTTACATGTCCTCCCTAAAGGAATGTGCCATTCAAAGTTATAACCCTTATTTTAGCGGATAGAGTTATATTTTTACAGTTTAAACGTGGAAAATTACACTTTTTAGGTAAAATTAGGGAGAAAGTCAGGTTGGTGTAAGTAAGAAAATAGATAAATAGTTGCAGTCCAATGCCTGTTATAGATAATGGGGGCTTGGAGATATTGACCTGCTTTATTTCTTAATTATGTAATCCGGGAATCCGCGTTTTAAAGAATTATCTTTCGCGCCTTCTGCACTTTGCTTATCAATGAAATTATCATTGAGAGAGAAGCTGTAAGTGCCTTTTGGTATTGAGTTCATCTCTTCCAGCTCTGCCGTAACATGATTAAAAATTTCTTCACTCGGGTTTGCCTGCATGTCAGCCATGAATAACTGAATGTTAATTTTGATGTTTTTCAGGATTAAATGAGTCCTCATCATAGACCTTCCTTAAATTCTCTGTATTTTCATCAGGATGATTTATATAAAGGTCATAAACTGGTGTAATAGCCTCTTCAGTAAAATAATAAGGAGTCATATATCCATGCCCGCCCACATTCTGAAGGGCTTCCTTAATTAGAGAATGATCAGAAGGGGCAGCCTGTGTTTCTTTTGCTTGCTCATTTTTCTGGTTGTTATTTGAGTTAATCATTCCGGAGCATCCTCCAAGCAGGATGGTTATGCCAACACTGAAGAGTACCTTTTTTGTTTTTCTATTCATTAGTTAGATGTCCTCCCAAAGGAATAATTGAACTAATATCATTCTTTAATAATATCATTCACTAAATCGAGTGAATGATCTCCCATACCGCTAGAGCTCTGCTTATCAATAAAATGATCATTAAGGACAAAGCTATACGAACCTCTTGGAATTGAGTTCATTTCTTCAAGGTTTTTTATAATACGGTCATATAATTTTTTATCCGGCTTGGCGTTAGGATCGGCCATAAATAATTGGATATTAATGAAAAGGTCTTCGGCCGAGAATGCATTGTCTTTAAAGGCCTTCCTGAGGTTATCTGTACTTTCATCAGGACTTTTCATAAAAAGGTCGTATACAGGCTGGATAGCTGTCTCATCGGCTAGCGAAATAAAATAGTAAGGGGTTGAGAAGCCATGACCACCAACATTTTGAATGGATTCCACAGTTCTTCCAGTTATTTGACCTTCTGCTGCAAGTGAATCAAAGTAGTTATCGAGTTGTTTGAATTCCTCTTTGAAGATCATGCTATACAGCCCGCCTTTAATGGCATTCTCTACCTGGAATTCGTCCGCCCATATCCTTTCCGTCCATACTTTCTTTGCCAGTTCATCTATTGGCACTACTGCATAGGTGTAAAAATGTGGTTCACCCTTTGACTCTACAAACACAGTGGCCCCATCCTTAGCTCCGACCACATTATGTACCGTTATATCTGTCTTATATTTCTCTTTGAAAAACTTGATTGTGGCATCCCTTATCACATCTAGATTCTTATCAGCGATTTCATTTGTCACTCTTCCATATGGAAGTGCATAGCCTTCACCCGTGTAATCCAAAACGCTAATCTGGGAAGATTCTGTTTCTTTTTTGCTTTCCTGACCAATACACCCTCCAAGCAGCAATGACATCCCGGCACTGAAGAGTAAGATTCTTAGTTTGTTTTGCATTGGTTCAAGTCCCCCTAAAAATCGAAGTTTATCTTATTGTAACGGGTAGAGTTATATTTTTACAGTTTTAATTGTGTAAAATTACTCCTTTTGGTGAAAAAATAGATAGAAAGTCAGTGAGAGGTTTGGGGATTTAGATACATAAAGGGGAAATCCAGTAGTTAAAATCAGAACCTGGGTCAGCTTCTGACACAAAAAGCAAAAATTCGTGGGTTAGTGTCAGAACTAGGGCTAACTTCTGACACAAAAAGCAAAAATTCGTGGGTTAGTGTCAGAACTAGGGCTAACTTCTGACACAAAAAGCAAAAATTCGTGGGCTAGCGTCAGAACCTGGGTCAGCTTCTGACACAAAAAGCAAAAATTCGTGGGTTAGTGTCAGAACTTGGGTTAACTTCTGACACAAAAAGCAAAAATACGTGGGTTAGTGTCAGAACTAAGGGCAGCTTCTGACACAAAAAGTAAAAATCAGTGGGTTAGCGTCAGAACCTGGGTCAACTTCTGACACAAAAAGCAAAAATCTGTGGGTTAGTGTCAGAACCTGGGTCAACTTCTGACACAAAAAGCAAAAATACGTGGGTTAGTGTCAGAACCTGGGTCAGCTTTTGACACAAAAAGTAAAAATCAGTGGGTTAGCGTCAGAACTAGGGTCAGCTTCTGACAGAAAAAGCAAAAATTCGTGGGTTAGTGTCAGAACCTGGGTCAACTTCTGACACCAAAAGCAAGGATTCGTGGGTTAGCGTCAGAACTAGGGTCAGCTTCTGAAACAAAATAGTTAGAGTCCGAACGGGGCTATTATATTAAATAATATTAATTAAGTAAGAAGGAGGGGATGAAGTGTGATAAAATGGATCAAACATTTGATTGAATCTTGAAGGGAAAGCAGGGCCTTAAAAAATAGGAAACTGAGCTGCTGCTCAGCTCAGTTTATAAGCTCCAATTAGAAACCTGTCTGGAAATCTCCCAATCGTTAATCCTTTATAATATAGTCAGGGAAGGACCGTTCCAAAGTGTTATCCTTAGTGCCATCTGCGCTCTTTTTATCAATGAAATTATCATTAAGGAATACGCTGTAAGAACCTTTAGGAATTGAAGTCATCTTTTCGAGTTCCTTCACGACTCCATTAAATATATCCTTGTTTGGTTCAGTTTCTTTGCCAGCCATGAAAAATTGTATATTTATAAAGAGATTCTCAGGATCAAACTGGGTCTCATTAAAGGCACTCCGCAAGTTTTCTGCACTTTCGTCAGGGTTATTTATATAAAGGTCATAGACTGGCTTAATAGCCAGCTCTTCATCTGTCATGGAAATAAAGTAATAGGGTGTCATAAATCCTTGCCCGCCAGCATTCTGAAGAGCGTCTTTTGTCTTTCCAGTTACTTGTCCATCAGCCGCAACAGAATTTAAGTAGTTATCGAGCTGCTTGAACTCTTCACTAAAAATCATGTGATATAATCCGCCTTTAATGGCATTCTCCACCTGGAATTCATCGGCCCAAATCTGATCTGTCATCACTTTCTTTTCTTTTACATTAATCGGGACAACAGCATATGTGAAGAAATGAGGCTCACCCTTAGACTCTACAAACACAGTAGCCCCGTCCTTAGCTCCAACCACATTATGGACTGTTACCTCTGTTTTGTATTTTGTATGTCTCCTTAAAAAACTTAATTGTGGCGTCCTCGTATATTATTATTAACCAGATTTTTTCTGGTTTTTAAATCATTATACCTTTCCACAAGATATAATGATCGTATTCAGATAGAGGTTGTCGCTCGCGCCCTTGAAGCTACGTCTTCGTGTTAAAGACTGGCACCTCTTTCTTTATAGAACTATTCGAATGAGCTGGATGACACATAGTTGTCGTATATCGAACGAGGTTGGATATCTATAAAGTAAAAGAGGACCCCTTCCATCTGGATAATAATATTTAGGTGGTGTTATGTAATGTTTTATCTTGGCATTGATATTGGTAAACGTCATCACGAAGCTGGTTTGATTAATGAAAAGGGAAATCCCATAGGTAAAACCTTACGCTTTTCCAATTCCAAATCAGGAAGCGAAAAACTACTTGAATATTTAAACCGCCATGAGATTACACCTGATAATTGTACTTGTGGTATGGAAGCTACAGGACATTATTGGCTTTCCGTCTTCTCTTTTCTACATAAGCTTGGATTTAAGATTACTGCGTTTAATCCTATGCAGTCAGATGCCTTGCGCAATTTTTATATTCGCAAGACAAAAACGGATGTAAAGGATGCTTATCTTATTGCTCAAGTGATTCGAATTGATTCTCCAGACGAAACACCGTTTGTTGAGGAAGATTTGCTTCAACTTAGACAATTAGAGCGTTTACGTTATTCTTTAGTTGATCAAACTTCAGATGTTAAAAGGAAAATAATTGCGTTATTAGATCAGGTATTTCCTGAATATGAGGAGATATTCTCTGATGTTTTTGGCGCTTCTTCTACTGAAATACTTCTAAAGTATCCCTTACCAGAAGATTTATTAACCATTGATACAGACCAACTCGCTGAGTTACTCTACCGAGTCAGTAAAGGACGTTATGGTCAGTGGAGGGCTCGAAATAAAGCAGAACAATTGAAAGATAGCGCACAGAATAGCTTTGGCATTTCGATTGGTACAGACGTGTTTAAAATGCAAATACACCTGTTGCTTGAACAGATAAGTTTGTTTGAAAAGCAGCTAACGGAAATTGAAAATGCCATGATTGAACTCTCCAATCAACAAGAACATTTTCTCACGACGATCTCGGGTATAAGTGATGTAACAGCTGCCGTTATATTAGGTGAAATAGGCTCCATTAGCCGTTTTGAACGCCCTGGACAATTAGTGGCTTTTGCTGGACTAGATGCTTCCGTTCATCAATCTGGTGACTTTAATGGATCTAGCACTAAGCTCTCAAAACGTGGTTCTCCTTACCTCAGAAGAGCTATATGGCAAGCTGCATTTGTTGCTAGTTTTCATGACCCGGCACTCTCCCTTTATTATCAAAAATTACGGAATCGAGGAAAAGCACATGGTACTGCTATTGGGGCAGTTGCTCGAAAACTAACCCACATTATTTTTGCAATTTTGAGAGACGGACAACCCTATCAACCTCGTCTTAACGAAACAGAAAATAATTAACCTATGATAGTCATTTTTTAAAAATCGGCGACTCTAGGTTTTTTTGTCATGCCTAAATTCTATGATAATTTTTCGTAAGATAATGCTATTAGTTACTTGACTTTTTATAGCTGGTCTTTATACCATCAAGATTTTCATCAGCAATTTGATCCGTCACTTTTCCATAGGGAAGTGCATAACTTTCACCGTAAAATCCTGAACGCTAATCAGAGAATCATCAGTAGGGGCAGCCTGTGTTTCTTTTGCTTGCTCGTTTTGTTGATTGTTATTTAAGTTCATCCCGGAGCATCCTCCAAGCATGATTGAAATTCCTGCACTGCAGAGTAAAATATTTATTTTCTTTTGCACTAGATACATATCCTTTCTGAACATCAAGTATATTATAAGTGCCGACTACTGTACCTGCATCACTTAATCTTTAATAATATAATCCGGAAAGCCTCTCCGGAGGGAGTTCTCTTTAACTCCTTTGGCGGTTTCTCTATGAATAAAGTTGTCATTAAGGTAAAAGCCATAGGAGCCTTTAGGAATATTATTCATTTCCTGCAGTTCCTTTGTTACCCGGTTAAACAGTTCTTCATCTGGTTCCGCTTTTTTATCCTTCATAAACAATTGAATGCTGATTGTCAGGTTGTCAGCTGAAAATTTACTTGCATCATAAGCGTTTCTAAGACTTTCGAAGCTTTCATTATGATTTTTTTGGTATAGATCATACACAGGGTTAATGGCTTCCTCATTTTTAGATACGACGATAAAGTAATAGGGAGTCATATATCCATTTCCTCCTGTGTTTTGCAGGGCTTCTATTGTTTTGCCTGTCACTTGTCCTTCTGCTTTAAGTGATTCCAGGTAATGATCAAGTTTCTTGAATTCTTCGCTGAAAATCATTTGATAGAGCCCGCCTTTAATGGCATTTTGCACCTCATTCTCGTCTGCCCAAATTTGATCTGCCAATACTTTCTTTTTCTTTACATCAATCGGGACAACAGCATAGGTATAAAAATGGGGTTCTCCTGCAGATTCGAGAAAAACTGTCACGCTATCACGTCCGCCTGCAAGGTTATGTACATTTACTTCAATTTGATACTTGTCCTGAAAAAACTTTTGAGCAGCTTTCGTAATCTGCTCCCGGTTTCGTTCTGCGATCTCTCCTGTTACTTTACCATTAACAAGGAAGTAGCCTTCTCCTGTATACTCCTGAACACTGATGAACGTATCACTGGCAGCAGAGGATTCTTCGGCTTGTTTCCTTTCCCGATTATTATCCGCACCAGAACATCCTCCAAGCATGAATAATAAAGCTGCACTGCAGAGTAAAATTCTTATGATCTTTTGCATTGGTAACCTGTCCCCCTTTAAAGGATTATGCTGTTAAAAAAGATACCCTTATTCTAAAGGATATCTTACAGTTTAATCATGTAATTTTACACTTTTTAGGTATATTGGCATAAGGAGTTAGCCGAATAAAGCGTAATAGTTTAGAATTTTATAAAAATAGTTGTAATCGTTTTCTTCATGTTGTATAGTCAGGTTATAGAAAAACCGAAACGTTTTGGGAGATGTCTGAGTGACTACAATTAAGGATATTGCAAAGAAGGCAGGGGTATCTGTTACGACTGTTTCAAGGGCGTTAAATGGATACTCGGATGTTAGTGAAAGTACCCGAAAAAAGATTGCTCAAGTAGCAAAGGAATTGAATTACAGCCCTAATTCGCTTGCCAGAAGTCTAGTAATGAAAAGATCACAGACGATTGGGCTGCTGGTATCAGGTTTTACAAAGGAAAGCGTGAAGGATAATTTTATGGTTGAGGTTCTTGCGGGTGTTAATGAGTATGTATCCGGATCTAGTTATGACCTTATTTTATTCAATACCAATTCCTCCAAACAGCGGGAAAAGACATATACTCAGCTTTGCCGCGAGAGAAGAGTGGATGGTGTTATTATTCAGGGGATCCGCACTGATGATCCATATTTAAAGGAAGTAGTAGAGAGTGATATTCCTTGTGTATTGATCGATATTCCGCTTGAATCAGATCATGTCAGCCATGTAACGACAGACAATGTGCTGGGGGCAGAAAAAGCGGTGAAGCATCTTATTGGTCTTGGCCATGAAAAGATTGGCATGATTAATGGCCATGAATTTGCCTTTGTCAGCCGTGAAAGACTGCAGGGATATCATAGGGCCATCGATAAAGCAGGAATTAGCTTTAATCCCGAATATATAACAGATGGCGGGTTTACAGAAGAGAAAGGGAAGGAATCAGCACTTAAATTGCTGAACGATCATCCTGAAATCACTGCTCTATTTTGTGCAAGTGACTTAATGGCTATCGGCGCAATAGCAGCGGCGAGGGAGCTTAATTTGAAGGTGCCGGAAGAGCTCTCCATTATAGGATACGATGATATTTTATTAGCCTCATATGTTAGTCCGGGGTTGACGACGATTGCTCAGAATAAGTTCGGGCTGGGATATGAAGCTGCAAGACTACTGATTGGGCTGCTTCAAAACGAGACAGACACACATCGTCTGGTTATGAAAACAGAGCTAATGGAACGAGAAAGTACAGCAGAAGCGAAAAAATAAATGTTGGCCGACCGAGCTGAACAGCAAGGACAGCCAACTTTATCTTAAGTGTAAATCCGAAACGTTTTGGTAAATTTTTTTACAGAAAAACCGAAACGTTTCGGAGAACAACAGCTATGAACAATGAAGGTAGGAGGGGCAAAATGAATTACAGAGTGATCAAAGAGAATAACTTATTCTTATTAACGGATGAACAGGGTGATATCACGGCAGATCACAGTTACGGCTTAGGTTTATATAAGAATGATACTCGTTTTCTCAGTAAGTTTAACGTCCGGATCAACAATGAAAAACCGATTCTTCTTCACTCCGATGGATCTGAAAACTATATGTCTTCCATCCTCTCAACAAATCCGCACCAGGAAAAGGATGGAGAATTGATTCTTTGGAGAGAATCCATTGAGATTGAGAGAAAGCGATTTATCTATGATGACGTGTTATATGAAACTGTTACAGCGAAGAACTACTTTCCAAAACCGGTGACGTTTGATTTAAACATAGAAGCCGATGTGGATTTTAATGATATGTTTATCGTCCGCGGTTTCCAGACAGGCGATGTAGGAAAAAGAACGGGCCAGACAGCGGATCAAAATTCACTGACATTCCATTATAACGGGGCAGATGATATCAAGAGAGCAACGCGTATTCAATGGGATACCCCTCTTGTACCTAAAGAGGTAAAAGAAGGCGGCGAAATTACCTTTGCTCTAACCCTTCAGCACCAAGAATCCAAATCGATTACTTTTATGGTGATCCCGCTTGAAAATAGTGAAACGCGAACAGACCTTTTACCTGTAAAGGAAGCTCTTGAAGAGCTCAAATCTTCATATAAGAGCTGGTCTGCAGGGCTTGCATCAGTTGAAACAGATTTCGAGCCGCTTCAAAGGCTTGTGGATAGAGGTTTATCGGACTTGCGGGTGCTGTTGACAGACATGGGCTACGGAAATTTTCCGGTAGCAGGACTGCCGTGGTTTGGGGTTCCGTTCGGCAGGGACAGCCTGATTGCGGCCCTTCAGATGATTGCATTCCAGCCGGAAGTGGCAAAAGGAACATTATTTACAATGGCAAGCAGGCAAGGGACTAAAGTCGATCCTTGGAGAGACGAACAGCCGGGGAAAATTATGCATGAAATCCGTTTTGGGGAGCTTGCGAATACGAATCAGATTCCATTCACTCCTTACTATGGAACGATTGATGCGACACCGTTATTCCTTGTTCTATTAACAGAGTATGTGAAGTGGACTGGGGATTTGGAGACATTCTTCCAGCTCGAAGAAAACGTCAAGCGTGCGCTGGAGTGGGTTGATCAGTATGGAGATCGGGATGGCGATTTGTTTGTGGAATATCATCAGGAATCCTCAAAGGGCATTGCCAATCAAGGCTGGAAGGATTCAGGAGATTCCATCGTTCATCGAAATGGTGATTATGCCGAAACACCAATAGCACTTTCCGAGGTACAGGGATATGTCTATCAGGCAAAGCAGGGGATTGCCTCCATATATAGCAAGCTTGGCAATCAAGAGGAAGCTTCCAGGCTTAAGGCTGAGGCAGCAAAACTTCAGGAAGCGTTTGAAAAGGAATTTTGGATGTCAGATCAGGAGTTTTATGCCATTGCTCTTGATGGCGGAAAAAAACAGGTCGGAACGATTACCTCCAACCCGGGACATGTCCTGTATTCTGAAATGCTCGCAGAAGATCGTGCAGAGAAAGTAAGCAGCACGCTGACGAGTGGGAAAATGTTTTCAGGATTTGGAATTCGCACAATGGGTGAAGGAGAAGCGGGATATAACCCGATGAGCTACCATGATGGCAGTATTTGGCCTCATGACAACAGCATGATTTTGCTGGGAATGAGCAAACTTGGTTTCTCTGAAGATGCTAAAAAAGTAATGTCAGGCCTTATACAGGCTTCCCGGTATTTTGAGTACGATCGCCTCCCTGAACTGTTCTGCGGCTATAGTGCCGAAGTCGGGAAGGCTGTTAAATACCCGGTTGCATGTTCACCGCAGGCCTGGGCAGCAGGTACGCCGCTTGTATTTGTCCAATCACTGCTGGGCCTCTTCCCGGACAGCTTAAAAAGGGAAATTCAGCTGAGCCCCATGCTGCTGAATGAAATGAATACATTGACGGTCACTAACATCAAAATTGGGGAAGGGATCCTTTCTGTCTCTGTTAAGAGACAGGGGAAAGAAATACAGACATCCATATTAGAAAATACAACGGGCTTTGAAATCGTGAAGCAGACGAAGGTAACTCAATAAATTCTTTTTTACAAAAAATCAATGGGAAATGAAAGGGGTTACGAAGGATGAAGAAAAAATGGTTGGCTGGTTTAGGCATTACGACAATGTTAGCGGGGGCACTTCTTGCTGGATGCAGCGGGTCAAATGAAGCGAACTCAAAAGGCTCTGGCGGGTCTGAAGGAGAAAAGGTTCAAATAACGCTTGCAGGATGGGGCGGCAACCCATCTGAACAAAAACTGCTGAAACAGACCATAGCCGACTTCGAAGAGAAATTTCCAAACATTGATGTAAAGCATGAAGTGATTTCTGAGCAGTATATGGATGTTCTAAAAACACGCCTGATTGGCGGTGAAGGTCCGGATGTGTTCTACCTGGACGCACTTGAAGCGCCGGCATTGATTGAAACGGGTGTCGTCGAGCCATTAGACGAATATGTCACAGACGACTTTGATGTTGAAGATTTTGAAAAGCCGATGCTTGAAGCTTTCCAGGTGGATGGAAAGACATACGGTTTTCCAAAGGATTACTCTACTCTAGCTCTTTTCTATAATAAAAAAATGTTTGAAGAAGCTGGTGTAGAGGTTCCAAAAACATGGGATGAGCTGCGCGAAGTGTCCAAAGCACTTACAAAGGAAGGCGTTTACGGATTTGGTGTTGCGCCTGAGCTTGCCCGGCTTTATCATATTGCCCGGGCTTCCGGCGGCGATGTGGTGAAGGATGGCAAGGCAAATTTTGCCTCACCTGAGATAGTGGAAGCACTAAAGCCAATCGTTGATCAGCATCTTAATGACAAAACCTCTGCACAGGCATCGGAAGTAGGCGCAAACTGGGGCGGCGAAATGTTTGGCCAGCAGAAAGCGGCAATGGTCATTGAAGGGAACTGGGCTATTCCATTCTTAGAGGATACCTTCCCTGATGTGGAGTACGGTACCGCTGAGCTTCCAGCCGTAAATGGCGAAAAGGGGACCATGGCTTATGCGGTTGGTTATGTCATGAATGCAGCATCTGAGAAGAAGGAAGCTTCATGGAAGCTGATTTCCTACCTGACTGGCAAAGAAGGAATGGAAACATGGACTTCTAAAGGCTTCGCCCTTCCTACACGCAAATCGGTTGCAGAAAAGCTAGGCTATGATAAAGATCCATTAAGAGGTGCGCTTGTTGCTGGAGCCTCTTATGCCACTGTATGGCAGGAAGGTGCGAACCTTCCGGTTATCATGAATAACTTTAATAACCAATTCATTGCTGCTTTCCTTGGAGATCGTCCGCTGGATGAGGCATTGAAGGAAGCACAGAAGCAAGCAAATAGTGAAATTCAATAAAGCACATATCCAAATGAAACGTACCTGGCCCATTTATGGTGTCAGGTACATTCATAATGGGATGCTGCAGCTTTCTTTTCGGATCTGTGCCAATACCGTCCGTTAAGGAAAGTATTATCCAAACAGATAGAAGGTAGGAATACTCATGAACAAACGATCTTCTAAGAAAAAATTACGAGATGCCGGGCAAGGGTATTTGTTTATGTCTCCAACACTATTTGTGTTAGCCCTATTTATCATTGGGCCTATTCTTTATGCTATTTTCCTATCATTCAACAAAGTTCAGCTTCTTGGCGAAACCAGCTTTGAATTTGTGGCGTTTGAAAACTTTGCCAGAATTATGGAAGACAACAGGGCTCTTATTGCATTAAAAAATACGGCGAAATATGTGCTGATTGTTGTGCCATGCCAGACGATTTTAGCTCTGATATTGGCGGCAACGCTAAATGCCGGCTTAAAAGGGGAGAAGTTCTTCCGGATTGTTTACTTTTTGCCGACGTTAACTTCTTCTGCCGTTTTAACGTTAATTTTCATGTGGATGTATAACAAAGAAGGTCTGATCAACAACCTTCTGGAAATGATCGGACTTCCCGGGTATAACTTTTTAGGAGATCCTGATATCGCATTAAATGCAATCATGCTGATGAATATTTGGGCAACGGCGCCATTCTTTATGGTGATTTATCTCGCAGCTCTTCAGGATATTCCCGATTCTTTATATGAAGCAGCAGAGCTTGATGGGGCCAATGCCCTTCAGAAGTTCTTTTATGTAACGGTTCCGTTCCTGCGTCCGGTTACCTCGTTTGTTGTCATCATGGGGTTAATTGGAACCTTCCAGCTGTTTGATCAATCGTATATCTTCTCCGGCGGATCCGGAGGGCCAAATAACTCAACCCTGACAGTCGTTCTATTAATCTATCAATATGCATTCAAGTCACTGGGAACAATGGGATATGCAGCTGCACTGGCTTTTGCACTGGCCATCATTATCCTGCTTGCCACGCTGATCCAGCGTAAATTTTCGAAAGAAGAATCACTTTATTAAGGGGGAACGGACATGAATTCCAGGAAAAAATCATTCGGCAAGCGTCTTCTTTACGTCATTCTTGTTCTATATGCTATCACCACACTTGTTCCGTTCTTGTGGGCCCTGTCATCCTCATTTAAGACATTGGAAGAAATTATTAGCGGAACTATGAACTTTATTCCGAAAAACTTCACTCTCGCAAACTATCAGCAAATATTTGTGGAGCAGGATTTGTTCCCCCGCTGGCTTTTGAATTCCCTTATCATCGCGGTAATCGGGACACTCTTAAATATCATTTTTAACTCTATGGCAGGCTATGCCCTTGCAAGACTTTCTTTTCCCGGTAAAAAGGCCCTGTTTATCATTATTCTGGCCGTGTTAATGATCCCGGCGCAGGTGACTATGATTCCCAACTATTTAATCCTGAAAGAATTGGGCTGGCTGAACTCTTATCAGGGAATGATCGTACCGGCGATGATTAATGCGACCTTTATCTTCATGATGAGGCAATTCTTTATCAATTTCCCGAAGGAATTGGAGGAAGCTGCACAGCTTGATGGGCTCAGCCGACTGGGGATCTTTTTTAAGGTAGTGCTGCCTCTTGCCAAACCGGCTCTGGCTGCCCAGGCAATCTTTGTCTTCATGGGCTTCTGGAATGACTTTATGAGACCGCTGATCGTCATGACCGATACAGAAATGTATACTCTTCCTTTGGGGCTGAATACGTTTAAAGGACAGTTTGTCAGCTACTGGAACTATATTATGGCAGCGTCCATGGTCTTTACGCTTCCAGTTCTGCTTCTGTATGCATTCTTTAATCGCTACTTTATCAAAGGAATCTCGTTTACGGGCGGGAAGTAATCATGGAAATAGCTGTGCTGGTGCAGGAGTAAAAATTGCTGTTTAGATAGCGGGGATATTACCATATTCTAACGGCGTTGTGATAATCTCTGCCTAAAAAGAGCACCCCTTTTAGATACAAAAGGGGTGCGGTATATTAGGGCTCAGATTATTAAAATGAGCAGGCCACATCCAAAAGAAATGAAGTTTACTTCATAAATCCGGTGAGCCATAGGCTGATGTCTGGAATATAGGTAACCAGGAGCAGTACGGCTATCATGGTAACCAGTAACATCCGAACCCCTTTGATGACTTCCTCGATCTTTAGTTTGGCTACCCCTGAGGCTACAAATAAGTTAACTCCTACAGGCGGAGTGATAAATCCGATTGCAAGGTTAAAGATCATAATCAAGCCAAAGTGCACGGGATCCACTCCGACTGCTATGGCCATAGGCAGTAAGATTGGTGTGAGGATAACGATTGCTGCCAAGGCCTCCATGACTAGTCCGACAAGCAATAGCAAGGCATTGAGGAGGAGGAGAATGACCCATTTATTGTCACTGATCGACAAGACAAAATTGGCGACGGTTTCTGCTACCTTCTCCAAGGTAATCAAGCGGCCGAATATGCTGGCCATGACAATTAACAGAATGATAACAGCAGATGTGATCCCGGCCTTTGCAAGATTGTGATAAAGGCCTTTTAAGTTCATATCTTTATACACAAACATGCCAATGATAATTCCGTATGCAGCCGCAACAGCCGCAGCTTCTGTCGGAGTCATGAAGCCTCCATAAATTCCCCCTAAAATAAAGATGGGAACCAGAAGGGCAAGTTTTGCATCCCATGCGGCAGCGAGTGTGTTCTTGAGGCTGAAGCTTGTTTTATCGCTCTGCCATCCATTCTTTTTTGATATGAAAAATGTAACAATGATTAGCGCAAACCCGGTGAGAATCCCTGGAAAGATCCCTGCAATAAATAACTTGGAGATTGACTCTTGAGAAACGACTCCATAAATGACAAGCGGGTTACTTGGAGGGATAATGACCCCAATGGTTCCGGCTGCTGCAACAACTGCTGTTGCGAACCCCGGTGAGTATCCCTGTTTAATCATGGCCGGAATTAATAAAGTGCCAATCGCAGCTACCGTTGCTGGACCGGATCCGCTTATGGCAGAAAAGAACATACTTGTGACAATAGCAACCAGTGCTAATCCGCCGGGAAGAAACCCTAATAATTCATCTGAGAGCTTTAGTAATTTCTTGATGATATTCCCGCCGCCCATTATAATTCCGGCAGCGATGAAAAAAGGAACAGCCATAATTGGGAAATTGTCTATGCTGGTGAATGCTGTCTGCGGGAAAAAATCAATCGGGATGGCATTGGTTGCAAGGACGGTAGTCAAGGTGCTGATCCCTAAAGCAAAGGCAATCGGCATCCCGATCACAATAAATAATACAAAGTATCCAAATAATAATAGAGCGATGCTGGTTTCCTGCATAAATAGAACGGGAAGGATCATGAACAAGGCAATCGCCGCACCGATGATTCCGTCCCTGATTTCCATATCCTTTGCGTCATGAAGAAGGTTTTGGATTAGACGGAAAGCGATTAACAGAAAGCCTATTGGCACAGCGCTATATGGAATGGCCATCGGGATGGAAAGGGCTGGAGTTGTTTGCGCTGTTTCAAATTGAAATGATATCAGGTTAAACCCATTTGTTACCATCATATAACTAAAATGAAGCATAAAGATCGAATTGGCCAGTTGAATCGACTTTTGCAGTCCGGCTGGAAAACGTTCAACAACGGCAGTCACCTGGATAGAATCCCTTTTTTTAATCGCAAGACTGGCACCCAGGAATGATACAAAAATGAATAAATACCGGGAAGTTTCCTCTGTCCAGGTTGTTATGTTTGCAATTTCAATAAACGGGAGGACATAGCGGTTGATAACCTGAAGATTGATTAATAAGATAAACAGCAAAAAGCCTGCGACAATTAATATTTCTTCAAAACGGGCATCAATGAGTTTGATTAACTTGATAAACCGGCTATTGCTGTGCAGGATTGGCGGCTGCTGCTTCTCCGTACTGTTCACAGTCGGTAAACTTTGATTCATAACTTCAACTCCTTATCCCAAAAATGGGGGATTGCCAGATGCAGAATAACGGTCATTTAAAGATTTCTTCTTTTGTTTTTCCAAGAGTCTTTAAAATGGTTTCCACATACTCTGGGTCTGCAGCACCTTCTTTCACAAATTCATCCCATACATTTTGAACAGATTGTTTCCAGATCTTCATTTCCTCGGGAGAAGGTTCATAGATTTCAATGCCATAATCAAGGAACTGCTGCTTTGCTTCATCCTCTCTTTCATTCGCTAGATCACGCTGCCAAATGGTCGCTTCCTTTCCGGCTTCCATAATAATGTTCTGGTGCTGTTCTGACAGCCCATCAAATAACTCCTTATTCATTACGACAATATCAGAGCTGTAGTTGTAATTAACCTCTGTCGCGTATTTTAGAACTTCCTGATGCTTAGAATCCCATAATAAAGAGTAGCTGTTTCCTTCACCTTCAACAGTGCCTTGCTGCAATGCGGTGAAAACTTCTGACCAGGCAACAGGTGTCGGGCTTGCTCCAAATTCCTTGAAATCAGCTTGTTCTATTTTGGAGTTGGTTGTCCGTATTTTTAGGCCTTCCAAATCCTCTGGAAGAGTGATGGGCTTGACATTATTCACAACCTGCCGAAATCCATAATCGGGAAAGAATATGACCTTAAATCCGGAGTGTTCCAGCTCTTCACGGATAATTTCACCAGGTTTCCCATCTACTGCTTTATACACTTCTTCCTTGTTTTCAAAAATATAAGGAAGATCCCACGCTGTAAAATAGTTTGTAAAACTAGTCATATTTGGCGTCGATGAGCTGGCCATTTCAAGACTGCCTCGCTGGGCGCTTTCAATCACTTCTCTGTCACTGCCAAGGAGGGAGTCATGGAAGGTTTCAACTTCTAATTCTCCGTTTGACTTTTCTTTTACCAGTTCAGCAAATTTATCGATTCCTTTAGATACAGGATGGTTTCCTGCTTTCGATTGAGCAAGCCTTAAAGTAATTACACCCTGCTGCTCAGCCCTTGCCTCAGGGTTTAATGCATTTTTCCCTATTAAAACGAACCCCAAAAAAATCAAAGCAGCCAGGGCGACAATAATAGAGTGCTGTTTCGCCTTCATTCAATCACTCCCCATGGTAAAGCTTACAATTCACTCTAAAACAAATGAAGCTGATGAACCATTATGCAAAAAGGATTTATAGATAATTTATTGAATATTCAGATAAAATACAGTGGAACATGGTCGAAACGGGAAGGAGATATAGTCCTGGCCCATTTCGATCATGTATTTATTTAAGCATGTCTGCTTACCAATTTCTATAGTCAAGGTGAGCATATTTTGGCAATAGACGGGTTGGCATTTTCAATGCATCCTTCCTGAATGGTGGAGCAAGCTGGGTACCGTCCACCTGAATATCAAGAACAGTCGGCATATTTGATTGGATGGCCTTCTGGATGGCCGGCCCGACATCCTCCGGACGCTCGACCCGTACGCCGACAGCTCCCATTGACTTGGCTACTTCTGCAAAATCAGGGTTTTGGATATCTGCACCTACAAAACGATTGTTATAAAAATCAACCTGGTTTTTCTTTTCTGCGCACCATGCTCCATTATTAAAGACACATGCCACGACAGGAATGTTCTCTTCCACTGCTGTACTTACCTCATGTAAACTCATTCCCCAAGCACCATCTCCGACTATAGCTACTACAGGACAATCCGGGTTAGCCAGTTTTGCTCCTAATGCCGTAGGATAAGCGAACCCAGTATTTCCGAAGGTAAGGGCAGCTATATGTTTTCTAGGTTTATTAAATTTTAAATAAGCATTTGCGGTTGAGGAAACATTACCAATGTCAGTTGTAACAATAGTATTTTCTGGAAGCACCTTAGTTAACTCCAATAATGCCCGGCGCGGGTTAATTGGTGAGCCTTCAACCATGGCAAGGTCGACAAGCTCTTTTTCCCATTGCTGCTTTAGTTCTGCTGCTTCTGCTAATCTTTGCTTATTCTTGCTGGCATTTGGAGCTAGATTCTTAATCCGCTTTAAAAGCTCCTTGCTTGCTTCGCGAGCATCGCCGATAATGCCTACTTCAATAGGATGCGTTCTGGCTAAATTTCTTGGATTAATATCAATCTGGATGATTTTAGCATTCTTTGGGAAGTAGTCAATATCATAGCAAGGAAGTGTTCCAAAGACGGATAATCTAGTCCCGATTGCCAGAACAACATCGGCTTTTTTGAGTGTGTGCATAGCGGCCTTTGAACCCATATAGCCAATCGGCCCGACAGCAAGAGGATGATCAGCAGGGAATGCATCATTGTGCATATAGGATACTGCTGCCGGGATGGTCAAGTGCTCAGCGATGGCCTTTACCTTTTCAATGCCATCTGAGTCTACTGTGCCGCGTCCGGATATAATGACTGGATATTCTGCATTTGCCAATAATTCAGCCGCTTTATCCAGTGATTCAGCGGAGCCGCAGCCGCGGGCATCGACACGGTATTGATGCGGTTCCAAAATATAATCTTCAATTTCACCGTAAAAGTAGTCACGTGGAATATCAAATAAAACAGGTCCGCGTTCTGCATAGGCAATTCTGAATGCCGTCCGGAGACAATCTGCCACCCGGCTTGGGTGAGTAACCCGGACTGTTTCTTTGGTAACAGCTTTGAAAACCGATACCTGATCACACTCCTGAAAGCCATCCCAGCCGACTGTTGGAGTACCAGCAGAAGGAGAGATGACGACCATAGGAGTATGAGCCTGATTGGCAGCGGCAACGGATGTCACCATATTGGTGATTCCCGGTCCATTTTGGCCGATCACTACTCCTGCTTTTCCTGACACCCGGCAGTATCCGTCTTCCATATGTGCCGCACTTTGTTCATGCCGCACACCAATGAACCTGATGCCTGCAGCCGGCAATAGGTCTAACATATCCATGAAAGCAGATCCTAAAATACCTGAAATGTGTGTAATGCCTTCTTTAACCAATGTTTCAACAATCGCTTCACTTGGTGTCATTTTTAGTTTTGTATTAATCACCTTTTTAGTTTCAACTTTTGACATTTGTATTCCTCCCAAATTGATTTAGTATATTTATAATTTGCCAGGTACCGAAATTAACAGGGAATTACTCGATAAAATCAGCTGTACACATAAGATAATTTGTTGGCCAACTTCTCAAATACCTTTATCAGCTCTTCATAAGAAGGGACTTTTCGATTGGTCAAAATCCCGTTCCCTGACAAGGCATCTCTAGATAAAGCAGAAATTTCTTTTTTCAAATCCTCGAGATTGATAAATTTTTGGCCATCAGTCCATATATTAAATTTAGTATTGTACTCATAAATCAGATGGATAGATTGTTCCGCCAATTCTTTTTGGCTTAATGAAGGGGAAGCTCCCAGAGCAACAGCCACTTCAGCATAGCGCTGTTCTGCAGAGTCCAGACTGAACTCCATTACAAATGGCAGCAGCAGAGCTACACTCAGGCCATGCGGGATATGGAACCGGGCTCCCAGTGACCTTCCTGCCGCATGAGCCAAATTTGTTGATGCATTGGAGAAGGCAATTCCCGCATAGCAGCTTGCTATACTCATATTTTCTCTTTCTTCCAGGTTCTCTCCGTTTTCATAAATAATAGGGAGTGATTTTCCAATCATTCGTATGGCTTCTAATGCAAAAAAGTCTGTCATCCTTGTAGCCCTTGTGGAAACATACGCTTCTATTGCATGTGTTAAAGCATCAAGTCCGGTATAGGCAGTGAATGCCTTTGGCAAGCTCAAAGTTAATTCTGGATCGAGGATAGCTGCGTCAGGAATTAAATCCTTATGGCCTGGATTCATTTTGAGGTTTGAGTCCGTATTCGTAATAACCATAACCTTTGTAGCCTCTGAACCAGTGCCAGCTGTTGTTGGGACTAACAGGAGCGGAAAACGGTCCAGGATCGGTTTATTTACAATTTCTGTCCAGCTAAGATCCTGGCTTTTTCCAAATAGGGATGCGGCTTTTGATAAATCCATCGCACTGCCGCCGCCAATCCCAACGACACAATCTGCTTTAAAATCCTTCATGATTTCCAGAGCGGCATTTACATGTTCAGTTGTCGGTTCACCCGAAAAGGAACTAAAGATAACGCTTTCAATATTCACCTTCTTTAAAATGCCTCTTACCTTTTCATCAAGACTTACGGGTGCTCGTGCTAAAAATGAATCCATCAGCACAAAAACTCTGCTTCCGCCGGTGGAAAGGACAAATTCAGGCAGCTGATTTATACTCCCTCTTCCGGCATGGATGAGGGACGGAAGATCAAGTCTTGCCATATGTATGTCCATATACATCACTCCTTTTTAAGTTACTCGCTAATATTATTTGCAATATTCGTGCCAAACTGAATATTATTGAAAATCAACTGTTTTTATATTGTATAATGAAATGGGTGGTATCAATTTGTAACCATAATGGTGTTAAAAGGACAACTGTTTATAAGGAGGGAGTTCTGTTGGGTTCAGCCGATATGCATAGCGAAGATAGACAAATGTTCGACGAGCTGGAAAAATTACGGATAATAAATGAAAACCTCAAGTCTATTATCCATTTCTCTTCAGATGGTTTATTCGTTGTCGATCGGAATGGAGTTGTATTAGAAGCAAACAAATCCTATGAGGACATGACTGGTATAGCGAGAGAAGAGGTTGTGGGGAAGAACATCAAGGACCTGGTTTTGAATGAATACTTTGATCGTTCAGCTGCGTTAATGGCAATGGAATCAAAAAAGAAAACAACTATCATTCAATTGATTAAGAAGCAAAAGTATTTTGTGGTCACTGCTAATCCTATTTTGGACAAGGACCAGGAAGTAAAAATGATTGTAACCAGCGTGAGGGATGTAACCTATCTGCATCACCTGCAAAAACAATTACGACAAGCTCAGCAGCTGAATGAAAGTCATGCCGATAAACTCACAGCAAGTAATGAGGAAGAGCAGGCTTCTTTAATATACGCCAGTCCCCCTATGCATAAGCTCTATGAAAAAATTAAGCAGGTAGCTCCTTTTCCTACGAATATATTAATAACCGGGCCGTCGGGCACCGGCAAAGAAGTACTGGCGGGCATGATACATCAATTGAGCTCTTCAGATAAAAAAACATTTATCAAGGTAAACTGTGGTGCTATACCGGCTGAATTATTCGAATCGGAAATGTTCGGCTATGCAAGCGGCTCTTTTACTGGGGCACGGAGAGAAGGAAAGCCTGGCTTTTTTGAGCAAGCCAATAATGGAACGATCTTACTGGATGAAATTGGAGATATTCCGTTGCCGCTGCAAGTCAAATTATTGCGCGTATTGCAGGAAAAGACGGTAACGCGTATTGGGGATACAAAGCCAAGAGAGCTTTCTTTTCGATTGATCTGTTCCACTAACCAGGACCTGAGACAACTTGTATTGGAGAAAAAGTTCCGTCAGGATTTATGGTATAGAATCAATGTCATTCATCTTGAAATTCCTCCTTTAAGTGAACGGAGGGAAGATATTTCACCTCTGGTTGAGCACTTTTTAAGTGAATTTTGCCTCCAATATAAAATCCAAAAACAAATACAGCCGGAAGTGGTTGAAATTTTAACCAAGTACGCCTGGCCGGGAAATGTCCGGGAGCTTCGAAATGTAATGGAGTTTTTAATCGTGTCGACTACTTCATTATTCATTACACCTAACGATCTGCCAGAAAATATTAAGGAGAATTGGGATTTTGCCCATCCTTTTAATACAGTTGAAAGTGAAGCCGATTTAACACAGAGAGAACCAGAGCCTAAGAACTTGAAGGAGTCCCTGGACGAGTACGAAAGAAACAGAATTATCGCTGCATTGGACAATTCCAAAAGCATTCGATCAGCTGCTGCTCAGCTGGGTGTCAACCATGCAAATTTAATACGGAAAATGAAACGTTTAGGGATTAAAAAAGACGATATGACGGGAGCGCGGAATTAGGAAGTTCATTAGGACGCGAAATACCCAGCTATTTATATAGCTGGGTATTTCGCTTTTTTTTTGCTCAAGTGTTTTTATACAAAGATTTTTGTTTAATTATTAAATGTTTACTTTGAATTTTCTAACAATATGTGTATAATACATTTAAGGTATTGAAACGGAAAATGTCCGAAATAACAATCAAGAAGGGGGATCTTTATGGACAGCAGCTTTTTAAAGGAAATATCTCCCCAGCTGATCAAATGGCGCCGCACTTTGCATGCTTTGCCTGAACTGGGGTTCATGGAGTATATCACTACATACCGGGTCGGAAAAGAACTGGAAAAGATGGGTTTCAAACTTTATATAGGGAAAGACGCCCTTGAAGAGAATTCCCGTATGGGGCTTCCGGCACAAGCTGATCTTGAGGCTCAAGAAAAAAAGGCGAGGGAATGGGGAGTTGAAGAGTCCTGGCTCGCTCAAATGCGCGGCGGCAATACAGGACTTGTGGCAGTCTGGGATACTGGCAGAACAGGGGATCATGTTGGTTTTCGCTTTGATATTGACGCCCTGCCGATACACGAATCTGCAGATCGTGCCCATCGTCCAGCTCAATATGATTTTGTCTCAAAAGAAGAGAATGTGATGCATTCGTGCGGCCATGACGGACATACTGCCATCGGCCTTGGGGTAGCTCAGTATATCTCTTCCCATAGTGATCATCTTAAGGGCCGTTTTACCCTTTTGTTTCAGCCGGCTGAAGAAGGTGGACGGGGCGCTCGGGCGATGACGGACAAAGGCTGGCTTGATGATGTTGATTATTTTTATTCAGGCCATATTGGCATTAAGTCCCTGCCGGTTGGGACAATCGCTGCCACAACGCCGGGATTTTTGGCTTCGACTAAATACAATGCTTATTTTAAAGGAGTTTCCTCACATGCCGGCATCAACCCGGAACTCGGAAAAAATGCTTTATTGGCTGCAACGACAGCTGCTAACAACCTTTACGCTATTCCGCGCCATCATGATGGCGTCACCAGGGTAAATGTAGGAAAGCTTACTGCAGGGAGCGGCCGGAACATCATACCGGGAGACAGCTATATGGAAATAGAAGTGCGGGGTGAGACACCTGAGATTGCTCAATATATGGCCGAAAAAGCGACACGGATTATTCAGGCTGCAGCAGATATGCATGATGTGTCCTGCACAATCGAAGCAGTTGGAGTTACAGAAGTGGTTGTCTGTGATGAAGAGCTGATTCCGAAAATTACTAAATGGTGTGCAACAAGCGAGCTTGTGAAAGAAGTGCTGCCTTCTGTCCCTGTCTCCGGATCGGAAGACGTCAGCTTTATGATGAACCGGGTTCAAAAGCATGGAGGCAAAGCTACGTTTATGCTGTTTGGGACGAAGCTGGATTTTCCACACCATCATCCTCAATTCGATTTTGAGGAAGAAGCTTTACTGGCTGCGGTCGATGCTTATATTCACATCTTAAATGGCGGTTCGTCCATTAAGAACTAAGGGAGGAAATCATGAACTTTGCAAAACTATTTTTGTCTGAAAACAAAGAAGAATTCGAAAAAATCAGTGAGTATATCTACCATCATCCGGAAACTAGATTTGAAGAGTATGCATCAGCAGAATTCCTGGCATCTGAATGCGAAAAAGCAGGATTCCAGGTGGAACGGAATGCTGGAAATATTGAAACCGCTTTTGTAGCTTCTTACGGAAGCGAAGCTCCTGTTATTGGGTTTCTTGGTGAATTCGATGCTCTGTCCGGATTGGGGCAGGTGCCAAACAAAACTTCGTTCGAGCCAACCGAGCTGAATGTCGGTCATGGCTGCGGGCATAACCTGCTGGGGACAGGAGCTTTTGCAGCAGCCTGTGCAGCAAAAAAATATTTAGAAGAAAACAATATGCCTGGGACTGTTAAGTTCTTTGGCTGTCCTGGCGAAGAGGGCGGCTCCGGGAAAACCTTCATGGTCCGCGAAGGAGTATTTGAAGGGGTGGATGCTGCCTTAACATGGCATCCCTCTCCAGGGAACAGCATCATGAGCTTATCCAGTCTTGCAAACTATCAGGTTTATTTTCGTTTTAAAGGCTTATCCTCACATGCAGCGAACTCGCCTCACCTGGGGAGAAGTGCCCTTGATGCGGTTGAGCTCATGAACGTAGGTGTGAATTACCTTCGCGAGCATGTCGTGCCGGAAGCCAGAATGCATTACGCCATCACCAACACAGGGGGCATCTCGCCAAATGTCGTACAGGCAGATGCCGAAGTCCTTTATCTGATCCGGGCGCCAAAGGTTCAGCAGGTGGATGAAATCTACAAACGGGTTTGCAAAATCGCGGAGGGAGCGGCTCTGATGACAGAAACAGAGCTTACCATTGAGTTTGACAAGGCATGCTCCAACTATATTCCAAACCGCAGCCTTGAAAAAATACTCTATCAAAGCCTTCAGGAAGCCGGCATTGAAAAACCAAACCAAGAGGAAAAGGCATTTGCCGAAAAACTTTGGGCCACCCTATCAGATGGTGAGAAAGAAAGCTATTTAGATATTTTAAGAGGATTTGGCTATGTAGGGGACGGCAGTGAGTTTGAAGGAAAATACCTGGCGGAAACCATATCTGCCTATGAACCTTCCAAAGAAGTCCTTGCCGGCTCTACTGATGTCTCTGATGTAAGCTGGGTCGTCCCAACCGCACAGCTGACAGCCTCAACATCAGCACTGGGGACACCGCTGCATACATGGCAGATGACCACTCAAGGCATCAGCAGCTACGCCCATAAAGGAATGCTCCGGGCAGCAGAAGCTATGGCATTAACCGCTATAAAACTGCTGACAGACCAGGAGAAATTGGAAGCTATCAAAAAGGAATTCGAAAAGTTTAAGGAAGCTAATCCGTACACATGTCCAATTCCTGCAGAAGTTGAGCCTTCAACTTTAAAGTAGGTTCCATTTGGTCGGGAGCGAGGTGAGTCCGAACTAGGAGCAGCTTCGGACAGAAAAAGCGGAAATCCAGGGTAAAGAGTCCGAACTAGGAGCAACTTCTGACAGAAAAAGCAAAAATCTCTGGTTTAGAGTCCGAACCTGGAGCAGCTTCGGACAGAAAAAGCGGAAATCTCTGGTTTAGAGTCCGAACCTGGAGCAACTTCGGACAGAAAAAGCGGAAATCTCTGGTTTAGAGTCCGAACCTGGAGCAGCTTCGGACAGAAAAAGCGGAAATCTCTGGTTTAGAGTCCGAACCTGGAGCAGCTTCGGACAGAAAAAGCAAAAATCTCTGGTTTAGAGTCCGAACTAGGAGCAGCTTCGGACAGAAAAAGCGGAAATCTCTGGTTTAGAGTCCGAACCTGGAGCAACTTCGGACAGAAAAAGCGGAAATTCCGGGTTAAGTGTCCGAACTCGAAGCAGCTTCGGACACAGAAAGTAGAAATCCAAAACACCTGTCCGAACAAGGACGCCGCATGGGAAACAAACGCAGCTTCATTTACCAGTAACAAATCCAAAAACAGAAAAGCGAGGGGAGTATATGAAAACACAAAAGCAAGGAGAGAAAGTGGTATCAGAAAACACGAAACCAGGGATTGCCCAGCGATTTCTTAATGGAGTCGAAAAGGTCGGCAACAAGCTCCCGGATCCATTCATATTATTTGCCGGGCTCGCAGTGCTTGTTATTATCGTTTCAGCCATATTTAGCGCCTTTGGTGCTACTGTTGTCCATCCGGGATCTGGAGAGGAGCTCGAGGTTAAGAACCTGGCATCTGCAGAAGGCCTGAATTTCATCCTGACTTCCATGCTCGATAACTTCACCGGATTTGCGCCTCTTGGACTGGTTCTGTCCATGATGCTCGGGATCGGTCTTGCCGAGAAAGTCGGCATGCTGGATTATGCCATTAAGAAGACGATTTTAAAATCTCCGCCTGCATTAATCACGTACACTGTTGTGTTTGTCGGGATCATGGGGAATATTGCATCAGATGCTGCGATGGTCCTGGTTCCGCCGCTTGCCGCAATGGTCTTCTACAAAATCGGCCGCAATCCAATTGCCGGTTTGGCTGCAGGGTATGCATCCGCAGGTGCCGGTTTTACAGCAAACCTGCTCATTGCGGGAACGGACGCACTGTTGGCAGGGATTTCAACAGAAGCTGCCAAGATTATTGACGAAAATATTGTCGTTACACCAATTGATAACTGGTATTTTAATATTGTTTCCGTATTTGTTTTAACCATTGTCGGGGGACTAGTCACGACGAAGTTCATAGAACCGCGTCTTGGAGAATACAAAGGCGATGAGGTTAAAGAAGCAATTAAGGAAGATCCGCCTAATGCAGGCAAGGCATTGCGGAATGCAACGATTGCCGGGTTCGCCTACATTGCCCTTATTGTGGGAGCGATCCTTATACCAAATAGCCCATTAACCAATGAAGATGGAGGTCTGGTTCCATCTCCATTCCTGGATGGCATTATTCCAATTATTCTCTTCTTCTTCATCATTATCGGTACTGTTTATGGAATAACAGTTGGAAATATTAAGAGCAGTAAAGATGTTGCCAATTTTATGGCTGAATCCATGAAGGATATGGCGTCTTATATTGTCTTAATCTTCGCAATCGCCCAATTTATCGCTTACTTCAGCTGGTCTAATATCGCAACCTGGGTAGCAGTAAATGGAGCAGAATTTCTAAAAGACGTGGAATTTACTGGAATTGGCCTAATTATCGGCTACATCATTTTTACAGCTTCCCTGAACTTCCTGATCACTTCAGGTTCAGCTAAGTGGGCGCTTGAAGCACCTGTGTTTGTGCCAATGTTTATGCAGCTTGGCTATCACCCTGCGTTTACGCAAGTGGCTTACCGTGTAGCAGATTCATCAACCAATATCGTGACACCAATGATGCCATATATGGTTATTGCCCTGGCGTTTATGCAGAAATATGACAAAAAAGCGGGAATTGGAACATTCATTTCTTTAATGCTGCCGTACTCGGTTACGTTCCTGATCACTTGGATCATGATGATTTTAGTGTTCGTTTTCCTTGGAATTCCGTTTGGTCCGGGAATCGGCCCGTATCTATAAAAATAGGATGTGATTAAGTAGTGAGTAATCTTGAAAATCAACTAAAAAAGTGGAGGCGCGATTTTCACCGTTACCCGGAAGGAGGATTCCTGGAAATGCGCACAGCCTCCATTGTCGCATCAATCCTGGATGAACTTGGCTTCGGGCTTAAAATGGGCAGGCAGGTAATGTCCGCTGATTATGTTATGGGTAAGCCGAACCAAGAGGAAACAGCAGCACACTACCAATGGGCTCTCGAAAATGGGGCAATAAAAGAGTATATTGAACCCTTCAAAGAGGGATACACCGGTATTGTCGCGACGATGGATACGAAAAAGGAAGGCCCGACCATCGCCTTCCGTGTGGATATGGATGCATTGCCGATCCATGAATCAGAGGAAGACAGCCATTTTCCTCAAAAAGAAGGATTTAGCTCTTCAGTTCCAAACACCATGCACGCCTGTGGACATGATGCCCATACAGCGATCGGGCTTGGGCTGGCAAGCTTAATTGCTGAACATAAAGAGAGCCTAAAGGGGAAAATCAAACTGATTTTTCAGCCCGCCGAGGAAGGCACCCGCGGGGCTCGTTCAATGGCCGAAGCAGGTGTTGTTGATGATGTGGATTATTTAATTGCCTCACATGTCGGCACAGGAGTTCCAGATGGGCAGTTTGTGGCATCAAAAAACGGATTTTTAGCCACGTCAAAGCTTGATGTAACGTTTAAAGGAGTTTCATCCCACGCAGGCGGAAATCCGGAAGAAGGGAAAAATGCCCTGCTGGCAGCTGCTTCTGCCGCTTTAAATATTTATGCTATTCCGCGCCATTCAGAAGGGGCAACCCGCATTAATGTGGGTGAATTGCATGCAGGCTCAGGCCGCAATATTATCGCAGATAAAGCGGTGCTGAAAATTGAAACACGCGGGGAAACGACAAAAATTAACGAATATGTCAAAGCCCAGGCTGAAGCTGTTATCGCAGGATCTGCCCAAATGTATGGAGTAGTGTACGAGATTCAGACTGTGGGCGAAGCCATTAGCGCTCAAGGATCAAAAGAGCTGGCCAGTGTCCTGCATTTATGTGCACAAGAAGCTGACTATTTAAAAGAAAGCATTCTTGAAGACGGTTCACCGGCAGGCTCTGAGGACGCAACCTTTTTTATAGAGCGTGTTCAGCAATCTGGAGGGCAGGCCACTTACTGCATTTTCGGGACAGAACTGGCAGCTGGCCATCATAATGAAAAGTTTGATATTAAGGAAGACACGATGTTGAATGCCGTCAAGCTGCTGTTTGAAGCTTTAAAAAAATTACATTAAGGGACTGATGAGGCAGAGCAATCTGCCTCATTTTCTTCATGATATTCGAGGAGGAGTACGGAGAATGAAAGAATGGCTGGATAAGCACCTGAAAGCATTGAACTTAACTGACAGCATGAACCAGACTGATGGGTTCTGCAGACTAGGCTACACGGAAGAAGAATGGATGTCCATTGATGTATTTGTTTCCCTTGCAGAGGATATGGGGCTCAAGGTTCGAAGAGATGAAGCGGGAAATGCGATTGCCCGCTGGGAAACCGAAGATTCTTCACCTGCAGTTGCTGTAGGCTCTCATGTGGATACGGTGAAAGGCGGAGGGGGATATGATGGAGTGGCTGGTGTCCTTTGCGGTCTGGCAGCCGTGAAGTCTTTAAGGGATGAAGGGTTTCAGCCTGCTGACCCAATAGAGGTCATTTGCTTTGCTTCTGAAGAATCAGCCCGCTTCGGCGTATCCACCATCGGCAGCAAGGCTATGAGCGGACTTCTTAATAAAAAAGAAGTGGAAGATGTATCAGATGAGAATGGTATTACCATCCGCCAGGCAATCGAGTACATAGGGCTTTCATGGAATGTCATAGACGCAGCTGAACGGACTGAATCTGATTTAAAAAGTTTTATTGAGCTTCACATTGAGCAGGGAACGAGGGTGGAGGATGCTGGTGCAGACTTTGGAGCAGTTACGGCAGTTGCCTGTCCAATTCGCTTAAAGGTCATTATCAATGGTCAAATGGGGCACACAGGGACGACCCCGATGGGCAAACGAAAGGATGCCTTTGTCGCGGCGGCACCTCTCGTTTCGTTTATATCCGAGAAAGCTCTTGCTTTATCGGATTCAAGTTCCGTGCCGATTGTGGCAACTGCAAGCACCTTTGAACTAAAGCCTAACTCCATGAATGTGATTCCAGGAACGGTTGAGCTTGGAATCGATATCCGCAGTGTGGACGATTCACTGAAAAAAGAAATGGAGAAGCTTATCCGTGAGAAATGTGATCAGCTTTCAGAATCCTTTGGTGTTAAAATAGAAGTAAAAACGCTTGTTCATAATCCATCCATTCAGCTGGATGAGGCAGTGATGCGGAGATTGCAGCATTCAGGCGAATCGTTAGGATATAAAGCATTGGTGCTTGAAAGCGGAGCAGGCCATGATGTCATGAATATGGCGGCCAAATGGCCTTCAGGGCTTTTATTCATACCATGCAAAAATGGCCTCAGCCATCATCCTGAGGAATTTGCAGCGATTGAAGATCTGGAAATGGGTACAAAGATTTTGGCCCATTATTTAAAAATGGAAACAAGCAGATAAAGATAGAAGCAGGTGGAAAGTAATGAAGATTCGCGTTGGGGTAGTGGGGCCGGAAGACTCCGTTGGACACATTCTTGCCTTGTCGCGTGAATACAGCGAGCTTGAAATGACTCCATATGTTTATAAGGAAACAAAAGAAACAGAAAACATCATCAGGGACCATAAGGCGGAAATCGATTTATGGTTTTTCTCCGGACAGGCCCCTTATTATTACGCACGTTCTAAAGGGCTGATTGGGGAAGAAAATGCCCAATTTCCCCCTCTGTATGGCTCCAGCCTTCTGGGCACACTCCTTGAAGCTCATATCAGGGAGGGCGGATTTCAGCAGGCAAGCTTGGACACCATTCAGGAATCCGAGTTAGATATACTTAAGAACACATACTTTTTAGGAGATTTGAACATTCATACTTTTTCCTATCATGAATACGAGCCGGCAGAGGAAATCATCCGTTTTCATCAAAAGCTTTATGAGGAAGGAAAAACGGAGGTCGCCTTAACATGTGTTCAGGAAGTCCATGATCGGCTCAGGGCGCTGGGGATCCCCTGTTACCGGGTGGTGCCGTCTCCTGTCGCAATCAAACTGGTGCTCCGCTATTTAAGGGAAAGAGGCCAGTCCAATTGGTATAAGCGCTCGCAGATAGCGATTATGGGCATGGAAGTCGTTCATTCTGCAAATTCACTGGATGAGCAGCATTTTACCTATGAAATGAAGCGGCATGAGCTGGAAATGAAGCAGGTCCTGCTTGATTATGCCGAGAAGGTCCAGGGCTCGTTTGTGCAGATCGGGGATGGCCTATTTTTTATCTATACAACCCGTGGTGAAATGGACATGCACTTTCAGGAGGATTCCATGTATTCTCTTATAGAAGAAGCGAAATCCCACAGCAAGCTGAAGGTAAGAATCGGTGTGGGTTATGGACTGACGGCATATGATGCAGAGCAGAATGTCAGGCTGGCCCTTCAATATGCACGGGACCAAAAGGCCTCCCCTGTAATAAGCATTGATGAAAATAAGCAAATAAAGGAACACCTTTCAGAAAGCGGCAAAGAGGCGATTGCCTATCAGCAGCGAATATGGGGAGAGGAATGGGAAGAACGATTTAAGGAAGCGAAAATCAATCCGGCAATCGTATCCAAAATTGATTACCTCTCAAGGCATTACAAAAAGAAGATTGTTACTGCGCAGGAAGTTTCCAGGTGGCTCAAAAATACTGAGCGCAACTCGAGAAGAATTATGGCGGAGCTCGAGCGCCTCGGTCTCGCAAAAGTAACGGGTGAAGAACAGCCTGGGCAGCGCGGGCGGCCGCGGAAGGTTTATGAGTTAAGGTTTTGACTTAAATGAAATCAAGAGAACGCGCAAATCAAAAATAACTGATTCTCAGCAAGGTTCCCCCTATTCTTTGGGATTATGGGGGACTTTGATTTTCCCGTAAAAGGGAAATAAGAAAAAAACGTAAATTCAATCAAACGTTTGATTGAATTTATAGACCAGGAGCAAAATACAAGAAATTCAGTAGTCCACAAGCTTAAATTCGGCATTTGCCAAAATCAAAAGGATCTCAATAAGATTGGCTCTAATTGGCACGAAATAGTTTGAATATTTTGTAGTTGACTTTAAAACCACTTTCAATTATCCTAAAAGGGAATATAATATGTAACCGGTTACACAGTGGGATATGAATGTTTTAACAATTTCATCTGATTGGTGATTGTAAGCAATAGCTTTTTTATAGCTAAATGTGTAACCGGTTACATCTTGTGGAATACTAGCTGGATTTTTACTCTATCAAACTCCTAATAGGATGATTGCTTATGGGGGAGTAAGTCGATTCAAATTAGAATATGAAAAATTTTCAAGGGGGAAAAGTGATGAGAAAATCTTTTATTGCCATGCTAAGCCTCATTTTGGTTTTGGGTTTACTGGCAGCTTGTACGAACAAAGAAGATGCAGGTAAGGGAGGTAAAAAAGATAAAGATGGGAGTACAACAATCCGTGTTGTAATGAAGGATGATAACAGCTCTAACCCTGTATCAGAAAAGTATTATGATGCGATTGAAAAGGGTCTCCTTGAAGATGAAAATATTAAAGTGAATTTTGAATTAGTCGACCTCCCGCAAGGTAATTATGCTGAGAAGTTAAACTTGCTGCTCAACAGCGGAGATATACCTGACATGATTTACTTTCAAGGCGGAGATCAAGCCATGGCTGATCAAGGCTTGTTAGAAGATTTAAGACCATACATCAAGGAATCAAAATACCTAAAAGATATTATCCAGCCATTTAACGAAAAGAGGTTGGAAAATTATCCATACCTGCTTTGGATTAAACCGCTTGCTCCTAAAGTTCCTGTCATTAGAGGAGACTGGTTTAACAAAATGGAGACTTCTAAAGCACTAATGGAAAATCCAACTGTGGACAATTATTATGCATTTTTTAAAGAGTTAGTTGACAAGAAGCCTGGCAGTGATAAACCGAAATATGCCATTACGGTTGCCGGCGACATAGCAGAAATCGACTATATGTTTGATATGGCTTTTGGGATCAATAAGACATGGCTGCAAAAAGAAGATGGATCTTATGAATTCTCTAGAGTTTCAAAGCAGCAAAAAGAAAAGCTGGAGTTCTATAACAAGTTATATAAAGAAGGTCTATTGGACCCTCAATATTTAACAAAGCAATGGGATACAAAGGAAAAAGCATTTTTTGATGGAGATGCAGCGATTATCCCTGGTACAGCTGGAAAAGTAATTGATATTTATGAAGGCAAAATGGTTCAAGTGAGCGGAGAAGAAGCGTCATTAGTCACACTGCCGCCTGCAAAGGGTGAGTATCAAGGCTTTGGTGCTACAGATGTTACGAAAGAATCAAGAGGTATTGCCATCTCTGCAAATTCTGAGAATAAAGACCTTGTGTTTAAGATTCTGGATTATATGGCAAGCCCTGAGGGACAAATGATTGACCGATTTGGATTTGAAGGCGAGCACTATAAAGAAGCGGATGGAAAGCTTCAGCTTACTGATAAATATTACAGTGAATGGTTCGCAAGATTCTGGGAGCCGGCTGATTATACACCAGCTACTCCAGTAGATGAAGCAACACCATTATTAAGTGAATCCGCAGAAAAATCACTTCAATCAGCAGAAGAGTTTTATGAAGAGGATAATAGCTTCATTATCCCGGAAGAATACGTTGCTAATTGGGATGCTATGCAAAATCTATATTTGGAATATACAACGGACATCATTACTGGCAAACGTCCAATCTCTGATTTCGAAAAATTCGTGAAAGAGTGGAACAAAGCAGGCGGAAAAGAGATTACAGAACTGGCAAATAAACATTTAAAATAATCCTAAAAAAATAGTGGAGACTCCGATCTCCGCTATTTTTTTAGCAAACTTTGACAAAGGGGGGCCTCATTTGAAATTTGAACAATGGTATAAGAAGGTTTATGGCTGTTTAATAGGATTATCAGTCGGTGACGCGCTGGGAGCTCCGACCGAAGGCCTGGCTTTGGAAGAGATAAAGGAAAAATACGGCTGGGTTACTGATTTTGTCAATGATGATCCAGTGGGAACAGATGATACCGAATATACAATGCTGACTGCAAAAATCATCTTAAAATATGGCAGCAAACTAAACTATGAGGACATGACAAGAGAATGGACACGCTATCTTGTCTCCCAGGAAGGCGGCTTTAAAGGCGGCGGCTTTAGTGAAGTTGAGGCGATCTTTAATCTGCGAAAAGGGCTTGCCGTTCCTGCAGCTGGGGTTGATAACCATCAAATGTGGAGTGACGGAGTAGCCATGAGAATTTCTCCAATTGGCATTTTTTGTGCCGGAAATCCGGAGGAAGCAGCCAGGCTGGCTGAGATTGAAGCCAGAGTAAGCCACGACCGGGATGGAGTATATTGCGGTCAAGCTGTGGCCGCAAGTGTTGCTTACGCCATGACGGGAAAGGATTGGCAAAAAGTAATTGAAACAGGAATGAATTATATACCTAAGGATTCCTGGACCCATCGGAAAATCGACGAGGCTGTAGAAATTGGCTTAAAGTATAACGATGTTCAAGATGCTATGGAAGAGCTCTATAATAAGATCTCGGTTTTTTACTATCCTTGGGCTGATATGGGACCGGAAGCTATTCCGCTCGCTTATGGATTGTTTGCCGCAGCAAAGGGTGAATATATTCCTTCTGTCCTGGGCGGAGTCAATATCGGAAGAGATTCTGACACAATAGCGGCTATGAATGGCGCCATGGCAGGAGCGTTACATGGCGCCGATGCTGTGCCAAAGGCTTGGCAGGACAGAATTAATATTATCCGCGGACGATGTGTTCTGGCCATGAAGGGAATAGACGTTCGAGATATTGCCAAAGATTTAACAAATGTATTAATAGGAGGAAAAGAGTAATGTCCTATGATAAAATTTACGGTTCTCTTCTTGGTATGGCAATGGGTGACTCGACAGGCTTTGCTGCGATGTATCATAGATCGCTCGTACTTCCTCCTAAGCGAAGAAAGCGTTTATGGAGCTTTAGTCAAATTACCGACCAGCATCGGATTAATAAAATTTCACTGCCCTTCACACATGCTCTGAGCGAGGAAATTTTAGATCTGTGCGGAACGGATGATACAGAATTTGCGGTCATGGCAGCCCAAATCCTTCTGGATTGCGGAAATGAAGTAACAGAAGAAAAATTACTTCATGGCTGGATGCAATATATAGTTGGAGCTGAACAGGAAATATGGAGCGGCGTAAGTGAGAGAGCCTCTATTGAAAACATTAAAAAAGGAATCCTTCCACCGGCATCTGGCAATGATAATCCTCATCACTATGATGATGGTGCTGTTTCGCGTGCGGTTCCAATCGGTCTTATTTTTAAAGATCAGCCTGAAAAAGCTGCAAATATTGCACAGAAAATGGCTTCTATCACAAATGCTGAAGATGGCATCTATGCAGCACAGGCCATGGCAGCCAGCATAGCTGCAGCCCTATCAGGCGCTTCTCCGCAGTTGGCAGTAGAAGAAGGATTAAAATACGTACCGGAAAATACCTGGATTCAAAGAAAAATGGAGCTTGCCCTAAATGTATTAGATGAAACAAATGGGGACGGATTTGCAGCTATACCTCTATGGCAAAAACGAGTGGTCAATGCTGTCTATAACTATGCCAATATTGCTCCTGAGACACTCTCAGTTGCTTACGCCATTTTCCTAAGTACAGAAGGAAATCTGCAAAAAGGAATTCAGCTGGCATCCTTACTGCCGAAGCAATCAGATAGTATGCCTGCAATGGTTGGTGCCCTAGCTGGAGCTTCAGAGGGGGCAAATGCGGTCCCGGAAACCTGGAAAGAAGCATTAGACAAAATTAAAGGAATTTGTATTCCCAGTTTACAAGGGACATCCCTAAAGAGTGTTGCTGCTAAATTGGCCAGCTATTAAAAGGACTGAAGTATAATGTAGATGCACGATATACTGAAAGGTTGAATATGTAATCGTGCATCTTATCTTAATCGGGTATTGGTTTATAAAAGTGTGAACATTACGATAATAATAGGTTGACAGGAATGGCTGTTGGAAGGTACCATAAATATATAAATGTGTAACCGGTTACACATTCTCTGGGTTTGATAACCCCTTTTTTTAAGACAATATGTAACCGGTTACACATCAAAGTGTTTAACAGACAAAAAACCAGTTAAAAAAGAGGTTAATACTATGACTAGCAGTGATGTACGTATTGTTTCACCGTGCGGAATATTAGGATATGGATTTCCGGAGGAGTCATTTAACAGGGCTTTTGAGAACGGGCAAAAGGTTGATGGAATTGTAGTAGATGCCGGTTCGACTGATGCCGGTCCGCATAAACTCGGTGCGGGTGTGGCGATTGTGAGCCGCCGGGCAACCAAAAAAGATTTGGATATCATCATTAAAAATGGAGTTCCACGGGGGATTCCGATTGTGATCGGATCCGCTGGCGGAGCTGGTGCCAAGCCGCATATGGAGTGGACATTGGATATTATTAAGGAAGTTCTGGAAGAACGCAGCTTAACAGCTAAAATGGCCATGATTTGGGCAGATTTTACACAGGAAGAAATTATGAAAGCAAACCATGAGGGCCGAATTAATCCTCTCACGCCTAACATTCCGTCACTTACAGATGAAATCATTCTAGAGACCAGCAACATTGTTGCACAGATGGGGCATGAGCCTATTTTGGAAGCTCTCGAAAACGGAGCTGACATTATTGTCTGTGGAAGGGCATATGACCCGTCACCCTTTGCAGCAGTTGGAATATACCGCGGCAAAGATCCAGGTCTCGCTTACCATCTTGGAAAGATTCTGGAATGTGGTGCACTATGTGCAGAACCAGGGACAACAAAGGATTGTATAGTTGGGACACTAAAGGAAGATTCCTTCACAGTTCAGTCCCTGAACCCTATGCGTAAATGCTCGCCGATTAGTGTAAGTGCCCATACCTTTTATGAAAAAGAACATCCATTTATTTTACATGGGCCAGGCATCATCCTTGATCTTAGCCAATGCGAGTTTACCCAAGTGAGCGACGGTGTTGTCGAGGTGAAAAATAGTAAACTGCAAAAAAATGATCAGTATTGCATCAAGCTGGAAGGTGCGAGAAAGGTTGCATACAGAACCTTTGTTATCGCTGGTGTCCGTGACCCGATTTTAGTAGAAAATATCGAAGGAATCGAGGAGCTTGTGATAGAGCAGGTTAGAGAGTATTACGAGGATATCCCGGAAGAAGATTATTCTATCAACTTCTATAATTATGGGAAAAATGGAGTGCTCGGTTCAAGAGAAAGTGCACCTTTCCACGGACATGAGATTGGCGTCATGTTTGAAGTGGTAGCCAAAACACAAGAACTTGCAAACAGTATCTGCTCGAGTGTGAGATCTACATTTCTTCATTACGGGTATGAAAATCGGAAATCAACAGCCGGTAATTTAGCCTTTCCATTTGCTCCAAGTGATGTAGAGTTTGGACCTGTGTATGAGTTTTCTCTCTATCACCTAATGGAAATCACTGAAAGTCCATTTGTCATTGAGTATTTGTAAGGGGATGAAAACATGGCCGCTTTATTTGATCTAGCTAAAGTCTTACGAAGTAAAAATGCAGGACCATTCGAGCTGACATTCGATATTTTATTTGATTCTAAGGAAATTTATGAGCGAGTCAAGGACTCGGGGAAAATCAATAAACAAACCATTTGTGACTTATATAACCTTACTTGCGACCAGATAGATCATCTCGTTTTCTACGATCAGGCACTTGGAATTAAGATTACAATTCTAAGAGATATCTCATCTGGAACAGTTGGAGACAGGGATGTTTATGGCGCACAGCAGCATGCACCGTTAATGAATATACTGATTGATTAGGATGATGAACATGCAGAGAATAGCCGTTGTTGGAAGCATCAATATGGATTATTTTATTGAAAGCGAGATACTGCCTAAATTAGGAGAAACCGTCCTGGGTGAGAATTTCTTTTTATCCATTGGCGGCAAGGGGGCCAATCAAGCTGTGGCAGCAGCCCGTCTTGGCGGAAATGTGTCCTTATTCGGATCGGTTGGTGATGATGAGAATAGTGATTTCATTATCAAAAAGCTGGAGAATGAGAATATCAATCTGGTAAATCTTCAATCTGTAAAAGGATTGCCTACAGGAGCAGCGTTTATTGAGCTTTGTCAAAGTGAAAATCGCATAATTGTGGTACCTGGTGCCAATACACAGACCAATGTTGACTATGTAAAAAATTCTGTATCAGAGCTTCTGAACTGCGATGTGATTGTATTTCAGCTCGAGACACCGTTAGACATGATAGAGTATTTGGTTCCGCTCCTTTATGAAAGAGGAAAAACGATTATTATCAATCCGGCCCCGGCACAAACACTCAGCCCAGGGCTTATTAACAAGGTTACCTATATTACACCGAATGAACACGAATACAAATTAGTGTTTAACACCGATGATTCAATGGAAGAGCTCCTTAGAAAGCATCCCAATAAACTAATCATTACGTGCGGGTCAGAGGGAGTTCGTTTCTTTGATGGCGCAGAGATCAGATTAGTTCCATCCATTAAGATAAGTCCGGTTGACACAACGGGAGCCGGCGATACCTTTTCAGGCGCTTTCGCTGTTGCCATTGCCGAAGGGAACAGCCTCGAAGACAGCATACGATTTGGCAACATAGCAGCTGGCCTATCGGTTACTAAAAAGGGTGCACAAACGGGAATGCCAAAGCGAAATGAAGTGACTCAATTTGTAAAGGAAAAGGAGTATAAAGATGAAAAAGGGCATACTGAAGCAAATTAAATCAAGCTGGGTCCTATATCTTATGCTTTTTCCAGCCCTTCTTTATTTTTCGATCTTCCACGTCGTTCCGTTAATTGGAATGAAGCTGGCATTTCAGGATTACCGGATTATCGGTGATAATGTTTGGGTCGGGATGAAGCATTTTAAGATTCTATTCAGCTCCCCAGCCTTTTTGGATGTATTACAAAACACCATTATTATTAGTGTGATGAAGATTGTATTCTTCTTTCCGATTCCGATTATCTTATCTTTATTGATTAACGAAGTCAGAGTCGGCAAATTTAGAAAATATGTTCAGTCCATTGTTTACCTTCCTCACTTTTTATCATGGGTCGTGATTGCAGGAATCTGGATTGCATTTCTAAATCCGGAAGTTGGCGGAGTAAACGTAATTCGCAGCTTTTTCAATATGCCTTCGCTTGATTTCATGACAAGTAAAGACCATATCCGCTGGGTATTGGTATTCCAGGAAATTTGGCGCAGTGCAGGGTGGGACTCCATAATTTACTTGGCTGCCATTCTGAAAATAAGCCCGTCTCTCTATGAAGCTGCCAAAATTGACGGAGCATCTAAAATACAGCAAATGAGATACATCACATTGCCTTCCTTAACTTCAACAATCATGACAGTCTTTATTCTAAATCTGGGATTCTTCATGAATGCCGGTTTTGATCAGGTATTTAATATGATGAATTCGTCTGTCATCAGCGTGATTGATATTTTAGACACTTATGTATATCGAATCGGTCTCTTAAATGGCCAATATGCTTATGCAACGGCAGCGAGCCTTTTCAAGGGTGTAATTGGGGTTATCTTAATTTTAAGCACACACTTTATCTCAAAAAGAATTTCTGGTAAAGGTGTTTGGTAGGAGGTGGAACGATGATGAATAAATTAAAAAAATTAAGTGTATCAACCATTATTATTTACAGCATTTTGCTTTTAGTTTCTTTAACTGTGCTAGTTCCGCTTCTTCACTTGCTGGCAATGTCGTTATCAGATCCTCTCAAAGTCCATAAACTAAGCGGCCTGGGTATCATTCCTGAAGGATTTTCACTCATTAACTACAAAATTTTATTATCAAACCCGCTAATTTTAAAAAGTATTTTTAACACCTTATTTATAACCGTTGTGGGTACAGCCTTGAATCTGCTGCTTACTGCAATGACAGCCTATGTGCTGGCAAGAACGAAGTTTCCTGGCCGCAATCTTGTCATGATCTTCCTGATTGTCATCATGGTATTTGAACCAGGATTAATACCGGAATACTTACTGGTGAAAAATCTTGGATTGCTGGATACTTACGCTTCTCTCATTCTTTATAAGACAATCAATATATTTTACTTGTTTATTATGATGAGATTTTTTGAGGATGTTCCTGAGAGTATTCTGGAAGCAGCGCGTATGGATGGGGCCGGGCACTTCCGTATCTTTACAAAAATCATGCTGCCTTTATCGAAGCCGGCTTTGGCAACAATGGGTCTGTTTTATGGAGTTTACCACTGGAATGAATACTTCCGGGCGACAATCTACTTAACGGACACAGGCAAATGGCCACTGCAGCTTGTACTTCGGCAATTTGTAGTAGAACGTGATAATACATCACTGCTGGGAGCGCAAAACTTCCTATCCTATGATCAGATAGCAACGCTTGATTTCGCTTCTCTGCAGGCAGGAACGATCATCATCTCGGTTGTGCCTTTGCTGCTCATTTATCCGTTGATATTAAAGTATTATGCAAAGGGTGCTTTTGAGGGTGGAGTCAAAGACTGATTATTACTCTCTAGGTGGAAAAGAGTAAACACAACAGTAAAAAAGGAGTCTTCATATGGTTACTTTTAAAGAACGTGTAAGAGGTATTGTGCTATCCACTGCACTTGGGGATGCGATGGGAGCACCTGTTGAAAAATTAAGCTATGAAGAGATTAAAAAAATGTATAGGAGGGTTGAGTCGCTCCGTACCAGATGGTACAAGGGAGATTACCCGGCTGACTTAAATCTGGGCAGAAGAAGGGGCAACGGTACAGTTACAGACGACACCCTAATGACTGTTGCTCTCATAAACGTCTATAACAAAGAAAAAAGACATATAGATGCCTATGATATGGGAAACGAATTTGTGAAGGAAATCGCTTTTAACAAAACGTATATCCCTGAGTTTGGAAGAGAAGCGCTCATTATTGATCGTCTCTTCTACCCGGAAAAATATATTTTCATGCGTCATGTATTAGCCAATTGTGAGCCGCGTGAAGGTGGAATTGGCAATATGATCAACTGCGGGGCTGCGATGTATATCGCGCCAGTTGGAATCGTCAATGCCGGAAATCCGAAGGCTGCCTATGATGAAGCGATTTTGTTTGCAATGGGACATCAAAGCAGCTACGGCCTGGAAGCTGCTGGGGTGCTGGCAGCCTGTGTGGCAAAGGCTTTTGAAGAAAATGTGACAGTAGATGAAATTGTGGAGACAGCCCTTTATTTTGCTAAGGATGGAACAAAGAATGCAATCCGTGATTTAACTGCAGCTGCCAGGAAATTGCATTCGGAAGGTGCAGATATGGATACGGTTATTTCTACATTCCAAAATGTGATAGAACCATACTCGCCAATGAAAGACGATGTTCACCGCAAAATGGAGAAGGTTGGTGTACCTTCCAATCACTATACACCAAGCAGGCTTTTCTCCATTGAAGAGCTGCCAATGGCGTTAGCGTTCATGGTGTTAAATGATGGGGATTACTATGGAACTATATTAGATGGCATAAACTCTGGCCGTGATACAGATTCCATCGGGGTAATGGCCGGTGTTATTTTAGGTGCAATGTACGGAGAACGTGTTATTCGTTCTGAAGATGTTGAGCTTTTACAGGAAACGAACAAAATGAATTTACTCGAGACAGCAGACCAATTCTCAGAAACTGCTAAGCTGATTATTGAGCAGGACCTGCAGCTGAATGAAAAAAGAAAAAACCTTCTTTAAAACACTTTGGGGATGGGGAGCTGAGTAATTTGTTGCCTAAAAACTATGTAGAGAGAGTCTATGCCGGCTTCCTCGGAATGAATATTGGAATCCGGCTCGGGGCACCACTGGAGCCAAATGAATGGTCATATGAAAAAATCCAGGAAATTCATGGCGATATCCGGGGGTATGTGAAGGATTATAAAACCTTTTCTGCTGACGATGATGCCAATGGTCCGGTTTATTTTATCCGGGCATTAATAGATGACGCACGGGGGCGGGAACTGACACCGCAGGATGTTGCAAGAGCCTGGCTGAACTATTCGCGGGAAGGAATCGGTATGTTTTGGTGGGGCGGAGACCAAATCAGCACAGAGCATACGGCCTATTTAAACCTTAAAAAAGGCATCCCTGCCCCAAAGTCTGGTTCGGCTGAAGTCAATGGCATCATTATGGCTGAGCAGATTGGCGGACAAATCTTTATCGATACATGGGGATTGCTTTTTCCTGATAATATTCAAAAGGCAGCCGATTATGCTGAGATAGCGGCAAGTGTATCTCATGATAAAAATGGGCTATATGGGGCGCGCTTTATGGCAGCGTGTATTTCGAGAGCCTTTTCAGCTGAAAGCATGGATGTTATTATCGAAGCAGGATTATCCGTAATTCCAAAAGATTCCACCTATTATGCTGTCGTGAAAGCTGTGATTGATTTTTATCAGGAGCATCCGGAAGAAGAGGATTTCCGGAAGTGCCGTCAGTATTTAGAAAATGAGTGGGGCTATGATAAGTACACGGGAGTATGCCATATCATCCCAAATGCCGGCGTATGTGCCCTGGCCCTCATGTATGGAAAAGGGGATTTAGCACGGACTGTTGAAATAGCTACGATGTGCAGCTGGGATACGGATTGTAATGCAGGAAATGTAGGAACTATCGCAGGAGTTTTTGCCGGCCTTGATGCAATTCCAGGTCATTATCGAAAGCCAATCAACGATATGATTGCGACATCCAGCGTGTCAGGCTATTTGAATGTGCTGGATATCCCGACCTTCTGTAAAGAGCTTGCCGTTCTGGGCTATCAGGTGAATGGGCTGGAAGCTCCACAGAGATTAGTGGAAAGCATCCGAAACGGGGAAGTTTACCTGGATTTTACCTTGCCGGGATCAACCCACGGCTTTAAGACGAATAATGCTTTTAAGACATTATTGACCCCATGCAATGATCTAGGCATTGAGGGACGCCGGGGCTCATTGTCTGTTCTGTTTGACAGATTTATAGAAGGGGATTCAAGTAAAATATTTTACAAGCCGTTCTATCGCCGTGAAGATTTTAATGATGAGAAATATAAGCCGACCTTTGCACCTTCTGCATACAGTGGACAAAAGGTTTCGGCAAAGGTGTATATGGATAAATGGCAAGGTGGGGCGGATGTTTATTTGACTCCTTATGTCCGCAATAGTTACACAAAGAGTGATGTGAGGCTGGACTCCATCACATTAAACCATCAGCAGTGGCTTGATATTGAATTTGTGATCCCGGAGACTGATGGAGCATTGATTGATGAGGTGGGCTTTATTGTTGAGAGTCCATCACCTGCAGATAACCGTTCATTTGGAAAGTTTTATATCGGCGAGTTCCGGATCTTTGGCAATGCAGATTACTCCATTGATTTTGCCAAACAAGCCATGGATTTCAAATGTGTAACACCATTTGCTCATCACCGTGGCGAATGGACGCTGGAAAATGGTTTTATGAAAGCTGCTGCAGGTGAAGGAGATACTTCTTCCTTTACAGGGAACTATTATGGCCGTGACCTTGAACTGGATATAAGTTTTCAGCCTGTTTCCGGAAAAAGCCACGGGGTCATTCTTCGGGCAATTGGAACCGAACGCTATTATTGGGCAGGATTCGATGGTGACAATCAGGTTTCATTAATTGAAAATAACTTTGGATTTAAGCGCTTAAAGACAATTTCATATGAATGGAATCATGAAGCTATATATAACGTTAAGGCCATCAGCAAAGGAACTGCTGTTCAGATAGAAATCAATGGAGAACGGGTTCTGGATTTCGATGGATTGGGAAATGAATATGGAATGGCAGGATTTGGCCTGCTGGAAAAAGGGGAAACAACAGTGCGAAGTTTCCATGTAAAAGAAATGAATAAATAGGTTAGAGCACAAGAATCCTTTCGAAGGAGAATTTTGCGTGAGAGAAAAACAAATTACCATTCGGGATGTTGCAAAGGAGGCAGGCGTATCCGTAGCGACAGTGTCCAGGTATTTAAACAATAAAGGATATATCAGCCAAAAATCGGAGCTTAAAATTCGCGATGTGATGGAGCGCTTAAACTATCATCCAAATGAAATCGCGAGAGGATTAGCGAAAAAGAAAACCCGGACGATTGCCCTGATTATCCCTGATATTACAAACCCGTTTTTTCCAGAGCTTGTCGTGGCAATTGAAGAAGTGGCGAAATCAAAAGGGTACAGCATCATCCTGGTCAATACCCAGGACGGGGATATGGAAGATAATCATTTTTGGACACAGCTTCAAAACCGATATGTCGATGGCTTTATCCTGGCATCGTTCGAAATGAGCGAAAAAGTCGTGAAGGCTATTGAAAACTCAAAAATACCGTTTGTAAGAATTGACCGTGCAGCCGAAGATAACACCTGTGACTCGATTGGATTAGATAACTATAAAGGGGCCAGGCTGGCTGTTGAGCACCTGATTGAGGCAGGCTGCAAGAAGATCGCCCATATCAGCGGACCGAAGTCATTCCCTCCATCATCGGAACGGAAACGGGGATATGTGGAGTCGGTTACTGATTGGGCCGAGAGGAATGGAAAAGAATCTCCAGAGGATGCAGTTATCGTCTGCGAAGGAGACTTTACATTAGAAAGCGGCAAGCTGCTGACTCAAGTCCTTATGAACCAGCATAAAGATGTGGACGGGATATTTCTTGGCAATGATTTAATGGCGATCGGCTGTCTCAAAGCTCTTAAGCTAATGGGCTACCAAGTTCCACAGGAAGTCGCAATAATCGGCTTTGATGGAATCAAGCTGACCGAAATGGTAGAGCCGGAAATTAGTACAATTGAACAGCCTATCTATGATATCGGGGCAGTATCCACTAACAAACTCATTCGTAAAATTGAGGGAATAGAGGATGATCAATCATTGCCGGTTGAGCCATCTCTGGATATTCGTCTAGTTGCAAGAGCATCCACGCTTGGTTTTGGGAAATTCCGATGAAATCGGATGGAACGGACAAGGGAAGAAAGGTGGAAAACTCTGCCTTTCTCTACCTTGTCTTATTTCTTTTCCTATATAAGAAGTATTCTTAAGAACTGTTTTAGAGTTAAAACAGTTCTTTTAATATGTTTTATAAAACAATATGAAATGAGACTGCTTTGGCAGGTCCAAAGCGATTTTTTTGTTGTGCACCAATAACAGCTTATTAATTCTTGGAATAGCTTGAGCTGGCAGTTTAGCTTTTTAATAGATTTAAGCTCTCTAACAGAAGTTTTTTATTTTAAATCTAACTTATAGGAGTTCCCTCTTTTTATCACATGAGTATCAGCCTAAGATCAGAACTGAAGATAGAATAGCGGCTGGCTGCTAGAGTGAATCCTACCCAATAGGACATCGACCAATGTCGAAACGAACGCTGTCATCAGCTGGAGATTGACGTCGAAAGGACGCAGAAATTTGCATGTTTAAAGTCCCAATTTCCTGAAAATTCGACTTTTATATTAGTTAGTTAAAGAACTAATGTGCTATAGTAAATTTAGTAACAGGTCATAATAGTTAGCTATAGAATAGCGATGGGGGTCTACACTTGTTAACAAATCATCTTGATTTTCGTCTGGAGCCGAAGGTAAGGGAATTGTATGAGGAGCACAAAAAGCGGGCTGAAAAAATAGATTGGGGCTATCACGAATTTCTTCCTTGGGATAAAGCCATGGATTTCCGGCGAGTACCATGGGATGAGAGCCAGGTGACGCTTCCGGAGCCCGTCATTACAGCAGTGGAGACAGCTCTCCTGACAGAAGTGAATCTTCCATGGTTCACCTCTTATTTGGACCAGACCTTTAAAGGGTCATTGAGTGTTATTAAGGAATTTGTGCATACCTGGACAGCGGAAGAGGATCAGCACTCCAACCTGCTTGAAACCTATCTGTTAATCACCCGGAATGTCCATCCGGGAAGGCTTCACCAGCTTCACAAGCAAACAGTGGAAAATGGCTGGAACCCGGATTTCCATACCCCATTTGAAACAATGGTATATACCTCCATGCAGGAGCTGGCCACCATGGTGTTTTACTATAATGTCGCGAAGGTGGCAGGGCCTCATGATAAGGATTTGTCCAGCCTGCTGAGAAGATTGGCTAAGGATGAGACGCTGCATTATACTTTTTACAGGGACGTTATAAAACACCACCTGCAATTAGAACCTAACTATTGCTACTATCTCGCGAACGTCATCATGAACTTTAAAATGCCGGGTGCTGTCATGCCGGATTTTGAAAACCGCATGGCGATCATCGCAAAAGAAGCCAATTACGGCCCGCTCGAATATTTTGATCAGGTTCTCGATGTCATTATAGACTATTGGGAAATTGAGAAGCTCCGTCCGATCGCACCGGAAGCAGAGAAAGCAAGACTCGATATATTAAACTATCATGCCCGCCTCAAAAAGGTCCGGGACCGATTTTACAGCAAGAAATAAGGTATAGAACCGGCCCGGGAAGGCTGGTTCTATTTTTGCTGGAATAGGCCCCAATTGTGAATACTGCAAATAACACACCATTTTTCAATAAAAACACCCCAACGCTAGTTTTGAAGCCCGTTTAATCGGGAATTTACCTCAATAAAACAATTTGGAGGTAATCATTTATGCTTCAATTGATAGAATCCCGCTCTCCTTCTACCATTGCCTTAGCCTTTAATGGCAATGCAACCAAGGAGGATGCTGAAAAACTGGATCAATATGTGAGAGAAAATTTTAAAGAAGACCAGAAATTCAATATCCTGGCCATCTTGACAGATGTGGACGGAACAACCTTCCAGGGTGCAGCGGAAGGAATGGGGTTTGATATAAAAAGATGGAAGCAGTTTAATAAATTCGCTGTTGTAAGTGATAAAGACTGGATTGGCACTTTTTCAAAGCTCACGAACTACCTGCCGGGGATCACGGTTGAATACTTTGAAGGCCATCAGCTGGAAGAAGCCTGGTCTTGGATATTGAAATAGCCTTATAAGGGCTATTTTTTTGGATCTCTAATAAAATCTAGTTTCCATGGATGGCTCAGGATGACTGGGCCATTTTTTTGTTTAAGGTAATCTAAATAACTATTAGAAAGTCTGAAAATATTTGTAATCGCTTACAATCTTTATAGTAGAGAAGTTGATAAGACAAGCTTTCAAAAATAAGTATTTCGTCTCTAAAAATATAGTAGAATATTTCGATAATCTAAGATATACTGATTTTTATTAAAAAGTATGAAAAGTCTAAAAATGACCTTATCTTACTTTTCAGCTCCGCTTACATAGAAATTACAAGGGGGAAAAAACGATGAGAATGAAGTCTTCATTAGTATTAAGCATTTTACTGATTTTTTCGATGCTGCTTTCAGCATGTTCAGGCAGCGGTGAAGAAGCATCTGGCAGCAGCAGCGGCGATCCAAAAGAGGGCGGTTCCTTAATTTATGCCCGCGGTGCTGATGCAATTGGATTGGATCCCATCAATGTAACAGATGGCGAATCCATCCGTGTAACTAGCAATATTTTTGAAACACTTTTTGTGTATGATGAAAATCTTGAAGTCCAGCCCGGATTAGCGGAATCCCACAAAGTCTCTGATGACGGACTGACTTGGACCATTAACCTGAAAAAGGGCATCAAGTTTCAGGATGGAACCGATTTTAATGCGGAAGCTGTCGTGTTCAACTTTGATCGGTGGATGGATCCTGAGAACCCCTACCACAACGGGGATTTTCCGTACTACCCTTTCTTGTATGGAGGGTTTAAAGGAGATCCAAACCATAAAATCGAGTATGTAAAAGCAGTTGATGAATCAACAGTAGAGTTTAAGTTAACTGAAAAGACAGCTCCATTTATCAGCTATTTGGCTATTCCTATGTTTGGAATTGCAAGTCCGGCTGCGATCGAAAAGCATGGCGACAAATTCTATCAAAATCCAGTGGGAACCGGCCCATTTGTATTTGACAGCTGGAAAACCAATGACAAAATAGTGCTGAAGAAAAATGAAAATTATGCAGGTGAAGGTCCATACCTGGATGAGCTGATCTTCCGCGTTATTCCGGAAAATTCCGCACGCCTTACAGCTCTTCAAGCGGGTGAAGTCGACATCATTGATGGGTTAAATCCGGATGATGCCACGACCATTGAAGCTGATTCCAATTTAAGTCTTGTCAAGCGCCCAAGCTTTAACATTGGCTACATGGTTCTGAACACACAAATGGCACCTTTTGATGATGTTAAAGTCCGCCAGGCAGTCAATATGGCCATAGATAAACAAGCCATTGTGGATGCGTTTTACAACGGCTATGCTGAAGTGGCGAAAAACCCATTCCCATCTGTATTATGGGGCTATAATGACAGCATTGAAGACTACAAATTGAATGTGGAAGAAGCGAAAAAACTATTGGCAGAAGCCGGTTATCCAGATGGATTTAAAACTCAGCTTTGGGCGATGAGCAATCCGAGGCCGTATATGCCGCAGCCAATGAAGGTGGCAGAAGCCATCCAGTCAGATTTGAAGAAGGTCGGCATCGAAGCTGAAATTGTAACCTATGAATGGGCAACGTACCTTCAAAAGTCCGGAAACGGGGAACATCCTATGGGATTATACGGCTGGACAGGTGTAATGGCCGATCCGGATAACTTCCTGTTCCCGAACCTGAGTGCAACGAATACGGAGAAACCTGCCAGTAACCGTGCCTTCTATGAAAATGAGGAATTTACAAAGCTTCTGCAGGATGCACGTGTAACATTTGACCAGGATGAACGGGCAAAGCTTTACCAGGAGGCTCAGGAAATTTTTCATAAAGATGCCCCGTGGGTGACGCTCGCACATACAACACCGCCAATCGCAATGGCGGCCTATGTCCAGGGATTCTCTGCACATCCAATGGAAGATGATGATTTTACAAAGGTTTACCTGACTAATTAACAGCCGGAAGCCCCTGCAAAAGCGGGGGATTTCTTTTCATATCAAAGGGAGGGTTTCACTGTGTATGAATTATTAAAAGGGTTATGCAATATAGTAGGTCCGAGCGGTTTTGAACAGGATGTACAAAGATTTATTTTAAATGAAGTGAAGGATTATGTGGATGAATACCATGTCGATTCAGTCGGGAATCTGATTGTAAAAAAGAAAGGGAATAACCCGGATTTTCCTTCTTTAGTCATTGCAGCTCACACCGATGAGATTGGGTTTATCGTGAAGAAAATCGAAGAGAATGGGTTAATTCGGTTTGAAAAATTAGGCGGGTTTGATGACCGTATTCTTTTATCATTGCCGGTTAAAATCCGTTCTGAAAAAGGAAATGTGGATGGAGTGATCGGAACTATTTCGGCCCACTATGTGAAATGGGATGATCCAAAGCGCATTTCCAGCCACCGCGATCTTTATATTGATATCGGAGCCCGTACAGCAGAAGAAGCAGCTGAAATGGGAATCAAGGTTGGACAGCCCATCAGCTATGGCACCGAATTTAAGAAAATAGGAAATAATCGCGTTACCGGCAAAGCCTTGGACGACCGGGCAGGCTGCGCCCTATTGATTCGTCTGCTTCAAAACATTGGAGGAAATGGGGCTCAGCATGGCGACATATATGGTGCCTTTACGGTTCAGGAGGAAGTTGGGCTAAGAGGAGCATCCGTTGTATCTGCAGCTGTAGAGCCTGATTTTGCGCTGGCACTTGATACAACGCCAACCAGCGACACATTTGACGTGCTCATGACAGGCACGAGAATCCTTGGCAGCGGCCCTTGCATCAAAATCGCTGATAAATCCCTGATTGCCCACCCGCTTGTCACTCAGCATCTCGAAAAAGTAGCCGAAGAAGGAGATATCCCCTATCAGCATGAAGTCTTCATGGGAATCGGAACAGATGCCGGAGCCATACATATGACAAATAAAGGCGTCACAGCAGGGGTTATCTCCATCCCATCCCGCTATACACATACGCCGATTGAGGTAGTCGACCTGGATGATATGGAAAACTCCTACAAGCTTCTGCACGACTTTGTTTTGACATTGAATCAGTTGAAGGGGAAGACGTTTTTAGATACATAATTGTATCAGTGAAGACAGGGAGATTATGCTCTCTGTCTTTTTTTATAAGGGCTATTGTGCGAAACGGACTATTTGCGGATTTGGCCATTGCAGGTCAAGCAATCTATTTGCAAAATGAGCTTCTCTATCTGCAGGTATCCCGATTCTATTAGTATTGTTTACATTAAAAGAACGAAAGCAGTCTGGCGACGTCCTTTAAAATCAATCAAACGTTTGATTGATTTCTAATCTGAAAGATAATAAATATTTACAATTTATAATTTTATCTTGAAATTATAACGCTTACATTGTATATTGAATACGTATTCAAAAACTAGAAATTTCAGAAAGTTGGTGAGCGATTGGAGAGAATAGCTGTACTTGGGTGCGGCACGATGGGCCATTCCATTGCACTTAATGCGGCTTGGGCCGGATTTAGTGTGACAATGCAGGGAATCAGCGATGCCGACTTGGAACAGGGCTGGACCAACATGCTGAAGAAGCTTGAGGTTATGCTCAATAATGGTATTTTATCCGAATCGGAAGCTGGCCACATTCAGGAAAATATTAAAATGACTGTCTTTGTTGAAGAAGCAGTTCAAGGTGCAACTTTCGTAATTGAAGCTGTACCGGAAAATCTTCAATTAAAAATTGACTTATTTAAACGTCTGGACGCTCTATGTGCTCCTGATGTCATTCTCGCAAGCAATACTTCCGGCCTTAGTCCAACGGATATTGCTTCAGAGACTGCTCACCCGGAACGTACTGTAGTGACACACTTTTGGAATCCGGCTCATCTGATTCCTCTTGTCGAAGTTGTCCGCGGTGAGAAGACCGGTGATGAAGCAGTGGAAAGGTCTTTTAAGCTTTTAATGCAGATGAAGAAAAAGCCGATCGAAGTAAAAAAAGAGATTCCCGGGTTTGTCGGCAATCGCCTGCAATATGCACTATTCCGTGAAGCCCAATATCTTCTGGAGGAAGGCATTGCGAGCAAAGAAGATATTGATGATGCCGTTACTTATGGGATTGGACGAAGGCTGCCGGTTTCCGGCCCCTTGATGACGGCCGATATGGGCGGACTGGATGTTTTCTCGGCTATCTCTGATTATTTGTTCCAGCATCTTTCCGGTGCGGAGGAATCCTTGCCTATTTTAAAGAAGCTTGTAGAAGAACAGAAGCTCGGCGATAAATCGGGTGAAGGCTACTACAAGTGGGATGAGGCTTTTTCCAAAGAGTACAATCAGAAAAGGGAAGCTGAGCTGATCCGATTCTTAAAGAAGGATCTGGGAATCCCTGAGGGAGAAATGGTATGAGATACTTTCCGGATCTTAAGAATAAGTCGGTAATCGTGACTGGCGGAAGCAAAGGAATTGGAAGAGATATCGCCATGTCCTTTGCTGAAAACGGAGCGAAGGTTGTAATTGTGGGGAGAGATGAAGAGGCACTCCGCCAGACAGCCGATGAGCTGAAAAAAATTAATACTAATAGCTATTATGTTTCCGCTGATTTAAATAATGTCTCAGAGATTAAAAGAATGACAGAAGCAGCTGTGGATTATATGGGCTCAATCGATGTGCTGATCAATAACGCCGGAATTAACCGGGCCAAGCCAGCCATGGAAGTGACGGAAGAGGATTGGGATCTGACGCTAGACACCAATTTGAAGGCAGCGTTTTTCTGCAGCCAGAAAGCAGCTGAGTATATGATTCCCAATCAATCCGGCAAGATTATCAACATTGCTTCCCAGATGGCATTTGTCGGCTACTATAAACGGGCGGCCTATTGTGCAAGTAAAGGCGGCATGGTGCAGCTGACGAAAGCACTTGCGGTGGAATGGGCATCACATGGCATCAATGTAAACGCGGTGGCTCCCACCTTTATCGAAACAGAGCTGACTTCAAAGATGTTTGAGGATAAGGAATTTGAAAAGGAAGTCTACGGCAGGATCCCGCTTGGAAAACTTGCAGATCCCGAAGATGTTTCCGCAGCCACCCTATTCCTGTCTTCCAATCTATCAAAGTTTATTACAGGCGATACGATAAAAGTAGATGGCGGATGGACAGCCATTTAATTTTTGCGGATGTTTGCATACGTATTCAAAATTAAAAACAGGAGTGATATCAAAATGGCAACTTTCCTAAAACAGGGTAAAAACGATCAAGAGGTACAGGAAGCAGATGTAAAAGTAAGAGAATCGGTTAGTGAAGTTTTAAAAAAAATCGAAGATAACGGAGATGCAGAGGTACGCAGACTTTCCGAGCAGTTCGATAAATGGTCACCGGAGCAATTCAGATTAACGGAAGAGCAAATCCAGGAAATCGTATCATCTGTACCCGAACAAACAATCAATGACATTAAATTTGCACAGGAACAAATCCGCAATTTCGCCCAGCATCAAAAAGCAGCACTGCAGGACATTGAAGTAGAGACTTTGCCTGGCGTGTTCCTTGGACACAAAAATATTCCGGTAAACAGTGTCGGCTGCTATATTCCCGGCGGACGCTATCCGATGGTTGCTTCCTCCCACATGAGTGTGCTGACGGCGAAAGTGGCAGGCGTTAAGCGCGTGATCGCCTGCACACCTCCGATTAAAGGAGAAATTCCTTCTGCAACGGTGGCGGCAATGCATCTGGCTGGTGCAGACGAGATTTATATCCTCGGCGGAATCCAGGCGATGGGTGCGATGGCAATCGGAACAGAAACCATTGAGCCGGTTGATATGCTTGTTGGACCTGGAAATGCATTTGTAGCGGAAGCGAAGCGTCAATTGTACGGAAGAGTAGGAATCGACCTGTTTGCAGGCCCGACTGAGGTTCTGGTCATTGCGGATGAAACATCCGATGCAGAAATCATTGCAACGGATTTATTGGGACAGGCTGAGCATGGACCTAACTCTCCAGCATGTCTAATTACAACCTCAGAGAAGCTGGCGAACGAAACAGTGGCAGAAATCGAACGCCAGCTTGAGACTCTGCCAACAGCAGATGTAGCAGGCGCGGCATGGAAGGATTACGGTTCTATCATTCTTGTAGACAGCCTGGAGGAAGCTGTAGTGGAAGCGGATAAACTGGCTTATGAGCATGTGGAAATTTTAACGGAAGACCCGAACTACTTCCTTGAAAACATGACAAACTACGGTGCACTATTCCTAGGGCCTGAAACAAATGTGGCATACGGGGATAAAGTAATCGGCACAAACCACACGCTGCCGACGAAAAAGGCAGCCCGCTACACTGGCGGCCTATGGGTAGGCAAATTCCTGAAAACATGCACATACCAGAGAACAACTCCGGAAGCGAGTGCGAAAATCGGTGAATATGCATCCCGCCTATGCGACCTTGAAGGCTTTAAAGGACACCAGGCCCAGGCTGACCTTCGTGTGAAGCGCTACAGCAGCCTCGTGAAGTAAGCAAAATCTGTTATAATTTCTCTGTCTAGATCAAGGCAGGAGGAACATGCGTTGAAAAATAAAAAAGTGACAGCCACGGATGTCGCCCGATTGGCAGGCGTTTCCCAATCGAGCGTATCCCGGGCTTTTAGTGAAAATTCAAGTATCTCACCTAAAAAGAAAAAATTGATTCTGGATGCTGCCGAACAGCTGGGATATCAGCCGAATGCCATTGCCCGGGGTCTGATCACCAATCAGTCCCGCATCATTGGAGTTGTTATGCGGAATATCCAGAACCCTTTTTATCCGGAAATCCTCGATAAGTTTTACAGCAGGCTTGCCGAAAAAGGGTACAAGGTTATGTTTATCAACTCCCAGAATAACGAGATCCAAGAGGATGAAGTGAGCCATTTAATTGAATACAGCGTTGAGGGAGCCATCATCACAGATGCGCTATTAACCTCTTCGACTGTACAGAAGTTTACCCGAAATGGCATCTCGGTCGTCCTGTTTAACCGATATGTGAACGATTCCTTAAGCAGTGCTGTTGTATGCGATAACTTTGCTGCCGGGAAAAGGATTGGCCACTATCTGATAGAAAAAGGACATGAAAATCTCGCCTTTATCTCCGGACCGATGAATACATCCACAACAGTTGATCGGAAAAATGGCTTCCAGGAAGCTTTGGCAGAACACGGCATCTCTTCATTTCTAACCGAAAACGGTCTTTATTCATATGAAGGGGGATTTGCTGCTGCCAGAAAGCTGCTGGAACAGGATAAAAAGATAGATGCCATCTTCTGTGCAAATGATATATCTGCTTTTGGCGCAATGGATTTTCTGAAAAAGCAGGGAATTCGAATTCCTGAGGATATATCTGTTGTAGGCTTTGATAATGTGGCAATGTCGGATTGGTCATCTTATGAATTAACCACCTGGCATCAGCCGGTCGACGAAATGGTTGATTATTCGATTAACCTTCTTTTGGAGCATATTAATGGGGACACGGACACTCCTGAAATCCAAAGAGTAAAAGGCCATTTGGTGGAAAGAGGATCAGTAGCGGACAGAAGGTGAAGGAGAAAAGGCTGGGGTTTTCGTTGTACCCATTTTACATCTTAGAAGTTCGATAATTGTCTAGCTCCAGGCGCCATCGGCTCTCAGGTCTAAGCCAATCCGTCTAAAAGGTTAAAGAACAACCTTTCAGCCGGCTTGTCTTATGCTTGTGGCCCGCAGGACATGGAAGGTTTCGTCAGCAAAAACATCGTACAACCGAAAGCGGCAGCTTTTGGGAGGGTGCGGGTCATGCAGACGTTGCCGCAGGACGTGGCGGTTTTAGTCTGCGTTCCTAGATAGGCGGGCGCCTTACGCTTTTCTGATAGGAGGATCTTATGCTAAGTATGATTGGATTGCTTGGGGGCATCGGGCTCCTCATCTATTTGACGATGAGAGGGATGAACCTGCTGCTTGCTGCCCCTCTTTCAGCTTTTATTGTTGCAATATTCAGTGGATTGCCGATCTTTCCTCAGCTCGCAGGCGAGGGAGAGGTCAATTTTCTGACCAACTATATGAACGGGTTTGCCGGATTTATTACATCCTGGTATTTGATGTTCTTATTCGGGGCCATTTTCGGAAAACTAATGGAGGACAGCGGGGCAGCAGACAGTGTTTCCAAATGGATTATCGATAAGATTGGCATGAAGCGGGCTGCATTAGCCGTTGTCATTGCCTGCGCGGTCTTAACCTATGGCGGCGTAAGTCTGTTTGTTGTTGCATTCTCCGTCTATCCAATGGCATTGAGCCTATTTAAGGAAGCCAACCTGCCAAGAAGATTCATTCCGGCAGCTCTTGCCTTCGGTTCGACTACGTTTACAATGACATCAGCCGGCTCCCCGGAAATCCAGAACTGGATTCCGATTGAGTTCCTGGGCACTTCCCCATATGCTGCCTGGGAAGTCAGCTTGATTGTTGCTGTCTTTATGATGGCATTTGGATACTGGTGGCTGAAGAAAATGATTAACAAGGCGATTCGCAATGGAGAAAAATTTGAGGCAAGAGAAACAGATTCTGCACTAATCCGTGAAAACTTGCCCAACCCATTATTAAGCATGATACCGCTTTTGGTCGTCCTAGTAATTTCGTTTATTTTCCATGACTCATTAGCACAGTCAGCCTTGATTATTGCCTTATTAAGCGGCTGTTTTGCAACCTATTTTCTTAATCTTAAGTATTTCAAGAATGTATGGGGTGCTGTATCCGAAGGAACCATTGGCGCATTGATTGCCATTGCTAATACATCGGCCGTTGTCGGCTTTGGCGGTGTGGCAAAAGCAACCCCTGCCTTTGCAAGTGCGGTTGATGCCATGACTAATATTCCGGGCAGCCCTTTAATCGGCGGCGCACTGGCTGTAGCTGTCATTGCTGGTCTGACAGGTTCTGCTTCCGGCGGCCAATCAATTGCCTTGCCGCTTTTGGCGCCGCATTATCTGGATATGGGTGTCAATGCAAGTGAACTTCACCGTGTGGTAGCGATATCATCCGGATCCATTGATTCCCTGCCGCATGGCGGTTATGTTGTGACAACCATCCGGGCAATATGCGGTGAGTCCCATAAGGATGCCTATCCGGCATTTGGCGCATTGACTGTGATTGTGCCAATCCTTGGTGTTATTTTAGCGGTGATTTTATTCTCAATTTTCTAAATTGCAGCAGAAAGACAGAGGGGCTTAGGCTCTCTGTCTTTCTTTCTATTAAAATCCGGCGGCGCCCGCTGTGCCGGAATGCTCTATTTGCAAATTTCCCGTTTCTATTAGTATTGCTCACAAATCGTATAGGAATCTATCTGCCTCTTTAAAAGTGTTATAATTTAGAAAATTGAGATTAACAGGGGGTTCTATATGCCTCAATCCATTTCTGATAAAAAAGAGACCTTGCTTAATGATGAACACCTAAAAGTGAAAAATTGGATGACACCAAGCCCGTTTTGCATCCATCCGGGGCAGACACTGGCAGCGGCTTCAAAGATGATGGCGGATTTTCATCTGGAATGTCTTCCTGTCACAGATGAAACCAATCGCCTGGTAGGAATGATTACATCCAGGAAGCTGCTTAACTACTTTGCCCAGGGCAAACCAGGAGATGCTTTAATTGGCAGCATCCCAAAGTCGAATCAGGCAGCTGTCCGGCCGGATGATTCGATCCTCGATATCATGTCGCTTCCATATGATCAGCTTCCTGTCACAGGTGAAGATGGCAGGCTCCTCGGCATCCTGACAGCCAGGGATATCCTGGATGGACTCTCCAAATATCTGTATAAGCTAAGGCAGCAGCATAATTCCGAAGGTGCACTTGGTGCCATTTTGGAAAGTGCTTATGAGGGTATAGCTGTTGTCGATGAAAACGGGATTCTGCAGGAATTTAATGAAGCCTATAGCCGTTTTACCGGCATTAAGCGGGAGGATGCCATTGGCAGGCATGTCACTGAGGTCATAGATAACACGCATCTTCATGAAACGGTAAAGACCGGGATAGCCGAACGCGGGGTTCTCCAGAACATCCAGGGGCATGACATGGTGGTGCACCGGATTCCGCTCTGGAAGGAAGGCCGGATTGCCGGGGCCATCGGAATGCTGATTTTTGAGGGAGTAACAGAAGTTTATAAAATCTATGAAAAGCTGCAGGAAAAACAAGATTCTAAGCCCGACCTTTTCTCAAAGAAAAAGGAAAATGACAGCCGGGTTACCCTTGACCAAATTATTGGAACAAGTGAAGGGATTACGGAAGTGAAACGGCTGGCAAGGAAGGCTGCACGGACTGCAGCTACTGTCCTTATCACGGGGGAAAGCGGGACAGGAAAAGAAATGTTCGCCAAGAGCATCCATCATCTCAGCCCCTTTTCCACCGGACCCTTTATCAGTGTTAATTGCGGGGCCATTCCGGAGCATTTATTCGAGTCCGAACTGTTTGGCTATGAAGAAGGCGCTTTTACCGGGGCGAAAAAGGGAGGCAAGCCCGGGAAGTTTGAGCTGGCAGACAACGGCACCATTTTTCTCGATGAAATCGGTGAAATGCCGCTTGTTATGCAGACCAAGCTGCTGCGGGTCCTTCAGGAAAAGGAAGCTGAACGAGTCGGCGGCTTGAAGAAATATCAAATCAATGTCAGAGTGATTGCCGCAACAAACCGCAACCTGATGCAAATGGTTGAAACGGGGGAATTCCGGGAGGATCTTTATTACCGGCTGAATATCATCCAGCTCCATATCCCTCCGCTGCGGGAACGGAAAAAGGATATACCTGTCCTGCTGGTCCATTACCTGAAGGAAATCTGTGAACGGTATCAGGTATCTGGAAAACTATTCACATCTGAGGCGGTAAACGCTTTTGTCCAGCATCCGTGGAGAGGGAATATCCGCGAGATGGTGAACACGGTGGAACAGCTGGTGACCCTGGTGGATGGGAAGGTTATTGACTATCATCATTTGCCGGAGATGCTGAAAAAGCCGGAAGCCACTCTCAAAATAGAGGCCATGGCAGCAGGGTCTATTGAGGAAGCTAAATTACTGGGCAGTCAAAGGGAGTCTGAAATTATTCTGGATGCCTTAAGAAGAGCGGGCGGAAATAAATCAAGAGCTGCAGATCTGCTTGGAATTCATCGGACTACCCTTTATCAAAAGCTGAAAAAGCATGGCATAACCTGAATGAGATGTAGTGATTACACTACAAAAAATCTACAGGTGTAGTGTAGTGACTACAGTATTGCAAACAACAAACATTGATTTTAGCGGGTTTCAAAGTTGGCACGCTCCTTGCAAGTTATAAAGGTAATAAAAAAAGGGGTGGATGTTCTATGGAGAAACCTGCAGTTTTCCGGGTGCCGGAAACGATTTTTTATGGAAGGGGATCTTCCGAAAAAGTTGGCGAGGAAGCAGCACTCAGAGGGAAAAACGCATTAATAATCAGCGATAAAATAATGGACCAGCTAGGATATGTAAGCGAATGCAGAACCTATCTTCAGGAGGCTGGCGTGCAAAGTGAGGTATATCTCGGGGTAGCATCAGAGCCAACTGATGAGTATGTAGCAGAAGCGCTCGAGCTGTTTCAAAAACAGCAATGTGACCTTGTCATTTCAGTAGGCGGCGGCAGCTGTATCGATACAGCCAAAGCCATAGCAGTCTTAGCAACAAATGGCGGTTATATCGGCGAGTATATGGGTGGGAAGAAACTGGTTCAGAATCCGCCGGTTCCCCACATAGCGATTCCGACCACAGCCGGGACTGGCTCTGAGGCGACAGATGTAACCGTCATCACAAACTCATCCAATGATGTCAAAATGATGATCAAACAGCCCGCCTTTATGCCAAATGTTGCGATTGTGGATCCACTGCTCACCCTTTCATCACCAAAGAATGTCACATCCGCAACAGGGGTCGATGCGCTAAGTCATGCGGTCGAAGCGTATCTTTCCAAAAAGGCGCATCCGATGACAGACACAATGGCGATATCGGCTATGAAGCTGATCGTGGAAAATATATTAACCGCTTACAATGAAGGGGACAATGTCGATGCCCGTGAAGCAATGAGCCTTGGATCTCTGCAGGCTGGAATGGCTTTCTCAAATGCATCGGTATGTCTTGTGCATGGCATGAGCCGTCCGATTGGCGCATTATTCCACGTTCCTCATGGAATCTCGAATGCCATGCTCCTGCCGGCTGTTCTTGAGTTCAGCCAGGAGGCATGTGTGGACCGCTTAGCGGATATCGGCCGGATTTTTCAGCCTGATGATGAAAGCCTTACCAATGAAGAAGCTGCGGAAGTGGCTGTTCAATCCGTCAAAGAGCTTTGCCGAAAATTAAATATTCCTAACTTAAGAGGATGGGGTATTGACGAGGAAGCATTTAAGAGTGCAGTGGCCAAGATGGCAGACGACGCCATCGACAGCGGCAGCCCCGGCAACAACCCAAGAGTTCCGAATAAAAACGAACTCGAAGAGCTTTACCATGTTTGCTATAATTACCAGTTTTCTTCTGAGACAGAGAAAGTGTAACAGGGGGACATACGGATGATTGGGATGCTCGGGTTGATCGCTTCGCTGATTTTATTAATGGTTTTAACGATGAGAGGCGTAAATATTATTATTGCCGCCATTATCAGTGCAGTTGTAGTTGCTCTTACAGGAGGGCTAAACCTTGAAACAGCCCTGACAGAGCATTATATGACAGGGTTTACAGGATATTTTTACTCATGGTTCCTCATCTTCTTATTGGGTGCCATATTCGGAAAAATTATGCAGGTAACCAAGGCGGCTGACAGCATCGCAAATTGGGTCAAGGATACACTTGGGCCATCAAAAGCGGTATTTGCCGTCGTGGCAGCAGCGGCGATTATGACTTACGGAGGCGTCAGCCTATTTGTAGTAGGTTTTGCCGTCTATCCAATCGCTGTTTCCCTATTTAGAGTGGCCAATCTGCCGCATCGTTTCATCCCGGCGGCATTGGTGTTTGGATCGATATCTTTTACGATGACAGCACCGGGCTCACCGGAAATCCAAAACCTGATTCCGACAGAGTTTTTTGGAACAAAGCCGACAGCAGGCGGAATTATCGGGGCGCTAATGGCTCTTTTGATCATGGTTATAGGTGGTATTTTACTTAGCAGAATGGTGAAAAAAGCAGTTCGGAATGGGGAGGTATTCTCCTTGCCGAATCAGCCGTCCGGTGCCAATGAATCGGCAGCAGCTCTTGAATCTGAGCTGGAAATGCAAAGGCCGGATGCAGCTCCGGCAGTGAAGGATTATCCGAATGTCATCCTGGCCATATTGCCGCTGGCATCGGTAATTGCGATTTTAAATACGGCTGCCAACTTTACTTCTTCGACAGCTGCCGCATTAATTTCCTTAACCAGCGGCATCGTTCTTGCTTGTCTGTTGATGATGAAGTATTTGGTCGGATTTTGGGAGGCACTTGCCAAGGGTGCCCAGGATGCCTTAGTCGCAGCTGCTAATACGTGTGCGGTTGTTGGGTTTGGAAGTGTTGCAGCCCAGGTTGCCGCGTTTGATACGTTCGTGGATGCACTGATAAATATCCCGGGGCCGCCATTAATGGGACTGGGGATAGCCGTTACGCTGATATGCGGTATTACCGGTTCGGCATCCGGCGGATTGGGGATTGCACTGCCGATCCTGGCGCCAATGTATCTCTCTCAGGGTCTGGACCCGGGTGCTATGCATCGGATTTCAGCGCTTGCATCCGGTGGCTTGGATTCACTCCCGCATAATGGCTATGTGGTGACAACAATCCGGGCGATATGCGGAGAAACCCACAAACGTGCCTACTGGCCAATATTTATTTTAAGTGTAGCAATGCCAACGGCTGTACTATTCCTGGCAATATTCTTATATTCTATCTTTTAATTTTGAAAGGGGATTTTACTTATGACAGCGACAACAACAATGGTATTAAAAAACTTTATCAATGGCGAATGGGTGGATGCCAACACGGATAAATTCGAAGTGGTGCCAAACCCTGCAACTGGCGAGGAGCTGGCCCGCACACCGATTTCCACACGTGAAGATGTCGATAACGCCGTTCAGGCAGCCAAGCAAGCTTTTAAAACCTGGAGCAAAACGCCGGTGCCCAAAAGAGCGAGAATTCTATTTAAATACCAGCAGCTTTTAATAGATAACTGGGAAGAGCTGGCAAAGCTGATTACACAAGAAAACGGCAAAAACTTTAAAGAAGCCTATGGCGAGGTGCAGCGGGGAATTGAATGTGTTGAATTTGCAGCAGGTGCTCCATCCCTCATGATGGGCAAGCAGCTTCCGGATATTGCGACAAACATAGAATCAGGCATGTACCGCTATCCGGTTGGCGTTATTGGCGGGATCACGCCTTTCAACTTCCCGATGATGGTTCCGTGCTGGATGTTCCCGCTTGCGATTGCCTGCGGCAACACATTTGTTTTAAAGCCTTCAGAAAGAACGCCAATCCTTGCTAACCGCCTGGCAGAGCTGTTCACAGAAGCGGGGCTTCCTGCTGGAGTATTCAATATTGTTCATGGTGCACATGATGTGGTAAACACCCTGATTGACCATCAGGATGTACCGGCGATTTCATTCGTTGGCTCTCAGCCTGTGGCCGAGTACATTTACAAATCAGCAACAGCAAAAGGCAAACGCGTTCAGGCGCTTGCTGGTGCCAAGAACCACTCAATCGTGCTTCCAGATGCAGACCTTGATGGTGCAGTTAAGGAAATTATCGCTGCTGCGTACGGTTCAGCAGGTGAAAGGTGCATGGCCTGCTCGGTGGTAGTGGCCGTGGATTCCATTGCCGACGAGCTGGTAGCTAAATTAAATGAGCAGGCGAGTGAGCTGACAATCGGAAACGGCTTGGATGAAAATGTGTTCCTTGGCCCAGTCATCCGCCAGGAAAACAAGGAACGCACAAGCAATTACATTGAAATTGGCGAAAAAGAAGGAGCATCCCTTGTCCGGGATGGCCGCAAAGATGAAGCCTTCCACGAAAACGGCTACTTCATCGGACCAACGATTTTTGATCATGTAGATCCATCTATGAAAATCTGGAAAGAAGAAATCTTTGCACCGGTACTTTCTGTAGTACGTGTGAAAAACCTTGAAGAAGCGATCGAGCTTACGAACAAATCCGACTTCGGAAACGGAGCATGCTTATTCACTGACAGCGGAAGCAGCGTCCGCTACTTTAGAGAAAACATCGAGGTCGGCATGCTTGGAGTGAACATCGGCGTACCGGCGCCAATGGCCTTCTTCCCATTCTCCGGCTGGAAAAACTCCTTCTACGGAGACCTTCACGCAAACGGAACGGATGGCGTGGAATTCTATACAAGAAGAAAGATGCTGACTGCACGCTGGTAAAAATAAGAGAGAAGAGGCACCTGCCATATTAGGCAGGTGTCTCTTTTTTTAGGCTGTTTTTGCAAGGTTTGCTGCCTTTTGTATTATATTTTCTGAGTTGATTGTAGCGGAAGGTGCGAGACTCCTGCGGGAGTAGCGGGACAGGTGAGACCCCGCAGACGCGAAGCGTCGAGGAGGCTCAGCGCCCGCCCCGCGGAAAGCGAGCATCCTGGAGCGGAAATCAACGGGACGACATTAATGAGGATAAACAATAATTTAAACGAAAAGAGATTTTTGTTAATTACAAAGTCCTATATATTTTAAAAAAGAGTGAAAAAGGTCACAAAATTTCACGTATTCTGTCGATATAATAAAGGAGTATATAGGAGATGGGGAGATAAGGATGTTCGGAAAAGGAAAGTTAAAGCAGCTGGAGGACGAAAAGCGGGAACTGGAAGCAAAACTCCAGTTGGCTGAAGACGAGTTTCAGCGCAGAGAAAAGTATTATCAGACACTGATTCAATCATTTAATGAAGATTTGACAACTACAGTAAGCCAGCATGAGATCGTCAATGGTCAGCACTATATGCTGGGAGACCTGGTTCTGAAAATAAAAGACGGTTTTGAAAATGTAAAAAGGCATAGCGAAGCTACTTTTTCAAACAGCCTCACTTTATCAGATAAAGGGGGAAATCTGATTCAATCTGCAAAAGAGATGGTCAAAAGCTCGGAGGAAGGGCGCGGATCCGTCAGCAAGTCTGAACAGCTGATTAAGCAGCTGGGAGAACAGCTTGAAGTGAACTCACAGAAAATGGAGGCGTTAAGCAAACGGTCAAAAGAGATCGAGATGATTGTTCAGGTCATCAAAGATATTGCGGAGCAAACGAACCTTCTTGCCTTGAATGCATCCATTGAAGCGGCACGTGCCGGGGAACAGGGAAAAGGATTTGCGGTCGTAGCGGATGAGGTCCGGAAACTGGCCGAAAGCACAGCGACAAGCACGGCAAATATCAGCTCCCTGACAAAAAATATTCAGGATGATATTAAAGCCACGCTGCACTCAACTGTCGCAAGCACTGAATTAATTAAAGACGGCATGTCCCTGAGCGGCCAGACTACCAGCAAAATTGATTCGATTACAAACATTATCCATGCAGTGGAATCAGAAGTCAGTGAAGTGATGGAAATGATTAACATCCAGAAGGGGTATTCCCGGGAGGTGGCAGGTGAGATTGCGGATACAAAGTCGGTTTTTGACCAAGTGAACGAACTGATCCAGAGGCATATAGACGATGCCAGAGTCGTTGATGAGAAGCTGGAAGGTGCCATCTCGCAGGTGAAGGCGGTAAATTACTAAGTTTTTAAAGGGGCCAAATCATGAAACTGAAAAATAAGAAAAAAAATGGGTCGCTGTTTTCATTTACGATTAGAAAGAAATTATTACTATCATTTATTATTATTCTATTAATTCCTTCTATATCAATCGGCTGCATATCCTATCAGAAGGCACATGATGAGATAAAGGACCAGATTTCCATGAGTGCCGATAAGAATGTTAAGATCCTTGATCAATTTATCATCAGCTTTATTAAGCCTAAGATGGGGGATGCGAATTACTTTTCAAAAAGGATCAAAAAGGATTTTTATACAGAGGGTGAACTGGAGGGTACGGTAAATGCCTTTAGCCAGTATAAAGAGCTTCATCCGGAGGCCGTGGCTATTTATGCCGGTTCTGAAAATGGCGATTTAGTCATCTACCCGCGTGCAGATTTGCCGTCTGACTTTGATGCCACCACACGCCCCTGGTATAAGGGAGCAATGGAGGCAAAGGGAAAAGCCTTTATCACAGAGCCATATGTTGATGCTGTCAGCGGAAATATCCTCATCACTGTAGCCCAAAAGCTTGGAGACAGCTCTGGTGTTATTGGAATTGACTTAAGTTTATCTGCTCTTAGTGAGCTTTCCAATAATATTAAAATTGGAAAAGAGGGTTATTCAGCAATTTTAAGCGCAGAGGGAAGCTTTTTAGTGCACCCGAAGGAGAAGCCGGGCACACAGGCAGAAGGCAGCTGGCTGCCGGAAGTCCTGGAAGAGGAAAAGGGGCAGGTGGAGTACACGCTTGATGGCGAAAAGAAAGAGATGCATTTTACCACCGATGCCCTGACAGGCATGAAGGTTCTTGGGACAATGAACGTGGAGGAAGTAACGGCATCTGTTCAGCCTATCTTAGTGTCGACCGTCATATTTATTGCTATCTTCGTACTTGTGGGTGCACTGGTTTCTTATATTATTGTCCGTTCAATAACGCGACCGCTCAATCAGCTCATCGCGGCAACCGATAAAGTCAGCGAAGGGGATCTGACCCAGAAGTTTATTGTCAGGAACAAAGATGAAATCAGCAAACTGGGTGAAAGCTTTAATAAGATGGTTCTATCGCTGCAGCAGCTGATCAACCAGGTTAGTGAAAAAGCGGTCCATCTGGCAGCATCATCAGAACAGCTGACGGCGAGCTCGGAGCAAAACAACATGGCAACAGAACAGGTGGCCAATTCCATTCAGGAAGTAGCTTCTGCAACTGAGCAGCAGACAGAAAAAGTGAAAGAAAGCACGACTGTCGTCAAAGAAATGTCGGGCCAAATTCAGCAAATTATGAGTAACACAAATGTCGTGGCCAAAACGGCGAATGAGACAAATAAAGTGGTTGTAAAAGGAAATACAGCGATCGACCTTTCCACGAACCAGATGAAAAACATTAATGTAACAGTCTCTGAATTAGGCTCTATTATCCATACATTAGGAAAGCGTTCGGAGGAAATTGGCCAGATTGTCAACGTGATATCAGCAATTGCTGACCAGACAAACCTGCTTGCACTTAATGCCGCCATTGAAGCTGCAAGAGCAGGCGAGCACGGAAGAGGCTTTGCCGTGGTAGCCGATGAAGTCCGCAAGCTTGCAGAGCAATCGTCCAAGTCAACCGAAAGCATCCGCGAGCTGATCTCAACCATCCAAACGGACACAAGCAAAGCCATCTCATCAATGGAAAAAGGAACAGCTGAAGTGGAAAAAGGTATAGACCTTGTGAACAATGCAGGTGATGCCTTCAGCCACATCCAGCAATTTGCAGACACCGTTTCTGGCCAGATCGCGGAAGTTTCCACATCCATCAGGGACATGGCCGAAGGTGCTGACCAGGTGGTAGAACTTGTAAACGCAATCGAAGAAATTGCTGCTGTCACGACAGCCGAAAGCCAGGATGTATCCGCTGCGACAGAAGAGCAGCTGGCGTCCATGGAAGAAATTGCGGCATCTGCTGCTTCACTTTCGGGGATGGCGGAGGAATTGCTGGATTCTATTAAGAGGTTTAAAGTGAGTTAAATAGAAGGACCCGCCAGGTTTGGCGGGTCTGATTTATTGTGGAGGCTGTGTAATATGCAAAAAGCTGCAAAAGCCTTCGTAGCTCCTCTCTAAGGAATATAAATATCCAATCGCTCCTTATCATTCCGCATAACATAATAATTCTGAAATCCCTCACCAATCAATGCATTTCGATACTTCCTCGAGTTTATGGTCAAAACCTGCTTTTTATGTTTTATAAAATAAACGATGCCTTGATGTACATAGATGGAATCAAAGTCCGTACCATCCCGGGTGATAAGCTCATCTTCGTAATAATAATTTAAAATAACCTGCCGATTCTTATAATCACATAAAATAGTAAGATCCTTCATTTGCTTTTCCATACCCTTAAAACGTAACCCCCGCATCCGCATTGATCAATAAACTGAGAGTCTATTGTATTTCCAAAATGCAAGTGCAAAACATCTGTTAAGTAGTCATTTGGATTTCCCAGTTTAGCCGGTGTGACGATATTTACATAATATCCCTTTGTTGTCTGGCTGACAGCTGCCATAGCATCATTGATCAGCAGATCTATATTTGATTCATACTCCCCCTGCTCCAGGGAAACAGACCAGTTCTTTTCCATCATGGCACCTCTCTTCAGGAATATTTTACAATATATAGAAGAGGGTGGATGTGCGCTGAATCACATTGAGAAATTAATGGGAGAGCCTGTACTGCCCCCATGTAAATGATATATTCTCAGTGGATGGACTGCCGTTTACGATAAGTGCACTATCAGCATTTTGATTGTCCATGCATATACTATGTTCATAGAAAGTGCTCCACCAGCTTAGGCGGAATTCTTGTCTTAAAACGGAGTTGAAATAATGAGCAAATTAGAAGATTTTATTAATAAGGAAGGCCATGTGTTTCCCGGCAAAACATATGCAGAAGAATTGCTGATGCCCGTATTTAATGATCAGCGGGACTATCTGTTCCATGCTATGTTCGATATTCACCGGGCACATGTGATCATGCTGGCAGAACAAGGAATCATTCCGGAAAATGAAGCAAAAACCATGCTGAAGGGAATAAACAAAGTGGCAATGTCAGACCCAGGCTCCCTATCCTATCAGCCTCAATTTGAAGATCTATTTTTTATGGTGGAAGCGAAAATAGGAGAGGAGATTGGTGATGAGCTGGCTGGGAAAATTCATATTGGCCGGAGCCGAAATGATATGGGAATCGCGATGTACCGGCTGGTCCTGAGAGAACACCTCCTCGAGCTTTTGGGCAATGCCTATCAGCTTAGTGAGGCATTGCTGGAGCAGGCTGAAGAGCATAAAGAGACTTATATGACCGGCTATACTCATACACAGCCGGCCCAGCCGACCACTTTGGGGCATTATCTGCTGGCTGTTTATGATGTCCTTCAAAGGGATGTCAGCCGGCTGTGGGCTGCCTATAAAACTGTAAATAAATCTTCACTCGGTGCTGCAGCCCTGACAACGACGGGCTTCCCGATTTGCAGGGACCGCACCCGTGACTTATTGGGATTTGAAGGAATTATTGAAAACTCATACGACTCAATTGCAGGTGCAGATTATCTTCTGGAAACGTCATCAGCTCTTATGACCTGCATGGTGAATACCGGCCGGTGGATCCAGGATTTCCTCCAGCATGTAACAAGAGAGTTTGGCACCTTCCAGGTGGCGGATCCTTACGTGCAGGTAAGCAGCATTATGCCTCAAAAACGGAACCCGGTTTCCATTGAGCATTCCAGATCCATTGCCAGCAGTGCCTATGGTGAGGCCTATGCAGCCATGAACATGGTTCATAACACGCCATTCGGTGATATAGTCGATACTGAAGATGATTTGCAGCCCCATCTGTATCGCGCTTTTAATAATGCGAATCGGGTATTAAAGCTGATGTACGCCGTGATTGCTACATTAAAGGTCAATAAAGAGCATGCGAAAGAAATGGCCAAAAAATCGTGCATCACGATCACCGAACTGGCTGACACCCTGGCAAGAGACTACAGCATCCCATTCCGGAAAGCCCACTCCATTGCCAGCTATATTTCGAAACAAACCGTGAAAGATCAGAAAGAGCTGTGCGACTGGAGAGTGGCGGATGTAAATGAAATTATTCAGGGATATGTTCCCGTGTCCTTGTCAGAGGATGAGTGGAAGAAAATCATTTCTCCGGAATACTTTGTACAGATCCGCAGCCTCCAGGGAGGACCGAATCCGGTTGAGGTCACAAGAATGATCAAGAATCGGAATGAAACTCTTACAGGGGATCTGCTCAGCTATGAGGGGACTGTGAGAGGGCTGAAGGAGAAGCGCGAGAATTTGATTAACTTTGATTTTTGATTTTTAAAGCGGACCTTTCGGGGTTCGTTTTTTTATTAAGCTTTTATTTCTAGAAAAATATAATATGATAAGAATTAGAGGGAGGAAGTGAGATGAAAAAAAGTTTGCTGGCTGTACTCAGCTTAGGACTAATATTCGGTCTGATTTATGTTTTGGCTTCACGTACAGCAGAACCTGCAAAGCCTGCTATTCCTGCTGTTTCCCTGGAAAAGAGCATCTGCGAAAGAGTATCAGAACAATTTGGCGAAGACTGCCAGCGGATTCTTTTATTTGACCCCCATTCAAGATTAGTTTTTGCAGAAACAAATTCAGGCATTATCCCTGTCCTGACCAATCAGGAGTTTACAGAGTTTAAGAAGTTCATATATCCTATCATGGATTACCAGGAGTTCAGTGAGGAAAAAGGAGATAGGGGACCGATTGACTGGCGGGCAGATCATAAGTCTGAAAAGGATTTTGCCATCATATATGGATTGGCTGAGGATGAAGCGAAGACCATCGTCATTAACAGTGAAGGCAATATCCAGCCATCCCGCTTTTGGGTGCGGGAAAACTTGTCAGTTTGGTATGCTGTTTTCGAGAAAGATGAAATTAAACTGCCGGTTGAGACTGCCGTTTATGATGCCGAAGGCCGCCTTGTTAACGAAAATGAATAAGTAAAACACCACTTCCTATTCAGTCAGGAAGTTTTTTTATTCCAGCTGATAAACCTTAAGTCCAACTCTTGCAAAAACCTCCTTACAGAATTCGGACTTCATTTTGCGCAATACAGGAGTATAATACTCAGTAAGCAGACAATTCAATGAATTTAGAGTCTGATGTTTGCAAACTTATGATATTAGAATCAGGTAAAGGAGGGAGCGCTCCCGATGATTCTTGACCAGCGCTGCATGACGATTTTGACGAAAATGGTCCATGCGCCTTCACATGTTTCTCCACAGGAGCTAATGGAAGAATTACAGATTTCCAAGCGGACTGTCTATTATGATATTGACAAAATTAATAGCTGGCTGAAAGACCAAGGCTTAGATGAGCTGAAGTATGTCCGTGCTGCTGGATTTTATCTCGATGAAGAAGAAAAGCAGCAGATTAAACAGCGGCTTCATTCATTTGATAAAGCAGGCAGCTATGAGTTTTCGCGCAAAGAAAGAATGGCCTGGACTGCCATCCTCATCCTGACCCGCGAGAAGACCATTTTTTTGCAGGATCTGATGGATAAGCTGGGTGTCAGCAGGAGTACGCTTCTGGCTGATATCAAGGAATTGAAAAAGCAGCTAAGCCAGTTTCAGGTTCAGTTGATTTTTCATAAATCTTCAGGATACTATATCGCCGGTGAAGAGCAGGATAAGCGGAAAATGCTGATTTACTGCTTAACACAGGTTCTAACCAATCGCGGCTGGAATGATCTATTATCAGAAGTTCAGTTAACCATCCAGGACACGCCTGGACTGTCGCCAGAAATGTTTCAGCGGACTGATTTAGAGACCATCTATGAAATTCTGGATGAAAGTGAATCCTTTTCCGGTGTTCATTACACAGATGATGTGATGGAGACGCTAACCGCCCATATATTTATGCTCATCAAAAGATTCAGCCAGGGAAAATACATCAAGATGGATCCAGTTGAAAAACAGGTCATCAAAGAAACTAAAGAGTACACCGCTGCCCGATTTATTTGCAGGAAAATTGAAAGCGGTTTCCGATTGGAGGTTCCTGATGATGAAGCTTGCTATCTTGCAACCTATCTGTTAGGGGCCAAGATAAGCGACTATGATACACATGAGCTCGAGAACCAGGACCTTGCTATCCTCAAATCAATGGCTGTCAGAATGGTCGATGATTTTCAGAAGTATGCATGCGTATTTTTTCAAAACCGGAAGGAACTTGAACGGAATTTATTGATTCATTTAAAACCGGCGTATTTCCGGATTAAATATGGGATCGACCTGGAGAATCCATTATCCAAATCTGTACAGGAATCTTATCAGGATTTGTTTATCCTAACCAAAAAAGTGGTTCATCATTTTGAATACGTGCTTGGCAAAAAAGTATCAGATGATGAAGTGGCGTATATAGCAATGCATTTTGGGGGCTGGATTGATAAAGAAGGTGTCAGAGTGGAAGCCCGCAAAAAAGCGGCTGTGGTGTGTGCCAGCGGAATCGGCACGTCCCGAATACTTCAGAAACAAATTGAAGACCTCATGCCATTCGTCGATGTGGCACATGTATACACTGTCCGTGAATATGAGAAAGCCTCCCTGGCTGATCTGGACTTTGTCATTTCGACCACGCCAGTATCCCGGAAACAGATCCCGGTGTTTATTGTAAATCCGATTCTAAACCCGTCCGAGAAGGAATCCCTGCTTAAGCAGGTACAGGCATCAGAAAAAAAGCCGAAATCAGAAACCATAGACGCATTGATGGACATTATCCGGAAGCATGCAGATATAAAAGATGAAAGCATGCTGATTCAGGAATTAAAAGCCTACTATCAGTCCAATAAAGAAGCGAAAAGTGAGGTGGATCAAAAGCCAATGTTAAATGAAGTTTTAACTGCCGATAAGATACAATTTGCAGATTCAGTCCAAAGCTGGCAGGATGCACTGCAAATGGCGTCACAGCCGCTATTGGCCGATCAATCCATCAGCCAGGATTACATTGATGCCATGATCGAAAACGTGAATAAGATGGGGCCATATATTGTCATCGCACCGGGAATTGCCCTTCCTCATGCCCGCCCTGAAGCTGGTGTGAACAAGCTGGGAATGAGCTTTCTGCAATTAAAAGAAAGCTGCGCTTTTTCGGAAAAGCCGGAGCATCAGGTTAGATTATTCTTTGTGCTGGCAGCCATCGATAATGAAACCCATTTAAAAGCATTATCCCAGCTGTCCAAAATGCTGTCTGACAGCGACAACCTTGAAAAACTGCAGACTGCTGATGCAGCTGCTGACGTTTTAGACATTATTAATCAATATTCACAAGACTAAGGAGGAAATAAAAATGAAAAAAATTCTAGTGGTATGCGGAAACGGACTTGGAAGCAGCTTTATCGTAGAAATGAACGTAAAAACAGTTTTAAGCCAGCTGGGTGTGGAAGCAGATGTGTCACATACAGATTTAACAACAGCTAAATCCGAGAATGCAGACATTTACCTGGGATCTAAAGACCTGATTTCCACTTTGGATGATGGAACAAGAACGATCATTGGTTTGACAAACATCCTGGATCAAAATGAGCTGAAAGCCGCATTGGAATCACATTTATCATAATAGAGAAAAAAAGAGCAGGCGATAGATTCGCCCGCTGAAAAATAAAAAAGAACACATACAGTATAACCTGAAAAAGGTTTAGAAGAAAGATAGATACAGAGGATTTAAAAAGGAGGGTTAAACATGTTTGATTTTATCATGAACGATATATTGGGCACGCCCGCCATCCTGGTTGGTTTATTCGCCTTGTTTGGCTTGCTTCTGCAGAAAAAAGGCATAGCTGATGTCATTTCTGGTACGCTTAAGACAATCATGGGCTTTCTCATTCTGAATGGAGGAGCAAGCATCTTAATAGGCTCACTTGATATTTTCGGAAAAATGTTTGAAAAAGCCTTTCATATCCAGGGCGTTATTCCGAACAACGAAGCCATCGTAGCGATTGCCCAGCAGACATTTGGGAAAGAAACCGCGATGATCATGCTTTTCGGGATGGTCATGAACATTTTAATTGCCCGTTTTACACCGTTTAAATATATTTTCCTAACCGGCCATCATACTTTATTCATGGCCTGCCTGATCTCAGCCGTGTTTGCAACAGGCGGAGTGACAGGGCTTCCACTGATTATTATTGGATCTATTATTCTAGGATTATTAATGGTATTCATGCCTGCGCTTGTGCAGCCATATGTACGCGAAATTACTGGCAATGACAGCATAGCGGTCGGCCACTTCGGATCTTTCGGCTACTTTGTATCCGGCTTTATTGGCAAGCGTGTAGGGGATAAATCCAAATCGACAGAGGCGATCAAAGTGCCAAAATCACTTGGATTCTTGCGCGATACATCTGTTGCGATGTCTCTGACTATGACGATTCTCTTCCTGGTAGTGGCGCCGATCGCCGGAAGAGGCTATGTAGAATCTGAATTGAGCGGCGGAGTTAACTTCCTTGTATTCTCGCTCATGCAGGCGATTACGTTTGCTGCTGGTGTCTATGTGGTCCTTGCCGGTGTGCGGATGCTGATTGCAGAAATCGTACCAGCTTTTAAAGGAATCGCTGACAAAGTGGTAAAAGATGCGAAGCCTGCCCTTGATTGCCCGGCAGTGTTCCCTTTTGCTCCAAATGCAGTTATTATCGGATTCCTATTCAGCTTCGTAGCTGGTTTGCTTTCCATGTTCCTCCTTCCGCTATTCGGCCTGAAGATCATTGTGCCAGGCCTGATTCCGCACTTCTTCACAGGTGCGGCAGCAGGAGTATTCGGAAATGCGACAGGTGGAAGACGCGGAGCGATGATCGGTTCATTTGCCAACGGTCTATTAATCTCTTTCCTTCCGGCCTTATTGCTTCCGGTTCTGGGTTCACTCGGATTTGAAGGAACAACCTTTGGGGATTCGGACTTCGGAGTTGTTGGGATTTTATTGAGCTTCCTTATTAAACTATTTTCTTGATCTAAGCTATTATGGGGACTTCACACTTATGTGAAGCCCCCTTTTTGATTTTTCGACAAATTTCGGGTGGTGCCTGTCACTGTGGAATTTAGCCAACAGGTGCGTCAGCAGGAGTATTCGGAAATGCGACAGGGGGAAGACGCGGAGCAATGATTGGTTCATTTGCCAACGGTCTATTAATCTCTTTCCTTCCGGCCTTATTGCTTCCGGTTCTGGGTTCACTCGGATTTGAAGGAACAACCTTTGGAGATTCGGACTTCGGGGTTGTGGGGATTTTATTGAGTTTCCTTATTAAACTATTTTCTTAATCTAAACTATTATGGGGATTTCACACTTATGTGAAGCCCCCTTTTTGATTTTTCGACAAATTTCGGGTGGTGCCTGTCACTGGGGAATTTAGCCAACAGGTGCGGCAGCAGGGGTATTCGGAAATGCGACAGGTGGAAGACGCGGAGCGATGATCGGTTCATTTGCCAACGGTCTATTAATCTCTTTCCTTCCGGCCTTATTGCTTCCGGTACTGGGATCACTGGGTTTGAAAGAACAACCTTTGGGGATTCGGACTTCGGGGTTGTGGGGATTTTATTGAGCTTCCTTATAAAACTATTTCCTTAATCTATTGAATTGGGACTTCACTTTAATGTGGAGTCCTTTTTGGAGTTTTCGACAAATTTCGGGTGGTGCCTGTCACCCAGTTGTAAAAAGGCACCATTCATATTCCATGCAAAGGTGCCTTTTTAACTGCTATTTATCGCTGTATGATAGAATCTCATATGAGTTATGACTTCTTTTTCGTTCTAGACTGAAAAAAGCTGACAGCTTCCAAAATAAATAATTTCTCCTGCTCACTCAGCATTGTCCAGTTTCCAGCTTTTATTTTCATTAGTAAGCCCTCCTCGATTTTTCATTCTCTCGTGACAAGGACATGGTTGTAAAATTCTTACTTATCTATACCGCCTTTCCAGTCTAATGAAACAACAAAAGTTTTTGCAAATTCCGACACTTATTTTTGTAGAATAAAGACTAACCACCAGGAAAAATGAGCTTTTAAAGGTCTTTTGCTATAATTTGAGCCGTTTCTGTACCCATTTCTCCACAATTCTACCTATTTCCCAATATTTTGATTTTAAGTTAAAATAAAAGAATAATAGATAATTTTTTTGGGGGATACTTTATGGGCTATCGGGTACCGCTGCTTAGAGGGTTAAAGGAACCTTATATGATTTCACATCAGATGAGAAAAGAGGAGAGACTATCTGGTCTATGGAAGCAGATTTTACTGGTAATGCTTCTGAGTGCACTTGTATTTGGACTCAGTGCTTACTTTGGAATTGGAAGCGAACATACTTCAAGAAGCCTGACGGATATGTCCAGAAGCGAGTACGAGCTGTACAAGCTGTTCTTTGGCGGCGGACAAATTGTATACGGCATTATTTATGCAGCCATGATCATTTTTTTACCCTCCTTGTTATTCTGGACGCTTGTAGACGTTGAATACCGAAAGCTTATCAGCATCCAGCTGATGGTTATGCTGATTCTCTTAATGGAAAAGGCCATTAACATCCCGCTCTTTCTGTTTCTCGGATTAAACAGTGAATCATCGATATTTTCATTTGGAATTATTGCTCAGGCAGCCTCATTTCCAGAGCTGCTGGTCTACACGTTTTCCGCCATTACACTCTTTAAAATCTGGACATTTGTCCTGCAATATAAGTACTTAAATGCCGTTTCCGAAAGAAGCCCTCGCTTCCTGGTATTCATGCTGGTCGGAACGCATTTGTTTTTCGTGATTGTCTCAGCTTTACTCTCATCTATTCAATTGGAAAAGCTAATTTAAGTGAGGGATCTTCTATGACGTGGAAAGCGAGATTGCTGATTATTGGTGTAACACTGTTCCTGGCCTGCAATATGGCTCTGATATTCCTTAAAAGTGATAAAATCGGCAGAACCTACTATATTGATGAATGGACGGCTGTGAAAAAACAGGACCTTCTTGAAACCATGCCGGCAAAGGGTGTCCTGGCGCCAATGGAAGAGCATCACCTTTACTATGAGAATACTAAGGGGACATTCAAGGGCTTTCTTGTAGAAAAAGGGGATGAGGTCCAGGCGGGGACAGGTTTATTCGAATACTCACCGGATGACATAGCGCTGACAAAGGAGAATTTCCAGATAGAAAAAGAAAAACTGGAACGGGAACAAGCTGGCATAGAGAGCCATATCAGCGAGTTAGAAAGCATGCAGCGAACGCTCGCACTCACACCTGCAGAAGAAGATGAACCCAATCCAAATGACTACATGATTCAAACCATCGAACGGGATATCGCGGAAAAGGAGCTGCAAGTCAGCAGGCTTGAAAGTGAAGTTCAAAAGTACGAGGATTTGATGGATGCAGCGGACGAAAGCCTGTCCAGTCTGACGGTGGAAAGTGAGATAGCCGGAACCGTCAAAAGCATCAAGACGGACCTCGCCAATCCAGTTGTAACCATCATTTCGAATGAGCAAAAGGTTGAAGGGATCTTTACCGAGCAGGAAATTCATAAAGCGGCAGAAGGAATGAAAGTATTCATTATTCCAAAAGGCAGCAACAAAAAAATAAATGGTACCCTCGAGAAAATATCAAACTATCCGACATCAGAGCCACATGCCGAAACAGAAAGCCGCTATGAATTTACGATTAGTATGAACGAAACACCTGAGTTTAAGAGTCTCCATGGTGAGCACGCCGATTTGCGAATCGTTACAAATGAAGTGGAGAATACCCTGACGGTTCCAGCCCATGCGGTGAAAAAGGCGAAAAAAGGCACATATACATATGCCATCAGGCAAAGCGGCAGGCTTGAACGAAAGGCAATTAAAACAGGGCTGAAAATTGGACAGACCCAGGAAGTGAAAGAAGGGGTGGAGAAGGGGGAACTGGTGCTGCTCGAACGGCCGCCATTTCTCAAAACGGGGTCCCCTTTCGCCACGCCATTCGAACCGGCAAAGCTTAAAAAGAAAGACGTAAAGAATTTAAGCAAGAAGGACATGATGAAATACGCAGCAAGAGGACTTCTTACCAGATAGAAAAAACCAGCAGCCCAATTTGCTGCTGGTTTTTTTATAGTTTAATAATAGGGATCTTCCTTACCGGACCGGACCCTGAACAGGATGCCGACAAACAGGATTAAGGCTGTAACCAGCCACACAATCATAAAGGCTGAGCCGAGTGTAATGGAATTGCTTGCGTAATTCCTGCCTAACTCGATATACACTATATATACAAGGGGGACTGCGTTCAAAAGGAAAAAAACAATAATCGCAGCCAGCTTGCCCGGCGTTTGATGCTGAAGCTTGGAATAAATTAAAAGAAGACTCGATAATAATAAAGATAAGGACAAAAATGTAATAATGCCTACGATATTCAATTGATCTCCTCCTTTAGACCCCGCTATTTATAGTATTCTTCAAAATATAACTATATTCCTTCCAGAATATGAAAAAAGACACCTGTAAAAAGGTGTCCTAGTAAAATCTCTTAAATCCATCAAAATGTTTCTTCCAATACGAATTATCCAGACTGGAGACTTCAACGCCTGATGAGCCAGCGTGAATAAATTTATTATTTCCAACATAGAAGCCTAAGTGAGAAATGCCTTTTTTATATGTATTTTCAAAAAATACTAGATCGCCAGGCTGTGGTGTGCTCACATAAAATGAACGGCTGTAGTAGCCTTCTGAAGAGTAGCGTGACATCTTAGAGCCTGTCTGCTTTAAGACATAATAAATGAACCCGCTGCAGTCAAAGCCTGAAGGAGTTTGGCCGCCCCATTGATAAGGAACACCAACATGCTTTTGGGCTTCGGCAAGAACAGAAGATGAAGCAGGCTTTTCCTCTTTAACTTCCGTGCCTGACTGATCATTGGCACTTGAATCACTTGAATTCTGAACAGCTTGTACCTTTAATTTCTGTCCAACTAAAATAAGGTCAGAATTTAAGTTATTCAGCGCTTTTATCTGTTTGACAGTTGACTTATGTTTGGCTGCAATGCCACTCAGGGTATCTCCGCTCTTCACGACATATACTGAATTCCCTGATGGTGCAGAAGAAGCAGGGGGTGCAGAGACAGATGTTTCATTCTGCTCTTCCGAAGTGCTTCCAGCAGACTTGGACACTTTAAATACCTGCCCTGGAAAAATTAAGTGGCCGGTAAGATTATTCAAAGTCATTAAGTCTTTTAGACTCATATTATGCTGTAAAGCAATCTTGGAAAGAGTATCTCCTGACTTTACAGTATATGTACTGGCACTGGGAGCGGGAGTTGCTGGTTTTGGCTTGCTGGTTTCCTGCTTAGTGCTGTCACCTGGAACCTGGAGTTTTTGGTTAATAGAAAGAAAATCAGAATGTAATCCATTCAGATTCATAATCTCTTTAACGGATGTATTGTATTTAATTGCAAGGTGATAAAGCGTATCGCCCTTTTTCACGACATGAGTATCGGCGGAAGCCTGGGCGGCAAATGCGGAAGAAAGCATCGCAGCTGCTGCTATAGAGACCATCTGTTTTTTCACTTTTCCGGTTCACTCTCCTACTATACATTTTTAGATAATTCTACCACATATATCGTCCAAAAAGATTATATTTTTACAATGTTATACAAAAAATAGTAGGATTTTATACTAGTGTCGTTTTTTGTCAAATGACTGGTTGTCTAATTTTAACTGTTGCTGTCGAATTTTTTTATTTTTCCTCCGATATAGTCGTTATATCTGTCATTTTTCTGCAGATGAAAAATATCAAGAGCCTGTGCCATATATGATTTTGCCAAAACAAATTTCTTTTGAAGTTCATAATTGAATCCAATATGGTAGTGAAGCTCGCCCAAAAGAAAGAGAAGGTCCTTTTCGATGCATACCGAGATGGCTTCTTCACATAAGCGGATTGATTCCTGATAGTTTTCAAGTTTCGTATATGTTTTAGCAAGATTATATAGAAGTCTGCTGCGAATAGTTTCATCCTGGAGGTAAATGATCTCGTTTAAATGCCTGATTGCTGAGAGATGAATGTCTTTTGCATCAAGATAACAGCCGTTTTCATAGAAGAAAATTCCCTTGCTTATCAGGATTTCAATTTCTCTTTCTGCCCAAACCTTATCAAAAGTCAGATTAATAGCTCTGTCAATTATAGAATGGGCCAATTCCGCTTCATGATGAACATGGTAGAGATAAATGGCTTTATGCCAAAGAAGAAGCTGCAGATTTTTCTTATTGGCAGCAAAGAGAGGATTCTTTTCTTCAGCTTCGACAATTTCCTTTATGAGAGGATAATTAACATTTCTTCTCGCCTGTTTTAACTGGTTTATAACTTCCTGTATATAATCTAGTCTTGGCGTTGTGCCAAGGTCAAAGAAGTAATTAATATCGACTCCAAGACGCTGGGATATGAAATAGAGAGTTGAAGCCAGAGGCAGCACATCTCCTTTTTCAATTTTGCTTATTTGTGCCTGGGTACAAATATCTTTTGAAAGCTCCTTTTGTGACAATCCCAATGATTTTCTCAATTCTCTTATCTTCATGCCTATTGCTGAAAAGTCCATTCTCACACACCCTAAAAATATTCTTAAAGTTATATTTTCTAAGAAAACATGCATTTTCTGCAGAATTATAGCTTAAAAATCGATTTAAAGCTTAATAACCAAAAATTCAAAGAGATTTAATTTATGATTAAATGGTTATATCCAATATGTTACAGGATCGATAAGGACACGCTCAACTGTCTTAGCTCTCAGCCCTGAACATGGTAAGGATATTAACTTTTTGAACAACATCCTTAAAATCTCCATTTGCCGCTTCCCCGGGAAGTGGCCTTTTTTTGAAAAAGATTGGTAAAATATTGTCAAAAGATGAAGAAGGTAATAAAATGGTGTCTATAAGAAAGCGATAGGAAATTAGGAGGATAGCAGATTGGAAGAAATAAAGGAATCAGCTTCTGTACATAGTCTTTTCTTTGATGTGATTACAAAAGCCTATGAAAGAGGAACTGCTGATAAGGAGCTCAGTGTGAAACAGCTGCTTATGGACATTGAAGACGATTTGCGGAAGATTATCACGGATTAATAATAAAAAAAGCACTTTCGCAAAAGAAAGTGCTTTTCTAAACATTAGTGCTGAGTGGGCAAGCCCATTGTTGAAAATCCTGGGCTATGCTGAGTAGGAAGTCCATCAGTAGTTGCTCCGCCAGAGAAAACTGCACCTAAAGCAAAAACGGATAGTGCCAAAGTCACAGTAGCGAAAAACTTTTTCATGACTATCATCCTTTCAATTTTACTATTAAACAAGAAAATATTAACATTTTTCGAGTAGTTTTTCTAGCTCGACTTCTACTAATTGTACGAATCTTTGGTTGTTTTGGAGTAAAAAGATATCTTTCGACTTATTAATATATTCAATCCCTTTATCCACTTTATCTATTTTTATATAATTTTCCCCCGATTGATAGTAAAACTCCCCAAATAAATAAAGAAGTTCATTGTTAATACAGTCCTTTATGCCTTGATTGCTGTATTTAAGGGAAATTTCATACTCTTCTCTGGCTGATAGGGTTTGGGAGAGGCCATAGAGAATCCTTAGCTTTGCTTTGGGATCAAGGATATGAGGCAAAGATTCGAGGTTTTCGAGGGCTAATTCGAAGATTTCTTTAGCCTCAGCAAATTCCTCTTCCTCAAATCGGATTATCGCGATGCTTGTTAGAATTTCAATTTCCCGTTCTGTAAGATTCATGCGATCAGGGTTGGTTAAGTCGATTGCTGTATAAAGTGTGTTAACAGAGTTATAGACATCTTTATTTAAATAGTAAATGCAGATCCCTTCATGCCACATTAAGAACTGTTTGTGAGAAATATGCTTGAAAATGGGATTTTGGCGTTCTCTTTTAATAATGTCATAGATAGCCTGGTAGTTTCTTTCCCGCTTGTATTTTTTTATCAGTTCAAAAACAGCGGTTACATAATTAAACGTACTAGAGGAGGCATAGTGAAAAAAGTAATTCACTTCGACATTTAATTTTTCAGCTAATTCATACAGCTGGTCGAGTGCAGGGTATTTCTTTTCTTTTTCAAATAAATGAAGGTCCTCTACAGTGCAGGTTCCCTCAGCAAGCTCCTCAGGGCTGAGCTTTTTGTATTCACGAAGAGCCTGGAGTATTTCTCCGAAACTAATTTCAGCAATGCTCATAACTCTCCCTCCTTTTCTATAATAATATGCCAAAAATTCCACTTTCATCAACTGTTTTTCATAGCTGCTGTGACTTATGTTTTGTAGGGAAATTAAATAAACAACGAAAAAAGTCATAAAACAGTGCTTCTTGGCGAAATAATAGTTCTAAATTCCTGTAACCAGTGCAAAAACCAACGCAAAATTTAGAATTTTGTAATAATAATGTAATAGAATTACTAGGTGAAAGTAAATAGAAATAAATTGGAAAAAGAAATCTATTGTTATTTTATCTTCAAGATATTTACGAGAATTTTAAGCAAGAACCGAAACTTTTTACTATCAATGCACATATTTATTTTAGACCTTACTAGTAAAAGGAATTGACCACATCACAGAGGTGATGAGCATAATTTAAAGCTATGAAAGGTTAATTTGTCAGAGAACCAAAAAGTGAAATAGTAAGAGTATAATTTGGGAGACTGAGACTCTTTTTTATTCGCCAGTGAGCATTGTGGGATAATCAAGTGACTTTGCTGCTGAAAGTAATGTTTATGCATACTGCCTATCTGTTATAGGTATTCCTAATAGACCTTTTAAATAGAACTTTCTGAAAATTATAGTTTGATTGTTTTTTAGTGGGGAAATGGTTTAATAAGCGGGAAATAAAAATGAAGGAGGAGACTTATTTGCGCCCTTTATTTGGATCAGTTGAATATTTCGAAGAGAAAGTAAAAGATTACATTGCTAGTAAGCAAATAAAGAAAAACAAAAATGAACACGTATCTAAAATCGTTTCACAACTAGAAAATGAAATTCGCTATGACTTCACTTGCCACACTCGCATCAAAAAAGAATGCCTCGAAAACCTCTATAAAGTTTCCAACAAAGCTTCGTCCAGCGCATTAAGTAGATGAAATCTCAATAATATTTGTGACAGCTGCATCTAGACCCTCCATTAATAGTTGGTTCTGTTTCGCCGCAAATTTATATTTACTGGCATTGGAAATTTAGTTTGCTGCAATAATGCGGAGATTCAGAACCATTTCAGATAATAATATTAATGCCTTTACAATAAAAATGGTTATCCATGTATGCAATTTTTCCCCTATCAACTGATATACTAAAAATTTGAAGGGATTGTTATGGAATCGCTCCCATCATAAATGGTAAAATGTAGGAAGGGGGGATTACCATGAAGAGATGGTTGATTTTACTTATTTCTATTTTATTCTTGGCAGGCTTGAGCGGATGTAATAAAGAAGTTAAGCCTCAAGACCGTTTTGCCCAGTATGTTGAGCATTGGAATAAGCAAGAGTTCGATAAAATGTATGGATTCTTATCAGAAAGCGCCAAGGAGTCTATCAGCAAGAAGGACTTTGTGGCCCGCTATGAAAAGGTATATAAAGATTTAGAGATTAGCAAGTTGAAAGTTACATATAAACCAGATATGGAAAAAGAATATAAGAAGGAAGAGAAGGCAGATCTTCCGTTTTCAGCATCAATGGAGAGTGTGGCGGGGAAAATTGAATTCACTCATGATGCCACCTTGGTAAAAGAAGAAAAAGAGGAAGAGGAGAGCTGGTTTGTTGCATGGGACACGACCTATATTTTCCCGGAGCTTGGACCTGAGGATAAAATCAGCTACAGCAACATTCCTGCACAGCGGGGGGATATAGTGGACCGCACAGGTGACCCGCTGGCTTTAAACGGAACTTTATATGAAATTGGTGTTGTCCCTGAGCAAATGGAAGGCCAAAAGGAGCAGACAATTAAAGGTCTCTCATCCGCCTTGGGCATCTCGGAAGAACAAATCAACAAGAGCCTGAATGCAGCCTGGGTACAGCCCGGCTACTTTGTGCCAATAAAAAAAGTGTCACCAGATGACAAGGCAACACTGGATAAAGTGTTTGCCCTTAAAGGTGTGGTGAAACAGGATGTAAAAGGAAGAATCTATCCTTTCGGTGAAGCATCAGCACACTTGGTTGGCTATGTAGGTCCTATTACAGCTGATGAACTAAAGAAAAATGAAGGAAAAGGATATTCCACCACTGATATAATTGGAAAAAGAGGGCTGGAACAAGTTCTTGAGGAACGGCTGAAAGGAACGAACGGTGTCAAAATCGGCATCACCAAGAAAGATGGCTCTGAAGTTGTACTGGCGGAAAAGCCTGTAGAAAATGGCGAAACGATTGAGCTGACGATCGACATCACCCTCCAGAAGCATCTATATGAAGAATTGAAAGGAAGTCCGGGAACCTCGGCAGCAATTGACCCGGTTACAGGTGATGCGCTTGCTTTAGTCAGCAGTCCAAGCTTCGATCCGAATGAGGCTTCGCTTGGATTTACCGCTGATGAGTGGAAACAGCTAGAAGAGAACAAAGATATGCCGCTCATGAATCGATTCAAGCAAACCTATGCTCCTGGATCAGTAATGAAACCAATCACAGGAGCAGTTGGTCTATCGGAAGGGACACTGACACTTGATGAAACGATTCAAGTGAAAGGCCTAAAATGGCAGAAGAGCAAATCATGGGGCAGCTATCAGGTAACACGTGTTAAGGATCCGAACGGGCCTGTTGATTTTGAAAAAGCGATGATGTACTCAGATAACATCTATTTCGCAAAAGAGGCTCTTGATCTTGGGAAAGAGAAATTTTCTGCGGGCTTAAAGAAGTTTGGCTTCGACGAGGAGATTCCATTCCTATTCCCAATTGAGAACTCACAGATTGGCGGTCTCGACAGTGAAATTAAACTGGCAGATTCAGGCTATGGACAGGGAGAAGTGGAAATGAGTATTCTCCATCTGGCAGCATCCTATACGCCGATTGTAAATAAAGGCTCTCTCATTAAGCCAGTATTATTGGGAGAAGAGGAAAAAAGTCAGGTGTGGAAAGAAAATATTATCAGTGAGGAGACAGCCAATACGGTAGAAGCGGCCATAACCAAAGTGGTTCAGGACCCTTCCGGGACCGCTCGCTCTGCGAATATGAAGGATTACCCGCTTGCCGGAAAAACAGGCACGGCCGAGCTGAAAAGAAGTGCTGAAGAAAAAGGACAGGAAAATGGCTTGTTTGTTGCCTATAATCCAGAGGCGCCAAAACTGCTTATCGCCATGATGGTGGAAGGCGTTGAAGATAAAGGCGGTTCAAAGGTTGTTGTTGATAAGGTAAAGAAGGTATTTGAAAAAAATAAGGGCCGATTCTAAAAAGGAAAGGGGATGCAGAAGGCTGCATCCCCTTTATCTGTCTCAATCATCGTTCACAGGCAATTTTGTCCTTATCCCGGTCCTTAGACTTGTTAGCATCATAGAGTTTGGCGGATATATATGGCTTATATTTGGTTTTGCCGCCTTTATTCTTAATGCCCGCTGTCCGGGCTACTCCGCCTTTATAGTCTTTATTCAGCTCTGTGCAATTTTTATATGTTTTGATTTTGGCAGTTTTGGCTGCAGCTGCCGGGCTAAAAGACAGTGAGGCTAAAAGGCATAGTGTAATAATGGCTGATAACCATTTTTTCAAAATAATTCCTCCCATTTTCCTAAATATGTAATAAATATAAATTGATTTTATCAGAAGTTCAATGATAATTTTAATCTCTTAAATTGTTTATTGTAAAAAATAGGAACAGGAAATATAATATAGAGGTATTGAAAAAATGGTGAAATGAGGAAGATTATGAGGAAATTAGGCGTTATTCTATCAACTTTAGTCTTAATTTTCAGTCTTTTAGGACCTGCCGCTTCAGCTCAGAGTCCGGAATTTGAGGAAGAATTTCAGCAGTATTTAAGCGATATTAGCGCAATCAGGGGTTTTGAAGTTACTAGAGATGACATCGAAATGGTTCTTTCGATGTATGATGAATCTATTGAAGATTATGATTCTGTACAAGAGCTTAGTGATTCCCTTGGCGAAGTAATTAAATCTGACTTAAGCAACATTCAATTTATCTATGAAGATTATGCGTTGAACGAAGAGTCGTTAAGAAGCTTGCTTGCAGAATTTGGTGAAGAACTGGAGGATTACATTTTTGTTGGTGATCTTGAGGAGAGCGTATTTTTTTATACCTCAGATGAGTTTGTCGATGAAGATATGATTCTGGAACTATTAGAAGTTTTCAAGACCGAGTTTGATTTAACAGATGAAGAGATTGAGAGATTGAAGAATCATCTCATTTCAATAGAAGATGACCTTCTTAGCCCGGAGACCATGGAGCGGCTGGAGGGATTGTCTTATAGAATGATGGCTATCGGAGAATTTGATGAGACAGGAGAACTGAGCTCCGATCAGGTAGAAGAATTGCTGTCAATCTTTGATGAATTGCTGTCTATTTATCAGGTAAAAGCAGAGTATACCCTAATTACTAAGGATACTGAAAAGAACCTGACCCTCCTTGAACTTGTTAATATGAAAGAATTGATCAATGCCAAGCTGAAAATCAGCATTTATAATCTGACAGGCGATTTCCTGGCAGATATCATCATCACTGGTGAAATGTTTGATTCAGATTTGATTAAAGAAACAGGCAAAGATATTACAAAAGCGGCGGAAAAAGTGGAAAAGGTGAAAAAGCCTATTACTGAAAATAAAACAGTAAAAGGCGGAAAGCTGCCAAATACAGCTTCAAATAATCTCATATTCGGGGTTCTTGGATTGCTCGGGATTTTAATTGGCACGACCCTGTTTCGAAGAGTAAGGGAAAGATAATATGAGGCAGGAGAAAGGCCGGAAGATTAGAGAAGTCAGCCCCAGAAAGCGGCTGCTTCTTCTTTTCTTTAGTTTGAGCTTAATTGTGCTGGGACTTTGGTTTACTACGACAAGCGTCTACAAAGTTGGAAAAGGGTATATCTCTTATAAAATGAATGCGCCTGAAAGAGAAATGGAGCTAAAGAAAGAAGTCTCTGCAGCGGGAAAAGTGGAAGAGGAAGAGGAAGAAGAAGAAGAAAAGAAAGTTTTATATTCGGAAAAGCCGAAAATTGGCGAGGAAATCGGTGAGCTGTACATCCCAAAAATCAAATCTGTCCTGCCGATTATCCATGGCACAGATGAAGATGAGCTTGAAAAAGGTGTAGGGCATTATGCCGATAGTGTAATGCCGGGGGAAAAAGATAACTCAGTCCTATCTGGTCATAGAGATACCGTGTTTAGAAGGCTGGGTGAAGTAGGTGAAGGCGATATTCTGGAAGTAACAACAAAGGCTGGAACCTTCGAGTATCGTGTCAATAAAGTGCGGATTGTGGATGCGGACGATAGGACAGTCATTGTCCCTAAACCGCGGGCCATGCTGACAGTTACAACCTGCTACCCATTTGATTTTATTGGTGATGCACCACAAAGGTACATTCTGGTTGCCCATCTCGTATCCAAAAAATAATAGATATTCTAAGTCTCCTAAATAAGGGGACTTTTTTTATAGAAAAAATTTTCTTAAGTCTATCTTTCGACATTCATTAGATAAATACTCCTATATAATATACATATTCTACTAATTATCGTGCAGGTAGATTGATTGAATTTGAGCAGTGGAGGAAAAGAGATGAGTCAGTTTAAAAGGGTAGTATGTCTGTTTCTGGTATTGATTCTCGCAGTACAGCCCATCACAGTTCTTGGGATGGAGAAAGCAAATGCGGAAAAAGCAAGCCATCTGAAGGAGGCCATTCAAAGGGAGGGAACTCCCAAAAAGGTTAAAGAGGCATCAAAAGATATTAAGTCTGTTACAAAGGATGACTTTCCTCTGGTGGAACCTGGTAAGGCTGCAGGCTCTTTAATTGATAGTAAAAACAAATATCATCACATTTGGTATAAAAATATACTGGATTATACTGACTCCAAGATGAGTGTAGATTTATATTATGAATCTTCAGCTGCATATAATAAAGACCCTATCATTTCGATTGAGTTTTATAGTGAGAAAAATGATGCATTTGAATTTCTGGGTTATACAGAATTTAATGTAAACGGCACACAATATGCAAATTTAAGTTCTAGGATCGATAAAGCACCATTTATGGACCAGAAGTATATTTATATTCTCTTAGGCGTTTCTAAAAGTGTTACTGCTGAATATTATACAGACGCTTTTTTATTTAAACTGAAAAATCCATTCTATAAAGCTGAAGAAGAAGGACCCTCAAACAAATATGCCATCATCAGCAATGAATCCGTTATTGGGGAATCCTTTCAAAGCACCGGGCAGTTCTCTATCAATAATAATAAATATACGTTTAATAAAAAGCTAAAACAAGATGCGTTTAGATTAGATGTTAAGAAGCCCTTTGATGTAAGGAAAAATAAAGGGAAGCAGCTGGGGAGTTATAAAAGCAAAAGATCAGCTTATCAGCTGGGACAATCGAAGAATTTCTGGGTGTACGACTATTCCTCCTATACAGATTACCAGATAAATGCAACACTGCTCTATTCCGGGTCAAAAGCGAATGTGTGGGTAAATAATAGCCAGCTGACACAAAAGCAGGCTGAAGACCTTGGCAAAGAGTTTGATACAGGCATACATCCCCTAATAACGAATCACTTCGCTGGTGAATCGGACGTGAATGGGGACGGGAAAATTAATGTTCTTGCTTATGATATCCAGGATGGATTTAATGGAAGCGGAGGTTATATAGCTGGATACTTCTATCCGGGGGACCTGTATAATATTCCGTATTCCAATCAATCAGAGATCTTCTATGTGGATACCTATCCGCTAATGGGAACCGGTGGAGTGAAAGATCCTTCAGCATCCTATGAAACGCTGGCGCACGAATTTCAGCATATGGTCAACTTCAACCAGAATGTTTTTATAGAAGGCGATGAAGAAGGCATGGATATCTGGCTAGATGAAGCCCTGGCCATGGCAGCAGAACAAGTGTACACAGAAAAGCCGCTGAATGACAGGATTGATTATTACAACTATTCCAATTCAATTTCCAAAGGACACTCACTGCTATATTGGGACTATGATGGCGACACACTTGCTAACTACTCACTATCCTATTTGTTTGGACAGTATGTAAAGCTTCAGGCGAACAAAGGCAATGACATTTTTAAAGAAATTTTGAAGGATTCCAATAATGACTATAAGGCAGTAGAAAATGTCATGAAGAAGTATGTGGACCCGTCGCTTACATTCGGGAAGACAATGACGAATTTCCGGGCAGCACTTCTGCTGAAAAAGCCGGAAGGACAGTATGGGTTTAATGGGGAAAAAGTTTTCGATGCCCTGCAGCCGAGATTATATTCAGGAACATCCACCTCTTTAAGGGGCGGAGGTGCTATTGTTACTCAGGCCACTGCTAATATGTCAATCCCAGCGAATAAAGGCGAGGATATTACTTATACCTTTGTTGGGGAGGAAGAGGATACGACTCCGCCGTCAGCGCCAAAAGTAGTCCCGGTTAGGGACTATGATAAAAAGGTAACTGGCCAGGCAGAAGCGGGCTCAACAGTGACGGTGAAAAAAGGTTCGTCCATTCTTGGAAAGTCAGCAGCAGGAACTGACGGAAAATTTAGTGCAGCTTTAAAAGCATCGGAAAAAGCAGGGACAGTCTTAACGATTACCGCCACTGATAAGGCAGGCAATGTGAGTAAGGCAGTAAGTATTACGGTACTGGATAAAACAGCCCCTGCAGCACCTAAAGCAGACCCTGTAAAAGATTATGACAAAAAGATAACAGGAAAAGCGGAAGCTGGTTCCAAAGTGACAGTCAAGAAAGGCAGCAGTACACTCGGTTCGGCTGCTGCTGATCAAAACGGAAAGTTCACAATAAGCTTGAAATCTGCACTTAAAGCTGGCACTATCCTGGATATAATCGCAGCAGATAAAGCGGGAAATGTAAGCAAAATCGCCAAAGTTACAGTTTTGGATAAAACGGCTCCTGCTGCTCCAAAGGTAAATGCAATAAAAGACTCTGATAAAAAAATTACTGGAACAGCAGAAAGTGGCAGCAAGATTACTGTGAAAAAAGGAAACACAATACTTGGTACAGCTACAGCAGCTAAAGATAGGAAGTTCACCGTCACAATTAAATCTGTACAAAAGGCTGATACCGTTTTATATGTAACGGCAAAGGATAAGGCCGGCAATATAAGCAAGGCAGCAAAAATTACGGTAAAGGACAAAACGCCGCCAAAGACGCCTTCCGTTAACAAGGTGACATCATCATCAACAAAAGTAACTGGAAAAGCTGAAGCATATTCAACTGTATATGTAAAAGCTGGTTCTAAAGTAATAGGGTCTGCTAAAGCAGCCAAATCAGGCAGCTTTTCTGTAAAGATAGCCAAACAGAAAACAGGAAAAACCCTTTACGTTTATGCTAAAGACAAGGCAGGAAACACCGGTAAGTCGGCAAAAATAACAGTAAAGAAGCGATAAAAATTGAGGGGAAAAGGCAGCGGCCTTTTCTCTTTTTACGTTATCCTGAATGGAAAAAGCCTAGGCTCAACTCCTGTCTTGGTGAATAATGATAACAGCATTGAAACATCCTATTTACAAACATTTTCTAAAAATTTACAGAATCTTTACAGCTGTCCATCAGGCACATTGATAGAATAAAGGTATACTGCCCAGAACGGTCTTATGGACAATTACTTGTAAAGAAAGGATTTCTGATGATGTCGAAACGAAAGCTTGTAGTATCTGTTGTAACTGCGCTGTTCCTTATTTGCCTATTTGGAATCATTATTATAGAGCCGGCTGATATCTGGAATAGAATTAAACATAACAGTGAAGAAATGAAAATTGGTTATTCGGACAATGTGGTATATGACGGAAATCATTATAAATTACTTCATCCTATTGGTGAAAAAAACGGTTCCCTCTATATATCCCTGCCTGATTTAAAAGCCATCACGTTAGTGAAAACAGAGGAAAATGAAGATGAACTAACCATTAGTTATAGGGATAGAAGTGTCACTTATAAAAATGGAGTAAATCAAGATTGCAATTTGGCTAAGGATGAAATGTGCGGATATGAACTAATAGACGGCATTATCTATGTTCCCGATCAGTCTGTCGAAAAATATTTGGGGCTTGAAATGGATTTTTTTTATGATAAGCAAACGAACACCATCTCTATTAAAAGTCCAGAGGAGCAGGTGAAAAAAACGTATGATCAGGAACTGGGCTCGACCATTTTTGTACATAAGGAAAATGTGCCAGCGGAAAAATATGAACCAAGAAGCGGCATTTACCTGGGCGGCTATGTTTTGCAGGATGAATATATCAATACGAGCATGAACACATTCAACAAGCTTGCAGAAAAAACACATGCATCCTATTTCAGATACGTCGGGTATGGAAAGCCATTTCCCAAGAAGTGGGCTGAAGAAGTCATCAGGGCTGGCGGCTTCCCGCAGGTAGCATGGGAGCCGAATAATGGACTCGATGAAGTGAAGGATAATGAGTATTTGAGGCAATTTGCAAAGGATGCAGGTGAATTAAAGGTTCCAATCCTTTTGCGCTACGCCAGTGAAATGAACGGAACCTGGACTTTTTATTCCGGTCATTCCGAGCAATACATCGAGAAATGGAAACTGGTCCATGATGTGATGGAGGAAGAGGCCCCTAAGGTCATGATGCTATGGAATGTCTTCACCATGCCGGAATCTACAATTGCTGAATTCTATCCGGGTGATGAATATGTCGATTATGTCGGCGTGAATATTTATAATGTGTTCTATCATAATGATAAAATCGAGGAAAAGTCAGATTTTGAAGACCCGCTGCGGTTATTGGACTATGTCTACAATACTTATAGCCATAAAAAGCCCATAGTCATTGGCGAGTACGGGGCAACCAATTACACCATTACAGATGGGCAGCATCATGATGAATTCGCCGTTGAAAAGATAACCAGAATGTATAAATACCTTCCAGAACTATATCCGCGTGTTAAATTTATTTACTATTTTGATGTGAATAACCTGGTTAATGCGCCGGAAGGAAGGAAAATCAATAATTACGCCATTACAGAGAAAAAGAGTATTCTCAATGCATACTCAGACAATATAAAAACAGATCGTTATTTATCAAAAGCAGAAGAACGTCCAGACAAGAATGAGACTTATTCGTATAGAGACTTTCTCTTTTTCTATGATGGGAAATTATACGTGGATCTTCAGTTTGTACGGGATTATCTGGATATGGATGTAAAAGAAGAAAATAAACAAACATATGAAGTAGCTTACAAAGGAGAAAGCCTAAAAGTAAAACAGGAGATTTTGAAAATAGACAAAGCTGCTTTTTTTGAAAAGAGAGTGATAAAGGGTCTTCCTTTAAAGGAAATTCTAGATCATTTCGATATGAGTTATGAATTTCGAACTGGAGACTTGCATGTTTTTATTGAGTGAAAAGGCTGACTGTGTGTATACTTCAATATTGAGCGGTTGCATGAAAGCAGTCGTGTATAGGAAGGCTACAAGTCTGAGAAGTATTTTAAAAATAAAAAATGCAAACCGAAACGGTTTGCATTTTTTATTTATTAATGAAGTAATCTGTAATGAAATCACTCCACAGCTGATGTCCTTGTTCGCTGGGAATTTCATTATCCTCAGACAAGTAAGAAATAATCTCTTCAGATTGTGGATCTGGCCAGACTGACCAATGATCCAGGTATGGGATCTCGTTTGCCTCCGCAAATTTCTTTAACTCCTCTACCTGGAGCGGATAATAACTGGCATCATGAATAGGGTTTGGCGGCTGCAGAATAAACACAGTATAAGGAGTGTCAGTCTTAACAGTTTCAATCCACGTTAAAATATTAGCATGGGAGTCCTCAATTCTTACCTCGCCATTATCCTTTAATGTAAAAGGCTCTAACAGGACGAGATCAGCTTTCTCCTCAATGATAGCGGAAGCTTGATTCTGACTGCTGAACTGCATGGAAGTACCGTCAAAGGCTTGAATGCCGACTTCTATATAATTGCCGTACGCCTTTTCTAGCTTTTCCTTTGTTAATGCTGCCCATCCTTCATTTTCTGTTCCTAAAGCATCTGAACCTACGATCAGTACCTTGAATGGAATTTCTTCTAGGAACGTTTGTTCAAATCTTCTCTTAGCTTCTTCAGGCCAATTCTTTGAAAGTTTATTAAACTCATCAATACTTATTTCATCAGCCGCTTTATCTTTTTTAGATGCATTCTCGGCCTTAGTAACTGTTTTCACTGGCTTTTCTGTCTCTGTTGAATGAACCGTTTTTTCCTTCCAATGGGAGTTTCCTATATAAAGGACAACCGCACAGGAAATGGAAAGAAGGATAATTAATAATTTTTTCATAATAACCTCCAATAAAGGAATAGGGTTGTATATGTAATAAATTCCAGTTTTTAAATGCATCTATCAAAAAATTACATTTTATAGTTAAATAGGATGAGTGATAACAATTTATTTACATTTTCATTAAAATTATGACAAAAATTTACGGATTAAGCAATATAATATGATATAATACTTTTTGTTTTTACATATTATTAGGAGGATATCAATGGAAGAAACAATTAGTCTAAAAGAACTATTCCATACATTGAAAAAGAGAATGGCACTCATTTTAGCTGTTACGATTGCTGCTGTTATGATCAGCGGAATAGTCAGTTACTTTTTTCTAACCCCAATATATCAATCTTCTACTCAGATTCTAGTAAACCAGGCAAAAGATGAACAAAGTGTATATAGTGCAGGTGAAGTTCAAACCAACCTGCAGCTGATCAATACCTATAATGTCATTATTAAAAGTGCGGCTATTTTAGAATTAGTTAACGAAGAGCTCAAGCTTGATATGACAACGGGTGAATTGAACCAGAAAATTACGGTTCAGAGTGAACAAAACTCGCAGGTAGTAAATATATCTGTTCAGGATGAAGATCCAAAAAGAGCAGCTGATATCGCCAATACCACAGCAGAAGTGTTTCAGAAAGAAATCGTAGATATTATGAACGTTAATAATGTAACCATTCTTGCAAAGGCGGAGGTAGGCGAAAATCAGGCTCCAGTTAAACCGCAGCCTCTTTTAAATATCGCCATTGCATTAGTCGTTGGCTTAATGGCTGGTGTAGGTTTAGCGTTTTTGCTTGAATATCTTGATAACTCGGTTAAGAACGAAGAAGATATTGAAAAAACGGTGGGTCTTCCAGTCCTTGGAGTAATAGCCCAAATGGAGGACACTGCTGAAAATGGAAGCCGTTCCGACCGCAAAACAAGGTTAAGGGGTGAGACTGTTGGTTCTTAAAAAGGGAGAAAAGAAGAAAGTAATGGAGCATAAGCGGAAGCTTGTTACAAAGAACGATCCCAAGTCTCCAATTTCAGAGCAGTACCGGACCATCCGGACAAATATTCAATTCTCATCTGTGGATGAAGAGATTCGCACTATTATGGTTACTTCATCAGGTCCGGGAGAAGGGAAGTCAACAACGACGGCCAATCTTGCGGTGGTTTTCGCGCAGCAAGGCAAGAAAGTGCTCCTCGTCGATGCTGATTTACGAAAGCCAACAGTGCATTATACGTTTAACCTAATGAATACCAGCGGATTAACAAGTGTGCTCACAAACCAGATGACGCTTATGGAATCTGTTAAGGCGATCGATATGAAAAACCTATCCATTCTTCCAAGTGGCCCAATTCCGCCAAATCCATCTGAATTGCTGGGATCAAAGGCAATGGATTACTTTATGAAGGCAGCCCTGGAGGAATTCGACATTATCTTATTTGATACTCCGCCTGTTTTAGCAGTAACAGATGCTCAAATCCTTTCGAATAAATGTCAGGGTACCATTCTGGTAGCAGGCAGCGGGAAGGCGGAAAAGGATCAACTGGTAAAAACAAAAGAGCTATTAGAAGCAGCTCAAGGGAAGCTATTAGGAGTCGTATTAAACAACAAGAAAATGAAAGAATCACAGCATTACTATTATTACGGTGCGAATTAACAAGATTCGACAAATTACACCCTTTACCGTATTGAAGTTAAAATGGTAACATGACAGAAGAAGGATATTTTTGTCATATATTGAAAGGAGTGGTAGAAATGATTGACATACATTGTCATATCTTGCCGGGATTAGATGATGGTGCCCAAACGATTACAGACAGTTTGGACATGGCGGAAGAAGCGGTCAGAGAGGGGATTTCCTCCATCATTGCCACTCCTCATCATAACCAAGCCTATCATAATACAAAAGATGAAATTATCCTTGCGGTTAATGATCTAAATAATAGGTTGAAAGAGGCAGCAATTCCATTGGATATTCTTCCAGGACAGGAAGTTCGAATTTATGGAGAAATAGTAGAGGGGTTAAATAATGGAGAGATTCTCTCCCTCAGTCACTCTCAATATATCTTTATTGAATTTCCATCTAATCATGTGCCGAGATATGCTGAAAAACTCCTGTTTGACATACAGCTTCAGGGATTCATTCCAATCATAGTTCATCCTGAACGGAATAAGCAGTTAATGGAGCAGCCCGATCTATTATATCGATTTGTTGAAAAAGGCGCGTTAACACAGGTGACGGCCTCAAGTTTTTGCGGGTATTTCGGAAAGAATATTAAAAAGTTTTCTGAGCAACTGATTGAGTTTAACTTAACTCATTTTATTGCCTCTGATGCTCATAACGTGAAGAATCGCACGTTTAAAATGGCTGAAGCATTGGACATAGTCAATTCTAAATATGGACCTGATATGGTTTATCTTTTCAAAGAGAATGCAGAGCTCCTAGTTGAGAACAGCAATATAATGAAAGAACTGCCTGAGAGAATTAAGCGCAAAAGGTTCCTTGGCATTTTTTAATCATTGCATGTTGTATAGGACTAGGCGATGCCTCCTGGCCTTTATCAATGGAGGCACTCGGCCATGCTGTGGGTGTAAAATCACCTTAGACACACAGTTGTCAATAGCATGGTGTGAGGAGGGGTTAAATGCCCCAATCTAAATATGTGAAAAGTATCCATATGGGAATCCGCTTACATTATATTATTAGATAATGTCATAGATATCTAATGAAAGTACAGGACCATTCCTGTATTCCCATTAGATATTTATTTTTGCCTGAATGCTGGTCAATTGTGGGATTTAAATAGGTATTATGAACTATGTTTTAAGAAGGGGGCTATTTATTTGACGTACCAAAAGCGGCTTACACTGTTGGTTTTATTGGACTCATTAATTGTTTTATCAGCTATATATGTGAGTGTTTTGACACTACACCCAACTCTGGCATGGATTAAGTCTGAAACATTGCTTGTTAGCTCTATTACACTGCTTCTTAGCCATCATTTCTTTGCATCTGCTTACAGGCTTTATAACAAGGCATGGGAATATGCGAGTGTTGGAGAACTCGTGGCGATTGTGAAGGCAGTATCTCTATCTATCATGACAACAGGGATAATGCAGCAGCTGTTAATAGGGGATGTTTATTTTCGGGCTTTAATGCTTGCCTGGATGATGCACGTTCTATTAATAGGAGGTTCACGTTTCTCCTGGCGTGTCTACCGGGACAGATATGTTAAATCGAATATAGAACAAAAGCGTGCCTTAATAGTAGGAGCCGGTGCTGCTGGAACTATGCTGGCAAGGCAGCTCCTGAAAAATCAAGATACCGAAATCAAACCTGTTGCATTTATTGATGATGACCCGAAAAAGTATAGGTTACATATACATGGTTTACCTGTTGTGGGTGGATCTGAACATATATCGAAAACAGTGGAAACTTTAAATATCGATAGAATTGTCATTGCCATCCCTTCTCTTAGCAAAACTGAAATGCAGCGGATCTTTGAAGAGTGCTCAGGAACAAAGGCAAAAATAGTCATCATGCCGATGATTGAGGATGTTATGCTGGGCAATATATCTGTTAATCAGTTCCGGGATGTTGAGGTGGAGGACTTATTGGGCCGTGAACCAGTTAAGCTGGATATCAATAGTATCTCAGAGAAGTTGACTGGAAAAACGGTGCTGGTCACGGGTGCTGGTGGATCGATTGGATCGGAAATATGCCGCCAGGTATGCAAGTTCCAGCCAGAAAAGCTTCTTTTATTGGGGCATGGGGAGAACTCCATTTACCTAATTGATATGGAGTTAAGGAATAAGCACAAAAGTGAAATGGAAATTGTACCGGTTATGGCAGATATTCAGGACAGGGATCGGATTTTTGAAGTAATGGAAACGCATAGACCGGATGTTGTATATCATGCTGCTGCTCATAAGCATGTGCCTTTGATGGAATACAATCCGAAAGAGGCTGTTAAGAATAATGTGCTGGGAACAAAGAATGTTGCCGAGGCTGCTGACACATTTGGTGTAGGTACATTTGTTTTAGTTTCATCTGATAAGGCTGTTAACCCTACGAATGTGATGGGTTCTACAAAGCGTATTGCAGAAATGGTGATTCAAGAGCTTGATAATCAGAGTAAAACAACAAAGTTTGTGGCTGTGCGGTTTGGGAATGTGTTGGGCAGCAGAGGGAGTGTTATCCCATTATTTAAAAAGCAAATTCAGGCAGGCGGGCCTGTTACGGTTACTCACCCAGATATGACAAGGTATTTTATGACAATTCCTGAAGCATCAAGATTAGTTTTGCAAGCGGGTGCGTTAGCTCGCGGTGGTGAGATATTTGTGCTTGATATGGGAGAGCCGGTTAAGATTGTGGATTTGGCGAAGAACCTCATCAATCTATCTGGATATAAAGAGGAAGAAATTGGGATTGAATATTCAGGAATAAGGCCTGGTGAGAAGATGTATGAAGAACTGCTAAATGAAAAAGAAGTTCATAAGGAAGCGGTGTTTCCAAAGATCTTTATTGGGAAGGCAGTATTGGATCAGGAAGATGAGGTCCATTATCTGATTGAGCAGTTTGACAGAATGTCTAACAGTGAGATTAGTGTGTATGTACTGAATTTGGCTAATCGGAAAAAAAACAAAGTACTTTCCATTGCGAAATGAGAGGGGAAGATAAAATGAAGAAAGTCCGTAAAGCGATTATTCCAGCAGCTGGATTAGGGACAAGATTTTTACCTGCTACGAAGGCAATGCCTAAGGAAATGCTGCCGATTGTGGATAAGCCGACTATTCAATATATTGTAGAAGAGGCTGTGGCATCGGGGATTGAGGATATTATTATCGTGACAGGAAAAGGAAAACGGGCGATTGAGGATCATTTTGATTTTTCATTTGAACTTGAGGATAACTTAATCCGAAAGCAGAAATTTGATTTGCTTGAAAAGGTAAAAGAGACTTCAAAGGTTGATATTCATTATATTCGACAAAAGGAACCCAAAGGTCTTGGCCATGCTGTGTGGTGTGCACGGAAGTTTATTGGGGATGAACCGTTTGCTGTGCTGCTTGGGGATGATATTGTTCAATGTGATAACCCTTGTTTGCGACAGTTGATGGATGAATATGAAAGAACACTTTCGTCGGTGATTGGGGTGCAAACAGTGTCACCGGAAGAGACACATAGATATGGTATTATTGACCCTTCTGAACAAAGTGGACGCAGATATCAGGTGAATAACTTTGTAGAAAAACCGAAGCAAGGGACTGCTCCTTCTAATTTGGCGATTATGGGGCGGTATATCTTAACTCCAGAGATTTTTATGTTCCTTGAACAGCAAGAGCTAGGAGCAGGCGGAGAAGTGCAACTGACTGACGCGATTCAGAAACTGAACCAGATCCAGCGTGTGTTTGCTTATGACTTTGAAGGTGTTCGTTATGATGTTGGGGAGAAATTTGGGTTTATTAAAACGACGATTGAGATGGCCCTGAAAGATAAAGATTTGAAGGATGAGCTGATTCGTTTTATGGATGAGAGGCTAAGTGAGTTAAAGATCATCGATAGCTAAATAAGAAATTCATCCAAGGGGATTATAGTGAAGTTCTAGATACACCTTTTTCAATCGGTGTATCTAGAGTTTTTATGTTTTGCACAAAGGTGATGTCTTCTTGCCTTTATCAAAGAAGGCACTCGGCTATACTGTGGGTGAAGGACCTTATACACGTTGGAGTGTGGCGTGGTTGGCTTGCCAATGGTTTTAATTTTTTGTGGGGAATTTTCTTATATAGTTTAGGAAGGAGCCAGATGGTCTCTGAGTTCTGATTGTTAATAAAATTAGGAAAAAACTCGGTTTTGGTGTATATGAGGTGTATATGTATTTTGTATTTACTTGGTAGATTGAATGAATATCACAAGGAAAGTAATCAGACATGAATTAACACAACATATAGTATTTAATCTACGAAAACCCATAAACATAGGAATATATTGATTTCGTCCATTTGGCAGTACCATACTGACTTAGGTTTCTATATGAAATATATTTAAAATAGGGGTAATTTTGCGTAAGTGTGTTGCATAGTGGTAATGAGGTGGCTATCTGATATAGATAACAACTTTAGTGGTTTAGTAGTTGATCGGAAGATGAGTATCGGTACTAATTTACTAAAGAACTTAAGGAGTGTAACTGAAATGTATATGGTGATTAAAAGAGGGATAGATATCGTTCTTTCCTTTATTGCACTAGTTGTTTTATTCCCTATTTTTTTGATTCTTATCATAGCTATCAAATTGGAATCAAGAGGTCCAGTGTTATTCAAACAAAAGCGTGTAGGTCTTCATAAAACCTATTTTAATATCTTGAAGTTCCGTACTATGAGAATTGATACTCCAAAGGATACTCCAACTCATCTATTAGTAAACCCAGATCAGTACATTACAAAAATGGGAAAGTTCTTGAGAAAGACTTCACTAGATGAGATCCCACAAGTTTGGAATATCTTTATTGGACAAATGAGTATTATTGGTCCTCGTCCAGCACTTTGGAATCAGTACGATTTGATTGCTGAACGGGATAAGTATGGTGCTAACGATGTCCCGCCTGGACTGACTGGTTGGGCACAGATTAATGGCAGGGATGAACTGCCTATTGAGATTAAGGCTAAATTGGATGGAGAGTATGTGAAGAAGATTGGTTTTTTGATGGATGTTAGATGTTTTTTCAGTACCATTATTAGTGTAGTGAAAAGTGATGGTGTTGTTGAAGGTGGAACTGGAGTAACGGGAAAGAAAGTGATTGCTAGTTCAAAAGAAAAGTAAAAGAAGCTTAAAGATTAATTTGGGAATAGCCCCATAAAGTTGGGAGCATAAAAGGATGAAAATACTAGTTGTTTGTCAATATTATTATCCGGAACCATTTCGAATCTCTGATATATGTGAATCACTTGTGAAGATAGGTCATGATGTTACTGTTTTAACGGGTCTTCCAAATTATCCTGAGGGGCGGGTGCCTGATGAGTATCGAAAAGGTAATAGGAGACATGAGGTGTTAAACGGTGTAAAAGTAATTAGAAGTTTTGAAATTGGCAGAGGAAATAATAAATTAAAACTTTTCTTAAATTATTTTAGTTTTATAGTGTCAGGATCTTTGAAGGCACTATTTATGAAAGAAAAATTTGATGTTGTTTTAGTAAATCAGCTATCCCCTGTTATGATGGGAATTCCAGGAATAGTTTATAAAAGGAAACATAAGAAAAAGGTCTTGCTGTATTGCCTTGACTTATGGCCAGCTAGTTTAGCTGCAGGTGGTATTAGTGAAAATTCATTTGGATACAAGCTCTTTATGAAACTATCAAAGTGGATTTATAATTCAGTTGATTCAATAGCAGTTACATCTATTATGTTCAAGGACTATTTTAACTGCACATTAGGAGTGGTGAAAAAAGAAATTATTTATTTACCACAATATGCAGAAGATTTATTTATCAAAAGTGCCGAGGTTCCGAAAAATGGTAAATGTAACTTTGTTTTTGCTGGAAATATCGGAGATATGCAGAGCGTAGAAACGATAGTAAGAGCTGCTAATGAGTTACGCGAGCGGACTGATTTGATTTTTCATATAGTAGGGGACGGATCAAAGTTAGAAGAATGTAAGGAATTAAGCAACCAATTAGAGCTTGAAAACATTATATATTACGGAAGGAAACCTGTAAGTGAAATGCCAAAGTTTTATGGTATGGCAGATGCAATGTTACTAACATTAAAAGATAATACGACTATTTCATATACTTTACCAGGTAAAGTGCAGTCTTATATGGCAGCACGAAAACCAATAATAGCATCAATTAATGGTGAGGGTAGTCGTGTAATTAAAGAGGCTGACTGTGGCTTTTGTTGTGAAGCTGAGAATTATAAAGCATTAGCAAAATTAATAATTCAATTTTGTGATAGTGATAAAAAGGAAAAAATGGCTAAGAATTCATATGACTATTATATTAATAACTATAATAAGGAAAAATTCATATCAGTGTTAGATAACACCTTGATTAATTTGGAGGGATAAAGATGTTTCAAGATAAAATTTTACTTATTACAGGTGGTACAGGTTCCTTTGGTAATGCTGTAATGGAAAGATTTCTGGATACTAATATAAAAGAGATTCGTATTTTTTCTCGTGATGAGAAAAAGCAAGATGATATGAGGAAATATTATAAAAATGATAAGTTAAAGTTTTATATTGGAGATGTAAGAGATTTAGCGAGTGTAAAAAATGCAATGCACGGTGTAGATTATATTTTTCATGCAGCAGCATTAAAACAAGTTCCATCGTGTGAGTTCTTTCCTCTTGAAGCTGTAAAAACTAATGTAGTAGGTACAGATAATGTATTAACAGCTGCAATTGAGTATGGAGTGAAAAAAGTTATTTGTCTTTCTACAGACAAAGCAGCTTATCCAATTAATGCAATGGGGATTTCAAAAGCAATGATGGAAAAAGTATTTGTTGCTAAATCGAAAACTGTTGCTCCAGATAGAACACTAATTTGTGGAACTAGGTATGGTAATGTTATGGCCTCACGTGGATCGGTTATACCTTTATTTATTGAACAAATTAAAAACGGTCAGCCTTTAACAGTAACAGATCCTAATATGACAAGATTTCTTATGAGTTTAGAAGAAGCAGTAGAATTAGTAGTGTTTGCATTTCATAATGCTGAGGCAGGAGATATTATGGTGCAAAAATCCCCGGCTAGCACTATCGGAGACCTTGCTCGAGCTGTAAAAGAATTATTTAAAGCAGATAATGAAATAAAAATTATTGGAACCCGTCATGGAGAAAAACGTTATGAAACACTTCTTACCAAAGAGGAATACGTAAAGGCAGAGAACTTACCTGGTTTCTATAAAGTTCCGGCTGATCAAAGAGATCTAAACTATGATAAGTATTTTGCAGAGGGAGATCAAAAGCTTACTAGTGTAGAAGAATATAATTCGGATAATACACAAATCCTTACTATTGAACAAATTAAAGAAAAACTACTTGAATTAGATTACGTGCAAAACGAATTAAAAGAGTGGAATAAAAAAGTTCACGTTATGAATTAAAGGATGGTTTTTAATAATGAATATTCTTGTTACAGGAGCAAAAGGGTTTATAGGGAAAAACCTTATAGCTGAGCTTAAAAACAATGGGTTTAACGATATATTTGAGTTTACTAGGGAAAGTGATTCTTCACTACTTGAAAAATATACAAAAGAATGTGATTTTGTCTTTCATTTAGCTGGAGTTAACCGACCGAAAGATGAAAAGGAATTTATGGAAGGTAATTTTGGTTTAACTTCTCAATTACTAGAATTATTAATGAAACATAATAATAAGGCCCCTGTGCTTTTAACTTCTTCTATTCAAGCAGAAATGGAGAATTCGTACGGTAGAAGTAAGAAAGCTGGAGAGGATTTATTATTAAATTATTATTATGAGACTGATGCTAAAGTATATGTATATCGACTTCCAAATTTATTTGGTAAGTGGAGTAAACCAAACTATAATTCAGTGGTAGCCACTTTTTGTCATAATATTGCTAGTGGCTTAGATGTACAGATTAGCAACCCGGATGCAGAGCTTAATCTCTCTTATATAGATGATGTATTAGAAGAGTTTATTAGGGCTCTAAAGGGAAGACCAACTGTTCAGGGTGATTTCTGTATTGTACCTGTAACACATAAAATTAAACTTAGAGATTTAGCGGATCTAATAAAGAGCTTTAAAGAAAGCAGAACAAATTTAAGCATACCTAATATGGAGGATGCTTTAACTAAAAAGCTTTATAGTACTTACTTAAGTTTTTTACCAGAAGAACAGTTTTCTTATGATCTTAAAATGAATTCCGATCATAGAGGCTCTTTTACAGAGTTTATGAGAACACCTGAACGAGGACAAGTTTCAGTAAACGTGTCAAAACCTGGAATTACAAAAGGGAACCATTGGCATCATACTAAAAACGAGAAGTTTTTAGTGGTAAGTGGAGAAGGTTTAATCCGCTTTAGAAAAATAGACTCTGAAGAAATTATTGAATATAGAGTAAGTGGGGAAAGGTTAAAGGTCGTAGATATTCCAACTGGATATACACATTCAATTGTAAACGTAGGGGTAAATGACCTCGTAACGGTTATGTGGGCAAATGAATGTTACGATCCAGAAAAGCCGGACACTTATTTCGTGGAGGTATAAATTATGAAAAAACTAAAAGTTATGACAGTCGTTGGTACTAGACCTGAAATTATAAGACTGTCTGCTGTTATAAATAAATTAGAAGAATCAAATGCAGTTGAACATATACTTGTTCATACTGGACAAAATTATGATTATGAATTGAATGATGTCTTCTTCAAAGACTTTAATTTAAAGAAACCAGATTATTTTCTTAATGCAGCTACAGGAACAGCTGTAGAAACTATAGGTAATATTTTGGTTAAAATAGATCCAATCTTTGAAGAGGTAAAACCAGATGCTTTCTTGGTCCTTGGTGATACAAACAGCTGTTTAACTGCAATTGCAGCTAAAAGAAGGCATATTCCGATTTTTCATATGGAAGCAGGTAATAGATGTTTTGACCAAAGGGTACCAGAAGAAACCAATCGTAAAATAGTTGATCATACAGCTGATATTAATTTAACTTACAGTGATATAGCTAGAGAATATCTTCTTAGAGAAGGTTTTCCTTCAGATAGAATTATTAAAACTGGAAGCCCTATGTTTGAAGTTCTTAACTCTAGAACAGCTGATATTGAGATTTCCGATGTATTAGAAAGATTAGACTTAAAAGAGGGTAATTACTTTGTAGTATCAGCTCATAGAGAGGAAAATATAAATTCAGAAGTCAATTTTATGAATTTGGTTGATAGCTTAAATGCGATTGCGGAAAAATATAAAATGCCCGTAATTGTGAGTACCCATCCAAGAACAAGAAAAATGATTGAAAATAAAGGTGTTGAGTTCAATTCTTTAGTGAAAACTATGAAACCTTTAGGTTTTAATGATTATGTGAAACTCCAAATCAAGGCGAAAGCAGTTCTTAGTGATAGTGGAACAATTAGTGAGGAATCATCTATTCTTGGGTTTAGAGCTCTTAATATTAGACAAGCGCATGAAAGACCAGAGGCTATGGAAGAGTCTTCTGTTATGATGGTTGGGCTAAAGAGAGAAAGAATTTTACAAGGTCTTGAAATTTTGGGGACACAAGGTAAAGAAACATTGAGACTTGTAGAGGATTATAATATGCCAAATGTATCTGATAAAGTACTAAGGATTTTATTATCATATACAGATTATGTGAAGAGGGTTGTTTGGAGGGAAAATTAGTATGGAACAACCGTTAGTAAGCGTTGTTATACCATTTTATGCAGAGGCGGGATGGCTAAAAGAAGCGCTTAGCAGTGTTCAAGGTCAGACTTATAAGAATATAGAAGTTTTAGTAATTAATGATGGCTCTAAAGAGGATATTTCTGATATAGAAGAAATATATGATATTAATATTAGAGTAATTAATAAGGAAAACGGGGGTCCTGCATCTGCACGGAACTTAGGTATTGAAATGTCTACTGGAAAATATATAGCATTCTTGGATTCTGATGATATATGGTTTTCAAGTAAGTTATCAAAGCAGATTAGTTATATGGAGACAGAAGGTTACGTTTGGAGTCAACACTCGTATGAAATGTTTTGGGAAAATAGTTCAAAGAAGAAAATTATTGATTCAAGTATTTATACTGGTGATGTCTATAAAGATTGTTTTATTTCTTTTAAAGTACAAACATCATGTGTTGTGGTCCAGAAGAAAATACTTATAGATAACAATATATTTTTTCCTCTTGATATGCGTTATGGACAAGATGTAGGTTTCTATAAGCAGATTGCTAAGTTGTACCCTTTAGGAAGTCTTCCTGGTATATATTCCAAATTTAGAATACGTGGAAGAAATGCGGGTTTTAGAGCAGAAGTTCAACTCAAGGATAGGGCTTCAACTTGGAAGGAAATAAAAAAGGACACGATGATAATAAAAAAGCTGCCAAATTTAGTTGTTTTAGCATATAGAATTACTAGTATTTTGAGTAGAGTTTGTTCTGTTACTAAAAGTAAAACCATTATAAGTGAAAAAAATATTGAATTTATTTCAAAATTGTTATATGTGTTTCCATATGTTTTGTTTAAATTAAGCGCAAGAAAAAGTTAATGATAAAGGGGGTGTAGCGTTGTTTATACCCTCTTTTAAATTAGTATATTAGTAAATATATATTTCAATGTAATCTGGGGATAAGTGTTAAGATCAGTGTCAATTAATTCTAAGAAAATGGGTATTGATCTTAGCGCTTATATTCTGTTTATATTAAGAACCATTCGAATGGTAATTCAGTAAATGACTAAGATAAAAAAGATATAAACAGAGATAGAGGGAGGCTGGTATTCTGTATGGAAAAAGTAACGAGGTATTCGGGAAATAGAGCTATATTTTACAGACCTATATCATTTTTGATGTTCTATTTTATAGGATTATTAATTTTATATATATGGGGGCCGATGGAGTGGAAAACTCAAAGTCCAGTTATACTTTATTCGTTTTTATTTTTAACACATGCACTCATTTATGTGGGTTTTTCTATAAATATAAAAAGAATGTATAGAAAGGGTAAACTTAGAGAAAATAGTATTCCTAAAAATATTCTAGATCATTCAACAATTGTAAAATGGCTATCTATATTAATAATAGTAAATTTAATCATCAATTTATTATTTTTAATTAGGTCCTTAGGTCTATCTTCTTTTTCAATCGATATGATAATAAATAATTTTATAAACGGTATAACAGACGCAGGAGCACAATATAATTCGAAATTTCAAAACGATAAAGTTTTTGGGGGGAATATGTTAGCACCTCTGTATACTCTATTGTCTCCAATACTTTGGCCTGTTTTGCCTTTATCGTTAATTTATTATAAAAAATTAGGTTTTACTAACAAAGTTTTAGTAATTTTAACAATTATTTTTGAAGTTATACGGTGGATATCAATTGGTACAAATAAAGGGGTCATAGATTTAATATTAATCATTTTTTCCGTAATTTTCTTGAAGCAGATGCAAAGAAGGTATGAAAAAGTAACTCGAGATGTAAAAAGAAGAAATAAACGTTTGAGAATTATTGTAATTACTGCATTACTAATAATTATAGGGCTTGCCATATTTAATAACAATATTTCTTCAAGAGTCAACGAAAACTATTATACAATTTCAGCTATTACGAATTATACACCTATAAACTTGGAGTCTCCCCTAATGAAACTAGTACCGGAAAATATAAAATCTTTGATGGTATATACAACTTTATATCTAACACAAGGTTACTATGGGCTCTCTCTTACTTTTGACGAACCATATATTCCTATGTTTGGTATTGGTAACTCATATTTTTTGTTGGTAAATGCGGAACAACTTTTGGATATGGACTTCTGGAAATACACTTATCAATCAAGGGTTGAATATAAGGGGTGGAAGCCATTACTTAATTGGCATAGTATATATTCATGGTTAGCTAACGACTTTACTTATCTAGGTGTTCTAGTATTAATGTATTTTATTGGTAAATATTTTGCAATTGTTTACTATAAATCGCTTGTATATAAAGATCCAATCACTTCCGTGCTTTTTTGTTTACTGGTTATAAGCTTCTTTTATTTCCCAGCTAATAATCAGATTATGTCTACACCTGCAATGTTTATGGCCTTTTTAGGTTTAAATGGAATATGGATATATAAAAATGTTACAAAAAGGAGAAAGAATGTTTATCCTCACTATAACTGAGTTAATCATTCGTATTTTAAATAAATATGAATTCTACAATTCTTAAGTCGCTGAAAAATTTTAAGTATGTATTATCCTCCCAAATATTAGTATTGGCATTTGGATTTTTTAATGCTTTAGTAGTCCCGTCAGTTCTGAGCGTTAATGAATTTGGGTATTGGCAATTATACTTATTTTATTCCTCGTATGTGGGTGTTTTTGCATTGGGGTTTAATGATGGAATTTATTTAAAGTATGGAAGTTATGAATATGAGGATTTACCTCATAAGAGATTAAGAAGTTCAATTCGCATCCATTTATTAATTCTGTTATTTTTCCTGCTCTTAGTTTCAACATATGCTTTATTTATAAGGGATTCTCAGAAACAGTTTGTACTAATTTTAGTTAGTTTTAATATTTTTATATTAGGTGTCAATGGAGTATTCATTTATATTCTTCAAATAACCAATAGAATGAAAAAATACAGTTTGTTCTCTGTATTACCCAAATTAATTTTTATAGTTGGCATTCTATTATTAATTTCGCTAAACTTTGCAAACTTTGAATTCTTTGTTCTTCTTGATTTCATAGCTAAATCTATTGTTGTTATTTTGATGGTATTAACCTGTTGTAATCTATGGTTTGGTGATAATGTCGGCTTTAGTGAAGCGTTTAATGAATACCGTGAAAATGTGACAGTTGGAATACGCTTAATGTTAGCACAACTCATGGGTATGCTTGTTTTAGGTATTGGTAGATTTATTGTCGAATGGCTAGGGAATATTGAGGATTTTGCATACTATTCTTTTGGAATTACGATGACTAACCTTATTCTAGTTGTAATTGCTGCAATTAGTTTATTGGCATATCCTACACTAAAAAGGTTAAATGCTGAGAATTATCCTAGGTACTTTGAAAAAATAAATAGTATGTTACAAAAAATGAATTTACTTATACCATCTGTCTATTTTTTGGTAGCAATATTTATACCAATATTTTTACCAGATTACGTATATACGCTAGAATATTTAAATGTTTTATTCGGTGTGATAATGCTCCAAGCTAAGATGCAATTACTAAATAATACTTTTTACAAGGCTTTAAGAAAAGAAAATGCTATGTTAAAAGCAAATATGAGTAGTGTAGTTTTCTTTATTATTATCGCACCTGGATTCTTTTTAATTACTAATAGTGTATTTAGTATTGCTCTGTCTACATTGATTATTATGGGTTGGAGAAGTCTTGCATCGGAAGTATATCTAAGAAAGGTTATGAACATTCAAGCAAATAAAGGGATCTTGTATGAAGTGGTTTATATTGGCATGTTTACATTAATTACATCTACGCTTCCCTATATAGCTTCCTTGCTAATTTACGTGATTTTCTTAATTGTCATGGTATACCGTTATCGGAATTGGATTAAGATAATTTTAAAAAAAGTTAGGCTTTATATGATTGGAGAGAAAAATAATGGGGGATAAAAAGCACATCGTTTTTATATTAAGTGACTACCTTCCATGTCGTTCAGCTAATGGGCAATGTGCAACAAAGGTTATAAACATATTAAAGGAAACAAGTAAAATATCAGTAATTTGTGCTAGAACTCAAAATGGATTACCTGATTTTGAAATTTATAACTCTCAGAAGATATATCGTATTGAAGCTTGGGAACATCATGTAAGGAATAAGATTAAATATAAGCTTTCAAATTCTAAGAATAAATTTTCAAGTCTATATTATTTAATATATTTGCGACTTATACAAATAAGAAGATATCTTAATGCGATCTTTACAAAAGAAAATGTCAATAAATCATTTGTAAATGAATATGTTAATGCTTTATCAAAAATTGAAGAACCAATAGACATGATTGTTCCAGTTTGCTTTCCGTTTGAGAGTGTAGTTGCAGCTTTAAACTATAAAGAGTATCACAACAATAAGGTCAAGGTGGTGCCATACCTTCTTGATAAATTTAGTTCAAGCGATACTTTACACCGGACAACTTGGAACAAAAGGTTAAAGATGCGAAGACATTTAGAGTTAGAAAATAAAATGTTAAAGCAGTGTGAAAAGGTAATTGCCACTAAAGATTGGGAAAACCATTTTACCTCTCATTTTGAAGCACAGCTTAATAAAATAGAATTTTCTGAGATACCGGCCTTTAGTCATATTATGAGTGCAGCTAAGGCTAATTACGATGAAAATAATATTAACCTTGTGTATACTGGTGCATTAAATCACAAAATTCGGTCTCCGAAATATACTTTGGAATTATTATCGAATTTAATGACAGAGAGGAAAGACATAATTTTTCATTTGTATATTAGGGGAAACTGTAACAAACTAGTTGATAGATATGCCAAAAGCAGTGATAGGCAGATCATTAACTATGGAAGTGTATCCGTTGAAACTGCGCACAGTGCTTTAAATGCAGCAGATATTTTAATATCTATTGGAAATACAGATATTACACAAAAGCCTAGTAAAATATATGAGTATATGGCGAGTGGTAAACCAATAATTCATTTATATCATGATAATAGAGACCCGGTAGTTAACATACTTAAAGAATACCCTATGGCATGTTGTCTAAATCAATCCAATGAGAACCTTGAAAATAATAAGCAAATTGTCATTGGATTCATTGAAGAGTATAAAAAAGGACAAACTATTAAATTTGATCAATTAAAACAGAAGTTTTTTGATGCAACTCCAGAATATACAGCACAAATTATTTTAAAACAATAAGTTGTTATAGGGTAGTTGAGTCAGAAAACATTTGTTAGGAAGGATAATTATGTCTATTAAAAATCTAATAAAGAAAAATAATGCCTTATACGAGGCTGTTAAAATATTGTTGAGAAAAAAGCACTATATAGAAATTAGATATTTTTATGGAAGTACATTAAAGAGGAATTTTAGAAAACGCTTGAATTACGATTTGAATCTACATTATCCACAGACCTTTTGTGAGAAGATACAATGGCTTAAAGTTAATTATCATAATCCTGATATGGTAAAGTGTTCTGATAAGTATGCTGTTAGAAAATATATAAAAGATAAAATCGGAGACCAATATCTTATAGAACTTTATGGAGTATATGATTCTGTAGAAGAAATAAATATTGATAAACTTCCGGATAAATTTGTATTTAAACCAAATCATAGTTCGGGGCGAGTAATTATTTGTACTGATAAAAAAAGTATGAATTGGAAAAAAGAATTTAGGAAAATGAAAAGATGGTTAAATGAAAATTTTTACTTTGAAACCGGTGAATGGCAATACAAAGATATACCTCCAAAGATAATATGTGAAAGGTTACTACAAGAAGATATAAATGACTATAAAGTCTTTTGTTTTAATGGGATCCCAAAGTTTACACAGGTAATTAGTAATAGAAGTGAAGGATATAGTTCAAATTACTATGATTTAAATTGGGAACTTATGGATATCAGGCGGAGTGACCATGGTATTTCTAGGTATGAGATACCAAAACCAGGTAATTATGAGAAGATGCTGGAAATTAGTAAAGAAATCTCTAAAGATTTCCCTTTTGTTAGAATGGATTTCTATGAGGTAGAAGGTAAATTGTTTTTTGGAGAAACAACATTTACGCCAGCTAATGGTATGATTAATTATGAACCAAAAAAATATGACAAAATATTTGGTGATTACTTAAAGTTGCCTATTATAAGTTCACAAATTAAAAGTGATGTGAGGTGACTCTGTGAGTAAGTTATTATTTTTAGGAGACTTTTTTTATGATTATGACACAATCGTACATGATATAGAGGAAATTGCTCATTGGATAAAGAAAAATGAATTTCAAGTAGTATTAAACCTAGAAGGCCCCCTTTCAAATCGAGGGGTACCCATAAAAAAAAGAGGACCTAACCTCTCTCAAACAGCTATAACAATAGATGTTTTAAAGGAATTAAACGTTGTTGGTGTATGTCTAGCAAATAACCATATTATGGACTATGGGGAACAAGCATTAAAAGATACTATAGAAATTCTTGATGAGAATAACATACTTCACACAGGTGCAGGTGAAACTTTAGCAGAGGCTGTAAAGCCATTGATACTTCAGTTGGATAATCAAAAGGTTATTGTTCAAAACTTTGGTTGGGATATAGAGGAAACCGTTTATGCCACAGAAACTACAAGTGGTGGCGCACCAAGAATTGAAAAATTAATTTTGGAACATACGGTAAAAATAAGGGACCTATATAAAGATGCTACTATTGTTAATGTATATCATTGGGGGTTTGAATATAACTTATATCCAATGCCTTTAGACATTGAATTAGCGCATAGTTCAATAAACTCTGGATGCGATTTAATTATCGGTCATCACCCTCACAATATACAACCTTATGAAAATTATAAAGGTAAAGACATCTATTATTCACTTGGAAACTTTTATTTCGCGTCTAGACGAAGTAATTTTAAAAAGAAAGTCTTTAATAATGACATAAAAAATATGTGTGACTATGGAGCAGCTGTCATATTTGATATTCGAAATCATCAAACAAATACGGTTTTTATCAAATACGATTTAGAGAATAACAAAAGTAGAATATTAAAAGATAGTTTAAGGAATGATATTTTAGTAGATATTACCGGCTTAAACCACACTGACAAGGATTATTTACACAAAGTTAAAAAAGGTTCAATAAATATAAATCCTATACTAACACTGAATAAGAAAACAAATGCACTTAAACTACTAAAATTATACACTTATTATAATGTCCTAAATTCATTAAGAAGAATAATTAAATTCCCTTTATTAAAGGTACTCTATTCTATAATAAGAAAGAAAAGACACCCTTAGTCGAAAATTATTAATAGCCAATGGTCAACAAGAAAATTTGTGAGGAAGAAGGAAATGTAATGAAAATTGCAATAGCTGGAACAGGTTATGTAGGCTTATCAAATGCTATATTACTGGCCCAACATAACGAAGTAATTGCTTTAGATATAATTCAAGAAAAAGTAGATATGATAAACAATAAAAGATCTCCAATTATAGATAAAGAGATGGAAGAATATTTAGCTACAAAAGAACTTAAACTAACTGCAACAACAGATATTTATAAAGCTTATAAAGATTCAGATTATGTAATTATTTCTACGCCAACTAATTATGATACAGAGAAAGATTACTTTAATACTAGAACTGTTGAAGCTGTTATTGCAAATGTACTATCTATTAATCCAGATGCAATAATGGTTATTAAATCTACAGTTCCAGTTGGTTATACAGAAAAAGTAAAAGAAAAATTTGAAACTGAAAATATTATTTTTTCACCTGAATTTTTACGTGAAGGAAAGGCTTTGTATGATAACTTGTACCCTTCGCGTATTATTGTTGGTGAACAGTCTGAGAGGGCTCAGGTGTTTACTAACTTGTTAGCTCAAGGAGCTATTAAAGAAGATATTCCTATATTATTTACAAATTCAACAGAAGCGGAAGCTATTAAACTATTTGCTAACACTTACCTTGCGATGAGAGTCGCATTTTTTAATGAGCTCGATTCTTATGCAGAGGTGAGGGGATTAAACAGTAAGCAGATTATTGATGGAGTGGGGCTTGATCCACGAATTGGTAATCATTATAATAATCCATCTTTTGGTTATGGAGGTTATTGCCTACCAAAAGATACAAAGCAGTTATTAGCTAATTATGCGGATGTCCCAAATAATATAATGACAGCTATCGTAGATGCAAACAGAACAAGAAAAGACCATGTTGCTGAAATGATTATTAAGAAGAAACCTAAGATCGTTGGTATCTATAGACTTACCATGAAAATGGATTCTGATAACTTTAGACAATCTGCTATTCAAGGTGTTATGAAGCGAATTAAAGCCAAGGGGATAGAAGTTGTAGTGTATGAGCCAGCACTTCATGAAGAGGCTTTCTTTAATTCAAAAGTAATGAATGACTTTGAAGAGTTTAAGTATATTAGCGATGTAATCGTTGCAAATCGATTGTCTGATGATCTACGTGATGTAGAGGATAAGGTGTATACAAGAGATTTGTTTAGTAGAGATTAATTAAATTTACCCGCTAAGCTTGTTTCCGGTTTAGCGGGTAAATTTGTATTTGTCATGATTTTAACTTAATATACTTCTCACAACAAAGAAGATGACATAATTCTAGGTATATCCTTCTAACATAATCCTTCCTATTTACACAACGTCTATCTTTTAAAATTTTATTATTGTCAGTGTATGTAATTGCTTATGCTGACACGGGAGACTTGTTTGTAGTGCGAGTTATGGTAAGCTTGTTGGTTTTAAATCGACATTTTTGGAATTTAAGTATCTAATGTAGGTGAAACATTATTTTCAAGTGCATCCTACACATACCATACTTCGCTTTTATTTATTTTAATTCCAGATGCGATTTCAATTCATTTTGAACTCGCTGGTGCTCGTCGCTTGAGACGATTAGATACCAAATTTTATTTATTGTCTGGCCATTACCGGATAAGGACATTTGTTCAATATGCCCTGCCGCACTTCTATAGTTCTGTTGAATATCCTTCATTTCGTCAAATGTCATATTAGTCCGCACATTCTTGCCGAGTGCACCAAAAATATCATCAAAGTTTGCCAGGGAGTTCACACTTATCCCCTTTTTGATTACCCCTTGAATAATTTGCTTTTGACGATCCTGTCGTCCGAAGTCCCCGTTAGGATCCTGCTTTCTCATTCTTACATATGCAAGAGCAGCTTTTCCATCAAGATCATTGCTTCCTTTGGTAAATTGATAACCGTTTTGGTTAAAAGCAATTGAACTATTAACCGTCACGCCTCCTACAGCATCCACAATATCTTTAAACCCATCCATATTTACTTTAATATAGTAATCCAGCGGAATATCAAGGAAGTTTTCAACAGTGGCCATGGACATCTCTTCATTTCCAAATGCATAGGCATGATTAATCTTATCCTCAAACCCTTTTCCCACAATCTCAGTTCTCGTATCACGGGGAATGCTGAGCATCTTAATGGATTTATCATTTGGATTAACGGTAAGAACAATCATAGTATCTGAGCGGCCTTTATCTCCGGAGCGCTCATCTACACCAAGCATCAATACAGAGAACGGCTCTTTTTTAGCCAGTGTAATTTTTTCGGGGCGTTTATCAGATTTTTCCCGGTCAATCGGCTGGTGCATGGTTTCTACAGCATCTGTTAGAGATTTATATACCATAAAGGCATAACCGCCGCCGCCAATCAGTAAAACCAAAAATAGTATTCCAATCACTTTCAGCCATTTCGGCTCTTTCTTTCTTTTTTCTGCTCTCATCTATTAAATCCTCCACGTTTTTACAAGTTTTGTAATCCTACCTTATAGAATATCAAAATTCATTAAAATTTGATATAAAAATTTAGAATGATTGCCCTAGTATTTGCTAGAAAGGAATCTAGGATATGAGTCTAATGTAATAAAGAAGTAATACAAAAACAAATAATTAGTAAAAAATGCCCCGATTTTTCCCTTTTTCATGTATTATAGTTTAATAGATGAGTTTTTGGAAAATATTCGAAATAAGGTGGGTAATGAGTGAAGTCACCGTTGGTAAAAGTCTTCTGTGTTTTGGTCTTGTTGTTTCATTTTGTTCCTCAGTATAATCAGTCGGTGAAAGCAGCATATTCATTTGAGGGGAAGGTAACTGCCACCATACTGAATGTCCGCGCTAAGACCACAGTTTCTTCCTCTGTTATAGGGAAGCTGAAAAAAGGCCAGGTCGTTACAGTAAGTGCACAGCAAAAGGGTTGGTCCAAAATCAAAGCGGGCAAAATGGCTGGATGGGTTTCTTCCAATTATCTCTCGCCTGTTACTTGGACTGGTTACGTAACAGCTACTAGCTTAAACGTCAGAAAGCTTCCTAATTCTAATGGTTCAATCATTACAAAAGTACCTCTAAATACGGCAGTAACGGTAGAGGGGAAGGATGGAAGCTGGCTCAAAGTATATATTCCTGGCAAAAAGAGTAGGGGATGGGTCTCTGCTTCCTATGTTTCCAAGAAGAAGCCTGCTGCTCCTCCTAAAACATTAGGTACATTCTATGTTACTGCTGACATATTAAATGTGCGTGCCAGCGCAGCAGCATCGTCCAAAGTTCTAGGTAAGATCTTAGAAGGGGCAGCAGTTGAAGTACATAGCCAGAAAGGTAATTGGTCTTCAATAACAGCAGCTAAAGGGTTAAAGGGATGGGTTTCTTCTTCTTATCTTGATAAAAAAAAGCCGGTAGATGAAGAGGAAGCCACTACAGTAAAAGAAACTAGGATTATTTTAAAGGAAAACAGTAACATCCGAAAAGGCCCGGGCACTAACTATGGGGTTGTCTCTTTGGAAAAAGCCGGCACTTCTCTTGTCAAAACAGGAGAGAGCAAGGACTGGATTAAAGTAAAAACAAGCAAAGGAAAAGAAGGCTGGGTCGCAGGGTGGCTGGTGGCATCTCCCAACTCAGGACTGAAAGGGAAGGTTATTGTCATTGATGCAGGGCATGGAGGCTATGATATTGGAACGAGTGGAAAAATCCATAAAGAAAAAACGCTCAACCTAAAGACAGCCAGGAGTTAAGAACGCTTCTCCAAAAGTCAGGGGCTAAGGTGGTTATGACCCGGTCTAATGATCAATATTTAAGTCTCAATCAGCGTGTAAATATTAGTCATGCCCAGAAGGCAGATGCTTTTATAAGTATCCATTACAATGCCTTTTCAAGCACCAGTTCCGGAATCATTACCTTTTACTATAATAACTCCAAAGATGGACGTCTTGCTCAATCCATCCATAATGGCTTACTGGCCCAGACAGGCATGAAGAATCTTGGGGCGAAATATGGAAATTACCATGTTTTAAGAACAAACAAGCAGCCTTCTGTATTGCTGGAATTAGGTTTCCTTTCTAATCCCAAAGAGGAAAAACATGTAGCAGCAGCTGAATATCAGCGAAAGGCTGCAAAGGGAATTTATGATGGTCTTAATCAATACTTTCTTAAATAATAAACTAAAAGTATCTTAAAGGTTGTTCCTTCTCAGGAACAACTTTTTTTATGTAAAATGGTTGAAATCATCATATAAAAATGAGATGCCTCGCCAGTAGTTTGTGGAATTCTATTAATAAAAAATCATGTCGAAATTTGAAGAAAAATCCATAAATGTATTTAATAAACTTTGACACTATTATACAAATATCATATATTTTTAGTGGTTAATTAGATAACAACTAAGAGGGGTAAACTATGATTAAAGAATGGAATTTACTAAGAGTTGTTGCTTGTCTAAGCATTGTTTTATTGCATAGTACGACCCAGACTGCAAGAGTAGTTGGCTACCCGCAAATTGAACATTACAATCTATATAGAGTATTTTTAACATATGCAACACCCACTTTTATTGTACTTTCAGTTTTAATATTGGCTAATCGGTATCCAAATGGCCTGCCCAAAGGATTTTGGAGCGGAAGAATCAAATGGATCCTTGCGCCGTTTCTCTTTTTTGCTGTCATCGATGCATTTGTTTCAAACTATTTTAATCCAAATTTGATGGTAGATGAAAAAATAGTTGATAATATTTTTACAGGAAATTTTGTCGGCTGGTTTATTATCGTTATTTTCCAGTTCTATTTTCTTCATTATATTGTGACTAAATTTAATATTTCTCTGGTTTGGCTTTTCCCTGTAAGCATAGGAGTTATGATCTGGTATTCTACTGTCATAAAAAATCCCCCGGAGTTTATGGCGGGATACACCCATATGCTGAAGCTCCCGTTTCTTGCATGGTTTGGGTATTTTACTGCAGCGTTTATCATTGGTAAACATTATAAGATCATCGCAGAGAAACTTTATAGACATCGATGGTTAACACTTGTTTATCTTGCCATTTCTCTATATATTGTCTATTTATCCTATGAATCAGGAATATTGGTTGTCAATTCGAGGCGCCTGGATTTAGTCCCGCTGGTACTGTCAGTATCTGCTGTGGCCCTTGCTTGGGGTCAGGTCATTCCTAAATTTAAGGTCATTACTTTAATCAGTAATTATTCATTTGGTATTTACTTGCTTCATTGGCAGATCCAAAGGTTTGCTGCACCATATACAGCAAATTATTTTGAACAGACCAGTACACGTGTATTAGCATTATTTGCAGTTTCTTTGCTTTTATCCCTGGCTATAATAAAATTATTATCCATGGTTCCGATAGGTGAATTCATTATTGGGAAAGTAAAGAAGACCAAATCAATAAAAGCGGCTGTTGTTCATGAATTAAGGACATCGGCATAAATAGCAATAACAAAAAGGAGGATGCCTAAAAGTATTAGGCATCCTCAGGCTGTCGAGAAACTCTCGACAGCTTTTATTTTTATCATTAACTTTATTAATTCACCGCGTTAATTTGATATAATATAATTAATTTTACTTAGGATGGTGGATGGCATGTTCAAACCGAAAAGAGAATCACAAAATGAAGCGGAATTTGTTTTTATTGAAGATTTAGTCCCTGAAGATCATCTTTTAAGAAAAGTTGATAAGTACATAGATTTTTCTTTTATCGGGGAGAAAGTCCGTCCCTTCTATTCAGAGAATAACGGGCGTCCTTCGGACCCCATTATGCTTTTTAAGATGATGTTCATTGGTTACTTTTATGGCATCCGTTCAGAACGACAATTAGAACGGGAAGTACAGATGAATGTGGCGTACCGATGGTTCCTTGGCTTGAAGCTCAATGATCCTGTTCCGGACCATTCAACCATCAGTTGGAACCGGCGAACTCGTTTTAAAGATACAAATATTTTTCAAGAGATCTTTGATGAAATTGTCCATCAAGCCATTAGTCATAAAATGGTCGGTGGAAGAGTTTTATTTACTGACTCCACTCACCTTAAAGCGAATGCAAACAAGCACAAATTCACTCGTGAAGAAGTAGAAATTGAAACTCGGGAATATATAGATGAACTTAATAAAGCTATTGAGGAAGACAGGTCAAACCACGGAAAAAAGCGCTAAAAGAAAGAGAGGAGGTGACAGAGACCAAGGAAATCCGAAAAAGTACAACCGATCCAGATTGCGGATTCATGTCCAGGGAAAATAAGCAGGAAATGTTCTGTTACTTAGACCACCGAACAACGGATATGAAGTTCAATATCATAACGGATGCCTATGTTACTCCTGGAAATGTCCATGACTCTATCCCTTATCTTTCTAGATTGGATCGTCAGATCGATCGTTTTGGATTTAAAGTAGAAGCAGTGGCACTCGACTCAGGTTATTTAACGAATCCCATTTGTAAAGGGCTTCACGACAGAAGCATTTTTGGTGTAATTGCCCATCGGAGATATCAGCCGACCAAAGGATTATTTCCAAAATGGAAGTTTACCTATCATAAAGAACAAGATATCTATGTTTGTCCAAATGGCCAGAAGCTAGTTTATCGCACAACAACAAGAGAAGGGTACAGAGAGTACAAGTCTGATTCTAAAAAGTGTTCAGAATGCCCACTCCTGAAGGAGTGCACAAGGTCAAAGAACAAACAAAAGGTCCTAACACGCCATGTGTGGGAAGAATTTAAAGAGAAAGTGCGCCTAAACAGACTCTCCCTCTCCGGAAAAATTCTTTATAAATATAGAAAAGAGAAAGTTGAGCGAAGCTTCGCAGATTCAAAAGAACTGCATGGGCTTCGCTATTGCCGGTTACGGGGATTGCACAATGCGAGTGAGCAAGTATTACTCACCGCAGCGTGCCAGAATATGAAAAAGATCGCCACTCACCTAGCCAAGCTAGGATAATTGTGGCGATCTATTGTTTTTCCATAAAAAAAGCCTATTTTTAAGTCAGTAATTGAGAAAATAAAAAAAGCTTGTGGAAAAATCATACCTTTCTCCACAAGCTGAGGATGCCTAAAAGTATTAGGCATCCTCCTTTTTGTTTTGCAGATTATATAAGTTTTTCTGAAGGGAGTGCGTCCTGGCAGACTATTATTTATTGTGGAATTATTTTCCTTATTAAACTAGGTATAATTATATGTTAATATATTCCTAGGGAAAAATAGGCGATTTTGTCGAATTTTTTTAAGATGAAATGGCCTTTTATTTTAAAAAGGGGGAATAAAGTTCCGTGTTAAGGAAAGCAAGAAAACTTCTTAGTTATATGCTCTTGTTTGTTATGGTCTTTTCTGTTTATCCCATAGGCGTGTTTGGGGAAACAGAAGCAAGCCAAGCTAAAGGGACAGTGGTTTCAACAGCAGGAGAAGACATCCCACTAATGCTTGAGCCAGATGAAAACAGTGAACAGCTTTCAACTATACCAAGTGGATCAAGAGTCGGTTTAATCGAATTTGAGCAGGATTATTGGTTTGTGACATATGAACACCCTGAGCATGGAGAGGATCTACTGGGGTATATACATGAGCCTTATGTGTCAACCCAGGATCTGCCCTCTGCTGAAAGTCAGGTGGAAGATAATGAGGATGGGGCTTTAGCTGAAAAAGAATACCATCCAGAAGAAAACAACGAAAGTGCACTGACAGACGGTGGCGTAATAGAAGCTGTGGAAGAAGTTAATGAAGATGGACAGAAAAAGGACGAGATAAGTACTGAGGCAGCATCACAGGTTACTTTAAAAAGCAAAAGTGCAGCTCTTTTGCAGAATTTAAGCAGTGCTGCTGTTAGCGGAGTTGCTTTAAAAGGTCCAACACACGTATACTCTTCCAATGATATTAAATCTGCCATTTTAAAAAGCTATCCACAGGGGACAGTCCTGAAATATTATCCGTCAGATTCAGATTGGTATCAATGTACAGTGTATATAAACGGAAAAGCCAAAACAGGCTTTATTCATAAGAATGATGTGGAAGAACCTTTAGATCCTCAAACTGCTTTAAGAGGTGCAGTAAAAAACAGCAAACTAAATGTGTATTCTATGGCTTCATCTTCATCAAGCATACTTAAGAGCTATACAGAAGGTTCCATTTTAAAGTTTCAAACATATATAACCGGCTGGTATCAAGCCACAGTATATGTGGGTGGAAAGGCAGTTACAGGTTATATTAAACAGGATGATGTTATTCTAGCTGTTTCACCGCAAACGGTGAAAAAGGGTATTGTCAAAACAAGCCGTTTAAATGTGTATGCAAAGGCGACAAGCACATCCAATGTTTTAAAAAGTTATTCAGAGGGCACTTCAATTAAATTCAAAACGTTCACAGATGAATGGTATGAAGCAACAGTCTATGTTAATGGAAAACCTGCTTCCGGATATATACATAGAAGCAGTGTGGTTTTAGAAGGTACACCTCAAGCGAACCTTACCGGGATTGTAAAACCTGTGAGTCTGAATGTTTATGCTAAAACATCTGGTGCCTCTCAGGTATTGAAGCGATATACAGAAGGATCTGTTCTGAGAATCAGGACATATACGGATAATTGGTATGAAGCCACAGTCTATTTAAATGGTGAGCCTCACACAGGGTATATTAAAAAGAGTGAAGTCTTAAATCCGGATGATCCGCAAAAAGAGTTATCAGGAATTGTTAAAGGGCTTGATTTGAATGTCTATTCCTCACTTTCCAGGTCATCTGCTGTATTAAAAAGCTATGAACAGGGAAGGTTGCTTAAATACAGGACATATACTGCTAATTGGTACCAGGCAACAGTCTATGTTAATGGTAAAGCGACAACGGGGTATATTCACAAGCAGGATATTGAAAATACAGTCCCTTCTCAGGTTACTTTAACAGGAACTGCGCAAGATCCTTCCGGAGTAAGGGTATATACGAGGGCATCAGCCACCTCTGATGTATTAAAATCTTATCCTAAGGGTTCCACGTTAAAATATAAGACCTTTACGTCTGAATGGCACCAGGTCACTGTTTATGTTAATAATAAGCCGATGACGGGATATATTAAAAAAACCTCCCTTGAAAAAGGACTAAAAGGAAAAGTCATTGTTGTGGATGCCGGACATGGCGGAGTAGATAATGGGGCTAAAGGTGTTGAAAAGCTCTTGAACTTAAAGACCGCTATTCAACTGGAATCCCTCCTTAAAGCAGCAGGGGCTAAGGTAGTAATGTCACGTACGACTGATGTGTATTTAACTCTTTCTGAAAGAGTCGAAGTCAGTCATCAATATAATGCAGATGCGTTTGTGAGCATCCATTATAATTCGAATCCTAATCCTGACCCGCATGGAATTGAAACCTATTATTGGGCATCGAATGTAAATGAGCTGCTCATGGCCAAATATGTCCAGCAGGAAATTATTATGCAGACTGGACTCTATGATCGTGGTGTAAAGACTGGGGATTTTCATGTTATCAGAGAAAATAAAAATGCAGCATTTCTGGTCGAATTGGGCTTTTTATCAAATCCGACAGAGTTTGAAATTGTTTCAACAAGTGCATATCAGAAAAAAGCAGCAACTGGGATATACAAAGGACTAGAGAAGTATTTTAACTTGTAAAAAATCCGGCCATCAAAATGGCCGGATTTTTCTATACAAGCGTTGAGATAATATCTGCGATTCTTTTGCTGGCATTGCCGTCTGAGTACTTATTCCACTTTTCCTTGAATTCCCTTATTTCTGCATAGTTAAAATTGTTGCTCTTGATGGCATGGATAATATCATTTGTAGAATAAACAACCGGACCTGGCATTATCTTCTCGTAATCTCCCCAAGTTCCCCGTTTTTTTACATATTTGCTCAGATCGTATGGAAAAAATACCATCGGTTTTTCTAATAATGAAAATTCAAAAGGAATGGAAGAATAATCAGTGATTAAATAATCGGTTATAAACAATAAGTCATTGGTATTGGAATATCCGGATACATCAACGACAAAGTCCGCTTGGTTTTCAGATATGGCCACTTTATTTTTGATCGCGGGGTGAAGCTTTAATAGCAGCAGATACTCCTCACCTAATTTGTCTTTCATAAGATCAAAATTAACTCTAATCTCATAATCGTCCAAATTATCATCCCTAAAAGTGGGGGCATATAGGATAATCTTTTTTTGCCTGAAAGAAGGAAACTTATTGAATAACTTATCTTTTATTCCTTCTATTTCCTTCGTTTTAAAAAAGATATCCGTACGTGGAATTCCGGTTAGCATAAAATTTTCTTCAGAAACACCAAAGGCACTTTGAAAGATGGTTTTCATCTCATCAGAACCTGCTACGACTTTGTGAAATTGATTATAAACCTTAATAAATCTTTCTTTCGCTTTTTCTGATCTGTTTTCAATTGACGGATCCATAAGACCGAACTTTTTAATTGCACCATTAGCATGCCAAAGCTGGATACAGGTAACGCCTTCCCTGAACTTAATCGAAGAAAGGAAACCGTAATAATTATCCACAAATATGACTTTGGATGTGGCAAGGTGATAAATGCCTTTAATATATTGAATGGGTGAAGAAGGCTCGAATAGCAGTACAGTACATTCGGCACCTTTATATTTTTTAAACAAAGGATACATTTTCTTTGTTGTTAAAAAAATAGCGCGACAAGAATTCTCTTGTCGCTGATATTCTTCATATATATTTATATTGTTTTCGCTGAAGGAAACGACAAACAATACTTTTCTTTTTAAGGATACAATACTGCTTAATTTAAATATTAAAGAGAAAATAAATAGATAAATGGAAATTGCCAGTTCCCTAGCCATTTTGCACTTTGAAAAGATCTTTTTTGATTTTGGTAGTTGAAATGCCAACTGTTCGCGGTAAATAGATTACTTCACAGTAGTCCTTTAAAAAATCAAATTTGCCTTTCCAATCATCGCCCATTACAAAGATATCGATATCATTCTCAACTACGTCTTGAATTTTTTGTTCCCAGTTGTTTTCTGGAATCACCTTATCGACGTATCTGATTGATTCTAATATCATTTTTCTATTATCGTAGCTATGATAAGCTTGTTTGTTTTTTAATTGATTAAATTCATCAGAAGAAATGGCAACTGTCAAATGATCGCCAAGTTCACTTGCGCGTTTTAGTAAGTTAATATGGCCCCAGTGGAGTAAATCAAAAGTTCCGTATGTGATTACTTTCTTCATATATAACTCCTCCTAAACAGAATTATTACTCGATATATAATTCTCGAAAACCGTCAAATCTATTATATAATCAATCTATCATATGTTTTAAACGAAAGGCTTACAAATTCTTTACAGCCATTTAATCATTTATTTACAAAGGTGTAGTATACTCAAAATACAAATTACTAAGATCAATTTTGTCGAAAAATGTATAATATATGAGCACGCATATTACATTTTAAAGTATATAGCAGGGGAATTCAAGCTGTATTGCTGGTTGAGCTGGTATATTTTATATAAGTACCCCTTGTTTTAACAAAATAACTACTTGAGCATTCCAAAGTCTTTTTGGGATGCTCATTTGCTTTTTGTGCTTATTATGACTCTATATAGGAAACGATAAGGTTAAATCCGCTTCAAAATAAGCTTTTATTGCTTTAGTTGTAGAAATACATAAAAAGTTTTATCATTAGGATATTGCAAAAATACCTCAATACAGAATTGAATGGTGATTAATATATGTATTTTAAAAACGTATTTAAACGTAATAAGAATGCACGCCCGTTAAAAGAAAAAATAACAATTCACCAGCATGAAGAAACCCTTGCTATTGAGGGTTCTCTCTCACTGGATTATTACAAAGTAAAAGAACTATGGCTGAAGTCAAGGCAAACAGATAAGGAATTTAAAGTTTCTTTGAATTCTTCTGAGGGAAATACTTTTAAATTCATTGCCAATTTGAAGCATTTAATTTCTTTAATTAGCGAGTGTGAGGATCAAATCTTCGATTGGTTCCTTAAGATTAATGTTCCTGTTAGTGAATTGAGTGAAGCTGCAGCTGATAAGTTAAGGGAGAAAGCTGACTTCATTAATGAAGGCAACATTGAGAAAGCAGAATATTTAATAAGGCTGGGCCGTTTTAAAGAAACTGATATAAAAGGGATTCGATCAGTCAATGAAAGCGGACATACTGGAATTTGCTATCTAACGGATAAGGGGAATCTTTCTCTTCTATTAGATAGGGTTCCTGATTTAAAGGCTAAATTGCAAATTGATAAGATTAAAGGAATGAAGAAGAGTCTAAAAGTTGAAGGGAAGATATTTTCTAAGGGCTCGGAGATTTTAAACGGTACTGTCATTCTGAAGGGAAGAAACCATGAGAAAGAGATCGAGCTTCCTTTATCCTTTCAATTAAATAAAGAGCAAACAGAAGCAAAATATGGCTTGCATCGATATTTCTATTCGTTCTTAGTACCTTTTGATGACCATATAGTTCTTCAGAACATTAAAGAAGATGTATATGACCTGTTTTTAAAGCTGGACTTTCATGATCAGCCTGAGGAAACCTACCTAAGGGTAGGCAGACCGGCATTTAGAGCAAGGCATTTCTTAAAAGAATGTTATGCTTTTCTTGAAAATAAGGCGTACATCATTACTCCTTATTATACCTTTAAGGCATCGAATTTATCTTTAGAGATTTTTGAATTTGAAAAGAGCACATTTAATTATTTACAAAATAAATTAAGGTTTTCATGGCTTTATTATTTACTCGGAAAGAGTAAAGATATCTGGCTGATTGGAGAACGTCCCTATAAAGCTCAGGACACAGGATATCATTTCTTCAAATATATGAGGAAAGCACACCCGGACAAAAATGTGTATTATGTGATTGAAGAAGATTCACCTGAGCGCAGGAATGTGGAACCGCTCGGGAATGTTCTCATTTTTAAATCGAAGGAGCATATCCAGAAAAGTCTAATGGCAAGCAGGATTATCGGTTCCCATCATCCTGACTATCTATATCCGGTTAGAACAAGAAGGTTCAAGAAAGCTGTCAGAGGAATTAAGGTTTTCCTTCAGCATGGGGTCATGGGTACCAAAAATATGATTGCCAATTATGGAAAGAAGGCACCCGGTTTTAAAACAGATCTGTTCCTTGTCAGCTCTAAGTTTGAAAAAGAAATGATTGTGAACGACTTTGGTTACGGTAAAGATGAAGTGATGATTACAGGCTTGTCCCGTTTTGACCGTCTGTTTGATCAGGATGTGGATCTGAAAAGGCAGATATTGATTATTCCAACCTGGAGAGATTGGATTGTAACAGAGTCTGATTTCCTGGAAAGTGAATACTTTCAGAGATACAGGGAGCTTGTATACGACCCTGAGCTCCATGCGTTAAAAGAAGAGTATAACCTGGAGGTTGTTTTATGCCTCCACCCTAATATGCAAAGATTTACTTCCTTCTTCCAGGATGCCCCTGTTAAAGTAATTAATCAGGGGGAAGTGGACGTGCAGCACCTGCTGAAGGAAAGTTCACTGATGCTGACCGATTATTCGAGTGTTGCTTTTGACTTTAGTTTCCTATATAAACCGGTTTTATATTATCAGTTTGACAGAGATCGTTTTATTGGGAAAAGGCCATCACATCTCGATTTGGATAATGATTTGCCTGGTGACATCTTTGATGATCCGCAACTGCTGCTTTCAAAAATCAGAGAGTATACTGAGGATAATTTTAAGGCATCAGAAGAAAACAAAAGAAAAGCAGATAAATTTTTGATGTACAGAGATCAGAAATCTTCTGAAAGAATTTACACTGCAGTCAGAGATTTTAGAGTCAAAAAGAATGTTATCCAAAAACTGTCGGAAATTGATATCCTCATCAGCTTTTTTAATCGATTTAGAAGAAGCAAGTATTATTTTCCAGCCATGAAAGCTTTTTATCGTATTGCAAAAATTATCTTACCTGTTGATAACAGGCTGATTTTATTTGAAAGCGGGGTAGGAAAGCAGTATGCGGACAGCCCGCGAAACATTTATGAAGAAATAGTGGAAAGAGGCTTGGATTATAAGAAGGTTTGGGTAATAAATAAAAACATCCGTTTTAATGATCCTGGCACTATTAAAGTTAAAAGGCTGAGCCCGCAATATTACTATTATTTGGCCAGAGCAGGTTTTTGGATTAACAATCAAAACTTTCCTACCTATATTAATAAGAGAAAAGGAACAACTTATATTCAGACCTGGCATGGTACTCCCTTAAAGAAGATGCTATTTGATATTGAAACTATCCAGGGAAGAGATGAAACTTACTTGGAACGTGTCCATAGTGCCACAAAGAACTGGGACTACCTGATTTCTCCTAGTAAATATGCAACTAATGCTTTTAGGAGTGCTTTCCGGTATAATGGGGAAATGCTTGAAGTCGGCTATCCAAGAAATGACTTGTTTTATCATTCAGGCCAGCAGGAATTGGCAGATCGGATTAGAAAACAGCTGAAACTGCCTGCTGATAAAAAAATCATATTGTATGCTCCTACATTTAGGGATAACGAAACAAAGGGGAAGAATAAATTTCAGTTCAGCTTAAATATGGATTTGCATCAGCTTAAAGAAGAACTGGGTAATGAATATATCCTGCTAATGCGCATGCATGTCGTGATAAGCAATAAATTAAGTATTCCAGATGATCTTAAGGATTTTGTTTACAATGTATCCAGCTATCCGGACATCCAGGAACTTTACCTTGTTAGCGATCTTTTAATGACTGACTATTCTTCCGTTATGTTTGATTTTGCAAATACCGGAAAACCATTATTGTTCTTCACCTATGATCTTGAACAATATAAAAATGACATTCGCGGCTTTTATATGGATTTTGAAGAAGAAGCTCCAGGTCCATTCCTATTTAATACGGATGATATAACAAACGCTGTGAAAAATATTCATCTTGTTAAAGAGGAATATAAACCTAAATATGCTGCTTTTAGGGATAAGTTTTGTCCGCTTGAAGATGGGAATGCTTCCAAAAGAGTTGTTGACCGTTTCTTTAATTAAGGTAAATACGGGAATTAGGGAGAAGGTAATCACTAAACAATGCTAAAGAACATGCTGAAAAATTTAAAGAGGCTTGATTTTACTAAAAAGGCATATGAACTATTGTTCAGGCTGGTTGGGAAATTTCCGCCAAACCAGAGAATTATTGTATTTGAAAGCTTTTTAGGAAAACAATATAGCTGTAATCCAAGAGCGGTATACGAGTTTTTAAAAGAAAATCATCCGGAATATGATATGTATTGGAGTGTAGATCCCAGATATTCTTCAACCTTTGAGGACAAGGGAGTAAGGATTCTTCACAGGTTTTCTTTGAAATGGCTGTTTGTAATGGCCCGGGCAAAGTATTGGGTGTTTAATAGCAGGATGCCAGGCTGGATACCGAAACCGAAGCATACTGTTTATGTTCAGACCTGGCATGGAACACCTCTGAAGAAGTTGGCTGCTGATATGGAGGAAGTTCATATGCCGGGAACTACAACTGAAAAGTACAAGGAAAACTTCCTTCAGGAATCAGCGAGGTGGGATTATCTCGTTTCCCCCAATCGCTATTCATCCGATATTTTCCGGAGTGCATTTGATTTTCAGAAGACCATGATTGAGTCAGGTTATCCAAGGAATGATTTCTTATATAATTGCAATAATAAAGTGACCATTGAGAGTATAAAGAGGAAATTATCCATCCCTTCTGGAAAAAAAGTCATTTTATATGCTCCAACATGGAGAGACAATGAGTTTTATCAAATCGGTAAGTATAAATTTAATTTAAAGCTGGATTTGGACCTGATGAGGGAAAAGCTGGGCAATGATTATATCGTGCTGCTAAGGATGCATTATTTAATTGCAGAAAATATGGATTTATCCTTATATAATGGATTCGCCTATAATTTATCAGACCATGAAGATATTCGGGAGCTATATCTTATTTCCGATCTTCTGATAACAGATTATTCATCCGTTTTCTTCGACTATGCCAATTTGAGGCGGCCAATGATTTTTTATGTATATGATATTGAAGAATATCGGGATAAGCTTAGGGGTTTTTATTTTGATTTTGAGAATTCTGCCCCTGGCCCCCTTGTTAAGACGACGGAACAATGCATTTCTGAGATATTACAGTTAGAGCAGACCGACTATAAGCTTCCGGATAACTTTGAAGAGTTTTACAGTAAATTCTGTTATCTGGAATCAGGAGATTCCAGTAAAAGAGTTGCTGAGAAAGTATTCAGTTAGATGCTGGGGTTAAATGGAATTTTTTCATTCTGTAATTTAGTGTATAATCTAATACGTTAAGTAAGAAAGCTGACTAGGAAGGTACTTTTTTATGAAATCTGCAATTAAAGTTCTTAAAGAACAAATTGAAAGTTTTTATTTAGTTAGAAGGCTTTCGCTCTATGAATTAAAAAGTCAAAACAATAATAATTACCTGGGGCTATTCTGGGAAATACTAAATCCGGGAATCCAAATTGCAATTTATTGGTTCGTATTTGGATTTATTATCAGAGGAGGCCGGGAGGCGGCAAATGGTGTGCCGTTTTTTCCTTGGCTCCTTTCGGGAATAATATTATGGTTTTTCATTCAGCCCTCTATTGTACAAGGGTCAAAATCAATCTATTCTAGAATACGCATGATCTCTAAGATGAGCTTCCCATTAAGTGTTATACCAACATACGTTATATTTTCAAAGTTATATCCACATATATTTCTTCTTGGATTTACAATTGTGGTTTTACAGTTTATGGGGTTTCCGGTCAGCATTTATTATCTTCAGCTGCCATACTTCCTATTTGCAACTGTAGCCTTGCTGGTATCCATTTCCCTGGTTACATCTACGTTGGCAACTATTGTTAGGGATGTCCAGATGGTTGTTCAATCACTGATGAGAATGCTATTGTATTTGACGCCTATCCTTTGGGTCTCCATGAGCTTGCCTGGTCCTATAAAGACAATCATGAAGTTGAACCCTTTGTATTACTTGGTTGAAGGTTACCGTGCTGCATTGCTTGGGCAGGAGTGGTATATTATTACAGAATATCAGCTGACGATCTATTTCTGGGCTGTAGTAATTTTTCTTTATATCCTGGGATCATCCATTCATGTTAAATTCAGAAGGCATTTTGTCGACTTTTTATAAAATGGAAGTGTTATAAATGGCCAAATCCGTAATTGTTAATAATGTGACAAAAAAATACAAACTATACAATAAAAACTCTGAAAAGCTTCTGGATATTCTTTTGCCTAAAAGTTATGGTGAAGATTTTTATGCTTTAAGGAATGTTTCTTTTGAAGCAGAAGAAGGGGATGTTATCGGTTTTGTCGGAATTAATGGCTCCGGGAAATCGACTCTTTCGAATATTATCGCAGGCATTATTCCTGAAACCTCCGGCTCTGTGGAGGTAAAAGGTCAAACTGCTTTAATTGCTGTTGCCTCAGGTCTGAATAATGAGCTATCAGGCCGTGAAAATATTGAATTGAAATTGCTGATGCTTGGATTTAATAAAAATGAAATAAAGAAACTGGAGCCTGAGATTATTGAGTTCTCTGAGCTGGGTAAATTTATTGATCAGCCTGTAAAGTCTTATTCGAGCGGTATGAAGTCTCGTCTCGGTTTTTCAATCTCTGTAAATATTGATCCTGACGTATTAATCATAGACGAAGCCCTTTCTGTAGGGGACAAGGCTTTCGCTGAAAAGTCGCTCGCCAAGATGAAAGAATTCAAAGCCAGAGGGAAAACCATGTTTTTTGTCAGCCACTCTATTGGACAAATGAAACAGTTTTGCGAAAAGGCTGTATGGCTGGAGTTTGGGGAACTAAAGATGTACGGTGATGTTAAAGAAGTCATACCTGCCTATGAAAAATTCCTGAAAGATTATAAGGCCATGTCAAAAGAAGAGCAAAAGAAGTTTAGACAGAATGCATTATCAAAACAAAGTGTACCTGCAACGGTATAAACAAACTAAAAAGACTGCTGCCTAATTAGGCGCAGTTTTTTTAGTTTGCTTATGGCGAAGAATGAACTTTTGATGCTTAAATAGGCAAACTCTGCTGGCACGGCTGTATTTTATTACATATTATGATAGAGAAAATATTTAATAGTAAAATAACTTTTAAGAAATTAAGGTTTAATGTAAACTATAAGCTATGATGAAAAATATTGGAAATTATCCGGAAGGAAGGAAAAGATGGTAAGGAGAATAATAGCATCAGTGCTTAGCTTTGTACTCTTATTTACAGGAGCGGCTCCTGCGGTACAGGCTGAAACAGTTAATAACGTGAATCCAAATAACGAAGCCGATCCGCAAGCAGGAGCAGAGGATGCTGATGGATCGGCTAATGAGCCTGCTGCTTCTGATTCTGAACAAAATGTCCCAGCCGAGAATGCTGGTGAAGATTTAGTTGAAGAAGATGTCATTGAAGAAAAAGGCTCAGGAGAGGAACAGAAAGAAGAGGAAGAGGAGAATGTTCCCGTTAATCAAGAGGAGGAGCTTAATTCAGATTCAGCTCTTGAAGGGGAAAGTGAATCTCAAGATGAAAATTCTTTACCTTCATCCCGGCAGGCTGTTTCCAAAAGTCTGTCAGATAATATTGTAGAAGAGGGAAATATTAAGTATTATTTGAACAGCAGCGGAGAGATAATCTATGCTGAAGTATTTGAGAATGGGAAGTTGGTTAGTATCCAGGAGTATTATCCAAAAACTCTTGTTAAAGATGCTGCGGCCAATATCAAGATCATATATTATATTTCTGCCGACAATTTTATTGAATATGCAAAAGAAAATGCACAAGGCACCCAGGAAACAGCTGGTTTTATTGAATACTTTCCGAACACGGTATTTGGAAATCACGTAAACCGGGTGAAGCAGGAATATAATGTGAAAGCGGATTACATAGTAGAATCTGCAGAGAGAAACGAATCAGGACAAATTATCCGTCATTATGAATATTATCCGCAGACGAATTATGAGAATAAAAACAATAGAGTTAAATATATCTTTGAACTGGATCGTAACGGCAATGTGACAGAAGCTGCGGAATTAGCAGAAGAAAGCCAGAAGGTACAGCAAAGATTTCAGTATTATCCTAATAGCAAGTTTGGTGATCATGGATTTAATATCCAATTTGTTTTCTCCATTGATGCCAAGGGGTTCATTACGAAGGCCACTAAGCGTGAAAAAGGCACAAAAAGAATTATTTCCTGGTATGAATATTACCCGAATACTGAGTATGGCAATCATGGAGATAATATTCTTTATATCTTTGACCTTAATAGTTCAGGTTTCATAGAAAAAGCCAGCAAACGTCAAAAGGGAACCAAAAAAATTACAGCAAGATATAATTATTACCCCAAAACCAGATATGGCAATCATGGCAGCAATATCTTATATGTCTTTAACTTTAATAATGAAGGCCATGTAACACAAGCCAGCAAAAGGCAAAAAGGAACAAAGCAAATCACTTCCAGATATGAATATTATCCAAAGACGGTTTACGGAACACATGGGAAAAATATTAAATATATTTATAACTTGAATCAATCTGGTCATGTAATCAAGGCGACCCAAAGAGAAAAGGGGACACAAAGAATCCTTACATGGTATCAGTACTACAGCAACACGCTTTTTAATGCAAGAGGAAGCAATATTGAATATATCTTTAACTTGAATAATAAAGGGTACGTTTATCAGTCATCTAAAAGAATAAAGAATTCAAAAAGAATTGTTGCCCGTTACTCATATTATGATAAAGCTATTTATGGCAAACAGGGTCCAAAGGTCAAATATATTTATAATTATGATGAATCGGGGTATATGACTAGTTCATTAACTCGTCAGGAGAATTCTTTCAAAGTTTTAAAAGCCTATGAATACTATCCAAAAACTACGGCATCTAATCGGGCCAAAAATATTAAATACTACTTTAATATTACAAGCAGCGGAATCATAAGCTCAGCTAATCTAAGAGAGCAAGGGACACAGAAAAATCTAGGATTATATAGCTTCCGTTCAGGTACACGATATGGAGCTCATTGGAGCAGGCTTGAGAGCATGAGCCTTTATGTTCCTAAAATTATGCAAAATCCCGGCATGCCTTGGGGCTGTTCAGTGGTCTCGTTAACACAGGCTTTAAACTTTAAAGGGTATAATTTGGATAAAACATATATGGGCAAAACGATGACCTATGCGAGCAACCCATATAAAGGATATGTTGGCTCACCTTTCAGAAGCCAGCAGGGAGACCCTAATCTAATCTACCCGGAAGGATTAATTGCCCAGGCGAAAAAATACAGGCCTGATAGTGAAGTCATTAATGGGATCAGTGAATCCCAAATAAAGTCTGAACTGCGTCAGGGAAATCCTGTTCTTGTATGGGTCGTACACAAATTCAGGCCGCTCAGATGGAAATGGTATTATTCAGGCGCGAATCGTCTTTATGCACCGGTTGAGTATCATGTTATCGCTTTGACAGGTTATAATGAGTCTGCAAATCAGTATTTATTTGTGGATACTGTAGGCAGTCAAAGGGTAAGTTCAGTAAGTGAAGGTAAATTTAATTTAGTTTTTGATTCATTTGATAGAAGATCGATAGTGGTAAGATAATATAAAAAACCTCCGGAATTTTCCGGAGGTTTTTATCATGCTATACGCCTTATATAAGGGATTTTGTGTATGAGCATCGTAGTTAAAAGGCTCGAAGCGTATACTGCCAGCAGCATAAATGCCAGATAATAAAAAACAGGTGTAGAATCATGCGATATTCCGGTCATGGCGATAAATTCCTTGCTTCTGTAAATATCCAGGAATATAGGGTGCACGAGATATATACCAAAGCTGTATTTCGCGGTAATGCTAGTAATTGTACTGCAAGACTGGTTTCCATATTGCTTTAAGAAAAGGAAAATAGCGATAGCTGCAAATGGAGTTGTGATAGATAGGTATTCATAAAACACTTGATTTAAGGTGTCTTGTCTGCTGCTGATTACCCATGTTCCCAATATAGTAGCCGGCAAGGAAATAATACCTGCCGAATATATGAATAAAGATAATTTCTTGGATATTGCAGTATTTGCTGCATAATAACCTAACAAAAAATAGCTGCCATAACCCAAAAATAGCTCGAAGCCGCCTGCTGGCTTCAGATTAAACAAATAAGCTATGGTTGTAAAAATGGCACTGATTAAAAATGAAATGGCAATTATGTATCGAATATCCGTTTTTTTTGAATGAACCAGTGCTTTGAAAAGCGGCATGCCAAGATATAAACCCAGGATGGTGTATAAATACCATAAATGATATTTAATGCTTCCTTCAAAAAAACGGATTAGGAACTCTTTTGTGGAATAAGCTTCAATATCATAGCGAAACATCCAAACAAAATAGATAAAGGACCAAAATAAAAATGGCCAGGCAATCCTGGTTACTCTTTTTTTAATTACCAGTGATTGGGACTCTTCTCTCCCCAGGAGGAGCATTCCGCTCAGCATGATGAAGATGGGAACTGACCATCGGCTGCTGCTATTAAAAATATTTCCGATCCACCAATTAAATGTGCCTACATCCTGTGTAACAAGGCGTGCGCAAATATGTATTAAGAGCACGCCTATTATAGCTATTGCTCTGAGTTTTGTTGCGTAAAAAATCAATTTAAATCTCCTTTAAAGCGTCTTAAGTTTAATATAACCAAGGTTGTGAAAGCTATGACAAATGGCTGAGTGGTACTATTCTTTTGCTTTAATTGACAAGCCTAAATTGTTTGCAATGGTGGTATAGAATTTGATCGTCCTGTCTTTATAGGATATCTGGTTGCTCAATATTCTCTTTATGTTTGTGATTTGGTATTCGTTGTATCTTATAAATATAGTGAATAGAGAGTCAGATAATTTATCCAGAGAATTAAGGTCTACTTTGAAATATCCTAAGTTACTATCTTTCCATTCGAAATCAACAAGTATTTCATTATCTACCCGATTGCGGTCACGTATTAATATCGAATTAATGTGGCTGATATCTCTTCCATAAACCTCTACATCCTGATAATAAATATTATCAATGATATAAGAATCTGATGCCCTTGCCAGTATCGGAATTTCTATATGCTTTTTTTCACCTTGTAAATATGGGACTTCATAGTAAGGCAAATTGTTGATCACAGCATATTTTTTGTTTTTATCCTTCTTGAACCAGGTAAAAAGTTTAATAAAATCTTCGGTCCTGTTTTCCATATATAAATTGACCGCTTCCTTATACAATGGTGTATGGAATGAATCCCGGAAATCATATCGAAGATTTTTTGTCGTTTCTATAGCAGTATCTAAAATATCGAGAAATTCATGTTTTTCTTTGGAATTAACGAAGAGCATACTGTCAAATGTTCGGACGATATCATATTCATAAATCCTATTAAGCGCAACCTTTTCATATTCAGGAGGCAAATTCTTTGACTTGATATACTCTATTACTTTTAAATCAGATCTTCTCTTGTCCAATACATTGGTTTCCCTGGTTAAAGAGCCGGTATTCTCATCTGTACGGTTAGCATAATAAATTGGTTTAGTGGCTGTCGATACAGCCTGAGCATTAAACAATACATCAAAGAAAAATAATTTATCTTCTGCAAAAACCATTTCGGGAAACCCAAGATCATTCTCTTTAATTAGAGAAAGTCTAACCATTCTCGCGGTAGGTCCCATATGGTAGAAGAAGTGAGGAACATCATATGGAGATATACTCCGTCTTTCCTTTACGGAAGCAAATTCCCCAATTATGCTTTGTGAAGCAGACTGAACCTTAATGGTTTTACCAACTGCATAGTCATCATTCGTATCATCAAGTATATTACATAATTCTTGCAGCCCCCCGGGAGCCAGCCAGTCATCTGCATCTAAAAAGGTGATATAGGCACTATCAGCCAATTCTATCCCTATATTTCTTGGTGTGCCCGGAGATCCTGTGTTTTCATGCAGTGAAACTAAACAGATATTTTTGTGCTTTGCCAAATATTCCGACACAATTTTTTTTGTATTATCTGAGGAGTGGTCATCTACTATAATTAATTGAATTTGGTCAAAGCCCAGCGTCTGGTTAATAACAGAATCGATTGTTCTGCTAATAAACTTTTCGGCATTATAAGCTGCAGTAACTACTGTAACTTTTTTTCGTTTACCGAAGATTTTATTTTTCAGGCTGTGAGGATGATTTGTTATTTCACAGTTTTTGTGCTGAAGTATCTCTCTTGCTTTTTTGCGAAATGGAGCATCCATAGTTTTCTCTCCTAAACTTATCATTATAGGTGCCGTATTATAAAAGATTCTGTCGAAATTATAACATAAATGCACATATATAGTTTTAACTCTGCTGTGTATATTTAATCAAGGGTAATTCACGAAATAAGACCTTAAATCATGTTAAGTAAATGTATGATTTGTAAAAAAACTTACATATTTTAATTCGTATTTTAAAAAGGGTGGAAGATTTTGTCGTAATTTGGTAGATTAGTAGTAGGATAGAAATACTGGCAATTTATACATTTCTAAAAATAGGAGGTCAAAAAATAAACATACTCAGTCACTGGTAAGTAGGTAAACGATGAAGTAGGCCATTTAAGAAAAAGGCGCTCTTTTCCTGCATGTTAAGAACTTAATAAGACATTTGAAAATTCATTGATAAGTGAAAAAACCTTATTTATGTGTTCTTACATGTGAGGCGAAAGCGATTAACATGGGGGATACAATTAGTGAAAAAAGCAGTAAAATTATTTAATTTTTATTTTCTTGCTCTTCTATTATTATTGCAGTCTGCATTCATTCAACCAGCAGAGGCATTTGCAGCGGATAGTGAAGAACCTAAAACAGCTGTAGTATTTTCCGAAAAAATAGGCAGCGAAGTTGAACTTTATCAAGATAAGTCTATTGAATCAGAGATCGTTATCCTTTTAGAGGATGACACTGAAGTTACGATTTTAGAAGAAGGACTGGAATTTACATATGTAAAGCATGTCGATCTGGAAAACGGCACCACCTCGAATGGATATGTAAAGAGTGCCCAAGTGGTAGATGTTTTAGAAGCGGATGAATTCCGAAACAGCAGGATAACCTCTGAGGAAGCTTCTGAAAATGTACAGGATGATTCAGACATGGGCCTTCCGGTTGATGAAGAAGTCAGCAACACAGAAGAAGAGGAAACTCTCCCTTCAGAAGAAGGAGTTGAGCAGCCAGCAGCTGATCAGGCCGATAATACTGACAATATGCCCAGTCCTGAACAGTCAGATGCTGGAGATATTATTGCAGCAGAAGGTGAAGAAGCAGACCATGATCCAATAATGGAGACTGAAGAACAAGCCAAGACTGAAGTAACTATCAAAAAAGCTAATATACAATCCGCTTCGAAAACCATGACATTAATGAGTACTGCATCGAAAAGTCTTCAGGGGATTGGGGTAGCTAATCCAACTCATGTTTATAAGCAGGCATCTGCCAGCTCTGGCATTCTTAAAAGCTATGAACAGGGAACGCTGCTAAAATATGAGACATATACAGCTGAATGGCATCGGGCAACCGTTTATATCAGTGGTAAAGCGACAGTTGGTTACATCAAAGTATCAGATGTTGAAAATATTCAAACGAAACGTGATCTTACTGGAGTAGGTATAAAATCACCTATTAATGTTTACTCAAAAGCATCACGCAGCTCTGCCGTTTTAAAATCCTACCCTCTAGGCAGTGTATTGAAGTTTAGAACATTAACTTCTGACTGGTATGAGGCAACTGTATATATCAATGGTGCTGCAACAATTGGTTATATAAGCAGAACCGATGTGGAGCAAGCATCAGCACGTATAGATTTACAGGGTGTCGCTTTAAAACAGCCGACTAGTGTTTATTCTAGTGCTGATTCAGCTTCCAGAGTCCTAAAAAGTTACTCTGCCGGAACAGTTTTAAAGTATTCTACCTTAATACCAGGCTGGTACGAAGCAACTGTATATATTAAAGGGAAAGCTACCAGGGGTTTTATTAAACAATCAGACGTGGAAAATGCTGTTCAGAGTCCTGTGAATTACTCAGGAGTTGGGAAGGCATCTCCAACCAAAGTCTATCAGCGCCCATCAGCCGGCTCCAGCACTTTAAAGTCTTATCCGGCTGGAACAGTTTTAAAATACCAATCTTTTATAACTGGATGGTATTCAGCTACCGTGTATATTAACGGCAAGAAAACAACTGGCTATATACAAACGAAGGACGTGCAAAATTCGATAACCAATCCGGAGCAATTTATTGGTGTCGGATTAACAGCGCCTACCAAAGTATATCAAAGCCCTTCAACTGGCTCGAACACTTTAAAGGGCTATGCACAAGGAAGTATTTTAAAATATGAATCTTTTGTAACAGGCTGGTATTCAGCAACTGTTTATATTAATGGGAAGAAGACTACTGGCTATATAAAAGCAAGTGACGTGGAAAACAGTGTGAAGTCTCCTGCCACCCTTACGGTGTGGGGAAGTTCAGACAAAGTGAATGTGTATACTTATGCATCAAGGAATGCCTCTGTTCTCAAATCCTATAATATTGGAAGTGAGCTTAAGGTACAGACATTTACTGCTTCCTGGCATAAAGCCACGGTCTATGTTAACGGAAAAGCACATACTGGCTATATCAATGTTAGTGATGTCAGGAATGAGCCGTCTAATATTGTTTCCTATACACAGTATGGCCTTACTCTCAATGAAGCCGTGAATAAGCAATTACAGTTAAATCCGCCACCGCAAACAGATTCGTATCGCAATGCGAATGGATTTATTCATAGCAGCCTGGCTGATATTGTGGAAAAAGGTGCTACTACAACAGAAGGTGTGAGAATTAGAACTTCCCCAAACCTTGACAATGACAGCAATGTGTACGGAACATATAAAAAAGGAACAACCTTTACTATCCTGGGGAAAGTTCAGGGAACCGTTGTCAGTGGAAGCAACATCTGGTTCAAAATCAGTTATAACGGGAAGACATTATATGTCCATAGTTCATTGGTGGAGATAACAAATGTAGCTGTGGTTAAGAGTTCTTCCAACATAAGAGAATCTGCTACTACAAGCAGTCATAGCTATGGAATTGCATCAGCGGGTTCTGAATATGTGCTTGTAAGAAAACTATCAGGTTCGACAGTGAGCGGCAGCAATGTATGGTATGAGATCCAATATAACGTTGTTTGGAGAAATGCCAAATCATCAGATATTATTAAGTATCTTGACCCTTCTCAGAACGACCGTTTTCAGCACCTGCTTCTTGATAAGAGTGTTGGTGTTTCTGCAGCTGAATTGAATAAAGTGCTCTTAGGTAAAGGGATACTAGACGGAAAAGGGCAAGCCTTTATTGAAGCAGGGAAAACTCATTCAGTAAATGAAATCTATTTGATATCACATGCTTTACTGGAGACTGGGCATGGAATTTCTCCGTTAGCAACTGGTATAGAAGTAGGAAAGAACAGCAAAGGTGAACTGGCCTTAGTTACAAGCAGCAACAGGTCAAGCTTAACGGATATTAAAGTGGCCTATAACATGTTTGGAATTGGGGCGAAAGACATTGATCCTGAAAGATTAGGAGCTTTCCATGCTTATAACGCCGGGTGGACTTCTCCGGAAAAGGCGATAATTGGAGGAGCCCAATTTATATCAAACAGTTATTTTGAAAGAGGACAAAATACTCTGTATAAAATGAGATGGAATCATAAATATACAGACAATAACGGATGGCTGCCACAATATGCAACCGATATGGGATGGGCTGTTAAGCAGGTTCCAAATTTAAAGAGTTTGTATGAGAAATTGGACAATCCAATATTGCATTTCGAAATTGTCCAATATAAATAAGTATTTTAAATGGAGCATGGGAGAGTTATTACCCCATGCTCTTTCTTTATTTTTAAAGCACATTTACCTATTCAGGCTGCCGTTCATCTCCCTGAAATAAAAATCTTCTCATTGTAAATATTTTTATATTGATATTACACCCCTGTTAATATTCGTAAACTTCTTCCTCACTTGTTTACTTCATATTATTTATCAAATATTCTATTAAAAAGTACTTCTTAAGATATAAACGGCTTGGAGGTTTCATAATCTACTTAAGGGGAGTATGTTTTACTTTTGTGAATTCTCACTGCGCTGTGGAATATTTATTATTCAATCCTTGTCAATAAGCTATATTGTACAAATTATTGGCCGTTCATCTTTTGTGGTATATTAATGGGGAAAATTTAAGATGACAAGGAGTTTTTTTATGAATTTAGAACACGTGGACATTTTGGGTGTTCCTTTTGTTCATACAACCCGCTCTCAATTTGTGGATCAATTGCAGCATCATATAAATGCGGAACAAAAAGCTTTTGTGATAACGGCAAATCCTGAAATTGTAATGAAAGCTAATGAAGAACCTTCGTATATGAAGGTGGTGGAACAGGCGACCTATGTTACAGCAGACGGAATAGGTGTCGTAAAGGCGGCTCAGCTGCTAAATAAACCGCTGCCTGAAAGGGTAGCAGGCTTTGATGTGATGATGGACTTGCTTCATTTAGCGGACCGGCATCAGCACCGTGTGTACCTGCTGGGGGCCAGGCAGGAAACACTGGAGAAAGCTGAAAGGAACATTGAAAATCAATTTCCTCAGTTAAAATTAGTCGGTTCGCATAATGGGTTTTTTGATTGGAAAAGCAGACATATTCAGCAGGAAATTGCTGAAAAGCGGCCGGATCTCATTTTTGTGGCTTTAGGTGTGCCAAGACAGGAAAACTGGATTGCTGAAAATATTCATCAATTTGACAAAGGTGTGTTTGTCGGTGTCGGGGGCAGCTTTGATGTCATTGCAGGGACCGTGAAAAGAGCGCCTGAAATCTGGCAAAAAATGAATCTTGAGTGGTTTTACAGACTGTTAAAGCAGCCAAGCCGTCTTGGACGGATGATGGCATTGCCGAGATTCGCTTTCAAGATTTTAGCCCAGAAAGCAAGAAGCTAGCATGAAGCAAACGTTTATTAAAAGCACTTTAATCTTATCCATTGCCACTCTGGCTTCAAAGATACTTGGCAGCATTTTTCGCATTCCGCTTCAGAATATTGCCGGAGATGAAGTGCTTGGTATATTTAGCTTAGTTTATCCTGTCTACATGGTCGCTCTGATTCTTTCAGTTGCCGGTATTCCGATTGCTATTTCCAAATTGATTTCTGAAGCAAATGTGCATGGGGATCGGGAGAAGATATATAAAATATATATCACTGCGGTGATTTTGGCTGTTTTATTTGGTCTGACTAGCTTTACGCTTATCTGCAGCTTTTCAGCCCCGATAGCGGAGGTACTGGGCGGCGCAAGCACCCGTTTAGCCTTAATTGTTGTTTCGGCCACTCTTCTGGTAGCGCCGTATATGGCTGTGTACAGGGGGTATTTTCAAGGCTTTCAGGATATTAGGCCAACAGCTGTTTCCCAGGTGCTCGAGCAATTTATCCGGGTGGCTTTTATCCTGATGATTGCTTATGTGCTCGTTGAAAGAAATTATTCCGATGTGGCGGTGTCTGCTGGCATTATGGCCGGTTCCATTTTAGGGGCTGCAGCTTCCGCAGTTTATTTGCGGGTTTTGTTTGCCCGTTCTTCTTTAAAACCCAAATCAGAAGGATTTCGCTATTCATACAGGGATTTTTTGAGTACAGGAAAAACGATTCTCTATATTTCCCTGCCGATCTGTATTGGGGCCATCACAATGGCGCTTTTGAATTTCGTGGATTCTGTGACCATTCCATATAGTCTAAAGAGAACAGATATTGACCAAAATATTACCTATATGTATGGAATTTACGGGCGGGGGCTGTCGCTTGTTCAAATTGCTACTGTGTTCTCAAGCTCGATCGTGCTTCCGCTTATCCCTCTATTAACAGAGACGCTGGCTGAAAAGAATTACGAAAAGGCAAGTGGGATCCTGGAGAGAACTCACCGTCTGACGCATCTTGTGTCATGGCCCGCAGCATTCGGGCTGCTGGCATTAAGTCTTCCTTTAAACCTGGCTCTATTTAAAGACCTGGAAGGAAGCGCTGTGCTGGCGGTCATCGGCTTCAGCTCTGTATTTACTTCGTTAACTGTACTGGGTACCGGGATTTTGCAGGGAATCAATCTGGCCAAGCAGGCTGCCTATATTATTGTCTGCGGTGTAATTCTGAAAGCGGCAGTGAACATTATCCTGGTCGGCCTGTTTGGCCTAATCGGGGCAGCCTATTCGACACTTGCCGTATATGTGGTCATTTTTATTGCCAATACTATTTTTATTAAGAAGGCAGTTCCTTTCCCTGTTTGGAAATGGAAGGATTCCGCTGTCGTGATTTCTTCCATTATTATGGGCGGGTTCATTAGTCTTTTAGTTTTTTATGCGGATATTGAACATTGGAGCAGAATGAAAGCTTTGTTATTTTCCGGGTCTGCCGTTATAGCAGGTGCTTTCACCTATTTTATCCTTTTAATTATTACGAGAGGTATTGATAGAACTGAAATCGCCTCTATGCCTTTATTGAACAAATGGAAGTCAAAAGGAACAAATTAGCATTCGGTGCTTTCTTTGAAAGGATGTCGAGATTGAAAAAAGCTGTTTTTGGTTTATTGATTCTGTCTCTTCTTTTAACGCTGCCTGGCCTTATGCAGAGGCACCAGGCTGAATGGAATAATCGGAATTATGAAACGATTATTCCATTTCAGGATATTCAATCACTGGTGTCTAAGGATCCCAGCCTGCAATTGGAGGATGTATTGCGGGATTTGAAAGATGCTGGGCTGCATGGTGTCAGTATACAGCCTGAGACTTTAAATAGCTTGGAGGACATAGGGGATATTAACGTCCTGACCGGCGGAAGGATCCAGGAGATGTCTATCCTGAATAGTGAAGTGGAAAATTCGGTTGATCGGTTGTCTAATGAAGGAGCATATATACATATACAAAATGAAAATAAGCTTACAGACCGGCTTACAAATGTTTTCCAGGCAGCAGAAACAGTCAGAATTGGAGACAAGGAATTTACTCATTTTCCTGCATTGAACAGTGACCAATTCAATGGAACGCCTATTGGATATAGAGAAGAAATTATAGATGAAATTAAGAAAGCAGATCTTTCAGTCGTTTTTCGCATGCCTAATTCCCTGGATGAAAAAGACCCCTTTGTACTCAATCAGCTGCTTGATTTTTCAGATGAGAAATCAAATCGCCTTTTGATTTCCGGTGTAGAAGTCATCGGCTACCCGGACGCAGAGAAGATCAAAAGCTTTGCACAAAAGCTGAAGGATGAGAATATAGCTGTTTATGCCATTGAATTCTCCGATCAGCGTGGAATCGGTACAGTGGCAAGAGCGATGGATTTTGAGATGATCCGGCTGCACAGCATTGATTTAAATGCAGTACCGAGCATGGAGGAAGGCGTGGATAGGGCTGTTCGGGCCGTAAAGGAAAGGAATATCCGCTCGCTGTTCCTTCGAATGGAGAAGGGGGAAGAACCTGAAAAAGCGCTTTTCAATACAAAAGAGTTTATTCAGGCAATACATAGCCAAATGCCAGCTCACTATAAACCGGGGAAGGCCCAGGTTTTTGATTCCATATCTGTCCCATTATGGAGTCAATTATCAGCGTTGATGGCAGCTGTCCTTTTTATATCCATTGCAGTACAAATGATTTTTTCCAGGCAGGCATTATTCTATGCATCGCTTGCAGGCATGTTTTTACTTGCGGCCGCAGCCTTTTGGCTGAAGGCTCATATCCTCCTGCAGGGGCTTGCTTTACTGGTTGCCGTTATTACGCCGATTTTTGCGGTCCTCCCTGCAAAAAATAGGAAAGGGATATTCCTGCCATATGGCCGGGCGGCTCTAATCAGCTTTGCGGGCATTATCATTATTACTTCACTTTTGAATGGAAATGAATACTTGGTGAAAATTGAAGCGTTCCGCGGAGTTAAGCTGACTTACCTTGTACCAATCCTGTTTGTCATGGTTTATGCTCTTTTGCGGGACCTCAAGGGCATCATGAGCATGAAGGTTCAGTATTGGCATTTAGCCGTGATAGGCTTATTAGCCGTTATCGGATTGTACTATATAAGCCGTACTGGAAATGCGGGGAGCGTATCATCCATTGAACTGGCTTTTCGCCAATGGCTGGAAGAGGTCATGTATGTAAGGCCGAGAACGAAGGAGTTTCTGATTGGCTTCCCGTTCTTTGTGCTGGCGCTTTACCTCTATCCTCATCATCAAAAAATTGGCTCGTATTTGCTTATACCTGGTGTTATCGGGTATTTATCAATTGTTAACACCTTTACCCATTTGCATATACCTCTCTATATCTCACTTCTGAGGACTTTTTACAGCCTTGCATTAGGGTTAGGGATCGGCCTGATTTTTATCTTTTTATTTAACCAAGGACGGTCTATTTACGAGAAGAAATGGAAACTGAGGTGTTAATAAATGAAGGTGGTTCTATCAGGTTATTATGGTTTCGATAATGTAGGAGATGAGGCGATTCTTTATTCGATCATACAGGCACTAAGGGATAAAGAACCAGGAATGGATATTACTGTGCTATCGAATAACCCTCCACTTACAGAGAAAACTTACAATGTTAAGGCAGTGGACCGCTGGAGCGTAATAGAAGTATGTAAAGCACTAATTGCTGCTGACGGCTTGATAAGTGGAGGGGGCAGTCTGCTGCAGGATGAGACGAAACTTAGGTCGATCCCCTATTACTCAGGCGTAATTCATTTTGCTAATCTCATCAGAAAACCGGTATTTATCTATGCGCAAGGAATCGGTCCCCTGCACCATCCTATCAGCAGGGCTGTTGTCAAAAAAGTATTAAGAAAAACGGAAATAACGGTACGCGACCTCGCATCGAAAAAGCTGCTCGAAAGAATTGGAGTCCAAAATTCAATTGAGATTGTGCCTGATCCTGTATTAGGTCTTAAGCTTGCAGAGCAGAACAGCACCTGGTGGGAGAAGCAGGCGTTTACCGGTTCTGCTGTTACAGTATCAGTCAGAGATTGGCCTTCTTCCTCGGATTATAAACAAAAGATGGCAAATGCTTTAGATTCCTTAGCCCAGGACGGAAACCAGGTTGTCTTTGTCCCTATGCACGGCAAACATGATGAAAGAGCATCAAAAGAAACAGCTGAAAAAATGAAGGAGAAAAGCTATATTGCTCCTTATGATGCCTCCATTGAAGAAAAAATAGCCATCATCGGCAAGTCGGATGTGCTGGTTGGAATGAGGCTGCATGCGCTTATTTTTTCTTCGATCACCTATACTCCATTTATTGCTTTATCATATGATCCGAAAATCGAAGCATTTGCCGAGATTGCCGGACAGCCTGTAGCAGGTCATGTGATGGAGGAAGGATGGGATGGATCATCTCTTTCACAAGCGGTAAGAACCGCTTTGCGAAATAAGGGTGCTGAATCCGTGCATCTAAAGGAAAAAATCGGGTATCTGCAGCAGGAAGCGGGTAACACGGCTCAAAAAGCTATTCGATTTTTCGAGAAGGAGGTGAAGGGAAATAAAATGGGTGAGGGGTCACTGAAAAAACACTAAATCATGTAACTATTATGGCATCTTTAACGTCTTATTAAAGGAAATGCTTAGTTCATGTCGAAATAAGGAATCAGGATGAAGGGAATTACCGAAAAATTTGTAAATTGCTTGGAAGCTAGACCAAAATAAAAAAGCTAATTGATGCAGATGTATGATATAATTAGGCTCGGTATATACATACATTTGTTTAGGAAAAATATGCCTGATTCCGAAAGTGAAATAGGGGCATTATACTCATAAGGAGGGTCTTTATGTTTTACTTGACCTTAGTATTATGTTTTTTATGCTCTGTTATTATGACCCCTTTTGTAAAAAAATTGGCGTTGAAAATAGGAGCTACTGATCGGCCCAACCATAGAAAAGTTCATCAAAAAGTAATGCCCCGATTAGGCGGGCTCGCGATATATATCAGTTTTTTGCTTGGAATGCTCATTTTCCAGCCAGACAAGGATTACCATATTCCTATACTTGTGGGCAGTTTGCTGATCGTCATCCTCGGTGTATTGGATGATAAGTATGAGCTATCTGCAAAGATCAAGCTAATTGTCCAGATTGCAGCTGCCTTAATTGTTGTTTTGTGGGGCGGAGTGGATGTTAACTCCATCAATACCCCTTTTGGCGGAGAAATTAAATTTGGTTATTTTGCCATTCCGATTACAGTCCTGTGGATTGTCGGTGTAACGAACGCAATCAACCTGATTGATGGCTTAGACGGGTTGGCAGCTGGTGTATCATCGATAGCACTGATCACCATCTCCAGTATGGCGATCATCATGGGGAATACCTATGTTATCGCTGTTTCTGCCCTTGTATTAGTTAGTACACTGGGCTTTCTTTTCTACAACTTTCATCCTGCAAAGATATTCATGGGTGATACCGGAGCCCTTTTTTTGGGGTACATCATTGGAGTGCTTTCCCTGTTGGGTTTCAAAAATGTCACAGTGATTTCGTTTATTATTCCGATTCTGATTTTGGGTGTGCCGCTATCAGATACATTTTTTGCGATCATCAGAAGAATTGTGAATAAAAAACCTTTATCAGCACCAGATAAATCTCATCTGCATCACTGTTTATTGGATTTAGGGTTTACACACAGGCAAACGGTTTTGATGATTTATGCAATTTCAGTCTTTTTCGGTCTTGCCGCTATCATTTTTTCTCAGGCAAAAGTATGGGGTGCGATATTATTCATCACAGTCATCGTGCTTTTAATTGAATTATTTGCGGAAGTGATTGGACTGGTGGGGAAGGATTATCAGCCGCTATTAAAAAGGCTGAAAAGCAGAGTTGCTTCCTCTGCTAAAAATAGATAAACAAAAATAAGCAGCCTTATAAGGTTGCTTATTTTTATGCTTGTGCAAATGGACTTATGTAAAAAAATCTGAAAATTTTCTTAACATTCGCATCATATTGGCTTAACAATCCCATGTTATTTTTTATGTAAAGGAACTTAAGGAGTGATAACATGGTCAAGAAAATGAAGATTATTTGGCATCAGTTTTGGTTTTTAACTTATAATACAATCCTATGCACGACTTTTACATCACCTTATAAGTCCAGTCTATTCAAAAAGTCAAAATATCATCAATTAAAACTGATACAGCATTTATAGGGCTGTATTTTTTTATGCCGAAATAGGTCACATAAAAAACCCTCTCAATTCCTGCTGGAACTGGGAGGGTTCTGCATTTTAATATTCACTTTCGGCTTCAGTCTGATATTCTGTCTGACTATCAACCTGTTCTTGACTATCAGCATCATCCGTTGTGTTTTGTCCGAGTTCTGTATCGCTCAGGTCTAAATGGCCTTTTAATTCAGTCTGTATTTCTGCCAGACTGGCCTGATCCAATTCATAATAATAGACGCGATTTCCATTGCTGTTCGGCAGGTACATATCCTGGCCAGCGATATTTAATGATTCTATATTTATAGAGGATCCTTCTGCTGCATAATTCAGGAATGCCTTCATTTGGTCAAAGGTTAGGTCAGTCTCCATATTCTTTCCAACCGCTTCAATGACATTGGCATACTTTGAAATAGAACCGACAGATGCAGCTCTGTTTACGATTGCTTTCAGAATTTCCTGCTGTCTTTCGCCGCGCTGGATATCACTATCCTTTTTTCTGGTACGGGCCAATGCCAGTGCTTCTTCACCATTTAACAATTGATATCCAGGCTCTAAACTGATGGCATTAGGTGTATCATTTGAGTCCTGCTCCGAAAAAGCGTAAGGGACATCCACTTTAATGCCATCTAATGCTTCCACTATATCGATGAAGGCATTGAAGTTTACTTTCACATAAAAATCGACTGGAATATCAAGCATCTCCTCCACGGTTTCAATGGTGGTGGCAGGACCGCCATTCGCATGGGCATGTGTGATTTTATCCTGGTAGCCCAATTTTGGAATGTAAACATAAGAGTCCCTTGGAATGCTAAGCAATTTAACTGATTTGGAATCTTTATTAAATGTAGCAAGCATTAGCGCATCCGATCTGGAAGATGTGCTGAAAGACCTTTTGCTGCTGTCATCTACACCAATGAATAGAACTGAAATATTATCTATATCCGGCTGGGCTGCAGATGCTCTCTTTGTAGTGCGATCTATAGGATTATAGGAATCATCCATAACTGATTGTGCTTTATTATATAGAAAAGTTCCATATGCCGTGGCGCTAAGTGTCAGTAAGATAATAGGAAGGAAAATAAATAAAAAGATTCTTCTCTTCCTTTTTGATTTTCTTTTTTCGATAACTATCGAACGTCTATCATGAGACATCTGTATGCTCCTTTATTTAAAAGTAAAGAGTGACATATGTTATTTTATAATTTTTAAGGAGTTTAGTAAAACAAAATTTTGGGTATGCTATTGTTTTACCTCTTCTTCCAAGTATAGGCTGTCACCTACAGTAATTTGCCCAGCGCCATTTGTTAATTCGGTCATCCAGTCAGTAAAAGCCCCAGTTTGGTTTTCTTCCACAAATGTTTCAACTGTGACTGTATCAAGATAGTGAATTTCCTTTAACGCGTAAATAGAAGATCTCAGCTCATTTTCGACTTTGCCAAGCAATGTATAATCAATCTTTGTCTTCATAACTGTCATGAGCTTTCTTTCAACAATCCCCGTCGCCTGCAGTCCTTCAGAGGTTGCTCTTCCATAAGCTCTGATCAACCCGCCTGCTCCTAATTTTATTCCGCCGAAATACCTGGTTATGACAACCACAGTATCCTTCAGCTTTTTTTTCTTCAATACTTCAAGGATAGGCACACCAGCCGTGCCGCTTGGTTCTCCGTCATCATTAGCTTTTTGAATCTGGTCGTTTTCACCAATTAAGTAGGCAGAACAATTATGGGTGGCATTGGAATGCTTCTTTTTAATTTTCTGAATAAACTCCAGGGCCTCTTCTGCTGTTTCTGCTCTGGTGACATGAGCGATAAACCTTGATCTTTCTATTTCGATTTCATTTTCTCCGTATCCCTTAACTGTATAATAAGAGGGCAGCACAGATACCGCTCCTTTCTTTACCTTTGTACAAAAAATTCAGCTAAATTCATTATAATTCGACAAGTTTCCCAACATCAATTTTTTAACAGAATGTAATGAAACTTTAATATAGAACATTTTTTCCCATGTTATAATGTAAGCAATTCTGATGTTTATGCTGCTATAATAAAAAATGTGCCAATTTTAATCTTTAAGTGGCATAAATATACATATTATTTTGCTTGATAGTCATGTTTACCCTGCTTTTATATAGGATATAAGACACGGGGTGAAATCACAAGCCTAAGCCTTTTTACCGAATTTTAGGTAACTTGGTATAATTTTCAGACTGGAAACATAGTATCTTAGCTCATTTAGCGCTAAAATAAAGGTACATAGCGGAAGGGTTACGCCCTTGGAGGAGTGTAAATGAGTATTAAGAAATTCGATTCCAAGACTCTGGATCTTATTCTTGAAAAAATGGTTCAAACAGTAGGTACCAGTAAAGATGAAATATTCCGTATAGGCGAGCAATGCCGTAAAGATTACGAGAACCTTACGGAAGAATTAAAAGAAGTAAAACAAATGGTCCTTAAAGTAATTGAAGAAGGGGATCGGCTGGAAGTGCAAACCCGGTTTGCAAGAAAGCGCCTTTCTGAAGTCAGCATGCATTTTAAGGATTATTCTGAGTCTGAAGTCCGTGAAGCCTATGAGAAAGCACATCAGCTTCAAATGGATTTATCCATGAACCGTCAGCTTGAGAAACAGCTGAGGGATCGCCGTGATGATATTGAAAGACGGCTTATAGGTGTTAATGACACCATCGATAGATCGGAAGTTCTTATTTCACAAATTACCGTCGTAATGAATTATCTGACAAGTGACCTGAAACAAATGGGAGAAATCATTGAAGATGCAAAGCTTAAACAGGATTTTGGGCTGAAAATCATTGAAGCACAGGAAGAAGAGCGGAAAAGAGTATCCCGCGAGATCCATGACGGACCTGCCCAGATGATGGCGAATGTCATGATGAGATCCGATTTAATTGAACGGGTATACAAAGAGCGCGGTGCGGATGAAGCCATTACGGAAATAAAAGACCTGAAAAAAATGGTCCGCAATGCGTTATATGAGGTTCGAAGGATTATTTATGACTTGCGTCCAATGGCACTTGATGATCTGGGATTAATACCTACCCTCAAAAAATACTTAACAACCATCGAAGAGTATCACAGAAGTACCAAGATATATTTCGCGAATGTTGGCGAAGAAAGGCGTTTGCCGCCACAATATGAAGTCGCATTGTTCCGTTTGATTCAGGAATCTGTGACAAATGCTCTAAAACATGCGGAAGCTAAAGAAATCCAAGTGAAAATAGAGATAAACAGCACCAGGGTTGCAGTAGTCATTAAAGACGATGGGAAAGGCTTCAATATTCGTGAGAAGCGTCCGGGTTCTTTTGGAATTATGGGAATGAGTGAAAGGCTGGAACTCTTGGAAGGCCAGATGTCCCTAGATTCCAAACCTGGCAAAGGAACCATTGTCATCATCCAGGTGCCATTAAAATAAGAAACACCTTAAGAATAGAGATAGAAAACTAACTGGAGATTTGGGAGGCGAAGCATTTGAATACAAAGATCGTCATAATTGATGACCATCAATTATTCAGAGAAGGGGTAAAACGCATTTTAGATTTCGAAAAGAGCTTTAATGTAGTGGCAGAAGGCGATGATGGCAGTGAAGCCATGACTCTTGTCGAAGAGTATGATCCAGATGTGATTATCATGGATATCAATATGCCTAATACAAACGGTGTGGAAGCGACCCGCCAGCTGATTAATAAATATCCTCAATCCAAGGTAATCATTCTTTCCATCCATGATGATGAGAATTATGTAACGCACGCCCTTAAAACTGGAGCTAGCGGATACCTGTTAAAAGAAATGGATGCAGATGCATTAGTTGAAGCTGTAAAGGTTGTCGCTGATGGAGGATCTTACTTACATCCGAAGGTCACACACAACCTGGTAAATGAATACCGCAGATTAGCAGCAGAAGGTACAGGAACAACATCTTATTCCCAGGTAGAAATTCGCCGTCCTCTTCACTTGCTGACACGCCGCGAATGTGAAGTGCTTCAGCTCCTTGCCGATGGGAAAAGTAACCGCGGAATTGGGGAAGCTTTATACATAAGCGAAAAAACGGTTAAGAACCACGTGAGCAATATCCTGCAAAAAATGAATGTAAATGACCGTACTCAGGCAGTAGTTGTAGCTATTAAGAATGGCTGGGTAGAGGTACGATAGCTTTATTGAGAGAAAAAGTCCTTTTTTATAGGGCTTTTTCTTTTTTATTTTTAACTTTACTCAAAAAGTTCTTTACATTCCCTTTGAAATCAAAAGGGCCATTTAAGTACCTCCTGAAAGCAAGATGGAATAATTCCTCAATTAATAGAAAGATCACAAACGAAGAAAGAATAATTGTGATTGCTTGTGCCATGTGGTTTACCTCTAATTTCTTAGTGTTTTAAGAGTAAATTATCTTCCTGCATTAATGATAACGAAATGACCATGTGATTTAAAGGCATTTATACACTTTTCTTCAAATATTAACCAAATTATCGCTCGTAGCAATTATTTGATTAGTGCGGCCGCAGCTGTTTGAAAAATAGCTTTTGTATTGGAAGATCTCTTTTTAGCCTGGTTCACCATGTGAACAAGCTCTTCGATTTCTTTAGGGGATGCGCTGTCTATCAGCCATGAAGCAAGTTCTGTCCCGCTTACAGAATGGTTGATATTAGGAACTTTAATATGTTTATATTTACTTAATTCACTATTTAGCATTTGATGAAGGGTATCTAGGCTGTACTTATTTGATGTGTGGGTATTTGTGGAGGAAGTGCTTTTACTCAATGTGTTACAGCTCCTTTACAAAATTAAGACACAAAAAGCATTTTAACATACAGCAGGGGAAGATGATAAGGTGTAAAATTACCGTCCTTAAAAGTAGGTAGAATGGGGTATTGGATTATTTGCTGCCCCAATCTATAACTTAATGCATTTTCCCTCTTAATCATATAAAATGGAACATACAGTAGAGAAAAAAAGATAAGGATGGTACCTCTATTTATGAAAACGGCTGTTGTAACGGATAGTACAGCATACATTCCTAAGAATATTAGAGAAAAGTTAAATATACATATGATTCCGCTGAGTGTGATTTTTGGCGGTGAGACTTACCGGGAAGAAGTGGAAATCACGGCTGCAGACTTTTATGAAGAAGTGAAGCACAAGGAGCTCCCAACTACTTCACAGCCGCCGGTTGGAGAGTTTGCCGAGCTGTTTAGGGAATTATCGAAAGAGCATGATGCGGTGATCTCTATCCATTTATCGAGCGGCATCAGCGGCACGTTTCAGGGGGCAGTTACTGCTGGGAGCATGGTCGAGGATATTCAGGTGTTCCCATTTGATTCCGAAATCAGCTGCATGGTGCAGGGGTTTTATGTGATTGAAGCAGCAGAATTGGCTGCTGCCGGTAAGAGTCCACAGGAAATTCTGGAGCGGCTGGAGGAAATGAAAAAGAGCATTCGCGCTTATTTCATGGTGGACGACCTTTCGCATCTTCAGCGCGGAGGACGTTTATCGAGTGCACAGGCATTGATTGGCAGTCTGCTGCAGGTGAAGCCGCTGCTTCATTTCGAGGATAAGAAAATTGTTCCGTTTGAAAAGATCCGTACCCGAAAGAAAGCGATGAAGCGGATGGTTGACCTTTTCTGGGAAGACGTGAAAAGCGGGGAGCCGTATCAGGCGGTGATTATCCATGCCAATCGTGATGCAGAAGCACGCGAGTGGAAGGCTGAGCTTGCCGCACAGTATCCGAATGTAGAGTTTATGATCAGCTACTTTGGTCCGGTTATTGGAACCCATTTGGGCGAAGGCGCTATGGGATTTGGCTGGGTGAAGAAGTAAAGTATTTTGTGCACCATTTCTGTATGAAATGGTGCATTCTTTTTGTCTGAATTGTGAACTTTGGGAAGTGACTTGCGAAACTGGGGAATGAATGGCAAAATTGATATTTAAGGAAAACCCTCGATAAATTTATGAAAAATGAGGTGATTTTTTGCGATTTGCCTTGAAAAATAATATCGCAGCCCCATGTTTTAGCAAAGAAATTCCTGAAAGCCTCCCTATATCCTTCATAAACACCATTCCGGAGCCCCCACTCAACAAAGACTACCCTTATAACAAAGAATTGCAGCAAATCCTCTGCGGAAAACAGCTTCTGCTCGAAAACCTCCAGCATCCACTCGAAGAAATCCATCAGCACTATGAAAATGGATATGTTACTTACCGAAAAGGGATCATTAAGACCAAAGGCAAGACGGTCTGTACCAGGTGCGGCAATAAAGATAGCTCACTGTTCGCAGGTTTTCCTTGTGCCCGGTGCGGTGAGAAGGAATGTATTTACTGCCGGAAATGCATCATGATGGGCAGAGTCAGTGAGTGCACCCCGCTGATTGGCTGGAGGGGACCCGAGCCTGTCCGTGAATTAAGCGGGCATCTCCTGGAATGGGCTGGCACCCTTTCACCCGGCCAGCAGCTTGCCTCGAACCAGGTAAAACAGGCTGTGATAGAAAATAATGAACTCCTCGTCTGGGCTGTGTGCGGTGCAGGGAAGACGGAGGTTCTATTTGAAGGAATCAATGCTGCTCTCGCCTCCGGAAAAAGAGTGTGTATTGCCACTCCGAGAACCGATGTGGTACTAGAGCTTGGTCCAAGACTCAAAGCAGTTTTTCCCGGCATCCAGGTGGCTGTCCTCTATGGCGGCAGTGATGACCGCCAGCTTCAAGCACCCTTAACCATTGCCACCACGCATCAGCTTCTCCGCTTTTACAAAGCTTTTGACACTGTGATCCTTGATGAAGTAGATGCCTTTCCTTATACCGCAGACGAATGCCTCCAGTATGCGGTCCGCCAGTCCCGCAAAGAACATTCCTCGATGATTTATCTCACAGCTACGCCGAATCAAAAATGGCAGTATGAATGCCGGAGCGGGAAAAGAGAATTTGTCACCATCCCGGCCAGATATCACCGTCACCCCTTGCCTGTTCCATCCTTCAAATGGTGCGGCAATTGGGAAATGCCCCTCCAAAAAGATAAACTCCCGCCTGCGGTCACCCAATGGATCAATAAGAGGCTCGATAATGAGAAGCAGTGCCTGCTGTTCCTTCCCAAAATCGAAAAAATGGAAAAGGTTCTCGCTATACTTCGCAAAAACCATCCCAAAATCCAAGCTGTACACGCAGAAGATCCTGAGCGTAAGACCAAAGTTCAAATGATGCGCAATAAGGAAATTCCGATGCTTCTCACCACTACCATTCTGGAAAGAGGAGTTACATTTCCCAATATAGATGTAGCGGTGTTTGGCGCTGAAGACCGGATTTTTACAGAAAGCGCTCTAGTCCAGATTGCAGGACGGGTCGGAAGAAGTGCTCAATTTCCAGGCGGAGATATAACTTTTTTCCACTACGGCAAAACTGAGAGTATGGTCAAAGCCCGAACACAAATCCTTCGCATGAACATGGAAGCCAAAAAGAAAGGATTGATTGACCATTAATTGTTTAATTTGCCATGAAGAAATTGTCTCTGCTGTCAGCTGGTCTTCTCTCTGGTCACGGCCACAGGAGAATCATATATGCCGGCGTTGCACAGATAACCTTTTATTTATCGAGGGAGATACTTGCGCTAAATGCAGCCGCCCATTTAGCAATTTAGAGCCTCAATTTCGAGAAGGCGATACTTGTACTGATTGTGTAAGGTGGAACCGGGATGCGGAGTTGTCAGGGATGCTGGATAAAAATGTTTCTCTTTTCATGTACAATGACTTTCTAAAAGAAACAATAGCCCGCTACAAATTCAGGGGTGACTATATTATGGCGAAAGCATTTTCTCTATTTATAAGAGAAAGGCTGAAAAATATGGAATTTGATTATCTTGCTCCTATTCCTTTAAGTCCTGAAAGACTTTATGAAAGGGGATTTAATCAGTCCGCAGCACTCATCCATGAAGCAGGCTTTACAGCCTCGGAACTTCTTCAGCGAATCCATTCTGAAAAGCAATCCAAGAAGTCGCGCCAAGATCGAATTCATCAAAATCAGGTTTTCAAGCTGCTTCCAGCAGAAATTGAAAATAAGTCAATCCTTTTAATTGATGATATTTATACAACCGGGTCGACACTTCACCATGCAGCCAAAGTGTTGAAAACTGGAGGAGCACAATCAATCCAATCTATCACATTGGCGAGAGGATAACTTTACCTATAATTCTACTTTTCTTCAAGCTATAATAGTGTCAAAGAATCTCAGAGAGGAAGAAGTCATATGGCTGAGTTATCGAACTGCCCGAAATGTGATGCCATTTTTGTCAAAAAAAATTTCCGCGATGTCTGCCAGGACTGCTGGAAAGAAGAAGAGAAGTCCTATGAGACGGTTTACCAGTTTATACGGAAGAGGGAAAACCGGACGGCAAAACTGCTGGAGGTTGTAGATGCGACGGGAGTTGAGGAAGAGCTCATCATCAAGTTCATTAAAACCGGCCGGTTGAAGCTGGCGCAATTTCCAAACCTGGGCTATCCTTGCGAAAAATGCGGGACAAGCATCCGGGAAGGCAAGCTGTGCGGCAGCTGTGCAGTCGAGCTGCGGAAGGAGCTTCAACAGTTTACAGCTGAAGAAGAACGAAGAAAAGAAGCAGCCCAGCGGGAAAAACAGGGCACTTATTTTGCGGTCAATGAAAAAATTAATCGGCGTTTTTAAGCTATGTGTCTCATTCACATAGCTTTTTCTATAGGCTTATTGATGTATTTTTTGCCAAATGTAAATTAACATTTAAACAAAATGCCACATTAGCCGATAATAGACATAGGGTTAAATCGACCGGAAAGAAAGTGAGGGGTACACATGAAAATCAATAACTTTGGTCCTTCAGGCGTGAACCCATACAAACGCCAAATGAATAAGCTTGAGCATGCAGGAAAACCAGCCAGAACGGCATCAGATAAAATAGAAATCAGCACCACTGCAAAGGAATTGCAGCAGGTATCCCAGCTGAGCGAGAACCGTAAAGCTAAAGTAGAAGAGCTTAAAATTCAGGTAGAGAACGGCACCTATAAAATCAATCCAAAAGAAGTAGCGAAAAGCATCGCTAATTTCTATACGAAAAAATAATGAGGAGGGAATATCATGTCAGCCGAAGTACTTATTGGAACGATGGAAAAACTGCTAAAGCTTCATAAAAGCCTATATGAACTCGCAGTGAAAAAGACAGACATTATTAAAACCGGCGACATGGAAGGCCTGAATCAGATGCTGAAGGATGAGCAGGCTCATATTGCGGCTATTGGCCAATTGGAGAAAGAACGGGAGAAAGCAGCACACTCCATCGTACCTGCGCTGGAAAGCCCAACAGTATCAGATTGTTTAAATCTCCTCTCGCAGCCTGACCGCCTTAGGCTTGCAGCCATCACGGAGGAGCTTGCTGAGCTGGTGTTCGAGCTGAAGGAGCAGAATTTCCTAAACCAGCAGCTGGTTCATCAATCTCTTCAATTTGTGAATGTATCTATGAATCTATTAAGGCCGCAGCCAGAAAATATCAACTACGGTCCGCCTGCCGGAAAGAAATCTGGAAAGATGAATCCAGGAATTTTCAACTCGAAAGTGTAGCAGAACGGAGGAACTAACATGCGTTCAACTTTCATGGGACTCGAAACAGCCCGCCGCGGCATGTTCACCCAGCAAAGTGCATTATATACAACTGGTCATAATATTTCGAATGCGAATACGCCAGGATACACCAGGCAGCGCATTAATTTCGCGCAAACCGAGCCATATCCGGGCGTTGGCATGAACCGGCCGCAGATACCCGGTCAAATGGGAACAGGTGTTGAGGCGGGAACAGTTCAGAGAATAAGAGAATCATTCCTCGATCTGCAATTTAGAACCGAAAACACAAAAATGGGCTATTATGGTGCCATGAGTGAGTCTTTAACCAAGATGGAAGAAATCATAAATGAACCGTCTGAGAATGGGCTGCACAGTACGCTGGAAAAGTTCTGGAATGCTCTGCAGGATTTATCAAGCCATACAGAAAACACCGGAGCCAGAGATGTAGTGGCAGCCACCGGACAGATGGTTGCGGATACGCTGAATTATTATCATAATTCCCTGGCGCGGGTTCAGGAGGATATTGGCAATCAGGCTGGTGTGAAGGTTGATGAAATCAACGCGATTGTCGCGCAAATTGATCATCTGAATAAGCAGATTGCCTCTGTTGAGCCGCATGGATACCTGCCAAATGATCTTTATGACGAGAGGGATTTATTGGTAGATAGCCTTTCTCAATTGGTCAACGTGAAAGTGACCAGTGTAGTTCCGAATACATATGGAGATGCCAAGCCAATGGCAGCGGGCCTTTATAATATAGAGATAGTCCAAAAGGATGGAAAATCCTATAATCCGCCTATTAATCTCATATCCGCAACAAAAGAGAGCGGCATTGTTGGCACCAACAAGGTAGAGCTTGAAAAAAGTGAAGAGAGCGGACTCGTAACAGGATTAAAGATTGGATCCTCTTCTTTTACACAATTTGAGACTCTTTCAGGTGAACTATCCGGCTTTATTAACAGCTATGGGTATGAAGCAGGTGGTTCTGCTAAGGGAGCTTACCCTGAAATGCTGGAGAAGCTGAATAGAATGGCGTCTGCTTTTGCCAAGGAATTCAATGAGATTCATAAGAATGGATATGCCCTTGGAGCAGATACAGTCTCCGGGTTGGACTTTTTCGAGTTTGATGAAGAGAACCCGGCACAAAGCATAAAAGTGAATCAAGCATTGCTAGATGACTCATCTAAAATTGCCGCGGCAGCCGAAAAAGGCGGAGCGTCAGGCGATAACAAAAATGCACAGCTGCTGGCTGATTTAAGGAAGAAGAGTTTTAGTGATTATACTTCCTTGTCTGATGATGAAAAGTCAAAACTGAATGGGAGCCTAGATTCCTATTATTCAGGTATTATCGGTAAATTAGGCGTAGACTCTCAGAGTGCTAAAAAGGACCTGAAAAACTCTCTTGTGCTGGCAGATTCAGTAGACCGGAACAGGCAATCCGTCAGTGCAGTCTCATTAGATGAAGAAATGACCAATATGATTAAATTCCAACATGCGTACAACGCTTCGGCCCGCAATATCACTGTGGTCGATGAAATGCTCGATAAAATCATCAACGGCATGGGCGTTGTAGGCAGATAAAGGGTGAAATAAAGTGCGCGTAACACAATCGATGCTATCCAATAACATGCTTCGAAACTTAAGCAACAGCTACAGCAGGTTGGACAAGCTGCAGGATCAAATTTCCACGCAAAAGAAATTTACCAAGCCATCGGATGACCCAGTTGCTGCGATGATGGGGATGAACTATCGAACGGATTTAAATCGAATTCAGCAGTTTACCCGCAATATTGGAGAAGTGAGAAACTGGGTCGACAGTACGGATGATGCTTTGGATAAAGGTGTTTTGGCTTTACAGAGAATTAGGGAACTAACTCTTCAAGCAAGCAATGGCACACTGGAAGAAGATCAGCGCAAAGCAGTTGCAGAAGAGGTTAAACAGCTTAAAGAGCATTTGCAGAATCTCGGGGATACCCAAGTGGGCGGTAAGTATATTTTCAATGGCAATCAGACAAACATACGGCCCTCTGAATCAGGATTTCAAAGCGGAACCATCGAGCTTGAGGTTTTCTCAGGCATTAAAATTCCTGTTAACACTGAAGGAAAGGCTTTATTTGGGGACATGCTAGGCGATGAGGGAGATATTCAAAAGCTAATCACAGCGCTTGAAACAAATGATCCAGCAGTTGGCGATATGCTTGATAATGTTGATAAAAACATAGATACTTTCCTGTCTGCACGTGCCCTGATTGGTGCCAAACAGAATCGGGTTGAGCTGATGGAGGACCGTCTTTCCCAGCAGGAGGTCTTCTCAACGAGAATCCTTTCTGATAATGAAGACATCGATATGGAAAAAGCCATTATCGAGCTTACAACCCAGGAAAGCATCCATCGTGCAGCGTTAAGTGTTGGAGCGCGAATCATTCAGCCAAGCTTAACTGACTTTTTAAGATAATCATTGAAAAGCTATCCTTAGGAGATAGCTTTTTTTCATAAAAGAGGTGTCTAATATGAACGTGCCGCAGATCATGCTGGAATCCAACTTTATCAGGGTGGGATTAAAAATAGAAAAACCGGTACAGGAAATCGAACAGCCCCCTGCCGTCCAATCCATCCAGCAGCCTAAAGCCATCCTGGAAATCGAAACAATCCCTGGAAAGCTGACAATCGACCAGACCAAAGCACGCGAGGACGTCGATTTAAAAAGTGTAGGTAGAAGAATAGAAGAGTTTGCCCAAAACGGGTACCAGGATTGGCTGAAAGGGCTGGAGAGAAGAGCTATACAGGGAATGGAGCTTATGAAAATTGAAAACGGAGGCAATCCCATTGCCCGTCAGGCAAAGGAAAACAGTGAAGGTGCTCCCCAGCAGTTCAATATTGGCTGGATACCTTCTCATAATAGTGTGAAGGTTCAATATGAACCTGCCAAAGTAAACATTGAGGCTCAGCCGCAAAAGCCGAAGATTGAGGTTGAAATCAGAAAGCCGGTTCATACCTATACGCCAGGGAAAGTCAGTACAGAGATTATTGAGAAAAATAGCCTAAGCGTTGATTTTTTCAATCTAACAATTTAGTAAAGTGGTGAAAAAATGAATATTTTAACGAAATTCCATGGTGAGCAAAAGATAAACAGAGAAGATATTATTAAGTTTCCATCGGGGATACCGGGGTTTTTAAATGAGAAGGAGTTTTATATATTACCTCTTGAAGGGACAGACTTATTTGTGCTGCAATCAGTAGAAACAATCGAGGTAGCCTTTATTGTGACAGATCCGTTTGTTCATTTTCCACAGTTTGAGTTTGATTTGCCTGAAGAGGCGGTGGGAAAATTAGAAATTCAATCAGATAAAGATGTGGCTACCTTTGTGATTTTGACAGTAAGAGAGCCATTTCAGGAAACAACCGCTAACCTGCAGGCACCCTTAGTGATTAACCAAACAAAAAAGCTAGGCAAACAAGTAATTCTTAGCCAAACATCTTACGGGACAAAGCATAAAATCATGAGTCCTCAAGAACAGGGGGAGAGATGATGCTTGTACTCAGAAGGAGACTTAAAGAATCGATCATGATTGGTGATGACATTGAAATCTCTATCCTCTCTATCGAAGGTGATCAAGTAAAGCTAGGGATTAGTGCGCCGAAAAATGTCGACATACATAGGAAAGAAATATACTTATCTATTCAACAGGAGAATAGCAGTGCAACTCAAACAGAAGCAAGTGTAATCGAAAGCCTGAGCAGCTTTTTTAAAAAGCAATAAAAATTTTTTCCAAACCATTAAACACTTGTCAAAATAAGTCGATATAACCATTGTAAAGCTGAACAGCAAAAAGGCGGCCGACTTTTCTGCTTGTTGGTAAAACAAACCACATGGATGTGGGACATATACTCAAGGAGGAAATTAAAATGAGAATTAATCATAATATTGCAGCGTTGAATACGTATCGCCAGTTGAATAGTGCTTCAACTGCACAGTCAAAATCTATGGAGAAATTATCTTCTGGTCTTCGTATTAACAATGCTTCAGATGACGCAGCTGGTTTAGCAATTTCTGAAAAGATGCGTGGACAAATTCGTGGCTTAGATATGGCAGCGAAAAATGCTCAAGATGGGATTTCATTAATTCAAACTGCCGAAGGTGGATTAAATGAAACACATGATATTCTTCAGCGTATGCGTGAACTAGTTGTACAATCAGGAAATACGGGTACACAAGGAACCGATGATCTTCAAGCTATCCAAGATGAAATTGTTGCTTTGAAAGAGGAACTTGGTGGTGAAACAGCTTCAAAAGGAATTTCTGATCGTACTCAATTTAATGGGAAGAATCTACTGGATGGAAACTTTTCAGGAATTTTTCAAATTGGGGCAAATGGTGAACAACAAATTTCATTAAGTATAAATAATATGTCAGCCTCTGCTTTAGGGACAGCTGATCCTGATGATGCAGACCCAACAGATGGTCAAAATATGTTAGTTACTATTGCTGATATTGATGTAACAGATTTTGATACTAATGATTTTGATACTCAATTACAAGCGGTTGATGATGCAATAAAGCAGGTTTCTGCAGAACGTTCTAAACTAGGTGCTGTTCAAAATCGATTAGATCACACAATTAACAATTTAAGTACATCTTCAGAAAACTTAACTGCTGCGGAATCTCGTATTCGTGACGTAGATTATGCTTTAGCTGCTTAAGAGCAGTGACAAGCACAGTCGTCCTAGCTGGTAACGGCTAGAGATAATAATCGGGTGAATTGCTGGAAACCCCTTAGAGCTTTTCTTGCCACAATGTAGTTGGAAACGACAAGCGTGATGGTTTGATAAAAGAAAAGATTGGGCAATCAGCAGCCAAGCTCCTGTCTCGAAAGAGTGGAGAAGGTTCAACGACTAGGATAAACCATCTAAGGCGAGAGCTATGGTGATGAAATCCATAGGTGAAACAATGGTCATCAGCATTGTGAATCCGAAGTGCCCGACCCCTACTAGCTTGTTAGAGGGTGAAGATATAGTCTAGTCATTTATGAAAGTAAATGTTCGCACGATGGCGAAAGAAATGATGAGCCAAACAAAAAACTCTATTCTTTCTCAAGCAGCACAAGCTATGCTGGCACAAGCAAATCAGCAACCGCAGGGAGTTCTACAACTTCTTCGTTAATTTTAGATTATATGGAAGGGACTCTAGTTTTGCTAGGGTCTCTTTTCATTATGAGGGGAGTATTTGTTTTGAATACAAAGTTGAAGCATTTGGAATTTAGCTTGGATAATGAAAGTTACAGGGTCAATGTTTATGTTGTTATAATTCCAAATTCAATGATTGTAAATGGAACAGGTAGATTGGGATATCTGATTAGTATCCCTGAATGGAACTGGTCAATTAGTGTTGCTAAAGCAAATTGTCCTAAATTTTATTGGCAAGATAACCTAAAGAGCAAAATTGACAACTCTTTAGAAAAGTACACTGAGGAATTATCAAATTTATTAAGTGGTATAAACTTCAATTCACTATTTAAGAAATTGGGGTAGCTAAGTGGTCGGTTGAATGACTCCTTGACCTATTAGAAGGGAATCTTGCATTGGGTGGCAGCCTCTTTTTACATAGAGGAGTAACAAAATAGACTATGAGTATATATTATTTTCTTGTACATACATGTATATACATGTACATGATTTTCATCAAAACAGGCTTCCCTCTTCGGAGGGAAGTCCTTTTTCTATTTTGGAGGAGGAATCGTAATCATGAAAAATCAATCTGCAAGACGCGAACATTGTTAGCCTAAGCTAGCGAAGGAATCGAGCATGCTTTACAATAATCGTTGTGTACGTAGTTCAGAAGATGGCTACCAATTGTTGAAGGAGTTCTTAGGGGACGTGGATCTGTCTTATTGGAATCTTAAACGTGTGTTCTGATAAGCATACTTTCTGGCTAAATTCCCACTCAACATTTCCGTGCCGCTACCGATATAAAAACTAAGAATAAATTTAATATAGGTAGGGGATTTCCATGATCGATAAGTTATCATCTCAACACATGCCTCTTACACCTAGATATTCAAATTATAATGAAGTAAATAATGAGTTTACCAAAAAAGAATCTAATATATTCGAACAGTCAGCACATAAACAAGTTGAATCACTGAAGGAAGAACACCTAACAGAAGTAGTCGATAGCATGAACGAGTTCCTACAAGCTTCTCACACCTCATTAAAGTTTGTTCTCCATGAAGAACTAAATGAATATTACGTAACTCTAGTTGATGACCTAACCCAGGAAGTCGTAAAGGAAATCCCAACAAAGAAAATGCTGGATATGTACGCAGCGATGACGGAATTCGTTGGGTTAATGGTAGATAAGAAGATTTAAAGGAGGAATTCTCATTGGTTAGAATCGGAGGTCTAGCGAGCGGGATGGATATTGACCAGCTTGTATCAGATCTAATGAAGGCAGAACGAATGCCTCTTGATAAATTAAAGCAGAAGAAACAAGTATTGGAATGGCAGCGCGATGATTACCGTGCAATGAATGCCTTGCTACTTGACTTCAGAAGTGAATTGACGCAGATGAAGCTGACTACACGCTATCGCACGCGTCTGACAACTTCTTCAAATGAAGCAATGGTAAGTGCCACAGCAAGCGCCGCCGCAAGTCAGGCTTCCTACTCGATTTCAAAAGTAACAAAGCTGGCAAGTGCGGAGACTCGCGTGAACGGCGGCAGCATTTCTGCGGATGGAAAGTCCATAGACCCAAGCAAAAGCCTGTATGCCCAGGAAAGCGGATTTATGTTTAAAGGCAATCATACAGATTCAAATGGAAACTCTGTTGCTAGTGCCTGGAAAAATGGGGCTGTTTTAAGTAAAAGCATTAATGTGACCGATCCAGCTGCTATTAGCTTCGGTGATATGTCCAAAGTGGACCTTAGTGAACTCAGCTCCTGGAGTGTAAAGGTGAATGGAGCAGGGTTTAATGCGCTCAGTGAGGCAGAACTGAGTGCGGCGAACCGTCCTTTAAAAGAGAATGAAGTGCTGGTAAAAGAAGATGGAACACTGCAATTCGGCAAGGAGCCTGCAAAGGGGAGTGTCATTAAAATTGATTATGTGGCTACTGAACGCACAGGTTCACACGCTATTTCAAGCAGCACTTCCTCTATTCAATTGGCTCAGGGTGCCTTAAACGAAGTGAAAAGCATTAAGATAAAGGAAACAGCGTCCGGAGAGACCACTGAGAAAACTTTTTCAATGGGCAATATCGTGAATGGAGAAAGAGAAATACTCGATGATGCGGATAAAGTGGTAGGCACCCTTAACTACGAAACAGGCAAAATCACGTTTAATTCTGATATGAAAAAACCGGCAGATGGATCTGACACAACGATGACTCTGGAGATTACATATGATCACAAATACACTGCCTTTTCCGTAGATACCTCTACCTCTAAAGGAGAGCGGCATGATTCCTTCCTTATCACAGGCAATGAGTCTCTGAATAATGTCATCAGTAAAGTCAATGCTTCAAGCGCTGGTGTCAATATGTTCTTTGACAGTGCTACAGGCCAAATGACGATGACCCGCACAGAGACGGGGGATTTTAATAAAGATGGGGACGAGATTACGACAAGCGGAAGCTTTTTGAATGATGTTCTGCGCTTTAAAGGTGCTGTAGTCAAAGAAGAAGGAAGAAACGCCGAATTTGTCATTAACGGTTTGGCTACCAACAGAAGCTCCAACACTTTTGAGGTTAACGGTGTCACCTTTACTCTTAAGCAGACGTTTGAAGATCAGCCGGTCAGCATTAATGTCAGCAATGATTCCACAAAGGTTTTTGACAATATCAAGGCATTTGTAGATAAATACAATGAGATGATCGATAAAATCCAGAAAAAGACTGGTGAAGAACGGTATCGAAGCTATACTCCATTAACCGATGAACAGCGTGAGCAGCTTTCGGACAAGCAGCAGGAGCAGTGGGAAGAGCGGGCTAAAAGTGGTCTCCTGCGTAAGGATTCCACGCTTCAGTCTGTTTTATCAGGAATGCGGATGAACTTTTATCAGCCCGTCTCAAATGATCTTGTTTCTCCGCTTTATAATCAGCTGGCCAGCATCGGCATTAAGACGACCAGCAATTATTTAGAAGGCGGTAAGCTTGAAATTGATGAAGCGGCCCTGAAAAAGGCAATCGAAGATGATCCTGTGTCTGTTGAGAATCTTTTTAGAGGCGATGGGCTGACAGACGGGCAGAGAGGGATTGCCCACAGGCTTTATGATACCGTGAACGCTGCGATGGATAAATTGAAGACAAAAGCCGGAAACAGCTTCTCAACCAATCAGCAGTTTACCATCGGCAGGGAACTGAACGATGTAGGCAAGCGAATTGACAGCTTTGAAGATAAATTAAAGCAGGTGGAGGACCGCTACTGGCGCCAGTTCACCGCCATGGAAAAAGCGATCCAGCGTTCCAATGAGCAATCCATGTTCCTTATGAACCAATTTAGCAGCGGCATGTAAGAAAAGGGAGTGTTGCACATGGCAGTAAATAATCCTTACCAATCCTATCAGCAAAACTCAGTGAATACGGCATCTCCAGGAGAGCTGACACTGATGCTGTATAACGGATGTCTCAAGTTTATTCATCAGGCGAAGAAAGCCATTGAAGAAAAGAATATTGAAATGAAAAATACCAATATCCAAAAGGCTCAGTCTATTATTCAGGAACTGATGGTGACCTTGAATATGGACATGGAAGTTTCGAAGAATATGATGTCTTTGTACGACTTCATGAACCGCAGATTAATGGAAGCGAACATTAGAAATGATGCTTCCATACTGGCTGAGGTGGAGGGCCTGGTCACCGAATTCCGGGATACATGGAAGGAAGTTATCCAGGTGAACCGCCAGAAGCAGTTCTCGCAGGGCGGTGCGGTTTAGTGAGTTCGGTCCAAGACTTCTATGATGCCACACAAAAGCTAATAGCATTACTTGAAGATGCAGCACTTGACCGTGATGAGAAAATCAGTCAGGTTGAATATTTGCTTGAACATCGCCAGCAGGCAATGGCTGGCATGGAACCTCCCTTTTCAGATTCCGAAAAGGACCTGGGAGCCAGGCTCATCAGCTTAAATTCAAAAGTCACCGCGCTGATGACAAGGGAAAAGCTTTTTATCCAAAAAGACCTTAAAGACTTAAGCGTTAAAAAAGAAACAACCGGAAAATATGCTAATCCCTATCAATCCATGGCAACGGACGGCATGTTTTATGATAAAAGAAAATAGGTGACTGTCATTGTTGACACTAACTGAAGATCAGTACCTTTTCATGAAGGAATACAGCGATCTTTTATATACCATTGATGAAGCTTTTGATTATATCGTCAAAAGCTTCAGCGATTTTAGTAAAACAGAGGGAGAACGGCTACTCGGTGATATTTTTCAGGCGTTCCCTCAAGTTGCTTCAGCCCATGAACAGCTTAGCCAGTTTGTTCCAGACAATCAGCCCATGCTTAAAGCTTTCGCTGATATCAGCACAGTTGCTGATCAGGCTGAACTGCTTATTCAGTACTTTGATGATCTTTCTGTTAGACAGGAAATCATTTCGAAAAAACTCTATCCTGCATATGCACAGTGGCATAAAACAATTCAGCAGGAATTAAATCCCTATATTCAATCTTGATAGGCAACAGTCCCGGAGGTGTTCACTTGGATATCCCCTTAATGTCCATGGTTTTATCCCAGGGCCAGGTCCAGCAGCAGGCATCCATCTCAGTCATGAGAAAAGCCATGGACCAGGCAGCCGGAAATGCAGAATTTATTAACAAGATGATGAGTGTTTCCCAGGTACAGACCCTCGAGCATGATGCCCAGCCCCATTTGGGCGGCCATATTGATATAAAAGGATGAGCAGTGAAATCGGCTGCTCGTTTTTTTTATAAGTCACCAATTCGACAAATATTCTCAATCTTTTTACCAGTTTCAGCAGGACTTTTTAGGGGTAAAACAGAAATATAAATATATAGTCTTAATATACTTTTAAGACTAGGCAAAACTTTTTACAGACGCTTAACTTTTAGTAAGCTGTCTGAGGAAGTCGCCATTGTATAATGAGAAGGAGGAGTTCACGTATGAATTACAACATTCGTGGTGAAAACATTGAGGTAACTCCAGCAATTAGAGATTACGTAGAGAAGAAAATTGCTAAGTTAGAAAGGTATTTTACTGAAACTCCTGATGCAAATGTACATGTAAATTTAAAAACGTATAACAATAACCGTTCTAAAGTGGAAGTAACGATTCCGATGCCGAACCTGGTTCTTCGCGCAGAGGAAGATCATGATGATATGTATGCAGCGATTGATCTGATTACCGATAAATTGGAGCGTCAAATCCGCAAACATAAAACAAAAGTGAACCGCAAATTCCGCGAAAAAGGCAATCTGACTGCTGTGTTTGCAGCGTTGGAAAATGAGGCGGAGCCACCTGAATTGGATGAGGAGGATAACGATCTTGAAGTTGTCCGCCAAAAGAGCTTCGATTTGAAGCCAATGGACAGTGAAGAGGCAATCCTGCAGATGAACATGCTGGGCCACAGCTTCTACGTGTTCACGAACGCAGAGTCTAATTTAACCAATGTAGTGTACAAGCGTAAAGACGGCCGCTATGGTCTGATTGAAGCGCAATAATAAAACTTGAAAAACCCCGCTCCTGAGGCGGGGTTTTCGTTTGGTGCGGGTTCTCTATTGGACTATTTGCATGTTTTCCCGATCTATTTGCAACGTTTACTTCTTCGCATAAACACTTTCCAAACACCCACCTAAACCGTAAACTTCTCCAATTCCCTCTCCATCACCCCAGTCATTTCCTTCAGCTGCTCCACCTTCACCATCACCTGCTCAAACGCGCGAAGCTGTTCCTCTGTAGACGCTGAGATTTCCTCAGTCCCGGCAGCGGTTTCCTCGGTTACAGCCGAAATGTTTTCTACAGCGGTAATGACCTGCTGGCTCATTTCACTGGAGGTTTTCATATCTTCAACCAATCTTTCCAGATGACTGTGAATGCCGGACACATGCTCGGAAATGGTTTCAAAGACTTGTTCTGTCTCGCTCATCGATTGGGATTGTTCTTTTGAAAGGGCATGTCCCTGTTCGGTGGCATTGTAAATATTGCTGATGCCGTTTTGGATGTTGCTGACCATTGAGGCGATCAGATCGGTTGCTTTTGAAGAGGAATCCGCAAGCTTTCGTACTTCTTCTGCCACAACCGCAAATCCTTTCCCGGCCTCACCTGCACGGGCTGCTTCAATCGCTGCATTTAATGCCAGCAGATTTGTCTGATCGGCGATATCTTTTACCGTGTTAGCTGCCCCTTCAATTTCCTTCGTGAACTGGGCAAATTCACTGACTGAACTTCGGATATGGTTAGACGAACTTGAGATCTCTTCTGCAAGTTTCATTTGTTTTTCTAAAGACACCCGTCCTTGATGGACAGATTCCAATGCCTGAGTGCTTTGCACAGCACTCTCTGCACTCGCCTGATGAACAGCGGAAAACTGCTCACCCATCACACTCATTAATTCAGCCGTTGCCTGAACATCTTCCGAGATGGCTTGGCTTCCTCTCGCCAATTCGTCCGTTGAAACAGCCACCTGGCTGCTGCTTTCATTTAAGCTGTGCATATAGGAAGCCACATCCCTGGCAAATCCCTTTACATTCTGGCTTACTTCTTCAATGGATTGGACGGTTCCTTTTAGGTTTACAACCATTTTCGAAAAAGCTTCCGTTAGTTTATCCACTTCATAGCGGCTGTTTTCTTTAAAGATGAGCTCTGATGAATCAGCGGTTAAATCACCCTCGGATATTTTCTCTGCTTTTTCCACCATGGCATTGATGGGTTTTGTGATCTTTCTCGCAGCCATCCATGAGAATACAGCCGATAAAAGAATAAGCAGCAGGCTGCCTATAAGAGAAGAATTCGTGATAAAGGCAATCTTTTGGCTGGTTTCCAGAAGTATGCCTTCATACCATTCATTTGTGCGCTTTTTCAAAAGGTGCATATCATTTAAGATGCCGGAAATTCGGATGCTCTGACGCTTGATTTCCGCTTTGTTCCCTTTATCGAAGGCTTCTGTTGAAACCTTGGATAGCTCTGCATACTTTCCTTCAATGCTGACAATGATTTTTTTATGCTCAGGATCTGCAGCAACCGAGGAGAGGGAAGCCAGGTTTTCCTGGACTTCCGTCATCATGGTCAGTGCCTGGTCCTTGTTGGCGTCACTTGAATTGTAGGTGTAATTAGCAAGCGACTGGCTTGTCACCACCAGGCTTTGCTCCAGGTCCTTCACTTTCAGTAAAAGCTCAACGTCATCTTTAGCGGAGCTTTGAATGTGTAAAGTCTGGTATATAATAAAGCCGATCATGCTGACCGAGAGTGCGAGCGGGATCAGCGTGACGATTATAAGGCGTTTTCGTAATGTCATCTTGAGAGCTCCTTTATTCAGCTGTGACTGTGATTTTTCCATTAATTATGTCTTCTGTTGCTTTTTTTAATGCAGCTTTCTGTTCCTCTGTTAAGGAAATGACGCGGACTTCAGAAAGGCCGACACCGTTTTCTGCCAGTCCCCATTCATAGGAGGAAGCTTCGATTTTTCCGTTTTCCGTCAATTCCTTCACCAGGTTAAAAACCGCAATATCGATGTTTTTGACCATCGATGCGGCAACGGCTTTTTCCGCAACAAAATACTGGTCGGAATCAACCCCGCCGGCAAGCACGCCTTTTTCTTCCGCTTTTTTCAATGCGCCAAAACCGGTGAAGCCGGCAGCAGGATAGATAAAGTCGGCACCCGCAGCAATTTGTTTTTCAGCAATTTTCCCGCCGAGAGCTGCATCTCCAAAATCACCGGCGTATTCACTTAATACGTCTATTTTCGGATTGAAGTGCTTAGCTCCTTGCACAAATCCATTTTCAAAATGGTGGATGACGGGCACATCAACACCGCCAATAAAACCCAGTTTGCCTGTTTGGCTTGTCATGGCAGCGAGCATTCCGACAAGGAAGCTGCCTTCATGCTCCTTAAACGTGAGTGAGACCACATTATCAAGCTCAGATACAGCATCAATCAGCAGAAATTGCTTATCGGGATATTTCTTCGCTGTTTTTTCAAGTGCTTCCTGTGCTGTGAAACCCAGTCCGATGATCAGGTCATGATCTTCCTTGACCAGCTCTTCAAGCGGCTTTTCAAAATTTCCGTCCGGTGCTTCTTTGTAATCAAACAGAATCCCCAGCTCATCCCGGGCTTTCTCCAGACCCCGGAAGGCAGAATCATTGAAAGATTCATCTCCCAGTCCTGAATCAGAAAGGAGAATGCCAATTTTATATTCTTTATGTTGGTTTGTGCCCTGTTCAGAGGCAGAGCAGGCTGCCAGAAGGAAGCTGAACATCAGCAGAAAAGGTAATAGTTTTTTCAAGGTAAACCTCCATGTTGTCTTATTTTGCCTTACATAATATCGGCAGAACTTCGGAGGTTTTAAGTCTGAAGTCAGTCCTTGCCAATAAAAAAGTCAAAATAAAAAAGCCTGTATTACATACAGGCTACAAAAGCATCATTCCTCCAGCACCTTATATTTCTCCTTCAATGTCTCCGGAGCCATCTTCACCATTTGCTGAAGGACAAACGATGTAATTACAATATCATCCGTAAATCCGAAGATCGACAGGAAGTCGGGCACAAGATCAAGCGGCAGAAGGATATATAGAAGGCCGGCAGCAACAGGGAACAGCTTTTTACCGGCCGATACCTCTGGTGACATAAAGTAATCCTTCAGAAAGGGGAGGAACTTCCAGAACTTCAATACAAATTTGATGCGTTTAAAAAACTTCATAAAGTTCACCTTTTTCTAGTTCATTCGCTGATAGATAGTTTGTTTCAAGTATGCTTCTGTAAAGTTAAAAGAGGTGACATGGATTATTGAACAATCGTGATTTTATCCAAATCAGCGCTTTTGACGCCTTCGTTAAAAATCAGCCTTGTTTTAAATTGAAAAACCCGGTCAGGGGCAGAGCAGGGAATATCTTCAGGCAGCTGGAAGTTAAAGTCCATTTTATTGGTTTCTTCAGATTCAATGACTTTGGTGGACAGGATGGTCGCTGTTCCGATTACTTTCTCCTTTTCATCCTCTGGCGATGTCATGACCAGGTCACACTCAATCCGCTTAATTTGCTGTTCGATGGTCCCTCCTTCAATCAGGAAGATTCCGCTCACATTTTCTCCTGGTGTATATTGAAGCTTTGGCAGCTGCAGATCAATTTTTGCAGAGCCTATTCCAAGCATTGACATGTATTTTCGTAAAATCAACAAAGATCTCTCCTCTAATTTTTATAGGGGGAACTGTTTGCTCACACCATAGTTTAGGATGTTACCTACTTTACGTGCTGATCATGATAAAGTTTCAAGTAATTTTCTTTCTACCTATTCCTCCATTTTATAAAGTCAAACGTGCGGAGGTGCGGGCTCGTATATAAAAAGGGCCTTTACCGCGGTGGTAAAGGCCCATAAATAAAGACCTCCGCCACATTTGGGAAAGGTCTTCGAACAATTCTTATAGCTGCAGTCAATATCCTTTTCTTACAGCAGCCGACCCGATAAATAAAACAAGAACGGACACAGCGAACCCGATAAGGATGCTGATCGGCCCTTCGCTGAAAAATAAAAAGGTCCAGCCGGTTAAAGTCCCAATCAGCACTGCTGCAGGCATCAGCATGCCTTTTTCCTTCCTGCTCCATAAGATCTGCAAAATAACCGGCAATATAGCTGCAAAGAAGTCTCCTGAAATGAAGAATAAATCCAGTAAAGATATCGAGAATAGGTAGGCCAAGCATGGGATGACCGCCACAAACAAAAGCAGAATCCCCCACATATGCCTATTCAGTTTAAGGTCGTTCCGGCCATACAGAACATATAGCGAATGAATCTGCGATAAAAAGGTTTCAAAGAAGATAACCATGAGAATAAAAATAAGCAGAATCGTAATCGTGAAATGCTCGTATCTAAGGAATATCTTTTCAAAGACGGAGTAAAAATTTTGAAAACCGCCCTTGTAAATGGCCGATAAAGTAATCATTGAAAAAGAGAAGGGGATGGTGCTCCAGATAAGGCCGGTCATGCTGAGGCCGAGCCGCAGTTTTTCCCTTTTGCTTTTTAGAAGCATATTCCACATCTTCAGGTCCACCAGCAGATGACCAAGCATGGCGATGGTAAAGGCCGACAGCAGCAGGGGAAGTATATCCCATTCCACATAAAGCAAGTATGGATGGTACAGGCGGATGCCATCATATACAACTTCAATTCCATCCAGCATATAGGCGTGAACAAGAATCATGATCATAATTAAAAACAGAATGCCAACTTTGAGCATACTGAACCGGGTAAACCATTTTAACCGGAAAAAGACTGCTGCCAGAAATCCGAATAAAAAGAATAAACTCATCCCGATCGGCACCGGGGTACCCAAAGGAAAGACAAGGATTCCTGCCGCAAAGCCCATGACCGTCATGCCAAAAAAAATAGCCAGCAGGAGAACCCGCTTCATCCACTGAAGCGCAGGTTCAGACAATCGGCTTGCCATGATACCGAGAAAGGATGGAGACTCTTCTGAAGACCGTACCCGTTTGATAATCGGGATAAGAGCCAGGAAGGCAAGGGCGCCGGCTGCTGAAAAGCTGACAGTCCCGATAAAGCCGTAACGCAAAAAGGCTTCTGGTGCTGTAAAAACGGCATTGCCTGAAGTCCATCTGGAGATAATGGCGATGCTCAGCAGCCCGAAGCCATATTGAACTGACTTGGATAGGTTTGTTTTCATCAATGCTGCTCCCTGTATTGCTTTGGTGTGATGTTTTCTTTCTTCTTAAATTGGCTTGAGAAGTAATGCAGGCTGTTAAAACCGGTTTTTTCCGCAATCTCTGAAATGCTGTAATGGGTCGTGGACAGAAGATGTTTTGCTTTTTCCAGCCTGTAAACGGTCAGGTAGTCAATAAAAGAGGTGCCAACTTCCTCGCTGAACTTGCGGCTTAAATAGGCTGGGCTTGCGTGGACTCTGGCGGCAATATCCTGAAGTCCGACCCGCTGGTCATACGACTCATGTATTTGACTTAAAGCCTCATTGACCATTTTAGAATATTCTTTTTGGAAAATAGGAGTGGAGAATTTTTTCAGGGTCTCTTTTAATTCCGCTTCAATTATCGGTTTGGTCAGGTATTCGGAAACCCCTAGCTGAATGGACTTTTTGGCAAAATCAAAGTCCTGGTGTGCTGATAGAATGATAATCTGCAGATGGGGATGGATCTCCTTTAAGTCCTTGACCAGTTCAAGCCCGGACTTTCCCGGCATCTCGATGTCTACGAAGGACAGATGGAAATAGTGTTCTTTGCTGATGGCAAGAGCCTGGCTGCTGTCATACGCAAAGTGAAAGTTCCATAATGGAAATGCCGGCTTTAAAATATATTCAAGCTGTTCGAGTACAATAGGTTCATCATCTATACATAATACATTCATGCCTGCTCCTCCTGATGGAATTCGACTTTAGGAAGTGTTATTTTCACAGTTGCCCCGTTGTGTTCATTTTTATAAATGTCTAAATCCGATGTTTGAAAAAGAAGGTCAAGCCGCTTTTTGACATTGGAAAGCCCCTGCCCTTTAGCTATCATGTCATCAAATGAGTGATCCCCGATGCCAATGCCGTTATCCTCCACATATAAGGTGATGCTGTCTTCATGGCTGACAGCTTTAATGGAGAGGGAAAGCGGCCCTGGCTTTTTCTCCAGTCCGTGTTTGAACGAGTTTTCCACAATCGTTTGCAGAAGGTAAGGAGGCACATAGTGCTTCAAAGCATCCTCGGCTATATTCTCCGTAATGGTAAGCCGGTTATGAAACCTCATTACCTGTATTTTCAGATAATATTTTGTATATTCCCATTCCTTTTTTAATGGAATGAGCTGCTCTTTAATCTGGTATTTGAATTTTAAGAAAAGTGATAGAGTTTCCATCGCCTTGATTAGTGTATCTATGCGGTTTAAACTGGCAAGACCGAGCATCAGGTTAATGGTATTGAATAAAAAATGGGGATGAATCTGCTGGTTGAGCTGCATATATTTGCTTTCCTGCAGCGTGTTTTCAAGAACCATCTGCTGTTTCTCAAAAGAGAGCGTGTCTATTTGCTTCTCAAACGCCAGCACCATCATTAAAATAATGGCCCCGGCCATCGGTACGAATATCGAAAAAATCGCAAACACTGAAAAGGTTTCATAGGTTATTAGCATGTTCTTCCTGCCTTAAAAGAATTTCTAATAGTATAACATGTCAGATAACTGGTTGGTAAGTTAATTCGGGAAACGTAATAAAAAGAAATTTGTAATTTAATAGAAGGATTTTACAAACAAAAAGAGGTTATTTACAAATAGAGAAGTAAATTTGCAAATAGATAGCTGATTTCTGCAAATAGACAAAACGAGTGGGTAAATCGAGAATGGCCAAGTATAGAGCCCAAATCAAAACCGCTAAAAAGAGCGAAGCCGCAAAGCTCCGCCCAAAAGGGGGTTACAATATATCGAGATCAGCACTAAGCTGGTACTCTAACAATTTAAGAGATTGCCTCGGCATAATGGCAGGCAGCCTGGTGTCCTTCTCCCAGGCTCGTAAGCTCCGGATCAGACTGTCGGCACAAGTCGGTAGCCAGCGGACATCTTGTATGGAATCGGCATCCGGATGGAGGATCGATAGGGGACGGGACATCGCCTTTCAGGATGATCCGTTCCTTTTTCTTTTTCCGGTTCGGCTCGGGAATGGCTGACAGCAGCGCCTGTGTATAAGGGTGGCGCGGGTTGTCAAATAAGCTCTTCTTCTCCGCAATTTCAACCACTTTTCCCAGGTACATGACAATGATCCGGTCAGAGATATGGCGTACAACCCCAAGATCATGAGAGATAAATAGATAAGTTAAGCCATATTCCTTCTGCAGTTTTTTTAATAGATTCAGTACCTGTGCCTGAACGGAAACATCCAGTGCAGATACGGCCTCGTCACAGATGATCAGCTTTGGTTCTACCGCCAGGGCGCGGGCAATTCCGATCCGCTGTCGCTGACCGCCGCTGAATTCGTGCGGGTATCGGTCAATATGCTCTTCTTTTAACCCAACCTGCTCCAAAAGCTCAATTGCTTTGCGGCGCCGGTTCGCTTTCGGAACCACATTCAGGATTCCCATTGCTTCTTCAAGCGTCTGTCCGATTGACCTTCTTGGATTGAGAGAGGCGAAGGGGTCCTGGAAAATGACCTGCAGGTCTTTGCGGATCGAACGCATCTCCCGTTTGGATTTAGACAGCAAATTGGTTCCCTGAAAGATCACTTCCCCGCCAGTCGGCTCATCCAGGCGCAAAATCGCGCGTCCAGTCGTCGACTTTCCGCAGCCGGATTCCCCAACAATGCTGACAGTTTCCCCTTCATAAATGGTAAAGTTTACGCCATCAACCGCTTTAACATGATTGACGGTGCGGCCAAATACTCCGCCTTTAATTGGGAAGTGCTGCTGCAGGTCCTTGACCTGAAGGATTTTCTTTTCTTTAGTTAGCGTGGCTGACATCTGCTGCGGCCTCCTTTACTGCCGGGCCGTTCCATTTTTCCGTGTACATCCAGCAGCGTACTTTATCTCCGTTATCTTCTACTAATGATGGTTCTTCTGTTCTGCACATATCAGTGGCAAACGGGCATCTTGGCGCAAAGCTGCATCCTGGGGGAAGATTGTCCGGGCTTGGAACCGTGCCCGGAATGGCTTCCAATTCCTCGACATCCCTGTCGACTGCCGGAATGCTTCTAAGCAGGCCCTGTGTATAAGGGTGCTTAGGGTTATCAAAAAGGGAATCCACATCCGTATGCTCAACAATTTTTCCGCAATACATTACAGCGACACGGTCACAGGTTTCGGAGACAACCCCCATATCATGCGTAATCATGATGACAGCCGTTCCCAGCTGTTCCTGCAGATTTTTTAAAAGATCAAGGATTTGCGCCTGGATTGTTACATCCAGAGCTGTTGTAGGCTCATCCGCAATCAGCAGCTCCGGCTTGCATGCCAATGCCATGGCAATCATGACGCGCTGGCGCATTCCGCCGCTTAATTCATGGGGCTCCTGCTTGGCTCTTTTTTCAGGAGAAGGGATGCCGACTAATCGCAGCATTTCAACCGCTTTCTGCCACGCTTCCTTCTTAGGAAGCTTTTGGTGAATCCGGAAAGCTTCCGCAATCTGCTCTCCAACCGAAAAGACAGGATTGAGTGAAGTCATCGGCTCCTGGAAGATCATTGAAATCTTATTTCCACGCATTTGCCTCATGCCTTCCTCTGTTTGGGATAGCAGGTTTTTCCCTTTAAAATTGATTTCACCGTCCACGATCTTTCCGGGAGGCTCTGCAATCAGCCGCATGATGGAGAGGGAGGTGATACTCTTTCCGCTCCCTGATTCTCCGACAATGCCGAGTGTTTCTCCTCTTTTTACATCAAAGTCTACGCCGTCCACTGCTTTAATGACTTTTTTGCCGGAGAAGAAATGAGTTTTTAAGTTTTTCACTTCCAGTATCGTTTCTTTATGTTCAGTTCCCATATTTCTTGCTCCTCTCAATCGGGAATGGTTTTAGTTCAGTTCAACACGTTTATTCAGGAATCGGTAGGACAGGTCAACAAGCAGGTTGACGATGACAAACAGCACCGATACGAATAAAATGGATCCCTGCACAAGCGGCAGATCACGCATCCGGATGGCATCAATAATCAATCGACCGACTCCATTGATGGCAAAGACCGACTCTGTTAAAACGGTTCCGCCGAGAAGGGCTCCAAACTGCAGTCCGACAACTGTAATAACGGGAATCAGGGCATTTTTTAAAGCATGTTTATAAATGATCAGACGCTGGCGCACACCCTTTGCCTTGGCTGTGCGGATATAGTCCTGGCGGATAACCTCGAGCATGCTTGCGCGGGTCATCCGGGCCACAATGGCTGCACCGCCTGTCCCGAGTGTAATAGCCGGAAGGATGATATGGCTGAATGTCCCCCAGCCGGCAACAGGAAACCACTGAAGTCCGACTGAAAAGTAAATGATCAGCATCAGGCCGAGCCAGAAGTTCGGCAGGGATACGCCAAGAAGGGCAACCATCATCAATCCAACATCTGTAAAGCTGTTTTGCTTCGTTGCAGCAATGATTCCGAATAGAACACCGAGAACAACTGTAATTACAATACTCCAGAAGGCCAATTCAAGTGTGATCGGCAAACGGACAAGGATTTCATCAAGAACAGGGCGGCTTGTCCGGATGGATTCGCCAAAATCCCCTTTTACAACATCCCCAACATAACTCAAATATTGCAGGGCGAGAGGCTGATCAAGCCCGAGGTCATGGCGGATTGCTTCCACCTGCTCATCAGTTGCCCCTTCCCCTGCCACCAGAACAGCGGGATCGCCGGGAACCATTTGCATGATAAGAAAAACCATGAGGGTAACGCCCAGCAGAACTGGGACGATTTGAACAAGCCTGCGCATTAGAAAAATAAACATGGTAGTACCTCCTTAGTTTTTCATTCGCGGATCCAGTGCATCACGGAGTCCGTCCCCAAATAGATTAAAGCCCAGAACAATCAGTGCAATGGCTATGCCCGGAAATAGTGCGATATGCGGTGCTGTGAACAGGAAGTCGCGGCCATCGCTCAGCATGGCTCCCCATTCTGGAGTTGGCGGCTGTGCTCCCATTCCGAGGAAGGAAAGGCCGGCGACTGATAATATCGATGTAGCCAGGCGCAATGTCCCCTGTACGATAATCGGGCTCATGATATTTGGCAGGATATGAACAAAGATAATTTTCAGATCGCTTGCCCCTAAAACCCTTATGGCATCAATGTATTCCATTTTCTTAACACTTAACGTCGAGCCGCGGACAATACGGGCAAAAGTAGGGATTGAAAAGACACCGACAGCGATCATAACATTAATGAGGCTAGGCCCCAGCGCACTGACAATGGCTAATGCAAGCAGCAGTCCCGGGAATGCAAGCAGCACGTCAATGAAGCGCATGATAATCGTATCTACCCAGCCCCCGTAATAACCGGAAATAATCCCCAAAACTATTCCAAACAATGCTCCTATGAAGACGGAGACAAAGCCAACTGCCAGAGAAAGCTGCGAACCGTACAAAATACGGCTTAATATATCGCGGCCTTTATCATCAGTTCCCATAATATGGTCAGCAGATGGAGGCTGCAGTTTGTTAACAAGGTCAATTTCGTATGGATCATAAGGAGAGATAAGTGGTGCAAGGACAGCGAGAATAATATAAAGAAGGACAATGCTGCCGCCCACCAGCGACATTTTATTGTTGATGAGAGCTTTTGCCAGATCGGCTCCCCTAGCCTTCCTTTTAGTTACAGGCACTGGAGCTTTGGCTGTTTCCTGAGGATTTGCAATTATGCTCATGATTTAGTTCCCCCCATGTGTCTTATTGGTTGAGAACTAATTTATCAAAATTATTGACTATTTTGTCTGAATTTTAAGATAAAGTAAAAGATTCACAAAAACTCGACAAAATAACGAAAACATTGTCTAATTTTTTTTCCTATAATGGACACAACCTTAACAAATGAGGGACTAACCCAGTCCCAATTGATTTTACATATTTCATATATATTAGGGGGGAAGGTATGGAACAAAGAATTGAAAAGCTCAGAAGGAAAATGTCGGAAAATGGCTGGAAGGGTGTTTTTATATACTCACCTGAAAACAGATACTATTTTTCTGGATACAAAGGCACAGCAGGCGCTCTTTTAATAGAAGAGGAGTCCCAGAAGCTGTTTACAGATTTCCGCTATGTGGACCAGGCGAAGGATCAGGCACCCGATTTCGAAGTGATCCAGCATCAGCAAAACCTGATCGAAATGGTTTGTGATTCGTTTTCTTCTACTATTAAAAACGGAACACTTGCCCTTGAACTTGGGGATGTACCGGCATCAGTTTATCTGGAGATCCAAACAAGGCTTCCGGAAGCCGAGCTTGTGGACGTTACCTCTGCAACAAACGAAATCCGCATGATTAAAGATAAAGAAGAAATTGAAAACATGCGAAAAGGGATTGAAATTTGCGATCTGGCTTTCACGCACATCCTGGATTTCATCCGTCCCGGCATAACTGAAAAGGATATCGGGCTGGAACTTGAGATCTTCATGAAAAGGCAGGGTGCCGAACGCATTAAGCCTAATCATGTCATTGCTTCAGGGCCGCGTTCCTGCCTGCCCCATGGCCAGGCTACTGACCGGGTGATTGAGGCCGGAGATTTTGTCAAAATGGATTACGGCGCCATCGTAAACGGTTATTTTTCTGATTTTACGAGGACAGTTGTTGTGGGAGATCCATCTGAAAAGCAGTTGGAGATTTATCATATCGTCCGCCGCGCGCAGGAGGAATCCTTAAAGGCAATCGGGCCTGGAAAAACGTGCAGAGAGCTTGATGAAGTCGGCCGCGGCATTATCCGTGAAGCAGGTTATGGCGGCAACTTTGGGCATAGTCTGGGACATTCCTTAGGCCTTGCTATTCATGAACAGCCTGCCATGAGAGCGACAGATGAGACGGTTCTTCAGGAAGGGATGGTCATTACTGTTGAACCGGGGATCTATATTCCAGGGTTTGGCGGGGTCAGGATAGAAGACCTTGTTGCAATTACGAAAGAAGGCCATGTAAACTTCACCAAATCAACGAAGGACCTGCAAGTGATATCATATTAAACAGGGGGTAAAGAAGATGAAATTGAAAAGTTTTTGGCTGGGGTTAGCCGCCCTGATTTTATTATTAGCCGGCTGCTCAGGCGGCAGTGATCCGGGAAGCCTTGAAGCTTCCAGCAGTGATTCAAATGCTTCAAATAAAGATCTTGTTATTGCTGTCCTGTCAGATGCAACTAAATTGGATCCGCATCTTGGCACTGATATTCCATCTGCGAATGTGTATCATGGAAAAATTTATGAAGGCCTTGTGCAGCAGGACGAAAACATGGAAATCCAGCCTGCGCTTGCTACTGAATGGAAACAGCTTGACGATCTTACATGGGAATTCAAGCTTCGTGAAGGAGTAAAGTTCCATGATGGCACTGACTTTACTGCAGAAGCTGTTCAAAAAACAATTGAACGTGTTCTTTCTGAGGAAACAGCTTCACCGCGTTCTAACCTATTTGAAATGATTAAAGAGGTAAAAGCAGTTGATGATCACACTGTTCAATTAGTAACAGAATACCCATACGCACCGCTATTGGCCAACCTGGCTCACTATGCAGCAGGCATCATGAGCCCTGCTGCCATTGAGTCAGGAGAGAACCTTGGTCAAAATCCGGTTGGGACAGGCCCTTACAAGCTTGGTGAGTGGAAGCCTGGACAGGAAATTAAATTGACTGCATTCGAAGATTATTGGGGCGAAAAGCCTTCAATGGAAACTGTCACATATAAGGTGGTTCCGGAAGATTCTACCCGTATTGCCATGGTTGAAACAGGGGAAGCGCATATAGCAGAGCCTGTGCCAGTAACAGAAGTAGAACGCATCGAAAACAGCAATAGCATGGAGCTTGTGCGCAGTGATGCGTTAGGTGTGGACTATATCGGCTTTAACGTAGAAAAAGAACCATTCAATAATGTAAAAGTGCGCCAGGCCATTAGCTATGCGATTGATACAGAAGCGATTGTAAAAGGTGTCTATAATAATGTAGGGACAGTGGCAACAGCTCCGATGGGACCTGCCATCTGGGGTCATAACGCTGATCTTAAAGGCTATAAATATGACCTTGAAAAAGCGAAGCAGCTTTTAGCGGAGGCCGGTTACCCGGACGGCTTCAAAACAACGATCTGGACAAATGATAATAAAGCTCGTATGGACGTGGCAGAAGTCGTTCAGTCTCAATTAAAAGGCATTGGCATTGAAGTGGAAACCAAAGTAGTGGAGTGGGGCGCTTACCTTGAGGGCACAGCAAAAGGCGACCATGATATGTTTATCCTTGGATGGTCTAACATGACCGGAGATGCGGATTATAATCAGTACTTTCTGTTCCACAGTGACGCACGAGGCAATCCTGGAAACCGCTCATTCTACAGCAACCCGAAAGTGGATGAGCTGATTGACAAGGGCCGCCAGGAAACAGATGAACAGAAACGTCTTGAATTCTATGCAGAAGCCCAAAAAATTGAGATGGAAGAAGCACCAATTGTCTTCCTTCGCAATGATGAAGACCTTGCCGTCATCGGCAGCAATGTCAAAGGTTTCTGGATGCATCCATCAGGTTTGTACATGCTTGAAAAGGTTACGGTTGAATAAAAAGCAAACTCAAAAAAGGAGCTGTAGCCATAAGGGTACGGCTCCTTTCATCGCAGATATTTCAAGATCCGAAATTTTTTAATCCAATTAAAACGTTAATAGTTTAATAATTTGCTATAATCGAAACTAACCAATAATTCCAGAGGTGACCTCCATGAATTTTGATTTCCAGCACCATCCATATTCATCCCAGCGAACGACCGTCATGGCAAATAACGGCATGGTCGCAACGTCTCAGCCGCTAGCAGCTCAGGCTGGATTAGATATCATGAAAAAAGGCGGAAATGCCATAGATGCAGCAATTGCCACAGCAGCGGCTCTTACTGTGGTTGAACCGACTTCTAACGGAATCGGCGGCGACGCATTTGCACTCGTCTGGACGAAAGGGAAACTGCATGGATTGAATGCAAGCGGCCCTGCTCCAAAGTCCATTTCCATCGAAGCCCTAAAGGAAAGAGGCATCGAAAAAATGCCGACGCACGGCTGGATGCCGGTTACAGTGCCTGGTGCTCCATCAGCGTGGGCTGAGCTTTCCAAGCGGTTCGGCAGGCTTCCGTTAAAAGAAGTCCTTCAGCCTGCCGTTGATTATGCGGAAAAGGGCTATCCTTTAACGCCGATCCTCGGCAAGTACTGGAAGTATGCGTATAAAAAGTTCAAACAGATTCTGACGGACGACGAATTCCAGCATTGGTTTGAAACTTTTGCTCCGGATGGCAGGGCACCTGAAGCAGGCGAGGTTTGGCGTTCTGAAGGGCATGCTGCTACTTTAAGAGCTATTGGCGAAACAGGCGGAGAAAGCTTTTACCGCGGAGAGATCGCTGATAAAATCGATGCTTTTTCAAAAAAATACAATGCTTTTTTATCAAAGGAAGACCTTGCTGATTACAAGGCAGAATGGGTTGATCCCATTAACGTAAATTACCGCGGTTATGATGTGTGGGAAATCCCGCCGAACGGCCAGGGGCTTGTAGCTCTTTTAGGGTTAAACATTGCTAAAGGCTTTGAATTCGGTGATAAAGATACGGTTGATACATACCACAAACAAATTGAATCGATGAAGTTAGCTTTCACAGACGGCAAGGCATTTATTACAGATCCTGCGGAAATGAAAGTGACTGTTGAAGAACTGCTCTCGGAGGAGTATGGTGAATCCCGCCGCAGCGAAATCGGCGAAGAAGCCGTAACGCCTGAGCCATATCAGCCGCCGCGCGGGGGAACTGTTTACCTGGCAGCAGCCGACAGTGAAGGGAATATGGTTTCCTTCATTCAAAGCAATTATATGGGCTTTGGATCCGGCCTTGTCGTTCCGGGAACAGGCATTGCCCTTCAGAATCGCGGGCACGACTTCTCTCTTGATCCGGAGCACCATAATGCCCTGAAGCCAGGCAAAAAAACGTATCATACGATTATCCCTGGCTTCCTGACAAAAGACGGCGAGGCCGTTGGACCGTTCGGTGTGATGGGCGGCTATATGCAGCCGCAGGGCCATATGCAGGTGGTTATGAATACAGTTGATTTCCACTTGAACCCGCAGGCAGCCCTTGATGCCCCAAGGTGGCAGTGGATTGAAGGGAAAAAGGTCCAGGTGGAGCCGCACTTCCCTAATCATATTGCTCAGGCATTGGTTCGCAAAGGTCATCAAATCGAGGTGACTGTTGACACAGGCGGATTCGGCCGCGGCCAGATTATCTGGCGTGACCCGAAAACTGGAGTGCTTATAGGCGGAACAGAATCGAGAACAGACGGATCAATCGCCGCCTGGTAATAAAAAGTGAGGAAGCCGCACGCATATAAGCGTAAAATAACCATATAAAAGGTAAAGGGGAGCGGACCGGACAAAAGCCGCTCCTTCATCTGCTTTTCCCGGACACGGAGGCAGTGATACCCAACTGGTCTAGTGGTGGTACAGGTACCTGGTACCGAAAACAACGAAAAGAGGTGGAGGCATCATGAAGCAGGTTGACATCTTTATGGCTTTTTTTAGAGTAGGCATTCTCGGCTATGGCGGCGGTCCGTCATCTATTCCGCTTGTCCATAAAGAGGTTGTTGATAAATATAAATGGATGGATACGGATGAATTCGGCGATGTGCTGGCACTGGGCAACGCTCTCCCAGGCCCGATTGCCACAAAAATGGCTGGCTATATCGGCTATCGTGTTGGCGGCTTACTTGGAATGGTCACTGCTCTTGCAGCGACGATGGTACCAACAATTGTCCTTATGATTACTCTTCTTACCGCATTAAATACATTCAAAGACCAGCCATGGGTAGCCGGCATGACAAAGGCAGTCGTGCCTGTTGTGGCCGTGATGCTGGCCACACTGACTTGGGACTTTGTTAAAAAGTCCTCGAAATCATCGCTGGGCTGGGGCTGGACCCTTCTTTTTGTAGCCGTGAGCTTAGTTCTTCTTGAATTTGTTAACATTCATCCTGCGATTATCATATTTGTTTTACTGACAGCGGCTCTCCTGAAGAAAGATAAGGCTGGTAAAAATGAAGCAAAAAAGGAGAGGAATCTCGCATGATTTACGTTCAGATCTTCTTGGCATTCTTCATTCCAGGGATTCTAGGATACGGCGGGGGACCGGCGTCCATTCCATTGGTTGAAAATGAAGTGGTCGACCATTATGGCTGGCTTACAACTAATGAATTCAGTGAAATGCTGGCAATGGGCAATGCACTGCCAGGTCCGATCGCCACAAAAATGGCTGGTTATATCGGATATGAACAGGGTGGAATCCTCGGAGCCATTGTTGGAGTATTTGCCACTGTAGCTCCATCACTGATCTTGATGATTACCCTGCTCGGGCTTCTTATGAAGTATAAGGAATCACCACGGGTCAAACGGATGACTACTTATATCCGGCCAGTTATCGCGGTTCTGCTTGGCATTATGACATATGATTTTTTATTTTCAGCATACGAAGGTGCAGGCATCTGGCAGACGCTCTTTATCGGGCTGGTTAGCTTTTTTTTAATGGAAAGGCTTAAGGTTCATCCGGCTTATGTGATCGCGGGTGCACTCGTATACGGAGGACTTGTTCTAGGATAGGAGGAGAATTAATATGACGTTTTCCATCGTTGGATACGATCCGAAGGAAAAAGAATGGGGAATCGCGGTTCAATCAAAATTTCTCGGCGTTGGTGCAGTAGTGCCCTTTGCAAAAGCAGGTATTGGAGCCGTTGCGACACAGTCCTACGCCAATACTTCATACGGACCCCGTGCATTGCAATTGATGGAAGAAGGTAAAACGGCTGAAGAAGCACTGGAAATCATTACGAAAGATGATCCCGAGAAAGAGCTCCGTCAGGTCGGACTGCTGGATAGCATGGGCAACCCGGCAACATTCACTGGAGAAGGCTGCTATGATTGGGCTGGAGGCATGGTAGGGACTCATTTTGCCGCGCAGGGAAATATCCTGGTGGATGAAACAACGGTTGAGGCTATGGGCCAGACGTTTATCAGCACAGACGGCACTCTGGCTGAGCGTCTGCTCGCCGCCTTGAATGCAGGCCAGGCAGCCGGCGGTGACAGCCGGGGCCAGCAATCCGCAGCTCTTCTTGTAGTGAAAGAAGCCGGTGGATATGGTGGATTTAATGACCGCTACATAGACTTAAGGGTTGATGATCATCCGGAGCCGATTAACGAGCTGATCCGGATTTATCATCTGCAGCAGCTCTATTTTGCGCCGGCAAAGGCTGAACGGATTACGGCGATTGAAGGTGAGATAAAAGAGGGGCTCGTACGGGAGTTAACCAGGCTCGAGTATTTGAAGGCCGGCCAGGGTGATGAACAGCTAATCAAAGCATTAACGGCCTTTATTCATACCGAAAATTTCGAAGCCCGCGAACAGGAAGCGGGAAAAATTGATTTGGATGTCCTGGCATATATGAAAAAACTGTGAAAAAGGGAAAGCGGAGAGTGTGATGCTCTCCGTTTTTTTATTATTGAACTGCTGGAAAGCCGACAGGACTCAATTGAGGAAAATCAGCTAATTCCAACTAATAAAATAAGCTTCCTTAACCTGCCAAATGTAAAATCCTCTTGATTAATGCCTAAATGGCTGATAAATGTTAGGATAGTAGAGTTAAACGAATTTGGTAGGAGAGATTTAAAAGATGTCAACAGTAAAAGTAAGCAGAAACGAACCGTGCCCATGCGGGAGCGGAAAAAAATATAAAAAGTGCTGCGGCAGCAGAGATGCGGTTTCAATCAAGGATGTATTGAACCACGAAGTCCTTGAGCTTCAAAAGGAAGCAAGGGTCTATGCACTAACTCATTTTGCGGAAGACATGAAAGAGGATTTCAAGGATCTTCTGGAAATACTTGAAGACATTGAGCCGCAGGAAAAAGAGTTCTATGAATTTGTGCACTCTTTCTGGTACATTCTTTTTGGAGAACTTGAAGATATGGACTCTGTAATGGATGAGTTCATTCATTACAAGCTGCCTTCCGTTATTCGCCCTCGTACAAAAAACATTTTAAAGTCGTGGGAGGACAGTAAAGCTGCTGCTGGAAAATTAATTGAAGTGACTGAAGATAAAGCAGTTATCGAGGATTGTCTGACCGGGAAGGTGTTCAATGTCTCCCTATTTGGTGATATGGAAGTTACTGAAGGGAACTTTGCCTTTGCCATGCTGCTTCCTTATGGAGAAGAGTATGTGGCATTTCCTGCAATATTTGACCTGCCGGGAGATAATGCTGCGAAGTTTGCAGATTACATTCAGTATTCCTTCGAAGAATCCGGATATGAGAATCCTGAAGAATACACGGCTGAGTTCCTCATTGACCTAATGAATGACACGCCAAAATCATTGGCTGGCCCCAATATGGACAATTTCGACTGGCCTACCAAGGGTGCTGAGCAGGTTGCCGACATGTTCCGGAACGATATGGAAAAGGCTGAAGAGGAACCATGGCTGATCGGCATGGGGATTTCACTTTGGATGGAGTACCTCGAGAAAACCGGCAAACAGGTTAAAAAGCCTGATAACTATGTAGCTGGCCTGAGATACCTTGTAAGTACAATAGCCCCTGTAAAGGAAAATCTCACCCAGAAAGAATTCGGAGAGTTATACGGCATTAGCGCAAACCGGGTTTCTAATTATTATGGCGAGATTTATGACGCTGTCGAGAAAACTATTATTGAATTGATTGAATCATCGAATTCGTAAAATGGAGAGCATTGCTGCTCTCTTTTTTTATTTTTACGGGAATGTTGATGTTTCCCGAACTGACCGATAAATTGAAAAACTGACCGATAAATCTAGAAAGAAGCCGATAACTAGGAAATATGACCGATATACCTGGCCAACAGACTGATATCCCATTTAGACATCGAAAGTGAGGCAAAAATGAGGCCAAACAGCAGGGAAATCTGATGCCTTACACGAATTGTATTGTCATAACCAAAAAGGAGTGCTGCTTTTGATTGAAAAAGACCGATTTATCCCTGTCCGAATCCAAAAAAATCACGCATTGCTGAAAAGAATTTCAAAAAATCACCCAAAGAGGTTCATGATCGAATCAGATCAAACGAAGAGATTAGCAGGTTATAAAGGTGAGCAAGCCGTTGACTTCCACTTAAGCAAACTGCCGGAAAAAGAGTATGTAATCCTCCATGATCTGCGCCTCTCAAACGGGACACATTTTTTTCAGATTGACACGCTAATCTTAAGCCATTCATTTGCTTTAATTTTAGAAGTGAAAAACTATGGCGGAACTTTATATTTTGATCCTGATTTCAACCAATTAATCCAAACAAATCGCAAAGGTGAAGTCAAAGGCTATCCAAATCCGGCAGAGCAAGCCAGAGTACAATGCTCTGAAATCAAAAAATGGCTATTAAAACGCAATATCAATATCCCGATTGAGTTTTTCATCATCATCAGCAAACCCTCTACCATTCTTAAAACCGCACCAGGCCACGCGAAAATGCACCAAAGAGTTCTTCATGTTCAATTCCTTCTGAAAAGTATTGAAAATATAAAGGCTGCATATAAAAAGGAAGTCTTATCTCCAAAAGATATGAAGAAAATCGCCCGCTCTCTTCTAAAAGAACACACCCCCAAAAATTTTGATATCCTAAAGCATTATGAAATCTCAAGATCTGATATACAAACAGGAGTTATCTGCAGAGTTTGCTCTTCATATCCAATGAAACGCCATTATGGAACATGGTTTTGCACCAAATGCCAATCCAAAGACAAGAGTGCTCACGTTTCAGCTATTAAGGACTTATTCCTCCTAAACAATGATTCTCCATTGAAAAATAGGCACATCTGCAGATTCCTCCAAATTTCTTCAGGAAATATAGCCAAAAAACTTCTCTCAGCCAGTAAACTGCCGCATTCCGGTTCAAAAAAAGGAAGAGTGTATTTACCGAAACCAGAATATCAGCAAATTAAAGATCTGGAATAGCCCGCATGCGCCATAAGTTGTCACCCCCCTCTCAAAGTGGTAATATTAATAAGAAATATTGTGATTTTTTATGGGAGGATTCTGCCGAGAAAAAGCGAATCTATACTACCTGTGCAATGATATTAACTTTGAAACCAGATATGGTCAGCACAAGATAAAGAGCTGTCCTATCCAACATAAAGGAGCGTTTTTAATGCTTGGGATTTTAAATAAAGTGTTTGATCAAAATAAACGCGAACTAAAACGCCTCACCAAAATGGCAGAACAAATCGATGCGCTTGCATCTGATATGGAAAAATTATCGGACGAGCAGCTGCGCGAAAAAACGGAAGAATTCAAAGCCCGCTACCAAAAGGGAGAAACCGTTGATGACTTGCTGATTGAAGCCTTTGCGGTTGTCCGTGAAGCAGCGAAGCGCGTTCTTGGCTTATACCCTTATCCGGTTCAGTTAATGGGGGGGATTTCCCTTCATGACGGCAACATCTCCGAGATGAAAACAGGTGAAGGTAAAACCCTGACTGCAACGATGCCGGTTTACCTCAATGCCCTAACTGGAAAAGGCGTTCACGTTGTGACAGTCAACGAATACCTTGCAAGCCGTGACGCCACTGAAATGGGTCAGCTTTATGAATTCCTCGGACTGACTGTTGGCCTTAACCTGAATGGACTTTCCAAAGAAGAAAAGCAGGCTGCCTATGCAGCTGATATCACATATAGCACAAACAATGAGCTGGGATTTGATTATCTTCGCGATAACATGGTTCTTTACAAAGAGCAGAAGGTCCAGCGCCCTCTTCACTATGCTGTAATCGATGAGGTTGACTCCATCCTTATTGACGAAGCGCGTACACCGCTGATCATTTCCGGTTCCGCCCAAAAGTCTACACAGCTTTATATTCAGGCAAATGCGTTTGTCAGCCGCCTGAAAAAAGATGAAGATTACACGTATGATGAAAAAACAAAAGGCGTGCAGCTGACTGAAGAAGGGATGACGAAAGCAGAGAAGGCTTTTGGAATCGATAACCTTTTCGACATTTCGCATGTTGCACTGAACCACCATATTACACAGGCGTTAAAAGCGCATTCCAGCATGCACCTGGATGTTGATTATGTTGTTCAGGACGATGAAATTGTAATCGTTGACCAATTTACCGGCCGTCTGATGAAGGGCCGCCGATACAGCGATGGGCTTCACCAGGCAATCGAAGCGAAGGAAGGCCTGGAAATCCAGAACGAAAGCATGACTCTTGCAACGATTACCTTCCAGAACTATTTCCGTATGTACGAAAAGCTGGCAGGTATGACTGGTACAGCGAAAACGGAAGAAGAGGAATTTCGCAATATCTACAATATGAATGTTATCGTGATTCCAACAAACCGTCCAATTGCCCGTGATGACCGGCCGGATTTAATTTATGCCACAATGGATGGCAAATTCCGTGCGGTAGTAGAAGATATTGCCGAGCGCCACAAAAAAGGACAGCCTGTGCTTGTCGGTACAGTTGCGATTGAAACATCTGAAATCATTTCAAAATACCTGAGCAAAAAAGGTGTTCCTCATAACGTCCTGAATGCGAAGAACCATGGCCGTGAAGCTGAAATTATTGCTGACGCAGGTAAACAGGGTTCTGTAACGATTGCCACTAACATGGCAGGACGCGGTACGGACATTAAGCTCGGTGAAGGTGTTAAAGAAATAGGCGGTCTTTGTGTTATTGGGACAGAGCGTCATGAAAGCAGACGTATTGATAACCAGCTCCGCGGACGTTCCGGACGTCAGGGAGACCCGGGTGTCACGCAATTCTACCTTTCTATGGAAGATGAATTGATGCGCCGTTTCGGTTCTGACAATATGAAATCGATGATGGAACGCCTGGGTATGGATGACTCTCAGCCAATCCAGAGTAAGATGGTTTCAAGAGCTGTTGAATCTGCGCAAAAACGCGTTGAGGGCAACAACTTCGATGCCCGTAAGCAGCTGCTTTCCTATGACGATGTTCTTCGTCAGCAGCGTGAGATTCTTTACGGTCAGCGAAACGAAGTTCTGGAGTCAGAGAACTTGAGAGAGATTGTTGAAAAGATGATCATGACCAGCATCCAGCGCAATGTAGAAGGATATGCACCTCGACATGAAGATGAGGATAACTGGAACCTGCAGGGGATCATTGACTATGTAAATGGAAACCTTCTTAATGAAGGTGACCTTACTATAAATGACATCCGCGGCAAAGATACGGAGGAAATCGCCGAAACCATTTTTGCCAAGGTGAAAGAACGCTATGATGAAAAAGAAGAAATGCTTAGCCCTGAACAAATGCGTGAATTTGAAAAGGTCATCGTGCTTCGGGCCGTTGACTCCAAGTGGATGGATCACATCGACGCAATGGATCAGCTTCGCCAGGGAATCCATCTGCGCGCCTATGGCCAGACCGATCCGCTTCGCGAGTACCAGGCAGAAGGCTTTGCCATGTTTGAAAACATGATTGCATCCATTGAAGAGGATGTAGCCAAGTACATCATGAAAGCTGAAATCCGCAACAACCTTGAGCGCCAGGAAGTGGCCAAAGGACAGGCCGTCAACCCAAAAGAAGATGGTGAAAAGGTTAAGAAAAAACCTGTCGTCAAGCAGATGGATGTTGGACGCAATGATCCATGTATCTGCGGAAGCGGCAAAAAGTATAAAAACTGCTGTGGTGCAGAGAAATAAACCACAAGAGCCGGCAACATCTTTGCCGGCTCCTCTCTTTGGAAAAAGCCTGGCATAGGCTTTTACAGAAAATCACGCTATAATAGGAAAAAATATTTTTTGAGGTGACCAAAATGGAATTAGCAGATATTCGGAATGAACTTGAAAAAACAGCTAAGATTTTAGCGGACTTTAGGGGGTCTCTTTGACTTAGAAAACAAAGAGGCACGCATCGCTGAGCTTGACGATATCATGCTGCAGCCCGGATTTTGGGATGACCAGCAGGCAGCACAGGTTGTTATCAGTGAATCAAACTCACTGAAGGACCAGGTAGTGGAATTCCACAATTTATACGAAGCCTTTGAGAATCTGGAATTAACTTATGAGCTGGTAAAAGAAGAGAGCGACGCAGAATTGCAGGCTGAGCTTGAGGAAGAGCTTAAGGACTTAGTGAAGCGCCTGAATGATTTCGAGCTTCAGCTTCTTTTAAGCGAAGAATATGATAAAAACAATGCCATTCTTGAACTGCATCCAGGTGCAGGCGGAACGGAGTCACAGGACTGGGGCAGTATGCTGCTTCGCATGTACACGCGCTGGGCTGAAAAGAAAGGCTTTAAGGTGGAAACCCTTGATTATCTGCCGGGGGATGAAGCGGGGATCAAGAGTGTTACGCTTAGCATCAAGGGGCATAATGCGTATGGCTACTTGAAGGCAGAAAAAGGCGTGCACCGTCTTGTAAGGATCTCTCCATTTGATTCATCAGGACGCCGCCATACTTCATTTGTTTCCTGTGAAGTCATGCCGGAATTCAATGATGAAATTGAAATTGATATCCGAACAGAAGATCTCAAAATTGACACATACCGTGCAAGCGGTGCCGGCGGTCAGCATATCAACACAACTGACTCTGCTGTCCGTATCACCCACTTGCCGACAAATGTCGTGGTAACCTGCCAGACAGAGCGTTCCCAGATCAAAAACCGGGAACGTGCCATGAAGATGCTCCAAGCAAAGCTTTATCAAAAGAAAATCGAGGAGCAGGAAGCAGAATTGGCTGAAATCCGCGGTGAGCAAAAAGACATCGGCTGGGGAAGCCAAATCCGTTCTTATGTTTTCCACCCATACTCCATGGTGAAAGACCACCGTACCAACACGGAGTCAGGTAATGTCCAGGGAGTTATGGACGGTGACCTGGATCAGTTTATTAACGCATACTTGCGGTCAAAATTGATTTTGCCTGAGGATTAATACCAGGAGATAAGAAGCCAATGCCGGCAGAGAGACCGGCATTGGCTTTTTTGTGCAGAATAAAAGCTGAAAGTTGATTTTCAGAGAATGGCCAAGTATAAAAACGCCGAAAATTCTTCATTAAAAATGTTTTTTCAGTATATCATTAAATCCTTTTCCCCTTTAATGCTTCATAGCATCATATATTCTAACCACTTTATTGAAATAGTTTTAAATACACGTTCATTTTGGAATATAAAAAATAGTTTGACAAATAAAATAAGCTGACGTTAAAATACAAATATGTTCATAAATACAGAACAGAGTTTTATAATGTAAAACAAAATGCATAAAGGGGTGATAGACTTACAAAATTTTCGAAGTGTTTTGAAAGCGTTTTATTAATTCGAACGGCGTTTATGAACTTCCAATGATAGCGCAAACATAGAGTACTATCATTTTTAAAAATATTGAGGGGGAAGATTGATGAAGAAGTTGTCTATTTTATTTTTGAGTATTCTTATGTTCAGTACGATGGTATTGGCAGCATGCGGAGGTGGATCAAACTCGACCGGTGCTACTGAAAAAGGATCTGATAGTGCCAGTGGAGAAGGGGGAAAGCGGACAATCAAAGTTAGTATTGGGGTCAATGACAAGCATCCGGAATATGAGGCATCCTTGAAATTTAAAGAGCTGGTTGAAGCAGAGTCAGATGATTTAACAGTGGAAGTCTATCATTCCGGCCAGATTGCCGATGACCGGTCAGCGATTGAAATGCTTCAGTTCGGTACGCTTGATGCAACCATTCCATCTACTTCACCGCTTGTAAACTTTATTCCGGCATATGGTGTTTTCGATCTTCCGTTCACGGTTCCGAATGAAGAAGTGGCAGATAAGGTATTGGATGGCCCTTTTGGAGATAAGATGCTTGAGATGGTTGATCAGCAGGGATTAGTTGGTTTGGCCTGGTGGGAAAATGGTTTCCGTAACTTAACAAATGATGTAAAACCAGTTGCAGGTATGGAGGATGTTAAAGGATTGAAGATCCGCACCATGGAAAATGAAATCCATTTAGATGCCTGGAAAGCTCTTGGTGCAAACCCAACTCCAATGGCATTCACAGAATTATTCACAGCATTACAGCAGGGGACAATCGACGGACAGGAAAACCCATATCCAACGATTTTATTAAGTAAATATCCTGAAGTTCAAAAACATGTTTCCAATACAAATCATGTGTACACACCTTTTATTTTCTTATTCAGCAAAAAGGTTTGGGAAGAGCTTTCTGCAGAACAGCAGGATATCATCTCGAAAGCAGCAGTAGAAGCAGGTAAGTTTAACCGTGAGCGCACACGCGAGGTTGCCGACGAGTCACTTGAAACGCTAAAGAAAGAAATGACTTTTACAGAAATCAAAGAGGGTGAATTTGAGAAGTTCCAGGAAGCTGTGAAGCCGGTTATTGATAAATACAAAGAGAAAATCGGAGCTGAAATTGTAGACGAGTTCTTTGCTGAAATTGATAAGGCAAAATAAATATAAAACGAGCAGCCGGTTGTCCCCTGATGGCCGGCCGCTTCTGAAAGAGGGAGGCGATCAGTTTGCTTAAAGTACTAAGGTGGCTGGATGATAACTTTGAGAAATACATACTATTCGTTTTATCGGCTATCATGGTTGCTGTCATTTTCATACAGGTTTTTATGCGCTATGTGATGTCAAATTCACTGTCATGGTCAGAAGAGCTTGCGCGGTACTGCTTTATCTGGCTTATCTATATCGGTATCAGCTATGCTGTCAAGCATCATCGCCATATTAAAGTGGATGCAGCACTTATTCTTTTTAAAGATAAAACAAAAATCTATTTTTCACTCATCTCTAATATCCTCTTTTTAGTATTCTGTGTATATGTAGTGTTCTATGGCTACGGTATTGCATCCCAGCTGCTGATGTTTGGACAGACAACACCTGCACTTCAAATTCCGACAGGCATTGTATACCTTGCTCCACCAGTTGGCATGGGGCTTGCGGGCATCCGCCTGATTCAAAATATCATCGGCAATATTATATCGATTAAAAACTTTGATAAAACACATGTACTGCCAAAAGATGCCGAACAAAATATAAATGTGATCTAGACTTTAAAGGGGGTAGGATCTGAATGGCGGGGGTATTATTTGGTTCATTTGCCGCATTTCTATTTTTAACTGTTCCAATAGGAATCGCAATCGGATTGGCTGTATTATTCACCATTTTATATACCGGCAGCATGCCAGTGGAATTCCTGATGAAAGAATTAACCAACTCAGTTGACTCTTTTCCGCTGCTGGCTGTTCCATACTTTATTATCGCCGGCGAAATTATGGGGAAGGGCGGAATATCCAAACGCCTGTTTAATGTAGCTGATTCAATGGTCGGCAATAAAACAGGCGGGATTGCGATGGCAACCATCATCACCTGTATGTTCTTTGCAGCTATATCCGGTTCCGGTCCGGCAACCGTTGCAGCAATCGGGGGAATTATGATACCGGCAATGGTTCAAAAAGGCTACGATAAACGTTTTGCAACTGCAGTTGTTGCAGCAGCGGGGTCAATTGGCGTCATCATTCCACCGAGTATTCCAATGGTTATATACGGTGTTTCCGGGAGTGTTTCAATCGGGGATATGTTTATTGCCGGAATCATTCCTGGGATATTAGTGGGAATTGGATTAATGGTTTATTCTTATATCCACTCTAAAAAAATGGGTTACACGGGTTCAAATCAAGAAACAACATTAAAAGGCATCCTAACAGCTCTTTGGCAGGCTAAATGGGCGCTCATGATCCCGATTGTTATTTTAGGGGGCATATATGGCGGTATCTTTACACCAACAGAAGCAGCAGTTGTTGCTGTTGTTTTCGGCTTAATCGTCAGTGTGTTTGTATATAAAGAATTGAAGCTCAAGGATTTGCCGCAGATATTTGTTGATTCTGCCTTAACGACTGCATCAGTTCTGGTTATTGTTGGAGCTGCTACAGCATTTGGACGGTTACTGACACTTGAACAAATACCAAATCAAATTGCTGAAGCTATGATATCCATCTCGAGCGAACCGCTTATCATCATGATGCTCATTACCTTATTGCTCTTAATTGTAGGGTGTTTTATGGACACGATTGCAGCAATCATCATTTTAACGCCAATCCTCCTGCCAGTTGCCATTCAAATTGGATACGATCCGATTCACTTCGGGATTATTATGATCGTTAACCTGGCAATTGGGTTCATAACACCGCCGCTTGGTGTAAACCTGTTTGTGGGTGCTGGGATTTCAGGGCTGTCACTGGAACAGTTATCCAAGGCAATTGTGCCGTTTTTCTTTGCCATGGTTATTACACTGCTGCTCATTATCGTCGTTCCGCAGATTTCCCTGCTGTTCTTATAAATGGGCAAGTCAGTTCATTGCAGATATTAAACAGCATTTTCATAAAGAAATAGCTGTTTCCTTTTTGTATATATTACAAAACTCTGTTTTATATTGTAGAACATTTAACAGCTTTAGATAGTTGCAGCAAAACGAATGAAGGGGAGATGAAGATGAAAAACAAGAAGTTATATGGATTGGCAGTCACTGCGCTTGCAAGCTTCTTATTCCTCACAGGCTGTGGCGGCGAGGAAGCAGGAGGAGGAGAAAAGAAAAAGGTCATTAAGGTAGCTCATTACTTTGCTGAGGACCATCCCCAAAACGTAGCATTGAAAGAAAAGTTTAAAACAATCGTAGAAGAAGAGACTAACGGCGAGCTGGAAGTTCAGCTTTACCCGAACAGTACATTGGGTGCCGAAAAGGAATTCTATGATGGTGTCCGCAACGGAACCATTGAAATGGGTATTCCGGGTTTGATTATGCAGGCGGATATTCCGAAAATGGCCGCCCCGGAATGGCCATTTTTATTTAAAAATTTCGACCATGCCCAAAAGGTTTTGAATGGGCCGATTGGCGACGAATTGACAGAAGATCTTGAATCTGAGCATGGTGTAAAGCCCCTTGCCTGGAGTGCAAATGGATTTAGAATGATTTCCTCAAACAAAACGATTGATAGTTTAGAAGATCTTGATGGACTCCGTCTTAGAATGCCGAATATACCGAACTATATTGAACTGGGAAAATTACTTGGTGCCAATGTGACACCCCTCCCAATCTCTGAAGTATTTACAGCGATGGAGCAAAAAGTGGTAGATGGCCAGGACAACCCAATTGCTACAGTCCGGGCATCCGGCTGGTATGAAGTACAAAGCGATATTCTGGAATCAAAGCATATGTTCAGCCCTAACTTGTATATCATCAACAGTAATTTTTGGAACGGTCTGACGGAAGAGCAGCAGAAAATTATCGAAAAGGCGTCAAAGGAAGCAGCAGATTATGAATTTGAACTCCTTGAAAAGAGCTATGAAGAAGATAAGAAATTTCTCGAAGAAAATGGATTAAAGTTTACAGCTCCTTCAGAAAAGTTCTCAGCAGAGATGGAAGAAGCAGCACAGCCTTTATATGAAAAGATCTACAGTGAATTTGAATGGGCGAAGGACTTAGCTGACCGCATCCGTGCGGAAGCAGAGTAACTAGCATAAGCTTGGAGGATAAAAACCTCTTTATTCCTCCAAGCTAAAATTGCAGGGAGGAGAAAGCTGTGTTTAGCAAAATTAACTCTTTTTCTACCAAACTATTAAACATCGCGATTGCCTTTTCACTGGCAGCCATGTCCCTCTCCGTCTTTGGAAATGTTGTTTTGAGATATGTTTTTAATTCTGGTCTCACCTGGTCAGAAGAAATGTCACGCTACTTTTTTGTCTGGATGGTCTTCCTGGGAGCCATTGCTGCACTAAAGGATAAAATGCACCTTGGCGTGGACATTGTTGTCAATGCACTGCCAAAGGGACTTCAGAAAGTTGCCTTTCTAATCAGTAATGCAATCGTTCTTTATTTGCTTTGGCTGATCTTGGAGGGAAGCTGGAAAATGACGCTTCTCAATATGAACAGTACTGGACCAGCAACAGGCATGCCCCTTTCCTTTTTATATGGAATAGGAGTTATATCCAGCATATGGATGATGTTGATCATAATTGCAAGCCTTTTTAAGGCTATCCGGGGAGCATCTGATAACCTGACCATTATCCAATCCTCACAAGATGTTCCAGCAGAAGCTGACCCTGACCAGGAAGAAAGGATCATTGCTAAATAACGGTATAGGAGAGGAGGGAGAAATCCGATATGATTGGAGTTTTTTTAGGGTCACTGTTTGGCTCGCTGACATTAGGGGTGCCGATTGCATTTGCCCTGCTTGCCAGCGCGGTTATGCTGATGTTTGCCATGGGTACGTTCGATAGCCAAATTGTTGCCCAGAATTTGATCAATGGAGCTAACAACTTTTCATTAATGGCCATTCCCTTTTTTGTTCTAGCTGGTGAACTGATGAATGCAGGAGGGATCTCCAAGCGGATTGTAGACTTTTCCATGGCTCTGGTCGGGCACATTCGTGGAGGCCTTGGCTTTGTAGCCATTATTGCCAGCATTCTTTTTGCAGGATTATCGGGTTCGGCAGTTGCGGATACAGCAGCGCTTGGGGCGATTTTAATTCCCATGATGATTGCCAAAGGATACAACGTAAACACCTCAACCGGCATCATCTGTGCATCCGGTATTATAGCCCCTGTTATACCGCCAAGCATTCCGATGATATTATTCGGAGTAACCGCCGGAGTATCCATTACAGATTTATTCATGGGCGGCATCATTCCTGGAATTATGATGGGAGTGGGGCTCATGATTGGCTGGTTCTTTATGTCAAGGAAGGATACAAGTGAACTGCCGCCAAGGAAATCAGCTAAAGAAATCCTGAAGGCGATCCAGCAGGCCAGTTTTGCACTGATGCTCCCGGTTATTATTATTGGCGGTCTGCGGGGCGGTGTTTTTACCCCAACTGAGGCTGCGGTGGTAGCTGCCTTTTATGCCTTGTTTGTTGGCTTATTCATTTACCGTGAACTGAAGCTGGAAGAGCTGTATCAGGTTTTAATCGCTTCGGCAAAAACAACGAGTGTTGTGATGTTTGTGGCTGCTGCTGCCATGGTATCAGCTTGGCTTATTACCGTCGCAAATGTCCCTGCAGAGATTGCGGGTTACATGGGTTCTCTTGTCAGCAGCCCTCTGCTGTTAATGATAGTCATAATGATATTCCTATTATTGATTGGCCTGGTAATGGATCTGACACCTGCTATCCTGATTTTTACACCGGTTTTGCTGCCGCTTGTTAAAATGGCCGGAATTGATCCAGTTTATTTTGGAATTGTTATGGTAATCAACTTGTGTATTGGATTAATCACTCCTCCGGTTGGCACGGTGTTATACGTGGGCTGTGGTATTAGTAAGATTAACCTGGTGGACCTAACGAAAGGAATTTGGCCATTCTTGCTCGTTCATGTCATTGTGCTGCTTCTATTGATCCTATTCCCGGAAATTATTACAGTTCCGCTTGCATGGCTGAATTGATGAAGGAGTAATAATAATGGACATTATTAATGAAATATTAAAAGATATCCCCCTTCCCAAAATGGTGAAAGTAAGACAGAAATTTACCGCACCCCAACTGGAAGATGTGGCGGCTGAGGTGCGGAAAACCCTAAATGAAACCAATGTGCTGGCCAAAATAAATGACGGTGATTCTGTTGCTATTGCAGTAGGAAGCAGGGGGCTGGCTGAATTGCCTGTTCTGGTGCGGGAAACCGTCAGGGAAATTAGACGTGTTGGCGGGCATCCCTTTATAGTTCCGGCAATGGGAAGCCATGGCGGTGCTACAGCTGAAGGCCAGATTGATGTGCTGCACCAGCTTGGCGTGACGGAGGAAGCTGTAGAGGCTCCTGTTAAATCTTCTATGGAGGTTGTCCAAATTGGCAAACTTCCAAATGGGCTTCCGGTCTACATTGACCGAAATGCCTATGAAGCTGACAAAATTGTCGTCATTAACCGGATTAAGCCACATACAGCATTCCGCGGACCAGTCGAAAGCGGGCTCATGAAAATGATTACAATCGGGCTCGGAAAGCAAAAAGGAGCGGAAGCTGCCCATGCCTATAGCTTTAAATATATGGCAGAGCATGTGCCGGAAATGGCCAAAATTTCTTTAGCGAAAGCGCCAATCATTTTCGGATTGGCATCGCTTGAGAATGCTTATGACAAAGTAGCAAAAGTTATTGCTGTACCGGCGGAGGACCTGGAAACAGCCGAGCCGGAGCTGTTAAAGGAAGCAAAGTCCCTGATGCCCAAAATCCATTTTGATGAGTTCGATGTGCTGATTGTCGATGAGCTTGGAAAAGATATTTCCGGCGATGGGATGGACCCGAATATTACGGGTAACTTTGCCACGCCGTATGCCTCTGGCGGACCGGATATAAAAAGAACAGTTGTCCTGGGGCTGACCGAAAAAACGCATGGAAACGCAAATGGCATTGGGATGGCAGATATGACCACCAAAGCTGTAGTGGATGAAATTATATGGGAAAAAGGCTATGCAAATGCATTGACCAGTACAGTGATAGAAGTGATTAAGCTTCCTATGGTGCTAGAAACAAAAGAGCTGGCTGTCAAGGCTGCGATTAAAACCTGCAATGCCTTTGATTTAAACAAGGTAAAAGCTGTTCGAATCAAGAATACATTGGATATCGGAGAGATCTGGATCTCTGAGAGTCTGATTGAGGAAGCGAAACAAAACAGCCATTTAGAAGTTATGTCCGAGCCCAGGGAATTAGTGCTCAATTAATTCGAAGAGTCTCTGCAGAAAACTTGCAGATTGATAGATAAGGAGTGTTCATATGACACATTTATACCCGCTTATAGATAATCCTGTAAATCCATACCGTGACAATGTGCAGGGAAAAGCTAATGAACCGATTACGGTAGCCGGACTTTTGGACCGCGCCAAACAGACACTCGGCTCCTCCTATGAAGGCGGAAAGCCGGATTGGACACTCGAGGAAATTTACAACCGCCTGGAAGTAAATGCTCCGCGAATTGCCATTATCGGAGGTTCATCTGACCATCCTGCACACATTATGGACTATCAAACCTCTGCGCGTGCGGCCATCCGCATTTGGCAAAACGGAGGAGTTCCTTTTTATTTTTCCACACCGGTTATGTGTGACGGCACTGCCCAAAGCAATCAGGGGATGAGCTATTCCCTGCAAAGCAGGAATGCGGTTGCCCAAATGGTGGTTAATCAGCTTGAGGCACATAGTTATCACGGTGCGTTCGTCATTCAAGGGTGTGATAAACAGCCGCTGGGCGTTGTCAGTGCGCTGGCACATGTCGACCGGGTAAGACGCAGCCGCGGTGAAGCTCCGTTTTTTGCAACCTTTGCGCCTGCTCATGTGCTCGAAGGAGGCTCAATCCCTGATGATGTCATCGCAGAGCTCGAAGAATTGGCGAAAAAAGCAGAAGCAGATGGTGCAGCTGATGTGGCTGCCGATTTACGTGACACAATGGCATATATCCTGCAGTGTTCATCCAATACAGCCTTCCAGGGCGTTTTCGAGCGTGCCTATGAGAGGGGCATCCTAACAAAGGAACAGCATAAGTATTTTGAGATGAGGCTGGCAGTTGCGACATGCGACGGTCAGGGAGGGGTTTGTGCCTTTAATGGAACCGGAAATAGTTCCAGGCATCTTGTGGCTGGACTGGGCCTTGTTCATCCGGCGGTGGAGCTGCTGACAGATCCGCCGACTCAAAGGCAGATCAATTCAGTTCTTGATAGCTTTGCCACCATGATTAATGAAGAAAAGTATGGCGTTTCCAATATTGTGGCTGCCAATATCAGAAATGCGGTCCGCATTCATAGTGCATCCGGCGGTTCCACTAATCTGATGATGCATATTGTTGCAGGCATGCTCTATGGCGGATACAAGTTTAGTCTATGGGATTTGGACCGCATCCATCATGAGCATCCAATTCCGGATTTGTTCGACTATAGCCTGACAGAAGGCCGTGATATTTATTCGCTCGCTATGCAGTGCTGCAGCGGAACGAGCAGGGGAATGGAAACTCTTTTTTACGAATTACTTGAACATGGTGTACCGATGGATCAGGATGCGCCGACAGTTGCAGCCAGAACCTGGAGAGAGCGTCTCTCCATCACAAGAAGCCTCCAGGCATTAAATGTAAAAGAAAATCCTGTTATCTTATCTGCTGAAGCACCGCGCAGGGCATTTAGCGGAGTGGATGTTCTGCAGGGCAATTTCTTTGAAAGCGCAGTGGTAAAAATCAGCGGGATGCCGACGCCGCAGCTTGATCAATTTGATGATAAACTGGCATTTGTTCTTTACTTTGAAAATGAAGATGATGCAAACAGAAGCCTGCTTGACTCGAATCTGCTTAACGATATTAAAAAGGATAAGCTATTTGACCATAACCTCCTGCTGGAAACACTGAAATATAACAACAGGGCGGAATGGGAACTATTAAAAGAAGAAAAATACGAAAAGCTATTTGATGAAATGGCTGAAAAAGGCATATTGAAAATTTCAGTTGTCATTGCCGGTCAGGGTCCTGTAGCCTTTGGAATGCCGGAGATGTTTACACCGATGCAGCATATTAATGCCAACCGGGTCATGAAAAAGCTTGCAACCATTATCAGTGACGGGCGTTATTCGGGTGTTACATACGGTGCTGCGATTGGACATATGACCCCGGAAGGATACGAGGGCGGCGGCATTGGCTTCCTTCAGACAGGTGATGTTGTACATCTTCAGCTGAGGGGACGCCGCATTGATTTTGTAGACAAATCCCGGCTTTTCGCAGGGGAGGTTGTCCATTCCTTTACTGACAGCTTAAAAGCAGATCGCCAGTCTCTTGCAGAGGAGAGAAAGCAGCGAATGAAGGCACGCCAGAAGCTGGTTGCAGCAAGCAATCGCATGTACGGCCATACGGATGCTGCAAACGGGGTGGTTCCGCTGGCCGTAGCCGAGGATGCAGTTCTGGATTATGAGACAGATGTTTTGCTTCAAGAGACAGGTACTGTTGCAAATTAAAGAGGCAAGCTCGTCAAAATTCCTGTAAAATTAGGCTAAATAGAACTAGGAGAGTGAGCAAAAATGCCTATTATCCAATCAGTTGAACGTGCATTGAAAATTATGGATTTATTTGACGAGCGGGATAGAGAATTATCCATCACAGAAATAAGCAAAAGAATGAATCTTCATAAAAGCACGGTTCATTCGCTGCTAAAGACTTTGCAGGAACAGAGATACATTTCTCAAAATGAGGAAAATGGAAAATATCGTCTGGGGCTAAAGCTTTTCGAACGGGGCAACATGGTCCTGAGTAATCTTGATCTGCGGAAAGTAGCCAGAAAGCATCTTGAAAGGCTATCCGCGATGACAAACTTAACGGTTCATCTGGTTATTCTCGATGGGCAGGAAGGTGTTTATATCGATAAGGTTGAAGGAAGCGGAGTTACCGTTCTTTACTCCCGCATCGGACGCAGGGTTCCCGTTCATACAAGTGCGGTAGGCAAATCGCTCATCTCAACAAAAACAGATGCCGAACTGGATCAGTTTCTTGAAAACTATCAGTACACAAAACAGACTCCAAAATCAATCTCTTCAAAAGAGGAGTTACTCTTGGAGATCGCTCATGTCCGCGAGGCAGGCTATTCAGTGGATAATGAAGAAAACGAACCGGGCATTGTCTGTTATGCAGTTCCGATTAAAGACTATTCCGGTGAGGTAATAGCAGGGATCAGCATGTCCATGCCTGCTTCGAAAGTAACGGATGAAGTCCGTGAATACCACGTGGGACTCCTGAAAGAGTGCAGCACCAGCATATCGCAGGACCTTGGGTATGAGTACCAAAAAATTTAAATCAAAATATTCTGCTGGGAGCATCCTTAGAGGGATTCTCCCTACCACTTAGAATGTAGCTTAAATACACATTGAATTAATTGAAGATTTAAAACATAAATAATAGTCATTCAGGAGGAGAGAAAAATGAGAATTATTCGCTACCTAAAGGGAAACGAAAAACAATTGGCAGGTGTAACAAATGAAAACGAAGTGGCAGACCTTCCATTCAGCGACTTTATGTCATTGATAGCCACAGCACGTGAAGAAAACAGAACAGCGTTTGATATTGTAAAACAAGTTGCTGAGGAATCAGATAAACAGCCTCTTGAAGGCCTCAGGTTAACCACACCGATTGATGCTCCAGAAGTTTGGGCGTCCGGCGTGACATACAAGAAAAGCAGGGAAGCGCGAAATTATGAAGCTACACAAGGGAAGCTCGATCGTGAAACATTTTATGACAAAGTCTATGATGCAGTGAGGCCGGAAATTTTCTTTAAATCAACATCAGCGAGAACGGTAGGTCCGAATGATCCTGTATATCTAAGGTCCGATTCCAACTGGCAAATCCCGGAGCCGGAGCTGGGGCTTGTCATTGATAAAGATGGTAATGTGCTTGGCTATACAGCCGGAAATGATATGAGCTGCCGGGATATAGAAGGGGAAAATCCGCTGTACCTCCCGCAGGCAAAGGTTTGGAAGAACTCCTGCTCCATTGGGCCGGCTATTGTATTGGCGGAGACTGTTTCAGATCCTTATGAATTTCAGATTATCTGCCGCATCTACCGGGATGAAGAGCTTGTATTTTTTGGAGATGCTCAAGTCAGCCAGTTAAAACGCACACTGGATGAGCTGGTTCAGTACCTGGTGCTTGATAACCAAATATTTGACGGAACCGTCCTTCTTACAGGAACTTGCGTTGTACCGCCTAACGAATTTACTTTAGCGGAAAATGACCGGATTGAAATCGAAATTCCTGGTATAGGAATCCTGAATAACCCGGTTGTCCAAAGTGAAAAAGTGGAGCAAGCCGCCAAGGGGTGAGGAAATGAGTGAGTACAAAACACTTTTTTTAAATGAAAGAGACAGTGTGGCTGTAGCTCTATCAGATATACCTGCGGGAGCGGAAGTGATGGTCAAAGCAGATGGCATCGAAAAAACAGTTCGTATTCTTGAGCCGATCCAATTTGGCCATAAATTTGCAGTCCGGGCCATTCCCCAGGGGGATGACATTATTAAGTATGGTGAGGTGATTGGGGCGGCTATTGCCCCAATCGATGCCGGAGAACATGTGCATGTTCATAATCTTGAAGGCAAAAGAGGAAGGGGTGACAAGATTGTTCAATGAAAAGCTTCAGTTTTGGGGCTACCGCCGTCCAGATGGCCGTGTCGGAGTAAGAAACCATGTGCTGATCCTGCCTACTATTACTTGCGCGACGCAAACGGCACAGCGGGTGACGGAGCTGGTCAGCGGAACTGTTACATTCATCCATCAGCATGGCTGCGCGCAGGTTGGAACCGATTATGACCAGACAGCGAGAACCTATGCCGGACTGGGAATGAACCCCAATGTTTACGGTGTGATCGTCCTCGGCCTAGGGTGTGAAACCCATCAGGCACACCGTATTGGTGATGAAATAGCCAAATGCGGCAAGCCGGTTGAGACTGTATCCATACAGGAACATGGCGGAACGCTTCAAACGATTGCCGAAGCAGCAAAAATTGCTGTGAAAATGGTACAGGATGCATCCATGGTGCAGCGGGAGCTATGTGATTTCAGCGAATTGATAGTCGGTACAGAATGCGGGGGTTCTGATGCATGTTCAGGCCTTTCGGCAAACCCGGCTGTTGGGCGAACAAGCGACATGCTGGTTGAACAGGGAGGCACCGCCATTTTAGCTGAAACAACCGAACTAATTGGTGCAGAGCATTTGCTTGCCAATCGGGCAGCGAATGACTCGGTTGCTAAAAAAGCATATGCCGTCATTAAAATGATGGAGAACCGCTCCATTCAAATGAGTGTTGATATCCGTACCGGCAATCCAAGCCCGGGCAACATTGAAGGCGGCCTAAGCTCTCTTGAAGAAAAGTCGCTAGGAGCTGCAACAAAGTCGGGCACCACGCGTTTGGAAGAAGTGATTGACTATGCAGAAAGACCGACCAAAAAAGGGCTGGTCTGGATGGATACGCCGGGGCATGATATCGAACAGTTAACAGGTATGGTGGCAGGCGGAGCGCAAATTGTCCTATTCACAAGCGGACGCGGAACACCTACCGGATCGCCGATTGCCCCTGTGATAAAAATCTCGACAAATACACCAATGTTCGAACGCATGAACGAAAACATGGATCTTGATGCCGGAACCATCGTAGACGGTAAAGAGACTGTCGGAGAAGTCGGCGGACGTATTATGAAGGAGATTCAGGCTGTCGCAAATGGCAAATTGACAAAAGCAGAAATCTTGAAACAGCATGACTTTGGAATTTGGCGTATTGGCCCAACATTTTAATTTAAAGGAGAGTTCAATTATGAAAACAACTGTTGAAACCAAAACATTCAGGAACTTTATTAATAACCAATGGATAGAATCTGCATCCGGAAATGTTATTGAAAGCATTAATCCTGCTACAAAGGAAGCGGTAGGCTATGTGCAAAAGTCTGCGGAGGAAGAGCTGAATGGGGCTGTAGAAGCAGCTTTTAATGCCAAGAAAGCATGGCGTAAGCTTGGCCAGGCCGCAAGAGGCCAGCTCTTGTTCCAAACAGCAAACATCCTTGAATCAAGACTGGATGAAATTGCCGAAAGCATGACAAGAGAAATGGGAAAAACATTGCCTGAAGCCAAAGGGGAAACTGCCCGAGGCATTGCCATTCTTCGTTATTATGCAGGGGAAGGAATGCGCAAAGATGGAGACGTTATTCCATCAACAGATAAAGACGCCCTTATGTTCACAAAGCGTGCACCGCTTGGAGTAGTAGGAGTTATCACTCCCTGGAACTTCCCTGTAGCCATTCCTATCTGGAAAATCGCACCTGCTCTTGTATATGGAAATACGGTTGTATTCAAACCCGCGAGTGAAGCAGCTGTTACAGCTGCAAAGGTGGTTGAATGCTTTGCAGAAGCCGGCTTCCCTGAAGGTGTCTTAAATTTTGTAACAGGCTCAGGCGCTGTTATTGGCCAGGGATTGATTGACCATCCAAAATTGAACGCTATTACGTTTACAGGATCAGAAACTGTCGGGCAGGGTGTAGCGAAAGCAGCAGCAGCCCGCGGCATCAAGTTCCAGCTTGAAATGGGCGGAAAGAATCCTGTGATTGTCACGAAAAATGCCAATCTTGACCAGGCGGTTGAAGCAGTCATCAGCGGCGGTTTCCGCTCTTCTGGACAAAAATGTACGGCTTCAAGCAGGGTAATTGTAGAATCAGATGTTTATAACGAATTTAAGCAGAAGTTAATTGAGGCTTCTGAAAAAATCACTATAGGCAATGGACTTGAAGAAGGAATTTGGATGGGACCATGTGCAAGTGAAAGCCAGTTCAACACATTTAACAAGTACATTGAAATCGGAAAAAATGAAGGTGCCAGACTGGTTCATGGCGGCGAAGTACTGACTGGCGGCGAATTTGATAAGGGCTTCTTCGTAAAACCGGCGATTTTTGAAGACGTGACACCAGACATGACGATTGCTCAGGAAGAGATTTTCGGACCTGTGATTGCTCTTATTAGAGCCGTTGATCTGGAGGAAGCCATTGACCTGGCAAATAATACAAAATACGGATTGAGCGCTTCGATCTTTACTTCCGATATCAGCTCCATTCTGGAATTCATCGATGAAATTGAAGCAGGTCTCGTCCGGATCAATGCGGAAAGCGCCGGTGTAGAGCTTCAGGCTCCATTTGGCGGAATGAAGGCCTCAAGCACAGGCTCACGTGAACAAGGTGAAGCTGCAAAAGAATTTTATACAGCGATTAAAACCGTTTTCATAAAAGGCTCATAAACCGGCTGATTAAGGAAAAACATTCAGAGTCTGAAAAGGAGATTTCCAAACTAGAAATCTCCTTTTTATAAAAAAGTTGTGAGGTGCCCATATGAAAATTACGAAGCTTTCATTATATAAAGTTCCTCCGCGCTGGCTGTTTTTGAAGATAGAGACAGATGAAGGCATTTCAGGCTGGGGAGAGCCTGTTGTCGAAGGGCGCGCTGAAACAGTGAAGGCAGCTGTTAATGAACTATCAGACTATATTATTGGCCGCAATCCTAATGACATCGAAGATATATGGCAAACATTGTATCGGGGCGGTTTTTACCGTGGCGGGCCGATTTTGATGAGTGCGATCTCCGGGATTGAGCAGGCGCTCTGGGATATTAAAGGAAAGTATTACAATATACCAGTCTATGAAATGCTCGGCGGAAAGGCGCGCCAAAAGATTAAGGTGTATTCCTGGATTGGAGGGGACCGGCCGGCTGATGTTGCTGCGGCGGCAATAGAAAAGCAGGAGCAGGGCTTTCAGGCGATAAAAATGAACGCCTCTGAAGAAATGAACTACATAGACAGCTTTTCAAAAGTGGAAGCGGTTATTGAGCGTGTGGCTTCCATACGTGAGGCACTCGGCAGGGACTTCGGCATTGGGGTTGATTTTCATGGCCGCATTCATAAAACTATGGCCAAAACATTGGTGAAAGAGCTGGAGCCCTATCGCCCCATGTTCATTGAAGAACCGGTGCTGCCGGAAAACAATGAGGCTCTTCGTGAGATTGCCCTGCATACAACCTGTCCAATTGCCACCGGGGAAAGGATGTATACACGCTGGGGATTCAAGCAGCTTCTGCAGGATGGATATGTGGATATTATCCAGCCTGACCTTTCGCATACAGGCGGCATCCTGGAGGGAAAGAAAATTGCCGCAATGGCAGAGGCGTATGATGTGTCGATTGCGCCGCATTGTCCTCTTGGACCAATGACACTGGCATCTTCGGTGCATTTGGATGCCTCCACTCCAAATTTTATCATCCAGGAACAAAGCCTTGGCATTCACTATAACCAGGGGATGGACATTCTCGATTATATTAATAATCCTGGCGTATTCGCCTATAAAGATGGCTATGTAAACATCCCGGATCAGCCTGGACTCGGTATAGAGATTAACGAGGAAAAAGTAAAGCAGGCAGCTGAAGCCGGACATGATTGGAAAAACCCTATTTGGCGCCATGAAGATGGCAGCATCGCCGAATGGTAAGTGAGGAGGAATAAAGATGAGCTTTCATGGTATTATCCCCCCGGTTGTCACATTATTTGATGAAGCGGGAAATTTGGATTTGGAGCTGAATAGAAGGTATCTTGATAAGCTGATTTCACAGAATATTCATGGAATATTGCTGATGGGCAGCTCGGGTGAATTTTCTTCTCTTTCCATTGAAGAGCGGAAGCTGTACGTAAGGGAAATGATTAAGCATATTCACGGACGTGTAAAAGTAATGGTTGGTGTAGGACATACGGCTCTTAAGGAAGTCCTTGAACTGACTTCTTATGCAGAGGAACTGGGAGCAGATGGGGTACTGGTTGTCAGCCCTTATTATTGGAAGCTTTCAGATGATCAGCTTTATCGCTTCTATTCAACTGTTGCCAGCCGTACAGAGCTGCCTGTGTTTATTTACAATATTCCGCAATTAACCGGCCAAAACTTGCCGGTTGAGCTAATCATAAAATTGGCCAAAGACTATCAGAATATATCTGGAATTAAAGAAACGGTCGGTGATTTTGGCCATATTCGCCAGGTAATGACAGAAGTGAAAAAAGTCCGTCCTGATTTCCTGGTTTTTTCAGCCTTTGACGAGCACATGCTCCCTGCCCTGATGATTGGCGCAGCTGGCAGCATCAATGGCAGCGCAGTATTTGCACCTGAGGTCTCGGTGGATTTATATGAATCTTATCAAAGAGGGGATCTGGCTAAAGCCCAGAGCAGTCACCTGCAGATTTCCAGCCTGATGGATGTTTACACGTATTGTCCGACCTTTTTCACATCCATGAAAGAAGCAGTTCATCAGCGCTGGTTTGATACAGCAGCAGGCCATCGTGCACCGTTTGATGTATATCCTGCAAATTTGCGTGAAAATGTTCGTAATCTATTAAAAATCATCGAAACGAAAGAAGGCGTTCAATTATGAAAGAATCCCGCGAACTGCTTGAACAATTAGGCTATCCATCCAGTGATTTTCGAGAATTGCCCACTTCCGCAAAAAGATTCCCGGACGGTGCCCAATACCGTGTGGAAATTCCGAGTGTTGAAGGACCTGAAGCATTAAAAGCTACGCTTGAAGAAATTGACCGGCTCGGCTTGACGATACACCGTGTCTCTCAGGGAAGCGGCATTATGCTCCAGACTGATGAGGAAATCAAAGAAATGTGCGAACTGACAGCAGAACGGGGAATGGAGCTAAGCTTATTTGTTGGTCCAAGAGGCACTTGGGATATCAGTGCAGCCCCGTTTACAGCGGGGGGGAAATCACAGGCGCTTCGCCACGAGGGAGCGGATCAGCTTGTTTATGCTATGGAGGATTTAAAGCGCGGTGCTGAACTGGGCTTAAGAGGAGCACTTGTAGCTGATGAGGGACTTCTTCTCTTAACAAAGGAGATGAAGAAAAAAGGCCAGCTTCCGGAAGACTTCGTTGTAAAGGTATCTGTGCAAATGGGCTCAGCGAACCCTGTTTCAGTAAAACTGATGCAGGATATCGGAGCAGATACGTATAATGTACCTTCTGCATTACCGCTCGCAAAGCTTGCAGCAATCCGTCAGGCCATTGATATTCCGATTGATTTGTATGTGGAGGTTCCGGATAATTTCGGCGGTTTCCTGCGCTACTACGAAATCCCGGAAATCATTCGGGTTCTCGCTCCGGTTTATATCAAATTTGGCCTTCGCAATCACCCGGATGTTTATCCTTCCGGAAAGCAATGGGAAAGCACGAATATCTCACTCGTAAAAGAGCGTGTACGCCGTGCTTCCATCGGTATTCAAATGATTGAACGATATTATCCCGAAGCTGTTACTTCAAAGCTGGGTGCAGAAGGGCTTGGTGTTCCGAAGGCTGAAAAAACGCTGGCCAAATAATTTTCAATCCCTGAGCGGTCCAATCCGTTCCAGGGATTTCTACTATTATTTAAGAGGTGAAAAGAATGACATATAAAGTACTTATAACAGACTTTGAATTTGAAAATCTCAAATATGAGGAAGCAGTATTTACCGAAAGCGGCCTTAATATAGAATTCGTCAAAGCACAATGCAAAACGGAAGATGAGGTAATCGCGCAGGCTAAGCATGCAGATGCCCTTTTAAATCAATATGCACCAATCTCCAGACGTGTAATAGAATCCCTTGGAAATGCCAGGGTGATTTCCCGCTATGGTGTTGGTGTGAATACCATTGATGTAGATGCAGCCAATGAAAAAGGCATTATCGTAGCTAATGTTCCTGATTATGGGATGGAAGAGGTATCGAACCATGCCCTAGCTCTTCTATTATCTTGGGCACGTAAAGTATCCCTGTTAAATAATGAAGTGAAAAAAGGAAATTGGGATTTCAAAGCCTGTGTCCCAATTCACCGTTTTAATAATCAAACAGTTGGTGTTCTAGGGTTCGGACGCATTCCAAGGAGGTTTATTGAAAAGGTAAAGCCTCTTGGTTTTAAATTGGCCGCCTATGACCCCTTTGTTTCCGAAGAGGATATGGCATCAGCCGGGGTGCGGAAAATGGAGCTGGAGGAAATCATTAGGGAAGCCGACTATTTATCGGTACATGTTCCGCTTATTAAGGATACCTTCCATTTATTAAATGCAGACCGATTTAGCCAAATGAAGAAAAATGCTGTCATTATTAACACTGCAAGAGGTCCGATCATTGATGAAAAGGCCCTGATAGAAGCGCTTGAAAAAGCCATCATAGCAGGTGCAGCACTTGATGTAACCGAAGATGAGCCAATTAGCATCGATAGCCCGCTTCTTCATATGGACAATGTCATTATTACTCCGCACAGCGCCTGGTATTCAGAGGAAGCCATGGTGGAGCTTCGCCAAAAGGCTGCGAAAAATATCGTTCAGGTCTTAAAGGGTGAAAAAACACCTTATGCCCTGACATAAGAAAGGATAGGTGCTGAATATGAAACTGGCTGCCTTCACTATTAATTCACAGAAGCATATAGGCGTTGTTAAGGGAGAAAAAGTCATCAGCTTAACTTTGCTGGACGGAAATCAATATCCTTCGTGCCTGAAAACCTTCATCGAAAAAAGTAAAGAGCTGCTGCCGCTTGCTGAAAACCTGATTGAGCGTGACAGTGAAGATGCTGTTTTTCCAATTTCTGATGTGAAGCTTCTTCCGCCTATTCCATCGCCGGAAAAAATCATATGTGTCGGACTGAATTATATTGACCATTGCAGGGAAACCGGTATGGAACCGCCCTCCTCGCCGGTGATCTTTTCGAAATATGCAAACGCTATTGTCGGCCATAATGATGCTGTAGAGATACCCATTAATTCAAATGAAGTCGATTTTGAGGCTGAGTTAGCCATTGTAATAGGTAAAGAAGCCAAGCGGGTAACGGAAGAAAAGGCAAACGATTATGTATTTGGCTACACAATCATGAATGATATTAGTGCACGCGATTTGCAATTTAAAGACGGCCAGTGGTCCCGGGGCAAAACAGCAGACACTTTTGCGCCAACAGGACCTGTGATCGTGACAAAGGATGAAGCAGGGGATCCGCATAGTCTATCAATCTCACTCGAACTCAATGGGGAAATTATGCAAGATTCCAATACAAGCAACCTGATCTTTACCATCCCGCAGATTATTTCTTTTTTATCACAGTCTATGACGCTTAGGCCAGGTGACTTAATTGCAACAGGAACGCCTCCAGGAGTTGGAATGGGGCGGGATCCAAAGGTGTGGCTAAAAGACGGTGACAAAATGAGTATTACCATTCAAAACATCGGAACACTATCGAATTATGTAATAGGTGATTTATAGAAGAAAGAGGGCTGATAGACATGGATGTTGTAACAATCGGGGAAACGATGGCTCTTTTTACACCAAATGAGGAAGGAATGCTTCGGCATGCCCATTCTTTTTCTTTGAAATTTGGCGGGGCAGAGTCCAATGTCGCCATCGGATTGAGCCGTCTCGGACACCGTTCGAGATGGCTCAGCCGTGTTGGGGAGGATGAATTTGGTGATGCAATGCTGTCATTCATCCGCGGCGAAGGAGTGGATGTTTCCTATGTGACGCGCGATCAAGAAGCCCCGACTGGCGTATTTTTTAAAGAATTCAGGCGCTTGAAAGACACTCGTGTCTATTATTATAGAAAAGATTCTGCTGCCAGCCGGATGGATGCTGACTGGCTTTCGGAAGAGTCGATTTCAGATGCTGAGTATCTTCATCTTACTGGCATAACACCAGGACTCAGCCCTTCATGCCGGGAGATGTTTGAAAAAGCAATCCGGATAGCAAAAGAAAATGGAACGAAAATCGTGTTTGATCCAAACCTCCGTTTGAAAATTTGGCGTGATGAAGCAGAAGCACGGCAATTTTTGAAAAAATATGCTTCTGAAAGTGATATAGTCCTTCCGGGGATTTCCGAAGCAGAGTTTTTATTCGGCACATGTTCACCTGAGGAATATGTGGAGAGATTTCACGATCTTGGAATTGAAACAGTCATTATGAAATTGGGAAAGGAAGGATCACTGATTTCATCTTCAGGCTTGGTGAAGAAAATTCCAGGCTTTACAGTTGAGCGGGTAATCGATCCGGTTGGAGCGGGTGATGCATTTGCTGCTGGTGTCCTTTCAGGACTGCTTGACGGAAAAACACTGGAAGAAGCAGCACTGCAGGGCAACGCGATGGGAGCCATGGTAACAATGGTGAATGGCGATGCAGAAGGCTTGCCTAATCGGTCAGATCTTGAGTCCTTTATGGATGGCAGCCTGGAAGATGTTACGAGATAAAAAGGAGGAAAACTGTGGGCAAGATAGAAGAGTTAAAGAAGAGCAAGATTGTTGCGGTTATTCGCGGTGCACGCCAGGATCAGATTTTGCCAATTGCTCATGCGCTGCTGGCCGGCGGTATCAGCACATTTGAGATAACCGTAGAAACCCCAAAAGTTTGCTCGTTAATAGAAAAAGTAAAAGCAGAGTTCGGAAACCGGGCAATTGTAGGAGCAGGGACCGTGCTGGATCCAGAAACAGCGCGTGCTGTTATTATGTCTGGAGCGGAGTTCATTTTTTCGCCAATCGTTAATGCGGAAACCATTAAACTGGCAAAACGATACGGTGTCCTCAGTATCCCAGGCGCCCTCACGCCAACTGAAATCCTGACAGCCTATGAAAATGGAGGAGATATTATTAAGGTGTTCCCGGCTGATGTCATGGGTGTCTCTTATTTCAAAAGCCTGCAGGGACCGCTTCCGCAAATCCCAATGATGCCAACCGGGGGGATAGATGTCAACAATATCCGGGATTATTTAAAAGCGGGGGCTGTTGCCGCAGGAGTAGGCGGTTCGTTAGTAAATGCAAAAAGGTTAAATTCAGATGAGGATTATTTGGAGCTGACTGAAAAAGCGAAGGAATTTTCCGAATTAATAAACTTCTGAGTTATTGGCGGTTTCGGAAACTTACTTCAAGTCCAAAGAACCTCCCATTAGGATAGGTGGAGGTCCTTTGGCTAGGTTGTTAGATTTTTATTTCAGCTGCTTCCATACCTCTTGAAAAACTAGTTTTAATGGAATTCCGTATTGCTCAGAGATAGCTTTGCAATCACTGAATTCTGGGGCTTGCTGAACAATTTCACCTTGCATCAGCCCCTCTTTAACAGAGACAGCCCCCCATGGGGTTTCGACCTTTCGAAATGTCCGGCCAAGACGATTTACAGAAAGCGGGTAATATCGTAATCCCAAGGTGGTGGTTTCTCTAAAAATGATATTCATCATCTTGGATTTCAGCTTATTTTCACACAAAACCTGAAGCATGGTTCCCGGCCGATTTTTCTTCATGTAAATCGGTATATAAAAGACATCATTGGCCCCGGATTGAAACAATAAGTCCATAACATGTCCCAGCCATTCTCCAGGGATGTCGTCCAGATTTACTTCAATTTTGATCATGTCATGATCAGTATGCTCTTGGCCATGCTGCATTTTTTATGAGCCTCCTTAAGTGAATTTTAGATAAAGAAAAGAAAGGAAGAAATAAATGCAATCTTATACTACACATATTCTAACACAATTAAAAAATGGCCATCTTTCAATTGAGGAAGCCGAAGAACAATTGAAGGGATTTACAGATTACGGATTTGCGAAAGTGGACGATGAGCGTGAATTCAGGCAAGGATTTCCTGAGGTGATCTTTGGGGCAGGTAAAACAGCAGAGCAAATTTTACATATATTTAAGCATTTGGTTTATAAGGGAAAGACCGTTTTAGCTACAAGGGTTGACGCCAAATCTGCAGAGGAAGTATGCAGGCAGGTGGAGGGAGCTGAGTATGACTCATCCGGCAGAACACTACTATATAAGCCTGAAGGTTATGAGCTGAAAACGGAGAAGAAAATAGGCGTTATCTGTGCAGGAACTTCTGACATTCCTGTAGCCCGGGAGGCAGAAGTGACGATTGAAGCTATGGGACATCATTACGCAAGTTTTTATGATATCGGAGTAGCTGGAATCCATCGCTTATTTGCACAAATGGATGAGATTAAAAAATGTGATGTATTGATTGTTGTAGCAGGAATGGAGGGGGCACTTCCCAGTGTTGTCGGGGGCTTGGTCTCTTCTCCGGTTATAGCTGTTCCAACCAGCATAGGATATGGGGCACATTTAAATGGCATTACATCATTGTTAAGCATGCTTAACACTTGTGCTTCCGGCGTCACGGTCGTGAATATAGACAATGGATTTGGTGCAGGCTATTCAGCTTCTTTGATGCTAAGAATCTGAACTTTAAAAAAGGGGGTAGCTGTAATGAACATATTATTTATTGATTGTGGTATTTCGGGCATTGCCGGAGATATGTCCCTGGCAGCCTTCACTGAATTGGGCGTTGATTTATCAATTATAGAAAGAAAGCTTAAATCTGTGATCAAAGAAGAGTTTTCGTTAGAGACAAAAAAGGTTGTAAAAAAGGGAATTTCCAGTACGGAATTAATCATTCATACAGAAGAAGAGAAACACTCTCACCGCCACTATACACACATAAAAAAAGCAATAGAAGAATCAGACCTTGAAGAGACTGAAAAAGAAACGGCCTTTAAAATGTTTGAAACGATAGGGTTAGCTGAGGCTAAAATACATGACAGCACTCTCGAGAAGGTGCATTTCCATGAAGTTGGAGGTGTAGACTCCATGATTGATATTATAGGGACCGCGATTGCTTACAATGCATTAAACATTGAAAAAGTAGTCTGCACTCCGGTTGCTGCAGGAAATGGATATATCAATATTGCGCATGGCCTTTATCCTGTGCCAGCCCCGGCAACCTTGGAGATTCTAAAAGATATTCCTTTGCGGAGAACTGACATTCAAAGTGAATTGACGACACCCACTGGTGCTGCCATTGTCCGTACCTTGGCCAATGAGTTCGGCAGCATGCCTTCCATGAAAGTCCGGAAAATTGGATATGGTGCAGGAACAAAGGATTTTAAATCCCACCCAAATGTTGTCAGGTTTGTGATTGGAGAGCAATAAGAGGAGGAAGTGTCCAAATGAATATACATAACAGTTTAGTCAAAGAGCAAAGGCTCAAGGAAATACTTTCAGAGATGGAACGGATTATTATTGCATTTTCAGGAGGGGTAGATAGTACCTACTTATTAAAGGTGGCTGTGGATACTCTAGGCAAAGAAAATGTGCTGGCTATTACAGCTGACTCAGAATCTTTTCCTCCTTCTGAGCTCGAAGAAACTATTCGAATTGCCAATGCAATTGATGCCCCGCATCAAATTATTAAGATGTCTGAACTCTCGATTCCCGGATATTCGGAAAATGATTCAAACAGATGCTATTACTGTAAAAAGGGACTGTTTGAGAATTTGTATCCAATTATGATTGAAAAAGGTTATCATAACCTGACTTTTGGCCTCATTAAAGATGATTTAGGAGAACATCGGCCTGGTGTGAAGGCTGCTATTGAAAAAAATGTAAGAGGCCCTCTGGCCGAAGCTGATATAACGAAAGAAGATATTAGGATCCGCTCTAAGGAGCTGGGACTTGATACATGGGACAAACCCTCACTTGCATGTTTATCCTCCAGAATAGCATATGGTGAAACAATCACAATTGAGAAGCTGAGGAAAGTGGATGAGGCAGAGCAGTTTATTAAGGGATTTGGAATCAAGCAGGTCCGTGTCAGAGTTCACCATGAAATTGCAAGAATTGAAGTGGATCCGTCAGATATGAATGAACTCTTAAAGTATCATAAAGAAATCTCTGTGCAATTAAAATCGATTGGATTTAAATATACAGCTATGGATCTGGCTGGGTATAAGAGCGGAAGCATGAATAAATTGCTGGAAGGAACAGCTTTATAATGAAGGAACTTAACTGTATTGGAAAAATGGAATTTTGCAGCTGGGGGAATTTAGATGCTTGAAGGCGGATTATTTTCTATATTATTGCTTGGCTTCACATTAGGAATAAAACATTCAACAGAGCCTGATCACGTTATTGCTGTTTCAACAATTGCAAGCCAGACTAAGCGTTTAGTTCGCTCTTCACTCTCAGGTATCTTTTGGGGGCTGGGGCACACGTTAATGCTCCTGTTAATGGGCATTACGGTAATTGCACTTAATCAGCATATTCCTGGCAATCTTGCTCTTTCTCTTGAATTGGCAGTGGGCATAATGCTTATATATCTTGGTTTTACTGGTTTTAAGGACCATAAACAGTTAAAGACCAACACACAGCATTTTCACAAGAAGTCTTTTATCATTGGAGGAATTCATGGTCTGGCTGGAAGTGCCGCTTTAGTTCTATTAACAACTGCACAGGCTCAAACTGAGATGCAAGCTTTTCTATTCATCCTCATTTTTGGAGCAGGGACAATTATTGGCATGCTGCTCTTTACTACTGTTCTAGGATTGCCCTTTTTGATTACTTCTAAAGCTCAAAAGAAAATACACTTAAATCTCATAAGGATCTCTTCAGCAGCAAGTGTGCTATATGGGATTTATTATATTTTTGAGGTTGGGAGTGAATTATTTCTTTAAAAGTTTTTCTTATTTGGATTTGCCTCAGGATTATATACAAAAAAGCCTATGCTTGCATATTACCGGCATAGGCTTTTTTTTATGGAATTTTAAATGAGCTAGCCGGTGGATGGAGGGCTCTAGGAGTGGATACGCTTTTTGAGCTGGTTAATTTCTGTTTCGTGGACTCCGCTTTTTTTACTTAGGTGTTCAATATCAATTTTTGTACCCATCAATGTATCGGAAATTATATGGAAGGTCTCTTCATGCTGATCCAGCTTTGTTTCAATATGTTTAAAATGGCTTCTGAATTCGGTGGCATTGTTCTCTATCTGCTTAGAAAGTTTATCAACGTTATTTTCAACATTTCCAAGCCTGCTTTCAACATTTCCAAGTCTGTTTTCGACATTCCCGAGCCTGCTTTCAACATTTCCGATCCTGCTTTTAACATCAGATATTTCATGGTCAATCGAATCAAACCTCTTTGAATGGTCCTTCAATGTAGTTAAAATTTCATTAAGAATCTTCTCCAATTTTCTCACCTCCTTTTCGACATTATACCACATGCCACTGAATTTCATGCTGATAGGAAGGCGCCCGGCAGCATTTTTCAACAATGTTCATAAACATTTCATAAAGATTGTCTGCTTGATAAATTGACCAATTTTATCACAACATAATGGAAGGTAAAAGGGAGAACTACATTCCTTTAATGCCGCAGTTTACTGTCATTTACAGGCAGCAACCTTCATGCTATACTCACTGACGGTAAAAATCGAATAGAAGACCCGGAGGGCGAAGAAATGGGTAAGAATAGAAGAGGATTTACATATAGTACAAACGCGGATAGGCTGCTTGAGTATCTATATGTTTTTATTGGGTCAGGAATCGTGGCGATTGCGTTTAATATGTTCCTGCTGCCCAACCGAGTTGCTTCAGGCGGGGTAAGCGGAATCAGTACTATTCTGGATGCTGTTGCCGGCTGGGAGCCGGCATATGTTCAGTGGGCATTTAACATTCCGCTTTTTATTGCCGGAGTCCTTTTGCTCGGAAAGCAATTTGGGGTTAAAACCCTGGCAGGAACCATTTTTCTGCCTTTTGTCGTTTTTCTGACAAAAGATTATGAACCATGGACAAATGATCCGCTGCTGGCTTCTCTGTTTGGCGGAATTGGAGTCGGCCTGGGTTTAGGAATTGTTTTCAGGGGTAAAGCATCAACAGGAGGGACAGACCTTGCAGCACAGATTATTAACAAATATACAGGTTTGTCTCTTGGCACTTGTGTTGCCATTATTGATGGGCTGATTGTGCTGTCAGCTGCTCTTATTTTTGATATAGAGCAGGGTTTATATGCCTTGATCGCTTTATATGTAACAAGTAAAACAATTGATCTCATCCAGCTTGGTTTCAGCAGGACGAAGATGGCGTTAATCATAACGGAAAAACAAAGTGATGTTCGTGAAGGAATTTTGAATAAAATTGACCGCGGTGTGACAAAACTATCAGCATACGGCGGTTATACCGACCATGAACGTCCGGTCCTGATGTGTGTGGTGGATCAGACGGAGTTCACAAAATTGAAACAACTGGTTCAAACCATTGATCCTACTGCATTTATCATTGTTACGGATGCTTCCGAGGTGTTGGGCGAGGGTTTCAAACGAGCGTAGCGTTGGTATAATATAGCTGTACTTAGTATTTTTTCCTGAGGGGGAATTATAGGTGAAAAAGAAGCTATTGGCACTACTGATGGGTACATCTTTAGTTCTTGCAGCCTGCGGCGGAGGAGACGATGCTGCTGAAGACAAGGACACTTCTACAAACGGCGGCGGTGAAACAACAACTGATACGGCTGACGCTGGTGATGCACAAAAGCTTTTTGAACAGAAATGTTCAAGCTGCCATGGTGCAAATCTTGAAGGCGGTGTAGGGCCTGCTCTTGATAAAGTCGGTGCAAACCTATCACAGGAAGATATTGAAAACATAATAGCCAACGGTAAAGGAGCTATGCCTAAAGGATTGCTTCAAGGTGAAGAAGCTTCTGCTGTAGCGTCTTGGCTGGCAGGTAAGAAATAAGAGGGTTCGAATGAAAACGTTCTGTTTACCAGGGCGTTTTTATTTTTTCGATTACTCTTCTTAATGGACACCGCATATCAGGCAAAAGTGAAAACAAGCCGCGTCAAAACCAAAGATATCCACGGAAAAACTAGCAACATCATAATCCAAGAAAGACTCCCCGCAGCAGCCAAAAAAGGTGTTAAAAGCATTAAATCCTGAAATAGTTAAACTCTCACCCTCAGTGTTGCCTATTTTCAACTTTACACAATTTATGACAAATATCGAGTCAATTTCAATATGAAAAAAGAAGGAAAAATCAGTCGATTCAGAAAGTAAACCACTAGGATATTAAAGAAAATAAGGAAGAAAGTAACAAAAGTATCAGGATTGAAAAGAAACTGTAATATTTTTTTCCGTTAATTTGACAACTTATGATGTTATAATGGGTTGTGTGAGAATTTTAGATGGCTAATTAGGTAGTATTTACAAGTATTTTGTCATCCTCTATGTCGAAAGGATGTCGTTTTTTAGCGAAAAAAGCCGTCGGTCTATTAAATTCTTAATACACACTAGATTGCTAGGTGATATATATGATCGAAATGAAAGACGTATATAAGAGGTACCCCAATGGTGTTACAGCTGCCAGCGGGATTGATATCCATATTAAGCAAGGTGAGTTTGTTTATGTAGTGGGACCGAGTGGAGCCGGTAAATCCACTTTTATTAAAATGATGTACCGGGAAGAAAAGCCTTCGAGCGGAACGATAACCATTGACGGAGTGAATTTGGCTACATTAAAGAATTCAAAAGTGCCGATTATGCGCCGTAAGATCGGTGTCGTTTTCCAGGACTTCAAGCTCCTCCAGACACTGACTGTTTATGAGAATGTTGCTTTTGCTCTTGAGGTGATCGAAGAGCATCCGAAGAATATAAAAAAACAAGTCATGGAGACATTGGATCTAGTAGGTTTAAAACATAAGGCAAGGATGCTTCCTACTGAACTGTCAGGCGGAGAGCAGCAGCGTGTTTCCATCGCCAGATCAATCGTTAACTCTCCAAAAGTCGTAATTGCGGACGAGCCTACAGGAAACCTTGACCCGGATACTTCATGGGAGATCATGAATATCTTCGATGAAATCAACACGCGAGGAACAACTGTGGTCATGGCAACTCATAATAAAGAAATTGTCAACACGATTAAACACCGCGTTATAGCCATTGAAGGCGGAAGAATTGTGCGTGACGAGCAAAGAGGTGATTACGGCTATGAAAGCTAGAACATTGGGCCGGCACTTCCGCGAAAGTTTTAAAAGCCTCGGGCGAAACGGCTGGATGACGTTTGCTTCGGCAAGTGCAGTCACAGTAACCCTCATTTTAGTTGGTGTATTTTTCGTCATTATGATGAATCTCAACAAGGTGGCTACAACCATTGAAGAGGACGTAGAAATCCGCGTTCACATCGATGTTGCTGCAAATGAGCAGGATCAGGAAGTTTTACGGCAGAAAATCGAAGGATTAACCGAAGTAAAAACAGTTGAATATTCAACTAAGGAAAAAGAGCTTGATAGTTTAATAGACAGCCTTGGTGAAGAAGGAGAAGCCTTCAAACTGTTTGAACAGGATAATCCGCTGAACGATGTATTTATCGTAAAGACGAAAAACCCGGAAGACACAATGAAAGCTGCGAAGCAGATAGAAAAAATGGAATATGCCGCAAAAGTAAAATATGGGCAGGGACAGGTTGAAAAGCTATTTAACTTTATCAATGCCGGCCGAAATGTTGGCCTTGTTTTAATTATCGGCCTATTATTTACTGCCATGTTCCTGATTTCCAATACAATTAAAATTACGATTATGTCGCGAAGAAAAGAAATCGAGATTATGAGATTGGTAGGAGCAACCAATTCCTTCATTAGATGGCCATTCTTCCTGGAAGGTTTATGGCTTGGATTGCTTGGATCGATTATTCCGATTGTACTTGTTTCAACGGCTTACTATTATGCCTTTGATTATTTGGCTCCTAAGCTAGAGGGACATTTTATCAAGCTGCTGGAATTTAGTCCATTTGTTTATCAGATTTCCGGACTGCTTATCCTGATGGGGGCACTCATTGGTGTATGGGGAAGCTTGATGTCAGTCAGAAAGTTCCTGAAAGTTTAAAACCAGCTTAGAAGGCCCTGCGGGGGGAACCTGTCCAGGCGCCTTCAAGCCTCATAATAATAGACGGTTCAGACGTGTTAAATGTTTCAGACATAGTAAAAAAATAAAACGATTGACCTGTACATATGGTGTTCATTGAAAGGAGAAATCGGAAATTGAAGAAATCCATCATCACATTATCATTAGCTGCCGTTCTGGGTTTTGGCAGCATAACAGTTGGAATGCCTATTGAGAAGGCATCTGCAGCAAATAAACTAAACGATCTAAACAGCCAAAAGGAAAAAATTAACCAGCAGCGTTCCGGAGTAGAATCAAAGTTAAACGATACAGACAAAAAGATCAGCGAAAACCAGGGCGAGCAGCAGTCAGTACAAAGTGAGATTGAACGTCTGGATAAAGCGATCAGTGATGCATTAGCAAAAATTGAAGAAAAGAATCAGGAAATTGCAGATTCTAAAAAAGAAATAGAAAAGCTTGAAGCAGAAATTAAAGTATTAGTAGAGCGCATCAAAAAGCGTAACGAACTATTAAAAGACCGTGCACGCAACTACCAGGAAACTGGCGGAATGGTGAGCTATATTGATGTTTTAATGGGTGCGCAAAGTTTTGGAGACTTTGTTGAACGCGTTGGAGCAGTTGCAACAATCGTAGAAGCTGACCAGGATATTCTAAAAGCGCATCAGGCTGATAAAGACGAGCTTGAGAAAAAACGGGCTCAGGTAAAAGAAGAGCTTGCATCATTAGAAAAAATGCGTGCTGAGCTAGAAAACATGAAAAAGAGCTTAAATGCTCAAAAAGCAGAGAAAGATAAACTACTTGCATCTCTGAAGCATAAAGAAGAGGAAATGCATGCTCATAAGCTTGAATTGGCAGAAGAAAATGAAATCCTTGCAGCACAGGAAGCGGCTATTCAAAAAGCGATCAAGCTGGAGCAGGAAAGACAAGCTGAAGCAGCAAGACAAGCTGAACTTGCAAAACAAAAGGCGGCAGCAGATGCGGCGGCTAAGAAGAGCAGCTCACCATCAGCAGGAAGTGGCTCATCGTCTGACAGCGGCTCATCAGGCAGCCCTCAGGTTACACCACCTTCCGTATCAAGCGGTGCCTGGACAAAACCGGCTTCAGGAAGACTTTCCTCAGGCTTTGGCGGCCGTTCATTAGGCAATCACTTTGGAGTAGACATTGCTTCAGGCGGCACAGTTCCGATTGTGGCTGCAGCAGATGGGGTTGTTATCCGTTCTTATTACTCCAGCAGCTATGGAAATGCAATTTTCATTGCTCACTCTATAGGCGGGCAAACTTATACTACCGTTTATGCTCATATGAGTAGCCGTTCTGTCGGCTCTGGCCAGACTGTTTCTAAAGGCCAGCAAATCGGCATCATGGGGAATACGGGACAATCTTACGGCCAGCATCTTCACTTCGAACTTCACAGAGGTTCTTGGAATGCAGGCAAAACAAATGCAATTAATCCAGTTGGCATCGTGCCTCTATAAAAAATAGTGTTAAGTGGAAGGAGCATAGCTTCTTCCACTTTTCTTTTACCCGCAAAGAGGGTCTTTAATCCTATGTGACGTTTGTTTTTAAAATAGTCTGCAGCAAAAGAAATCATAACTCGTCCATGCCAGACATAGGATGAAATAAGCGAAGACATCCCGCTCCCTTTGCGGGTTGTTTTTATTTATGAAAATCGGGGATGGCCGCAGGCGCTGAAAATATACGGGAAATGGAGCAACCGGAAAGGGAGATGACGATGAGCAGAAAATGGATCGCCGTGCTGATGACGGGATCATTGCTGACAGGGGCGGGTGGCACATATGCAGGCATGCAGTGGCTGGCAAAGGAGACTCCGCAGGCGGAAGCCCCAAACCAATTAATAGATTCCAAGGATGGAAAACAAATTGAACAAGAGAAGATTGAAAAGATGGAAACGGCCTATCAGCTGATTTTAAATAGCTATGTGGAAAAAGTAGAGGAAAAGCAGCTTGTGGAGGGAGCCATCCAGGGCATGCTTGCAACCCTGGAAGACCCATACTCGGTTTATATGGATGAAGAAACCGCAAAGCAATTTAGTGATACATTGGAATCTTCTTTTGAAGGAATCGGGGCGGAAGTCAGTATGGTGGACGGAAAAATCATTATTGTGGCTCCTTTTAAAGACTCACCGGCTGAAAAAGCAGGGTTGAAGCCAAAAGATGAAATCTTAAAAGTAGACGGAGAAAATGTGAAGGGTCTTGATTTATATAAAGCGACCATGAAGATCCGTGGAAAAAAAGGCACAAAGGTAGAGCTGGAAATTGCGCGACAGGGATTAAAAGAGCCTATAAAGGTGGATGTGAAAAGGGATGAAATTCCTCAAATTACCGTTTACTCAGAAATTAAGAAGGAAAGAGGAAAAAAGGTCGGGTATCTGGAAATTACCTCATTTTCCGAAGATACATCCAAAGAATTTGCAAAACAGCTGAGTGAGATGGAGCAGGAAGGGATCGAAGGGCTTGTCATCGATGTGCGCGGAAATCCCGGTGGCCTATTGACTTCTGTTCAGGAAATCCTGAAGGAACTGGTTACGGCTGAAAAACCTTATTTGCAAATTCAAAAACGGAACGGGGAGAAGATGAGGTATTTCTCCACACTTGAAAAGCCAAAAGCCTATCCGATTGCTGTGCTAGTTGATAAAGGGAGTGCATCGGCATCTGAGATTCTTGCCGGTGCATTAAAGGAAGCTCAGGGTTATACGATTATCGGTGAAAACTCATTTGGAAAAGGGACTGTTCAGCAGCCTGTTCCGATGGGTGACGGCAGCAATATAAAGCTCACTTTATTTAAATGGCTGACGCCGGACGGAAATTGGATTCATAATAAAGGAATCAAGCCTACCCTGGAGGTGAAACAGCCGGACATCTATCAAACTCATCCTTTGCAGGTGGAAAAGCCTTTGGAAATCGATATGAATAATGAAATGGTGAAGAATGCACAGGAAATCCTGGCTGGCCTTGGATATGCACCGGGCAGGACAGATGGCTATTTCAATGATTCCACTGCAGCAGCAGTCAAAGCCTTTCAACGGCAAAGAGAAATGGAAGCAACCGGCCGGATAGACAAAAAAACCGCAGCAGCACTTGAAGCGGCCGCGATCGAGGAAATAAAAAAAGACCAGAATGACCTTCAGCTGCAAACAGCTCTGAAATATATCGCAAAATAAAATTGGTGACAGGCACCACCCGAATATTGTCGAATTAAAGCAGGAGGAATTTTCCTTCTGCTATTTTTTATTTAAAATGAGATTGTAATAGGTTTTGTAAGATGCTTTTGGTAGAATATAGAGTAATAGAGTTTACTGTTGTTTACATAATTCATGAGAATTTATTAATAGAGGCTGGTGGCAAGTTTGATAGAGGAGTGGATTTTTGAGTTTTTTAAAGGAATGGGAAAGCTGCTGCTGAATCCGGTATTTTATTACCTGTTTTTTGTGGCTGCCTTTCTGGGGGTTTCCCGGATAAAGCGTGAGCGCAACGACTTTTCTGTCCGCGTTGAAAATGCCTATTTTGAGCTGAGGCAGCTTCTTCCGCTTGGAATTCTGGCTGGTCTTGCAGTGAGCGTGGTAATGGTGGGTGCAGGTCTTGTTCTGCCATTGGAGACGATTGTGTTTACCGCAGCTCTTACATTCCTGTGGAGCTTTACAGCGAAAGTAAGATGGATGGCTCCTGTTTATACGCTGGGCTTTGCTTTTTTCGCAACAATGTTCGCTCTTGAACAGCAATGGCCATTGCCGTCATTCGCCCAGTCGTCATTAGATCTTGGCTCTTCCATCTTCCCATCCATCACTGTTCTTCTTGCACTTCTTGTAATTACGGAAGGATTCCTGATTAAAAGAAATGGCCGAAAAAGCACATCTCCCCGCCTTGTAAGGAGTAAACGGGGACAAACAATAGGCATTCACGAATCCAAAAGGATTTGGATGGTGCCTGTGTTTCTATTGATTCCGGGAGAAGCTCTGCAGCTTCCGTTTGAGTGGTGGCCACTGATCCCGATGGGCGGCGAAACGTATTCGCTCATTCTTGTTCCTTTTTCGATCGGGTTTCATCAGCGAATCCAGGGAACACTTCCTAAAGAAGCAACAGCGCTGCATGGACAAAGAGTCACTGTGTTTGGCATACTGCTTTTGCTGATTTCATCTGCAGGCTTCTGGTATCCGCTTGCAGCAGTAGGTGTAGCGGCCCTTGCTATTATCGGGCGTGAATTCATTTCCCTCCGCCAGAGAATGGCAGAGGATCAGGCACCGTTTTTCTTTTCCAAGCGCAATCAGGGAATCATGGTACTTGGAGTAGTTCCCGATTCCCCGGCTGATAAAATGTCTCTCTCAGTGGGAGAAATTGTTACAAAAGTCAATGGTGTAAAAATCCATGATGAGAAAGGCTTCTATGAAGCTCTGCAAAAGAATGGGGCTCACTGCAAGCTAGAGGTATTTGATGTGAACGGACAGGTTCGTTTCGTTCAGCGTGCTCTTTACGAAGGGGACCATCACGAACTGGGGCTTTTGTTTGTGCAGAATGAGAAGAAGTGGGATAGTGAAGCGGTATAGAAAATTTATGCTGTGAATTTTGGATTCGGGACGGCATTTAAATAAAGCAATGTGCAGTTGAATGGCTTGGCACTGCACTTTTGCTCTGATGTAATCATTACTATGTCAAAGTTGAAATAAGTTATCAAGGTATCCACTTTAGTTAAGGGATGCCTTTTTATTTTTATAAAGCATTAATAGAAAGAGTTGTATCTTTGTAAAAGGCGGGTGATCAAGCTAGTCATAAGAGATTAAGCCTAAGTGGCAGTTTTTTGTTCTGGCTCGTTTAGCAAGTTCTGGACGGCACTCTGTATGTGGCGAATATCATTAAGAATTTGTTTTTTTATTTTTGCATTCTTACAGCGATCCATTTCAGCTATCAATAAAGTCAGTTCTTTCTTGAAAATATCTATCGTACTCATAAGTTGTTCACTCCTGGCTTATAAGTAGAGTTTGCGGATTATAGTTCTTTGTACCCTTTCGGGGGTATGTTTAAACAAAAAATGGGATATATTTGTGTGAATGTATCTATTGTGTGTTTATGAAACTATCCGAAACCTTTTCAATTCCTAATCGTAATAGAGGTAGCATCTTCGTAGGAGTATACAGGCGAATATGATATTCTTTAGTTAATCCATTTAAAGAAAAAGGTGACATTGTGGCAAAGAAAAAATTGCACTACTGGACTTTGCAATTGCTGATTATCTTAACCATTATCTATGTATCAACAAAAATTTCATTTCTGTTTGAACCTGTCGGCATCTTTGTATCTACTCTATTCTTTCCAATCATTATATCGGGATTTCTATATTTCTTATTGAACCCGCTGGTTAGATTGCTGCAGCGCTATAAAGTTCCAAGAACGGCAGCAATTTTAATCATCTATGCAGCGGTGATCGGTTTAGTCATGCTCGTCATTGGCAATATTGCTCCGCTTATCAGCAGACAGGTTACAGAATTATTCAATGATCTGCCGGAATATGCGAAAACGACAAGAGATTTTGTTAATACAATGTCTAACACGGAAGAGTTCAAATGGTTTTTGGCACAGGATTACGTATCGATACAAGAAATTGAAGCACGCATTATGGATTACGCCAATACGCTCCCAAGCCGTTTGACTCAGGGAGTAGCCGGCATTGTGAGCCTGGTCACGAATATTGCCATTACGATTGTAACGGTGCCATTCCTGTTATTCTATATGTTTAAAGATGGTGATAAATTTCCTGCAGCTGTTTCGAAGTTTCTTCCTGCTTCTTACAGAGAAGAAGGGGTTAAAACGCTTAAGGAAACAGGTGAGACCCTTTCTTCCTATATTCAGGGACAGATCACAGTCGCATTATTTGTGGGTACTCTTTCATTTATCGGCTATTTAATCATCGATCTGCCGTACGCCCTGGTTATGGCTTTGATTGTGGCTATAACTAATATCATACCTTATGTCGGACCGTTTCTTGGCGGTGCACCTGCCGTAATCGTTGCACTTTTTGACTCGCCGACAAAAGCCTTCCTGGTTGTCGTAGTCATCGTGATCGCCCAGCAGATTGAAGGGAATGTGCTTTCTCCGCTGATTCTCGGAAAAACATTAAACACACATCCGGCCACGATTATCATCCTGTTGCTGGTTGCAGGCAATCTTGCCGGAATACTCGGCATGATTCTTGCGATCCCTACCTATGCTGTGACCAAAACAATTGTTTTAAATACAATAAGGTTCCTAAGGGCGAGGAAAGCAGCACGGCTCGAGGAGAGGGTTACGTAAAGATGGAAAAGCTCCTTTGCATGAAGGAGCTTTCAGCTTGTAGACAAAGTCTGCTTTGCAGACCACGTCTACAAGCTTTTTTTGTATAATTAGATTGAAAAGATTTTTTGTGGGGGATTCAAATGTTATCAAAACACGTAGAAGATGGAAGAAATCAAATAGAAATGGTCGCTCTTGACCAATTAGTGCCTGAAGATCACCTGGTTAGAAAGATCGAACAAGCTATTAATTTTGAATTCATTTATGACCTAGTAAAAGATAAGTATAGCTTAGACAATGGGAGACCTAGTATTGACCCTGTTGTCCTTGTTAAAATGGTGTTCATTCAATATCTATTTGGCATACGCTCGATGCGTCAAACAATTAAAGAGATTGAGACCAACGTAGCCTATCGTTGGTTTATTGGGTATGGGTTCACAGAGAAAGTTCCTCATTTTTCAACCTTCGGTAAAAACTACGCACGACGCTTTCACAATACGGACCTTTTTGAACAAATCTTCTATCGTATCTTAAAAGAAGCCATGACAAAGGGATTGGTCGACCCATCAGTTGCTTTTATTGATTCTACCCATGTAAAAGCGAATGCGAATAAAAAGAAGTTTGAGAAGAAAATAGCTCGTGTTGAAACAAGAAGTTACCAAGCTCAGCTAGATGAAGAAATTAATATCGACCGTGAGGAACACGGAAAAAAGCCCTTCCCCCCACAGAATAAAGAAGAGTCAAAAGAAATAAAGGTCAGTACAACAGATCCTGAAAGTGGCTATTATGTAAAAGATGAACGGGAGAAATTATTTGCTTATTCATTTCATACAGCATGTGATTCTCGTGGGTTTATCTTAGGTTCTCTTGTCACTGGTGGAAATGTTCATGATAGTCGCATGTTAGACCAACTCGTCACTCAAGTCAGGGATAAAGTTGGAAAGCCTGAATCTATCGCAGTTGATGCTGGATATAAGACACCCCACATAGCAAAATTCCTTATGGATCAAGAGATTAGACCCGTTATGCCCTACACTCGTCCGAGAACAAAAGACGGATATCTTAAAAAGTACGACTACGTATATGATGAACATTTTGATTGCTATATTTGTCCTGAAGGACAAATCCTTCCTTACCGCACAACGACTAGAGATGGCTACAAACAGTACACTTCAAATCCACAAAAGTGTAAAGAATGCCCTCTTTTAGAACGTTGTACTCAAAGCCAAAATCACACTAAAATGATTCATCGGCATTTATGGCAGGGTTACATAGATGAAGTGGAACATCTGAGACATACCGAACTGAATAAAACGTTATATGCAAAGCGCAAAGAAACGATCGAACGTGTCTTTGCGGATGCAAAAGAAAAGCATGGCATGCGTTGGACGACCCTAAGAGGGCTTAAAAAAGTTTCAATGCAGGCGATGCTTACTTTCGCTGCTATGAACCTTAAGAAACTGGCAAATTGGACATGGCGAGGACCATGTCCAGCTTAATTATTGAGGTATGCCAACTGAAAAATATGATAAAACCCCAGTTTCACAAAATGAAACTGGGGTTTGTCTACGGTCTGAAAGCTCCTTTGCATGAAGGAGCTTTTTCATATTGGTATTATTTTTCCTTAAGTATAAAATAAAAATAAAAATGAAAGCAGTGATCTGCATGTGTTTAATCCTCTTTGGATACAAAGTACATCCAAAATACAAGCTGATATTGGCCGCCAATCGGGACGAATTTTATGAGCGTCCAACTGCCCCGGCGCATTATTGGGAGGATCATCCCCACATTCTTGCCGGCCGGGATTTAAGGAAATTGGGAACATGGATGGGGGTCACAAAGAATGGTCGTTTTGCAGCGCTGACAAATTACCGCGATCCGAATGAAGTGACAGAAGACAAGAGGTCAAGAGGAGATCTGGTGGCTGATTTTTTGAAGGGCAGTGATTCGCCTGCTGACTTTATGCACAGGGCATCTGAACGGCGGAGCAGCTATCCCGGCTACAATCTGCTGGCAGGAAATATGGAGGAGCTTTATTATTATTCGAATGTGGAAGATAGAATAGAGCAGCTTCAGCCGGGAATATACGGAGTCAGTAATCATGTGCTGAACACCGAATGGCCGAAGGTGAAAAAGGGGAAGGAGGGTTTATCAGAGATTATAGATAATCCAGCCGGGGACTTAACAGAAGACCTGTTCACACTTCTCCGGAATACAGACCCTGTACCCGATGATTTGCTTCCCAAAACAGGAGTTTCACTTGAATGGGAACGGATTCTGTCTCCTTTATTTATCAAAAGCGATGGCTACGGAACAAGGAGTTCAACCGTTTTGCTGGTGTCAGAGGATGAGATTTTTTACAAGGAGAGGGTACATATTGGGGGTGAAAGAGCGGAACAGGAATTTATTCTCCAAGAATAAGAAGCCAGTTTAGGCGGCTGGCTTCTTTTATTTAGGCAATCGGTAAAGTAATGCGGACCGTTGTTCCTTCCTTTTCCCTGCTGTGGATGTAAAGGTTTCCGCCGTGGTTTTTAATGATTTTTTTGCAGATCATGATGCCAAGGCCGGTGCCTTTTTCTTTTGTACTGTAAAAAGGCTCACCCAGTTTGGCGAGGCGTTCTTCCGGTATGCCGATTCCTTCATCCTCGACACTGATGATGACAGATTGGTCTTCCTGACGGATATCGACGTTTATTTTGCCGCCCATTGGCATGGCTTCAATTGAGTTCTTGATGATGTTAATCAGGACCTGCTTAATTTTATCTTTTTCACATTTCACAAAGAACTCGCCGGGTGATTGAGTTAATTCGATCAGGATATTTTCCATAACCGCCTGGCTGTTTAAAAGGGTAATCACACTTTTTACAACGTTTGTCAGGCAGGTTTCTTCCATTTCGGTTATTTGAGGTTTGGCGAGAACGAGCAGGTCATTGACGATGCCTTCAATCCGTTCCAGCTCATTTAGAATGACCTCTGCGAAATTACCCTTATGTTCTTCGTATAATAGCTGCGTAAAGCCTTTAATGGCTGTAAGCGGGTTGCGGATTTCATGGGCAATGCCTGCAGCAAGCTGACCGACAACGGAAAGTTTTTCAGCGTTCTGCAGCTTTTCTTCAGTCTTCTTTTGTCCGGTTACATCTTTGATAATGATTTGGTATACCTTTCTGTTCTTGAAGGTGGTTGGAATCAGCTGGACTTCAGCTTTTCTTACTTGTCCATCGGTCCGGATCAGATTAAGCTCAAAATTCACGCTCAGCTTTGTTTGCAGAAAATCATCGAGGGTGGAATGTTCTGAAGGAGGGATGTAGTCGTGGAGGGAGGTGCCGATTATCTCTTTGATGCTCGTGAACCCAAAGAGCTTCTTTCCTTCATTATTGATATAGGTCCAAATCCCCTTTTGTGTCACCATTCCGATCGTATCCTTGGAGTACTCCACCAGAAAGCGGTACTTCTCCTGTGTTTCAAGAATTTCCTCTTCCATGATAATTCTCTGTGTCATATCCCGGATGATGCACATCATTTCTTTATCCTCATTAATGACTGTAAAATTGGCTTCCAGCCATAGGTAATGGCCTTCCTTATGTCTGAAACGAAAAGTCTCCCGTTTATGCGGGAGTTGTTCAAGATCTGCCAATGCATCTCTAAGAAGATCCCGGTCATTGGGATGGCAGTATGTATAAAGGCTGCTTCGATAAAAGTCCTGCTGCGTATACCCCAGCATTGATAGGCAGGAAGGGGAGACATATAAAGCAACGCCTTCTTTTGTCACTCTTGCAATCACATCGCTGGAATGCTGAATGGCCAGCTGCAGATTCCTCGCTTCGACTTTGTCGGCGAATAAATCTGCCGGATTCTCGGTCATAATCATTTTGTCCCTCCTTTATTGAGAAATGACACTTTTCCATTATTATACATGAGATAGAGGTATAGACACATAGGATTTAACTATCATTTTTTAGAAGAGTACATAGCATACGGGTTAATGACAGAGCGGATTCAGACCAGGAGGCGGTAATCAAATAAAATATATTTAAACTTTATATTGACTTTCTTTACTTTAAGATGGTAAAGTATTAAGCATATTAACAACCGCATATTAAAAATCTTCTTATCAAGAGAGGTTGAGGGACTGGCCCTATGACACCTCGGCAGCGGACAAAATTGTACCGTGCCAAATCCAGCAAGCATTGCTTGAAAGATAAGAAGAGGACCATTGATAAATGCTGCCCTCTTCTTTCTTTAGAAGAGGGTTTTTGTTTTACGCGGAAATATTGCATCAAGATTCTATTCATAAACATATGAATAATTCTTATCAAGAGAAGCAGAGGGACCTGGCCCAATGAAGCTTCGGCAGCAGGCAGACTGCACTGTGCCAAATCCAGCAGGCAAAAGCCTGGAAGATAAGGAGAGGACTTTAAAAAACCTCTTCTGATGGAAGGGGTAAATTTCAGGATATAATTCTTAGTTTTCGGATTGGAATAGTTAGACAATGAAAGGTGACAGGTACCTATACCAGTTCATCAAATTGGTATAGGTGCCTGTCACCAACCACCACAAAGGAGAGAGGCTGCATGATAGAGTTTCAGAATTTAAAGAAGGTCTATAAAAGCGGAGGTCAGCAGGTAGCTGCTCTGGATGGAATAGATTTAAAGATTAATAAGGGGGAGATTTTCGGGGTGATCGGCTTCAGCGGTGCGGGAAAGAGCTCTTTGATCCGCTGTGTCAATTGGCTGGAGAAGCCGACTTCAGGAAAGGTCATTGTCAGCGGCCATGACTTGACGGCTTTATCTGTTAGAGAAATTCGCGAAGTGAAAAGAAACATAGGTATGGTCTTTCAGCATTTCAATCTCTTAAACTCGAAAACAGTGTTTGCCAATGTGGCGATGCCGCTCACACTGGCTAAGGTCTCGAAGGGTGAAATAAAAAAGCGTGTCCATGAACTATTAGAATTCGTGGGGCTTGCCGACAAGGCGAACAGCTATCCTGATCAGCTGTCAGGCGGACAAAAGCAGCGGATCGGAATCGCCCGGGCGCTCGCAACACAGCCTTCCATTCTATTATGTGATGAAGCAACTTCTGCTCTGGATCCGCAGACAACCAGCTCGATCCTGCAGCTGCTGAAGAAAATAAATAAAGAATACAACATTACGATTCTGATCATTACTCATGAAATGTCTGTTATCAGGGAGATCTGTGATCGTGTCGCTGTCATCGAGGCAGGGAAGATTATTGAAGAAGGAACTGTCTTCAATGTCTTTTCTTCACCCCAAACCCCAACAGCGAAAAACTTTGTCAGCACGGTTATGAATGATCAAATACCTGAATCCATTAAGCAAGTGATTGAAAAGCAGCAGGGGCTTCAAAAGGTATTCAGAATCAATTTTGTCGGGAATTCTGCCGGCCAGCCGCTGCTTTCACAGGTTGCTAAAAAGTTTAATATTGACTTCAACGTTCTGTTTGGAAATATTACAGAACTGCAGGGAACCCCGTTTGGCAATCTCATTGTCGAATTCCAGGGGCAGGACAGTGAAATCAGAAGGGCGATTCAGTACATCAGCCAGGAAAAAGTTTCAATAAAGGAAGTGACTGCACGTGCTAGTTAACCAGGAAAAAATCATTGAAGCCTTAATCGAAACGGTCCAAATGGTGGCATTTTCACTGCTGTTTTCAGCTCTTATCGGACTCCCGCTTGGCATATTGCTTGTTGTGACCAGGAAAGGGCATCTGCTGGAAAACACCGTTGTTTTTAACATCATAAACAGCATTATTAATATTTTTAGATCAGTTCCTTTCATCATTTTAATGGTAGCCATTATCCCAATTACCCGGATGATTGTCGGAACATCGATTGGAACCGCCGCAGCCGTAGTGCCTCTTGTCTTTTATGCAGGACCCTACATTGCGAGATTAATAGAAAATTCATTGCTCGAGGTGGATCCAGGCGTCATTGAAGCGGCAGAAGCAATGGGAGCGACACCAGGACAGATCATTTTAAAATTCCTGATTCCTGAAGCACTTAGTTCGCTGGTATTGGGCTTTACCATTGCGACAATTGGTCTGGTAGGAGCATCTGCCATGGCTGGGGCAGTTGGAGGAGGCGGCCTTGGTGACCTTGCCATTACATACGGCTATCAGCGATTCGATACAACCGTCATGCTGATTACTGTTGCAATCTTAGTGGTCATGGTTCAGGGCCTTCAGTCATTCGGAAATCTCTTATCCAAAAAAATCAGAAGAAGATAACATAGGGGGAAATACATCATGAACAAACTATTTATATCATTCATTATTTTAGCATTGGCTGTCTTTACTGCCGCATGCTCAAGTACTACAGGCGGAGAAGAAACAAAGAAAGTTAAATTGGGTGTCAGCGGATCAGATACACGCATTTGGGATTTTATTGCTGAGAAGGCTGAAAAAGAAGGCATTGAAATTGAGGTTGTGACATTCTCTGATTATGTACAGCCAAACGTTGCCCTTGCCGAAGGTGATCTAGATGTAAATGCATTCCAGACAGTCGCTTATTTTGACACTTTTATTAAAGAGCATAATATGGATCTTTCACCGATCGCGACAACTGTTTTAGCACCAATGGGCCTTTATTCGGAAAAAGTAAAATCAGTCGAAGACATTCCGGAAGGCGGCAAAATTGCCATTCCAAATGATGCTTCAAATGGGGGAAGAGCGCTTCTGTTACTGGAGGAAGCCGGCCTGATCAAACTATCCGAGGACTATGATGGAAATCTTGATCTGAATAAAATCGTTGAAAATCCAAAGAACCTTGAATTTGTAGAAATGGTCTCAGCGCAGACACCTCGTGCTCTTCCAGATGTCTCTGCTTCAGTCGTTAATAACGGAATTGCCGTAGACGCAGGCATGAACCCAACTAAGGATTCTGTTTTTATTGAAAGCGAAACCGCTACGCCGTACGTAAATATCATTGCTGTCAGAACAGAAGACAAAGATAACAAAACGCTTAAGAGAATTGCTGAACTTTACCAGGAAGATGATGTAGCTGATTTCATCACAAAAGAATATGACGGAAGCATGATTCCGACTTTCATTCCATTAAGTGATATTGGCTGGTAATTAATATACAAAGGAGGAAAAATGATGACGGCACCTGTAAAAGCATTAGTTGAACTGAAAGAAGCAATCAAGAAAAATGTTGAGGATAATAAAGAACTTTATCTTTCAGCGAGCCATCAGATTCATGCGAATCCGGAAATAGGGAATGAGGAGTTTTTTGCCTCTGGCTTGCTAGCGGGCATCCTTGAGAAGGAAGGGTTTGAAGTAGATCGGGCAGTAGCCGGGCATGAAACTGCTTTCCTGGCCCGAAAGAAATCCGTTAAACCGGGACCGTCCATTGCTTTCCTTGCAGAATATGATGCCCTTCCCGGATTGGGCCATGGGTGCGGCCATAATATTATTGGCACGACAAGTGCAGCAGCAGCCATTGCGTTAAGCAAGGTTATTGATGATACGGGAGGAGAAGCAGTCGTATTGGGGACCCCCGCAGAAGAAGGCGGGCCAAATGGGAGTGCCAAAGGCAGCTTTGTGAAACATGGCTTGCTTGAAGGCATTGATGCGGCTCTTATGGTTCATCCCTCAAACCATACCCGCCTGACCAGTTCATCACTGGCAGTTGATCCGCTTGACTTTGAGTTTATCGGCAAGCCTGCCCATGCAGCAGCTTCACCGGAGGAAGGAATAAATGCACTGGATGCGGTTATTCAGCTTTTTAACGGAATCAATGCCCTCCGACAGCAATTAAAGGATGATGTGCGTATCCATGGAATAATTACTCACGGCGGCGATGCGCCGAATATTATCCCTGAATATGCAAAAGCCCGATTCTTTATTCGTGCTTCCACCAGAACGAGTTTAAATGAGGTAACTAGAAAGGTGAAAGCTGTCGCGGAAGGTGCCGCCCTGGCAGCAGGAGCAAAGCTGAATGTTATTGCTTTTCAAAATGAAGTAGATAACCTCCTGTTAAACAAGACATATGACCAGGTGTTTAAAGAAGTGATAGAGGACTTGGGAGAAAAGGTTGTAGAAGGGGACAGAGATGGAATCGGTTCTACGGATGCCGGCAATATCAGTCAGGTGGTGCCAACCATTCACCCTTATATCAAAATCGGTGCTGATGATCTCGTTGCCCATACTGTTCCATTCCGGGAAGCAGCAGCATCTGCAAAAGGAGACGAAGCGCTGGTAACCGGAGCAAAAGGGCTTGCACTCACTGCCTTACAGCTGATAACGAAACCGGATTTGCTTAAAGCCATTAAACAGGAATTTCTGGAGCGGAAAACGGCTGAATAGAAAATAAAAGCTATCCTTTTGCGGGATAGCTTTTCCTCATTTTTGTGAGTGTTTTCCTCTCACTGGTGGGTGTTTCCCTGATTTGCTGAGTTTTTTCCTTTAATTAAGTATTAAGTTTCCGAAAATTCCTCATTCTTTTCCCGAAGTTCACATATAACTACTGTTCCTTCATCCGTTCCTGTGCCATCCGGATAAGCTCCTTCACCATACTGCCGCCAATCTTTCCCCCGACTGTTCCTGCCTGTTTGGATGTAAGCCTTCCATTGTAACCTTGCTTCAAAGGTACACCTGCCTCCTCAGCAATTTCATATTTCACAGCATCAGGATTTTCCTTGTCAACATGATACCCCTGGTTTGCCATTACCTGATTTTTCAGCTGATCTAATGCGCCTCTTGATTCCGGTACTATCGGGCGTCTTTTTCTTCTGGCCATGATTCATTCCTCCATAAAATGTTCTTCTTCTTATTATGTAAAAGTACGCTTGGAATAACCCTGAAAAAACTTGTACAACCTCCTGTGAACAGCTATTCTAATGGTAGAAACCTTGAATTTTTGTGAAAAACCAAAAGAAGGTGTTTAAAAATGGCATTAAAATACTTGTCAGCTCTCTTGCTTCCTGGACTGCTGGTATTGTTTTTTACGAGAGTCAGCTATAATCGTGTAATTGGGCTGGTGCTGACAGTGGGGCTTATTGCTGCTTCTGTATATAAAGGCTATACCAATTCATTTGCCTTAATTGTTATAGACGCATTTTCGCTGACGGTTGGTTTTTGGTATGCCCAAAAATTAAAGCAAATAAAGCCAAGTGCTGAATAAATTTTGCAGAACCTGTCGAAAAAAACTATCGACAGGTTTTTATTTAATGATTTATTAGCTATTTTTTAGGCATACGTCCTATCAGCTTTTAATTGAGTTCAATCAAACGTTTGATTAAACTCAAGGCAGTCAATCAAACGTTTGATTAACCATTCTTCGACAATCCCCTCGATAATTCGGCATATTTCCCAAGCAATAATTACTCAGTAAAATAAAAAAACGAATATCCGTTCGCATATTATTGGTTTGTTTTAGGCTCTTTGTGGTAGAATGATGATAGGAGTTTTGAGTAAAAAACTGACAAATCAGCGTGCATCCCGGATCTTAAATTATTTCAATGCTGGTTTGTGTTTACTATATAGATAAAAGTAATTTGAACGGGAGGCTTTTAGGTGAAGGATCAATTTGAATTAGTTTCAAAATATTCCCCTCAGGGCGACCAGCCTGGGGCCATCAAAAAAATTGTGGAGGGAATCAATTCCGGCAAGAAGCACCAGACACTTCTGGGTGCAACAGGAACGGGTAAGACCTTCACAATTTCGAATGTTATAAAAGAAGTAAATAAGCCTACGCTTGTTATTGCCCATAATAAAACACTCGCAGGGCAGCTATACAGTGAGTTCAAGGACTTTTTTCCGAACAATGCGGTTGAGTATTTTGTCAGCTATTATGACTACTATCAGCCTGAGGCTTATGTGCCTTCTACAGATACCTTTATTGAAAAGGATGCAAGCATCAATGATGAAATTGATAAGCTCCGCCACTCGGCTACTTCTTCATTATTTGAGCGAAAAGATGTCATCATTATTGCCAGTGTCTCCTGCATTTATGGTTTGGGTTCTCCTGAAGAATACCGTGAAATGGTGCTGTCCCTAAGAACCGGCATGGAGATTGAGAGGAATCAGCTTCTTCACAGGCTCGTTGACATCCAATACGAGCGCAATGATATCGATTTCCAGCGCGGCACCTTCCGTGTACGCGGAGATGTTGTCGAGATTTTCCCGGCATCAAGGGATGAACACTGTATCCGTGTGGAATTTTTCGGAGATGAGATAGACCGGATCCGTGAAGTGGATGCCCTTACCGGAGAGATTATGGGTGAACGTGAGCATGTTGCGATTTTCCCGGCATCCCACTTCGTTACGCGTGAAGAAAAAATGCGGATCGCCATCCAAAACATTGAAAAAGAGCTGGAAGTGCGCCTTGCTGAATTAAGGGAAAACGATAAGCTGCTTGAAGCCCAGCGCCTCGAGCAGCGGACCCGCTATGACCTTGAGATGATGAGGGAGATGGGCTTTTGTTCCGGCATTGAAAACTATTCCCGCCACCTTACATTAAGACCGCCTGGGTCAACACCTTATACCCTTCTGGATTATTTTCCGGAAGACTTTTTAATTGTCATAGATGAGTCGCACGTAACTCTGCCGCAAATCCGCGGGATGTTCAATGGTGACCAGGCAAGAAAATCCGTGCTTGTGGACCATGGTTTCCGTTTGCCATCAGCTATGGATAACAGGCCACTTACGTTTGCCGAATTTGAAAAGCATGTGAAGCAGGCTGTCTTTGTTTCGGCAACTCCTGGTCCTTATGAGCTTGAGCATACTCCAGAAATGGTTGAGCAGATTATCCGCCCTACCGGTTTGCTTGATCCTACAATTGATGTCCGGCCAATCGAAGGTCAAATTGATGACCTTATTGGTGAAATTCAGGATCGCATTCAGAAAAATGAACGTGTACTTGTCACGACATTAACAAAGAAAATGTCTGAGGACTTGACAGACTACTTAAAAGAAATCGGCATTAAAGTGCAGTATCTGCACTCAGAAGTGAAGACTCTCGAGCGGATTGAAATTATCCGCGAACTGCGTCTAGGCAAGTACGATGTGTTAGTCGGCATTAATCTTCTGAGGGAGGGACTTGATATACCTGAAGTTTCTCTCGTTACCATACTCGATGCTGATAAAGAAGGCTTCCTCCGTTCGGAACGTTCACTCATCCAGACGATAGGGCGTGCAGCACGTAATGCAAACGGCCATGTCATCATGTATGCAGACCGGATAACGGACAGCATGGAAAAAGCCATCAGTGAGACGAAGCGCCGCCGCTCTATTCAGGAAGATTACAATGAAAAGCATGGCATCACGCCAATGACTATACAGAAGGATATACGCGATTCAATCCGTGCAACCCACGCGGCAGAAGAGCAGGAAGAATACCAGCCGTCAGCAAAGCTCGGCAAGCTGAACAAGAAAGAGCGCGAGAAGCTGATCGGCGATATGGAAAAAGAAATGAAGGAAGCGGCCAAATCCCTCAATTTCGAAAGGGCTGCAGAGCTTCGTGATTTAATATTAGAGCTAAAAGCGGAAGGATGACGTAAAAATGGCGATGGATAAACTGATTGTAAAGGGTGCCAGAGCCCATAATCTAAAAAATATTGATGTCACCATTCCGAGAGATAAGCTTGTCGTCCTGACAGGACTTTCTGGTTCAGGAAAGTCCTCTCTGGCCTTTGATACCATTTATGCAGAAGGGCAGCGCCGCTATGTGGAATCGTTGTCTGCTTACGCACGGCAATTCCTCGGCCAGATGGATAAGCCTGACGTGGATGCAATTGAAGGTCTGTCACCTGCTATTTCAATTGATCAAAAAACGACAAGTCGAAATCCTCGTTCCACAGTGGGAACAGTGACAGAAATTTATGATTACCTGAGATTATTATTTGCCAGGGTTGGGCGCCCCACCTGCCCGATTCACAATATCGAAATCTCCTCACAGACGATTGAACAAATGGTTGACCGGATTATGGAGTACCCTGAAAGGACAAAGCTTCAGGTCCTGGCTCCGCTTGTATCCGGCCGAAAAGGGACGCATGTAAAAGTGTTCGAGGATGTCAAAAAGCAGGGGTTTGTCCGTGTCCGTGTCGATGGAGAAATGATGGATCTCGGTGAAGAGATTGAGCTGGAAAAAAATAAAAAGCATTCTATAGAAGTGGTGATTGACCGGATTGTCGTAAAAGAAGGCGTAGCACCAAGGCTTGCAGATTCATTGGAAACTGCTTTGAATCTTGGCAACGGAAAGGTGCTTGTGGATGTTATCGGGGAAGAAGAACTGCTGTTCAGCGAGAACCATGCCTGCCCTCAATGCGGATTCTCAATCGGTGAGCTTGAGCCAAGAATGTTCTCCTTTAATAGTCCATTTGGTGCCTGTGGAGAATGTGACGGTTTGGGCTCAAAGCTGGAAGTAGATGTTGATCTAGTCATACCTAATAAAGATCTTTCATTAAAGCAAAATGCCATTGCGCCATGGGAACCGACAAGCTCTCAATATTATCCTCAGCTGCTTGAGGCAGTCTGCAATCATTATGGGATTGATATGGATGCGCCGGTTAAGGATATCCCTGACCACTTGCTTGAAAAAGTTTTATACGGATCATCAAAGGACAGCATTTATTTCCGATATGAAAACGACTTTGGCCAGGTTAGGGAGAATTATATTCGTTTTGAAGGTGTCATTCGCAATGTAGAGCGCCGCTACAAAGAAACAAGCTCTGATTATATACGGGAGCAAATGGAGAAATACATGGCTCAGCATGCATGTCCTTCCTGCAAGGGCTACCGTCTGAAGCCGGAAACACTTGCTGTGCTTATATCTGGAAAGCACATAGGCCATGTAACTGAATATTCGATTGAGGAAGCATTCAGCTTCTTTGAAAATCTGACACTGTCTGAAAAGGAAATGAAGATTGCCAAACTTATTTTCCGTGAGATTAAGGAAAGGCTGGGCTTTCTCATCAATGTGGGGCTTGATTACCTGACATTAAGCAGGGCAGCGGGAACGTTATCCGGCGGTGAAGCCCAGCGTATTCGACTGGCCACACAAATCGGTTCGCGCCTGACAGGTGTGCTCTACATTCTAGACGAGCCTTCCATTGGCCTCCATCAGCGCGATAATGACCGTTTAATTGATACGCTGAAAAATATGCGTGATATCGGCAACACCCTGATCGTCGTAGAACATGATGAAGATACAATGGTAGCTGCAGATTATTTAATTGATGTAGGGCCAGGAGCAGGAGTTCATGGCGGGCAAATCGTCTCAGCCGGTACGCCTCAGGAGGTAATGGACGATCCAAACTCCTTGACAGGGCAATATCTTTCAGGCAAAAAATTTATTCCGCTTCCAATTGAGCGCCGCAAGAACGATGGACGATTCATCGAAATTAAAGGGGCTAAAGAAAACAATCTTAAAAATGTGAACGTTAAGTTCCCGCTCGGCACTTTTATTTCCGTGACAGGCGTATCCGGTTCCGGGAAAAGTACGCTCATCAATGAAATACTTCATAAAGGGCTTGCCCAAAAGCTTCATAGAGCCAAAACAAAGCCGGGTGAGCATAAGGAAATTAAAGGTGTGGATCATCTTGATAAAGTCATTGATATCGACCAGTCTCCAATCGGGCGGACGCCTCGTTCCAACCCGGCAACCTATACCGGAGTGTTTGATGATATTCGCGATGTGTTTGCTTCAACCAATGAAGCAAAGGTGCGCGGCTATAAAAAGGGTCGCTTCAGCTTCAATGTTAAAGGCGGACGATGTGAAGCCTGCCGCGGAGACGGGATCATTAAGATTGAAATGCACTTCCTTCCTGATGTGTATGTGCCATGTGAAGTCTGTCATGGCAAGCGCTATAACAGGGAAACACTTGAAGTTAAATATAAAGGGAAGAATATTTCGGAGATTCTCGATATGACAGTGGAGGATGCATTGGAGTTTTTCGAAAATATTCCTAAGATCCGCCGCAAGCTGCAGACGATTTATGATGTCGGCCTGGGCTACATCACATTGGGGCAGCCTGCGACAACATTGTCTGGCGGGGAAGCGCAGCGTGTGAAGCTTGCTTCCGAATTGCACCGCCGTTCAACGGGCCGTTCCCTATATATCCTTGATGAACCGACAACTGGCCTTCATGTGGATGATATCTCCCGGCTGCTGGTGGTCCTTCAGCGTCTGGTTGAAAATGGAGACACCGTACTGGTTATCGAGCATAATCTGGATGTCATCAAGGCTGCTGACTATATCGTTGACCTTGGTCCTGAAGGCGGGGATAAGGGCGGTACCATTTTAGCTGCAGGTACGCCGGAAAAAATTGCCGAAGTACAAGAATCCTATACAGGCAAATATCTTAAACCGATTTTGGAAAGAGACCGCCTGAGAATGAAACAGCAAATTGAAGAAAAAGAAGGCGTGACAAACTCTTAATTAACTAGAAGCAGTACCGTTTTGGTGCTGCTTCTTTATTTTGGAAAGATTAGATAGCCAGGATGCGGGGTAAAGAACATGCGTCTGCAGCAATCATCACGCATACCAACAGGAAAGGAACATACACAATGAAAAATAAATTCTATCTTTTAGCAGGTGTCATCCTGCTTGGTCTCGGCATCTATCTTTCCATTATGTTTCTTGGAGAAGAAAAAAAGGCAGATAGCATCCAGGAAATTGTAGCTTTTGGCGATTCCCTTACCTACGGTTATGGAGATGAAACTGAGGAAGGGTACATTGGCAGGCTGCAGAGCAAATTGGATAAGACATATCAGGACAAGAATTACCGCATAACAAATCATGGAGTGTATGGCTTTAAATCTTCTGATGTTCTCCAGCAAATGCTCAAACCGAAAGTGGCAGAGGATATGAAAAAGGCAGATTTGTTTATTGTATATATTGGCACAAACGATTTACTGAAAAGCAATGGCGGGGATCTGTATCCGCTCCATCACGAAAAACTTGTTGAAGCTAAGGACGTATTTGAAGTTAAACTGAATGGAATTCTGGAAGCGCTGGAAACCGCCAACAGTGATGCACCAGTTATTCTGATAGGATTATACAACCCTTATCCTGACGGTGACAGGATTGAAAAATATATTGACCATTGGAACAAATCGATCAGAAAGAAAGCAGCAGAAGAGAAACACATCACCTACATTTCAACCAATGAACTGTTCAAGGGAAAGAACAAAAAACAATATTTCGCTGATTCTCTTCATCCGAATGGAAAGGGCTATGAGCTGATTGCTGATAAAATTATAGATAATTACTCATTTTAGGTTTCTTGGCTTTTTACATTCTTATAAAAAGTGCTTCTGCCAAGTCTTTGTTTTCTTATTTTGCTGTGATAACCCTAATATGATATTTTATTGTGTGGTTTGGACCGGAAGATGAGAGATCCTCGAATCGTGCGATGATTATTCGTGGATGCTTATTCAAAGTCCTGCGGGAGCAGCGGGACAAGCGAGTGCCTGCTGCGGAAATCTACACTCCTGCTTCAACAGACAATATTTCCTTCTTTAATTGATAACACAATGTAATGTTACAGCAAAATCAGTGTAACCAAGCAGCGTTATACTCCTATATAAGGGAAACTATTGTCTGGAAACAGAAGGGGAGGTCATTATGGAGGATTATTTAGCGAAGTCACTGGAAGAATGGAAAGAGGATATTTCTGAAGTATTGGACCAAATTAATAATGAATACGAAGATGTTAAAAAAGAGCTGAAAGTATATTCCTATAAATATGGAATTACCAAGCAGGTTATCCAGTCTACTGTGAACGAAGAAATTATTGATAATATACGGGAAATGTATCATAGGCCTTTTGAAGAGAAATATAACGAATTGAAAGAGTACATACGTGATTTGGATGAAAAACGAAAAGTATTCCTGATGTTTGTCAATAAAATTGACGAAGTGAAAAAGAAGGAAGCGCCTCGCACTGACCTGGCTGCTGCCTATAAATAGGACTTATCGATAAAACCGTCTTTTCAGGAAAGGCGGTTTTTTATAATAAAAGATGCTATGAGACTTGAGGCTTTGAAACCCCTCAGTCTGCAGATGTATTTTTAATATTATTGAGGTAAATGCTCCTTTGATTTTTTATAATGAAGAAGAGGCTGAAACTTTTAACGCTCCAATTTCGTATAACAGATAAGGTGAAGCTTCAATCTGAGGGTTCCTTATTCCCCCGCTTATTGAGTTAAACCAATCGGGCCTTTACGGGCTGGGGGTACTGCCCGGAGGACTGCGATAAAGGAGCTGAGTACATTGGAAACTAGAAAGGTTCTGTCTGCCTTAAGCTATTTTAGCATTATGTTTGCAGGATTTATATTCCCGCTCATTGTATTTTTTGCATCAGAAGATATGGAAGTGAAGCGGCATGCCAAAAGGGCCTTCTTATCACATTTGATCCCGCTGGTTCCTGTTCCGTTTATTGTAGTTGCAGGGGTAACCCAGTTTGCAGTAAACGATCAGGGAATTCCGTTTCTTTTTCTTGCAGCTGCCGGCATCACAATCATTCTGCTGTTAATTGTATTTATATGGAATATCATTAAAGGGGTAAAAGTCCTGATACAGGAATAGAACTAATAGAGGAGGGCGAGAAAATGAAAGAGGAACGCAAACGTATTTTGAAAATGGTTGAGGATGGAAAGCTTACGGTTGATGAAGCTTTAACTCTGCTGGAACAGCTTGAACAAACAAATCAGACGGTGGAGCAGAAGCAGGAGGATTTAATTAAAGAGCTATCTGCAGAAGTAAAGTTTGAGGAAGCTAAAAAAGGGGAAGCATACAGTTCAAAACATCATAGTGCCAAGGAAAAAATAATTGACTTTGTTGAGTCTGCTTTTAAGAAAGTGAAGGATCTGGATCTAGATTTTAACTTTGGGAAAAGCGTTGAAATTTCTCATATATTCCAGCATGCAGACGCATACTTAAAAGATCTGGATATTGATGTTGCGAATGGAACCGTTAAGGTCATTCCATGGGAGCAAAATGATGTGCGTGTTGAATGCAAAGCCAAGGTCTATCGTGTGGATGATCAGGATGAAGCACGCAGAAACTTTCTGAAGGATGTTATTTTTGCCATTGAAGGCCAAAGGCTGAGGTTTTCAACTCAGCAAAAATGGATGAAGCTTGAAGCGGTCATTTATATTCCAAAGTCTGAATATGAAAATGTGAAAATCCGCATGTTTAATGGCCCAATTGAAAGTCAAAGCTTATCAGTGGAAAACTTTAAGGCTAAAACAGCTAATGGAAAGATAACGATTAGTGATTTGAACAGCAAAAATGTCGAGGCTGAAACTGCCAACGGACAAATTACCATTCAAAATAGCCGGATTGATTATGTGGAAGCTGAAACGTTAAATGGAGCTATACTGGCTCAGGGAGACTTCAAAAAAGCTGAACTCCAGTCTTTTAATGGAAATGTGACATGCAGGGCTGAAAATGAACGCTGTGAATGGATTGAAGCGAAGGCAGCTACAGGCAGCATTGATCTGTTTGTTCCAGATTTCGCTGCTGTCAGCGGGGAGCTTCGCACCAATCTGGGCAGTTTCCATCCAGACATTGAGGGGATTGAAGTAATAGAAGAAAAGAGCGAAGTGATCCAGAAACTGCTGCGTTTTAAGTCTGTGAAAGAAAGCGGAAGCGGACTTAAGCTGCGGGCTGACTCAAAGACAGGTGCCATCACGATCAAGCGGTCAGCAGCCCTGTAAAACGGGTGGGCCTGGCGCCTTCCGCTTTTATAGTTAGGAGGGATTCTTAATGAACAAATTAATTCGCTCCCGCAGTAACCGAAAATTAGCGGGGGTATTGGGCGGCTTATCAAAAGCGATTGGTATAGACGCTACCATACTCAGAGTACTTTTCATTGTTTTATTATTTACAACAGGCGTCTTTCCGATGACACTCATCTATGCGCTGCTTGTGTTCGTTCTCCCGAATGAAGAGGTGCTGTAGGAAATGAGATGGATTCTGGGAATTTTGATTAATGCGGTCCTATTTGTTGCGATCGCAGGTTTCTTTAAGGATTCGTTTTACTTGTCGGGATTTGGAGCTGCTGTTGGTGCCAGCTTCATGCTTTCCATCCTCAACATTCTGGTGAAGCCAATCCTGATTATTTTAACTCTTCCTGTCACTGTTTTAACTCTAGGTTTGTTTCTGTTTGTGATTAATGCTGTCACGCTTATGATCACGGATGGTTTTATGGGTGATTCATTTGAAATAGCCGGGTTTGGCACAGCAATTCTTGTGTCAGTGATTATGTCCATTGTTAATCTGGTCATTCAAAAAGCAATCCTGGAACCGGCGAGGGAAAAGTAAAATGCGCTAAAAAGCCAGCATTCGTTATGCTGGCTTTTTTCTTATTCAATAATCGTGGCATTAAAGCCGTCCTTCTTCAGATTCCCGGCAAGCTTCTCGGCAAGCTGCTTTTCGGAAAAGGCAACTTGAACTTTATATTGTTTGATTCTATGATTCTTTTTTAATCCGTATTGTTCGGCGATTGCTTTTACAATGGCTTGTGCACAGCGTTTCCGGAAGAGGGGAGTCCGGAGAAGGGAAGCTTCTTCTTTATTGGTCATAAATCCGCATTCAACCAGTACAGCTGTCATTTTTGTCTCGCGAAGAACCTGGAAATCAGCTGTTTTGACTCCCCGGTCCCGCAAGCCTGTAGAACTGATTAAGTTTCGCTGTATCTTTTGGGCTAATGAGAGTGCTTCACGGGGCTTTGAAGGGTAGACGTATGTTTCGATTCCCCCTGCACTGTTCCATCCGCCAGTTCCGTTAGCATTGGCATGGATGGACACATAGCAGTCGGCGTTTTGTTTATTTGCCAGTGCAGTCCTCTCGGCAAGCGGTACGTCCCGTTCATCGGAATGGGCAAAGACAACCTCTGTGTTTTGATGCTTTACCAGCATCTCCTTTGCCAGTTCTGCCACCGCACGGTTGAATTCATATTCTCTCATTCCGTCGGGGCTCCGTTTGCCTGGGGTGCTATAACCATGTCCGGCATCCAATATGATCTTCATCTAATCGCTCCTTTCATATAAAAAATACTTTCATATTTATAATATGGACAAACCTTCCAAATGGACATGGTAAAATGAAAATAGGAGAAAACCCTAAGGGGCTTTCTCCTATTTTGCAGCACGCTGCATCGAATGAACGAATTTGTAGCGGTCTGCGCGGTATGCTGATTTTACAAGCTCAAAAGGTGTGCCATCCTCTAAAAAGGAAGTTCGGGCAATTAGGAGTACAGGAGATCCAGGATCTACCTGCAGGTGGTTTACCTCCGTTTCCTTAGCGATTGAGGCTTCAATCTGCTGGGTCGCTTCTCTTATGGTTAGAGACAGTTTTTCTTCAATATACTGATAAAGTGACTTATTGATAATTTCTTCCGTAAGCCCTTTAACGAGATTAGCAGGCAAGTAGGTGGTTTCCAGCGCCATTGGCAGATTATCTGCCATCCGCACCCGTTTAATTTCATATACGGGTGTGTTTTCTTTTATATCAAGCTTTCTAGCCAGCTGAGGCTCGGCCGGGATGATTTCAAATGAGATAAGGCGGCTGCTCGGGACCATGCCGCGCTCTTTCATATCTTCAGTAAAGCTGGTGAGTCCCTGAAGCTTTTGCTCCACCTTCTGCTTGTTGACAAAAGTTCCGCGGCCTTTTTGCCTGTAAAGATAGCCATCATTAACAAGATTATTTAAAGCCTGTCTGACTGTCATCCGGCTAATTTGATATTGCTCCGAATACTCGCGTTCAGAAGGAATGGCTTCGTCAGGCTTTAAGCTGCCGTTTTCTATTAATTGTTTAATATACTCTTCTAATTGGTGATATATCGGGATGGGTGATTGCTTATCGATCATGGAAATTCTCCTATCACTATTAGTACAGATCATCAATCCTGACTGACGAGTCTGAGTGCTTCTTCATCGGCGAAGATGGTCACATTTGTATGAAGCTTCAAGGCGGATGCAGGGAACTGTTCATCAGGCTCTCCATACACCAATTGTCTGATAGCTTCTGCCTTGGCTGAACCTGAAGCGAGCAGGATGATTTCCCGGCTATCAAGAATCGAAGCGATTCCCATTGTAATGGCTTTAGCCGGAACCTCTTCTATAGAATTGAAAAATCTTGCGTTAGCCTTACGCGTACTTTCCGCAAGGTCCACGACATGAGTACGGCTGTTAAAGGCGGTTCCCGGTTCATTGAATCCGATATGCCCGTTTTGTCCGATTCCCAGCAGCTGCAGATCAATATCCACCAGGTCCTTGATCAGCTGCTCATACCGTTTACATTCCCTGGAGATATCCTTTGCGGCTCCATTGGGAAGATGTGTGTTTTCCATCTTTATATCCAGATGGCTAAATAGTTCGCTATTCATGAAATGCCTGTAGCTATTTGGATCAAAAGGGGGCAGGCTGATATATTCGTCCAAATTAATGGTCGTGACTTTTTCATAAGAAGTGCCATTTTCCTGGTGATCCTTAATCAGCTCGGCATAGACGCCTTTTGGTGTACTGCCGGTTGCTAGCCCTAATGTCATATCAGGCTGCCGGCGAACTTTATCAATCATCAGCCTGGCAGCTTTGCGGCTCATATCGTGATAATCGGCAGCTCGAATGATGTTCAATTCCCATTCACCTCACGTTCAAAGGCTTTGACGCCTCTGCAGAAGGTTATGGCAACCTCAAGGTTCTGATCGAGTACAACCAGGTCTGCATCCTTGCCTTCTGAAATGCTCCCTTTCCGGTTGAAAATATTGAGCTGTTTGGCTGGATTGATGCTCGCAAGCCGGACAGCTTCAGACAGCTGGATATCTGTAAAGTCCATCATATTTTTAATGGAGTCTTTCATTTTCAAAATACTTCCAGCTAATGTGCCATCAGCAAGCAGGGCCTGGCCATTTTCAACCTTTACATCCTGTCCGCCAAGGTCATAATGGCCATTTTTCAGGCATTTGGCTCTCATGGAATCTGTTATCAGAATCATTCCATCTGCGCCTTTTGCGTTCAGTGCAAGCTTAATCATCTCCGGACGGACATGAATTCCGTCAGCAATCATTTCAACAATCAATTCTTTAAATAAAAGCGAAGCACCGGCAACACCAGGTTCACGGTGATGCATGCCTCTCATTCCGTTAAAAAGATGGGTCACCTGTTTAGCTCCCGACTGAACCGCTTTCTCCATTTCGGTAAAAACGGCATCACTATGGCCAATTGAAGGAACAACCCCATTTTCACTTAAATAGCGTATAAATTCATAGCCATTTGCTTTTTCGGGTGCTAGTGTGATCAGCTTGATGGTTCCGTCCGCTGCTTCCTGCCAGCGCTTAAAGAGTTCAATATCAGGCTCGAGGATATGATCCTTCGGCTGGGCTCCGCCTCTCGCTTCGTTAATAAACGGGCCCTCCAGGTGGATTCCGATAACTTCCGCCTTGCCGGGAGTATTTTGTTCTTTTTGGAAGCGAGCCGCATTGATCAGTGCAGCTTCTATTTTTTCTTTTTCCTGTGTGATGGTTGTGGCCAGGAAGCTTGTAGTTCCTTCTTCAGGCAAAACGCCGGCCATCGTGTTCAGTGCTTCAAATGTTGCATCCATTGTATCGGCACCGCCAGCACCATGTATATGGACATCAATAAATCCCGGGCAGATTGTATGCTCAGGTGAAAGTTCTATCGTTTCTGTATCCTGGCCAATGAAAGGAAGCTCCTCTAAAGGTCCAGTCTGCAGGATCTGCTCATTTTCTATTAAAATAAACCCTTTATCAATCGTGCTGTTTTCCAGAAGGATTCTGGCGTTTTTCAGTAAAAGACGGCTCATTTTCAAATCATCTCCGTTTGAATGATACCTTTATTATAAAAGGTTTGAGTTTAGATGTCTATACCAGTTGAGTGGATTTAACTCTCTGATGCTATTTGGTCTATACAACTAAAAAAGGATAGAAGGCGATTGAACGCGTTCTATCCTATTTATTTGAGTTTTAAAAGAAATACATACCAAAAATGATTATTTTGTATCCGCAGCAGCTTCCCGCAGATAGCCATTATGCTTTTTCAGAAGCTCGGCTGCTGCTTCACCTTTTAATCCTGTTAAAATCTGAAGAATGGCAGCTTTTGTATGATAGTTTTGTTCTTTAAGTGCGGTCCGGGCTTCTTCATCAGATGCACCTGTAGCCATTTTGACGATGCTTTCTGCTCGTTTGAACAGCTTCTCGTTTGTCATTTGCACATCAACCATTAAATTGCCGTACACTTTTCCGAGCTTAATCATGGATGCTGTTGTTAACATATTCAGGACGAGCTTTTGTGCAGTGCCTGCTTTCATTCTTGTGGAGCCGGTAACCACTTCAGGACCAGTGATGGGTGCTATCGTATATTTAGCGACTTTTCCCATTTCAGGGTCTTTGGTGCAGGCGACAGCAACCGTAACTGCACCGACTTCATTCCCGTATTGAAGAGCTCCGATCGTGTACGGCGTACGGCCGCTCGCCGCAATGCCTACAAGCACATCCTTGTCCGATATTTGAATATCTGCAACATCCTGGCGCCCCTGCTCACTGTTATCCTCAGCGCCTTCAACCGCCTCAGTCATGGCTTCCTTGCCCCCGGCAATAATCCCGACAACCATCTCAGGATCTGTTCCGTATGTTGGCGGGCATTCTGAAGCATCGATAATGCCAAGGCGTCCTGAGGTGCCGGCTCCCACGTAAATTAGGCGGCCTCCTTTTTTAAAGCTCTCCGTAATTTCATCCACCACTTTTACAATGTGGGGGATTTCTCTCGCGATGGCATTAGGAACTATTGTATCCTCCTGATTAATGATTGTAATAATTTCTTCTGTTGACATTAAATCAATTTCCATTGTTTTTGGGTTCCGCTGCTCAGTATTAAGCTTTGTAATATTCATTATTTATCCCTCACTATTAATTGAAATTTAGTTCCTGCCTTAATGTGATCAAGCAGGGGCATATCTTCTTCTATTACTCTGGCGATTACATTCACGCGTTCATCCCGGGGGAGATCTGCTAAAGTAATCTGCAGCTCTCCTGCATAGCGGCCGTATAAAATATTATCAATTGTGACACTGCCTTTTTTACGTTCCAGCTGATTTATTGGTTCCCATTTAGCTGTTCCTTGCCCGGCATAGGACCTGGATTCAACTGACCTTACAACATCCCGGGCAGGATCCATCCGATTAGTATGAAGGTTACTAAAAAGAGTTTCATTGATTTGTCCTCCGGTCAGCTCGATTCGGAGAGGCACAGCACCTTGGGCTATTTTCGCCAGCTGAGAAAGTGTTCCGTCTTTTACAGAATGGTCACCAATCAATACCTTATCTGTATAGCAGCTGTTCATCAGTTCAGCCGCCGCCGCAGCAGGTGAGAAGCCCCGGTGTTTTTCAAGAGTAGGCAGACCGGCAAAAATGGGTCCGCGAAGTTCCCCGTCTCCAGGCACAAATGCCATGGTAGTTATTCCGATGCTTTTTAGGAACTTATTTCGCTCTATTAGAAAGTCTTTATCCAATCCCGTTTCAGGCCGCGGGTAAAAGTTATGCCAGGCTTCTATATTATTGGTTTTTAATCCCAGTTCCATCCACTCATGCAATTCTTCAGCAGAGATTGTACTGGCATTGATTCCGAGTTTCATTTTTTTTGAAAGTTCAACAATCTGTTCAGAAGTGAAGCCGTAATCAGCCCGGATTCCGGTCAGGCCCCATTCGAGAAGTGTATCAATTGAATCCCATCCCAATCCTAAATGGCCCAATGATTGAGGGGAAACATCAGCGAGGAGTTCCATATGATGCTGTTTTGCCAGGTTCCCAAGATTCTGAAGCAAATGTTTATAAGTGCTGTGGTCATCTTCTGGAATGTGGAGGGATGTGAAAATGGATGTGAGGCCATGAGAAGCCGCCCTTTCTATCCATTCCGCATTTTGAAGCTGGCGTTCTTCTGATAAGTAAACTGAAATTCCAAGCATTCTAATCACCTCGTTTAATCTGAATATTATAAAAATACAGGTTCATAAGTAAAGAAGGAGGAATTCTCCTCCTTCTCCTTGTATTTTATATGTTTTTAGCCATTTCCTCTTTGAATCCGAACAGCCATGTGAACAGGAAGCCGAAAGCATAGGCAATTAATAGACCAATCAGATACAGTATAATTTGATTGGTATGAACGAGGAAGGCAAGCGGTATGCCGGAAACCCCGATGGCTACTGTAGCAATTTTAAAGAACGCCTGGAAAGCACCGCCGACAGCAGCTCCAAGACATGCTGTCAGGAACGGGCGCCCCAGCGGCAGGGTTACACCGAAAATAAGCGGTTCGCCAATACCGAGTATTCCTACCGGAAGTCCGCCTTTGATAACTTTTTTCAGGCGGGCATTTTTTGTTTTGAAGTAGATGGCGAAAGCTGCCCCTACCTGGCCGGCACCGCCCATTGCAAGAATCGGCAGCAGCGGGTCATCGCCGATTGAGTTAATCAATTCCATGTGAACTGGTGTTAAACCTTGATGCAAACCAGTTACAACTAAAGGAAGGAATGTTCCGGCAAGTACTAATCCGGCAAGGATGCCGCCGACATCAAGTATGCCAAGCAGGCCTTTAGTAATAATATCTGATAGGAATCCGCCAACAGGCTGCAGGATGAAGAATGTTGCAAAACCTGTAAGTAATAACGCCAGTGTCGGTGTTACGATTATATCAATCGAAGAAGGAATGACTCTGCGGATCCTTTTTTCCAAAAAGGCCACCAATGCAGCAGCGAGCATAACTCCAATAAGTCCACCGCGGCCAGGAACCAATGCTTCACCAAAAAGAGTGATATTGGCAAGGCCAGGGTTGATTAATAGAATACCGGCTGCACCGCCAAGAGCAGGAGATCCTCCAAACTCCTTCGCCGTGTTAATACCAACAAATACGCCAAGGTAACCGAATAAACCCCAGCCAATCAGATCAAGCATTTGAACAAGCGTAGATTCAGGATCTCCGCCTGATTTGATGATGACATTATTGATCCCGGCAATCAAACCGGAAGCAACGATAGCCGGAATCAGCGGAATGAAAATACTTGCTATTTTTCGTAAAAATAGCTTGAATGGCGTAGCGTTTTTCTCATTGATTCCGGCTTTCGTCCGTGCTGCCAGTCCTTCTAATGAAGTATCAATCTCTTCTTCATCGTCAACGGAAGAAACCCTTTTGCCTGTCATTTTGGAAACTTCGTCAGCAACCTTGGTGACGATTCCGGGCCCAAGAATGATTTGGAGTGTTTCTGCTTCCACAACACCCATGACGCCGTCAATATCTTTGATGCCATTCAGGTTGACTTTGCTTTCATCGACCGGCTTCACTCGAAGACGGGTCATGCAGGATGCCAGTTCCGCGATATTGCCGGTGCCGCCCAACTGCTCCGTAATCTCTTTCGCCAAGCGTTCTTCTTTACGCATGAGCTTTTCCCCCTCTTTTTTAAAATAAATAAATGTAATAAGAGCTAAAAAATAAAATGAATTCGCTTACACACCCATATTACCAAGCTTAAGTATAGTTGTCTATACCATTTGTATATTTTCATACGGGCATGTCATCATATTTATACGCAGAACAATCTTGAAAATTGTCCTTTATAGACGGGAATAAGCATATATGCCTAGTGTTAATTTTGAAAAAAACGATTTCAGAAATTTGGTTCTGGGTTAAAAAGTGCTAAAATAGAGTGAAACTTCCGCCAGCCTGTTTTTTTGCTGACGTTAGCCTGCGTCCTGCAGGAGCGGGTCACTCAGGCGCTGTGACAGGATGCCGCTGTTTAGCTTGAGTTCACTCCGAAATTAAAAGGATTAAATAGTTACATATAAAGAAATCATCTGAACCGCAGCATTAAGGGAGGAACCTAATTTGGTAAAAGTGCGCACGAAAGATATTATAGAAAAATTTGGGCTCGAATTGATTGCCGGTGAGGAAGGCATCAACAGGCCGATTACAACGAGTGACATTTCACGTCCAGGCCTTGAGATGGCAGGGTATTTTGATTATTATCCAGCTGAACGCGTTCAGCTGATTGGAAAAACGGAACTGTCTTTCGTTGAAACATTAACGAATTCTGAACGGGAGATTCGTCTTGAACGGCTCTGTACAGATATTACGCCCGGCATAATCGTGACGAGAGGGCTTGATATACCTGAGCAGCTGATTGAAGCAGCTGAAAGAGAATCGGTTCCGCTGCTTCGCTCCAAGCAAAAAACGACCCGTTTTTCCAGCTTGCTGACAAACTTTCTGGAGAGCAAGCTTGCTCCAACTACAGCTGTACATGGCGTCCTTGTTGATATTTATGGGGTAGGAGTACTGATAACAGGTAAAAGCGGTGTAGGTAAAAGCGAGACAGCACTCGAATTAGTAAAACGCGGACATCGCCTTGTTGCGGATGACTGTGTGGAGATCAGGCAGGAAGATGAAGACTATCTGGTAGGAAATTCACCGGAATTGATCGAACATCTGCTTGAGATCCGCGGCCTTGGCATTATAAATGTTATGACCTTGTTCGGTGCTGGAGCTGTCCGAAGCTATAAAAAAATCTCTGTGGTTATGAATCTTGAGCTTTGGGATCCGAAAAAGCAGTACGATCGTCTCGGTCTGGATGAAGAAAAAATGAAAATTATCGATACCGAGGTTACAAAGCTGACCATTCCGGTAAGACCCGGACGAAATCTCGCTGTCATCATTGAGGTAGCTGCAATGAATTTCCGCTTAAAGAGAATGGGAATGAATGCAGCGGAACAATTCACGAACCGCCTCTCAGATGTAATTGAGGATGGAGACCATGATGATCGTTAATCTGTTAATACAGGTCATTCGTTTTCAATCAAACGTTTGATTGAAAACTGTTAAACTTAATAAAAAGTATAGATAAAGGGCGCTTTGCGCTTTTCGAAAGGAGAAGTGATCATGGAAAGCAATATTCAGCCGTTAGATCCGATTGCCATATCCCTTGGTCCCATTCAGGTCCATTGGTATGGTTTGATTATCGGGGCAGGTATTGCCCTTGCTCTCATTATCGCAATGAGAGAGGGGGAAAGAAGGGGACTCCCTAAAGATATCTTTGCCGATTTAATGCTGTGGGCCATTCCTATTGCGATTATTTCCGCAAGGATCTATTATGTTATTTTTCAATGGGATTTCTACTCGCAGAATCCGGGTGAAATCATCAAAATATGGAATGGCGGAATTGCCATTCATGGGGCCTTAATAGGTTCTGTCATCACCGCATATGTTTTTTCAAAGAAGAGGAAGATATCTTTCTGGAAGCTGGCTGACATAGCTGCACCAAGCATCATCTTGGGGCAGGCAATCGGGCGCTGGGGGAATTTTGTGAACCAGGAGGCTCATGGCAGGGAAGTCAGCCGGGCATTCCTTGAAAATATGCAATTGCCTGATTTTATCATTAATCAGATGTATATTAACGGAGCCTATTACCATCCGACGTTTTTATATGAATCCATTTGGAATATCATTGGGTTTATCATTCTTATCTTATTAAGAAAAGCAAACTTAAGACGCGGGGAGCTTTTCCTTTCTTATGTTATCTGGTATTCGGTCGGGCGTTTCTTCGTTGAAGGCCTGCGTACTGACAGCCTGATGCTTACTGAGAGTTTAAGAATTGCTCAGACGATATCTATCGTTCTAATAATTGTGGCGCTAGTTCTGATTTTTTATAGAAGAGCAGAGGGTCTTGCCAAAGCTCGTTATTTGGATAAAGCCGAGGGGAAATAAAGATTAGAGGAGAGTAGAAACATGCTGGTTGAATCATCCAAACGGGGGCTGATGGCCGGCTTAAAGACAACATGGACACTCGGGAAAGTGATATTCCCGGTCACGCTGATTGTTGCACTTCTGCAGCATACGCCAGTGCTTCCATGGGTTATCAAGCTGATCACGCCCCTTATGAATCTGATTGGGCTGTCAGGAGATGCAGCCATACCGCTTGTATTGGGGAACTTCTTAAATCTATATGCGGGGATTGGAGCCATTTTAACGCTTGATCTGACAGTTAAAGAAGTATTTATTATTGCCGTCATGCTGTCGTTTTCACATAATATGCTGATCGAAACGGGAGTGGCGCTGAAGGTCGGTGTGAAGCTCTGGGTCGTTCTTGCAGTACGCATCGGATTGGCACTGCTAAGCGCCATTGTCATCAATCTGGTTTGGCAGGGTGGAACCGAAACGGCTAAGTACGGGTTTATACCGGCAAAAGAAGAGCAGGCAACGGGGGCATTGCCAATCCTGCTGGATGCACTTCAGACTGCTTTGCTAGGCATTATCCAGCTGGCCCTCATCGTCATTCCGCTGATGATTATTATTCAGATTTTAAAAGATAAGCAATGGCTTGCTGTCTTTTCAAGATGGATGGCGCCTGTGACCAGGGCGCTTGGAATGAAAGAAAATACGTCAACAACTCTTGCGGCGGGCTTGCTGATTGGCCTTGCCTATGGGGCGGGCGTCATGATCCAGGCTGTAGAGGAAGATGGCGTCAGCAAAAAAGATGTCACGATCGCCTTTATTTTCCTTGTTGCCTGCCACGCAGTTGTTGAAGATACACTGATTTTCGTGCCGCTTGGCATTCCGGTACTGCCGCTTCTCCTGATCCGCCTGTTTGTGGCGATCATCCTGACATTGGTGGTGGCAATGATCTGGAACCGTGCCGATCTGGCAAAAAGAAAGGAAGCAACATATGAGCATTAACACATTATTATTTGATTTAGATGGAACACTGATTGACACAAACGAATTGATTATTTCTTCATTTTTGCATACTCTTGGAAAATATTATCCTGACCGCTATCAGCGGGAGGATGTACTTCCGTTCATGGGGCCAACCCTTCATGAAACATTTGAGTCCATCAACCCTGATAAAGTGGAGGAGATGATCTCAGTTTACCGGGAGTACAATATTAAAAACCACGACGTGCTTGTGAAGGAATTTGACGGCGTGTTTGAAACGATTCGGACTTTAAAAGAATCGGGATATAAACTTGGCATTGTGACGACGAAAGTTTCCAATGTAGTTGAAAAGGGCTTAAAGCTGACAAATCTTGACCAGTTTTTCGATGTGGTTGTTACACTGGATCATGTCGAAAAACCAAAGCCGGATCCGGAGCCAATCCTGAAGGCGCTGAGCCTGCTGGATGCGAAGACGGAGGAAGCCATTATGGTCGGCGATAATTCACACGATATAGACGGCGGGAAAAATGCCGGCACGAAAACGGCAGGTGTTGCCTGGACAGCGAAAGGCCGTGATTTTCTTGCGCGCTTTGAACCGGATTATATGCTCGACAATATGGCTGACCTGCTCGATATTCTTGAGGCAGAAAACCAATGAGAAAAACGGAGCGTTTTCCGGTAGAGGGAGGCAATTCACTCTGGCATGTGTATAAAACGGTTCCGTTCCTGAAGGTTGTCAAAAACTTTATTGTGATCCAGCTTGCGCGCTATACGCCTTTTCTGGGCATGAAAAATTGGCTCTATCGGAATTTCCTGAGGATGAAGGTGGGGGATCAGACATCATTCGCACTTATGGTTATGCTGGATGTTATGTTCCCGGAAAAAATATGTGTCGGCCGGAACACGGTCATTGGCTACAACACGACAATCCTTGCTCATGAATATTTGATTAAGGAATACCGCCTTGGCCGGGTTGAGATTGGCAGTGAAGTCATGATAGGAGCCAATTCAACCATTCTTCCCGGCGTTACAATTGGCGATGGTGCGATTGTTTCTGCCGGGACCCTAGTTCATAAAGATGTTCCGGCTGGTGCCTTCGTTGGCGGTAACCCGATGCGTGTCATTTATACAAAGGAAGAGCTTGCCGATCGCTGGGCAGACGATCCGATATATGGTGCAGATAAAAACATGACTCCGCTTGCTTAGGCTGGCGGAGTTTTTTTAATAATTGTATGTGTTGCTGGATAAATTCTAATAGATGGCAGATATATATCGAAATACGCTGGATAAAAATCATATCTTGTTAGAAAAATGAAGTAGGATGCAGGATAAAATAAACAAGCTGCCAGATATTCCAGATGAAAGTCTTTAAAGTAAATAACCTTTCCAAAAAAGAACAAACTATTAAAGCTCCTTTTAAAAAAGGGAGCCTTTTTAATTTTTCTGTCTCTTTTGGTTGACGGAGTGGGGAATGCGCGTTAAACTACATATAACTTCAATTTGCTACCATATTAGCGAACTAAAGGATTCGGGATTTTTAAGTCATAGAGGTGAATACGTATGAGCCGATTATTTATGTTTGAAAAGCCGTTAGGCATGAGAGATACATTACCTGATCTATACGAAAGAAAAGCTGCAGTCCGTTCATCCATCCAGGAGGAAATGAAACGCTGGGGCTATCAGTTTATCGAAACGCCTGCCCTTGAATATTACGAAACAGTAGGAGCGGCTTCAGCGATATTGGATCAGCAGCTGTTCAAGCTGCTTGATCAGCAGGGCCATACCCTTGTGCTTCGGCCGGATATGACCGCACCTATTGCAAGGGTGGCAGCATCCCGACTTTTAAAAGACGAGCTGCCAATCAGGCTTGCTTATTCCGCCAATGTATACCGCGCTCAGCAGCGGGAGGGCGGCAGGCCCGCAGAGTTTGAGCAAATCGGTGTAGAGTGCATTGGCGACCATACGATTAGTGCGGACGGCGAAGGAATGGCGCTTATGATCTCTGCTCTAAAAGAAGCAGGGCTTCAGTACTTTCAGCTATCAGCCGGCCACATCGGCTTTGTCCGTGACTTCTTCCAGCAGATTTTAGGGACGGAAGAAAGAGTGGAAAACCTGACAAGGTTTTTATATGAGAAAAATTATGTAGGATACAGGGAACATGTAAAGAGTCTGGCTCTTTCGTCCATAGATAAACAAAGGCTTCTCGATTTCCTTAAATTAAGGGGCGGGGAAGAAGTCATTGAGATTGCCTATGGCCTTCTGGAAAACGGAACAGGCAAGAAGGCATTAGCCGAGCTTGAACAGCTTTGGGGCATTATGCAGGACTACGGCCAGGAAGGCACCGTTAAATTTGATTTAACGCTCGTCAGTCATATGAGCTACTATACGGGGATTCTTTTTGAAGTATATGCAGGAAATGTTGGTTTCCCGATTGGAAATGGCGGCCGCTATGATCTGCTGCTTCAAAAGTTCGGAAAAGATACGGGAGCAACCGGCTTTGCCATCAGATTGGACCGCCTGCTTGAAGCACTGGAAGACACCAAGGCGGCTGAACCTGTTTACTGCATTTTATACAGTCCGGAACGCCGCAAAGAGGCTTTCGATGTTGCGAAGGAAGAACGTTCAGCCGGAAAGAAAGTGGTCCTGCAGGATATTAGCGGTGTTAAGGACATTGATGCCTGCACCAGCCAGTACGAGGATATTACCTTTTTAGTCGGAAAAGCTGGAAAGGAGAGCATAAAATGAGTGATGTTTTAACGATTGCGATGCCTAAGGGGCGCATTTTTGAAGAAGCAGCCGAATTGCTTCGCCGAGCAGGCTTTCAATTGCCGCCGGAATTCGATGATTCACGAAAATTGATTATCGATGTGCCGGAGGAGAATTTCCGCTTTATCCTTGCAAAGCCGATGGATGTACCCACCTATGTGGAGCATGGTGTGGCAGATCTTGGGATTGCCGGAAAGGACGTAATGCTAGAAGAAGAGCGGGATGTCTACGAGCTGCTTGATTTAAAAATCAGTGCCTGCTATCTGGCTGTTGCCGGACTGCCAAATACCAGGCTAAATGATGTGGCTCCTAAAATTGCTACAAAGTATCCACAGATTGCGGCAGCGTATTTCCGTGAGCAGGGGGAGCAGGTGGAAATCATTAAACTGAACGGCTCTATAGAGCTGGCGCCGATGATCGGGCTGGCCGACCGGATTGTGGATATCGTATCAACCGGCCGGACACTGAAGGAGAACGGTCTCGTTGAATACGAAACCATTGTCGGAATCACATCAAGATTGATCGTCAATCCTGTCAGCTACCGTATAAAGGATGAACGCATCAGCGAGCTCGTTGGCAGGCTGACAGAAGTTATTTCAGGAGAAGAAATAAGCTTTTAAAAGGATGTAGAACCCTATGAAAATATTGAAAATTAATGACCAGGTTTCAATTAAACGGTCTGTTGATAATGGAACAGAAGAACAGCGGGCGATTGTAAAAGATATCATTGAGACTGTCCGCCAAAATGGAGATCAGGCATTAAAAGAGTATACAGAAACATTTGATGGTATCTCCCTAGAGGATTTAGCGGTGACACAGGCTGAGATTGAGGAAGCCTGCAGTCAGGTGGATGAAGAAATCCTAGAAATTATTAGAGAGGCAGCAGATAATATCAGGTCATTCCATGAAAAGCAGCTGCGCCCATCCTGGATGACAACCGAGGAAAATGGCACAGTATTAGGGCAGAAGATTACATCGCTTGATTCGGTTGGGCTGTATGTGCCGGGCGGAACGGCGGCATATCCGTCATCCGTACTGATGAATGTGATCCCGGCAAAGGTGGCGGGCGTCAAACGGATTGTCCTTACCTCTCCTCCTGATAAAAAGACCGGCAAACTGCCGCCTGCTGTTCTGGCAGCAGCACATATCGCAGGTGCGGGAGAAATTTATAAAGTTGGCGGAGCCCAGGCAATTGCCGCATTGGCATATGGAACAGAATCAATCCGGCCTGTCGACAAAATCACAGGTCCGGGGAACATCTATGTCGCCCTCGCAAAGCGCGAAGTATTTGGGGATGTGGATATCGATATGATCGCAGGTCCGAGTGAAATTGCTATATTGGCAGATGAGACAGCGTATGCGGATGAAGTAGCGGCAGATCTTTTATCACAGGCAGAACACGACCCGATGGCAAGTGCAGTTCTTGTGACACCCTCATCCGCTCTGGCAGAAAAGGTTTCAGCCGAAGTTGAACGCCAGCTTGACAGGCTGCCCCGTCAGGAAATTGCTTTACAGTCCATCAGGGATTACGGAGCTATTTATGTGACGGAAAGCATGGATGAAGCAGTTGAGACGGTTAACCATCTCGCTCCGGAACATCTTGAGATTTTAACAAAGAATCCGATGGAGCTTCTCGGACGGATACGTCACGCAGGAGCGGTCTTCCTTGGAAGATTCAGTCCTGAACCGGTAGGTGATTATTTTGCCGGCCCCAACCACGTTCTGCCGACAAACGGGACAGCCCGTTTCTCAAGCCCTCTTAATGTGGAGGATTTTCAAAAGAAATCAAGTATTCTTTTATATAGCGAAAAAGCATTAAGGGATACCGGCGATAAAATTGCGGCATTTGCACGTCTGGAAGGCCTTGAAGCACATGCCAGATCCATTGAAACAAGACTAAGAAAATAAGCTGGAGGAATAATCATGGCTAGAACGGCAGAAATTTCACGTAAAACAAATGAAACGAATATCACTCTTTCCTTGAATATAGACGGAGAAGGCAAAAGCGATCTGGAAACTGGCGTGCCATTTATGACGCATATGCTGGACCTGTTTGCCAAGCATGGACAATTCGACCTGAACATCGCCGCAAACGGCGATACGGACGTGGATGATCACCATACAACAGAGGACATTGGCATTTGCCTGGGCCAGGTACTAAAGGATGCTTTAGGCGATAAAAAAGGCATTAAGCGCTATGGAAATGCGTTCGTTCCGATGGACGAAGCACTGGCTCAAGTGGTAGTCGATCTCAGCAACCGCCCTCACCTTGAGATGCGTGCCGAATTCCCAAGCCAGAAAGTCGGTACATTTGATACTGAGCTAGTTCATGAATTTCTTTGGAAACTCGCGCTTGAAGCGAGAATGAACCTGCATGTCATCGTTCACTATGGACAGAATACTCACCACATCATTGAGGCGATTTTCAAAGCACTCGCTCGTGCGCTCGATGAGGCAACAACGATTGACCCAAGAATTAAGGGAGTTCCATCAACGAAAGGGATGTTGTAAATGATCGGCATCATCGATTACGGAATGGGGAATTTGTTCAGTGTCAGTAAAGCGCTGGAACGTTTGGAGGTCCCTTATTTCCTCTCTGAGAATAAGCTTGAGCTCATGGAAGCAGACGCTTTAATATTACCGGGTGTCGGCTCTTTCAAGGATGCCATGAATATCTTAAATTCTACTGGCCTGGCAGATCTGGTAAAAGTGTTCGCTGATACAGGCAAGCCGCTGCTTGGCATTTGCCTTGGCATGCAGCTTTTATTTGAAAGCAGTGAAGAAAATGGGCTGACAGAAGGATTGCAGCTTCTGCCTGGCCATGTGAGGCGTTTTCCAGGTGCAACAGCCGAAGGTGAAACGTATAAGGTTCCGCATATGGGCTGGAACCGTCTTGAATTCCTGCAGGGATCGCCGATTTTAAAAGGCCTTGCTGAAGATTATGTCTATTTCGTCCATTCTTATTTTGTAGATACAGATGAAAAAGAAGTTGTAATCAGCCAGAGCAGCTATGATGTGGAAGTGCCGGCGGTTGTCGGAAGGGGCAATGTGTTTGGCATGCAATTCCACCCTGAAAAAAGCAGTTCGCTCGGCATGGCGCTTCTACGCAATTTTACCGAGGTGGTTGAAGAAAGGATGTCTGTGAAATGAGCTTTACGATTTATCCGGCAATCGATATGAGAGGCGGCAAATGCGTCCGGCTGCTGCAGGGGGATTATGATAAGGAAACTGTGTATGGCGATTCTCCGTTTGATATGGCCAAACAGTTTGCCGATGAAGGAGCAGACTGGATTCATATGGTCGATCTTGACGGAGCGAAGGACGGAAGACGCGTGAACGATCAGTTTGTCATACAGGCTGCCCGCGAGCTTGGCGCCTCCATCCAGATCGGCGGGGGAATCCGTACGGAGGAAGACATCCTTCATTACCTCGATAATGGCGTAACACGAGTAATCATTGGAAGCATTGCCGTCTCCAAGCCGGAGTTTGCAGTTGAGATGATCCGCAAATACGGCAAAGCCATTGCGGTTGGACTCGATGCAAAAAATGGCTATGTGGCCACACACGGATGGCTGGAAACATCTGAAGTGAAGGCGGTTGACTTAGGGAGGAAATTTGCCGACGCAGGTGCAGAGACGTTTATTTTTACGGATATTGCAACAGACGGCATGCTATCCGGGCCCAACGTGGAAGCCGTTCGGCTGCTTGCCCGTGAAACCGGGAAAAGTGTCATTGCTTCCGGTGGTGTCAGTGGGCTGGCTGATTTAACGGCACTTCAGAAATATGCTTCTGAAGGTGTTGCAGGGGCGATTGTCGGAAAGGCCATTTATGAAGGGCGATTTACTGTAGCGGAAGCCTTAAAAGAGGTGAAGGAATCATGCTGACGAAACGCATTATTCCCTGTTTGGATGTAAAAGACGGGCGTGTGGTAAAAGGGGTGCAATTTGTGCAGCTGCGTGATGCCGGAGACCCGGTTGAGCTTGCCCGATTTTATGACGGGCAGGGTGCTGACGAGCTGGTCTTCCTCGATATTTCTGCTTCTCATGAAGGCAGGAAAACAATGGTTGAAGTCGTTAAGGCTGTTGCGTCTGAGCTGGCCATTCCTTTTACAGTAGGCGGGGGCATTAACGCGCTGGAAGATATGAAACGAATTTTGCGGGCAGGGGCTGATAAAGTTTCTTTAAATACAGCTGCCGTAAACAATCCTGATTTAATAACTGAAGGGGCAAATTTCTTTGGCTCCCAGTGCATCGTTGTGGCAATTGACGCTAAATACGATGAAGAGCTCGGTTCCTGGCGAGTGTACACACATGGCGGACGGAAACCGACCGATTTGGAGGTAATCGCCTGGGCACGTGAAGCGGCTGAGCGCGGGGCAGGAGAAATCCTCCTGACAAGCATGGACTCTGACGGTGAGAAAAAAGGCTTCGATGTTAAGCTGACAAAAGCAGTCAGCGAGGCGGTTTCCATTCCGGTTATCGCATCAGGCGGTGCCGGTAATGCTGATCACTTTGCAGAAGCGTTTATTGACGGAAAAGCAGACGCAGCATTGGCAGCATCCATTTTTCACTATAAAGAAACATCGGTTGCTGAAGTGAAATCTTACATTAAGGAAAAAGGGGTGGTAGTCCGATGAATATCGATGCTGTAAAGTTTGACGAACAGGGACTGATCCCTGCTATTGTGCAAGATGCACAGACAAAAGAAGTATTAACGTTAGCCTATATGAATCAGGAGTCCCTTTTAAAATCCGTGGAAACAGGCGAAACCTGGTTTTTCAGCCGTTCCCGCAATGAGCTCTGGCACAAAGGGGCAACAAGCGGAAACACGCAGAAAATTTCAGAAATGAAGCTGGACTGTGACCAGGATGCTATCGTGGTATTGGTGGAACCGGCTGGACCAGCCTGCCACAAGGGTACAGTCAGCTGTTTTGAAGAAAGAGTATATGGTGAAAACACCGCCGGATTACCTGACTACGAAATCCTTTATACGCTTGAAAAAGTCATTAAAGAACGCGAAAAAACACGCCCAGAAGGAGCATACACGACGTATCTCTTTGAAAAAGGCGTGGATAAAATCCTGAAGAAGGTCGGAGAAGAATCCGCAGAAGTCATCATCGCTGCGAAAAACCGTGATAAAGACGAACTGAAATGGGAAGCGGCCGACCTGATTTATCATTTGATGGTGCTGCTGCGCGAGCAGGAACTGCCTTTCAGCGAAGTCCTGAAAGTACTTAATAAAAGGCATGATAAGAAAAATGAACCGGCCTCCGAATAGGGAGGGCGGTTTTTTTGTAATGGTTTCAAATGTAAGATAAATTCTTGAAGATGCTAGATAAAGTTTAGAATCTGCTAGATAAAATAATAACCCTGCTAGATAAATACAAAAATTGCTAGATATAATTGAAAACATGCCAGATATGAAAATAAAATAAAAATATATGCAGGAAAATACTCTTCCTCAGAAGAATTGTTGTATAGCAAATTGAAGGAGTGATGCTTTTGATCATGAAACATCGAACAATACCATTAAGAATTCAGAAAAACGAAGTGCTTTTAAGACGGCTTCCCAAAAGTCATAAGGCACGGCCTGGAATTGAAAAAGATCAGGCAAAAAGATGGGCGGGATACCGAGGTGAAGCAGCTTTAGACTTCCATTTAAGCAAGCTGCCAGTTAATGAATATATGATTTTTCATGGATTCCGTCTGACAAATGGACAATACTTCTGCCAAATCGATACACTCATCCTCTCTTCGAAGTTCGCCCTCATTTTAGAAGTTAAAAATATTTCTGGAAAACTATACTTCGAATCACAATTTAATCAAATGATCCAGACAACGCATAACGGTGAACAAAAGGGCTATTCTAATCCAATTGAGCAAGCAAGCCAACAAGCTGGCGAATTAGAAAAATGGTTAGTGAGAAGAGGCATTAATCTCCAGGTTGAATTCTGTGTAATGATTAGCAAGCCCTCTACAATCCTCCAAACGTCCTCGGAAAATAATCTAATCAGCCAAAAAGTCACACATGTTCAATATTTACTAAGCAAAATTAAAATGGCAATTAATAAAACTCCACTCACAAATAAGGAACTTAAAAGGATTTCTAACATACTTTTAAAGGAGCATGTACAAGAAAAGTTTGGTATCTTAAACTTCTATAAAACATCAAAAGATGAAGTTATTAAAGGGGTTCTCTGCCCAGAATGCATTTCAGTATCCATGATTAGAAAAAATGGTGTTTGGATTTGTAAGAGCTGCAAGTTAAAAAAGAAGGATGAACATCTTAATGCAGTAACTGATCTATTTTTATTAAATAATGATCAGCCTATTCCCAATAAGGAATTTCGGGATTTCCTTCAGCTAGAGTCCCCTGATATAGCCAGAAGAATATTGGATTCCCTCAGCCTCCCCCAAACCGGCACAAGCAAAGGCCGCCGCTATCACCCGCCTCCAGACTATCAGTTAATCTCCGAATTATACACCAGCACCGCTGAATCAATGCAACACCCCTTTAAAACATAATCGCGATAGGATTTCCAATAAAAAACTCCGCCTGGAAATAGTATTGTCATTTCTTCCCTTCTCCCCGGGCTTGTTCGTGTGATATACTACTTTAGTTACTAACATTTATGGAGGATTTCATGAGTAAAGACTCTAAAGCTAGACACCAAAAGGGAAAGTTACTGTCATTTATCCCGAATGGTGAGTACTATTTTTCCAAAGGGATTAAGGCGTACCACCGCAGGGATTTTCATAAAGCGAAGAAATATTTAATGCGGGCTATGCAGCTTGAGCCGGGTGAACCGATGATTGTCTGCCAGCTTGCCATTGTTCACTCAGAAATGGGTGAGTATCAAGAGTCAAATCAGCTGCTCCATATGATATTGGAGGAGCTGGATGAGGATATGGCGGAATGTCATTACTTCCTTGCCAACAACTATGCTCATATGGGCCTCTTTAAAGATGCATATACGCATGCCAATACGTATCTGGATTTGGATCGGGACGGAGAGTTTACGGAAGATACAGAGGATCTGCTGGAGCTTCTCACGCTTGAAGCGGATGAATTGGATGAAGAGCTGTACGAGCAGGATGATTTGATTACGAAGCAGGAACATGCACGGGAATTGCTGGAGTCGGGCCATTTTCCAAAAGCGGTAGAGATTCTGAATGCTGTTATTGATGAGTATCCGGAATATTGGTCTGCATACAATAATTTGGCCCTGGCGTATTTTTACCTGGGAGAAGTGCAAAAGGCATCAGATATTTTAGAGAAGGTGCTGGAGGAAAACCCGGGCAATCTCCATGCACTTTGCAATAAGCTGGTCTTTGCTTTTTACGAGCGGGATTTCAGACAGGTGCGCCTCTTAAAAGAAGCTCTGAAAAAAATTAAGCCGCTTTCGGTTGAACATCAGTTCAAGCTGGGTGCCACTTTTGCTTTGACCGGCGAGTATGAGGCTTCCTTTGCATGGCTTCGCAAGCTTCAGAAAAAAGGCTTTGAAGGGGACGGACCATTTTATTACTGGCTGTCCTATTCCGCTTATTTCACTGGACGTGAAGAACTGGCGAAATCAGCATGGAAGAAGGCAATTGAGATCAATCCGGAAAAAGAAGGCTTTGAGCCCTGGAACGATGAAAAAGTAACCGGCAGCGGCTTTGAAGACCATTATTCTTCTATATTGAAAAAGCTGGAAAGCGACTACATTGAAGAGCGGTTATTCGGCCTCTTCCTAACATCCGTATCCAGCAGAAGAGATGAAATCCTCACTTCTGAAGCTATTGTACGAAACAATAAGTTTTCAGCTATGGAGCAGGATTATCTTTCCTTCGTTCAAACAGAGCAGGAAGCGCCTGCTCAGGTTCAGGCTGCGCATGAAACAGCCCAGCTGTTTTATGAAAACTACCACCCGATCGGCACAGTGGAAGCCGGGCTATATTTAATGTGGTTTACTATTTTTGCAGAATTGACCAATAACCGGCAGAATATTAAAAATAAAAATGCTTGGGCGGCAGCCATAGAGTATGTCTGGCATAAGCTTCGGAACGAAAAGGTTTCCCAATCAAAAATTGCCGGAAGATACGGCATTTCCGCTTCGACGATGGGCAAATATGTTAAATCGGTGAACGACCGCCTTCATTGAGCAGATATTTGGACGAAACACAGGCCAATTTTATAGGATAACAGTAAGAAGGTCATACTATAATATGCGTATTTATAGAGTGTTTTATTTATTAATGGATTTCTGATTACTGAAGGAGTGACTCGCTGTGACTGAAGAAAAAATTTATGACGTCATTATCGCTGGTGCAGGACCGGCAGGAATGACTGCTGCTGTATATACATCCCGTGCAAATTTATCTACTCTCATGATTGAACGCGGTGTTCCGGGCGGACAAATGGCCAATACAGAAGAAGTGGAAAACTATCCTGGATTTGACCATATTTTAGGGCCGGATTTATCTACGAAAATGTTTGATCATGCGAAGAAATTTGGCGCTGAATATGCGTATGGAGATATTAAAGAAATCATTGACGGCGAAGAATACAAAACGGTTGTTGCCGGATCAAAGCAATATAAAGCGCGCTCAGTCATTATTTCCACCGGTGCCGAGTACAAAAAGCTTGGCATTCCTGGAGAGAAAGAGCTTGGAGGACGCGGAGTATCTTATTGTGCGGTCTGTGATGGAGCATTCTTTAAGGGCAAAGAGCTTGTAGTTGTCGGCGGCGGTGACTCCGCTGTTGAGGAAGGCGTATATTTGACGCGTTTTGCCTCTAAAGTGACAATCGTTCATAGACGGGATCAGCTTCGTGCGCAAGCGATTCTGCAGCAGCGTGCATTCGACAATGAAAAAATCGACTTTATCTGGAACACGACAGTGAAGGAAGTCAATGATAAGGACGGAAAAGTAGGCAGTGTAACGCTTGTGTCTGCTGAAACCGGTGAAGAAAGAGAATTCAAGGCAGATGGTGTCTTCATCTATATCGGCATGGTTCCTCTTTCCAAGCCGTTTGAAAGTCTTGGCATCACAAACGGCAATGGTTATATTGAAACAAATGACCGAATGGAAACAAAGGTGGAAGGCGTTTTTGCAGCAGGAGATATCCGCGAAAAATCCCTTCGCCAAATTGTTACAGCTACAGGTGATGGAAGCATCGCTGCTCAAAGCGCCCAGCACTATGTGGAAGAATTGAAAGAAAGCCTGAAAGCGAAGAAATAATTTTTAGAAAAAATAACCGCTTGTAGAAAAGATTAACAAAAAGTCATGCGGTTTTAATTCTCCTGTAACCTTGATGAAATAAAATTCGGGTAATATAGGAATAGAAATTGACCCCCTTTTAAAGATATAATCCTTTTTAAGCACAGGCATATGCCTGTGCTCTTTTTTTTGAGGTGACGATATATTTTAAAGAATGTTTTTGTAAACCTGTATTCATTGTGGCTCTATGACAAAAATAGTATAATGAAATGAATAAGAAACGCACGTTAGCCAGCCTTTGCTTTAAAGAAAATGGCGGCAGCGGTTGATTTTGAAAATAGAGGTGAAATGTGTTGCAGCGAGTCACGAACTGTGTGTTACTAAAAGAAGATAAAGTATTGCTTTTACAAAAGCCGAGAAGAGGCTGGTGGGTGGCTCCGGGCGGAAAGATGGAGCCGGGTGAATCAGTGAGGGACTCGTGCATCCGTGAGTTCAGGGAAGAAACAGGCATCTATCTGCGCAATCCGAATATTAAAGGCATCTTTACGTTTATCATGAAGGATGGCGAAAAGGTTGTGTCGGAGTGGATGATGTTTACTTTTTTGGCTACAGCTTCTGATGGGCTGAATCTGGATGAATCAGAGGAAGGAAAGCTTCGCTGGCATCCGTTTTCAGAGATAAAGAATCTGCCGATGGCTGCCGGTGATTCACATATTTTGGAGTATATGATTCATGGCCAGGGAATGATTTATGGAACATTCACGTATACGCCGGATTTTGAATTGCTTAGTTACAGGCTGGATCCAAGCTGAATTTGACAGATACAGGGGGAAATAAAAATGAGTACGGGTGCAGTTAATGATACTCAAATGGTGATTATTACGGGAATGTCAGGGGCGGGGAAAACAGTAGCGATCCAAAGTTTTGAAGATCTTGGCTTCTTCTGTGTAGACAACTTGCCGCCGACGCTGCTTCCTAAATTCCTTGAACTTATGAAGGAATCAGGGAATAAAATGAATAAGGTGGCATTGGTAATGGATTTGCGCGGCCGTGAGTTTTTTGACCACCTGTTTAAAGCGCTCGATGAATTGTCTGAGACATCCTGGGTCACTCCGCAGATTTTATATCTGGATGCGGATGATTCGACACTTGTCAGAAGGTATAAAGAAACAAGACGATTCCATCCCCTTGCACCTTCAGGATTGCCTCTTGAAGGCATCAAGCTTGAGCGGGAGCTGCTAGAGGAATTAAAAGGCAGGGCCCGGCTGATTTATAATACTTCACAAATGAAACCGAGGGAATTGCGCGAGAAAATTCTTACGGAATTCTCATTAAATAAAAAGACCATCTTTACTGTTAATGTCATGTCTTTTGGCTTTAAGCATGGAATTCCCATTGATGCCGACCTGGTATTCGATGTCCGGTTTCTTCCGAATCCTCATTATATTGAGCATATGAGGCCGAAGACAGGATTAGATGAAGAGGTATCCGCCTATGTGCTGAAATGGACTGAAACCAGTAAATTCCTTGAAAAGGTTACGGAGCTGCTGAGCTTTATGCTTCCGCATTATAAGCGGGAAGGGAAGGCTCAATTGGTTGTGGCAATTGGCTGTACGGGAGGCCAGCACCGTTCTGTAGCGCTGACGGAATATATTGCAGACTACTTCAGCAAGGATTATAATACGGCGATTACCCACCGGGATATCGACAGGAGAAAGGAAAACATCAAATGAACCGACAGCCAAGAATCGTCATCATCGGCGGAGGAACAGGGCTCCCTGTCCTCTTAAGGGGATTGAAGACGTATCCTGTAGATATTACTGCCATTGTGACAGTAGCCGATGATGGCGGCAGCTCAGGAAGATTGCGAAATGATCTTCATATCCCGCCGCCCGGTGACATCCGAAATGTGCTGGCAGCACTTTCAGATGTAGAGCCGCTCATTGAGGAGATGTTTCAGCACCGCTTTGCGACATCTAATGAGTTGTCCGGGCACTCGCTTGGCAATTTAATTCTCGCAGCAATGACCTCGATTACAGGAAACTTTGTTCACGCGATCCAGGAAATGAGCAAGGTCTTAAATGTAAGGGGAAAGGTGCTGCCGGCTGCCAACCAGAGTGTGGTCCTCCATGCTGAGATGGAAGATGGGACCATTGTATCGGGAGAATCTAAGATTCCTTATTCAGGCAAAAAAATTAAGCGGGTGTTTTTAACCCCTAAAAATATTAAAGCCCTTCCTGAATCACTGCAGGCTATTAGACAGGCTGATATGATTATTATTGGACCTGGAAGTTTATATACCAGTATTCTTCCGAATCTGCTTGTTCCTAAGCTGGGAAGGGAAGTCTGTCATTCGAAAGCAAAAAAGGTGTATATATGCAATTTAATGACACAGGCAGGCGAGACGCTCGATTATTCAGCAAGCGATCATGTAAAAGCGCTGTATGATCATATGGGCTGTGATTTTATCAATACCATCCTGGTTAATAATGAAGAGATTCCTGCCCATATTCAGGAGCGGTACAGCGAGGAAATGGCAAGGCCTGTTGTATATGATACAGGTGCTCTTTCCGAATTGGGCCTTAATATTATGCACGGTGAAATTGTCAGCCATGAAGGCGGGATCATTCGGCATGATACAAAAGAAGTTGCCCAAATGCTTTATAATTTAATTTTGCATGAAACCAATAGGCGTTTTAACGCGTAATATAAAGGTGTAAAAGGGCTTTTGTCAGTAAAAAAATAAACTGTGCATACGTTTGCTCAGCGGAGAATATCATTTTATATGTCTCTGGCTCAGCACTTTTACGGATAGGGGGTGAAGGGATGTCTTTCGCTTCGGAAACGAAAAAAGAATTGACGAACCTGGATTTAAAAGACTGCTGTGGCAAAGCGGAATTGTCCGCCTTGATCCGGATGAATGGTTCACTTTCTTTTTCCAGCCGGAAATTGATCGTGGATATACAGACGGAGAATGCAGCCATTGCAAGAAGGATTTATACACTGATTAAAAGGAATTACAGCGTTCAGGTCGAGCTGCTGGTCCGGAAAAAAATGCGGCTGAAAAAGAACAATGTATACATTGTCAGGCTGTCGGAACAGGCCAGCATGATTCTTGATGATCTGAAAATTTTAAGTGAGGGATTTGTTTTTACCCACGATATCTCAAAAGAGCTCATAAAAAAGAAATGCTGTAAGCGTTCTTATCTGCGCGGCGCATTCCTGGCCGGGGGATCGGTTAATAATCCGGAAACCTCTTCCTATCATCTGGAGATTGCTTCACTTTACAAGGAGCATAACGACTCCCTTTGTGAACTGATGAATACGTTCGGGCTGAATAGCAAAACGCTTGAACGGAAAAAAGGCTATATCACCTATTTAAAGGAGGCCGAAAAAATAACGGAGTTTCTGAATATTATCGGGGCGCATGCATCTTTGCTCCGGTTTGAAGACATCCGGATTGTCCGCGATATGAGAAACTCGGTCAATCGACTCGTGAATTGTGAAACAGCGAACTTAAACAAAACAATCGGGGCTGCCCTGCGTCAAGTGGAGAATATCCGGTTTATTGACCAGACAGTTGGACTTCAGGTTCTGCCCGACAAACTGAGGGAAATAGCCGAATTGCGTGTAGCATACCAGGATGTCACCTTAAAGGAGCTTGGGGAAATGGTCTCAGGCGGAAATATCAGCAAATCGGGCATTAATCATAGATTAAGAAAAATAGATGAAATCGCTGAGAAGCTCAGGGCAGGCAGCACCATAGATGCTCACTGACAGAGGCATCGGCAGGGAGGAGATAGACAATGGCAGAAAAACAGGTAGAAGTTAAGCTAAAGACAGGATTGCAGGCCCGTCCGGCAGCATTGTTCGTGCAAGAGGCCAATCGGTTCTCATCCGATATTTTCCTTGAGAAGGATGGGAAGAAGGTAAATGCGAAAAGCATTATGGGACTAATGAGCCTGGCTGTAAGCTCAGGATCAGTTATTACCCTGAAGGCAGAGGGGAACGACGAAAACGAGGCTCTGGAAGCATTGGCAAACTATATTCAGAAGGAAAACTAAAACAACTCGCATCGGAGAGATGCGAGTTGTTTTTTGCTTTTTTTATTTATCCTTCTTCTCATCCAAAGAGTTTCTGGAAATGATTTGGTCTACCAAGCCGTATTCAAGAGCTCTTTCAGCTGTCATAAAGTTATCGCGGTCCGTGTCTTTTGCAATGACTTCAAGCGGCTGTCCAGTACGCTCTGAAAGGATGGTGTTTAATTTTTCGCGAAGGAAAAGGATGCGCTTTGCAGCGATTTCAATTTCAGTCGCTTGTCCCTGTGCACCGCCAAGTGGCTGGTGAATCATAACCTCAGCGTTTGGAAGGGCAAAACGCTTGCCTTTTTCACCTGCTGCAAGAAGGAATGCACCCATTGATGCAGCCATACCGATACAAATGGTTTGTACTTTTGGCTTAATGAATTGCATCGTATCATAAATAGCCATACCAGCTGTAATGCTTCCGCCAGGGCTATTAATGTAAATGGAAATGTCCTTTTCAGGGTTTTCTGCTTCAAGGAATAACAGCTGGGCAACAATGGAGTTTGCCACATTATCATCAATTCCGCTTCCGAGCATAATGATGCGGTCTTTTAAAAGGCGTGAATAGATATCATAAGCACGCTCCCCGCGATTTGTCTGTTCAATAACTGTAGGGATTAAGTTCATTTTCCAATTCCTCCTTCAAGATAAGGTCAACATACAAGCTGAACAAGCATGTTCTTCCAAGTAAAGAAAATTTTTTAACTCCTATGTATTATCATGATACACTGATGGTCAATTAAGGTCAAACAAATCGCTCCTGATTCGTTCGACACTTTTTTCTGTGCTGTCCTATCTCATTCCATGATACCCATTGTTCCAATTTTTAAAACTAAAAGGAGGCTTGCAAAGTGAATAAACATAGCATATAATTAATTATCGTAGCGGCTGAGCGCTTGGTCAGCCAGTTTAAAACCTATTTGCCCTCGTGGTGCAACGGATAGCACGTGAGATTCCGGTTCTTAAGATGTGGGTTCGATTCCTGCCGAGGGCGCTAACAAAACTCCTTGTCTGATATGGACAGGGAGTTTTTACTTTTTATACTAACCGTAAATAAATTTGGCCAAAGTGCACATAAAAACTTTTATCCGAAAGTAAATTGGCCTTATCCGCAAATAAATCTATAATAGACCTCCTTATCTTATCTGCATTTCAAAAAAACCATAAAATTCGCAGGTTTCACCATAAAAAATGAATATTCCCCCCTCTGCCATGCATATTGTGAAGTATTCAGAAAGCAGTTCGGTGCGAATGGCGATTGCCAGGAAATTTCCATACAACATTTTGTGTGAATATTGTAAAATGGGGACAGGGGGAATGTATGATGAATTTGAAAGCTGGGTTATGGCAGCAGCAGACAATGAAACTAACGATGACACAGGAGCTGACGCAGGCGATTGCCCTTCTGCAATACAGCACACAGGAGCTTTCTGCTTTCCTGGAAAGCAAAGCGCTTGAAAATCCCCTTTTAAAATTAGAGTCCGGTCATGTCAAAACAATGGATCCCCGCTATGACCGCGTCAAACCGACGAGGATAAAACCCGAAAAAGATAAAATAAATTGGATTGAGCAGATTGGCTGCGGAAAGACTATGATGCTTGATGAACATTTGAAATCCCAGCTTCATTTGAAGTTAAACCGGGATGAACAAAAAGTGATAAAGCATCTTATTGATAGCCTTGATGAAAACGGTTACTTGCGGGCGGATCTAAAAGCTTCGGCCAATGCTCTTAAGGTTCCCCTTGAAAAAGTGGAGCAAATGCTTGAGGAATTGCAGGAACTCGACCCTGCCGGTATTGGTGCAAGAAATCTTCAGGAGTGCCTGTCCCTCCAGATTAAGAGACTGCCGGAAGAGAATGAACTGGCTGAAGTCATTATAGATGAATACTTTACCCTTTTTGCAGAGAAGAAATGGAAAGAAATTGCCAAACAGCTAGGTGTGGAGCTTAAAGACATACAGGCCGTATTCGACCTTGTCCAGACCCTGAATCCAAGACCGGCTTCATCCTTCCAGAGCGAAAAATCCGCCTATATTACTCCGGACGTGATTGTTCAGTGGGATGGCAGCTCTTTTTCCGTCAGTGTGTTTGATGAAGTGCTTCCGAAAATCAGTTTTAATGAACCATATTACAAAAAGTTTTCGGCTGCTGGTGATCGAAATGTCAGCCGCTTCTTGCAGGAAAAGCAGCAGGATTACCAGTGGATTCTTAGAAGCATCGAGCAGAGGAAAGAGACTCTTGCAAATGTAACTCTTAAAATCGTTGAGAAGCAGCAGGACTTTTTTATAAAAGGACCTGCCCATCTGAAGCCGATGACAATGAAGGAAATTTCAGATGAACTCGACATTCATGAATCGACAGTGAGCAGGGCCGTCCGGGAGAAATATGCGCAAACACCATTCGGGACGTTCGAGCTGAGATCGTTCTTTTCCAGCACGATCAAAACAACATCCGATGAAAATACATCATCACAGCAGGTCAAGACGATGATCGGTAAAATGATAGAAAAAGAAAATAAACAAAAGCCGTTATCCGATCAAGAGCTTGTGAAGCTGCTGAAGGAAAATGAGGGAATGGTTGTCAGCAGAAGGACGATTGCTAAATATCGGGATCAGCTGGGTATCCCATCATCTTCCAAACGGAAAAGGTATGATTGACAAAGGAGATTTGCTGAGTGAAACAGCCAGAACTAGTGTTTTATACACGCAGCAGATGCCCGCTGTGTGATAAAGCTAAAAGTGTGTTAGCACAACTAAAGAAGGAATATGACTTTAAGTTAATTGAGAAAGATATTGATGAGAGCGATGAGCTGACTGAGAAGTACGGACTCATGATTCCGGTTGTAGAAATTGATGGGCATGAAGTGCAATTCGGGCACATTGACCCCATTACAGTGGGTGAAGCGCTTACAGAAAAAAACTGAGTTTTATCAGTTGATTTCAATACTCACTCTTGCTATTATGAAGGAGAAGCAAGGGTGATTTTTTTTCGGTAAGTGGGACATAATATGTCTATGCGGGACAAAAAATGACCACATATGATGAAGGAGCATTCCGGATGTACTCACTAATAGATATTCAAAAAAGATTATTGCCTGATATGCTTGCGGTTATGCAGAAGCGCTATGGAATTCTTCATTACATAGGGCTGATGGAGCCGGTTGGAAGGAGAAGCCTTGCAGTCAGTCTCGGTTTGACGGAAAGAGTGCTGAGAAGTGAGGTTGAATTTCTAAAAGACCAAAACCTGATCCGCATTTCAAGTACAGGAATGAGTCTTTCTTCCGATGGCAGAGAATTACTTGATGCACTTGATGGAATAATGAGGGATATTTCGGGTATAGCCGTAATGGAGCATGATTTATCCCGAAAGCTTGGCATTCGCCAGACGATCATTGTTTCCGGAGACAGCGATGAATCTCCATGGGTGAAGCAGGAGCTTGGCAGAGCCACTGCAATGTGTATGAAATCAAGGCTCAAAGGAAAAAATATCATCGCAGTTACCGGCGGTTCCACAATGGCAGCCGTAGCAGAGATGCTTACTCCTGATCTTGCTGAACGCGATTGGCTGTTTGTGCCGGCGCGGGGCGGAATAGGCGAAGATGTGAAAAACCAGGCTAACACTATTTGTGCCAAAATGGCTGATCATACTGATTCCAGGCACCGAGTCCTGTATGTGCCAGACCAGGTAAGCAGGGAAATGTATGAAAGCATTATTAAAGAACCCAATATTAAAGAAGTAATCACCCAGATCAAATCGGCAAGCATGGTTTTGCACGGGATTGGGGACGCTATAACAATGGCGGAACGCCGTAAAACCAGTGAAGAAGATCTTGTGAAAATCAAGCAGGCCAAAGCAGTAGGGGAATCATTTGGCTATTACTTCAATGAAGGCGGCGAGGTTGTACATAAGGTTCAGACCATCGGCCTTCAGCTGGATGACCTATCACAAATTGAACATGTCATTGCAGTGGCAGGCGGCTCTACAAAGGCTAAAGCCATCGCTGCATACATGAAACGGGCACCATCCTCTACCATTTTAGTGACAGATGAAGGTGCAGCAAAACAGTTGATAAAAGGGTAATCCCTTTTCAAATATAAAATCTACCTTTTCAAGGAGGAAATAATCATGGCAGTTAAAGTTGGTATTAACGGATTTGGAAGAATCGGGCGCGTTGTTTTCCGTGCAGCTCTTAAAAACCCTAATGTAGAGGTTGTAGCAGTTAATGACCTTACAGATGCAAACATGCTTGCACACCTTTTAAAATATGATTCCGTACACGGAACATTAAATGAAGAAGTAACTGTTGACGGCGACTCTCTAGTTGTTGGCGGCCATAAAGTGAAGGTTCTTGCTGAGCGCGATCCTGCTCAATTAGGATGGGGAGATCTTGGCGTAGAAGTAGTAGTAGAATCAACTGGCCGTTTCACAAAGCGTGCTGACGCTGCGAAACATCTTGAAGCTGGTGCGAAGAAAGTAATCATCTCAGCTCCTGCATCTGATGAAGATATCACAGTTGTTATGGGTGTTAACCATGAGAAATATGATGCTGCAAACCACCATGTAATCTCTAATGCATCTTGTACAACAAACTGCTTGGCTCCATTTGCAAAAGTATTGAACGACAGCTTCGGAATCAAACGCGGTATGATGACAACTGTTCACTCATACACAAATGACCAGCAAATTCTTGACTTGCCGCACAAGGACTACCGCCGTGCACGTGCAGCAGCTGAAAACATCATTCCTACAACTACTGGAGCTGCAAAAGCAGTATCTCTAGTATTGCCTGAACTTAAAGGCAAACTGAACGGTGGAGCTATGCGTGTTCCAACTCCAAACGTTTCTCTTGTTGACCTTGTTGCTGAGCTTGACAAAGACGTAACTGCTGAAGAAGTAAACAATGCACTTAAAGCAGCTGCTGAAGGCGACCTTAAAGGCATCCTTGCTTACAGCGAAGAGCCATTAGTATCTGGAGACTACAACGGAAACCCTGCATCATCTACAATCGATGCACTTTCTACAATGGTTATGGAAGGCAACATGGTAAAAGTAATCTCATGGTATGATAACGAAACTGGTTACTCTAACCGTGTAGTTGACCTTGTTGACTACATCGCTCAAAAAGGACTTTAATCAAAAATATTCGTTTTGCGAAGAGTTCACAAGCTGAATTTTTTCTCTAAAAAAACACCTCATCTTGTTGGATATTCAAATCGCTAACGTCTATAATGGATAAGGGTAAAAGGGGAGCAGGGAAACATTCCCTCTCCCTTTTGTTTTAAGTAAAACTATTTAACTGGGATGGTGCTAAGCCCCGGAACCTGAGGCTTAAGCTTATGAGCCGTCAGGCAGGGCGCTTTTCGCTTTTCTGGTAAGGAGGTCCTTTTGCTATGAACAAAAAAAGCGTTAAAGATGTGGAGTTAAAGGGTAAGCGTGTATTCTGCCGGGTTGATTTCAATGTTCCGATGAAAGAGGGGCAGGTAACAGATGAAACTCGCATCAAAGCAGCTCTTCCAACGATTGAATACTTGATGAACCAGGGTGCAAAAGTAATCTTAGCCAGCCATTTGGGCCGTCCGAAGGGTTCAGTTGTTGAAGAATTGCGTTTAACACCAGTAGCAAAGCGTTTGTCCGAGCTTCTAGGCAAAGAAGTGAAGAAGGCGGATGAAGCATATGGTGATTCTGTAAAAGCTATGGTTGACAAGTTAAGTGAAGGAGATGTTCTGCTTCTTGAAAACGTGCGTTTCTATGCCGGCGAGGAAAAGAATGATCCGGAGCTTGCAAAGGCATTTGCTGAGCTTGCAGATGTGTATGTGAATGATGCATTTGGAGCAGCACACCGTGCCCATGCTTCAACAGAAGGTATTGCTCATCATCTTCCTGCCGTATCAGGACTTTTGATGGAAAAGGAACTTGATGTACTTGGAAAAGCACTTTCCAATCCTGAGCGCCCATTTACAGCTATCATCGGCGGTGCAAAAGTAAAAGATAAGATTGGCGTAATTGAAAACCTCCTTGAAAAAGTAGACAACCTGATCATTGGCGGAGGGCTTGCTTATACATTTGTAAAAACTAACGGCCACGAAGTAGGAAAGTCACTTCTTGAAGAAGATAAAATTGACCTTGCAAAATCGTTTATGGAAAAAGCAAAGGAAAAAGGTGTGAACTTCTACATGCCTGTTGACGTTGTGGTTGCAGACGATTTTTCAGAGGAAGCCAATATTAAGACAGTCGCAATTGAAGAAATTCCTTCTGATTGGGAAGCACTTGATATCGGACCTAAAACGCGCGATATCTACAGCGATGTCATCCAGAATTCAAAACTTGTCATTTGGAACGGACCAATGGGTGTGTTCGAATTAAATAAATTTGCAGGCGGTACAAGAGCAGTGGCTGAGGCTTTAGCAGAAGCAAACGATACATATTCAGTCATTGGCGGCGGCGATTCTGCAGCAGCAGTTGAAAAATTCCACCTTGCAGACCGCATGAGCCATATCTCAACAGGCGGCGGCGCTTCCCTTGAATTTATGGAAGGAAAAGCTCTGCCTGGCGTTGTTGCTTTAAACGATAAGCAGTGACAGGCACCACCCGAAATTTGTCGAATACAAGACACTATTAAAATGCATGAAAGGACGTGCACCATGCGCAAACCAATTATTGCTGGAAACTGGAAAATGCATAAAACACTTCCGGAAGCGAAAGTCTTTCTTGAAGAAATCAGTGGCTTAGTGCCTGGGAAAGAGCAGGTAGATACAGTTGTATGTGCACCTGCGCTATTCCTGGAGCGCCTTGCTGAAAGCTCAAAGGGATCCGATGTTGAAATCGGAGCGCAAAACATGCACTTTGAGGAAAGTGGCGCTTTCACAGGCGAAATCAGCCCGGTCGCGCTTGAAGACCTTGGGGTTAAATACGTAATCCTTGGACATTCTGAGCGACGTGAAATGTTTAATGAAACAGACGAGTCCGTTAATAAAAAGACATTGGCTGCATTCAAACACAATTTAACGCCAATCGTTTGTGTCGGCGAATCTTTAGAACAGCGGGAAAATGGCGAAACCATGGACCTAGTAGGCTCTCAGGTTGAGAAGGCCCTGGCTGGCTTAACAGAAGAACAGGTAAAACAAACGGTTATTGCTTATGAGCCAATCTGGGCAATCGGAACAGGCAAATCTTCTACTTCTGCAGATGCGAATGAGGTATGTGCCCATATCCGTTCAGTTGTTGCAAAGCAATTTTCACAGGCTGCAGCAGATGCAGTCCGCATTCAGTACGGCGGCAGTGTAAAGCCTGGAAACATCAAAGAATATATGAGCCAGCCTGATATTGACGGAGCTCTTGTAGGCGGCGCGAGCTTACAGCCTACAGACTTTCTTCAATTATTGGAGGCAGGCAAGAATGAGTAAATCTCCAGTTGCATTAATCATCTTAGATGGTTTCGCATTGCGTGGCGAGCGGATGGGAAATGCCGTTGCCCAGGCAAAGAAACCAAACTTCGAACGCTACTGGAATACCTACCCTAACGCAACGCTGACAGCAAGCGGGGAAGCAGTAGGTCTTCCGGAAGGGCAAATGGGAAACTCTGAAGTAGGACACTTAAACATCGGCGCAGGCCGGATTGTTTATCAGAGTCTTACAAGAGTGAACGTGGCCATTCGTGAAGGGCAGTTTGAGAAAAACGATACTTTCCGTTCTGCGCTTGACCATGTGAAAAAAACTGGCACGGATCTTCATTTGATGGGACTTCTTTCAGATGGAGGCGTTCACAGCCATATTCAGCATTTATTCGCACTGCTTCGCATGGCCGCTGAAGAAGGCGTTAAGAATGTCTATGTTCATGGATTCCTTGATGGACGTGATGTTGGCCCGCAAACGGCAGCAGGCTACATTAAAGAAACACAGGAAAAAATGAAGGAGTACGGAGTCGGCAAATTTGCGACGATCTCCGGCCGTTATTATTCGATGGACCGCGACAAACGCTGGGAGCGTGTGGAAAAGTCTTACCGTTCCATGGTGTATGGCGATGGCCCTGCTTATAGCGATCCCCTGGATTTAGTTGAAGATAACTATAAAAATGGTATCTTTGATGAGTTCGTCATTCCATCTGTCATTACAGCAGAAGATGGCAAGCCGGTTGCAACGGTTAAGAAGGATGATGCAGTTATTTTCTATAACTTCCGTCCTGACCGGGCAATTCAGATTTCGAACACTTTTACAAACAAAGACTTCCGTTCCTTTGATAGAGGGCCAGGACATCCGGAGAACTTGTTTTTCGTATGTTTAACCCACTTCAGTGAAACGGTTGACGGATATGTTGCGTTCAAACCGACGAACCTTGATAATACCCTTGGTGAGGTATTGGCGCAAAACGGAAAAAAACAGCTGCGCATTGCAGAAACAGAGAAATACCCTCATGTGACGTTCTTTATGAGCGGCGGACGGGAAGAGAAGTTCCCTGGCGAAGAGCGGATTCTGATCGACTCACCAAAAGTAGCTACCTATGACCTTAAGCCTGAAATGAGTGCTTATGAAGTGACGGACGCGTTGCTGAAGGAAGTAGAAGCTGACAAATTCGATGCGATCATCCTGAACTTTGCCAACCCGGATATGGTGGGGCATTCAGGTATGCTTGAGCCTACAATTAAGGCGGTTGAAACGGTTGACGAATGTCTTGGAAAAATTGTTGACCTGATTATTTCAAAAGGCGGAAAAGCGATCATCACAGCTGACCATGGAAATGCCGACGAGGTTATTACACTGGAAGGCAGTCCGATGACTGCCCACACAACAAATCCGGTTCCGGTCATCGTCACACAGGATGGCTCAGAACTACGAACAGACGGAATTCTAGGAGACCTAGCTCCAACTGTTCTGGACCTGCTTGGACTAGAAAAACCGGCTGAAATGACAGGAACATCATTACTGAAAAAGTGACAGGCACCACCCGAATTTTGTCGAAAATAACTTTTTACCATAAAGGAGAGAATTACTATGCCATTTATCGAACAAGTATACGCACGTGAAGTATTGGATTCCCGCGGTAACCCAACAGTTGAAGTTGAAGTTTTAACAGAGTCAGGATTTTTCGGACGCGCGATTGTTCCTTCTGGAGCATCCACTGGTGAGCACGAAGCAGTAGAGCTTCGTGACGGCGACAAGTCCCGCTACCTTGGAAAAGGTGTTCAAAAAGCGGTAGATAACGTGAACAACCTGATTGCAGAAGCTGTAATCGGCTTGGACGTAACAGACCAGGTTGGCATCGACCGCACAATGATCGCATTAGATGGAACTGAAAACAAAGGCAAGCTTGGCGCTAACGCTATCCTTGGCGTATCTATGGCTTGTGCACATGCAGCTGCTGAGTCTGTAGGACTTCCTTTATACCGTTACCTTGGAGGCTTCAACTCGAAGCAGCTTCCAACACCAATGATGAACATCATCAACGGCGGATCTCATGCTGACAACAATGTGGACTTCCAGGAATTCATGATCATGCCTGTAGGAGCGCCTACTTTCAAAGAAGCTATCCGCATGGGTGCTGAAGTATTCCATTCATTAAAGAAAGTTTTATCTGGCAAAGGACTAAATACAGCTGTAGGTGACGAAGGCGGTTTTGCTCCAAACCTTGGTTCTAACCGTGAAGCGCTTGAAGTTATCATCGAAGCGATCTCTAATGCTGGCTACGAAGCTGGTAAAGATATCTACCTTGCAATGGACGTTGCTTCTTCCGAGTTCTACAACAAAGAAACAGGCAAATACGATCTTGCAGGAGAAGGCCGCACTGGCTTAACTTCTGAAGATATGGTCAACTTCTACGAAGAGCTTGTAAATGAGTTCCCAATCATCTCAATTGAAGATGGTCTTGATGAAAACGACTGGGAAGGCCACAAACTATTAACTGACCGCATTGGCGGAAAAGTTCAGCTTGTTGGTGATGACTTATTCGTTACAAACACGAAGAAGCTTGCTCAAGGTATCGAGCAGGGAGTAGGCAACTCAATCCTGATCAAAGTAAACCAAATCGGTACATTAACTGAAACGTTCGAAGCTATCGAAATGGCAAAGCGTGCAGGCTACACTGCAGTTGTATCTCACCGTTCCGGTGAAACAGAAGACGCGACAATTGCTGACATCGCTGTTGCAACAAACGCTGGCCAAATCAAAACTGGTTCTATGTCACGTACAGACCGTATCGCGAAATACAACCAGCTTCTTCGCATCGAAGACGAGCTTGGCGATTTAGCTGTATACGATGGCTTAAAATCTTTCTATAACTTGAGCAAGTAATTTTGCTTGTGCAGCCGTCCCGGGTGGGGCGGCTGTTTTTTGATGGGAAAAGGCTCGGAGCTATCTGAACGCATATAAAATATTTATCCGCACAAAAACTCATGCTTTGCGCACATAAAAAATTTTATCCGCACAAAAAACGGTGCTATCCGCACAAAAAACGGTGCTATCCGCACATAAACTAGTTATTCAAGTAAATCTAAAACAGATTTTGAGTGCTTTTGCACGTAAAACCGCCTGAAAGTGCACTATATAGCCCATCCTCTTGTGTCGAGCCTTAAAATTCTATTGTGAATACCACCAAAATGTGATAAATTAAGAATAATGTGATTGTACGTTTTCAGGAGGTGGCTTCATGCATACATTATTGATTACCCTTTTAGTCATTGTTTCGATTGCTCTTATTGTAGTTGTACTCCTTCAGTCTGGTAAAAGCGCAGGTCTTTCCGGTGCCATTTCAGGTGGGGCTGAGCAGCTTTTTGGAAAGCAAAAAGCGAGAGGTATTGATCTGGTTCTTCACCGCGTCACGGTGGTTCTTTCTGTTTTATTCTTTATCCTTACTGTTTTAGTATCTTATTTTGCAATATAAATGAATGCAGCGCCTGGCCTTCAGAAGGTCAGGCTTTTATTTTTTTATTGGCAGATGCCCTTAAGAATGCTTTTTATTGGCATGTTCTCCCTCTGTTTGCTAAAAATAAGGAATGCGGATTCAATCAAACGTTTGATTAATAAAATTATAGGAATTATAAAGGTAAAAGGAGTTTTATCAATGAGAGTTGTTGCACCAAAACCGTTTACATTTGGAAATGGAAAAAGAGCAGTCCTGCTCCTGCATGGCTTTACTGGAAATACAGCAGATGTACGAATGATGGCGAGGTTTCTTGAGACTAAGGGCTACACCTGCCATGCACCGCAATATAAGGGACATGGGGTTCCGCCTGAAGAGCTTGTTCATACAGGCCCGGAAGATTGGTGGAAAGATGTCATGGAAGGGTACGAATTTCTAAAAAACAAGGGACATAATGAAATTGCGGTGGCCGGACTTTCCCTTGGCGGCGTATTTTCCCTTAAATTAGGTTACACTGTACCTGTAAAGGGTATTGTCCCGATGTGCGCACCTATGTACATAAAAAGCGAAGAAGTCATGTATGAAGGAATTCTGAGCTATGCAAGAGAATATAAAAGACTTGAAGGAAAGACGGAAGACCAAATTGAGCAGGAAATGCAAGAGTTTCAGAAAACACCGATGAATACATTAAAGGCACTCCAGGAACTGATCGCGGATGTGCGCAATCATGTGGATATGATTTACTCTCCAACATTTGTTGTACAGGCACGTCATGATCATATGATCAATACCGATAGTGCTAACATCATTTTCAATGAAGTGGAGAATGACTTAAAAAAGCTGAAGTGGTATGAAGAATCCGGGCACGTCATTACTCTTGATAAAGAGCGTGACCAGCTGCATGAAGATGTTTATGAGTTTTTAGAGCAGCTTGATTGGGAAGAATAAAAACAAATAATCTCCCCAAGGAGGGAAGAAGATATGGAAAATAATATACAACAGCTGATCGACAAGCTGCTTCATTACATGAAAGATGAAGCATATAAGCCATTGACGGTCCAGGAGCTGGAGGCTGCATTTGGAATTGAGGATTCCACAGGCTTCAAGGATTTCGTCAAGGCGCTTGTTGTCATGGAGGAAAAAGGGCTTGTCGTCAGAACGAGAAGCAACCGCTATGGCCTCCCGGAAAAAATGAACCTGATCCGCGGGAAGCTTTCCGGCCATGCAAAGGGGTTTGCCTTTGTTATTCCGGAAGAGCAGGGAATGGATGATATATTTATTCCGCCCAATGAAACAAATAATGCCTTAAATGGCGATATTGTTCTTGCCCGTGTGACGACTGAAAGTTCAGGCCAGAGGCGGGAAGGCACGATTGTGCGCATCTTAGAGCGCGGTGTCACACAAATTGTCGGAACCTATACGGAAAGCAAGCATTTTGGATTTGTCATTCCGGATGATAAAAAGTTTGCCAGCGATATTTTTATCCCTAAAGCAGCATCTAAGGGGGCTGTGGAAGGACACAAGGTCGTTGTAAAACTGACGACTTATCCAGAAGGCAGAAAGAGTGCAGAAGGAGAAGTTATCGACATACTTGGGCATAAAAACGATCCGGGTGTGGATATTCTGTCTGTTATTCACAAACATGGCCTTCCGCTTGAGTTTCCGGAAGAGGTGCTTAAGCAGGCCGAGGAAACGCCGGATACGATTGATCCAAGTGAGCTTGAAAACCGCCGTGACTTGAGAAACGAAGTCATTGTCACAATAGACGGTGCAGATGCAAAGGATCTTGACGATGCAGTAATGGTTAAGAAAATGGATAACGGCAATTACAAGCTGGGCGTTCATATTGCCGATGTCACATACTATGTACGTGAGGATTCTCCGATTGACAGGGAAGCTGAGGAGCGGGCAACCTCTGTGTATTTAGTGGACCGGGTCATCCCGATGATACCGCATCGATTATCAAATGGCATTTGCTCATTGAATCCGAAGGTAGACCGGCTTACCCTTTCCTGTGAGATGGAAATCACATCGGATGGGGAAGTGGTGAATCACGAGATTTTCCAGAGTGTGATTAAAACAACGGAGCGAATGACTTATTCAGATGTGAATAAGATCCTGGAAGAGCAGGACGAGGAACTTATCAACAGGTATCAATCTCTTGTGCCGATGTTTGAGCTGATGAAGGAGCTTTCTCTGATCCTTCGTAAAAAAAGAATGCACCGCGGAGCCATCGACTTTGATTTTAAAGAAGCGAAGGTTATTGTGGATGAAGATGGCAACCCGACAGATGTCGCTTTGCGCGAACGCTCGATTGCGGAGCGCCTGATTGAAGAGTTTATGCTGGCAGCGAATGAAACGGTTGCTGAGCACTTCCATTGGATGGATGTGCCGTTTATCTACCGTATTCATGAAGATCCGAAGGAAGATAAGCTCAGAAGATTTTTCGAGTTTATCACAAACTTCGGCTATATTGTAAAAGGAACAGCTAATTCTGTTCACCCGCGGGCACTTCAGGAAATTATCGAAGAGGTTCAGGGAAAACCGGAAGAAATGGTTGTAAGTACAGTGATGCTCCGGTCAATGCAGCAGGCGAAGTACTTTGAAGAGAGCCTTGGGCACTTCGGGTTATCAACAGAGTTTTACACACACTTCACATCACCGATCCGCCGTTACCCGGACTTAATTGTCCACAGACTTATCCGCACTTATTTAATTGAAGGTAAGCTGGATCAGGCGACAAGGGAAAAATGGAACGTGCAGCTGCCGGATATTGCGGAGCACTCTTCCAATATGGAACGCCGTGCAGTTGAAGCGGAACGCGAAACAGACGAGCTGAAGAAAGCGGAATATATGGCTGATAAAATCGGCGAGGAATATGATGGGATCATCAGCTCTGTTACAAACTTTGGCATGTTTGTCGAGCTTCCTAACACAATTGAAGGTCTTATCCACGTCAGCTATATGACGGATGATTATTACCGCTATGACGAACGCCAGATGGCAATGATCGGGGAGCGTACGGGTAATGTCTTCCGCATTGGCGACGAGATTACGGTCCGTGTCGTAAATGTTAACAAGGATGAACGCTCGATTGATTTTGAAATCGTCGGCATGAAGGGAACCCGCAGACGGGAAACCCGTGAAGCGCCAAAGGTGTTCAAGACAGGCAGCACAGAGAAAAAGCCTCGCAGAGGGAAGTCTGACCAAGGAAAAGGAAACAGTTCAGGCGGCCCGAGAAAGAAAAAAGAGAAAAAACATTACGAGAATGCGCCGAAAGCAAAGCGGAAGAAAAAGAAGCGTTAAAAAGCGGGAGGGCCTTTGAGGCTCTCTCTTTCCTTCCTGGCAGGGCTCCGCGTTGAGAGGGGCCCGCAATTTTGCTATAATAGAGGAACCGCTAGAGAACGGATGCTGCATTTCCTGATTACAGGAAAAGGGAGCAAAGGGGGATTTAATATGCCAAAAGGAACTGGCAAAATGGTTGCGCAAAATAAAAAGGCATATCATGACTATGCTATAGAAGAAACATATGAAGCGGGCATTGTTCTGCAGGGGACAGAGATTAAATCGATCCGTGCGGGCAAAGTGAATCTGAAGGACTCATATGCCAGAATTCAAAATAATGAAATCTATCTTTTCGGCATGCATGTCAGTCCTTATGAGCAGGGGAACCGCTACAATCATGACCCGCTAAGGACCAGAAAGCTTCTCTTGCACAGAAAAGAAATCAGCAAGCTGATTGGTGAGTCTAAGGAAGTTGGCTACTCAATCGTTCCATTAAAAATGTACCTCAAAAATGGTTATGCCAAAGTTTTAATTGGCCTGGCGCGTGGTAAAAAGAAATATGACAAGCGTGAGGATCTGAAGAAGAAAGAAGCCAAGCGTGAAGTAGAGCGTGCTTTCCGCGAAAGACAGAAAATGTAAATCCAGAACCTTACAATTGAAAAATGAGTTCAGTGTGTTATAATAGTAATTGTCACAGCGAGTGACATAAACTTTAGCTCATCTATTTCGAGCTTATCCGAACGTCAGCGTGCTGAATAAGATTCGGCGCAGACCTTTTATAATGGGGACGCTACGGATTCGACAGGGATAGTTCGAGCTTAGGTTGCGAGTCGAGGGGATCGGCCTCGTTAAAACGTCAAAGCCAATAACTGGCAAAACTCAAAACAACTTCGCTTTAGCTGCCTAATAGGCCTTTAGCGGTTCGCCCCTCCATCGCCCATGTGGTAGGGTAGCGGACTCACTCTTAGTGGGCTACGCCGGATTCCACCGCCTGAGGATGAAGGAAGAGAACAACCAGGCTAGCTGGCCGGACGCCCGTCGATAGGCATAAGGATCAGCGAACTGCGAATATATCGACTACACTCGTAGAAGCTTAAGTGCCGATATTTCTGGACGAGGGTTCGACTCCCTCCGTCTCCACCAAATACATATTTGGTGGTTTTTTATTGTCTGTGTGACGTAAAGCATAAAATTTCCGTTTGGAAACTTTATGCTTTTTTTATGCTTGTTTTCAATAAATACTGAACCATGATAGTTTTTCCAATTAATTAAATCTCAACTGATTAAAAATATGTTAAATTTTAAATAGAAGAAATAATAGGAAAATGATTAACTCAAATGCAAGTTTATGAAGAAATGTACTTTAGACAACACGTGCTTTTGAATAAGAACAGCTAATAATTATAAATTCAAGATAGACAGGAGTTGGATACGATGATTAAAGGTTTCGGTGGAATATTTTGGAGGACTAAAAATCTAGATGCTATAAAAAAATGGTACAGTGAAGTGTTGAAGATTGAAATTGATAATTGGAATGGAACTATTATTAAACCCAGTTCAGATAATGCAACTATCTTTTCTTTCTTTACTGAAGATGACACTTACTTCCCCAAAGAACAGCAAGTCATGTTAAATTTCCAAGTTCATAAACTGGACGAGACGATTAAGCACCTTGAACAAATTGGTGTACCTCTCGTAAAGGAAAAAGAGACTAGTGAGTTTGGCAAGTTTATTTGGATTAAAGATCCTGAAGGCAGACTGGTCGAGCTTTGGGAAAAATAGAGAGTTCTAATTATTCGCTATAAAACTAACGGGCGCAATTTCTGCAGCAAGACTTATGCCTATTCTTTATGAATGGGACCAGATTGTTGAAGACTGTATTAATAGATAATAAAATGAGGAAAAGGAAAGGAGCATGCTTTATGAACGAAGAAATGATTTTCAAGCAAATAAACTTAGTCAGGCAAAACACTTTGAATGAAATGGAAAATTTAACAGAAGAACAGGCAGATCAAATGCCAGAAGGATTTCGCAACACAATCCGCTGGAATTTAGGCCACATTTACACGGTTCAGAATGCTTTGATTTCAAAATTTGGCGGGAAAAATATCGATACGCCATCTCGCTGCCTTGAATTGTTCGCTCCGGGGACAAAGCCAGCCGATTGGCAAGGCGAAGTGCCGACACTCGATGAGTTGAAGCAGCTTCTTGAAGAACAGCCCGTAAAACTGAAGGAAGCATTAGGTGGACAGCTAAATGAAAAATCTGCAGAATCATTTAAATCGCTATCAACCATCGGTGAGCTTCTGAATTTCACGATGTATCATGAAGGAATGCATTTAGGAACGATTAAAGGGCTAAAAAAAATAAACAGTGTGGCAAGGTAAGAAAAGAGACCTCCATACATAAAATGGCGCTACGCTAGAAAATGGTAGCGCTCTTTTATTTATAAGGGGTACCGAAACGATTCAGGGTTTCAAGATAAGTGAGGTAGACGTTTTGAAAATAGCTTAACAGCTGGAATTAACAATTGAGGAAATAAAGGACTTTATGATGACAGCTCCAGGAACATCATAAATAGGGATATTCTCTTCAGTATGCAATCAATGGATAGGATAAAAATAATGAATAGACTTAGGGTAAAGGATATTTTTGGGGGATTGCTGTCTGGACTTTTTCTGGCCCTATTCCTGAAAATGATTGAGTTATCCACTGGAGTAAAAGTTTATACTTTGCTGTTAAATGTGGATTATTTTCCGATTTTAAAAAACTATCATTTTCCCGAATCAATCGAATTTGTGTTTCACCTGATCATTTCCGTTCTTTTAGCTGTCAGCTTATTATTCATAATAAATAAATACCGCTGGAAGAGAACCCAAATCATTACCCGCACTTTATTGCTTTTAGTCCATCTGTTATATGGACTGATGCTTTCAGCCTTTTTTATAAAAAAACGATTACAAATTGATCCATGAATTTAAATCTTAAAATTTTTCTGGTGTTTGTAAATTTACGCCTTTTTAGGTGATGGATTTCCCCTATAACCGCCTTTGGGCTAATGACTCCTGTCAGTTATATAGTAACTGGCAGGAGTCATTTTATTGTAAAATAAAAAAATATACGCCAATTACCGTTAAGTGCAAGCGCCGACAGGGCAAGGCGCTGTTCATATGTACAGACTAATGAATATGGAGGGAGCTGCATGATTTATTTATGGGTAGGGGCAGCAGGTTTTTTGGGTGCCTCTTTACGGTATAGCATTGGTGTTCTTCTCTTTCATGAAAGCACCGTTTTTCCGTTTGCTACTTTGATGGTTAATCTGGCTGGCAGTTTTCTTTTGGCTTGGCTAACGACTGGTCTGATGATGCGTGCTTCAATGCCGGCTCATATAAAAACAGCAATCGGAACTGGCTTTGTTGGATCTTTTACCACCTTTTCCACAGTAAGCGTTGAAACGGCAGCCCTCTTTCTCAATGGAAATACAGCTCTGGCCGTTGTTTATGTTGCAGCCTCCCTTTTTGGCGGATTATGGATGAGCCGACGGGGGTTTCAGGTGTGGAAAGGAGAAGAAGCCGAATGAGTACGTTATATGTTTTAATGGTGGGGATAGGCGGCTTCTTTGGTGCGATATCCCGGCTATGGGTCAGTCAGTTCATTAGTAAAAAGTTTGTGTCGAATTTCCCCGCTGCCACGCTTGTCATTAACTTAATTGGTTCACTTCTTCTTGGAGTCATGGTAGGCTCCGGAATAGAAGGAAGTCTTTTTATGCTGTTTGGCACAGGGTATATGGGGGCATTCACCACTTTTTCTACCTTGAAGCTTGAGGCGATACAGCTGCACATGGATAAAAGGAAAAAGGAGCTTATTCTATATACTTTTTTGAGCTATGGCGGCGGGATTCTTCTGGCCTTCCTGGGAATCGAACTGGGATCCCTCCTCAAATAAAGAAGTAACAGTTTTCTGTATATACTTAGGGAAGTTTGTATGATAACCTGCCTCGGAGAATTATGTTATGATAGCAAATAGCATCAAGGAGGTAATAAAATGTTTTGGGAATCTTATTTAACAAATGATAAATTATTGGACCTGGGAATATCCATTGGGATTTTTCTGCTGTTTCTCATTTTCCGGAAGCTTTTCGCTAAATATGTATTTACTCTTTTATTAAAGATTAGCAGAAAAGCGCCAAACGACTTTTTCTCACATCTATTTGTATCTTTTCAAAAGCCGATTCAAGGTTTTTTTATCATAATAGGGATCTATGTGTCTGTTGGTTACTTTCCATATCTAAATCAAAAAAACCCCTTGTTTTTAGATATTATAAGCTCCTCATACATTATTTTGCTTGCGTGGGGATTATACAATATGGCAGCCGCATCATCTGCCCTTTTTACTAGTTTAAAAGTTAGGTATAATCTTGAGATTGATAACATTCTTATTCCTTTCATTTCCAAGGCATTGAGAGTTATCATTGTGGCTATTAGTTTTAGCATTGTTGCCCAGGAGTTTGGCTACGATGTGAATGGGTTTGTAGCGGGGCTCGGATTAGGCGGTGTTGCCATTGCTTTTGCTGCCAAGGATGTACTGGGAAATTTGTTTGGCGGATTTGTCATTATTACAGAAAAGCCGTTCACGATTGGAGATTGGATTATGACGCCAAGCGTAGAGGGTACGGTTGAAGATATTTCTTTCCGGAGCACCAGAGTAAGGACATTTGCACAGGCGCTGGTCACAGTTCCTAATGCTACTTTAGCCAATGAATCAATTACAAACTGGAGCAAGATGGGAAAAAGGCAAATAAGCTTCAGATTGCGCGTTACTCATGATACGACTAAGGATCAAATGGCTAATGTTATAGGGCAGATTGAGTATCTGTTAAAGAATCATCCCGATATTCATCCAGAAACCATTTTTGTCACCTTTGACGATTATAAAGAAAATGGGCTTGATATCTTCCTTTATTTCTTCACTAAAACAACAAACTGGGGAGAATTCCTGAAAATTAAGGAAGAAATCAACTTTGAAATCATGGATATCCTTGAAAATGAGCGTGTATATGTTGCTATGCCAAGCAGAAAGCTATACTTGGATCCTGAAGGTGAAAACCAGCTGAAAAAAGACATCAGAGTGAGGCAGGAAACCTAATAAGATAAAAAAGGCGGAACTTAGAGTCCCGCCTTTTTATTTTATGAAAAGTTTATTCCATTGTTCAGCCTTTACTAATGCAAATGAATCTTCTCTCACTTCTTCCGGCTTTACTCCGCTGCCGATGATATAGTCGGCAAATTCCATCCCGACAAAATCAAATATGTATTGAAATTGCTGAACAAGGGGAAGTCCTTTTACTTTTGCGCTGCTGCCGCCTGTGATAACAACGTAAGCTTTCTTCTTAGCCAGCTCCTCTTTGAGGTTAAATCGTTCATCCCGTAAATATTGTGACCAGCGATCAAAGAAATCCTTCATCGGACCGCTCATGCCATACCAATACAAAGGGGTGGCAAATACAAAAACATCATGTGACTGCATCTGCTGCACTAATTCTTCATAGTCGTCATCGACTGGTGTAAAGCCGCCATCAGTATGCCTCTTATCCACAATCGGTTCAATATTCAGGTCCGCTAATTTTACCAGGGTGTGGTCAGTACCTTCTACAATCTTTTTAGCCAAATACTCAGAATTTCCGTTTTCTCTCGTACTGCCCAGCAAGGCCAATACTTTCATTAAAATCGCCCCTTCACTACTATCGTCTTTTTATGAATTTTACATAAAACTAATTTGGGAAGCAAAGAAAGTAACTTTATTTAATAATTACGCCACCAATCGCTATGCCCAGCCAAAGAAGTTTTGTCAGAGAATATGATGCTTAGTAAAAAGGCTCAAACTAGATAACAGCAAACAGGCAGGAGCGATTTTTTTTATTGACAATCCAATTTACCTCCCTTAAAGTTAACTACGTTAATAGTTAAACTATTGAACAGTTAAATAATAGAATAATCAAATGGCGAGGTGAATATATAAATGAGTGTGCCTGACATTAAGAATTTGGTCGACCGGTATATTTCCGTTTCTTTTTCTGTTGAGAAAAAGGCTGCATCACTTGTGAAAAATCAGATTGGCAGCGACCTGACCAATGATCAGCATTTTACCTTGAGGTACATAAACCGGGCAGGTTCCTGTACTTCGTCAGAGCTTGCGGAAGTGTTCGATGTAAAAAAGAGCGCGATTACAGCAATGATTACTCGTATGTGGGAAAAAGGTCTGATTCAGCGGACACGTGATGAAAATGATCGCAGAGTCGTCTATCTGACACTTACCGAAAAAGGGAATGAGCTTTACATGAGAGCAGAAGAAAAGATTCATATCCTGGTAGAATCGCTGATAAATAAATTTGAACAGACCGAAATACAGCAGTTCATTGAAACCTTTGAAAAACTGGATCAAGTCCTATCGCAATCAAACGGGCAGTAATATTCCCGCTTTTAGACGCAGGCACTCATCGAAGAGTCACCAATGGGTTCAACTAACGATCAGCAGAGAGGAAGCCCTCTCTGCACTATCAGAAAACAAAACGGGGGATTAAATAGTGTACTCAATTATTAAAAGAAAATGGCTTGTCATAGTCGTATGGATCGCAGTGGCTGCCGGTTTGTTTCTGGCAGCGCCAAACATGGCTGATCTTGTCCGTGAAAAAGGTCAGATAACTGTTCCTGAAGAGTATTCTTCCACACTTGCCGGGGATATCATGCAAGAAGTGCAGAAACAGGAAGGCGGCGGGGATGAGACCCAGGTCGCACTTGTTTTTCATAATGATAAAAAGCTTACAGGAGAAGAAATCGAAGAAGCGGAAAAAGCTATCCGCATGCTTGAAGACAAAAGCAATGAATTGGGCATAACAGAAATTCTTACTCATTTTAATGAAAAAAGCTTAAAAGATCAGCTTGTTTCAGAGGATGGCAAGTCTATTCTGGCATCTGTCAATGTAAGCTGGAACGACCGGGAACCTGCTGAGCTGAGTGAAGAGCTATATAGTGCGATTGATGATGCCAAGGTAGATTACTATTATACAAGTGAATGGCTGATCAATGAGGATCTTATGAACAGTTCGCAGGAAGGATTGAAAAAGACGGAAGGAATAACAGTCGTCTTTATTCTGGTTGTACTGCTTCTGGTTTTCCGATCAGTGGTTGCGCCGATTATCCCGCTCATGACAGTAGGATTCACTTATCTTGCTTCACAATCCATTGTGGCGTTCTTAGTAGACAGGCTGGATTTTCCGATTTCAAACTATACCCAGATTTTCCTGGTAGCGATTCTGTTTGGGATTGGAACAGACTATTGTATTCTGCTGCTAAGCCGTTTTAAAGAAGAGCTTTCCTATAATGAAAGCACAGCGGACGCCATTGTGGCAACATACCGAAATGCGGGCCGCACAGTATTTTTCAGCGGCCTGGCTGTAATGATCGGGTTTGCTGCGATTGGATTCTCACAGTTTATTCTTTACCAGTCAGCAGCAGCTGTAGCCATCGGTGTAGCGATTCTCTTAATTGCTTTATTTACGATTGTGCCATTCTTTATGGCAGTGCTGGGCCAGAAGATTTTTTGGCCATCGAAAAAGAGTGCCGAGCATGGTGAAAGCAAACTATGGGGTACGGTCGGACGATTCTCGCTTGCTCGCCCATTCCTGGCCTTGCTTATTGTAGCGGCCGTTTGTGTGCCGTTTCTGGTGACATATGATGGAGAACTTTCTTACAACTCACTTGAGGAAATCGGTGGAGATGTTAATAGCATTAAAGCGTTTAATGCTATTGCAGACAGCTTTGGGCCGGGAGAATCCATGCCGACGCAGATCGTCTTGAAAAATGATGAGGAAATGGATTCAGCAGAATATGTAGGACTGGCTGAAAAAATTAGCCGGGAGCTTGAGAAAGTAGACTTGGTAGATACAGTTCGTTCTGTCACAAGGCCAACCGGAGAGCCGATCGAAGACTTCTTTGTAGCCAAACAAGCGGAGACGCTTGAAGAAGGCCTAGGAGAAGGAAAAGACGGATTAAACAAAATTTCAGAAGGCTTAAATGAAGCAAGCAGCGAACTGTCAAAATCAGAACCAGAGCTGCAGAATGCCACAAAGGGGATCAATGACTTGATTTCCGGCACCAATGAAATCAAGTCGGGTCTAAGTGAAATACAGACAAACCTTGCTAAAATTGAAGATGGTATTCGTCAGGGATCTGCAGGTTCAGATCAAATTAAAGATGGGCTGGAAAAATCCAAGGCTGGAGTGGAACAACTCACAGCTAATTACCAAAAAATATTAAATGGTTACCAGGTTACACACGATAAGTTAACAGAGCTGCAAGCAGGATATGTTAAGGTGGGTTCTGGACTTGGTGAAATAAGTACAGCAAATGATAACTTGTATAAGCACCTTGAGGCCAATTATGCTGACTTAGAAACAGATCAAACCTACCAAACTTACAAACAGGCTATTCAGACAAACCTGGGTGAGCTTACAGGCGGTTTAACCGAGTTGAATTCAGGACTGAATCTGTTAACTGGTGGACTAAAGGAAGCAAATAATGGATTTGGTAAGATCCTGAATGAACAATCAAAGCTTTCTGCAGGCCTCCAGCAGCTAATCGACGGAATCGAAGCTCAGCAGGCGGGACTCAATCAGCTAGCCGACGGCCAGGGACAAATTGTTGATAATTTTCCTAGGCTGACAAATGGTTTAACTGGAATCAGCGGTGGCCAGGAGCAGCTTCTTGCCGGATTTGGCGACCTTGGAGGACAAATAAGTCAGCTGACAGATGGACTTGGCCAGAGTGCAAACGGACTTGAGCAGGTATCTGAAGGACTTGGTTCTGCACAGGATTACCTGGCAGGTCTATCGAAGTCGGATAATATGGATGGGTTCTATTTGCCGCCTGAGGTTCTGGAGGATGACGAGTTTGCCCAGGTGTTTGATGTCTACTTGTCAGAGGATCGCAAAGTTATGACAATGGATGTCGTTCTTGAAGCAAATCCGTATTCCAACGAAGCCATTGACCAGGTCGATGACATCAAGGATGCTGTGGAAAGAGCGGCAAAAGGGACTAAGCTTGAAAATGCGGTTGTCGCAGTAGGCGGGATTACAAGCACCAATGCTGATTTGAGCACAATGTCTGATAAGGATTACTCCCGTACAGTCGTATTAATGCTTCTGGGCATTTCGATCATCCTTGTGTTCCTTTTCAGGTCTATCATCATGCCAATCTATTTAATTGGTTCACTAATTTTAACCTATTATACGAGCATGGCAATGAATGAAGCGATTTTCGTAAACCTGCTGGGATACACGGGCATCAGCTGGGCGGTTCCATTCTTTGCATTTGTTATTTTGGTCGCGCTTGGCGTAGACTACAGCATTTTCTTAATGGACCGTTTTAATGAATATCGTGACCTTTCTATCGCAGATGCCATGCTTTTATCCATGAAAAAGATGGGTACGGTTATTATTTCAGCTGCGGTCATTCTCGGAGGAACATTCGCGGCAATGATGCCATCCGGAATGCTGTCTTTATTGCAGATCGCGTCTATTGTTCTGATTGGATTAATGCTTTACGCACTGATTGTGCTGCCTTTATTCATTCCAGTTATGGTCAAGAACTTCGGCCAGGCAAACTGGTGGCCGTTTAAAAGAAGTACAAATTAACTTAAACTGAGACTGTCTTTACGGCAGTCTCTTTTTGTTTCTTTCAAAAAGGATCCCCAATCCTTAAACGATTGGGGATTCATCAAAAATTTATGGATTAGTCGACCACATGCCGGCAGTTTTCACAAACACCCGCGGGTTCAATTTCAGCTGTGCTACCATGAATTCTGCGAGGTCTTCAGGCTGCATGACTTTTTCAGGATTGCCGTCCGTCAGGTTTGTTTCAATTGCAAGGTCAGTGGCAACCGTGCTTGGAGTCAATGCACTAACCCGGATATTATGCTTTCGAACCTCCAGCATCAGGGACTCTGTTAAGCCTAATACAGCAAATTTGGATGCACTGTATGCACTAGTGACAGGCGCTCCTTTTTGGCCGGCTGTGGATGCAATGTTGATAATGTCTCCAGATTTTTGTTCAATCATTTCAGGAAGAACAGCTCTTGTAACATTATAAACACCCATCAAATTGACCTGAATGATGCTTTCCCACTCATCAGGGGATAGCTCCAGGAACCCGCCGAACTTGGCAATTCCGGCATTGTTAATCAGGATATCCACAGAGCCAAGGTCTGACTTTATATGCTCGACTGCATGGGAAACAGCTTCAAGATCTGCAACATCGGCTGCGGCAGCAGATACATTCACCTCGTACTGGCTAAGTTCCTCCGCCACTTTTTCAAGATTTTCAATCGTTCGGCCCAGTAAACCAATATGGACACCCTCTTTCGCCAGCGCAATAGCGGCGGCGCGCCCGATCCCTCGGCCTGCTCCTGTGATGAGAGCGGTTTTTCCTTTTAAAGTATGCATTATCCTTCCTCCTTAAAAAAAATCATTCATATACTACCAGAAAGGCTGTGAATTTCCTAATAAACCGCTTGCGCAGCCGGGACAGTTGAGGAAGCTGCACCCCTTGTGATAAGATCATCTTCATTAAAAGGGGGAGTTCTCATGAAGCTTAGTGTTTTGGATCAATCTGTTGTGGCAAAAGGGGATTCTGCAGCTGAAACGTTTCGTAAAACAGTCAAGCTCGCCCAGGTGGCAGAAGAGCTTGGCTACACCCGTTTTTGGGTAGCTGAGCATCATAATTCGAATGGAATGGCCGGCTCTTCACCGGAAATTCTTATCTCCCATATTGCATCAGGCACCACCCGCATTAAGGTCGGATCAGGCGGAATCCTTTTGCCGCAATACAGTCCTTATAAAATTGCCGAAAACTTTAATGTGCTTCAAACTCTATTTCCGGGACGGATCGATTTGGGCATCGGGAGGTCTCCGGGGGGATCTGCATCCACCCGGCTTGCTCTGACAGATGGCGTAAGGAAAAGTCTGAATGAGTTTCCGAGACAGCTTAGGGATTTGCAGGGATTTTTACACAAAGAGCATCCAGAAGGCCATCCTTATCAGCAAGTGCAAGCTTTTCCACAGGCAGAAGATCCTGCCCTATTATGGCTTCTTGGAATCACGCACCGCGGAGCAAGACTGGCAGCGGAACATGGAGTTGCCTTTACATATGGGCACTTTATCAATCCTGACAATGGAAAGAGGGCACTGGATACATATTTCAGTCAATTCCAGCCTTCAGTGGCTTTATCTGAGCCGAAAGCAAATGTGTGCATTTTTGTTGTGTGTGCTGAAACACAGGAAGAGGCCGAGAGGTTGGCTTTGAGCCAGGATATGTGGCTTCTGGCAGTTGAAGAAGGGAGAGATACGAGACTAATTTCAAGCATTGAAGCTGAAGATACCCAGCTAATACATGAGGAAAAAGAAAAAATGACTGAAAACCGGAAGCGGATGTTAGTTGGTACTCCGGCAAAAATAAAAGAAGAATTGAAGACTCTCAGCGAAATCTACAGAACAGATGAGTTTATGGTCATTACCAATATTCATGACTTTCAAGGCAAGCTGAATTCGTACAAACTGCTGGCCGACGTTATCGGCTTAAGCTGAAACTAGTAATCCCCATTTCATCCACAGTCTGAGGGGTATTTTTATTTTGTATTTTCCATTAACTCGAATGTGAATAACTAATTCATTGATTTTTTTAATTTTTCAGAAGTATCCACAACTTTAGGTGATTTTTGTCCAATTCATCCACACAGCGTGGATAATCCGAAGGTTCAATAGAGTTATCCACATACAATAATCAAGATTGAGACAAAAAGTTATCCCCATTCTGCCCGTTTTTTTAGTTATCCACATAAGTGATTGCTTGTCTTCCATCCGGCAATGAACCTGTCCTTTTGGTATTGTGTATTCTTCTCTTTTAGCGGATTATTTGAATGGATATCATACTCAAAAAAAAGCCCGGTTTCCCGGACTTCAATGCAGCAGTTAATTAATTTCGGCTTTCCCGCTGGATACAGAAATGCGGATGTCATGTTTCCCTGATCCATGCCTGCCGGAAATATCATTTTTATCACGTTTTTCATCTTCCAATTCGAAATTGCTGCTGATATGGCCGCTGCTTGCTTTGCCTTTTAAAGTGAAGTCAGCATCATCAGGCAAGTCAAGGCGGACAAATCCTGAACTGGCTTCAACTTTAATAGAGTCAATCAGCTTGCCGACCATTATATCGAGCTGCCCGGATGAGACCCCAGCGTCAAGCTTGCCCTGGTAGTTTCTGATTTTCACTTTGCCTGAACTCATATCTATTTCGCCTGAACGGGCAAATAAATGATCTGCATCCATCATTCCTGATGAGCCTTCGTGTTCAAATTCATCTGTCTTAATGTTGGCCAGGCTGACTTTTCCCGAGCTCATATTAACATCCAGGCTCTCAAGCCCAAAAGGCTTGCTCTTGGATTCACCGGCGAAATTCATACGGCCGGAGCCTACATGAATGGACATGGACTTATTGAAATCTTCCGGAATGTAGATTCTCAGGTTGCTTTTGTTATTGAAAAACTGAAAGCCATCCAGCCACTTTCTCTTATATTCTACACGAATTTCGTTTCCAGACTTATTGACGGTCACTTTCCCTTTACCGTCAAGTTCCGCTCTAACTTCATTTCCCTTATCAGGGATAATGACGGTATCTGAGCTTGATACATCAATGCTGATCGTATCCGTTCTCTTGCTGAGAGAAGCTCCGGTATTGCTTCCTCCGAAGCTGAAGAAGCTGTTCACGCCGGTAAAGAGCATATATGAACAGATTAAAATAATAAAAATGGCGAAAATCCTTTTCACTGAGAATCCCCTGCTTTCCTAATAGTTTCTTAATATTATTTTATGCTAATCCGAATTCAGGCACATTGAGCCGCGGTTTTATTTCCAGCTAAGACTTGAGGCGTATGGTATATAGGATTACATTTGTGCAGATTATGCCTTAAGATCCAAAAGTATTATTATCTTTATTATAAAAGGAATAAATAGGAACAGCCATTTAAATAAAACAATAAGGCTGTGTCCAAAGGATTGGACATGTCACTGCCACGAATGCTAACATAAAAACAGTTTTCGGCTTAAAAGTTGATAGGATAAAAACAAGAAAAAACTTGCAAACAATCACTTGCATAGAAATAATAAATATGACCCAATACTTGAAGCTTTTCAAAACACTAATAGTAAAGGTAGATGAATTTTTTATTTATGAGTAAATTTAATGCTGATACAACTATTACAATGAAGGATATTGTGCGTGAGGGTGATCAAATTCTCCGTGAAGTTACAAAGGAAGTGCCAGTGCCTTTAACTGAGGAGGATCGCGGAACACTGATTGCAATGATGCAGTATTTGAAGAACAGCCAGGACCCTGCTGTTGCAAAGAAATATGGTTTGCGTCCGGGCATTGGGCTATCCGCTAACCAAATTGGCCTGAACAAGCGAATGTTTACTGCTTATTTTACCAATGAGAAAGGTGAGCCCCAGGAGCATTATGTAATTAACCCGAAAATAATCAGCCACTCTGTTGGTGTTATTTTTCTTCCTGAGGGTGAAGGCTGTCTGTCTGTAGACCGTGATGTAAAAGGATATGTGCCCCGTTATGAGCGCATTAAAGTAAAAGCGCATAATCTTGATGGCGATGAAGTGACACTCCGGTTTAAGGGGATTCCGTCCATCATCATGCAGCATGAAATCGACCATCTGAACGGAATAATGTTTTATGATCGAATTGATAAAAACGACCCGTTCAAAATTCCGGAGAACTCAGTTATGGATCATTTTTGAGATTGAAAAACCGGCTTCAATGTGAAGCCGGTTTTTTCTTAATCCAAATCAGTCTTATCTTTTTGATCCTTATTCCTCTTATTGCCCTTGCTGTTATCACCGCTGATCGAGGATTGATTTCCTCTTGGTGAATTTTGGTTATTGCTGCCTTTATTGAATTTTTTGGTCATTGGGATTCTCCTTTCATAAAATGCTTCTTTATTTTCTCTAAATTACTTCCTTTTTATCCGGACCGGCCTTCTTGTTCCCTTTAAAATGGCATATACATTTAAAAGGATAATGATGGGGGGATCGGATGAATGAAATAGTTTTGACGCCGTGGGAGGAGCATGCATTTTGGCTGGAGATTCTTGAGGATCACGCGATATTTGTCAGGGACCATCTTTCGCCGGCAGAAGGCAAGTATATAAAAAGAGCGGATGACTACAGGCAGGCTTTCAGAAACCTTTGGACCAGGCTTAATCAGTTAGCAACTTCAGCACCTGCAGACTCACAGGAAGCTGCTGCAATGGCCCTGGAGATATGGCCGGCTGCAAATGGCTATTTTCAATTTGAAGGAAAACTTCAGAATCTGAGAATTAATAACATGATTAATATAAATCTTTCGCCGACCTATTTTAACGGTACATTAAGTGAAAATCAGGAATATTTACGCCTGCTTTCTTATTATGCAAAAGGGCTTATACCTCCGCCGCTATCTCTTTTTGATTTGCTGGATTTGTGGCTGGAGGATCAGCTGGGACACATCATTCTTCTGAAAAACTCAATCGATCCGATAGAGGTATTTGTAGATGAACAGGCAGATACGTATACCCGGATTTTTCAGGGGTTTATGGTACAGAACCGGCATATGAAAGGATATCTCCGGTTTACGCAGCCAGGGTTTCCCCGACAGCAGGCATTGGCCAGGGATGTGGGGCTGACTGTGATTGAAATGAATGAATTCATTAAGGGGATAGTCGAGAAATACGCAGGCAAAAGGATCCTCAATAAAACAACACTGAGATTTCTCGAACATCACTTCCCTGAAGCCTGCTATCTAATTAAAAAGCTGAGTTTCTACGCTCCTGAACTGGCGGAAGAAGCATCAAAATGTTCCTTAAAAAAACCATCCTATTCTTAATCCCATAAAACCCTCTTTTAGAAAGAGGGTCAGGCTGTCGAGAAACTCTCGACAGCTTTTATTTTTATCATTAACTTTATTAATTCACCGCGTTAATTTGATATAATATAATTAATTTTACTTAGGATGGTGGATGGCATGTTCAAACCGAAAAGAGAATCACAAAATGAAGCGGAATTTGTTTTTATTGAAGATTTAGTCCCTGAAGATCATCTTTTAAGAAAAGTTGATAAGTACATAGATTTTTCTTTTATCGGGGAGAAAGTCCGTCCCTTCTATTCAGAGAATAACGGGCGTCCTTCGGACCCCATTATGCTTTTTAAGATGATGTTCATTGGTTACTTTTATGGCATCCGTTCAGAACGACAATTAGAACGGGAAGTACAGATGAATGTGGCGTACCGATGGTTCCTTGGCTTGAAGCTCAATGATCCTGTTCCGGACCATTCAACCATCAGTTGGAACCGGCGAACTCGTTTTAAAGATACAAATATTTTTCAAGAGATCTTTGATGAAATTGTCCATCAAGCCATTAGTCATAAAATGGTCGGTGGAAGAGTTTTATTTACTGACTCCACTCACCTTAAAGCGAATGCAAACAAGCACAAATTCACTCGTGAAGAAGTAGAAATTGAAACTCGGGAATATATAGATGAACTTAATAAAGCTATTGAGGAAGACAGGTCAAACCACGGAAAAAAGCGCTAAAAGAAAGAGAGGAGGTGACAGAGACCAAGGAAATCCGAAAAAGTACAACCGATCCAGATTGCGGATTCATGTCCAGGGAAAATAAGCAGGAAATGTTCTGTTACTTAGACCACCGAACAACGGATATGAAGTTCAATATCATAACGGATGCCTATGTTACTCCTGGAAATGTCCATGACTCTATCCCTTATCTTTCTAGATTGGATCGTCAGATCGATCGTTTTGGATTTAAAGTAGAAGCAGTGGCACTCGACTCAGGTTATTTAACGAATCCCATTTGTAAAGGGCTTCACGACAGAAGCATTTTTGGTGTAATTGCACATCGGAGATATCAGCCGACCAAAGGATTATTTCCAAAATGGAAGTTTACCTATCATAAAGAACAAGATATCTATGTTTGTCCAAATGGCCAGAAGCTAGTTTATCGCACAACAACAAGAGAAGGGTACAGAGAGTACAAGTCTGATTCTAAAAAGTGTTCAGAATGCCCACTCCTGAAGGAGTGCACAAGGTCAAAGAACAAACAAAAGGTCCTAACACGCCATGTGTGGGAAGAATTTAAAGAGAAAGTGCGCCTAAACAGACTCTCCCTCTCCGGAAAAATTCTTTATAAATATAGAAAAGAGAAAGTTGAGCGAAGCTTCGCAGATTCAAAAGAACTGCATGGGCTTCGCTATTGCCGGTTACGGGGATTGCACAATGCGAGTGAGCAAGTATTACTCACCGCAGCGTGCCAGAATATGAAAAAGATCGCCACTCACCTAGCCAAGCTAGGATAATTGTGGCGATCTATTGTTTTTCCATAAAAAAAGCCTATTTTTAAGTCAGTAATTGAGAAAATAAAAAAAGCTTGTGGAAAAATCATACCTTTCTCCACAAGCTGACCCTCTTTTAGAAAGAGGGTTTTTTTCTTTGGCCTCCTATAAACTAAGCACTTTAGGAAAAGATAACTATAAAATTACTTTTCAAACAGGAGGCTAACATGAAGAAGACACTTTTTAGTGCTTTGTTAATCTGTTTAATTTTAATCATTTCAGGATGCGGAACGAATAAAGCAAATCCGGAGAATCAGGATCAGCCTGCCACAGAAGAGAAGGGGAAGGATTTATGGTCAAAAGTGAAGGATGAGGGGAAACTGCTAATTGGAACAGAGGGCACGTATCCGCCATTCACGTTCCATGACGATAAAGGGGAGCTAACTGGTTTTGATGTGGACATCTCAAAGGAAGTGGCCAAAAGGCTTGGTGTGAAACCGGAATTTCTGGAAACACAATGGGATGCCATGTTTGCCGGATTGGATTCAAAACGATTTGATATGATTGCAAACCAGGTGGGAATTCGTCCTGATCGGCAGGAGAAATATGATTTTTCGGATCCTTATATATCTTCTTCAGCAGTTTTGATTACACATGAATCCAATAATTCAGTTTCGAGCTTTGAAGACATAGAGGGCTTGAAAGCCGCACAGTCCATGACAAGCAATTATGCTGATTTGGCAAAGTCGTATGGTGCGGAAATTGTAGGAGTAGACGGATTTAACCAGGCAATTGAGCTGATTAATTCTAAGCGAGCAGATGTTACTCTCAACGATAATTTGTCATTTTTGGATTTTAAAAAACATAAGCCAGATGCTCCGGTCAAAATCGCTGATCAATCCGATGATGCTTCCCAAAGCGGTCTAATGTTCAGAAAGGGAAGCGATACATTGGCTGATGAAGTCAATAAAGCATTGGCTGATATGATTGAGGATGGCACGTACTTGAAGATTTCAGAAAAATGGTTTGGCGAAAATGTACTTAAGTAATATTTTTGCCAGCCCGGAAAGGATCGAAAGACTGATAGCGATAGGCATGAATTCATTTCAGCCATTGCTGGAGGGGGCCATTCTCTATACCATCCCGTTAACAATAATTTCCTTTATATGCGGGCTGGCATTGGCAATATTTACGGCACTTGCCCGCATTTCGGGAAATAAGGCACTCGGGGCGATAGCGAGAATTTATGTATCAGCCATTAGGGGGACGCCTCTTCTTGTACAGCTGTTTATCATTTTTTACGGGCTTCCAACGATTGGTGTGATTATTGATCCTTTACCCTCAGCAATTATTGGATTTTCGCTGAATGTAGGGGCGTACGCCTCCGAAATTATCCGGGCAGCCATCCTGTCAATTCCAAAAGGACAATGGGAAGCGGGATATTCCATAGGCATGTCTTATTCGCAGACACTTAAGAGAATTATTCTTCCTCAGGCATCCAGGGTATCGATACCGCCGCTATCCAATTCATTCATCAGTCTTGTAAAGGATACCTCTCTGGCTTCCATGATTCTGGTTGCAGAGATGTTTCGAAGAGCACAGGAAATAGCTTCAACCAATTATGAATTTTTGCTTTTATATACGCAGGCTGCCCTTATATACTGGGTGATCTGCTTTATGCTCTCGATCTTGCAGGGAAGGCTTGAACGCCGGCTGGACAGATATATTTCTTCATGAAAAGAGGCAGTGCTATAGATGATTAATATAAAGGGTTTGCATAAGCAATTTGATCAGCTGGAAGTACTGAAAGGAATCGATTTGGAAGTGAAGAAAGGGCAAGTGGTTGTAGTGATCGGGCCATCTGGCTCCGGAAAAACGACCTTGCTGCGGTGCATCAATGTGCTGGAGCAGCCAACTTCAGGAATTCTTGCCATTGGTGATCAAGTTCTCGACTTTTCCCGGCAGGTCCCGAAAAAGCAAATTCCACCCTTCAGACGCCTTACAGGAATGGTGTTTCAAAACTATAACTTATTCCCGCATATGACTGCACTGGAAAATGTCATGGAAGGGCCGGTTACAGTGAAAGGCGTATCAAAGGAAACGGCGAAGGAAAAAGGGGAACTTCTTTTAAGAAAAGTGGGTTTAGCGGATAAAGCGGGCTACTATCCTTACCAGCTTTCAGGCGGCCAGCAGCAGCGGGTTGGAATTGCCAGGGCTCTTGCGATGGAGCCAAAGGTCATGCTTTTTGATGAACCTACCTCCGCACTGGACCCTGAACTTGTTGGGGAAGTGCTGAAGGTGATGAGGGACCTGGCCGCTGAAGGAATGACCATGGTAATTGTTACTCATGAAATGAGATTTGCCAGGGATGCAGCGGATGAAGTCATTTTCATGGACGGCGGTATCATAATAGAACGCGGCAAGCCCGATCAGATATTTTCCAGTCCCAAAGAAGTCCGCACAAGCCAGTTCCTGAATTTAATTCAATGAAAAGACCTCTGCAGACAGGCAGAGGCCTTTTTTATCAAAAAAAATGCTTCCTTAACAGGAAGCGGAAAAAAGGGGGATTTACACTTGTAGGATTAGTATGCCCGGCAGGAGAGTACATTATTCATATTTTCTAAATACATTAATTTAAACTTTTGGTTTCCTCATGCAGAGGTTTAATCAGACGTATTCGTGCTAAACTGAAAGTAGAATCCGGTGGGAGAGGTGTTAAAATGAAGGAAAATATTTTAGTTTGTGTAAGCAATCCCAATCATGCAGAAAGACTGGCCCGGAGAGGAAAAAAACTGAAGGAAGCTTTTCAGGGAGAGGGATATATTCTCTCCGTAGAAAACCGGAAACAGGAAGAGTTTACTTTTAATGAGCTGCAGACAAAATACTTGTTCGAAAGTTTAGCAGAGAAATATGGGCTGAAGATGCTCGCCAAGTATGCGGGAGGCAAAAAAACGTCAAATGTAATCGCTGAAGTGGTCCGGGATTATGAAATTACCCAGATTATTCTTGGTCAGGCTGTTCAAACCAAGCTGGAGCGAATAGTAAGGCCTTCACTGATCAATGAATTATTCCAGCTGCTTGACGGGGTGGATATTCATGTCGCAGAAGTGTCAAGAAAGGTCCATGATCCTTCTGATGATACAGATAAAGGACTGCGGGCGCAGATTGTGAAAAAAGGCTCTGATTATCATCTTATCATTGGAGAAAATCACGAGAACGGGGTCAATGGCATCTTCTATAAAGAATTATCCTCCGACTTCTCAAATGGCTTTTTTGTAATACAAAGAGAAAATAACCATGAAGTTCTGCGTATTCACCATGGTATTGTTGATAATAATATTTTGGAAGATAATTAAGAAAGCCGGCCAGCCAGCCGGCTTTTAACATATTTAAATTAAGTCGTTTACATAATAAACTTTTCCGTTCTCAATTTCTTTATGCAGCAGCAGGCCGACCAATGCGTTTGCCACAGTATCCGTATTTCTTAGCAATCCTTTCTCCTTATATGACTGGAATTTCTCCAGGTCATGAAATGCTTCCTTTGCTGAAGAGCGAATGGTTCCCTGCATTTCTGTGTCCATGATGCCAGGGCTAAAGGCAATTATCTTATGGCTGCTTCCTGCTGTCTGCAATTCCAATGCCGCAGTTTCCGTGAACATATTTAGTCCGGCTTTTGTGCTGCAGTAAGCACTCCACCCCTGTATGGGTCTTTCCGCAGCGCCTGAAGTAATATTAACAATGTTCATATCACTTGAAACTTCACGCAGCAGGATATTCGAAATCAATATAGGAGCAATTAAATTAACGTGAGCATTTTGAATGAATGCAGCATGATCAAGATTCCCTGCTGTACCGATTGGATCAATAACCCCTGCGTTGTTAAATACATATAGGGTCTCCGGCTGTTTCTCCTTCAATAAGCCCGTCAGTTCGCTTAGAGCCCTTTCAAGCTCATTCGGTGAGGAAAGATTGCAGAAATAATGGGCATAAAATACTTGATTTTCTGCAGCAAGCTTTGACAGCTCGGGATTCTCAGTCCTTGAGACAGCTAGGATGCCTATTCCTTCTGTTATCATTCTCTTGGCGATGGAAGCTCCCAAGCCTTTGGATGCACCAGTAATAATGGCTAATTTCACATTGATCACTCCTATTTCCTGTTTCGTTAACTTCTATTAAAACAGAAATTGATCAAATTTTCCTTTATCAGCCATTGCCCTTTCTGAATTCCATCATTTCATCTTCTATTAAATTAATGATTGAGAGGATAATTCCTGAAAACAGGGAGGCAGCTGTAATATTGCTTAACCCGAATAGAAGGTAAAGAATACATGTGCTGAAAAAAGTGAACAGGAGGCAATAATGGCATGCTTTAATTTTCCGCATTGACCGGCTCTGCCTTCCAGTAATATTCACTGAATACATCCGCAAATGCTTTAATGGAATTATTCAGTTCATCCAGATTGTTTTCCACGCCTCCGAACTCCAGCAGAAGGGCCCGTTCGGAAAGATCCTGGTTATAGACACCGTTGCCTTCACTTTTTCCTTTTATAATTACCCCCCTGCTGATTCCCTTATATTTTGCTTCCAGTGCCTGGTGAAGCTCCGTAGCCACTTTTAAGTTCTGTTCATAGTTCTTGTGCTCCTTGCCAACTACAAAAAACAGCCGCGCGTATGAATTCTGGCCAATTATGGCGGTTGTTTTTCCGCGCGGAAGTGAATCCCTGTGGATATCGATCAGGAATTTAACATCCTTATTCTCTGCCAAGGCTGCTTGGACTGTTTCCCTGGACATGGTGTAGGAATTTTCCCAGTTCCAGCCCTTCTTTTTCAGTTCTGCGGCTATATTGGTTTTATTATGCTCAGCACCTATGCCGTTTCTGGCCAGTTCTTCACTGAGCTTTTTCCCGACTGCAATAACATTCACCTGTTCATTGGGACTAACAGCCTCATCGGTATTCTTTACATCTTTTAATAACGGAGCAAATGATTCCCAGCTGTGGGAATGGTAGATGAAGACCCCTTTTTCCTCAGGAATAACCGGAGGAGCAGCATTTTCCCCACTTTGGCCGTTATTCATAGCCAATTCTTTTTCTTTTAAAAGGACTTCAAGCGGAGGGGCGGATTCCACTGGCAGGTTGGTAAAATCGGTACCCTCTCCGGCAACGGCAATACCGGTATCAAAAATCGAAAAACCAGGCAGCTCCCGGCCAAGGAACGTTCTTATATCCTGCGGCTGTGTGTTGGTTGCCAGCTTAAACAGGGTTCCAGATAAGGAATAGCTTTCGGCTGGAGTATCCCCCTGAAAATAGTGATTCTCAGCCTTTAAAAAGTGAATGAAGAGCTGGTCAGCCTTAATATCCTTAAGCAGCACATTCATATGTGACGAGGAAAAGGCAGCCGGATAAAGCGTAATAGCCCCGGCAAGCGCCACTATGGCACAAATACTGAAAAGCCAGCTGTTTATGTAAAAGAAGATAGAATGGACACTCAATTTAGAATTCATATAAATCCCCTCCACTCTTTAAATATATGACGGATAAGCTGATTTAGAAGATGGGGAGTGAAAGGAAAACGGGGTCATTTGACGAATTAAGTAAAAGAGCCTTTTAAAAGGAGATGTCGGGAATGGTACAGCATGTATTAGAAAAGGACGAACATAAAAAATTGGCTATCAGCTTATTCAACAAAGTGTGGGACTTAATGGAAAAACCTGATAAAACGGAAGAAGAAAAACATGAAATGATTCATATGGTGCACACATCACGCTATTACTGGGGAATGGTCGGACAGCCAGTTAACCTTTCAAGGGGAGAATGGCAGATATCCAGGGTATATACAGTCTTGAACCGGGCTGAGCCTGCTCTTTTTCATGCTAAAAGAAATCTGGAAATTTGTCTTTCTAACAAAATTGGGGACTTTGATTTGGCATTCGCATATGAAGCATTGGCACGTGCCTATCAGATAGCCGGTGATGAAAAAAATGTACAGCTGTATAAGATGCTTGCTTTCGAGGCTGCTGGAGAGATTGCAAATGAAGAGGACAAAATAGTGGTGCTGAATGATCTTGAATCCATTTAGTATAAAATACATAGTTGAAAGCAATTCTTGTACTAAATCTTATAGGGCATGAAGGGGCCTTATATTTTTTGAAAAGATTTCATTGTTTTATCACAAATGGACTTTATAGTTATCTTATCATAGAAAAATAACGTTAAAGAGAGGGACACTAATTTGAAAAAGGTATTATTCAGCATAATGGCTGGTTTCCTTGTTCTAGCCGGATGCAGCCAATCAGAAGAAAAGCCTGCGAAGAACGACGAGGTGCCGCAAATTATCGAAGCTGTCATCGAGGTGCCTGAAACCATCAATCCTGGCGAGGAAGCAGCCCTTGCTGTCACTGTTAAGCATGGAGATGAGGCTGTAACAGATGCGGATGAGGTGAAATTTGAAATCTGGCAGGAAGGACAAAAAGAAAACGGTGAAATGATTGAGGCAAAGCACGACTCAGAGGGTAAATATACTGCTGATCATGCCTTTGCAGAGGTTGGCCTCTACTATGTTCAGTCCCATGTTACGGCAAGAAGCCAGCATACCATGCCAATGGTTTCGATACAGGTTGGTGAAGCAAAAGCGGAGGACTCAGGAGCGGGGCATGATCAAGAAAATGCGGGCCATGAAGAAGGACACTCTCACGGCCATGGCGGTGAGGTAACCATAGAGCTTGAGGCTCCAGACCAAATCCATGCAAACGAACAAACACAATTATCAGCCTTAGTTGATAATGAAGGGGAACCTCTGGCGGATGCTAAAGTAAGGCTTGAAATCACACTGAATGGTGCAACACCCCAATGGGTGAACATGGCTGAAGAAGAACCGGGCAAATACACAGCCAGCCACCAGTTTACAGATGCAGGCACTTATACCATTACCACACATGTCGAAAAGGGCGACGACATTCACGAGCACACAGAAACTGAATTAACGGTGCATTAAATACTTTTCAGCGGGGTTAAATAACCCCGCTGAATTTTTATTTGGAGATTTATTAGAAACACAATTCTTATCGGTAACCTTCGGGCACAGAACACCTGAAAGTCTGAAGACTCCCCGGCCAAAAGAGCATTATCGATCAAGGCTTATTATGAATCCGGGACAGATACCCCACTCCCAGTTTCATGATAATATAAAAGGAGAGATTACAGAAAAGCAGGTGTCAGAGAGATGTCAGATACACATTTGCATTTTAATACGGGGATTGGAGTCCAAAAGCCTAATAGCATTCGAAATAAGGATATCAGCTGCCCTTTTTGTGCAAGGGAAGAGCTGACAGATATCATCGCGGTAGAGGATTCAATTATTTTGCTGAAAAATAAGTATCCTGTTCTGGAAAACTCCTATCAGACGGTGCTGATCGAAACGGATCAATGCGACGGTGAGCTGTCGGTTTATCCTGAGGAGCATTTGGTCAGGTTAATTTCATTTGGGCTAAAACATTGGATCTTAATGGAAGAAAGCGGGGAATATGAGTCTGTATTATTTTTTAAAAACCATGGCCCATTATCCGGGGGAAGTATCGCCCACCCGCATATGCAGATTGTGGGATTGAAAAATATTGATTACAAGGAAAAAGTTCAGGCTCAGGATTTTGAGGGGCTCCTTATTCATGAAGAAAGCGATACGGTGTTTACTTTATCGACTTCCCCGAGAATCGGTTTTTATGAATTTAATGTGAAGCTCGCCGACCAGGATGATATTCCGTACTTTGCGAAATGCATCCAGACTGCGGCACATTATATTCTGAATGCCTTCCCTTTTCCTAGTAATAGTTATAACTTGTTTTTCTACAAGCTGGGCAGGGAGATTTACGCGAAAATCGTTCCGCGCTTTATTACAACGCCAATTTTTATCGGCTACAGCATCCCACAGGTGCCTAATAATCTCGAGTGGATGAGAGATGATATAAAAGTGAGATATTTCAGCGGGGGAGTTTAAAACGGGGTCTTAATACTCTTTGCTTCGAATAAGAAGATGAGCGCAAATAACCATTCACAGCAATCGTAAAAATTTGAAATAATAACCATTCGCTTTTAGAAGTTGTGATTTATCTCTATAAAAAATATAATGGAATATTGTAACGAGGAATAAATTGACGTACTTATGATATTCCTTGCTGTGAGCTCCGTATGCCTTATAAGCTAAAAGGCAAATGGTCTGTTAATTGATTGAAAGTATAACTTCTTGAGTTAGATAACTGTTTATCCGCAGCACCTGCCCCCTCAAAGTTACAAGCAGCTTCTCCCAAGAAGGCAAAGGACGCCTTCCGTGAGGCTCGGCTTGTGCTTGAGGCCCGCAGAATTAGGAAGGCAGCCTTCGTCCGCACAAACTTCGCACATGCAAAAGTCAGCAGCTTTTCGGAGGATGCGGCTTTCTTAGTCTTCGTTCCTTCGTGGGCAAGGTGCTTCCGCTTTTCTTTAAAGGAGAATGATCATGACCTCAAATCGATATACACCTCCTAAGCTGGACTGGGGCTTAGTTTTAATATTAATGCTGCTATTCCTGGTAAGTGCCATATCTATTTACAGCGCACAGACAACAGGGCAATATACAGAAAACTTCCTTTTGAAGCAGGTTGTCTGGTATACAGTTGGAACAGGTATCATCGCTGCGGTAATCACACTGGATTCCGATCAGCTGAAGAAGATTTCCTGGTATGTGTATGGCCTTGGCATCGTACTCCTGGGATTCCTGATTGTGGCGCCAGCAAGCATAGCTCCTGTCATTAATGGGGCAAAAGCATGGTATAAGGTTCCGGGGATGGGTTCCCTTCAGCCAGCTGAGCTTGTTAAAGTGTTCATTATTTTGGTATTGGCGAAAACGATTGACGAGCATCATCAAAAAAATGTATATAAAACCATGCAGACTGATTTATGGCTGCTAATTAAATTGGCTGGATTAACAATGGTGCCCCTGCTGCTGGTTATGCAGCAGCCCGATTTAGGTACAAGCCTTGTATTTCTGGCCATCATGCTTGGCATGATTTTCATTTCAGGAATCAGCTGGAAGCTGCTGGCACCGATTTTTGGAACAGGAGCTGCTCTTGCAGGCACTATTTTATATTTTGTTTTGTGGCATCCGGATATTCTTGAGAAGTATTTAGGAGTAAAGGAGTATCAGTTTGCGCGCATTTATTCCTGGATTGACCCCTATAATTATCAAAGTTCAACCGGGTTTCAGCTGACACGTTCACTCCTTGCCATCGGATCAGGTGAAACAAGCGGGAAAGGATATGGAACGAGGGAGGTGTATTTGCCTGAAAGCCATACCGACTTTATTTTCAGTATTGTAGGGGAAGAATTTGGTTTTGTAGGTGCAAGCGTTGTTGTCAGCCTTTTCTTTCTGCTGATTTACCATATTACCAAGATTGGTATGGAAACGAAGAACAATTACTATACCTATATTTGTGTAGGTGTTATCAGCATGGTTACATTCCATGTCTTTCAAAATATCGGAATGACTATCGGCCTTTTGCCCATTACAGGGATTCCACTTCCTTTCATCAGCTATGGAGGAAGCTCGCTGATGGGGAATATGCTGGCGATGGGGCTGATTTTCTCCATTCGCTACCATTATAAAAAATATATGTTCTCGACTAGTGATTAAATGGAAAGAGCGGGCTTATTATAGCCCGCTCTTACTCAATAATGCCGGTTTCTTCGATATTGACTTTGCATTTAACATCAAATTCAAGCGTTTTATAATCATCCTCCCACTTTTTATAATCAAAATTCCGGTGCTGTGTTTTTTTTATTTGGCCAAGCCCGACTGGATCAATTTCAAGTTCCTGAAATCTCTTCAGCAGCTTGAGGCATTCCCTTTCAACCTTTGTCTCCAGCTTTTTTTCAACATCATCAACGACCGACTTCTCCAGCTTATTGCCGGTATACTCACGGATAATGCCTTCAATATTAATGCGAATGGAAGCGCGATTATCAGTAATCTTAATTTTATGTTTGGAACTAATACTCTTTATAGCGGCAAGATTTCCTTTATCTAGCTTTATGTCGAAATTTCCTTCACTATATTTATCAACCAGCAGTTTAAAAAAGAACAAATCTTTTATCGGCAGGATATCTACCTCCTTATCCTTGTCGAAGAGACTAATTCCTACTATCTCCACCTTATCATCCGCAATTTTTTTGATGCGGGGAAGGAAAGTATCTCTCCCTTTCTCATAATAATCACGGGAAACGATGTGAAGGTTGGTTTCCGGAATATCCCGATGTTCAATATTATGCTGTATTAAATTATAAATGTAAGTTGAATTTCCCCTTGTTCCATACTCTCCCTTCATCACGTCTTCTGCTTTATCCTCTGAGGTCACAACAAATACCCGTGCTCCTATACTCGGGTCTCTTTGAAAGGAATCTATCAGGTCATAGATCCCATGTTTCGAAATATCCGATCCGAAGACGGCCACCTTTAACCCGCCTGTCACTACCGGCTCAGATGATTGCTTGGTTACATCTATTATAAGATCCAGCCTGAGTTTTCCATTACCTGAAAAAGTCCGGTTTATTACACTTTTATCAGGCTGGAATTCCTGAAATAATACTGTCCCTCTGTATTTGTCTTTTGGATCCTCAGCTAAATCGTAGCCAACTCCTACTTCAATATTAATATCATCCAATATTTCTTTGTCCACACAGCCGGAAAGCAGCAGAAGAATACAGATAAGAAGCAGTTTTTTCATTTCTTCTTCCTCCCCTTTTTCAGCTTCTTGGCGATCATGACAGCAGCGAAAAGCAAAGGAATATAAATAAAGTTGAATGCAAATCCCATTTTGCCAACAGAGTCGTTAAGCATATTAATTTTGTCCCTTGTATCCAAAAAAATTATCATGAAAAGCACTGCGGCAACAACAAAAAATACACCCACTTTCTGACGGATATTAAAGACCCTTTTAATGAGCCGTGAGGCGATCCAGACGGATATGCACACATTAGGAAGAATAATTAAGTTCCAGTTGGCAATTCCAATATATTCAAACCGTTCAACAAAGGGCATTTCAACTATTTTCCACATTGTTAAACTGGCCCAAATTTGCTTGGACAGCTGTGCTTCAGAAAAATAAGCAAAGGTAATGATGGCTAAAATCGTGTATATTAATGTAGTTGTCAATACGGCTAAATGAGCCCATTTCTGCGATTTTTTTGGCTCTTTAATAAAAGGGTAGAAAAATATGATGCTTTCAAACCCAATAAAAGTAAGTGACATACTGTAAGAAGCAGTAAGCAGCTCTTTTATGGAATGATCCCAGATGGGCAGCAGATTGTAAAAGTTGGAGAATTTAATTGCCCAGCCAAATGTGAGGAGAAGGTAAGCAGGCAAAACAAGCCCAAAGAATGAGATACCCACCACTGTCCTAAATCCCCCAAAAATAATGTATACACAAAGTGCCATAAAGAGTAAGGCGAACCAGAAGGTGCTCATTTCAGGAAACATCCAAACCTGTATGACTTCAATAAATGTCCTTAATACCGTTAAGGAGAACAGGATGAAATAGCCTATAAAAATGGCACTTAGTGCTTTGCCAATAAAGTTTCCTGCAATGTATTTATGTGCAGTTACAATATCACCGCCAGCAGTATCACAGATTTTATAGATCATCCAAATAATGCCGTGGATACATCCGCCTGCAAATAGTATCGACATCCAGGCATCGTATCCTGCATCCATTGCAATAATCCTCTGATACCCTAATACGCCAATCCCGATTTGTATAGACATGACCATGAAAAATACTAAAAAGGGGGATATTTGTAATCTCTCTGGCAGTGGCTGTTCCTTCACCTGGTTCACCTCCATATGATGATCTTAAACGCTGCGAGCAGGTTCCTGCTTCATCATTCATCAATATCTTTTTTCTTTTTTGCTTTTTTCTTGCTGAATCGGATAGGGTTCTTAGTCCTTAAGAAAATCGGCCGTTTCGATTGTGCTTCAAATGGGAGCCTGATAAGAGCATCCTTCATATCCATTACCCGAGGGGGGAAGAGCGGTTCAAGGAATGGCCTTCCAAGTGAAGTCAGCCTGGTTAAATGAGTCAGCAGTATACAGAAGCAAAATACAATTCCGAGCAGACCCCATAGCTCTGCGAAAAACAGAAAAGGAAAGCGAAGCAAACGAATAGTATTGCCCATCCTGTATACAGGTGTTGTAAAGGAAGCGAGAGCTGCAAGAGCTACAATAATGAGCAGGACGTTACTCGTCAGGCCAGCTTCTACAGATGCAGTTCCTATTACAATCCCTCCCACGATACCGATTGTCTGGCCGACCTTCGTCGGAAGGCGTGCTCCAGCTTCGCGAAGCAATTCAATCGTAAGCTCCAAAAACAGCGCTTCAAGAATAGGAGGAAGCGGAATTTCCCGCCTTGATGTGATTAAAGTACTCATCAAATCCTTAGGAATCAGTTCATAATGATATGAAAGAGTTGCTACATAAATAGGTGTTATTAAAATAGAAAACGTAACCGCGAACACACGGATAAGACGGAAAAAAGAAGATAAAATCCAATTTAAAAAATAATCTTCAAAAGAGCTGAAAAACTCAACGAGAGTAGTTGGCGTTATTAATACATGGGGTGAGCCGTCAACCACAATAGCGATTTTTCCTTCTGCCAATATCCCTGCGACCCTGTCCGGCCGCTCTGTATCAAGCAGCTGCGGGAAAGGGGAATTGGAGTTATCGCTAATCAGCTGGACAATGTAGGAGCTGTCTGTTATGGCATCAAATTTCACGTTATTAAGTCTCTGCCTGACAGTAGCTATATTATCCTCATTTGTGATATTTTCCATATAAAGCATTGCAATAGAAGTCTTTGACAGGCTTCCCAATGTGAATTCTTCAATGATCAGTTCTTTTACAGGCAGACGTTTCCTGATTAAATTCAAATTTTGGCCCAAAGATTCTACAAAGGCTTCCTTAGGACCGATAACAGAAAACTCAACCTCTGGCTGACTTAGACCTCTAACTATTTCTTTTTGCGCAGCTATAAAGCCGAAATGTTTGAGCTCTGTCTCAATAGTCAGCATGACGTAGCCATTCATCAGCTTTTGTTCTATTAAAGAAGGGTCATCGCAAATCTGCACATCCGCTACAGGGACAAGTTGTTTAATGTCTTCTATTTCCCGAAACTCGTCTTCGAGCAGATTAGGGAGAATACCATCTTGGATAATATTTTCATCGATTAAAGTAGACATGAAAGTAAGTCCAAAACGCACATCTGTTTTCTGGTTATAGTAAAAGATTTTTTTAAAGTCTTTGGATTTAATAAAGGATTGCTCCCACTCTTTATGCTCGATATCCTCTTTAATCCGTTTATTCTTTAACCATTTCCTCATAGAAATCACCATCATTTTCGGCATTACGATTATTGTTGCCGGTTTTGGAAAACTTATGAATGGTAGGCAATAAAAAAGGTTTAGGTGCGGGGGAAATAGTGGCGGAATGTAAAAAAGGAACCTGGGTCAGGTTCCTTTTTTGTCGAGCTCCAGCACCTGGTGTCTGTCGGGCAGGCGGTGAAGCTTTCAATATATATTGAGCTCTCATAAAAGAGGGGGTATTATGGGAGCGCAATCACAAATTTGGCATTACTTTAAAAGGTATTTCTCTATGTCATCCAACAGCAGGTTAGCAGCCTTAACGCCACCAGCAGTATTCCAGATGGTGTCACTGACTTCATGAACATTGCCTTCCTGAGCTACTTTAAGGTTCTTGAATAAAGGATCTTCAAGCCATTCTTTAGCAAGCTTGTTTGCTTCGCCATCGCCTGTTTCATAAGTGAAGTAAAATAATACATCTCCATCCATGGCAGGAATGCGCTCTTTCGTAGCATTATTTTCAGCGAAGTCATCCACATTCTGGCTTTCTGGTCGTGCAAGTCCAATTTGATCAAGAATGACACCTGAGAAGGAGTCTTTATGGTAGATGCGGACGTCCCCAGCCATGAAGCGGACGATGGAAACCTCCTGGTCTAATTTATCGCCAAGGCTGGTTTTAATTTCTTCAATCCGGCTGTCATAATCAGCCAGGACTTTTTTGCCTTCTTCTTCTTTATTAATTGCTTTTGCATAAAGCTCAAAGTTTTCCTTCCAGTCCCCGCGCAATGTTTCAGCGAAAATAGTAGGGGCAATATCATTTAATTGATCATAGATTTTTTCCTGGCGCATTTTGTTGCCGATAATAAGGTCCGGCTGCAGCGCAGCGATTGCTTCTACATTGACTTCACTTTCTGTACCCACAACCTGAACATCTTTCATCTCATCCGTGATATGGTCATACCATGGATCGCCAGTCCAGGATTGAACGGCTCCAACTGGAGTAACACCCATGGAAAGTAATGCTTCTGTACCTTCGTTTGTCAAAATGACAACCTTTTCAGGTGTTTTATCAAGCTTAGTTGCGCCCATTGCATGCTCAACAGTATAGCTTGTATCTTCTGTATTTGTTCCTTCTTTATCCTTGTCAGCTTTCTCTTCCTGTTCACTGCTATTACCGCAGGCAGCAAGGAACAAGATTGTGAAAACTGAAAGAATGGCAAGTAAAGATTTGAATTTCATTATGTACTCCTCCATTTTGCATTGTTAATGATAATCATTTTCAATTGATAATTTTATACTAATGTGAACGCTTTACATTGTCAATAGTTAATTGAAAATCATTTTCATTTAATTTGAGAAATATCCAATGAAAATGATTTTCAAACTCATTGACAGCTAATCCTCTGTACAATAGACTGAAAATGTAACTTACCATACCAAATAGACGCAAGAAGGATCTTACTATGCTACTAAAAACAAATTCTCTGAGGTGGGCCGGGCTGCTTGCAGCTGCTCTCCTATTATTAGTATTAATGTCTTTCAGTATTGTATACGGTTATACCGACACAACCTGGAAGATGGCCATTGATGCATTTACAACCTTCGATGGAACGAATGAACACATAATCATTCAGTCTGTGCGTCTGCCGAGAGCATTGATTGCAGCTGCGGTAGGGGCAAGCCTGGCAATCGCGGGTGTCCTGCTCCAATCATTAACCAAGAATCCCCTTGCGGCACCTGAGATCTTCGGTATTAACGCAGGTGCCGGGTTTGCAGTTGTTATTACAGTAACGCTATTTTCCACCAGTAATCTGCAGGTCTTTACTTGGGTTTCATTTCTGGGAGCTGCTGTTTCCTTTATATTCGTATACATTATCGGGTCAATCGGCAGGGAAGGCCTGACACCGATGAAATTGACACTTGCCGGTGCAGCGATGAGTGCCATGTTTGCTTCAATGACACAAGGCTTTCTCGTCATCAATGAGACTGCTCTGGAACAGGTGCTGTTTTGGCTTGCCGGATCTGTATCAGGAAGGAAGCTTGAGACACTTTCAGCTGTATTCCCCTATTTACTAGCTGGCTGGATTTTTTCACTCGTTATTGCTGGAAAATTAAACGTTTTGTCAATGGGGGAGGACGTAGCAAAGGGGCTGGGCTTGAAAACGGGATTGCTTAAACTGGGTGCCGGCATTGTTATTGTGCTTCTGTCAGGAGGAGCGGTTGCTGTTGCAGGTCCTATAGGCTTCCTCGGCATTGTCATTCCACATTTGACCCGGGCTGTCGTTGGCATTGATCATCGCTGGGTGATTCCCTATGCAGGTCTTCTTGGCGGGATGCTCCTTCTGATTGCAGACATAGCATCAAGGTACATCATCATGCCGCAGGAAGTCCCTGTCGGCGTTATGACTGCCGTCATTGGAACTCCTTTCTTCGTGTACATTGCCAGAAGGGGGTTCAATAAATAGTGAAAAAATATTATAATCTCCGCCTTTTAGGCGATAAGATATCTTTTTTAGTAAACCGGAAAGCACTTATCACTTTTTTATTTTTGGCAGCAGCTGCTGCTGGAGTATTTGTAATCAGCACCGGTACAGGTGAAATGAAAATCAGCCCCCTTAAGGTTGTACAGGTGTTCTTTGGCGGGGGGTCAGATATGGAAAAGCTGATCATTCAGTCATTCAGACTTCCAAGAATCATTGTTGCCTTTATGGTGGGAATGGCGCTGGCTGCTGCTGGAGGAATCCTGCAGGGAATTATCAGAAATCCGCTTGCATCTCCTGATATTATCGGTATTACAGGGGGAGCATCTGTAGCAGTTGTAGGTTTTCTTGCTTTTTTTAGTGATAAAAACAATGCATTAACTGTAAGTATTAATTGGATGCCTCTTGCTGCTTTTGCGGGTGCTGCAGCTTTGGCTTTTCTTGTGTATTTTCTAGCTTACAAGGACGGTGTGTCGCCAATACGCCTTGTTCTTATTGGAATTGGACTTGCAAGTTTGACGAAGGCACTTACCACTCTGATGATGGTCTTTGGGCCAATTTACCAGGCAAGCCAGGCGAATATTTGGATTACCGGGACAGTCTACGGTTCAAATTGGGATAATGTCGCCATTTTGGTCCCATGGACGCTCGTGTTTCTGGTGCTTGCGTTTATTCTGGCACGCAATGTTAATATCCAGGAACTTGGCGATGATATTGCGATGGGAGTAGGCAGCACTGTACAGAAATACCGGTTTCTGCTCCTGATGGTCAGTACGGCATTGATTGGCGGCGCTGTGGCATTTGGCGGCGGGATAGGCTTTGTGGGCTTAATGGCTCCTCATATGGCGAGAAGGATGGTCGGCTCTGCTTTTGGCGCTTTGCTTCCGGCTTCTGCATTGATTGGAGGCATCCTGGTCATGGCTGCCGATCTGATAGGCAGGACTTTGTTCTCGCCGCTTGAAATCCCGGCGGGGGTGTTTACAGCCAGCATTGGCGCACCTTACTTTATTTACCTGCTTTTTAAGACAAGAAACGCATAAGCTGGAAAAGCTTAAAGCTCGTATCATACCGGCAACTGGAGAGCCTATAAATATAGATATTAGGAAAAGGAGAGGGCAGACATGACAGCAGGGCAAGCAATCGCTACAAAAGACTTAACCTTGTCATATGGAGACACCATTATAATTAATGAGCTGGACCTGGAAATTCCAAAAGGGGAAATCACTGTATTTATTGGTGGAAATGGCTGCGGGAAATCAACATTGCTAAGGTCTATTGCCAGGCTGCTAAAGCCGAAATCTGGTGCTGTATTACTGGAAGGTGAAGCTATAGCCAAGCTTTCCACAAAGGATGTTGCCAGAAAGATGGCGATTCTGCCCCAATCTCCTTCAGCTCCAGAAGGACTCACAGTGCTTCAGCTTGTCAAACAGGGAAGATACCCTTATCAAACTTGGCTGAAGCAATGGTCTACTGAAGACGAATTAAAAGTCAGAAATGCTTTAAAGGCAACAGGAATGGAAGAATTGAAAGACCGGACAGTGGACTCCCTATCCGGAGGGCAGCGTCAGAGGGCCTGGATTGCCATGACTCTTGCACAGGACACAGATACCATTCTGCTGGATGAGCCAACTACCTATTTGGATATGACACATCAAATCGAAATTCTTGATTTATTATTTGAGTTGAATGAAAAGGAAAAACGGACCATCGTCATGGTGCTTCATGACCTGAATTTGGCCTGCCGGTATGCTCATAATATTGTGGCAATAAAGGCTCAAAAGGTTTTTGCTCAGGGCAAGCCGGAACATGTCATTAACTGCGGATTGGTTAAAAACGTTTTTGGCATGGAATGCGAAGTGACGATGGACCCGTTATTCGGCACACCTCTTTGCATCCCATATGGAAAAGGGCGCTGTATCTTAAAGGGGCAAGGGATCCCGGGATGATTAAATTGACAGGAGAACAGGCAGAAGCTCTGGGGCAGTTCAGACTTACCCGGGATTCAGAGGAAAGCTCTCCTTTAACCATTAAAGTGGGAAATTTACTGGACACAACTCAAACTGGTGCTTATCTGGATAAAGTGAAAAACCATTTAGGAGCACCTGATAAAAAAACAGCAGCTTCCATATTATTGAAAAGGTATGCCTTCCTGCCTGTCATTTACTTGTATTGCATGACGTCCTGGAATGTAAAGCTGGATATCAGGAATGAGAATATCACAATAGTCAGTCAGGATAGAGATGGACTATGGCTTCCGGGCTTTCGCTTTACCCGCCTTCATGGCCAAGGCGCTGGTAAGGAGAGAGAACAATGGAGAGAGGATGCTGTACGCACTCTTTTTAGCAGCCATATTTCTCCTTTGCTCAATAAAATAGCAAGTGAGACAAAAATCTCAAAACTAATTCTTTGGGAGAATATTGCGATTTACCTGTTCTGGCTTTACGAAAAGGTTTTACCATTGGAAACATGCTCTGAAAGGGCGGCTGAAGATTATAGGTTTATCCTGGAGGAAGCTTCAGGCAATTTATTCGGCAGCGAGACTGCTAATCCCTTAAGGAAATTTGACAGCAGAAAAATAGTGATTGAAAGCACTGGAAAAACAGTAAGACCGAGGAAAACCTGCTGCTACTCTTACTTGACCAGCAGCGGTAAACGATGCGGGACTTGCCCGCATTCCTGCAAGAGCAAAAGGAGGAATCCTGATGAATGATCGTTTAAAGGAACAGCTGGATGGCCTGCTTGAAAAATATACCGAACTCTTAATCGGTGAGGCCAGTCCGGAGTTAATCGAAAAGGTGGAAGCTTGGGCATTGTACTCATTTATTGCAAAATCCATGCCTCCTTTAGCCAAGCATTGGAATGATACATACCCTGATGCAAAAGAGGAAATGAAAACACTCATAGCAGAAATTAAAACACTGAATGAAGAAAAGAGAAACCAAAATAAATAACAAAAACACCGCTGCCATCAATAGCAGCGGTGTTTAATTTTATTTTTGCTGCATGCAGAAAGAGTTGCGCTTTTGCTATTGCATCTGGCCATTGCCATAAGGCAATTGATTAGTATAGCCTTGAAACTGCTGATAAGACTGCTGGAGCTTCTGCTGATCTGCAGCTTCAACTTTATACCAGCCTTTTCTGAACATAAGGTTATATAATTCCCTCTGCTGGTTTTGTGTTTCATTGAATGCTGCAAGAATGTCCTGATATAGACTTTGATGGCTTGCCTCATTTAAGGCAACCGAATAAGCGCCTGTCAGATACTTTTCAGTAGACAGAAGATCATTCGTAAAATCACGCTCGTTCATTTGCGGTGTTTTATTCACCTGGGTTTCGGGGTTTTGAATCGTATTTGGATTCTGGTTCTGGTTCATTTTAAGGCTCCTTCCTATTGCATTCCCATAAAGTTTTGCTGGCTTTGCTGGTTTAAATGAACAAGCAGCTGCTGGTAGTGGCGCTGATGCATTTGGCCGCATTGCTCGAAATGAGTCTTTAGTTCCTGGTCCTGGCATTGCTGCGCATAAAAATGCGCTTTTTTACATGCAAGAAGGTTCCAGGAAAGCATATCTGTTAAGTAAAGGGCATCTTTAGTGGAAATGACAGCAGGAGGCTGCTGCATAATGCCCTGCTGGTTCTGCATATTCATATTTTGCTGTTGCATTTTTTTCCCTCCAATTTTAATAATACGCTTAATTCTTTATGAAGATATCTGGTTTCTATGGTTAAAATAATTTAAGGCAAACTATAAAAAACGCCAGGGATGCAAAAACAAATCATCTCTTATATTGATTATTTTGGCTATTTCTTTTCTTAGGTCCTTCCCTTTCAACCGTAGGTCCTGCATCGCCCTGTACACTTGCAGCGCTTACTCCTGCCTTAGAAGGATCTTTCTTCATTTTTCCCATTTATTTCACCTCCGTCACAGACTAAAAAATCTTTCCTTCTTAGATTGTCCAAAACACTTATTTCAAATTGCACAAAATATATCAGCAGGTCATTATGAAATTTCAAAACATTTGTAAATTTCCGCTTAAAATCATTGCGTAAATTTTGCAAATATTTTATAGTTATAATTAACAGAACTCATTCTAAAGAGATGCATATTTTTTTTGAAAATAAAATGAATGAGTATTCATTCAAAAGCAAAAGGGGGAAATAAAGTTGATCCAACAAATAAAAAAGGCAGCCGTTTTAGGCTCAGGAGTCATGGGTTCGGGCATCGCAGCCCATCTGGCCAATATCGGAATTCCGACACTATTACTGGATATCGCGCCTCGCGAATTAACCGATGCCGAAAAGGCAAAAGGGCTCTCTCTTGAAAATAAAGCAGTCCGCAATCGAATTAGTGAAGAAAACCGCCAAAAGCTATTAAAGCAAAAGCCCGCTCCTTTAACTTCCAAAAAGAATATAGCTCTGATTGAGGCAGGAAACTTTGAAGATGACATGGAGCGTCTGAAGGATGTCGATTGGATTATTGAAGTAGTTGTGGAAAACCTCAGCATAAAGAAACAGGTTTTTGAAAAAGTAGACCAGCACCGTAAGCAAGGGAGCATCATCAGCTCCAATACGTCCGGAATTTCGGTTGAAGCAATGTCAGAAGGGCGCTCGGAGGATTTTCAAAAGCATTTCCTTGGAACACATTTCTTTAATCCTCCGCGATACTTAAAGCTTCTTGAAGTCATACCTACTAAAAAGACTTCATCTAAAGTGCTGTCATTTATGAAGCAATTCGGCGAAGATGTACTGGGAAAAGGAGTAGTTGAAGCAAAAGATACTCCGAACTTTATCGCAAACCGAATCGGCACATATGGCTTGCTGGTTACAGTACAGGAGATGCTCAAAGGCGGATACAGTGTCGGGGAAGTGGATTCCATAACTGGGCCGCTGATTGGCAGGCCGAAAAGTGCTACCTTCAGAACGCTTGATGTAGTAGGTCTTGATACATTTATACACGTGGCAAACAATGTTTATGACCAGGTCGACGGGAAAGAAAAGGTTGTTTTTGAAGTTCCAGACTTCATGAAAGTGATGCAGGAAAAAGGCTGGCTGGGAAGCAAAACAGGGCAGGGATTCTTCCTTAAAAAGGGCAAAGAGATTCTGGAGCTGAATCCGGAAACACTGGAATATGGCCCGCGTCAAAAGCTTAAGACAGCTTCGACTGAGCTGGCCAGACAGGAAAAAGGGACTCCAGGAAAATTGAAAGCGCTTGTATATTCAGATGATCGCGCTGGCCAATTATTATGGAACATCCTTAGTTCCGCCCTTCTTTATTCAGCACAGCTCCATGGAGAAATAGCTGATGATGTGACAGCGATAGACCGTGCAATGAAATGGGGCTTTGGCTGGGAATTGGGTCCGTTTGAAACTTGGGATGCCATCGGAGTAGAGAAATCGGTTCAAAAAATGGAGGAAGCAGGCGAAGAAATGCCTGCATGGATAAAAGAGATGCTGGAAAAAGGCTTTCATTCTTTCTACAAAGAAGAAGATGGCCAGCGGTACTTTTACCATAATGGCGAGTACAGATTGATCGAGGAAAACCCTAAAGTAATTAATATAAAACAGCTTAAGAAGCAAAAAGGTGTAATTAAAAAGAACACCGGTGCAAGCCTTGTTGATTTAGGCGATGGTGTTGCATTGCTGGAGTTCCATTCTCAAAGCAATGCCATTGGATTGGACATTATTCAAATGATTAACTTTGCGATAGATGAAGTGGAGAAGAATTACAAAGGGCTTGTAATCGGGAATCAGGGCAAAAACTTCTGCGTAGGTGCCAATCTTGGGATGATTCTCATGGAAGCGCAGGATGACAATATTTATGAATTGGATATGGTAGTCCGCCACTTCCAGAATGCCATGATGAAAATTAAGTACAGCTCAAAACCGGTTGTTGCGGCTCCATTTGGCATGACGCTTGGCGGTGGGGCTGAAGTATGTCTGCCTGCTGCACATATACAGGCATCAAGTGAAACATATATGGGACTGGTTGAAGTGGGTGTCGGTCTGATCCCGGGAGGCAGCGGAAACAAGGAGCTTTATATGAAGCATCTTGAAAGTATGCCAAATGGTGTGGAATTTGACCTTCAAAAGGTAGCGAATAAAGTATTTGAATCGATTGCAATGGCAAAGGTTTCAACATCAGGCGAGGAAGCAAGAGACAATAACTTCCTGAACCTGGCAGATGGAATCAGTGTGAATGGGGACCATCTCCTTCATGACGCAAAGCAGGCTGTCCTAGCACTGCATGAGAACGGCTATAAGCCTCCCGTCCGCAAAAAGGTGCCGGTTGTCGGTGAAACAGGTTATGCAACCCTTCTGCTTGGAGCACAGGCAATGCTTTACTCCGGATATATCTCAGAGCATGATTTGAAAATAGCCAAAAAGCTTGCCTATGTAATTGCAGGCGGAAAAGTGCCATACGGAACAGAAGTGGATGAGCAATATTTGCTTGACCTTGAGCGCGAAGCATTCCTTAGCCTTGTAGCGGAACCGAAATCCCAGCAGCGCATGCAGCACATGCTTTTAAAAGGGAAACCATTGCGCAATTAAAGTGATAGATTGGGACATTAATAGAAAGAGAGGGAACATAATGAGAGAAGCGGTTATAGTTGCAGGTGCCAGGACACCGGTCGGAAAAGCCAAAAAAGGCACGCTTGCAAACGTGAGGCCGGATGACTTAGGAGCGCTTGCTGTAAAGGAAACCCTAAAGCGAGCAGGAAACTACGAAGGTAATATCGATGATTTAATTATCGGATGCTCTATGCCTGAAGCGGAACAGGGTCTGAACATGGCCAGGAATATCGGAGCCCTTGCCGGACTTTCTCATGAAGTGCCGGGGATAACAATCAATCGCTATTGTTCTTCAGGCCTGCAGGCTATTGCCTATGCAGCTGAAAAAATTATGATTGGCCATGCAGATACAATTATTGCTGGCGGAGCCGAATCTATGAGCCTGGTGCCGATGATGGGGCATGTAGTACGCCCGAACGCCAGGCTGGCGGAAACAGCTCCTCAATACTATATGGGAATGGGACATACAGCTGAAGAGGTTGCAAAGAAGTATGGCATTACTCGTGAAGATCAGGATGCATTTGCTGTTAGAAGTCATCAGAAGGCTGCGAAGGCAATTCAGGAAGGAAAATTTGCTGATGAAATTGTACCTGTAGACGTAACGTTCAGATCTGTTGGAACAGACAATAAGCTGATAGAAAAAACAATCCATTTCAGTCAGGATGAAGGGGTTCGGGCGGATTCCACAGTTGAAACACTTGGAAAACTTCGTCCCGCATTCTCGGTAACCGGTACTGTTACAGCAGGGAACTCATCTCAGACAAGTGATGGAGCTGCAGCAGTAATGGTTATGGACCGGGAAAAGGCAGAATCATCAGGGTTGAAGCCAATAGCTAAATTCAGAAGCTTTGCGGTGGGCGGTGTTCCTCCTGAAATCATGGGTGTCGGTCCAGTTGTGGCTATTCCTAAAGCATTAAAGCTTGCAGGGCTGGAGATTTCGGATATCGATTTGTTTGAATTGAATGAAGCATTTGCATCCCAATCCATTCAAATTATTCGTGAATTAGGCTTAGATGAAGAGAAAGTAAATGTAAACGGAGGAGCAATTGCACTCGGACATCCGCTGGGCTGTTCCGGAGCCAAGCTCACTCTGTCACTGATTCATGAGATGAAACGCCGCAATCAGCAATTCGGAGTAGTAACAATGTGCATCGGAGGCGGAATGGGTGCAGCCGGAGTATTTGAACTTTTATAGGATTAACTGAAATAAGGAGGGAAGCCACAGGCTTTTTTCCGGAAAAACAGAATGGGGGAAAGAACATGTCAAATCAAACTGAAAATCTAATCAAAGGCGGAAGCTTTTTAATCGAAGATGTTTCATATGACCGGATTTTTACACCTGAAGACTATACAGATGAACAGGTTATGATTGCAAAGACGACTGAAGATTATGTAGTAAATGAAGTTGTTCCGCAAATTGAACATCTTGAAAACCATGAATTTGACCGTTCAGTAAAACTATTGAAGCAAGCTGGAGATCTTGGCCTATTAGGCGCAGATGTGCCGGAGGAATATGGCGGACTTGCGTTAGATAAAGTAAGCTCAGCACTTATTGCAGAGAAAATGGCTCGTTCGGGCGGCTTTTCCATCTCACACGGCGCCCATGTCGGCATTGGCTCCCTTCCGATTGTTCTATTTGGAAACGAAGAGCAAAAACAAAAATACCTTCCTGCACTTGCTACTGGTGAAAAGCTTGCTGCTTATGCATTGACAGAGCCAAGCTCCGGTTCAGACGCTCTTGGGGCAAAAACGACTGCAAAGCTGAATGCTGAGGGCACACACTATGTATTAAACGGAGAAAAGCAATGGATCACCAATGCAGGCTTTGCAGATGTTTTCGTTGTATACGCAAAAATTGACGGCGAACACTTTTCTGCATTCATCGTCGAAAGAGAGTTTCCTGGTGTATCAGTAGGGGCAGAAGAAAAGAAAATGGGAATTAAGAGCTCTTCTACCCGTACATTAATTCTTGAAGACGCCCAGGTGCCAAAGGAAAACCTGCTGGGTGAATTTGGCAAGGGTCATGTGATTGCTTTTAATATCTTAAACATTGGCCGTTATAAGCTAGGTGTTGGTGCGGTTGGCGGTGCAAAGCGTGCATTCGAGCTGGCTGTTCAGTATGCAAATCAGCGCCAGCAGTTTAAGACACCTATTTCTCAATTTAACTTGACTAAAGAAAAACTGGGAACAATGGCTTCCAAGATTTATGCAGCAGAAAGTGCTGTGTATCGTACTGTAGGCCTGTTCGAGGACCGTATGAGCAAGCTGACAGATGATGAAATAAAAGATGGCAAGGAAGTCGCAAAGTCAATTGCTGAATATGCCATTGAGTGCTCCATGAATAAATTCTTTAATACGGAAGTACTCGACTACGTAGTAGATGAAGGTGTTCAGATACATGGTGGCTACGGTTTCATGGCTGAGTACGAGATTGAAAGAGCTTACCGTGATTCACGCATTAACCGTATTTTCGAAGGTACAAACGAAATCAATCGACTGCTGGTACCAGGCACGTATCTGCGCAAAGCGCTAAAAGGAGAGCTCCCATTATTCCAGAAAGCACAGGCGCTGCAGGAAGAGCTTATGATGATGATGCCTGAAGAGCCTGGTGACGAGCCGCTTGCACAGGAAAAATATCTGGTCAAGAATGCGAAAAAGATCGGACTGCTTGCTGCGGGTCTGGCAGCACAAAAGTATGGAAAGGCTCTTGAAAAGGAACAGGAAGTACTCGTAAACATTGCGGATATTATTTCGAATGCTTACGCAATGGAATCTGTGGTTCTCCGCACTGAAAAGGCCATTGAAAAAGCTGGGCTTGAAAAGAGCAAACAAAAACTTCTGTACACTCAAATTTTCTGCCAGGAGGCATTTAACGAAATTGAGCAGGATGCAAAAGAAACACTTGTGGCAGTTGAAAACGGTGATGCCCTGCGCATGATGATGTCCGCACTGCGTAAATTCACACGCCACACGCCAGTAAACGTAATTACAAAGAAACGTGAAGCATCAGAAAAACTGATTGATGCAGAACGTTTTACAGTTTAATTTGACTTAGCCCTCTTCATAAGAAGAGGGCTTTATTCTTGTAAAAAAAACCATTAAAAAACTTTTTACAGTTTGCAGGAACAAATAGAAAAATGTCGAATATTAAATTGGTGATCAGTGTTATGCTTTGTCACCCTTTTATGTTACTATTCAATTAAAAGGCGGCAATTTTGACTGAGCCTGAAATTGCAAAATGGGTGGTGAAAAGAATGGCGTTGACTTTTTATTGGTATCCTAAATGCGGGACATGCCGGAAAGCCAAGAAATGGCTTGACGAACATAATCTGTCCTATGAAGCAATACATATAACAGATAATCCGCCTTCACGAAGCGATATTGAAGCGCTTTATAAAAAGAGCGGGATGGAACTAAAAAAGTTCTTTAATACGAGCGGCCAAAAATATAGGGAGCTTGGCTTGAAGGACAAAGTAAAAACCTCTTCGGATGAAGAACTGCTCGATATACTGGCTACAGACGGCATGCTGATCAAGCGTCCGCTGCTGACAGATGGAGAGAAAGTAACTGTGGGCTTTAAAGAAGAGGAATATGAAAAGACATGGCTAACTAAAGTGCAGAGCTTTTAAGCCATCTTAACCAGGAGATCGATTTACTGATCATAAATTGAAATATTAATACGGAGGGATACATAATGAGCACACCAAAAGAATTACGTTATTCAGAAGAGCATGAGTGGGTAAAAACAGAAGATGGGAAAGTCCGCATTGGGATTACACATTTCGCGCAATCAGAACTTGGTGACATCGTATTCGTTGAACTTCCTGAAGTTGGCGATGAGCTAAGTGCAAATGAACCATTCGGAAGCGTAGAATCTGTAAAAACAGTGTCTGAGCTTTATGCGCCTCTAAGCGGTAAAGTGGTTGAAGTAAATGAAGACCTTAATGACAACCCTGAGTTCGTAAATGAATCTCCATATGAAAAAGCATGGATGGTTGTTGTGGAGCCCACAGATCTAAGCGAAGTAGAAAGCTTGATGACTGCTGAGCAATACGAAGAAATGACTAACGAAGACTAATTTGAAAGCCGGTTCTCTTACGAACCGGTTTTTTCGTTCTATGGGGCAATCATATCAAGCCGTATTTGCTTTTTGTACTTACCTTTAATTGCTATTTTTCTTTTACAGAGACATGGCAAAACTATAAGTACCCCAAAGGCATGAAAGGATTGGTTATCCATGACATTGAAGCAGCAGAAAATCGATATAACTGACCGGGTTGTCGGCAAGCTTAACAACAATGGGATAGATCTTTATCTTGAAGACGAAAAAATTGGTCAAATCAGTCTTCCTGAAGGCTCTTCTTTCAATTTGTCCCATCATTTTGAATCCGAACACCAAAAAATATACCAGAATGTCTCCGTACCGGATAAAGCGCAAGAGCGCTACACAGACTGTGACGAAGGCGGCTGGTGCTGACTACTGTAAACAGCGGAATGATTTCCGCTGTTTATTTAATAGGCTAAAGCAATATGACCAGGCATACAATGAGATAAGCCGTTTTTAACATTTTTCTTCAAAAGCATTTTCTTCCCTAAATTGGGCAAGGAATCAGCGCAGTCCTAAACTCCAAAATGGGCAGGAGATTCACACCATAACCGAGAATATTGAATATATTAAGATAAAAACCAATGCATGACTGGCAGCTTTTTGCTTTTGCTGTTCCTAAAGATTTTTTCAGAGGATAATTAATTTACTGAGTTGATCTTTTGCTATGGGCACCTGCTCCTCGAAATGTCTCCGCTTTTTCTTCGAGCGGTGCTGATTCAAGGAAGCTTAATCAACGTCCTGGGGGGGAGGCTATCATTCCCGCAGAAAGCATGTCCCCTATGCTGAAATCAACGGGCTACATCTATATCTATCAAGAATCTAATAGAGAACAGCCCTAACTAAAACGAACCGTTTCAAAATAACTCCTTTCAGGTGATGACGATGAACGATGGAATTCCGGAAAAAGTGATTATTGTCGAGGGAAAGTCAGATAAAACAAAGGTTAAAAGCATTATAAGAGAGCCCGTTGAGATTATCTGTACAAATGGAACAATAAGCATTACCAAACTGGATGAATTAATTGACACACTATTTGATAAGGATGTATATATATTGGTGGATGCTGATGCAGCAGGTGAAAAGCTGAGAAAACAATTCAAAAGGGAATTTCCCGAGGCAGAGCATCTATACATCGATAGAATGTACAGAGAAGTAGCGACAGCACCGGAGCATCACTTGGCAACAGTGCTTTTGGGTGCTAACATTGACGTTTATACACAATATCTGGACAGATAATAAAGTAAGGATGATAAAATGCAGGAATGGTCGCAGCAGGAAATTGAGAAAGCGATTAGCGGACAAGAAACGATACTTATCTATTTGTATACGCCTATGTGCGGAACCTGCCAGATGGCAGGAAAGATGCTGGCAGTTATAGAACAATTGCTGCCAGATCAAAAAATGGGGAAAGCGGACTTAAATTATATGCCGCAATTGGCTGAAAAATGGGGAGTAGAAAGCGTCCCCTGCCTCCTTATTTTCAGAAGAGGAACTTTACAGGAGAAAATATATGCATTCCGATCCGTTCCCTATTTATTGGATCACATTAGAAGTATTCATTAAAGAAACCAGGAGCAAAAGCGGCCTGGTTTTTTGCATGCTTAAATATTGAGGAAGCGCCATTTCCGCTTTTCAAAATACATTTACAAATTCCACCTGACAGAGTATGATACTTAGGGAAGCGAAATAAAAATTATACAGTGCAGGAAGGGATCCGGATGGCATTTTACAGGGAGTGGGCAGGTCAATTTAAAAGCTATAACCGCAACATAAAATTGGCTTTTATGGCGAATATCTTTACACAAATTGGTTTCGGGATATTCATGGTAATTTATAATTTCTATATAAGAGAACTTGGCTACTCTGAAAGTGTTAATGGGCAAATCATATCCATGACTGCTCTCGCGACAGCCCTGGTTCTTGTGCCGGCAGGGATTGCGAGCGACCGAATTGGCAGAAAAAAAGCGATGCTGTTTGGGGCAGTTGCCACAGGTGCAGTTATGCTTTTCAGAAGTATAGCTGAAATGCAGGAACTGCTGATTTTATTTGCTTTTTTAACAGGACTGACAACAGCTTTTATACAGGTATCGGGCATACCATGGCTGGCTGAGAATTCAAAAGCTGACCAAAGGGTCCATTTATTCAGTATACATTTTGCTATCATGACTGGTGCAAATGTGATCGGCAATTTAAGCGGAGGCGTCTTAACAGATGCTTTTTCCCTGTTTACGGATCAGCTCACCAGTATCCGCATAACTCTTCTAATTGCAAGTGTGTTCTTCATGGCCGGCTTTTTTCCAATTTTGCATTTCTCAGAGGTTTTGAAAGATCAAAAAGATGCAAAGGGCTTAAAAGGTCTGTCATTCAAAAACCTTTCTGCTAATAATGAAGGTGTCAAAATTATAGTTATGTTTGCTTTGGCTCAGCTCCTCATTGGAATTGGCGCAGGACTTGTTATCCCTTATCTAAATTTATACTTTGCAGACCGCTTTGACGCCTCGAATTCAGCAATTGGCATTATTATCTCATTAGGTCAGGCTGCCACGGCCTTTGCCATGATAATCGGTCCGGTTGTTGTAAGAAAGCTGGGAGAGGTTAAAGCCGTTGTGATCCTGCAGCTCATGTCACTGCCCTTCCTGCTTTTAACAGGATATACTGAAAATCTTTGGCTGGCTGCCATCTGCTTTTTGTTCAGGCAGGCGCTCATGAATGCGGGAAATCCTATACAAATGTCACTCATGATGTCAAAGGTAAATGATTCGATGAAAGGGCTGGCAAACTCAGTTAATCAGATGGTTTTCAATCTGGGTTGGGCTGTGATGGGCCCTGTTTCAACAGGAATCGTCATGAGATATGGGGACTATTGGGGATATGCTCTGGTATTCACTATTACAGCCACTTTATATTTGATTGGGTCTATCTATTTTTTCATTGTATTCAGAGGCTATAATAAGACAAAAGCTGCAGAACCCTCTGTAAAAATAATTTAATCTGACATATTTCTCAGGAAATGAAAGAGCAATGCCAATCAAACAGGCAGTGCTTTTCTGATTTTGTCGAATGAAAAATAAAGGATTAAAGCTCTTTATTACTGAATAGTAAAAACAATAAACCCATTAAAAGAGGTGAGGCTGTGAGAGATTTACCTGATTTATTTATCAGGGAATTAAAGGCGAAAGGGCATCTTGAATTTTTCCTGAGAAAATCAAATTTTTCTTTGCTTATTAAAGCTGGAAATATAAGCATTCCTTTAAAAGTTTCGAATGGGGAAATAAAGAAGGCAAGCCATACCAGCCATTTTGATGTGGAAATCTCGGGATTGGAAGAAGATGTGCTGTCACTGATTACCGGGGAAGTAAAGCTACGGGAAGCAATTTCCCGAAATAAAATAATCATGGAAGCCACTTTCAGAAAAAAACTGCTCATCGAGTCCTTTTTCTGTTTAGGGAAAATTTCACTTACCAATACTTGACCATTTTTTAAATAGTATGATAATATCATTATATTGTTAATTAACGGAATATTCTTATCAAGAGAGGCGGAGGGACTGGCCCAGTGAAGCCCGGCAACCGGTAAAGTACACGGTGCTAAATCCAGCAGAGCGGAATGCTCTGGAAGATAAGAAGAGACGATACAGCCCTCTTCTTATGAAGAGGGCCTTTTCAGCTCTTCGATATGAACAAACATTATTATAGAGGAGAGATTATGATGACAGACAAAAAGCAAAACTACCGTTTTGAAACCATTGGAGTGCATGGCGGACTCAAGCCTGACCCTGTAACCGGTGCGAGGGCAGTTCCGATTTATCAGAACAATGCTTATCAATTCAAGGATACAGATCACGCTGCAGACCTCTTTGCTCTGAAAGAGCAGGGATATATTTATAGCAGGATACATAACCCCACTGTCAGTGTATTTGAGGAAAGGGTAGCCCTTCTTGAAGGAGGAGTGGGTGCGCTGGCTCTTGCAAGCGGCCAATCTGCCATAACACTGGCTATTTTAAATATTGCTGAAGCAGGTGATGAAATTGTTGCTGCCTCAAATTTATATGGAGGTACATATAATTTGTTTGCAGTCACACTTCCTAAGTACGGAATAAAGGTGAGACTCGTCGATCCAAAGGATCCGGAAAATTTCCGCAGTGCAATAACAGATAAAACAAAGGCTGTCTTCGCCGAGACGATTGGAAACCCGAGCCTGAAGATCCTTGATATTGAAAAAGTTGCCGCAATTGCACACGAAAATGGTGTGCCGCTAATTGTCGATAACACTTTTGCTACTCCTTATCTTTGCAGGCCAATTGAGCATGGGGCTGACATTGTAATACACTCTGCGACAAAATGGCTGCTCGGCAATGGAACTACAATGGGCGGTATAATTGTTGACGGCGGAAATTTCGACTGGAATTCCCCTAAGTTTCCGGGATTTACAAAACCGGATCCGAGCTATCATGATATTGTTTATAGTGAAGCAATTGGTGAAGCGGCTTATATTATCAAAGCCCGAGTACAGCTGTTGAGAGATTTAGGGCCTGCAATGAGTGCACAAAGTGCATTCCAATTCACACTGGGCCTTGAAACTCTTCATGTAAGAATGAAGGAGCATGTTGCCAATGCCAAAAAGGTAGTGGAATATCTGGAGGCGCATCCAGCTGTTAATTGGGTGCTTTATCCAGGCCATGAAAGCCACCCGGACAAAAAATTGGCAGATAAATACTTGCCAAAAGGAGCCGGAGCAGTGGCTGTATTTGGAATCGCTGGCGGAAGAGAGGCTGGAGCCAAGCTGATCAATAGCCTGAAGCTTTGGGCACATGTGGCCAATGTCGGGGACGCAAAGAGCCTGATTATCCACCCTGCAAGCACCACTCATCAGCAGCTGGATGAGGAAGGTTTAAAGGCTGCCGGTGTACCGGAAGATCTAATTCGGATTTCGATCGGAATTGAGAATGCGGAGGATTTGATTGAAGATCTGGAACAGGCCATTGAAACAGCTGCGGGTCTTACATCGTTGGCCGCAAAAGCGTAAAGGATAATTTACCATTCGCTTTTTTCCGAAAGTTTGAAATTTCATCGTTGACACCTTTTTATCGCCTATGATACGATAGCAAACGTAATTAAAAAACTGCTTAAATAATTTAAAGTATTAATTGAATATAGAACGTAACGCTCTTATCAAGAGAGGTGGAGGGAAGTGCCCTATGAAGCCCGGCAACCGTCAATTTAGTTGAAATGGTGCCAATTCACTCAAAGCATAGCTTTGATAGATGAGAGGAAGGACTAAATTTATTTATGCCTTTCTGCTCATGTGCAGGAAGGCATTTTTGCATTTGCGCATGAAAGTCTATTGTGAGTAAAAAATAGGTAAATAGAAGCAGCCAATTAATTATTATCTGTATCTTTCGATAAAAGAGGTGACTATCACATTGATTTCTATAAAAGATGTTCAGAAGATATTCTCTTCAAAAAACGGCCAGGTAAAAGCTGTGGATGATGTAAACCTGGAGGTAAAAGAAGGAGAGATATTCGGTGTTATCGGATATAGCGGTGCTGGTAAAAGTACATTAATCCGTATGCTGAATGGGCTGGAGCTTCCTACCCATGGCAGCGTAACAGTAGCCGGCAATGAGGTTTCAAAGATAAAGGGAAGCAACCTAAGAAAAGCACGTCAGGAAATAAGCATGATCTTCCAGCATTTCAACCTGTTATGGTCGAGAACAGTAAGAGAAAATATTGCATTTCCGCTAGAAATCGCTGGTGTTTCCCGGCAGGAAAGGCTCAAAAGAGTAGACGAGCTCATTAAACTAGTTGGTCTGGAAGGAAGGGAAGAAGCCTACCCATCTCAGCTTAGCGGCGGTCAAAAGCAAAGGGTCGGAATTGCCAGAGCCCTTGCTAACAACCCAAAAGTGCTGCTTTGTGATGAGGCCACATCTGCACTTGATCCTCAAACAACAGATTCCATCTTGGAGCTGCTTGTTGACATCAATGAACGCCTGGGCTTAACCATTGTTCTGATTACACATGAAATGCACGTGATCCGTAAAATCTGCCATCGGGTTGCTGTTATGGAAGGCGGCCGAATTGTTGAAATCGGACCTGTATTAGATGTCTTTAAGAATCCAAAAGCAGAAATAACAAAGCGGTTTGTTCAGCAGGTGACAGAGCCTGAAGAAACGAAGGAAACGATTGATCATCTTGTAGATTTGTATCCACAAGGAAAAGTAGTTCAATTAGGATTTGTCGGCGAATCAGCTGAACAGCCATTGATTACTAACCTGATCCGTCATTTCCAGGTAACTGTAAATATTCTTCAAGGGAAGATTTCCCAGACGCAGAATGGTTCTTATGGTACCTTATTCATCCATGTTGATGGAGAAGCAGAGGAAGTTGCAAAAGCAATTGAATATATCCATTCCCAGCAGGTAGGCGTGGAGGTGATTTCCAATGCTTAATGAATGGTTTCCAAATGTAAAATGGGATTCCATGTGGGAGGCTACTGTGGAAACCCTCTATATGACTGCTATTTCTGTTATCGCAACCTTTATTTTGGGAGCGGTGCTGGGGCTGCTGCTCTTTTTGACAGCTAGGGGGAATATTTGGGAAAATGCGCCAATTAATAAAGTTATCTCTGCGTTCGTCAATATATTCCGTTCAATTCCATTTATCATCCTGATTGTTTTATTAATTCCATTTACGAAGTTTCTATTGGGAACAATGATTGGGGAGGATGCAGCATTGCCTGCATTAATTATTGGTGCTGCTCCGTTCTATGCCCGAATGGTGGAAATCGGCTTGAGGGAGATAGATAAAGGGGTAATTGAAGCAGCCAAGTCAATGGGCGCAAAAACAAGCACGATCATCTGGAAGGTGCTGCTTCCGGAATCAATGCCGGCCCTTGTTTCGGGAATTACTGTAACAGCTATCGCACTGGTTGGCTACACAGCTATGGCTGGTGTTATCGGCGCTGGTGGACTTGGGAATCTGGCATACCTTGAAGGTTTTCAGCGGAGCCGAAGTGATGTGACGCTTATGGCGACCGTAATTATTTTAATCATCGTATTTATCATCCAATTTATTGGAGATATTATTACAACAAAATTAGACAAACGATAAGGAGAGATTTACATGAAAAAGTGGTTATCACTTGCTCTTGCACTGGCAGTTGCCCTTGTACTTGCAGCTTGCGGCACTTCAGAAAAAGACGGCAGTGCCGGAGAAGGCGGAGATAAAGATAGCAAAAAGATTACGGTGGGAGCATCCAATGTGCCTCACGCGGAAATTCTTGAAGAAGCAAAGCCATTACTTGAAGAAAAAGGCTTTGAACTTGATGTTGTAACATTCCAGGATTATGTATTGCCAAATCAGGCTCTTGAGTCTAAAGAGCTTGACGCAAACTACTTCCAGCATATTCCTTATCTTGAGTCGCAGAAAGCTGAGCATGGCTATGATTTTACAAATGCAGGCGGAATTCATATTGAGCCAATCGGTGTATACTCCCAGAAATATAAGAATCTTGAGGAGCTTCCTGAGGGTGCTACAATCATCATGAGCAACTCAGTTGCAGACCATGGCCGCATTCTTTCCATGCTGGAAGCTGAGGGACTTATCACTTTAAATGAAGATGTTGAAAAAACGGAAGCAACACTGGAAGATATAAAAGACAATCCGAAAAAATTAGAGTTTGATACTGAATATGAAGCATCACTTCTTCCTCAGATCTACAATAATGGAGAAGGGGATGCAGTTCTGATTAACTCCAACTATGCAATTGATGCAGGATTAAATCCTCTTAAAGATTCAATTGCTATTGAGGACAAAGATTCACCATATGTAAATGTAATTGCAGTCCGTACAGGTGATGAAGAGAAAGAAGGAATTAAAGCTCTTGTAGAGGTGCTTCGTTCAAAGGAGATCCAGGATTTCATTCTTGAAAAATATGAAGGTGCCGTTGTACCGGTATCTGAGTAAGAAAAAAACAGGCGTTCGCAGCGCCTGTTTTTTTTGCAGATCAGCAGCCCCGCTCCCTGTATAGATAGAAAAGCAAACAAACATACTAACCATGATACTATTTGAAATGGAGTGGAGATCGATGGAGCATTATCATGAACCTTCTAACTCAATAGAAGCAGCCCTTCATGATTATAAAGTCGGATTAGGTGTATTCACTGATAAAATGCCGGATTTGGCACAGCATTATAATGCTTTTACTGAAGCCTGCTTTAAGGAAGGAGTTTTGTCTCAAAAAGAGAAGCAGCTGATCGCGCTAGGAATCAGTTTATATTCTCAGGATGAATACTGCATTATTTACCATACAAAAGGCTGCATTGACCAAGGAGCGTCTGAAGAAGAAATTCTGGAGGCAGTAGGAGTAACAGCGGCTTTTGGAGGCGGAGCAGCCATGAGCCAGGCGGTTACACTCGTCCAGGAGGCCATGACAGAATTGAATCAGCAAAATCATTGAAAATCAGCTCCTGCTTAATAGCAGGGGCTTTTTTTCGGAAGTTCGCTTCTATTGGGATATATTTACAGATTGTGGTGGAAAGTGTGATTCTGCAGCGGAAATCAACGGACGACATTGAGAAGCATAAAAAACAATTTATTCGAAAAGAGCCTTTTTAGATGTATATTTTCAGAAAATTTACAAAACAACCATTATTTCCGAGCATTCAGCCAGTATTCTAAGGATATGGAATATGAAAGCGTTTCACCGGTTCTCACTCCTGAAATTGCTAAAAAAATCAGGTTTTTTCCGCTTTGTGCGGGGTATATGGTGAGTGTTAAGATTTTAGATGTAAAACTAAATGCTGAAAAGCATAAAAACCGAAAGGATTGGTTCATTATCAGTCAGTTACAGCTGAACTACACGAGTGAAATGGAAAAAGCTATGCAAGCTGCCCATGGAGTTGGATATGAAGTGTACAGCCGGAAACATGATATTCGAATGGAAGTTGAAAAAAGACGTGAGGAAGATTACCTTCAAAGCCAAAGGTTAGTTGCAGATCTTGAAAGAAAGATTCATTCCTAGGTTTAGGTATATATAATAATGAAGTAAATAGTAACCAGTGCCAATGATGCACTGGTTTTCTTTTTGCAATACATGAAATTACAGCACCGGGAAAAAATAGATAGGACATGCCTGGATCCCGGTGATTTCACTCTTTGAAGACATTGGTTTTGTATGATAAAATCTATATTTACAGGCTTTCTAAACATTTTCGTTTGAAAAGTTTGTTAATGGTCTCAAAGAGTTGCTATGATATTTGATTTGTTATAAGATTGTAATGAGAATAAAATGAGAATAGAGATTTGCGGATAAAACCGGTTTACAAATCTTCTTTTATTGACGGAGGTATATATTATGGCAGGATCAGTACTTACAATTAAAGACCTTCATGTTGCTATTGAGGGAAAAGAAATATTAAAAGGTGTAAACCTTGAGATTAAAGGTGGAGAAATCCACGCAATCATGGGGCCGAACGGTACAGGTAAATCTACTTTATCTTCTGCTATCATGGGGCATCCGAAATACGAAGTAACACAAGGAAGCATCACATTGGATGGTAAAGATGTTCTTGAAATGGAAGTTGACGAGCGCGCACGTGCCGGACTTTTTCTTGCAATGCAATATCCAAGTGAAATCAGCGGCGTAACAAATGCCGATTTTTTACGTTCTGCAATTAACAGCCGCCTTGATGAAGGCAACGAAATTTCTCTTATGAAATTCATCCGCAAAATGGACAGCAAGATGGAGTTCCTGGAAATGGACCTTGACATGGCTCAGCGTTATTTAAATGAAGGTTTCTCAGGCGGAGAAAAGAAACGTAATGAAATCCTGCAATTAATGATGCTTGAACCTAAAATCGCTATCCTGGATGAAATCGACTCCGGTTTGGATATCGATGCATTGAAAGTGGTTTCTAAAGGAATCAATGAAATGCGCGGAGAAGAATTTGGCTGCTTAATTATCACACACTATCAGCGCCTTCTTAACTACATCACTCCTGACCATGTTCATGTGATGATGCAGGGCCGCGTTGTAAAATCAGGCGGACCTGAACTTGCACAGCGCTTAGAAGCAGAAGGATATGATTGGATCAAGAAAGAATTGGGCATTGAAGACGAAACAGTTGGGCAAGAAGCGTAAGCGTTAGGGGGATCACTATGACAACGGAAATAAAACTACCATTTGATAAGGATTATGTTAGTTCCTTTTCAAAAGATATGGGCGAGCCGGCATGGCTGACAGAACTCCGTCTAAATGCGCTTGCAAACGCGGAAAGCCTGCCAATGCCAAGGCCTGATAAAACGAAAATAGATAAATGGAACTTTACACAGTTCGAAAAGCATATTGTCGGAAGCGAAGACTTTACGTCTTTAAATGACCTTCCGGAGGATGTAAGAAACCTGATTGATACCGAAGCCGGCGATCAGAACTTATATATTCAGCGAAATAATAGACCGACTCATTTGGCTATATCCAAAGAGCTTCAGGAAAAAGGTGTTATTTTCACAGACATCTTTACAGCGGCAAGAGAACATAGCGAGCTGCTTCAAAAGTATTTCATGAAAGATGGCGTCAAAACGGACGAACACCGTTTAACCGCTTTGCACGCGGCTCTTTTAAATGGCGGAGCGTTCTTGTACATTCCGAAAAACGTGGAAATTTCAGCGCCAATTCAGGCTGTATATATCCATGATGATAAAGAGGCAAACCTATTTAACCATGTATTGGTGGTAGCTGATGATAACAGCTCAGTTACTTACGTGGAAAATTATGTTTCCGTGGTTGAGGAAGCGAATAGCGTCTTTAATATTGTTACTGAGGTCATTGCCAATGCAAATGCAAGAGTGCAGTATGGTGCGGTTGATACACTTGCTAAGGGAACAACAGCGTATGTGAACCGCCGAGGAGTTGCAGGCCGTGATGCACGCATTGAATGGGCTCTTGGACTAATGAACGACGGCAATACAGTTTCAGAGAATACAACTAATCTTGTTGGAGACGGTTCTTTCGGTGATACCAAAACAGTTGTTGTAGGACGCGGAGAACAGACCCAAAACTTTACAACAAAAGTAGTTCATTTCGGAAAAAATTCCGAAGGTTACATTTTAAAACATGGGGTTATGAAAGACTCTGCATCTTCCATCTTTAATGGAATCGGCAAAATCGAGCACGGTGCTTCCAAGTCAAATGCCGAGCAGGAATCACGCGTTCTGATGCTAAGCGAAAAAGCCCGCGGAGATGCAAACCCGATTTTATTAATCGACGAAGATGATGTAACAGCTGGTCACGCAGCTTCAGTTGGCCGTGTGGATCCATTGCAGCTTTACTATTTAATGAGCCGCGGTGTCTCCCAGAAAGAGGCGGAACGTCTTGTTATTCACGGCTTCCTGGCGCCGGTTGTTAACGCTCTTCCTATCGAAGGTGTTAAAAAGCAGCTTACTGCCGTTATTGAAGGGAAAGTAAAATAATGAATGCCCGTGAGATTCGGCAAATGTTTCCCATACTGGATCAGGAAGTCAATGGAAAGCCCCTTGTTTATCTGGACAGTGCCGCTACTTCCCAAAAGCCTGTTCCGGTAATTGAGGCGATTGATAAATACTACAGGGAATATAACTCGAATGTTCATAGAGGCGTCCATACCTTGGGCACCAGAGCAACGGATGGCTATGAAGGTGCCAGGGAAAAGGTGCGAAAATTCATAAATGCAAAATCCACTGAGGAAGTTATTTTTACAAGAGGAACAACGACATCCATCAATACAGTGGCAGCAAGCTACGGGCGCGCTAACCTGTCTGAAGGCGATGAAATAGTTATCACCTATATGGAACACCACAGCAATATCATTCCGTGGCAGCAGGTAGCTAAACAGACCGGTGCCACGCTAAAGTACCTCCCACTGCAGGAGGACGGAACCATCTCTCTTGAAGATGTCCGTGCAACCGTCACAGCCAATACGAAAATCGTATCGATCATGCAGGTATCGAATGTATTGGGTGTGATGAACCCGATTAAGGAAATTGCGAAAATCGCCCATGAGAATGGCGCGATTATGGTTGTGGATGGTGCACAAAGTGCTCCGCATATGAAAATTGATGTTCAGGACCTGGATTGTGATTTTCTTGCTTTTTCCGGACATAAGATGTGCGGTCCTACTGGCATCGGTGTTCTTTACGGTAAGAAAAAGCATCTTGAAAAAATGGAACCTGTTGAATTTGGCGGTGAAATGATCGACTTTGTCGGCCTCTATGAATCGACATGGAAGGAGCTACCATGGAAATTCGAAGGGGGAACGCCAATCATTGCAGGTGCCATCGGAATTGGTGCGGCAATTGATTTCCTTGGGCAGATTGGCTTGAATGAAATCGAGGCATATGAGCACAAGCTGGCTGCTTATGCTATGGAAAAAATGTCTGCTATAGAGGGAATGACCATTTATGGACCTAAAGAAGCCTCGAAGCGGGCAGGTCTGGTTACATTTAATATAGACGATGTTCATCCACATGATGTGGCTACTGTATTGGATGCAGAAGGAATTGCAGTCCGCGCCGGCCACCATTGTGCACAGCCGCTTATGAAGTGGCTCAAGGTGTCGGCAACTGCACGTGCAAGCTTCTATCTGTACAATACGGAAGAAGATATTGATAAGCTTGTTTCCGGGCTTGTCAAAACAAAGGAGTATTTCAGCGATGTCTTCTAAAAATTTAGATACCCTTTACCGCCAGGTTATAATGGATCATTATAAAAACCCTCGTAACAAAGGGGTACTTGAAGATGACAGCCTGACGATCAATATGAATAACCCTACTTGCGGAGACCGGATTCAATTGACGCTGAAGCTTGAGGATGGCAAAGTGGCAGACGCAAAGTTTGAAGGCGAAGGATGTTCCATCTCCATGTCCTCAGCTTCCATGATGACTCAAGCCATCAAGGGTAAAAATATTGAAGATGCCTTAAAGCTTTCCAAAGTTTTCTCTGACATGATGCTGGGGAAAGAATATGATGAAGATGATCTTGATCTTGGCGATATCGAAGCTCTTCAGGGAGTTTCCCAATTCCCTGCCAGAATCAAATGTGCCACTTTAGCATGGAAAGCAATGGAAAAAGGTGTTGGCACAGAGAAAGAAGAACAGGAATAAATCAATCAAACGTTTGATTAATACTTTATGATCTGTCTTGTGTGCTAAAATACTATGAAATGATAGGGTGTACACCCTTTCCTATATGAATGGAGGAATACGACGATGGCAAAAAAAATGCCTGAGATCGGCGATTATAAGTATGGTTTTGCCGATAAAGACGTTTCCATTTTCCGATCAAAACGCGGTTTGACAAAAGAAATTGTTGAAGAGATTTCAAAATTGAAGGAAGAGCCACAATGGATGCTTGACTTCCGTTTAAAATCACTGGACCATTTCTATAACATGCCTATGCCGCAATGGGGCGGAGATTTAGCGTCATTAAACTTTGATGAAATTACGTATTATGTTAAGCCTTCTGAGAAGACTGAACGTTCTTGGGATGAAGTTCCTGATGAAATTAAACAGACCTTTGATAAATTAGGTATTCCTGAAGCAGAGCAGAAGTATCTTGCTGGTGTTTCTGCACAGTATGAATCAGAGGTTGTTTACCATAATATGCAGGAAGACCTGGAAGCAAAAGGAATTGTATTCAAGGATACCGATTCGGCTCTTCGCGAAAATGAAGATATTTTCCGTGAGCACTGGGCAAAGGTTATCCCTCCAACAGACAACAAATTTGCTGCATTAAACTCAGCCGTTTGGTCTGGCGGATCGTTCATCTATGTTCCTAAAGGTGTTAAAGTTGATACGCCATTGCAGGCCTATTTCCGCATTAACTCTGAGAACATGGGGCAATTTGAGCGTACCCTTATCATTGTTGATGAAGGCGCACATGTACACTATGTAGAAGGCTGTACTGCACCTGTGTACACAACCAACTCACTTCATAGTGCGGTTGTTGAAATTATTATCAAAAAAGACGCATATTGCCGTTATACAACCATCCAAAACTGGGCAAACAACGTATACAACCTGGTTACAAAGCGTGCGGTTTGTGAATCAAACGCAACAATGGAATGGATTGACGGAAACATCGGTTCAAAACTGACAATGAAATATCCGGCAGTTATCCTTAAAGGAGAAGGCGCACGCGGCATGACCCTTTCCATTGCATTAGCAGGCAAAGGGCAGCATCAGGATGCAGGTGCAAAAATGATTCACCTTGCACCGAACACGTCTTCAACGATCGTGTCAAAATCGATTTCCAAGCAGGGCGGTAAAGTAACATACCGCGGAATCGTTCACTTCGGCCGCAAAGCTGAAGGTGCCCGTGCCAACATCGAATGTGATACGTTAATTATGGATAACCAGTCAACTTCAGATACAATTCCATACAATGAAATCCTAAACGACAACATCTCTCTTGAGCATGAAGCGAAGGTTTCAAAAGTATCAGAAGAACAGCTATTCTACCTTATGAGCCGTGGAATTTCAGAGGAAGAAGCAACAGAAATGATCGTAATGGGCTTCATCGAGCCATTTACGAAAGAACTTCCAATGGAATACGCAGTAGAAATGAACCGTCTGATCAAGTTTGAAATGGAAGGTTCCATCGGTTAATAGCTAATTTATGAAAACCCGTTTACCGGCCATGGTAAGCGGGTTTTTAAATAGGTAACAGGAAGTATATTATTTTTGGATAAATTGCTAAAGTGGAGATATAAAAATTAGTTCTCAGTTTATCGTGACAATACTTAGCCAAACGGAGGTATTTCAATGATTATCATAGGCGTAACAGGCTGGGGCGATCATGATAGCCTTTATACAGGCGCCATTTCGCCAAGAGATAAATTAAAGGAGTACGCCGGCCACTTCCCGACAGTAGAGGTGGACTCTGCTTTTTATGCCGTGCAGCCAAAACGCAACTCCGCCAAATGGGTTAATGACACCCCAGATGGTTTTCAATTCATTGTAAAAGCCTATCAGGGTATGACGGGCCATCAAAGAGGAGAGATCCCTTTTGAAAGCAAAGAAGAAATGTTTGAGGCGTTTAAGGATTCATTGGAGCCTTATATTGAGTCCGGCAAACTGGCAATGGTGCTGTTTCAATTTCCGCCATGGTTTGACTGTAAAAAAGCCAATGTTGATTATCTTCGCTGGTGCAAGGAACAGATGGGGGAGATCCCCTGTGCCCTGGAGTTCAGGCATCAATCATGGTTTCGGCCGGAGTTTAGGGAAAGCACGCTAAGCTTTATGAAAGAGGAAGAATGGATTCACAGCATCTGTGACGAGCCGCAAGCCGGTGAAGGTTCAGTTCCAACAGTTCTGGAAACAACCAATACTGACAAAGTGCTCGTTCGTTTCCACGGACGCAATTTTCACGGCTGGCAGAAAAAGAATGGGGACAACTGGCGTGAGGTCCGCTATCTTTACCGCTATAACGAAGAAGAATTGGCAGAATGGGCAGAACATCTAAAAAAGCTCAAGAAAAAATGTAAAAATGTATACGTCGTCTTCAACAACAACTCAGGCGGTGACGCGGCAGACAACGCTAAACAAATGATCGAAATGCTGAATATCGAATACCAGCAGCTAGCTCCCAGACAACTTGATTTATTTTAAAACCGGGTGACAGGCACCTATACCACTTCGGCAAACTGGTATAGGTGCCTGTCACGTTCACCCTTTTCCTTGTCCGTACATATTGTGTAAGGGAAAAGGAAAGGAGTGGGTGCAGGTATGATTGATTTGAAGCCGATTGAAATAGGTGGCCACACTTTTTTGAGTGTTTCGGTGCAGCTGCCGAAGACTAATCTGCTGGTGGTAACGAATGATAAAGGGTATATTATGTGCGGAGCCCTGGATGTAGCTTTGCTGAACGAAAAGCTTAAGGACCGAAAAGTAATTGCCGGCAGGGCTGTCGGTGTAAAAACGATAGATCAGCTGTTGAATGCCCCGCTTGAGTCTGTCACTTACGAGGCCGAGGAATTGGGCATTGTTAAAGGAACGATCGGAAAAGAAGCACTTCTCAAAATGATTTAAAGGCATGCCTTAAGAGGCTTGTCTTTTTTTATGGAGTTTTCGTAAGTGATGTTGCATGTTGAATCGTTTACTGAGGAAGGTGCGAGAGCGTTATTTGGTGTCCTGCCCAAATAACGGGGACAGCTGAGTTTCCGAAGGGGCAGGGCGTCCAGGAAGCTCAGGCACCAAGCCTCAGAAAGCGGAATTTAGGCTATTAAGGGACATTATCATCTTTGGAAAAACCTATCCGCACATAAAATTAGTTATCCGCACAGAAAAGCCGGCTATCCGCACAGAAAGAAATTTATCCGCACATAAATAAAGGCTTTCCGCACAGAAATAGATAACGGATTAAAAAAACAGCCCGGATTGAAGGATGACACAACAAAATTAATCGGAATTCCCTAAAAAATCTCTTCTTTAGAGAAGAACTTCCGCCAATGCAGGAATTTTGTCGTATAATGTAAATAAAACCAAATAATTCCCGAAATATAAAGTAGAGCAAAAAAAGGATATGGGAGATACATATGAGATTAGCAGCAACCAATACAATTGAGACTGGCAGTGTTTTGGCCAAAGCTATATATAATGACAAGGGTCAGGTCCTTTTGCATGAAGGTGTGGAGCTGGCTGATAAATTAATAAATAAACTGCAGGAAGTGGGTATTGCCTATGTGTATATCAAAGATCAGCGCACTGAGGATATCCAATATAAGAACCCTCTGAATCCCAAAATGCGGAAAAAGGCTATCGAAACCATAGAAACGGTTCTAAAGGAAGTAGAAGCAAATAAAGAATTTTCTAGCACTCTGGTCGTGGAGAATGCTTCAAATAGGCTCTCAGGGCTGATTCGCCAGCTAATCAGTGAAATAAGGGGAAATAAAGAGCTGCTTACGATCCTATCAGATGTTTATTCATATGATCACTATATTTTCACACATTCTCTGAACGTAACTCTTTACTCACTCGCAATCGGGATGAAGCTGCAGCTCCTGCCGAAGGAACTTGAAATCCTTGGGCTGGGTGCAATCCTCCATGATGTCGGAAAGATGAAGGTGCCTGCAGATATCCTTTTGAAACCTGGTAAATTGACATCTGAAGAATTTGAATCCATTAAGAAGCATCCCGAAGAGGGATTTAATATATTAAGAAAAGTAGAGACAATTCCTCTTCTTGTTGCACATTGTGCCTTTCAGCACCATGAACGATTGAATGGGTCAGGCTATCCTCGCGGACTACAGGGGAACGAAATTCATGATTTCGGCAAGATTATTGCAATTGCCGATGTGTTTGACGCAGTTACATCCAACCGCATATACAGGCAGGCTATGCTCCCGCATGAAGGCCTGGAAGTCCTGTATGCAGGGGCCGGCAAGCTGTTTGATAAGAAAGTCATTGAAGTTTTCCGTCAGGCGGTAGCCGTGTACCCGGTTGGTATTACTGTTGAGCTGAATGATGGAAGAAAAGGAGTTGTCTGCCGGCAGAATGCGGGACTTAGCGACAGGCCGGTCATCCGTATATTTGAAGAAAAGGGCAGAAACGTTGAGCCATATGAAGCAGACCTAGGGGCTGAATTGAATTCCGTTATTACGGGCTGTGATACGACTTTTGTACAACAATAAATTGAAACTTCAATCAGGGGATGGCTTATCCCCTTGATGGTTAGTTGAACCAATCGGGCCTTTACTGGCAGTTTGACCCCACTTATCCTCCTTTGATTCCGTTGACTCTTGAAGTGCGGTCTTATTGCCCGTTAGACTGCGATAAACTATTTTGGATTTTTGAGCCTAGTTCCCTCCTTTACAGCATACATATAGCATGTAAAGGGGGGATTTGTTTTGGCAAAATTTCGCGGCCGGCTGCCCCGGAAAGGTCCTCTTCCATTCCGCTATGTATTTCTTTTGACCTTTGTATTCTTCGTTATCTCAACAGCTGCCGGCCTTTGGATTATTAATGAAGGGCTTAAGCCCACACTCATGAGCTATGCAGATTCACAGACAAGGAAAATCGCATCATTGGTAATAAACAATGCGATTAACAAAAAAATTACCAATGTGATGGATTTGGAAGATATGTTTGAGGCAAGCGAGAGCGGTGTTGTCAGCATTAACGTGGAAAAGCTGAACAGAGTCAAAGCGGAAGTAACCGAACTGGTTCAGGATAATATTAAGAAAGCAGAAAAAGGCGATTTGGATGCATTGGAGTCTTTTACAGACGTAGAAATTAATACGGAGCAAATGCAGCACTCAAATGGAATTGTCTATTATGTTCCGCTTGGCCAGGCAACCAATAATGCACTCCTTGGTAACTTGGGTCCCCGTATTCCAGTGAAGTTTAATGCAGTCGGTTCTGTTACCTCCAATTTTATAACTGAAACAAAGGATCACGGCATAAATAATGTGGAAGTGAAGGTACTGGTCCGCCTGGACGTTCAGGTCCAAATTATCATTCCTTTTGCCACCAAAATTATTACAGTACAGGAAGATGTGCTGGCCGCTTATGGCATTTACCCGGGAAAGGTCCCGCAATTTTACAATGGCGGAGGAGGAACCTCGCCATCAATCGAAATACCGGCAAGCCAATAATACTTGCAAATAGTTTAGTATTTTGATAAAATTCTACTATAATTTCATAAAAACCTTATCATATCCGATGGGGTAGAGGTGCAGTATTCAAGAGTACGCTGAGTGAGGATGACAACAATGACCGCAGCCGAAAGGGAATGTTGCCGAAGTATGATTAGTGAGTCAGAACTAATCTTGCTGGGGTTACTTCGAATAGGAGTAACACTGTCATTATGAGGGGAAAGTATGAATATACTTTGTCAAAGCCTTCATAATGGGGAGCTACAGATCGTGATGGAGAAACTAATTACTTCAAAAGAGTAATGATAGATTTTTCTCTATCGTTACTCTTTTTTATTTTGACTCTGTCATCATCCTTGTTGTTCCCCTGATTGAAAACGGACACGCCTTAAATGGTGTGATCCCAAAAAACAAGAGGAGGACAAGAAATGGCAAACACGATTTTCTCCCTGCTGCCGCCTTTGGTTGCAATCGCTATGGTTATCCTGACCAGGCGCGTCTTGCTGTCATTGGGAGTGGGGATCGTAACAGCTGCATTATTGCTGGCTGAATTCAGCATTACAGAAACTTACAGCATTATTTGGGATGCTGTAAAAGGAATATTTGTTTCAGATGGAGAACTGAACACCTGGAATGTATATATTATTTTATTCTTGCTTGTATTAGGTGTTATTACTGCATTTATATCTATTTCAGGCGGAAGCCGCGCTTTTGGGGAATGGGCGATGAAGCGGGTTAAGACCCGTGCAGGCGCACAGATTGTCGGAGCTGTTTTAGGTATTATTATTTTCATTGACGATTATTTCAACGCTTTGGCAGTCGGCCAGATTTCACGTCCGATTACAGATCGCCAGCGTGTATCCCGTGCGAAGCTTGCGTATCTTATTGATTCAACTTCAGCACCTGTTTGTGTCGTATCACCGGTATCAAGCTGGGGTGCGTACATTATTGCATTGATTGGGACCATTCTTGCGGCCCATAATGTTACTGAGTATTCTGCTTTCTCTGCGTTTATTCAAATGATTCCAATGAACCTTTATGTTTGGTCAACTCTGGCCATTGTATTTATCGTAGCGTTATGGGGCATAGAGATCGGGCCAATGAAAGTTCATGAGAAGCGGGCAGCTGAAGAGGGGCTTGTAATGGATCCCGAGAAGCCGGCACCTGGTGAATTGAAGGATGATCTTCCTACAAGTTCTAAAGGATCTGTCGGAGATCTTGTATGGCCTATTATAGCTCTTGTAATCGGTACAGTGGGTTCAATGTTTTGGACAGGTTCACAGGCGGTTGAAGGAAATGCCACCGTTTTACAAATTTTTGAAAATACAGATGTCTCTAAATCCTTAATCCTCGGTGGCCTAGTGGGCCTAGTGGTTTCGTTAGGTTTATTCTTCCGTCAGGCCTTTGTTTTGAAAGGCGTTAAAGCAAATGTCTTCGGCAAAGGGGTATGGGAAGGGATTAAATCCATGCTTCCGGCTGTTTATATCTTGCTGTTTGCCTGGGCAATTGTGGATTTAATTGGCCGTTTGGAGACTGGAAAATATTTGGCGGGTATTGTGGAAAGCACAAATATGAGCACTTCATGGCTTCCGTTTCTACTTTTTGCCATAGCAGGAATAATGGCTTTCAGTACTGGAACTTCATGGGGATCATTTGGAATTCTGCTTCCAATTGCAGGAGACATTGCCGCTGCAACTGATATTACTCTGTTACTGCCGGCTATGTCAGCTGTTCTTGCCGGAGCGGTATTCGGTGACCATTGTTCACCGATTTCCGATACAACCATCCTTTCTTCAACAGGGGCTGGCTGTAACCATATAGACCATGTGATGACTCAGCTGCCATATGCCTTGATTTCTGCGGGGATTGCTGCAGCTGGCTATTTAATCATAGGTTTCACCAGCAGCACTGTAATCGCATTACTTGCAGTAGCTGTTCTTGTAGCGGCATTTGCCTTCTTTGGCCGCGGAAAGAAAGAATCCTGGCAGGAAAGCAAGGCAAGTTAAAAATTATTGAAAAAGACTTTCTCTTTGAGAGAGGCCTTTTTTGGTGCTGTTCATCGAAAAGAAAAAGGGTTCCCTCAGAGGGAACCCTCAGACTGTCGACAAACTCAATGAAAATTGAGCTTGTCTGCAGTCTTTCTTACGATTAGTCAAGCACCTTTAAACCGTTAATTTATTTTCTGTATAAATGAATCCCCTTCAACGTTGTGTTTGAAGAGGGGCCAGATTTATAGGTATACCTAATAGGCCTAGTGATTTCGCGTTTTTTAACTAGACCTGCCTTTGTGGTATTATGTACTAAACTATGATTGGGTGGCTAACCGGAAGTCATAGTTCATATTGTGTGTAATAAGGTGGAAGATAATCTTCAAAAGCTTATTCACACAGGCAATGGATGCAACCTTATGGCACTTGTTATAGGGTTGCGTTTTTAATTTATCGTAATAATCAACAATATGGTTTTGACTGAAACGGCGTAGTTTAATCATGTTCTGGATAATGATAAAAAGGAGCTTACGTAAATGCTTATTGCCACGTTTATTAATCTTGTCCTTGTAAAAGGTCTTACCTGATTGGTAACGGCGAATATCAATACCAGCGTATGCGTTTAGCTGCTTATTGTTTTCAAAACGTCTAATATCCCCTATTTCTGCCATTAGACGTACTGCAGTGTTTGAGCCAATCCCCGGGAAACTGAGGAGAATATGGTATTCAGCCCGGCTTTCTGCTAGTTGCGCCATGTCCTCGATACACCTTTCTTTCATGGATAGGAGTTCCTGGTAACGCCTAGCGTAAGATATCAGCTGGCTACACAGGACATCGGTTGACGAAACGGCAGGAAATGATAAATGCGCTGCTTCAAGCAATTGAGTAGCTTTTTTTTCAGCCCTTGCGGTAGAAATATTCTTATCAGTGTTTGTCCGGATTTTGTTCTTTATAACCGTTTTTGAATGTTGGAGCACCAAGTCTGGATGTGGGTACAATTGAACAATATTGAGGAATAGCTCTGATTTGGTTGTAAAGATTTTTTCCAGTTCCGGAAAGGTTAGCTGAATAACTTTATGCATGCGGTTGCGTGTTACGGATAACTCGTCATCAAGTTCACTGTAAAATCGGGATAGCGACTTCAATTGGAGAAAAAGATCTTCTGTGCCATTTCGATTAGTCCTTTGCGTTGAAAAGTGGGTAAGGGCAAGTTGGTGGGCATCACTCTTATCCGTTTTGTGGATCCTCAAGGAGTCGCACTGGAGCTTAGCTTCCAGGGGATTCAAGGAACAATAGGAAAAACCATTTACATTCATAAACCGCTCCAATTGCCTGGAATAGACCCCAGTTGATTCAAATACAATATGTGGCTGTTCACCATAACCTTCTGTTAATCTGTCGATCCTCTTCTTTAAGTTTTCAAATTCAGGCCGTGAATGCTTGATTTCTCCTTCATAAATACACTTTTTTAGTGTGTTGTAAATTACCATGTAGCTTTTTCCCATACTTACATCAAATGCGATGACATGTTTCACGTTATTTCCCCCAAAAAAGTTTTGAAGTTCCCTCACTTACTCTTATCGACTCCCATTTCTTATACACGATCTCAAGGATCCAACATACTTAAACCTGATTCGAATAAGGTAAGTGAAGAAGGTCAGTTTTTTGTACGGATTCTAAGATCCTAAGACTGCAACGACCTATTCTTCACTTCTACTATATAAAAAAATAGTAGTGCCAACCAATGCCTTGGTCAGCACTACTAATCTTAGTATGTTTTTTGTTTTAAAATAGAAGTAATACGATACTTGAGGTGATTAAGATGCTTTCTAAACATAATCCAATTCAACGGGATCAAATCGAAATGATTGCATTAGATGAACTTGTCCCAGCGGACCATTTGGTTCGCAAAATTGAAGCGGCGATTGATTTTTCCTTTGTCTATGATTTGGTGAAAGATATGTATTCAGAAGTAGGACGCCCAAGTATTGACCCTGTTATCTTAATCAAACTCACATTCATTCAATATACCTTCGGTATTCGCTCCATGCGTCAAACAATTGAGGAATTGAAAACAAATATGGCCTATCGGTGGTTTTTAGGATACGGCTTCCACGATAAAGTTCCTCACTTCTCAACTTTCGGAAAAAACTATGAGCGCCGATTTAAAAATACCGATCTCTTTGAACAGATATTCTATCGAATTTTAAAAGCTGCAGCTGAAAAGAATTTAATAAGTGCAGAACATGTTTTTGTAGATTCTACTCATGTAAAAGCGAGTGCGAATAAACGGAAATTTGAAAAGAAAGTTGTTCGAAAAGAAACCCGTGCCTATCAACAACGCCTTCAAGAAGAAATTAATCGAGATCGTGAAGATCATGGAAAAAAGCCTTTTCCGCCAGATAAGTTTGATAAGGAAGAATTCAAAGAAACTAAGGAAAGTACAACTGACCCAGAGAGTGGATACTATGTAAAAGATGAGCGTACAAAACAGTTCGCCTATTCTTTTCACGCTGCCGCAGATCGCAACGGCTTTGTACTAGGCACAACTGTAACCCCTGGTAACACGCATGATAGTCATATTTTAGAGCCATTGGTAGAACAAGTCATTGAGAAAGTTAGTAAACCAGAAGCTGTTGCGGCCGACGCAGCCTATAAAACACCTGCTATCACGAGCTACTTATTGAAAAACGACATCACACCTGCTTTACCTTACACACGACCTCGCACAAAAGAGGGTTTCTTCAGAAAACATGAGTATGTTTATGATGAGCATTTTGACTGTTACATTTGCCCAGCTGGTGAGATATTAAAGTATAAAACGACTACAAAGGAAGGTTATCGTCAATATAAATCAGATCCGCGAATTTGTGCTGGATGCCCGTTCTTGTCTCAATGCACACAGAGTCAAGCGCACCAAAAGCTCATTCAACGTCATGTGTGGGAGGAACATTTGGAAGAGGCAGACCACCTTCGCCACCATCAAAACGTCAAAAAAATCTATGAGAAGCGAAAAGAAACAATTGAACGTGTTTTCGCAGATGCAAAAGAAAAGCATGGCATGCGTTGGACAACTTTAAGGGGACTTAAAAAATTGTCAATGCAGGCGATGCTTACTTTCGCTGCCATGAATTTAAAGAAAATGGCCAACTGGACTTGGCAAGGCCCAGTAATAGCCTAGAAGATGACCTCGGAGAGGTTTACAGTCATGAAAAAATGCTTTCAAGTCCAATAAAAAAGTAAAAAGGGTCCGGAATAAGGCTATTCCGAACCCCTTTTGTCTACAAACTGAGGGTTCCCTCAGGGAACCCTTTTATTTACAAGTTATTATTTTTTCTATTTAAATCTTTATCTTCAGTAATGTGTTCATTGCCTTCAAGGCGGGCTTCTTCTTTTTTTAGATTTTCTGTTACCTGCTGAGTTTCCTGAACTTCCCGTTTGCCCACTACAATTTCTTCCGTGACAACAGGCTTTTTGGTAACTTCCACACGTTCTTCAGTAATAGGAATCCTGATTGTTTCATCATCTGCAATAGGTGAGGAGCTTACACCGGCCACATCATCCACTTTTCTTCTTTCTACATATACCTCTTCATGCTCCACCGGTACATTAACTGTTGTTTGTTCTTCCACAACGTCTTTATGGATTTCAACCTCCCCGGTCTGTACACGTTCCTTAGACACATCCAGCTGTTCCTCCCGCAGTTTTAATGATTGCTCATCATCTGCAGCTGAATTTCTTAGCGCATCATATCCGCCAGTGTAAGTGCTGTCCACTTCGGCTTCAGCTGTCCCGGCACCGGTAAAGCCGGCTGCAGCATCAATTCTATCACTGTATAAAATGATTTTCCCTTCATTCACATACGTTTCATATTTGCGGGCTTCATCCTCTGACATGCCCAATTCTCTGAACTTTTCACCTGCAGAATCACTGCTCATACGGTCATCATCAAACCAGGATGCCAGACTATTTAAGAAACCAGCACTTTCACTGCTGTCTCTATTCTTAGTCTCGAAGGTCTCTGTATGAACACCGGTTTTATCTTCAAGAGATGTATCCAGATGTTCGGTCTGCGCAATGATTGAAAGATCCTGAACAGGGTAGCCGTCATTTTGCAGTTCTTGAATAGCATCTACTACTTCCCTTTGTGAATTATAAACTCCAATAATAGTGGTATCCATTTGTAAAAACCTCCTTATTTTCTCTTAAGTTTTTGGAAAAATTTAAGCACATTGGTTATATTCCCGCGGCCAAGAAGACCAAACGAGGTTAATTTTGGAATCACCAAAATATTATTTTGAATTATCAAATAATTAATGAAAGTTTTTAAGTTTCAGGAATAAGTTTTACAAGGGGGGTGAGTACAAGGAATTACTCCGGTCAGTTTTGGTAAAATAACTCTTCGCCGGGTGGAATCTAAATGGAAATTAAAATAGGAATATATTAATAATCTTACACGCTTTACCATGGTATTGTACTAAAACTAATTTTTTCGAAAAATATTACTATTAGGAAAATAATGTTTTGACAGAGTATCAAAAAATAGCTATACTAGGCTTAGTTAGATTTAATTATCTGAAAATATAAAAAGTTCCCATTGTTCTTTTTAATTGGGAGAATTTACAGGGGGTAGGATTTACTATGGATAATCGTCCGCAGTGGGGATCCAGAGCTGGATTTATTATGGCAGCTGTGGGTTCAGCAATTGGTCTAGGGAACATTTGGCGTTTCCCGGCAGTTGCTTATGAAAATGGAGGGGGAGCATTCTTTTTTCCATATTTGTTTGCCTTGCTGACAGCAGGTATTCCGCTTTTGATCATGGAATTTACAATTGGCCATAAGTATCGCGGATCTGCACCTTTGTCTTATGCAAGATTAAGTAAAAAATACGAATGGCTGGGCTGGTGGCAGGTCGCCATTTCATTTGTAATCTCAACCTATTATGCAGTTATCATCGCATGGGCAATGTCATATGCCGGCTTTTCGTTTAACCTAAAATGGGGTGACGATCCAAACGGATTCCTATTTGGAGAATATTTAAAGCTTGCAGAAACACCTGGAGATGTAGGCGGAATTGTACCTGGAGTATTCATACCTTTAGTTATTGTTTGGGTTGTGACACTTGGTATTCTATTTAAAGGGATTAAAAAAGGTATCGAAATTGCGAACAAAATCTTTATTCCTGTCCTTGTAGTATTATTCCTAATTATTGTTGTTCGCGCGTTGACTCTTGATGGAGCTGCTGCTGGTTTAGATGCATTCTTTAAGCCAAACTGGGAAATGATAGCGAATCCTAAAGTCTGGGTTGCTGCCTACGGCCAGATTTTCTTCAGCTTATCGATTGGATTTGCCATCATGGTAACCTATTCAAGCTACCTTCCAAAGAAAACGGATTTGACAAACAGCGCCTTCATTACCGGCTTTGCAAACTCCGGTTTTGAACTTCTTGCCGGTATCGGTGTATTTGCGGCATTAGGATTTATGGCTGCACAGCAGGGTGTAGGCATTAATGAGGTTGTATCATCAGGTGTGGGATTGGCATTCGTTGTATTCCCGCAGATCATTAACGAATTCCCTGCTTTAAATGGCTTATTTGGTTCCTTCTTCTTTATCTGTTTAACACTTGCCGGTTTAACATCGTTAATCTCAATTGTTGAAACATTTGTTGCTGGTGTGCAGGATAAGTTTAATGTTTCACGTAATAAAGCAGTTTTTGTAGGCGGAGGTTTATCTGCTGTTATTTCCATCCTCTTTGCGACACAGGGCGGTTTATACTTCCTTGATGCAGCAGACTACTTCATCAACCAATTTGGCGTTGCCTTAGCAGGATTAGTGCAGGTAGTTATTGTAGGCTGGGTGTTAAAAGAGCTGAAAAATCTTCAGAACCATGCAGATGCTGTTTCTGATATTAGACTTGGTTCCTGGTGGAAGGTTTGCTTGACAGCAATTACGCCAATTGTGCTTGGGTATATGATGGTTCAAAATATCATTACGAATATTAAAGAGAATTATGAAGGGTATCCTACCAGCTTCCTTCTCTATACCGGATGGGGAGTAGCAATAGGAGCCATTATCTTAGGATTTGTATTTATGGCCATTAAAAAGAACGATACACAGTCTAAGCTTACAATACCAGTTGATAAGGAGGTATCTCAATAATGTCTGGAAGTGCAATTACAATGATGGTGGTTGGGATGCTCATTATCTGGGGCGGTCTTGCAGCAAGTGTCATGAATGCTGTGTCCAAAGCAAAAAAAGCTAAATAATTTTTGAAGGACTGCCTGGTAATTGGGCAGTCCTTTTATCTTTATCGCAGTCTAACGGGCAGTAAGCCCCCTGCTTCTTGACTTAGAGGAGTCAAAGGAGGATAAGGAGGGCTCAAACTGCCTAAAGACCGAAATAACAACAAAGATTAAACTGCGTTCTGTGGCAACGTCTTTGTGGCCGACTTCCTCTGGGCCTCAACTAACAATCAGTGTGGGATAAGGAAACCCCCTGCTGATTGAAGTATCACTTTATTTTTTTCTGGCTTTTATCCGATCCTGCCTTTCCCATAATCTTAAGTGTGGATATGGATCGTAGGACCATTCAGTATAGCCATTGTCTTTGTATATTCCATAATGGAGATGAGGCGGGAATTTGCCTGATGTACCCGGAGGCCCGTATCCGGAGCTTCCGACCCCTCCAATCAACATTCCAGGTTCAACAATTTGCCCCACTTTCAGGTCTTTTGCAAACCCGCTTAAATGAGCAAAGTAATGGTAGTTGTTATTAATATCACGGATGCCAATTCTCCATCCTCCATATTTGTTCCAGCCCTTCATTTCCACTATTCCATATGAAGTAGCCCGGACTGGTACCCCATAATCAGCAAAAATATCGGTTCCTTCATGAATCCGTCTTCCGCCCCAGCCCCTTGCGTCACCCCATGTATTTCTATAGCTGTAATTGCTCCTCAGGGGGACAGGGAAGGCGTGATCATCGAGATCAAGGCGGCCGAACTGTTTGTAAATTTGGGCTTTTCCGATGATAATGCCAACGGCTTTATCGCGCTTATAATAATTCCATAATCCAATTTTTAAATTATCATGGTCTGTACCATAGGTTAGAAGGAAATTTGCAAAAGAATGAAGAACATCTTCATCACTTTTCAAGCTGGCTTTACCGTCTCCATCTCCGTCAATTCCTATTCCATTGAAAAATTGAATGGATGCAGGGTTTTCATCAGCCGGATTTGGATTCAAAATTCCCGCCCATTCTTCTGGTTTGAAGTAGATTCCTGTAATGCCCTCCGCTTTCGGAATGTCCCTTCTTGACTGCCGGACATTCCTTTCATACTGGTCAATCCCCGCAAGGTAATACCAGGGAATGTTCGTAACAGCTTCAACTCTTTTATATAAGGCCAATCTTTGTTTATATATATCAGCTGCATTTTCTTGAGCACTGACTGTACATAAGGAAATCAGAAAAAACGATAAGGCCGCAGCAGCGGTAAATATAATCCGCACGGAAATCCTCCCTTCTGTGATGGTCTGCTTATATAGTTTGTGATGATTGGATAATTTAATAAATATCAATTAATGGTAATACCAGAATCTTCGGCTTGTCCTCTTCAATTCATTATGATAAAGTGGCATCAGGTGAAGCCTAATCAGCTTAGTTGGATTTGTAAATGACTGGCTTTTAAGGCGGGAATGCATAAATTCTGAAGTGGAAAACTGTCTAGCTCAAGCACAAAACCCCCTCGGACTTTCCGCAGGGGCGGACACGGGCGCTTGCGCTTTTCTTTACGTCTAGCTTCAGTCTAAGGAGTGGGAAAATGAGCAAGAAAGAAGAGTATTTGCGCAAGCCGGAATGGCTGAAAATAAAGTTGAATACAAATGAAAATTATACGGGTCTTAAAAAAATGATGAGGGAAAAGAACCTGCACACAGTTTGTGAAGAAGCTAAGTGTCCCAATATTCATGAATGCTGGGCAGTCAGAAGAACGGCTACATTTATGATTCTTGGCGATGTTTGTACGCGTGCCTGCCGCTTCTGTGCTGTCAAAACGGGCCTCCCGACAGAATTGGATCTTCAGGAGCCGGAACGCGTGGCTGATTCCGTGGCACTTATGAACTTAAAGCATGCTGTGGTAACAGCTGTTGCAAGGGATGATCTTAAGGACGGAGGTGCAGCTGTTTTCGCAGAAACAGTACGTGCCATCAGAAGAAAAAGTCCGTTCACTACCATTGAAGTATTGCCTTCCGACATGGGCGGTGTTTATGAAAACCTGAAAACTCTTATGGATGCCCGTCCTGATATACTTAATCATAATATTGAAACGGTTGAGCGTCTGACTCCAAGAGTAAGAGCACGTGCAAAATATAAGCGCTCTCTTGAATTTTTAAAGCGTGCAAAAGAAATGCAGCCGGATATTCCTACAAAATCCAGCCTGATGATTGGGCTTGGCGAAACGAAAGAGGAAATCATCGCGGTAATGGATGATCTGCGTGCTCATGATGTGGACATTATGACAATAGGTCAGTACCTGCAGCCATCCAAAAAGCATTTAAAAGTGCTGAAATATTATTCACCTGAAGAGTTCCAGGAGCTGAAGGACATTGCAATGAGCAAAGGATTCAGCCACTGTGAAGCAGGTCCTCTTGTCCGTTCTTCCTACCATGCGGATGAACAGGTAAATGCGGCAGCAAAACAAAAGCAGATTTTGGGAGAAAAGGAAATTAAGCAAGCATAAAGTAAAGAGAGCCCAGCGCCATCGCTGGACTCTCTTTTTTGTAATAAGAATTTTGGGTTAACGGTTCCCTGCTCGTTTAACGGCTTCTCCAAGGTCATCTTTATCCATGTCATCGTTTCTTTCGCCTTGCATTTCACCGTTTTCATTTTCACTTTCGCTCATTTTTTCTCCCTGAGGAGATTTGAGCATTTGTTTGATTAATTGGTTAATGCCGTGTTCAGCATTTCGTCCATCTGAATCAACTGTTGCATAGTTTTCAACATTTCTTCTTAATGAAGTGTCATCACTGACATAAACATGATACCATCTTGGCACCACAGACATGGCCATCTTTTTAACCTGATCAGCTGTCTGGCTGCGATTTTTTGTATCAGTGTTGTATACAATCAAGACCTCTTCATCCGTTACAAGTGTTGAAATATCATCCACATTCGGAATTTCTGTGCAGTATTTGCCGATTATGTCTGCAACCTGTTCACGATCAATGGCAGCATAGTGATCTGCTGAAACATTATCTCCCATGATAGGGCTTTTTTGATGGCGTACATATCCGAAATCTTCTCCAACATTGTTTCGGCCGTTTCTTCCGTTGCCCGTATCCCGATTATATAAGTCAGCACGCTGATCATTTACATTTATGGTGTGGCCGGTTTCTTCATAGATATCTTCTTTTGCGGCATTATTTTGGCATGCAGTCAATGCAGCTATTCCGCTAATGCCTAGAATGATTAGTGATTTCTTCATTATAAACACCTCCTCATTTATAGAATTGCCACGCCTGAATTTTTTTCTCTTAGTAATTGATGGTGAATCAGTTATAATTTAAATAAGACAAATTATTGGTTTTGTTTCATATCATTGTTCTTTCCAATATAATACTGTTAGATATGCTCTTAAAATGAGGTGAAAAAATTGGTTTGCATTAATAATATTTGTTATGAATTGATCCAGGAAGAGCGGAATGGTTTTAATGAAGAAGCATTTCGGGGGAGATATAGCGAAATTTTATCCAGATATGACTATATCGTTGGAGACTGGGGATATGGACAGCTGCGTCTCCGCGGTTTTTTCGATGACCAGAGCCAGAAGGCTTCATTTGATACAAAAATAAGCACACTTACAGAATACCTTTACGAATTCTGTAACTTCGGCTGTGCCTATTTTGTTGTGAAAAAGGTTAAAAGCTAAAAAGGGCAGGGGGAAACCCGGCCCTTTTATTGGCTTTCCTTAAGTCTCTGTGTAAGGCGGTTCTTCGTTTTTATCAGGGTCATCATGCGGTGGATGTGCCCCTGGCATTTGCCGAGGCAAGTTTTGATGAAGGGACTTGAACTCATAGTTAAAGGCGCTGTAATAGCGCTGGCCCTCCTGCCAAGGGGTGCTTTTATTCTCTACGGGTTCATCCGCATTTCTGGGAGCGCCGTACGCACCTTCAGGCAAGTCCTCAGGAATCAGGAAGTTCCTTTGTGTTTCCACATTTGAGAAATCGGTGTATGTGCGTCTTTCTTTATCGTCCATGCCATCACTCCTTAGGAAGTTATATGAAGCAGGGTCTATAAAGAAGAAAAGGAGAACCCATTAAAATAGGTTCCCCTTTAGTATCTGTTCATTATCGTATATTAAACGATTTCCGTCAGAAATGATTTAAGGTCCTCTGCATCTTCCTCAGAAAGCTGAAAAACATGCTCAAGATAGCCTTCTTCCTTTAAGTCATCTTCTCCAATGATGGCAAAGCGGCTTCCCTGGATATCAAGGACCAATTGTTTGCCGTAATAGCGATCTGAACGAATGATAGCTAAATCGAATCGCTGATTTTCTCCCATAAAGCTGACAAATCTGGTTTTTGTATCTTCAAGATCATCATATAAGAAAAAGCGTTCTGCCAAATATAACACTCCTTAGCTGTTTTATATACCGATTATAGCATGTCTTTTTAAGGTTTATCCCCCAAGAACTGAAATTACTCAAGGTGAATCCCATTGAAGGTATTGAAAACTTTATATACAATAAAGAAGTAAAGAGAACTTTAGGGTTTCGGGTGGCTGTGGATGACACGGGTGCAGGGCAGATGCTTTAACCAGGAGCCTGAAATCTTCATAGGAGGAACGACGCATTATGTATTTCGTAGACAGGGAAAAGATTGAAGTCACACTCAGTTATCTTGAACAGCAAATCTCCCTTTTTGAAGAAGTGAAAGAGTGGACATCCCCTATTGAAAAGGCAGCATTGGAACGAGTTGCCCAAATTATGATTGAAGCAATCCTGGATATAGGAAATACGATGATAGACGGTTTTATCATGAGGGATCCAGGCAGCTACGATGATATTGTGGATATTCTTGATGATGAAAAAGTAATCAGCAAAGAAATGAGCGAAAGCTTTAAACAATTCATTACATATCGGAAAGTGCTCGTCCAAAACTACACAGATGTCAATCATGAGGAGCTAAAGGCAGCGATAAGCAGCCATATTCCTATGATTAAAAAGTTTCCAGGCAGGGTCAGAGAGTATTTGATTAATGAACTCGGACCGGTTTCTGCTTTTAAACCTCAATAAGGATCGGAGAAATCCGATCTTTTTCTCTATGGCACATTAAAGAGAAGGCCGGTGAATGTGATGCAAATTGGAGAAAACTCCACAAGAGATATGATTCTAAGGCTAATCAAAACCGCGGGCAGGCAATCCATATTGAAAATGGCCCGCAAGCTGGAAATATCCGAAATGGCCGTTAGAAAGCATATTCAGGTCCTTGAAAAGGACGGGTTTATTACATCTGCTATCCAGAGGCAAACAAAAGGTCGCCCTTCCAAGCTTTATCAGCTAACAGCCAAAGGAGAAGATCTGTTTCCGAAAAAATACAAGCAGCTAAGTGTGGAATTATTAACAGAATTAAAAAGCATGGGGTACGGCCATTTAATTACTGAGTTGTTTTCCAGGAAAAAAAGCCGCCTCATACATCAGTATGAGTTCAAAACAGCTGGGAAATCCTTCTCCGAAAAGCTTCAAATTCTGGAAGAAATCCTGCTGCATGAAGGCTTTATGCCAGAAGTCCGTTTAGAGGAAGGCCAGGTCCATCTTAAAGAATTCAATTGTCCATATATTGAAACTGCAGAGGAATTTAAACAAATCTGCAGATCTGAAAAGGAATTTATCAAAGATTTTCTTTCAGCAGATAAAGTTGATATCAAATCCTGCATGGCTGCGGGGGATGGATGCTGTCATTATATAATAAAGCAAGATTAAGCGAGGGCTCCTGTTCAAGGAGTTTTTTTTGCGGGAAATGCCGCATCTCCGGTAAACGTGAATAATTGCACAATTCACCCTGTTCCTTTAAGATAGCTTTTATGGGCTATAGCCAAGAAAAAAAGCAATACTTATAGGGATACTAATTAATGCATGAGCATATGGAGGAATGGTTTTGGAAAAATATAAAGGATATTTAATCGATTTAGATGGCACGATGTATCGCGGAACAGAGCTGATTAGTGAGGCTGCTGAATTTGTCAAAAAGCTTCGCGAACTGGATTTGCCCTATTTGTTTGTGACAAATAATTCGACAAGAACACCAGGCCAGGTGGCGGATAAGCTGGTGAAGTTTGGCATTCCTGCTGAAGAGCAGCAGGTGTTTACAACTAGCATGGCCACTGCCAACTACATATATGAACAGCAAAATGATGCTTCCGTATTTGTCATCGGAGAAGAAGGAATACGGGAAGCACTGTCTGAAAAGGGGCTAAGCTTTGCAGAGGAGAATGCAGACTTCGTTGTGGCAGGGCTTGACCGCTCAATTAACTATGAAAAGCTGTCCATTGCCTGTCTGGCTGTCCGGAATGGGGCAACTTTCATTTCCACAAACGGAGATATTGCCATTCCGACAGAAAGAGGTCTGCTGCCGGGTAATGGATCATTAACCTCTGTCATCACTGTATCGACACAAACTCAGCCTGTGTTTATCGGCAAGCCTGAATCAATTATCATGGAGCAGGCTTTGAAGGTTCTGGGAACCGCAAAGGAAGAAACTCTGATGGTTGGAGATAACTATGATACCGATATCTTAGCAGGTATGAATGCAGGTATGGATACCCTGCTTGTCCATACAGGCGTCACAACGAAAGAATTACTGAAGAGCTATGAGAGACAGCCGGATTTTGTGCTCGATTCATTAGCGGATTGGGACTTCAAATAGAAAAAGGATGGAGAAAAGTCTCCATCCTTTTTTAAAAGATAAGAAAGTATGATTTAAAGTTCGAGAAATGTCTAGCTCCAGCGCCTGCCCTCTCGAGGTCACAAGCTTGTCCAGTTGCGGCGCCTAGGGACTCTCGGGGTCATAAGTCGTTTCCTACTAGGTAACCGTCTTATGCCTGTCGTCCTCCACTTTTCTAGCAAGCCTCCCAAAAAGGCGCCTTTTCGAGAGGCTCGTCTTGTGCATGTGGCCCCCAGGAAGGGGATCATGCAGACGTTGCCACAGGACGTGGCGTTCTTAGTCTGCGTTCATTCGTAGGCAACGCGCTTGCGCTTTTCTTATTCCGCATTTTCAGCACTATGTGCAAGCCGGCTTGATGCGGCGGCAGCAATAGCTCCTACAATATCATCTAGGAATGTATGGCATCTGCCTGAACTCTTATCGTTCAAATCCTTCAGAATGCCCGGCTTTAATTTATCGATATATCCGAAATTGGTAAATCCGATTGAGCCATACACGTTTACAATGGATAAGGCCAATACTTCATCTGCACCGTATAATCCTTCATCTGTAGCGATAATCGTTTGCAGAGGCTCCAGGAGTTTCTTTTCCTCAGCAAGCATATCAAGCTGAATTCCCGTCAAAATGGCATTTTGCACTTCTCTTTTTGATAAAACACGCTCAACATTATAAATGCAATCTTTCATCTGTAAATCGGGGTGATATTTCTCCTGCAGGAAGAACACCAAATCAGCTATATCCTGTATTTCAACCCCTCTTTCATGTAGCCATTTACGTGCTGTCTGCTCTGTAATATTAACTGGTTTTTTTTCTTCATTCATTGGCTTCACCTTTTCTGGTTTATAGATGATTGCGGTAAGTACATGAGGTCTTTAAGGGACCTGTGTATTGCACTTTTAGATTCTTTTCACTATGTATATACCCTTTTTTTATCAAATATGCCCACTCTGGCTGTAACGGAAAAAATTCATTTTCTATATCATTTCCATGGTACACAGTCTTATCCAAGAAAACAACAAGTTTTGAAGCCTTCTATCATATATATCCCTTAAGGATCTCTTAAGAGTGAGGTGGTTTAATGTTTAGAAAGCTTTTGAAAGAACAATTTGGCATAGAAGCAGAAGATACAATAAGAATAGGAAAGTATGATGCGTGCCGGAAACAGGGGCATCTTTATTTGCTTGTGCCTGCGGGGCATATGGATGAAGAAGAGCTTGATGAACTGGATCGGATGGCAGAACACCTGGTCAATAACGGAGATAGAAATATAAGCACTTTTTTGAAAACAAAGGAAGGCAAGCAGTCCATTGACTGGAATGATAGCCGCTTTTGCATTTTAGTTAATCGTCATACCCTGAACAGAAAGCAGAATCAGTTTGGACGAAAGCTGGCAAAGTTCCATTACAGAGGCAGGAGCATTTCTTTTCCTGTGAAAAAAACCAGCAGGATTGGGCAATGGAAACAGCTTTGGGAGCAGCGGCTTGACCAAATGGAAAAGGTATGGAATGATATGCTTTTCCAAAAACCCGAAAATGATTTTGAGAGGATGTTTTTAGAGTCGTTTCCATACTATATGGGACTGGCTGAAAACTCAATACAGTATCTGGTGGATACTGAGCTTGATGATGAACCCGGAATGGCAGACAGCGGAACTGTTTGTCATATTAGACTAACATCTGCCACCTGGGGAGACAGTTATTATATGAAAAATCCATTTGACTGGGTATTTGACCACTCGGCCAGAGACTTGGCGGAATGGACACGGGAAAAATACTTTCATAATATCAAAACGTATCAGCCGGAACTACGCCAATTTTTATCAGAATATCAAAGTGTAGGGAGATTATCCTCCTTTTCATGGCGTTTATACTATGCCCGTCTTTTGTTTCCACTCCATTATTTTGAAACAATAGAGGATTATTATAGCACCAATTCTGAGCAGCAGAGACTGGTGCTTCAGGAGCGCCTCCAGAAGTATCTCTGGCAGTCTGATGACCATGAGCGTTTTCTGGGCAATTTTTTCGATTTTGCCGAAGTCCCGATAAAAAAACTGAGGATTCCTCTGGTAAATTGGATCAAGAGCTGAAAAAAGCAGGGAAATTCCCCTTTTTTGGCGAAAGGAACATAAAGCTGAGAATGTGAAAAGGGGATATTCCAATGAAACCATATGTATTTATCAGCAGGAAACTGCCTGAAGATGTTATCGCCATATTAAAAGACAAATACATTGTAGAAATGTGGGATCGGGAAGATGTGCAGGTTCCTTACGATGTATTGCTCCAACAAGCAGGAAAGGCGGATGCCCTTCTGACTGTGCTGTCAGATCCGGTAAATGAGGAAGTTCTGAAGGCGGGAGAGAAGCTGAAGATCGTGGCCAATATGGCTGTCGGCTATGATAATGTGGACGTTAATGCAGCGAAGAGGCTCGGTATTACAATTACCAATACACCAGAGGTATTAAATGATTCCACAGCCGACCTGACATTTGCGCTTGTGCTTGCTGCAGCCCGCCGAATGGTGGAGGCTGCTGAGTTCGTGAAGAAAGGCGATTGGAAGAGCTGGAGCCCGCTGCTCTTGGCAGGCCGGGATGTCCATCATAAAACTATCGGGATTGTAGGGATGGGGAATATCGGAAAAACAGTGGCAAAGCGCGCTGCTGGATTTGATATGGAGATTATATATCACAATCGCTCGAGGAAGCCGGATGCAGAACAGGAACTGGGAGCCCAGTATGTCAGCTTTGATGAGCTGCTCGAAAGGTCAGATTTCGTTGTCTGCCTGACGCCATTGACAGAGGAAACCAGAAATTTATTTAATCGAAATGCATTCCAGAAGATGAAAGACAAGGCCGTTTTTGTAAATGCATCAAGAGGGCCGGTTGTAAATGAACATGATTTATATGAAGCACTAAAGGCAGGAGAAATTGCAGCGGCAGGATTGGATGTTTTTGCAGAGGAGCCAATTGGCGAAGATCACCCTCTGCTGGAGCTGAAAAATGTAGTGGCTATGCCGCATATCGGAAGTGCAAGCATTGAAACGCGTTATAGCATGATGCGGCTGTGTGTGGAGAATATTGATCTAGTTCTTTCCGAAAAGAAACCGAAGACACCAGTCAAATAGAGGAATAAGGCATCCATAAAGGGTGCCTTTATTGATAGTAAAAAAATTTTAAAGTGCAATAGAATGGTGTGTTAAGCGCTTCCATCCTGTTTTTTCGGAAAATTCCCTATTGTAAAAATCCCAATTCCCCCCTATAATGTCTACTATACAAATACAAATGTACTTACATAGTGAACACTCAAAGGGGGAGCTAGCGTGGAATCAATCTCAATCGGTTTATTAGGGTTAGGAACAGTTGGATCAGGTGTCGTGCAAATCATTGAGAAACATCAGGATAAACTTATGCACCAGGTCGGCTGTCCGGTTGTTGTAAAGAAAGTTCTTGTTAAAGATGTAAATAAAGAACGAGCAGTTAAAATGGACAGGGATTTGCTGACGCTTAATCCTGAAGAAATTTTAAATGATGCTGATATAGATGTAGTGATTGAAGTAATGGGCGGTATAGAAGAAACCAGAAACCATTTAAAGAAAGCTTTGGATAATGGCAAGCATGTGGTGACGGCAAATAAGGACCTGATGGCGGTTTACGGTCCTGAATTGCTGGCCAGCGCTTCACAAAACGGGTGTGATCTCTTTTATGAGGCGAGTGTTGCCGGCGGCATCCCCATTTTAAGAGGACTGGTAGATGGTTTGGCTTCTGATAGAATTACTAAAATGATGGGAATTGTGAATGGGACAACGAACTTTATTTTGACAAAGATGAGCAAGAATGGGAGTGCCTATGAGGACGTTCTGAAAGAAGCACAGGAGCTGGGATATGCGGAGAGCGACCCGACTGCAGATGTTGAGGGCCTTGACGCAGCAAGGAAAATGGCGATCCTGTCTACACTGGGTTTTTCAATGAATATTGACCTTGATGACGTAAAGGTCAAAGGCATTACGGAGATTACAGAAGAGGACCTTCAGTATGGCAGGCAGCTTGGATACACCATGAAGCTGATTGGGATTGCCCATCGCGAGGGAGAGAAGGTTGAAGTAAGCGTCCAGCCTACTTTGCTGTCCGAGTCCCATCCCCTTGCATCAGTTCAGGATGAATACAATGCAGTATATGTATATGGTGAAGCAGTAGGGGAAACGATGTTCTACGGACCTGGGGCAGGCAGTCTTCCTACAGCGACAGCAGTCGTATCTGATCTCGTGGGGGTCATGAAAAATATGCGTCTTGGCGTCAATGGGAAAAGCGCAGTTGCCCCACAATATGATAAGAAATTAAAGGGTGCCGATGAAATTTATTCGAAGTATTTCCTAAGATTGCATGTAAAAGATGAAGTAGGGACATTTGCCAACATCACATCTATTTTTTCAGAGCATCATGTCAGTTTCGAGAAAATCCTGCAGCTTCCTTTAAAAGAAAAAGGGCTCGCTGAGATTGTGCTGGTTACCCACCAGGCATCTCTTCAGGATTATGAGGATATTTTAGTAAGTTTACGAGATTTGCCGGCAGTTCAAACAATTAAAAGTTCGTATCGTGTGGAAGGGAGTGCCAGAGTATGAGATGGGAAGGGTTAATTAAGACATATAAAGAATTTTTGCCAGTAAATGAAAATACACCAATGCTTACTTTAAATGAGGGCAATACTCCCCTGATCAGACTGGATAAGCTCTCAAGGGACTGGGGCATTGACCTTTATGTAAAAACAGAAGGAGCAAATCCTACAGGTTCATTTAAGGACAGAGGCATTGTTATGGCTGTTGCAAAGGCGAAAGAAGAAGGAAGCGATGCCATCATCTGTGCCTCCACCGGAAATACTTCTGCAGCTGCCGCTGCATATGCCGCAAGGGCCGGCTTGAGGTGTGTGGTAGTCATCCCTGAAGGGAAAATTGCCATGGGTAAACTTGCTCAGGCTGTTATGTATGGAGCGGAAGTAGTATCAATTGAAGGGAACTTCGACCAGGCGCTTGCAATGGTACGCAGAATAAGCGAAACAGAACCTTTTACTCTCGTAAACTCAGTTAATCCGTATCGGCTTGAGGGACAGAAAACAGCGGCCTTTGAAATTTGTGATCAGCTTGGAAGCGCTCCGGATATCCTGGCTCTGCCAGTCGGAAATGCCGGCAATATTTCTGCCTATTGGAAAGGATTTAAAGAGTACAATGAAGTAAGGGGTACAGGTCTTCCAAGAATGCACGGAGTACAGGCTGAAGGTGCAGCAGCCATTGTTCATAACCGTGTGTTTGAAAGTCCTGAAACAGTTGCAACAGCCATCAGAATCGGAAATCCAGCGAGCTGGGGCTTAGCCAATGCAGCATTGTCGGAATCAAATGGAAAAATTGATGAAGTCAGCGACGAAGAGATTCTGTGCATGTACCGTAAACTTGCTTCATCTGAAGGCATTTTTGCTGAGCCAGCTTCTTGTGCTTCACTTGCGGGGGTATATAAACAGCTGCGCAATGGAGAGATTCCTCATAAAACAAAAGTGGTGGCCATCCTGACTGGGAACGGACTAAAGGACCCAAATACAGCTATAGATTGCAGCCCTGTTAAGCCTGTTTTGCTTCCAAATGATGAAAAAGCAGTAGCGGATCTTATCAAGGGAGCCGTCCACATATGAGCGAAGGTGAAATGGTTGTCATCAAAGTACCCGGCAGCACGGCAAATCTCGGACCAGGCTTTGACTCGATTGGCCTTGCCTTAAATTTATATTTAACGCTTGAAGCCGAGAAGGCTGATCATTTTGAAATGATACCAATATCAGAGCCGCTAAGCATCTATCCTTCGGATGAATCCAATTTTATTTTTCAAGTTGCTATGAATACTGCGAAGAAGTATGGAAGAGAGCTTACAGGATGTAAGGCGCGCATTTCCAGTGACATCCCTCTTACACGGGGACTGGGGTCAAGTGCAGCAGCCATTGTGGCAGGGATTGAATTAGCTGATGTCCTATGTGATCTCCAGCTGACACAGTACGAGAAGCTTGAGCTGTCTTCCTGCATGGAGGGCCATCCTGATAACGCAGGCGCCTCCCTGCTCGGAGGCCTCGTTATTGGCTGCTTGTCAGAGGAAGAGGTATCTGTTCAAAATATTAAAAGCATAGAACTTGATGTTATAGCAGTGGTCCCGAAAGAAGAGCTCCTTACAAAGGAATCGAGAGGCGTTCTGCCTTCAGAATGGTCCTTTAGGGAAGCAGTCCAGGCCGGCGCAGTCGGCAATGTCATGGTAGCAGCCTTGCTAAGCGGGAATTTCGCCCTGGCAGGCAAGATGATGAGTGGAGACCTGTTCCATCATCCTTATCGAAAGAAGATGGTTCCGCATTTGGAGGTTATTGAAAAAGCAGCACCAGGGCTCGGAGCATTTGGAGTTGCCTTAAGCGGTGCCGGACCGGCGGTGCTCTGCCTGGCTGAGACTGGATGTGCTCCTGCAGTGGCAGAAGGGCTTAAGAGGCTGCTCCCGGACATGGAAATACTTCCACTGGAAATTGATCAGGGTGGCTGTACGGTTTTAAAAAAAAGCCCAGCTGAGCTGGAAGCCGGCCAATTCGTATAGAGCCAAATAAAAAAAAGCGATGTCATGCAGACATCGCTTTTTGTAAAGGAAAAATTAAAATACTTGTTCTACTTCGACTACACCAGGTACTTCTTCCAAAAGAGCGCGCTCAATACCGGCTTTCAACGTAATCGTTGAGCTTGGGCAGCTGCCGCATGCACCAAGAAGGCGCAATTTAACGATGCCATCTTCAACATCGACCAATTCGCAGTCCCCGCCATCGCGAAGAAGGAATGGGCGCAATTTATCTAATACTTCCTGAACTTGTTCAGTCATAGTTGTTTGTTCTGCCATGTGAAATCGACTCCTTTCCATACATTTATTATAATCAAATCAGTCATAAAAATCTATTCCAAGAACGTAATTTCCACTCATTAGGAGAATATTTTTACTGCGCTGCTCAATGTTAATGTTGTAAAATGAAGGGAAGAACAAGTTCAGCATAGGGGGAAAGAAGAGTGAAAAAAGAGATTGAGATCACAGTTTATGGTGCGGAACAGCTTTGTCCAAGCTGTGTGAACCTGCCATCATCAAAGGAAACTTATGAGTGGCTGGAGGCAGCACTATCCCGAAAATTTGCCAATCAGCCTTTTAAAATTGTGTATGTTGACATTCATAATCCACCTGAAGAAGAGGCTAAAAAGGAATTCGCACTAAGAGTAATAGAGGAAGATATGTTTTACCCGGTTGTTCTGATTGAGGATGAAATTGTTGGTGAAGGGAATCCAAAATTAAAAACGATCTATGCTGAAATGGAAAAGTACGGGTATCAGTCTGTTTAAAAAGGCCTTTTGTATTCCAAAGCTGGTGCAGCTGAAGGGAAGTTGCAGGGCAGGTAAGACCCGGAGACGCGGCAGCATCAAGGGAGACCAACTGCCCGGAGCACTGTTCGCTGAACAGCCAAAAGCAGAACTCAATGGACATCACTGATAGGCGAAAAACAATTAGGGTTAAAAAAACGAGCATCGATTCGGATGCTCGTTTTTTTCGGGTATAACATTGCTTCAATTACTATCCAGTGCGTGCCTCCCAAGATGCAACAGATCGGTAAGGCAAGGCCGCTTTCTTATCCATTATGGTATTTATACATCCAAAGTATTCCGGACTTCAGCAGGCGGGCCACTCGGCCTGTGATAGGGCGTTCTGCCACCAGTCCGAAACCGTGCTTTTTGCCCAGTGATCCAAGAATTCCTTTAAGCTTGATAACTGGCAATGTTTCAGGAAGCTCTTCGCCTTTCCAGCGTTTCAACAGGATTTGAACAATTTGCTCTGCCTGCCCTTCTGCAAGCTGGGCACTTGGTGCATGAGGAAGGCTCGCACAATCCCCTACCACATATACATGTTCATTTCCGGGAATATTATGATGTTTTGTTAAAACTACGCGTCCCTGCGGATCTTTTTCAACATTCATATCACGAACCACTTTGTTCGGCTGGATGCCGGCGGTCCATACGATGGCATCACATTGGATGGCTTCATCATGATTATAAAGGGTCTTTTCTTCTACTTTAGTAATATTGGATTGGTTGATAATTTCTACATTATGTTCTAAGAACCAGCTTTCTACATAGGTGCTTAATCTTTCGGAGAAGGCAGATAGTATATGCTTCCCTCTATCGAATAATTTGATTTTCAAATCCGGACGGCTTTCATTTAATTCAGAAGCCAGTTCCACTCCGCTTAATCCTGCACCGACAATTCCAACAACAGAGCCGGGTGATAGATTATTTAAAGCTTCATATGTTCTGCGGGATTTTTCAATAGTCTGGATGCTATATGTGTGAATGTCAGCTCCCGGAACGTTATGGTACTTATCTTCACATCCAAGCCCAATGATAATATCGTCATATGAAACAGGCTCTTCACCCTGAAGATAAACCTTGTTTTCCTCAATGCTGATCTTTGTTATTTCACCGTATTTAATGGTCAATCTTTCATGTTCAGGGAAGGATACACGCACATGCTGGTCAGAAATGGTACCGGCAGCAAGAGCGTAATATTCAGTCTTTAAACAATGATAAGGCACACGATCTATTAAGGTAATAGAGACATCATCGGGAAGCTGGTTGGGCAAAAGTCGGGCAAGTGCCCTCATGCCGCCATAGCCTCCGCCAAGTATCACAAGATTTTTCATAGTATATTTCCCCTTTATGTCCGTACTGATTGCTGTTGCCGAATCTAAATAAATGTTTTTAATTATCTTGAAAAAACAAATAAATGATATTATTAACCTCAAACCCATAAAAAGTATAACGAAATTGCGGCAAAATCACAACACAAATCAGCAGAGAACTTGACAATAAACGACATGTAGTGGTAATTATGCATACTTATAAAAGAAATTAGCGGAATCACTTTCTTGCAGAATTCGGGTAAAAAAGGTAGCATTAACAGGGTAGAGAGGTGAAAGATGTGATTAAGCCAATCATCGAATTTTGCATCAGCAATTTGGCCAGCGGCTCTCAAAAAGCGCTCGAACAGCTGGAAAAGGATTATGATCTGGATGTCATCGAATATGGCTGTCTAGGGTATTGCGGCAAATGTGCAAGCACTCTATTTGCACTTGTGAACGGAGAAGTGGTAACTGGAGAAACACCAGATGAACTGGTTGAAAATATATATCAATACCTGGATGAAAATCCGATGTTTTAATATAGAAAAGGAGCGAGTAAATTTCGCTCCTTTTCATATTCCTTAGTTAGCGGCAGGTTTTTGTTCATGCCTCATTTCATACCAGCGCTCTCTTGCCATTTCAATGATTTATGGCTCAGTGGAGCGGCTTTGCAGTTCAATTCCTTTTGAAAAATATTTAAGAGCCTGTTCAGACTGACGTGTCCTTCGGGAAAGCTCCCCAATCAGATAATAAATCCTCGTTTCAGACATAGATGATCCCCTAAAATCATCTGACATTAAAGACTCAAAATATTTCTTTAGAGCCAGTTTCAAAAAGCGCTGTTCCTGATCATTATTCTGCATAATCCGGAAAAGCCAGGCGAGTCTGACATGTAACCCAGCCATTATAATATGCTTCTCCCTTTTTAAAGTTCCTCAATATATAGCCAGTTTATAGGGGCTTACTGCAGCATGAATGGATCTATCCTGGCAAAAATCCTGAGGATTCCAGGCTTTTACAATTTGGAGAATGAATTATTCCAGGGATTCCGGCGGGAAATAAGGAGAAAAATCTTCCGATTCTGAGTATCCGAAATGATATAAAAGAGGGTTCATGCTTGCATCAGCATAAATAGGACAGAAATCACTGTCAAAATCAGCTGCTTTTACAAATCTGGAGCGGAGTTTTTTAGTGGTGAAACTCTGTTTGCAGACACTGCATTTGCAGTTGTTGTCATAAGTAGGCTTTAATTGCTGCATAGCATGCCAACTCCGGGGATGTTTAATGAGACTATTGTGCCATTATTGTCTTGGGTAATCGGGTATAAAGCTCTATTATTAGAATGTGTCACAGAAAAATTAGAAAATGTAAAAGCCGCTTAAGTTGAGCACATGCACTTTACTGTATATACTATGTTTATAGAAGTATCCTTATATGACAGGAGGGAATAACATGGAAAAAGTGGTGGATATAACAGAAGCAGCAGCTTTGCATATAAAAGAAATGATGAAGCAAAATGAGGAAGAAGAAGCGTTCTTGCGTGTAGCCGTTAAAGGAGGCGGGTGCAGCGGGCTTTCCTATGGAATGGGGTTTGCGCACGAAGTCGAGGAAGGGGATATCCAGTCAGAACACTATGGAATTCAGGTTCTTGTCAGCAAGGAAGACGCACCTATCTTGAATGGCACAAAAATTGATTATAAACAATCCATGATGGGCGGCGGATTCACAATCGACAATCCCAATGCCATAGCAAACTGCGGCTGCGGATCTTCTTTCCGCACAGCTGCAAATACAGGTACACCGGAAGAGTGTTAAATAACATAAAAAGGACGGTCCCAAATGGGCCGTCCTTTTCCTATTTTATTTCCCAAACAAAGAAGAACTGTGCATTGGCTGCACTTTCGCTTTTGGATCAATGTAGGATTTTGCGTGATTGACGGCAGTTGGCGCTTCACCGAAACCACAGGCAATAAGCTTAACCTTCCCGTCGTATGTGCAGATATCGCCGGCCGCATAAATGCCTTCGATATTTGTTTCCATTCTGGAGTTAACCACGATGGAGTTCTTTTCGATATCAAGACCCCATTCCTTAATTGGGCCAAGGGAGGAAACGAATCCGTAGTTAACGATGACAGCATCAACATCAAAAACTTCTTTCTCCTTTGAAGCCACACCTTCAAGTACGACTTGGCTAATTCCTTCACTGTCACCAATAAGCTCAGCAGGAATATAAGGTGTTTTAATTTCAACTTTAGAGTTCTGCAGATTTTCTACACTGTGCTCATGCGCACGGAATTTATCTCGGCGATGAATAATCGTGACTTTCTCAGCGATAGGCTCAAGCATTAATGCCCAGTCCACAGCAGAGTCCCCTCCGCCGAACACAACTACTTTTTTGCCGGCGAATTGATTTAAATCATCAATAAAGTAATGAAGGTTCTTGCCTTCGTACTGCACGGCGCTATCAAGTTCAAGACGGCGAGGCTGGAACGCGCCATTGCCGGCAGTGATAATAATGGTTTTTGAATAATGCACTTCTTTATTGGTTGTAAGCTTGAATGTTCCATCAGCCTGCTTTTCAAGTTTTTCAACAGATTGCTCAAGTGATACAGTGGGCTCGAATTTAGCCATTTGTTCCTTAAGATTATCAATCAATTCCTGGGCGCGGACTTTCGGGAATCCGGCAACATCGTATATGTATTTTTCAGGATAAAGAGCAGATAACTGTCCCCCAAGCTGAGGCAAGCTTTCAATAATTTTTACTGATGCTTGTCTCATGCCCCCGTAAAAAGCAGTGAATAAACCAGTTGGCCCCCCGCCAATGATGGTTATGTCATACACTTTTTGATCTTCTTTCATGCAATATCCCCCCACGTATGTATTAAAAATTCCATTCTTTATTTTAACATATATCGTTTGAAACCTCACGAATAGAGGTAAATATTATGAATAATCGGAAGACTTCAAGAGGACACATGAAATAGAAACACGAATATTTTTTAAATTTTTCCTAAAATTTTTAAGTTTTTCGTCTATTTTTTTAGGGTTGAAAAAGTATATGAAGTAGCATAAGATTAATGGAGGAATAATGTTAATATTTTATGACAATTTTTTTTGTGTTTTTTTGAATTAGTTCGTGAATAAAATCACAAAGTTTTTTTATGTTTTTTGCTATAAAAAATATAAAGCAGAGGAAGATAAGAAAACATTAGAAAATACTTAAAAAAGGTGGAAGTGATACACTTGAGAAAGCCAAAGATTGTAATCCTCGGTGGGGGCTACGGCGGTTTGATGGTTGCAACCCGTCTGCAGAAATCTGTAGGAACAAACGAAGCGGAAATCGTTTTAGTGAACAAGAATGACTACCATTATGAAACAACATGGCTGCACGAGGCATCTGCCGGAACACTTCATCATGATCGTGTACGCTATGATATAAAAGATGTTATTGACCGCAACAAAGTTGAATTCGTTCAGGGCACTGCTCTTGAAATTAAAGCTGAAGAAAAGAAAGTCATTTTGGAAAACGGCGAAATTGAGTATGATTATCTGGTTGTTGCTCTTGGTGCCGAACCGGAAACATTCGGTATTAAAGGACTTAAGGAACATGCATTTTCAATTGTCAATGTAAATGCTGCCCGTCAGATCCGCGAGCATATCGAATATCAATTTGCCACTTATAATACAGAAGCCGAGAAGAAAGACGAGCGCCTGACAATTGTTGTCGGCGGTGCAGGCTTCACTGGCATTGAATTCCTTGGTGAATTGGCTAACCGTGTACCTGAGCTTTGCAAAGAATATGATGTGGATTATCATAAAGTGAAAATCATTTGCGTGGAAGCAGCTCCAATGGTTCTTCCAGGCTTTGATCCTGAGCTTGTTAATTACGCTGTATCCCACTTGGAGAAAAAAGGCGTTCAATTTATGATCGGAACGGCTATTAAAGAAGCTACTCCTGAAGGAATCATCGTTGGCAAGGGTGAAGATGAAGTAGAAGAAATCAAAGCTGCAACAGTTGTCTGGGCTGCAGGTGTACGCGGAAATTCTATTATTGAAAAATCCGGCATCGAAGCAATGCGCGGCCGTGTAAAAGTTCAGCCTGACTTGCGCGCTCCTGGCCATGATAATATGTTTATCATCGGAGACTGCTCATTAATTATCAATGAAGAAATCAACCGTCCATACCCTCCTACTGCCCAAATTGCTATGCAGCAGGGTGAAGTATGTGCAAGAAACATTACTGCTTTAATCCGCAATAAAACTGACCTTGAAACGTTTACACCGGATATTAAAGGTACTGTTTGTTCTCTTGGTGAACACGATGCAATCGGTGTGGCATTTGGAAAGAAAATGGTTGGAACTAAAGCTTCATTCATGAAGAAGATGATCGATAACCGTGCTCTTTACATGGTTGGCGGACCTTCTCTTGTATTGAAAAAAGGTAAATTCAACGTTCTTTAATCAGTCAGCAATTATTTATATAAGGGGACGGACTCTAAAGTCTGTCCCTTTTTTTAATGGGGATTTTTCGTGATAGAATTATGTAAAAGGGGGGATTTGAATGGGAGTCGAACATAAAAGGGGAAAAGTGTGGCTTGCGGTTTCCGGGCTCGTAATTTCTCCTGAAGGCAACTGGCTTGTAGTTAAAAAGAAATATGGTGGCCTTAAAGGTAAATGGTCTCTGCCGGCTGGGTTTGTAGAACCGGGCGAAACTGCTGATGAAGCTGCAGTCCGGGAGGTAGAAGAGGAAACGGGAATAAAATGTACAGTGAAAGGCATGCTTGGGCTGCGCACAGGTGTTATAAAAGGGGAAGTCAGTGATAATATGATCTTGTTTTTGCTTGAAGCTGAGCCTGAACAATCATTAAAGGTTCAGGAAAGTGAGCTTTTCGATGTACAGTTTCGAAGACCCAAAGAGCTTGCAGATGACCCGAATGCATCAGTTATTCTAAAATACATATTGGATTCTTCGGATTCGTCTATAAAAACATTAATTGACGGAATTAATCCCGGGGATACTTTCGGTTACACTGCATATAAATTATTTTTATAATTTTCTGAAATTTAAAGATAGAGCGAGAAAACAGAAGTATATATTGCTTGTATGCGTTTCCAATGATAGTTTTTCATGAAATACGGAGCTTTTCATTTATTCAGATCCTTGATATATTATCAGAAAATTCAGTTACAAAAATCAAAAGGAGATGAATGAAATGACAGCTAAGAAATATGAAAACAAAGAGTGTATGTATTGTTCAGGCAAAGGGTATTTTCAACTACTATTAGGCGGATCTGAAACCTGCAGCTGCTGCGGCGGAACAGGCAAGAAAAAGGAATAAACTTTAAAACTTCGCGAGATGCGAAGTTTTTCTTTTTAAAGCAAGTCTATAAATTGTGAAGTTAGATAATTGTTTAGCTCCAGCGCCTGCCTCCTCGAGGACAAGGCGCTAACTGCTTTTCTTGTTGACTCCCCAATCCACATTAAAGTACACTAATTATTGATGTGCTAAGGGAGGAAACAAGTTCATGCAGATGACGATTTTCGTTTTGCCTATTTCCATGCTTCTGTTTTTTGTGCTTTTTTTTGGGATAGGTTTTATTTTAAATATGCTCTTAAGAATGTCTTGGATTATGGCTATTATTTATCCGGTTATTGCCATCTTTATCATCGATAAAGTTCGTTTCATTGAGTATTTTCAAAAACCGGGGGAATCATTTTCCAGTCTTGGTATTGAATTGTCGAGCCTCGCTCTGGCTGACATACTTATACTCAGCAGCGGAATGGCAGGCGCCATTGTTGCCGGAATTACGATTAAACTGCTCCGTAAAAAAGGATATCGGATGTTTTAAATGGGTGATGAAATCTCTGCTGGATGCAGGGATTTTTTATTTTTTTGATTAGTGTGGTCAAATTGGCCAAGCCTATGGCATTACTGGCTTTATTCCTTCTGAAAACGGCTGCTGGAAGGACGTCTCTTCCATAAGTTATGAATATTTCCCCTGAATAAGGGAAATGACTAACTTTGGGAGGAGTGTAAAAGATGAACAAATTTACAAAATGGATGAAACGTACAGTAATGTCTGCCTTATTTATAGGTGCATTATTGACAACTTTCCATTCGATTTCCGGAGTGGAAGCAAGATCAATTGTTCAGCTGCAGCAAAATGCTGAACAATCTGCTGAAGATGGAAATTCAAAATTTGAACATACATTAAAATCGGTTGGCGTAGCATTTAAGGTTTTGAAGCAGGCCGTGAGCCTGGAAACGAAGATTTCTGCGAGTGAAGCTGTGGCAATTGAACAGACTCCGACATTGGAGGATTCAATTGACTGGTCGCAATATCAAAAAAGACAAGTAATTGCTACCGGATATACCGCTTTTTATGAGTCGACAGGCAAAAATCCGGATCATCCGTCCTTTGGCATTACATACTCAGGTGTTAAAGTAAAGAGAGATTTATATTCTACAGTCGCAGCAGATTTAAATGTTTTTCCAATTGGAACAATCCTGTTTATTCCTGATTATGGGTACGGTGTTGTGGCAGATAAAGGCGGTGCCATTAAGGGGAATAAATTAGATCTCTATTATGAAACTGTTGATGATGTATATAATAATTGGGGAAAGAGAACGCTCGATGTTTATATCGTTGAAATGGGCGACGGTACCCTGACGGAAGAAGATTTAAGGTTACTGAATGAAAATGAAGCCATGCAGGTCTTCAGACAGCAATATATTAAATCCGAGAAAAAATAACCAGTAGATACAGGCAAATCCGATGTATGAGCGGATTTGCCTTTTTGTATTATCAAATAGAAAATGTCTGGCGATGAATCTTTTCTGCTAATTTTACAGCCCCTTCAATCAGCCGCGGCGAAGGCCTGCAATACAGTTCTTCTTCCAGAACCAGGATTTTGTTCTGTTTTACTGCTTCCATTTCACTCCAGCCTGGGCGTTTCAAGACAATTTCCGGATTTACCTTTTCTCTTCTGACACCTACCCAGGCGAGACAAATATAATCCGGCTGCCGATTCAGGACATCCTCCCAATCAGTCTGTACACTGGCAAGTTCTACATCAGCAAATAAATTCCGTCCCCCGGCTATCTCACTGATTTCCGTCAGCCAATTGACCTTGCCTGGTGTAAATACAGGTTTTGGCCACCATTCCCAATATAGGCTTGGTTTTTTCTCAATCCTGCTAGAGATGGCCTTCAGCTCCTCTATTTTCTCGGTAAACTGTTTAGCGGCCAAAATTCCTCTCTCAGGCCTCCCGATTTTTTCAGCTGTAAAAACCAGGTCATTTGCAATATCTGTGAGACTTTGGGGATTTAAGACAATATGGGGAATTTGCCTTTTTTTAAGCTCTGTTACATTCTTTTCCATGCCGGGTACGCTTAGGGAAGCAAGCACAAGGTCCGGTTTCAATTCCTCCACTTTATCCATATTAATAGACAAGTCAGGACCCAGCCTAGGCAATTTGAAAATTTGCTCCGGCCAATCAGAATAATCGTCCACACCCGCTAACATATCAGTCAATCCCAAGTATTCCACCAATTCCGTATTGCTTGGGCATAAGGAAAGGATTTTCATTCATATCACAACCTTTAGGAAAATAAATAATGAAGCCCCAAAGTTAATAGGATTCCCGTCAGACCGCCAAAAAGGACTTCTATCGGTTTATGGCCCAGCAGCTCCTTCAATTCTTTCTGTTTTTCCTGGCCAGCTTTTTTCTGCCATGTCTTTGCTTCTTCAACAAATTTATTGAAGTCGGCAACAAGCTGGTTTAATACTATCGCCTGTTCCCCTGCTTGACGCCGCACCCCGGTAGCATCAAACATCGTTATAATGGCAAAAACGGCAGAAACAGCAAAAACAGCGGAATCCATACCGGTTTCAAGTGCCACCCCGGTTGAAAGGGCAGTTACTGCAGCGGAATGTGAACTGGGCATTCCGCCTGTACTTGTTAAAAGGGACCAATCCACTCTTCGGGTGGCAATAAATTGAATGGGCACTTTTACAAATTGGGCAAAGAAGATGGCTGCCAAAGCAGACCATAGAGGGAAATTTGTCATTAATTCCATGTGAGACCACCTTTGAGTTGTATGATACTCTGCATTTGCTTTTTTTTGCTTTCATAGTGCGAAGTAGAGCTGGTTTTCGGACACAACCCATCCCAATTCAGCAGCCTGTGTACAAAATCTATCTGGCCTTGTACTTAGCACAATAAGAGCTGCGTAAAGTTATACTAACTAATATTCTCCAATAGATTGGTCCTTCCTGCAAGAGGAGCTGTTTTAAGTTTCTGTTAAATAACGCTTTTTTTGATAATACGCTGTTGCTGTCAGTGAAAGCAACAGAATCCATTCAAAGGCATTCACGGCCGCGGCACTTTCAATGGGAAAATCTATGGCGCTTCCGATAATCATCAAGACGGCCCCCTGCAAAAAACCAGACCCACCCCTGCTTGCGCCAAAACACTATAGATGCAGCCAGCAATACAGCGGAAACGATCAGTACCATTATCGGAGGGCCGCTCTGCGCTTCGGCGTTTGAATAGCTTAGAGCCCCATATTCCCATTTCTCTTTCAGTACAAGACTGAAAACTTCGGTAATAAGCTCCAGAACAATTAATCCGGCAGTAAGCAGGGATGCAGCCCATTTTAGTTTGCCTGTTTTTGCCCAATCAATATCAGCTTGTTTTAAAGTATGCCAGGAATATAGAACAAGAAGAGGCGTAAATAGAGCGTGAATCCAGAATCGGGCATAATTCAGTAGCTTAAGAGTGCTTCCCGCCCCGATTAAATGCCCAGCAGCAAGAATCCCATTATCGTAAATCAAACCGAGAATTACAGGCAGCAGGAAGGCAGCACTAACAGGTCCGCTGTTCTTTACAGTGAAAATGGCCCAAATAAATAGCAGGATATATCCAGAAGTAAAAGCGGCAAACAATAGAGGATCCATAACCTTCTCCTTTCTGTTTCTATTTTCTTACCCAATTATGAAAGAATATATTTAATACCTTTTCTTTTTGTTAAAATGATCAGTACAACCAAGTCCGAAGATGGAGTGATTTCATGGAAGATTACCCTCTTGAATACTACGAATTCTTTGTCAGTTTCAATGAAGGTGATTACTATACCTGTCATGATCTTCTTGAAGAAATGTGGATGACTGATAAAGGCAATTTGTTTTTTAAAGGCCTGCTCCAGATGAGCGTCAGCATTTATCATTATGAATATGGCAATGTCAAAGGTGCGAGGCTGATGATGCAGGCTGCACATGAATATTTGCAGGCATACCGGCCCAGACATTGGGGACTGGATCTTGAGCATGTGTATGGGTTTATTGAAGAATGCCTCTCCATATTTCCTGAAGATATCGAAAGGCTTCCATTTGAAAAGGTCGGCAGTCTTCCTAAATTGCCTCAGCTGGTATTGTATCTGGAAGATTCATGAAGCACTTAGATAGTCGAAATAATTCAGTATTTTCGATATAATAAAGTGAACAGTAGATTATGTGGGGGTGCCAGTATGTTTTCGGTTAAAAGAGAAATTGACGTTACAGCAGAACAGGAATGCCTGATTGTTGGTGTTTTTGATAAGTCAGCCAGATTTGAAGGAATACTTGCCCGTGCAGATGAACAGTTTCAAGGCCATCTGACAGAGCTTGTGAAGAGCGGCGATATATCCGCCAAGAAAAAGGCCATTGCAAAAATACATACATTTGGAAAAATTGGGGCCAAACGATTGATTACAATAGGTCTTGGGAAAGAAAAAGAATTTTGCTTTGAAGGGTTACGTGAAGCGTTTGGAAAGGCATTCAAGGAAGTGAAATCGTCCAAGCTTCAAAATGCCGGTGTTTGTCTTGATACTTTTATTGGGGGAAATGTAGAAGCACTGGATGCAGCCCATGCCCTAAGCGAGGCTTTTGCCCTTTCCACCTATAAGTTTGAAGATTACAAACAGAAATCAAATGAACCGGAAAAAGAAATTGAGAATATTGCCGTTTATTGCGAAGCGGCAGATGAGGAAGATGTGAAGGCTTCTCTTACGGTTGGATATGCACACGGGAAAGGAACGAATTCAGCCCGAACATTGGTCAATCTGCCAGGCAATATGCTGACTGCCACCGATTTGGCAAATTACTCATCTGAATTGGCGTGGAGATATGGATTTGAAGTGGAAATCCTCGAAAAAGAAGACATGCTTAAGCTTGGCATGGGTGCTCTTTTGGCGGTAAATCAGGGATCGGCAGAGCCTCCTAAGATGATTGTTTTAAAATATCAGGGCAAGGAAGAATGGAAGGATGTTATCGGCCTTGTCGGCAAAGGAATCACGTTCGATACAGGGGGCTATTCCATAAAGCCGAAGGACGGCATTGTGGGCATGAAAACCGATATGGGCGGTGCAGCGGCCGTACTTGGGGCAATGGAAGTCATCGGAGAATTGAAGCCTGAACAGAATGTTGTCGCCGTCATTCCTTCTACAGATAATATGGTGAGCGGAACTGCGTTTAAGCCCGATGATGTCATTACCTCTATGAGCGGAAAAACCATTGAAGTCCTTAACACAGATGCAGAAGGACGTCTGGCACTTGCTGATGCAATAACATATGCGAAGCATCATGGAGCGGATTACCTGGTGGATGTTGCAACCCTGACTGGCGGTGTGATTGTGGCGCTGGGTGAAGAAACAACAGGTGCATTAACGAATAATGAAGAATGGTTTGAACAGGTGCTGGAAGCGTCCTATGAAGCTGGCGAACCTATCTGGCGTCTGCCTCTTTTTGAAAAAGATAAAGAAAGAATCAGAAGCAGCAAAATGGCAGATCTGAACAATTCACCAGGACGTGCGGGTCATGCGATCATGGGCGGAGGTTTTGTCGGTGAATTTGCCGAAGACACACCATGGGTGCATCTCGATATTGCAGGTACAGCCACGACATCAAAAAGCCATGATCTTGGACCAGATGGTGCGACAGGCGTTATGGTTCGTACATTGGCGCTATTGGTTGAAAGGTTTGAAGTGTAATAAAGATGAATTCAAAACTCTGGAGAAATCCGGAGTTTTTTTATGCGGATTTTTATCCATAATTAACATAAGGTGCGGAAATACAATCTACCGGTAAATTACATGAAATTCTAACCTAACAGCTATCCTGGCCTAAACCCCCATTTCTGAATCTGCCTAAAATCATTGACATAAAAAGGGGAGATATGATAGTTTAATACATGTGTTTTAGTTCTCTACCAATTTAGCAGATTAAAGTAAATGGAAACATACGCATAGAAAGAGGGTTACATCATGAATGCAGTTATACTTGCAGTGTTGATCATGCTTGTTCTAAGCCTTCTGCGCGTCAATGTGGTTCTTGCTCTTGTGGCAGGTGCATTGGCAGGCGGGCTCGCAGGCGGATTAAGTATAGATAAGACAATTGAAGTTTTTTCAAATGGACTTGGAGGCAGTGCAGAAGTTGCGTTGAGTTATGCGCTATTGGGCGGCTTTGCCTTAGCCATTTCCGCAACTGGACTTCCGAATCTATTAGTGGAATGGGTCCTGGACAAGGTCGGGAAAGATGGGGAGCCCAGAGGGAAATCATTATCAAAGGCACTCATCGTTTTTTCTATTTTATTAATGTCCATTTTTTCTCAAAATTTAATACCTATTCATATCGCGTTTATCCCTATTTTGATTCCGCCATTATTAAAGGTTATGAATGAGCTTCAAATAGACCGGCGTCTGATCGCGTCTGTACTGACATTTGGTTTGACCGCTCCGTATATTTTGCTTCCTGCAGGCTTTGGTCAAATATTTCAGGGAATACTCGCAGAAAATATGGAGAACAGCGGGCTGGCAGTGGAAATGGCTGATATTCCAAAGGCTATGCTTATTCCTGTAGCCGGCATGGCGGCTGGCTTAATAGTTGCATTGTTTGTTTACCGTAAAAAGAGGAATTATCGCCCCTCAGAATTAATTGAAACGGAAAAAGGCAATTACTCAAAAAAGGGCATCATTTTTTCACTCATTGGGATTGCAGCAGCTCTCATAGTCCAGCTGCAGCTTGATTCGATGATCTTCGGAGCCCTGACAGGTATTTTAGTTATTTATATCAGCGGTGCAATTAAGTGGAACGAGGCAGATCAGCTTTTAACTGAGGGTATGAAGATGATGGCATTCATTGGATTTGTTATGCTGGCTGCATTCGGATTTGCTGATGTATTAAAAGAAACGGGCGATGTTGAAAGTCTTGTTGAACAGGCTGCAGAAGTAATTGGCAATAATAAATCACTTGCAGCATTGCTAATGCTTCTAGTCGGATTACTGGTTACAATGGGCATTGGTTCCTCATTCTCAACAATCCCGATTATTGCAACCATATTTGTGCCCCTTTCACTGGAGGTCGGCTTTAGCCCAATGGCAACGATTGCTTTAGTTGGAACAGCCGCAGCTCTTGGAGATGCAGGCTCCCCCGCTTCAGACAGTACATTGGGACCGACAGCAGGCTTGAATGCAGATGGACAGCATAATCATATCTGGGATACGTGTGTGCCGACATTTCTGCATTATAATATTCCGCTCATCCTGTTTGGATGGCTGGCGGCAATGATTTTATAATCGAGAGCAGCTTCCAGGATGGGGGCTGCTTTCTCATTGGTATCAGCCTGTAAAGTAGGGTAGGATAAAGAAAAAGAAACGGAGGTGGCTATAGTGTATTTTGGGAAGATCAGAAAACAGACCTCAGGCCGGGTACCGCCAAATCAAAACGTGACCACTGCCTTTCCTGTATTGCATTATGGGAATGTTCCATACTACAAGGATATGAAGGATTGGAATTTGAACATATTTGGAGAAGTGGAAAAGGAATTATCCTTATCGCATGAAGAGGTAATGAACCTGCCTCAGACTCTGTACAAAAATGATATCCACTGTGTGACGGGCTGGTCAAAGCTTGATAATGTCTGGGAAGGAGTCTCTGCCGCAGAGATTGGCAGGCGGGCAGGTGTAAAAGAAACAGCCCGCTTTGTAATTCTTCACGCGGAAGAAGGATGGACCACAAACCTCCCGATTAAGGATTTTTTAAAAAGCACCAGTCTTCTTGCACATACTCATAATGGTGAGCCTCTTACTCCCGAGCATGGATTTCCGCTGCGGGCCGTGATTCCGCATCTGTATTTTTGGAAAAGTGCAAAGTGGATTAGAGGCATTGAGTTCTCTAAAACCGACAAGCCTGGATTTTGGGAAAATAACGGCTATCACAACTATGGAGACCCTTTTCGTGAGCAGAGGTTCAGCTGGGATGATTAGTAAGGATAAAAGCGTAGATACGCTTTTATCCTTACTAAAATCCGAACAGCATAGTGAAAATGTTTCTCTTTTTTAATTTCTTCCTTGGCTTCTCCTGATCAAAAACCAAAAGAGTGTCAGCAGGGATGTCTCGATTTTTAACAGCTGTCCTCGCTTCAAGAACCTCAATTCTTTTCAGCAGACGTGCATTTTCCTTCTGCAATTCCTCTATTTCACTGCGATGCTGCAGCAGCTGGTATGACACCACATCATCTGCTTTTCCGTTCAGCCGCTTCTCAAGCTCACTTATTTTTAAATATATTTTCTCCATTGCTGGTGCGGCAGCTGTTTCTCCATTGACCGTACCCTTTCTCGTCTTTTTTCCATTTACAGTAACGTCCTGCAATATTATCCCCTGATTAAGCTGGTCCTGCACCTGTTTTAGCAGGCTAATGTCTTCTTCTGTAAATAAGTAATGGCCCAATTCATTTCGTTCCGTCCGGAGTTCCAGTTGTTTAACCCATCGCTGAATAGTGCTAGGTGAAACACCTAATAATTTGGCTGCAGCACTCGTATTCATACTGATCCCCTCCCGTTTTTACAAAGAATTCTGCCGGAATAGCATGAAGTCCTTCCAGACTGACAAAACAAGTTTTCTTTCGCCAAAGAAAGTGTGGTTTTTACATTTTTTTTATTCTAATGTTCTGCTTTTGATTTTTCCATTGAACATTTTTCTGTCATCCAGCCTATTGTTGCGCCAATAAGAGCACCGCCGATAACATCAGAAGGGTAGTGGTGGCCAGCCCATATGCGGGAGAAGCCTGTGAGCCCTGAAACCCACAGCAGAATGCGCCCTATAAATCGGTTGCCGTAAAAAATAACGATAGAAGCAGCAAACGACACTACTGTATGCTTGCTTGGAAAACTTGAATCTCTTTTGGCCGGGATCAATAGGCCAACCTTGGTTTTAATAAATGGACGTGGCCTAAAATAACAAATTTTTATTACTTTATTTACAAAGATAGCAATCAGGGAAGCGGCAGCCGCTTTTTTTGCGGATGTTCGGGAAGCTCCCCTGGCCAGCCACATACCTGCCAGAACAAATAAAAATAAATATCTTGCCTTATTTGATATAAGAATCATCAAAAAGTCGATGAATGCCATACGTCCGGATAAACGGCTGATTGCCTTGAAAATCTTCAAGTCCATAGTTAGTCTCCTTCTGCTCTGTCCTTGTGCAGGTGCCCGCTTGAAGCTACCTGTTAGTGCATTTTGTTCATTTGCTTATTATTTGCAGCTTTGCATGAGTTAACACAAATAAAAAAACCATGCAGTAAATGCATGGTCCTAGTACTAAGCAGGAAATAAGTCTCTAAATACAAATGAAGCAAACCCCAAATAAGCACTGATGGTATAGTCATTCATATACATTTTTGGATAACTGCATAAAGTCATCAAGTTACCTCCTCCTTTAAATGTTGAATCCCCTGCAGTGGCAGGGGAATTAACTGTTATAATCGACCTGATCGTCCTGACAGCCATTCATCCAAATAACCAGGAACTTTTCCCTCTGAAGTAAGAGTGGCATGCCCGCCCTGAAGCAGGTGAAAAGTTTTATCAGCGCTTGACACGAGGTCCAAGACCGGAAGAACCTGTTCTTTTGGAACAAGCCGGTCATTATCTGAAGCGACAGCGAGCAAATTAGCTTTAATATTACTGAGGACGGCTTTCTTTTCTCCGATTGTTAATGTACCGTTCACAAGTTTATTGTCTTTTAAAAGGTCCTGATGGATTTGCTTCATTGCAGCCCCGGCAAATGGGATATGGCCATTTGTCCAATGGTTAAATCGCTTCCAGCGGGTTGTATATGCTTCATCGTCGGCCCTTGCCAGCAGCGATAAATACGGAGAGTAATAGAGAGGAGAGGTAAATATGCGCATACCATATTTAATGGCAGATGCGGGAATAAGTCCCCATGCATCAAAAGTGGTATCCAGACTGCCTTCTCCATTTCGGAGCTCATGTGCCCATTTATCAAAAACGGGGATAATGCTGAAATCAACCGGTGCGACAGACAATACTAAGTTTTTAACCGGTTCATCCGCAATGGCTGCATAAATGGCTGCAAAGGTGCCGCCAAGGCAAAAGCCCATGACCGTTATTTCCTCGGCTCCGGCGTGATATAAAGCTCTTTTTATCCCCTTTTGAATGTATTCAGTAATATAATCTTCCATCGTAATGTCTTTATCCTCATAGCCCGGAATTCCGAAATCCAGCAAGTAGACATCATACCCGCTGTTAACCAAAGCTTCGATTAAACTATTCTGCGGTCCCAGATCCAAAATAAAGGGCTGATTGACAAGTGAATACACAAGGAAAATGGGAATACTGTATTTTTTGCTGGAAGGGGCATAGTTCCAGAGCGTTGCCTTATTTTTTTTCCAGACTGCCGTTCTTGGAGTTATATTTATCTCCGGATCGGGCTGAGAAAGAGTATTAAAGAATCCGAGCAGTTTTCTGGAGGGTGTATTCTGTGTCATTTATTTTTCCGCGCTTTCAGCAGGACTGTCAAGTGCTTTTCTTATTTCCTCAATTGATCTGGCCAAAGCGATGACCTTTTCGTCAATCTGATCCATTTTTTCTTCAGCCTGCACAGTTAGTTTAGCTGCGTTTGCCACGTCAGTCTTGGTAGGGAAATTAAGAGGGACGGATAGTGTCTCAATGGCGTCCCGCAGTTTTTTCATGCTTGCTGCGGTCACCTCAGAACGGGTGACTAAGTTCTTGAAAATATCTTCTTTGTTAATAGAGTTCTGTATAGATTCATTCAGATCTCTTTCCACTTTTGTCCCTAACTTTTTTATTGCCTGCAATATAGCTTCCGTATGGTTAATGGACATAAACTTTCTCCTTTCTATGAAGTTAGCCTTGTGATGCTTAGAGGGATACCGTCATTCCTCCATCTACGACTAATACCTGTCCCGTCATGTAATCAGACGCTTTAGATGATAGAAAGACAGCCGCTCCTTTTAAATCATGTTCATTTCCAAATCTTCCAGCAGGAATCATTTTGTGAATAACTGAACTCGATTTTTCAAGGACCTTTGTAATCTTGGTAGGAAAGAAGCCTGGAGCGATAGCGTTTACTTGAATGCCGGCAGGTGCCAGCTTTACAGCCATATCCTTTGTAAGTGAGATAACTGCACCTTTACTTGTACTGTAGGCCACTGCATCAAGAAAAGCTGAGTGAGTACCCCTCATTCCAGTTACGGAAGAAATATTAATGATTTTGCCGCTTCCCTGTTTCGTCATCACTTTTGCGGCAGCCTGTGAAAATAAAAACAGCCCTTTCAAATTCACATTCATGACTTTGTCCCATTTATCAGCAGACAGATCGAGAATAGGAGCAACCCAGGATGTGCCGCTATTATTAATGAGGATATCGATTGTTCCAAATGTCTCCAAAGTCTTTTGAATGACTTTTTGAATGTCTTCTTCATTAGTGATGTCACATTCGATAGCCAGAGCTTTAACACCCTTTGCTTCCAGGTTTTTTCTGACATGATCACATGCTTCAAATCTGCGTGAGCAGACAACCACATTTGCTCCTGCTTCCCCAAGTGCATTTGCCATTTGCTCTCCGAGTCCGCGTCCGCCTCCAGTGACAATGGCTGTTTTATTGCCTAAATGAAATAACTCGTTCAATTCCAAAGTTATCCCTCCCTTATTTGATTAATAAGCATTCCTGCATATTTAAAATAGACTTCGATATAGTATAGACAAGTTCACCTCATATGGTGCTAAAATTGTATATTTGCCTTGTCCCAAAAGTGTATAAGTAAGATAAAAACAGATAAGGATGGATAACAAACGGGGGAGGTGGACAGATGGAAAGGGAGCAAATCGAGGAGCTTTTTGAGGAAAGCGGATATGCAGGTTTAAGCAGCAGTCTTGCCTATAAAGTCTGGATGACCGGGGTATGGGATGGAGAGGATAAAGACCGGATAGAAGCATTTTTAGATGCTTATTCTTTTGAAGAAGAAGGAGTAATAACTGGCGATTTTCTATATCATTATCGGATATTTGTCTATATTCACGAGAGAAATGAACTGCCGTTATTTCCGTTATAGGGATGCAGTCTGAACAAAAAAACACAGATCCATAGACCTGTGTTTTTTAACAATATGTCCAGCTCCAGGCGCATCGGCTCGAGGTTATAAGCCAATAAGCGGGCGCCTTTCGTTTTTATCAGCCAGCTTTCTTAAGCTGTCTATTTGCTGCTTTATAGTGATTTTCAAAGAATTCATTAGTATCTTTAACAACCACTTTGCTTAAAAGTATTAATGCAACCAAGTTAGGGATCATCATTAATGCATTTGCCATGTCTGCGAAAGCCCAAACAGTTGTTAAGTTAGCAACCGCACCGATGCCAGTCGCAAAGATGTAAATGGCACGGTATCCCATTATTCCTTTTGTGCCAACAAGGTATTCAAAGCATTTTTCACCATATACATACCAGCCGACAATGGTTGAAAACCCGAAGAAGATAACAGAGAAAGCAACAATGTACTCTCCTGCAACTCCAAGAACATGAGAAAAGGCTGCACTAGTTAGTGCCCCGCCGTCAAGGCTGCCATCATGGGCCACACCTGAGATCAATCCGCCAGTTGTGTCCCAGAAACCAGTCATGATAAGAACCAGACCAGTCATCGTACAAACCACGATTGTAACAATAAATGTACCAGTCATTGCAACAAGTGCCTGTTTTACAGGATGGTCAGTCTTTGCGTTTCCTGCGATAAGCGCTGCGGTACCAAGTCCGGCTTCATTCGAGAAAATACCCCGTGAAACACCATTCTTGATTGCTTCAGATACGACAACTCCGACAAAACCTCCGGTTGCTGCTACCGGGTTGAAGGCATAATAGAAGATTGTCTGGAAACCGGGTATGATTTGATCATAGTTTACAGCCAGTATAAGTAATGCCCCTCCGATATAAAGAACGGCCATAACTGGAACAAAGAATCCTGCAACAGTACTGATGCGCTGAATACCGCCGAAGATAATTAAAGCAGCGAGTACAGCAAGGATAACACCTGTTATCCAATTATTAACTCCAAAAGAAGTATCCATTACAGAGGCTATTGTATTTGATTGAACACTGTTTCCAATGCCCAGTGCTGCAAAAGCGCCAAAGACGGCAAATGCCACTGCAAGCCATTTAAACTTCTTGCCAAGACCACGCTCCACATAATACATCGGTCCGCTGGAATACTCACCATTTGCATTTTTTACACGGTATTTCATTGCCAGTAATGCTTCGGCATATTTGGTTGCCATTCCAAGCAAACCAACAATCCACATCCAGAAGATTGACCCTGGTCCGCCGAGTGTAATCGCAGTGGCAACACCAGCGATATTACCATTACCAATGGTAGCTGCAAGAGCTGTCATAAGAGCCTTGAAGTTACTGACATCTCCTTCAGCATTGGATGAAGCCTGTCCTTCTTTTGTAAAACCTAATTTGAATGCATATATCAGCCTTCTGAATTGAAGGCCTTTCAGCATGAATGTTAAAAGAACACCCGTACCAAAAAGCAAAATTAAGCTCGGTGTGCCCCAGAGCACTCCGTTAATTTTATTAAGCGTTTCTAGCATAAATCATCGCCTCCCAGATGTTAACGCTTTCAAGTTTTGCCATTAAACCTATTAAAATATGATTTTTTTGTGAACATGTCCTATTGTAAAATTATCTGAATATAACTTCAAGTTAAATAAAAAAGTAAAACTATTAGCAATTTTATAAAAGTTTTGTGACAGGCACCCCCCGAATATTGTCGAATGGCATGATGGCCCTGGTAGAGTACAGGGCAGGATTGAGGTATAATATAATAGGATAGAAAAAGTGAAATTTAAAGAAGTTTTACGATTGGGTGATAATAAAATGGAAAAGGATCCGTTTAAGAGGGCATTTAGTGATCTGGAGGAATTAGTAGATAAGATCCGCGATGTCCTGGAATGCCCTGTTACTATAGAAGATGTAAATCATCGCCTGCTGGCATACAGTACACATGATGATCAGACAGATACCGCTCGAATAGCTACAATTATCAGCAGAAAGGTTCCCGAAAAGGTTATTAATCGTTTATGGAAGGATCGTGTGATACCACAGCTGATGCAAAGCGGGGAACCGCTTAGAATTCCTGAAATAAAGGAGATAGGACTGGGAAATCGGGTAGCCATTTCTATACGCAATCATAATGAGGTACTGGGCTACATCTGGGTCGTCGAAGAAGAAGCCGCCTTAACAGAAAGCAAGCTGAATCTGCTGAAACTGGCCGCACAGTCAGCAAGGACGGAAATGCTAAAACTAAATGCGCAAAAGAAAAAAAGAGCTGAGGGCTACCGGGATTTTTTCTGGGAGCTGTTAACCGGCCATTTCCATAGCCATGATGAAATCTCAGACAGATTTGAGGATTTAAGTATAAAACCGCCATCACCGTTTGCTGTGCTGGTCTTTAGGTTTAAAGAAGAAGTGACCTCTAAAATAGAACAAAAGATCATCTACCTGATTACGACAAGCCAAAAGGTTCAGATAACCTTTCATGCCGCGATGGCGAATGAATTTGTCATTCTGGCTGCACCGCCTGAATCTGCTCAAGCTGAAAATCCTTTCATCGAATTCATCCAGTTTTTCATTGATGAAATGAACACGCGATTTAGCATTGATCATATTAGCGGGGCAACAGGAACTGCTTATCAGCACTTTGAAAAAGTGGAAAAAAGCTATCAGGAGGCATTGCAGGTACTGCGCCTTAAAGAGCAATTTCCGGAAGAGATCCATCATGTCTACAGCTACCAGCAGCTTGGCATTTTCCGCTATCTTGATGCCATCCTTGAAAAGAAGCGGCAGGAGCCGTATGAGCACCCTGCTATTGAGAAGATTATTAAATATGATCTTGAGCACCGGACCAATTTGCTCGCTACCCTGGAAGCCTTCATTGATCATGACAGCAATGTGAATGAAACAGCTAAAAACCTGCATATTCATATGAATACACTGAATTACCGATTAAAGAGGATAACTGATATTGGGAAGGTTGACCTGAAGAATACGAATACAAAACTTTCTTTATATCTTGAACTTAAAATCCGGAGAATGGAAAAGAAGAGCCCTCATTTGTAGATTTCCACAAATGGAGGCTCTTTTATTTTATGAATTCAACAATGACAGCGCTTTACTAAAATTATTATACTGACAATAGTAAATATCATAATTGATAGATTGAAAGGGGAGTTTTCCATGATTATTGGAGTACCTAAAGAAATTAAAAATAATGAAAATCGTGTTGCTGCTACACCAGCAAGCGTTGATGCATTAGTAAAGTCCGGACATAAAGTATTAGTAGAAATCGACGCAGGAATTGGAAGCGGTTTCACTAATGAAGATTATACTGAAGTAGGGGCTGTTATCGTAGATACTGCGGCTGAAGCATGGGCTGCTGAAATGGTTATGAAGGTTAAAGAACCGCTTCCATCTGAGTATGGTTATTTCCGTGAAGGATTGGTTCTTTTCACATACCTTCACCTTGCAGCAGAGCCTGAGCTTGCAAAAGCTTTAACTGAAAAAGGCGTTACAGCTATTGCTTATGAAACAGTTGAAGTTAACCGTACACTGCCTCTTCTTACTCCAATGAGTGAAGTTGCAGGACGCATGTCTGCTCAAATTGGAGCTCAATTCCTGCAGAAGACAAATGGCGGAATGGGTATTCTTCTTGCAGGTGTTCCTGGTGTATCACGCGGAAAAGTTACCATCATTGGCGGCGGTGTAGTTGGAATCAACGCAGCAAAAATGGCAATCGGACTTGGCGCACAAGTTACAATCATCGACTTAAGCCCAGAGCGTCTGCGCCAGCTTGATGATATCTTTGGAAACAGCATCCAGACTTTAATGTCTAATCCATTCAACATTGCACAGGCTGTTAAAGATGCTGACCTGGTAATTGGTGCAGTTCTAATTCCGGGAGCGAAAGCGCCTAAGCTTGTAACAGAAGAAATGATCAAAACAATGAAGCCTGGTTCAGTAGTTGTAGACGTAGCGATTGACCAGGGCGGTATTTTCGAAACAGTTGATCATATTACAACTCATGACAACCCAACATATGATAAGCATGGCGTTGTTCACTATGCTGTTGCGAACATGCCTGGTGCTGTTCCAAGAACATCTACAATTGCTCTTACAAACGTTACAATCAACTATGCTCTGCAAATTGCAAACAAAGGCGTTGTGAAAGCGATTGAAGACAATGCAGCACTTAAGCTTGGTGTGAACGTTGTAAACGGAAGCATCACATACCCAGCGGTTGCTAAAGACCTTGGCTATGATTATGTATCTGTTGAAGATGCATTTGCTAAAGTAAAAGCTGTTAACTAATATACAAAAATCCCCTTGCCCAAAAGGCACAGGGGATTTTTTGTTTCGTGCTCGGAGGTGAGCATGGTGCTTCCGCTTTTCTAGTCGCCCACTCAAAATGAGGACATCTGCATATTAAATAGAGAAGGGATTGAAAATGAAGGAGGTTACCCTGCATGTATTATTATAGAGGCCCATATAGAAACGGGAATGAAAGGTTTTTCTTTTTAGGAGCTCCTTTTGTCGGCGGCTTGATCGGCGGTTTTCTGGGAGGCGGGCTGGGAGCAGCTTTATTTGCACCGCGTCCTTTCTACGGTCCCCCGCCGCCTTTCTATGGACCGCCAGGAGCGCCACCAGGAACGCCATATGCTCCTTATGGCGGTGGCGGATATCCAGGCTATGGCCCATATGGCAACCCTTATTACCGTTAGATAGGTGAGAAGCTCTCTTGATTGAGGGCTTTTTTATTTACATCCATCTCAGCTTTAGTGTTAAATCACAGCATTTCTGGGGATCATCTTTGTCTGATTCGAAATGAAGTCTTAGCCCGTCGGGTGTATAGGAAACAGAAGGAACCCGCGAGATGCCTGTTGATTTCAGAAGGTTTTCGACCGCAGGCTTGTTGGACTGCTGAGCTGCTGCCATCAAATCATAAGAATACTTTCTTGACTCTGCCATTTTTACAAGTAATATGCTGGCATCCTTCATGAGGACCTCCATTTTTTTGGCAGAGCTCATGAACATTTGCGGATCAACTGCCGGTAAGGTCCTATAGAAATGCACAGGGTGATAATAAGACTGATAGGCCTGCGGATAATTCCAGCAGCTTTGAAGCTGAGGGTTATATCCGGGCTTCGGGTAGCGAAAATAATAGTAGGGGTACATCCGGTTTTCTGCCCCTTTCGGTTAGTAATAAATGCACGTATTTCCATTATATGAAAACAAAGCTATTCCTATGAAGGAACAAAATTACCTTCCGCAACAGTTAGGCTTCAACAAGAGAATTTAATAAGGATTGATATTATTATAAAAGGGGTAAAAGAAGGGAATGGAGAATATATTAGTGTGGTAAATAAGTGTGCGTTGCATACATAGATAGGAGGCCCCGGATGGAACTTGAATTGATTTTGGAAATCATTGAAAATAACGGATATTTGGGGCTGTTTCTTTGGCTTTGGGTAGGGGTTTTTATTTTTCCTGTTCCAAATGAATTGATTGTTATGACTGTTGGTCTTTCTTCCTCCTTAAAAACGCTGCACCCTTTGCTTGCATTCATTGTCATATATTTTGGAATTCTGGCGGCACTGACAACCTGTTATACCATCGGGCGTTTGATTGGAAGGCCTTCGCTAAAGTACTTTCATAAAAGCAAAAGGATGACTAAAACGATTGATTCTTCTTTAAAACTAATGGAAAAGTATCATGCCTTTTCCCTCTCCTTCAGTTATTTTGTTCCGGGTATCCGAAATTTCCTCCCCTTTTTATACGGCTTCAGTAAATTGCCATTTAAAAAATTCACTTTATTTGCATACAGTGGCGCACTGATATGGCTCTCTATAGCCTTCACGATCGGCTATGTATTTGGAGACCATATTGACACCATCATCAAACATGAAAAAGAAATACTGCTTGGCCTGGCAGGCTTTGCAGCGATTTTCCTCATATTTCGTTTTGCCAGAAGAAAACGGGCGAAGAAGCAGAAAAAGCTCCATGATCAGGGGATGGGACTTTAATATAAAAAGGCAGCCGGGTGCTGCCTTTTTATACTTTTAGTAAATCGTCAAATGTTTTCTAATACTGATTGCGGTGCTCTACCAGGTCAATAGCTCCAAGTACAATATGGGCGAGCCCGAAACCAACGATGGTATCTGATAACATATTGTTAGCTCTGCGGTTTTGTTTCATTGCATATCCAGCCGTAGTAACAGCGGTGCCGAGAACAGTTGGAATTAATCCTTCGCGTACACGATTCATGGCGGTCACCTCTTTTTTTATGCTTGTCCTACAGGACATACATAGTTTGTTCTTATATAATGGAGTATAGTATGACAACATTTTACATATGGAGAGGGGATAAGGAAATGGAGTTGAAAGATACCTTAATTGAAACACTTGGAATGGAAATCGTGTCACATGAAAAGGGACGAGTAGTTGCCACCATGCCTGTTGATGAACGTACCCGCCAGCCGTTTGGCCTCCTGCATGGAGGGGCATCTGTCGCCCTTGCGGAAACTGTTGCAAGCATAGGAGCATTTGAACTTTGCGATAAAGAAACGGAATCTGTTGCAGGGCTTGAGATTAATGCTAACCATGTACGTGCTAAAAAGGATGGAATTGTGACGGCTGTCGCAACAGTGCTGCATCAGGGAAGAACCACAATGGTTTGGGATATTAAAATAATGGATGAGAATGACAAGCTGATATGCACCTCAAGATGTACAATGGCAGTAATTAAAAGAAAATAAACGTACAAAAAACCCACAGGAGAGAAATGGACTGACCCGCGGTTTTGAGACTTAGAAAAAACACCTATGCTGCCTGTCCTCTATATTCAATAGGGGACAGGTAGTTTAATTTTGCCTGAATGCGTATTTCGTTATAATAACTCATATATTGATTTACGATATTTACTAACTTACAATGAGAAAGAGAAGATCTTTTTTGATCTTTGAATCCTTCCGACTTTAGCGAGGAGTGAAAGGATTCGATGACGGCATTATCATGGCAGTTTCCCTTTCGGGACATGCTTGTGATCATGCCGTTTTCTTTTGCCATATTCTGAAACGCATAGGAGGTATACACAGCCCCCTGATCCGTATGAATCATGATTCCTTCAGCTGGTTTTCTTTTTTCTAGAGCTTCCCGAAGGGTGCTTAAAACCAATTTAGTTTCCTGGCTTGTGCTCACCTTAAACGCTACAATTTCATTGTTGTACAAATCCATAATTGTCGACAGATAGACCATTGATGGACCATAAGGCAGATATGTAATATCTGTGACCCACTTCTCATTCGGCTTATCTGCTCTAAATTGCCGATTTAATAAGTTTTCAACAATAATATTGGTTTCTCCATTTAAGTATTTAGGTCGCTTCACCTTTATCTGGCATTGCACTTTGTATTTTTGCATAATTCTTTGGACTGTCTTCCGATTAACATCAACCCGATGATTTCGTTTGAGAAGAGCTTTAATTTTCCGGTGACCATAACGAAAATGATTTTCCTCGCAAAGATGTACTATAAGCTCTTCTAATGGACTCATTATGGTGTGAATATACTTTTTCTTCCACCGATAATAAGTAGCTTTTGGTACTTCCAAGGTACCTAAAATACTGATTATAGAATACACAGAAGACAGCTCCTCTACGACTTTTAACACGACTTGCGGCTCCAGCTCCTTTCTATCTCTTGGTACTTTTTTAAAATATCCAGCTGCATCTCCAATTGTTTATTCTTCCTTCTTAATTCATCTACTTCACTTAATTCGTCTGGCCCCTTACCATACGTGTATTGTTTGCCTACGGGCTGAGAAAACCGGTGAACCTGACCTTCTCTATGCCATTTCATCCAAGTTTTGATTTGTGAAACATTTCTAATTCCGAGCTGTTCCATAATTGCCTGATTGCTTAATCCCTTTTGCTTTAACTTAATCGCTTCCCACTTTATTTCTTCTGGATAATGAACTCTTGTCCCCATAAGAAAAACACCTCCAAAAATCGTATAGATATTAAATACGATTCAGGGGGTGTTTTTTCCTTGTCTCATTTTACTGGGTCACTCTAAAAAGTTTCCCGTGGGTTTCTATTTATTGGCCTTTACCGGCAGATTCTTTTCCATTAGTGTCATTTTTCAGGTCATCCCTGACGCTTTGATCCCATAGCTTGACTCCGGAATTATATGCTGCACGTCCGATTAAATGGCCAGCAATGGGGGAAGTCATGAAGATAAAAATAATCCCCAGTACGACCCTTGAATTAAAGTAGCCATCCTTAAAATAAAAGAAAAGCAATGTTCCTAAAAGAACGCATAAAACACCGAGTGTTGCAGATTTTGAAGCAGCATGGTTTCTCGTATAAACATCAGGCAGCCTGATAACACCGAAAGCTGCAACTAGGCTAAAGAAGGCACCTAACAGAACAAACACGATAATAAAGAAATTAGCGATCTCTGTCATGTTCTATGATAACCCCCTTCTCCAAATATTTAGAGAAGGCCACAGTTCCGATGAAAGCGAGAATTCCAAGCAGAAGGATGACCTCCAAGTAGGCGTTAGTATTTAGCGCAATCGAAGTGAGTGCCACGATAGAAACCAGGTTAATTCCAATTGCATCCAATGCTACAACCCTGTCAGGAGTGGTGGGGCCTTTGATCACTCTGTATATTAAAGCCAGTGTGGCGATTGATATACACAGAATGGCGATCATTACAATGGTCTGGATCATTATCGGCTCACCTCCATAATTGCTTTCTCGAAAGAATTTTTAATGGATTCAATTTCGTCCTGTACTTCACCCATATCCATTGCATGCACGTACAATATTTTATTGTCGTCGGAAACAGAAATGGTTAAGGTTCCCGGAGTCAGGGTAATCAGGTTTGCCAGAACAGTTATTTCCCAATCTTTTTCTAAAACAGTCGGGAACGCGAAAATGCCCGGCTTCATATCAAGCTTTGGTTTAAGAACAACCTTTAATACCGCTATATTTGCTAGAATCAGTTCTTTAATAAAGATCAGCAATAAATTGATTACTGCGATCACACGATGCAGATAAAAGCGGGAGGTAAAGAACCGCCTGAATACAAAAATAATGAGCAGGCCGAAAAGATAACCCTTCAAGAAGGCTACCGGATCGTAGGTTGTTGTTAAGAACATCCACATAAATCCAAGGAACATATTTAATAAAATTTGAAATGCCATACTCAGTACTCCTTTAAGACTGCGTCTATATAAATACTTGGATTGGCAAGCGTTTCAGCAGCCTGAGAGATATACGGATATACGAATTCAGAGCCGACTCCGTAAAAGACGGCAAAAGCAACAAGGATCACCGGAGCAATCATCATGCTCTTGACAGGTATTTGATCTGCGCCTTCGTAATCACGAGGGGTTCCCCAAAAACCATTGATAAAAATTTTCATGATGGAGAAAAGGACAAGTAGACTGGATATTAACACAATCCCTGCACCCCAGTAATGCTCAGACTCGAATCCCCCTTTAATAATCAAGAGCTTGCCGACAAAACCGCTTAGCGGGGGAATACCCGATAGTGAAAGAGCGGCAATGAAAAAAGACCAGCCCAATCCGGGATAACGCTTTATTAACCCGCTGATTTTTCTTAAATTACTCGTTCCTGTTATAGCTGCTGCGATACCAACAAGTAAAAACAGTGATGCTTTAATGTTCATATCATGTATCAGGTAAAACATTGCACCTGTAAGAGAATCCGGGGTCATAGCTGAAATGCCAAAGAGAATGACTCCAACAGCTACTATGATATTGTAAATGACAATTTTCTTAATATCCCAATAGGCGATTGCCCCAATGACACCAAAAATGATGCTAATTACCGCCAGAATGGTTAAAAGCTGCTGAGTAAAGCCTCCATCCTGGTAAAAGAATAAAGTATATGTCCTGGCTATTGAATAAACCCCCACTTTTGTGAGCAGGGCACCGAATAGTGCAAGAACAGGTGCCGGCGGTGCATAATATGACCCTGGCAGCCAAAAGAATAGAGGGAAAATTGCCCCTTTCAGACCAAAAACGATCAGAAATAGAACGGCAATAACAGTAATGATGCCAGGCTGTCCCATTTCACTGATCTCACTGATCCGAACGGAAATATGGGCCATGTTGAGCGTTCCCACAACGGAATATAAGTATGCTACAGCAATTACAAATAATGCTGAAGAAATGACATTCACGAGCAGATATTTAATGGATTCCCTCAACTGGATTTTCGTGCCCCCAATTACAATTAGCACATAGGAAGACATTAGCATTACTTCAAAGAATACAAAAAGGTTAAAAATATCGCCGGTTGTAAATGCTCCATTTACGCCAACGATCAAAAAGTTGACAGCTGAGTAGAAATAGAATTTTTCCCTGCCTTCATCTATTCCGCGAAATGAATAGATTACACATGCCAATGCAATGATACTGGTAGTTAATACAAGTAAGACGGAAACCATATCAGAAACAAGTGTAATTCCGAAAGGCGCTTCCCAATTAGATAAGTTCAATGTCTGAATCCCATCGTTATTGACCTTTTGAACTAATAACACCGATACAATTACAGTTATCAACGCTGAAAGGCCTGCAATCCACCTTTGCAGCTTGATATACTTGGCAGCGAAGATTAGAAGGACTCCCGTTACTAAGGGAATTAAAATCGGCAGTATCAAAAAGTTAATCATTTCCTTCATTTCCTCTCAATTTGTCCATATTATCTGTACCAAGTTCCTGATAAGCCCGGTATGCCAATACTAGGAAAAAGGCCGTTACACCAAATGCGATTACTATTGCAGTTAAGATTAATGCCTGCGGAAGCGGGTCTGTATAGGAGCTTGCAGCCTCACCGAGAAGCGGTGCAGCACCTTTTTTAAGACCCCCCATTGTTAAGATGAGCAAATGGGCGCCATGACTTAATATCGCAGTTCCAACAATGATGCGAAGCAGGCTTTTTGAAAGCATTAAATAGGTGGCTGACATAAAAAGAATTCCAACAACAACGGACATTAATATTTCCATTAGTCATCCTCCCCTATCGTTTTGATTATGATCATTGTCACACCTACAACAACCAGAAAAACACCGAGATCAAACAGTGCTGCGGTATGAAGTGATAAGTGTCCCAGAATTGGAAGGTCTACACCTGTAAATGCATGTGTTAAAAATGGAACATTGAAGAGCAGCGCACCTGCTCCCGTTCCGATTGCAAAGAGGAGGCCGACTGCAATCATATACATGTAATTAACAGGCAGTGTCTTTTCAACTGTCTTCATATCGAAGGCCAGCAAGAGTAAAATGAGTGCCCCTGATGTTAGCAGGCCTCCTACGAAACCGCCGCCTGGTGTATAGTGACCAGCAAAGAAAATATATACAGAGAAAAGAACGATGATAAACAAAACAACTTTAGTGGCTGTTTGCAGAATAATGTCATTTGTTTTCATTTTTCTTTCCTCCCCCCAGACGAAGCTTGATCATTCCGAATATCCCCAGAGCCGCTATGGCAAGTACCGTTATTTCAAACATTGTGTCAAATCCACGGAAGTCCACGAGAATAACGTTTACCATGTTTTTGCCGGCAGCTTTTTCATAGGTGTTTTCAATATAATACTGTGCAATCGAATTAGGTGATTTATTACTGTAAGCTGAAAAAGCAATTAAAGTTACGACCAGCCCAACACCAATGGAGATGACTGCATTGGTTGCTTTAAACGGCATTCTTTCTTCATCTTTAATCTGTGGCAGATGGTAGAAACACAGCAGGAATAACGCAACTGAAATCGTTTCTATGACAAGCTGTGTCAAAGCCAGATCCGGCGCACGGAAAATAACAAAGAATAGCGCTACTGTATAGCCGACTGCACCCAATAAAATAATGGATGTTAATCTTGATTTCACAAACAATATCGTAATCGATCCAACTCCGATCACGAGAGCAAGCACAATTTCTGAGAATCTGATGGCAGAAACATTACTCGCATCAAATTTAAATGCATCCTTCATGAATAAGACGGACAGCAATGTAATGATAAAGAAAGTAAATATATAAACTAAATAGTTTCTGATAGAGCCATTCATGTACCATTTGGTAAACCTGTATGCGCCCCGCTGAATCCCTGACAGGCCGCTGTCATAGAAGCGATTTAGAGCCAATTTTTCAGGGAATAAATCATATACTCTTCTCCACTTCGGCAGAGAGATAAAGAGTAGAACGCCCAATGTTATAACACCCAAAGTCATGAACAGCTCAGGCGTAAATCCGTGCCAGAAGTATATATGAGTATCATACTTATACCCTTCAACAGGCATAATGGCGGCCTGCGCAGGGGAAATAAGCGTGTTAGAAATAATATTAGGGAAGAAACCGATAATGATCACTAGTGAAGCCAGGATGATAGGAGATATGAGCATCCCGAATGGGGCTTCGTGCGGTTTCTTTTCTAATTGTTCAGGCTGGAACTTGCCTGTGAATGTCCTGAATACAAGAACCATGCTGTAAATAAACGTAAATACACTTGCCACCCAGGCAAAAACCGGGAACAAGAGTCCCCATGTATCCAAATTGAAAATATCCATTTCCAGAACGCGGACCATTCCTGTAAAGAACATTTCCTTACTTAAGAACCCATTGAAAGGCGGAAGCCCTGCCATGGAAAATGTTCCGATGATCGCCAAAGTAAAGGTAATCGGCATAAAGTTCATCAGACCGCCAAGTTTGCGGATATCTCGTGTTCCGGTTTCATGATCTACAATTCCAGCTACCATGAAGAGACTTCCTTTAAAGGTGGCATGGTTGATCAAATGAAAAACTGCAGCTGTAGTGGCAACCGTAAAATAACTGTCTTCTACTGTTTCAAAGTGAAGCGCTGCAGCACCAATGCCGAGAAGGGACATGATCATCCCCAACTGGCTGACTGTTGAGAAAGCCAGGATGGCTTTAAGGTCAGTCTGTTTGACAGCTGAAAATGAACCCCAAAATAACGTTGTAATCCCAAATCCTGCAATGAGCCAGAGCCAGAGCGAGTGCTCGGCAAAAACCGGACTCATACGTGCTACTAAATAGATGCCTGCCTTAACCATCGTTGCCGAGTGCAAATATGCACTGACAGGTGTTGGAGCTTCCATGGCATCCGGCAGCCAGATGTGAAATGGAAATTGCGCGGACTTGGTAAAAGCCCCAAGCAAAAAGCAAAGTAAAGCAGGAACGAATAATGAATGTGAAAATATTTCATCTGATCCAGCGATAATTTCCGAAATGCTGAAAGTGCCTGTCATTAAATAAAGCAGGATGATGCCTCCGAGCATAGAAAGACCGCCGAAAACCGTGATGATCATCGACTTCTGTGCGCCGTATCTTGATTTCTCTCTGTGGTACCAATACCCGATTAACAGGAATGAAGAAAAACTTGTGAATTCCCAGAAGGTATATAGCACAATCAGGTTATCAGACAGGACAACCCCAAGCATAGCACCCATAAATAGAAGTAAGTACACATAAAAGGTGTTCAGTTTTTCTTTGTTTTTATCCAGGTAATAGATGGAATACAGAACAACCAGTGATCCTATTCCTGTTATCAGCAAGGCAAAAAGCAAACCAAGGCCGTCCACTTTTGCCGTGAAATCTATCCCAAGAGCGGGTATCCATGAAAAAGATTCAGTGACGGACTGCTGATCGGAGGTGATGGATAAATAAGAAATAAAATAACTGAATAAAAGGATTGGCAGAGGAAGTACAAACCAACCTGTATGTATCTGCCTGAACAGCTTGTACGCAATAGGCACAAGGATGGCAAGCAAAAATGGTGAAATTATTGCCAGGTGAAGCAAAGACAAAACATTACCCCCTTTAAATTAATTGCGAGTTATTCAACAAAGTATCCTATTAGGCAGCTTGATGAAGCAGCTATATGTGGCTTCTAACAGTTCGGGAAATTTGGAAAATTGTATTTTTCTTCCGCAGTATGTATAAGTCTGTTTCTGCAATTAGAAAGCGCTTAATAAAAGTTTTTCCACCTTCCCCCATATTATCCAGCCAGGCAGGCAAGCTTGACATGCCATAGTCATATTACTATCCGCTCATACACCTCAGAACAAATTATAACCTAAAAAGAAAGTCTGTGCATTCTTCCAACCCTTATCAGTAAAGGATTTATCCATTCTTATTAAATAGGTAGAAACACGAATGAATCAGGAAAAATTTTTTTGAAAAAATATATAAAAAGGAAACACTTTTGTATAAAAAATCATTCATTCAAGCACACTATTTTTAGGTGGTGTTATGCATGATTAAACATAAAATTTCAGCAGCCATTACAATCTTTGCCCTGCTATTTGCAGGCGCCTGGATATTGGATCATCAAACTAAAAGGGAATTCTATATTCCCGTTGACGAAGAAGTGGTCGAATTATTACCGGCAGAAAATCAAGTGGAAGCTGGAAATGAACGAAACCTGAAGGTATTTGAACCGCGAGAATATGTGAGGATACAGGCAGCATCATAAGGATGGCAAAAGTGCCTTCTCAAGAGAAACAGCTGGGGCAGGCGCTGAAGCTGTGCAGCAAAAAGAGGATGTGCCGAAGCTCATCCTCTTTATCTGCTGTATTAAAATTTACTGCGGCTGCGGTTGTGGAAAATCATGATTGCCAGCGGAACCGTAATGATAAAGGAAAGGAAAAACAGGAAGAGTAACTTGGAGAAGAGGGTAATTCTTTTCTCGATATCATCTACATATCTTTCGAAAAACTCCCTGATTGAATCATTGCCAAGCACATTGGAAGCTGTCAGGAATTCTTTTTTGTCAAAATCATAGTAAAAGAAATCTTTTTTCTTAAAGATAAATAGGTCATCCCGTTTTTGTTCAAATTCCAGAAAAACAATGCCAATATGGGAAGTATATTCCTCAATAGCCTCTTCATTTTCAGATGTTTTCGGGTCATCAGAGGTAACGGCCTTCGTTACCTGTCCCTGCATTCCGTAAGCATCAATGACTGAAAAGGAGTTTTCATTGTAATAATGGACTGTGCTGCGCAGCTGTTCTTCTAATATGTCTTCAAATTCTTTTTCCGCACCAGCAGGCATTAGAGATCCCACTGACAGCAGGACTGCAAACAAAAAACACCATATTCCTTTTTTCATTCCATGCCCCCCTTTTCTCTATCTGTCTCTAAAAATTAATAGAATATGGTTAATGTGTATGCTCTGAACAATGGAAATATACAGCTTGCCGGCCGGTTGTTCCATTAATAGATTTATAGATAAGGACATCATGGAGAATTTACGGCAAAAAACAATTTGATCAGAAAATTGAAATATTTCATGATATAATATAAGAAATTAAGTCCGTTTAAATTTAAGGTAAAGCAGGTGAAAAAATGGGGGAGGAACATCAATACCTTTTTATTGACTTTGAGTTTACAATGCCTGATAAAGGCAGTGCTTTCAGAGGATTTTTTCCGGAAATTATTGAAGCTGGCATTGTATCAGTTATCAGCAATCAGGTTTGTGAAGAGTTCTCTTCATATGTATCTCCGGTCCGGTTTCCTATATTGTCTGAACGGTGTAAATCCTTTCTGCATATATCACAGGAACAAGTGGATCAGGGGATTGATTTTCTTGAATTAGTGGAGAAAATGAAGAATATGAACAGAAATCGTCCTTGCACAATCGTTACTTGGGGAAATATGGATATGAAGGTGCTTAGAAATAATTGCATCCAGGCTGGAGTTGAATTTCCTTTCAGAGGCAGGGAAGTGGACCTTTCGATGGAATATAAGCGATTCTTTGGTGACCAAAATCAGACAGGATTATGGAAAGCCGTCCAGGAATACGGCAAGGAAGGAACAGGAAAACATCACCGTGCTCTTGATGATGCCTTGACGACTTACAATATTTTCAGATTGGTAGAAAAGGATAAAAAATATCTGCAAAAGCCGGAGCCAACGACAATTGGCGACCGGGTGGACTTCTCGAAGCTATTTAATAAATTTGCCTGACAAGCCAAATCTATCAAAGCGATTTGGCTTGTTTTCATTATTACCTAAAGTAATCTTTCTCCAGGGAATCGAGGTTTCTGATGCTTTGCTCCGCCCATGGGGAAGAATCTCCTTCAAGCTCGGTTCTCATTTTATCCAGAGCTATCTGCAGCGAATCCATATAGTCTGGTATTTCTTCTTTGAAAGGCTTTACCATTTGTTTGGGCACATTGGTCTGCTCTCTGTAAGCAAGCGCCCGGCGTTCATGAAAAAGCATCACATCCGCTTGTTTAGGGTTATGCAAATCGCCCTGCATTGGATGTTTTAGGACCCCCAGTACTCTGACCAGATAATGCTGCGGCCGGATATCTGTTACTTCCCCTATATATTTGCCCGTTTTATAGATGGCTGTTACTTTGTCGCCAATCTTTACTTCTGCCAACCTAACCTCTCCTTTTACATTTTCTTTAGCCCCTATTATGAAGCCTGAAAAAACAAAGTGCAAATTTTCAATAAATCAGGTAAGCTAAAAAATGATGAATTTTTTATAGGAGGCTGAACCATGAAATTGCGTATGTTAACTCCCATCCTCATTCTGATGATAATTCTGTCAGCATGCGGGACAAACACTGAGAAAGAAGCGGACAATGCAAATGGCTCTGAAACGGAAGAAAAACAGACAAATAACGAGGCAGCCGAAGCTCCGGACAATTTTCCGCAGCTGACTGAAGAAGTACAGGGAAATGAAAGACTGGTGGAAATGAAGACATCAAAAGGGAATATTAAAATTAAACTTTTCCCGGACCAGGCTCCGAAAGCTGTTGAGAATTTCATTAAGCACAGCGAAGATGGCTACTACGATGGGGTGATTTTTCACCGTGTCATTCAGGACTTTATGATCCAGGGCGGCGATCCTGATGGAACCGGAATGGGTGGAGAAAGTATTTACGGCGAAGCGTTTGAGGATGAATTCTCTAATGAGCTTTATAATATCCGCGGAGCTTTATCCATGGCCAATTCCGGTCCAAATACTAATGGAAGCCAATTCTTTATTGTTCAGAACAAAACCCTTGACCCAAGCCTGAAAGAACAAATGGAAAAGGCTGGTTATCCGGAAGAAATCATCAAGGCATATGAAAAAGGCGGTACAGCTTGGCTTGACAACAAGCACACAGTCTTTGGGCAAGTTATCGAGGGAATGGATGTAGTAGATAGCATCGCAGCGGTTGAAACAGGCGAACAGGACAAGCCTGTGGAAGATGTGGTCATTGAAAAGATCGAGGTATTGAAATAAGTTCATTGGACTGTGCAATCATTGCTGATATAATAATTTAATGGACACTGCTTTTAGCAGAAAGGATTGATTAGAATGCTGCAATGGTATGTACTGTCACTGTTTCTATATTTTCCTGAAGATAAATCAGAATATGGCCCTGCAGCTGTAACGTTCGCCATCTTCTTAGTCGGCGCCATTCTGACCATGAGATTAATTATCCGTGTTTCAAGGCGCGAAGCTGCCAAAGCGAAGGAACTTGAAGAGCGCATTGACAGGCAAAATAGACAAGAGGGGAACAGCTGAGCAGCTGTTCTTTTTTTGTTTGGCTGTTTTCGTAAAGGCTATTGCTATTTGTATTATATTTACTGACTTGGTTGTAGCGGAAGGTGCGAGATCCTCGAAAATGCATGCGTATTTTCTTCGTGCGGTGCGTACGCTAGGAAGTTTATTCAATGATTTGCGGGAGTAGCAGGACAGGTGAGACCCCGCAGACGCGCAGCGCCGAGGAGGCTCACCGCCTGCCCCGCGGAAAGCGAGCATCCTCTCGCTACAATCAACGGGCAACATTAATAAGTGAAAAACAACAATTTATACGAAAAGAGCCTTTTGTTTTGATAACGGTCCAGCGCCTGCTCCTTAGGGTCCTTGAGCTTTTCCTGTTTATTAGTAAAGTGATTGGGCAACACTAAAGGCAAATTGTCTTGATGGAGGATTCAATCATGAAAAAAGCTTTAATGCTGGGGTTTGTTCTTCTTCTGTCCGGCTGCGGGGAAGAGAACATTACCAATACAGAAGTTGAAATGTTTAATGCTGCAGGTGATTCATTAGGTACCATTAAGGTCGAGGAGCAGGCGAGCGGAGTAAAATTGAGCGGAGATCTGAGCGGGCTGCCGCCGGGGGAACTGGCCATACATATTCATGAAAAAGCAAAATGCGAACCCCCAGATTTCAAATCTGCCGGGAATCATTTCAATCCTGATAATAAGGATCATGGGCTGCTGCATCCAAAGGGCTCCCATGCGGGTGATCTTCCCAACCTGATTGTCGAGGATGACGGCAAGGTTAAGATTGATTTCATGGCTCCTCAGGTCACGTTGAAGGAAGACAAAACTTCGCTGCTGACAAAGGAAGGGACCTCCATAGTCATCCATGAAGGGCCGGACGATGGCATGACTCAGCCTGCAGGGGATTCCGGAGAACGCATTGCCTGTGGCCGTATTTCTAAAGATAAAGAAGAAAAAGGGCAGAAAAAAGCACAGGACGATCCGTCTACAGAAGAATAATATCTGAAGGCTTTCCTGAGAGGGAAAGCCTTTATCACTGGGAATTTTTCCGGACGATCAAGTATAATGGAGTTAAACCTTATATTGGAGGTTAGTTAGATGGGACTTTTCGATGGTTTTATCGGCAATGCATCAGAAGCAGACGTTAAGGAGGTCGAGGACGAATTTTCAGCAGTCCTTGCTCCGAGTGAACAGGTTGAAAAAGCCTACAGGCTCGTCCGAGATTTGTTCATTTTTACAAACAGGCGCCTGATATTGGTGGATAAGCAGGGAATCACAGGGAAAAAAATCGAATATCATAGCATTCCTTATAAAAGCATAACCCATTTTAGCATTGAGACCGCAGGCAGCTTTGATCTTGAGGCCGAATTGAAAATATGGATTTCAGGATCAGACGAACCGATTGAAAAACATTTTAATAAAAGCTTGAACATTTACGAAGTGCAGAGCGTACTTGCTGAATATGTACTGTAAATCCCCTTGCTTGAACCGCGAGGGGATTTTGCTTGTGAGTATGGAAAATTTTTCTTAAAATAAAATTAGTCCAATACGAGAGGTGAAATATGAATAATAGACCCCGATTCGAATCAAGGGAGCTGGAATTGCTGCGTATCCTGTCCCGCCGTCTTGAACTGCCGTTGAAAGAGGAAAACCAGTATCTGTTTTTACAAAAAGGCTTTGAAGGCGAGCTTCATTTTGACAGGGAACTTCAGAACTTTCCGGACTCTTTTATCATTCTAAATGATCTCCTGCTGGAAAGCAGCAATACCCACTTCCAAATTGATACCCTCCTTATCGCCGGCAGCACTCTTTTTGTCTTTGAAGTAAAAAACTACGAAGGAGACTACTGCATTGAAAACGAAAGATGGTATTCCCTTCCCTCCAAAATAGAAATAAAAAATCCTCTTCTTCAGCTGCAGAGATGCGAAACGCTTTTACGGGCACTCCTAAAAGAACTAGGCTTTCACCTTCCCATTAAATCTCATCTCATATTTATCAACCCAGGCTTTCAGCTTTATCAGGCTCCACTAAATATACCCGCCGTATTTCCTCCACAGCTAAAACGATTCCTTGAGAAATTAAAAAACACCCCAAATGTCACAACATCAAGAAACATGAAGCTGGCCGAGCAGTTAAATGCCCGCTGTTTGAAAGAGAACCCATACATGCGAAAGCCGGAATATAATTATACCCAATTGCGAAAAGGGGTTCCGTGTGATTCGTGTTCTTCGTTTTTAACCTCGTTAACCCAAGGTTACTTAACGTGCGGGGAATGTGGTTTGAAGGAAAAGGCGGATACAGCGATAATTCGTTGCGTGAATGAATATAAGGTTTTGTTTCCAGATCGGAAGATAACTACCAAAACAATCGTTGATTGGTGTGGTGGTGCTTTTTCGGAGAAAACTGTGCGGAGGGTACTAAGCAGGAAATATATCATTCAAGGACATGGAAAGTATTCTTATTATACTGAACAGCAGAATTGAGTCATCAGAGAATTATTAAAGCCAATAATGGTGAACTAGAAAAAATGGATGCCATAAAGGTTTCTTGAGGCCGAAAAGGAGGGCCAAGAAAAGAAAACGGTCGCCATGAAGGGTTCATGAAGCCGAAAAGGAAGGTCAAGAAAAGAAAACGGTCGCCATGAAGCGATCATGAAGCCGAAAAGGAGGGTCAAGAAAAGAAAACGGTCGCCATAAAAGCATTAATGAAGCCGAAAAGGAAGGTCAAGAAAAGAAAACGGTCGCCATGAAGCGATCATGAAGCCGAAAAGGAGGCCCAAGAGAAGAAAACGGTCGCCATGAAGGGTTCATGAAGCCGAAAAGGAGGGCCAAGAAAAGAAAACGGTCGCCATGAAGGGTTCATGAAGCCGAAAAGGAGGGTCAAGAAAAGAAAACGGTCGCCATAAAAGCATTCATGAAGCCGAAAAGGAGGGCCAAGAAAAGAAAACAGTCGCCATAAAAGCATTAATGAAGCCGAAAAGGAAGGTCAAGAAAAGAAAACGGTCGCCATGAAGCGATCGCCATGAAGGCCCAAGAAAAGAAAATCGCCATGAAGCGATCATGAAGCCGAAAAGGAGGCCCAAGAGAAGAAAACGGTCGCCATGAAGGGTCCATGAAGCCCAAAAGGAGGGCCAAGAAAAGAAAACGGTCGCCATGAAGGGTTCATGAAGCCGAAAAGGAGGGCCAAGAAAAGAAAACGGTCGCCATATAGCATTCATGAAGCCGAAAAGGAGGCCCAAGAGAAGAAAACGGTCACCATGAAGCATTCATGAAGGCGAAAAGGAGGGCCAAGAAAAGAAAACAGTCGCCATAAAAGCATTAATGAAGCCGAAAAGGAAGGTCAAGAAAAGAAAACGGTCGCCATGAAGCGATCATGAGGGCGAAAAGGAGGGCCAAGAAAAGAAAACGGTCACCATGAAGCGATCATGAAGGCGAAAAAGAGGCCCAAGAGAAGAAAACGGTCGCCATGAAGGGTTCATGAAGCCGAAAAGGAGGGCCAAGAAAAGAAAACGGTCGCCATGAAGGGTTCATGAAGCCGAAAAGGAGGGCCAAGAAAAGAAAACAGTCGCCATAAAAGCATTAATGAAGCCGAAAAGGAAGGTCAAGAAAAGAAAACGGTCACCATGAAGCATTCATGAAGCCGAAAAGGAGGGCCAAGAAAAGAAAACGGTCACCATGAAGCGTTCATGAAGCCGAAAAGGGGGGCAAAGAGAAGAAAACGGGGCACCATAAAGCATTCATGAAACCGAACAATGGAATCGACCATCCCAGCACAAGCCCAAAAAAAGCACGGCCCCCAGGCCGTGCCTCCAAATACAATCACTCAAAAGCCCGCTTTAGCCTCTCCAGCCCCTCCGCCAATACTTCATGCGGGCAGGCAATATTCATTCGGACAAAGCCTTCACCGCCCGGCCCGTATTTTGGACCAGGTTCCAGGGCGAGTTTCCCTTTTTCCAATAGATGTTTGCGGAGTTCGGCATCACTTAAACCTAATTCGCGGCAATCCATCCATAGCAGATAGGTGCCATCCGGCTCCATCAGGCGAATGCCGGGAAGATGCTCACCAATAAACTCAGCTGCTGTTCGTTTGTTTTCAGCGAGATAATCCATTAGACTGTTAAGCCATCCTTCTCCATGGCGATAGGCTGCTTCCATGCCGATGATTCCAAAGGCGGACAGCGTAAAAAATCCCTGCTTGTGCTGTTCTGCCTGAAAAGCCTTTCGCAGTTTCTTATTGCTTATAATCGCAGCGGAAGCTTGTATTCCTGCGAGGTTCCAGGTTTTCGTCGGAGCTATGCAGGTGACCGTGATGTCTGCAAATCGTGGATCCATTGAAGCAATGGGATAATGTTTTTTGCCATCATAAATTAAATCAGAATGAATTTCATCGGAAAGAATAAGGCAATCATATTTTACACAGAGTTCCCCTATTTTCCTGAGTTCCTCATCATCCCACATACGTCCTCCCGGATTGTGCGGATTGCATAGGAGGAATAGCTTCACTCCCTCTTTCAATTTGTTTTCAAAATCGGCAAAATCAATTTCGTATCGGCCATTCTCGAGCTTCAGCTGAGAATTAACGACTTTGCGTCCATTTTGTTTAATCATCTCAAAGAAAGGAGTATATACGGGAGACTGGACCAGTACCTTATCCTCATTTTTCGTAAAAGCCCGGATGGCAGTTGCGATGGATGGAACCACTCCGCTGCTGTATAAAATCCACTCATTAAGGACTTTCCAGTCATGACGCTTGTTAACCCACTGTCCGATGGACTCCGCGGTTGAGTCAGGAGCAAACGTGTATCCGTAGACCCCGTGTGCTATTCTTTCTTCTATCGCTTTCTTCACTTCATCGGGTGGCTGAAAATCCATATCTGCTACCCACATCGGCAATACATCGGTTCTGCCGAATACCTCCCTGGTCATATCCCACTTAACAGAAGCTGTATTTTCCCTGCTAATTTTCTGATGGAACTTAAAACGATCCAACCCTGTCACCGCCTTTAGAATTCTTTTATGTACCCTGACTCTATGATATGATATTGAAGCTAATAATTAAAATATTGCGGCTTCATTCAGCCGAATAATAATAGGTGATAGAAATGGAAATGCAGCAAACGAATCTTTTGCTTGTCTATACTCTGGATCAGTGGGATCCATTTGGAGTGGGGCCGGGCAATTATGTCACTGAAATTGCAGATACAATTCAGGCAGTTCATGATCTGGATGATCAGATGGAATTAGCCAGGAGGATTCAAGCTATATATGAATTTTCCTTTGAGGAAGTCATCCCTCTGGACAATTGCAAGGAAATTTCCGTACGTCTCCTTGAAATCAAGAATAATGGCTCCTGCGCTATGTAAAGTGAAAAGTGGCAGCTCTCCTTCCAAGGGCTGCCATTTTTATCTGCGGACCTGGACAGAATTAATAAAACTCCTAATATGCTTAAGGACATCTTCCGGCCGCTCTTCCGGCACGAGATGACCGGTTTCTTTTAAAACTACCAGCCTGGAATTCTTCAGGTCATTATTCAGCCGTTTTCCGATATGAAGCGGAACGACCCGGTCATGTTCTCCCCATATTAGAAGACACGGTGTTTCAATTTTCTTCAATGCGGAGGCAGGCATATCGCCCTCCCTGTCGCGAATCATCCTGGTTAAAGCCAGGAAAATATCGTCTTCCAGAAATGGCGACAAATAGCCATAGAGCATTTCATCATCAATCATGGAATGATCATAGACAACATTTTTTAGATTTTGTTTTACCCCTGAGCGCTGCAGATATAATTTCACATATAGATGAAAGAATGGTATGTAGCTTGAAAAAATGAGATGCGGCTTCATTCGTTTCATATATCCTGAGCTGCACAGCAGTACCGCCTGATCAACCAGGTCAGGCTTGGAATGTGCAACATTTAAAACAATTTGTCCCCCCATGGAATGCCCTATTAATGTGACTTTTTCAAAGCCCAGCTTTTCTGATAAGCGGATAACCGTATCAGCCAGGTTTTTATATGAATAGACGAATTGCTTGGATTTCCCGCTTTTCCCGAAGGGCGGCAAATCCATCGATACCACATTGAATTCTGTTTGCAGCAGAGGAATCAGCCTGCGGAAGCTAAAGGTGGATGACAGAAAACCGTGCAGCAGAACCAGTGTATTCCTTGAGGACTCATGTTTATAGTATTCATAATAAACATCCGTTCCGTTAATGGGCTCTATTCCTGAAAATGTCGCTTGTTCCAAGGGCCATCCCCCTCCTAGACTCAGTTTCACAGTATTTTCCCCTTAATCTTAAACTTGACACATATGATTTTAAAGAAATTAATAAATAATGAAAGTGACACATTTATTTTTCGAAGTTTTTGCTATAATGTAACTATTTTATAGAGTAAATCACTAAAGGATGGGAGCGACAAGTAGTGAAATTAAATGAAAAGCAAATCGAAGTTCTGGAAATTTTAGAAAATAACAGTGCGCGAATTCCTGTGGAAGACATAGCGAAAATGGCTCAACTAAGCGTGGCGGAGACGGAAACCATTTTAGATAAGCTTGAGGAAATGAAAGTGCTGGTGCGTTTTAATTCTGTTATTGACTGGTCAAAGGTGGATGGCCATGAGGGAGTAACAGCTATGATTGATGTGAAGGTCGCTCCAAAGCGCGGGGTAGGATTCGATGAAGTTGCTCAGAGAATTTACCGTTTTAAAGAGGTGAGATCTGTCTATCTAATGTCCGGCGCATATGATCTTTCTGTTATCATTGAAGGCCGTTCCATGAATGAGGTTGCCCGATTTGTATCGGAAAAGCTGTCGACTCTCGATTCGGTCTTGTCGACAACGACACATTTTATTCTCAAAAAATATAAGCATGACGGCACAATTTTCGAACAAAATGAAGATGACAAACGAATTGTGGTGTCACCGTAATGAATGGAATGAAGCCTTATTTATCCCAAACGGTAAAAGAGCTTAAGCCTTCCGGGATTCGCCGCTTTTTCGACCTTGCAGCAGGAATGGAAGGAGTCATTTCCCTTGGGGTAGGAGAACCTGATTTCATCACACCCTGGTCCGTGCGTGAAGCAGCTATCCTCTCTCTTGAGCAGGGATATACCTCTTATACGGCTAATGCCGGTCTAATGGAGCTGCGTGAGGAAATTGCAGGCTATATGCTGAAAAGCTTCGGAGTTTCTTATTCTCCCCAAAGTGAAATAATCGTTACGGTGGGAGCGAGCCAGGCATTGGATATTTCTCTAAGGGCCATACTTGATCCGGGGGATGAAGTCATAGTGGTTGAACCCAGCTTTGTTTCCTATGTTCCCTTGGTTACTCTTGCGGGAGGTGTGCCTGTCCAGGTTCAGACTTTAAAGGAGAATGGGTTTAAGATTCTGCCTGAGCAGCTGGAAAAGGCAATAACCCGCCGGACAAAAGCCATTATACTTTGTTCCCCCAATAATCCAACTGGAACCATGTTAAGCGGTGATGAACTGAACGCAATCGCCCAAATAGCTGAAAAATACGATTTGCTGGTTCTTTCTGATGAGATATATGCGGAGCTTGCTTATGATGGCGAGTATACGAGTTTTGCCGCCATCAAAGAGATGAAGAAAAGAACAATTTTAATTTCCGGATTCTCAAAGGGGTTTGCAATGACAGGCTGGAGATTGGGGTTTGTCTGCGCTCCTGAGGAGATCTCGCAGGCTATGCTGAAAATTCACCAGTATGCGATGATGTGTGCGCCTACGATGGCACAGTTTGCTGCACTTGAAGCCTTGAAGACAGGCAGATCAGATGTCGAGGGTATGAAAAAGAGCTATAAGCGCCGTCGGAATTATTTTGTTCAGTCTCTAAATGAACTTGGATTAACATGCCATATGCCGGGGGGAGCCTTTTATGCTTTCCCATCTATTGAAAGTACCGGGCTTTCTTCTGAAGCATTTGCAGAAAAGCTGCTGCTGGAGGAAAAGGTAGCGGTAGTGCCAGGAAATATTTTTGGAGAAAGCGGGGAAGGCCATGTACGCTGCTCTTATGCCACTTCCATGGAACTTCTGCAGGAAGCAATCAAGAAAATTAGCCATTTCTTAATTCAAAATCAGAAGGCATAAAAAAAGGACAATCCACAACAGATTGTCAACTTCAAAAAGGGGGGAATACTAGAAAGCCTTATACTTCAAGGCTAACCAGTATTCCCTTTTTATATACTTCCTTTTATAAAACTTTTTGATCATATTTAATTTCATAAAGCATCTGCATGACACGGAGGAAATCTTCCTCACTGAATTCCTTAGCTTTCCGCAAAATGAGCTTTGCTTTTTTTGTGCCAATTTCACGCACAAGCTGTTCAATTTCAAAATCAATTCCGGACTGGCCTTTATGCAGTTCCTGTTCAAGCAATTCGGATGCTGGAATATCCAGGGCTGTTGAGATCTTTAATACTGTCTGTGTATCAGGTATCTGATCCCCATTTTCGTATTTTGCAATCGTTCCCGTTCCTACTCTCACCTTTAATGCGAGCTGCTGCTGGGTCATATTTGCACGTTCGCGGCAAGCTTTAATGTTAGGGCCAATATTTGACATGTCCATCACTCCCACTAACAGTTTTTTCTATTTAAATTTTATCATGGTGAACTCAAGAACCTAGCTGTACTTCATGAACATTTAGTTAACAAACAAAAGAATGTCTACATATTGTTTGCAGATTGTTTTATTATAATGAATGACTGTCGGTTATTCATTTGGAGTTAAAATGTCTGAGGTATTTGATATTTTTATCAAGTTGTGATATAATTTTTTATTGCGTATAAAAGATAAAATTTGAATTTAAATAGGAGTGTTTTCATGTCTGAGAAAATCGAAGTAGGCAGTGTTATTACAGGAAAGGTAACGGGTATTCAGCCATATGGTGCGTTCGTGGCATTAGATGAGAATACACAGGGATTAGTTCATATTTCCGAAGTGACTCATGGTTTCGTAAAAGATATTAATGAGCATCTTAAAGTGGGAGATGAAGTAAAAGTTAAGGTACTTTCTGTTGACGAAGCAGCAGGAAAAATCGGTTTATCAATCCGTGCAACAGAAGAAGCGCCACAAGCAGAGGCAAAAGCAAGAAAGCCTCGCAAGCGCCAGGCAGCTCCAATCAAAATGGAAGACGAGTCTGCACAGGGATTCAATACACTTAAGGATAAGCTTCAAGAGTGGATTGACCAGTCACAGCGCGAAGATCTTATTAAGAAGTAATAAAAATGAAAGCCGGGTTTTGATGCCCGGTTTTTTATTTTTATTATAGGTGCAAAAGATATTTGCTCTTTGTGCAAAATGAGCGGGCGCTCGAAAATTTATTTTGCATGCTAACCTACATAAAACGGCTAGAAATTAAATTGTTTTAGGGTAAATAGTCTGAAAAATGTCCCAATTTTATATCTTGGCATTAATCTTGCAATAGTTAAACCAACAGACGTGTAACTTTAAGAGGAGGAAAATTATGAAAGAAACAACAGGAAAGAAAATTCCCTTCTGGTTTGCAGTGCTGCCGCTGCTGGTAATGATTGCTGCAATGATTGTGACGATTGTTAAGTTTGAGGGAAGCCCTCATGTGCCATTGATTGCCGGAACGATTGTATCCGCTATCATTGCCTGGCGTTTTAATTATAAGTGGAATGATATTGAGGAAGGTTTTTATAAAGGAATTAAGCTGGCGCTTCCGGCTATTTTAATTATTATAATGGTGGGCTTGACGATTGGATCCTGGATTGGCGGCGGAATTGTAGCGACCATGGTCTTTTATGGATTAAAGCTTATGACGCCATCCATGTTTTTAGTCTCAATTTGTATTATCTGTGCCATTGTTACTCTAGCAATCGGAAGCTCATGGTCTACAATGGGAACGATTGGCGTCGCAGGAATGGGAATTGGAATCAGCATGGGCATCCCTGCTCCAATGGTGGCGGGAGCTATCATCTCAGGCGCCTATTTCGGGGATAAAATGTCACCGCTGTCCGACACGACTAATCTAGCTGCGGGAATCACAGGCACGGATCTTTTTGAGCATATAAGACATATGTTCTACACAACCCTTCCGGCGCTGGCCGTTGCTATTATTGCTTATTGGTTTTTGGGAAGGCAATTTGGCGGAGACGATTTGAATAGTGATAAAATTACTGGTGTCATGAATGTTTTATCAGAGAACTTCGTCATCTCTCCTTGGCTATTACTGGTACCAGTAATAGTTATAGGGTTAGTGGCTAAAAAGGTGCCTGCATTGCCTGCGCTTGCGGTGGGTATTTTCCTTGGCTGGCTATGCCATATTTTTGTTCAGGGCGGTGCTGTGGGTGATGCCGTCAACACTCTTCAAGGCGGGTTCTCAATTGAATCAGGCAACACAATGGTGGACGAGCTTTTCAATAGAGGCGGCATTGACGATATGATGTACACCGTGTCCCTTACAATTGTAGCGATGGCCTTTGGAGGAGTTATGGAGCAGACAGGCATGTTAAAAGCCATAGTTGAACAGATACTGAAATTGGCCCGTTCAGCAAGAAGCTTAGTTGCAACTACCGTACTGTCTGCCTTTTTTACAAATATAGCAGCTGCAGAGCAGTATATTTCTATTCTGCTGCCGGGCAGAATGTACTCACAGGCATTTAAGGATAAAAATCTGCAATCTAAAAATCTTTCACGGGCACTTGAAGATGGAGGTACCGTCACGTCCGTTTTTGTTCCATGGAATACATGTGCGGTGTTTATCATGTCAACACTGTCCGTTCATCCATTTGAATATGCACCATACGCGATTTTAAATTTCACTGTGCCGATCCTGGCTATTATCTTTGCGATGATTGGCTACAAAATTACATTCATGAGTGAACAGGAACGAAAAGAAATAATTGAAAAAGATGAAGAAGATCAACTGGTTTCTTAAATTTCAGGCTCCGTACCCTCGGAGTCTTTTTGTTTTTTGAAAAAAATAATAGGGTAAAGTAAATTGATTCGAATTGTGATTTTTGAATAGGAACTTTCTGTTAGAAAAGAATAAGCTTGTTGAAAGGAGAGATAAATATGGCAGAGCAGACTCTTTATGAAAAAGTTGGCGGCGGAGAATCTATTGAAAAGGTTGTCGATTATTTTTACGAGGAATTGGTATTGAAGGATCAGACTGTTAATCAGTTTTTCGAGCATACCGATATGGTAAAGCAGAAGCGCCATCAATCCAAGTTCATCAGCTATGCTTTGGGGGGGCCTAATCAATATACAGGAAACTCTATGGCTAAAGCTCATGAGGGCATGAATCTGCAGCCCGAACACTTTGATGCAATTGCCAAGCATCTGCATGATGCACTGGCGCATTTTGGAGTGAGTGAGAGGGATATAGATGAAGCTTTGACACGTGTTGCAGCGCTGCGTGATGATATTCTATACAAATAAGCTCCCAGCCGGGAGCTTATTTGTTTTTTATCCGATTTTCAACAGATCTTTTATCTCGAATCAGTCAGCTGTTTTCTTTCCTGAATTCGTATTTCCTCAGCCGATACTGCAGATTTTGCCGGCTCATGCCAAGTGATTTTGCGGCTTGGGTTATATTATTGCCATGGTGTTTAAGAACTTTCTTTAAATAGTATTTCTCAGCTTCCTGCATATATTGTTCCAGTGTTTTATCAGGCTTGTTTTTCTGAATCATCAAATCCTCCAAAGGGCCGGCATCCTTCTGCTGGTCCTTGAATTGAGGCTTATTCCGGAAATGAAGAGGCAAATGCACATAGCTGATGGCTTCTTCCTGATCAATCAGATTCATGGCTCCTTCGATAATATGCTCCAGTTCTCGTACATTCCCCGGCCAGTCGTATTGCTCGAATTTACTCATTACTTCCTCTTCAATTTCCGCTACATTCATCCCAAAAAGCTGATTATATTTTTCTATGAAAAACTGTGCAAGATCCCGGATATCCTTTCTTCTATCCCGGAGAGGCGGAATAAAGAGGGACACAACACTCAGCCTGTAGTACAAATCTTTCCGCATCCTGCCTTCTGAAATAGCATCAATCGGGTCTTCATTTATGGTTGCTATGATTCTGACATCCACTGCCCGGTCTTTTGTATCTCCTACCCGGCGGACCGTTCTTTCCTGCAAAACTCTCAAAAGCTTTGCCTGAAGGGATGGATTAAGTGAGTTGATCTCATCCAGCAGTAATGTCCCGCCATTTGCCTGCTCAAATAATCCCGGCCTTTCAATCGAGCCTGTAAATGCCCCTTTCTTTGTGCCAAATAAAAGACCCTCTATCAGACTGTCCGGAAGTGCTGCGCAATTTTGAGAGATGAATGGCTTCGAAGAACGGCTGCTGCCATTATGGATGCTTTGGGCAAAAAGCTCTTTTCCTGTACCGGTCTCCCCGATTATCAGGACTGAGGAACTCGTCCGGGTTGCTCTTTTGCTTGCTTCAATTACTTCATGGATTTCGTCGCTTGAACCGATAATGCTATCAAAGGTATAACGGGTGTCTCCGCGTTTATTCATATTTTCTCTGATCAGCTTTTCAAGCTTGGTCACATCACGGGCGATTTCCATGGCGCCAATCTGTTCACCATCTTCAATAATCGGAAATGTATTATTTATTGTGGTAATTTCCTGCCCTATATTGTTAAAGTAGGTTTGTTTGGCATTTTTAATGCTGCTGCCATTCTTGAGCGCCTGAAGTAAGGTGCTATATTCGTCCTGGTTGAAAGAAAATACATCCAGCAGATTTTTATCCAATACATCTTCATAATCCATGCCTTCAATCTGGGCCATTTTTTTGTTGTAAAATGTGGTTCTTCCTTCCTCATTCACTACATGGACACCTACATCGATTTCATTTAATATCCGCTGAAAGATCTTGTTTTTTAATTGAAGCTGTTCGATTTCCCTGTGATTCATTGTAATCTCCTTCATTCGGCATTTTATTCAATAGTATATACTAAACCTAATGGGTGCAACATTAATTTGCACTAATAACAGAAAAACTGCAAAAATATTTTGCTTAAAGCTTATTAAATAGTGATTTATCAGCTTTTTTATATTGGCACAGTTCTTGCATTATATATGAGCGGATGAATATGAAAAGACAAAAGGAGGATGACTTCATGGTACAGACGTACAAACATGAACCTTTCACAAACTTTAAAGAAGAAGATAACCGCGAAGCATACTTACAGGGATTAAAAACAGTCGAAAGCTATTTAGGACAGGACTATGATCTATTAATAGGCGGAGAAAGAATCTCTACTGAAGATAAAATTGTATCCATCAATCCTTCTAATAAAGAAGAAGTAGTTGGCCGTGTTTCAAAGGCAAACCGCGAGCTTGCGGAAAAAGCGATGCAGGCTGCTGTGGAAGCATTCAAAACATGGAGAAAAGTGAAGCCGGAAACACGTGCAGATGTTTTATTCAAAGCTGCTGCGATTATCCGCCGCCGCAAGCATGAGTTTTCTGCCCTTTTAACAAAGGAAGCAGGTAAGCCTTGGAATGAGGCAGATGCTGATACTGCGGAAGCGATTGACTTCCTTGAGTACTATGCACGCCAGATCTTAAAAATTAAAGACGGTGTTCCAGTTAACAGCCGTCCAAACGAATATAACCGTTATGACTACATTCCATTGGGAGTGGGCATCATCATCTCCCCTTGGAATTTCCCGCTTGCGATCATGGCCGGCACTACTGTTGCCGCAATCGTGGCAGGAAACACTGTTCTATTAAAACCAGCTTCCACTACACCGGTTGTGGCTGCGAAATTCGTAGAAGTGATGGAAGAAGCAGGCCTTCCGAAGGGCGTTCTAAACTTCGTGCCGGGCAGCGGGGCAGAAGTGGGCGACTACCTGGTTGACCATAAAGATACCCGCTTTATCTCCTTCACAGGTTCACGCGACGTGGGACTTCGCATCAACGAGCGCGCTTCCAAGTTAAATGAAGGCCAAATCTGGCTGAAGCGTGTCATCGCGGAAATGGGCGGCAAGGACACCATCGTTGTCGACAAAGATGCAGACCTTGAATTGGCTGCAACTTCCATCGTGGCATCTGCTTTCGGCTTCTCCGGCCAGAAGTGCTCTGCATGTTCACGTGCCGTTTTAGTAGAAGATGTTTATGATCAGGTTCTTAACCGTGTGGTGGAACTGACAAATGAATTAACGCAGGGCAATCCGGAAGACCAGAGCAATTATATGGGTCCAGTTATTGACCAGGCTGCATTTGATAAGATCATGAGCTACATCGAAATCGGTAAAGAAGAAGGCAAGCTGATGACAGGCGGAGAAGGAGACAGCTCAACAGGCTTCTTCATCAAGCCGACTGTATTTGCTGACCTTGCACCGGATGCACGCCTTATGCAGGAAGAGATCTTTGGTCCAGTTGTTGGTTTCACAAAAGCAAAAGATTTCGACCATGCGCTTGAAATAGCGAACAACACAGAGTACGGCTTAACAGGAGCTGTGATCACACAGAATCGCGAACACATCCAAAAAGCGCGCGAGGATTTTCATGTAGGAAACCTATACTTCAACCGCGGCTGTACAGGTGCGATCGTTGGATACCAGCCATTCGGCGGATTCAACATGTCAGGAACTGACTCTAAAGCGGGCGGACCTGACTACATTCTTCTGCATATGCAGGCGAAGACTACTTCTGAAATGTATTAAGACTTGCGGGCATGCGCGGGATATTTCATATCCCGTGCATGCTAAAACCTTAAATAGTTTAAAGTAGGATAGCTTAACGTTACAATAAAAAGGACTATTCTGAAAAAGGAGGAATTTTAATTGACTGAAGCGACAAAAACACATTCACTTATCGAACAAACTGAAAAATACGGGGCAAACAACTATCACCCGCTTCCAATCGTTATTTCAAAAGCGGAAGGTGTTTGGGTGGAAGATCCTGAAGGAAATAAATATATGGATATGCTTAGTGCCTATTCAGCAGTAAATCAGGGGCACCGCCATCCAAAAATTATCCAGGCGCTGAAGGATCAGGCGGACCGCGTAACGCTAACTTCCCGTGCTTTCCATAACGATCAGCTGGGGCCATGGTATGAAATGATTTGCAAACTGACAAATAAAGAAATGGCACTTCCGATGAATACAGGTGCGGAAGCGGTTGAAACGGCAATAAAAGCTGCGCGCCGCTGGGCTTATGATGTAAAAGGGGTGGCAGATAATCAGGCAGAGATCATTGCTTGTGTAGGTAACTTCCATGGCCGCACAATGACAGCGGTTTCGCTTTCTTCTGAAGAAGAATATAAGCGGGGTTTCGGACCTATGCTTCCTGGCATTAAGCTGATTCCTTACGGAGATCTGGATGCTCTTAAAGATGCGATCACTGAAAATACGGCCGCTTTTTTAATTGAGCCAATCCAGGGTGAAGCTGGCATTGTGATTCCTCCCGAAGGATTCCTGAAAAAAGCATATGAAACTTGTAAGGAGAACAATGTATTATTCATTGCAGATGAAATTCAGGCTGGACTTGCGCGTTCCGGAAAAATGTTTGCATGTGAATGGGAAGATGTAGATCCTGACATGTACATTTTAGGAAAAGCGCTTGGAGGAGGAGTATTCCCGATTTCCTGTGTGGTTGCGAATAAAGATGTTCTTGGGGTATTCAATCCTGGTTCACATGGTTCAACATTTGGAGGAAACCCAATGGCTTGTGCCGTATCGGTTGCTTCCATGAACGTATTGGTTGAAGAAAAGCTTGCAGAACGGTCCCTTCAATTGGGCGAATATTTCATGAACAAATTGAAAGAAATTAATAATCCTGTCATTAAAGAAGTGCGCGGCCGCGGCTTATTTATCGGTGTCGAGCTGAATGAACCGGCACGCAAATATTGTGAAGAGCTTAAAGAACAAGGATTGCTCTGCAAAGAAACGCATGACACGGTTATTCGTTTTGCCCCTCCTTTAGTTATTTCTGAGGAAGAGCTTGATTGGGCAATTGAAAGAATCAATAAAGTATTAAGCTGATTTATTTTTTAGAAAGTCGGCTCTGTATCTAAATTTGGTGATGCAGGGCTGGTTATGGAATATTGCTTCATTTTCCTAAATATTAAAATCAAGAGGTGCCATGATGGGAGCTGCAGGAGTAGCTGGTAAAGAAGCTGAACAAAAAATCGAAGAGTCTTTAAATTTATTTACTTCAACCCAAGTTGTGATCAAGGAGGCCTTGAACAAGCTCGGTTATGCAGATGAAATGTATGAGCTGCTGAAAGAGCCGCTGAGGATGCTCACGGTAAGGATTCCAATACGAATGGATGACGGGTCAATAAAAATTTTTACAGGCTACAGATCACAGCATAATGATGCGGTAGGACCGACAAAGGGCGGTGTCCGTTTTCATCCTGAAGTAAATGAGGATGAAGTAAAAGCTTTATCCATGTGGATGAGTTTGAAGTGCGGAATTGTGGATCTTCCATATGGAGGAGGTAAAGGCGGAATCATTTGTGATCCCCGTTCCATGTCAATGGGTGAACTGGAACGCTTAAGCCGGGGGTATGTAAGGGCAATCAGCCAAATCGTTGGCCCTACAAAGGATATACCTGCTCCAGATGTTTATACAAATTCACAGATCATGGCCTGGATGATGGATGAATACAGCCGCCTCCGGGAGTATGATTCTCCTGGATTCATTACTGGCAAACCGCTTGTTCTCGGCGGGTCGCAAGGAAGGGAAAAGGCAACGGCACAGGGTGTAGTGATCTGCATTGAAGAAGCTGCAAAAAAGCGGGGCATTTCTATTGAAGGAGCCCGTGTGGCAGTTCAGGGATTTGGAAATGCAGGAAGCTTCCTGGCTAAATTCATGTATGATGCAGGAGCTAAAGTAGTCGCTATTTCAGATGCTTATGGTGCTCTATATGATCCGAATGGATTGGATATTGATTATCTTCTGGATAGACGCGATAGCTTTGGAACGGTAACAACCCTGTTTGATAACACATTGACAAACGAAGAATTGCTTGAACTGGACTGCGATATCCTCGTTCCTGCGGCCGTATCCAATCAGATTACTGCTGCAAATGCCCATAATATTAAGGCACCCATCATTGTAGAGGCAGCAAACGGTCCAACCACTCTTGAAGCTACAAAAATTCTTTCAGACCGGGGAATCCTGCTTGTTCCAGATGTTTTGGCAAGCTCAGGCGGTGTAACTGTTTCCTATTTCGAATGGGTGCAGAACAACCAAGGGTATTATTGGACTGAAGAGGAAGTTACAGATAAGCTGAAAAAAGTGCTTGTACAGGCTTTTGATAATGTTTATCAGACTTCACAGCAAAGAAAAGTAAATATGCGTCTTGCAGCCTACATGGCTGGAGCAAGAAAAATGTCTGAAGCATCCCGCTTCAGAGGCTGGGTGTAATTCTGTTAACAGGGTAAAAATTTCGATTAAAAAATCCTTGCACAATATGTGCAAGGATTTTTTGCATATATTAACGGGATGGCCTTGCTTCAGGTTCTCTTTCCATTTCTTCGTTTGGTTTGAAGAGAAGGCCAAGGTTAATTAGGCCAGCGATGCCCACCAGACCATATATGATTCTTGAAAGGGCTGAATCCTGGCCGCCAAAGATAGCTGCCACAAGATCAAATTGGAAGAATCCGATTAACCCCCAGTTAATAGCTCCAATAATTGTAAGAACCAGTGCAATACGCTGAATGCCACTCATGATGTTTCCTCCTTAGTAGTATAGGTTCACTATTATGTTGCTGCACGTAAATAAAAAATATTCATTGTACTATTCGTAAAGGGCCATAATGAAGGATAGACGAACATACTTTTTGCATTAGCTGGAAGTTTGAAAGATAATGATTGGGAAAAGGAGATGGTGATGTGCAAAATTTTACCTTTTATAATCCGACTAAATTAATTTTTGGGAAAGATCAGCTGTCCCAATTGCAGACTGAAATTCCTCAGTACGGCAAGAAAGTGCTTGTTGTATATGGGGGAGGAAGCATTAAGCGTAATGGTTTATATCATGAAGTGATGGCTGAGCTAACTGAAATCGGTGCTGAAGTTTTTGAATTGGCAGGTGTTGAACCTAACCCAAGAATTTCCACCGTTCGCAAGGGTGTTGAAATCTGTAAAAATGAAGGCATCGACTTCCTGCTTGCTGTTGGCGGAGGGAGTGTAATCGATTGCACCAAGGCTATTGCTGCCGGTGCTAAATATGATGGCGATGCCTGGGATCTGGTTATCAAGAAAGCATTTGCGGCAGAAGCTCTGCCGTTTGGAACGGTTCTTACATTAGCTGCTACCGGTTCTGAAATGAATGCCGGATCTGTTATTACAAATTGGGAAACCAATGAAAAATACGGATGGGGCAGTCCTGTGACTTTTCCTAAATTCTCAATTCTTGATCCTGTTAATACGTTTACAGTGCCAAGAAATCAAACGGTGTATGGAATTGTCGATATGATGTCCCATGTGCTGGAGCATTATTTCCATCTTGAGGAAAATACTGATTTTCAGGATCGCATGTGTGAATCACTGCTGATTACCATAATGGAGGCAGCTCCTAAGCTTCTTGAAGACCTCGAAAGCTATGAGCATAGAGCAGTCATTTTATATTCCGGCACAATGGCTTTGAATGGTATTTTGAATATGGGATATCGAGGAGACTGGGCAACGCATAATATCGAGCATGCTGTATCGGCTGTTTACGATATTCCTCATGGCGGCGGCCTTGCCATTCTGTTCCCGAACTGGATGAAGCATAATCTAAAAGTGAAGCCAGAACGCTTTAAGCAGCTGGCTGTCCGTGTATTTAATGTGGATCAGGCAGGAAAAACGGATGAAGAGACAGCACTTGAAGGAATCGGAAAGCTTCGTGAATTCTGGAACAGCATTGGGGCGCCTTCCCGCCTGGCTGATTATGACATCGATGACAGCCAGATCGAATTGATGGCAGATAAAGCGACTGTCAATGGAGAATTTGGCAATTTTGCGAAATTGAATCATGCTGACGTAGTTTCAATCTACCGGGCTTCCCTGTAACATTCAGATATTGGACCCCGCCTTTAGCGGGGTCCTTTGACACTTTTCGCGGGAAATGACAATCATCTTTATGAGTAAAAAATATGTCAAAATTGGACACGCTTACAATATAGGATGATTCTTGATTAACTTTGGGGCTTTAGTTAAAGTGGAATAGAGATAACAGCACAGCTGTTTAAATTTGAGAAAAATTGGAGGACATTCATGACACACGTTCGTTTTGATTACTCAAAAGCACTTCCTTTTTTTGGCGAACATGAAATTACATATCTGCAGGATGCCGTAAAGGTTGCTCACCACTCCCTTCATGAACAAACTGGAGCAGGCAGCGACTATTTAGGCTGGATCGATCTGCCATCAAACTACGATAAAGAAGAGTTCTTACGCATTCAAAAAGCAGCCGAGAAAATTAAGAATGATTCCGATGTTCTTATTGTCATTGGAATTGGAGGCTCCTATCTTGGAGCACGTGCCGCTATTGAAATGCTGCAGCACAGCTTCTATAATGCACTTCCAAAAGAAAAGCGCAAAACTCCGCAGGTATTATTTGCCGGCAACAATATCAGCTCTTCATACATGAAGGATCTAATGGATCTCCTTGATGGAAAAGATTGGTCTATCAACGTGATTTCTAAATCAGGCACCACAACTGAACCAGCATTGGCTTTCCGTATTTTCCGCAAAATGCTTGAGGAAAAATATGGTGCAGAAGAAGCGCGTAAACGAATCTATGCTACGACTGACAAAACGAGAGGTGCTTTAAAAACTCTTGCGACAGAAGAGGGCTACGAGTCATTTATTATTCCTGATGATGTGGGAGGCCGCTATTCTGTTCTTACAGCAGTAGGCCTTTTGCCGATAGCTGTCAGCGGTGCAAATATTGAAGATATGATGAGCGGTGCAGCACAGGCACGAGAAGACTTCAGCAAATCTGAGCTTCAGGAGAACGCAGCCTATCAGTACGCTGCTGTCCGCAATGTTCTTTATAACAAAGGAAAAACGATTGAAATGCTGATTAACTATGAACCAGGCCTTCAATATTTTGCAGAGTGGTGGAAGCAGCTGTTCGGAGAAAGTGAAGGAAAGGACCAGAAAGGAATTTTTCCTTCTTCAGCCAACTTCTCCACTGATCTACATTCATTAGGCCAGTATGTGCAGGAAGGCCGCCGTGACCTTTTTGAAACGGTTATCAAAGTGGAAGAAGCGCGCCATGAACTTACCATTGAAAAGGCAGAAAATGATCTTGATGGTCTGAACTATCTTGCTGGTGAGACTGTTGATTTTGTGAATAATAAAGCCTTTGAAGGAACTATGCTTGCACATACAGACGGCGGGGTGCCAAACCTGATCGTTTCCATTCCGAAAATGGATGCCTATACATTTGGCTATCTGGTTTACTTCTTTGAGAAAGCATGTGCAATGAGCGGCTATCTTCTGGGAGTGAATCCATTTGACCAGCCGGGTGTTGAAGCATACAAAGTGAACATGTTTGCCCTTTTAGGAAAACCAGGATTTGAAGAGAAAAAAGCAGAACTTGAAAAGAGATTGAAGTAAGTATGAGAAGCGTCTGCCTGCGGGTGGGCGTTTTTTATTGGAGAAAATATATTCTGCCTTTTTTGTGCCTGAACTGGGCATTGCTGACATAAGGCGGAAAGTCGTATACTCAGAAGTTACATTAAGGAAGACACTGGCGTGTTTGTTATAGTGGGGCTGAAAAAGATTATCAACTGATTGAAGGCACATCGAATAGTTGCTTTCCAAAGACAAAAATGCAGCTTAACTGCGAAGAATTTAATATTTCAGCGAAACTTTACATATATTGTGAATTTCTACAAATAACCGCGAAATATCTAACTCTAAGTATTCATGATATCCCTCGCTTTGGAGAAACTAAGCAAAAAGCGTAAAAGGGGATGGATTCAGTGATTGAGATACCTTCAAAAGTGGAAGGAAAGCATTTTGATTTATATAAGCTGGAGCAGGCTTTGAAGCCGATTGGCTATTCGATCGGAGGGAACTGGGATTATGACCACGGTTCTTTTGACTATAAAATTGATGATGAGGTGGGGTACCAGTTTTTAAGGGTGCCTTTTAAAGCAGTTGATGGGCAGCTTGATGATCCAAGCTGTACGGTGGAGATAGGCAGGCCATTTTTACTTTCCCATAAATACCAGCGTGGCCTGGATGACCACGCCTATACCGGAAATTTCAGTGCGTCCTTTGATCAATTCTCGGAGCCTGTGGATAAAGACGCCAGTTTTCCGGAAGAATTCATTGATCTCGGCAAAGCACTTGTCGAAGAACTGGAATCCCTTTTATTAAGAGATTAACCAAGAATTACAATCAGCTGGTCCTGCTGAAGGATTTTAAATGGCTGGGGGGGATTAACAAGGGTTTCCTCCCCTCTTTTCACACCTAAAAGGAGAATGCCCTCTCCCATAAGCTCTGCACTAAGTTCTGCAAATGTTTTATTTTCCACTTCCTCGGATGCAGGCTGAAACGTTAATTTCCGTTTATCAAGCTGTCCGAGCAGATCAAGAAAAGAAGTTACAAGCTCCTGGGATGAAACGCTGTTGATCATAACAAAGCTTGTGAGCACATTCGTCTGGACAATTTCATCAGCACCCGCTCTTTTTGCATTAGCTGCCTGTTCAGACGTTAATATTTCCACGATGCATTGAACATCTCGATTCAGTCCTTTGATTGCCAGTAAGGTTAGGATTGAATTCATATCAGCATGTAATTCATCTTTGTTTTGATCTGCTGTAATGATGACTTTTTGCGCGTCAAAAACATTTGCTTTTATAAGGACATCATCTCTGTTAGCGCGACCCTGAATAAAATGTACGTTGTTGTAGGGAACAGGATTAGATTTTAATGTTTCATCGATTAAAGCAATGGAATGATTCATCCCATCACCCCCGAGTGCGTTAACGATCTCCCGTGCACGTTCATTCCAGCCGATTACAACAATATGATCCTTGCCCCGATATCCAACTTTTCCTTCCAGAAAGTCATTCTGCCGGGTAACCGCGGCTGTTGCAAGTGAAATAAAATATGTAGACAGAAAGCCCGCTCCCGTAAAAATAAGCGCAATTCCTATAATGCGTCCGCCAGTGCTTTTCGGATATAAATCTCCAAATCCGACGGTGGAAGCTGTAACTACAGCCCACCAAATTCCATCAAAAAAGGTCGGAAAGGAGGAGGGCTCGATAATATGTACTATTCCTCCAAAAAGAAAGATCACCAACAGGGCAATTAAGAGAATCCTGATTACTAAGGGAAGACGGATGAAACTGTAATAAATGTGCTGAGACATAAAACATCACTCCTAAAAACATGGGCGTTAAAAAACGGGAAATTTAGAATATAAAAAAAGCCATGCCAGGAATATACTTAATTAAGTATATCGTCTATTGCACGGCTCAGCAGTTGAATATCTTTGGATATTTCGTTTTTCACGTCGTCAATCTCGCACCTTTCATATTCATCCATGAGAAGGGAGAGTTCTCTCTTGAGTATGACAGCCTCGTGTTCAAAATCCATGATGACTCCCTCCTTTAGGGATATAAAGGACTAACAGGCAGTTAGTTAATTTTTATTTATTTGTAATGTTACAATTATGTTACCCGAAATCTTTACAATTTAAACGATAAAAACGGCAATTATTAAACAAGAAATTTAGGACGGATATTGTTTACCCTCTAATTTGGCATGTAAACACAGTGACTTTATAAGGTATCACTTCTTGGTCCCTCTTTACATTGCCCAGCTATCATGATAAAAGAGCAGAATAATAATTTTACGCTAATCGGCATTGAGGCGAACGTCTCGGATACCACGGATTATCCCATCCGGCAGCTTTCCAGCTCCATTTAAAAGGATAATTTCCGCGGCCCATTTATTTGACTAATATATGAATGAAACATATAATAAAACTAACAGCATAGTTCGGATTCTTCCTAAAGGGGAGTAGCTTTCAAGTAGAGTCGTCAATACGAGATGATAAATCTCCGGCTCTGCTGGCAACAGATGTTGCTTGCGAGACCTTTACCATTTATTTGGTAAGGTCTCTTTTGTTTTAAAGGCGCTGAGACCAATAAATGGTTCAGTGCCTTTTATTTTTTAGGAGAGTCTGGAACAGGGAGGTTTATTAATGAAACTGTATCAACAGCTTGCAGACAGTGTGAAATTTTCCAGACGCCTTAATGGGACCAGACTTCTTGAAAAGGACGACAGGCTGGAATTTATAGGGGCAGGGAGAAGTGCCTTTGCTTTTAGGATTAAGGAAACCAATTATGCAATAAAAGTCTTCTTTCCGGAATCTAAAGGAATAGCCAGGGATGAAGCGGAGGTCTACAGGGAACTGCCTGATCATTCATACTATCCCTCTTTCTATGGATCTGGAGATAACTATATTGTAATTGATTATGTGCAGGGGCTGACTCTGTTTGAGTGTCTTGCGCAGGGGGTACCAATAAAAGAGGAGATAATAAGACAAGTTGATGAAGCCTTAGATATCGCGAGGGAGAGTGGGCTAAATCCTTCGGATATTCACTTGCGCAACATTATTCTTACAGGGGATGGGTGTATTAAAATCATTGATGTTGCCCGTTTTAAGCGAACGAAAAAATGCACACAATGGGACGACTTGAAGCATGCATTCTATAAATTTTATAGAAAGAAATATTTTCCAAAAAAGATTCCTGTATTCATTATGAATACAATTGCGGCTCTTTATAAAAAGAGGATTATTCGTTTTGGCCCCTAAACAGTTCATTTGATAATGCATTTTTCTTTTGAAATAATAAAGGCCACTAGTTCAGAAAGGGGCAGATTATACATGAAAGTTCTTATTGTCGGAGCAAACGGACAAATTGGAAAGCTGCTGGTAAAGCTTATCAAAGATGGGGGTAAGCATACAGCAAGAGCAATGGTCAGAAAAGAAGAACAGGTCCCGCAGTTTGAAGATATGGGTGTGGAAACGGCAGTAGCAAGCCTTGAAGGAACAGTAGATGAATTGGCTGAAGCAGCCAAAGGATGTGATGCAATTGTATTTAGTGCAGGTTCAGGCGGAAATACAGGCTATGACAAAACTCTTCTGATTGACCTTGACGGAGCGGCAAAAGCAATTGAAGCGGCGGAGAAGGCTGGTGTAGACCGGTTTATAATGGTCAGCGCTATCCAGGCAAATAATCGCGATAAGTGGAGTGAAACGATCAAGCCTTATTTCGTGGCGAAGCATTATGCCGACAGAATTTTGGAAAACAGCAGCTTGAACTACACGATCGTACGCCCGGGCGGTCTGACAAATGACCCGGGAACCGGCCATATTAAAGCAGCGGAAAACCTGGAACGGGGATTCATTCCCCGTGAAGATGTAGCTAAAACCCTTTATGCTGTGCTGAATCAAGAAAATACCTATAGGCGCGCATTCGACCTGGTATCAGGCGATGAAGATCCAGAAACGGCAGTAAAAAATATATAACTCTTGCCCGGTGTGTATACACCGGGATTATTATTGGCAAAAAAAGTATAAACTTAAAGGGGTTGAACAGATTAATATTAAAAGGCTGGGTATTAGGACAAGCCTAAAGTGTTAACCTTGCAGTTCCTTTAATAAAGTAATTGCTTGCTAAAAAGCTCCCTCTACCCAAAGGTTTATGTAGTGTAGTAATGAAGGGATCACATTATTGATGGCAAGAAGCAGGATGGTAAATGCGCCAGAATCAGCGGATAAGTAGTTATTCTGGAAGTTAGATAAAATAACCTGAATGAAACTTGGCATTGGCAAATTCCAATGTCCTTTTCGTTTTAATTGCTTTACTAGAGGGAATAGGAAGCTATAAAAGAAAATACATATGATTTCATACTTTCCCCATATAAATGTTGGTTTAGCGTCACAGCTTTTCCTTCAAAACAATGGAATAATGTGATGTAATGAGCAATCAAGAGGAGTGAGTGAATGTATAAAAAACAGGAACGCATTTTGATGTGGCTTGCTTTTACAGTGGCCATCATTATGGGGCTTTCTTTTATTGGACGCATTTTTGCAGGATAGGAAAAGGAGAATGTTAAATGGGAAATGAAGAATCAGTTTTTTTCAGCCGTGTCTTAACAGAGCTGACATTATCCTTCCATATCATTTACGCAACCATCGGTGTCGGCATCCCGCTCATGATTATGATTGCGCAATGGGTGGGAATCAAAAAGCAGGATGAACATTATATTCTGCTCGCTAGAAGGTGGACGAGAGGCTTTGTCATTACAGTGGCTGTCGGAGTTGTTACCGGCACTGCCATCGGGCTCCAGCTCTCATTGCTGTGGCCTAACTTTATGGAACTTGCAGGCAATGTCATTGCGCTGCCTCTGTTTATGGAGACATTTGCTTTTTTCTTTGAGGCTATTTTCCTCGGGATCTATCTTTATACATGGGATCGGTTTGAGAATCAGAAGAAGCATTTGCTTTTATTAATCCCGGTCGCAATAGGGGCATCTTTTTCAGCTATTTTCATTACAATTGTAAATGCTTTTATGAACGCGCCGCAGGGCTTTGATGTTGTGAATGGCCAGCTTGTTAATATTAACCCGGTCCTGGCGATGTTCACGCCTGCCATGCCGACGAAAGTTGCGCATGTGCTGTCCACTGCCTATATGACTTCAGCATTTGTTCTGGCATCAATAGGTGCTTATCGCCTTTTGAAAGGATCAAATCATATTTATCATAAAAAGGCATTGATGCTTACAATGAAAATTGGATTGATTTTCTCGATCGCTACAGCTGTAATTGGTGACTTCTCAGGAAAATATCTTGCTGAATACCAGCCTGAAAAACTGGCTGCTGCTGAGTGGCATTTTGAAACAGAAGAAGGGGCACCGTTAATGCTATATGGGGTTCTCGATGACGGTGAAGTGAAATATGCAATTAAAATTCCATATGCACTCAGCATTCTTGCTCACAGCAATCCGAATGCAGAAGTAATTGGACTCGATCAATTTCCGGAAGATGAAATTCCGCCGCTTTATATCCATTATTTATTTGACCTCATGGTGACCATAGGAATGTGGATGACGGCACTTTCACTCATCTATGTCCTGGGTACCTGGTTTAAAATGCGTTTTGTTGCGGCGAAATGGTTCCGCTGGCTGATTGTTCTGGGCGGGCCGTTATCAATTATTGCAATTGAAGCAGGCTGGTGGCTTGCGGAAGTGGGCCGGCAGCCGTGGATTCTCAGGGGGATTATGCGCACGGAGGATGCTGCCACTTCAAGCGGCCAGGTAGACCTGATGCTTCTGCTGTTTGCAGGTTTATATCTCGTGCTGGCAATCGGAAGCATCATTGTCCTCACCAGAATGTTCCGCAAAAATCCGGTCGAACAGGAATTGGCTGACCGTGAGCTGGAGAAAGAAGGTGAGGTTCGATGACATTAGAGATCATTGGAATTTCCGTCTTATGGCTGTTTCTATTCGGCTATGTCATCGTTGCTTCTATTGACTTTGGGGCAGGATTTTTCAACGCATACAGTCTATTCCGCGGAAAACAGCATATTTTAACGCGAATCATACAGCGGTATTTATCTCCGGTATGGGAAGTTACAAATGTGTTCCTGGTTTTCTTCTTCGTTGGCATTGTCGGGTTCTTCCCAAAAACTGCCTACTATTATGGAACGATCCTTCTGGTGCCGGCAAGCATAGCTGTAGTCCTGCTTGCCATTCGAGGTTCGTATTATGCTTTTACCACCTACGGCGGACTGAAGCAAAAGAGATGGACCTATCTGTATGGGCTTTCAGGTCTTTTCATTCCTGCATCCTTATCCATAGTCCTGACCATTTCAGAAGGCGGATTCGTTAGTGAGACTTCATCAGGGCTGGAGCTTGACTATTGGACATTGTTCACAAGCCCGCTGACTTGGAGCATAGTTGTGCTGAGTATTGCAGCGGTATTATATATATCAGCTGTGTTCCTGACCTGGTATGCCAATAAAGCAAACGATGAACCTGCCACAGAGCTGCTGAGAAAATACGCTCTAATATGGGCAGTACCTGCAATCGTGACAGCGACAGGCATCATTGTCGAACTAAGGGACCACAACCCTGAACATTTCAGCAGATTAATGGAGCTGTGGTGGCTGTTTGGCATCTCCTTCCTGCTGTTTGCAGGGACGGTTTATCTGATTTGGAAGAAAAGAAACTATGGCCTTGCATTCGGGCTGCTGACAGGGCAATTCTTTGTGGCCTTCTTTGCCTATGGGATCTCGCATTATCCGTATCTGCTTTATCCGTACCTGACGATTTATGATGGTTTCACAAACGAAGCCATGGCAATCGCGCTGGTCATTGCCTTCATAGCAGGATTCGGATTGCTTCTGCCTTCCCTTTATCTGCTGCTCAGGCTGTTTCTTTTCAATAAAGACTATGTTCAGGGAAAGCGTGACGACCATGCATAGGAGGGGAGAAACATGGCGGAATTTGTGATGTTTTATGCACCGTTTATCGTGATCGCTGGTTCTATAGCGGCGGCTTTTTGGCTGGCGGGGAAGGATGAAAGAGTGGAAGAGTAAAAAAATTGCAAGGTCTGAAACAGACCTTGCAATTTTTTATTTAGCATGTTTGAAGCAATTCAGATATTTTGAAGATGTTAAAGTCAGCGGGACATTTAGTATCCAGTTACAGCATAAGGCTGTAACTTTTAATAGATATTCCATTTAAAGATCAAGGGACTGCATTTCGAAAGAGAGAAATTGGTGGTACTTTTCTTTTATCTAAAACACCATATAGCAGGACTTTAATATTAGATATCAATCACAGCGCTCTATGAGAGATAAATTTTAGTAGAAGAAAGGCTGTCCACTTATCCTATGGACAGCTTTTCTTGTTTATGTCCTGTGAAAAATAATTAGAATGGACTATGTTTTCTCGTTTGATACTGGATATTATTTGAAAATGTTAGTAAAAAAGTATGGTTATATAATGATTGGGACTACATATATTTTTTTTAGGGCCAAGTCTTCTTCCAGAAATGGTCATGACTAACTGCATTTCGGGGAAGAAATTCTTTAAATGGAAAGGTGAAAACAATGAAGGTTTTGTTAACAGGAGGAGCAGGGTTTATTGGTTCCCACATTGCCGAAGAGCTAATTAAAGAAGATTATGAGGTCGTTATTTTGGACAGTTTAGTAACTGGTCAAGAATTAAATATTCCTGCCGGAGCTAGATTCTACCATATTGATATACGCGGCAATTTAGATCCAATTTTCTTGGCGGAAAAACCGGATTATGTAATTCATCAAGCTGCACAAGTGTCAGTTTCCAATTCATTGACTCATCCTAAATTAGATGGAGAATCAAATATTATTGGAACTATCAATCTCTTAAATGCCTGTGTAAGGCATCAAACGAAGAAATTTATATTCGCATCCACAGCTGCATTATATGGAAATCCCAACTATTTATCAATTGACGAAGAACATCCTGTATTACCTAAATCCTTTTATGGTTTATCAAAACTGAATGCTGAATCCTATATTAAGCTTTTTTCAGAACTGTATGGACTGTCTTACACGATTTTACGGTACTCAAATGTTTATGGCATGAGGCAGGATACAAATGGTGAAGCCGGAGTTGTAGCTATTTTCATTAAGAGGGCAATAACAGGACAATCATTAAATATTCATGGAGATGGTTTCCAGACAAGAGATTTTGTGTTTGTAAAGGATGTTGCCAAAGCAAATGCAGCAGCTATTCTTTATGGTGAAAATGAAGTAATTAACATAAGTAATAATACTCAAACTTCCATAAAAGATATTGTAAGCGAGTTGAACTATCTATTAGATTCTGAGATTATGCCAATTTACGGTCAGGAAAGGAAAGGGGATATAAGGCATAGCTGTCTATCAAATAAAAAAGCAATTAAATTGCTGAAATGGGAGCCCAGGTATTCTTTTATAGATGGGTTAAGAGAAACGGTTGCCTCTATGGGCCAAATTCAATTAAAGGCATAAAAGTTTTGGAGGTTTCCATGAACGAACATATAGATCTCAAAACATTTTTCAGGATAATCAAAAAAAGATGGCTGACTATTATTTTTACTGTAATTTGTCTTTTCCTTCTGACTTCGGGACTGTCCATTTATGTTATAAAGCCTACCTATGAAGCAACGGAGAATATACTTATCGGCAAGCTGACAAAAAAGGATGGCCAATATGGAGATTCACAGGAGTTAAATATGCTGCTGGCTTCAACAATAGACCTTATAAAGAGCCCGGTTGTACTAAATTCAGTTAAAGAACAGTTTAATTTGGGAGATGATGATCTAGATAAAAAGCTAGCTGTCCAAAACAATCGAGATTCGCAAATAGTTAATGTAGTGGTACGAGGCCACGATAGGGAGAAAACCAAAGAAATTGCCAATACGATTGCCAAAACAACTGTTAATAAAATGAATGCTCAGTTTGATGTGCAGGATATAAAGCTATTAAGCGACAATGAAACAGATCCATCCATTAAAGTTGTCGGAAGTTTGTCATTGAATATCGCAATAGGTCTGGTAATAGGCCTATTTCTTGGAGTGGGACTTGCCATGTGGCGAGAGTATTGGGATGAATCAATAAAAAATATTAACGAAGTAGAAATGACTTTGGGACTTCCTGTCCTGGGACAGGTAAATTTAAAAAAAGGCAAAAGAATGTATAAGGATAAATCCGGAAATAAATATCAGGCATCCTTAGAAAATAATGAAGGGAGACAAAACGGTGTTTAAAAAAAAGAAAATAAAAAAATATACCAAGATGATCCACCAAAGTGGCCATTCAATATGTTCAGAGCAAATTCGTATGATTAGCACTTATATAGATCATTTATATGATAATGAATCCCAATTATTAATGGTAACTTCCCCCAATGAGGAGGAACAGAAATCTATTATATCTTCTAAATTGGCCATTGCTTTTGTTGAACAGGGAAAAAAAGTGCTTTTGGTTGATGCGAATATTCGCAGCCCTTCACTCCATCATTGGTTTCAGTTGAAGAATGAAAGTGGCTTTACGAATGCAGTCAGGAATGTGGAAAGCCTTCAACTAAATAGTAAAGAGACAATTATTAATAATTTATTCGTAATGCCTGCAGGACCAATTCCTTTAAATCCATCAGATGTATGGGTGGCCAGCAAAATCAAGGATATGACGAGCTGCTGCAGGACAGAATACGATGTTGTTATCTTTGAGGCACCTCCTATTTTATCTGTATCAGATTCTCAAGTGTTAGCGAGTTATTGCGATGGAACTATATTAGTACTTAAGGAAAACAAGACAAAGAAAGATGATGCCTTCAAGGCAAAAATGAAATTAGAAAGGAAAAACAGCAAAATATTAGGGGTTATCTATCAAACAGGTTAATGCCTACTAACGCGCGGGTGGCTATGCTATTGAAAAAATTTCAGAAACATACAATAGGAAAAAATATATTCCACTTATTTTATAGTACTGCCCTATCGAGTAGTTTAAATGCTGCTTCTTTAATTATTTTAGCTAATTATTTGCAATCCTATTATTATGGCATGTTTAGTGTTGCATTAGCTTTTGCAATGATTATGGGTTATTTAACAGATTCAGGGCTGAACAGCATTGTGTTAAGAGAAGGATCTAAGAAAGATGTGGACCTATCGGTTCTAATTTCATCTTATTTGAAGGTTAGGATCATTTTACTTGCTGTTTCTTTTATATGTGGATTTGCCATCATTCATTTTTCAAATTCGTGGAATAAAGAGTTTATTTTAACCTCCTATTTTTTAATTATACCCATGGTGCTTGGCCTCACTCTGCAAAGTATTGGAACCATATTCTTTCAAATGATTGAGAGAATGCACTATTGCGGCTTAATCCGCATTGTGGCTTCTGTTTGTTTAGTTTTAACACTGTCTGCTGGATTAATATTTAATTTAAACCATTTATTTATCTGTACTCTATATGGATTGTCTTACCTGGCAGCTGGAGTATTTGGAATTTATAAAGTACGCCAATACGTACAAATACGAATGAAAAGTTCGTTTCATAAGGGACTATTACGAAATATTGGATCATTTTCACTTGGAGGCCTTCTTTTTGTCATTCTTCCTCATTTAGGCCCTCTTATTATAGGTAAAACCTTGACTCTAAGTGAAGTAGGCATATTTGCAGTTGCATACCGTATCCCCCAAGCATTGCAGCAAATCCCTTTTATTGTAGCAGGAGCATACTACCCAGTGTTATTCAGGGCATTTAATAATAATCAACTAGAGGAGCACTTACATAAGAACATCACTCTTATTAAGCTAATGGCTTTAGCTGGTATTGCGATAACTGTTCCTTTGTTCGCTAAACCAGAGGCAGTTATTCATTTATTATTCGGTGAAATGTGGATTGCTGCTGTGACTGCTAAACTAAAGTAGACAGTTTTTGCTAGATAAGATGAAACACTTATTTACCCTAATATACCAGTAAAATATATAGCTCCTCCATTGTATGATGATGGTTTGATTCTTAAATCATTGGAGGGCTGAGAAAAGGTGGATAAGTGGGAAATGTATATGGAAATTCAGCAGTTACTCAAGAAAGGTTTTAGTAAATCCAAAGTAGCAGATAAACTGGGGGTATCCAGGGCAACTGTATATCGGCATCTTAAGAGATCTCCTTCGGAGATGGCAGAATGGGTTGAATCTTTACAAACAAGAAAGAAAAAGTTGGATCCTTATAAAGAGTTAATCTTGAATTGGTTAAGGGAACATCCTGATCTTTCAGCAGCACAAGTAGAAGATTGGTTGATGGAAAGGTATAAGGAACAACTTGAAGTGGGTGAAAGCACAGTCCGTGCTTACGTAAGGGAGCTAAGAGTTGAATATAAAATAGCTAAGGAATCTTCACCAAGGGATTATGAAGCAATACCTGATTCACCAATGGGGGAACAGGTCCAAGTTGACTTTGGGCACACCAAGCAGAAAACGTCTGATAATAAAGAAGTAAAGCTGAACTTTATTGCCTTTGTGCTATCTAACTCGAGATACAAATATAAAGAGTGGTTAGATCGCCCCTTTACAACTCAAGATGTCATTCAAGCTCATGAAAATGCTTTTCAATGGTTTTGTGGGATCCCAGGAGAACTCGTGTATGATCAGGATAGCTTAATTGTGGTGAGCGAGAATGGCGGAGATCTCATTTTAACGAAAGAGTTTCAGCACTATAAGCAAACTCGAAATTTAAACCTTCGGGTTTGTAGGAAAGCCGATCCAGAAAGCAAAGGGAAAATAGAGAACGTTGTAGGATTTATTAAGTACAATTTCGCCAAGTATAGAGTGTTCAATAATATTGATTCTTGGAATGAGCAAGGATGGGAATGGCTAAATCGTACAGGTAATCGAAAAATCCACAACACAACAAAAAAAAGACCGGTCGAAGTGTTCTCCTTGGAAAAGCAACACTTAAGACCAGTCTCAGGAAACATTAATTTCCTAAACAATCATGAAAATAGTATAACAAGAAGCATCCATAAGGACAATACCATACGGTATTTATCCAATAGGTACTCCCTTCCACTTGGAACTTTTCATAAGCATGAAATGGTCTCAATAAAAGAAACAAAAGACAGAGAACTATTAATCTATAACTCTGAGACAGGAGAACTCCTGGCCAAACATCAGATTCCGGATGGTAAAGGACAATTAATTAAAGACAGAAAGCATACAAGAGATCGCTCAAAAGGAATCGATACATTTATTGATACTGTGGCAAAACGATTCGAAGAAACAGAAACGGCCTACGATTACTTGGATAAACTTCGTGAGAAGTACCCACGGTATATTCGTGATCAGTTACAAATGATACTAAAAGAAACAAAACAAAATAACGAGCAGCTTCTAACAGCAGCCCTCTCGGAATGTATCAAGAGAAACTTATATAGTGCAACAGATTTCAGCGATATCATTTTATACCTCAAGCGACAACGACAGGTTCATGATACAACAAACGACAAAGCTGAGACTGTTTCACCATTAAATAGCATATCCGGTTGGATAATAGAAACAGAAGCACAAAAGAGAAATGTAGATGCCTATACGGTTTTACTGGAAGAAGGTGATCAAAGTTGAATCAGCTTCAGGAGGTCCAAGATAAATTAAGGTCCCTTCGGTTAGCTGAAACAGCTGATCGATTGCCAGAGTTAATAAGAGAAGCTGAGAAAAGGGACTTGTCCTTTACTCAGTTTCTACTAGATGTAGTAACCTATGAACAAAAACGCAGAGATGAAAAGCAGCTGGAAAGGCGATTTAAGTGGGCGACGTTTCCCTTCCATAGTACTGTGGATGAGTATAATGTGAATGAGCAAAAGTCTTTGAGCAGTAAGAAGTTAAACCAGTTAAAAGATTTAACATGGATTGAGCAGCTATATAACATCATTTTTCTAGGACCGCCAGGTGTCGGTAAGACCCATCTTTCGATAGGTTTAGGAATAGAAGCTTTAAACCAGGGATATAAAGTGATCTTTACCACTATGGGAGATTTAATTCAGGCATTAAAGACTGAAGAAATAACGAGGAAATCCAAAACAAGAATGAAGCGAATAAGAGAGGCAGATTTGGTTATTATTGATGATTTGATGTTTATGGCAATGGATAAACAGGAAGCTAATATGTTCTTCCATCTCATTAACACCCTTTATAACCAAACCTCGATTATACTTACATCTAATAAAGGGCCTAAAGAATGGGGTGAGCTATTGGGCGACCAAGCCATCACGACAGCTATACTGGACCGGATCTTACATCGAGTGGAAATAGTTCATTTAAATGAAGATAGTTGGAGAATGAAACATCGAAAAACGATTTTTGGTGAACAAAGTGTCTCAAATTAATCAGCAAAAATTGTATCATTCTACTTGACGGTCACAGCTGCATCATTTCCGCTAAAAATTTTATCTTTAATGGTTACTTTACAGGCAATAAATATTGCATTAGCTGACGGACTGACTACCAGGGGGCTGCAATCTTACCGAACTGTTATACAGGCCATAGCCATTATTACAGGCATCTATTTATATATACAGTTCAGTAATTCATACGGCATAGCCGGTGCTGCAATTGCAGGAGCGTCAATTGAAGGAATTGCACTTTTGGGGTTTTGGATCTGTAATCCTAGTCGCTGGATAATTGCAAAAAAAGCCTTATTTCCTTATTTAATATTTTTTGCTTTATGCACCTCCGGTATAAATCTTTTTACTGATTATCACTCTTTCATCGTCTTTATGATTCAAATTCTTCTATTGGTTCTAGTCATTTTTATAGATAAAGAAATGAAGGGTATGATTCTCGGTGTCCTGATAAGAGTACTCAATAGATGGAAAGCCAAGGAAACGCAGGGAGGATAAGATGGACCACGGTATTATGATAAGAAAACAAAAAGCCAGCTTCACGGTTTTCATTCTTTTTTTGCTCGTAACTATGGCGAATTATTATATTTACATCGGTTTTGCCATAAAGCCATACTTAATATTTTCTATATTATATTTACTAGTCCATATAAGTTCATTTTATTTTCAGCGTCTGCATGGATTTGAGGTAGCGATGCTAATTTTTTACTTAGTATATAGCTATACAGGAGCGTTTGCGTTATATCCTTCTGCAAGTATAAGAATTTTATTAGGTATTATTCTTTATATTTCTTGTTATTTCATAATTAAATCAATAATTGGTCATACAAATAATTGGACTATCGAAAGAGCAATTGCCGATGCAGGTATCGTTTTTAATACCCTAAGCCTAATTTTATATTTAATGGGGCTGCAGAGACTTGGCTTTGACTTAGAGGGTGACAGAATCTATGAGTTGGGTGTGATGCTTGATCGTAATTACCCAAGGCTAATCGGGGTACTTCAGGATCCAAATTATTTTGTCTTTTATAATACTCTCTTTTTCTCTTATTTTTTATGCCATTCAAAACCCATGAAAAATAAAGCAGGATTGCTGCTTTGTATCCTGACAAATTTATTAACCTTTTCAAGAGGAGGACTATTAGTATTAATAATTACACTATGCCTATACATTTTGAAAGACAAGCCCTTAAAAAAGATAAAGCTTCTAGCTGGAATGGTTGTTTTTCTATCAGCTGCTGCTTACCTTGTGGTCTTCTATATGAAATTAAATCTTTTCAGTATTTTAGGATCTAGAATAGAAGATCTGGCAAAGGATGGTGGAAGCGGAAGATTGGAATTATGGGGAAGAGCCTGGGAATTCTTTGTTTCCTATAAGTATATAGGAATCGGAGCTTATAATTTTCCTGAATATAATTCATTTCGATATGGTGATTCGCTTCAGGTACATAACACCTTTTTGGAGATTTTGTCAGAATCGGGTTTAATCGGCATCTCTTGTTTCTGTGTGTTTATCCTTACAGTTTTTATGCAATTAATCCAAAGTAAGTTATATAGAAACAAACCATATCTCTTACTTACTTTTGTTGGAATAATACTTCAAATGGGATTCCTTTCAATTATTATTAACGATATGTTTTTTCTGTATCTAGCTATCCTATCAACCTATATGCATCATGAGCGGAACAAAAGTCAAATGAAACAGAGAGATCCTGGGTTCTATTCTCTCCCATAATTGAAAAGTAAATGGAATGGGGATGTGGAAAAGATTGAGAATATTGGTCATTACAGACAAATTAGATTTCGGTGGAGCTGAAATGTATTTTTGTAAATTAGAGAACCTCTTGCATGACTCAAATATCACTTTTCACTTTGCTGCAGGCAACGGCCAATTGTACGAAAGAATCAAAAATAAACAGCGTTTTCACGAACTAAGCAGAACAAGCCATATCCAAAATATAAAGAAATTGGTGAAAATCGTTTTAGAGGAGAAAATTGAACTGGTTCACGCTAATAGTTTAAGAATGGTTCTTTACTGTATATGTGCCAGAAAAATATCAACTATTAAATTTAAAATAATATATACAAAGCATAATGTAACAATATTGGAGAATAGGTGCCGCAGGGCTTTTGCCTTTTTAATAAACAGATGTGTTGAAAGAGTGATCACAGTAAGTGACTTCGAAAAAAACAGCCTTATGGAGGCTGGGATAAAGGCAAACAAAATTACGACTGTGTACAACGGGGTAGATTTAAATCAATTTGGCTTTATTCAAAAGGAGAAAGGTGATTTTTTTAAAATTGGTATATTAGCAAGATTATCTGAGGAAAAAAATCATGAATTATTTATTAGAATCGCAGATCAGTTAAGAGATATTCCGCATTTTAAATTTTATATTGCGGGTGATGGTCCGAGAAAGCAAAAAATTAAATCCATGATTGAAACCTGCAATCTGTCACATAAAATTAAATTGGTTGGTGCTGTAAACAGGCCGGAGGAATTTATTAAAAATATCGACATTCTGCTCTTAACTTCTTATCGTGAGGTATTCCCGATGGTTATTTTAGAGGCTATGGCTGTGGGAACCAACATTATTGCTATAGATCGTGGCGGTATAAAGGAAGCCATTTTTGAAAAAGAGACTGGTTTTTTAATAAGCAGCCATTCGGCAGATGAGTTTTGCCGAATAATACTAGAAATGGAATCGGATGAGTCACTTAAATATAAGTTAATTGAAAATGCCAGAAGAAAAGTGGAGGAGGAATTCTCATTAGATAAGATGGTGGAAAATACTTTAAGGGAGTACAGGAAGTGTTATTAATAGGTGATTTTATAAATCCGCTCTCTAATTTGAGAATTTTGCAAACTTCCCTCAAGGACACTGTGAAAAGGAGTAGTGTAAATTGATCTTGGCCATTTTGGATATAGTATTGGTTTATTTAGGATATATAGCGACCATTTGGTTCTACCATGTCTTTTCAATACCTGCAGAATTAGAAATCACCTTAAATCTACTCTGGTTATTGGTCCCCTCAGCAACAGCTTTCATCTTTTTCTACTTCTTTGATTTATATAAAAATTTGCGCGGAAGTTCTTTAAAAAAGCAGATTTATTCTCGTATTTTACCCATTGTAATATTTTCAATATTTGTTTCCGCTGTATCCTTTTCAGGATCTTTCATGTTTTATCGAAAAAGCTTCTTCATTGAGGCCCTCATTATTCAAATTATCTTGCTTTCGGCTATTCATGGCGGAATATGGCTTATGGCTAATAAATTGCATGGCCGCAAAAGAGTAGTCATAATTTGTGAGGATGAAAAAACTGGCCAGTCTTTGGCACAAAAATTCAATAATCATAAATGGTTTGAAATATCAGGATATTTGCCTATAAATCAAATACCACATTTGGAAAACCATATAGATAAATTCGATGTATTTCTCCTCGCTCCTGCTGTAATTGGACAGTTAAAAAGCGACATCCTCAATTTATGCATCAAGAACGAGAAGGAAGTCCTAATCGTTCCGCATGTTTCGGATTTGTTTATACATTCTGCTAAATCGCAACAGATTGGTGACATGCTTGTAATTTCAATTAATGCTCCTGGATTAAAAATTTGGCAGCGGATAATTAAACGGTGTTTTGATGTATTCGCATGTATTATCCTGCTTGTACTTACAAGTCCTATTTTTATAGCTCTGCTAATAATAATCCCGCTTACTTCTAGTGGTCCAGCTATATATAAACAAGAACGGATTGGGCTAAATGGAAAACCATATTGGATCTACAAATTCAGAAGTATGATACAGGATGCTGAAAAAATATCAGGTCCAGTATTAGCTGAAAATAATGATGCAAGGATAACAGCAATTGGAAGATTCATAAGGGCTATTCGTTTAGATGAGCTCCCTCAACTTCTTAATGTTTTGAAAGGGGAAATGAGCTTAATTGGTCCAAGACCGGAAAGAGAATTTTTCATTAGCCAATATAAGGAGAAACTTCCCTATTATTCTTATAGATTATCCGTCAAGCCGGGTATCACTGGTCTTGCTCAAGTATTAGCTTACTATTCTACGACTGCTGAGGATAAGCTGCGTTTTGATTTATTATATGTAAGGAATTACTCCTTTTCATTGGACATGAAAATTTTGTTTCAAACTTTACAAGTAGTTCTTCAGAGAGATAGAGCTCGAGGGTTAGTAAAGAACAGCGATTATGGACATCAGAGCCTAATTGAAAGCCTGGAACAAGACAGGGTAATTTAGATTACATGCTAATCAAAGTTTTTTTCTAAATCTACTTCACTTAAAAATGAATGCTGAGGAGATGGTATAAATGGGGACTTCAAATCAGGATCTTGTTTCGATCATTACTCCGACATATAATTCTTCAAACTATATTTGCTCTGCATTACAATCCGTTATGACACAAACTTTTCAGAACTGGGAATTGATTATCATTGATGATTGTTCTTATGATGATACTTTAGAGAAAGTAAAAAAAGAGATGCGGGGTGAATCCAGAATTAAAGTAATACAACTGCAAGAAAATAAGGGCCCTGCCTATGCCAGAAATATAGGTATTGCTGCAGCAAAAGGGAATTACTTAGCCTTTCTTGATAGTGACGATATTTGGCTTCCGCAAAAATTAGAGAGACAGCTAAAGTTTATGAAAAAAAATCACATTGCTTTTTCGTATACAAGTTACAGAATAATTAGTGAAAAAGAGGGAAAAGCAAAAGAAATTATTAATATACCGCCATGTACGACTTATCATAGTTTACTAAAAAATACGGCGATAGGGACACTTACTGTAATGCTTGATACAAGACAATTAGGGATGGTGCAAATGCCTCTATATAGAGATTGTTCAGAGGATTTCGGACTTTGGCTATCCATTTTATCTAAAGGGATCTATGCTTATGGGTTAGATGAAGAGTTGGCTATTTATAGAAAGAGAGAGCATTCCCTCTCAGGCAATAAACTTAAATCTGCTAAAAAAACATGGAATACCTATAGGAAAGTAGAGAAAATTAATTTCGCTTCAGCATTATGGTATTTTGCAAATTACTCTTTCAATGCCCTAAAGAAGCATTCATTGATCAGTTAATAGATAACAGTTAGCCGGCTCACAGGGGCGGGCTCTTTTTTATGCCCAATTAATATATTTATTTTAGCGCTTGTGTTATTCGCTTATCCCTTAAATAAAAGAATACATACAATAGAGTAATAAATCAGAAGGGGTGACCGACAATGGCAGGAGATCCAAATGTTGTTTACGTCGAAGATTTTGGCGGCAGTACAGCCCAATCGAAAGTCCAGGCGGCCATAAATTTCGCCTTTCAAAACAATAAAAAAACAGTTATTGCAGCAAATAAAGATTATTACATGACAGGTAACGTTATTATCAAGCAGGGTGTGAAACTGCAGTGCAGTTATGGGACGAGATTTGTCATAGGTGCAAACGTTAGAGGGTTTGAGCTGGAGAGGGATGCTTCTCTATGGAACACCAGGATTATGGTGGATTATAAAGGATACACCAAAGAGGTTATTTATTTGGACGGAAAGCATAAGTACTATAACACATGGCATAATACTTCACTAAAGAACCTTGTAATAGTAAATTGGTCTGGAACAGTATCGGGAACTGGAATTTACTTGTATTCAGGAGGAAGTGGTCATGAAATCTCGTTTGTGAATTTTACGGATATCAAAATTGTAGGTTTTACGAAAGGACTTTATTTAAAAGCAGTTAAACCTGCAAGCGGATTTGCATACGTTAATGCAAATCGCTTTGATAAGATTTCTTTGGATGATTGCATTGATAATATTATTTTGGAAGGAAGCGAAACCATTCCAAATGAATGCAGCGGAAATTCCTTCACAAATTTACAGATACAGCCAACCTCCAACACTATACGAATTATGACCATTCAGGGGCAAATTAATAAAGTTGACGGAATTTGCTGGGATCTGCATCAAATTCAGCATTCGGACCCTATTTTTATCTTTAAAGCAGAAAGCAACTATAATTATTTAGACATGAGATCCATACCCGCAAATAGAATATTAAATAGCGGAAAATCGGGTAACCGGTTCGAAACACTTTAACTAGCATTTAAGAAAGGTAAAGATTCGACATGTGGGTTTAAAAATTCTACTAAAAGAATACTGCCTTTCTAGCAGTTTATTTGAAGTTCTTCTTCTGTTTATTTGTAGTAGTGCATATTAATAGTATTACAAGAAAAGGGAGTACAAATACTGGTAAAGGCGTTTTTAGGGGGAGATCTTAAATGAAAATTCGAAAAGCAATCATTCCGGCAGCGGGATTGGGGACTAGATTTTTACCGGCAACTAAATCACAGCCAAAGGAAATGCTGCCCATTGTTGATAAGCCAACACTTCAATATATTGTAGAGGAAGCAGTGGAATCCGGAATAGAGGAAATTTTAATAATAACTGGAAGAAATAAAAGTTCGATTGAAGATCACTTTGATAAATCCTTAGAACTCGAACTTGAGCTCGAAGCAAAGAAAAAATATGAGTTACTAAATGTAGTACGCTCTATCTCAGAGATGATAAATATTCATTATATACGGCAAAAGGAACCAAAGGGGCTGGGCCATGCGGTTTATTGTGCGAAAAGTTTTATTGGCAATGAGCCCTTTGCTGTTCTATTAGGTGATGATATTGTTTATGGAAAAAAACCATGTTTAAAGCAATTAATAGACACCTATGAAGTATATAGAACAACAATTCTTGGAGTCCAAACAGTAAACACAAATGATATCAGTAAATACGGCATAATCCAGAGTGAATATATTAAAGAAAACATATACAAGGTGAACAGTCTGGTAGAAAAACCATCTATAACAAATGCTCCGTCTAATATAGCAATCCTTGGCAGATATATTATTACTCCTTCGATATTTGATATCCTCGAAAATATCCGTCCAGGATTAGGCGGTGAAATTCAGTTAACAGATGCACTAAAGGAATTGTCGAAGGCGGAATCACTATATGCGATTGATTTTGAAGGGACTAGGTATGATGTTGGGGACAAGCTGGGTTTTTTACAAGCTACAATTGATTTTGCGCTAAGAAGAGAAGATCTAAGAGAAGAATTCCTTAGCTATCTATTTCAAATTTTAAAAAATGAAAGAGAAATACTTATAAAATAATACTTTAATTAGGGGGCAGATCAAGACTGGGTGATTAAAAGGTTTTTCGGGCGATAGAAAGATTTGTCTAAGGGCATTGATGATCAGGAAATACAAAGTGTTTTTTTTTTTTTTTGGATTTTCCAAGGGTTTCTATTATAGAAATAACAGATATAATGTGGGTTGGTGTTATGCAGGAGATTAGTATGGAAGAGATTCATGCTTCTAGCTATTTCTCATGTGCAATGGTGATAAAAAATCTCTTGAACGACAGTTGGAGGTAAAGAAGGAATTATAATTGAGTCGGGGAGCAGATTTAACATTCAAGGATTGTGGCAAATGTACATAAGAAAAGGGTAAGTTGTTTAACAAAAACCTTAAAATGTAAATTGAAATTCGGGAAGTTCATCACAGTGATGAACTTCCCGAATAGCTCTTAATAGATTGTCCTTTCTTGCCATAGAAATATCCCCTCAAGTAGCATTCTTTTCTCCATGGTTACCTGAAGGTTTTTTGAATGTCTACTTAAAAGGGACATTAACAGCATGTTTTGCCTGCCAGCTTTTTTCGGTATTATCCTAGTCACTAACCTAAGCTGAACATTTGAAGATGGTCAAGCTTGGGTTTGCTGAATTCCATTTTCTGTCCATTTTGTTTTTAAAGCAGAATTGTATTGAGTAAGGCTTTTTTCATCAGGATTATCAGCATCAAAACTTCCGATTTGATCAGCTTCTTTACTTTTTCTCACATAGGGAGTGTCAAAGACTTTATTTCTGTTAATTATATTTACATTAGTATGGGCTGGTTCCTTTTGTTTTTGCTCTTTTGCTTCCAGTGTCTCGAGGCAAATAAGTTCGTTTACTTCATTGGTGCGCTTTTCCTTAATCAATTTCCATGCAAGTGCAATACGTGCTTGCCAATTTCCTTCCAATACTTTCGCGATAGCTACAGCTTTTTTACTTTCCTGCGCTTCAGTATCACTAAAAGTCTTACCGGACATCTTATGCCTGTTTTTAAAAGCTGTAACAGTAAGTGCTGCTCCGGCGGCAGAAAGCAAAGATACCAAGATGATGGGCGCTGCTGGTTTTTTCATTGCTGAATCCCTCCATTTTGTTTCACTCTTTACCGTCCACATACCCTCTTTTTGAACTTGAATGCATCATATGTATAACCTATATTTTACAGATGTCCAAAAAGGAGTCAGAGCTAATATTAAATAGAGAAATGAAAAAAAGCCTTGAGTTATCAAGGCTTTTAGGCGAAAACATTATGGAGAATAGGGGGCTCGAACCCCTGACCTCAACGCTGCCAGCGTTGCGCTCTCCCAGCTGAGCTAATCCCCCGGGTAGTGGTACAAGAAAAATTATAACCACATCAGGGCTATCTTGCAAGAGAAATTATTAAAAAAATTTACTGCATACTATCGATTTCCATGCACTGTACTCCAGGGATACTTGAAACGTTGAAATATACATCAGTGGTTCTCCTTTTATAGTCGACAGCAACAATCAGTTGAACGAGATGAAGGTGTTCATCTTCCAGGTCTTTGATGCGGATGTGTTTTACAGATATATCAAGATCTTTAATTGCAGGTATGATGTCAGCGATGTTTTCTTTATTCCTGACCTTTAGCTGCAGGTTGATTTCTTTTTCTCTTAAACGGCGGGGGCCGATTAAGCCCATAATAAATGGGATTACTTCTACTGATATGATCAGAAGGGCAACTCCTGCCATTGCCTCAATATAAAACCCAGCACCTACTGCAATTCCGATTCCTGCTGCTCCCCAGATTAAAGCTGCCGTTGTAAGACCTGAAATACTGTCATTTCCCCGTCTCAATATTACACCTGCACCCAAAAAGCCGATGCCTGAAACAATTTGGGCAGCTAAACGCAGAGGGTCCATGGTAATGTTGATGTCATCATTACCAGGAAACATATAAGCTGATTCAATAGATACAATGGTCAGCAGGCAGCTTACTATGGAAATAACTAAGCTGGTCTTGAGGCCGACCGGCTTTCTTTTTAATTCTCTCTCCAGGCCGATAATAAGACCCAGGACTGCTGAAATCCCCAGCTTCATTAATATTTCTATCTCTAAACTGCTCATAATATCTCCCGCTTTTTAAAGTATTATATATCCAAAATATGATCTAATAAAACCGTAGTAAAAGTTTAGCTGTACGTTGTAAAATGAAATATACCCTAATTATTAGAAATCCGACACAAGGAGTAAAAAAAATGTCTAATACAAAAATAAATCCCTATGTTGCCCTGGCAATTGGCGTCGTTTCTGTCTCTACTTCGGCTATATTGGTGAAGGTATCCAGCGCTCCATCGGGAGTCATAGCTTTTTACAGACTATTATTTTCTGTTCTTTTCATGTTGCCTGTATTTCTTATAAAGTATGTTCCGGAACTTCGTCTTATTACAAGGAGGGATTGGATCTATTCCATCATTGCCGGTGTTTTCCTAGCCTTGCATTTTATTCTCTGGTTTGAGTCCCTGAATTACACCTCTGTAGCCAGTTCTACAGTCCTTGTTACTCTCCAGCCTCTTTTTGCATTTGCAGGTACATATTTCTTTTTTAAAGAAAAGTTTACCTGGAAAGCGATATTAAGCGGGCTGCTCGCTATAGCGGGCAGTGTTATTATCAGCTGGGGAGATTTTCAAATCAGCGGGTCTGCTTTGTTCGGGGATATACTTGCTATCATTGCTTGTGCCCTTGTTACGGCTTATTTAATGTTTGGCCAGACAGTCAGAAAAAGGCTTTCACTCATCACATACACTTTTGTTGTTTATAGTATAAGCACTATTACATTGTTATTTTATGTGTTAATCGCCGGAGAACCTTTACTGCCGTATGGGACCAGTGATTGGGTATATTTTATCCTTCTAGCCCTTGTTCCTACCCTTCTTGGTCATACATTATTCAATTGGTCAATAAAGTGGCTTAGCACTTCAACTATTTCTATGGCTATATTATTCGAGCCGGTTGGTGCTGCTGTTTTAGCTTATTATTTGCTTCATGAGTCTATTATATGGACACAAATTCTTGGGGGTACAATTGTAATTGGAGGAATAACTCTGTTCATATTAGATGAGAGAAAGCTTCGGATGAAAGGATTGAAGAAAAAAACAACGGTTTCCGGATAAATGAAGTCTTTATAGATATAATAGTGAAAAAATCTCCCTGAAATGGGGAGATTTTTTTATCTGAATACATAGGTCAGAGCTGAAAAAATAAATGCAGCTGTAACAGAAAAGATGAAGGTGCCTCCATGGACCTTTTCATCTGAGTCTGCAATTTTAATTCCCTCTGCATAAGCATAAGCAAACAAAAAAACAGCCATGATCACTGATATGTAGAGTGCTGCGGTTTCCAGTATGATTCACACCTTCCGTTTTAAATAGAGTTAATAGATATTATGAAAATTACCCTAAACTATTACTATTTCTTCTTTATACACTGAAATTATTTTAATTTTGAGTTTGGATTTTCTATAAGCAGTTATTATACTTCTTAGAAATATATTATTCTGTATGGTTGCTTTTAAAAGTGTGGAAAAGTGAACAAAGTTATCCACAGACTGTGTGTAACTCTGTTGACAACTGAAATAATAAGAATTTTACAGTGGATAAGTATGTGGGCATTTTTAATGAAGGATACAGATAATATGTTATTGATATAACTTATTCATGCAGGCGCAAGTTAAAAGCGTATTAATTTGATTAGCCGAACATGCACCTGTTATTAGATCTGGCTGCAGATCATTTAGATTATCTGCCGCTATCTTTAAGGGTCTCTTCTAATAAATTTGATTCCAAATCGCTCATCTAATAGTAGAAAGCTTAAATGAAAAATGCATGAGGAAATAAAACTAAACATTTTTGAAAAATTATATTGCAAACATTTAAAGAGTCGTGGTATATTAATTCTTGTCCTTAACAAGGCAAGTTGAACTGAGAAAAAACATTTAAAAAAGTTATTGACTTGTTTATGGATAACATGTTATATTAATAAAGTCGCTTCTAGGCGATCAGGCAAAATATAACAAAGAGAAAATTGATCTTTGAAAACTGAACGAACAATACGTCAACGTTTAATCATTAGTCTTTTTCGAAAAGGCAATCGAGCTATATCAACTCTTATTTGGAGAGTTTGATCCTGGCTCAGGACGAACGCTGGCGGCGTGCCTAATACATGCAAGTCGAGCGGACTGATGGGAGCTTGCTCCCTGAAGTCAGCGGCGGACGGGTGAGTAACACGTGGGCAACCTGCCTGTAAGACTGGGATAACTCCGGGAAACCGGGGCTAATACCGGATAACGCTTTCCCTCACATGAGGGAAAGCTGAAAGATGGTTTCGGCTATCACTTACAGATGGGCCCGCGGCGCATTAGCTAGTTGGTGAGGTAACGGCTCACCAAGGCGACGATGCGTAGCCGACCTGAGAGGGTGATCGGCCACACTGGGACTGAGACACGGCCCAGACTCCTACGGGAGGCAGCAGTAGGGAATCTTCCGCAATGGACGAAAGTCTGACGGAGCAACGCCGCGTGAGTGATGAAGGTTTTCGGATCGTAAAACTCTGTTGTCAGGGAAGAACAAGTACCGGAGTAACTGCCGGTACCTTGACGGTACCTGACCAGAAAGCCACGGCTAACTACGTGCCAGCAGCCGCGGTAATACGTAGGTGGCAAGCGTTGTCCGGAATTATTGGGCGTAAAGCGCGCGCAGGCGGTTCCTTAAGTCTGATGTGAAAGCCCCCGGCTCAACCGGGGAGGGTCATTGGAAACTGGGGAACTTGAGTGCAGAAGAGAAGAGTGGAATTCCACGTGTAGCGGTGAAATGCGTAGAGATGTGGAGGAACACCAGTGGCGAAGGCGACTCTTTGGTCTGTAACTGACGCTGAGGCGCGAAAGCGTGGGGAGCAAACAGGATTAGATACCCTGGTAGTCCACGCCGTAAACGATGAGTGCTAAGTGTTAGAGGGTTTCCGCCCTTTAGTGCTGCAGCAAACGCATTAAGCACTCCGCCTGGGGAGTACGGCCGCAAGGCTGAAACTCAAAGGAATTGACGGGGGCCCGCACAAGCGGTGGAGCATGTGGTTTAATTCGAAGCAACGCGAAGAACCTTACCAGGTCTTGACATCCCCTGACAACCCTAGAGATAGGGCGTTCCCCTTCGGGGGACAGGGTGACAGGTGGTGCATGGTTGTCGTCAGCTCGTGTCGTGAGATGTTGGGTTAAGTCCCGCAACGAGCGCAACCCTTGATCTTAGTTGCCAGCATTCAGTTGGGCACTCTAAGGTGACTGCCGGTGACAAACCGGAGGAAGGTGGGGATGACGTCAAATCATCATGCCCCTTATGACCTGGGCTACACACGTGCTACAATGGATGGTACAAAGGGCTGCAAAACCGCGAGGTTAAGCGAATCCCATAAAACCATTCTCAGTTCGGATTGCAGGCTGCAACTCGCCTGCATGAAGCCGGAATCGCTAGTAATCGCGGATCAGCATGCCGCGGTGAATACGTTCCCGGGCCTTGTACACACCGCCCGTCACACCACGAGAGTTTGTAACACCCGAAGTCGGTGGGGTAACCTTTTGGAGCCAGCCGCCTAAGGTGGGACAGATGATTGGGGTGAAGTCGTAACAAGGTAGCCGTATCGGAAGGTGCGGCTGGATCACCTCCTTTCTAAGGAATATTTACAAGAAACGTGACGTTCTTTGTTCGTTCAGTTTTGAGAGTTCAATCTCTCAATGAATGATTCGTTCTTTGAAAACTAGATAATGTTAATGAAGAAGCAATAACCGAGTAATCGCCATCTTAGTTTTTTCTCTTATTTAATATTAAGTAAGAGCACAAACCATGAGGACGATGAGCGGCAAGGAGATCAAGGAAGCGACCGAGTGAGCACCGGAGCGTACTTCAGTACGTGAGGAGCGGAGCGAGAGAGCTGACGCAGAGATCCGCAGTCGATCAGCGGCCGAAGTAGGTTAAGTTAGAAAGGGCGCACGGTGAATGCCTTGGCACTAGGAGCCGATGAAGGACGGTACTAACACCGATATGCTTCGGGGAGCTGTAAGTAAGCTTTGATCCGGAGATTTCCGAATGGGGAAACCCCCTATCCGTAATGGGATAGGATCTTTACCTGAATACATAGGGTATAGAAGGCAGACCCGGGGAACTGAAACATCTAAGTACCCGGAGGAAGAGAAAGCAAACGCGATTCCCTGAGTAGCGGCGAGCGAAACGGGATTAGCCCAAACCAGGAGGCTTGCCTCCTGGGGTTGTAGGACACTCTATACGGAGTTACAAAGGAACGAGGTAAATGAACAGGTCTGGAAAGGCCGGCCAGAGAAGGTAAAAGCCCTGTAGTTGAAACTTCGTTCCCTCCAGAGTGGATCCTGAGTACGGCGGGACACGAGAAATCCCGTCGGAAGCAGGGAGGACCATCTCCCAAGGCTAAATACTCCCTAGTGACCGATAGTGAACCAGTACCGTGAGGGAAAGGTGAAAAGCACCCCGGAAGGGGAGTGAAAGAGATCCTGAAACCGTGTGCCTACAAGTAGTTAGAGCCCGTTAATGGGTGATAGCGTGCCTTTTGTAGAATGAACCGGCGAGTTACGATTACATGCGAGGTTAAGTTGAGAAGACGGAGCCGCAGCGAAAGCGAGTCTGAATAGGGCGAATGAGTATGTGGTCGTAGACCCGAAACCAGGTGATCTACCCATGTCCAGGGTGAAGTCCAGGTAACACTGGATGGAGGCCCGAACCCACGCACGTTGAAAAGTGCGGGGATGAGGTGTGGGTAGCGGAGAAATTCCAATCGAACTTGGAGATAGCTGGTTCTCTCCGAAATAGCTTTAGGGCTAGCCTCATGTAGTAAGAGTCTTGGAGGTAGAGCACTGTTTGGACTAGGGGCCCCCATCGGGTTACCGAATTCAGACAAACTCCGAATGCCAAAGACTTATCCATGGGAGTCAGACTGCGAGTGATAAGATCCGTAGTCAAGAGGGAAACAGCCCAGACCACCAGCTAAGGTCCCAAAGTATACGTTAAGTGGAAAAGGATGTGGAGTTGCTTAGACAACCAGGATGTTGGCTTAGAAGCAGCCACCATTTAAAGAGTGCGTAATAGCTCACTGGTCGAGTGACTCCGCGCCGAAAATGTACCGGGGCTAAACGTATCACCGAAGCTGTGGATTGACATCTTTCGATGTCAGTGGTAGGAGAGCGTTCTAAGGGCGTTGAAGCCAGACCGCAAGGACTGGTGGAGCGCTTAGAAGTGAGAATGCCGGTATGAGTAGCGAAAGATGGGTGAGAATCCCATCCACCGAATGCCTAAGGTTTCCTGAGGAAGGCTCGTCCGCTCAGGGTTAGTCGGGACCTAAGCCGAGGCTGAAAAGCGTAGGCGATGGACAACAGGTTGATATTCCTGTACCACCTCTTTACCGTTTGAGCAATGGGGGGACGCAGGAGGATAGGGTAAGCGCGCTGCTGGATTAGCGCGTCCAAGCAGTTAGGCCGGTAACGAGGCAAATCCCGTTACCACATAGGCTGAGCTGTGACGGCGAGGGAAATTTAGTACCGAAGTTCCTGATTCCACACTGCCAAGAAAAGCCTCTAGCGAGGGAAAAGGTGCCCGTACCGCAAACCGACACAGGTAGGCGAGGAGAGAATCCTAAGGTGAGCGAGAGAACTCTCGTTAAGGAACTCGGCAAAATGACCCCGTAACTTCGGGAGAAGGGGTGCTCATTAGGGTGAATAGCCCTGATGAGCCGCAGTGAATAGGCCCAGGCGACTGTTTAGCAAAAACACAGGTCTCTGCGAAGCCGCAAGGCGAAGTATAGGGGCTGACGCCTGCCCGGTGCTGGAAGGTTAAGAGGAGAGGTTAGCGCAAGCGAAGCTTTGAATCGAAGCCCCAGTAAACGGCGGCCGTAACTATAACGGTCCTAAGGTAGCGAAATTCCTTGTCGGGTAAGTTCCGACCCGCACGAAAGGCGTAACGATCTGGGCACTGTCTCAACGAGAGACTCGGTGAAATTATAGTACCTGTGAAGATGCAGGTTACCCGCGACAGGACGGAAAGACCCCGTGGAGCTTTACTGTAGCCTGATATTGAATTTTGGTACAGCTTGTACAGGATAGGTAGGAGCCTGAGAAGCCGGAGCGCCAGCTTCGGTGGAGGCGTCGGTGGGATACTACCCTGGCTGTATTGAAATTCTAACCCGCGCCCCTTATCGGGGCGGGAGACAGTGTCAGGTGGGCAGTTTGACTGGGGCGGTCGCCTCCTAAAAAGTAACGGAGGCGCCCAAAGGTTCCCTCAGAATGGTTGGAAATCATTCGCAGAGTGTAAAGGCACAAGGGAGCTTGACTGCGAGACCTACAAGTCGAGCAGGGACGAAAGTCGGGCTTAGTGATCCGGTGGTTCCGCATGGAAGGGCCATCGCTCAACGGATAAAAGCTACCCCGGGGATAACAGGCTTATCTCCCCCAAGAGTCCACATCGACGGGGAGGTTTGGCACCTCGATGTCGGCTCATCGCATCCTGGGGCTGTAGTCGGTCCCAAGGGTTGGGCTGTTCGCCCATTAAAGCGGTACGCGAGCTGGGTTCAGAACGTCGTGAGACAGTTCGGTCCCTATCCGTCGTGGGCGCAGGAAATTTGAGAGGAGCTGTCCTTAGTACGAGAGGACCGGGATGGACGCACCGCTGGTGTACCAGTTGTCTTGCCAAAGGCATCGCTGGGTAGCTATGTGCGGAAGGGATAAGTGCTGAAAGCATCTAAGCATGAAGCCCCCCTCGAGATGAGATTTCCCATAGCGTCAAGCTAGTAAGATCCCTGAAAGATGATCAGGTTGATAGGTCAGAGGTGGAAGCGTGGCGACATGTGGAGCTGACTGATACTAATCGATCGAGGACTTAACCAAAACGACAAGCGGAGGCGACTGTTCAACTTCGAGAGACGTTGGAGAGCCGTTCATTCAAATCCTGGTTTTGGATTGGAGGGACGGATCGAAACGGCCGAGAAGTTAGGAGCCGAAGCTAGACAAGTCATTGGTGAATACTCGGTAAATACTTCTTCATACATTATCTAGTTTTGAGGGAACGAAAAAAAAGTAAATTTCCTCTTGAAAAATGATAAAAAGACGGTATAATAATACTTGTCTTTGAAAAATAGTCTGGTGGCGATAGCGAGAAGGTCACACCCGTTCCCATACCGAACACGGAAGTTAAGCTTCTCAGCGCCGATGGTAGTTAGGGGCTGTCCCCTTGTGAGAGTAGGACGCTGCCGGGCGTTAATAATGGAGGATTAGCTCAGCTGGGAGAGCATCTGCCTTACAAGCAGAGGGTCGGCGGTTCGATCCCGTCATCCTCCACCATTAATTTAAATGTACAAGCTGCCGGTGTAGCTCAATTGGTAGAGCAACTGACTTGTAATCAGTAGGTTGGGGGTTCAAGTCCTCTCGCCGGCACCACTTCATTTCTTTTATAGAATATGAGCCATTAGCTCAGTCGGTAGAGCATCTGACTTTTAATCAGAGGGTCGAAGGTTCGAGTCCTTCATGGCTCACCATTTTTAATTTTTATATTGCGGGTGTGGCGGAATTGGCAGACGCACCAGACTTAGGATCTGGCGCCGCAAGGCGTGGGGGTTCGACTCCCTTCACCCGCACCATTATTTTTGCGGAAGTAGTTCAGTGGTAGAACATCACCTTGCCAAGGTGGGGGTCGCGGGTTCGAATCCCGTCTTCCGCTCCATTTATTGCCGGGGTGGCGGAACTGGCAGACGCACAGGACTTAAAATCCTGCGGTAGGTGACTACCGTACCGGTTCGATTCCGGTCCTCGGCACCAGTAGAATTTAATATTGCGCCCGTAGCTCAATTGGATAGAGCGTTTGACTACGGATCAAAAGGTTAGGGGTTCGACTCCTCTCGGGCGCGCCATATTAACGGGGAGTAGCTCAGCTTGGTAGAGCACTTGGTTTGGGACCAAGGGGTCGCAGGTTCGAATCCTGTCTTCCCGACCATTTATATTGGGGCCTTAGCTCAGCTGGGAGAGCGCCTGCTTTGCACGCAGGAGGTCAGCGGTTCGATCCCGCTAGGCTCCACCATAATTATTTTTACTGTTTTGGCGGTGTAGCTCAGCTGGCTAGAGCGTACGGTTCATACCCGTGAGGTCGGGGGTTCGATCCCCTCCGCCGCTACCATTTTAATTAAACGATGCTGGACCTTTAGCTCAGCTGGTTAGAGCAGACGGCTCATAACCGTCCGGTCGTAGGTTCGAGTCCTACAAGGTCCACCACTTTTCTTATACGGAGGAATACCCAAGTCCGGCTGAAGGGATCGGTCTTGAAAACCGACAGGCGGGTCAAACCGCGCAGGGGTTCGAATCCCCTTTCCTCCTCCATAATTTATTTTAATATTATTGTCGCGGGGTGGAGCAGTCCGGTAGCTCGTCGGGCTCATAACCCGAAGGTCGCAGGTTCAAATCCTGCCCCCGCAATCTGGTCCGGTAGTTCAGTTGGTTAGAATGCCTGCCTGTCACGCAGGAGGTCGCGGGTTCGAGTCCCGTCCGGACCGCCATTTTTAAAAGAAAGTTTGGCTCAGTAGCTCAGTCGGTAGAGGATTTTAAAAGAATGCAGCTGCGAAGCATTTCATCATCGAATAGCATGCTTTTAAAATCTGCGACAAAGAACGCAGGGCTTTGAAGCACATTTATTTAGATTTAGGGATATAATATTATTTTTGGCTCAGTAGCTCAGTCGGTAGAGCAAAGGACTGAAAATCCTTGTGTCGGCGGTTCGATTCCGTCCTGAGCCACCATTTTAGACCTTATGCGGGTGTAGTTTAGTGGTAAAACCTCAGCCTTCCAAGCTGATGATGAGGGTTCGATTCCCTTCACCCGCTCCAAAATGGGCCTATAGCTCAGCTGGTTAGAGCGCACGCCTGATAAGCGTGAGGTCGATGGTTCGAGTCCATTTAGGCCCACCATTTTATATTATTGTTCCGCAGTAGCTCAGTGGTAGAGCATTCGGCTGTTAACCGAACGGTCGTAGGTTCGAATCCTACCTGCGGAGCCATATATGGGGAAGTACTCAAGTGGCTGAAGAGGCGCCCCTGCTAAGGGTGTAGGTCGGGTAACCGGCGCGAGGGTTCAAATCCCTCCTTCTCCGCCATATTGGCCCCTTGGTCAAGCGGTTAAGACACCGCCCTTTCACGGCGGTAACACGGGTTCGAATCCCGTAGGGGTCATACAAAAAAGCTGTCAACTAATTGTTGGCAGCTTTTTTGTTGTTTTCATTTTGTGATACATGCCATCTTCAATTTAATCAAATTTTTCTTCTTTCCCGCTTAATTTATTGCCGGGATTATTCAAATCGATATCAGAAGATATTCCTGTATAAGGGCCCCTAAACATATCACCAGTGGCCAGAATCTTACCATCCGGTGCTTCAAATAGTGGAATCTTTATTTCATCCCTGGATGCCTCATTCAATAAAAACTCCTCTTCCTTATTGCTCAAAATATTATTCTCCTTTCATTTTCGGTTTGCAGACTTTGTTATATTTTGTCTAAGTTTACCGGAGATTATGTCGAAGTCTGTTAATCTGAGTCAGATGCTGTCGGTTGTTAGCGGAATATGAACGATACTGTCATAAAATTAAAAAAACTTTTACAAGGGATTTTCTCAGGTTCGGCGAATATAACAGGAAAGTCAAAAGAAACGAGACTAGGTGGGGAGAAGGATGGTAGTGGATACTTTGTTGCCAACCGATTATCAACTGCATTTGTTCCATGAAGGGACTCTCTATGAGAGTCACCAGTTATTTGGTGCACATGTAATTTCAAACGGTGAAACAGTAATTACCCGTTTTTGTGTGTGGGCACCGAATGCTGAAATTATCAGATTAGTCGGTGATTTTAATGATTGGAATGGAGAAGGCTATACCTTACATAGAGTGAATAATGAAGGTGTCTGGGTTATTCAGCTTGATGGAAACATGGAAGGTGCCTTGTATAAGTACGAAATTACAACAAAGAAAGGAGATAAGCAATTAAAGGCTGATCCTTATAGCTTTTTTTCAGAAGTAAGGCCAAATACAGCCTCTAAAGTTTATTCGCTGGACGGATATAAGTGGAATGACAGCAAATGGATGCAAAAGAAAGAAAAGAAGCCTATATTCACAGAGCCTGCGGTCATTTATGAGGTCCACTTGGGTTCGTGGAAGCTAAAAGAATCTGGGAGCCTGTATACGTACAGGGAGCTTGCAGATGAATTAATCCCTTATGTGGTAGAGCACGGGTTTACTCATATAGAAATGCTTCCTCTAATTGAGCACCCGCTCGACGCTTCATGGGGGTATCAGGGAACAGGCTATTACTCGATTACAAGCCGTTACGGGAATCCGCATGATTTTATGTATTTTGTTGATCAATGCCACCAGCATGGTATAGGCGTCATCATGGACTGGGTACCGGGGCACTTCTGCAAAGATGCTCATGGCCTTTACCAGTTTGATGGTTCGCACCTGTATGAGTATGAAACAGAAGGCGACAGAGAGAACCGTGTATGGGGGACCGCTAATTTTGATCTCAGCAAAAATGAAGTTCAAAGCTTTCTTATCTCCAACGCTGTTTTTTGGATGGAGAAGTATCATATTGACGGCTTCCGGGTTGATGCCGTGGCTAATATTATCTACTGGCCTAACCGGGATGGAAAGACAGAAAATCCTTTCGGCACCCGCTTCCTGCAAAACTTAAATAAAGTTGTATCCCAATATGACTCTTCCTTTCTAATGATGGCAGAGGATTCAACAGACTGGCCGCAAGTGACTGCACCAGTCCATTATGGGGGGCTGGGCTTTCATTATAAGTGGAACATGGGCTGGATGAATGATGTCCTTACATATATGGAAACAGCGCCTGAGAGGCGATCTGATGTCCATGGGAAAATGACATTTTCACTTTTGTATGCTTTTACTGAAAACTTCATTCTGCCTTTTTCACATGATGAAGTTGTCCATGGAAAAAAATCGCTGCTTGATAAAATGCCGGGAGATTACTGGCAAAAGTTTGCCCAATACAGGCTCCTGCTAGGCTATATGATGGCCCACCCGGGCAAGAAGCTGCTATTCATGGGGAGTGAGCTTGGGCAGTTTTCCGAATGGAAAGATAAAGCCCAGCTTGATTGGCACCTGCTGGATTACGAGATGCATAAAAAAGCAAATGATTATGTGAAAGATTTAATAAAGGTTTATAAACGTTCAAAGCCTCTTTTTGAGCTTGATCACCTTCAGGATGGCTTTGAATGGATAGATTGTCATAATTCACACCAATCCATTTTTTCCTTTATCAGGAAAGGCTCTAAAGAGGAAGATTATCTGGTGATTGTCTGCAATTTCACACCTGCTGTATATCCTAAATATCGTATAGGTGTTCCAAATATGGGATCTTATCGGGAAATACTCAACAGTGACAGTGATAGCTTTGGAGGAGCAAATTGCACCAACAAAAGGGTCCTTAGGAGTGAGGATAAAGAGTTTCATGGCAAGCCATTCAGTTTGGAAATGTCCATTCCGCCATTTGGCATTTCAATATTACGCCCTGTAAAACATCGGAAGGAGAGGAAGGAAAATGGGAAAGAAAAAGTGCGTCGCAATGCTATTAGCAGGAGGAAAGGGGAGCAGGCTTAGTTCTCTGACAAAAAGTCTGGCCAAACCGGCAGTTCCTTTTGGAGGTAAGTATAGAATCATTGATTTTACACTGAGCAATTGCACCAATTCAGGAATTGATACAGTCGGTGTTCTGACACAATACCAGCCGCTTGTTCTGAATTCGTACATTGGCATAGGCAGTGCATGGGATCTTGATAGAAGGAACGGCGGCGTGACAGTGCTGCCTCCTTACAGCGAATCATCGGAAGTCAAATGGTATACAGGTACTGCCAGTGCCATTTATCAAAACCTTAACTATCTAAAGCAGTATGACCCTGAATATGTCCTGATCTTATCAGGTGATCATATTTATAAAATGAATTATGACCTGATGTTGAATTATCATATTGAAAAAGGTGCAGATGCCACTATATCTGTTATTGAAGTGCCATGGCCGGAGGCAAGCAGGTTCGGCATCATGAACACGGATGAAGAGATGCGGGTCGCAGAATTTGATGAAAAGCCAGCTTATCCAAAAAATAATCTGGCCTCCATGGGAATATATATTTTTAATTGGTCTGTTTTAAAGGAATATTTGGAAATGGATGACCGCAATCCGGAATCAAGTCATGACTTTGGAAAGGATATTATTCCATTAATGCTAGATGAAAATAAAAAGCTGTTCGCATACCCGTTTAATGGCTATTGGAAGGATGTTGGCACAGTTAAAAGCTTGTGGGAAGCAAATATGGATTTACTTGATGATGAATGCGAGCTGAATCTATTTGATCATGATTGGCGGATTTATTCTGTGAATCCGAACCACCCTCCACAATATATTTCAACTCAAGCAGAGGTTGCAGAGTCTTTGATAAATGAAGGCTGTACGGTTGAGGGAGAAGTTGAAAAGTCAGTGCTGTTTCAAGGCGTTCTGGTTGGGAAGAATACGGTGATCCGTGAATCGGTCATCATGCCGGATGCTGTAATAGGTGAAAATGTTTATATTGAGAAGGCGATTGTGCCAAGCGGAATGAACATACCTGATGGCATCGTAATTACTGCCTCCGAAGAGGATGAAGAAATTATTCTGATAACAGAGGAAATGATAGAGGGAATTTGTTCTTAATTTTACAGCTGGATGCCAAAATGGCTACTGGCCAATTAAACGGGAGGGAATGTCATGAAGAAGAAAATGCTTGGTGTAATAGACGCAACAACCTATCATGAAGATTTAGAGGAATTGACAGTACACAGGTCGCTCGCAGCTGTTCCGTTTGCAGGCCGGTATAGGCTGATCGATTTTGTTCTCTCTAATATGGTCAATTCGGATATTGAAAGTGTTGCCATATTTCCAAAGTATCAGTACCGCTCCTTAATGGACCATCTTGGTTCCGGGAAGAACTGGGACTTAAACAGAAAGAGAGATGGGCTATTCTTTTTCCCATCGCCTTTGCTGGATAGCCCAAGTAAGGGGATCGGATCTTTTCATCACTTTGCTGCTAATTTGGATTATTTTTACCGAAGCAAGCAGGAGTATGCACTGATCTCAAATTGTTTTACCGTTTTTAATATGGATTTCAGGCCTGTTCTGGATAAGCATATTATGACGGGGTGTGATATTACAGTTGTTCGCCAGGATGGCCGCTCTCTTGAAATGTACCTTGTAAAAACTTCACTGCTTATTAGTTTAATAGAAAATAGAAACGAAACAGGATACACATGCATGAGTGATGTTGTGACAGATATTCACCATTCGTACACGATATGCAATTATGAATATACTGGTTTGGCTGTTATGATTGATTCCATTGAAAATTATTTTGCAGCCAGCATGGGGCTATTGGAGCCGGAGGCATGGAAAAGTATTTTTCTGCGCAGCCAGCCAATTTATACAAAAGTAAAAGATGAACCGCCAACCCGATATGTGAAAGGTGCGAGCGCAAAGAATTCGATGATTGCAAATGGATGCATGATTGAAGGGACAGTTGAGAATAGCATAATTTCCCGCGGGGTCAAAATTGGCAAGGGATCAGTTGTGAGAAATTGTATAATTATGCAAAAAACGCAAATTGGTGAAAACTGTGTTTTAGACTCTGTTATTTTAGATAAAGATGTTAAGGTAGAATCCGGTGCCAGAATTGAGGGAAGACATGAAATGCCTCTGGTAATTCGCAAGGGTACCGTACAAGGAGCGCTGATGAACTCGTGAAAGTATTATTTGCTGTATCTGAATGTGTTCCATTCGTCAAATCCGGGGGTCTTGCCGACGTAGCCGGTTCACTCCCGAAAGAGCTTGCCAAACAGGGTACTGACGTACGAGTGATTCTTCCCAAATATGGCTCCATTTCAGATGATATTAAAAAGAAAATGTCAAAAAAGTGCGAGTTTACAGTTCAGGTAGGCTGGAGAAATCAGTATTGCGGAATTGAAGAACTTAAGCACCAGGGAATTACATTCTATTTTGTGGATAATGAATATTACTTTAAGCGTGAAAAATTATATGGCTATTATGATGATGGGGAGAGGTTTGCCTATTTTAACCGGGCTGTGCTGGATGCTCTGCAGCATATTGATTACTATCCGGATGTTATTCACAGTCATGATTGGCATACCGGGATGATTCCTTTTCTGCTCAGGGTTGAGTATCGGGCAAAAAAGGGGTATGAATTCATTCGGACAGTCTTCACCATTCATAACCTTCAGTTTCAGGGGATTATGCCAGGGGCTGCTTTAGGCGATCTATTAGGACTTGACTATATCCATTTTCATCCAGATAAGCTTGAATTCTTCGGAAATATTAATTTTATGAAGGGCGGGCTTGTTGCTGCTGATAAAATTACTACAGTCAGCCCTACGTATAAAAATGAAATTCAAACAGAGTATTACGGTGAGAAGCTGCATGATTTGCTAAAGCGCAGGGCTTGTGACCTGGAAGGAATCTTAAATGGGATTGATGATGAATTTTATAGTCCCGAGAAGGATCCATACATAAAAGAGAATTATGCCGCTGAACACCTGAAGATAAAAAAAGAGAATAAAGTTCACCTTCAGAAAAAATTCGGCTTGCCTGTGAAGGAAAAGGTTCCATTAATCGCCATGGTTACGAGGCTGACAAAGCAAAAGGGCCTGGATCTTGTAAAATGTGTGTTCCACGAACTTATGCAGGATGATGTCCAAGTTTTAATTCTGGGAACTGGTGATCCTGAGTTTGAGCAATTTTTCAGGGAGATGGAAGCGGGCTATCCAGAAAAATGCAAAGCATATATTGGGTTTGATGAAGGCCTGGCACATGAATTCTACGCAGGGTCCGACTTATTCTTAATGCCTTCACAATTTGAGCCCTGCGGTTTAGGGCAGATGATTGCGATGAGATATGGATCCATTCCCATCGTCAGGGAAACAGGCGGTTTAAATGATACTGTTCACTCTTACAATGAATATACAGGTGAGGGGAACGGTTTTTCCTTCAGCCATTTTAATGCCCATGATATGCTGTTCACCATTCAAAGAGCAATTAGCTTTTATAGTGACAGCAAAATATGGGAGCAGATTATGAAAAATGCGATGGGGATGGATAACAGCTGGGCACAATCTGCTTTCAAATACAATCAGCTATATGCAGGCCTTGTTTCAAGGAGTGAAAGTCATGTTTTCTGATAAAGATGAGTTCAAAGAGGAATTTCTGAAGAAACTGGAGATGACCTGTGGAAAAAGCTTTGGCGAAAGCACTGAAAGAGATCAATACTTCACTCTTGGAAATATGATCAGGGAACATGTGAGCACAGAGTGGATTAATACAAATGAGCGTTACCGCATCGATCGTGAAAAGCAGGTATATTACTTATCCATCGAGTTTTTATTGGGGCGCCTTCTTCATCATAATCTGATAAACCTGGGAATTGAGGAGATTGTAAAAGATGGCCTGGCAGATCTGGGCATTGACCTTAATCGCCTTGAAGAAATCGAAGCAGATGCAGGGCTTGGAAACGGGGGACTGGGACGTCTGGCGGCTTGCTTTATGGACTCGCTGGCATCCTTAAACCTTCCCGGTCATGGATTTGGGATTCGTTATAAGCATGGCTTATTTGAACAGAAAATTGTGGATGGCTATCAGGTGGAGCTTCCGGAGCAGTGGCTTCGGAACGGCCATGTCTGGGAAGTTCGAAAAGCCGACCTGGCAATTGAAGTTCCTTTTTGGGGGAAAGTCGAAACAGCTGAGGAAAACGGCAGGCTTGTGTTCCGCCATGTGAATGCTGAAACAATTTCGGCTGTCCCTTACGATATGCCTGTCGTTGGGTATAAAACAGATACAATTAACACTCTAAGGCTTTGGAATGCTGAGCCATCTCCTTATCCTGTAAATCATGATATTTTAAAATATAAGCGGGAAACTGAATCTGTTTCCGAGTTTCTCTATCCTGATGATACCCATGATGAGGGAAAGATTCTTCGGCTTAAGCAGCAATATTTTCTTGTTTCGGCCAGTATACGTTCCATTGTACGATCATATCGAAAGCAGCATACTAGTTTAAGAGATTTCCATGAACACGTGAGCATTCATATTAATGATACTCATCCGGTTCTTGCTATTCCTGAACTTATGAGAATCCTGCTGGATGAAGAAGGAATGGGCTGGGAGGAAGCCTGGAATATTACGGTCCGGACGATAGCCTATACGAATCATACAACTCTTTCAGAGGCGTTGGAGAAATGGCCTATCCGCATTTTCCAGCCGCTGCTGCCGCGAATTTATATGATTGTGAATGAAATCAATGAACGTTTTTGCCGCGAGCTTTGGGACAGATATCCGGGTGAATGGAAGCGGATTGAGGATATGGCAATCATCGCACATGACCAGGTTAAGATGGCTCACCTTGCTCTTGTCGGCAGTTCCAGTGTTAATGGTGTGGCCGCACTCCATACAGAAATCTTAAAAAAGAGGGAAATGAATCAGTTTTATGAAATATTCCCGGAAAAATTTAATAATAAAACCAATGGGATTACACATAGAAGATGGCTGCTGAAAGCCAATCCGCTTTTATCTGATCTTATTAATGAGAGCATTGGGGCTGGCTGGATTCTGGAACCGGAGAAACTTCGCGAACTGGCAGATTTTAAGAATGATAGGGTCTTCCTTGAGCAGCTGCATCAGGTTAAGCAATTGAACAAAGAAAGATTAGCGAAGCGCATTCTGGAACAGCAGGGTATTGTGGTTGATACATCTTCCATTTTTGATATTCAGGTTAAGCGTCTGCATGCATACAAGCGCCAGCTGTTAAATATTCTTCATGTTATTCATTTATATAATAGGCTAAAGGAAGATTCAGACTTCCACATGCACCCGCGGACATTTATTTTTGGAGCAAAAGCATCCCCTGGCTATTACTATGCAAAGAAAATCATCAAATTAATTAATACCGTTGCATCTAAAGTAAACAATGATCCGCAGACAAATGATGTTTTAAAGCTGATCTTTCTTGAGAATTACCGGGTTTCGCTTGCGGAGGAAATTTTTCCTGCTGCAGATATCAGCGAGCAGATTTCTACAGCAAGCAAGGAAGCTTCCGGTACTGGCAATATGAAATTCATGATGAATGGCGCCCTGACAGTAGGCACACTGGATGGAGCCAATATTGAGATAAAAGAAAAAGCTGGAGATGACAACATCTTTATCTTTGGATTAACAGCAGATGAGGTCCTCAGCTATTATCAAAATGGCGGATATAACTCGAGGGAGTACTATCACCATGATAAGCGAATCCGTCAGGTGACCGATCAGCTCGTAAATGGATTCTTCCCGGATGCCGATGGTGAGTTTGAGCCCATTTTTGATTCACTGCTGATGGAAAATGACCAATACTTTGTATTGCGGGATTTTGCTTCGTATGTCAATATCCAGAAAGAAGCAGGTAAGGCTTATGAAGATCGGGATCATTGGCTGAAAATGAGCTTAATGAACATTGCCGGGTCAGGCTATTTTTCTAGCGACCGCACCATCAGTGAATATGCCCGGGAAATCTGGAAAATTAAAGCCGCTGGTGTTGAGATGATGAATAAGTAGCAAGAAGAACAGCCCTTCATGTGAGAAGAGGCTGTTTTTTTGTTTGAGTAGAATAAAGCACACAATTAAGTATTCAAGAGAGTATGGGAGTTTTTCAGTGCTGATAAAGACCAAAAAGAAAGCGTACAAGAGAGGGTGGGGATTAAATGGATGGATTGAGATGACCAGAAGGAAATGTGGGTGAATCGGGAGGAATAGTGCCCAATAAGAAGCTGTCCCAGGAAAAAAGGGAGTTTACCGGGTGGAATAAATCCCAAACTGAATGTGCTTCAGAAAAAAGGGAGTTAATCACAAGAATTAACTCCAAAACGGCAGTTTTCCATTAGACATTACTAGCACATAATAAAAAAGCGGATTCCAAGGAATTCGAAGCTGGTAACCTATCCTTTACTCCTTCTAACCGGCATCGTACAGCAGCGGAAGGCTCCGCCTGATTTGATGATTTCCGTGATATCTACCTCGATAACCTCGTAGCCTCTAGCCTTCAGCTCTTTATTAACATTTTTATTGACGGGAAGACTAAATACTTTTTTATTGCCAATGGAGAGGACATTTGTTCCGAGTGTGAATTGCTCCTCTTCCGACACTTTTATTAGATCATAGCGTGATTCCAGCATTTTTACTTTTTCCCCGTGAATTTCTCCTGGAAAAATAAGAGCTTCTTCAGGTGAAATGATATTAAATACACAGTCAAGATGGAGATATGTATCAGTAAAGGGGATGGATATGACTTCATAATTAGGTATAAGGCTGCGAAGATGCTCAATCGCTTCTTCGTGGGTCCGGCTGCTTACTCCGGCGTAAATAGTATTGCCATCAATAAGAACATCGCCTCCTTCTATACGATCCCCCTTAAGATTGTAAAAAGGAACCTGATTCTTTTCCAGCCATTGTTTCAAAATATTTTCTTCTCCCTGGCGAATATCAGTACCCATTTCGGCAACATACACTGTTTCTCCGAGTGTGAACCCGATATCACGGGTAAAGACCTGCTCAGGGTATTTTTCAAACGGGGACAGAAGCACGACATCAATTCCTTCATTTTTTAATGCGCTGACGAAATGCCTGTGCTGCTCCATCGCCACATTGATATTAATTCCCTCTTTTTCATAATGCTTCTGCGTTTCATTAATGGTATCCACGATCGTCATGTACTTCGGTTCACATAATACCACTTGTTCGAGTTTGTCATATTCGGAAAAGCATGCTGCTTTCATGTATGCGGCCTCCCAGCAATTTATTCTTAAAATAATATTGCCTATGTGGAGCAGTTTTACTCTGTAAACCTAAAGTATTAACAATAATTTCCACTTCAAAAAAGGTTTAAAAACCCTGATAATGAAATCATTAGATAAAAAGGGGGTAGCTGTTAAATGTACCAGATCGAGAGAGGATCAATGGAAGAAGTTTTGCTGCATCTTCAGAATATTGGACTGCAATTAAATGAATTCGAGAAAACTAGTGATTCTATTCCGGTTAAAAATTATAAAGAACTGCTGGAATTCAGCATCTCCATTGCCCGCCGCACAAACGACGTTTCCGATACAATAGATGAGATTATCCAGGATATCGAATCCAAATTATAATAAATACGGGTATCTTATTTTGCCATTTGACATAAAAAAGCGATGCATCTGCATCGCTTTTACTTTTATTCCTTATCTTCATCCACATAGCCGTCAGTTTCATGATACGGCACATCACCGAAAGGCGCTTCGATATCATTTTCATACAGCACGGCTTCGTACTCTTCCTGTTTCTTGGAAGGATAGATTTTTCTCTCCTTGCCTTTAAGATCATTCCCGACAAATGTCTCATAATCTTCTGTAAACCCTTCGTCATCATGGCCTTCATTATAAAGGGAGTTATAATCTTCATAGTCGCCCCTTAAATCAGAGGGTGTCTCAGAAGTGCCAAAACGGGCAACTTCCTGAAAGCTGTCTTCATTATCAACTACTTCCCTGAATTGATGATGCTGAAAGGTATTCCCATGTGCGGGCTCAAGCACATCTTCCTCAGCAGGGCGGTCTCCCGGCACGGTTTGCTCCGGACTATGATCTTTACAGTAAAGGGTTGCTGGAATCACTTCCAGCCGCTCGTAAGGAATATCAGAGCCGCACTCTTTGCATTTCCCGTATGAACCATCTTCAATTGCCTGAAGTGCTGCTTTCACTTTATTAAGCTCAGAGTCATGATGCTCTTCTAAAGCAAAATCCTTTTCGCGTTCGTAAAGTTCAGAACCCATATCTGCCGGATGGTTATCATAAATAGATAGCTCTCCTACTGAATCTCTGGCACTTGCACCCTCCAGACTGCCTTCTTTATTGCCTTGCAGCTGGGACTCCAGTGATTCCTTTTCATCATTCAATTCCTTTTTTAACCTGCTGATCTGTTCATTGGTCAACATATTATGTCACATCCTTGGTTTTGATGATATTGGTAAAAGCTGATCTGATAGTCAAGCCTATAATTAAGCCGAGCTCTGACAGTTTTACTCCGCTGGATATCAAATCTTAGTCCATATGGGTTTAGTATGGACGTAGTTTGCAAAATCATAACGGAAGAAATAATTTTACGGCTCTGCTCTTCCTTAAATAAAAAATACCCGTAAAAATTGGAATGAAACCAGGGTGACGATTTTGATGTTTTTTCCAACAAAAAACCCCTGCTATAAGAGCAGAGGTTTAATAATTATAAAAGATATCCGAGAAACAGGCCTACTGATAAAAGGAAGCCAAAAATTGTATTTGTCTGCGCTGTTGCTTTCATCGCGGGCATCATTTGCATCGGCAATGAGTTGCCGATAAAGCCTTTCGTTGCTTTAATGGCTTTGGGTGCACTAAGGACAACAATTGCAAGCCATGGTGTTATGAGATTCATACCGATTAATATGAAGACCCATGCATAGGACACGATAAACATGCCTGCAAGCAGGTTGATCGCTCCTTTTTTCCCTAAAAGAATGGCCAATGTTTTACGGCCGAATTCCTTGTCCCCATCCAGGTCTCTGATATTATTGGCCAGCAGAATGGCGCCAACAAGAATCAATATAGGGAAGGAAACTAACACGCTTGTTGCAGTTACAGTTCCTGCCTGGATATAAAAAGAAATAAGGATGATGAGCATGCCCATGAAAAATCCTGCAAATAATTCACCAAATGGTGTGTATGCGATCGGCAGTGGACCGCCTGTATATAAATAACCTACTGCCATAGAGGCAAGTCCAATTGCTGCAATCCACCAGCTTGTGTTCATGCAAATATAAAAGCCAAGCAATATTGAAACCCCGTAAAGCCCAAAGGCCAAATTCAAGACCGTTTTTGGTTTGATTCCTTCACGGACAATCGCTCCGCCGATTCCAACAGATTCTTCCGTATCAAGACCTCTTTTGAAATCGTAATATTCGTTAAACATATTGGTAGCAGCCTGAATCAGCAGACTAGCTGCCAGCATGGCAAAAAACAGGCCAAAATTTATTTCGGTAAGTTCCATTGCAAGAGCTGTTCCAAGCAGAACCGGAACAAAAGCAGCGGTCAGAGTATGCGGCCGGGTCAGCTGCCACCAGACTCTCCAGTTCTTGGAGCTGGGAGCAGGCGGAAAATTGGTCTGTGCTTGTGGTTGCATAATAACTCTCCCCTTATTTATCTATTCTGTAATGGTATTATTCAATGCATCATTCAAACTTGTTTATTTTAACCGATTATCAGGGTATTGTCAAAGTAAGCCCTGTACGCCAAACTATACCAAACACCTTAAGTTTAGGTAATTAAAGCAGGAGTGTCAACGTATTATTGCCGTAAAATGTACCGGTATTTTCCATGTATGAATGAACGTTACAGGTATTTACAGTGAACCTGAGATTAATTGATATTATAGATGCAGAAAGTAAGCTATAATATAAAGGATACAAAAAGGAACAGCCTGATTGACATCATTGACATTCCTTGAATCACAGGTGTATCTTAGAATAAGTTTAAAGTAGGATAACGGCAATTTTCAGCTGTTATTGGAGGGATTTTTTTGGTTACGATACAAGATACGGAACTAAAAGAAGGGATCCAGGAGGCGATTGAGAGGGCTAAAGCTCTGTCAAAGCCTGTTTTAGTGAGCGAAGTGCAAAAAATAAACCATATAGACCCCCTTTCTTTTTATGCGGCAGGAAAGAGCCGTTTTTTTGGTGAACGCTTTTTCTGGAAGGATCCTTCCGGTGAAGCATATTTATTAGGGCTGGGTATTTGCAGGCAAATCCAGTCAGACGAGAGTACCGGCAGATTTGATCGAGTTGAAAAAGAATGGAAGCGTTTTATTAACAATAGTATAATTTTTAACCCTTATAATAACCATGCTACAGGGCCTGTGATGTTTGGCGGTTTTTCTTTTGACCCGATTAAGGAGAAAACAAAGCTTTGGTCGAAGTATTCCGATTCCCTTTTTCATGTGCCGACTTATATGTACAGTGAAATGAATGGACAGGCCTTTCTGACAACTAATGTAATCTGTACCCGGCATGATAGCGAGTCTCTTTTCGAAAAGATAGTGGCTGAAAGAAGCATGCTAATAGGTTCTATCAATGATTATCACCCTGAGTGTGCAAACAATCTACAGGAAGAAGCAGATATCAATCCTGAAAAATGGATGGAAACAGTAAATGAGGTTGTTGAAGAACTAAAGTCAGGAACTTCATTAAAAAAGGTTGTGCTTGCGAGGGAATCCAGGCTCAATTATGAAAAGCCGATTGAGATAGAAAGGGTTCTCCAGAATCTGATGAAAATGCAGAGTGAAAGCTTTATATTTGCGTTTGAATCGAACGGTGACTGCTTTATAGGAGCCTCACCTGAACGCCTTATAAAAAAATACGGAGAAAACGTATTTACAACTTGTCTTGCAGGTTCCATCCCCAGAGGTAAAACGGAAGAAGATGATCATATCCTTGGAGAAGCATTATTGCATGATCAGAAGAATTTGACTGAACATCAATATGTGGTTGATATGATAAAGGAAGCAATGGAAGAATCCTGCACAGAAGTTGAACTGCCAAATGAACCGCAGCTGATGAAGATGCGGGATATTCAGCATCTATATACTCCTGTAATAGGAAGAACTAAGGAAGATGCTTCACTGCTTGCTTTAGTCGACCGTCTTCACCCGACGCCTGCCCTTGGGGGCCTGCCTAAAAGAGAAGCAGTAGAAAAAATCAGAGAAGTAGAAGATCTCGATCGCGGCTTTTATGCTGCCCCATTAGGATGGATGGATTTTAGAGGAAATGGCGAGTTTGCTGTTGCAATAAGGTCTGGTCTTATTCAGGGGAATGAGGCCTCCTTATTTGCAGGCTGCGGAGTGGTACAGGATTCAAATGCCAAAAGCGAGTACCAGGAAACAAAGATTAAATTCCGGCCTATGCTTACGGCTCTTGGGGGTTATGAAAAATGAATCATCAGGAAGCTTTAACTTCATATATAGCCGCATTTGTGGCTGAATTAGTAAAAAGCGGGGTAGAGGATGTCGTGGTCAGTCCCGGCTCCCGTTCTACCCCAATGGCAATGGTAATGGCAGAGCATCCGGAGCTTCGTGTACATATTCATGTAGACGAGCGTTCGGCTGCCTTTTTTGCGTTAGGGCTTGCTAAAGCATCCAAAAAACCTGCAGCTTTACTGTGTACGTCCGGAACGGCTGCAGCTAATTACTACCCTGCCATTGTGGAAGCCCGGTATTCCAGAGTGCCGCTCATTGTGCTTACCGCGGACCGGCCTCATGAACTGAGGGATGTAGGCGCTCCACAGGCAATCGATCAAATTCATTTATATGGTAATAATGTAAAGTGGTTTGTTGAGATGGCTCCTCCTGAGAAATCAGAAGAAATGCTTCGATATGCCCGAGCGGTATGTGCGAGAGCTGCCTCCGCTGCAATGAGTTCTCCTGCAGGGCCGGTTCACCTTAACTTTCCTTTCCGTGAACCGCTTGTTCCGCACTTGGATCGTGCTGATTTATTTGAGCTTAGTGAACGAACCGAAGGCTATGTAAATATTCAGGGTGGGAAACTTAGTTTGCCTATTGAAGAGTACAAAGAATTGGCAGAGGTTTTAAACTCCGCTAAAAGAGGGATTATAATCTGCGGTCAACTGGAAAAATCCGGCTTCCCCGATGCTGTTATTAGACTGGCGGAAAAGCTGAACTTTCCGGTCATTGCCGACCCATTATCACAGCTTAGAAGCGGACACCACGATGGCAGCTTCATTATAGATACATATGATACCTTTTTAAAAATTGACGATGCGAAAAAGGCTCTTAAGCCGGATGTTATTATACGCTTTGGTGCTATGCCTGTATCAAAGCCATTGTCCATTTTTATGAAAGAGAACAGCTCGGCTAGGCAAATTATTGTTGATGGAGGCGGAGGCTGGCGGGATCCTGCGCTGATCTCGACTGAAATGATTCATTGTGATGAGCTCCAGTTCTGCGAATCTGTCTTTCCATATCTCATTACCCCGAATAATGATGAATTCTTTGCACTGTGGAAAAAGATCAATGATCTTACAAGATTAAAGCTGGCAGATATTAAACAAGTAGAACAATTAAGCGAAGGGAAATTATTTTATCAGCTGGCTGAAATTCTTCCGGAAGGCTCAACCTTGTTTGTAGGGAATAGTATGCCTATACGTGATCTGGATACTTTCTTCCATGTTAATCAAAAAGGCATCAGAGTCATGGCCAACAGGGGGGCAAATGGCATTGATGGGACTGTATCAACTGCTTTGGGTGCCGGAATGTCGTCAAAGCCGCTCTATCTTGTGCTGGGGGATTTAACTTTTTTCCATGATTTAAATGGTTTAATCGCCTCTAAACAGTATGGAATTGATATCAATATATTGCTGATTAATAATAATGGAGGCGGAATCTTTTCATTCCTGCCTCAGGCCAATTTCCCCAATAACTTTGAGAAACTGTTCGGAACACCGCTGGATCTGGATTTCAGCCATGCCATTAAGATGTTTGGCGGCGAATATGATTTAATAACAGACTGGGAACATTTTCTTTCCGCCTTTAAACGGAACCTGGATAGACCTGGCTTGAAGGTAATGGAAATTACGACAAATCGGGAAAGGAATTTAACTGAGCATCGAGAATTGTGGAATTCTGTTTCCCGGGAAATAAGTCGATTGCTGGAAGGGTGAATGCCGATGAAATATGTCATGAATGGAGTTCACTATCATGTCGATACGTGGGGGAAGGGATTTCCGCTCCTGCTTCTTCATGGCTTCACGGGAAATAGTGAGGGCTGGAAAGAGTTCGCTCCCTTCTGGGAAACCCATTCAAATGCCATTGCAATTGATATCATAGGTCACGGGAAATCTGGAACACCCTCTGATATTGGCCATTATCAAATAGAGGAATCTGCGGCTGTACTCAACAGTCTATTGGAAGAGATGGGAATCGGGAAAATTGATGTTCTTGGATACTCCATGGGAGGGCGGCTTGCGCTGACGTTTGCAGTTCAATATCCTGAAAAAGTCCGCACACTGGTTTTGGAAAGTGCTTCTCCAGGGCTTAAGACAAAAGAGGAGAGGCATGAAAGAAGAATTCAGGATGCCAGACTGGCTGACAGAATCAGGAAGGAAGGCATCGGGAATTTTATCAGATATTGGGAGGACATCCCTTTATTTGAAAGCCAGAAATATCTTCCTAATCAAATCCGCACAAGAATAAGAAACCAGCGTATGGCCAATTCTATTGAAGGTCTGGCGAACAGCCTGAATGGGATGGGCACAGGTTCACAGCCATCCTGGTGGGAAGAACTTGGTAATCTGACAATGCCAGTCCTTCTTTTGACCGGGGATCTGGACCTGAAATTCTGCAGAATTGCAAAAGAGATGTCGGAAGCTATGCCAAATGTTCAGTGGAAGTCCGTTAAAAATGCAGGACATGCAATTCATGTGGAGAAACCTGAATTATTTGGTACAATAGTAAGTGAGTTTTTGTCGCAATCAGGGGAGATTCATACAAATGCAGTAAAAATTGAGGAATGATGTCCTTTGCTGGCACAAAAACTGTGCGGCAATTATTGCGCTTTCTAATACAATACATATCGAGGAGGATTCATGTATGTCAGCTGTAGAATGGGTTGCAGGAAAAAAGTACGAAGAAATCATGTATGAAACATACAATGGAATTGCGAAAATTACCATTAATAGACCGCAAGTCCACAATGCCTTTACTCCAAGAACGGTAATGGAATTAATTGATGCATTTGCTTACGCGCGTGACGATGAAAATGTAGGTGTTATTGTTCTTACGGGTGCAGGAGACAAAGCGTTTTGTTCAGGCGGAGACCAGTCAGTTAGAGGACATGGCGGATATGTCGGGGATGACCAGATCCCTCGTTTAAATGTTTTGGATCTTCAGCGTTTAATCCGTGTTATTCCTAAGCCGGTTATTGCGATGGTAAAAGGATATGCAATTGGAGGAGGACATGTCCTTCATATCGTATGTGACTTAACAATTGCAGCTGATAACGCTGTATTTGGACAAACAGGACCTAAAGTCGGAAGCTTCGATGCTGGTTACGGTTCAGGATATCTTGCAAGAATCGTCGGTCATAAGAAAGCTCGCGAAATTTGGTACCTGTGCCGCCAGTACGGTGCTCAGGAAGCATTGGATATGGGGCTGGTTAATACGGTTGTGCCGCTTGAGAAAGTGGAAGAAGAAACAATTAAGTGGTGTGAAGAAATCCTGGAGAAAAGCCCGACAGCTCTTCGCTTCTTGAAGGCTGCATTTAATGCTGACACGGATGGACTTGCTGGCATCCAGCAATTTGCCGGTGATGCAACTCTTTTATACTATACAACGGATGAAGCGAAAGAAGGCCGTGACGCATTTAAAGAAAAGCGCAAGCCGGACTTTGGGCAATTCCCGCGTTTCCCTTGATTTCGGGGGTATTTCATCCTTCAGCTTGATGGCTAGCCCATCAGGCTGTTTTTATATGAAAAAATCGCATGAAATGAGGTTTTACGATGGAAGCCCAAATAGTGCCGAATTTTCTTCAAAAGCGGGCCATCTTAACACCCGAACGGCCAGCCCTTTCTTTTTTGGGAAAAACCTATACATTTTCCGAAGTATATGATCGTGCCTGCACGATAGCAGGGCAATTACAGGCCTCTGGATTAACCGGTGGCCAGTTTGCAGGTGTGCTCCTGAGAAATCATGAAGACACTGTTTTTATCCTTTTGGCTCTGCAGCTAATCAATGTTAAGGCCGTTATATTAAATAACAGGCTGACTGCCGAGGAATTAATCTGGCAGATGGATGATTCGAAGTCCGCTTTCCTATTAACTGAGAGTTCATTTGATGTGGTCAGCCGAAGGGTTGTAAGCTCCTTAGGCGGAATTACGGCGATACATAAAGAAGAACTCTTTAGGAAAGTTCCTGAAGATCCTTCATTAATAGAGGAATTAAATCTAAATGAGGTGTGTACTGTCATGTATACATCCGGTACAACGGGGAACCCGAAAGGTGTAATGCAAACATACGGGAATCACTGGTGGAGTGCAGTCGGTTCTGCATTAAATTTAGGGCTGAATGAAAACGACTGCTGGCTGTGTGCTGTTCCGATTTTTCATATTAGCGGCTATTCCATTTTAATGCGAAGCATCATCTACGGGATGAAAATGGTTCTTTTTGAATCTTTTCATGAGAAGAAAGCCATCAAGGCCATTTCCTGTGAAAAAGTGACCATAATGTCTGTTGTGAGTACAATGCTCACCAGAATTGCAGATGAACTAAAAGAAGACCGGCTGCCTGAATTTTTTAGATGTATGTTATTAGGGGGAGGGCCGGCAGCTAAATCTCTTCTTGAGGGTTGCAGGGAGAAGGGGATTCCTGTTTACCAGACTTATGGAATGACGGAAACTTCTTCACAGATTGTTACTCTGGCTCCGGAATACAGTTTCAGCAAATTGGGTTCGGCAGGTAAGCCTTTATTCCCTTCCCAGTTGAAAATTATTAATCCAAATGGGGACCCTGCGGATTCTGGAGAAGCGGGTGAAATACTTGTAAAAGGTCCGAATGTGACGAAAGGGTACTTAAACCGTGAAGAAGAAACTGTGAAAAAGTTAAAGGATGGCTGGCTCTCAACCGGAGATATTGGCTATGTTGATAACGAAGGCTTTTTATATGTACTTGATCGGCGGTCAGACCTAATTATTTCAGGCGGGGAAAACATTTATCCTGCTGAAATTGAAGGTGTTCTTTCTTCACACTCCCAAATCTCAGATGCAGGGGTGATTGGCATGAAAGACAAGGTTTGGGGTGAAGTGCCGGTCGCATTTGTTGCAGGAGAAGAAAGCCTGGATGTAAAAGAAGTGATTGAGTATTGTTTAGAGAAGCTGGCAAAATATAAAGTGCCTAAAAAGATTATCATGATAAATGAAGTTCCGAGGAATGCCTCAAAGAAGATATTAAGAAGGAAGCTTCGGGAACTGCTTGAAGAAAGCAGGAATTAACATGGATTTAAAAACAGTTACTTTGTATAAAATAGCTATGCCTCTAAAAACACCCTTTACCACTCATTTAGGAACTGTTAAGGACAGAGAGGGAATTATTGTTGAAGTAATGGATACAGAAGGAAGGAAGGGGTACGGGGAAGGAGTCGCTTTTTCTTCACCCTGGTATACAGAGGAAACAGTTGAGACGAGCTATCATGTGCTAAAGGACTTTCTGATTCCCATATTGCATAATGCCGATATAAAGCATCCTTCAGAAGCAGGACGTGTTTTTGATGCCCTGAGAAGAAATCAAATGGCGAAAGCGGCCTTGGAGACAGCTTTATGGGATTTGGCCGCCAAAAAAGAAGATATTTCTCTTTCGAAATTTATAGGCGGCAAGAGGGAGCAGATCCTGTCCGGCGTGGTTGTTGGCGCCAAAACAAACGAAGAAGTAAGAAAACAAATTGAAAACTTCCTGGAAAGAGGCTATCAAAGGGTCAAAATAAAAATAGGCCCCGAAAATGATTATGAATTGATTTCAGATATCCGCCACTTTTATCCCGACCTGCCAATCATGGCTGATGCTAACTCGGCTTATTCATTGGATGATATAGACCGTTTAAAAAGGCTAGATGACTTCGGACTTATGATGATTGAACAGCCGCTTGAATACGATGATATAGTGGATCATGCAAAGCTTCAAAAGGAACTGGACACACCAATTTGCCTGGACGAAAGTATTGTCACCTTTCATGATGCCAGAAGAGCTGCAGATTTGGGGAGCTGTAAAGTAATCAATATTAAGATTGGCCGGGTTGGAGGTTTGGGAACAGCTAAAAAGATTCATGATTATTGCCTGGATAAAGGGATACATGTCTGGTGTGGGGGCATGCTCGAGTTCGGGATCTCACGAGCACATAATATTGCTCTGGCTTCTTTGGAGGGCTTTGCCATTCCCGGTGATATTTCGGAATCAAGCAGGTATTGGGAAGAAGACATTACTCTCCCTGAAGTCACCGTAAAAAACGGGATGATAAACGTTCCCGATAAACCGGGAATTGGTTTTGAGATTAATGAGAAAAGACTGGGAGAAGTTACAATCTTAAAGGAAAACTTTATCCTGTAGAAAAAATCCGCAGCTCTCTTTGGCAGAACTGCGGGTTAATGTTTAATTGCAAAAAAATAAGGCGCATTCGCAGCACCTATTATTATAAATTAAAGAGTAGTTTCATCTTTTATAAATGTATCTTCTTTAAGGGCAAAGGAGCTTAATCCAGCTGCAGCAGCAAAAGCAGCCCCAAGCAAAATAACGGTTGATAACATATGTATCACTCCTATAAGTTGTTGTTATTCTATACATTCCCGATAAAAAAAATAATAAACTCCTTTAAAAAACAAAAGCGGTGCAACCAATGCACCGCTTTTGGGTAATACGCATATTTGGAATGGCACCGCTGAAATTCGACAAAATTCGGGTGGTGCCTGTCACCAATTAATGAGGCTCAAAGGTTTTGCAGTCAGTTTCTTTGGTGCTGTCCGCTGTTTCGCCAGTATGGCTGACTACGTATATCTGGTCTGCACTGCATAGGTTTCCATCTTTCCAGAATGTGCAGTTGTTTACTTCACATAAAACATCTTTTGCCATTGTTATTCCTCCTAAGCAGAAAAGGTATGACCAAAGCCGAAAACGTTTTATTCGGACGGCATCAGGTCTTCTATATTTTCTGCAATGACAGGCAAATCAGTCATGGCATTTGGAGGAATGTCATATGCTCTTTAGAATAAAAAACCTCCCAGGCTGGGAGGTAAATGTGCTTATTCATTTAAAGCTTTATCAAGTGCAGACAGATTGTCTTGCATAAGAGTGAAATACGTTTGGTTTTCATTAAGATCTTCTTCTGTTAATACGGATAAATTATGCAGCTTTAAAGGATGTGCTCCAATTTCTTTTTGGAGAATTTCGGTTAGTTTAGAGCTGACATTCTGTTCAAAAAATACATATTTCAAGTCGTGTTCTTTTGCTTCCGCAATAATTTTCTGCAGTTCCTTTTGGGTGGGCTCGCTGGAGGAATTTAAACCGGATACACTGATTTGATCCAAACCATAACGGTCTTCCCAATATCCATAAGCTGCATGTGAAACAATGAATTCCTTATGTTTTGCACCTTGTATGGTCTGTTCAAAATCATTGTGTAGATTATCCAGCTCCAGGGCAAGCTCCATGTAATTTTGTTCAAACTGCTCTTTCTGATCCGGCATCTGTTCCACTAGAGCATCTTTTATAGATTCAGCCAATTCTTTGGAGTATAACGGATCGAGCCAAACGTGCGGGTCAATATCCCCGTGGTCATGATTATGCCCGTCTGCAGCATCATCTTCATGGTGATCTGCATCTTCTTCATGATCAGGATCATGTTTTGCATCCGAGTGGATAAACTCTATATTTTCTCCAGCTGCAGCCAGTTTAACATTTTCATTCTTCAATGTTTCTTTTGCCTTTTCCACAAACCCCTCAAGACCCAGACCTATATAAATAAATAGATCTGAATCGGCCAGCTTCATCATATCTTTTTGAGAAGGTTCAAACGTATGTTCATCCGAACCGGGCGGGTAGATGGTTTCAACTTCTATAGCATCTCCTCCAATTTGCTCAGTAAAATATTGGAGAGGATAAACCGTTGTATAAACCATTGTTTTATTGCTGTGTTTCTCTTTATTTTCATCAGTACAGCCAGAAAGAACAAGGATTACCCCGAGAATATATATTAAAAATGCTTTTTTCATTTTTTCCTCCTTCAATAAAACGTATTTATTACGATTTAAAACGCGGACCCTATTATAGATAATGTTTGTTAAATCCAAAAATAAATGTCAAAAAATAATGATAATACGTAATCATTACGATTTCTCTTAGTCATCTTACAAAATATCATGATAAAAAGCAAGGATTAAAATTTGTTTGAAGCCGCTCTATTATGTATCATAATTATTAAGGACTGTGAATGGTCTGGATTTAGTAAAAATTTTTTCTCATCAAGTATTGGGCAAATTCCTGCTCAATCACAGTAATTCACAAAAGACAGGGAGTGGAACCATTGAAGCTTTTAGAAGAGATCTTAAACCATAACCAGCAATTTGTTGAAGAAAAAAAATACGAAGAATTTGAAACAACGAAATTCCCTAATAAAAAAATGGTTATCCTGACTTGCATGGACACACGTTTAGTGGAGCTTTTGCCAAAAGCACTTAATGTAAGAAACGGCGATGTGAAAATCATTAAGAATGCGGGAGCTTTAGTAACCCACCCATTTGGAAGTATTATGAGAAGCATATTAATAGCTGTTTACCAGCTTCAGGCTAAAGAAGTATTTGTTATTGGCCATCATGACTGCGGAATGAGCGGAATGAAAGCAGATGCGGTTGTCAGCAGCATGAAGGAAAGAGGCATTACGGACGACGCATTGGATACGATGACATACTCAGGAATCGCCGCAGAAGATTGGCTAAGAGGTTTTGAAAATGTAGAAGAAAGTGTGTCCCATAGCGTACATATGGTGAAAAAGCACCCGCTTATGCCGGCAGATGTGCCTGTGCATGGGCTTGTTATTCATCCCGGCACAGGCAAGCTAGACCTTGTTGTGGAAGGATACGAGGGTTAATTTTTATTCTTTCTGGGCCATTGCTCCGGAACCAGGTCGACACCTCCCGGATGAAGGGGATGACATTTAAGGATCCGTTTTATTGTCAGCCAGCCGCCTTTGAATGCGCCGAATCGCTTAACTGACTCCAGCCCATAATGGGAACATGTTGGATAAAACCGGCATGTAGGAGGCTTTAGCGGGGAAATCACAAGTTGATAAAACCGAAATATTGAAATTAGAATTTTTTTAAGCATGGCATTACCTTTCCTGGTTAAATCAATTTTTCTTTTAAAATAACATATAATCGTAATAAAGTCATAATTTTCATATTAATTTGATGAATTTACTCGGATATTATGTTATAGTAAAAGGAAAACTTCAGGGGAGTGTTTAGTATGCCTTCAGTGGAAAGTTTTGAGTTGGATCATAATGCGGTTAAAGCTCCGTACGTGAGGCACTGCGGTGTTCATAAAGTGGGCAGTGATGGATTAGTGAACAAGTTTGACATCAGGTTCTGCCAGCCAAACAAACAGGCGATGAAACCGGATGTTATTCATACACTTGAGCATCTGCTTGCATTTAATATCCGGACACATGCAGAGAAATATGACCATTTTGATATTATTGATATTTCCCCGATGGGCTGCCAGACTGGTTATTATTTAGTCGTAAGCGGTGAGCCGTCAGTTGAAGAAATAATTGATTTGCTGGAAGCTACAATGAAAGATGCCGTTGAAATTACCGAAATCCCTGCTGCAAATGAGAAGCAATGCGGTCAGGCGAAGCTTCATGATCTTGAAGGGGCAAAGCGCCTAATGAGATTTTGGCTGCAGCAATCCAAGGATGAATTGAAACAGGTTTTTGCATAAAGAAAACGGGCTGATTTTTCAGCCCGTTTTATAGTATAGGTGATAGAAGCCTTGATATGGATTCTTTCAATTTTATTTTCAAGGCCCTGCTTCTGTAATCTTCAGCAGTCAGCTTTGCTGAAAGCTCGACATCTTCTTTAAAGCTCTCAGTCAGTGCTTTTGAAACTTCCTTATCATAAATAAAAGCATTTACTTCGAAATTGAGCCTGAAGCTTCTCACGTCTATATTCGCAGTTCCTACCGATGAAACTTCTTCATCCACAATCAGGGTTTTTGCATGTATAAAACCATTTTCGTATATATAGATATTTGCATTTACTTTTAGCATTTCTCCTATATAGGAGTAAGTAGCCCAATATACAAACATATGATCAGGTTTATTCGGGACCATAATATTCACTTCCACCCCTGACAATGCAGCTATTTTTAATGCATCCAGGAGGCTTGCATCCGGAATGAAATATGGGGTTTGGATATAAATTGACTTACGTGCAGATGAAATCATTTTTATATAGCCATTTTTTATTTGTTCCCATTCGGAATCCGGGCCGCTGGTAACAATCTGTATTCCTACGCTATCCTGGGACTCGCCCAGCGGAAAATACTCTGGAGCATAGAAAATGTCATGGCGGTGGGAAGCCTGGTTCCAGTCGAGGATAAAGCGAGTCTGCAGGGAATGGACAGCACTTCCTCTGATTCTTAAATGGGTATCACGCCAATACCCGAACTTCGGGTCTAGCCCGAGATATTCATCTCCGACATTGAAACCGCCAACATATCCAATTTGACCGTCAATTATGGCAATTTTCCTGTGGTTGCGGTAATTGATTCGCAAATTGATAAAATGCAGCCGCGACGGGAAAAAGGCCTCAATTTCTCCTCCAGCCGCAATCAGCTCTTTGAACGCCCTTTTGTGCAGGCTTCTTGAGCCAAGTTCATCATAGAGAAGCCTAACTTTAACACCTTCTTTGGCCTTTTCTGTTAAAAGATTTATTAAGCTTTTCCCAAGATTGTCTCTTTTGAAGATATAATATTGCAGATGGATATGATCCGTTGCTCTTTTGATATCCTCTGCAAGCGAATTAAATTTATCTTTCCCGTCTGTAAAAACCCTGACCTCATTATCCTGGGTCAATACCGCATCATTGTTAATAAGGTGCATATAGATAAGGTCTTTGGAGTTTTCAATGATATCATTTCCAAAATGGAAATCCTTTTCCTTAATGCCTCTGATTTGATTGTTCAGCAGTTCATCAATGCCAATTTTTTTGCGGTCTTCCCATTGGAACATCTTTCTTCGGGTTAAATTCTGTCCAAAAAAGAGGTACATGAAAAAACCAAGAAGAGGAATAAAGAACAAAACCATGAGCCATGCCCATGTGGCTCCTGCATCCCTTCGCTCCAGAAAGATAACAAAGACAGCCAGGATAATATTTAATACTAAAAATACTGTAAGCATCATGGAGTATATATCCATCTTATAATCCTCTCCACCTGTATATTTCCGTCCATTTAAAAAGAAAACCTCCGGCTGTACGGAGGCATTATATTATAGTGTATGCTTATGAACGGTTTTGGTTATCTTCTTGCCCCTCTTTAGACTCTTTTTGTTCCTCGCTGTCAGGAAGCGGATCAATTGGGTCTACCGTATGCTTGAATTGATAAGCCTTTGAAGTGGTAATAACGCTAAGCAGCAGGACCACAATCACGATTATGATCGATATGACTAATACCGTATACATATTTATCCCCCTTTTCACTCAATATTCTACCATGAAAGCAACTCAATAACGAAAAAATTTCACCATTACTTTGTACAGGTTTTTATTTTGACGAAGTGGGTAATATATTGTTGGGAGGATGATTATCATGAGTAAAGAATTAGTAAAAGCTGTTAACCAGCAGGTAGCAAACTGGACAGTTTTATATGTAAAACTGCACAATTACCATTGGTATATTAAAGGGAAAAACTTTTTTACCCTTCATGAAAAATTCGAAGAGCTTTATAATGAAGCAAATGTACATGTAGACGAACTGGCTGAAAGAATCCTTGCTCTTGAGGCTAAACCGGTTGCAACAATGAAGGAAGTTCTGGAGACCAGCTCTCTTAAGGAAGCGACAGGAAATGAGAATGAAGAACAAATGGTCCAAACTGTAGTTGATGACTTTGAAAAAATGGTGGACGAGCTTCAGGAAGCAATCGAGCTTGCCGAAGAAGCCAAAGATGAAGGAACAGGCGACATGCTGATAGCTGTAAAGCAAAGCTTGAAAAAACATATCTGGATGCTTAAAGCATACCTTGGATAATAGAAAAAGACTGGCTGGAAAAGCTGGTCTTTTTATTTGGCTTTTTTCTTAAAGTTGGTTGCTTTTCATAAGTTAGTTTAAATTTGCTGAGTTGATCTTCGCTGTGGGCACTTGATCTTCGAAAATGCTGACGCATTTCCTTCGTTCATTAAAGAGAGCTTTTTCAATGCCCTGCAGGAGGAGAGGGAAGTGTGAGACCCCGCAGTCGAAGCCAAGAAGGCTCGCACTCCTCCCCGCGCGTTTGCTGCGTGCCTTTCACTGCAATCAACGGGCTGAACTTATAAACAAAAACAGCATTCTTTTTTCTTAAAAAAAATAAAAAAGCGGCTTAGCGCCGCCTTCGAGTATATGGATCATTTCTAAATCGGATATGTATAGTTTAGTGTATGTTGCGGTGGTGAATGATTGGGCTTCTGCGCTGGCCATAATTTTCACTGGCAAACTTTCCTTTTAGGCTCTCGATTAGATAAAGTCCCATTAAATCATATAATTCCTGATTATCTAGATCTTTGATAATATTCAGCAGGTCTTCTCTGTCCATTTCTTCTAAGAAGGCAAAAGCGAGCATATCGATATCCTCTTCATCACCTGTAAGCTTATTCCTGTAAAGCTCATATAGCTCATCAATCAGTTTCATGATACCACCTCCTTAAAATACTCCAGTTTTCTATAGTATACTTAATTTAATACCCCTGATGCAGGAAAATATTCACGGCAGATGAATCGGGAAGTTATTTCTCAATTATTTAACTTAGTATATGTCAGCTAATGAAGAATGATCGTAATTTTGTATAATTTTATCACAAATGTGGGATACGATAACTATAGAAACTTGATATTTATTAAAAAATTATGATCTAGCCGGTGTTGAATATGAGTCAAAGCAATGAACAAAAAAGGGGCTGACAGGATTGGAAGGAAATAAAAAGACGTATTATATAACGCTGGGTTCAGGTGAGATTTCTCAAAGTGCCACTGACTCCACTTGGAATTATAAAATTGAGGCAACTGATGATGAAATTATTGCCTTAAGAGAATATTTTGACCAGAACTATTCCACCGAATGGCAAAATTTTTTCAGAGCCCATGTTCCTTATGTTCAATACCATTATGACCGTGAAAACGACGCCTATGATGAAACAATGAAAAAAATATATGGGATGATTTATGATCTTGGAGACGAGGAAGCAAGGCAGCATATTGAAAGCATGGGGATCCTTACAGAGGATGAGCATAAATAGAAAGGCGGACGGCGCCCGCTTATCGGCTTAGACCCAAGAGCCGGTTGTGCCTGGAGCTGGACAGTTATCGTTGTACTGAAATAGTAGAAAAAGCTGAGGCAGCGCCTCAGCTTTATTACATTTCCATTTCTACAGCTGAATCAAGAACTTCCTGCGGAACGGAAATAGCCTCAACTTTATTATAGTTTGAGTATTCGCCGTTCATGTTCTGCTTCATGGTGATTTTTTGGCCTTCAGCGGTAATCTCCATATCCATAACCATATTCAGCACGTTTGGGTAAAAAGTTTCTTTATCAATGACAATTTCGTATTCGACGCCTTTGATGTTCATGTTTTCAAGCATTTCACCATTGGCAGCCATTTCAGGCGGCAGCGTTTCTGCTGCAGTTTCCTTGACGAAATCATTGAATTTTTCTCCATCGGCTTTCAGTTTCAATATAAAGCTTTTTTCATCCTGTTCGAAGGTAAAATCGTCCACAAACTCTTGCAATTTTTTCAATTCCTCACCAGGATTGGTCTGCTGGCTGGACATTTGAATTAAATCATCAGACATTTCTTTAGGGAACTTCATCCACTGCTTTCCGGCTGCATCATATAGAAACATGCCGTCTTCGTTAAAATAGCTTTCCATATCAAATGATTCTTCTGCGCCTGCCATTGACATAGCCATTTTTTGATAAAAAGCCATGGGATCTGTTGTAACATCCATATCAATGACAGAATCGATATTCATATTTTCACCCTCAGCACCAGAGCTCATTTCCTGGTTCATATTCATTTTTACTGAAAAGCTTTTTAGCTCTTGAGAAGCCTCAGTTGATTTCTTTAATACTTCCTCCAGAGTCATTTCAGAAGATTCTTCTGTATTGGTTTCTTCCTTTTCTGTGCCGGCCGATGATCCATTGGCAGGTTTGGCTGTTTCATTACATGCAGCCAGCATGAAAATCATGAAGAAGCTGGCAAGGATTGCAAGAGATTTTTTCAAGATATACACTCCTCTATTTATGTTAGTCACCTAATTTTACGGAAAAAAAGGGAAAAAGTTTCAAAAATATGTAATTTAATACTTTAGCCCCAGAAAGTTTTTAAAAAATTGATTAGCCCTTATAATGAAAACATCAGAATCTTAATTATCGAGTGAGGGGAAAGCATGGAAACCTTTTTGGATGAAAACGGCGGGAAAGTGCGTATTTCTTTTAATAAAAAAGCATTCGGAATCGAGCCTGGACATGTTCTGGTCATTTGCCGCTATGGTGACCAATGGCTGCTGACGAATCATAAAAAGAGGGGATGGGAATTTCCGGGAGGTAAAAGAGAACAGGGAGAGTCTCTTGAAGAGGCAGCCAGAAGAGAAGTATTTGAGGAAACCGGAGCAGATTTACATAGTCTGCATTTTATAGGTGAATATGAAGTTAACTTGGGTAAAGAGCGTTTTGTCAAAGCTATTTTTTTCGCAGAGGTAAAAAGCCTCAACAAGACAAATCAATATTTTGAAACAAACGGTCCTATCCTGACTGGGGGAAACCTGCTTGAAGACAGGTGGAACAGTAAATACAGCTTCATAATGAAGGATAAAGTAATTGAAAAGAGCCTCGAAAGAATTTGAAGGAAAAGAAGGTAAATTAAAAAACGGCATGTGGTTTGCCGTTTTTTTATGAACCATTTTTAATCAGTTTTCTCTCGAGGAGTTCAACCAGCTGATACATAACTGTTGCAAAAACAGCAATTACAAGCAATGAAAGCATAACAAGAGTGAAGTTGAATACTTGGAAGCCGTAAATAATCATGTATCCAAGACCTTTTGAGGATACAAGGAATTCGCCGACGATCACCCCGACCCAGGATAACCCCACATTCACCTTTAAAGTAGAAATGATGGTCGGAAAAGAAGCAGGCAAAATAGCTTCCCTGAAGATTTGAAATCGATTTGCGCCAAAGGTCTGAAGCACTTTAATATAATTGGGGTCTACTTCTTTGAAAGATGTATACACCACGATGGTTGTAATAATGATTGAAATAATCGCGCCCATGGCAACAATTGATGTAAAGCTCGGCCCCAAAGCAACGATTAAGATAGGACCAAGAGCTACCTTTGGCATTGAATTCAAGACAACTAAATAGGGATCAGCTATTTTTGATAACATTGGTGACCACCAGAGGATGGCTGCAAGAAGCGTGCCTAATAATGTCCCTAAAATGAATCCAAATACGGTCTCTGACAAAGTGTAGCCCAGATCCACCATCAAGGTGCCATTCTGAATTTTTGTCAAAAATAATCCCCATACTTTAGAGGGTGCACTAAAAATCAGCGGGTCAATCCATTGCTTTTGGCTTGCCACCTCCCATCCTGAAAAAAACACAATAAAGATGACAGCCTGATAGAAACGGACCCATTTCTTTTCTCGGTTCAGAGACTGAATGTATCTCTGGTGAAGGTGTTTAACGTTCTCCTGCGGGCTCAAGAGACTCCAGCTCCTTCCATATAGTTTGAAATATCGCAGGGTATGCTTCATGATTTCTTGCATTAAAAGGAGTTTCATCTCGTAATTCTTTTGGGATTACAAATGTTTTATGAAGCTGTCCAGGCCTTGCGGAAAACAGAAAAACACGGTCGCTCATACAGATTGCCTCTCCAATATCATGTGTAACCAGTATGGCTGTTTTTCCGAAGGATTTGAGCGTATCAGAGACCAGATCCTCAAGCTTAAGTTTGGTTTGATAATCCAATGCGGAAAAGGGTTCATCCAGCATAAGCAGCTTTGGCCCGGTTGCAAGTGTTCTTACAAGGGCAACCCGCTGGCGCATTCCGCCAGACAGCTGCTTCGGATACTGTGACTCAACACCTTTTAATCCCATCTCCTGAAGGAGCTTCAGTGCATAAGCTTTTTTGTCAGGAGAGAGGCTATTCCCGATTTTCAGCCCCAGCAGTATATTTTCTTCGATATTTTTCCATGGAAAAAGATAATCTTGCTGCAGCATATAGCCAATTTCATTTTCAGCTGTCTCAACCCGCTTACCTTCAAGTGTGACAGTGCCTTCTGTAGGTTCAAACAGGCCTGCAATGATGGATAGCAATGTTGTCTTACCGCATCCGCTTGGGCCGAGGAAGGAAACAAATTCTCCTTCCTCCACTTTAAGCGAAACATCGGAGAGGGCCGTGACAGCAGAGGTTTTCGTAAAATAAGTGTGGTGCACAGCATCAACTTTCAGGAAATCCATGTCGGCGCCTCCTCTTTTATCTAGTTACTTCATTACCCCTTCAGCAATATCTGTGTTGACAAGCGTGCCGTGTTCTATGCGCTTAGGAAGTTCTCCTGCTTCATCCATGATGTTCTGCAGGTTTTCCCATTCTTCGGTTTCTAAAATAGGATCTGTTGCAAATGACCCCTGACTCTTATAGCGGTCTACTACCATTTCAATGATTTCAAGTTCAGTGTTGTCAAAATATCCTTGAATGGCTTCTGCCGTTTCTTTCGCGCTATTCTCTTCAACCCATTGCTGTGCCTTATAGATCGCTCTTGTAAATTTCTCAACTGTTTCCTTGTTTTCATCAATATAGCTTTGCTTCGTCATAAATGTGGTATAAGGTATATGTCCGGATTCGGTTCCAAAGGAAGCAACAATATATCCTTTACCTTCTTTTTCGAATACACTTGCAGTAGGTTCAAATAGCTGGACAAATTCACCGGTCCCCGAAGCGAAAGCCGGAGCAATATTGGCATAATCAACATTTTGGATTAATTCCAAGTCCTGATGCGGGTTAATGCCATGCTTTTTCAATACAAATTCGCCGGCCATCTGAGGCATGCCGCCTTTACGCTGCCCGAGAAATGTTTTGCCCTTCAGCATATCCCATGAAAAGTGGTCGATTTTATTGCGGGAAACCAGGAATGTTCCATCCGTTTGGGTTAGTTGGGCAAAGTTAATGACAGGATCAATAGAGCCCTGAGCCGAAACGTAAATGGAGGTTTCTGAACCTACAAGCGCGATATCAGCGCTGTCCGACAGCAGAGCGGTCATTGTTTTATCTCCGCCGGCTGTTGTTGTAAGCTTTACATTTAGCCCTTCTTCTTTAAAGAAACCTTTCTCAAGGGCAACATACTGTGGTGCATAGAAGATAGAACGTGTCACTTCAGCAATGCGGACAGTTTGCATTTCATCCTTTCCGCAGGCTGCTAATGGAACAATAAGCATCACTGCAAGCATAAGCAGCATGCTTGTTTTTATCCATTTTTTCATAAGCCATAAGACCTCCCTTATGCTAAAGAGTCAGATTAAAAATCCTAGGATATCGTATGAAAATCAAAAAAATGTGTGAATGCCCATGGAAACATTTTTAGATGAAGGTCTAAATGCTCAGAATAAAAGGAAGCTTTAAAAGGGAGGATGAGAACATGAACTTTAAAAATGGCCAAATCATCAATAAACAGAGATTCCCTTCGCCAAATCCGGCAATCGAATTATCTGTTGTCACATATCATGCAAATGGTCTACATATAAAAGGCCTGCTGGCAGAGCCAAAGGGGGAGGAGCTGCATGATGGGTTCCTTTACCTGAGAGGAGGCATAAAAAATGTCGGGAAAGTAAGGCCTTCCCGGATTGTCCAGTTTGCCTGTGAAGGTTTTATTGTATTCGCGCCTTTTTACAGAGGTAATCAGGGTGGAGATGGAAACGAAGACTTCGCAGGGGAGGACAGACAGGACGCATTTGCCGCGTTTAACCTTCTACAGGAGCATGCCCGGGTAAAAAGAGTCCATATTTTTGGTTTTTCCCGTGGCGGCGTAATGGCCCTCCTTACTGGAATAGAGTTTCCTAAAGCCGCCTCCGTTGTAACATGGGGAGGGGTCAGTGATATGTTTCTCACCTACGTGGAGCGCAAGGATCTCCGGAGAATGATGAAACGTGTAATTGGCGGAACTCCGACAAAGTTTCCGGAACGATATAAATACCGCACCCCGCTTTTTCAGCTGGAGCAGCTGCAGTCACCTGTCTTAATCATTCATGGAGAACAGGATCATAATGTTTCAGTGGAACATTCCTATCGCCTTGAAAAAAGGCTTAAGGCTCTAAATAAAGATGTGGATAGCTGGTATTTCTCTGAATATACCCACTACTTTCCGCCCGCCGTGAACCAGAAGACGGTAGAGGATTTGGGTGCATGGATGAAAAGCCATGTATAGCAAATGATTTTCACTTAAAGGCTTTCAGAGCCGAAACAGGTGGGGTAAAATAGAGGAAAGTAATAAGAATGAAGGAGAGATACCAATGGGTATGCCTTTAGAGCTAAACACAATGATTGTTACAAAGGGAAGGGAAAAAAGACTTGATGAGAATTATTTTTCACTTGTCAAAGAAGGATACAGATTATATCCGCTCGATATCCCGGTCGAGGTAAAAAGGACAATTGATGGCGACCTGAACGGAATGGGAGTCATCCGTAAAGTGGAATGGGAAAACAGCCAGACACTCATTACTTACCAGCTTGTTTCCTTAAATTCAACCAATTAGAAGAGCGCCTGGACATGGTCCGGCGTTTTTTTGTTCAAAGTTTTCTGTAACTGTAAGCGAATTCCTCCAGGTGCGGTGAAGGAATGCGAAGGGAACTAATCAGAGGGGATAGTGCCTCTTGGGAGCAGAGAAGAGTCTGTGAAAAGAACTAATCGGTGTGATAGCGCCATTGGGCGGGGAAAAGTCTCTCCCAAGGGAACTAAACAGAGGGAGCAGTGCCACCGAGAGCGGAAAAGGGGCTGCGAAGAGCACTAAACAGAGGGATTAGTACCACGGCAGCAGAGGAAAGAAGAAAAAATCGAATCGCTACCCAGTAAGAGGGTGTAAGTCCACCTCCGTTCATTCTTAATACAAAAAAGAATTGCCGCATAAACGGCAATTCTTCTCTATTATGCGATTGGTCCGCCCTTTTCTTCAATTTCAGATGAAACGCTTGTAAACTTCTTGAAGTTTTCACGGAATTTTGAAGCAAGTTCTTTTGCTTTCGTTTCATAAGCAGCCTGATCTGCCCATGTTTTGTTTGGCTGAAGTACTTCATCAGGCACTCCTGTAACATGCTGAGGAATTTCCAGCCCGAAAATTTCGTCCTTGATCGTTTCTACGTTGTTGAGTTCACCTTCGAGTGCCGCTTCGACCATTGCACGAGTGTAGGCAAGTTTCATGCGTTCACCGACTCCATACTCTCCGCCAGTCCAGCCTGTGTTTACAAGGAAGACTTTTGCGTTATGCTCATCGATTTTCTCGCCAAGCATTTCAGCATAACGATTTGCAGGAAGCGGAAGGAACGGTGATCCAAAACATGTAGAGAATGTTGCCTGCGGTGATGTAATGCCGCGCTCAGTTCCTGCAAGCTTGGATGTATAGCCGCTTAAGAAATGGTACATTGCCTGCTCTTTTGATAGTTTAGAGATTGGAGGCAATACGCCAAATGCGTCAGCTGTTAAAAATACGATTGTATTAGGGTGTCCGGCAATGCTTGGGTCAACGATATTATCGATGGCCTGAAGCTGGTACGCCGCACGTGTATTTTCAGTTAAAGTGCTGTCATCGTAATCTGCAACCCGGGTTTCGCTGTTTACCACTACATTTTCTAATACAGCACCAAAACGGATCGCATCAAAAATCTGCGGTTCTTTTTCACGGGATAAGTTGATGCATTTCGCGTAGCATCCGCCCTCAATATTGAAGACTCCATTCGCAGACCAGCCATGCTCGTCATCACCGATTAGCTTGCGGTTCGGATCTGCAGATAAAGTTGTTTTTCCAGTTCCGGATAAGCCGAAGAATAAAGCAACATCGCCTTCCCGTCCAACGTTTGCGGAACAGTGCATAGGAAGAATTCCGTTTTCTGGAAGCATGTAGTTCATAACAGAGAAGATGGACTTCTTCATTTCACCGGCATATTCTGTTCCGCCAATTAAAACGGTGCGGCGTTCAAATGAAATGATAATGAATGTTTCGGACTTTGTTCCGTCAACAGCAGGGTCTGCTTTGAAATTAGGAGCAGAAATGACAGTGAACTCTGCCTGATGATCCAATAGCTCGTCTTCTGCAGGGCGAATGAATAACTGGTGGGCAAATAGGTTATGCCATGCATATTCATTGATTACCTGGATAGGCATGCGGTGTTTTTTATCAGCACCTGCGAATCCTTTGAATACGAATACTTCTTCTTTTTCTTTTAAGTAATTGATTACTTTATTATAAAGATTAGAGAATGCTTCTTCAGAAATGGGCTGGTTTACACTGCCCCAGTCCATTTTGTCTTTATTTGATGCTTCTTCAACAATGTATTTATCTTTAGGAGAACGCCCTGTATACTTTCCTGTCGTAGCGCGAACAGCTCCAGTAGAAGTAAGGGACCCTTCATTGCGGTTTAGAACCTTTTCCACAAGCTGAGGAACGGATAATTGCACTTGAATGTTGCTGCCATTTAGTAATTCGCTCAATTCATTTGATATGCTTACAGAGTTCATCTGATGAATACCTTCCTTTTTCCCGATTTTTTTATGAAAGTGATTACATCTCGAAATTAGTATAACACATTGAAATGATTAGTCTATACTATTACGAAACTTTTTTGTCTGTGTTATAAAATTGTCACATTTGGACATGCAATCCACTTTAATCACCTTATAACTGATATATGCTATTATAGAAGAAAGTGTTAATTTTATCATGGGACTGATCTAAAATGAAGACAATTGCCCTATATGATGGAACATGTTCTTTATGCAAGGAAACAAAGAGGATTTTTAATAAACTCGATTGGCTGAATAAAGTCGAATGGATCTCCCTGCAGGAATATGAAAAAATGCAGGGCACTTTATCGTTTTCCAGACATGATTTGCGGAGGGAGCTTCATATTATTACTCCCGCAGGCAGCGTGAAAAAGGGTTACACTGCAGTAAGGAGACTTCTGTTCCTCTTTCCTGCAACCTTTTTAATCAGCACCCTGTTGTATATACCACTCACAGCACTTCTGGGCAATCCGACATACAAATGGATTGCGAAAAACAGGCACAAATTTCTAAAGAAAAAGTGTGATGATGGAAGCTGTTCTCTATAAGGATGAAGCAGAATTTTTAAAGTCGGAATTTTACTGTGAAAAATAATGAAAATCTGTTGACATGGTTCGATAAAATACGGTATGATTCAACCTTGAACGGATACTCTCTTATCCCGAGCTGGTGGAGGGACAGGCCCTATGAAACCCAGCAACCTGCTAAAGGCAATAATCAGCAAAGGTGCTAACCTGACGCAAGGACGTAATTCCTTGAACGATAAGAGTGAAAGGCGCGAATCGATTTGCTTTCAACCTTTTCACTAATGAGAAGGTTTTTTATTTTGCAATGAAATGAACGGCTTTTGGAATGTACTATTTATGTGAGTTTTTGGCATGAATCTGATAAATGGTTACCTGGCATTCTTGCCGGCGCTGTCTATTTTTCTAATAAAAACTCCATGTTTATTTCATACTACTAAGGGAATGAGTTCCGTATCAAACAGAGATCCATGAAATGACAGGGAAAAGTTATTTTTTCCGCTTCCCCATTTCTTATTCTCGCTCAATTTTCTATTTATAAGGAGGAAGCCAGATGTCAACAAAACGTCGTTTGTTCACTTCTGAATCAGTTACTGAAGGTCATCCGGATAAAATCTGTGACCAGATTTCTGATGCAATCTTAGATGCGATTTTAGCTAAAGATGCGAATGCCCGTGTTGCTGCAGAGACTTCTGTAACAACTGGACTTGTATTAGTTGCAGGTGAAATCACAACATCTACATACGTAGATATTCCAAAAATCGTTCGTGAAACGGTAAAAGAAATCGGTTATACCCGTGCCAAATATGGTTTCGATTCCGAAACATGTGCTGTTTTAACTTCCATTGATGAGCAGTCTGCTGATATCGCAATGGGGGTTGACCAGGCACTTGAAGCACGCGAAGGGCAAATGAGCGATCAGGAAATCGAAGCAATCGGTGCAGGAGACCAGGGATTAATGTTCGGTTTTGCCTGCAACGAAACGAAAGAGCTTATGCCTCTTCCGATTTCTTTAGCACATAAACTTTCCCGCCGCCTGACTGAAGTCCGTAAAGAAGAAATCCTTCCTTACCTTCGTCCCGACGGAAAAACTCAGGTAACTGTTGAGTATGATGAAAACGACAAGCCTGTGCGCATTGACACAATCGTTATTTCTACTCAGCATCACCCAGAAATCAGCCTTGAGCAAATTCAGCGAAATCTGAAGGAACATGTTATTAACCCGGTTGTTCCGAAAGAACTAATTGATGAGAATACTAAGTACTTCATCAACCCGACAGGACGCTTTGTTATCGGCGGACCTCAAGGTGATGCTGGCCTGACAGGACGCAAAATCATCGTAGATACTTACGGCGGATATGCACGCCATGGCGGCGGAGCGTTCTCCGGCAAGGATCCTACAAAGGTTGACCGCTCTGCTGCATATGCTGCACGTTATGTAGCGAAGAACCTTGTTGCAGCCGGTTTAGCAGAAAAAGTTGAAGTCCAGCTTGCTTATGCGATCGGTGTGGCACAGCCTGTTTCGATTTCTGTTGATACATTTGGAACTGGCAAAGTGGATGAAGATGTATTAGTTGATCTAGTAAGAAAGCATTTTGATCTTCGTCCTGCAGGAATTATTAACATGCTTGGCCTTCGCCGCCCAATTTACAAGCAGACAGCTGCTTACGGACATTTCGGACGTACAGATGTTGACCTTCCTTGGGAGCGTACTGACAAAGCAGAAATTCTTCGTTCTGAAGCGTAATATAAAAAGCGGGAGTTGCATTTATGATGTAACTCCCGCTTTCTTTTTTGCGTCTAATACTAATAGGGTGTTAATCACTTTTCGGTCTTTATGCTCTATAGTCGTTTATAATTTTATGGTATCGTATAAACTTCGGATAATGGCTTAATTTTCCGTATAGAAACATTTTATATTCTGCGTGCTAATTATTAGCGATTAGTGGTAGTATTATAGGGTATGTTTTCTAAGACAAAGAGCCGCCTGAGGCTGTATCTTAATATTGAGAAAAGAATGGAGTAGGTGACGTACATAATGTGTGGTTTTATTGGTTGTGTACATGAAAAAGCACAAAATTACCGTGACGCAGATAAAGAACAATTCCAAAATATGAATGATATCATTACTCATCGGGGTCCGGATGATTCAGGATACTATTTTGATGATCATATTCAATTCGGCTTCCGCCGGTTGAGCATTATTGATATTGAAAGCGGACACCAGCCGCTGACTTACGAGAATGAGCGATATTGGATCATCTTCAATGGTGAAATCTATAATTATGTGGAACTTCGTGAAGAACTTCTCAAAGCAGGATTAAGCTTTGAAACCAGCTCAGATACAGAAGTCATAATTGCGCTTTACAGCCATATGAAAGAAAAGGCTGTTGAAAAATTGCGCGGTATGTTTGCGTTTGTCATTTGGGATAAACAGGAGCAGTCCCTATATGGAGCCAGGGATCCATTTGGGATTAAGCCTTTCTTTTATTACGATAAGGGAGACCGCACGTTCTTTGGATCAGAGAAGAAGAGCATCTTATTGGCGCTTAAGAATGATGTATTGAACTATGACTCCCTGCAGCATTATCTGACCTATCAGTTTGTGCCTGAGCCGCACACGATGTCAGAGGGGATCCATAAGCTTGAGCCAGGCCATTATTTTACTAAAAAAATTGGTGCGCCGATGGATATTAAACGCTATTGGAAGGCTGCTTTCCATCCAGTGCAAAAATCAGAAGCTGATTTTACAAAAGAAATTAGAGATGTTTTATTCGACTCTGTAAAAATGCATATGCGTGCCGATGTTCCTGTAGGTTCTTTCCTTTCAGGCGGAATTGATTCTTCCATTATTGCGTCGATTGCGAAAGAATTTCACCCAGCTATTAAAACATTCTCTGTCGGCTTTGAACGCAATGGCTTCAGCGAGGTTGATGTGGCGAAAGAAACAGCCGAAAAGCTGGGTGTTGAAAACATCAGCTACATCATCTCTCCTCAGGAATATATGAATGAGATTCCAAGAATCATGTGGCATATGGACGACCCGCTAGCTGACCCGGCTTGTGTGCCCCTTTATTTTGTGGCAAGAGAAGCGCGAAAGCATGTAACTGTTGTACTATCCGGCGAGGGAGCAGATGAGCTGTTTGGCGGCTATAATATTTACCGTGAACCACAATCCCTGGAAGTCTTCAATAAGATTCCTGCCATTGGCAAAAAGCTTCTGCGTATGATCGCCAGACTGATGCCAGAGGGAGTGAAGGGAAAAAGCTTTATCGAACGCGGAGTCACCCCAATGGAAGAGCGCTACATCGGAAACGCAAAAATGTTTACGGAACAAGAGAAGCGCAGTTTGCTTCATGTCTACAAAGACAACTTGAATTATACGGATATCACGAAACCTTTGTATGAGGAAAGCCGCGGCTATGATCCGGTTGACCGCATGCAGTATATCGACATTCATACCTGGATGCGCGGAGACATTCTTTTGAAAGCAGACAAGATGACGATGGCTCATTCTCTCGAGCTTCGTGTTCCGTTCTTGGATAAAGAAGTCTTTGAAGTGGCTTCTAAAGTCCCGACAAGCCTGAAAACGGCAAATGGCACTACGAAATATATTCTCCGCAAAGCTGCCGAAGGAGTCGTTCCGGATCATGTACTGAACCGCAAGAAGCTTGGGTTCCCTGTACCAATCCGTCACTGGCTGAAGGACGAGATGAATGAGTGGGCTAAAAATATCATCCGTGAAAGCAATACAGATCACCTGATTAAGAAAGACTATGTATTGCAGCTGCTTGAAGACCATTGTCAGGATAAAGCGGACAACAGCCGCAAAATCTGGACAGTTCTGATGTTCATGGTTTGGCATCAGGTATATGTGGAGAAAAAATACTCCTTTGAAAAAGAATACTTGTTAGATAAAGATTTGCAGCCACTTAAAGGCTAAAACAAAAACGTCCATCAGGTGAGAGCCTGGTGGACGTTTTTTAGGATAAGAATTTCTTGAGGCGGGTAATTTTCCAGGCTCCAGCGCCTCGGCCATATGGTGTCGAGGCAGGAGATGGAACTTTTCTTATGGGTGATAACTAATAGCCTGTTTGCCCATCTGGACCCATGCTTTTTCAAAATCAGTTATGGGAGCTTTTTTATTTTTTTCGCCTGTGAGCGGATCGTTGAAGTACATGTAATCCTGGTCATAGCCCGTTAGCAGAACTGAATGCTCTTTATAAGTAATCTGGATCTTTCCGTTCGGCGTATACCAGGTCTGAAAAAAGTCATCAGAAAGCTGTTTATAGGCTGTGTTGATAATAACCCATACAGGTCTGCCATCTGACAAATAAATCTTTAAATCTTCAAAGTCGGATCCTGTAAGGTCTTCGATTGAACCTGGCATATACTTTTCTGCAAGTTCTTTAATGGGTTTATGATAAACACCGAGCCCAGGATTATCAAAGGAGTACATATCGCCTATGAAGCCTTCATTCGGGTGTCCGAAATAGATTTTTCCGTTTTCAACGCGATAAGGCTCAGGATTCTTTTTTATCTCTTTAGCCAGTGTCATTTTATCAGCCTGAATCCCCGCATGCTGGAGGAGCATGGATAAGCTGGTGACTTCGCATCCTCTGGGGAGCTCAGGAAACTGATTGATTGCGGGCACATCTAAAACTACTTCTTCCTTGATTTTAATTATACCCGAACTTTTTCCAAGGAATGCACTGGCTTTCTCTGCTGGTTCTGAAAGCCATGATTTTACTTTATTAACAGGTGAAGGAGGCATGCTTCCTATAAGGCTGTCATAAACAAATGCTGCAGAAACCAGGATGAAGACAATTAAAAACATCGGTGCCGTTTTCACCATTGTTTTTCTGAATATCACTATTAAAAATAAGAATAGAATAATTGCCCCGATATAAATCGTCAATTCCTTCACCCGCCATATGTTATTGCTTTATGTTAATATCGGCCTATTTTCCATTCTATTAAGACTTGAGAGTTATTTTGGCATTTTCTGCAAAGACTTATAGTATTGGCCTTTTTCAGCGTATTCCCTGCTGATCCGTTCCATGTCTTTAATATCTTCCGGCGTCAGTTCACGAACCACTTTTGCAGGCCTGCCGAATGCCAGTGTATTGGGCGGTATTTTCTTACCTTGCGGAACAAGACTGCCTGCACCAATAAATGCCCCTTCTCCGATTTCTGCCTGATCTAAAACAATCGAGCCCATCCCAATTAGAGCTTTTTTGCGGATAATGCAGCTATGCAGGATTACCTGATGGCCTACTGTTACTTCGTCTTCCAGTATCAGCGGGTTATTCGGGCTCTGATGCAGGACGGAATTGTCCTGGATATTGACCTTTCTGCCAATGATAGTTGGTGCTACATCTCCTCGTATGACAGAGTTAAACCAGACACTTGAATCCTCCCCAATTTCAACATCGCCGGTAATGGTAGTAAAGTCTGCAATAAATGTGGATTCTGCAATTTTAGGTTCTTTATCATTATAAGGATAGATCATGTGGAAAACACTCCTGTATGCAGTTTGATCGCAGTCTAACGGGCAGTAAGACCCCCACTTCAAGTACTCAGAGGAATCAGAGGATAAGTGCGGGTCAAACTGCCCGTATAGGCCCGATTGGTTCAACTAACAATCAGTAGGGGATAAAGAAAACCCCCACTGATTGAAGTTTCACTTTATTATTTTGATTTTATCATATGAGGCATGATAAACGTTATTTTGGCAAAAGAGTTTTTATTAGGAGCTGATTCATGAACAATTTTTGCATCTAGGCTATAATATATTTACAAAAGATAGTACGTAAAAAGGCTGGGAGGATTGACTATGTGGAAGTGGGAAACTGATGGAGACGCAAAGGGCGTTATTGTCATGGTTCATGGGGCAATGGAGCATCACCGCCGTTATGGCTGGCTGATTGAAATGTGGCGCTTGGCCGGCTTCCATGTCATTATGGGAGATCTTCCCGGCCAGGGGATGACTACTAGATCCAGAAGAGGCCATATTGATTCCTTTGATGAATATATTTTTGAAGTTAAGGATTGGGTACAGGCTGCCTATGAATTTGAATTGCCGGTCTTTCTTTTAGGACACAGCATGGGCGGACTGATTGCCATTCGCCTCCTCCAGGAAGAAAGAATGAATCTCGCCGGAGTTATTTTGTCATCCCCGTGTTTAGGGCTGGTTCAGCAGCCTTCGAAATTACTGAATTTTTTATCGCTGGGACTCAATTCAGTGATGCCAAGCCTTAAGATGGATTCAGGTCTGACAGTGGACATGGCGACGAGGAATCAGGATGTCCTTGATGCTGATTTAAATGATTCACTGTATGTGACAAAAGTATCGGTCAGGTGGTACAGGGAACTTGTATATGCCATAAAGCTTGCCTTTGAGAATCTTGATAATATCCAGGATGTCCCTCTTCTCGTGGTACAGGGCGGTGATGATAAGATTGTGAATAAAACAACTGTCAGAGAATGGTTTAACCTTGCACCTTTATCGGAGAAAAGGTTCAAAGAATGGCCAAAGTGCTACCACGAAGTCTTCAATGAACCTGAACGTGAAGAAGTCTTTGAATATGCTAAGGATTTTGTTAACAGCCAATTGAAGGCACTTGGTTATGTCGTTTAAGGGGTTGCTGGTTTGCTTAAAATATTCACCAGACCTGATTAAAAGGAGGTATCTGCTGTCATGATTGTCCCTTCCATGCCAATTAGCCTGATGTCACATGTCTATCGGAAGGTCCTGCCTGCAGTCCATAAAGAACTTTCATACTGGAAAAGCCGGGCGGAAGCAATTCCTGATCCGGAGTTAAGAAATCAGGCTCTTGCCAGCATTAAACATAAAACCTTCCACTGTGAAGGCGGAGCTATTATGTCATTAATGGCAAAGGAAAAATATGAACAAGCAATAAAGTTTATTGTCGCTTATCAGACAATCAGTGATTATTTAGACAATCTATGCGACCGGAGCACCTCGCTTGATCCCGGAGATTTTGCAGCACTTCATGAGTCAATGGAAGATGCCCTTGATATTGACGCAGCAGAGAAAAATTATTATCGGCTGAGGAGTGAGCAGGATGATGGAAACTACCTTGCAGATTTAGCCGCATCCTGCAGGGAAGTGCTATCGAGTCTCGATCAATATCTTCACATAAAAAGCCATCTGCTTGAATTATGCCGTTACTATTGTGATCTGCAAATACATAAGCATGTTGTAGTCGAAGAACGGGTACCCCGTCTTCAAAACTGGTTTAACCAATTCCGGTTGGATATACCTGAGATGGAATGGTATGAGTTTTCAGCCTGCTCGGGGTCGACACTGGGGATTTTCTGCCTTGTTTCCTATGCGCTGAGAGATGATTTTAAAGCGGAGCATGCGGTAAATATAAGAAATGGATACTTTCCCTACATCCAGGGCCTGCACATTCTGCTTGATTATCTCATTGATCAGGAAGAGGACAAGGCCGGAGGAGACTTGAATTTCTGCTTTTACTATGAAAGCGAAGAGAAATTGTTTTCGAGATTGAAGCACTTTGTTGCAGAAGCAGATAAGCATACAGAAAAGCTTCCTCATAAACATTTCCATAAACTGATTAATCGCGGCTTGCTGGGGGTTTATCTCTCCGATGATAAGGTCCGTAAGCAGCGGAATGTCAGAAGATTAGCCAAAAGCATGATCAGAGCAGGCGGAATGGTGAGCTATTTCTTTTATATGAATGGACGAGCATACCGGGCAGTGCAGAAGATGATGCCTCCTGGATTTGCAAAAGCCTTTGTGAAATAAGTAAAAGCCTGCAATTTTTTTGCAGGCTTTTACATTAGATTTATCGCAGTCTTACAGGCAGGAAGAAGACTCAGAGGCATCAAAGGTTACTTTATCGTCTTTCAATTGCAATAATAAACGGCGGGTTATTTTTTTGATTAATGAACTGATACTGCAACACATGAACGAGGCTTTGATCCAGCTGCTTCACATATCTGAGCAGGTAATCGCGTTCAACAGCACCTTCAATATGGCCGTGATAAATCACCAAAAGAATAATCCCTTCCGGAGCCATCAGTTCTAAGAGCTGTTCGATAGCAGAAATGGTTGTCTGCGGACGGGTGACAATATCTTTATCGCCCCCGGGCAAGTAACCTAAGTTAAATATGGCTGCTGTAATTTTTCCATGGTGGACAGGAGGTACATTCTCCAGAATCTGTTCATGTCCTGTATGGAACAGGGTAACTCTGTCTGTCAGTTCATGATCAGCCAGGCGTGTTTTTGTATTCAGGACAGCCTCTTCCTGAATATCGAATCCGTAAAGTCTTCCATTCGGTCCCACCAGATCTGCCAGAAATACGGTATCATGTCCATTGCCCAAAGTAGCATCAATAACAATATCTCCGGGCGATACTGCTTTTTCAAGCAGCTGTCTTGCATATGGTAAGATTCTTTCAAGCTTCATGATAATGCCTCCACTTGGCTTGGATTGTAAAATTTGCCTTGCCAGCTGTTTCTTCGCTTTAATTCGGCATCAATGCCATTAAGCACTTCCCACTTATTGACACTCCACATCGGTCCGATCATCAAGTCGATAGGGCCATCACCAGTGATGCGGTGCACAATCATTTCCGGCGGTAATATTTCCAGCTGATCGCATACTAAATTTATATACTCATCAAGAGACAAAAACTCAAGCATGCCCTTTTCAAATTGCTTAACCATCGGGGTTCCCTTTAATAAATGAAGAAGATGGATTTTAATTCCCTGTACATCCAGCTTCGCAACTTCCCGGGCAGTTTCCATCATCATTTCAGGTGATTCAAGAGGAAGCCCGTTTATGATGTGGGTACAGATGCGGATTCCATGCTTGCGGAGTTTGTTTACTCCCTCCACATAACATTGATAATCATGTGCCCGGTTAATTAAAAGGGCAGTTCTTTCATGTACCGTCTGCAGGCCAAGCTCTACCCAGAGATAGGTCCGTTTGTTAAGCTCTGCCAGATACTCAACTACGTCATCAGGCAGGCAGTCAGGGCGGGTCGCAATAGAGAGCCCGACAACACCATCCTGTTTAAGCACCCTCTCGTACATATCACGAAGCACTTCAACAGGTGCATGTGTATTCGTAAAGGCCTGAAAATAGGCCATATATTTACCATCTTTCCATTTATGATGCATTTTTACTTTGATTGCATCAAACTGTGTTTCCAGATCATCAGCGCGGTTACCTGCAAAGTCTCCAGAACCGGCTGCGCTGCAGAATGTACATCCTCCATGTGCGACCGTTCCATCACGGTTTGGGCAATCAAAGCCGCCATCAAGTGCTACTTTAAAAACCTTATGGCCAAATTCACTGCGCAAATGATAATTCCATGTATGGTACCGTTTATTATCGGATGCATATGGAAATGGATTTGCTTTATCCAATGTTACCCCTCCTTAATAAAAGAGTAATTTATATGGTGCAAATTAAATGAGTGTTTTACACAAAATGAATCACTGCGTAACCCCGAAAAAAGGACAAAGACTAAAGAACGCCACATCCTGTGGCAGCGTCTTTGTGCCGCTTCCTGTGTGTGCCTCAGCTAACCATCAGGGAGGCACCCCAGCCATTTGAAGTTTCACTTTATCTTATCATGACCTAAAACCTTATCCAAGGGGAATTGGCAGGAAATAGAGTGGTAAGGATTACGGAAAAATGAACAAACTAATTCATGAAGCATGCAAGCTTCTAGACCCATTCTTCAAGGAGGGGAACATATAGTGGCAACACGTGAATCGATGGATACACTTCTGCAGCAGTGTGAGGATGCAATCCGTTTGGCACAGGAGCAGTTTGAATCAGGGAGAACACAGGAGCATTACAATGATTTAGAATACTCCAATGCGCTTCAGTCTTTGGAGGCTGCTTATAATGATATAACCCAGATGGCCCACAGCGCTAACTCCCAGCAGCGGGAACAGCTTCACCGGATGAGGCTCCAGCTGCAGCAGCTCCAAAATCAGATGATAATTCTTCCTCATTAAGGAGTGGTCCACAGATGGTAAAAAAGCGTTCAAAACAAAACAATCCTGAACAAAAGACGCGCAATGGCGCCAATAGCCAGGATGTTGAATTTGGCCGGGATTACGATCCGGTAAAGCAGTCGAAAAAGAAATATGAAAAATCAGGCGGTCAGCCTGTTAAATCCAAGTTTCATCCTGAACCAGAACAATCTTCATAATAATTATGGCAAAGCCCTGATCCAACAAGGATCGGGGCTTTACTATTGCAGCCCTTTTGTTTCTAAAATTTTTACAGCAATTTAAGGTAGAAAAGAAGAAGTATTCTGTCTTTTAAAATCGATTGAAAACCTATTGCAAGGACATGAAAAACCAACTAAAATTACTTTGGAATTCGAAATAGTGTACGGGAGAAATGGACCGGCAAAACATAAAAAATTTGAAAAAGGGGGGGGAATCCTATGCCGCGGACCCTATGGCTTTTAATTATCGGAATGGCAGTGAATGTAACCGGATCTTCTTTTTTATGGCCTCTTAATACAATCTATATTCATGACCACTTAGGCAAATCCTTATCGGTAGCCGGCCTGGTTCTAATGGTGAACGCAGCTGCCAGTGTCGCAGGAAATTTAATTGGGGGAAGCCTTTATGATAAAATAGGCGGCTATCGTTCGATTCTTCTTGGAATTATCATTACGGTAATGGCACTTCTCGGCTTGACACTTTGGCATGGCTGGCCTGCATATGTGGTGTTCCTCACCATTGTCGGATTTGGATCCGGGATTGTTTTTCCTTCTATGTTTGCGATGGCGGGATCAGTCTGGAAAGAAGGGGGACGCAAAGCTTTCAATGCCATCTATGTAGCCCAGAATGCAGGTGTTGCCATTGGTGCGGCTCTTGGCGGTCTAGTGGCATCATACTCTTTTCAGCTTATTTTTCTGGCCAACACTGTCATGTATATCATATTTTTATTAATCGCTGTTTTTGGATACAGGGGAATAAACACAGTTTCAGGTCAGCAGACATCTATCCTTCAGGAAAATGGCATGGTTAAAAATCATACTAAGCTTTATGCGCTGCTCATATTATGCGCAGGCTATTTATTGTGCTGGGTGGGATATGTACAATGGCAATCGACTATTGCCGCCTATACACAGGAGCTGAACATTTCTCTAAAGCAATACAGTTTGCTGTGGACAATTAATGGAGCCCTGATTGTATTGGGGCAGCCAGTGATCAGTGCAATGGTAAAATGGTTTAAAACCTTAAAGGTTCAGATGATTGCAGGTATGGTTATATTTATTGGCTCGTTTGCTGCTGCGGCGGCCGCGGAACAGTTCTCTGCATTTGTAACAGCCATGGTTATTCTGACAATAGGCGAAATGCTAATTTGGCCGGCTGTTCCGACCATTGCCAACCAGCTTGCTCCAAAAGGGAGAGAAGGATTTTACCAGGGAATCGTAAACAGCACAGCTACTGGGGGAAGGATGATCGGCCCGTTACTGGGGGGAATTCTCGTTGACCTTTATGGAATCTCCATGCTGTTTGCTGTATTAATGATTCTATTTGTTTTTGCCATTCTGACAACTCTTGTTTATGACCGGAAATTAAAAGAGTCTAAAGAATTGGCGCATGCTTCATAAGAATGAATGAAACCTGCAGTTTTTAGCTGCAGGTTTTTGGTTTGAAGTAAATAATTTAACCTGCACCTTCAAGCGAGTTCTCTTTTTGGCTCGCGCAAAATACAACCTCATTAAAAAAGCTTTTCAAAATAAGCCATCTCGCCGGATACGAATTAATAAAGTTGTCGAGAACCTCTTCAGAATAAAGAAGCAGGATATCCAGATCTGCCTTCTTTTGCTTCAAATCATACAATAGGGCATGTGGAATGGTGTAATAGTCATTCAGCTGCCATTGATTGAGCTTCACTGTATAAATATTATGGTTATCAATATAGGATTCCAGTGCCTGTTTTTGCAGCTGGATACAATCCTCTTTGGACTTGTTATAAGCTTGCCAGTGCGGATTGATCAGATATATGCCTTTCAGCTGAAACACCTCCCATATCTTTGACGATTACTAATGGTATGGACAGGAAAAGCAATTAGAATACCTAATGAAGACGAATTTGTTGTCAGAAAAATATGATAAAATAGTGATTATAATTTAGAATGACCAAAATGAGGAGATCAAAAATGAAAAGTGCATTATTTGATTTGCCTGTTCAAATGGTTGAAACCATTGTAGAAAATGCCTTTGGATGGCTTGTAGTTGTAGATAAAGAAGGAACGATCATTTACATTAATAAAAATTACTGCGATTTTCTTGAGGTGGAGAGGGAACGGGTCCTGGGGAAACATGTTTCTGGGGTTATTGAAAACTCACGTATGCATATAGTGGCGGAGTCTGGAAAGGAAGAAATAGCGGACCTGCAATTTATAAGAGGCAATTATATGATAGCCAACCGCATTCCCATTTTTTCTGATGGAGAGGTAATTGGCGCCTTTGGTACGGTTTTTTTTAGGGATACCAAGGAATGGATGCAGATGAACAGCCATGTAAAGAGCATGCTCACAAAAATCCAGAGCTATATCCAGGGAATTGACCCTAGTGTAAAATACAGCCTCGATGATATATTGGGAAGCTCAAGCCAGATTCAAAGCCTAAAGGAAAAGGTGAAAATGGTGGCAGGCAGTGATATTTCCGTTTTAATCCGCGGGGAAAGCGGGACCGGTAAAGAACTGTTTGCCCACAGCATTCATCAGCTCAGCAACAGGAGCCATCAGCCTTTTGTCAAAATTAACTGCGGAGCCATACCTGAACACCTGCTGGAGTCTGAACTGTTTGGCTATGAAGAGGGAGCTTTTACCGGAGCGAAAAAGGGCGGCAAAAAAGGAAAATTTCAGCTCGCAGATGGAGGCACCTTGTTTTTGGATGAAATCGGGGATATGCCGCTTAATATGCAGGTGAAGCTATTGCGTGCCCTGCAGGAGGGCGAGATTGAAAGCGTGGGTTCAACTTCTTCGGTAAAAGTGGATGTCCGGATTATTGCTGCCACTAATAGGCCGCTCGAAAAGATGATGGAGGAAAAGCGGTTTAGGGAGGATTTATTTTACCGGATTAATGTAGTGCCGTTCATGGTTCCTTCTTTGCGGGACAGAATGGAAGACTTACCGCTTCTTATCGACAGCTTTATCAGGAAAATAACGAAAAAATCAGGAAAGAGAATTAGTGCAATTGAAGAAGAAGTCATAGAAAAGTTTCATCAATACAGCTGGCCCGGAAATATTAGAGAGCTTGAAAATGTAATTGAGGCATCCATCCACCTTACAAGCAATGAAACGATCACAATAGAATCATTGCCCGATTATATGAAAGAAACTGCTGTATATCCTGTTGGAAAAAAGAATCTGAAGGATATTCTAGAAGAAACAGAGAAGCGGATTCTTTCACAAAGCCTGGTCAAATATAATAATGACCGAATTGCAGCAGCTAAAGCTCTTGGCATCAGTAAATCATCGATGTACGAAAAGTTAAAGAAATATGGAATTGTATAGAATGAAACAGTCCAGAAATCCGGAATAAAGTCCAGAATTCTGGACTTTATCAATTCTAGGAATCTTTTTTAATTATAACCCTATTTTAGACGGAATCATCAGAAAACTAGTCTATTAGATTTGAGGACTTGCACCCTGCTCGTTCCAGATTTCTGGAATAAATAGTTCGTTAAATGTTCACCATTCCCTTTCCATAAAAGTTATTTATATTGGCACACTTCTTGCAACAAAGTTTCATAGAAAATTATTTTTCTGCAAACGTTTACAAAGAGGGGGAGGACAAAGTTTTTTTTTATTTAAAAACAAAGGGGGAAATGAAATGCTAAGTATGATTGGTTTAATAGGCGGGCTTGCCCTGCTGATTTACTTGACCATGCGGGGGATGAACCTGCTGGTGGTCGGTCCGTTATCTGCGCTGTTTGTAGCTCTTTTCAGCGGTATGCCATTGTTTCCGCAGCTGGCAGGGGAAGGAGAGGCCAATTTGGTCGGAAACTATATGTCCGGCTTTTCGGGATTTGTCACATCATGGTACCTGATGTTCCTTTTGGGTGCCATTTTTGGAAAGGTAATGGAGGACAGCGGTGCAGCTGACAGTGTATCCAAAATGGTGGTGGATAAGCTGGGAATGAAATATGCTGTTCTTGCCATTGTTGCTTCCTGTGCCATTTTAACTTATGGCGGAGTCAGTTTATTCGTTGTTGCTTTCTCTGTATACCCAATGGCATTAAGTTTATTTAAACAGGCAAACCTGCCGAGAAGATTTATCCCTGCAGCACTTGCCTTTGGATCTGTCACATTTACGATGACTTCTGCAGGTTCACCTGAAATTCAGAACTGGATTCCGATAGAGTTCCTTGGAACAACTCCATATGCCGGCTGGGAAGTCAGCTTAATTGTGGCTGTGTTCATGATGATCTTCGGCTACTGGTGGCTGAAGCGCATGATTACCAAGGCTGTAAACAAAGGAGAAACCTTTGAATCCCGCAAGCAGGATCCTGTAACTGAAAATAAGAATTTACCGCACCCTATTATGGGTGTTATACCGTTAGTGGTGGTATTAATTATTTCCTTCGTATTCCATGATTCACTTGCACAATCTGCACTTATTCTTGCTTTATTAGGTGGAGTCATTGCCACATATCTATTAAACCGAAAGTATTTCACTAATTTCTGGAATGCTGTGTCTGATGGAACATTAGGTGCATTAATTGCTATAGGTAATACGGCTGCTGTTGTAGGGTTTGGCGGTGTAGCAAAAGCAGTTCCAGCATTTGCTACAGCAGTAGATTGGATGACGAGCATCCCTGGCAGTCCGCTGATAGGCGGAGCCATAGCAGTAAGTGTGATCGCGGGGATGACTGGTTCAGCTTCAGGCGGCCAGGCAATCGCACTGCCAATTCTTGCCCCCCATTATATGGATATGGGTGTTAATGCAGAAGCCCTGCACAGAACGGTTGCCATTTCTTCAGGTGCCCTGGATTCTTTGCCGCATAATGGCTATGTTGTTACCACTGTCCGTGCTATTTGCGGTGAAACACACCAGGCAGCATATGGAGCAGTGGCTGCTGTTACGGTAATTGTCCCGCTGATTGGTTTAGCGCTAGCGATTGTATTATTCTCATTTGGATTAGGAATCTAATTTCGGCAGGGGCTCGTAAAGCAGAGCCCCGCCTTTGTTTTTGAAAGGAGCTTATACATGGTACAAAATAAAGTAGTTTTTATCACTGGTGCAGCGCAGGGAATTGGCTATGAAATTGGCAAAAGGTTTGCTGAACATGGCTCTAGAATTGTTCTCACGGATATTCAGGAAGAGGCTGTAAAAAAAGCTGCAGAAAACTTGCAGAATGAAGGTTTTGAAGCGCTCGGGCTAAAATGTGATGTGACATTAGAGTCTGATATACAGGAGGCCATCGATGAAGCTGTCAGCCGATTCGGTACTTTGGATGTGCTGATAAATAATGCAGGGCTGCAGCATGTTTCCTTTATTGAAGATTTTCCTGTTGAAAAATTTGAATTTATGATCAAAGTGATGCTCACAGCACCATTCATGGCCATTAAACATGTCATGCCGGTCATGAAAAAACAAAAGTCCGGCCGTATCATGAACATGGCATCCATTAATGGGCTTGTCGGATTTGCAGGGAAAGCTGCATATAACAGTGCCAAGCATGGCGTCATAGGCCTTACAAAAGTCGCTGCTTTGGAGGCTGCCGAACATGGCATTACGGTTAATGCCATCTGTCCAGGATATGTAGATACACCTCTTGTAAGAAATCAGCTGAATGACCTTGCTAAAACTAGAAATGTGCCCATCGAAAAAGCACTGGAGGAGGTCATTTATCCTTTAGTGCCGCAAAAAAGGCTTTTGAAGGTAGAAGAGATTGCAGATTATGCGATTTTTTTGGCTGGTGATGGAGCTAAAGGAATTACGGGCCAGGCAGCAGTTATTGATGGAGGCTACACAATTCAATAAAGGAATGCACATACCAGTTTTTAGAGAGGGGAAGAGCGAGACCCTCTCTTTTTCTTGTACAGAGATATGAATAAAAAAGCTGAAACTATGGGTATATTGTTGATACTGAATTGATGGCAGATAACTTTCTGGTGATCTGTGCCGTTGGATCTCATCATCAGAAATAGCGGCCAAAGTCTTTGTAAACATTTTGCCTAAAGAAAGTGAAATATGGTGCACAATTTTGTAGACATTGCATATTCTAAGAATAAAATTCCTGTCAGGATAAGCCTACTTGCATCCTGGCGGGAAATTTATTACAATAGTGATATTCTTATACTAAACATGCTTAGATAAGGAGCAGTAGTGGTGCTAAGCCCGTTGAAGAGAGTTGACGGCAGGTGCAAGTCAGCCGGGCACATCATGAACTCGCCTTTGAGCAGCAAGTGTGAAATACCAGTAATGCTTGCCGTTCTCCGCGTTAAGGAGTAATGAAGCGAGTGACATGTTCACTAATGTGGGTGGTACCGCGGGAGATTTATACATAATCCTCTCGTCCCTTTTTTGGGATGAGGGGTTTTTTTATTGAATTATAGTATGAAGTACAAATTTTTGAAGTCAGAAAGCAGTCAGCTCCATCAGCTTTCTGAAATTAGGAGGAAACAAAAATGAGTTTCAATCATCAGGAGATTGAAAAGAAGTGGCAAAGCCACTGGGAAGAAAATAAAACATTCAAAACAACTGAAGATAAAGGCAAGCGAAAGTTTTATGCACTTGATATGTTCCCGTATCCTTCAGGCGCAGGTCTTCACGTTGGCCATCCGGAAGGATATACGGCAACTGATATCCTTTCCCGCATGAAGCGCATGCAGGGCTATAATGTCCTTCATCCAATGGGATGGGATGCATTTGGCTTGCCTGCAGAGCAGTATGCACTTGATACAGGGAATGACCCGGCTGAATTCACAGAACAGAACATCAACACCTTCCGCCGCCAGATTAAGGCATTAGGCTTTTCCTATGACTGGGATCGTGAAGTTAACACAACAGACCCTGAATACTATAAATGGACTCAGTGGATTTTCTTAAAGCTATATGAAAAAGGGCTTGCTTATATTGATGAAGTCGCTGTTAACTGGTGTCCGGCACTAGGAACAGTACTTGCAAATGAAGAGGTTATTGACGGAAAGAGCGAGCGCGGAGGCCATCCGGTAGAACGCCGTCCAATGAGACAATGGATGCTGAAAATTACAGCTTATGCAGACCGCCTGCTTGAAGATCTTGATTTATTGGATTGGCCTGAGAGCCTTAAGGATATGCAGCGTAACTGGATCGGCCGCTCTGAAGGAGCCGAAGTGACATTTAATATTGAAGGTCATGATGGCACATTCACTGTTTTCACAACGCGTCCTGACACGTTATTTGGTGCAACATATGCTGTACTTGCTCCAGAACACGCGCTTGTTGATAAAATCACAACAGAAGAGCAAAAAGAAGCAGTTCAGGCTTACATTGATAAAGTAAAAAGCAAGAGCGATCTTGAGCGCACAGATCTTGCTAAAGAAAAAACAGGTGTATTCACTGGTGCTTATGCAATTAACCCTGCTAACGGCGAAAAAATGCCAATCTGGATTGCGGATTACGTTTTAGTCAGCTATGGAACGGGTGCCATCATGGCGGTTCCGGCACATGACGAGCGTGACTATGAGTTCGCTAAGCAATTTGAACTGCCTATTAAAGAAGTCGTTGCCGGCGGAGATGTTGAAAAAGAAGCATACACTGGCGATGGCGAGCATGTGAACTCAGGCTTCCTGGATGGGTTAAACAAAGAGGATGCTATTGAGAAGATGATTGCCTGGCTCGAAGAAAAGGGTATTGGCACCAAGAAGGTTACTTATCGTCTTCGTGATTGGCTATTCAGCCGCCAGCGCTATTGGGGCGAGCCGATTCCAGTTATCCACTGGGAAGATGGCACAATGACTGCCGTGCCGGAAGATCAGCTTCCATTAGTGCTTCCAAAAACAACGGAGATCAAGCCTTCCGGCACTGGAGAGTCACCACTAGCCAACATCAATGAGTGGGTTAATGTTGTGGATCCTGAAACTGGCAAGAAAGGCCGCAGGGAAACGAATACAATGCCGCAATGGGCAGGCAGCTGCTGGTACTATCTTCGCTATATTGATCCGAAAAATAGTGAAGCTCTTGCAGATCCCGAGAAATTAAAAGAATGGCTTCCGGTTGATATTTATATCGGAGGAGCTGAACATGCGGTTCTTCACCTTCTATATGCCCGCTTCTGGCACAAGGTTCTATATGATGTGGGAGTTGTCCATACGAAGGAACCGTTCCAAAAACTATTCAACCAGGGCATGATTCTTGGGGAAAACAATGAGAAAATGAGTAAATCAAAAGGCAATGTCGTTAATCCGGATGAAATCGTAGAGAGCCATGGTGCAGATACTCTGCGTCTATACGAAATGTTCATGGGACCGCTTGAAGCTTCCATCGCCTGGTCTACAAATGGATTGGATGGTTCAAGAAGATTCCTTGACCGCATCTGGCGATTGTTTGTAGAAGAGACTGGTGAATTAAGCCCGAGAATTCAGGACATTGAAGAAGGCAGCAGCCTTGAAAAGGTTTACCACCAAACAGTGAAAAAAGTAACTGAGGACTTCGAAGGACTTCGTTTCAACACAGCTATATCTCAAATGATGGTATTCATCAACGAAGCATATAAAACAGATGTGATTCCAAAAGCTTTTGCAGAGGGCTTTGTTAAAATGCTTTCACCAATCGCTCCTCATATTTCAGAAGAGCTTTGGTCAAAGCTTGGCCATGGTGAATCCATTGCTTACGAAGCATGGCCGGCATTTGATGAAGCCAAAATGGTTGATGATGAGGTCGAAATTGTTATCCAAATCAACGGCAAAGTAAAAGCAAAGCTTATGGTTCCGGCCAATGCCAAAAAAGACTTATTAGAGCAAATCGCAATGGGCGATGACAAAGTAAAAGAGCAAATTGACGGAAAAACTGTACGCAAAGTTATTGCAGTACCGGGCAAGCTTGTAAATATTGTTGCAAATTAAGTTATATTGAGACAAAACCACCTCTATATGAACAGGGGTGGTTTTGCATTTGCGCTATAAAACTTCTCATTATATCTCAGTTTAACGGAAGTAAGATCCCTGCTTCTAGACTCAGCGGAATCAAAAAGAGAATTTGGGGGTCAAACTGCCAGTAAAGGCGAAATAAGAACAAAGATTACTAAGAACGCCATTTCCTCTGTGCTACAACTAGCAATCAGTGGGGGAAAAGGAAAACCACTACTGATTGAAGTATTACTTTATATTTTTCGTTCCATATAGGGTATTATAGGAGTGGCAGCATTAGTAAATGCAAAGTGCTATTTAAAAAGTTTTCCGGAAAGGGTGTTAGGATTGGACCATATTGAAGAGATTACAACAGAAGAATTGCAAAAAAAGATTGAGGCTGGAGAGAAGCTTGAGCTTGTTGATGTAAGAGAAGATGATGAGGTTGCAGCCGGAATGATTCCCGGAGCCAGACATATCCGCATGGGCACGATCCCCGAGAACCTGAATAAATTCGATAAAGACACTGAGTATATCATTATCTGCCGCTCTGGCGGCCGCAGCGGAAATGTTTGTCATTACTTGCAGGAACAAGGATATAAGGTTCGCAATATGGCAGGCGGCATGCTGAACTGGCAGGGGAAAACAGAATAAATTACAAACGGGGCCAATTAGGCTTCGTTTTTTTTTTAGTTTGTTATTTTAAAAATTCTGAAAAATGTCCAAACTATTAAAAAAACTGGGAGGAACAATTCAATGATAAAGGTAAAGTTATTCGATCATGAGCATGAAAAAGACTTGGAAAAGGATATGAATCATTTTCTGGAGAAAATTGAGGAGAAAAAACTTCTGGATATCAAATATAATGTGGCCGCAGTGCATGAGGATGAAGACGAACAGATTTATTGTTTCACTGCCATGGTAATATATAGAGCCTGATGTCTCAAAGCATCAGGCTCTATCTATATTACACGGTATGTGCAGATGCTGCTGCGTTTAATCCTGCTAACCGGCCTGTTACAAGTGCAGATGTGATATTGTAACCGCCTGTGTAGCCATGGATGTCCAAAATTTCTCCGCAGAAGAAAAGGCCTTCCATCATTTTTGATGCCATTGTCTGCGGTTCAATTTCTTTGACGGAAACTCCTCCGCCGGTAACAAAAGCTTTGTCCAGAGGCAGAGTCCCATTTATTTTAAACTGAAAAGATTTGCAGCCTTTAACAAAACTTCTGATTTTATCATTGGAAATAGCAGCCCCTTGTGCAGATGGGTCAATGTTATTCTGCTCAAGGAGGAACAGAAGATACCTTTCAGGAAGCATTCCCTTTAAGAGATTTTTAATGATTTTCTTTGGCTCATCCTTTATCTTTTTGGACACTTCCTGAAATAGAGGTTCTTCCTTTAAATCAGGCAAAACATCCAGGTTCATGGTTACTTCATTTAAATTCCATTTCTTCATCGCTTTCACAGCATACTGGCTGCAGCGTAAAACCGCCGGACCGCTTATACCGAAATGGGTGAAGATCATATCCATCCGATGGGTGATGAGCGCTTTTCCTTTAGGGTTTAACACACTAAGTGCCACACTCCGCAGTGACAAGCCCTGCAGTGTTTTTTCTTTAATAAAGCTTTCCGAAGAAGTAAGCGGCACTTCAGTGGGAAAAAGCTCTGTAATTGTATGGCCTGCTTTTTCTGCCCATGCATAGCCATCACCGGTTGAGCCGGTGTGGGGAACTGACTTCCCTCCGACAGCAATTACAACAGCGTCTGCTTCAAACATATCACCTCTCTGTAATTCTACCGATTTCACCCTGCCATTATCATAGTGAACATCCTGGATGGGGCTGTCTGTTTTGATGTCAACTTTCAGTTCCTTCAGCCTTGAAATTAAGGCATCAACAACGGATTGTGCTTTGTCGGTCACAGGAAACATCCGCCCATGATCTTCCTCTTTCAGCTCAATTCCCAGATTTTCAAAGAAGCGGATAATATCTTCATTGCTGAAAATGGAAAAAGCGCTGTACAAAAATCTCCCATTGCCGGGGATATGTTTAATGATTTCATCTACCGGAAGCCTGTTTGTGACATTGCAACGGCCACCGCCGGAAATGGCCAGCTTCCTTCCAAGCTTGTTTCCTTTGTCAATCAGAAGGACCTTTGCCTTCTTTTCCGCAGCACCGATTGCTGCCATCAATCCCGAAGGACCTCCGCCTATAATTATTACATCATATTTCATGTTTTCACCAACTTATCTTAATTCGCTAAATAAACAATAGCTTCATTATAAATCAAATATCCTATTTCTAAAAATAATGCCCCATTATACGGTATTGCAAGTGGAATTTCCCCGCCAAGAAGAGTACACTACAAATAGTGTGTCTAAAAAGATAGAAAATTGACGAACGCAGCTTGGGCATTCATATACTTTTATAGTTTGCATGCTGCACAGTTTTTTCTTAATAAGAAATAACGTTTTGAAAGTCGATAAATGTCTAGCTCCAGCGCCTGACCCCTCGAGGCAGGATACTTGTCTTTTCCTCACCATTTAGGACAATCCTCTACGGAAAGGCAAATACGCCTTTCCGTGAGGACGTCCAGTGCTTGGCAGGGTGAACAAGGCGCTTCCGCATTTCATAAAGGAAGGGATTATATGTCATCTAAGCTTTTAAAGGGAACCTTCATCCTTACACTTGGCACCATTATCTCGAAGGTTCTTGGTTTGTTTTATGTTATTCCTTTTTATCAGATAGTCGGGAAGGAAGGAACAGCCCTATACTCCTTTTCGTATACACCTTATACAATCTTTATCAGTATCGCAACTGCGGGTGTTCCGCTGGCAGTTTCAAAGTTTATATCTAAATATAATGCAATAGAGGAGTATGCTGTTGGAAGAAAGCTGTTCAAGTCAGGTTTGGTAATTATGACGGCGAGCGGAATCGTTTCTTTCCTGCTTCTGTTCTTCCTTGCTCCTGCAGTTGCCGAAATGACGCTGTCTGGGGAAAATGTGGAGGTAAGTGTTGAAGATGTAACAACGGTAATCAGAGCAGTATCCTTTGCCCTGATTATTATCCCCTTCATGAGTCTGATCAGAGGGTTCTTCCAGGGACATCAGTCTATGGGTCCAACTGCTGTTTCCCAGGTGGTGGAGCAGATTGTCCGCATCTTATTTGTGCTTGCAGGTGCATATGTTGTCTTAAATGTGATGGATGGGTCACTCACTGCAGCAATCAGTGTCGCCACCTTTGCCGCTTTTATCGGCGGACTTGGAAGCCTCGGGGTGCTATTCTGGTATTGGTATAAACGCAAGCCGCATTTGGATAAAATGCTTGAAGAAGATAAAGGAACCGTGGACATCTCTCTCAAAGACATTTATAAAGAAATCATTCTTTATGCTGCACCGTTTGTGTTTGTTGGCCTTGCTAATCCGCTCTTTCAGTTTATTGATCAGATTACATTTAAAAGAGCGATGGACGCTATTGGGGAAGCCGGCCATGCTGTAGCGGCATTTTCTGTCCTGAACTTCGAGACCCATAAGCTGGTCATCATACCTGTCTCACTTGCCACAGCCTTTTCACTGACGCTTGTGCCGAGTGTGACTAAAGCATTTATGGAAGAAGACCGAGAAGACTTAAACCGCCAGCTGAACCAGACGTTCCAGGTGCTTTTGTTTCTGACTCTGCCTGCCGTGGCAGGCTTGTCTCTGCTTGCAGAGCCCGTTTTTACCCTATTCTATGAGCATAAAGATTTGGGGACTGAAGTGTTGAGAACGTATGCACCAGTGGCCATTCTCTTTGCTTATTTTTCGGTAACTGCAGCCATTTTGCAGGGAATCAATGAACAGCGTTTCACAATCTTGAGTTTACTGACTGGTCTCCTCGTAAAGCTGTCATTGAATATTCCGCTCATAAAACTATTTGAAACACAGGGTGCCGTATTTGCCACCGCGCTGGGCTATATTGCGGCGATCTTAATTAATCTTTATGTAATAAAAACATATGCAAAATATCCATTCAAGCTTGTCTTAAGACGAGGAATGCTGATTGTTTTATTTACTGCATGCATGTATATTGCTGCAGGAGTGGTTTATAAAATCACAACTGCCTTTTTATCGCCGGCAGCCAACCTTCAGGCAGCCATCATTGTCGTCATTTGCGCAGCAGCAGGTGCGGGAGTCTATTTCTACCTGAGCTTCCGAACAAAATTAATCTATCTGCTGTTCGGTTCAAGGGTCGATAGATTGCTGAAGAAATTAAGACTGAAAGTATAACAAAGTTCGCTGCTATTTGTATTAGCTGCGAGATTCTCGAAAATGCATGCGCATTTTCTTCGTGCGGTGTGTACTCAAAGAAGCCTATGCAACGTCCGGCGGGATTAGGGAAAGGTACCCCGCAGACGCACAGCGTCGAGGAGGCTCAGCGCCCGCCCCGCGGAAAGGGAGCAACCCTTCACTGCAATCAACGGACAACATTTATAAGCGAAAAACAACAATATATACGAAAAGAGCCTAAAAAAATAGAAGGTCTCCATGATGGGGGCCTTTTTAATAGAATGTTTAGCCTATCTACAATGCACTGTGTTAAATGGAACCCGAGGTTTGATCCCTGAAAATGCAGGAAGATTTCTTCGAAAGCCCCCTGGTACTCCCCGGAAAACAAGTGCTGCCGTGCAGAAATAATCGAATTTAAGGAATTTAAAACGCTACATTAAACTAAACCAGGCAGATTAATGGGAGGGTCATTATGAGAATAGACAAAATGCTCGCTAATCTCGGCTATGGAAGCCGCAAGGATGTAAAAAAGCTGCTAAAGGATGGGGCAGTAACCGTTAATGATGAGAAAGTAAAAGATCCAAAACATCATGTGGATCCGGAGCAGGATGCCGTTGTCGTCAACGGTGAAAAAGTTGAATACAAGGAATTTATTTATTTGATGATGAACAAACCGCCTGGGGTCATTTCCGCAACCGAGGACTCACAATGTGAGACCGTAGTAGACCTGCTTGAAATGGAAGACCTAGTGTTTTCTCCCTTTCCGGTAGGGCGCCTCGATAAGGATACTGAGGGGCTTTTGCTGCTGACAAATGATGGGCAGCTGGCCCATCGCCTGCTTTCTCCCAAAAAGCATGTCCCAAAGACCTATTTTGCAGTCATAGACAGTGAGGTTGCAGATGAGGATATAGCTGCATTTCAAAAAGGCGTTATATTGGATGATGGCTATGAAACAAAGCCTGGGAAATTAAAAATTCTAAAGTCCGGCATCACCTCTGATATAGAATTAACTATAACTGAAGGAAAGTTTCATCAAGTGAAAAGGATGTTTGAAGCTGTTGGAAAAAAAGTCATTTACCTAAAAAGACTTTCCATGGGCCCGCTCGAGCTGGATGAGACCTTGGAATTGGGAGAATATCGGGAATTGACGGAAGAAGAGCTTGATAAGCTGATGAATTATGAAGTGGGATAAGACAGAAAAATCGCCCTGACAGCAGGGCGATTCAGACCGTAGACAAACCCCAGTTTCATTTTGTGAAACTGGGGTTTTATCATATTTTTCAGTTGGCATACCTCAATAATTAAGCTGGACATGGTCCTCGCCATGTCCAATTTGCCAGTTTCTTAAGGTTCATAGCAGCGAAAGTAAGCATCGCCTGCATTGAAACTTTTTTAAGCCCTCTTAGGGTCGTCCAACGCATGCCATGCTTTTCTTTTGCATCCGCAAAGACACGTTCGATCGTTTCTTTGCGCTTTGCATATAACGTTTTATTCAGTTCGGTATGTCTCAGATGTTCCACTTCATCTATGTAACCCTGCCATAAATGCCGATGAATCATTTTAGTGTGATTTTGGCTTTGAGTACAACGTTCTAAAAGAGGGCATTCTTTACACTTTTGTGGATTTGAAGTGTACTGTTTGTAGCCATCTCTAGTCGTTGTGCGGTAAGGAAGGATTTGTCCTTCAGGACAAATATAGCAATCAAAATGTTCATCATATACGTAGTCGTACTTTTTAAGATATCCGTCTTTTGTTCTCGGACGAGTGTAGGGCATAACGGGTCTAATCTCTTGATCCATAAGGAATTTTGCTATGTGGGGTGTCTTATATCCAGCATCAACTGCGATAGATTCAGGCTTTCCAACTTTATCCCTGACTTGAGTGACGAGTTGGTCTAACATGCGACTATCATGAACATTTCCACCAGTGACAAGAGAACCTAAGATAAACCCACGAGAATCACATGCTGTATGAAATGAATAAGCAAATAATTTCTCCCGTTCATCTTTTACATAATAGCCACTTTCAGGATCTGTTGTACTGACCTTTATTTCTTTTGACTCTTCTTTATTCTGTGGGGGGAAGGGCTTTTTTCCGTGTTCCTCACGGTCGATATTAATTTCTTCATCTAGCTGAGCTTGGTAACTTCTTGTTTCAACACGAGCTATTTTCTTCTCAAACTTCTTTTTATTCGCATTCGCTTTTACATGGGTAGAATCAATAAAAGCAACTGATGGGTCGACCAATCCCTTTGTCATGGCTTCTTTTAAGATACGATAGAAGATTTGTTCAAAAAGGTCCGTATTGTGAAAGCGTCGTGCGTAGTTTTTACCGAAGGTTGAAAAATGAGGAACTTTCTCTGTGAACCCATACCCAATAAACCAACGATAGGCTACGTTGGTCTCAATCTCTTTAATTGTTTGACGCATCGAGCGTATGCCAAATAGATATTGAATGAACACCATTTTAACAAGGACAACAGGGTCAATACTAGGTCTCCCATTGTCTAAGCTATACTTATCTTTTACTAGGTCATAAATGAATTCAAAATTAATAGCTTGTTCGATCTTTCTAACCAGGTGATCTTCAGGCACTAATTGGTCAAGAGCGACCATTTCTATTTGATTTCTTCCATCTTCTACGTGTTTTGATAACATTTGAATCCCCCACAAAAAATCTTTTCAATCTAATTATACAAAAAAAGCTTGTAGACGTGGTCTGCAAAGCAGACTTTGTCTACAAGCTGAATCGCCCTGACAGCAGGGCGATTTTTTTATTTATTGGGCAGTTTTTGCTTTGAGTATTAAGATGACATCTTTACTTTCTTTTGAGTAATAGTCCATTTGCCTCTGCTCGGACTCTTAACCAAGTCATTGTAGGCGAGGACATTTAAATCTCTTTGAATGGTGCGAGGAGTAATACCAAATTCCTCTACAAGCTCCTGAGTTGTTACAGTTCCGCGCTTACTTATAAACATGTAGACGGATTTTACACGGTTTAACATCCGGTTAGTTGAAGGTTTCAAAAAACCACTCCCTATCCTTTTTTCAAACCCCATGGCAATTTCCTGCAACCGACAGCTACATTGAAGGTTAGCCTTCAAACGTATGTAGTTTTCTCTTCCCCAGACAACTCCTTTATACTCTAGTTTTAGTCAAGATGTCATACCTCTGACTATATTGTAACGCTATTATCTGATAATTTCTACTTTAAGGCTAAAATTTTACAAAATATTTATAATGGTGCTTGTTTTTGTAGTCTTTACGTTCCCCTCCTTTTTAATGTATGTTTAATTCCCTAAATTACTGCAGTTAAACTTCGATGAGAAAAGGCATTATTACTATACCTTATGGCAGAAGGGGCTTGTAATATGTACAGAAAATTCAAAATATCCTCAAGGAATTTCCCTATATCCTATAATTTGTTTTTTGATTATAATCAATTGGTGTATTCAAAAGATTGAAGGGAAGAAAATTTTATGGAAGCTCACTCGCTGAGAGATCGTCTGGTATACCCGAAGGAAAATATTTATTTTGCATTAGTTGCTTTATTTAGTATTGTGTCTTATATTTTTCTCGCATTTTCTATTATTGGGATTGTTATTATTTTGACGCTGATCCTTGTATCACTCCTATTCCATGGTATTATGATGGGCGGCATCAGAAGAAACGGAGTAAGAATAGGTGAAAAACAGTTTCCGGAGATTTACAAAAAAGCAGTTTTGACTGCAGAGGAAATGGGTTTAAAGGATCTGCCGGATATATACGTAATTGAATCTGAAGGAGTCTTAAATGCCTTTGCCACCAGGTTCTTTAGAAGAAATATGGTTGTTTTATATTCTGGTATTTTTGAGTTGGCTGCTAGGGGAGCTGAAAAGGAAGTAATGTTTGTCCTGGCCCATGAGTTCGCTCATTTAAGAAGAAAACATGTTATCATAAGTCTCCTGCTGCTTCCTGCTATGTGGATTCCATTCCTGGGGAATGCGTACCTGAGGGCATGCGAGTATACATGTGATCGTTATGCTGCCTATTATATAAAATCTTTTGAAGCATCAAGGGATGCTTTAACTATGCTTGCCATTGGAAAAGACCTTTATCCTAAGGTCAATCAGCAGGCATATATGGAGCAGCTTCAAACTGAATCTGGATTTTTTGTCTGGCTGAATGAAAAATTATCCACTCATCCGCACTTGCCAAAAAGAATATATGCCCTATCGAAGTTTTTTGCCAATGAATCTACTGTTGAATTAAAAGAACCGAAGGGCAAAGTCTGGATGGGAGCGGCAGTGTCAGTCCTATCTTTGACGATCCTATCTGCAGGACTCTGGTTTGGGTTTAAAGCGCTTGAAAAGATGGATTTATGGACTGAAGCCGTTATGGGCATTGAAGGTGCTACGGCACTAATGAACGCAGCGAGTGAAAATGATATTGACATGATATACACATTATTAGCTGATGGTGCAAATATTGAAGAAACGGATGCAGACGGGACTACTGCATTACATTGGGCTGTTTCCTATGGCCAGTATGACAGCGCTGCTCTTCTGCTGGAGAATGGGGCAAACCCTAATGTGATGGATAACTATCAAACCTCTCCTTTAATGAGCGCAGTATTTAATGAGGATATTGAAATGACTATGCTGCTGCTGGAGTTTGGTGCTGATCCTGCTGTGAAAGATGCAGAGGGCTATACAGCCTATGACTACGCAAAAGACTATGAAAATATAGAATTAATGAACATCCTCCAGCCATAAGATAACTGCTCCTTTTAGGGGCAGTTTTATTAATATCTTTTAGAATATCGGAATAAGAGCAAACTTTTTCCGATAATATCCGTATGTATAGGCAGGAGGAGAGGTAATGAACTTATTAAACGTTGAAATTGCATCGGCAGGCTATGAAAATGAAAAACCGATCATACATAATATTCGATTTGATTTACAGGAAGGGGAACTAATCGGTCTTATCGGACCAAACGGTGCAGGAAAAAGCACAACAATTAAAACCATTCTTGGATTGCTGGAACATAAAAAGGGAGCAGTGGAGTTTAAACAGGGAGTTAAATATTCCTATATTCCGGAACGACCTGTTTTTTATGATGAACTGACATTGTGGGAACACCTGGATTTTACTGCAGCAGTGGAGGGGCTGCCGCAATCACTTTATAAGAAAAAAGCAGAGGAGCTGTTAAAGGAGTATCATCTGTCTGATCACGCCCACAAGTTTCCTGGGACCTATTCAAAAGGAATGCAGCAAAAGGCTATGCTGATTCTTGCGATGATTGCCAATCCGGATATCTATATCATTGATGAGCCATTTATTGGGCTAGACCCTAATGCAATGAAACTGTTCCTGGAATCTATTGACCGGGAAAGGCAGAGAGGCGCAGGGATTCTCATGTCCACTCATGTTCTGGATACGGCAGAGAAAGTATGCAGCCGCTTTTTAATTGTGCATGAAGGGCAGTTGAAGGCTGCAGGTACATTAGCTGAGATCAGGGAGCAATGCGGCCTTTTGGATGGTTCGCTGTATGATTGCTTTCACAGCATCGCAGAGGGGGCAAGCCATGAATAGTAGATCGCTCTTTGCAGGAAGGTTAATTCAAAGCTGGAAGTATCAGGCTGGAATATTCCGTTCTATTGCAGATTGGACTATCATGGTCTATCTCATCGTTCCGGGGACTGTCATATTTGGAATGATCTATCGCTCCTGGTGGCTGGAAACTCCGGAATGGATCGCAGGCCTGCCATTGCTCCTTCTTTACTATCTATTCTATATTTCTTCATGGATGGGGAATTTCCGTCCATTTGTATTAGAGGCTGATAAGGTATTTCTGGTAAAAAGTAAGCCCCTCTTTATGGGAATGAGGAAGTGGGGTTTTGTTTACTCACTATTTTTTCAAGCAATGGGCACAGCAATAATGATTGCTATTTTTCTTCCTTTTTTAAAAAATAGATACTTTTTGGAATGGAGCCAAATTGTTACCCTGCTGCTCTTTTTCATCTCTCTGAAAGGGTCTATTATGATAGCTTCTTATTTTTTGAAAAAGATTAATGGGAAGTTAAAAAGGTATGTGATCAGTTTTGTGCTGTTTGTACTGTTGAGCTGGTTCAGCCAGCTCGTATATTCGCTTTGGTCTATCGGTGCAGACTTTCCGGTAATCATCGCATCAGCAGTGCTGCTTTCCGGCACATTTCTAAAAGCTTCCCCGCTTCTGAAAAAAATCCCGGCCTTAGAATTTGAGGTTATGCTTGAACAAGAAGAAAAAACAAAGTATATAAAATGGATTTTTATGATGGCTCCTGAAATGGAAAAGCCAGTTGTGTCAATGCGGACAAAACCCCTATTATTCAGAAACTCCAGACGGATCTTTATTAAGAGAACACCTATAACGGGACTGGCGGAATTATTCTTAAAGATATTTCTGCGAAATCCCTCGTATATTCTCAGTTATTTTCAAATCATATCCGTAAGTGCTGCCGGCATTCTTCTTATACCGCCTTTATGGATAAAAATGATTGTATCAGGTGTCTTTCTTTTCCTGATGTATTCCTGGCTCTCCGTTACCTGGGATAAGGCCATTATGTCCCATCCCTTAACGAAAAAATACAGTGAAAAGGATTTTTACTTTACTGCGCGAAATAGAACAGTCTTAGCCCTTTTCCTCCTCGCCCTTTTACTTTTAGGAATGTTTTTAAGCGCCTCAATGCTCATCTTGGCAAGGTTCAGCTTTCTTGGTGCATAATATATGTATGTATTTTAAAACAGTCCCCTAAGCAAACGGCGGACAAAATGGGTTATAATGGGGAAATCATAAATGTTCAAGATAAGGAGGCAACTGCATGAACGTATTGGATTGGCAAAAAGAGGTTAATAAGAGAAAAGATGATTTAATTAAGGATACTCAAAAACTTTTGAGAATTAAAAGCCTGCTGGATGAAGAGAATGCAACAGAAGATGCTCCTCTTGGCGAAGGTGTAAAAGAAGCGCTCGATTTCATGCTTGCACTCGGTGAAAAGGATGGATTTAAAGCAAAAAATGTCGGCAGCCTGGCTGGTCATCTGGAATTTGGCGAAGGTGAGGAAATTGTTGGAGTACTCTGTCACGTTGATGTGGTTCCGGAAGGGGATGGATGGACCAGCGATCCATTTGGTGCAGAAATTCGCGATGGAAAGATCTATGCCAGAGGGGCGATTGACGACAAAGGCCCTACAATGGCTGCTTATTATGCCATGAAGATTGTAAAGGAATTAGAGCTGCCATTAAGCAAACGGGTCCGAATGATTATCGGGACAGATGAAGAAAGTGACTGGCGCTGTGTGGAGCATTATTTCAAACACGAAGAAATGCCTTCAATGGGTTTTGCTCCGGATGCAGATTTCCCAATTATCTATGCTGAAAAAGGCATCTCTGATTTTGATCTTGTCCAAACCGGCTATACCGAAGAATCAGATAGAGAAGTATTGGCTGAGGTTGTGCATTTTGAGGCAGGAAGAAGATACAACATGGTTCCTGATTTTGCAAAGGCCATTCTTGTGGTTCACCTTGAACATACTGAAGTGGTGCAAAGATATATAAATTTCTTAAAAAGTACAGAGCTAGAAGGTAAGTATTACATAGATAATGGCGAACTGATCCTGGAACTTCATGGTGTTTCGGCTCATGGAATGGAACCGGATAATGGAAAAAATGCCGGCATACTGATGGCGTCATTCCTGGCTTCTCTTCAGCTGGATGAGAAGGCATGCCAATATTTTCAGTTTGTATCACACTATTTATGCGATGATTCCAGAGGTAGAAAGCTTGGCATCGCCTGCACGGATGACATTACCGGTGACTTAACCATCAATGTAGGCAAACTTTCTTATACGACAGAAAATGGCGGCCGTTTAGGATTTAATGTACGTTATCCTGTCACAAATAACATGGATGATACGAAAGAAAAACTTCTGTCATTGATCGAAAAAGAACATTTCAAATTAGAGAATTTCTCTGATAGCAGGCCGCATCATGTGGAAGAAGATGATTTTCTTATACAGACCCTGAAAAAAGTGTATGAGCAGCAGACCGGCGAAAAGGCTGAGCTACTATCAATTGGCGGGGGCACATATGCGCGTTCCCTGAAGTCTGGAGTGGCATTTGGCCCGCTCTTCCCAGGCAGGGAAGACGTCGCCCATCAAAAAGATGAATATATGTTTATTGAGGATTTAATGAAAGCTGCAGCCATTTATGCACAGGCGATTTATGAACTTGCGAAATAACATTGAAACCTGATATGATGGCTGAAAGATTTTACATACAGCTATCAGATAGACTAATAATTCATAAACAGGGAGTGTCGGGAAATGGAATATGTCATTTTGAATGGTGACTTGATCGCACGCTCAGAAGCGAAAGTCGACATTGAGGATCGTGGATATCAGTTTGGGGACGGCGTCTATGAAGTAATCCGCATCTATAACGGAAAAATGTTTACAGCGGATGACCATCTTGAAAGGCTGCTTGAGAGCGGAAAGAAAATAGAGCTGAATATTCCTTATTCCAAGGACCAGCTTAAACAAATGCTTATTGAGATGATAGAGAAGAATAACCTCGAACTGGGAATTGTATATATGCAATTTTCCAGAGGGACATCTCCAAGAAACCATGCGTATCCTGGTGCAGATGTTGCACCGGTGCTTACCGCCTATACCCGTGAGACCAATAGGCCTGTTGAATCAATGAGAAAAGGCGTTAAAGCCATTCTGATTGAAGATATCCGCTGGCTGCGATGTGATATAAAGAGCCTGAATTTGCTGGGCAACATCATGGCGAAGCAAAAAGCCGCACAATCGGGCTGCTTTGAAGCGATTCAGCACCGCGGGAATACAGTGACAGAGGGAAGCTCTTCCAATATAGCCATTGTAAAGGATGGAACACTTTATACGCATCCCGCAACAAATCTGATCCTGAATGGCATTACCCGCCGCAAGATCAATGAGATCTGCGGGGTGAATGGAATCCCGCTTAAAGAAATGGCTTTTACAAAGGAAGAATTGCTGGCAGCCGATGAAGTCTTTATGTCCAGTACGTCAGCTGAAATCACTCCGATTATAGAGATTGAAGGAAAGATGATTGGAAATGGAAGTCCGGGTCACATCACAACTAAATTACAGGATCTTTTTGAAGAGGCAATTGAAAATCAATGCGGAAGCTTGGCAGTTAAAATAAAATAGTTTAAAACGAAGACCCCTGGATAGCAATCCAAGGGGTCTTTTACTTTACTTATTCAAACTGAAACAGATCGCTCGAAAGATATCTTTCTCCTGTGTCGCAAACGATGAATACGACAACATCATCCGGTTTGAGCCTTTTTGCAACCTGGATGGCGGCATAGCAGGCACCTCCTGAGGATGGGCCGACTAATATTCCTTCTTCACTTGCCATTCTGCGTGTAATATCATATGCATCTTCATCTTTGATTTGATGGATTTCATCATAAACATCTGTATTGAGAATTTCCGGCACAAATCCTGGACTTGTGCCGACCAGCTTGTGCCTGCCAGGCTTTCCGCCGGATAGGACAGGCGAGCCTTTTGGCTCCACTACATGCACTTCCAACTCTGGATAATTCTCTTTTAAAACTTCACCTGTACCGGTAATCGTTCCTCCCGTACCTGCCGTAGCCACAAAGGCAGACAGCGGTTTGCCGATTTCCTTCATAGCCTCAATAATTTCGATAGCAGTTGAATGGCGGTGGGCATCTGGGTTTGCGCTATTTTCAAATTGCATCGGCACAAAGCTGTTTGGAATTTCCTCAGCCAGTTCATTTGCTTTATTAATAGCACCGGGCATTTTATCATCTCCAGGAGTCAGGACAACTTCTGCTCCATATGCCTTCAATAGGTTGATCCGCTCAGCCGTCATAGTATCAGGCATTACCAGAATGGCCTTATAGCCGCGGGCTGCTGCATTCATTGCCAGTCCGATGCCGGTGTTCCCGCTTGTTGGTTCAATAATGGTTGCACCTGGTTTTAATTTTCCTGCTTTCTCCGCTTCGACAATCATATTATATGCAGCGCGGTCTTTAACACTGCGGCTTGGATTGTAGAATTCAAGCTTTGCATAAATACTTGCGCCGTTTTCAGGTGCCAATTTATTTAATTTCACAAGCGGAGTATCTCCAATTAAGTCCGCTAGGTTGTTGACAACTTTCATCTGACTCTCCCTTTCGAATATGAGTTTATATTTAACTAGGAAGTTTAATATAAAGAACTTTTGTTATTTTATGTCCATCTGTTTAATTTCATCCTGATAAAGGAAATCTATATCTATCCGTAATATATCCATCATACTAAAACAGACTATTCCAATCAAATCAAAAGGAATTATAGGAATCCGATAATTATAGGAGAGACAGAAATTATCTGCCAATTTTAACAGATGTTTGTTAAAATAAATGGAAATATGGAGGAGAATCAAGTGTCCAAACAAATGAATGCTCATTTTTTCTTTGCGTTGAAATTGCCGGATGAAACAAAGGAAAATCTGAAGGAATATATGGAAAATATAAGTCTCCAACTGCCTTTTAGCCGCTGGGTCCATCATGAGGATTATCATATTACTTTAGCATTCCTTGGATCTGCCCCCGAAGAAAAACTGCAGAAAGCAGCCGGGCTTATCGCGGATTCCATCAGAAACGAGAAAAGTTTTCCGCTGTATATCAGCAAACTTGGCGTATTTGGAAAACAAGACGCGCCAAGAATTTTCTGGTGTGGAACACAGCAGGACAAACACCTTCAAGAATTAAGGTCGAAGGTATATTCTGCATGTCAGAAAGCGGGCTTTGAGCTGGAGACAAGACCGTTTAAGCCTCATATCACCATGGCAAGAAAATGGGCAGGCACAGGTCCATTTCAGCAAAGTCTTCTCGATGCTGCCAATCCTTTTAAAAGCGGGCACCTCGAGTTTGAGGCTTCAGAAGTTGTCCTTTACCAGACCCATCTGGATAAATCGCCGAAATATGAAAGCATTGCCATCTTTCCGCTTCTGCCGGAATAAAATAAAGCATGCAGTGAATGAAAATTGGCTAGGGGAATCTTTTTAAGAGATTCATAAAACGTTATTACGGGCAAAGTTATAAGGCCATAAGAGATAGAAAGTTATTTATGAAAGCAGGGCTAGGAGAATGGGACAGTTAATAAAATTGCAGGATTATGTATCACGTTACCAGCAGGATATTTATGTATATCCTTCCCGTTTTGTCAGGCTGAAAAAACAGCAGTGGGATAAATGGCATAAAGCATGGGAAGCAAATGAATCCTACCAGCCTCAATTCGCACAGCATTATCCATCCGGCACAGCGGACTGGGCGGATGAAGAAAAAGAGCCGCTGATGGAAAAGCTAAAGGGATTATTAAAACGGGGCAGGAATGAAGATGATGAGGAATATGATGCTTCTGGAATTGAAGGAAAGAAGGCAGAAGATGCACTTGAATTTGAAGCCTCCTTTGCTGTACGTCCCGAAACAATTGAGAATCTGAAACACCAGTTCCTGGACCAGCTTTATCGGTTCCAGCTGAAATGGGCATCCTCCACACTAACAGAAAAATCATTTCCCGATAAGCAATACTATTATGATGAAAACCTAAAGTATTTTTTGCAAAGATATCCGGATACGTATCTTGTCATGTATAATCCGATCTTTTTATTGAAAAAGGCTCCGGTTGAAACAGAAACCATTGTCATAAGCCCGACAGAGGTATGGTGCATCAGTTTTTTAGAGCAGGAAGATTCGGCAGTATTCACAGGTTCAAAGGATAGGTTCTGGATAAAAAGGGGAAAAGGGGAAGAAAAAAAAGTCCTGAATCCGCTGCTTGCATTAAATAGAACAGAAAAAATCATCCGTAAAATATTTGAAATTCAATCTATTGAATTGCCTGTTAAAAAAGCTGTACTCACCCGGAATGGCTATATTGATTATCCGGCTGCACCGATAGATGTGCAGCTGATAGAAAAAAGGACCTATAATCAATGGTTTCAGGCAATAAGAAGTCAGCGTTCCCCCCTCAAACATGCTCAAATAAAAGGAGCACAGGCACTGCTGCAATATTGCCAGACTTCATCAGTTAAAAGACTTGAGTGGGAGAATCGGGATGAGTCATGAAAAGTTCCCCGGGGATAAAGCGCTTATCTTCATTATTAACCCGCAGGCTAAAAATGGTTATTGCCTGAAAGTCTGGGGAAAAGTTGAGCAGATGCTGAAAGAGGAAAATATCTATTACTCTGCATACAGAACAGAATCTCGCGGCCATGCCAGGGAATTGGCAAAGATTTATGCCGAACAGGCAGGCAGGCAAAAAATGTATCTTGTTGCGGTGGGCGGAGATGGAACGGTTCATGAGGTGATAAATGGAGCTTTAGGGCATCAAAATGTGAGTGTAGGGTTTATTCCAGGAGGGTCCGGGAATGATTTCTCGAGGGGGTTTAATATACCGAAAGACCCAAAGGAATCTTTAGCCGCAATACTTAAGGGAATAAGCCATTCCGTGAAGGCTGATATCGGAATGATTAGACACATAGATGGGAAAAAAACATATTTTATTAATAATATGGGTGCAGGGTTTGATGCGCTGATTTCCCGGAAAGTAAACAGTTCAAAGATAAAGGGTATCTTGAATCAGTTTTCTCTGGGCAAATTTGTATATGCTCTCTTTCTTGTTAAAGAGCTATTTTTCTATAAATGCGCTGATCTTGAAATCTTCATAGACGGAAAAAAACATGAAATTAGGGCAGCCTGGTTTGTCACTATTTCTAATCAGCCCTTCTATGGAGGCGGTATGAAGATTTCTCCGGATGCAAACCCTTATGATGGAATTCTAAATGTTACGGTAGTTCACAATATATCCAGAATCAAACTTTTGTTTGTATTTGCCTCTGTCTTCAAGGGGAGGCATTTAGGGTTTAAAGAAGTTGCAGTTATGCAGGGGAAAGATATCTGCATTCACTCTTCTCACTCCATCCCTGCCCACGCAGATGGCGAGGCTCTGGGCAGCACACCGATTTCAGCATCTGTTTGCCCGGAAGCCATTCCAGTAATTAGAGGATGTGTTAAAGAAATGTGATGATTTTTTTAGGAGAGAGCTGCTCTTAAATTACCGTTCGATTATGTAAAGGAGCTGAGTTCGGAATGATAACAATTGAACGGACTTTTAATGCATACCTTGACGAAATGCACATCATAACGATCATACTTCCTTTCAGCTATCATCAGGGACGTTCTTCCGGTTTCTCTCTCCTTTTAGAAAATGAGGAAGAGTTTCCTGTAGAAATATTGAAAAGCACCCCTATTGAGGGCGCTGTTAAATATATATGCAGAATAAGCCATGATGTGGAATTCGGAAAACAATATTGGATAGTGGATGAATATGGCGGAAAAACAGATCTGCAAATCGGAGCGGTAATCCGGAGAAGTGAGTTTGATGAGAAGTTCTATTTTGACGGACCGCTTGGTATATCATACACCAAAGAAAAGACACACTTTAGGCTCTGGGCTCCTACAGCCGTAAAGGTTAAGCTGAAGTTAAAAAGAGCATTGGAGGAGGAAGCAGAGCTTTTTCCGATGGCAAGAGGTGAGCGGGGAGTCTGGAGCTGTGAAGTAACCGGTGACCTCGATCGTTTTCTTTACTCTTTCCTGGCTTGTATTAACCTGGAGTGGAAAGAAGCAGTAGATCCATATGCAGTCTCTTCGGCTATGAATGGAGAATATGGAGCTGTCGTCAATCTGGAAAATACAAAAATTAAGAAGCCGGAGCTTCCGCCGCTTCATCAGCCGACAGATGCTATCATATATGAAACCCATATTAGGGATTTTACCATTCATCCCGGGAGCGGGGTAAAGCAAAAAGGCCTTTATCTGGGAGCAGGCGAGACAAACACTGTTGGCAGTGACGGGGAGCTGACATGCCTGTCATATGTTAAGCGGCTTGGTGTAACACATATTGAGTTTCTGCCTGTCCATGACTTTGAAGGTGTGAACGAGAAAAGTCCAAAAGAAGAATATAACTGGGGTTATAATCCTCTCCATTTTAATGTCCCGGAAGGAAGTTATTCTGCTGATCCCCATGATCCCTATTCACGGATCAGAGAATTGAAAGCAATGATCCAGGCTGTTCATTCCCAGGGACTCAGAATCATAATGGACGTAGTGTACAATCATGTATATATCCGTGAACAATCTTCTTTTGAAAAAATTGTCCCGGGTTATTTCTTCCGGCATGATCAATATGGAATGCCCTCAAATGGCACAGGAGTTGGTAATGACTTTGCTTCTGAGCGCCTGATGGCCAGGAAATTTATTGTTGATTCCATCTCATATTGGATGAAGGAATATCAAATTGATGGATTCAGGTTTGATTTGATGGGTATACTTGATGTCGAAACAATGAATGAAGTTCGCAGAATTGCGGAATCCATCGACCCTTCTGTCATTATCATTGGAGAAGGATGGGATTTAAATACCCCTATACCGGAAGACCAGAAAGCAAGCATCCGCAATCAGGAAAAGCTGCCGGGAATCGGCCAATTCAATGACTGGTTCAGAGATTCCATCAAAGGCAGCACGTTTAATATATATGATAAAGGATACGCGCTAGGGAATGACCATTACTATGATGCAGCAAAGCAGGTATTGGCCGGCAGCATTGGTCTCGAAAAGAAAGAGAAAGGCATCTTCCTTTCCCCATCGCAATCAGTAAATTATGTGGAATCCCACGATAATCATACTTTATGGGATAAAATCCTGGTTTGTTCGGAAAATGCAGATCCGGTTACACAGCAAAAAAAGCACCGCCTGGCAACCGTAATGGTACTCCTTTCACAAGGAATTCCATTTTTGCATAGCGGGCAGGAATTTTTTCGGACCAAAGATGGGAACGGAAACAGCTACCGGGCTCCAGACTCAATCAATCAGCTGGACTGGGAGAGGAAATCACGTTATTTCAGCAATGTGGAGTATATTAAAGGGATGATCAGCATTAGAAGGTCAATTCCTCTTTTCAGGCTTGACGATGCAGATTTAATCCGGAAATCCATGAGGTACATCGATATTAAAAAGCCGCTGATTGGTTATGTCTTAACCAGCAGTGAGCAAAATGCCGGGTGCAGCCATGCAGCTGTTATTATTAATCCTTCAGGCACGGAAGAGGAAATCTTGCTTCCGGAAGGGGATTGGGACCTTATTGCGGATGAACATACCGCCGGCATATCCACCATACGCAAGATAAGCAACCGTTTGGCAGTGCCGCCAATAAGTTCATATGTACTGGTTTGCAGAAAATAGAAGAAGCCTGACAAGCATACAGGCATTCTTTTTTTCTGCAAACATTCCCCTTAAATAGAAAATAATGATGTAAAGACCGGTAAAATCATCATTTTTCCCGGTGATATTCCGTAAAACTAAATAGATAGACTTGACGAAAAAAGCCAGTAAGAATAAAATTTATAAAGATGGCTATTGTGAGGAACTTACATCAATAGCTCTTTTTTTATTTTAAGTTCCCAATTTATGGCTGATTTAATATTTGTCTGATTACCTTGTGCGGTATATGCACTTTACTTGATTAACCTGATAAACAGCTAATATTTGCGAACACGCATTATAGTCAATTAATAAAATTTATCGTTACAAAGCAACGGCCTTTTTACCGGCCATGGCAAAATAAGTCTTGCTACAGAAAACAGGGCTTATTTTTCAACTCTAGCTATTTTACAACCAATGGCTTATAAATTGCAGGTGAACAATTTTGGAACATTTATTTGGACATGACTGGGAGATTGTTCCCGCCGGAGGGGCGACAGGGGAAGCTTTTTATGCAAAGAACGATGAGCAGAGGCTTTTTCTGAAAAGAAACTCTTCTCCTTTCCTGGCGGTTCTATCTGCGGAAGGAATCGTCCCGAAACTTATCTGGACAAAAAGAATGGAAAATGGGGACGTTATTACTGCTCAGCAATGGCTTAATGGACGGGAGCTGAAAGCTTCTGACATGAACCGGGAAAGTGTGGCAAAGCTTTTGAGGAAAATCCATTCTTCAAAGCCGTTGCTTGGTATGCTGACAAGAATGGGGAAGTCGCCGCTGCAGCCCGAAACTCTTCTGCATTTAATTGAGGAAGAACTGGATTGTGACTTGAAGGAACAAGCTGCTGTTATTCAGTCTGTCAATTTCCTGAAAAAAGAAGTTTCGCATATCCGCTGTGAAGAAAATACGGTTTGTCACTGCGATGTGAATCATAACAACTGGCTGCTTGCGGAAAACAACCAGCTGTACCTAATTGATTGGGATGGAGCCGTGATAGCAGATCCCGCCATCGATTTGGGGATGCTGCTGTACTGTTATATTCCAAAAGAAGAATGGCCTAATTGGCTTGAACGTTATGGCATTCAATTGACAGATGAGTTGCTTCTCCGCATGAAATGGTATGTGATTGCACAGACTTTGACATCAATCCAATGGCATAAAAATAAATTCAGGTTCCAGGAAATGGACAAGTGGCTTTCCTACCTGGATGAGCTTCTTTAGGATTTATGAAAATTGATCAATTTCCTGTACCCATTGTGATAAATCATTCTGATGGGATTCAATGTGAGTATCCAAGTGGGAAGAATTGATCCCGTGCTGACTGTATTCATAAATTTCTTCTAATACTGTCTTTACGTTCTGATTAATGTTTCCGTTTATCATTAATGATTTTACCAGGCGTTCCAATTGTTCACATTCTGAAATCGAGCCACAGCAATCTGTCTGATGATTGCTTAAAATATCTTTTAATAAATTTAATTGATCCTGGTGTCCAAGCGGCATGAAAAACACCCTTTCTATTGAATCTGAAAATAAAAGCAAATGGAATTCACTTTTAGGTTGTGGATTCCTTTTTTATTTATTCATGGGCGCCATGTAATTTAAGTGTTTGAATGTCATTGGGTTAAACTACAAACAAAGGATGAAGCTGTGTCCCTAAAAATAAAGTTGCATCACCGGGATGAGCATGATATTGTTTGAACGATATTAATTTTTTAGGAGTGTCAATATGCGACAGCGAAATAAACCTTGGGCGAAGGATAAATTAGCCGAATATCCTCAATATGTAATTTCCGAACCTGAAAAATATAAAGGAAAGTGGAAAGAAGCATTTGAAAAAGATCAGCCACTTCATATAGAAATTGGGACAGGCAAAGGCCGTTTTATAACTGGTATGGCAAAAGCAAATCCGGATATCAATTATATTGGAATCGAACTGGCTGAAAGCGTGATTGTTTCCGCCCTGGATCGAATCATTGAGGAGGAGCTTCCAAATGTAAAGCTCCTGAATGTGAACGCAAATGATCTTCGGGATTACTTTGAAAAAGGCGAAGTCAATCGTGTCTACCTCAATTTTTCAGATCCATGGCCAAAGAAGCGTCATGCAAAACGCAGGCTGACATCTAGAAGCTTCCTGGAGATCTATGAAGATGTTCTTGTGGATAAAGGAGAAATTCATTTTAAAACTGATAACCAGGGGTTGTTTGAATCTTCTCTTATGAGTTTTTCCGATTATGGCATGCTGCTGACATATGTGAGCCTTGACCTTCACAATAGTGATTATGAAGGTAACATCATGACTGAATATGAAGAAAAGTTCTCATTAAAGGGAAGCCGTATTTTCCGTTGTGAAGTGCAATACAGATAATCTTAGTCTATCCATATGGATAGGCTTTTTTTGTTCAGCAATAAATAGTTTAAATATTTCTATAAGTAAGCGCTTAAATGGTATGATGTGATAAAGGGAAAGCGAGCGCTTGCTCGGTAAAATCAAGAGGAGGAGACAATAATGGAGACATTGAAGTTAAAGAATATCAAGCTGTCCTGGCTTCGCGGTGGTGTTACATATCTTGACGGGGGAGCCATGTTTGGAGTGGTTCCGAAGCCTTTGTGGTCAAAAAGGTATCCCTGCAATGAAAATAACCAGATCGAACTCAGAACAGATCCCATCCTTATTCAATTTGGCGGTAAAAACATTTTAGTCGAATCAGGTCTTGGAAACGGGAAACTGAATGAAAAGCAGAAGAGGAACTTTGGTGCGCTTGAAGAATCTTTTGTCGAGCAGGATTTAGCCAAGCTTGGGCTGTCTCCTGAGGATATCGATTATATTCTCATGACGCATCTGCATTTTGATCATGCATGCGGACTGACGAAACCGGCAGAAGGGAAGTTCTCTTCTGTATTTCCTAACGCGAAAATCATTGCATCACAAGTTGAATGGGAAGAAATGAGAAATCCCAATATCCGATCAAGAAATACATATTGGAAAGAAAATTGGGAGGCTATTCAGGATCAGGTGGAGGTTTTTGAAGGAGAGTGGACACTCGGCCCTGTTAAGTTGGTGCATACAGGCGGCCATAGTGATGGACACTCTATCCTCGTAATAGAAGATGAAGGTGAGACCATCATTCATATGGCTGATATTATGCCAACACATGCCCACTCAAATGTTTTATGGGTCCTCGCCTATGATGACTATCCGATGGATTCCATCAGCGCTAAGGAAAAGTGGATGGACTATGGAAAGAAAAAAAATGCATGGTTCACATTTTACCACGATGCTTTTTACAGGGCTGTCAAGTGGGGTGAGGCAGGAAATATTGCCGAGAAAGTGGAAAGGCTAAAAAGCTGAAAAATCCCCATCCGGGGATTTTTTTATGCACTTTAAATGTCGTTACTTATCCAGAGCAAGCAGCCTGCCCCCTTAAGTCCTGAACTTGAGGCTCCTGTGTCAGGGAAGGCTGCGGCAGCAAAAATATCGCACTTAAAAGCCGAAGCTTTTAAGTGCGGGTGTTTTGGTTCCAGCACTTTTCTTAATGCAGTGGAAAGACGTCTAAAATGGTTCCTGTCTCTGCATCTGCAATGAACTCATATTGCTCTGTTTCCTCACCCGAAAATCTTGAAATGCCGCCCTTATAAACTTGATATTTTAAATGGCCCTTTTCATAAGGTTCAGCTTTCATTTGAATCCATGATCCGCTTATAGGACCTTCCTGTTTAAAGGCATTCTTTGCATTAGCTAAAGCTTTTTCCGGGGAAACAGCAGTTTTTTGTGAAAGCAATTCCCTTGCTGCGTATCCGCTGGCCAAACCAACCCCTACACCTAAAATAAAAGACTTCCAATTCATAATTGCACCTCCCCAGGCTGATGATATAGGCAGTTCGATATTATTTTTTCAGTTTTCCAAATCTATCTTACCAAAAATAGGCTGGAACTAAAATAAATAATGCATTTCGACAATCGAAATTTCCTGTCTGAAATGGTGGAAAGACGTATGAAAGTTCTGTAAAATGAGATTATACATATTTGCATATACAATCCATTGATTGAAAAAAGGAGAAGAATATATGAACGAAAAAACTTTGCAGCTTTTTAAAACATTGACAGAGTTGCCGGGGGCACCTGGAAACGAGCATTTTGTCCGGAAGTTCATGCGCGAACAAATCAGCCAGTATACAGATGAAGTTGTTCAGGATAAGCTGGGAGGCATCTTTGGAGTTAAAAGAGGCGATGAAAGCGGACCTACTGTAATGGTAGCAGGACATATGGATGAAGTAGGTTTCATGGTCACCAGCATAACAGATAATGGCATGATTCGTTTTCAGACACTGGGTGGATGGTGGAGTCAGGTATTATTGGCACAGAGAGTGCAAATTATTACTGACCATGGTCCTGTGACAGGAGTAATCGGTTCCATTCCTCCGCATCTTTTAGATGAAGCCAAGCGCAGAAAGCCGATGGAAATAAAGAATATGCTGATTGACATTGGAGCTGATGACCGTGAAGATGCTAAAAGAATCGGCATTAAGCCCGGACAGCAAATACTGCCGATTTGTCCATTTACACCTATGGCGAATGAAAAGAAAATTCTGGCGAAAGCATGGGATAACCGTTACGGATGCGGATTGGCTGTAGAACTTTTAGAGGAAGTCCGGAATGAAACACTTCCTAATATTCTCTATTCCGGAGCAACTGTTCAGGAAGAAGTTGGCTTAAGAGGTGCCCAGACAGCAGCGAATATGATCAATCCTGATATTTTCTTTGCATTGGATGCAAGCCCTGCCAACGATATGACAGGGGATAAAAACGAGTTCGGACACTTAGGCAAAGGAGCTCTGCTTCGGATACTGGACCGTTCAATGGTAACGCACCGGGGCATGAGGGAATTTGTTCTGGATACAGCTGAATCGCACAACATCCCATATCAATATTTCGTCTCACAGGGCGGAACCGATGCCGGAAAAGTCCATGTATCCAATGAAGGGGTACCAAGTGCAGTAATCGGCATTTGCTCCCGCTATATTCATACACATGCATCAATCGTGCATGTCGACGATTATGCTGCGGCAAAAGAATTGCTTGTTAAACTTGTAAAGTCCTGTGACCGTTCAACAGTAGAGACGATTCGTCAAAACAGTTAATCATAAGAGACAGCAGGCGCTGTCTCTTTTTCTGTCAAATGAAAGGAGAACTCATGAAAATCATTATTGGCTCAAAAAACCCTGCAAAAATTTTGGCAGTACAAGCTGCCTTTAGTGGTTATGAAGCTGACATTATGTCCGAAGATGTGCCATCAGGAGTGAACGATCAGCCGTTTTCGGATGAAGAAACGATTCAAGGGGCCATCAACAGAGCATATGGGTCACTTGACATCTCAGGTGGACAAATCGGCATTGGATTAGAGGGCGGTGTGCAGCAAACTCCATATGGGCTTTTTCTCTGTAATTGGGGAGTTCTCGCGGAAAATGGGAGACCTCCGATTATTGCAGGAGGTGCCAGGATTCCGATTCCTGAAGCTGTTGCAGAACGGCTTTTAGCTGGCGAAGAACTGGGACCGGTAATGGATGATTATACTAAAAAGGAAAATATCCGCAAAAATGAAGGGGCTGTGGGGATTTTTACAAATGGGCAGATCGATCGTGCTGACATGTTTTCACATGTAATGAAGCTTCTTATCGGACAATATGAATATAGAAAAAGAAGTTAGCTTAGTTCCTAAGCTATTCAGTTATTGTGGTGAATTGTGAAAATTATGATTGGAATCAATTTGTCGTAATCACCTGAAGAGGCGGGCACACCTTGCCCCTTGTGATGATTTTCTCTATGTTAAATATCACAATGCATGGGCACAGAACCGGGCACATCAATGATAAGTAAAGTTTGACCAAAAAAGCCTCCATTTTTTCTGGAGGCTTTTTAGTCTATCTATTCAGTTTCGAAGATGTATGACAGAACCTTCAATGCCTGGCTGACAGTTTCAACTGTAACATTTGCCTTACTTGAAAGCTCTTTGAGGGGATGGTGAAGCTCCTTTGGACGGATGAGGATTAGCGGTTTTCCAAGAGCGGCAGCTGCGCTTGCGTCCATGGCGGTGTTCCACTGCTTGTACTTTTCACCAAATAATGCAATCACCAGATCTGATTTTTGCATTAGAAGCTGTGTTCTTAGATTATTTATACTTGAAGCAGCTTCGTCCCGGAAAATGGCATCAGGCTGCTTTCCGAGAATTTCCTCCCCAATCATGTCAGAACGATCATGATTTTCCATGGGACCTGTAAAATGAACTGGGAGCTTGAGTGATTTAGCCTTCTCCTTTAACTCGCTGCGCCAATTCGAATGTATTTCACCTGCTAAATAGACTGTTATTTCCATTCTTTTTCCTCCTTTATGCAATATTCTTATATTTTAACATTTCTTCTAGTAAGTAATGCAGTGAAAAGGCTGGCAATACTGATATGAAGGCTTGTCAGACTATTAAGAAGAAATGTATGATAGGAAAGGATATGAAATCCTTGCAAGGAGGGGACAATAGAATGAGTAAAAGATTCACCGCAGCCTTGCTCTTATTTATTTCATTTATACTGCTAAGTGCCTGTTCAGCATCGTTTGAAGAAGAGCAAACCGCCGCAAAGAATGCTGCCGAGAAAGCATTTAACCAATCACCTGAAAAGACAAATCATAAGTTTGAAGATATAGAGTACTATTTGCCTTTCGGCTATGAAGTAGAAGAGGAAAGTCCAAATAACATTATTTTAAAAAACGGCTCGAAGCGATATATTCTTTTTTACAATCAGCATGAAGGTCCGGAAAGCAAGGTTGTCCTTGATGCGACGCTTAAGCAGAAAGATAAATACGAAGTTAAGGAGACATTTACGAAGGATGGACATAATGGCTTCCTATTAATCAACAAGGGAAAAAAGGATGAACATGAATTGGTCGTCGGGATTGGCGGCGTAAAATTATCAACGCAGGCTAAGAGCAGAAACTTATCCTCTGACGCCGCTGCGATGATGGAAATAGCTAATTCTGTTAAATAAATAACTAAAGCGAAGGACGATGTCCTTCGTTTTTGTTTTGTCTTTTTATCAGATGATTTTTTATTTATATAATAGAAAACCCCTATTAAAAGAACAATAAGAATACAGGAATTTTATATTACAAGTGTCTTTACATATGTTATCTTATAATTGCACAACTTTTACATAGGGGGAAAAAAATGAGAGAATTTCTGAATAGAAAAGGGGTTACCCTTTCAGCTAAAGTTTATTTTATAGATGCGCTGAGCAGCATGGCGCTAGGGTTGTTTGCTTCGCTGATCATCGGGCTGATCATCAAGACAATCGGCGAACAGACTGATATAAAATATTTACAGGATATGGGTATTCTCGCTATGGGGCTGATGGGGCCTGCTATTGGAGTGGCAGTTGCATACGGATTGAATGCTCCTCCGCTGGTTGTATTTTCAGCCATCGCAAGCGGTGCTGCAGGTGCTGCTCTTGGTGGACCGGCAGGGAGTTTCGCTGCGGCCCTTATTTCCACAGAACTAGGAAAATTAGTCAGTAAGGAAACAAAAGTGGATATTATTGTAACTCCGCTTGTAACCATTGGTGCGGGTTATGTCGTATCAACACTTATTGGACCGGGAATTGATTTTGGAATGAAAAGCTTTGGCAGCCTGATCATGTGGGGAACTGAGCAAAGGCCAATCCTCATGGGCATCATTGTGGCGGTTTTAATGGGGCTTGCTTTGACGGCTCCTATTTCTTCAGCTGCCATTGCGATGATGCTTGATTTGCATGGAGTTGCAGCTGGAGCTGCTACGATTGGCTGTGCAGCTCAAATGGTCGGCTTCGCTGTAAGCAGCTACAGGGAAAATAAAATGGGCGGATTAATTGCGATTGGAATTGGAACATCCATGCTGCAGGTGCCTAATATTATCAGAAACCCGCGCATTCTTATTCCGCCTACAATCGCAGGAGCGATCCTCGCACCATTTGGCACGACCTTATGGCTAATGGAAAACAATGCTGCAGGGGCAGGGATGGGAACTAGCGGGCTTGTTGGCCAGATTATGACTTTTACCACGATGGGCTTCGGTACTGACGTTTGGATGAAGGTTATTGTCTTGCATATTATTGGACCCGCTCTCATCAGCCTGATATTATCTGAATATATGAGGAAAAAAGGCTGGATCCAATATGGAGACATGCAAATCAGCACAGGGGGCGAAAGAAAATGAAAAAATTGGAATCAGCAGAACAATTTAACGAGATGCGCAGCAGCGGGAAACACATTTTCATGTTTTCAGCAGACTGGTGTCCTGATTGCCTGGTGATTGAACCGGTATTGCCTGAAATCGAAGCAAAATATAGTGATTATACTTTCGTTTATGTAGACCCCGATCAATTCATTGATCTTTGCATTGAACTTGATATTTTTGGCATCCCGAGCTTTGTTGGATACAAAGATGGCAATGAACTTGGCCGCTTCGTCAGCAAAGACCGCAAAACACAGGAAGAAATCGAGAACTTTATTCAAACTCTGGAAAACTAAACCTGTTTACATTTAGACTCCAGTGCCTGCCCTCGAGGTTACAAGCTTGTCTGGTTGAGACAATCACCTTCCAGAAGGAAAAATCACTTTCTTGGAGGGCTAGGCTTATACTTGCCGGGGTTAGGTGAGGAGCTTTCCTTTTAGACCCTCCTGTATCTCTTTTGAAGCAGGAGGGTTTATTAGTGTAAAATGAATCTGAAATGGATCCCCATAAGGAGGGACTTATATATGAAAATGGATAGCAGAAAGATGAAAAATGAATTGGAGCAGCGTTTAGCAAAAGAGAATCGGGTATTTTCTTTTGACAGGGAAAAGGATCAGCTCAGAATTGAAAATAAGGACACCGGTAAAGGGATCACCATCACTCTTCCGGGCATCATTGCTAAATGGCAGGAGCAAAAGGAGAAAGCAATTGATGAGGTTGTTTACTATGTGGAGGAAGGATTAGAAGCTATGGTGGAGGATGCCCATTTATCCGGGCATGAAAAAAACATATTTCCGGTCATCCGATCCACCTCTTTTCCTGGCGAGTCACAAGATGGCGTTCCTTTCTTAACAGATGAACACACTGCTGAGACTCGCATATACTATGCCCTTGATCTAGGTAAAACGTATCGTCTTATAGATGCCCAGCTAATGGAAAAAGAAGGATGGGATCCTGAAAGAATTAGGGAAACGGCACTATTTAATGTCAGATCTCTCACGACAGATCTGAAATCGGATACTGTAGCAGGCAATACTTTCTATTTCTTAAATAAAAATGATGGATACGATGCGAGCCGGATACTGAATGATTCGTTCATCAAAGAAATGAGCCGAAAAACAGAAGGAACTATGGCAGTAGCAGTTCCGCATCAGGATGTATTGATCATTGCTGATATTAAAAATGAAACAGGCTATGATGTTCTCGCCCAGATGACTATGAGTTTCTTTGCGAGCGGCAGAGTGCCGATCACTTCCCTTTCATTCTTATACGAAAATGGAGAGTTTGAACCAATATTTATTTTGGGTAAGAATAAAAAGCAATAGCACTTTAGGGTCACAGCGATGTGGTCCTTTTTTTGTTAAACGCGCAGACTCATCCTGAAAAAAAGAATTAAACCCCCAGGAGAGTAATATTATTTTCGAATTATCTATTAATCATTATTTCTATTAAAAGAAAAATAGTACTGTGAAAAAAGTCAGATGCCTGTACAAATAAATCATAAACCTGGCCTAAGCCGAAAGTATGTCTGTACCTAGTGTTTGTTTGTAAATTTACCCATTCTGCCTTTAAAAGGACTCATTCTCGGATTTCTTATTCAAAATCTGTGAATAACTGCTAAAATAATAGAGATAGTCTAATAAGTTTTTGATGGAAAGAGTTGATATATATGAGCTGGATTAAGAAGCTTTTTCATATGTTTAAAGATAATGAAGAAGAATATGAGGAATTTGAAGAATACACAGATGAGAGAAACGATGAGAAACAGCCTCCTCCTTCTCAAAGCACAAAAGAAAGTTCAAGAGATGTAGATGCTAAAGTAGTCTATCAATACCCAAAAGGCCAATTTCGTTTTCCGGTCATACCTGACAGCGAAGCAGCCCGGGAAAATAACAGGCAGAAAAAGCAGGATCATAGCCTCAGACAGACAGTTAAAGAAACACCTGAAAAACGGGAGCCAAGGGGAAGAGAAACAGAGCGGCAGAAAAAATCAGAGGATTCTCCTTTCCATGAAAAAAGGGTGTCCCGTTCTGCAGAAAGGGAGCGGAAGAGAAATCCTGCCCCATCACCTGCGAGTGAAGAAAAGATAATGACACGCAACGAAAGAGAGGCGGCCAATAAGAAAAGGCCTTTCCAGCCAACAGAAATTCCATCCCCGATATACGGATTTAAGAGACCCGGTTCAAACACTCAAAAAGATCAGCCAGATAACGGGGAACAGGAAAGCAGCCGCAGGGAAATTACATATGATGAGGTTATGCGTAAAATTCAGCAGGCTCCTGTTAAACGGACGAAAACGAGGGAAAAAGAACCCCTTAAAGATAGAGATACTGTCATTTCTGATAAGCAAGAAGAGTTCCGGGGTCAGGCAGCTGCACTTGAATCAGAGGAAACAGCAGTAAAAAAATATAAAATTGGTGAAGCCTCTGAATTAATGTTTGAATTTCCGGAGGAAAACTCTGAATCAGATCGTTATGAAGAGGAAGTAAATGCAGCAGGACAGGATGAGCTGGAGCCTTTCAGTCATAATGATGCTGCCAAGCCAGCCGGCAATGAGCCTTTAAACCAGGAAGAGAGCATGGATCAAGAGGGGAAATCAGAAATCAGCAGGTCACTTGCAAACATGATTGAAGAGGCTCTTTATGAAGAGGAAACAGAAGAAGAAACAGAAGAAATCCCAGGACAGGATGACTTGGGACCGCATGCTCTATCTGAGCAAGAGGCTCTAACTGTCACGGATAACAATCAATTAAATCAGGATATAAACATAGAATCAGAGAATGAAGAGGTAACTGATTCGGAGCAGGAAAAGATTGTACATGAAGAAAAGCCATCTTCCAGAGGGTCAATCCCATTCAATGTCATTATGCTGAACAATGACAGAAAAAAATTGAACCAGCAAGAGAAAATAACAAAACCGGCAGATGAAAAAAAAAATAATATCGCGATGTTTCCATCTGAAAGCATTCAGCAGTCTGCTGCTTCAGCTGAAAGGATTGAAGATTATTCACCTTTACCAGAATCGGACAAAATAGAGGAACAGCAGTTATATCGTGAGGAGGATGACATTTCCTATTATCAATTTCCTTCCCAGACATTACTAACGCCGCCGGTAATCATGAATGAAACTTCTGATTGGCTTTACGAACAGGAACAGATTTTAAACTCCACCCTGCAGAATTTCAATGTCAGGGCCAGGGTTGTAAATGTTACGCAAGGACCTTCGGTTACAAGATTTGAAGTGCAGCCTGAACCCGGGGTCAAGGTGAATAAAATCACGAACCTCTCGGATGATATAAAGCTTAGTCTGGCAGCCAGGGATATTAGGATTGAGGCACCAATACCAGGAAAGCATACAATCGGCATTGAGGTTCCAAACCAGAGCAGCCGTCCGGTATTTATCAGTGAGATCATAAACACACCTGAGTTCCAGAATGGCAGCTCCCCATTAACAGCTGTGCTTGGGCTGGATATCTCAGGCAAGCCGATTGTCACGGATTTAAGAAAAATGCCGCACGGTTTAATTGCCGGTGCAACGGGATCAGGAAAGAGCGTCTGCATCAACACGATCCTGATAAGCCTTTTGTATAAGGCGAGTCCGGAAGAATTGAAGCTTCTTCTGATTGACCCGAAGATGGTCGAGCTTGCGCCATATAATCGAATCCCTCATTTGGTAAGCCCGGTTATTACCGATGTCAAAGCAGCAACAGCTGCTTTGAAATGGGCTGTAGAGGAAATGGAGCGAAGATATGAATTATTCGCCCATGCCGGTGTGCGGGATATAAACCGTTTTAATGAGCTGGCAGAAGAGCATCAGCAATATTCAGAGAAGCTTCCATTTATGGTCATTGTGATCGATGAGCTCGCAGACCTTATGATGATGTCGCCGGCTGATGTGGAAGAAGCAATCTGCCGGATTGCACAGAAAGCCCGTGCCTGCGGAATGCATTTGATTATTGCAACCCAGCGTCCTTCGGTAGATGTTATTACCGGCTTAATAAAGGCAAACGTCCCAACAAGAATTGCATTCTCCGTGTCATCCCAAATTGATTCCAGAACAATTATCGATATAAGCGGAGCCGAAAAACTGCTTGGCCGCGGCGATATGCTTTTCCTTGAAAATGGGTCCTCAAAGCCGCTCAGACTTCAGGGGACATTTGTTTCTGACAAAGAAATTGATGATGTCGTAGCTCATGTACGCAGGGAGCAAGAACCTGATTATTTATTTGAGCAGGAAGAACTTCTGAAAAAAGCCCAAGCCATTGAAGAAGAGGATGAACTGTTTTTTGAAGCATGCGAGTTTGTTGTTGATCAGGGATCCGCTTCCACTTCAAGTCTGCAAAGAAGATTTAAAATAGGCTATAATAGGGCAGCCAGGCTGATTGATATGATGGAAAAGCAAGGGTTTATTTCAGAAAATAGAGGAAGCAAACCAAGGGATGTCCTTATTACTGCTGCTGATCTTGAATCCATACAAGACACTAGTACATTAAATTAATCCATGGTATTCTTTACTTGCATGTTTAAAATAATATAAATAACTACTAAGATAACGAAGAAAGCATTCAAGCTGGCCCCCAGCCGGCATATAGGCCTGCTCCTTGCTGCGCCAAGTCTGCAGGCAAATCTGCTTTCTTTCATGTTTGTAAGGAGCTTGGGATGAAGGAAATTGAAATGAAGGTTAAGGGAGAAATAAAGCGTCTGACAAACCAGACCTTTAAATTTGATGAACGAGTAAGGGATGGCTGGTTTTCAGCGGTTTACTTCCTAAAGACTAGAGAAATTGTTAAGAAATATCACGCAGATAAAATTGTAACCATGCAGTTCTTTCAAAAGAATCATGCCGTTCTATGCGGTACAGATGAGGTAATTGCGCTATTAAAAACATTTGCGGACCGGCCGGATGATTTGGAAATCCATTCTTTAAAAGATGGAGACAAGATTTCACCCTTTGAAACAGTAATGACCATAACAGGAAGATATCAGGATTTTGGCTATCTCGAGGGAATCATTGACGGCATATTGGCCAGAAGAACTTCTGTTGCCACAAATGTTTATAATGTGGTAAAGGCAGCAGGAGTTTCCGGTGTTCAAAAACAGGTCATCTTCATGGGGGACCGTGATGATCATTTCACCACCCAGGCAGGTGATGGATATGCTGCCTATATTGGGGGTGCAACAGCCCAGGCAACCCATGCCATGAACGAATGGTGGGGCAAAAAGGGCATGGGAACAATGCCGCACGCACTGATTCAAATGTTTAAAGGAGATATCGTTGCGGCTACTGAAGCTTATCAGGAGACGTTTCCTGAAGACGATTTAGTTGCGCTGGTAGATTACAATAATGATGCCATTACGGATTCCCTGAAAGTCGCAAGGGCTTTTGGCGATGAACTTATCGGTGTAAGGGTTGACACATCCCGAACAATGATAGATCAATATTTCTTAAGAAATCAGCATCTCCTGGGGACTTTTGACCCGCGCGGAGTCAATGCTGAACTTATTTTTGCTTTAAGAAAAGCACTTAATGACGAAGGCTTCGGCCATGTCAAGATTGTGGTGAGCGGAGGTTTCACCGAATCACGAATCAGAGAATTTGAAGAAAAAGGTGTTCCGGTAGATACCTACGGTGTCGGAAGCAGCCTGTTGAAGATCAACACTGGGTTTACAGGGGATAATGTGATGATAGACGGCAAACATGCAGCCAAGGCAGGACGACGTTACCGCCCTAACCCCCGCCTTGAGAAGGTTGAATAACTGAGCGATACTTCCCATTAGAAATGGAAGGCTCAATTCTGAGATTGCATCCTTGCCGCAGTGCTTAACAGCTCCGGTGCGAGAATAGAGAGTCTTCCTGAAATCTAATGTCTTATATTTTATATTCAAAGAATAAACAGCTGGCAATACGTTACATAGTTTTTAAAATTGATTAATGATATAATGATTCAATACATTAAAGCGCAAGTAAAATAATTTACAGCAGAATAGCATAGCAGCACAGTCACGGAAGTATGTCCTCACAGGGGATATGCGCAAAACTAGATATATGTCATATACTGTTTTACAGATATACGATGGTTGGAGGTTCTTTATATGACTATTTACCATTTCGTAGGTATAAAGGGGTCCGGAATGAGTGCATTGGCACAAGTTCTGCATGATATGAACTATCAGGTTCAAGGCTCCGATTTTGAGAAACACTTTTTTACGCAGGTTGCACTTGAAAAATCCGGAATAAAGATCCTTCCCTTTCAAAAGGAAAATATACAGCCGGGCATGACGGTAATTGCCGGGAATGCATATCCGGACACGCATGAAGAAATTGAGGAAGCAATGAAGCTTGGCTTGCCTGTAGTGCGCTATCACCGCTTTTTAGGTGACTTTATGAAGAATTTTACAAGTATCGCAGTGACAGGAGCACATGGAAAAACATCGACTACAGGCTTGCTTGCACATGTTATGAGAGGTGCAAAACCAACTTCATTCCTAATTGGAGACGGTACGGGCAAAGGGGACGAAAAGGCTGAGTATTTTGTTTTCGAAGCTTGCGAATATAGAAGACACTTCCTTTCTTATTACCCGGATTATGCAATTATGACGAATATAGATTTTGACCACCCTGACTACTTTGCCAATGTTGAAGATGTTTTCTCTGCTTTTCAGGAAATGTCTTGGCAAGTGAACAAGGGCATTTTTGCATGCGGTGATGACGAGCAGCTGCAAAAAATCCAGGCTAAAGTGCCTGTCGTATTTTACGGTTTTGGGGATGAAAATGATTTCCAGGCACGCAATGTGGTAAAGACGACTGAAGGGACAACATTTGACGTTTTTGTCCGCAATACCTTCTATGAGACGTTCTCAATTGCCGCCTATGGAGATCATAACGTTTTGAACTCTTTAGCTGTCATCGCTTTATGTCACTATGAAGAGATCGATGCGAAGATTGTTCAGGAACAGCTTCTTTCCTTTGAAGGGGTGAAAAGAAGATTTTCCGAGAAGAAAGTGGGCTCTCAGGTAATTATTGATGACTATGCACACCATCCGACAGAAATTAAGGCAACTGTAGAAGCTGCCAGACAAAAGTATCCCGATAAAGAAGTTGTCGCGGTTTTCCAGCCGCATACCTTTACGAGAACTCAGGCCTTTCTTGAAGATTTTGCATCAAGCTTAAATTTGGCTGACAAAGTTTATCTTTGTGAAATTTTTGGCTCTGCTCGTGAAAACCATGGAAAACTCACGATTAATGACTTAAAGGAAAAAATTCCGAATGCACAAATTTTAAACGAAGAAGAAACTGCTGTCCTAAGGAATCATGAGGAAAGCGTAATTATGTTTATGGGTGCCGGGGATATCCAAAAATTCCAGCAGGCATACGAAAACCAATTATAATATATAAAAAAGGATGCTCCGCTCAGGAAGCATCCTTTTTTTCATAGAGTTTATTTTAAGTTCTCAGGATTTAACGGTTCCAATTCAGCAATAACGAACCGCCCGTCTTTACGGATTAAAACATCGTCAAAGTAGATCTCACCCCCGCCGTAGTCAGGACGCTGGATATTGACCATATCCCAGTGGATATTGGATTTATTGCCATTATACGCTTCGTCATAGCATTGTCCCGGAGTAAAGTGGAAGCTTCCATCGATTTTCTCATCGAACAGGATATCCTGCATCGGATGTAGAATATAAGGGTTAACTCCAATGGCGAATTCACCAATATAGCGCGCACCTTCATCTGTATCAAAGATTTTATTAAGGCGTTCGCTGTCATTTGCTTCCGCTTCCACGATTTTTCCGTCTTTAAATGTCAGTTTTACATTTTCAAAGTTAAAACCATGGTATGGGGATGGTGTGTTATAGGTGATAATGCCGTTAACAGACTCACGGACAGGGGCTGTATAGACCTCTCCATCAGGGATATTCATCTGGCCGGAGCATTTGATCGCCGGTATATCCTTAATCGAGAAGGACAGATCTGTACCAGGACCAGTGATTCGGACTTTATCTGTTTTATTCATTAATTCCACAAGGCTGTCCATCGCTTTGTCCATTTTACCGTAATCCAAATTGCAGACATCAAAATAGAAATCTTCAAATGCCTCTGTGCTCATTTTTGCCAATTGGGCCATGGAAGCATTAGGATAGCGGAGAACCACCCACTTCGTTTTTGGCACACGGATTTCTCTATGTACTTTTTGCCCGATTGTCGATCCATGGATTTTCATTTTATCATCCGGCACATCAGCCTGTTCGTTGATGTTGTCCCCGGAACGAAGTCCTATGTATGCATCCATTTTGCTCATAACATTTGCTTCAAATTCAGCCATCATATTGAATTGCTCTTCTTGTGCTCCTAATAGCAGGGAACGATCCACCTGATGATCTTTTAAAGATACAAATGGATATCCTCCAGCAGCGTATGCTTCCTTCACCAGTGCCGTCACTAGTTCTTTCTGCAGACCAAAATTTTCAATAAGAATTTTCTCGCCTTTCTGAAGACGGACTGAATAGTTAATCAAATTTTTCGCGAGTTTTTCAATACGGGGATCTTTCATGGATAAATTCCTCCATTAAATTTATTTTTCCGACAACTATTATTGTACCCGAAATAAATGATTTTGTTTAATCTTTTCCAATTATGCTAATATTTACTTTAACAGATGAAAATAACCGTATGAGAAGGAATTTGGACATTACAAGTGGAATCTATTAATGTACTCCTGGTTTAGAGGCAGTGCATCTGGGTAAAAAGTTATTATACAGACAACCGGAGGTGTAGGAATTGGAAATAATTTTATACTTAAGTGTAGCAGTCATTGCGATTGCATTCCTGGTTTTGGTCATTTATTTGGCAAAAACATTAAAATCCTTACAAGGGACATTAGATAACGTATCACACACATTGGCAGGTCTTGAAAGGCAATTAGATGGTGTCACGAAGGAAACAACAGTCCTGCTGCATAAAACTAATTCACTGGCAACAGATATTCAGCAGAAGTCTGAGAATCTGAACAGTGTCGTAACAGCGGTAAAAGAAGTTGGTGACTCTGTCCGCAAATTCAATGGATCCATTCAGAAAATCACATCTTCTGTCAATACACAGCTTGAACAGAATAAAGATAAAATCTCACAGGTAGTTCAGTGGAGCAATGTTCTTCTTGAAATCAAGGATAAGTGGAAAATGAGAAAAGAAGACCCCTATCAGTACAATGTAGGCGAGAAACAAATGCTTCCGCCCGAACGCCAGAGAGAGAGAGCAAGATACTAGAATAAGAGGAGGAAAAAAGAGAATGAATACTCAAGAACGTACTCAATTTGATTCAAACCAGGTGAAAACAGAGGAAAATATCAATACGAAAGATTTTATGATTGGTGCTCTTATAGGAGGCATGGTTGGCGCAGCTACCGCTTTGTTCCTGGCTCCAAAATCAGGGAAAGAACTTCAGAGTGATTTAAGCGAAAAAGCGGCTATCTTAAAAGAAAAATCAGGACAGTATCGTGAAACAGCAATGACAAAAGGAACTGAACTGGCTAATGCAGCGAAAGAGAAAACAAATGTATTAACTCAAACAGTGACCAAGCAATCCAATCAGCTTGTAAATAAAGTGAAGAGCTTAAAAGAAAATGGACAAGCTTCTGCAAATGGCACAGCCGAAGAAGAGGGAGAAGCCATCAATAACGAAGCATTTCAGACTGAAGGAAACGCGCCAGTAAATGATGCGGAAATCCAAATGAAGCTGGAAGAAACGAAAAAAGCTTTTGACGAAACCGAGCAAAAGTATAATTAATTTTATTTGTTTAAACAACGGTGAAGTGGTACGATTACTTCACCGTTATTTAATTTCTTAAGCTGTTTGCTGCTTTTTCAAAGTGTTTAACTTGCTGAACTGATCTTCCCTGTGGGCACTTGATCCTCGAAAACGGACTTTCTTCGTGCGGTGCTATTCGACGAAACATTTCAAAATCTGCGGGAGGAGCGGGAAGTGTAAGAATACGCAGGACAAGCCCTTCAGGCACTCGCCCCGCGGGTTCGCTGTGTGCCTGGAACAGATATCAGCGGGCAGAATTCTTAACCCTAAAATAGCAATCTTTGAAAAAGGCGATTTTAAAAGAGCAAGGCATTGCCTGGCTTGGATTGGAGGAAATAAAAATGAAAAAATTTGAAAGTCATGAAGCATTTGATCAAGAGGTGAAATCAGGCGGGCAGCTGCTGGTTTTAAAGCATAGTTCCACATGCCCCGTGAGCGGAGCGGCGTATGAAGAATATGAAAGCTTTGTAAAAGAGCATAAAGATGTAAATGCTTATTACTTAGTTGTTCAGGAAGATCGCCCTTTATCCAATCACATTGCAGAAACGTTTCATATTAAACATGAATCTCCTCAGGCAATTCTGTTTAATAAAGGAGATGTTGTATGGCATGCATCGCATTGGAAAGTTACATATGACTCCCTTTTGAGAGTTATTGAGGAAAACAAATAAAACCCATCCAATCGGATGGGTTTTTAATTTTTAGCTATATTTTAGAGTTGACGGTTTATTAGTTATGGCTGGCCAAACAATTTTGAGGTTGTCGCCAGGCGCTACTGGTTCATGAAAAGAAGTTTTTTCTCCATTTTTCAAAAGTATAAAGCCGCCCGAAGAGGAAGCAGGCATATCAATATTAACATGGCTGAATATATCCTGAAAAATAAAGGGAGTTCTTGGCTTTTCCAGGATTGCAATGGCATCACCAGCAGATATCACATCATCTTCGTTGAGGACAATTCCTTCTCTCTGGAATTCGAGTATTCCTCTGGACAGCTCTATTTTCTTGCCGTTAAAAATGACCGGAATGCTTTCCTGAAGTGCCAGCTGCTTAATACGTGCTAATTCCTTTACAGTCAGAGTGCTTCCTTTTTCAATTTGAAGACTGTCACCATCATCGACTATGCTGTGACAATTCACCTCAAGCCCGTTTTTAAATAGCTTTCCGGAATGGCGCGGGAGAAAAGTATCTTTCTTGTTAATGCTGATTCGAAAAGGCTTTAGTTCGTTTAATAGATTATCCAGATTTAAATATTTTAAGATGTCTTCAGCTGTTTCGGGAACCCTGCACTCTATTTTATCCCGATCAGCAAGAATCTGCTCAAGCGTGGCGGCTTTTTCATTACAGGTAAGAGCAGGATGAATTGTGTATTGCTTTCCGTTAATAGTGATTGATTTTTCAGGAACTTCGTCAATTAAATCCTTTATGCAAACTTCAGCAGGCAATCCGTCACGCCCTTTTGAAACTGTTAAGATATCCCCAGATTTGATTTCTTCATCCAAAGCGCTTGGAAAGCTGTTGCGTGTGATGACTGGGGCTTCTCCATGGCTTCCCGGGATTGTAATGTTTTGCCCATTTAAATTGATAATCATGGCAAGCCCGGGCTTCCCATAAAGCTTATTCATTTTTATTCCTGCTGCCAGCAGACCATCCCCGACTGTCAGGTCTTTAACCTCAAACAGCCGGACAGGCTGTTCGTTGACGTAAACAGTGCAATACTGGACTGGAGCTTTTTTAGCGGCAATTGCGATTCCTATTGGAGTGACTAATTCAGGGCCTTGATTTGTATAATCCGGTAAATTTAGTCCGCTGATTGCATCAATTCCCCTAATGGCAACTCTATTTGCGGGAAGCCCCAGTCTGTTTGCTATTCTTTCAGGGAGTCCAGGTGTTAAGCTCCCGCCGCCTGCCAGCATGACAGCTTTTGGCGGCCTGTTATTAAGCCGCAATATTTCGCCGCAGATGGAATTTGTCAAGCGTTCAAGCGCTGGAGAAATTTTTTCAATTGTTTCTTCTTTACTGATTTCTGATTGGAAGCCTAGAATATCTGTGACAGTAATCGTATTGGATTGATGCAAGTCTCTTTTTGCCTTTTCGGCTAGAGGGAAATCCAGAAGAAGCTGGTCACTGATGGCTTCGGTGATTTCGTCGCCTGCTACAGGAACCATTCCAAATGCAGTAACTGTGCCCAAATCTGTTATGGCAATATCAGATGTTCCGGCACCGATATCAACAAGCGCCACATTAAGCCTTCTCATTGAAGGAGGGATAAGGACATTAATAGCTGCAATTGGCTCCAGTGTTAAGGCTTCCATTTCCAGGCCAGCCCTTTGAAGAGCTGAGATGAGCGACTCCACTACAACCTTGGGCAGGAAGGTAGCAATGATTTCAACTGATGCTTCATCCCCTTGCTGATCAATCAGGCTGCCGATTTCTTCACCATCAAGACGATAGTATAAAACCGAATATCCAACACAATAGTAATAAAAGCTTTTTTCAGCTGCCTGCTTTTCTGCAGCGATTGCCTGTGCCTGCTGAACAGCACTTAATTCAAGGTGAAGAATATCCTGTTTTTGCATCATCGGTTTGCCTTTAATGCTGACCGATATTTCAGATCTTTCCGTTTTTAAAGCCCTGCCTGCCGCTGCTACACAAACTTTTTTTAATGGGCCATGTTTCACTTCAAGTTCATCCCTGATTTCTGCTATAATCTTTGAAACAGCCGGAACATCATGAATCTGGCCGTCGAGCATGGCCCTCTCTGCATGTTCCCTAATCACGATGTCTTTCACATGGTATTGGCCGCCGTCTTCTTCCAGAATAATTCCGACCACCGTGCGAGTGCCTATATCCAGTGCAAACAGCTTTTTTTGTCCATCCAAAGCAATACACCTTCTTTTTAATTGTCATAGAAATGCTTAATTTAGCCTTAAAATCGCTTTATTACTTAAAAGCGTTTAATTAATAAAGAAATTTTTCGTGACATGTCTGAATAATTCATATATAATAACCCTAATTATAAAAAATGTATCACATATCAAGAGGCCGTAAAAGAGAAAGATGGAAATGTTTAACGGTGTATGCATCCTGAACATAAATCCTGAAACCATCACGGCTAAATCTCAGAATCGAAAGGAAGGGACAGGAAATGAGCAATAATGAGCTAGATAAACTTCGTAATCGAGTGGATGAGCTGAATCTTCAGCTTTTATCTTTAATCAACGAAAGAGCAGAACTTGTTCAAGAAATCGGCAGAGTAAAGGAAACACAAGGGGTTTATCGTTATGATCCTGTCCGGGAACGCAAAATGCTGGATTTGATAAAAGAGCATAATGACGGTCCTTTTGAAAATTCAACAATTGAGCATATGTTCAAGGAAATTTTTAAAGCAGGTCTTGAACTTCAAAAAGATGATCATAGAAAAGCACTTCTTGTTTCACGCAAAAAGAAGCCTGAAAACACAATTGTGGACTTAAAAGGTGAAAAAGTAGGAGATGGCAATCCTCATCTTGTTTTTGGCCCATGTGCAGTTGAATCGTATGAGCAGGTAGCAACTGTTGCAGAAGCTGTAAAAGCAAAAGGGCTTAAGCTTCTTCGCGGAGGAGCATATAAGCCAAGAACATCGCCATATGATTTCCAGGGTCTTGGCCTTGAAGGCCTGAAAATTTTAAAAAGAGTGGCAGATGAATATGATCTGGCCGTTATTTCTGAAATTGTAAGCCCTAATGATATTGAAACAGCCGTAGATTATATTGATGTTATTCAAATCGGTGCAAGAAACATGCAAAACTTCGAGCTATTAAAAGCTGCGGGTGCTGTAAATAAGCCAGTTCTATTAAAGCGTGGAATTGCAGCTACAATTGAAGAATTCATTAATGCTGCGGAATACATCATGTCCCAGGGGAACGGACAGATCATCCTATGTGAGCGCGGAATCCGCACCTATGAGCGGGCAACACGAAATACACTTGATATTTCTGCAGTTCCAATCCTTAAGCAGGAAACACATTTGCCTGTACTTGTTGACGTTACACACTCAACAGGCCGCAGAGACTTGCTCCTTCCGGCAGCAAAAGCAGCCTTGGCAATCGGTGCAGATGGCGTAATGGCTGAAGTTCATCCTGACCCGGCTGTTGCCCTTTCAGATTCGGCACAGCAGATGGACTTAAATCAATTTGACCATTTTATGTCCGAACTTCAATCTTCAGCATTGTTGAGAGTGTGACCTTGGGAAGAAGAGCCGTTCGCGAGAGCAGATCCTTCGGGAGTGGCTATAATCCGGCTGATAAGAGCCGTTCGCTGGAGCAGATCTGTCAGGAGTGGTTCTAATCCAGTCGATGAGAGCTGTTCACGTATTCTGATTCAGCACAAAGGAACTATTCAAAATATGGAGAGCCTTCTGCTAATAGCAGAGGGCTCTTTTTCGCTTGTAAAGTGAAATATTAAGTTTTTTTCAGAAATATAAGCCTTGACATTGCGGCAATTCCTGGACTGTCGTATGATTAGATACATAATTGTTCATGTGTAACTACTCACAAAATAGGATAAAAAATGAGTAGGTTATGTCGTGTTGCTGTAAAATATAAAGTAATAAATGTGATCGCTAATTAAAGAAGGAGTGTCAGTAATGAATGTAACAATATATGATGTGGCAAGAGAAGCGAATGTATCAATGGCAACGGTTTCTCGTGTAGTAAATGGCAACCCGAATGTTAAACCCGCAACCAGAAAAAAGGTAATGGAAGTAATTGACCGGCTTGGATACCGCCCCAACGCAGTTGCGAGAGGGCTGGCAAGCAAAAAAACGACTACAGTCGGTGTGATTATTCCAGATATTTCAAGCACCTTTTTTGCAGAGTTGGCAAGGGGTATAGAAGATATTGCGACAATGTATAAATACAATATCATTCTCAGCAACTCCGATCAGAATATCGAAAAGGAGCTGCACTTGCTTAATACTATGCTCGGGAAACAGGTGGATGGAATAGTCTTTATGGGCGGCAACATTACGTCCGAGCTTGTTGAGGAGTTTGAAAAGTCTCCAGTTCCAATCGTACTTGCCGGCTCTATTGAAGAAACAGGTAAAATTCCATCAGTCAATATTAATTATGAACAGGCAGCATTTGATGTCACAAAGTCATTTATTGAAAAAGGCCATAAAGATGTAGCTCTTGTGGTAGGACCCCTCCGCGAGCCGATTAATCAGGATAAGAAGCTTGCAGGCTATAAGCGTGCGCTGGAAGAAGCTGAAGTATCGTTCCGCGATGAATTGGTGGTTGAAGGAGATTATACGTACGATTCAGGCATAGAAGCCTTTGAAAAACTGCTTGAGGCTGATCCTCGCCCAACTGCTATTTTTGCAGGGTCTGATGAGATGGCTTTGGGAATCGTCCATGGGGCCGAGGATAAAGGCTATGATGTCCCGAAAGACTTTGAGATCATCAGTTCAGACAATACGAGATTGACTTTAATGGTCCGTCCTCAGCTGACATCAGTTGTACAGCCATTGTATGATATAGGTGCAGTTGCTATGAGATTGCTTACAAAACTTATGAATAAAGAATCAGTCGACGAGCAAATTGTTGTACTCCCTCATCGAATTGAAGAACGAAGCTCAACAAAATAAGATATCTGCCGATATAAGTAGAAAGTAAAACGCCTTAATCATAAAGGCGTTTCTTTCTGTCAATTTTTATACTAAAACGTTTAGATAATGCAGTGGATCAGGGAGAGAGAGTATGAGAAAGTTCGATATGTTAACACCTGCAGGGTTAATGGTGGGCCTGGCTATGCTTATTTTTGGGATTATGTGGAATGGAGGAACAGATGGGTTTTTATCATTTGTTGATCCTTCTTCTATCCTTATTGTTTTAGGCGGATTAATAGCCGGGCTGCTTGTTAGTTTTCCTTTAAAAGATATCAGGCATATGGCTGCCGTTTTTAAGCAGGTTTTTACTAGTGAAGAACAAAGCGTAGGAGAGCTGATTGGCATTTTTGTCAAACTCTCTGATCGTGCACGGCGTGAAGGGCTTTTGTCGCTTGAGGCTGAAGTCGAGAAAGTCGAAGATTCTTTCATTCGCAAAGGCATTTATCTGGCGGTGGACGGTATAGAGCCAGATGTGATTACGGACATAATGAATGCTGAAATAATGGCGATGGAAGAGAGGCACAGGAAGGGCAGGAGCATTTTTGAAAGAGCGGGTGAGTATGCACCGGCATGGGGAATGATCGGAACCCTGATCGGTCTGGTTCTGATGCTGAAAAACTTAAATGATCCCTCCACTCTAGGGCCCAACATGGCCATTGCCCTCTTAACTACATTATATGGCTCGCTGCTCGCTAATCTTGTGTTTCTCCCGATGGCAGCAAAGCTGGCTTTAAAGACAGAGAAGGAAGTATTTCTGAAGGAGATTATTATTGAAGGGGTCATCGGTGTTCAATCCGGGCAAAATCTAAAAATTCTGGAGGAGAAGCTGAGCGCTTTTTTATCCTCTAAGGAGCGGAGAGAGCTTGAGAGGGCAGTAAACGCAGGGGAGGCGCTGGATCATGAGGCGTAGGCGAAGATCTCCTGAGCCTCCCAAAGGTGCCCCAAGCTGGATGGTGACTTTCTCGGATCTCGTCACATTAATATTGGTTTTCTTTATCCTGCTATTTTCAATGTCACAGATTGATTTAATGAAATTTCAGGCGATATCTGACTCCTTCCGGGACAGACAGGTTCTTGATTTCCAGCCGTCCATCGTTCCGGCGGAGAATCAGGGAGAAATGGAAGAAAAAACGGAAAAGGAGGAAGACAGCGGGCAATCAGATTCACTTGATAAGCTCCAGGTGGAAATTCAGTCGTTTCTTGATGAGAATGGATTAGAAAAAGTCATAGTGGCAAACAGGACAGAGCGTGGTGTCGTTCTCGTTCTGCAGGAACAGGTTTTATTCGAATCCGGAGATGCCAGTCTGATAGACAGCTCATACCCTTTCCTTGATAAAGTAGGAACCTTGTTGGCAAACATGCCCAACCCGGTTAAGGTGGAGGGACATACTGATGACCGGCCTATTACTACATACAGGTATCCATCCAATTGGGAGTTATCTGCTGCCAGGGCGAGTACAGTAATCAGATATTTAACAGAAGGACATAAACTTGACATCCACCGATTTATGGCTGTCGGCTATGGAGAAACCCGTCCTATCGTTCCTAATTCCGGACCGGAGAATTGGGAGAAAAACAGACGTGTTGAAATCATTATTTCAGATCCGAAATTTAATGAAGAGAATAACAAATAAACAGGTCTGGCAAATGCCGGACCTGTTTATTTGCATATGAAGAAATGTATCTGGCAAATATTTTCCTAGAAAGACTCTGTCATTGTCTTGTGCCGAATGGGATAAAGCACCTTGTCCACCGTACGGGCATTTTTTTCAGTTATTTCACTTTTACGGGGAATTGGCTTATATAAATCAGCCGGATCATCCCATTCAGTTGGAAGAGGAACGGGTGCGTGTTCTTTCCACTTGTTTATCCATTGTTCCGGTATATTGCCGTAACAATTAGAGTTTTCGGTCATTTCAAGCCAAATCATGGTCCATGCCCGGGGAACAACTCTCCAAATATCATAACCGCCACCGCCGACTGCAATCCATTTACCGCCACAGTATTCATGGGCAATTTCATGGGCCAGTTTCGGAATTTCCCTGTAGATCTTTATAGTAGATGATAAATGGGTAAGAGGGTCAAGATAATGTGCATCAGCACCATTTTGGGTCAGAATTACATCAGGCTTGAAAAATTCTGCAATCTCCCGGAAAGCTGTGCGGTATGCATGAAGCCAGGAATCATCTTCAGTAAATGCATCCACGGGAATATTGAAAGAGAATCCATATCCTTTGCCTTGCCCCCGTTCATTAACATTTCCGGTGCCGGGAAAAAGATATCGGCCGGTTTCATGAATTGATAAGGTGCATACATCCGGATCATCATAAAATGACCATTGGACACCATCACCATGATGAGCATCTGTATCCACATACAGTATTCGTGCTTTATACTTCTCCTGCATGTACTTTATGGCTACTGAGCTATCATTGTAAATGCAAAATCCGGAGGCTTTTCCCCGAAAACCGTGGTGAAGGCCTCCGCCAAGATGCAGTGCGTGCTTAGCACGTCCGTTCATAACAGCATCAACGGCTGTCAGAGTGCCTCCTACTAAAAGGGAGCTTGCTTCGTGCATATTGGGAAAAATAGGTGTGTCCTCTGTTCCGAGCCCATAGTTTTCACCGATATCCTCCGGAAGCTGTCCCCGGCCGGCAAGCTTGACCGTATTTACATAATTAGGATCATGAATCAGGTGAAGCTCTTCATCCGCAGCCTGCCGAGGCGGGATAATATGGCAGTCATCAATAGCATCGATATTTTTAAGCAAATCGAGTGTCAGCTTCAGCCTTATCTGATTAAAAGGATGATTTTTGCTGAATTTGTAGTTCAACAGGTCTTCCGAATAAACAAATACTGAATCATGTGTCATAGTGAAATCCCCGGCATATTTGGCCACAATACATGATGGCCTGCTTTTTTCAAATCTTCAACTACAAGCGTGGGGTTCATTGTCTGTACCCTTATAACCAGTATTTTGAATTTATCATCCTTTTTGTCTGGGTATACAAGGACACTCTGGATATTTGCTTTCCTTTTGCAGATGACTTCAGCGATTTCAAACAGCATGCCCGCCTTGTTAGGCACCTTTACTTCAATCTGCGAGCCTGGCTGATGAGCTCCCGTCAATTGAACTAATGTATGAAGCAAATCTGTTTCTGTGACAATCCCAACCAGTTTATTATCGTTTAAAATGGGCAGGCAGCCAATGCGCTGTTCATAAAAAACCGCAGCAATTTCTTCAGCAAAATCAAGAGGATGACCTGTAATGATTTCTGTCTTCATAATCATTTTCAGCGGCCTTTGCAGATCTTCCTTAAATAGTTCTGTATGAAAAATAGAAGGTGTGGCATCACGAATATCTCTATCTGTTACAAGTCCCTGCAATCTGCCATCTTTATCTGTTATCGGCAAATGACGGATTCTTTTTTCGCTCATAATTCTTATGGCATCGGCAATAGTGTCTTCTTCTGACAAGGCCGTGATATCGGTTTTCATAATTTCTTCTACAATCACTTTAAATGCCTCCTTATAAAATATATGGAGAAACATTCATGCCGTAATAAATAGTCATGCATGAACTATGTATTTTGTTTTTATTAAGATTTAATACATAAAACGATTCATAAAGCGAAGGCGGTCAAATTGCTGAACAGAATCCTGGTCCACTCTTTTTCCAATGCGGGCCATTAGGCAATTTGCAGGGTGAGAACTGATTTCCGGGTCATCTGTGGCATACCATTCAAGACCGCCGGCATTCATCATCTTTTCCATGATTTTTCGATATTCCCATACATTCAGGCCAGTTCCTTTTAAATCCCAATGCCAATAATATTCAGTTGTTATAACAATATAATCCTCCATTGCATCGTCCATCATAGAAACCTTCAGCAGGTTCTTGCCTGTTCCCGAACCCCGGAAAGCTGGAATTACTTCTATCGCACCCAATTCAATTAAATTATTCATTTTACCCTCCGACCAGCGTTCAAGAGGATCGGGATACAAGTAAGTAACATAGCCGACAATGGTATGTCTGTCACGGGCGACTATAATTCTGCCCTCAGGCAATCCCGCAATCTCTACAAGTGCTTTATGCTGCTGAGCCGGCGGCCTGAAAGCCACAAGATCTTTATGAAACTCATAATCTGCCAATTTTTCAGGTGCAATTGGCCCCTCAATGATTAAATTTCCATTGGCTGTTTTTAATTCCTTTGCATTATACGTTTTTTTATGTTCCATGAATTCACCACCCGGTAGCATGTTCAATGTACCTCTATTATACATAAAAACGAGGATGATAAAGCGCTTTCACATAATTTTCTGTGTAATTAAAATAAGTTTGTGACAATTTTCGAGTTTGTTCACAATTGTATTTTTACTCTATCAAAATTTTAAAAATTGAGAAAATATAATGTTTATACTATAATAATATCAAATCTAAATAAGGGGGAGAACGATTTATGAAAGTGGAAGCGCTGCCAGTAACACAAGGGGACTTCAATTTAAAGAATTATGATGAACTTTATGAAAATTTCAACTGGGCTGATGCAGAAAAAGAATTTTCCTGGAAAGAAACCGGGCGCATGAATATGGCGTATGAGGCCATCGACCGCCATGCGGAATCTTTCAGGAAAAATAAGGTTGCCCTTTATTATCGTGATGGACAGAGAAATGAGAAATATACGTTCAAAGAAATGAAGGAACTATCCAATAAAGCGGGAAATGCATTAAAAGCATATGGAGATGTTGAGAAAGGCGACCGGGTGTTTATCTTTATGCCGCGTTCTCCTGAACTCTATTTTTCCGTGTTGGGGGCTGTTAAGCTTGGGGCTATTGTAGGGCCTCTATTTGAAGCTTTCATGGAAGGAGCTGTCCGTGACAGACTTGCTGACAGTGAAGCAAAAGTCCTGATTACAACACCTGAGCTTTTGGAGCGAGTGCCTGTTGACCAGCTGCCTGCTTTAAAGCATGTATTCCTTGTAGGGGAAAATATCGAAGAATCCGGGCCATATGTAGATTTTAATAAAAGAATGGCTGAATCCAGCAGAAAGCTCGCAATTGAATGGGTAGACGGAAATGATGGGCTTATTTTGCATTATACTTCCGGTTCAACAGGCAAGCCAAAAGGAGTTCTGCATGTACATAATGCAATGATTCAGCATTACCAGACAGCTAAATGGGTGCTGGATTTGAAAGAAGAAGATGTATACTGGTGCACTGCTGATCCAGGCTGGGTAACCGGTACTTCATATGGCATTTTCGGCCCTTGGCTTACAGGGACTTCAAACCTTGTGGTCGGGGGAAGGTTCAATCCGGAAACCTGGTATAAAATGATTGAGGAGTATGGCGTTACAGTTTGGTACAGTGCTCCGACTGCTTTCCGCATGCTGATGGGAGCAGGTGATGAGGTTGTGAAGAAATTTGATTTAAGTTCTCTTCGCCATGTCCTCAGTGTCGGTGAACCGCTAAATCCTGAAGTAGTCAGATGGGGTACAAAAGTCTTTAACATGCGTATCCATGATACATGGTGGATGACAGAAACAGGCGCACAGCTTATCTGCAATTATCCATGCATGGAAATAAAGCCGGGTTCTATGGGTAAGCCGATTCCGGGTGTTAAGGCAGCCATAGTCGATGATCAGGGCAATGAACTGCCGCCTAACCGTATGGGCAACCTTGCGATTAAAAAAGGCTGGCCTTCCATGATGCATGCCATCTGGAATAACGAGCAAAAATATGAATCTTATTTTATGCCAGGTGATTGGTATGTTTCCGGAGACTCGGCTTATATGGATGAAGATGGATACTTCTGGTTCCAGGGCCGTGTAGATGACGTTATCATGACTTCTGGCGAACGTGTAGGACCATTTGAAGTAGAGAGCAAGCTGATAGAACATCCTGCTGTTGCAGAAGCTGGGGTTATCGGCAAGCCAGATCCTGTCCGCGGAGAAATAATTAAAGCTTTTGTTGCTTTACGGGACGGATATGAACCTACTGAGGAATTAGTGGATGAAATCCGCCAATTTGTTAAGAAGGGCCTTGCTGCCCATGCTGCTCCGCGTGAAATCGAATTCCGCGACAAGCTTCCAAAAACACGAAGCGGAAAAATCATGCGCCGTGTGCTTAAGGCATGGGAACTGGATCTGCCAGCAGGTGATTTGTCTACAATGGAAGATTAAGAAAGCTGAAGGCCGCTGTTTAAAGACAGCGGCCTTTTTGTGCTTTGAACGTACAAAATAAAGAAAAGCAGAAATCCAGTCACTGAATTTCTGCTTCTCGTTTTAACCATTTTCAGATGATGTGTCTCCACCTTCAACGGCTTCTGATGGTTTTTCTTCCTTGGGTTTTTCTTCGGCTGGCGGATCTTTCGGTTTTTCTTTCTTAGGCTTATCTTGCTTTGGTTTTTCTTCCTTAGGTTTTTCTTCTTTAGTTTTCCCTTCTTCCGGCTTTTTGCCGATTGCCACTACATTGGAAGGAGCAGACTCTCTGCCGGCAATGTCAACGGCTGTGACATGGATCGAGCCGCTTCCAGCCTTAAAGCTAAGAGAGGAGCCGGCTTTTATGGTAGCGACTTTTTTGCCTCCGTTATAGACGCGGTAACCTATTACATCATTTTCGGAGTGCGCGCCCCATGAAATGGTTTCACCCGAAGCTTTTATGCCTGGGGCTGCAGGGGCTTTACCATTGTCTTTGAGCTGGTCAGCGCTAGTCAGTATGCTCTTCCAGCGTTCTTTATTCGGAATAAGAGTACTTAGATTTGCTTTAATTCCGAATAGTTTTTGAATATAATCCGGATTCACTACCATTCCAGGTTCAGTAAACTCTGCTGGTGTTGAGTCAAGTGCCATATATTTTTTCTCGCCAATTCGTACAAGTTTTCCATTGCCAAGGCTGTCATCAGCTTTAGTAGGAACAAATTTTGCATTGAATAAATCAGTCTCAACCAGGCCAGCTTTAGAACAAGCCTCTGATGGAAGCAGGCCGGAAATGGCACAGAATGAACGTCTTACGATTCCGCCCGGCATTTTAAAGCTTTCGCTCGGGTCCACAAGGTCAGGGGCAACGTCATATGCTGCATTCATCAGATCTGCCCAGAGATAGTTGGTACGCAAGCTATAGCTTAGAGGCCCTGGAGCTTTTAATGATTTAGGCGTATCATATCCAGACCAGATGCCGAAAGTGACATTTGGGTTGGAAGCGACAAACCAGGAATCTATGAATTCGGTACCGGTACCGGTTTTCCCCGCCCAGTCAGAGCCGAACTTCAATCTGCTCTTAATCGATGTGGCAGTTCCGCTGTTAATAACGTCTCTCATCATATCAATGGTAAGGTACGCTGTCTGCGGGCTAAATACATCAACAGGCTCGGACTTATGCTGGAAAATTACGTTCCCGTTTTTATCAGTAATTTTTTCAATCATAAAGGCGTCAATAAATTTTCCGCCATTTGCAAAAGTAGTAAAGGCGTTTGTATTTTCTTCTACTGTTACGCCATATTCCAGTGATCCGATGGATGTAGACAAGTTTGTATAGTCAGGGCCGATCAGAGAAGTGAAGCCCATTTTCTCCAGGTAAGCTGCTGGCCTCTGCCCGACGATATCCTTATAAAGCTTTACAGCAGGGACATTGTACGAATGTTTTAGTGCTTGTCTCGCTGACACAAGCCCGCTATAGGTTTTCGTATAGTTCATTGGCCAAGGTCTATTTACTGCCGGATTAAGGTGCAGCGGCACATCAGGCAGAATGGTGCCGGGTGAGGCTTTACCAAGTTCCATTGCCGGAGCATACACTAAGAGCGGCTTCATGGTTGAACCATTTTGTCTTAGAGCACTTGTGGCATGGTTCAGCTGCTCACGTTTGTGATCACGTCCGCCGACAAAACTGATGATTTTCCCTGTCTTATTTTCAATTAAGATAGCACCAACTTCTACGGGCTCCATGATTTGTTTATCTTCACCGGTTTCTGAGTCCTTAATCGTTTCAGGTTTGTCAGGCCCGTAATAAGGGTATTTATCTTTAACCTGCTGCATTTTATCATAAATATCTTTGTTGATTGTTGTATGAATCCGGAAGCCATTCTGGCGGATTGTCCGGTCTGCCAGAGTCCTGTATTCTTCGCGGAGCTCGTCATCTTCTTGTAAATCCCGCTCTTCATATCCATCATTCTTTGCGAGAATCTTAGTCATGATGTTTACTGCGCGTTCTTCTATTTCATATGTTAAATATGGGTACTTTTCCAATGGGCTCTCAGAAGCTGTTGTGAAATCCTTTGTCAGGTCGTAAGCCAAAGCTTCTTCGTATTGCTTCTGGTCAATTTTTCCATCATCATACATTCTTTTCAGAACGGTTTTCATCCTGGAGAACCCAGGTTCCAGATTCTCTTTGACCGTTCCCTCCCTTGTAAAAGGAGTGTAGCCGAATGGACTCTGAGGAAGCCCTGCTATGAATGCGGCCTGAGGCAGAGTTAATTCTTTTGCACTCACCCCAAAAATGCCTTTGGCAGCTGCTTCCACTCCGGCAATATTCCGTCCGGATGCATTTCTTCCAAAGGTGGACACATTCAGATATGCTTCCAATATCTCTTTTTTATCAAAGAATTTCTCCAGACGCAAAGCAAGCAGAATCTCTTTTGCTTTCCGTTCGAAAGAAACTTCATTGGTTAAGATTTGGTTCTTTATCAGCTGCTGAGTCAATGTACTTCCGCCGGATTGAACAGATGAATTTGTTACTTCCTGGAATAGTGCGCGCATAATCGCTTTTGGCACCACACCGTCATGTTCGTAGAAATATTCATCTTCAGTGGCCACTACTGCGTTAATTAAGTGCTCAGACACATCATCAAGCTTAACTTCTTCGCGTTCAAGGTCTGTTCTGAGCTTTCCGAGATATACATTATTTGCGAAGTATAGCTGTGATGTTTCTTCATAGTCATAAATATCTTTTTTCATGCTGGCATAGGATCTGATAGGTTCATCCTTTACAAGCGACGCGAAATAACCGGCTCCGAGTCCTCCCGCAAATGCACCGCCGATGACAGCCAGTATGATAAAAAGCAAAGTAAGGTTCCAGATAACCTGGTAAGTTATGCTCGCACCTTTTGCAGCTTTCTTATTTCCAAAAAGGCCTGGAGTTCGCCTCAATTTGTCAAGTAACATTTGAATCTTTTCTTTCATCATATCAATCCCCCTAAAATCACATCTATTATAGCACAATGTGACAGCCGAATATGACATGGTTCGCCATTTATCTGAAATTTCCTTTTTTGAACAGGCATTTGACATTTGGCTCATTTTTGTGATAAAAATATTCTATCTTAGACGTTAATATTTTACAGGCATTGATGGGAATCCAGTAATGCTTCTATCCCTGTTTCAGAAAGCCGGCGTTTGCTGCGAGCCGGTACAAATAGAAGGATGAAATACCTCCCTGAGCTTTCACTGTCAACCTGCACAGCAGTTATAGCAGTGGACGGATTATCCGTTATTCTAAAAGAGTGGAGGACATTTATCCTCAATCTGGGTGGTACCGCGCAAACTGATCATGCGTCCCTGCATAATTGCAGGGGCGCTTTTTGCATGGTTAAAACCTTTAATGCCTTGAAAAATAGCCGTTAATTAGGAGGAATTAAGATGAGCTTACTTGAAGATCTGCAATGGAGAGGAATTGTTTATCAGCAGACAGATGAAGAGGGGATCAAGGATACTCTCGAAAAAGAGAATATTTCTTTATACTGCGGTGTTGATCCCACTGCTGACAGCATGCATATTGGACACCTGCTGCCATTTCTAACGTTAAGGCGTTTTCAAAAAGAAGGTCACCGTCCAATTGTACTTGTTGGCGGGGCTACTGGACTTATTGGTGATCCAAGCGGCAAAAGTGAAGAGAGGAAGCTGCAGACTCTTGAAACAGTACAGCATAATGTGGACTGCATTAAGGGCCAGCTGAAAAGAATTTTTGATTTTAATAGTGAAAATGGTGCAATCATGGTTAACAACTATGATTGGGCAGGCTCGATGGATATCGTAACGTTCCTGCGTGATTATGGGAAGCATGTCGGAGTCAATTACATGCTCGCTAAAGACACCATTTCTTCCAGGCTGGAAACAGGAATTTCCTTTACTGAATTCACTTATACCATCCTGCAGGCAATGGATTTCCTTCATTTATATGAGAACCATAATTGTAAAATACAAATTGGCGGAAGCGATCAGTGGGGGAATATTACTACCGGGCTGGAGCTCATCCGTAAAATGGCGCCTGAAGGTTCCAAGGCTTTCGGCCTGACCATCCCTCTTGTAACGAAAGCGGATGGAACAAAATTCGGAAAAACGGAAAGCGGTGCAATCTGGCTTGATCCGGAGAAAACATCTCCTTATGAGTTTTACCAATTCTGGATTAACACTGCAGATGCGGATGTAATCAAATACCTTAAGTTCTTTACCTTCTTATCCCGTGAAGAAATTGAAGATCTTGAAAAAACTGTTCAGAACGAACCGCATCTCCGCAAAGCCCAAAAAGCACTTGCTGAAGAAATGACACGTCTGATTCATGGTGATGAAGCATTAGAACAGGCTGTCAAAATTACAGCAGCCCTCTTCAGCGGAGATATAAAAAACCTTTCGGCTGCAGAGATTAAACAAGGATTTAAGGATGTTCCATCTTATGAGCATACGGAAGGAGAGGAATTGGGCATAGTTGAGCTGCTTGTTGCTGCCCAAATCTGCCCATCCAAACGCCAGGCGCGTGAAGATGTGACGAATGGCGCTGTTTCAGTAAACGGAGAGCGCATAACAGAGCTTGATTACACTCTTACTGATAAAGACAAGATAGAAGGTCAATTTACTGTCATTCGCCGCGGAAAGAAGAAATATTTCTTGATTAAATACTAAAAGTGAAAAGCCCTCCTGTGACGGAGGGCTTTATTTTGTTAGTAGCTGCATCAAGAAAAAGGATTAAGATTCTGAATAGCTAGCAGATCCAGTTAATTAATGACGCGAGTTGGGCAGAGTGAGAGAAAAGGGAGTTAATCCAGATGGATTACCGCCGAAAATGGAGGCAGAGTGAGGAAAAAGGGAGTTAATCCAGATAATCTAACAAAAAAACTGCCGAAATGCATCAGCAGTTTTAATATTCATTTTAAAAGTGCCACAGTAAATGTGGTTTTGCCTGTTGTACTGTTTACTTCAATGGTTCCTCCGTGCAATTCTATGATGTTTTTGGCAATGGCTAGTCCTAAGCCTGATCCGCCAGTAAAGGTAGAACGGGATTTTTCGACTCGATAAAACCGTTCGAATATATAAGGAAGGTCCGTTTGAGGAATCGCTGCACCATAATTAGTCATATTGATCATAACGTATTGATTTGATTCACTCAAAAAAATATCAATGTATTTCCCCTCATGTCCATAACGAACTGCATTTTGAAAGAGATTATCAAATACCCTTACCAGTTTGTCCCCATCTCCAGAAACAATAGGGCTTTTTGCTGTCGAGTGAAGACGCACTTCCATTCCTGCATTTTCGAGCTGGAGCTTATATTGTACCACCAACTGATTCAGCATTTCTTCAAGATTAATTAGGTTTTGATCTAAAGGCATAGATTGATTTTGTGTATAGGTATAGTCAAAAATATCGTTGATTAAAGTGTGTAAGCTAACAGCTTTATCATGTATAATCTGAGTGCGATATCTTAATTCCACCTCGTCACGATATCGGTCATTATTGATTAATTCAAGATTCCCTAAAATGGAGGTGAGTGGAGACCTCAGATCATGTGCTACATTTGTGATTAGCTCACTCTTGGCTTGCTCTGCTTTTTTTACGTTTTCCACTGCTTGTTTGTGAGTGGTCATAATATCACGAATACCTTTAGCTACAGGTTCGAATTCAGAAGGAACAGCTAAGGGATGGTCCTTGTTTTCTGATTGATTTAAGTTTTGCACTTCTTGGGCAATCTTCCTTAAATGAAAGGATAGATATCGTATTCGTTCGATGTGATAAAAAATCGAAAGATACAGTACCAGTAATGGAATGAAAAAAATAGGGAACAGAAATTCCCGAAAATAGGATAAAAGAAAAAATAAGCTTTCAAAAAAACTTGAGTTGTTTTCTAAGTACCAGATAGCAGGCATTAATAAGAGATACGTGAAGCCAGTGAAAACAAATGACAGGATGACATATAGGGTAATTTTCCAATTCGGCAAGTGATGGATTAGACTGATCAGTTTATTTTTCAATCTTATAGCCTACTCCCCATACAGTCTGGATGATTCTCTCACCGGGCAGGGCTGCTTCCAATTTTTCACGTAAATTACTGATATGCACCATAACTGTTTGATTCGACCCTCCACTAGGCTCCTTCCACACCTTTTCAAATATTTCTTCTGATGTGAAGACACGTCCGCGATGACTAGCCAGTAAAAATAATATATTAAATTCACGTACTGTAAGTTTAATGGGAACATCATCAAGTGTGACAGTATGACTGTGCTTATCGATAATATAAGATCCTACATGTATAATATCTTGTTCTTTAGGTGAGGACTGGTACGATGCTCTTCGCAGAAGTGCTTTCACACGTGCGGTTAATTCCAGGGGATTAAATGGTTTTATCATGTAATCGTCTGCACCTGTCATTAATCCCATAATCTTGTCTATATCTCCAGCCTTAGCACTCACCATCAGGATTGGAACATGACTATGTCGCCGAGCCTTTTTGCAGAATTCCAATCCATCCATTCTTGGCATCATAATATCTAAGATGATGAGATCGAAGGGTTGGGCTTTAAGAATTTCAAATCCTTCTATCCCATCTGTTGCTTTTATTATGTCATAGCCTTCATTTTCTAAATAAATCTGCATTAATTCAGCGATTTCCCGGTCATCTTCTACGATTAGGATTCTCGTCATTATCAAACCTCCATAATCTGCAATTCCAAATGCTGAAATATTTTCTTAAAGAGAGATATTTTATATAGTTTGTTGATAATCATAAATCCAATCACAGTCCCAGCAGTATTTGCAATTATATCATTGATGTCTGAACTGCGGCCACTGCCCAATGTAACACGAATAAGTAATTGTATGAGCTCAAACGAAAGACTAAACATCAATCCAAGCGCAGCAGCTTTTTTTATACCTGCCATGTTCTTTATTAATAATGGTATATACACTCCCAATGGAAGCATCATGAGTATATTTAGTAAGAATGTCTTGATGTCGATCGTCACGATGGGAATAGCATTAATAGATTTATACCATGGAGTCTGATTAGCATAACGCCCGAGATTCACACCGATAGGGAAAAATACCAAGTGAATGACACACAGCAGGTATATCACAAATGAGACTAAGGTGACATAATGCATAATGCTGACTGTTTTTTTTCGTTTATTTATCCAGAAAATGAATCCTATAAGCACACCAATAAATAGAGGTAATAAAACATACCATGATTTAATCGTAAACATAATTGAAATTTCATCCATAAAAAATCCTCCTAAATCTTTACTTTAAACACAAGATAAGTTTAGATGGAAATTCTAAAGATTTTTTAAAGAAGGATTAAAAGATATATAAAATGTTTTTAAAGAGCGTGAGTAAACGGTTCCTGCAGGCTATTAATTTTATATGGAGTGAAAATATTCTCTTTCGATTCAGAAACCCTCATTATCTTTTTTCTTCCTTGGCAGCAGTGTTTTTCTATCCATGCCTTCACTCATGCTATTATTTTTGGCCTTGCTTTATTTTGCAAACTAAATAAAAACGAAAAAAAACCCTTGAAACGTTGTTTAACAACAATTCAAGGGTTTTATTAGCATTAAAATACTTAATGCTGATATTAACGAGAGTAGAATTCAACGATTAGAGATTCGTTGATTTCAGCTGGAAGTTCAGAACGCTCAGGCATACGAGTGAAAGTTCCTTCTAGCTTGTCTGCATCGAAAGATACGAAGTCAGGTACAAAGTTGTTAACTTCGATTGCTTCTTTAACGATGTCAAGGTTGCGAGACTTTTCGCGAAGTGTAATTGTTTGACCAGGTTTTACGCGGTATGATGGGATATCAACACGAGATCCATCAACCATGATGTGACCGTGGTTAACAAGCTGGCGGGCTTGACGGCGAGTGCGTGCAAGACCTAAACGGTAAACAACGTTGTCAAGGCGTGATTCAAGAAGAATCATGAAGTTTTCACCGTGTACACCAGGCATTTTGCCGGCTTTATCGAATAAATTGCGGAATTGACGCTCATTTACTCCGTACATGTGACGAAGCTTCTGCTTCTCCTGCAATTGTAATCCGTATTCAGAGATTTTTTTGCGCTGGTTTGGACCATGTTGTCCAGGAGCGTAAGGACGCTTTTCTAATTCTTTTCCAGTACCGCTTAGAGAGATTCCAAGACGACGGGATAATTTCCAGCTTGGACCAGTATAACGAGCCATTTAAGACTCCTCCTTTTGTGTTTTTATTTGGGTAAAATAAAAACAGAAACAGATGTGCACAACAATCATGTTCATTTTGTTTTCATGTACCTTCGCCCTAGCAGCAGAGGGTTACACAGTACCCCATCCCCAGAAACTTGTTAGTCGCCAAAGGCGATACCAACTTCGATATTCTGGTTGAGGAACAAAATGAGTACATCAAGGTGCTCACATAGGCTGCAATATTTTACACAAGGAGTATTATATAATTTTTAGAGGGTAAAAGTCAAGGTGTTCTTTATTTTTAACCCCTTAAGATTTTAAGCATGTATTCATTATAGGGAAAGTTTTTTATATGCCAAATTTCACAGTAATTTAGAAAACTGCCAAAGAGTCTCTTTGAAAATATGATATAATTAAAGAAAAATTTGGCAGCAGGCATTTTTTCATAGATAGTATGGCTGATCCTCTGCTAAAACTTTAAACGGAATTGAAACGAAATAGCCGCATCTGTACCGGGATTATTAATTTTGGTTCGTTATTATACACCATATTTGATTTAAAGATTCATGATCTGAGACATTTGATGGGTGATAAGAAGATGGATACACTTGAACGCCAAATGATACTTAATTTAAAAAGCCGGTTTTTTGATATTATCGATACGGAGAACGGTTTCTTTCATTATGAAAAATTATTGAATGAAATGCTGTATGCCATTCAAGCGCTTGCTGAGGCTGATGAAATAACTCTGTACGTTTTTAATGAATGGAAGCAGGAGTTTTTTGCAGAAGCTTCCACAAATCCGGATGCTTTACATTCACTTGCATTTTCAGGTGATTTAAAAAGATGGGCTGAGGCAAACAGAGCGTTCCAGAGGTTAGGCCCTGAGATTTTGGAAGGCCAAATCATGCTTCCTCTTGTAAAGGGAAGCCAGCTGCTGGGCTGTATGATTCTAATAGGGGCATCAGGCAGTTTTCATACCTATCCAGAAAAGGTATTTCGGGAACTTAGCGAAGAGTGCGGGCAATTTCTTGATAAAGCTCAGGGTATGGCCAAAATTGCTTCTGAAGAAAAACGCTACAAACAGCTGTATCGCGTTACAGAAAAATTCCATTCCTCAATGGATATGGACATGGTGCTGGGAGAAATTATTTTTACTCTCCAGGAAATGTACCCCACGTTTACCTGCTATCTTCTGCTATCCCAGGATAACAATAATTATGGAGATCTGCCTATTAGAGACCTTGAATATGACAGCGAAAATATTGCGGCCATGCAGGCCTATGTCACGGGGGCTGTTCAATTTGAAGACTCCCTGCAGGAAGTCCGTTCAATCCTGTATGCTCCATTAAAAGGGAAACAGGGTGTTTATGGAGTGCTTCAAGTTATAGCGCCTAATACCACCATCTTCCCTAAATATGAAATTGAATTTATTACGCTTTTGGCCAATACTGCAGGCAGTGCATTAGAGAATGCTCAGCTTTATCAGCAATCGAAGCGGCTGATAGAGGATCTTCAATTAATTAATGAAACATCCCACCGCCTGAACTCGAATTTGCGCCTTACAGAAACGATGAATTTTATGTCAGATCAGATTCTGCAGTCTTTTGATGCTGAGGAAGCAGGGTTCATCCTGATGCCTATGCCTTCTGATGGTTCAGATGTGAATATTATTCAGGGCAGCACTGAATTCTTCCATACCAAAGAGGCAGATAGGTATATTCAGCATATAAAGAAAAAGATCATCAGAGAGAAAGAATCACTTTTTATAGGAGATTTTTCCTTACAGTTCGAGGATGCTAAAAGCAGCTTTAAATCCATCATGGCAGTTCCGATGACCCAATCTGGCTTATTAAAGGGATTTGCGCTTGTCATGCACAGTTCACCGTATCATTTTTCATTTGAAACATTCAAGCTGCTGCAATCCTTGATTCACCATTCCACGCTGGCCTTCACTAATTCAATGCTGAGAGAAGAGCTTGAAAAGATGGTTGTAACGGATCATTTAACAAAGCTATTTTCCAGAAACTATCTGGATGATCGCATCCATCAGTCCATGAATGAAGATTATGAAGGAACTTTTATGCTTGTTGATATAGATGATTTTAAAATGGTAAATGATACATACGGGCATCAGATAGGGGATGAAATTATTATTCAAGTCGCCAATTTAATAAACAGCAATATTCGCGGCACTGATATAGGAGCAAGATGGGGCGGTGAGGAGCTGGCTCTTTACCTGCCTGGTGTTTCCTTGTCAGCGGGCGCACTTATTGCAGAGCGGCTTGTCAGAAAGGTATGCCAGTTTACAGATCCCAAAGTAACTATTTCATGTGGTGTTTCGCATTGGAGCAGAGGAAAAAAAGATTCCTATGCCGCGCTTTTTAAACGGGCTGACAGGGCATTATATACTGCCAAGAATACAGGTAAAAACAAAGTAATACTTGAGTCGGAAGCAGATTCAATTATATAGGGACTGCTTTACTGAGAGGCAGTCTTTTTTTGAGATCCTGTTGTCAGATAGCAGTTCCGGCTAGAGGTCAAAAGCCGATGGGCGCACCCGCTTTTCTAATTATTTTTTCAAAACAAAATACTTTCAAAAAATATACTATTATCATATGCTGAAAGAGGAGCGAATTACGGTGAATAATGTAAGCGTTTTCAGTGAAAGGGAGAGTTATATGGATAGAAAACATGGGTTTAACTTCGAGACGCAGGTCATCCATGAAGGATACGATGCAGAAAGCTTAAAAGGAAGCCTGGCACCCCCTATTTTTCAGACGTCAACTTTTACTTTTGAGACAGCACAGCAGGGGGAAAAGCGTTTTGCCGGTGAAGAAGAGGGCTATATCTATTCCCGTCTGGGCAATCCAACGGTAAAGATGCTGGAAGAAAGAATGGCCGCCCTAGAAAAGGGAGAAGCTGCCCTCGCATTTGGTTCGGGAATGGCCGCGGTTTCAGCTGTTCTGTTTGCTTTAACGAAAACAGGTGATCATATCTTATGTTCTCAGGGAGTGTATGGGTGTACATTTGGACTCTTGGAGATGATGGAGGAAAAATATAAAATCAGCCATGACTATTCAGCTATGGAATCGAAGCAGCAGCTGCTTGATGAAATAAAGCCGGAGACTGTCTGTATTTATGTTGAAACCCCAATAAATCCAACGATGAAATTAGTGGATTTGAAGATGGTTGCAGAAGTAGGGAGAGAGAAAGGAATTCCAGTTGTGGTAGATAATACTTTCTGTTCCCCATATCTGCAGAATCCGATTGAGCTGGGCTGCGATATTGTCATTCACAGTGCAACAAAATACATCGGGGGTCATGGTGATGTAATTGCCGGCCTGGTTATTGGCAGCAAAGAATTTTTGAATGAAGTAAGGATGACTACTCAAAAAGACATTGGGGGCATTATTTCACCATTTGATGCCTGGCTGCTGCTCCGAGGATTGAAAACACTTGCAGTCAGACTTGACAGGCACTGTGACAATGCTGAACAGCTTGCATCGTATTTATTAATGCATCCCAAAGTGGAAAAAGTTTATTTTCCGGGAGACAGCACGAATGCAGATTTCGGCATTGCGCAAAAACAAATGAGAAAGCCGGGCGGGATGATTTCCTTTACTCTAAAGGGGGATAAAAAGACTGCTCAGGAATTTATGAACAGGCTGAATCTGATAAAAATTGCCGTGAGCCTTGGTGATGCTGAGACATTAATTCAGCACCCAGCAACTATGACTCATGCAGTGGTTCCAAAGGAACACCGTGATAAAATGGGGATTGAAGATACATTACTGAGGCTCTCAGTCGGCCTTGAATCATGGAAAGATATCAGGGACGATCTTTCCCAGGCTCTTGAAGGAGTCTGATATAATATGTAAAAAGAGATGGCCGTTCTCAAAATGGCCATCTCTTTCTTTTAAAATCTTTTACAAGAAGGATACAAGTACTTCTGAAAAGTCTTCCAGGTATTTTTGATCAAGTTCATCAAATCGATTTTTTTCCGGCGAATCAATATCCAGCAAACCAAGAAGCTTGCCATCTTTGATAAGCGGAATGACGATTTCTGATTGTGAAGCAGCATCACAGGCAATATGTCCCGGGAATTGATGGACATCTTCTACACGCATAGTTTCCATTTGCTCAGCAGCTGTTCCGCAGACACCTTTGCCCAGGGGGATTCTTACACATGCAGGCAGACCTTGAAAAGGCCCGAGAACAAGCTCGCTTTCTTCCATCAGGTAAAATCCTACCCAGTTTGTACGATCAAGGAATTGATTAAGAAGTGCTGATGCATTGCTTAAATTGGCAATGGTGTTTGTTTCCCCTTCCAGAAGAGCAGAGAGCTGTTTAATCAATAATTTATAATTTTCTTCACGGGTTCCCTTGTATGATTCGACACTAAACATCACAAATCACCTTGCTTTCTCAAAGATATATGAATTTCCTGGCAGATGGACAGGAAATTAGAAGGACATTGTCGAGAAGTTTAAAAAGGATAAGACGATTTTAGCAAGAATACTTAATTATCACAACAAATCCGTTTTGTACAAGCTGTAATATAATTCGCTCATTTATGTTTGAAAAGAGACTTTATAAAAGAAAGCGAGGCGGGAACATTGAAAAAAAATTCAAAAGAGGCAATTGTGTCTGCCGCTATCTCCTTATTTAATACGAAGGGCTTCTCTGGAACTTCCATCCGTGATATTGCGGGCAAAGCTCAGACGAATCCAGCGAATATCGCATACTATTTCGATAACAAACATGGGCTGCTTGAATATTGCTTTACTGCATTTTTTGAAGGGTATATTCAGGAGATAGAGAAGGGTTTTTCATTTCTTGAGCAGGGGGCAGCTTTAAGTCTGAAAAAAATAGCGCAAAATATCATGATTTATCAATTTGAGCATAGCCATTTAACAAGATTGATACTCCGGGAAATTTCAATAGATTCCCAGGTAGTAAGGGAAATCATGTCCACTTATTTAGCAAAGGAAAAGTTTTATTTTGGCAAGGTGCTCGAAAGAGGCATGAAAACAAAAGAATTCCGTACCCATTCAGCCAATTATATGATTATTCAGCTGAAAGGACTTCTGTCCATGCCATTTTTGAACACACATTATATGTCTGAAGTACTGCACGTATTTCCTCATGAAAAATATTTCGCGGACAAATATACGAAAGAGATTTTCAAATGGGTTGATGGAGTTCTGTGCAATCATGCCGGAAAAACTTATGCTGCTGTACTCTAAGCATTTAAAGGCAGTTCATACTATCAAGGCCTTGGCCCATTTCCTTTGCCTGATGAGAATCGGACCCATAAACAAGTTTTATGCCTTTTTGCATAGCTGCTTCTGCAGCCCAATCGGGAGGATAGGACTCTTTGCATAATGGCTTTGCAAAACCGGCTCCGTTATAGTCGAGTTCATAGCCCTGATTATGCACTTCATCAAGTATTTGGTTAATTTCCGCTCTATATTCCCGATTAGCGGGATATTTTTTTTGAAATTTTTTTACCAGGGTGATATGGCCAATCCTTTTAGGTTTAAATGGCCCTAAATCTGCTTTTAAAGATAAAAGCACGGTACGGAAATAATTCAAATAAACTGCTTCAATAGAACCGTATTCTTCGATCATCTTTGCAAAAACATCCGGGCTGTAGTCCAGGCATTCGTAGCGGCTGCCATGCTTTAGGAAATGTACAGATAAGATAGAATCATCCATATATTTTCCATTTATATCGAGAAACTCTTTGATATCCTTTTCAAAGCCTTCAATGTAATCTATTTCAAGCCCCGCATTAATCCTGATTCTTCCTTGATAAGCAGCTTTTACTTTTGAGATTTCAGAAAAATATTTTTCCAGATTTTCTTTGCTCATTGCACTGTCCTGAGCGGGTGCCGGGTCCTCAAAACCTTTAGGAAGCGGAGCATGTTCAGTAAAAGTAATCTCATTAAACCCCAGACTTATTGCTTTTTCAACATAATCTTCCAATGAATCCTTTGTTCCGTGCGGGCAATAAGGTGTATGGATGTGGCCGTCTTTTAGCATATGAAGAGCTTCCTTTCTGTCATGGTTTAATTGATGCAGTACTCAAGTCTCTTTTTAACATATCTCGTAAATTAAGAAGGAAATCATTTATAAAAAGCGAATTGTTTGTATTTGAACAGCTCATATAGTTCAATTAAAAAATACAGATGCTATAGTTATTTTCCGAAAATAGCATTTTAAATAAGATATTTAAAGAAGAAATTCATAAAAAAATGAAATAAATAGTCAAAAAATGTCGTTTACATGGTATCATAAAAGCATTGAAAATAACATGTGAAATAAAGAAACGCCTCACGCTTTTTAATAAAAACTTTACATATACATACTGGCTCGGGAACAGAACAGGGGGCTTTAAAATGGAATACATAATTGGAGCTATAGTCATTCTTTTTTGCCTATATCTCACCGGATATTTTTTAAAGAAAAAACATTACAAAGAAATTGACAGGCTGGAAACATGGAAGATGGAAATAACGGATCGCCCTGTTCTAGATGAAATGTCTAGAGTTAAAAAGCTGAATATGACGGGGCAGACAGAGGAATTATTTGAACGCTGGAGAAATGAATGGGATGAAATAGTAACTTCACAGCTTCCTGATGTGGAAGAATTATTATTCGATGCTGAAGAAAGCATAGATAAATACCGCTTTAAAAATTCCCAGGAAATTCAGAAAAGAATCGAAAATAGATTAACTGAGATAGAAGAAAACATTAATAATCTGCTAACTGAATTGAATGAGCTGGTAGGCAGTGAAGAGAAAAACAGAGCGGAAATTGAAGAATTGAAAGAAATGTACCGCCAATGCAAAAAGTCTCTGCTTGCCCATCGCCATACATTCGGCAAATCCGAAAAAATCCTTGAAGAACAGCTGGATGAAGCATTGGCTAAATTTGAAGAATTCGATGACAAAACCGAAAAGGGCAATTACCTTGAAGCTCGTGAAATCCTTCTGGTGATTAAAGCGCTGATTGAGGATTCACATACCAAAATGGAAGCTATACCAAGTCTGATGATTGACTGTCAATCCAAGATCCCGTCTGAGCTGGAAGAGCTGAGAGACGGGTATATGGAAATGCTGGAGCAGGGCTATATGCTTGACCATCTGCAAATAGATAAAGAAATTGAGAGACTTGAAGAACAAGTAAATGGATATGCCGGCTCCATCGATCAAGCACAAATCGAGGAAGTTCAAACAGGAGTCGAAGAGATTAAAGAAAATATTGAACATCTGTATGATCTGCTTGAAAAGGAAGTACATGCCAGACACTACTTAAGCCAGCAGGATGAAGCAACAAGAACCATGCTCTATAATAACCGGGATATGAACAATCAGCTAAAGGCAGAGATTGCGGCTGTCCGGAATAGCTATCATGTTCCCGAAAAGGATCTTGAAATTCAAATCCACCTCGAGAAAAAAATAAGTCTGCTGTTCAAAAAATTCGAAGTGCTGGAGCATAAGATTAACAGCCAGAGTACTCCTCATACAGTTTTAAGAGAAGAGCTTGCTGAAGTCAAGGAGCATATTGAGGAGATATCAGAAGAGCAGACAGCTTTTGCCGAAAAGCTCCAGGCTTTACGAAAAGACGAAATGTCTGCAAGGGAAAAAGTGAAAGAATTAAGCAAGAAAGTGGCAGAAACGATAAGGCTTATTTCCAAAAACAATGTGCCTGGAGTTTCCCAGGAATATAAATATTTGATCGAGGATGCGAAAGAAAGCATAGAAAATGTGCTGGCTAAGCTCGATGAGAAACCATTGAACATTCCTGCTGTCCAGCAATACCTCGAAGTTGCGGTGCTGACTGTTGATAAGGCTGCTGATTCTGTGAGTGATATGATTGAGACGATCCTTCTGGCTGAGAAAGTCATTCAATATGGCAATCGGTACAGAAGCAGTTATCCATCTATTGATAATGGATTAAGAGATGCAGAAGCTTCGTTCAGAAGTTATGAATATAAAAAGGCACTGGAACAGGCTGCTGCTTCAATTGAAGAGGTCGAGCCTGGCGCGATCAAGAGAATAGAAGAATTAATAACTGAACAATAAAAAACAGATCCGATTTCGGATCTGTTTTTTATTAGCAATTTTAAAAAATAGAAAACTGTCTGGCCCCCATTAGCAGATAGACGGGTGTCCTGGAGCACTTCAATTATTCGTTGCCGGCAATTATTTTTTTTGACTCCCCAACAGCAACCGCCATGAAGTAACCTATAACAGCTCCAGCAATGGCAGGCACAATCCAGCCTATTCCCTCAGCAAAGAATGGGAGGAATTGCAGTGAATCCGTAATGGCGGATACATCCATTCCTGCAGTGTTTAAACCATCCAATAAACTGATTAAACCAGTGGGGATTAAAGCCCCTATATATACCGCAGAGTATCCATTAAACGCATTGTGAATAAAAGAAAAAAGTATCAGCACGATGGCCAGCGGATAAATTATGATCAAAATTGGCAATGAAAGCTGAATCAGCTGTGTTAAACCAATATTTGAAACCACCATGCTGAACAATGAAAGAATGATGACAATGGCTTTATAAGATACTTTTGGGAGCAGTTTATGAAAGTACTGCGCACTGGCAGACACGAGTCCAATAGATGTTGTTAGGCATGCTACCGTAATGGCCAGTCCCAGAATCATTCCTCCAGCAGGTCCAAATAGGTACTGAGAAGCTGCGGATAGGATAGCGCCGCCATTATCAAGTTGACCTATTGTTTCCATACTTGATGCCCCGATATACGCAAGGGACAAATATACAGCCGCAAGACCAGCAGCAGCTATAAGTCCGGCAGTAATGCAAATTTTCATAAGTGAGTGCTTATTTTTCACACCCATCCCCTCTATTGAACCAATAACTATAATACCGAATACTAAAGCTGCAATTGTATCCATTGTCAGGTAGCCTTCAATGAACCCCTTAAAGAACGGTCCCTCAGCATACGCCCCCATTGGAGCCTGCATTTCGCCCATTGGTGTAATGATGCTTTTTATAACCAGAACTGCAAGGATAATGAGCAGTGCAGGTGTGAAAATATTCCCAATTCTATCCACTAATTTCGATGGATTAAGAGAAAGCCAGGCTGTAATGCTAAAAAAGGCAACAGTATATACCAATAAGGAAAAGGGACTATTGGAAGCGGTTTCAGTCAGAAACGGAGTAACCCCTATTTCAAAAGCAACCGTTCCAGTACGCGGGATTCCGAAAAGTGGTCCGATGGCTGAGTACATAATAATCGTAAAAATAATTCCATATAATGGGTGAACCCTGCTTGCAATCGTCTGTAAATTCCCATTTTTGGCAATGGCAATGATGCCCACTAGCGGCAATCCAACACCTGTAATTAAAAATCCGATAATAGCAGTCCATACATTCGTGCCGGCAGATTGTCCAAGGAATGGAGGGAAGATCATATTTCCTGCCCCAAAGAATAGAGCAAATAACATGAGTCCGACGGCGAGAATTTGTTTCGGTGCTAGTGTTTTATTCTCCATATATATCCTCCTGAAGATGGTTCCATATCATAATGTTTAGAACATTTTCATATTAGCACAGGTGCTAAAAAAAATGTCGAAAAAATACGAAGTCTTAATATTTAGTATTTTATATAATAAAAGTTCAAAATGTACTCGCTCAAATAATAATAATAACAGCTTTCCACGTGAAAATTAATCCATTCATTCGGTTAAACTGGTCAAACTTGAATAATTTAAACAGTAATGAATTGGTATTTGAATTAAAAGCTTCATTATAATTTCCAATCTTCACTGGTTATGCTATGATTTAAAGTTGGCTAAAGGGTTATCGGAACGGAAAGGAGAAGACCGTGATTTATTTAGATAACAGTGCAACAACTAAACCATATAAAGAAGTGCTTGATTCTTTTATAAAGGTTTCTTCAGACTACTTTGGGAATCCCTCGTCCCTCCACGAATTTGGAGGTAAGGCTGAGAGACTGCTGATGCAGGCGCGTGAGCAAATTGCCCATTTGCTGAATGTAAGGAACAGCGAAGTGTATTTTACATCCGGAGGGACAGAGAGCAACAATCTTGCTATAAAAGGAACTGCATTAATGCATCGAAAAAGAGGCAGCCATATTATCATCACGGGACTTGAACATGCTTCTGTAAGGGAAACGGCTGAACAGCTGAAGGATTTGGGCTTTCGCATAACTGTAATTGAACCGGATAAAAAAGGTATTGTCCATGCAGAAGACATTGAAAAGGAAATTACACAGGAAACTGTTTTAGTCTCTGTTATGCATGTAAATAATGAAATTGGTTCCATTCAGCCAATCAATGAAATAGGCGAGATGCTGAAGAAGCATGAGCGGGTCATATTCCATGTAGACCATGTTCAGGGAATCGGCAAGGTGCCCCTTGATCTTTATCAGGCCCGTGTGGATTTGTGTACGATCTCCGCTCATAAATTCCACGGTTTGAAGGGGAATGGGGTTTTGTTCATTCGAGATGGACTCCGTATTTCTCCGATACTCTCCGGGGGCAATCAGGAATGGAGAGTGAGAAGCGGTACTGAGAATGTAGCTGGTATTGTGGCTATGGCAAAGGCATTAAGGCTTACAATGGATAACATGGAAAAGCATTTAAACCGGCTCACATCCATCAAAACCTATATTATGAAGGAACTGGGCAGAATTGAAGGGATTACAGTTCATACCCCTGAAAAAAAATCAGCTCCTCATATCGTAAATTTTTCCATAAAAGGATTCAAAGCGGAGGTATTTGTACACGCTTTAGAAGAGCGCGGAATTTTTATATCTACTACCAGTGCTTGCTCTTCGAAGAAATCTGCCCCCAGCAGTACCCTGATGGCTATGGGAATACCTGAAAAGGATGCGAAAAGCGCAGTCCGGGTCAGTTTATCCTATGGTAATACGAAGGAAGAGGCTGAGATTTTTACACGGGCGGTAAAAGAGACCGTTATTAGGCTAAGAGAGGTAATGAAATTATGATAAATTACGACCGTATACTTATACGATATGGAGAAATCTCCACAAAAGGCAGAAACCGCAATAAGTTTGTAGAGAAATTAAGAAAAAGCATAGCAGATGTGCTGAATGAATTTCCCGGCATTAAGATAGAATCTACAAGAGACAGAATGTACGTTGTTTTGAATGGGGCAGATGGAAGAGAGGTTGCTGATCGGCTTAAAGGCATCTTTGGCATTCAGTCATTCAGCCTGGCTGTTAAAGTCAATAAAGATATCGAAGAAATGAAAGCAGCAGCATTGGCCTTATTATTAAAACACTTTGATGAAGGAAAGACTTTCAAGATTACGGCTAAAAGAGCCGATAAAAGCTTCCCTTTAAACACTGACGAACTTAATCATGAATTTGGCGGACATCTGCTGAAGAATGTGCCAGGTCTAAAAGTGAACGTAAAAAAACCGGATATCAATCTGCAGGTTGAAGTTCGCGAAGAAGCAGCCTACCTATCATGCGAAAACATTCTGGGGGCTGGCGGACTTCCTGCAGGGTCAGGCGGAAAAGCCATGCTTATGCTCTCCGGGGGAATTGACAGCCCCGTAGCAGGTTACTTATCCATGAAGAGAGGATTAGAAATAGAAGCTGTCCACTTTCACAGCCCGCCTTTTACGAGTGAACGTGCAAAGCAAAAAGTAATTGATTTGACAGAAAAACTTGCGAATATTGCTGGAACCGTTGTCCTTCATATTGTTCCATTTACAGAAATCCAGCAGCTAATCCATCAGCAGGTTCCTTCGAATTATACAATGACAGCTACAAGAAGAATGATGCTCCGGATTACTGATGCAATCCGCGATAAAAATGATGGCCTGGCCATCATCACCGGGGAAAGCCTTGGACAGGTAGCAAGCCAGACACTTGAGAGTATGTTTGCCATTAACGATGTTACGGCAACGCCTATTTTGAGGCCGCTGATCACAATGGATAAATCAGAAATCATCGACATTGCCCAAACCATCGATACACATGATATATCGATCAGGCCATTTGAAGATTGCTGTACCGTTTTTGTTCCTTCATCACCCAAAACAAAACCTAAACGCGACAAAGTACGCCGTTTCGAAAGCTTTGTTGACTTCGAACCCCTAATTGCAAAAGCTGTTGAGGATACTGAAAAGATGGTTATTAAACCTCAAATGCTCAATGAAGACTCTTTTAGGGAATTATTTTAATAATATTCGGGGTAATTGTTAAAATGGTAATATGCATACAGGTTTTATTCCTGAGTTGATTGAGAGAACTTGATTCCCGAAAAAGGAAGCTCCCGTTCCTATCCTGGAAAGCAAATAACCACAGTGGAAATCAACAGGCTTCCATCTGTATGTATATGCCAATATCCCAGTGCAGCAATAGTTAAATTCTACTTAAAAAATAACACAAAAATTACCAAATAATTAGTGTATATGGCCATGTGATTCTACACATTCTATACTCACAAGGAGGTGAAAATCACATGGCAAACAACAACAGCTCAAACCAACTTCTAGTTCCAGGAGTACAACAAGCTCTTGACCAAATGAAGTACGAAATCGCTACTGAATTCGGTGTAAACCTTGGTGCTGAAACTACTTCTCGCGCTAACGGTTCTGTAGGAGGAGAAATCACTAAGCGTTTAGTTCAAATGGCTGAACAGCAATTAGGCGGTTTCCAAAAATAATTAAATAATATGGCTACAAGGAGCAGGAGTCATTCCTGCTCCTTATTTTTGTGCAAAAAAACTTTTAAAATAATAAATAATTTTAAATTTTATAATAATTTAGTATAATAATTTCTATAGAATATCCATCAAGTTAAGGCAGCGGAAAAAGACATAGTCAGGGGGAGATTTAATGAAACGGGAAGACTTAATCGCACCGGAGAAGTACAACCTCGTATCAGAAATGGAGCGGTTTGCCGGAGAAACGGACAAACTTGCCATAAAGTGGGAAAATGAGCACGGAGAAAAGAAAGAGATTACATATAGTGAATTGATTCAAAATGCAAACAGAATTGGAAACGTTTTCTTAGAAAATGGTTTGAATAAAGGGGATGTTATTCTTATCATTGTTCCAAGACTGATTGAAGCATATCAGGTTTACATTGCATCATTAAAAACAGGAATTGTTGTTATACCAAGTTCAGAAATGCTTCGTACGAAAGATTTGCAATACCGCATAAATCATGGCGATGTTAAAGCAATTGTCAGCTATTATCCATATGTTGACCAATTTAAAGATATTAAGGAAGCCGAAGCCCTGCAGAAATTTATTATAGGCGGTAAGGCAGATGGCTGGATCGGCCTTGACGAGGAAATGAAACATGCTTCACCTGACCTTTCATTGGCTGAAACTTCTCGGGATGATATGGCATTCCTTTCATATACATCTGGAACAACCGGAAACCCCAAAGGGGTAGTACATACACATGGCTGGGCATTTGCTCACCTAAAAACAGCAGCACCAAACTGGTTATGCATTAATGAAGGCGATACAGTTTGGGCAACTGCTGGCCCCGGCTGGCAGAAGTGGATTTGGAGCCCGTTCCTTTCCGTTCTCGGTTCAGGTGCTACCGGAGTTGTCTATAATGGAAAGTTCGAGCCGAAAAAATATTTGCAGCTGTTACAGGATTATCAGGTAAATGTCCTTTGCTGCACACCGACTGAATACAGGCTGATGGCAAAAGCTGACAATATTCATGAATATAAGCTGCCGGCCCTTCACAGTGCTGTCTCAGCAGGTGAACCGTTGAACAGGGAAGTGATTGATACATTTAAGAAGCATTTTAATGTGAATGTCCGTGATGGCTATGGACAGACTGAAAATACCCTACTGGTCGGCATTACAAAGGATATGGAGTTAAAAGCAGGCTCAATGGGCAAACCGACGCCAGGAAACAGAGTTGAGATTATTAATGAAGACGGTGGGATTTGTGCTGTGGGTGAGACAGGAGATATCGCTGTCCATATTGACACTCCTGCACTCTTTAAAAATTATTATAAAGACCCGGAAAGAACTGCTATGCAATTTCGCGGTGAATACTATATTACCGGAGATAAAGCAAAGAAAGATGGAGATGGCTATTTCTGGTTTGAAGGCCGAGGTGACGATATAATTATCAGCTCAGGCTATACTATTGGACCATTCGAAGTGGAAGACGCACTAGTAAAACATCCTTATGTAGCAGAATGTGCAGTTGTAGGCAGTCCTGATGAAGTACGCGGATCTATCGTTAAGGCATTTATTGTATTAAGGGAGGGTGTCGACCAAAACGATCCCAACCTTGTTTCCCAGCTCCAGGATCATGTAAAAGAGCTTACAGCTCCATACAAATATCCTCGGAAAATTGAGTTTTTATCAGAGCTGCCAAAAACGACTTCCGGAAAAATCATGCGTGTTGAATTGCGTAAAAAAGAAGCCGAAACTGCTTCAGCGCAAAACTGAATGCTTTGAAAAATACAGGCGGAATTCCGCCTGTATTTTTGTTATACTATGGTAAATATGAACTTTATTTTATTAAAGGAGAAAAGACTTATGGGAACGCTATGGCATGGGGGGCCAATATATACCCTTCAGCAGGAAGGCCATCAGATCGAGGCCGTTTTTACAGAAGGAAGCCAGATTATTGAAATAGGTGACTTGAGAGATTTAAGGAATAAGTATAAAGAAGAAATTCAAAGGGAGATCGATCTGCAGGGCAGCACGATGCTGCCGGGATTTGTCGATAGTCATATGCATCTTATCGGTCATGGCGAAAGGCTGATCAGGCTCGATTTATCTGAGCACACATCAAAGCAGGAAGTTCTTCTGGCTGTTCAGCAATATTCAGAGACAATAGAAGAGGGAGAATGGGTCATTGGGGAAGGCTGGAATGAAAATTTATGGGATCAGCCGGAGCCTATATATGCTTCAGAGCTTGACCAGTATGTTCCCAATCATCCTGTAATGCTGAAACGTGTGTGCAGACATGCCCTTGCAGTTAATTCCCTTGGATTATCCAAGGCAAATATTACTGAAGATACTGAATGTCCTCCGGGTGGAGTAATTGAAAAAGATGAATACGGAAGACTAAATGGACTTTTAAAGGATCAGGCTCAGGATCTTTTATTTAGTGTGCTGCCTGCTGTATCAGAAGGCTATTTAAAGAAGGCGCTTCGTGCTGCCATAAATGATGCCTATAAGCTTGGATTGACAGGAGGGCATACTGAGGATCTGAATTATTATGGAGGGTTCACCCAGACCTTTCAGGCCTTCAAGCAGGTAATTGAGGAGGAAGGCCTTTCTTTCCGGGCACATTTGTTGGTTCATCATGAAGTTGCTGACGAAATGAAGGAATCAGGCGGAGGATTTTTGGCGGGAAGTAAACAAATAGAGTTTGGCGCTATGAAGATATTTGCTGATGGAGCTTTGGGGGGAAGGACGGCTTTATTAAGTCATCCTTATGCAGATGACCCAACCACTTCAGGCGTTGCTATTTACTCTCAGGAACAGCTTGATTCCTTAGTGGAGAAAGCCCGTATTCATGAAATGCCGGTTGCCATCCATACTATTGGAGATTTGGCATTTGAAATGGCATTAAATGCAATAGAAAAGCATCCATTGGAAGGTCTGGGACGAGACAGATTGATTCATGCCCAAATATTGCGTAAGGAGCTTATTGAAAGGGCTAAAAATCTGCCTTTAATCCTTGATATCCAGCCGAGATTTACAGCCTCCGATTTTCCATGGGTGATCGAGCGTATTGGTGAAGAAAATATGGAGTATTGCTACGCATGGAAGACACTGCTGAAAGAAGGGGTACATTGTGCAGGAGGCTCTGATGCACCGATTGAGCCGGCCAACCCATTTCTTGGTATTCATGCAGCTGTTACGAGAACAAATATTGATGATCCTCATAACACCGTCTATTATCCAAGTGAGGCATTATCTGTTTATGAAGCAGTATGCTTATTCACAAAGGGCAGTGCATATGCTGCCTCCCATGAAAATGATATAGGTGTCATACAAGAAGGATATCTGGCAGATTTCACTATTTTAAATGAAGATATTTTTAAAATGCCTATTGGACAAATTGCAGCCGTTACAGTAAACAAAACCGTTATTGACGGGAAAATAGTATACGAAAGATAAGTGAAAATGTCAGGTGCCTATACAATTAGGGGCCTGGCATTCTTTTTGGCAGGAAAAAAGGATTGCACTCATTATTATGGCAGACTTATAATATAAATATTTCGATACTAGAAAGAATTGAGGAAATGCAATGAAAAATAATGAAGTGCAAATGGGAGCTTTATACGCTGGGTTCGCGTACTTTTTATGGGGGATTTTACCGATTTACTGGAAGTTGGTGGACCATGTTCAGGCAGATGAAATTTTGGCTAACAGGATTTTTTGGTCATTCTTTTTTATGCTGATTATGTTAGTGGCCTCAAAAAAGTGGAATGCTTTCACTGCAACACTTAAAGGATTTAAAACTAACAAAAAGCAGCTTTTCGCCCTTGTCATTGCCTCCATTCTGATCAGCACCAACTGGTTTTTATATATTTGGGCGGTCAATACAGATCAGATGATTGAGGCAAGTCTTGGCTATTATATTAATCCGCTCGTAAGTGTGATTCTGGGCATGCTGGTATTTAAAGAGAAATTATCATTTGCTCAATATGTATCCTTTGGATTTGCGTTTGCGGGAGTTATGATTATGACTGTCAGCTACGGGCATTTCCCATGGATAGCTATTGTTCTCGCATTATCCTTTGGCCTTTACGGGCTGGCCAAAAAGCTTATAAAAGTGGATTCGGCTGTTGGCTTAACGCTGGAAACTTTAGTAGTGACTCCTATTGCATTTATTTATATGGTGATGCTTTTTATAAATGATAAGCACGCTCTTCTGCATGTTTCGCTAAGCACCGACTTGCTTCTTATCGGGGCAGGTGCAGCCACAGCTGTGCCGCTATTGTACTTTGCCAAAGGAGCTCAAAAGATACCGATGTCCATGCTTGGCTTTCTGCAGTATATTGCGCCGACCATTACGCTGATTCTGGGGATTTTCGTTTATCATGAGCACTTTACAAAACTTCACCTGCTTTCCTTTATGTTTATTTGGCTAGCTTTAACGATTTACTCTGTTTCGAGGACAAAACTTTTTGCCCATTGGGAAACAAAACTAAAGCGGGGAAAAGGTGTCGGGATATAGAAAAAAGAGTTTCGCATGGATATGCGAAACTCTTTTTTTATAAAAATGTCCTCTTAACCTTTTCCCAGTAGGAATTATCCTTCAGTTTTACGGTCTTAATGATTTTGCTGCTTAGCTTTATATCTATCTTTTCAACATGCTGAATGCTTAGTGCCTCATTGTCCATTCCCATTGTAGGATGGTCATTGCCATCTTGAACTACTTTGAGAGTCAGCTGCCGGTTTTCGCTCAGGATAAAAGAGGATCCCAGTGTACGATAGCGGTTGTTATTAAGTGAAGCGAGTTCGCTCACCTGCATGCATGGCAGAAGCGGGTCAACAACAGCCCCGTTTACAGACTTATTATATGCTGTGCTCCCGGTTGGAGTGGCAACAATCATTCCGTCGCCGCGGAAAGTTTCAAAATGAAAATCATCGATAAAGACATCGATTACCAATGTTTTAATTATGGCAGAGCGGATGCTGAATTCATTTAGGCATTGAAAGGATGTCTGGTCATCAACTGTAACATCAATAGTGGGATAACGTCTTACTTCTACCTGTTCATTTGTCATTGCCTCTACCATCTTATCTGTTTCATCGAGATGGAAATCACAGTACAGGCTAAGGCTTCCAGTCGTTGAAATTCCGGCATACAAACAGTCATCCCTATAGCCGGTTTTACGGACAGCCTGCAAAAACGTACCGTCTCCTCCAATGCTGACAATAATATTGGCTTTCTTGAAGTCATTGACGATCCTAAAGGCGTGCTCCTCAGCCAGGCTATAAAGAGGTGCTACTTTTTCCATCGTTTCTTCATCTTTTTTGTGATAAAAGTATATATTGCGTCTTTCAGGCATATTCATTCCTCCAAGCAGTAAGAAAGTTGTGAAATTTCAGAGGGGAAAATGTCTTGATGATTTTCTTTCCCAAATAATTCAAATTTTGCTATGATTATGGTTGTTGAATTCAGTTTACCTTTTTTTGAAACATTTTAAAAGTTTTATACGTATGAAGACTATGTGACAAATAGGTTTTCTGGGCAGCATAGTCAGCCAAACAAGGAGGCTGGGTATGTTAGGAGAGGGCATTTTAAAAGGAGGATTTCTTAATGAATGGGAAACGTTGGGCTGCACTGGGAATAGCAGCAGGTCTGTTTGTATTTTCCGTGGTGCTGAATTTTGTGACTGCATTTGCATTTACAGATTTGGAAAGCTCGGTAAATGAACTGTTTGCAGGAGGCAATGAAGCATTTTTGGAAGAAGTTATTGAAGAGGGAAATGCACAGAAAAAGATTGCCGTGCTGGATGTGAATGGAGTAATTCAGGATACGGGTGATGCAGCTTCTTTATTTGCAAGCCCGGGATATAATCATAAAGGATTCATGGATAATCTTGATTATGTAAAAGAAGACAGCACAGTAAAGGCGATTGTTATTAAGGTTAATTCCCCAGGAGGAGGGGTAGTTGAAAGCGCTGAAATACATGATAAAATCACTGAAATACAAAAAGAGACAAAGAAGCCCGTATACATATCAATGGGATCAATGGCTGCATCAGGAGGTTATTATATATCCGCTCCGGCTGACAAGATTTTTGCCAGTCCCGAGACATTAACCGGTTCTCTGGGTGTCATTATGCAGGGCTATAATTATGCGGGGCTTGCTGAAAAATATGGTGTCGAGTTTGTAACGATTAAGAGCGGTCCATATAAAGATATTATGAGTCCTACCAGGGAGATGACGGACGAGGAAAGAAAGATCCTTCAATCCATGATTAATAATTCATATGACGGATTTGTTAAAGTTATTGCGGAAGGCCGCGGATTAACCGAGGCACAGGTGAAGGAAATTGCGGATGGCCGAATTTATGACGGGCGGCAGGCTAAAGAACTGAATCTGATTGATGGTTTTGGCTATGATGATGATGTTATTGAACAATTAAAGAAAGACCATAAATTAAATGGTGCACAGGTTGTAAAGTATACTGAGAATTTCGGGTTCGGCTCCATGTTCAGCATGGGAGCGCGAAAAATCATGGGTGATGACCTGGAAATGGCAGGAGTAATGAAGCTGTTATCACAGCCAAACTCACCGCGTTTAATGTATCTTTATGCTGAATAGGGAGGGGGAGAAAAGATGACTTCAAATGATTCTAATGAAAGAGAACTTGCCCATCCTGATGTAAGGCAGGATGAAGGCGGGATCGAGTCAGCTATTGCTGATGCAGATTCGGCAGGCAAGGAAACGGTCACACAGGCAGAAACCCTCCCCATTCAAAAGGCTACGGCACCCATCAGGTTAGCCGGTTTCTGGATGAGATTTTGGGCTTATCTATTAGATTTAGTTGTAGTTGGCAGTGTAGACCGGATATTAATCAATCCAATTTTTAGAGCATTGGATATTCCTTTGCATGAAAGCAATTTGTTTTCACCGATTTCCATAGCAACGGCCATTACGTTTTATGCCTATTTTGTGCTGATGACAAAGTTTTTTGGCAAGACGCTCGGGAAAATGGTATTCGGTTTAAGAGTAGTAGATCTTAAAGGAGAAAAGCTGACCTGGGGCACCATTTTGTTCCGTGAATGGATCGGCCGTTTTATATCAGCGACCATTTTTATCGGCTATGTGATTATAGCCTTCCTGCCGAAAAAACAGGGACTTCATGATCTTTTTGCTGATACCACTGTTGTTCATGAAAGGCAAAATGAACAAGTCATTTAATGGAGAATTTGAAGCCTGTCACCGCCTGGTGGCAGGTTTATTTTTTTTCAGATGGGCATAATACAAAGCTGAAAGGGTGTGAAAAAAATGAAGTGGATCCTGATTGCTGCAATTGCCCTTATACTTCTTTTAATTCTAATTATGATAACAAAACTAAAGATATATTTTCATTTTTACCATGGAAATGATAACGATCATCTAAAAATACAATTGAAAGCCTGGTTCGGACTGATCCGATACAAAATTGAAGTCCCGCTGATAAAGGTTGATGATAACTCGCCAACGGTTGTCGTAAAGGAAAAGACGGCTGCAGGGCCACAGGAAGATTCATCTGGCAAGGATACAAAGCAATTCTCACCGACTGACCTTATTAATAGTTTACATGACACGAAAGCTATTATTAATCATATCGTCTCTCTCCACAAAATAATCCGGAAATTTCTAAAGCGTGTAACTATCCGGAATCTTGAATGGCATACTTTTGCAGGCCTTGGGGATGCTGCCCATACGGGGATGATCACCGGGGCTCTCTGGGCGATAAAAGGGAGCATTATTGGATTAATCAGTCATTATATGAAACTGAAAACGCCTCCCAGCATCACTGTTACTCCCCATTTTCAATTTTCCGTTTCGCAAACAGCCATTTCATGTATGATTCATTTTCGTGTCGGGCATGCTATGTTAGCAGGAATTAAACTGATCAAATATTGGAAAGGCGGACGGCCGGACTTTAGGGCGAAGCCGCTTTCTGCCTTATCTGATGATGGTACTCAAACTGTCTAATAGAGGAGGAGCAATGAATGTCTGACCATCCAATTCAAGGGCTTATGACAACTGCCATGGAAAATCTGAAAGAGATGATTGATGTTAACACCATAATCGGGGATCCTGTAGAAACCCCTGATGGCAGTGTGATTTTAACTGTTTCAAAGGTAGGCTTTGGCTTTGCAGCCGGAGGAAGCGAATTTATGCTTGATGGACAATCAGCCGAGGAAAAGGGCCATCCATTTGGCGGAGGTAGCGGAGGCGGTGTCTCTATTACTCCAATCGCCTTTTTGATTGTCAATTCCCACGGGGTGAAAATGGTTCACCTTGATGAAAGCACTCATTTGTATGAGAAAATACTTGACCTTGCCCCGCAGGCAGTCGATAAAATTCAGCAGATGTTTAATAATAAGAAAGAAACCGGTTCCGGCAGCCAGCAAGGCCAGAACCATCAAGAAAACAAAGATGAGTATAGCGGATCAAAGCAGGATCTGGATATCTGAGAGAATAAGGAAGTTAACTTTCCTATGGAGAGTTAACTTTTTTCTTGGAAAGTATCCTTAATAATTGCAAAAAAGATTCTGAAAAGATATGATTTACACTGTACATAAGTGATTAAGGAGGACGATTTAAATGGCATCTATTACATTCAAAGGAAATCCTGTAACATTGCTGGGCAATGAAGTAAAAGTAGGAGATAAAGCGCCTGAATTCAAGGTTCTGGCTAATGATCTTTCTGAAGTTACACTTGCTGACTCTAAAGGGCAGGTACGTCTAATCAGCGTAGTACCTTCTATCGACACGGGCGTTTGTGATGCACAGACACGCCGTTTTAACGAAGAAGCTTCCAAGCTTGATAATGTTAAAATTCTTACTGTAAGCGTAGATCTTCCGTTTGCTCAAAAACGCTGGTGTGCAGCTGCAGGCATAGAAAATGTTCAAACTGTTTCCGATCACCGTGACCTGTCTTTCGGAGAAGCTTATGGGGTAGCCATCCAGGAACTTCGTCTATTGGCTCGTGCTGTTTTTGTTGTCGATTCAAATGACACTGTGACATATGCGGAATATGTTAGTGAAGCAACTGACCATCCTGACTATGAAGCAGCAGTGGAAGCAGCTAAACAAGCGAAATAATTTAGAATATTGGAGGCTCCGGATTCGTTCCGGAGCTTTTATTTTTTTGTTCATCAGCACCAAACTTGTGAATGAACCAAAAGCCCGTTAAAATAGGAAAAAGAATAAGGACGGGAGGAATATGCTGTGAAAATAACTCCGGTTGAGGAATTATTTACGATTTTAAATGAAACGGCTGTAATTATGCAGGAAGAACTGCATTGTACATACTTAGAAGCTCTTGCTGAAACAGGAGAGAATTTATTTCATGAAAGCATTCTTCAGGATGAGCTAAGTGAATTAACCATTAAGAGGCTCAGGAAGAGTTACGAATCCATTGACTTAAACAGCTGCTCAAAAGAAGAAATTAGAAATTCTTTTCAGCTTGCTATATTAAAGGGCATGAAAGAGAATGTGCAGCCTAATCATCAAATGACTCCTGATGCTGTGGGAATGCTGATGGGGTATCTTGTTGAAAAATTCATTCAGGAAAAGAGTTTCCGCCTGCTTGATCCTGCAGTAGGAACAGGAAACTTATTGACTACTGTTATGAATCACCAAAGCGGTAAAGTGATTGAGGCAACCGGGATTGAAATTGATGACTTATTGATCAAGCTGGCTTACATTAATGCCAATTTACAGGAGCATCCTATTCAATTTTTCAACCAGGATAGCCTTGAACCGCTGTTTATTGAATCTGCCGATGCTGTAGTAAGTGATTTGCCTGTCGGGTATTATCCGAATGATGTCCGTTCTGCCGAGTATAAGCTTAAAGCGGATGAGGGGCATTCCTATTCCCATCACTTATTTATTGAGCAGAGCATGAATCATGTGAAATCTGGAGGATATTTATTTTTTATCATTCCAAATGGTATGTTCGAAAGTGATCAGGCTCCTAAGCTGCATGAATATATTAAGGAAAATGCCTACATCCAAGGATTGATACAGCTGCCGCTCACCATGTTCAAAAATGAAAAAGCAGCCAAAAGCATCTTCATCCTTCAGAAGAAAGGGGAAGGAGTCACTCCCCCTAAGCAGGCTCTCCTGGTCAACTTGCCAAGCTTATCTAAAACAGCAGAAACCGAAAAAATCCTCAGAAAAATTGATGGATGGTTTAAAGAAAGCAAATAAGGATAAACGAAAAAGAAGCTGAGCATTTGACGGCTTCTTTTTTTAATGAATCAATTTAATGAAGTGTCAGAAAACACTTAATTTAGCATGAAAACGATACCATTGCAAGGTGATTCTTGAAATGTTTTGCTTACAGTGTTTAAATGGAAAATTGAGAGATATTAAGTGTGTCCGATGCACAAAATAAAGTTGTATTACTTTGTTTCGCAGTATCACACATTGTTATATAAAAGTATGGGTTTTAGGTGACAGATCAGTCCCCTTGAACATCTTCTAAAGGAGCGGTAGCTTTATGGCAAAAATCATTGCAATTAACGCCGGCAGTTCATCATTAAAATTTCAGTTATTTGACATGCCGAGTGAAGAGGTTATTACAAAAGGCTTAATAGAGCGTATTGGGCTGGATAATGCAGTCTTCAATATTTCTGTAAATAACGAAAAAATTAAGGAAGTAACAGATATACCAGATCATGCAGTAGCTGTTAAAATCCTTTTAGAAAAATTAACAAATCTGGGGATCATTAAATCTCTTAATGAAATCGAAGGTATTGGCCACCGTGTTGTTCACGGCGGTGAAGCGTTTAATGATTCTGCGGTTATTACAGATGAAGTGCTTGCAAAAATAGATGAACTATCTGAGCTTGCACCTCTTCACAACCCAGCTAATATTACGGGAATTAAGGCGTTCCAGCAGGTCCTTCCAAATGTGCCTGCAGTGGCAGTATTTGATACTGCGTTCCACCAGACGATGCCGGAAAGCTCTTTCCTATATAGCTTGCCATATGAGTATTATGAGAAGTATGGCATCCGCAAGTATGGCTTCCATGGAACTTCACATAAATATGTTTCAGAGCGTGCAGCGGAAATGCTCGGCCGTCCACTTGAGCAGCTTCGCCTGATCTCCTGCCACTTAGGAAATGGAGCCAGTATTACAGCGATTGAAGGCGGAAAGTCAATCGATACTTCAATGGGCTTCACTCCGTTAGCAGGTGTTACAATGGGTACGCGTTCAGGTAACATTGACCCTGCACTTATTCCATTCATAATGGAAAAGACGGGCAAGAATGCAGATGAAGTTCTTGATGTGCTAAATAAAAAGAGCGGTATGCTTGGTGTTTCCGGCTTCTCCAGTGACCTTCGGGACATTGAAATTCAAGCTGTCGAAGGAAATGAAAGAGCAGAATTGGCTCTTGAAGTATTCGCAAACAGAATCCATAAATATATCGGATCTTATGCTTCCCGCATGTATGGCGTAGACGCGATCATTTTCACAGCTGGAATCGGTGAAAACAGTGATGTTATCCGTGAACGAGTTCTTCAGGGGCTGGAATTCATGGGCGTATACTGGGATCCTGCATTAAACAAAGTGCGCGGTGAAGAAGCATTCATCAACTACCCTCACTCACCAGTTAAAGTCATGATTATCCCGACAAATGAGGAAGTTATGATTGCACGTGATGTTGTGAGATTAGCTAAATAACATTCAAGATAGGCAAGGGCTTTATAAGCTCTTGTCTTTTTTGTTGTATGGGAATGAAAATTCACAATCAGACAGAAGGAGAATTTTCCATCTGAATTATGCTATACTGAGTCAAAGAAAAAATGTTTTTTGGGAGGAATTGCGATGCCATTGAACGAACGGGAAGAAAGCGTTTTGGCAGGTATTCAGGAGTGGGAAAATACCCTGCTGAGTTATGAGCCCAATGATTTGGAGATGGTTTATGATAAATCATTGGAAAGGTCTTTTTCACTATTGCCTGAAGAAGTTCAGCATCAATTTTTTTCGGCAATGGATAGCTGGCTGTTTCATCTTCATGCGCTTATTCAAGGTTCACAGCTTCAAATGGATGCGAAAGAGCGAATATTGACCGCAGGCCGTGTATTTCATTCTGATATCGAGACGATTGAAGATCTTAAAAAGCTAAATATCGACCAGCTTCAATACATAGCTCAACAGCAGATTGCCCGCCATCGGCTTTATTCGTTTGCACAGGGCGGCATTGCAGGTTCTGGCAGCTCACTCATGCTGGGTGCAGATATTCCTGCTATGGCAGTTATTAATCTTCGTGCCGTACAGCTGATTGCCATGACCTATGGCATTGAAGTCAATACTCCATTTGAAATGATGAGTTCTCTTAAGGTTTTTCATGCTGCCACATTACCGGCTCGCATGCAGAGCAGTGCATGGCAAGAATTAATGGACGAGCTGAAGAACCAGGAAGAATTTTATTTTTATGAAGGAAAAGAAGAATTGACTGATATTACCTGGATTGAGCAGCCAATGAAGCAGCTTTTTAAAGGAATGGCAATTTATTTTTTTCGCAGAAAATCTATTCAGGGAATACCTTTCATCAGCATGGCCATAGGGGCAGGGACTAATTACCAGCTGACAAGAAAAGTAACAGAATTTGCCCATAAATATTATCAGATGAGATATCTGAAAACTAAGAATGATCAGCAGTAAACCGAGGAATGATTTTTCAAAGAAAGGTGGTGCCAAGTGAGTACATTAGAGCATAAAAAAGAAGCGCCAAAAAAAGTCAGGTGCAAAGTGATCACCGTAAGTGATACGCGAGATGAAGAAACGGATAAAAGCGGAAAACTGATGATTCAGCTGCTCGAAGAGGCAGGACATAATATAGCTGACTATGAAATCGTCAAGGATGAAGGAACTCTCATTCGTGAGGCCGTATTAAAAGGCTGCGAAAACCCCGGTATTGATGCTGTTCTAACAAATGGAGGCACTGGTATTGCTCTCCGGGATGTTACGATTGAGACGGTTAGAGAATTATTTGATAAAGAAATCGATGGATTTGGCGAATTGTTCAGAATGCTGAGCTACACGGAAGATATTGGTTCAGCGGCCATTCTATCGCGGGCAGCTGCAGGGACAGTTAGAAATAAAGCCGTTTTTTCAACTCCTGGATCATCAGGGGCAGTTCGGCTGGCCATGAATAAGCTGATTCTGCCAGAACTCGGGCATATCGTCAGGGAACTTAGAAAAGATTTATAAGAGGCAAAAAACCTTTCCGCCGCGGAAAGGTTTTTCTTATGAATGCATCTTTCCTGTAATATCCTGATTTGTTCGGTACCAAAGCCACAAATCATTAATGATGGATGCCAGTTCTGAAATTTCGCTGTTGAGTCTGCATGATTTTTCAAAATTCCCCTCATCTGAAAGCTCGGCCTGTTTCCTGTTAATATCCGCTTCAAGCTCGGCAATGCGGTCAGGAATCCTGCCTCTTATCTTTTCCCATTGAAACAGGATCATCTGCTGTGTTCTGTGTGAGTATTCATCCCATTCCCTGTCAAAGCTGGGAATAGCAATTCCAAGCCGGCTGTTATGTGAAAAATGCTCCTCCATTATGAATCCCCCAAATGATAATCTTGCTTTTATTTTACTATAAAGGTGTTTGCTATGCATGGATGTTTTAGTATTCATTCATTTTCTGCAGATACTACTATGGAACTAATATGAAGATAAAAGAACTTGGTTCACAAGAACTGATTTAATAGAAAGGCTAAGGTATTGGTTTACAGCTTTAATAAATATAGAATAGTATATTGACTATTGAGAATATTAAAACAAATACAAGGAGGAGAATATGAAAAGATTTATAACACAATTGACAGTTTTAGCTATAGTGCTGGGTTTGCTGCTGCCATACCCCGCTGCAGCTCTGGGAGAAGAAGTGGGCAGAACAGGAAGCAGCTTAGAAGAGCAAGGATTTACACATAAGAAACCAATAAAATATCCAATCCTATCAAAAGCAAAGCGCCCCGAGGATGCAGGCTTTTCTTCCAGAAAACTCAAAGAGGTTGATAAGCTGATCGAGGGAGAAATAGAAGCTGGTTTTCCGGGAGCAGTTTTAGTCGTAATTAAAGATGGCAAGATTGTTAAAAACTCCGCATATGGTTCAGCCAAGGTCTTTGATGGTTCTAATCCTTTAAATCATCTGCAGAAAATGAAAACAAAAACCATGTTTGATCTAGCATCAAACACGAAAATGTATGCCGTTAATTTTTCACTGCAGCATCTTGTCAGTGAAGGAAAGATCAATCTTGAAGAAAAAATTCAGCACTATTTTCCTGAATTTAAAGATTCTGCGGACGATGAAATAAAAGGGAAAGCGGAGCTCCGGATAATCGACCTGCTTCATCATACTGCCGGATTTCCTTCAAGCGTCCATTATCATAATCCTGAAAGGGCGGGAGAATTATATTCCCAGGAACGAAGTAAAACCCTTTCCATGATTTTGAAAACTCCCCTTGAGTATGAACCTGGCACCAAACAGGTATACAGTGACATTGACTATATGCTCCTTGGATTTATTATTGAAAAAATTACTGGAGAGCAGCTTGACGATTATACTGAAAATCATATTTATAAGCCATTGGGATTAAAGCATACCTTATTTAATCCGCTCCGCAAAGGATTCAAGAAAAAGGATTTTGCTGCAACTGAATTGCACGGCAACACTAGAGATGGAGTTATTTCGTTCCCTAATATCCGTACCTATACTCTCCAAGGAGAGGTTCATGATGAAAAGTCCTTTTATTCAATGGATGGAATATCCGGTCATGCAGGCCTCTTTTCCACCACTTCAGATCTTGCTGTCCTGATGCAGGTAATGCTTAATGATGGGGGCTATGGAAATATAAAATTATTTGATAAACAGACCATTGATAAATTTGTAGAACCTTATGATATGAATCCTACATATGGGTTAGGATGGCGTTTGAACGGTGATTCAAGCATGGAGTGGATGTTCAGCGAGTATGCAGGGAAAAATGTATTTGGGCATACCGGCTGGACTGGAACAGTAACGGTGATAGACAGAGAAAATAATTTAGCAGTTGCTCTGCTGACAAATAAAAAACATTCTCCTGTTATCGATCCAACAAAAGATCCGCATAAGTTTCAAGGTGACACATACAGCATCAGTCAATATGGAAGTGTGATTTCAGCAGTTTATGAGGCATTAAAACACTAAACAATACTGCAGGCAAAAGCCAATAAAGGGCTTTTGCTTTTTTATTTGAAAAATAATATTTATTTTTATACATTTTTAAGAATAAGTATTGATTTTTAAAGAAAAGGTTGTTAAAGTAAGAGAATAATAAATGAATAAAAACATAATTTAATTGTATATTTATACGTAAAATCTAAGGAGGAAATATAAAATGTCACAAAATAAAGTTGTACTTGCATACTCAGGCGGATTGGATACATCTGTTGCGATTAAATGGCTTCAGGATCAAGGTTATGCTGTTGTTGCCTGCTGCCTTGATGTTGGCGAAGGAAAAGATCTGAACTTTATCCAGAAAAAAGCTTTGACGGTTGGAGCAGTCCAATCGTATGTGATTGATGCAAAAGAGGAATTTGCTAATGAATATGCATTGCTGGCACTTCAGGCACATGCATTATATGAAAATAAGTATCCACTAATCTCTGCTCTTTCACGTCCGCTGATCGCCAAAAAGCTTGTTGAAGTAGCAGAAAAAGAAGGCGCAGTAGCAGTAGCACATGGATGTACCGGCAAAGGAAATGACCAGGTTCGTTTTGAAGTGGCAATTCAGGCTCTTAACCCGGATCTCCAGGTGCTAGCACCTGTTCGTGAGTGGAGCTGGTCACGTGAGGAAGAAATTGAATATGCAAAACAAAATAATATTCCTATTCCAATTAACTTAAATTCTCCATACAGCATTGATCAAAACTTATGGGGAAGAAGCAATGAGTGTGGAGTCCTGGAAGATCCATGGGCTGCTCCTCCGGAAGATGCATACGATCTTACTGCTTCACTTGAAAAAGCTCCTGATACACCTGATACAATTGAAATCGGTTTTGAAAAGGGTGTGCCAGTCAGCTTAAATGGCAAAGGCATGAAGCTTTCCGAGCTAATTGCTGAATTGAATGAGCTTGCAGGCAAGCATGGGGTTGGACGTATCGACCATGTTGAAAACCGCCTTGTCGGCATAAAATCCCGTGAGGTGTATGAGTGTCCGGGTGCGATTACACTCCTGAAAGCCCATAAAGAGCTTGAGGACTTAACGATGGTAAAAGAAATGGCCCACTTTAAACCGGTCATCGAGAAAAAAGTGGCTGAGCTTATCTATGAAGGATTGTGGTTCTCCCAGCTTAACAATGCGTTAACAGCTTTCCTAAAAGAAACACAAGCATTTGTAACAGGGACAGTAAGAGTAAAGCTGTTTAAAGGCCATGCAATTGTTGAGGGAAGAAAATCCCCTTATTCCCTGTACGATGAAAAATTAGCAACCTATACTTCAGATGATGAATTTGACCACAATGCAGCAGTTGGCTTTATTAAGCTGTGGGGCTTGCCGACAAAAGTGCAGAGCATTGTTCAAAACAGCAAGAAGGTGACAGTGTGAAAAAACTGTGGGGAGGCAGATTTACAAAATCTGCTGAAGAATGGGTAGATGAATTCGGAGCATCGATTTCATTTGACCAGGAATTGGTTATGGAAGATATCGAAGGAAGCATGGCCCACGTTTCCATGCTTTCTAAAACAGGAATTATTACTGAGGGCGAAGCAGAAAAAATCAAAGCTGGCCTTCAGCAGCTTAAAGCGAAGGCTGAAAAGGATGAACTCACTTACTCAGTAAAACTTGAAGATATTCATTTAAATCTTGAGAGCCATTTGACTGAACTGACAGGACCTGTCGGCGGCAAACTTCATACAGCAAGAAGCCGAAATGACCAGGTGGCGACAGATATGCATTTATATATCCGCAAGCAGGTGGAGCAGATTGTTGAGTTGATTCAGGAAATGCAGGAAGAGTTAGTCATCCAGGCTGAAAAAAATGTGGAAACCATTATGCCTGGCTATACTCATCTGCAGAGGGCCCAGCCGATCTCCTTCGGCCACCATCTGATGGCTTATTTTTGGATGCTTGAGAGGGACAAGGAGCGCTTTACTGAAAGTCTAAAGAGAATCAACATATCACCTCTTGGAGCGGGGGCGCTGGCTGGCACCACTTTCCCGATTGACCGTGAGTATACGGCTGAACTTCTCGGGTTTGAAGGCATCTATGAGAACAGCCTGGATGCAGTTAGTGACAGAGACTTTATTCTTGAGTTTTTATCCTCAAGTTCAATCCTGATGATGCATCTGTCGCGTTTAAGTGAAGAGTTCATTCTCTGGTCAAGCCAGGAATTTCAATTCATTGAGCTCGATGACAGCTTTGCAACAGGCTCGAGCATCATGCCGCAGAAGAAAAACCCCGACATGGCTGAGCTCATTCGCGGAAAAACAGGGCGAGTATATGGAAACCTTGTGGGTCTTCTAACAGTATTGAAAGGCCTGCCCCTTGCCTATAACAAAGATATGCAGGAAGATAAAGAAGGAATGTTTGATACTGTAAAGACAGTCACAGGTTCACTTAAGATTTTTGCGGGTATGATCCGCACCATGAAGGTGAAAACCGGGCAGATGGAAAAAGCGACTAAAAATGATTTTTCCAATGCAACTGAACTGGCAGATTATCTATCTGATAAAGGCATTCCTTTCAGAGAAGCACATGAGATTGTCGGGAAACTGGTTCTTGTCTGTGTACAAAAGGGATGCTTCCTTGGAGATTTGCCGCTTGATGATTTCAAGAATGCACATGGATTGTTCGAAGAAGATATTTATGAGGTGCTGGATCCATACACAGCTGTTAAAAGAAGAAATAGTGCAGGCGGAACCGGATTCAAACAAGTAAGCATCGCGATAGATAAAGCGAAGAAATACCTTGGAACTAAAGAGTTTGCCAATAAATAAAAAATGGCGCTGCCTGCTGCAGCGCCATTTTTTCTATTCTTCATCTTCTTTATCCGTTCTAACTACGAGAACATCACAGCGGGCATAACGGGTAATATGTTCAGATACACTGCCAATGATGAAACGTTCAACCGCGTTCATGCCTGTTGCCCCGCAAATGATCAGCTCCACGTTGTGCTTTCTGGCAATATCTTTTGGAACTTTCACTTTTGGTGAACCATAATCGACTTCATATGTCACATTTTCGATACCTGCATCCACTGCTGTCTTTTTGTATTTTTCCATTAATTCTGTTGCAAAACGGTCAGCTCTTTCGGCAATCGTGCGGTCATAGGCTTCGACAGTGGCGAACGTGCGGGTATCAATGATATGTGCCAATACCATAGAAGCATTATTGCGCTTGGCAATTTCAATTGCTTTTTTAAATGCCCATTCTGCTTCATTTGAACCATCAACAGCGACTAATATGTTCTTATATTTCATGCCCACTTGAATCTCCTCCTTTACCTATATTATACATTTGTAAAAATTGAATATCTGTAGCAGAAAATCGAACAATAGTAAGGCTGATAAATTTTTTGGAAAAGGAGCAGATGTAAAATGGAAAAGAGAGAACCAAAAGCAGGATCCGGATATTTTTTTGATGAGCAAGGTGCCAATGAAGTTAGTACACAAATTATGAATGCTTATAACAGCGGTGTTATTGACCAGCCAAATGCCGAGTTTGACATGGAAGCTCACGATAGAAATGAAGGCAATTTTCAATGAAAAAGCAAGCTCTCATAAATGAATGAGGGCTTTTTATATGTTGTTTGAAAGGAGAAAAAATAGGCGGATTAAGTGTATACTTTTCCCTCATATAGCCATATAAAGTTAATAGCGGATCACTAATATACGGAGGTATGCTGAATGCGTATCGGAGTTCCTAAGGAAGTAAAAAATAATGAAAACAGGGTTGCCATGACCCCTGCCGGTGTTATGAATCTTATTCAATTTGGCCATGAAGTCTATTTAGAAACGGGTGCTGGAGCCGGATCGGGCTTTTCAGACAGCGACTATCTGAGTGCAGGAGCACATATTGTTCAGACTGCAGAAGAGGCGTGGGCCATGGAGATGGTCATGAAGGTAAAGGAGCCCGTACAGAGCGAATATGTATATTTTCGGGAAGGGTTAATTCTCTTTACATATTTACATTTGGCTGCTGAACCTGCTTTGACAAATGCTTTAATAAATAATAAGGTTGTGGGCATTGCTTATGAAACAGTACAGCTTCCCAACCGGACATTGCCTCTATTGACTCCTATGAGTGAAGTAGCCGGAAGAATGGCAGCGCAGGTAGGAGCGCAGTTCCTTGAAAAAATCCATGGAGGAAAAGGAATTCTGCTATCAGGGGTTCCGGGTGTACAGCGTGGGAGTGTAACGATAATCGGCGGCGGGGTTGCCGGAACTAATGCGGCAAAAATGGCAATTGGTCTTGGTGCCAAGGTGACCATGATTGATTTGAATCCAGATCGCCTCCGGCAGCTTGATGATATCTTTGGGAAAGAAGTAACCACTTTAATCTCAAACCCTTATAATATAGCTGAAGCTGTTAAGAACTCCGATCTTGTGATTGGCGCTGTCCTGATTCCGGGTGCAAAAGCTCCTAAGCTTGTAACAGAGGAAATGATCAAAACCATGAGCCCCGGTTCTGTTCTCGTGGATATTGCCATTGACCAGGGAGGAATTTTTGAAACAACAGATCGAATTACTACCCATGACAATCCGACATATGAAAAGCATGGCATAGTTCACTATGCGGTAGCCAATATGCCTGGAGCTGTTCCCAGAACATCCACTCTTGCATTGACTAATGTGACGGTGCCATATGCACTGCAAATCGCCAATAAAGGCTACAAGCAGGCATGTCTGGATAATGAGGCTTTATTAAAGGGTGTTAATACATTAAATGGTTATGTGACTTATAAGGCTGTAGCTGAGGCTCATAGTCTTGACTATTCAGATACGAGAACACAATTAGAGCAGCAATAGGATATCGGCGGTTCTATCTAATTTTAAAATAATAAAAAAATCCGGGGCAGGTTAGCTCCGGATTTTTCTGTGGATTTGTTATTTAATAATCTGAAGTTCTTTCGGGAACTTCGTCAAAAGTTCTACTCCGTCTGCTGTTACAGCAAGGTCATCCTCAATCCTCACTCCGGCAACACCAGGGACGTAGATTCCAGGTTCGATAGTGAAGACCATACCCTCTTCAAGCAAAAGCGGGTTTGTTTCTGTTAATGAAGGATACTCATGAACGCTTACACCCAGGCCATGCCCCAATCGATGCGGGAAATAGTCGCCGTAGCCGGCTTCTGCTATCAGGTTTCTTGCTGTCAGGTCAATATCCGCACATGTGACTCCCGGCTTGCTCGCTTCAACCGCTGCAAGCTGAGCTTTTAAGACGGTATCATAAATTTCTTTTTGTTTATCACTAATATCACCATAAGCTACAGTTCTGGTAATATCTGAGCAGTAGCCATTCCAGACAACTCCCAGGTCAAACAGGACTAAATCCCCTTTTTGGATCTTCGTCATTCCCGGTGTCCCATGAGGAGAAGCTCCGTTAGCCCCTGTTAGGACCATGGTAGAGAAAGACATTTCATTAACGCCTTTTTTCTTTAACGCATATTCGACGGCAGCCAGAACATCCAGTTCTGTTTTTCCTTCCTGGATTTCGGCACAGCCTGTTTCAATCGCAAAATCAGCCAATGCACATGCTTCGCGGATGATTTCCAATTCTTTTTCATCCTTAACCATACGAAGCTGGCGAAGTTTTTCTTCTGCTGAAACAAAGGATGCACCGCTAAACAGGCCTGAAATGGCCTCATAGCGCTCCACATTCATATGCTCTTTTTCGATTGCTGCTTTATTTACTTTTCCAATTCTTTTATGTATGGATGTCTGGATAAATTCCCAAGGGTTCTGAATATCGCTGTACCCAATAATTTCATGTCTCCAGCCGGCATTCTTGGCATCTTCTTTTTCCATAGCCGGACATACAAGGAATGGCTCTTCCTCTTGGAAAACCGCCAGTCCAAGCAAGCGTTCATGAGGGTCGCTTAAAAAGCCGCTTAAATAAAATACATTATCCGGTGATGTTACAAAAGTGATTTGTATATCATTTTCCTTCATCCACTGTGATAATTTCTGCAATCTGTTATTCATAATGAACCTCCTTATGTACTGATACTTTGAGAGTAGCAACTAAATAAGAAAAGCGCAAGCGCCTTGCCACTCGGTGAGCAGACTAAGAACGCTATTTTCTCATGAAAGTTGCTGCTTTTGTTCTTGCGATGTATTGCTTACGGAGCTGTTCTTGTCCTGTGGGGCACACAAGCGGAAGATGAATCCAGTAAGAAGGTGTTTTTGAATTTGAAAGGAAACGGATTAGGGGCGAAAGGCAGACAAGTAAACCTGCTTTTAGGTTGGGTTCGAACCTGAAGTAACTTCGGACATAGCGAGCTGGATTTTCTATTTTTGTGTCAGAGCCTGACTCAACTTCGGACACATTGCCCGGGATTTTCTATTTTCGCGTCAGAACCTGGTTCAATTTCGGACACATTGCCCGGGATTTTCTATTTTTGCGTCAGAACCTGGTTCACCTTCGGACACAGCGAGTCGGATTTTCTATTTTGGTGTCAAAACCTGGTTCACCTTTGGACACAGCGAGCCGGATTTTCCATTTTTGTATCAGAACCTGGTTCACCTTCGGACACAGCGAGTCAGATTTTCTATTTTGGTGTCAGAACCTGGTTCATCTTCGGACACAGCGAGTCGGATTTTCTGTTTTTGTGTCAGAACCTGGTTCATCTTCGGACACAGCGAGTCGGATTTTCTGTTTTTGTGTCAGAACCTGGTTTACCTTCGGACACAGCGCCCAGCTTTTTCTATTTTTGTGTCCAAACCCAGAACCTTTTAAAGATGACCAATTTGGGTATATTCTAAAGAAAGCAGGAATAACCTGTTTTTCGTTGAAGTAAATTACATAACTTAAAATAAGAGAGGAGCATAAAATTGAAAGTATCATTTCATGGTCATGCTGTAGTGGAAATTGAATCAAAGGGAAAAACCATCTTAATAGATCCTTTTATTACCGGGAATGATTTAACAGACTTAAAAGCTGAGGAGCAGAAGCCGGACGTCATCATTGTAACTCATGGACATGGCGATCATCTTGGAGATACGATTGAGCTGGCAAAGCGCAATAACTCTCTTGTCATTGCCAATTTTGAGCTTGCCACCTATCTGGGCTGGCAGGGTGTTAATGCACATGGAATGTCGATCGGCGGCGGATATGATTTTGATTTCGGAAGAGTGAAGCTGACACCGGCATTTCATGGAACAGGTCTTGAGACAGAGAATCAGGAAATCATCTACCTGGGCATGCCTGCAGGTGTTCTCATTACCTTAGAAGGAAAAACGATTTATCATGCAGGGGATACAGGGCTTTTCTCTGATATGAAGTTAATTGGTGACCGTCATCCGATTGATTTGGCATTCCTGCCGATTGGAGACAATTTTACGATGGGGCCGGATGACGCAGCATACGCAGCAGAACTCCTGGGAGCCAAAAAGGTTGTTCCGATTCACTTCAACACCTTCCCCCCAATCAGGCAGGATCCACATGAATTCATCAGCATGCTAGAAGATGGAATAGGGCAGGTTCTCGAAACAGGGGAATCAATAGAATTATAATATCTCAAACGCAGCTTTCCGATGGAGGCTGCGTTATTTTTTATTAATAAAATCCACTCATTTTCCCAGCCTGTCCGCATACATTTTAGGGAGGAAGGATAAAGGAGGAAGTGAAAATGAACAAAAACCGATATTTGCTATGCTTGCTGCTGTGCGGCTTGATGCTTTATTATGCAGCTCCAAGAATGGGTGTATTTAATGGAGGAGCTGAAGGGATCTTTGCTATCAGCTGGCTGGCCCTTGCCCTTTTTGTTATTGCCGGGAACCTGAGTGCCTTAATGTATGCACCGAAAAAAGAGGCTGTACCGGGGAAGCAAATGCGCAAATTGGCAGACAGGAAGCGGGCGCGCTCCTTCGGCAGGTAACGCAGATTGGCGGAGTCAATTGTATCAAGGCACCTTTACCCTTATAATGAAAATAAGGAATAATTTGTAGAGGGTGAAAGTCTTGGCTACTAAGCATGAGCAAATATTACAATATATTGATGAACTGCCAATTGGAGAAAAGATATCGGTCAGACAGATCGCCAAGGCACTGGCTGTGAGTGAAGGGACTGCATACAGAGCGATTAAGGATGCGGAGAATAAGGGATATGTCAGTACAATAGAACGTGTAGGGACAATAAGAATTGAGCGGAAGAAAAAAGAGAATATTGAAAAGCTTACTTTTGCAGAAGTTGTTAATATCGTTGATGGCCAGGTGCTCGGTGGAAGAGCAGGGCTCCATAAAACACTGAATAAATTTGTTATTGGTGCGATGAAGCTTGAAGCGATGATGAGATATACGGATGCCGGAAACCTGCTGATCGTAGGAAACCGCACCCAGGCACACGAATTAGCATTAAAGGCTGGCGCTGCTGTATTAATTACCGGGGGATTTGATACAGAAGACCATGTCAAAAAGCTTGCTGACGATCTGCAGATGCCTGTGATCTCAAGCAGTTATGATACCTTCACAGTTGCAACTATGATCAACAGGGCTATCTATGACCAGCTGATTAAAAAGGAGATTGTACTTGTTGAAGATATCCTGACTCCCCTGCAGGAAGCGATTTTCCTGAAAACAACTGATACTATTGCAGATTGGATGACATATAACCGCGAAACCAGCCACAGCCGATTCCCGGTTGTCGATAATAATCTCAAGGTGCAGGGAGTTGTTACTTCTAAAGATATTATGGGACATGATAAAGAAACGCTTATCGAAAAAATCATGACTAAAAACCCAATGACAGTAGGCGGGAAAACGAGCGTTGCTTCTTCCTCGCATATGATGGTGTGGGAAGGAATAGAATTGCTCCCGGTGGTGGATGAAGCGAATAAACTCGAAGGCATTGTAAGCCGTCAGGATGTGCTGAAGGCTTTGCAGATGATACAAAGGCAGCCGCAGGTGGGTGAAACAATTGATGATATAGTCACAAGCCAGCTGGTAATGACACGGGGGAAAACAAAAGGGGATGATGTCTACCGCTGTGAGGTTACTCCGCAGATGACTAATCACCTTGGAACGATTTCGTATGGTGTCTTTACGACCATTGTAACGGAAGCAGCAAACAGAGTGTTAAGAAGTTATAAAAAGGGAGATCTCGTAGTTGAAAATATGACTGTCTATTTTATAAAACCTGTTCAGATAGACAGCATGCTTGAAATCTATCCTAAAGTCCTGGAAGTTGGGCGGAAGTTCGGTAAAGTGGACGTTGAAGTTTTTAACGAAGGTGTCCTTGTGGGCAAGGCGATGATGATGTGCCAGCTGATTGACAGACATTAATACAAGTTAAGAGGAAGCGCTGAAGACTGATAGTTCTTTCTTGAAAACCAAAAGCCGTTCATATGAACGGCTTTTGGTTTGCCGGCCCTTTCGGATACCCGGATCTTTAATTTTTCCTTGCTGCTTCAGCTTCTTTGGCAGCGTGAGGCATGTAAAACTTATACGCTTTTATGCCGCCCCATATGCTTAATCCGCCGATAAGAATAAATACAATTGCCACAATGAGAGCGGTGGTTGTGTCGTATAAAAACAGCTGGTTAAGGCCAAATATGGCAACAAATGAACCTAGGGCAATTCTGGACTTGGCTGATATCCATTGCCTTTCAGCCGGCTGTCTGCTTCTGAAGAATTTTACTTTGTAGAAAATATAGAAAGAAAAAGAAAGAATAATCAGGATAACAAAAATAGGCATTTCTTAACCTCCAAGTTTCGACAATCTCTTATTATTCTACCTTCATTAATAAAAAATTGCCATAAGCATGGAATGTTTTCTTTTTCTTTTCATGGTGGTATGGTAAATATATAGTATTCAGAATAAAAGGAGCGCGCCATGAAACAGAAGATACTTGATGAAATAATAAAATATGAAACAATCATTATTCATAGGCATGTCCGGCCGGATCCGGATGCATATGGTTCACAGGGCGGCCTTGCTGAAATCCTTAAGGCTTCATTTCCGGAAAAAGCGATCTTTACTGTCGGGCAGGAGGAAGAAACACTTCATTTTATGAGAAGGCTTGATGAAATATCCGACGATACATATAAAGGTGCGCTGGTCATTGTCTGTGATACAGCAAATGCAGAGCGGATATGCGGTGATAGATATGGAACGGGCAGTAAATTGATCAAAATTGATCATCACCCCAATATGGATCCGTATGGCAATTTAATGTGGGTGGATACAGATGCAAGCTCTACAAGTGAAATGATTTATGAGTTTTACCTTTTCGGCAAAGAACAGGGCCTAAAAATGTCTGATGAGGCGGCCAGGCTGTTATTTGCTGGTATAGTTGGGGATACAGGCCGTTTCCTTTATCCGAGTACGACAGAAAAGACATTTGCCTATGCAGGTGAACTGATCCACTATAATTTTTCACGTCCGGAGCTGTTTGATAAGATGTATGAGCTGGACGCAAATATTGTTAAACTGAAGGGCTATGTGCTGCAGAATTTTGAGATGAGATCCAGCGGTGCTGCTGTAATGATCCTGAAAAAGGAATTGCTCGAAGAATTTGATGCGGTACCTTCCAAAGCATCCCTGCTTGTAAGTACTCTTGGTGATGTAAAGGGAATAAAAGCATGGGTTTTCTTTATCGAGGAAAGCGATCAAATCCGTGTGCGATTCCGTTCTAAGGGTCCAATCATTAATGAAATTGCAAGGAAGTATAAAGGCGGGGGACATCCTCTGGCTGCCGGGGCTTCCATTTATTCATGGGATGAGATGGATTCCGTTGTAAAAGACCTTGAGGCTGTCTGCAGAGATTACTAATTTATGATGCCCGGCAAAGAGCCGGGCATCAATCCAGCATAATATTCAATTCAATGGAGACGGTTGTATAGATGACCAATTCTATAACTTCCACCCGGTATCTTTTTTCGTTTACGCGATGTGTTTTATTCTCTATTATTTTCTTGATCAGTTCGCTGCTTTTATAAACAGTATCCATGTCTTTGGCAATCATCATGTTAATATCCTCTTTTATTTTATCTTCCAGCTGGAAAACGCTGAAGGAATCCAGTTTATACTTTTCGCCGTTTACAATTTTAATGGAAATATCCTGGACAGTCAGTTTTTTCTGATTTTCTTTATTTAGTTTTTTGAATTCCTCCTGCCAGATTTCTTTATCTTTCTCCAATTCATAAATTGCATCCTGCTGAAGCTTGATTTCTTTACTGTATCTCTCCTGCCATTGTCCAAAGATAAATAAAAAAATAAACCAGCTGATGATGCCTCCCAGAGCCATTCCTGCAAAAAAACGCTGCCAGGATGGCAAACGGTAGTAAGGCGGTATCCTCATGCTGAAATGTTCTCCTGAGTCAGCCAGTTAATGAGCATGGCTCCGGTCTGAGCCCCTCCGAGAGCAGATAGAATCAGCATAAATTGTTTGAAGATATCCTTAGTCTGTCCATCCATAACGCCTTTCTCAAAGCTGTATACGGTATCGAAGGTTCCTCCTATCGCTGCAATGATGGCCCAAATGCGAATCATATTGGAAATCTGGAAGATTTGATTCAAAGGAGGCTTGCCTGTCAGAAAAGCAGCCATGCCGCCAATGATTGATCCTCCAATCAAAACACCGAACGCAATGAAATAGCTCTCAATTAGTGTGGAGAAAAAGGGCTGGGTATTCATATCATCCATCCTCGCTGCAGGAATGGTCCTGCCAGAATTATCTTGATACTTCATCATATGGACAAACTTAATAAAATATGTTTTTTACGTCCTGTAAAAAAGAGAACATATTTTCTTTTTGGAAACGGGCGTTCTATAATGAAAATAGCAGAAATTAAGGGTGTGAGAAACGTGTCATTTATTCACCTTCATGTTTATAGCGCATATAGCCTGCTGTCGAGCACGGCAAGAATAGAGCAGCTTGTGTCAAGCGCCAAGGAAAATAGGTTTCCTGCCCTGGCTCTAACAGACAGAAATGTTATGTACGGTGCGGTCGCCTTTTATAAAGAATGTATTAAGCAATCCATTAAACCAATCATGGGACTCACTGTGGATGTACTAAGCGAGATATCTGAAGGCGAAGCTTTTCCTTTAGTCTTATTGGCTAAAAACCGGCAGGGGTTTCAGAATCTATTAAAAATCACAAGTACAGTCCAGACAAAATCTCCCGAAGGAATTCCTGTAAAATGGCTTAAGCATTATGCAGGAGGGTTGTTTGCTTTAACTCCAGGCATAGAAGGGGAAGTAGAACAATCTCTTGTGGCAGGTGAATACGGCCATGCCAAAAGAACAGCTGAACTTATCAGCAGTATTTTTGAGCCAAACTCATTCTTTCTTGGTTTGCAGGATCATGGACTGCAAGAAGAAAAAGAAATCCATAACCGACTGGTTCAGCTTTTCGAAGAGACCGGGATTGGCCTGGCGGCTTCAAATGGTGTCTGTTACATAAAAAAAGAGGAAGCTTTTGCCCATGAGTGCCTGCTGGCTATTAAGAATGGAGAAAAGCTTCAGGACGAAGGAAGAGAACGGCTGAAAAGCAATGAGTATTACTTAAAGGCATCCGGGGAAATGGCAGAACTATTATCAGGTTATCCGGATGCTTTAGAGAATACGATCAGGATTGCTGAGCAATGCAATGTAATGCTTGAGCTAGATAAACAGAATCTTCCCAAATATCCTGCCGCCGAAGGCATGAGTGCCGATGAGCTATTGGCAGAAGTGTGCTGGCAGGGCTTTGCTGACAGATATCCGGATGCTAATGATGAGCATAGGAATCGGCTAAAGTATGAGCTGAATATAATCAGAAAAATGAAATTCAGTGATTACTTTCTAATCGTTTGGGATTTTATGAAGTTTTCGAGGGGAAATGGCATTTTAACCGGACCGGGGCGGGGATCTGCAGCCGGTTCCATGGTTGCTTATGTTCTCTACATAACAGATGTGGATCCTATTGAGCACCAGCTCCTATTTGAGCGTTTCCTTAATCCGGAAAGAATATCCATGCCTGATATTGATATCGACTTCCCTGATCACAGGAGAGATGAGGTAATTCGGTATGTATCCAGGAAATATGGAGAGCTGCATGTGGCTCAGATTCTTACATTTGGAACCCTGGCTGCCAAAGCGGCACTCCGTGATGTAGGCAGGGCATTTGGGCTTAATCCTAAAGAGCTTGATATGCTTTCAAAAAGTGTACCTTCCAAACTGGGCATCAGTCTCAAAGAGGCTTACAAAGAATCAGAGCCGCTAAGAAGATTCACCCAGGAATCCGATTTGAATCGGAGACTATTCGATACAGCTATCAAACTGGAAGGACTCCCAAGACATACATCTACTCATGCTGCAGGGGTTGTCATCAGCGAGCATCCGCTTGTTGAGGCCATTCCTATTCAAAAGGGGCATGAAAATGTTTATTTGACCCAATACTCAATGGAGCATCTCGAAGATGTCGGCCTATTAAAAATGGATTTTCTCGGTCTTAGGAACCTGACATTAATTGAGAATATCCTAAGCTCGATTCAGAGAAAGACAGGCACAAAGATAGATATAAAACAAATTCCCCTGGATGATGAGGCAGTATACAGTCTTTTGGGGCGTGGAGATACGACAGGGATTTTCCAGCTTGAATCAGAGGGGATGCGCAGTGTGCTGACAAGGCTTAAGCCAACGCGGTTTGAAGATATTGTGGCTGTCAATGCCCTTTATCGTCCGGGGCCAATGGAAAATATCCCTCTTTTTATTGACAGGAAGCATGGAAGAAAGCCGATTATATATCCTCACCCTGACTTGAAGCCTATTCTTGAAAATACGTATGGTGTCATCGTGTATCAGGAACAAATTATGAAAATCGCTGCAAAACTCGCAGGATTTTCACTCGGTGAAGCCGATTTGCTTCGGAGAGCAGTCAGCAAGAAGCAAAAAGAGGTCCTTGACCGAGAGCGTGTCCATTTTGTAGGGGGAGCAGTCAATAAAGGCTATAATGAACAGACCGCTCATGACATATATGACTTAATCGTCCGGTTCGCAAATTATGGATTCAACCGCAGTCACGCCGTTGCATACAGTTTCATAGCCTATCAGCTTGCATATTTAAAAACTCATTATCCGCTTCACTTTATGGCTTCCCTGCTGACTTCTGCTATTGGAAATGAAGGCAGGATTGCTCAGTATATTGGAGAATTGAGGCAGATGGGCTTACCGCTCAGTCCTCCTTCCATTAATAAAAGCGGATTCTCATTTCTGGCAGAAAAAGATGCTATCAGGTATAGCCTGGCAGCGATAAAAGGAATCGGTGCTGCAGCTTTAAGAGATATTTTTCAGGCGAGAAAAAATAAGCGCTTTGAAGATCTGTTTGATTTTTGCATAAGGGTTTCATCAAAAGCAGTTAATCGCAAGGTCCTCGAATCCCTGGTTCATTCAGGCAGCTTTGATGAATTCGGGGAAGATAGAGCTGTTCTTCTGGCCAGCTTGGATGTAGCTGCAGAACATGCCCAGCTTGTTATGCCGGAAGATGACCAAGCTGATTTCTTTGAGGATGATGAATTCTTTCCTAAGCCTAAATATACAGAAGTAGACCCCATCCGTTCCGAGGACAAGCTAAGATTTGAAAAAGAGGTGCTGGGCCTGTATTTATCAGATCATCCAGTATCGAGTTACGAATCCTATTTTTCCATGCTGGGAGCCTGCCCTCTGGCTGAACAAGTAAAAACAGGAAATAAGGCAAAAACAGTAGTTTACTTATCCGAAGTGAAAAAGATTCGTACGAAGAAAGGAGAGCCAATGGCATTTCTTTCCTTGAGCGATCAGACGGGAGATGTGGAGGCGGTTGTTTTTCCAAAGGTGTTTAACCGATTTTCAATGCTCTGCTCACAGGGTAATATCGTTTTGGCGGAGGGAAAGATAGAAGAACGGGATGGCAAAAAGCAGCTGATTATTCAGCATTTGGATCATGTGAAGGAAGCCATTGAGAAAATGCAAAACAAAGATCCCGTTTTGTATTTAAGGATAACTGAAGATCGGGAGACAGCGGAAAATCTTCGTTTGCTTAAAGAATTAATTAAGAAAAATGAAGGCAGCGTTCAAGTGGTTTTGTATTATGAAAGCTCCCGAAAAACCATCCGCCTGGGTGAGGAAGATCTGGTCACGCCAACAGAGGATTTCCTGAATTTACTTATGCAGCTGCTTGGCCGGAATAACGTTATTTTAAAGTGATTACCCTTTACAACAATATCAATTATGGTATATTTGTAAGAAGAAAAATAAACTGGTCTGACCACTTTTAACGCAAGTGAATCCCTGCTCTATCTGTTAAATAAATAGAATTGCAGCAGGATTTAAAGCATATATTCGTCAAGTCTATGTTTATATATAATCCTAACCGGAATATGAGGAGTGAAAATTTTGACCTTACGCGAAGAAGCATTGCATATGCATAGAGCTAATAAAGGGAAATTGGAATCTAAATCTAAAGTACAGGTGCGAAATGCCAAAGACTTAAGTCTTGCTTACTCACCGGGGGTTGCTGAGCCCTGCAAGGAGATTTATGATAAGCCGGAATCTGTCTATGAATACACAATGAAAGGCAATATGGTTGCAGTTGTTTCCGATGGAACAGCAGTGCTGGGACTGGGGAATATTGGGCCGGAAGCTGCCCTGCCTGTAATGGAAGGAAAAGCTGTGCTTTTCAAAAGTTTTGCAGGAGTGGATGCATTTCCAATTTGCCTTAATACGACAGACGTAGATAAGATTGTTGAGACTGTAAAACTTCTGGAGCCTACATTTGGAGGCGTAAACCTTGAAGATATTGCTGCTCCCAATTGCTTTTATGTAGAGGAGCGATTAAAGAAGGAAACAAATATTCCCGTTTTTCATGATGACCAGCATGGCACTGCTATTGTAACTGTTGCAGGCCTTGTAAATGCCTTGAAGCTTTCCGGGAAAAAAATGAATGAAATTAAGGTTGTGGCAAATGGTGCCGGTGCTGCCGGAATCGCCATTATTAAACTTTTATACAGCTACGGTGTTCGCGAAATCATTATGTGTGACACTAAAGGAGCTATTTATGAAGGCCGCCCGCAGGGCATGAATGAAATTAAAAATGAAGTAGCAAAGTATACGAATCGTGAGAATGCGAAAGGAAGCCTTGCAGATGTTATCAAAGGGGCTGACGTATTCATCGGGGTTTCTGCTGCCGGAGCACTGACGGCTGAGATGATTGGTACGATGAATCAGGATCCAATTATATTCGCTATGGCTAATCCAACTCCTGAAATTATGCCTGAAGAAGCGAAAGCAGCTGGGGCGCTGGTGGTTGGAACTGGAAGGTCCGATTTTCCAAACCAGGTAAATAATGTACTGGCCTTCCCTGGAATCTTCCGCGGAGCACTGGATGTCAGAGCAACTCATATCAATGAGAAAATGAAAGTGGCTGCTGTAGAAGCCATTGCCAGTCTGGTGCATCAGAATGAGCTGAATGCGGATTATGTTATCCCTGGGCCATTCGATCCCCGTGTCGCACCGGAAGTTGCAGCTGCTGTAGCAAAAGCAGCTATGGAAACTGGGGTTGCGCGCATTAAAGTTGATCCTGAAGAAGTGAAGGAAAAAACGAAGCAACTTGCAGTTATTGGAAAAGGTGAGTGACTCCATAAGTGAATTCACCTCAAAAAAACACGAAGGTTTATATCGGTATTGTCAAACAGCTTAGGGCCATGATTGAACATGATGGACTTAAGCCTGGAGATCGATTGCCTTCCGAAAGAGAGCTGTCAGAGCGCCTGGGTGTCGGGCGCTCTTCCGTTCGGGAAGCATTAAGAGCCCTTGAACTCCTTGGCTTAATTGAGACAAGGAGAGGCGAGGGGACTTTTATGAGAGACTTTAGAGGAAACCAGCTCGTACAGCTGCTCAGCACATTTATTCTCCAGGATAAAAAGTCCATAAGAGATGTTAAAGAAACCAAATATCTGATTGAACTTGACTGTTTATGGCTTATTATTCAAAAGGCTGGTGAAGATCGGCTTCTCAGGTTCAAAAAATGGGCACTGGAAGCAGACTACACAGATGACGACTTTTTTCATGAAGTCGTCACACTTGCAGATAATCATCTTTTCCTCCGAATTTGGATCATTCTCAAAGATTATTTTAATTCTTTGGATTTAGAGAAAATGATGATAACCAAGCAGCAATATTCAGAGCTGATTGATACCTTGATATCCAGAAAAGATTCCGAAGTTATTCGGGTATATAGAAATTTAAGAAACTTGTCGAAGGATTAACGACAATTTTTTGCAGAATTTGTTTTTGATATCATCTATATTTAAATAATCAGACAAGCATAAGCCTAGAAAAGTTAGGCGTTCATTTTTATATTAGTGGTCTGACCACTATTGAAATTAATGGAAATGATTCAGCGAATTTCAGGGAGGTTTCATCTTGCTTAAAGATATTTTTACAAAGACTAAGAAGAAGAAATATGCAACCATTCCATCGGAAACGGCAAAGCAGGATGTGCCGGAAGGAATCATGACAAAGTGTCCAAACTGCAAGAAAATCATGTATACCAAAGAATTGGTCAAGAATCTTAAAGTGTGTTTCCATTGTCATTACCACCATATCATGAATTCAAAAGAACGTCTGGCAAGCTTTTTGGATGCTAATAGCTTTGAAGAAATTAACGCAAACATGATTTCTGAAAATCCTTTGAATTTCCCGGACTATATTGAAAAACTGGAGAAGGACCGGGAAAAGACAAAGATAAATGAGGCGGTAGTGACTGGGACAGGCACTGTCGATGGACATAAAATTGCAATAGCTGTTATGGATTCCACATTCAGAATGGGCAGCATGGGATCAGTAGTCGGAGAGAAAATTACCCGTGCGATTGAAAAAGCTGATGAATTGCGTGTTCCTTTTATTATATTTACCGCTTCAGGCGGTGCAAGAATGCAGGAAGGCGTTCTGAGCCTGATGCAAATGGCCAAGACAAGTGTTGCCCTAAAAAGATTCAGTGATAATGGAGGCCTCATTATTTCAATCATGACTCATCCTACAACAGGCGGTGTGTCTGCAAGCTTTGCTTCTCTTGGCGACTATAATCTGGCAGAACCTGGTGCTTTGATTGGGTTTGCAGGACGCAGGATTATAGAACAAACGATCCGTGAAGAATTGCCGGAAGACTTCCAGACAGCTGAGTTCCTCTTAAAATGTGGTCAATTGGATGCAGTTATAGCCAGAACAGAATTAAAAGAAAAGATCTCAGCTATTTTATCCATACATCAACCAGGAGGTGACTTCCAATGGCAGGAGAACTAGAATTCGAGCGTCCGGTTATGGAACTGAAAAAAAAGATTGCTGAATTAAAAGAGTATACCAAAACCGCCGATGTAGACCTATCCTCAGAAATAGAGAAGCTGGAAGCGCGGTTGGAAAAATTAGAAGCGGATATTTATGAAAATATGAAACCGTGGGATCGTGTACAGATTGCAAGACATCCCGCTAGGCCTACTACACTGGATTATATCTCCTATCTTTTTGAGGATTTTTTCGAGTGTCACGGAGATCGTGCTTTTGGTGACGATGAGGCGATTGTTGGGGGGATTGCAAAGTTTAGGGGTCTTCCGGTTACTGTCATCGGCCACCAGCGCGGAAAAGACACAAAGGAGAACATCCGCAGAAATTTCGGTATGCCGCATCCCGAAGGTTATCGCAAAGCTTTAAGGCTTATGAAGCAGGCCGATAAATTCCGCAGGCCGATTATCTGTTTCATTGATACAAAGGGTGCCTACCCTGGTAAAGCCGCAGAGGAGCGGGGACAGAGTGAGGCAATTGCTAAAAACCTGTTTGAAATGGCCAGTCTCAGAGTCCCGGTTATCTGTATCGTCATTGGTGAAGGCGGAAGCGGCGGGGCTCTGGCTCTAGGTGTAGGAAACCATATTCATATGCTCGAAAACTCAACTTATTCGGTTATTTCTCCGGAGGGAGCGGCTGCGATTCTCTGGAAAGATGCCACCCAGGCCAAAAAAGCAGCAGAATCCATGAAAATCACTGCACCGGATTTAAAAGAACTGGGTGTGGTGGATGAGATAATAGATGAGGTAAAGGGCGGAGCCCACAAAGGTGTTAAGGTTCAGGCAGAGGGAATTGGAGAAGTTCTTACTAAATCCTTAAAAGATCTGATGCAACTCACTGAAGAGCAGCTGATCGATCACAGGTATAACAAGTTCAAATCTATTGGCGAATATTCGTTTTTAAAGGAATTTATTGGGGTAAAATAAAAGCGTGCTTTCGGGCACGCTTTTATTTTTTTTTACCTGCTGTGTATTGCCGAAGGTCTGCTCCTCCAGGGGAGAGTCATAGTAAAAATGCAGTTTTTTCTATATAAAACGCTTTCAGTATCCCGACAATTCTGTATTTCTTTTAAATTGTCTGATTAAGTTGAGATGCTCCCTTCTTCATGGTATTTTAGAAATATTCAATAGCGTTTTGTTCAATAATAAGATAAGCATAGTATGCTCTGCTTTACATATAGAGCCTATATTACATACAGAATTTTTACAGCAGGCATGTACTGACTTTTTAAGCAGCATGAAAACAGCTTTCTTATAGTTATAAATTACATTGGGGTGATTATTGTGAAGAAAATAGGAGTATTAACAAGCGGCGGCGATTCTCCTGGTATGAATGCAGCTGTACGTGCAGTTGTCCGTAAGGCGATCTATCATAATATTGAAGTATATGGTGTTTACGGCGGATATTCCGGATTAATGTCAGGTAATATTAAGAAGCTGGACCTTGGTTCGGTCGGTGATATCATTCACCGCGGCGGTACAGTGCTGCACTCAGCAAGAAGCGAAGAGTTCAAAACAAAAGAAGGCCAGCAAAAGGGCATTGAACAAATGAACAAGCATGGCATTGAAGGGTTAGTTGTAATTGGCGGGGACGGCTCATATCGTGGAGCAAAAGCTTTGACAGAGCATGGTTTTACCTGTGTGGGCGTACCTGGAACTATCGATAACGATATTCCGGGAACGCAATATACTATTGGCTTTGACACAGCTTTAAATACGGTTATTGATGCAATTGATAAAATCCGTGATACTGCTACTTCACATGAAAGAACATTTATCATTGAAGTAATGGGAAGAGATGCAGGGGATATCGCTTTATGTGCAGGTTTAGCAGGCGGCGCGGAAACAATCCTCATTCCTGAAGCAGGCTATAGTATGGATGAAATTGCAGAGAGACTGAAAAAGGGACATGAACGAGGCAAAAAACACAGTATCATTGTGGTTGCAGAAGGTGTCTGCAGCGGGGTGGAATTTGCCAAGCAGGTCAAAGAAGCAACAAACTTTGATACACGGGTGTCCGTGCTTGGCCATATGCAGCGGGGCGGTTCTCCAACTGCATTCGACCGGGTGCTGGCCAGCCGCCTTGGAGCATATGCAGTGGAACTTATTCTTGAAGGCAAAGGCGGCCGTGCAGTAGGAATTCAAAATAATAAACTGGTTGACCATGATATAATTGAAATATTGGATAGAGAGCATACAATTGACCTGGATCTTTACAAACTCTCGAAAGAGCTGTCTATTTAATTTTATTTGATACAAGCCGGCACCAGGTGGCATAAAGCATTAGTGCTGGTATTCAAGCTGCATCAATTCAGGAGGTAATTTATAATGCGTAAAACGAAGATCGTTTGTACTATTGGACCTGCCAGTGAAAGTGTTGAAAAGTTAACACAGCTTATTGAAGCAGGAATGAATGTTGCCCGTTTAAATTTTTCCCATGGTGATTTCGAGGAACATGGCCAGCGAATTCAGAATATCCGTGAGGCTTCAGCAAAGACTGGCAAGACTGTAGCAATCCTTTTAGACACTAAAGGGCCGGAAATCCGCACAAACAATATGGTGGGCGGCGCGATTGAATTGAGAGCTGGGGAAAATATTATTATTTCCATGAACGAGGTTGAAGGAACAGCAGAAAAGTTTTCTGTTACATATGCGGGACTTATTGAAGATGTGCACACAGGAAGCAGAATTTTGCTTGATGACGGCTTAATTGGTCTGGAAGTGACAAAAATTGATAAGGCCAACAGTGAAATCCACACAAAAATATTAAATAGCGGAACACTTAAAAATAAGAAAGGCGTCAATGTCCCAGGTGTTTCTGTAAATCTTCCCGGCATAACAGAGAAAGATGCACAGGATATCATTTTCGGAATCGAACAGGGCGTTGATTTCATTGCCGCTTCTTTTGTCCGCAGAGCATCTGATGTTCTGGAAATCAGACAGCTGCTTGAAGAGCACAATGCATCCCATATCAACATCATTCCTAAGATTGAGAATCAGGAAGGTGTAGACAATATTGAAGAAATTCTTGAGATTTCTGACGGGCTTATGGTAGCGCGCGGAGACCTGGGTGTTGAAATCCCCGCTGAAGAGGTGCCGCTTGTGCAAAAGAAATTAATTAAGAAATGTAATGCACAGGGCAAACCGGTTATTACTGCTACACAAATGCTGGATTCCATGCAGCGCAACCCGCGTCCAACACGCGCAGAAGCGAGTGATGTTGCAAATGCCATTTTTGATGGCACAGACGCAATCATGTTATCCGGTGAGACAGCTGCGGGTTCTTACCCTGTCGAGGCTGTGCAGACGATGCACAACATCGCATCAAGAGCGGAATCGGCACTGGATCATAAAGAAATCCTGTCAAACCGCAGCAAAGATAATGAACATAACATCACTGATGCCATTGGGGAATCAGTGGCACATACAGCTCTGAACCTGGATGTTAACGCCATTATAACGCCAACTGAAAGCGGCCATACAGCCCGGATGATTTCCAAATACCGTCCTAAAGCACCAATCGTTGCCGTTACCTCAAACGATTATGTTTCACGTCGATTATCTTTAACTTGGGGTGTGTACCCTCAGATTGGCCAAAAAGCGTCTACAACGGATGATATGCTTGATATCGCTGTTGAAGAAAGCTTGAACAGCGGCATTGTTGCTTCAGGAGACTTAGTTGTAATTACAGCTGGAGTTCCTGTTGGTGAAGCAGGTACCACCAACCTAATGAAAATTCATGTAGTGGGAGATATCCTTGCAAAGGCACAAGGAATCGGGCGCAAATCAGCATTTGGAAAAGTGGTTGTAGCGAGGAATGCAGAGGAAGCATTGGCGAAAGTAACAGAAGGATCTATTCTGGTTACAATCGGCTCTGACCGTGAAATGGTTCCTGCGATTGAGAAATGCAGTGCGCTTATAACAGAAGAAGGCGGGCTTACAAGCCATGCGGCTGTTGTTGGCCTTAATATTGGCATACCTGTCATTGTAGGGGTTGAAAATGCAACCAGCCTGCTGAAAGATGGACAGGAAGTCACTGTTGACTCTCAGCGCGGTGTAATTTATAACGGACACGCAAGCGTATTATAATTACTTGTTAAAGGAGGGGGATGCCCTTCCTTTTTTTGATGTTAAGGAAAAATATTTATAACTTTAGGGATGTGTGGCGTTCTTAGTCTGCCTTCCTTCTTGGGCAGGTGCTTGCGCTTTTGTTCTTTTCCTGGACAAATTGTTATATTTCGATTGCCTTGTTTGATATAATAAGAGTAAGTCTTAAACAAAATAGAGGTGGCTTGATGCGCTACATTCTCTTATTGATGATAATTATTCCGGCTGCTGAAATTGGTGTTTTGCTTCTTTCAGGCAACACTATTGGGCTATGGCCCACACTAGCAGTTATTTTGCTTACAGGTGTTCTAGGTGCCTATCTCGCTAAAAGGCAGGGGCTTGAAACAATCAGAAAAATACAGGATCAGCTGCGATTCGGACAGATGCCTGGAGATGCCATTCTTGATGGGGCATGCATTCTTATAGGGGGCGTCCTGCTTCTTACACCAGGGTTCATAACAGATGCATTAGGATTTACTTTGCTTCTCCCTCCTGCAAGAAAAGTCCTTAAAAACATCCTATATCAGGGACTTAAAAAATGGATGAACAAAGGAACAATCACAATAATCAGGTAAAAATAGCAAAATATAAAGCCGCTCCATTATATTGGAGCGGCTTGTTAATTTTATTGAAAGATGCAATATCATGATTAGTACACTTTGCGGCTTCATTCCCTCGCTCAGTGGCGCTGATCCCATTAAATAGTACACTTCATAAACATTATTCTTGGTTCAGCGGCATTAACATAACTGATTAGTGCCACTCGTGGCTTGTGCCCCAGCTAAGCAGCACAATTGCCTAGAGAAGTGCCGATATCCCATCCTTTGCATAGCATAACTGAAGGAGATGCTATTTTTTATCCTAATCGGCTTCTTCATTGCCTTTTATAAACAACCAGATATCCTGGAACACTCCCGCTTTATGAAGGGTAGTGAGGAGCACAAGAGTAACCGGACCTGCAATCAAGCCTAAAAATCCGATCAGTTTAAAACCGGCAAATAAAGCAATCAGGGTAGCTAAAGGATCAAGCCCAATGCTTGATGAAAGGATCTTGGGCTCCATTATCTGACGTTGGACCAGCACGATGATATACAGAATGCCCAGCCCGAGTGCCCTGCTCATTTCTCCGCCGATTGCTTCATATATAATCCAAGGCACAAAAATCAGTCCTGTACCGAGATAGGGAATAATATCGACAAGTCCAGTAACAAGTGCAATTGTAATCGCATAATCAACACGCAGGATGAGGAGTCCGGCAAGTATAATAACTGTAGTAATCGATACTAAAGTAGCCTGTGCTTTAATAAATCCAAACAAGGCCTTCTGGAGATCTGCAAATACAGTTCTGCCGCTTTTTTTTGCGCGGCTGGGAAGCATGCGGCCGAATAACCCTGAAAGTCTGTGCCAATCCTTGCTGATAAAAAAAGTGGCCAGCAGCGAGAAGATCAGGACTGTTGCTGCATTGGGAAACCATGAAAGGATATTTGGGATATTCTCAAAAAATGCCTGAATAAAATCTCCCAGTGTAGATCCAAATTGCTTCCCGACATTTTCTATATTTGTCATGATGGTATCCTGCTGTCCGGTTCCCAGATTATTAAACAAACTTGCCAGCTGGTTATAAAGAGGAATGATTTGCCCTGCAAAGAATTGTTCTATGAAGTTAATTAAGGTATCGAGGTGCTGAGGCACTACTTTTGCCAAATAATCTGCACCTGATACGATCTCGGCCACCAGTAAAGTGATTAATCCGGCAAAAATGGCAAAGATAAGAATCAGTGCAATAAGCACTGCGAGAACCCTTGGTATTTTCCATTTAACTTCCATTAAATTGACCAAAGGGTTAATGAGAAAGGCAATGGCCAATCCAATAATGAAAGGATAAGTCACTTTGGATAAATATAAGAAAGCATAGAAACTTAAAATCACCACTCCAATAACAAAGAAAAATCTTACGGTTCGATAGATATATGCGGGGTTCAAGTATTAGCCTCCTTATTAAATTTGAACAGACTAAGTAATGACAGCATTTTTTATGTAATGTTATTAGTTATATCATACATCATTTTTGCAAGAGGCAAAAATAATTAGACAGTGTCTATTAATACTTATTCTATTTTTAAAAGACAGCCTAAGAACTCGGAAATTATTAAATTGAATTAAATTATGTTACGATAATATAGGAAGCTGGCAGGTGAATTAGCAAATGTTATCCCAACCACTTATTTTCTTATTACTATTGCTGGGGATTGGTTTAATAGCAAAGAATCAATCACTGATTATTGCTGTCTTTATTTTGATTATCCTTAAAGCATCCGGCCTGGATTCAAAAGCCTTTTCATTTCTGCAGTCCAAGGGGATTAACTGGGGTGTAACCATTATTACAATTGCTGTCCTGGCACCAATAGCCAGCGGTGAAATCGGATTCCGTGATTTAAGCGGTGCATTTAAATCCCCTTATGCGTGGATAGCTCTTGTCTCGGGGATTGCAGTTGCACTTCTGGCAAAAGGCGGTATCGTGCTGCTGGCTGAAGATCCCCATATAACAACTGCACTTGTACTGGGGACCATTCTTGCTGTCTCCCTTTTTAAAGGTATTGCCGTCGGTCCTCTGATAGGGGCTGGGATTGCATATATGGCAATGAAGGTCTTTGAGCTTTTTAAATGAATTTTCATCTAGATTCCTCATTGCCTATGGGGCAAGAATGCAAATAAACTTTTCTTGAAAAATAATATTTTTTAACAAATTAAGTGCTTTTCATTCACAAAAGTCAGATAATTGTTTATAATAGGACTTGTAAGCGTAACCTATTTCACGGTACCTATTATATTCAGTTAAGCTCTATCGAAATGTTATTAATATATTTATTTTTTCTAATTCCAGAAAAATGTAAGCATTTTCTTTTTTTTAACCGAGTACCGAGCAACCGCTCGATTAATGCATGCCAAGAGAAAGTTTATTTCTTCCATATATCGGGAGTACTTTTTACTAAATGAAAGTATCACTTTCATGAATTTGGTCTGTAGATCGGCTAATACAGCCGGCTTTTTCAAAGGCTGTCCTGCAGCCCTATAATTGTGTCCCAATAAAGATAAAACAGAATGTGGACATGACAAGGAAGCTTTTCTGAAAAATGAAAAACCAGGTTCGGCTTACTTATGTTTAATGTACAGACAAAAATGGGTATGGGGAAATTTTATTATGTAAAGGAGAGATTCGGTATGACAGTAACACGCGGTCTTGAAGGGGTAGTAGCTACTACTTCGTCTATCAGCTCCATCATAGACGATACATTAACCTATGCTGGCTACAATATTGATGATTTGGCTGAAAATGCAAGCTTTGAAGAGGTTATTTATCTTTTATGGCACAGAAAGCTTCCTACTCAATCCCAGCTGGATGAATTAAAGAGTCAGCTTGCAGCAAACTACTCTCTTCCGGAGGAAGTTCTGAACCATTTTAAAACATATCCAATTGACAAAGTGCATCCAATGGCTGCCCTTCGTTCGGCAGTGTCTTTATTGGGACTTTATGATGAAGAAGCAGATCAGATGGATGAAGAAGCAAATTATAAAAAAGCAATTCGCCTTCAAGCTAAAATGCCTGCTATTGTAACGGCATTTGCACGGGTTAGAAAAGGCCTTGAACCAATTGCTCCTAGAACAGATCTTGGATTTGCAGCCAATTTCCTATATATGCTTACAGGCAAAGAGCCTGAGCCAATCGCAATTGAAGCATTTAATAAAGCCCTGGTTCTTCATGCGGACCATGAACTGAATGCTTCCACTTTCACTGCACGTGTATGTGTAGCTACTTTATCAGATATCTATTCAGGAGTTACAGCTGCTATTGGCGCATTAAAAGGTCCGTTGCATGGCGGTGCCAATGAGGCTGTAATGAAGATGCTTACTGATATCGGCACTCTTGAAAATGTAGAGCCATATATCCGTGAAAAACTTGAAAAGAAAGAGAAAATCATGGGCTTTGGACACCGTGTTTACCGTCAGGGCGATCCTCGTGCCAAGCACTTAAGAGAAATGTCTAAAAAGCTTACTGAACTTACCGGGGAACCACACTGGTATGAAATGTCCACGCAAATTGAAGCGATTGTTACCGGAGAGAAAAAGCTTCCGCCAAATGTCGACTTCTATTCTGCATCTGTATACCATAGCCTGGGAATCGACCATGACCTGTTCACGCCGATTTTTGCTGTAAGCCGTGTATCCGGCTGGCTGGCTCATATTCTCGAACAATATGAAAATAATCGCTTGATCCGCCCGCGTGCAGACTATACAGGCCCGGGAATGCAAAAATACGTGCCAGTAGAGCAAAGAGGTCTTTAATAGGCTGAAAAAACAGATTAAAAGAATTAAATTTACTACTCAGCATTTTACTTTTTATCAAAAAATTGCTGTAATAGAGAGAGCAGGGAAAAGGTTAGAGGCAAATGCCTTCTAACCTTTGAATCTGATATACTGATGCAGCATTATGCCGAAGTCTATATAAATAAAAAAGGCTGATGTTCGCACTTTTCAAAATGGAGGGTATAACAATGCAAGGTGAAAAAATCACAGTTACAAATGGTGTACTAAACGTACCAAACAACCCAATCGTTCCTTTTATTGAAGGAGACGGAACAGGGCCTGATATTTGGGCGGCAGCTTCCCGTGTATTGGATGCTTCTGTAGAAAAAGCTTATAAAGGTGAGCGCAAGCTTGTCTGGAAAGAAGTGTTAGCCGGCGAAAAAGCCTTCAATCAGACTGGAGAGTGGCTTCCTTCTGAAACACTTGATGCGATCAATGAATATCTTATTGCGATTAAAGGACCATTAACAACACCAATCGGCGGCGGTATCCGTTCCCTGAACGTTGCGCTTCGCCAGGAGCTTGACCTGTTTGTGTGCCTGCGTCCGGTCCGCTGGTTTGAAGGCGTTCCTTCTCCAGTTAAACGCCCGCAGGATACTGATATGGTTATTTTCCGTGAAAATACAGAGGATATCTATGCCGGCATTGAGTATGCCAAAGGTTCTGATGAAGTGAAGAAATTAATTTCTTTCCTTCAAGATGAAATGGGTGTTAATAAAATCCGTTTCCCTGAAACTTCCGGACTTGGCATTAAGCCGGTATCAGAGGAAGGAACAAGCCGCCTTGTACGTGCTGCTATCGAGTACGCAATCAAAGAAGGCCGCAAATCTGTAACACTTGTACATAAAGGCAATATCATGAAATTTACTGAAGGTGCCTTTAAAAACTGGGGTTATGAACTCGCTGAAAGAGAATACGGAGAAAAAGTATTCACTTGGGCTCAATATGACCGCATTAAAGATGAGCAAGGTGTTGAAGCTGCAAACAAGGCTCAGGCAGATGCAGAAGCAGCTGGCAAAATTATTGTTAAGGATGCAATTGCCGATATTTTCCTACAGCAGATCCTTACACGTCCAAAAGAGTTTGATGTTGTTGCAACAATGAACTTGAACGGAGATTATATTTCTGATGCTCTTGCTGCGCAGGTAGGCGGAATTGGTATTGCTCCTGGAGCAAACATTAACTATGAAACTGGACATGCGATCTTCGAAGCAACTCATGGTACAGCTCCGAAGTATGCTGGCCTTGATAAGGTTAACCCTTCTTCGGTTATTCTTTCAGGTGTATTAATGCTTGAGCACCTTGGATGGAACGAAGCTGCAAACATGATCGTTAAATCTATGGAAAAATCTATTGCCTCTAAAGTCGTAACATATGACTTTGCCCGTCTAATGGATGGAGCAACTGAAGTAAAATGCTCTGAATTTGCTGAGGAACTAATTAAAAACATGGAGTAAAAAAGCAAAAGCGCCTATAATAAAAGGCGCTTTTAACTAATATACTGTTCATACTGTGCTATTTTGTGCACTTACCTGAGGAAACTTTTTTTGCCGGGCAGCTAGGGAATTTCTGAAAAGTGAAGAATGTGTATATAGGGATGGCTGTTCTTTGGAACAGCCTCTTACATAAAGGATGAAAATCCTAAACTTTCATTTCCAAAAGGAGGAACTGCTCATGTCATTGAAACGCAAAAAGATTTCTGTAATCGGTGGAGGATTTACTGGAGCAACAACTGCATTCTTACTGGGCCAAAAAGAACTTGGAGATGTCGTGCTGGTCGATATACCGCAAATGGAAAACCCTACAAAGGGAAAAGCTCTTGATATGCTGGAAGCAAGTCCTGTACAGGGATTTGATGCGAACATCACTGGCACTTCTAGCTATGAAGATACACAAGACTCTGACATTGTAGTTATTACAGCAGGCATTGCACGGAAGCCGGGTATGAGCCGGGATGATCTTGTACAGACGAACCAGAAGATTATGAAAAGTGTAGCGCAGGAGATTGCAAAGTATTCTCCAAATAGCTATATAGTTGTGCTGACTAACCCGGTGGATGCGATGACTTATACAGTTTTCAAGGAATCGGGCTTCCCGAAAAACCGTGTAATTGGCCAGTCAGGTGTTCTTGACACAGCCCGCTTCCGCACATTTGTCGCCCAGGAACTGAATTTATCTGTTAAAGACATTACAGGATTTGTACTTGGCGGCCACGGTGATGACATGGTTCCGCTAGTCCGCTATTCATATGCTGGCGGCATTCCTTTAGAAGCATTAATATCAAAAGATCGTCTTGATGCTATTGTCGAGCGGACACGCAAAGGCGGAGGAGAAATCGTCAATTTATTAGGCAACGGTAGTGCCTACTATGCTCCAGCTGCTTCTCTGGTGGAAATGTGTGAAGCTATTCTTAAAGATCAGCGCCGTGTCCTGCCTTCCATTGCATACCTTGAAGGAGAGTATGGCTATGAAGGAATCTATCTGGGTGTGCCAACCATCCTTGGAGCAAATGGAATTGAAAAAATAATAGAGCTAGAACTGACAAATGAAGAAAAAGCTGCCCTCGATAAATCGGCAGATTCAGTTCGCAAGGTAATGGAAGTATTAGTGTAGTACTAAAGAACACTAGTATTTTCGAACCGCATCAGTTTAACTCTCTTGTTTGACTGTGGAGGACATTTATCCCTCGAAGATGCTATCTTATTTTCTTTGTGTGATGGTGATTCAAGGGGATTATTTTATGTCCTGCGGGAGTTGCGGGACATATGTGAACCCACATGAAGAGAGCGGTAAGGAGGCTTACCGACCGCCCAAAGTCTTAAGCTAATTAACAGATTTGCAATATAAGCAGTAAAAAAGTTCGGGGATAAACTCCGAATTTTTTTACTGGAAGCCCTTTTGGGAAATAGTAAATAATGATATCATATAAAAAATAGACTGAATTATTTAAAATATTCAACAGTCTATTTTTTACACCAGATATGTAAACGGTTACAATACTCGGAGGTGCAAGCTATGCTGCTTGGAAAGAAAAGAAAACTGGGAAGAACTATTGAAGAAATATCTGTAGGAGAAAAATTGACGCTTACAGAAAAAATAGAAGACAAGGATCTATTGCTTTACCTTGGCCTGACAAACGATGCAAATCCTTTATATATCCAGCATGATTATGCTTCTCAAACACCTTATAAAAAACCAATAGTACCAAGTGTTATGCTGAATGGCATCATAAATTCTGCCATCTCCAAATATCTGCCGGGGCCTGGAAGCCATGTTTTAAAACAGGATATTGAGTATACAAAGCCTGTCTATCATTATGGCACAGTTCAATTTTTATTCGAAGTAACAGAAGTAAATACCTCAAACCATACCGTGCAAATTAAGGTGCAGGGAACGAATGAAGAAGAGCAGACGGTTATTAATGGTCAGCTCCTTGTATGTCCTCCTTACAAACCCCAGCCTATGGATGGGAATGCCTTAGAAAATTTCTGATAATCAAAAGATGTGCAGCATATGCACATCTTTTTTGATTAAATCCTCCCTTTCCAGCGATTGACCCGAAATAAACCATGAAATATATTATAATAAAGATATATGGCAAGTAGGGGTTTGATAGGCAGGAGGGATACCTGCTTTTTATAAAAATCGCTGACAGTCAAGCAGCTTAGGTTTAACACAGGGGTAATTCAATGACGCGGAGGATCATATGGATAAGAAAATTCTAGTTGTAGATGACGAACAATCTATCGTAACTTTACTTCAATACAACCTGCAGCAGGCGGGCTATGAAGTAATTACAGCCATGGATGGCCAGGAGGGTAAAGATCTGGCCATTTCTGAAAGACCGGATCTTATTGTACTTGATCTTATGCTGCCAAAGCTTGATGGAATAGAAGTATGCAAACAGCTTAGACAGCAGAAAATAGCAACACCTATTTTAATGCTGACTGCCAAGGATGATGAATTTGATAAGGTTCTTGGTCTTGAACTGGGTGCAGATGATTACATGACAAAACCTTTCAGCCCTCGGGAAGTAGTTGCCAGAGTTAAAGCTATCTTGCGGAGAACTCAATTTGTGCCTGAAGCTGTCGAAGAGAAAGAGGAAGATGGCGATTCTTTTAGGATTGGCGGACTAAAGATCCTTCCACAGCACTATGAAGCCTATTTTGAAGGAGAACTTCTTGAATTAACTCCGAAGGAGTTTGAATTACTATTATATCTTGCTAAGAATAAGAGCCGTGTTCTGACAAGGGATCAGCTTCTTAGCGCAGTCTGGAATTACGATTTTGCAGGAGACACGAGAATCGTTGATGTACATATAAGCCATTTAAGAGAGAAAATTGAAGCAAACACCAAAAAACCTGTTTATATTAAAACCATTCGCGGATTGGGCTACAAATTGGAGGGGCCTAAAGGAGAATGAACACGTTTCGCACCCGACTGCTTTTCGCATTGCTTTCGTTAATTCTTGTTGTTCTAGTTGCATTAGGCCTTCTTTTAGGCCAGCTATTTAAAAGCTATTATTTAAATACATTTGATGCACGTCTGCAAAAAGAGACTGAAATGGCGGCGAGCTATATTCAGGGCAATGGAGGCATTGGGTCCATTAGTATTGATAGAATCAATGAACTTGGTGACATACTTGATGTGCGTGTAACTGCTACTGACAGCAAGGGCATAATATTAATGGATAGCGGCGTCATAAGTGAGACTACACAAAGCAGGCACCAGGAAATTATATTAGAAGTATTAAAAAAGAAATCCGAATATGAATCAGGATGGGAAGTGGCCGGAGGTTTTAATCTGCACTATTATTGGCAGCCTGTGATGGTAAATGGCGAGAAGGAAGGCTATATCTTCTTAAGCACAAAGCTGGCAGAATTCCAAAAGGCCTATCAGCAGATTTGGTGGATTTTAGCTATCAGTCTTGGTCTGTCCTTATTTATGATTATTCTGCTTGGGTCAAGAATTATGGCACGATATACAAAGCCTATCGAGTCCGCAACACAGGTTGCGATTGAACTTACGAAGGGAAACTATCGGGCAAGAACATATGAAGATCAGGAAGATGAAACAGGTATGCTGAGTAAATCTATCAATGTACTGGCGAGGAATCTTCAGGAAATGGTGAAATCCCAGGAGATGCAGCAGGACAGACTTGGCGCTCTCATTGAAAACATGGGAAGCGGTCTGATTCTTATTGACAGCAGAGGCTATATTAATTTGGTGAACCGGCCATACAAAGAGGTTTTCAATGTAAATCCTTCCGAATACCTTTATAAACTCTATTATGAAGTGATAGAACATAAAGGGGTAACCGAAGTGGTTGAAGAAATTTTTATGACGGAACAGAAAGTAAAAAAGCAGCTCATTATACCTGTCAACATCGAAAGACGTTACTTTGAAGTATATGGAGTTCCTATTATTGGGACGAATGATGAATGGAAAGGGATTTTGCTTGTATTTCATGATATTACCGAACTGAAGAAACTTGAGCAGATGAGGAAGGATTTTGTCGCGAACGTTTCTCATGAACTGAAAACACCAATTACCTCTATAAAGGGCTTCTCTGAAACTCTTTTGGATGGTGCGATGGAAAACAAACAAACTCTTAATGATTTTCTCAATATCATTTTGAAGGAAAGTGATCGTCTGCAATCTCTTATTCAGGAATTGCTGGATCTGTCGAAAATTGAAAAGCAGGGCTTTAGTTTGTCCATTCAGCAGCTGGATCTGGCTGTTGTGCTCGAAGATGTGGTGGCCATCATGAAAGGGAAGGCAGCAGAAAAAGAAATCGTTCTGGAATATAAGAGAGGCGATGAACCTGTATATGTTGAAGGTGATGTTCACCGGCTTAAGCAGGTGTTTATCAATATCATATCAAATGCAATTTCATATACGCCAAAACAGGGGGCCGTCCATATTTCTTCAGCAAATAGCGGCAGCACCGTTTCAACAGAAATACGGGATACGGGGATTGGAATTGAAGCCATTGAAATTCCGCGTATCTTTGAACGTTTTTACCGGATCGATAAAGCCAGAAGCAGGAACTCTGGTGGAACAGGGCTGGGGCTGGCAATCGTAAAGCATCTCGTTGAAGCACATAAGGGTACCATCGCGGTTAAAAGTGAGGTTGGCAGAGGCACCTCCTTTATTATTGAACTTCCGAAAGTAATAAATGAAAAAAATGGATGAAATGGCAGGATTAACTTTACATGATTTTAACAGCAGATTTATGTTCCCTTTACAATGCGCTGTTAAAATCATAATTGTTAAACCCCTTCATCCAAGGAGCCATAGAAAAAGGTGAAAGCTGACCCCGCTTTCGCCTTTTTCATTTTGCCGATTCTTCATCTTTCTTTAACTTTTGTCATATTTATGAAACCTTTACGTAAATAAATCGTATGAAAAGTTATAGAAAGTGCTAGGAAAGGGGAGAGAGAAATGGTCAGCTTAAAGCGGATTTATACAATCGCAGGGCTAATTATCGCAATATTAATTTTAAGTATAATAGCTTTTACAACATGGTACACCGTCGATGAGTCGGATCAGGCAGTCATTTTAACATTTGGGGAAGTTGAGGAAGGCATTACGGAGCCAGGACTTCACTTTAAATTGCCATGGCCTGTCCAAAGCGTGGAGAAGCTTTCAAAGGAAACTTTTTCGCTGCAGTTTGGATATGAAGAAAAAGATGGAGAAATAAAGGATTTTCCTGATGAGACAAAAATGATAACCGGGGATGAAAATATCGTCCTTGCAGATCTGGTGGTACAGTGGAAAATAACCGATCCGGAAAAATTCCTTTATAATGCCGAAGAACCGGAAGAAATTTTATATGATGCTACTTCTTCATCTTTAAGAAGTATTATAGGAGGATCAAAGATAGATGCTGCGCTGACTTCAGGGAAAGCAGCAATCGAAGCAGATGTAAGAGAACTCCTGACATCTTTAATTGGCAAATATGATATTGGCATATCAATTCTTGCCGTAAAACTGCAGGATGTTGAGCTGCCGAATGATGATGTAAGAAAAGCTTTTACAGATGTAACCGATGCAAGGGAAACCGCCAATACTAAAAAAAATGAGGCAAATAAATATAAGAACCAGAGAATGAATGAAGCTGAAGGTGAGAAGGAAGCTCTTATTTCCAAAGCAAATGGGGAAAAGGCAGCCCGTCTCGAGAGAGCTCGTGGAGATGTAGCAGTATTTAATAAATTGTATGCTGAATATAAAAATAACCCGGATATCACAAGAGAGAGATTAGTTATTGAAACACTTGAGCAAGTCCTTCCGGGTGCAGAGATTTACATTATGAATGATGATGGAAACACTATGAAATATTTCCCAATCAGGCCGCTGGAGAAAGAACAGGCCAAACCGAAAGAGGAGGGAGGTACGGATAATGAGTGATCAAAATGTTGTAAATATCAATGAACGGGGCGGAAATTTCAAATGGGGAACCTATACCAAACTAGGAATCATCCTCGTGCTTATCATTGCCGGACTAGGAATATTGTTCAGCAACCTGTTTATTGTAAAGGAAGGGGAATACAGGGTTATTCGTCAATTTGGAGAGGTAGTCCGGATTGAAAGCGAACCTGGATTAGCATACAAAATACCCTTCATCCAAAGTGTAACCACACTCCCGAAATATCAAATGACTTATGATGTGTCCGAAGCTGAGATCAACACAAAGGACAAAAAGGTCATGATTATCGATAACTATGCAGTATGGAAAATTGACGATCCGAAGAAAATGATCTCAAACGCGAGAACATTGGAGGGAGCGGAGGCTAGAATGGAAGAATTCATCTACTCCGTGACCCGCTCCGAATTGGGTCAGCTGAATTACGAAGAAATCATCAATGATGAAAAATCTTCACGAGGATCTTTGAATGATCAAATTACCACAAAAGTGAATGAATTGCTTACAAATGATAATTATGGAATCACAGTAACAGATGTACGCATTAAACGAACAGATTTACCGGCTGAAAACGAACAATCTGTCTATACCAGAATGATCTCCGAGCGTCAGTCGACAGCCCAGGAATATCTGTCCAAGGGGGATGCCCAGAAGAATATTATTATTGCTGAAACAGACAGGACAGTCAGGGAAATGCTTGCGAAGGCCCAGGCAGATGCTGAGGTAATTCGGGCAGAGGGGGAAGCGGGAGCTGCGAAGGTCTATAATGAAGCCTTCTCAAAGGATCCGGAATTCTATTCCTTATACCGCACACTTGAATCTTATAAAAAGACTATCAATGGCGAGACTGTAATCGTTCTGCCTTCTGATTCACCATATGCCCGTCTGCTGATGGGGAATACTAATTAAATAGGACTTTAATTAGAGGCCGTTATTTTTCTTTCTCTATCTGCTCATGATAGAATAAAGGAAAATAACGGCTTATTTATTGCGGACAAATCTAGCTTCTGCGGCTGCCCCCTCGAGGTCACAAGCCGCCCCTCCCAAAAAGGCAAAGAACGCCTTTCCGGGAGGATCGTCTTGTGCTGGACGGGGGTGAGCAAGGCGCTTCCGCTTTAACTGTCTAGCTGCAGCGCCTACCCCCTCGAGGTCACAAGCCGCCCCTCCCAAAAAGGCAAAGAACGCCTTTCCGGGAGGATCGTCTTATGCTGGTCGGGGGTGAGCAAGGCGCTTCCGCTTTTCTTAGAAGGAGGAGATTTTATTTGGGTAAGAAAAAGCTTGTTCTGATAGATGGCAACAGCATCGCTTATCGGGCATTTTTTGCTTTGCCGCTCTTAAACAATGATAAAGGTATACATACCAATGCTGTTTACGGCTTTACTATGATGCTGCAGAGGATTTTGGAGGATGAAAAACCGACGCATCTCCTTGTGGCATTTGATGCCGGAAAAACAACCTTCCGCCATAAAACCTTTAGCGAGTATAAAGGCGGCCGGCAGAAAACCCCGCCTGAGCTATCAGAGCAGTTTCCTTATATAAGAGAGCTTCTTGATGCTTATGGAATCTCCAGATATGAACTGGAAAATTATGAAGCGGATGATATCATTGGAACACTGTCCCTTCATGCAGAAAAAGATGGCTATGAAGTTAAAGTAATATCGGGAGATAAAGATTTAACCCAGTTAAGTTCTGATGACGTCACTGTCAGCATTACCCGTAAAGGCATCACAGATATTGAAGAATACACACCAGCGCATATAGAAGAAAAATACGGAATCACGCCAGACAGGATTATTGATATGAAAGGCCTGATGGGTGATAGTTCAGATAATATCCCGGGGGTCCCGGGAGTGGGTGAAAAAACAGCCCTTAAATTACTGAAAGAATTTGGCACCCTTGAAGAGCTCTTGGATTCAACAGATAAGGTGAGCGGAAAAAAACTGAAAGAAAAGCTGGAAGAGTTCAAGGATCAGGCATTAATGAGCAAAGAACTTGCTACGATCACGAGGGAAGCTCCTGTTGAGATTAAAATTGAAGATATTGAATATGAAGGTTTTGAAAAAGATAAGGTAATAGGCGTCTTCAAAGAACTGGGCTTTAATTCGCTGCTGGAAAAAATCGGCGGGGATACAGAAGCAATTGAAGAGAATCTGGATGAAATTGAATTTAGCATTGCTGATGAAATTAAGGAAGATATGTTTTCTGATGAAAGTGCATTTTATGTTGAGCTTCTGGAGGATAATTACCATTATGCTGAAATAATTGGTTTTTCCGTGGCAAATGAGAAGGGGAATTTCTTCTTCTCCAAAGATACGGCCTTAGAGTCAGAAGTTTTTAAAAGATGGGCTGAAGATGATACGAAAAAGAAGACTGTGTATGATGCAAAAAGATCTGAAGTATCACTCCGCCATCATGGTATTCATCTAAAGGGTGCAGATTTTGATCTTTATATCGCTTCATACATTATTAACCCGTCTCAGACTATTGAAGATATAGCATCTATAGCAAAAAATCATGGCTATCACGCGATTCAATCGGATGAAGCTTTCTACGGAAAAGGAGCAAAAAGGCGGATTCCGGAAGTGAAAGAACTTGCCGGTCATTTAGCAAGAAAAGCAGCTGCCTTGATGACATTGAAGGAGAAACTCGATAATGATTTAAAGGAAAACCAGCAATCCGAGCTTTTTTATGACCTTGAAATGCCGCTGTCTTTAATATTAGCGGATATGGAGTCAACAGGAATTCAAGTGGATTTGGAACGCCTAAGGACAATGGGACAAGACCTGCTCCTGAAATTAGATGAAATTGAAAAGCGGATACATGAACTTGCTGGGGAAGCTTTCAATATTAATTCACCTAAACAGCTAGGTGTAATCCTTTTTGAAAAACTGGGGCTGCCAGTCATTAAAAAAACAAAAACCGGCTTTTCCACTTCTGCCGATGTCCTTGAAAAACTTGAGAACAATCATGAAATCATCCGGGATATCCTGCACTATCGCCAGCTTGGCAAGCTTCAATCCACCTATATTGAAGGCCTGCTGAAGGTAGTTAACAAGGAAACAGGCAAAGTCCACACCAGGTTCAATCAGGCTCTAACCCAGACAGGAAGATTAAGCTCAACTGATCCGAACCTGCAAAATATTCCAATCCGTCTGGAGGAAGGGCGAAAGATCAGGCAGGCATTTGTTCCTTCAGAACCCGGCTGGGCTATCTTTGCTGCAGACTATTCGCAGATTGAACTGAGAGTGCTGGCCCATATTGCAGATGATGAAAAGCTGATTGAAGCCTTTATTGAAGATATGGATATTCACACCAAAACGGCTATGGAAGTATTCCACGTTAATGCCGATGAAGTTACATCCAATATGCGGCGCCATGCTAAGGCCGTTAACTTTGGAATAGTTTACGGAATCAGTGATTACGGTCTTTCTCAAAGCCTGGGCATAACCCGGAAAGAAGCAGGGAAATTCATTGACCGGTATCTTGAAAGCTATCCTGGTGTAAAGCAGTACATGGACGATATTATTCATGAAGCAAAACAGAAAGGATTTGTCTCGACCCTTCTTCACAGAAGAAGATATCTGCCTGAAATCACCAGCAGAAACTTTAACCTGCGAAGTTTTGCGGAACGCACCGCTATGAACACACCAATTCAGGGTAGTGCAGCTGATATTATTAAAAAGGCCATGATTGACATGGCTGATCGCTTAAGAAAGGAAAAGCTTAATGCACGCCTACTGCTGCAGGTTCACGATGAACTGATTTTCGAAGCACCAGAGGATGAAATAGAGACCCTCAAAAAAATCGTTCCGGACGTAATGGAAAATGCAGTAGAATTGAAAGTTCCGCTTAAAGTTGATTATTCGTATGGCCCAACATGGTTTGATGCAAAATAAAAGCTGATTTTTAGATTTTCAAAGGAGGGATGACTATGCCTGAACTTCCTGAAGTTGAAACGGTCAGAAGAACATTGCAGGAATTGGTGATCGGCAAAACTATTTCCCATGTTTCGGTTTTCTGGCCTAAAATGGTTAAGCATCCCGAAGAGCCTGCCCAATTCACGGATGCCTTAGCAGGCCAGACTTTTCGGGACATTGGCAGGAGAGGGAAATTCCTGATCCTCTACACAGATGAATATGCACTCGTGTCCCACCTGCGAATGGAGGGCAGATATGGCCTTTATTCTAAAGAAGAATCTGTTGAAAAACACACTCATGTCATCTTCCATTTTACTGATGACACTGAACTCAGATACAAAGATGTCCGTAAATTTGGAACGATGCACTTATATGCAAAGGGTGAAGAGCTTAAGACTCTTCCTCTGGCCCATTTGGGACCAGAACCATTTGCAGAGGAATTTACGGTGGACGACCTTGCTTCGAGACTTGCCCGGACCTCCCGCCATGTCAAAACTGCACTTCTCGATCAGAAAACGATCGTAGGCCTCGGCAATATTTACGTCGATGAAGCACTATTCCGCTCGCGAATTCATCCTGAAAGAGCGGCAAATAGCTTATCAAGAAACGAATTGGAGACTCTTCATAAAGAAATTGCAGATACCCTGAGAGAAGCGGTAGATAAAGGAGGAAGCACCATTCGCTCCTATGTTAATTCCCAGGGGCAAATTGGCATGTTCCAGCTTGATCTTTTTGTTTATGGGCGAAAAGGGGAAGAGTGCAAAGTCTGCGGAAGCACACTTGAGCGAATCGTAACTGGAGGCAGGGGCACAGTATACTGTCCTGCCTGTCAGAGGAAATAAAAACGGAATAGAGTTAAAATGCGTTTTGAATAACATTGGATGGGCTCCTTCCATATACTATCGTAGCGATTGACAGGGAGGAGCTCTATTCTATGGCGCATATATTCTCACTTTTGATACTTGCTTTTGCTGTCAGTCTTGACAGTTTTAGTGTCGGTTTAACATATGGTTTAAGGAAAATGAGCATACCATTTAAATCGATCAGTATAATCGCTTGCTGTTCAGCAATCACATTAATGGCCGCCATGACAATCGGCCATTTAATAGGAGCCTTTTTATCTCCGGCTTTAGCTGAAAGTTTAGGCGGAGTCATTCTGATTTTTCTCGGTGCCTGGGTCCTATATCAATTTTTCAGGCCGGAAAAGGTGAAGGATGTCCTGCCGCATGAAAAGACAATTGTAAATTTGGAAATTAAATCTCTAGGGCTTGTCATTAATATTTTGAAAAAGCCGATGTCCGCTGATTTTGACAAATCCGGTGCCATCACAGGAATTGAAGCACTAATGCTTGGGCTTGCACTATCCCTGGATGCCTTTGGTGCTGGAATCGGTGCAGCTATGCTGGGGTACTCACCTTACTACCTGGCGTTGACGGTCGCCGTTATGAGCTCTCTGTTTGTGTTTTTGGGAATGCAGGTGGGGTCCCTTTTTTCTAAAAGCGGATGGGTCCATAAGTTTTCATTCATTCCAGGCATTATTTTAATCGTAATTGGGATTCTAAAAATCTAGTATTTTAAAGGAAAGGAATACACTATGCCACTGACTGTAGGTTTGTCAGGGGGGATTGCAAGCGGGAAAAGCACTGTTTCATCTCTCCTAATCGGAAAAGGATATTCTGTAATCGACGCGGATATAGAAGCCAGATTAGCTGTTGAAAAAGGAGAGGAAGCTTATCAGGAAATTGTCCGTCATTTTGGGGATAGGGTTCTTCTCAAAGACGGTTCAATTGATCGTGCAGAACTAGGCTCCATTATTTTTCATGATGAAAAAGAACGGCAGGTCCTGAATAGCATAGTACATCCTGCAGTCCGCAAAAGGATGACAGCCAAAAAGGAACAGGCAACCAGCCGTAATGAACAACTGATCATACTCGATATACCGCTTCTGTTTGAAAGTAAATTACAATATATGTGCGACAAAACTTTATTAGTATATGCAGATGAAGATGTGCAGCTAAAAAGGCTGATGCAGAGAAATCAGCTATCAGAGAATGAAGCGATGGCAAGAATTCAATCTCAGATGCCTTTAAGTGAAAAGAAAGCATTGGCCGATGCTGTTATTGATAATAATGGTACGATTGAAGAAACAGAAAAACAATTATGGAAGATCTTAAAAAAATGGAATGCTGTCTGAGGAGCCTGTGATAGGCTCTTTTTTTAATGTGCCTAAAGCCCAATTAGTATGACAAAATTAATAAGGATTCGTCTGTAACATAGACCATTACCTAATAATAATTAGAAAAAGTATGGGCTAATATTTCTGAATTGTTGAACATTAAAAAATCCGCATTTTATTCATCACAAATGATCCTCAATATGTTATACTAATTACATCTTAAGGTAACAAAAAGTATAACACTAATGCGGAAGGGGCCGTAACATGAAGGCGAAAATAGCGATTAATGGTTTTGGAAGAATTGGACGCATGGTTTTTAGAAAAGCCATCCTTGATGAAAGTCTTGAAGTGGCTGCCATAAATGCAAGCTATCCGGCTGAAACTTTGGCACACTTAATTAAATATGATACCAACCATGGACCATTCGAAGGAAGTGTTGTTCCAGAAGACAATGCTATTGTTGTGAACGGTAAAAGGGTTCAGCTTGTCAGCAGCCGTAATCCTGAAGAACTTCCCTGGAGAGAAATGAATATCGATATCGTTATTGAAGCTACAGGAAAGTTTAATTCCCGTGATAAAGCGGCTCTTCATCTTGAAGCCGGGGCTAAAAAGGTAATACTTACTGCTCCTGGAAAAAATGAAGATGTGACTATTGTTATGGGCGTAAATGAAAGCGCATTAAAAATTGAAGAACATGATATTATTTCAAATGCATCCTGCACAACAAACTGTCTTGCACCTGTTGCGAAAGTGCTTGATGAACAATTTGGCATTGAAAACGGACTTATGACAACCGTTCATGCATATACAAACGATCAGAAAAATATTGATAACCCGCATAAGGATTTACGCCGTGCCCGTGCTTGCGGACAGTCTATCATCCCGACTTCCACTGGTGCTGCTAAAGCTTTGTCGCTGGTACTGCCTCATTTAAAAGGCAAATTACATGGGATGGCACTGCGCGTGCCAACTCCTAACGTTTCCTTAGTTGACCTCGTGGTAGACTTAAAGCGCGACGTAACAATTGAAGAAGTGAATGCTGCCTTTGCAACAGCTTCTCAGGGATCTTTGCATGGTATCCTGGATATTACAGACGAACCATTGGTGTCAATCGATTTCAACACAAATGAACACTCTGCCATCATTGATGGATTATCTACAATGGTAATAGGCACCAGCAAAGTGAAAGTACTTGCCTGGTACGATAATGAGTGGGGTTATTCCTGCCGTGTCGTAGACTTGACAAAACATGTTGCACAGGAGCTTTTACAAGCATCTGCCGTTAAAGTTGGCTAATTTCCAATCTCTTTTAGTTTAAAACTACCCATACCTTACCTTTAAAGCCTGCCATTCCCCGGCAGGCTCCTTTTATTGGACAAAACTCCTTTTTTGAATCAGAAATTTGCGAAGAAAATGTAGAACAATGTGTTGCAAAAAGAAATTAAACAAAGTATACTAATCCTCGTGAACTTCTCCGAGGTTTTGGTATGGTAGCTACTTAAAGGGTTAGGACCTCTTTGGACTAACTTTCCCCCGTGGTAGTTATAGACCAGTATAAATCTGGAATTTCATTAATTAATAGCTTAAAAGTTTAAAGGGGGAAATTTGAATATGGAAACTATGGGTCGTCACGTAATCTCAGAACTTTGGGGATGCGATTTTGAAAAGTTAAATGATATGGATTATATTGAGCAGACATTCGTAAATGCTGCATTAAAATCTGGTGCGGAAATTCGCGAGGTTGCATTTCATAAGTTTGCGCCACAGGGTGTCAGCGGAGTTGTTATCATCTCTGAATCTCATTTAACTATTCACAGCTTCCCGGAGCATGGCTATGCCAGCATTGATGTGTATACGTGTGGAGATCTTGACCCTAACATTGCTGCAGACTTTATTGCAGAAGCGTTAGGAGCTCAAACGCGTGAGAATATCGAAATTCCTCGCGGTATGGGTCCAGTTCAAGTTAAACAAGCTCAAGTACTTTAATACAAAATGAACCAGGCAATTCAGAGGTGTATTTAATACACCTCTTTTTATTTTGCTTAAAATCCAGTACCTTTAGTATCTTCGTAAAAAATAGTACAATAAAGTTACAAATAATAGACGGAGGAAAGAGAATGTCGATTTTCAGTCAGCTTGCCAGACGCTATAAAAAGCAGTGTGAAACAAATGAAAACCACTCTGATCCTGAGCTTACTACAAGATACTATAGAACCAATACAGCACAAATGCTGCAGACGATTGAAGAGTTATTCAGGGCAGACCATAATGTGAACATTCTCAGCATTTCCAAGGAACACGGCGAAATTGCTGCAGAAATAAAAAAAGACAAATCCGTTTTTGCCATTGTGACAGTCGTGACTGTCAAGCCTTTTGAAACAGCTGTAGATATCAATATTTCAACTGAACAATCCTCACCTGCAGGAGTGCACCCAATTCTTAAGAGAGAGGTTCTTTCGATATATGAAAAATTAAATAAACGGCATGATTTTCTAGGTTCTGCAAGAAATGCAGATAAATAGTTGTACTTGTACTGACAACTCCTTTTTTATAAGATAAGAGTATCAAATAATCTTCGGTAAATAGTTAAAGCCAACTTATAAAAAAATTCGGAGCTGATTGTATGAGATGCCCTTCATGCCAAAACAATAATACCCGTGTTCTTGATTCCCGACCTGTGGATGACAGCCGATCGATCCGCCGAAGAAGAGAATGCGAGAAATGCGGATACCGGTTTACGACTTTTGAGAAAGTGGAAGAAATTCCATTAATCGTTGTGAAAAAAGAAGGTACCAGAGAGGAATTCAGCCGGGAGAAAATTCTGAGAGGCCTTATTAAAGCATGTGAAAAGAGGCCTGTTGCTTTAAAAGATCTCGAGGATATTACCTTTGAAGTGGAGAAAGAACTCCGCAGCAACGGTGTTTCTGAAATAAAAAGTGATGAAATTGGCGAAATGGTCATGGACAGGCTCGCAAAGATTGACGAGGTCGCATATGTCCGGTTCGCATCGGTATACAGGCAATTTAAGGATATCAATGTGTTTATTGATGAACTTAAGGAACTAATTAAAAAAGAACAATCGTAATCTGGACAGTTTTCCCGCTGCACTGATTTTGGATGAAAGCTATTTTTGCAAGACTTGTTGCTTTTGTATGTTTTTCGAGTTGATTGGAGCTGATAGTACCGCCCTAGTAACTCGAAGCGCAGAGGAAGGCTTACTGCCTTCACCGCTGTTCACCGAGCAGCCTGGAGCGGAAATCATCCGGCAGCAATGTTAGGCGAAAAACAGCAAGTTATACGTGTAGAGATTTGATGAAATAGGCTGATGGGCTGAAGGGTTTTCTTTGGCTCTTTTTTTTGCGGGATATGCTTTTAATTGACAGGATAAAAAAATTTAGATAGAAAAAGGTGAACGCCATGGCCCAGCATTGGCAGGAGATGCTTCCAATAGACCGATATACAGTAGCAGCCAGCGGGCTTTTGCATGATTATGACCGGAAAGTGCTGACACTCTTATACCAGCCGCTCATTGGCTCTGTGTGCTTCAGTTTGTATATGACTTTATGGGCCGAACTTGAAGAAAATCGGCTATGGTCATCTTCCAACTCACACCATAGTTTAATGAATTTCATGGGGATGGGGCTTAAAGATATTTATGAAGCCCGTCTCAAGCTTGAAGGGATAGGACTTTTAAAGGTATATGTGAACAAAGAAGAAGAGACAAGGTCATTTATTTACGAGCTGCTTCCACCGCTGACACCTGAACAATTCTTCCTTGATGGCATGCTCAATATCTATCTTTATAAGAAATTGGGCAAGAATCAATTTATGAGATTGAAGCGCTTCTTCTCAGATCAGAAGGTGCAGCCGGCCATGGGATTTGAGGAAGTAACAAAGGCTTTCCAGGATGTATTCCAATCCGGGCACCCTGGTTCGTTAGATGAAGAAGTGGTGAAGCTGATGAATGAATCGGATGGGGAAGGGTATATTGGAAGGCAGGAGCAGGAGGGCATTCAAATTGGAAATGAAGAGTTTAATTTTGAATTGCTTCAGGCAGGGCTTAATGAATCGCTTGTACCAAAAAAAGCCCTTACAGTTAAAGTAAAGGATTCCATCAGCAATCTTGCCTTTTTATACGGAATCGACCCTATTCAGATGAAAAATATTGTCATCAGCGCCGTAAATGAAGATAATGAGATAAACATTGATGAATTAAGAAAATCTGCGCGGGATTGGTATCAATTCCAAAACCAGGATATGCTTCCATCCCTGATAGACCGGGTTCAGCCTGCCATTCATCATACTCATAAAAAAAAGCCTGAAACACAGGAAGAAGAATTAATTCGTTATTTGGAAATTACCTCACCCAGGCAGCTATTAAAAGATATATCAGGAGGAGCAGAACCTTCGAAGGGCGATCTGCAGATTATAGAAGATGTCATGTTCCAGCAAAAGCTTCTGCCTGGGGTAATTAATGTGCTGATTCAATATGTTATGCTCAAAACAGATATGAAGCTGACGAAAGGGTACGTAGAAAAAATAGCTGGCCACTGGGCGAGAAAGAAGATTAAAACCCCTGAGGCGGCTATTGCATTAGCCAAAAAGGAACATCGCCAATACCTTGATTGGGCGGAAGGAAAGAAAACTGCAGGCCCAACGGGGAACAAAAGGAAGCCGATCAGAACAGAGATGCTTCCAGACTGGTTTGATGAAAATAGCAGCCCAGCTGCCAAAAAGGAACAGACCCAGCAGCAAAATAGCGAAAAGGAACAGTATGAGCGGGAATTGAAAAAAAGGGAACTTAAGGAGAAATTAAAAAAACTGCGATCACAGGAGGTGACTGATTAATGGAAAAAATTAATGAAACATTACGGCGTCTTGCTGGCAATGAAGGTTTTCAAAGAAGATATGAAATGATGAGGAACCAAACGCTTAATCACCCTGAAGTAAAGGCCTTTCTCCAAAAACATCAGGATGAATTGACATCTGAGATGGTAGAGAAAAGCCTTAGCAAGCTTTTTGAGTACACACAGCAGAGCAAGGAATGCAATAAATGTTCCAGCTTGGAAGGTTGTGTAAATTTCATGCAGGGCTATCATCCAGAACTTGTGATTCAAAGAGGATCGATCGATTTGAAGTATGATAAATGCCCGCGCAAGGTCATGCACGATGAAAAGCGGAGAAATGAAAAATTAATCCAGAGTTTATATGTGCCATCTGATATCCTTCATGCCACTTTTGATTCCATATATGATGATGACGACCGCATTGAGGCTGTGGATAAGGCGGCATCTTTTGTAATGGACTACCAGCCGGGGTCCAAGCAAAAAGGAATTTATTTTTATGGGAAATTCGGTGTGGGCAAGTCATATTTGCTTGGTGCGATTGCCAATAAGCTCGCAAGCCGGAAAGTTTCCTCCATGATTGTCTATGTTCCTGAGTTATTCAGGGAATTGAAAAATTCAATTGGAGATCAAACCCTTAACGGTAAGATGGAAACCATTAAAAAAGCACCTGTTTTAATGTTTGACGATATTGGAGCAGAAACCATGTCCAGCTGGACAAGGGATGAGATTTTAGGGCCAATTCTGCAGTTCCGCATGCAGGAAAGCCTCCCAACCTTTTTCACTTCCAACTTCGACCTCCAGGGACTTGAACATCATCTCTCCTACAGCCAGCGCGGTGAGGAAGAGAAAATGAAAGCTAGAAGAATTATGGAGCGAATTAAATACCTAGCTGAACCTGTGCTTGTAGAAGGGCCGAACAGGAGAGTATAATCTGAAAAACTGCCGATAAATCCCTCGGCAGTTTTTTTATTGCTGCTGTTTTCACTACATGTGCGCTTTTTATATTCAAGGCAGTTTTTGTAAAGTTCGTTGCTTTTTCATAACCTAGATTAATTTGCTGAGTTGATCTTCGCTGTGGGCACTTGATCCTCGAGAGTGCTGACGCATTTCCTTCGTGTGGTGTTCATTCGAAGAAGCTTATTCAATGTCCTGCGGGTATTTATGGCACTGAAGCATGGTTCAAAAATGCTCACCGCCCGCTCAGCAAAATGCGAGCATCTGGAGTAAAATCAACGGACAAAATTAAAACGCTAAAAGAAAATTTTATCCCAAAGGAACTTATCATCGTTTAATACACTAAAACACCAAACCCTACTTCTAATTTGGCCAAGTCCGCCATATACATAGAACAGAGATTTGTATAAAGGGGGGATTTGGTTGATCGAAATCATTTTCCAGAGCAGCACAGATGCTCGAAATTTTCATGAGCATCTTTCAGAACAGCTGCAGTCTTTTTGTCAAAGTGATAATAATATTCTTCATTTTGAAGATCAACATATAGTCAGAGTTTCTGCTGAAAATAGCGGCAATATCCTGAATACTGTTAAGACAGCATTTTTTCAATTTATCGTGAACCAAAAGCAGGATGATTGGTTTAAACGGATACTGATGGAGCATTATTATTATGAGGATGAAGGCGAGCAGCAGCAAATTCTAGAAATTATTCACTCTATCCTGGAAGGAAACCGCGAGGATCTTGCTGCGTTTGTCAGTGGCCTGGATGTTAAAGAAAATTTAAAAAGTGCAATTGATCAGTTGTTTCAAGATCATATTTCCTTTTCTTTTGATTCATTCGTAAAATTCCGGATGCGCCCGCTCATGAATGAAATGACCAAATATGTGGAAGTTTCCATCGATGAGTACAAAATGGAACAGGAATATCAGATGTTCATCCATACTTTGAGGGATTTCCTGTCAGGCAGGCAGCCCAAAATCGATACAATCCATGTCTTAATGGATGAAGGTGTTTATTTTTATGATGAGCAATTGCGTGAAATTAAACGCGGAGAGCTCTTAAGAATGATTGACCGCAAGCTATTATCCAATCATCCAGTATATGTGGATTCTGGTACGATTGCACCGCTGCTCTCAATCGCACCTTCAGCTATTTATCTCTATTCAGATGATTTTGACCAGCCTCTGGTCAGAACAATCCGCAATATTTTTGAAGAAAGGCTTCAATTAAGCTCTCTTACTGCTTTTTATCATGATCGAAACACCCATTCTTATGCTGATGATGAAAAATGTAAAAGATACCCTTGATTTTCCTGAAATAACAAACTATAATAACGTACATATTACAATAACCAAGCAAAAGTTGCGATGAGGATAAGGGTATTCTAATACGGTTTAAAGAGAGGGAAGGCAAGGCTGAAACCTTCCTAACACGATTTGAATGCTTACCGCCTCTGAACTCCAGCCAGGAAATGGGCTGGCGGGAAAAGACCGTTATCTTACTACAGAGTCGTTTGTCTTTTTTGAAAACGAGAAGTAGGGTGGAACCGCGTGTTAATAATAACTCGTCCCTTTTTTAGGGACGGGTTTTTTTATTTTTCAAGTGTAAAGCGCAGCAGCATCTGATTCAGATGTCTTGCGTTAACATAAAAAGGGAGGAAATATCATGTCAGAAGTTGTTAAAGTTTCGTTTCCAGATGGGGCTGTAAAGGAGTTTCCAAAGGGAACGACAACAGAAGATATTGCAGCTTCGATCAGCCCGGGCCTGAAGAAAAAGGCGATTGCCGGCAAGCTGGATGGAGAAATGTATGATCTTCGACGTCCAATCGAAAACAATGGTGCGATTGAAATTGTCACAGCGGACTCAAGCGATGCGCTGGAGGTTCTTCGCCATAGCACCGCCCATTTGATGGCTCAGGCGATCAAGCGTTTATATAAAAATGTAAAGCTTGGGGTAGGACCCGTTATTGAAGGCGGATTCTATTATGACATCGATCTGGAAGAATCACTTTCACCAGAAGATCTTTCAGTGATTGAAAAAGAAATGAAAAAGATTATTAATGAAAATCTTGATATTGTTCGCAAAGAAGTCAGCCGCAATGAAGCAGTTCAGATGTACAAGGAAATTGATGATGAATATAAGCTTGAACTGATCGAGGCAATTCCTGAAGATGAAACAGTGACTATTTACGAGCAGGGCGAATTTTTTGACCTCTGCCGCGGTGTCCATGTACCTTCTACTGGCAAATTGAAGGAGTTCAAACTATTAAGCATTGCCGGAGCCTATTGGAGAGGCGACAGTGATAACAAGATGCTTCAGCGTATTTATGGAACAGCTTTCTTCAAGAAAGAGGACCTGGCTGAGCATTTGCGTCTCCTTGAAGAGGCAAAAGAGCGAGACCACCGCAAAATCGGCAAAGAGCTTAACCTGTTCATGAATTCGCAAAAAGTAGGCCAGGGGCTCCCAATGTGGCTTCCAAAAGGGGCAACAATCCGCCGCAATATCGAGCGATACATCGTCGATAAGGAAGAAAGACTGGGCTATGACCATGTGTATACTCCGATCATGGGAAGCGTGGATCTTTATAAAACATCCGGCCACTGGGATCATTATCAGGAAGACATGTTCCCTGTCATGGAGATGGATAACGAACAGCTTGTCCTTCGTCCAATGAACTGCCCGCATCATATGATGATCTATAAGAATGGCATCCACAGCTACCGCGAATTGCCTATCCGTATTGCAGAGCTTGGAACAATGCACCGCTATGAAATGTCAGGAGCCCTATCCGGCCTTCAGCGTGTGCGGGGCATGACTCTGAATGATGCACATATTTTTGTTCGTCCTGACCAGATCAAGGAAGAATTTAAGCGTGTAGTGCATCTAATTCTTGAAGTATATAAAGACTTCGATATCAATGACTACTCATTCCGCCTTTCTTACAGAGATCCTCAGGATACTGAGAAGTACTTTGATGATGATGAAATGTGGGAAAAAGCACAGGCCATGCTTAAAGAAGCGATGGATGAAATCGGCCTCGATTATTTTGAGGCAGAAGGCGAAGCAGCTTTTTATGGTCCTAAATTGGATGTCCAAGTTAAAACTGCGCTTGGCAAGGATGAGACTTTATCAACTGTCCAGCTGGACTTCCTGCTTCCTGAGCGATTTGATCTGACTTATGTAGGGGAAGATGGAAAGCCTCATCGCCCGGTAGTAATCCACCGAGGTGTCGTTTCTACTATGGAGCGTTTTGTAGCATTCCTGATTGAGGAATATAAGGGAGCATTTCCAACTTGGCTTGCACCAGTTCAAGTCCAGGTTATTCCGGTATCCCCTGATATCCACTTTGATTATGCAAAAAAAGTGCAGGAGCAGCTTCAGGCAGAGGGCTTCCGTGTTGAGCTCGATGACCGCAATGAAAAAATCGGGTATAAGATCCGTGAAGCCCAAATGCAAAAAACTCCATATATGCTTGTTGTAGGAGACAACGAAGTAGCTGAAAAAGCTGTCAATGTCCGCAAGTATGGAGAGCAAAAATCTGAAACTGTTTCATTTGAGGACTTCATCTCTGCACTAAAAACTGAAGTAAAACGCTAATAATGAAAAAGGGCTGCACGTGCTGCAGCCCTTTTTATGGTCATTTGTAAATCAAGTAAAACTATAATTTTATGAGCAGGAAGGAAAAAATGAAAAAGTTGGGATTAAATTCATTTCGAAAAAATATTAAAATCATATTGCCAAAAGCAATTAATTTTGTTATGCTTTTCTTCGTTGTGATAAAAGTTATTCGTTTGACACGGAGTCATTCTTTGTGATATAGTTGCTAAGGTAAATTGAATACAGTTTGAGGAAAAGAAGAAGCACCCGCTTCTCACCTGATTGACGCAAAGTGCAGTTGGCAGGTTTTACGTGAACATTTTCTGTTTATATACGTAAGTGTGGGTGTTTTCATCCGCACTTTTTTATTTGGTTAAAAACAGCTCTGATTCCGTCACGGAAGAGAAATGTTGCATAACTTGCGATTCAGCTTTGGTCCGGTGCAGCTGACAGCTTTTAAGTTGTCTGCTAAGCAGGCGCTTGCGCTTTTCTTGACCCAAACGTTGTGTTCGCATTAAACCTTGGAGGTGTCTAGCTATTAGCAAAGATATGTTGTTAAACGAGGGCATTCGCGCCCGCGAAGTCCGTCTTATTGACCAAAACGGCGAGCAGTTAGGGATTAAATCAAAATTCGACGCACTTGAAATTGCTTCTCGTGCCAATCTTGATCTTGTTCTGGTTGCACCGAGTGCGAAGCCTCCTGTAGCCCGTATCATGGACTACGGAAAGTTCAAATTCGAGCAGCAGAAGAAAGAAAAAGAAGCTCGCAAAAACCAGAAGATTATCAGTATTAAAGAAGTTCGTCTTAGCCCGACTATTGAAGAACATGACTTTAATACAAAACTTCGCAATGCTATTAAATTCCTTGAAAAAGGCGATAAAGTAAAAGCATCGATCCGATTTAAAGGACGTGCCATTACGCATAAGGAAATCGGCCAGCGTGTATTAATCCGCTTTGCACAAGCATGCAATGAAGTTGCAACAGTGGAATCACATCCGAAAATGGATGGCCGAAGCATGTTTATGGTCTTAGCACCGAAAAACGACAAGTAAGAGGAGGAATTCCCAATGCCAAAAATGAAAACTCACCGCGGCGCTGCTAAGCGTTTCAAAAGAACAGGTTCTGGTAAACTGAAGCGTTCTCATGCTTACAGAAGCCATATGTTCGCGAACAAATCTCAAAAGCAAAAGCGTAAGCTTCGCAAAGGAACTCTTGTTTCTTCAGGCGATTACAAGCGCATCCGTAACTTATTAGTAAATCTTAAGTAATATCTCGAAATTAGGAGGGAAATAATATGCCACGTGTAAAAGGCGGTACAGTTACTCGCAAACGTCGTAAAAAAGTCATCAAATTAGCTAAAGGTTATTTCGGTTCAAAACATACATTATACAAAGTTGCTAACCAGCAGGTTATGAAATCCCTAATGTATGCTTACCGCGATCGTCGCCAGAAAAAGCGCGACTTCCGCAAACTTTGGGTTACTCGTATTAACGCAGCAGCTCGCATGAACGGTCTTTCTTACAGCCGTTTAATGCACGGTTTAAAGCTTGCTGGCATCGAAGTTAACCGTAAAATGCTTGCTGAATTAGCAATCGCTGACGAAAAAGCATTTGCTGAATTAGCATCAGTTGCAAAGCAGCAGCTTAGCAAGTAATAATTCCTGCAATAGCCATTCCCTAAGGGGATGGCTTTTTATTTTGCTTTTGATGGACAGAAAGCTTCCATTTCATTTAAGCTCAATAGTGACTTAAAACATAAAAGGAGAAAGCTCATGATTAAAACAATAGCTCTTATCTATCTGATCATGAATGTGATTGGTTTCTGCCTGATGCGGCTTGATAAAGAAAAAGCAAAACGGAATGAGTTCCGTATAAGCGAGAAGAATCTCTGGATCACAGCCTTCTTGAGCGGGGCAGCGGGAATGACTCTTGGTATGAAGACTTTCAGGCATAAAACGAAGCATGTTCAGTTTAAATGGGGGCTGCCACTTTTGGCGTTGCTTGAGACTGGCTTGCTTTTGTACCTTGTTATTCAATTGTCATAAACAGTCAGCGGCTTCCATAAGCTTTAGAGAACAGCAGGAACGTCATCGGGAGAGGTGAAGGCATGAATGAACAATTGACTTTATTGTTTGCTATGGCAGAGACTGCTGGAATTCTTGCTCCCTTTGCTTTTATCTTTTTTCATATCATCCGGCAGTTTCTATTTATTCCGGTACCGCTTGTCTGCATAACCGGTGGAGTTCTCTTTGGCAGTTTTTTTGGCTCTGTTTTCTCGCTTGCAGGGTTAATGATCAGCAGTATTCTTTTTTATTTTCTAATCACCAAAATGCCGGGGACACATGAAAAACTCTCTTTATTAAAAAAGCGGTGGTTTGGAGAGTATCGGAATTTAACTGTCGGCCAGGTTGCAGTATTAAGGCTTATCCCTTTTATTCATTATCATTTATTGAGTTTTTGTCTGATGGAGAGAAATAAGGGGTTCAATCAATATCTGAAAAATTCATGGATCACCAATTTGCCGCTGGCTGTTTTTTATACCGTTTTTGGAGAGTTCATCAGCAGATTTACGCCTTCTATGATTGTTCTGATTTTGCTGTCACTTTCTGTTTTAGTTTTTGTATTGAGGGAGAAGGTGACGGTTATAAAATGGAAGGAATTCTTCAAAGCAGCATAAAAAAACGTTCGGAGCTGCCGAACGTTTTTTTAGAGAGGGTGTTTTGTAAATTCTGTTGCTTTTCGTAACTTGACTTAATTTACTGAGTTGATTTTCGCTGCAATCAACGGACAAAAACAACAAGCTTTTAGAAAAGAGCCTTTAGAGATGATCTTTAATTTCCTCGCCTGGAGAAGCTGTTTTATGCATGAACTCCTTAACAGGGCTTTTCCAGTCTATTTTTGCAGTAGGATATGTCTCGGTTATCTTTTTTTCAATAAAAAGAAAATCCTCCCTTACCATCCCCTTAAGGGCCGATAAATTGTGCGGCCAGATAAATATAGAGACCACATCAAAAGAATTGTCAGTCGTTCCCAGGTACTTTTCGCCTTCAAATAAAACCCCTTTATACGTAATCAGGAAGTTCTTCCTGACATTTTCCTGATCATCCCAAAAATAATATCGTTTCTGTTCGTGGGCAAGTTCCAGCTTTCTCTTGGAATTCAAAAGGTATTTTACCGCGGTGTATATGAGAAAAAGAATCAGTGCAAACAATAGCATTCTAAGGAGCCACATAATAACCAGCCCTCCATTATTATTTTCCATACTATACGGATGAGCTTTAAAAAAGTTTCAACTTTTTTTCGATTTGTTATAATTTTTTTTGATGAGATTTATAATGAAGTTAATCTTTAAATATTATAGGATGGTGGAAAATGAATTATCAGCAATTGTTCCAAATGCAAAAAGGGCTGGACAGGCATATAGAATCAAACCATGGTTTAGAGGAAGAAGATTTATTTGACCGTAAGATACTGGCGCTGCTTGTTGAATTGGGAGAGCTTGCAAATGAGACAAGATGCTTTAAGTTTTGGAGCCTTAAGCCTTCCTCCCCTCAGGAAACAGTATTGGAAGAGTTTGTAGACGGTATACATTTCATTTTATCAATTGGAATTGAATGTGGATTTGATGGGGAAAAGGACTTTGCTGTTCCGGTGGAAAAGGCGGTTTCATTGAATGGCCAGTTCTTATCGGTTTATGAAGCGATTGGAAAGTTTCGGACTAGCCGTTCTTTAACGGATTATAAAGAGCTTATCGCAGTTTACTTGCATTTGGGAGAAATGCTTGGATTTAACTCTTCTCATATAGAAAAAGCATATATAGACAAGAATGAAGTAAATTATAAAAGGCAGGCTGAAGGATACTGATTATTTCTTCGGCCTTCCGCCTTAGGGAATATCCGTCTGATAATTCTTTATATTGAATCGGATGTTCGATATAATATGTTTAAATAAATATTAAGGGAGTCGAAATGATGGCTAAATTAGATGAAACGTTAACGATGCTCAAAGACTTAACAGATGCAAAAGGGATTCCGGGAAATGAGCGCGAACCGCGCGAGGTTATGAAAAAATACATAACAGCCTATGCTGATGAAGTGACAACAGATGGATTAGGAAGCCTGATTGCAAAAAAAATGGGGAAAGAAGGCGGCCCTAAAATCATGGTGGCCGGCCACTTGGATGAAGTTGGATTTATGGTAACAAGCATTGATGATAAAGGTTTCATCCGCTTCCAGACGGTTGGCGGCTGGTGGTCGCAGGTTATGCTGGCACAGCGGGTGACGATTGTAACATCGAAAGGAGATGTTACCGGAGTAATTGGCTCAAAGCCGCCGCATATCTTATCACCGGAGGCTCGCAAAAAGCCTGTTGAAATTAAAGATATGTTCATTGATATTGGTGCTTCAAGCCGTGAAGAGGCGAAAGAATGGGGAGTAAAGCCTGGTGACATGGTGGTTCCATATTTTGAGTTTACGGTGATGAATAATGAAAAAATGCTTTTGGCAAAAGCCTGGGATAATCGCATTGGCTGCGCAATTGCAATAGATGTGCTTAAGCAATTGAAAGATGCAGAACATCCGAATGAAGTTTATGGTGTGGGAACCGTTCAGGAAGAGGTTGGTCTTCGCGGAGCCCGTACTTCTGCACAAAAAATCGCACCGGATATCGCATTTGGTGTAGATGTGGGAATTGCAGGCGACACACCTGGGATCTCTGAAAAAGAAGCCATGAGTAAAATGGGTAAAGGGCCGCAAATCATCCTTTATGACGCATCAATGGTTTCTCATAAAGGCCTGCGTGACCTTGTAACAGACACGGCAGATGAACTGAATATCCCTTATCAATTTGATGCCATTGCTGGCGGAGGAACAGATTCAGGAGCCATTCATGTTTCACATAATGGAGTACCATCTCTTTCCATCACGATTGCAACACGGTATATCCATTCCCATGCAGCCATGCTTCACCGCGATGACTATGAAAATGCTGTAAAGCTGATCGTTGAAGTGATTAAGAAGCTGGACAGGGAAACAGTTGATAAGATTACATTTGAATAAAATAAAAAAACTCCGGGCTTTTCCGGAGTTTTTCATTTTATTTAAGACTGCTCTCCAAGGTTTGAAGCATTTCAAGCTTGTCTTCTTCAGAGGAGTTTTTCCAAATTACCTCAAATAAAACACCCAAGCCAGGCAGCATTTTTTCTTCCCCATTTTGAATGGCATCCACGATTGTATCTTTCAATTCATCTTGAGAGTTGCCTGATACATTGTGTAAAATGGCATTGCGCAGGTTTAAATTCACCTTGATGCACTCCTTCCAGATTTAATTCGTTATTATCTTCTCTAATTTTGCTTTTATTATGTATTTCTAATAGGCTATAATGAAAAAACTGCACAGAAAAATTCCGGTAGTTCCGGATTTCTTTTAAAGGAGAGACGTTGTTGAAGCATATACAGTCTGCAAAAAACCAAAAAGTTAAAGAATGGAAAAAACTTCTGTCCAGGAAAGAGCGTGACAAAACAGAAACCTTTTTAGTTGAAGGATTCCATCTGGTGGAAGAAGCACTTAATGCCAATAAAATAACAGAAATAATTATTAGTGAGAATAAAGACATGCCTCCCGGATGGGATTATGGAGACATCCCTGTAACGATGGTAACAGATGAAATCATCGGGCTGCTGGCGGATACGGAAACACCGCAGGGGATCTTTGCAGTATGTCATCAGGAACCGTCCACTGGGGAAGTAAATGGAAAACGGTTTTTATTAATTGATGCCGTACAGGATCCCGGCAATCTGGGGACAATGATCAGGACGGCTGATGCTGCTGGTATCGATGCTGTTATTATAGGTGAAGGCAGCGTAGACGCCTATAATCCAAAGGTGCTCCGCTCTGCACAGGGGAGTCACTTCCATTTGCCGGTTTTAAGAGGAAACCTGTCTGACTGGGTCGGCAGACTTTCAGACATAAATGTTCCAGTCTATGGAACCGCGCTGGAAAATGCCCGTGAATACACACAATATGAAGCCTCTGATTCCTTCGCCCTGCTGGTTGGAAATGAAGGGAACGGCGTGAACAAAGATCTTCTGGCTAAAACAGCAGCAAACCTGTATATACCGATTTTCGGAGAAAGCGAATCGCTTAATGTGGCGGTGGCTGCCGGAATTCTTCTGTATCATCTAAGAAAGTAGAAAATGGGCTGATATTTTTTGAAAACCGTTTGAAACAGTCTCGAGAATATAATATAATTAACAGCAAATTATAAAAACAAAACGATGACGGAGACCAGTACCTTGCAGTAAGCCTTACCAGGGAGAAAATGCCTAAGACTGAAAGCATTTTTAAAGGAAATGCAAGAGAAACTTCACCTCCTGAGTTGGCATCGGGACCATTGAAAAGCTATGGCTTCACTAAACGGGCCACTTCCGCTTTTCGATGTAAAGATGTACCGGCATCAGCCGTTATCCCAATGAAGTGAACACGTGCATGAAGTACATATATGTGTTAAAAAGGGTGGTACCGCGAAACCTCGTCCCTTTATGGGGATAGAGGTTTTTTATTTTGGCCAAAAAAGTAAAAGGATTAATTTCAAGGAGGATTTTTTGATGCAAGAGCGTTTAAAAGAACTGCAAACAGAAGCGTTAGAAAAGATCAGCGCGGCAGCTGAATTGAAAGAGCTAAATGATATTCGAGTATCCTATTTAGGTAAAAAAGGCCCAATTACTGAAGTTCTTAAAGGAATGGGTAAATTGTCTGCGGAAGAGCGTCCAAAAATGGGGGCCCTTGCAAATGAAGTAAGAGACAGCATTGCTGCCGGGATTGAGGAAAAGCAAAAACATCTGGAGGAAGCAGCTGTTCAGGAAAAACTGGCTGCAGAAAAAATTGATGTCACTCTTCCAGGAAGACCTGTTAAATCAGGTAATCACCACCCGCTGACACGCATTATCGAAGAAATTGAAGACATGTTCATTGGAATGGGCTATACAGTAGCTGAAGGCCCTGAAGTTGAAAAGGATTACTATAATTTTGAAGCATTGAATCTTCCTAAAGGCCATCCTGCGCGGGATATGCAGGATTCCTTCTATATTACAGAAGACATTCTCCTTCGTACCCATACTTCACCGGTACAGGCAAGAACAATGGAGAAGCATGAAGGCAAAGGGCCAGTTAAAATCATCTGTCCAGGTAAAGTATACCGACGTGATAATGACGATGCTACACACTCCCACCAGTTCATGCAAATAGAGGGGCTTGTGGTAGATGAAAACATCCGAATGACTGATTTAAAGGGAACATTGGAGGTTTTTGCGAAGAAAATGTTCGGTGATGACAGGGAAATCCGCCTTCGCCCAAGCTTCTTCCCATTTACAGAGCCATCAGTGGAAATGGATATTTCCTGTAAAATCTGCGGCGGAAAAGGCTGCAGCGTATGTAAAGGGACCGGCTGGATTGAAATTCTTGGTGCCGGGATGGTACATCCAAATGTCCTTGAGATGGCGGGCTTCGACTCTAAGAAATATACAGGCTTCGCATTCGGAATGGGTCCTGAGCGAATTGCCATGCTGAAGTATGGTGTAGATGATATTCGCCACTTCTATACAAATGATGTGCGTTTCTTGAAGCAATTTTCAATTCATGAATAAAAGCTGTCAGCAAGGCTGTTCTTTAACCTTTATGGCAGAATGGCTTATGGCCTGGAGGGGTTAGGAGCCGGCTGGACAATTATTAAGGAGGATCACAAATGTTCGTTTCATATAAATGGCTGCAGGAATATGTTGATTTATCAGGAGTTACACCTGAAGATCTTGCAGAAAAGATTACGAAGAGCGGTATTGAAGTTGAAGGTGTAGAGGTTTTAAATGAAGGCATCAAAGGTGTGGTTGTAGGGCATGTCCTTGAAAGGGAACAGCACCCTAATGCTGATAAACTGAATAAATGTTTAGTTGATACTGGGGCTGGTGAGCCTGTACAAATCATTTGCGGTGCCCCGAATGTGGATAAGGGACAGAAAGTGGCCGTGGCTACAGTAGGAGCTGTGCTTCCAGGCAATTTTAAAATAAAGCGTGCCAAGCTTCGCGGCGAGGAATCGAATGGAATGATCTGTTCGCTGCAAGAGCTCGGCATTGAAAGCAAGCTGATTGCAAAGGAATACTCTGAAGGCATTTATGTTTTTCCTAATGATACAGAGGTTGGCCAGGATGCCCTTGAGCAGCTTAATCGTGATGATCAGATTCTGGAGCTTGGATTGACACCAAACCGTTCAGATTGCTTAAGCATGCTGGGTGTTGCTTATGAAGTAGCGGCTATCTTAGGAAGGGAAGTAAAGCTTCCTGAGCCGCAGGCTGAGACCACTTCTGAACGTGCTTCTGATTACATTGACGTTCAGGTGGACGCAAAAGAAGATAATCCTCTTTACGTTGCAAAGGTTGTAAAAAATGTAAAGATTGGCCCATCTCCTGTATGGATGCAGGCCCGTTTGATGGCAGCAGGCATTCGTCCTCACAATAATGTGGTGGATATCACAAACTATATTTTACTTGAATACGGCCAGCCTCTTCACGCTTTCGATTATGACCGGCTGGGATCGAAGCAAATTCTTGTCCGCAGAGCAAATGGTGGCGAAGTGATTGTCACTCTTGATGATGCAAAGCGTGAGTTAACAACAGACCATCTTTTGATAACAAATGGGACAGAGCCAATTGCACTTGCCGGTGTGATGGGGGGAGCAAATTCTGAAGTGCAGTCTGATACGAAAAATGTGATTATCGAATCAGCTTATTTTAAAGGTGCAACGGTAAGAAAAGCATCAAAAGACCATGGATTAAGAAGTGAAGCGAGTGCCCGCTTTGAAAAAGGAGTGGATCCAAACAGAGTGAAAGCTGCTGCAGAAAGAGCTGTTCAGCTGCTTTCGCAATATGCAGGCGGGGAAGTGCTTGAAGGTTCAGTGGAAGCAGATGCACTGCAAGTGGAGCCAGCGGTGGTGTCTGTAACGCTTGAAAAAATAAACCGCGTTCTAGGCACGGAATTATCTATGAATGAAGTAGAGGCTATTTTTGCCCGCCTTCAATTTGAAACAAATACTGATAACGATACGATTACCGTTACAGTTCCAACACGAAGAGGTGACATCACGATTGAAGAAGACCTGATTGAAGAAGTTGGCCGCCTATTTGGCTACGATAACCTGGCATCAACTTTACCGGTTGGATCGTCTACACCAGGGCATCTTACCCAATACCAGAACAAACGCAGATTGGTCCGCCGCTACCTTGAAGGTGCGGGACTTTATCAGGCAGTAACATATTCCTTAACAAGTGAAGCAAAAGCGACTCAGTATGCACTGGAAGAGCGCAAACCCGTGCAGCTGGCAATGCCTATGAGTGAGGATCGCCGCCTCCTTCGTTTGAGCATTGTTCCCCAGCTTCTGGAGGTATTAAAATATAACTCTGCACGCCAGAACGACAGCCTGGCTGTTTATGAAACAGGAGCAGTGTTCCTTTCAAATGGGGAAGAGGAACTGCCTGAAGAGCGTGAGCATCTTGCCGGTGCGGTTACTGGCCTATGGCACAGCCATCCATGGCAGGGAGAAAAGAAGCCGGTTGATTTTTATACTGTTAAAGGAATTCTCGAGGGATTATTTGATAAGCTGGGAGTTTTAGATAAAGTTGAATTCCGCCAGGCACAGAAGGATGGAATGCATCCTGGCAGAACAGCAGAAGTATTGCTTACAGGGGAGTCAGTGGGATTAGTCGGACAAATCCATCCGACTGTCGAAAAAGAGCTTGATCTGAAAGAAACATATGCATTTGAGCTTTCATTAAAAGCCATTCTGGAGGAAGAAGTTTCACCATTGCAGTATGAAGCTATTCCTCGTTTCCCATCAATTACAAGGGATATTGCACTTGTAGCAGATCAGGAAACAGCTGCGGGTCAGCTTAAAGACATTATTAAAGAAGCTGGCGGCAAATTATTGAAAGACGTGCATGTTTTTGATCTGTACGAAGGCGAAAGGATGGAGCCAGGCAAAAAATCGCTGGCTTTCTCCCTAAAATACTTCGACCCTGAACGTACTCTTACCGATGAAGATGTAACAAAAGCGCATGACAAAGTATTGGAAGCTGTGAAGGAAAAAGCCGGAGCAGTATTGAGAGGATAAAAATGAGGAGAAGGCAGTCCCGGGGCTGCCTTCTCTTTGTTTGGCCGGTAAATAAACAAAAATGGCCGGTAACAACAGATTATTGGAAGATAAATACATATTCATAAGGATTAAACTCTTTTAAACAGTAAAAAAGCAGCCAATTTTCCCTAATTGGCTGCTTTATTATCATTTATACTTCCTGTTATAAAGTTTCATTGCCTTTTCAGTATTTGCAAAGTGCAGTTTTACAAAAAGAGGCAATGCCTCACGCCCTTTTTCCCTGATAAGCCTGGCAGCTGCCTCATCAACCTTCGGGCCAGCGCCTTTAGTGAGCCTGAAACCTGCTTTTGTGCTTAAGTTTTCAAAGTGGCGCACAAACGCATAGCGTGCCAGAATGGATGCTGCTGCAACTGCCAGATGGATTCCTTCAGCTTTTGTGCTGAAAAAGACCCGCTCCCTTTGTATGGTCTTCTGGTTTTTCAAATAATTGTAGTAAATCTCTTCTTTGGCAAATTGATCAATCAGAATGGCTTCAGGCTTTTCAGGAGAAATTTTACCTAAAACATGCCCAATGGCCTGATTGTGCAGCAATGCTTTGATTTTACCCTGTGACATCCCTGCTTGCTGAAGCTTATTGTATTTTTCATTATGCAATGTTAACAGGCTGTGGGGAACGATATTTTTAATCTGTTTTGCAATTTCAATGATTCTTTCATCCCCCAGATTTTTTGAATCCTTCACACCAAGCTCCTTCAGCAAAGGGATTTGATCTTTTTTCACATAAGCTGCAACCACTGTAATGGGGCCAAAATAATCCCCGGTACCTACTTCATCGGAACCTATGACAGAAAGGGAACTTATATTTTCGGGAAGACCGGCAGCAGTGGGGCTGGTTTTCTTGCTGGGCTGTTGACTGCGTGCGGTATCTCCCCATTTTTTAGCCTCAGCTTCACATCCGCTTCCTTGGAAGAGAACCTTGCCTGATTTATAGGCAGTGATCGAACATCCTGGAACTTTTGCAGCAAAAACACTTCCTGGAGGCTGCTTATCATTTAGGCTGCCAGAATAATGATCCTTCATTTTAGCGATTTCACTTGTTTTTTTTAAGAGTACTACCTGGCTCATATTCATTCTCCTCATCGTAGTGTATTGTTGGTTTTGTTTCCTCTATTTGGAATCGATTTACATTAACTGAGCTATTCTGACATGCTTTGGCTTCCCACCAATATGTGTTCATGTTATGATATTGATTAGGATTCTTTAAAGAAGGGGGCATGGACGTTGTCAGAGATACAAAGAAACCGAACAAGTGTAGATATTTATGGACAGCAGTATGTAATAGTTGGCACAGAAAGCTCCAGCCATGTTCGCCTTGTCGCTTCGCTGGTTGACGATAAAATGCGTGAGATCAGTTCGAAGAATCCATCACTCGACATTAGTAAGTTAGCCGTGCTAACCGCAGTCAATGCTGTTAATGATTATATAAAGCTAACAGACCGTCTGGAACGGCTGGAAAACGAATTAAATAGAGTAAAGGACGGAAAGTAGTCATGCTGGATCTTGCAATTATTATTATTTTGGTTTTTGGTTTTTTAATAGGCCTGAAAAGAGGATTTATCCTGCAATTAATTCATTTGACCGGATTCATTATTGCTTTCATTGTAGCCCGTATGTATTACAGTGAGCTGGCGCCTAAGCTGACCTTATGGGTTCCATATCCAAGCTTTAGCAGTGACTCGGCGATAAAGACGTTATTTGAGAATGCAGATCTTGAAGATGCTTACTATCGCGCCATTGCATTTGTCGTGATTTTTTTTGCCGTAAAAATATTACTGCAGATTATTGGAAGCATGCTCGATTTTGTTGCCCATCTTCCGGTACTAAAACAGCTGAATGTTTGGGCTGGAGGAATTCTCGGATTTATCGAAGTCTATCTTATCATGTTTATTGTATTATACATAGCAGCACTCGTTCCAATCGAAGTCCTGCAGGGACCGATCAATAATTCCTTTATGGCAGAATTAATGGTTAAGAACACGCCTGTTCTCTCTAACCAGTTCAAAGAAATGTGGGTTGAATATATAGGTGCGTAACTTCTCTATCTTAGAGAAGTTTTCTTTTTGAAAGACAGTTTAAAAGCTTTGCGGATATTAAATCTTTATACCAGTGATTTCACTTAGTGGGGTGAAGGAGCGGCGGACATGCAGGGGAAGACGAGGAGTCCTGTGAGCTCTGTGTTTTTTGCGGATAGCCGTATAATGGGTACTTTTACTTTTTAAGTAAGGTGCTTTAAATATCCATGATTTGAAGTTATACAGCAAAATAAGAGATAATACGTTTACGAATATTGTTACGGACAGGTGGGGTTTCATGAGTATAAATAAAAAAGATGTCGTCAGACTTTTAGAGACTATTGCTGTTTATATGGAGTTAAAAGGAGAGAACCCATTCAAAACAGCTGCGTTCCGAAAAGCGGCACTCGCACTTGAATCAAATGATGAGAGCTTGACTGAAATTGATGACTTTACAAAGCTATCCGGCATCGGTAAAGGCACTGCTGCTGTAATTGAGGAGTACATTAAAGAAGGAATGTCTTCTGTTCTTGATGAGCTGAAAGAAGAAGTCCCTGCTGGTTTAATTCCCCTGCTTCAGCTCCCGGGACTTGGCGGCAAGAAAATCGCCAAGCTATATAAAGAGCTGGGCGTCGAAAATGCTGCAGATCTTGAAGCGGCTTGCCGCAATAAGAAGGTCCGGGGACTGGCAGGCTTCGGGGAAAAATCTGAAGAGAAGATACTCGCTGCACTTGAAAATGCAGGAACCAGACCGGAACGGCTCCCGCTTGCATTCATGCTGCCAATTGCAGAAGGCATAGAAGCTGCGCTTTCAGAAATGAAGGATATTGAAAAGTACTCAAGGGCAGGTAGCTTAAGGAGAATGAGGGAAACCATCAAAGACCTCGACTTTATTATAGCTACTGACAATCCTGCTTCTGTCAAAGAGCAGTTATTAAGCCTGGCCGGCATCAAAGAAGTAATTGCCGCAGGAGATACAAAGGTTTCGGTTGTGTTTCAGCATTCTTATGATATATCTGCTGACTTCCGACTAGTTGAGACGCATGAATTTGCCACAACACTCCATCATTTTACTGGATCAAAGGATCATAATGTCAGAATGCGCCAGCTTGCCAAAGAGCGCGGGGAAAAAATCAGTGAGTATGGAGTCGAAAATACAGAAACAGGGGAAATCCTTACATTTAATAAAGAAGAAGAATTTTACGCCCATTTTGGGCTTCCATTCTTTCCTCCTGAAATTAGGGAAGATGGGAAAGAAGTAGATGAATACACGCAAGGCATGGAACTTATCTCTCTAGAAGATATTAAGGGTGATCTTCATATGCACTCAACCTGGAGTGATGGCGCCTATTCCATAGAGGAAATGATCGAAGCGTGCCGTGCCCGAGGCTATAAATACATGGCGATTACAGACCATTCCCAGTACCTGAGAGTGGCGAACGGTTTGACAGCCGAAAGGCTTCGCAGTCAAAAGGAAGAAATAAAGCGGCTAAATGAGCAGTTTGATGACTTCACGATTTTATCAGGGGTGGAGATGGATATTCTGCCTGACGGATCGCTGGATTATGACGATGAACTCCTCGAAGAGCTGGACATCGTCATTGCTTCCATTCATTCTTCTTTTTCACAGCCGAAGGAAAAAATCATGGCACGCTTGAAAACGGCGCTGCAGAATGCTCATGTTGACATTATCGCCCACCCCACCGGAAGATTGATCGGTCGCAGGGAAGGCTATGATGTAGACATGGAAATGCTTATCGAGCTAGCCAAGGAAACAAATACAGCCCTTGAGCTGAATGCGAATCCGAACCGGCTTGATCTTGCTTCCGACCATATCAGACAAGCTCAGGAAGCAGGTGTGAAAATAGTGATTAACACAGATGCACATAAAATAGACACTTTAAATCACATGGAAATCGGTGTTTCTGCGGCAAAGAAAGGATGGATCAAGAAAGAATCCGTTCTAAATGCCATGGAAACAGAAGATTTGCTCAAATTTCTTAAAGAACGCCAATAGGAAAATTGGGCATGAAAGGGGAAAGTCCTCATGCAAGATAGAGTATTAAAGATACTTGAGTTCAATAAAGTGAAGGAACAGCTGCTGGAACATGTTTCTTCATCCTTGGGTAGAAAAAAGGCCTTAAATATTCTTCCTTCAACTGAGTATGAAGAGGTAATCCGCAGGCAGGAAGAAACAGATGAAGCCGTAAAAGTGCTTAGAATTAAAGGGAATGTACCGCTTGGCGGCATTTTTGATATTCGTCCTCATGTGAAGCGGGCGGTTATTGGCGGAATGCTAAGTCCCCAGGAACTTAACCAAATATCCAGCACAATTCATGCAAGCAGGCAGATGAAAAGATTCATCGAGGAATTTGCTGAGGAAGAAAGCAGTTTGCCTATCTTATCTGGATATGCTGATAAAATTATTGTCTTGGCAGACCTGGAGACCTCTATCCGCAATGCGGTTGATGACAATGGAGAAGTACTTGACAGTGCAAGCGAGACTCTCCGTTCGCTTCGAAATCAGCTTCGTACCAAAGAATCGCGTGTAAGGGAGCGGCTGGAGAGCATGATTCGGTCTTCCAGCGCACAAAAAATGCTTTCCGATGCAATTATTACAATAAGAAATGACCGATTTGTCATCCCTGTAAAGCAGGAGTACCGGGGACATTATGGCGGCATTATCCATGACCAAAGCTCATCCGGCCAGACATTATTCATTGAGCCTGCGTCCATAGTCCAGTTGAACAATGAATTACAGGGCATAAGGGTGAAAGAACAGCAGGAAATCGAACGGATCCTCATAGTGCTCTCGGGACAGACAGCTGAGAGCAGCAGTGAACTGGAAACCATTGTAGATGTGCTCGGAGAAATCGATTTTACTTTTGCAAAAGCCAGATACAGTAAACGAATAAAAGGATCTAAGCCGAAAATTAATAATCAAGGGAAAATATCATTATTCAAAGCCCGGCATCCGCTTATTCCAATTGATGAAGTAGTGGCAAATGATGTTAAGCTTGGTGATGATTATTCAACCATAGTCATTACGGGACCGAATACAGGCGGGAAGACAGTAACTTTAAAAACAGTAGGACTCTGCACTTTAATGGCACAGGCAGGTCTGCAAATCCCGGCGCTTGATGGGTCTGAAACGGCTGTCTTCGGAAATGTTTATGCTGATATCGGAGATGAACAATCAATTGAACAAAGCTTAAGTACCTTCTCTTCACACATGGTGAATATCGTGGAAATTCTTAACGAGGTTGATTTCAATAGCCTGGTATTATTCGATGAGCTTGGTGCAGGCACAGATCCGCAGGAAGGTGCTGCCCTGGCAATTTCCATTCTTGACGAAGTATACAAGCGGGGGGCAAAAGTTATTGCCACCACTCATTATCCTGAACTTAAAGCGTACGGCTATAACAGAGAAGGAGTAATCAATGCCAGTGTAGAATTTGATATTGAAACGCTAAGTCCAACCTATAAGCTGTTGATTGGAGTTCCTGGCCGAAGCAATGCCTTTGAAATATCCAAACGGCTTGGGCTTAATGATCAAGTGATTGAGACCGCACGATCCTATATCGGAGCAGATACCAATCAGGTTGAAAATATGATTGCTTCCCTGGAGGAAAGCCGCAGACAAGCAGAAGCTGACATGTCAGAAGCCAATGACTTTTTGAAAAGTGCAGAAAAACTTCATAAAGATCTCCAAAAGCAAATGGCTGAGTTTTATGAGCAAAAAGATGCGATGCATGAGAAGGCTGCAGAGAAGGCCGGCGATATCGTTGAGAAAGCCAAGGCTGAAGCAGAAGAGATTATCCGTGACTTAAGAAAGATGCGGCTGGAAAAACATGCTGAGGTAAAGGAGCATGAGCTGATAGAAGCGAAGAAACGCCTGTCCGAAGCTGCACCTCAGATGAGCACAGCCAAAAATAAACTAAAGCCAAAGAATAATAAACACGTTTTTGAAGCAGGTGATGAGGTAAAAGTTCTGAGTTTTGGGCAAAAAGGGCACCTGCTTGAAAAGGTGTCTGAGAACGAATGGCAGGTTCAGATTGGTATCCTGAAAATGAAAGTGGCCGAAAAGGATCTGGAATACATTAAAAGCACTAAACCTGTGGAAACAAAACCAGTGGCAACGGTGAAAGGAAGGGACTTTCATGTAAGCCTTGAGCTTGATTTACGGGGCGAGCGCTATGAAAACGCACTCTTAAGAGTGGAGAAATATATCGATGATGCCCTGCTGGCTGCATATCCCCGTGTCTCCATTATTCATGGTAAAGGGACCGGTGCATTGAGGCAGGGGGTTCAGGAATATTTAAGGAATCACAGATCTGTAAAGAAAATCCGGTTTGGTGAAGCTGGAGAAGGCGGCACAGGGGTTACGATCGTTGAATTCAAATAAGCTTCCCTTCCCCTAGGTCTACTCTGAGGGGGAGGGGATTCTAATAACGGCGGGGAGAGTCTAAATGAGAGAATTTTGGGAAAATGAGTTTATCCAAACAGCTGCCTATTACAGTGTTGTCATTTTATGTATGATTGTTTTTTTAGCAGTCTTTGAACTGGTCACCAAGTATCGCAATTGGGAAGAAATAAAAAACGGCAATGTTGCTGTAGCGATGGCGACCGGCGGGAAAATTTTTGGGATTGCTAATATCTTCAGGCACTCCATCATGCATAATGATACCTTGCTGACAATGATTACCTGGGGAGTATTTGGCTTCTTTCTTTTGTTAATCGGCTATTTCATATTTGAATTTTTAACACCAAAGTTTAAAATTGACGAAGAAATTGAGAATAATAACAAAGCTGTCGGCTTTATTTCCATGGTGCTGTCAATCGGTTTGTCTTATGTCATTGGTGCAGGTTTAATATAAGGAGAGAATTAACATTGGAAAAGTTAGCAAAGGTTCTGCTGGTTCTTAGCGGAGTGTTTCTTCTTATAGGGGCCATTTATATATTCTTTATTGCATAACATTTTTGTAAAATAGGGAAATAAGAAAATCGCCAATTCAAATGGCGATTTTTTTTATTTTTATCCTGTGCTGTATTATACAAAATAGACTGGACAACCCTCGAAAAAAAACTGCCTAAGTGTAAGGTCTTATTCTAATTGTCATAGAACCAGCATTATATTATAATAAGGTCGAACAGTTAGAATGTTCTAAAAATTTTGAGGCTGCTCATAGTTTTTCAAATGGGCTTGAAACAAAGGAGGGACAAAATGGCAGAAGCAAAACCATGGCTTAAGCAATACCCGGCAGAAATCCCCTCAACCTTGTCATATCCAAAACAGCCGGTACAGGATTATTTAAAGAATGCTGCAGAAGAATTTCCGGAGAAAACAGCCATTCATTTTATGGGAAAGGAATTCACATATAAAAATATATATGAATCTTCCCTGAAGCTTGCTGCATATCTGCAGAGTCTGGGAATTGAAAAGGGAGACCGAGTGGCGATTATGCTCCCGAATACGCCGCAGTCTGTTATCAGCTATTATGGAATTCTGATGGCTGGCGGGATCGTTGTCCAGACAAATCCGCTATACATGGAACGGGAATTGGAATATCAAATGAAGGATTCAGAAGCAAAAGCGATCATTACAATGGATATCTTATTTCCCAGAGTGACCAAAGTGATGCCGCAGACAGAATTGAAGCATATTATTGTAACGGCAATCAAAGATGCCCTTCCATTCCCTAAAAATCTTATATATCCTTTTATCCAGAAAAAACAGTATGGCATTGTTGTAAATGTAAAACATGATGGTCATAATCATTTATTGACAGAAATACTAAAAAGCCCTGCTGAGCCTCTTAAAATCCATGACTTCGATTTTGAAGAAGACTTGGCGTTATTGCAGTATACGGGCGGCACTACCGGTTTTCCGAAGGGTGTCATGCTATCGCACAGCAACCTGGTATCCAATACAGCAATGTGCAAGGCCTGGCTTTATAAGTGCAGGCGCGGCGAGGAGGTAGTGCTTGGCATACTGCCATTCTTTCATGTATATGGAATGACAACAGTCATGATTTTATCAGTAATGGATGCGCATAAAATGGTCCTTCTCCCGAAGTTTGATCCCGAAACAACCTTGAAAACCATTCATAAACAAAGGCCGACCTTATTTCCCGGAGCGCCTACGATTTACATCGGCTTATTGAACCATCCGGATATAAAAAAATATAATCTATCCTCTATAGACTCCTGCATTAGCGGGTCTGCCGCACTGCCAGTTGAAGTCCAGCAGAAATTTGAGGAAATAACAGGAGGCAAACTTGTCGAGGGTTACGGTTTGACTGAATCATCACCTGTGACTCATGCAAATTTCTTATGGGATCGCCCCCGCGTCAAAGGCAGTATAGGCGTGCCCTGGCCTGATACAGATGCAGCTATTTTTTCACTGGAGACAGGAGAAGAACTTCCGGCAGGAGAAGTTGGCGAAATTGCAGTTAAAGGGCCTCAGGTAATGAAAGGATATTGGAAACGCCCTGAAGAAACGGAGCAAACTTTAAAGGGTGGCTGGCTGCTCACCGGTGATCTGGGCTATATGGATGAAAATGGGTATTTCTATGTGGTGGACAGGAAGAAAGATATGATTATTGCAGGAGGATTTAATATTTACCCCCGTGAAATAGAAGAAGTACTATATGAGCATCCAGCTGTACAGGAAGTGGTTGCCGCCGGAATACCCGACCCGTATCGAGGAGAAACAGTCAAGGCTTATATTGTGCTGAAGGAGGGAAAAGAGGCAACAGAAGAAGAACTTGATCAATTTGCGAGAAAACATCTGGCAGCCTATAAAGTTCCAAGGCTATATGAATTCCGTGAAGAGCTTCCTAAGACAGCGGTTGGAAAAATACTGAGAAGGGCATTAGTTGATGAAGAAAAAAAGAAATTTAAAGAAGAAGAGGAAAAGCGGGCTTAACTTCAGGGACCGATTTTCAATCGGCTCTTTATTTTTGATGCAATAGGCTTGTCCAGGGATAAAGGAAATGCAATAATAAAATATATTTACAGGGAATTTCTTGACACAAATGAATTGTCCTACTATTATAAAAATATGAATGATGATTCATTCATTATTGGTGGTCCAAAAATAAATCAAGTGAATTGGCTAATCCCTGCTGCAGGTAAATAATTTTTTCCCCCTGCGGCTCTTTAAAAATTAATGCCCCCGTTTTTTCTGAAAGGAGGGAGCCACATGAAAAAAACAAAGCCTAAATACCGGCAGATTATTGATGCAGCTGTAGTCGTGATCGCAGAAAATGGCTATCACCAGGCTCAGGTATCAAAAATCGCCAAACAGGCTGGTGTCGCAGATGGCACCATCTACTTATATTTTAAAAACAAAGAAGATATATTAATATCCCTCTTTCAGGATAAAATGGGCTACTTTGTTGAGAAAATTGAAGAAAAAATTGCAGGAAAAGAGAAAGCTGCAGAGAAACTATTAATGATGGTAGAATCGCACTTTAGAATGCTCTCGGAAGACAGGCACCTGGCAATTGTAACCCAGCTCGAATTGAGGCAGTCCAATAAAGACCTTCGCCATAAGATCAATGAAGTGCTCAAAGGTTACCTCACTTTAGTGGAAAGGATTCTTGATGACGGCAGGAAGAGCGGTGAGTTTCCAGCTGACCTGGACATCAGGCTGGCGCGCCAGATGATTTTTGGTACAATGGACGAAACAGTGACCACATGGGTAATGAACGAGCAGAAATATGATCTTACTGCATTGGCAGAGCCTGTTCATAAACTTTTAATCAGCGGGTGCGGAAGGCCTTGAAATGATAAAGTGCTAATAATATGGTAGGAGGGATAGGATGGAATACCTGAAATGGTCCCATAATGACTTTATAGCAACGATTACAATTGAACGTCCGCCTGCGAATGCTCTTTCATCAGGTGTATTAAAAGAGCTTTCAGCTGTCCTGGACGAAGTTGAAGATAATAATGATGTCAGAGTTATCCTAATTCACGGAGAAGGCAGATTCTTTTCAGCAGGTGCTGATATAAAAGAATTTACAACTATTGAAAGCGGAGAGGATTTCTCAAGCTTAGCGACCTATGGACAGAATCTTTTTGAGCGAATGGAAAAGTTCCCTAAGCCAATTATTGCAGCCATTCATGGTGCGGCGCTTGGCGGCGGCCTGGAGCTTGCAATGGGCTGTCATTTCCGACTTGTAGCTGATAACGCAAAGCTCGGTCTGCCGGAGCTTCAGCTTGGATTGATTCCCGGATTTGCGGGAACTCAGCGGCTTCCCCGCTATGTAGGTGCAGCCCGTGCAGCGGAAATGCTTTTCACAAGTGCCCCAATTACCGGGCTGGAAGCAGTGCAATACGGCTTGGCTAACCATTCTTATCCTGAAGAGCAGCTTTTGGAAAATGCCTATAATTTGGCAAAGAAAATTGCCAAGAAAAGCCCTGGCTCCATTAAGGCAGCCATTGAGCTATTAAACTATGGAAAAACGGGACAATTCTACGAGGGTGTAAAAAAAGAAGCGGAATTATTCGGAGAAGTATTCGTATCTGAAGATGGGAAGGAAGGTATATCAGCGTTTATTAATAAGCGGGAGCCAAACTTTGCCGGAAAATAGTGCTTAAAAGATTTGAGCTGAAAGATTTCATTCATCCTAATAATCTATTATAATAGACATGTAAGCGTTTTATTTAATTTTTCACAAGTTTTGTTATGGTCTGTGAGCGAGCGCCCGCTCAATTCTAAAATAAGCGGGCAGTTCCAGGCAGATCAGCCTTTCTGTACGCTTTAAATTTTTTTAATCTTTTGAAGTGAAGAAATGTTTTAATTAATGGCTTTGTTTTCTGACACTGCCTAATTACTAGGAGGGAAATCATGAACATCTACGTATTAATGAAGAGAACATTTGATACTGAAGAAAAAATTACAATCTCCGGCGGCAAAATCAATGAAGATGGCGCTGAGTTTATCATTAATCCATATGATGAATATGCAATTGAAGAAGCAATCCAGGTTCGTGATGCGAATGGCGGAGAAGTAACAGTTGTTTCTGTGGGAACAGAAGAAGCTGAAAAGCAGCTCCGTACCGCTCTTGCGATGGGTGCAGATAAAGCAGTTTTAATAAATACAGAAGATGATATTGAAAATGGGGATCAGTTCACGACGGCAAAAATCTTATCCGAATACTTGAAGGACAAAGATGCTGACTTAATCATTGCTGGAAATGTAGCAATTGATGGTGGATCTGGACAGGTTGGACCGCGTGTAGCAGAGATTTTGGGCATTTCCTATGTAACAACGATTACTAAGCTTGATATTAATGGCAGTTCTGCCACAGTAGTGCGTGATGTTGAAGGGGATTCAGAAGTAATTGAGACATCTCTTCCATTATTGGTCACTGCCCAGCAGGGTCTGAATGAGCCTCGCTATCCATCCTTGCCGGGAATTATGAAGGCGAAAAAGAAACCTCTTGATGAGCTTGAGCTTGACGATCTTGATCTTGAAGAGGACGATGTTGAAGCTAAGACAAAGACAATTGAAATCTATTTGCCGCCTAAAAAAGAAGCGGGAAAAGTTCTTGAAGGCGAATTGGAAGATCAAGTTAAGGAACTGGTGAAGCTTCTTCATACTGAAGCTAAAGTTGTCTGATCATCAATAACTGATTAATAATAACGCAGGGGGTAAAACATATGGCTAGAAAAGTATTAGTGTTAGGTGAAGTCCGTGACGGTTCATTGCGTAATGTATCCTTCGAAGCTGTTGCAGCCGGAAAGACTGCATCAGAAGGCGGAGAAGTTGTAGGTGTTTTAATTGGTGACTCTGTAAGCGCTTTAGCTAATGAAATGATCCACTATGGTGCTGACCGTGTTGTAACAGTTGAAGATGAGAAGCTGAAGCAGTATACTCCAGATGGTTTTTCACAGGCGATAATGGCTGTGATTGATTCCGAGAGTCCGGATGGCCTGATTTTTGGACATACAGCATTGGGAAAAGACCTTGCTCCTAAAATTGCTGCCAAGCTTGAGTCTGGTTTAATCTCTGACGTAACAAGCCTTGAAGAAGCAGGAGGCAACCTGGTCTTTACACGCCCGATTTATTCAGGCAAAGCATTTGAGAAGAAAATTGTGACAGATGGCCTTCTGTTTGCAACCATTCGTCCAAATAATATAGCTCCTTTGGAAAAGGATGAATCAAGATCAGGAGATGTTGCTTCTGTTGCTGCTGAAATCAAAGATCTTCGCACAATCATTAAGGAAGTTGTCCGCAAAGCGAGTGAAGGTGTTGATTTATCTGAAGCTAAGGTTATTATTGCTGGCGGCCGCGGTGTTAAGAGTGAGGAAGGTTTTGAGCCATTAAAAGAGCTTGCTGCTGTTTTAAACGGAGCTGTAGGGGCTTCACGCGGTGCCTGCGATGCAGATTATTGCGACTATTCATTGCAAATTGGACAGACAGGTAAGGTGGTAACACCAGATCTGTATATTGCATGCGGTATCTCAGGAGCTATTCAGCATTTAGCAGGGATGTCCAATTCCAAAGTAATCGTAGCCATTAACAAGGATCCGGAAGCCAATATTTTTAAAGTAGCTGATTACGGTATTGTCGGAGACCTGTTCGAGGTTGTTCCGATGCTGACAGAAGAGTTCAAAAAGCTAAAAGTAAACGCATAAGATAGTTGAACCAATGGGCGGCAATTGGCCGCCCATTATACATAATGTCATGCTGAAAGAAAGAGAATAATCTCCATTAAACAGGGTAAATTACGATCGAGCAGATTATTCGCAACATAGTATAAACGATGATATACTGTCGTTAGTATTTGAGTTAAATTTTAGGAGGCATATCAAATGGCTATTACACACGCAACTGACCAAAACTTCACTGCCGAAACTGGTTCGGGATTAGTATTGGCAGATTTCTGGGCTCCTTGGTGCGGCCCTTGTAAAATGATCGCTCCTGTATTAGAAGAACTTGATTCTGAAATGGGCGATAAAGTGAAAATTGTAAAACTCGATGTCGACGAAAATCAGGAAACAGCCGGCAAGTTTGGCGTAATGAGCATCCCAACTCTAATCGTTTTTAAAGACGGTGAAGTGGTTGATAAAGCTGTTGGATTCCAGCCCAAAGAAGCTCTTGCTGAATTACTTTCAAAGCATGCTTAATCTATAAAGAAAATCCCGGTGTCCCATGCGGACATCGGGATTTTTTTATCATGTGTGCTTAGCTGTTATGCTGCAGGTCCCCGAGCTGATATAATAAGTATGCAGCCTTTCTATGCAAACTAATCTTCATGGCCAGCTTGTAAATCAAGTTGTGACGAAGTTTTTTAATAAGGTAAATTTAATCTTTGCCCAAGGCTGTTTTTGCAACAGACAACATTGATAATTGGAAAACCACAAATTATATAAAAAAACCTTGCTAAAAGGCTTGTAATAGAAATTTTAATCCGGGGAGGTGGAGAGCCATGAATGAAACGATAAAAAATAAGCTGATGCTGCTTCCTGCTCAGCCAGGCTGCTATTTAATGAAGGACAGGCAGGGAACCATTATCTATGTGGGGAAAGCTAAAATCCTCAAAAACCGGGTCAGATCCTATTTTACAGGCTCACATGACGGTAAAACACTGAGACTTGTTAATGAGATTGTAGACTTTGAGTACATTGTCACTTCTTCAGACATGGAAGCACTAATACTTGAGATGAATCTGATTAAGAAATATGATCCCAAATATAATGTAATGCTGAAGGACGATAAAAGCTACCCTTTTATTAAATTGACGGCAGAGCGCCATCCCCGTCTGATTACAACCAGAAAAGTAAAAAAGGACAGGGGAAAGTATTTCGGCCCTTATCCCAATGTGCAGGCTGCCAATGAAACAAAAAAGCTGCTTGACCGTATTTATCCCCTCCGCAAATGTTCAACTCTTCCGGACAGAGTTTGCCTTTATTATCACTTAGGCCAATGTCTTGCACCGTGTATAAAGGAAGTAAGTGAGGATCAATACAAGCTAATGACAGATGAAATTGCGAAATTTTTAAATGGCGGATACAAAGAGATTAAAAAAGACCTTACTGCAAAAATGACAGCTGCGGCTGAAGAACTTGACTTTGAAAGAGCAACTGAACTCAGGGATAAAATTGCCCATATAGATGCAACGATGGAAAAGCAAAAAATGACAATGACGGATTTTACCGACCGGGATGTATTTGGATATGCGGTTGATAAAGGGTGGATGTGTGTACAGGTCTTCTTCATCAGACAGGGCAAGCTCATCGAACGGGATGTATCTATGTTCCCGATTTATAATGAGCCGGAAGAAGAAATTTTAACGTTCCTCGGCCAGTTTTATACTAAAGCGAATCACTTTAAACCACGTGAAATATTGGCACCCGATTCTGTTGATTCAGTCATGGCAGAGCAGCTTCTAGACGTAAAAGTACTAAAGCCCCAGCGCGGGCAAAAAAAAGACCTGGTGAAGCTTGCATATAAGAATGCAAAAATTGCTCTTCAGGAGAAGTTCTCATTAATAGAGCGTGATGAAGAACGGACTATTAAAGCTGTGGAAAATCTGGGGGAACAGCTTGGAATTTATACTCCTCACCGGATTGAAGCATTTGATAATTCAAATATACAGGGAACAGACCCTGTTTCAGCCATGATTGTCTTTATTGATGGGAAACCGGAGAAAAGAGAGTACCGTAAATATAAAATAAAGTCCGTCAAAGGTCCTGATGATTATGAATCCATGAGAGAAGTAGTCCGGCGCAGATATACACGGGTGCTGAAAGAAGAACTGCCGCTTCCGGACTTAATCTTAATTGATGGAGGAAAGGGGCATGTTGAAGCCGTACGGGATGTTCTAGAAAATGAGCTTGGTCTGGATATTCCGATTTCAGGCCTGGTGAAGGATGAGAAGCACCGAACTTCACAGCTTTTATATGGTAACCCTTTACAAATTATTCCGCTCGCAAGGAACAGCCAGGAATTTTACCTGCTGCAGAGAATTCAGGATGAAGTGCATCGCTTTGCGATTACTTTTCATCGCCAGCTTCGCGGAAAAAGCGCCTTTCAGTCTATTTTGGATGAAATTCCAGGCATAGGCGAAAAGCGAAAAAAACAGCTGCTGAAGGCCTTTGGATCTGTAAAGAAAATGAAAGAGGCGTCAATTGAGGAGTTTAGAAAAATAGGTATACCCGCGAATGTAGCTGAAGAGTTAAAGCAGAGGCTTGAGGAACAAAATGGAAATACTAAGTCTTAAATGGATATAGACAGAAAAATTCAGACATGTTATACTAATTGAAACTTTATATCAATATCACTTTATAGCGATAAAGCACATGTCCTTTTAGTTTGAATAATAAAATCAAAACTATTGGACTTAATCGTTAAGTGAAGGTAGAGGTGCGAACTTCATCAGTAAAAGCTTGGAGAAGAATGAGCTTCCATGAAAAGCTTTGAAAGGGTATGTTTGCCGAAGTGGGGAAAATCTCATCATTTTTTCTGCTGGTTCTGCATTGAATAAATGCAGGATTGTCAGGACATTGCCGTCCTGGAGAGCTATCTCACTGTGTTTGCTCACTTATACATTTTGGCTGCACAGCAATGGGATAGTTTATCTATTCCATTGCTTTTTTTATTGCCAAAAAGGGCAGGTTACATTTTAGGCCATTGTCAAATACAGCAGAGTCAATTGTCATGCTTCACTTACATAGGACGGCAAATCAACAAATTACGAGTTCTTCAGAAAGAAGGGAAAGCTGTGGGTATCATTGTGCAGAAATTTGGAGGCACGTCCGTAGGGACTGTAGACAGAATTCAAAATGTCGCCAATCGGGTAATTGAAGAAAAAAAACGGGGAAACGATGTGGTTGTGGTTGTTTCAGCAATGGGCAAAACAACTGATCAGCTCGTTGGCATGGCAAGGGAGATCTCTCCCTCACCAGATAAACGGGAAATGGACATGCTGCTTACAACGGGTGAACAGGTAACCATCTCTTTATTAGCGATGGCATTAAATGCAAAAGGACATCCAGCCGTTTCTTTTACAGGATGGCAGGCAGGTATTAAGACAGAAGCCGTTCATGGCAATGCGAGAATAGTGAATATTGAACCAGAGATCATTCAGGGGGAATTAAACCAGGGGAAAATTGTAATTGTAGCAGGCTTCCAGGGGATGACTGAAAATGGTTCCATCACAACACTTGGCCGCGGCGGGTCTGATACAACAGCTGTTGCACTGGCGGCAGCACTTAAAGCTGATAAATGTGATATTTATACAGATGTTACCGGCGTGTTTACAACCGACCCCCGCTTTATAAAGAATGCCCGAAAGCTGCATTCTGTTTCCTATGATGAAATGCTTGAGCTGGCTAATTTGGGTGCTGGTGTACTTCATCCAAGAGCAGTTGAATTTGCTAAAAACTATGGCCTTCCGCTTGAAGTGCGTTCAAGCCTTGAGAAGGAAGCAGGAACAATCATTGAGGAGGAAGTAAAAATGGAACAAAATTTAGTCGTGCGCGGTGTAGCTTTTGAAGATGACATAACAAGGGTAACGATTATCGGTCTTCCGAACTCACTGACTGGGCTGTCTACTATTTTCTCGGCGCTTGCCAAAAATCACATTAATGTTGATATCATTATCCAGAGCATGACAGAAGCCCAGACAACTAACCTATCATTCTCAATTAAGAATGAAGATTTGACAGATACAGTGAAAGTTATGGAAAAGCACAGAGAACAATTAAATTATGAACGCATTGAGTGGGAATCCGGACTTGCCAAAGTCTCGATTGTCGGCTCAGGCATGATTTCCAACCCGGGTGTGGCTGCAGAAATGTTCGAAGTGCTTTCAGCGAACGAAATTCAGGTGAAAATGGTAAGCACGTCAGAAATTAAAGTGTCGGCGGTTGTGGAGAACGGCAGAATGATTGATGCGGTTGATGCTTTACATGAAGCATTCAACCTGACTGTTTCTGCAGTTAAGGCGTAATTCAGAAGATATGAACAATAAGCTATCATAACTTGATAGCTTATTGTCAGACCGTAGACAAACCCCAGTTTCATTTTGTGAAACTGGGGTTTTATCATATTTTTCAGTTGGCATACCTCAATAATTAAGCTGGACATGGTCCTCGCCATGTCCAATTTGCCAGTTTCTTAAGGTTCATAGCAGCGAAAGTAAGCATCGCCTGCATTGAAACTTTTTTAAGCCCTCTTAGGGTCGTCCAACGCATGCCATGCTTTTCTTTTGCATCCGCAAAGACACGTTCGATCGTTTCTTTGCGCTTTGCATATAACGTTTTATTCAGTTCGGTATGTCTCAGATGTTCCACTTCATCTATGTAACCCTGCCATAAATGCCGATGAATCATTTTAGTGTGATTTTGGCTTTGAGTACAACGTTCTAAAAGAGGGCATTCTTTACACTTTTGTGGATTTGAAGTGTACTGTTTGTAGCCATCTCTAGTCGTTGTGCGGTAAGGAAGGATTTGTCCTTCAGGACAAATATAGCAATCAAAATGTTCATCATATACGTAGTCGTACTTTTTAAGATATCCGTCTTTTGTTCTCGGACGAGTGTAGGGCATAACGGGTCTAATCTCTTGATCCATAAGGAATTTTGCTATGTGGGGTGTCTTATATCCAGCATCAACTGCGATAGATTCAGGCTTTCCAACTTTATCCCTGACTTGAGTGACGAGTTGGTCTAACATGCGACTATCATGAACATTTCCACCAGTGACAAGAGAACCTAAGATAAACCCACGAGAATCACATGCTGTATGAAATGAATAAGCAAATAATTTCTCCCGTTCATCTTTTACATAATAGCCACTTTCAGGATCTGTTGTACTGACCTTTATTTCTTTTGACTCTTCTTTATTCTGTGGGGGGAAGGGCTTTTTTCCGTGTTCCTCACGGTCGATATTAATTTCTTCATCTAGCTGAGCTTGGTAACTTCTTGTTTCAACACGAGCTATTTTCTTCTCAAACTTCTTTTTATTCGCATTCGCTTTTACATGGGTAGAATCAATAAAAGCAACTGATGGGTCGACCAATCCCTTTGTCATGGCTTCTTTTAAGATACGATAGAAGATTTGTTCAAAAAGGTCCGTATTGTGAAAGCGTCGTGCGTAGTTTTTACCGAAGGTTGAAAAATGAGGAACTTTCTCTGTGAACCCATACCCAATAAACCAACGATAGGCTACGTTGGTCTCAATCTCTTTAATTGTTTGACGCATCGAGCGTATGCCAAATAGATATTGAATGAACACCATTTTAACAAGGACAACAGGGTCAATACTAGGTCTCCCATTGTCTAAGCTATACTTATCTTTTACTAGGTCATAAATGAATTCAAAATTAATAGCTTGTTCGATCTTTCTAACCAGGTGATCTTCAGGCACTAATTGGTCAAGAGCGACCATTTCTATTTGATTTCTTCCATCTTCTACGTGTTTTGATAACATTTGAATCCCCCACAAAAAATCTTTTCAATCTAATTATACAAAAAAAGCTTGTAGACGTGGTCTGCAAAGCAGACTTTGTCTACAAGCTGCAATAAGCTATCATAACTTGATAGCTTATTGTTTGTACATATGAGGTGTTAATCAGCAGGGTCCTTTTTATCCCATTTCACCGTAATAAGAATTTTGCCGGTTTTCTTGCGGGGATGTTCGAATGCCTCACAAACAACTTCTTTTTGAAATTCAATCTGCTGGGCAATAAAACCAGCCTCAAGCTGAAATGTGCTGTTATTGTTTTTTTGCAGGCGGTCAGCAATCAGCGGGCTTGATAATATCATTTCAAGTTCATGTTTAGTTTCGTTTGCGATTAAAAGGCTGCCCCAGCCGGCATTTATAAAAAACTCGGCAATCTGTTCAGCTGTTTCCAGAGGATACATGCGTGCAAGCCTTTTGCCGGCCCAATATAAAATTTCCGGTGCTTCATTTCCTAAAAGGTCATGCAAAAGCACTTCCCGGATTAGTTCATAGCCAAATGCCGGTACTGACTGTATAGGATCTTCATTAGTGGATTTCGCAGATGCTAATTCGCTCAATAGTCTCCCCTCTTTCTATGTTTCTATTATATACAATATGCATGGGGAGTTAATATCAATTCGGGAAAAAATAGAACGATTTGCATAGAAATAATTACTATTTCAGTATACTGGAGAGCAGCATTTAGGTCATATAGAACCTCAGAGATTTATATGTTTTTCAGCTGCTTCTATTTTTTAAAAATTTTATTAATATGGAACATTTTATGTATCCGTTTTCTTGACGCTCTATTATCTTGGGAGTAAAATGGACATGTCACATAATTGTAAGAAAATGAATAACATTTTCGAGATGATGTCCTGAGCGGGGGCTCAGCATCGTTTTTTTAAAATCAGGGGGGGAAAGTTTATGGCAGGTAATCGTGAGTTTTTTAATCGCAGATTGCATTCATTACTTGGAGTAATACCGGTTGGATTGTTTTTGATGCAGCACCTTGTAGTGAACCATTTTGCAACAGGGGGAGAGGAATCTTTTAATAATGCGGCGCATTTTATGGAAAGTCTTCCATTTAGAATTTTCCTTGAAACGTTTGTAATCTATTTACCACTGCTGTTCCACGCAATCTATGGCCTTTATATTGCTTTTACTGCGAAAAACAACACAAGCAGATATGGATATTTCCGCAACTGGATGTTTATGCTTCAGCGTGTTTCAGGTGTCATTACGCTGGTATTTGTTGCATGGCATGTTTGGGAAACACGTGTGCAGGCTGCCTTTGGAGCAGAAGTTAACTTTCAGATGATGGAGAATATCCTGTCTAATCCATTTATGTTCTGGTTCTATATTATTGGAGTTATTTCTGCAATTTTCCACTTTGCTAATGGGCTTTGGTCATTCTTTGTCAGCTGGGGAATTACAGTATCTCCTCGTTCACAAGTTATTTCCACTTACGTAACAATCGGAATTTTCATTGCACTATCTATTGTTGGTGTACGTGCTTTGACAGCATTTATTTAATTGACTTGAGAGATTATTAGACTTGATCGGATAAAAAGGGAATTGGGCATTTGCCCGGCTCCGCATCATTGAAAGCGCAAAGCAAAATGCATCACTTATGGCAGATTAAACGATCGGCCAGCCATTGAAGTGCCGTCAAGCGGGTGCTTGCGCTTTTTTTACAAGTATTAAGGGAGTGAGTCACGATGGGTAAAGGAAAAGTTATAGTTGTCGGCGGCGGACTAGCCGGTTTGATGGCGACAATTAAAGTAGCAGAATCTGGGACTCCGGTTGAGTTATTTTCTCTGGTACCGGTTAAACGTTCTCACTCTGTTTGTGCCCAGGGCGGCATCAACGGAGCGGTAAATACAAAAGGGGAAGGCGATTCTCCTTGGATTCATTTTGACGATACAATCTATGGCGGAGACTTCCTGGCAAACCAGCCGCCTGTAAAAGCAATGGCAGAGGCTGCACCTGGCATTATTCATTTATTTGACCGGATGGGTGTAATGTTTAACCGCACACCTGAAGGACTGCTCGACTTCCGCCGCTTTGGGGGAACGCAGCATCACCGTACTGCGTTTGCAGGTGCTACAACTGGACAGCAGCTGCTTTATGCAATGGACGAGCAGGTCCGCCGCCATGAAGTAGCTGGATTAGTGACAAAGTATGAGGGATGGGAATTCTTAGGGGTTGTTATTGATGATGATGGAGCTTGTAAAGGCGTCGTTGCCCAGAACCTGACTTCTATGGAAATTAAGTCTTTCGCCGCAGATGCCGTTATTATGGCTTCCGGCGGACCGGGAATTATTTTCGGAAAATCCACTAACTCTGTCATTAACACAGGCTCAGCGGCTTCCATCGTTTATCAGCAAGGTGCTTATTATGCAAATGGGGAATTTATTCAGATTCATCCAACAGCTATTCCTGGTGATGATAAACTTCGCCTTATGAGTGAATCTGCACGTGGTGAAGGCGGACGAGTATGGACATATAAGGATGGAAAACCATGGTACTTCCTTGAAGAGAAGTATCCTGCATATGGAAACCTGGTGCCTCGTGATATTGCAACCCGTGAAATTTTTGACGTGTGTGTTAATCAGAAGCTTGGTATAAATGGGGAGAACATGGTATACCTTGATCTTTCTCATAAAGACCCGAAAGAGCTTGATATTAAGCTTGGCGGAATCATCGAAATCTATGAGAAATTCCAGGGCGAAGACCCGCGTAAAGTTCCAATGAAAATCTTCCCTGCTGTCCATTATTCAATGGGCGGATTATGGGTTGACTATGATCAGATGACAAATATTCCTGGCTTGTTTGCAGCGGGTGAATGTGATTATTCACAGCACGGTGCTAACCGTCTTGGAGCCAACTCTCTTCTATCAGCGATTTATGGAGGTATGGTAGCAGGACCGAATGCGGTCAAGTATATCAGCGGCTTAGATAAGAGTGCTGAAGATCTGCCATCATCATTATTTGATCGCCATGTAAAACAGGAAGAAGAAAAATGGAATAATATCATGTCATTTGACGGCACAGAGAATGCATATGTCCTTCATAAAGAGCTTGGTGAGTGGATGACAGACAATGTAACGGTTGTCCGCCATAACGACAGGCTTTTGAAAACAGATGAGAAGATTGTTGAACTTATGGAGCGCTATAAAAACATTAATATTAATGATACTGCAAAGTGGAGCAATCAGGGTGCAAGCTTTACGCGCCAGCTGCAGAATATGCTTCAATTGGCACGTGTTATTACAATTGGTGCCTATAACCGTAATGAAAGCCGCGGTGCACACTATAAGCCGGACTTCCCTGAACGTAATGATGAGGAATTCATGAAAACAACAATGGCGAAGTTTGTTGATGCCAACTCTGCTCCTGCATTCCATTATGAAGACATTGATGTAAGCTTAATTCCACCGCGTAAGCGTGACTATTCCAAAAAGAAAGGGGAGAACTAAACCATGCAAGAAACAAAAACTAAAACAGTCCGTTTTGTAATCAGCCGCCAGGATACTCCTGATTCAGCCCCTTATCAGGAAGAGTTTGAAATTGAATATCGTCCGAACATGAACGTTATTTCAGCCCTTATGGAAATCCGCCGTAATCCGGTTAACGTGAAGGGTGAAGAAACGACTCCAATCGCGTGGGATATGAACTGCCTTGAAGAAGTATGTGGTGCTTGTTCTATGATTATTAACGGAAAGCCGCGCCAGTCATGTACAGCACTTGTAGATCAGCTCGAACAGCCGATCCGTCTTGAGCCGATGCGCACGTTCCCTGTAGTCCGTGACCTGCAGGTCGACAGAAGCCGTATGTTTGATTCCCTGAAAAAGGTTAAAGCATGGATTCCGATCGATGGCACGTATGATTTGGGACCGGGACCGCGTATGCCTGAGAGAAAGCGCCAATGGGCATATGAACTTTCAAAGTGTATGACATGCGGTGTTTGCCTGGAAGCATGTCCGAACGTTAACAGCAAATCTGACTTTATTGGACCAGCTCCTTTATCACAGGTTCGCTTGTTCAATGCTCATCCAACTGGTGAGATGAATAAAGCTGAACGTCTGGAGCAAATCATGGGTGATGGCGGACTTGCCAATTGTGGAAACTCTCAAAACTGCGTACAGTCCTGCCCGAAAGGAATTCCTTTAACAACATCCATTGCGGCACTAAACCGCGATACAACATTCCAGTCTTTCAAAAACTTCTTTGGAAGCGACCAAATCTAAACATGATAAAGCCCCTTTCCTTTTGGAGAGGGGTTTTTGGTCTATATCCATATACTTTGTTTCTTGCAAAAATGCAATCTTCGTGTGGTGTATACTCAAGGAAGCATAAGAAAAGAGTTATTATTTATATATGATTCAAGGTTTTCAAATAATTCAAAAAACATTATAATTAGTACAGCAGAGTGAATGCTCATTCATAGTTAATCGGGAGGAATCAGCATGAAAAAATTGAGCTATATAAACGATTTTAAAAAATGGGAGGAAGAATTCATTTTCTTTCATCCGGTAAAAGTCAGATTTTCTGAAACTGATATGTTCGGACATTTGAACAATACCGTTCCATTTACATATTATGAAGAAGCACGGATAGAATTCTTCAAAAGCAAGGGCTTGATGCAGGACTGGGTAAAGCCAAACAATGAAACCATACCAGTCGTAGCAGACCTTCAATGCGATTTTATCAGCCAGGTTTTCTTTGATGAAGACATACAGATTTATGTAAAAGCTGCTTCAATAGGGAATTCCTCTGTTGATCTTCATTATATGGGCAAAAAATCAGATGGTTCAGTCTGCTTCACCGGCAGGGGGACGATGGTGCAGATATCAAAGGTGACAGGCAAGGGTGTGCCTTGGACAGAAAATGTGAAAGAAATGCTGAATAGCGGGGTTAAAGTACGAGCCTAGCGTCACATTGGCACATTTCCTGAAAATAACTTTCTCCTTTCACTAAATATAGTCACTTCGGCTGTTTTGCTGACATATGATATGGTGACTAAATATATACCCATCCCGCGGTTCATAGCTGGCGAAAGGCAAGGAGGGTTACAATACTTGAAGGAGAATGAATATACTCACAAGCCGTTACTCACCAAACGAGAAAGAGAAGTATTCGAATTGTTAGTACAAGATAAAACAACAAGGGAAATCGCTGGTGAATTGTTTATTAGTGAAAAAACGGTTCGAAACCACATTTCTAATGCCATGCAAAAGCTTGGTGTAAAGGGGCGATCACAAGCTGTTGTAGAGCTCCTTCGAATGGGAGAGCTAGAACTTTAATTTTAGACCGGCTATCCTTCTGGGAGGCCGGTTATCACATTTATACAGGGATCATTTCATTATTGGATTTATTTCTATCTTGAAATTTATACGGAAAAAGGTGAAAATAAATGCACAAGGGCAGAAACATCGTAAAAGCTTAAATGGGAGTGTTTATGAATGAAGCTGGAAGATCCTAAAACAAATGAAATTAATGATGTTGTAGCTGAAATTGAAAAAGACTTGAGATACATATCTGGAATTATCAAGCAAAAGGGAAGGGAAATTCTTAGTGATTTTACCATTACCCCTCCTCAGTTTGTGGCATTGCAATGGCTGTTTGAAGAAGGCGATATGACCATCGGAGAGCTGTCCAATAAAATGTATCTTGCGTGCAGCACGACAACAGATCTTGTTGACCGAATGGAGAAAAACAGCCTTGTAAAAAGAGTGAAGGATCCTAATGACCGAAGAGTAGTCCGGATTCACCTGCTTGATGAAGGAGAACGGATTATTGAAGAAGTGATTAAAAAACGCCAGGATTACTTAAAAGAGGTTCTTAAAGATTTTTCACATAATGAGGTCTTGTTCTTAAAAGACAACCTAATGAAATTACACCATGATATGCGCGGAGAATGAGGCGGTATTTTTGAAACAACCAATAGGAATAATTGACTCCGGAGTGGGAGGCTTAACGGTCGCAAAAGAAATCATGAGGCAGCTTCCAAATGAAGATATTGTATACGTCGGAGATACAGCACGCTGCCCGTACGGACCGCGGCCTGGGGAAGAGGTGAAATCCTTTACCTGGCAAATGACGGAGTACCTGCTTAAAAAGAACATTAAAATGCTGGTTATAGCATGTAATACAGCTACTGCTGTTGCTCTGGAGGAAATACGCAGGGAATTGCCGATACCGGTTATCGGTGTCATTTTTCCCGGCGCAAGAACAGCTATTAAAGTGACAAAAAATCATATAATTGGTGTCATTGGTACAGAGGGCACAGTCAAAAGCAAGGCATATGAAAATGCGCTGATTCAAATCAACAGCAGGTCTGCCGTGCATAGTCTGGCATGTCCAAAATTCGTTCCCCTTGTAGAGAGCGGGGAGTATGAAGGCTCAGTTGCCAAAAAAATAGTGGCTGAGACTCTTCAGCCTTTAAAAGGAAAAGGAATGGATACACTCATTCTTGGATGTACTCATTATCCTTTATTAGAACAGATTATTAAAAAAGTAATGGGTAAAGATGTAAAGGTGATCAGCTCCGGAGAGGAAACAGCAAGGGAAGCAAGTACCATTCTGCACCACTACGGCCTTCTTAAAGCTGTGAATGAGAGTCCTGAATATAAGTTCTGTACAACTGGCTCCACGGCCATTTTTTCTAAAATTGCTTCCAAGTGGCTGGGGTTCTCTGTTGATGCTGTAGAAAAAATTTCGCTTTAATAATAGCAGACACCTTCTGAACTTTTTCAGAAGGTGTTCTTTTAGATAGGCTGTTTGGTAAAGTTTATTGCTTTTTCATAAGCCAGTTTAATTTACTGAGTTGATTGTAGCGGAAGGTGCGAGACTACAGCGGGAGTAGCGGGACATGTGAGACCCCTCAGACGCGCAGCGTCGAGGTGACTCAACGCTTGCCCCGCGGAACGCTTGAGCCTCCCTACGCTGCAATCAACGGACAACATCGATATCGAAAAACAACAATCTCTACAAAAAGAGCCTTTAGATATAAGTGAAATTTGTACCCTTCTTTTAGATTACTTTTAAAAAAAGCTTTGGTATCATGGTACTGAAAGGCAAACTATACTTAATTGAGTTGGTGATCAATTTGCTGGCACAAGCCGAAAACTATTTAAAAAAATATTTTGGATATACTTCTTTCCGTCCCGGCCAACAGGAGATTATTCAGAATATTCTATCACAGACCAATACTCTTGGCATTCTCCCAACTGGAGGCGGAAAGTCAATCTGCTTTCAAATCCCCGCTCTTGTACTCCCCGGAACGGCCATTGTGATTTCTCCCTTAATTTCCCTGATGAAGGATCAAGTAGATGCCCTCAGAACTGCAGGCATTCCGGCTGCTTATATTAACAGTACATTGTCGTCTGAAGAATATCAGCACATTTCAGCTGGAATACGCAATGGAAAATATAAGCTCGTGTATGTGGCTCCGGAACGGTTCGGGTCCATGGCCTTTTTGGAGTTGTTAAACAATATTTCAATAAATGCCATTATATTTGATGAAGCACATTGCATTTCGCAATGGGGGCATGACTTCCGGCCAAGTTATCGTTCCGTTGTTTCAGAGCTGGGCAATTTGAATCAGGAACCTGTGATCGCTGCTTTGACCGCAACAGCAACACAGGATGTCGCAGAAGATATTCGCAGGCTACTGAACATTAGCGAGGACAATACGTTTGTTACTGGTTTTGCAAGGGATAACCTATCCTTTCAAGTGCTGAAAGGTGTTAACAAAAGAGATTTCATACTGCAGACCCTAAATAAACATAAAAACGAAGCTGGAATTATTTATACTTCAAGCCGTAGAGAGACAGACCAGCTGTACCAGTTTTTAAAAGGCAGGAACTGCTCAGTTGCCAAATATCATGCAGGCTTAAAGGAAGAAGAACGGAAAAAAGCACAGGATGCCTTTGTCTTCGATGAATCAAATATTATGGTTGCAACAAATGCTTTTGGAATGGGGATTGATAAATCCAATGTCAGATATGTTATCCACTATAATCTTCCGCGGAATATTGAAGCTTATTATCAGGAAGCGGGAAGGGCGGGAAGAGATGGAGAGGATAGCATATGTTATTTGCTGTTTGCCCCTCAGGATATCCAGCTGCAGAAATTTTTGATAGAGGAAAGCAGTCTTGACCCACGTAAGATGGAGCAGGAATATAGTAAGTTAAAGGATATGATTAATTACTGCCATACTGAAAAATGTCTTCAATCCTATATCATTGATTACTTTGATGAGAATGCTGAAGCTATCCGCTGCGGCAAATGCAGCAGCTGCATGGATGAACGGACAAGCATTGATATTACTCAGGAAGCTTTAATGATTTTTTCGTGCATAAAGCGGATGGGAGAAAGATTTGGTGTTTCAATGACAGCCCAGGTTTTGAAAGGCTCGGGCAATAAAAGAATCCGTGAACTAAATTTTAATAAACTATCAACATTTGGGCTGATGAAAAACCGCAAAGAAAAAGAGATTGCTGATATGATCAATTATTTGCTTGCTGAGGGTTATCTTGTATTAACAGATGGGAAATATCCGACAGTAAGGCTTTCAGAAAATGCCATACCTGTCTTAAAAGGACAGAAAAAACTGTCCATGAAAATTAGTAAGCCTGTACTGGTTCAGGAAGCAGATGAAAACATTGAACTTTTTGAGATGCTGAGAAGGCTCAGGAAAGAGATTGCAGATAAAGAAAATGTGCCTCCTTTTGTTGTGTTTGCTGATACCGCATTAAAAGAAATGTGCCGTTATTTTCCTGTGACTAAAGATATGATGTTGAATATAAAAGGTGTAGGACAAATGAAGTTTGATAAGTATGGGGAGTATTTTATTCAGGCAATCAAAGAATTTGCCGAAGAACATGATATTTCTCCCATGCCTTCAGCAGAGCCGCCATCAATGACAGAGGAATCACAGGATGACCGTCCAAGCTACCAGATTTCCTATGATTATTATATGGATGGGATGTCCATAAGAGAAATAGCCAAAAAACGAAACTTTTCACCCATAACGATTCAGGAGCATATCTTCCGGTCGGTCAAAGAAGGCAACGCAATTGACTGGTCTGATATTTTTAACGAAACGGAAGAAAAGCTTGTTTTGCAGGCAGCTGAGAAAGCTGGAAAAGACAAGCTTAAGCCAATTAAAGAAGAACTTCCGGATGAAATAGATTATTTTAAAATCAAAGCAGTCCTCGTAAAAGACGAACTACAGAAACAAAATTGACCATGAAGCTCCTTTTTGGGGCTTCTTTTTTATATGTTTCATAACTTGGTTTGAGCTGCTGAGCTGATCCTCGCTTTGTGCCTTTCGCTGCAATTAACGGACAGAATTCATAAACCAAAACAACAATTCTTTAGAAATGAGCCTTGAAAAATGAGTCTTTTTAAATGGCTGTATTGCAGGATTTTCTCGGTTTGTCCAAATTTGTCAAAAATCTATTCACACTTTTATCCCAAAAGACGGTCTAAATTACAGATAGGCTCGTATACATGTAGTACAAACTGTCTCAGGGGGGATTATGTATGTCTATAAATAAAAAAACGTCTATAGTGTCAGCTGTGCTGGTATCATCTGTATTATTATCAGGCTGCGGATTGTTCGGAAGCCAGGGGAAAGAAAAGGTCGATCCGCCAAAAGCAGTATCTTATACCGATGAAGGCGAAAGTGTTACTGAAGAAACAACCGGGAAAGAAACAGCTGAAAAAGAAGAGGGCGTAACGGCAAACCTTAAAACAGAGCTTTACTTGATAGATAAAAATGGGTATGTTGTTCCCCAGACAATCGATCTTCCGAAAACGAACTCAGTGGCTACACAGGCGTTAGAGTATCTGGTGGAAAACGGACCTGTTACTGAGTTTCTTCCTAATGATTTCCGTGCAGTCCTTCCGGCTGATACAAAAGTCTCTGTAAATATTAAAGATAAAGTGGCAACCGTAGACTTTTCAAAAGAATTTAAAGAATATGCAGCTGAAGATGAAAAGAGGATTCTCCAATCAGTTACCTGGACACTTACACAATTTGATTCCATTGATAAAGTTAAGCTGACATTAAATGGACATGAATTAAAAGAGATGCCTGTGGATGGAACGCCTGTCAGCTCGGCGTTAACAAGAGCCAATGGAATTAACCTGGATACAAAGGAAGTAGTGGATATCACGAATACAAAACCGGTTACCGTTTATTATCTTGGCGGGGATGAAGAAAACTATTATTATGTGCCTGTTACGAAGCGTATCAGCAATAATTCGGACAACAAGGTTGAAGCGGTGGTTTCCGAATTGATAAAAGGGCCGAATTATGCATCCAATCTGGTGACAGATTTTCTTCCGGATGTAGAGCTGCTTGAAGCTCCAAAAGTTGAAGATGGAAAAGTTACTTTAAACTTCAATGAAAATGTTTTCAGCAGCTTAGAAGAGAAAATGATTTCCAAGCACTTGCTGAACGCACTTGTTCTTTCACTTACTGAACAAAAGGACATCAAAAGCGTAGCAGTTACAGTTGATGGAAAAGCAGAGATTGTTAGTGAAGATGGCGAAAAATTATCTGAGCCTGTAACACGCCCTGAAAATGTGAATACAGGAAGTTTTTAATATAGCAGATTTTGTTATACTATATAGTAGCAGGAATAAGAGGTTGGCATTTAATGCCGCCTCTTCTTTGTTGGTAAGATAGGCATAACTGGGCAAATGCCCAGGTTCAATATAAGCTAAAAAGGGGGAATCAGCTTATGCGCGCAGATGGACGTGAACCAAAGCAGCTTAGGCCAATACATATTGAAACTGATTATTTAAAGCATCCTGAGGGCTCTGTGCTCATTACAGTAGGAGATACAAAGGTGATTTGTACAGCAAGCATTGACGAAAGAGTCCCTCCTTTTATGAGGGGACAGGGGAAAGGCTGGATAACAGCAGAATATTCCATGCTTCCGAGGGCTACAGAACAGAGAAATATAAGGGAATCAGCAAAAGGAAAAATCACAGGACGAACGATGGAAATTCAGCGCCTGATCGGCCGTGCACTCCGCGCAGTAGTGGATCTTGATGCGCTTGGCGAAAGAACAGTATGGCTTGATTGCGACGTAATACAGGCTGATGGGGGAACAAGGACAGCTTCCATTACAGGAGCCTTTATTGCAATGGCACAGGCGATGGATAAGCTGAACAGCAGCAAAAAGCTTTCAAGCTATCCAATCAATGATTTCCTTGCGGCTACAAGTGTGGGAATTCTTGCTGACAAGCAGGCTGTAGTGGACTTGAATTATATTGAAGACTCTTCTGCTGAAGTGGATATGAATGTCGTCATGACTGGCAGCGGTGAGTTTGTAGAGCTTCAGGGAACTGGAGAAGAAGCTACTTTTTCATATGCACAGCTGCAGGTAATGCTTGGTGTTGCCCAGGAAGGGATATCAGAGCTTATCAGACATCAGAAGTCAGCACTTGGAGAGAGTATCTCGGAAAGCATTCAAAGCAAAAGAGAAAAGCTTACGGGGAGGGCATAGCATGCGGGAAGTCATAATCGCTACTAAAAACGCAGGCAAAGCGAGAGAATTTGAACGGATGTTCAAGCCTCTTGGATATGAAGTAAAAACGCTGCTGGATTTTCCGGATTTTAAGGATGTTGATGAGACAGGCAGCACGTTTGAAGAGAATGCTATACTTAAAGCGGAAGCTGTTTCCAGAGCTTTTGAAAGAATGGTTATTGCCGATGATTCAGGATTAATCATTGATGCGCTTGGAGGGAAGCCGGGCATCTATTCCGCTCGCTATGCTGGCGAGGAAAAAAATGATCAGAAAAATATGGACAAAGTTCTCGATGAGCTAGAAAGCATTCCGGATCATCAACGGCAGGCGCGGTTCTACTGTGCTCTTGCAATCGCTGCTCCCGGAAAACCGACTGAAACAGTTGCAGGAACTTGCGAAGGCCATATCTTAAGAGAAAAAAGAGGAACTTATGGATTTGGCTATGACCCTATTTTCTTTGCTGAAGAAAAAAACAAAGCAATGGCTGAATTAATGCCCGAGGAGAAAAGCCAGATCAGCCATAGAGCGAATGCTCTCCGAAAGCTGGAGGAGCTGCTCCCTTCTTTCGTGGCCGGAGCTGAAAACTCATGAAGGTTTTGATTGTCAGTGATAGTCATGGGTTAACCACCGAACTCAGCCAAATACGCGAAAAACATCCTGATATGGATATAATGATTCACTGCGGGGATTCGGAGCTTTCGTCTGATCATGAATCATTAAAAGGATACGCTGCTGTAAGAGGGAATTGTGATTTTGACGAAGCATTTCCTGAGGATAGATTAGAAGAGGCCGGAGGGTTCCGCTTTTTCGTCACACACGGTCATAAATATTTCGTTAAATCGACTTTGATGAACCTGTCATACAAGGCACGTGAAACAAATGCAGATATCGTATGTTTTGGCCATTCACATAGTCTTGGAGCTGAAATGGCTGACGGGATATTATTTATCAATCCTGGAAGCATAAGGCTTCCCAGAGGCAGACACGAAAAAACATATGTGATACTGGAAAAGCGGGGAAAAGATGTTACACTGGATGTGTATGACGTTTCAGATGGGAAGATTCCTGATCTGACAAGAAATTTTCACTGGTAAAAAGCTATTAATTTGAATATAATAACTGAGGGAAGCCTGTCTTCCCTCATTAAATAAAAAAATATTTACAAAGTGTTGACTTCTTATCATTTGTTTAATATAATAAATCTTGTCGTTGAGTTATTAAATCTCAATCAAGTAAATAATTTCAAAATGTCCCAGTAGCTCAGCTGGATAGAGCAACGGCCTTCTAAGCCGTCGGTCGGGAGTTCGAATCTCTCCTGGGACGCCATTTACACATCATCAAAACGTACATAAACGTTGATATAGACGCCTTCTAATACGTTGGATTGAATCGGTCAATGAACCGGTCAACTAGCGAATTAGGAGGCGTATTTTTTATGTCTAAAAGAAAACGTTCTTTGCAAGTATCCGCGGATTTAAGCGACTTATTCAACGGGCAGCAAGAAAATCCGAATCCCCCACGACAGGCCCCCGAAGGTTATTCAATTCATAATGCCTTAGATACGGTTCTTCGCCAAATGAAAGCAGTAGGGCTTCGTCCACGAACGATAGACGACTACGAACTGCACGTGAGCCATTTTGCGAAGGTAACCGGAGTTAAAACCATCGAGGAAATAAACGCATCCCATATTTACGAGTGGTTGTCATCGATGGATGTCAGCAACCAAACGAAACTAACTCGACTTAAATGCCTAAAAGCATTCTTAAGCCGTTGTTTCGATAATGGGTGGCTAACCTCGAATTTCTGGCGAAACATCAAAATTAAGGTCGATACTCCCGTTAAAGAGGGCGCTGCAGACCGAGAAATAAAAATCCTACTTTCGTTACTCGATTTAACTAAGTTCGTAGAGTTGCGAGACGCTACGGCAATTTTATTAATGTATCAAACGGGGATCCGAGTTGGGACCCTTACAAAGCTAGAAAGTAAGCACGTTAATTTTAAGGAGAAGCTACTAAGAATAGATGGAGGGTTAATTAAAAACCACGAGTCGATTTTTTTACCGTTCGATGATGTACTCTCTCGTTTACTAACCGCATTAATCGATCAAAACAAAATGCTACGTAGTGACAATCGGGTTCATAACGATTTACTTTTTATAACGAAGAATGGCGGAAGGATTGCCACCAGCGCCACGAATAACAATATCGTTAAAAGACTCGGAAAGTATGCGAGAGACTTCGGGTTAAAAAACATAAATCCCCATGCCTTACGCCGTGGATTTGCAAAGAATTTACTTGGCAAGGGTGCGAATATAGCGTTAATCTCGAAGGCGCTCGGGCATAGCGACATAGCCGTTACAACCCGATACTTGCACATGGATAAAGAAGAAGTAGCAGAAAGTTTACGCAGCTATTTATAACTCGAAAGGGGCCAATCGAAAATGAAGCAAAGATTAGGCGAAGTTGCCGAGGTAGCGATTAAAGCCGTAAGGGAAGGATCAGTGACCGACAAACAAGCCATGGCCTTCTTAATCGCAAAATTTGACGAATTATTACGAAAAGAAGATACGAAGTAAAAAACATATAAAAAAAGAGCGCCCGACTGCTGTAACAGTCGAACACCCACTCATAACGTAACTATATTTTAACGAAAAAAAGCGTACAGGTCAACGCTTATTTAAGTATGCCTTCTTTAGGGTAAGGCGCTCTCTATACGAGGAGAGCCTGCAATGAAACGAATAGATATAGTGGCTTCGGAAGCTACTTTCGAAATGCTCGGAACCTTCGAAACGCTCGAAGGGCTTAACAAAGCAGTCCGCGATTATAAATGTAAATTTAAGGAAATTCTTTCGGGTACGGAAATTAGCGTCCTTGACATCCTCCACAGATATTCAGCGAAGTATAAGGGCGTTAGTTTCCTATGCAAAAATACCATTGGTAAGCAAGTCGGCAAATCTAGGCGCACGATCATCCGTGTTTGTCAGCGGTTGGAGGAGTTAGGAATCATCCGCCAATACGCAATGAAACGGGCGAGCGATATGCAGCAGACGTCTAATGCTATTGTTATACTCTCTCCGGTCGTTTCAGAGTTGCCGGTAAAATTAGACGTCGTCGACGAAAATGAAGCACCTGTCACACAAGAGCCTGCGGAGAATGTCACACCAAGAAAACAACTTCCGTCTAAAACAAATACATATACTAAAGAACGTACGGCACGGCCGGCGTGGATTCCGCATGCATTCTTTGCGTTGTTAGATTCGCATATTCATAACGTCAAAGAGATCGAGGAATACTGGCGCTCAGTCTACGCAATTACATACCGGATGAAAATGGCGCAAGAGGTTCGGGCAACTATCGGTATCAAGGCGTTTATTGCGATGAAATCAAAGCGCAAGAAGCTCCGGAAGCCTATTGCGTACTTTACGGGCGCGGTTAAACGGCTGGCTAAACAGCGATATGTGAACGAATTGTTTGACGATGTTTTTATGTTACAATAATAGAAAAATATGTAATATTTTATAGGATAGTAGGGAGCGATAAGTTTGGCGAGGCAATGTTTATTTTGCGGTGATACTTCTCTTACAAGAGAACATGTTTTTCCTCAGTGGATCTTGGAAGCCCTAGATATTAAAAAGAAAAAGATGGATTCAAGTCATCAGACAATATTTGGTCAAAAGGTATCGGGCCGACCATTAACCTTAAATAAATTTGTTAACGGATTGGTATGTGTTGATTGTAATAATGTATGGTTATCACAACTCGAATCTGCAGTTAAGCCTATTCTATTACCATTACTTAAAGAGGATTTTACTAATGAACCTCTAGTAGCTTTATTGAAGAATAAAGAGACTTTCGCAAAATGGGCTTATAAGACTGTTATTATACTTAACAGGGCTACAAATTTTCATAAGATAATTCCAAGACGACATTATAGGTTATTCCATAGAACTAAACGATTACCTGAAAATACATTTGTAGCTTTTGCAGTAGCCGAAAAACCGGATATTAATTGGGTTCAAACCAAAACAGCAATGATATTAGGGAATGATGCGGAAAGTATAACTAAAAATCCAAGGTATCAAGATATCTACATGATATGTTTGCAGCTAAATAGAGTCCTAATTAAAGTTGCGTATATCCCTTTTTATCATTATAAATACACACCAAGAGAAAATGAAATAGTTTTATTCCCTAACATAATTCGAGGAGAAGTTAAAAAGCCGATTTATTTTAAGGACATATCAGCATATTCGATTCCTGTAAATTTTGAGCAAAAATAAACTTTATTCTAGTGAAGAGAAGAAACTTCCGATCTAAGTAATCCCTTATTTTCTCCTTTTTATACCGGACATAATCGGACGAATAACTTGTGACAGGGACTCGAACGTGCAGTCATGCGAAAATTTTTAGCTATGCATACGCTGTACAAAAAGTTACATTTAACGGAAAGTGGAACGGTGCATATTACTGTATTACTTCGATATATCAAGGACTTAAAAAGATAAAGAACACCGGCGATTTCCGATGTAACCTACGAAAGATTTGCGAAAGAAGTAAGTCTACATAATTCTTAGCAAGACGCTGCCGGGGCGAGAGGCCTTCCGAATGTTAGTGGGACTAAGCAAGATGCAATAATGACATTAATCAAACTTTAAAATTGAAAAAATTTACCGTTATTTGTCTATAATCTTCCAATTACTCTATTAACCTCTATTTTTTACCGTATTTTAGGTTTGACAAAATTGAGTTTGTTCGAACAAGACACGATATGTAGTGTTGTCGAAAATACTTAATACACAATATATTGATTTTGAGGTTAAGGTTATGATAACTTAAAAGTGTGATAGATAGGGGAATCGGTCGTGCCGCGGTATGAAAGAAGGTGGTGCTATGATCGATTTCGATACTATGATTAATGCAGGTATATTTCTTGTTGCATTATTATCGTACATCAAAGAAGACGCAAATTAAAAAAGGTAATCTCCGAAGTCCATTTCGAAAAAGATTACCCGTTGGTATCGACCGGTCGAACGATCGATCACTATTGCCGCAAGTGTTCCCAGCACTGGCGGTTTTTATTTGATTACATCATATCAAATAATGTTCGCTCCTTGCAACAGTTTGTTATGTCTCAAAAAGGAATTGACCGCATGCTTTACCGGTTACATTACGAGACTTGCGCTTAAATGGGTTAGATATGCTCGGTGAACTTGATACTTCGTTTAGAAAGCAAGTCCGTTGATACGCAACCCTTGAGTCCACCGTATACTTGCGATAATGTTCGGTAATTACTTACGGTTACTCCCTCAAGTTTTAAAATTTTTATGGGAAATTTCTTGGAGTAGAGACGTTGACTGCGTCAGCACGTTTAAAGCAAGTTGGGAATCCGTTCGACCCTCAAGGTTTTAGATTTTAACTCATATTTTTTAACAGCCGGCACGGGGATTTCTGCGCGACCGCCCCGGGGCTTACTTCGTATTAATACCGATTTTATGCTCATATCATTTTATACATCGAACATAACGGCAGCAGACGGATACCAGGCGCAACCGTCTATTAAACGAAAGTTTTATGTACTGCGAATAATGCCCGTTTCTCACCCGTCTATAAACTCATACAACCGTCTATAAACTCGTTTATAATTCATAGTTGACACCGTCCATACGTTTAATATACGATTGTGGTAGAAACTAACGAATGTAATCGGAGGTAATCAATTATGAAAATTGGATATGCACGGGTATCAACGAAAGACCAATCGTTGGACTTGCAAAACGATGCGTTACGTAAGGAAGGTGTAGAACGGATATATGCCGAGAAGGAATCAGGAGGTAAGTGGGAACGTAAGGAACTACACCGTATGTTAGACAACTTACGTCCTGGCGATACTTTAATCGTTTATAAACTCGATAGGCTCGCGAGGTCAACGAAGCAATTAATCGAAATAGCTGAGCGGTTGGAAGCGGAAGGCGTAGAGCTAGTAAGCTTAAACGAGAAGTTAGACACGCGTACGGCAATCGGCAAAGCGATGTTTGGCATGATTGGCGTTATGGCGGAATTAGAACGGGATATGATACGCGAACGAACTACCGCAGGCTTACAAGCTGCGCGCGCAAGAGGTCGAAGAGGAGGACGTCCTAAAGCGGATCCCGAGAAGGTAACCAAGGCACTCGAACTGTACGACAAAGGAGAATTAACGGTGCCTCAAATAACGGAACAGACAGGTATTTCGAAAGCATTACTATACAAGGAATTAAATAAGCGGAAAAAGTAAGCGGAGGTCTAATGACTTCCGTTTTTTCGTTTGCTGCCGTTTGCCCCCCCTGATATTTTGACCCCGTCCGTCCAATGAACGGCTTGCCCGGGAATTAACGGATGCTCAACGTTGTGATTTCGCTAAATGTGCAATTGTGGGTACTCGGTTATTTTCTGAGTATTTCCCTTCATATATCGTTTTAGCCGAGTTCCTTCTTATGTGAATTTTTTCACGTATTTTGGCCGTTAGAATAACGTTGTTCTACCGTTACACAAACGAGTGATGATCGGGTGCTGCCGAAAAACTTTCGTTTAAAAATGTGCAATCAAATGTCCCACAATTGACAACAAAATTGGTTCGTATAAGTGTAGGTTAAAAAAATCCGATACCATGGTCCACAAACGGGCGTTAAGTTGGTTCCTATAAGTGAGGGCATCTTTTTCCGGTGGTCCACGAACGGATACTTTTGGTCTATTAGTAATTGAGGACGAAATGTCCCACGAACGGACGCTTTTGACGTATTAGTAATTGTACGGCAAAAAATCTAACGGAATTAAAGGAGGCGGTAACGGTGAGCACGATGCATCTAACGGGTGACCTAGTTCGGTTCTTGCGTATCAATGTCAACAAGCAGTCACAACGAGCGTTCGGCAAAGCCATCGGGTTCAGCTATGTGTACGTTTGTCAAATCGAGACAGGCGTTGTGCCGATGACTGCGCGGTTCGAAAGAGCGGTAATCAATACGCTAGGACTTACGGAAGACGACGTAATGAAGTACCAACGAATTATAAACGAAATCAATTAAAGGGAGCGATGTATCAATGGGTTTATTCAGTTGGAAATGCGCAGTAAGCGGGGAGTCAGTAGCGAGTAAGTATGCGGGGAGAAAGGCGGATCAATCCAAGTGTTATCTGGTCACGCCAAGCAAAACGTATTATGAGACGTCATACGAAGGGTACGGAAGCTTCGGGGGCGCCGATGTGTACGAGTTATTAGGCGAAGGTGACCGCGATAAAGGTATTGACGATTATTTCAACGGCAAGCCAGTGTTTAACGTTAAAGTCGTGTTAGCCGAACACTACACGGGGCAGGCGTATGGCGAGTTACAGGAATCGGAGCAATGCGAATACCAAGGATTCTTTTACTGACGAGGGGGTTAAATAATGGCAAAACTGAGAACCTATGAAATCAAGTACCGTCCGCACATAGCTTACGACTTCGCTGAGGGAGAGTCAGAACGTTGTTTGGTCACAAGTGACAAATTGTACACTGCAACAGTGCGGGAGTTCAACAGGGAGTTGGCGAAAGCTAGGCTCGCATTAAACGTATTCAGAGAGAACCTTGACAACCCGTACGGACATGCAATCGCAATGAGTGCCGTCAGGTTCATCGAATCGATCAAGGAGGTGACAAAGAATGCCTGACCGCAAGGTAATTTTATCGCTACACATTGCAAACGAATTAGTTCAACTGGGGTTCCCGATTATCGAGGTGAAGCCGTCAACACGGGTTAAAGGTCGGGCAGCGTTCATTTTTGCGCTGACTCCGGCATTTAGCGAGGCATTAGCCGAAATATCTAAACGCAGGAATATCAACTTATAAAACACTAGAGGAGCGATACTATGAGCCAACAAAAGATCGAAATCAAAGGAACCGGAAAAGTATTTAATAAGAAAGAAAAACAGAGCGACACATTCTTTGTGAAGATGCCGTCAGACCTAATGCACTACGTACACATTCCAGGATATGAACCCGAGTACAACTATCTCTATACGATACTGGTCGATTACTATAACCCGGACCAAGGGTACGCATACCCGACAGAGCCACAGATTTGCCGAAAGTACGGTAAGAAAGAGAAAGCTGTCCGGAGGCACTTGGCAGTACTGGAACGTGTGGGACTCATAAAGTCGTCTAAACCAAAGGCGAATAAGATATATGTCCCGTACCAACCGTTGTCGAAAGAGGAGTTATTCGAGAAGTGTCCGGAGGCGCGTCGAAGTTACTTAGACTACGTCAAGGCTGAGGACGCGGAGAAAGCTCGAGACAGACGTGGTAAGTCGTGACGTACCGGTCATTCTTGGACATACGTACCGGTCAAAGTGGGGAAAATGTACCGGTCACCAATGACCGTATAACTAGATTTAAGTAACTAGATTTACGTAACTAGATTTAAAAACCTTTACAAGCGCATTCAAATGCAACTACGTTCGCTAAAGCTCACTCGGCATAACCTTACTTCGTAAGAACATGCATAAGCATATGACCGATAATAAGAGCATGTATACATTTTCGTCCGATAACAAGTACATGTATACGTTGGTAAAAGAACGAGTGTAAACGAGTATACAATTGTGTTGGCGCTGGACGCGCTATATGTTCGTTATTGCGTACAAAAATGTTAGCTGTTGGCAACATCAACTATAAACCAACGAAGGAGACGATTGTAAATGTTCAGTCAAGAAGTAATTGAAATCATATCAAGAGGTATCGGGGACAGCGGTAAGGGGCGCGAGTTACACGACAAAGACCCTGGCTCGGGTGCTATCGAATACGCAAGGCAATTCGTTGAAGGTACGGACGACAGGCTCGAGATGTTATCAATTCTATCGGAGTTACTCGACGGTCAGCTTCACGATCCAGAGGACAAGCGCGTAAAGCGTTGTGACTACTGCGGGTACTATTGGCGCGACGAATCCAAGCGAAACAACAGGAGAACTTGTTCAGACGAGTGTAAGACAGCGATCAAGACGCTACAGAAACGTAAGCAGCGCGAGCGTCAGGAATTGTTAGACCCGAAGCCGAGGAAACGCAAGTTATCGGATGACTACGTGGATTGGATCGAGTATCCGTATTGGACTAATGAGTACTCAATGCTAAAAGTCGGATGGAAACATGAGCCGCCTCGCAAAGAACCTACGCTTGACTTCGTTGAGGCTCATCGGGGAATATGGGGCGACGGGAACAGGAGGAAAACATACGTTAACTACGACGAAAGTGAGGCTGAGGAAAGCTATGATTCGTACAATTGGAACGACCGGTTTTAAACTGGCGACAAAAAAGTATAAGTGTAAAGGTAGTTCGTAGGTTGGTCGGCTCCCTGCGGACTTCACTTTTTTATGGAGTGATACCTACGAAATTAATAGATAAGAAAGGGTGAACGATTATGATGAAACCGGAAGGGTTAAAAGCCTATCGCAAGTTACTCGGAATGTCTCGAAAAGAGTTCGGCTTAAAGGTCGGCTATAACGAGCATTATATTTATCTATTGGAAACCGGACGAAACGAAATCACTGAAAAGACTGACCGGCAAATCCGTAAATACCTCGATGCTGAACGGGAGTCGTTCACCGAAATCATTCTAACAGCATCGGACGCCTTAAGAGGTTTTGAAACGTGATGCACTATTATTCGGGCAATCGGGAGCACGCCGAGAAGAAACGTATTTACGTCGCTTCTAAGCGAGAAATGATCCATTGGCTACTCGAAGGAAAACTCCATGTATTCAAGTGGACAAATCAAGCACAGTGGATCGGTGACGCAACGATAGCCGGTGAAGGGCGGATTAAAACGTTAGCCGACGCCAAGCAATTGTACTGCGATAATGACGGAGTATACCGACTTGAATAGGACCTAACAAGGTCTTTTTATTATGGGGAAAATACAGAACGAATGTTTACTTCCGGTTGGACTACGGAGCATCTCCGCCGTAGGAGGAAAGCAAACGTTAATTAACCACATAACGGGGGCTACCGCATGAGCAATCGAATCTGGAAATACGAAAAGGGTTGGCTTTGCGGCTACACGGAAGATCGCGAGCTAATCCGGAGAATCAAACGTAACCGCAAAGACTGGTCGATTATGGCCGACTACTTTCGAGGTAATCGGCTTATTGGCGTTCAGTTTAAAATACCCGCTGAACAACGTCGTGGAGCCGAAAGAGCATTCGACACCGTGACAGAAAAATAAGGAATAGAGACGATTACAGGCGTTTTAAGTCGATCGGGTATAAACACCCTCGGACGTCAAAACAAACGCTTATTTGTCGTGTTTTCAACTAAAAACCTGTTATATACGGACACTTTTAAAGGGGGAAACGATATGCAAATCAAGCCACGAAACAAACGCAGGCGCAAACAGCGCAAGCCCCAATCGATGGTCATACCGATTCAAGAGCTTTTACCGATTGAAATCGTAAAGGGGCTGAGATTAATTGGCGCTAAAAAATGTAAAAATCGAGCCTAAACCGGAACGTAAGAAACACGAGGATTACGATGTTTGGTCGAAATCATCGGATATCACCGCGTTTAACCTCTACGAGCAGACATGGGAAACGTTAGTTGTCGAAGGGTTGTCGAGGTTATTTGACGGCCGAGCCGACTTTGAGCTACAGGTCAGGAGGAGATGAAACGTGTGGGGCAAGGAAAAACACGTAGAGCACACACCGGAGGAACTAGACGGGAAGGTCACGGCAAGCATCGTAGTGAACGCAGTCGACCGTCAAACCCGCACGGCAAAAATCGTCATCATCGAAAAGCAAACTGAGCAAACGGTATTCAAGGCCGAGTTTACCACGCGTCTCAACGAGCGCCTCGCATTCGAATCAGCAAGGGACATCGTTAAGGCGTTCGTGCGGGCAAACGATTATTATATCGATCTTGAAACCACCAACGTTGAGATACCGGTCGTACGGACAATAAATCACAAAAGGAGTCGATAGCAATGAGTGAAAAGTTATTTACGCAGGAAGAGGTTAATCAGATTATCAAGGAACGAGTAGCCCGAGAAAAGCGCAGTTTTGAACGAGAAATCGAGGAAGTAAGGTCGGGGGCGCACTTAGACACTCCGGATTATAAAGCGATGTACCTGGACGCGTTCAAACGCACATCAATACAGGGCGCGGGGTTTCCGATGGACAAAATCGACAGCTATCTAAAGTACATTAAGGGTGACAGCGAAGACGAAATCAAGCGTGAAATTGCGGAACTTGCGCAGGCAGCAGGCGTAAACAGTGCAGGCAACGGACAGGGCAAGTCGTCGAAGTCTGGAACATGGAATCCATTTTAAGTAAACGCTAGTAAACTAACAAAATTCGAAAGGGAGCGATTTATATGGCAGAACAACGAGTATTCTTATTTAAAAATGAGGGCGAGTTCAATCAGCATCAAGTTTACAAGATGGGCAACAAAGAGGCACAGCGATTGGTCGATAAGGGTGTGGCTACTCCGGTTCAACTCGGTGAGTACGATAACTACCGCAAGAAGGCGCAAGACCTAGCGAAACAGTTTAAGAAAGCCGAACAAAAAATCAAGGACTCGGATGATCCCCGTAATACTGCCGATGTCAAAGCGTACGAGTTGAAAAAGCTGGCGGAACAATATAAGACGAACAGCCAAGCGCTTGAAGCCGAATACCGTGAGTACCGAGCAAAGGCACTCGATGAAGCGCGTACCAAGTCGGCAAGAGCGAAGGTAGTCATTACAGACAGCGACAAGGCAACGGCTGAACAGTTAGCCAACCGTTTAGCACTGAACGCTCAAATAGCGATTAGTGATGCGGACAAAGCGAGGTTTGCGGATGAAGCAGCCGACACAATCAAGCGCTTAACAGATGAACAGCGTACGGCACTACAAGGGTACATCGGCAATGTGCTCGACAGCGTTAAAGACGACAAGCAACGACGTAAGCTAGTCAGCGCTGTAAGGGACGTTCGCAACCTCGATCTTTTATCGGCCAAGGTAGCCGAACAGTTACCGAGTAATTGTAACATCGAGTACCGCCAAATAAAAGCAGTTAGACGTTGGTAACGAAATTGCCCCGTTCGAACAGCTAGAGCCGGAGGGGTAACGAGTAGTCGGTCACTCTAGGACGTCGAGACGAACCGACAATTAGGCGAGGCTAAGCGCCTCGCCAAAAATCAAACTTACAAATGGAAAAGGGGAAATGAAATATGATTAACGTAAATATCGAATACTACGAGTATCAATCAACGCCGTTCGGACATGGTTATAGAACAATGTATGCAGATGGAGTCAACGGAAAACAGTACGCAGTTGATTCAATAGGAATGAATCCGGTTGACTTCATCGAGGTAGCCGTTAAAGAGGTCGTTAAGACAATCATTGCTAACAACGGAGCAGCCGAAGCAATCACGGTAAACTTACCGGCTGAAATTGTTTTAAGTGCCGGACTTCAAACGCACATAAGCGAGAAGTTCATGGCTGATCCACTCGTTACAAGTCTAACGTTTAGCTAACGAATAAGACACAGGAGCCTCTTAAACGGGGGCTTACGTGGCTCCCGTCTCTTTTTTACTTAAAACGTCAAATAATGATGTAAGTTCCGGACCTTACAGTAACCCTTAATATTCGAATCAACGTATGTATATCGGACAAAGCCGTTATTGACCGTTATTGTATCAACTGCTGCCCCGTGAAATGTGTTCCGCAATTGGCCTTTTGTTTTGTAAAAAAGTAAGCGTAGCTGTGCGTCAGAATTCGCAGTCCGCAATTTCTCATTAAGCTCATCCCTGGTCATTTAACCAACTCCTTCTTTATACCTATTCGCTACGTATGGTTGACACCCTTGTGACTACTTTGTGAACAATTATAGGAAGGGAAGCACATAATTAGATGATAAGGGAAAAGTATATATTGTAGGGAGGATTATGAATATATTAAATAAAACTATTAATATGGACATTTTTGAGTTGATAAAATATGGGAAACTAGTATAATATGAAATTATGGGTATTTAGTAGGAACTTCCTCTGCATGAATCTTTTGCCTTTATGGCGGTAATGTAGTTGGGATCTGTTCGTCGAACTCCTCCGTAGTAAGAAGTCGGCAACACCCGGCAAACGCAATCCGTATAACTATGCGTAATTGAATACGCAGAGGGCACGTTTTGCTAATTAGGTAAGAGCTGAGCGACTCATTTCCGAAATCACTTCCACAAAATATCGCAGAGGGCAGGCTTAACAGCCTGGAAATTTTGGGAGGTGGAATTATGAATGATACTCGTATGAGTCGTAGGGAGAAAAAACAGAAAAAGTCTATAACGTTCTTAAAGTCTTTCCGTTTATGGACAAGTATCGTCGGTAGTTATGCAGCTATCGAGTTTGGTCTCCGTATACTTAAAAAACTGTCTTACTATCTTTATAACATGACAGATTTTTTGATTAGTGTGTTTACAAAATTCAGCTCTTATCTTAATTATTTTAATGAGGTTTTTAAATGGACTATCAAGAATGTAAATTATACGGTATTAGCAATAAAAAATATTTATCTGAATTATTGCATATCGAGGCTTTTAAACTGAAAGACATTGACCGTTATTTCTCCACGGATTTTTACATTTCCAAGAATCGGAACAAAGCGAGGCATATTTATCCCCCTAAGCCTAATTATAAAAAGATATTAAAAAGGTTGAATTGGTATTTGTCGAGGATTCATGTTCCAGATTTTGTTAACGGTGGAGTTAAAAATAAAAGTTATGTAATGAATGGTTTAGGCCACATCAATAGTAAGCACTTTTTACTTTTAGATATTAAAAATTTTTACCCATCAACCTCCGATTTTTTTGTTAACAGGTTTTTTAAGAATAGATTAAATATGTCAACAGACATAGCGAAGATATGTACTCTACTTGTAACAGAACCGCATCCTTTGAACGATAATTATAGGCATTTACCTCAAGGCTACCCCACTAGTTCTCTACTTAGCTTTTTAGTTTATAGTGACATGTACATTCATTTATACAATTACGCAATGCAAAATAATATTACTTTTACTTGTTTTGTAGATGATTTAACCTTTTCATCTGATGATTATATTAGCAAGTCTTTTAAGAGAAATATTAATAAAATTGTTAGGCGATATAACCTTGAAATAAACAGTGGAAAGACAATGCATAGAAGAATTAACAAAGGTATTAATATTACGGGTACATATATTAAAGAAAACAAGCTGTTTGCTCCAAATCGTCTACAAAAAGATATGAGTATTGCTTTTTCAGAACTATGTGCTGCATACGAAGCAAATCCCAAAGACATTAACCGGTTGAATTTACTCTGCAACCAACTACAAGGCTATATAGTTAACGTTAAGTTAATTGAGGAAGCAAAATCGTTGGATTACATGCAAAATATGATAACTAAGGTGAGAAGATTTATAAGGAATAAAGTATAGTATATACGCTTTGCGTTAATGTACTGTACTTTTTTTATTGTTAAAACTATTTCAAGGCGAATGTTCTATTCATGACGTGTTCAGGTTATACAGACTTAACAAGAATTTCTATTTTTTATTACAAAAATATTTCTATTCTTGAAGTATATGGTAATATTAAAGTAGATAACTTGTTTTGGCGGAAAGAGGGGATATATTTGGAAACTACTAAGCAACTTTATTATAGAAACGATAGTTACATTCCTCTAAGAGAAGAATTGCATGGCCGTATAATTGAAGAGGCTTTGAGAGAAGCTTGTTCTAATGAAACTGAACCTTATGGCACATTAATTGGCGGAGGCTCTGGATCGGGGAAAAGTAGTGTTATCGCAAAGCTATTAATCAGCGGGCAAGAGGAGGAAGAAGAGGAAGGTGCTGGTACAGTTTTAATAGATTGTGATAAAATCAAGCTACAACTACCTGAGTATCAAAGTATGATAGACTCTGATGATGAAGTGGATGTCGAAGCGGCTGCTGCTTATGTGCATGATGAAAGCAGTGATATCGCTGAAAAACTGCTTCAAGCCTGCATATTGAGCAAAAGGAATTTCATCTATGATGGAACCATGAAGAATTTCGTCAAATATGACGCAATTATTAAGAAACTGAAAATGAGTGGCTATTCTGTCTTGGCTTTTGCTGTAGATGTTCCAATTGATGTTGCTTTAGAACGTATAAAAATTAGGGCGGAAGCGGAGAAGCGTCATGTTAATCCGGAAATAGCGATTGAATCCCATTTGCGTTTTGTTCAAACGTTTTTGCGTCTTAAAGAACTGTTTGACGAGTATACTCTATTTGACAATACAGGTGATGAAGTGGAAGTCATTGCTTATAAGGATGAAGATGGAACGGAACACATTGTAAACCCGGTTCGTTACCAACAATTCGCCTCAAAGAGAAAATTAATGTCGGAAAGCTTACACCAATTTAATGATAAATGATTATAATGGTATAAATAGGATACTAAAAAGAGCTTAAACAGGGAATAATGGGGTAAAGGTAAAATATAAATATAATAATAAACATAGTGGAAGGTGAATATAATGAGAAACAAAAACATGAGAGCCTTCATCGTAGCGAATAGCAAAGAACATATCAAAAAGATAAAAGAAGATAATGAGAAACTTTTAGCAAAAAAGAAACAGAACAGCAAACTTATTGCTACACGATAAAAGTTTAACGGAAAAGGACGGGCATTTTGCCGTCTTTTTTCTTTCTGTTAGCATATTTAGTTGTCTGAGAAATGCCTCACAATGAAAATAACTCTCCTTAATAGAACTTCCCGTCTATTTCGACACAGCGTACTTAATCGAAATGGATTGACGGATACCAACATATAATGGTAAGATTGCGTTAACCGGTCGAGTTCGTTCAATGACCGATTCAACTTACGTATAGGCCAACGTTTTGTACCTAACGTTTATGAGCAATCGGGAGTTCGAATCTCTCCTGGGACGCCATTTACACATCTGGAAACACTACATATCTTACCGAACTTTTACTCACCTTTTTGGTGGGTTTTTTTGTTTTTATCAAGTTTGTACGTCGGGAACCTCTTAGTATGTTTTTAATAGCCTCTATAATCCTCATCAAATCTGTTATCTCCCTTATTAAAAATATAAAAATTTTTTGTCCCAAGGAATGTGAATATATCAACAATGTAAGCGTATACACAAAAACAGATTAATCAAAATTATCTAACAATTCGCTAAAAGGGTGTTGACGGCAGGTGAAAATGGGCGTAAGATAGTCCTCAATATAAGAAATTCACATCATCAATTAAACAAACTTCATCTTAGTGAAATCTATCTAGCTATGAAATTTCGAGTTTTTTTAACTGTAAAATTCAATGGTTTAAAGCGTTGTTGTGTTGAAGTTGAATCACAGAATAGGAAAAGCGTAGAAGAGGATAAGTAGTTTTATGACAGGCATTCACAGAGAGCCGGATCTGCTGAAACCCGGTAATGCCTTCATAAAATGAACTCACCTCTGAGCGCAGTCCTGAAAGATGACCGACTAGGGGCTGCCGGGTGTTCTTCACCCGTTATCAAAACGAACAGCATATTGCTGTTCATGAGTGCACGCATCATAAGCGTGAATCAGGGTGGTACCGTGGAACAGGTGATCAAAGCCTTTTCATCCCTTATACCTACAATCGTTGGGTTTCTTTAGGGGTGGAAGGGCTTTTTATATTGGAGTTTTAAAACAAGGGGAGGTTATCAACAAATGCTGCAGGAAGCTGCCTTAACAGAAACAAAAACGGAGACACATCCTGTCACCGGCGCTGATCTGTTATTAAAAGCCTTGGAGAAAGAAAATGTTGAAGTGATTTTTGGTTATCCTGGAGGAGCGGTCCTTCCGCTTTATGACAAACTGTATCATTCAAAGATTCTTCATGTGCTGCCGCGTCATGAACAGGGAGGAATTCATGCTGCTGAAGGGTATGCCAGGATATCTGGAAAGCCGGGTGTCGTGATTGCCACTTCGGGGCCGGGAGCCACTAATATTGTTACCGGTCTTGCAGACGCAATGATGGATTCACTGCCGCTGATTGTTTTTACAGGCCAGGTGGCAACGGGAGTCATTGGATCAGACGCCTTTCAGGAGGCTGATATCCTGGGGATAACCACTCCAATTACAAAATACAATTATCAGGTCCGCAGCATTGAAGATATCCCGAGAATCGTTAAAGAAGCTTTTTATATAGCTTCCACCGGCAGGCCGGGTCCAGTTCTTATCGATATTCCCAAGGATATCGCTGCAGGAATTACAGCTCAGCCTGAGGACGAAAAGGAAGTGAATCTGCCGGGATATCAGCCAACATTAAAACCAAATTACCTGCAAATAAGGAAATTAACTGAAGCAGTCAGCAGATCGAAGAAGCCCGTCATTTTGGCTGGTGCCGGTGTGCTTCATGGCAGAGCATCCAAAGAGTTAAAAGAGTATGCAGAGCAGCAGCAGATTCCTGTTATCCACACTCTTCTGGGCCTCGGCGGATTTCCTGCTAACCATCCATTATTCATCGGTATGGCAGGAATGCATGGCTGTTATGCGGCCAATATGGGACTTACGGAATGTGATTTGCTGATAAATATCGGAGCCCGGTTTGATGATAGACTAACAGGGAATTTACAGCATTTCGCACCACATGCAACAGTCGCCCATATTGATATTGACCCAGCAGAAATCGGCAAAAATGTTCCTACGTCCATTCCAATCGTTGCAGATGCAAAAGAAGCACTTGAAGAGCTGATTCTGCAGGTTGGAAAACCTCCGGCCCATAAAGAATGGATGGAAACCATCCAAAGGTGGCAGGAGGAATATCCATATTACTATGATAAAGAATCAGAACGGCTGAAACCCCAGAAGGTCATGGAAATGCTTCATTCAAAAACGGAAGGGAATGCCATCGTCGTAACAGATGTAGGACAGCATCAAATGTGGGCAGCCCAATACTATCGCTTTAATAATGCTGACAGATGGGTGACTTCAGGAGGGCTTGGGACAATGGGATTTGGTTTTCCGGCAAGCATTGGAGCGCAGCTGGCTGACCCGGAAGCATGCGTCCTCGCCATTTGCGGTGACGGAGGATTCCAAATGTCAACACAGGAGCTTGCTATTATCCAGGAACTGAATCTGCCGGTAAAAATCATAATATTCAATAATATGGCCCTTGGCATGGTCCGGCAATGGCAGGAGATCTTTTATGAATCACGTTTCTCACACAGCAAAATCCCTGTACAGCCATCTTTCGTAAAATTGGCAGAAGCTTACGGGATAAAAGGATATGTCGTTCAATCTGAAGGTGAAGCTGAAGAGGTGCTGGATGAAGTGCTTCATAACCGTGAACCGGTGCTAATCGATTTCAGGGTTGATTCGGATGAAAATGTGTATCCGATGATTGCACCAGGAAAAGGACTTCATGAAATGGCAGGTGTAAAACCATGAAACGAATCATATGCCTGACTGTGATGAATCGGCCAGGTGTTCTAAACAGAATTACTAATCTATTTTCCAAAAGAAACTTTAATATTGAGAGCATTTCAGTTGGCTTGTCAGAACATGAAGGGATGTCGCGCATCACTTGTGTGGTCCATGTTGAAGACTCCGGTGCCAGTGAGCAAATTACAAAACAACTGAACAAGCAAATCGATGTAATAAAGGTCACTGATATCACGGATCAGTCGATTGTCGCAAGAGAGCTTGCCCTTATTAAAGTTCAGGCAGTCCCATATACAAGAAATGAAATTTACTCTTTAATTGAACCTTTCAGAGCTTCTGTTATAGATGTCAGCAAGGATAGCATGACTGTTCAGATTACAGGTGAATCTGATAAAGTAGAAGCTTTCATTGATCTCATTAAACCATATGGCATCAAAGAGCTAGCCCGGACGGGAACAACAGCATTCCCTAGAGGAACACAGCGTCCATCCCAGCAGACCAAATCATATTCTATAGTTTAATTTCGCTAAAAATAAAAACTTTAATCGGAGAGGGAGATAAAACATGGCAAAAATGTACTATAACGGAGATTCAAATGCAGCATATTTAAACGGAAAGAAAGTAGCGGTTATCGGTTATGGATCACAGGGACATGCGCATGCGTTAAACATGAGGGACAGCGGAGTTGAGGTTGTAATCGGTCTTAGAAAAGGGAAGTCTTGGGAAAAGGCAGTGGAAGACGGCTTCCAGGTATATTCTGTAGCTGAGGCAGCTGCACAGTCTGATGTAGTGATGATCTTATTGCCGGATGAACTCCAGCCAAAAGTATACAAGGAAGAAATTGAACCAAATCTATCAAACCAGGCATTGATGTTTGCACATGGATTTAATATTCATTTTAACCAGATTGTGCCTCCAAAAGAGTGTGATGTGCTGCTTGTAGCTCCTAAAGGACCAGGGCATTTGGTCAGAAGAACATATGAACAGGATGCAGGTGTTCCGGCACTGTTTGCAGTCCATCAGGACGTAACGGGGGAAGCGAAGGAACTGGCCCTTGCTTATGCGAAAGCCATTGGATCTCTTCGAGCCGGTGCATTGGAAACAACGTTCAAAGAAGAAACCGAGACAGATCTGTTTGGAGAACAGGCAGTGTTGTGCGGCGGGCTGACTTCTTTGGTGAAAGCAGGATTTGAAACTCTTACGGAAGCTGGCTATCAGCCGGAACTGGCATACTTTGAATGTCTGCATGAGCTGAAGCTCATCGTTGACCTTATGTATGAAGGCGGTCTGGAAGGAATGCGTTATTCAATCTCAGATACTGCTCAATGGGGAGACTTTGTCAGCGGACCACGGGTAGTTGATGCAAGAGTGAAAGAGGAAATGAAGGCAGTATTGAAAGACATTCAGGAAGGCAATTTTGCAAAAGGATGGATTTTGGAGAACCAGGCAAATCGCCCGGTATTCAATGCGGTGAATCAAAGAGAAAATGAGCATCCGATCGAGCAGGTTGGAAGGGAACTTCGCAAAATGATGCCTTTTGTTAATAGCAGCAAGAAAAAGGAAGTGGTTGTAAGTGCCAACAATTAAGATATTCGATACTACATTAAGAGATGGCGAACAATCGGCCGGTGTAAATCTTAATTTTTCTGAAAAATTAGAGATTGCAAGACAGCTGGAGCGTTTGAACGTTGATATTATTGAGGCGGGTTTTCCTGCAGCTTCGAAAGGGGATTTTGCATCAGTACAGAATATTGCCCAGACGATTAAAAATTGCTCGGTCACAGGATTGGCAAGAGCAGTTATCTCTGATATAGACGCTGCATGGGGAGCGCTAAAGGACGGAGCTGAGCCGAGGATACATACATTCCTGGCAACCTCTCCGATTCACAGGCAATATAAGCTGAAGAAAACGAAAGAAGAAGTGGTTGAAACAGCAGTGGAAACAGTTAAGTATGCTGCTTCAAAATTCCCAATCGTCCAATGGTCTGCAGAGGATGCTACCCGGACAGAATTACCATTTCTTGCAGAGATTATTGAGAAGGTCATCCAAGCTGGTGCGAGAATTATCAACATACCGGATACAGTCGGTTACACAACCCCACAGGAGTATGGCGAAATTTTTCAGTACTTAAGAAATCATGTTCCTTCTATTGATAAGGTAGCCCTGTCAGCTCATTGCCATGATGACTTGGGAATGGCAATAGCAAATTCGCTTTCAGCTATAGAAAATGGAGCAACACAGATTGAGGGCACAATTAATGGAATTGGTGAAAGAGCCGGGAATGCGGCGCTTGAGGAGCTTGCAGTAGCTCTATACATCCGGAATGAACATTATCAGGCTTCGACACGTCTGAATCTTCAGGAAATAAGCAGAACGAGCAGTCTGATCTCAAAGCTGACAGGTATGGTGGTGCCAGCCAATAAAGCGATTGTCGGCAGGAATGCTTTTGCACATGAATCAGGCATTCATCAGGACGGAGTATTGAAAGAAAAAACAACGTATGAAATCATTTCCCCTGATCTAGTCGGATTCCAATCCAACTCCATGGTATTGGGAAAACATTCCGGGCGCCATGCCTTTAAGAACCGGCTTAAGGAACTGGGTCTGGAAGTTGCAGATGAAGAAGCGAATCGGCTGTTCACAGTTTTTAAAGATTTAGCTGACCGCAAAAAAGAAATGACAGACGAGGACCTTGCAGCGATCGTTCTTGAAGAGAAGCTCTCAAGGGAGCAGCGGTTCTATGATTTAATCGGAATCCAAATTCAATATGGAACAAATTCTGTTCCGACAGCAACAGTTACTCTTTCAGGATCAAACAACGAAGTGATCCAGGAAGCAGGTACCGGAGCAGGAAGCATCGAAGCGCTGTATAACACATTGGAAAAATGCTTAAATGGAACAGCTAATCTGCTTGATTACCGTATACAATCCGTAGGTGCAGGAAGAGATGCTTTAGCGCAGGTTTATGTGAAACTGAATTATGACGGAATGGAAAGCAGCGGGCGCGGTTTGGCCCAGGATGTACTCGAAGCATCCTCGAAAGCTTACTTGAACGCAGTTAATAGAGTGATATATATGAAAGAAAAAGTACAGGCGCAGACGGTAGAGGCGAATTGATCGTCCTCTGAACAGGGAATGCGCTGCAGAAAAACTGAAAACTAAAATTCTAAAATCATAAACAAATAATCAGACGGAGGGATTAAAATGAAAAAACGTATCGCAGTACTTCCAGGAGATGGGATCGGCAAAGAAGTGGTAAAGGGTGCAATTGAAGTCCTGCAGGCTGTTGGTGAACGGTTCGGACATCAATTCCAATTTTCATATGGCAACATCGGCGGTTCAGCTATTGATGCCACTGGAACTCCGCTGCCTAATGAAACACTCGCGCTTTGCAAAGAAAGCGATGCGGTCATGCTGGGTGCAGTTGGCGGTCCTAAATGGGACCGGCAGCCTCCCCACCTTCGTCCGGAAAAGGGTCTCTTAGGGATCCGCAAGGAATTAAACCTATATGCTAATTTGCGGCCAACTCAATATTATCCAAGCCTTTCCGATACTTCTCCGTTAAAAAATGAAGTAATTGAAGGCGTGGATATGCTGATGGTCAGAGAATTAACCGGCGGGCTTTATTTTGGAAAGCCAAGCGAAAGGACACAGCAAAACGGAAAAGACGCTGTAGTGGACACTTTGTACTATCAAAAAGAAGAAATGCGCCGTGTCATTAAACTGGCGTTTGAACTTGCCTCAAAACGGCGTGCAAAAGTGACTTCCGTTGATAAGGCAAATGTCCTGGAATCAAGCCGAATGTGGAGAGAAGTTGCAGAGGACATCGCAAAGGAATACCCGGATGTCGTTCTTGAGCATATGCTTGTTGATAACGCGGCTATGCAAATGATTAAAAACCCGAAAAGGTTTGATGTTGTCGTAACAGAGAATATGTTCGGTGACATTCTTAGCGATGAAGCCTCTGTATTGACCGGTTCTTTAGGGATGCTTCCTTCTGCCAGCATTTCGGAGAATGGGCCATACTTATACGAGCCAATTCATGGGTCAGCACCAGATATTCAAGGGATGAATGCGGCTAATCCAATTGCCATGATTTTATCAGCAGCCATGATGCTCCGTTTATCTTTCGGAATGGAAGAGGAAGCGGAAGCGGTTGAAAATGCAGTTAACCAAGTGCTTGAAGCCGGCTATCGTACGAAAGATATTGTTTCATTTGGAAAGAAGGTTGTCACTACTTCAGAAATGATTGAAGAGGTGAAGGCTACCCTTTTGGATAACGAAGCAATTCTAAATATTATGGGGGCTTATGCATAAAAGCTGTGAGAGACTCTGGACACTAGTTCAGCTGATTTAAAAAACTGGGACACGGCCAACCTCGGCCGTGTTTCTTTTAAAAAGGGAGTGCAGCAGGAATGGGAAAATCAATAATAGATAAGATTTGGGAAAAGCATGTAGTCCATAGGGAAGAAGGGAAGCCGGATCTTATGTACATAGACCTCCACTTAGTGCATGAAGTAACTTCCCCTCAGGCATTTTCCGGCTTAAGAATGAAAAACAGGAAAGTGAGAAGGCCTGATAAAACATTTGCCACAGTTGATCACAATATACCAACTGATAACAGGACAGTTATCAGCGATCCTGTCGCCTTAAACCAAATGACCACCTTGGAAAAAAACTGCCATGAATTCGGCATCCCACTTGCTGGACTGGATAGTCCTGAACAAGGGATTGTCCATGTCATAGGGCCGGAGCTGGGGCTTACTCAGCCAGGCATGACGATTGTTTGCGGGGACAGCCATACATCCACCCATGGAGCTTTTGGATCAATCGCCTTCGGAATTGGAACAAGTGAAGTTGAGCATGTCCTGGCTACCCAAACTTTATGGCAGAGCAAACCAAAAACATTAAAACTGGAGATAAACGGCGAGCTGAAAAAAGGTGTTACGGCTAAAGATGTCATCCTTTATATTATTGCCAGGAATGGAATTGGTTTTGGTACTGGCCATATTATTGAATATTGCGGGGAGACAATTGCAAACATGTCAATGGAAGAAAGAATGACGATTTGCAATATGTCCATTGAGGGAGGAGCAAGAGCGGGTCTGGTTAATCCTGATGAGACGACATTTGCGTATCTTCAAGATCGAAAGTATGCACCAAAAGGAGCAGATTTTGCGCATGCAGTCGAGAAGTGGAAGGAGCTAGTATCCGATCCTGATGCACAATATGATAAAACGATTCAAATTGATGCCGCTGATATTGCACCAATGGTCAGCTGGGGCACGAATCCATCTATGACTTCCAAGGTGAATGATCAAATTCCAAAACTTGAGGAATGCAAAAACGAGCTTGAAAAGAAATCATTATCAAGAGCGTTAGAATATATGGCATTGCAGGAAGGTCAAAGAATTGAAGACATTCAAATACAGCATGTTTTTATAGGATCCTGCACAAATTCGCGGCTGGAAGACCTAAAACAGGCCGCTGAAATTATAAGAGGGAAAAAGGTTCATCCTCAAGTCCGTGCACTTGTCGTTCCAGGATCACAGCAGGTCAAGAAGCAGGCAGAGGCAGAGGGACTGGACCTTATCTTTCAGCAGGCTGGATTTGAATGGAGAGAATCAGGCTGCAGCATGTGCTTGAGCATGAATAATGATATTGTGCCAAACGGCGAGCATTGTGCGTCAACCTCAAACCGTAATTTTGAAGGACGTCAGGGTTCAGGGGCAAGAACGCATCTTGTCAGCCCGTTAATGGCTGCCGCAGCAGCTTTATACGGACACTTTGTGGACGTAGGTGCTTTGCTGAGTAAAGAAACTGTCCATTAAGAAGGAGGAGAACAAAATGAGCGGATTTAAAACACTTCAGGGAAAAGCTGCTGCAATGGATAGAGCCAATGTGGATACTGATCAGATTATCCCGAAGCAATTTCTAAAAAGAATTGAGAAAACGGGGTTTGGGCAATATCTTTTTTATGATTGGAGATATACTAAAGAAGGACAGCCTAACCCGGAGTTTGAATTGAATAAGCCGGAGAATCAAGATGCTTCCATCCTCATTGCAAATGAAAATTTTGGATGCGGATCTTCCAGGGAGCACGCGCCATGGGCTTTAGGGGATTATGGTTTCAAGGTAATCATTGCACCTTCATTTGCCGATATTTTTCATCAAAATTGCTTAAAAAATGGACTTTTGCCAATCACTCTGCCGGCTGAAACAGTCGATTATTTGCTCGGACGTGCCAAAAATCAGCCATATGATCTGAAGATTGATTTGCAAAATGAAGTCATTGAAGATGACTATAATTTTTCAGCATCATTTACAATTAATGAATACTGGAAAAAAATGCTTATTAACGGATGGGATGAAGTAGAGATTACTCTTCAATTGGAAAGCAGCATTTCAAGTTACGAAGAAAAACAGAATACGGTACAGTAGGTACCTATAAAAGATTCATGGCATGAAACCATGAATCTTTTTGTTTTTGTGCTATTTCATGCTACACTAACTTCAAAAATACAAGTTGAGGCGATTTTAGCATGGGAAAGCGGGATCAGAAAAAACAAAAAAATAAAATCATTCTATTTCCCGGCCTTGAGAAACGATTGCTGGAAAAGGGGCTTGAGTCCTTTCAGCAGAAAAGGTATAAGGAATCAATCCGGTTCTTTGAAGAAGCACTGGAGATGGAGCCTGAGAATACGGATGTCCATATTGGGCTCGTTCTGGCATATTTTGAAGCCGGAGCTCTGGAAAAGGCAAAAGAACTGGCAAATAAAATGCTTCAGACAGGCATGGGGGATTACATACAAGTAATGGATCTTTATTTAATGATCCTTGTGCAGCTGCACCAATACAATGAGATTGCAGCAACAATTGAGGTTTTGCTTGAAGAAAGGGAGATTCCAAAGGAGAAATTTGAGCATTTTAGCAGATTGCTTGAGTTTAGCAGAAAGATGGCTGCTTCACCTTCTGAAACCGAGATCGAAGTACCCGATCTGGATGAATCCAGCAGCAGGAAGCTCAATCTGTTTTCCTACCAGGACCAGCATGAACAAATGCAGATTGCTGCACAGCTGGCAGAACATAACATCAGGCCCTATGCAGAAGATATTAAAGCCTATTTGGAAGCGAAGGAAGGAAATCCATTTTTTAAAACGATACTGTTAAATGTCCTTTCTGAGCATGGGTATGAAAAATATGTAAAGATCCGTAAGTTTGATAAAAGCATTCAGGTGAATCCTGCCGAACTGCCCCCGGTACATCAGCAGCCTATGCTATTAAAAATAGTCAATAAACTGGAGATTCAGCTTGAGCAGGAAGATCCGGTGCTATTTGAAAATACAAAGAGCATTGCAGAAAGGCACTTTTTCCTGCTATATCCGCTTGAAGTTCCCCCGGAAAATGCTGCGTCCTGGGCAGCGGCATACCATATGCTCTCAAATGAGTATCATGGCTTAAACAGTTCGCTAAGCAAGATTGCTGATATATATGATGCTCCTGAACAAGAAATAGCAGAGGCTCTTGGCTTTATAAGAAAGATAGAAGAAATTTCTTATCCCAATATTTAACCTTCAATGTTGAAAGACGGAGAGTGTATGTTATAATATAATGGTTGTATTATGTGTATATATACATTGTTATTAAATGAATATGGCTTGAAAACAAGAGATATTCATAACATTCTGTCATGAATGAAATGATAATAGATTTTTGGAGGGAAAGATTGTATGTCTGCTAAATTTGAAAAGTTAGAAGGGAACCGCGGGGTTCTTACAATTGAAGTAGATGCAGAGAAAGTAACTGAAGGTTTAGACGCTGCATTCAAAAAAGTAGTAAAGCAAGTAAATGTACCTGGATTCCGTAAAGGGAAAATGCCTCGCGGAATGTTTGAAAAGCGTTTCGGAGTAGAATCTTTATACCAGGATGCAGTGGATTATCTTCTTCCTGAAGCTTATGCTAATGCAATCGATGAGACTGGCATTGAGCCTGTGGATCGCCCTGAAATCGATGTTGAACAGATTGAAAAAGGAAAAAGCCTTATTTTCAAAGCTACAGTTACTGTTAAGCCTGAAGTAAAGCTTGGCGAATACAAAGCTCTTGAAGTAAAGCCACTTGAAACAGAAGTAACAGAAGAAGATGTGAACAAAGAGCTTGCTTCACTTCAGGAAAGACAAGCTGAACTTGCCGTTAAAGAAGATGGAAAAGCTGAAAATGGCGACACAGTTGTTATGGACTTTGAAGGATTCGTTGATGGCGAAGCGTTCGAAGGCGGAAAAGCTGAAAACTATTCTTTAGAACTTGGTTCAGGACAATTCATCCCTGGATTTGAAGAGCAGCTGATTGGTGCTGCTGCCGGAGAATCTAAGGATGTTGAAGTTTCTTTCCCTGAGGAATACCATGCTGCTGAGCTTGCTGGCAAGCCTGCAACTTTCAAAGTAACTGTACATGAAATCAAAACAAAACAGCTTCCTGAGCTGGATGATGAGTTTGCTAAAGATGCTGACGAAGAAGTGGAAACTTTGGATGCACTAAAAGAAAAAATTAAAACTCGCTTAGAAGAAAGCAAGAAGCATGAAGCTGAGCACCATGTCCGCGACACTGTTGTTGAAGCAGCAGCTGCTAATGCAGAAATGGAAATCCCGGCTGCAATGGTTGAAACTGAAGTTAACCGCATGATGCAGGAGTTCGAACAGCGTCTGCAAATGCAAGGTATGAACCTTGAACTATACTTCCAGTTCTCCGGACAGGATGAAGCGGCCCTTCGCGAGCAAATGAAAGAGGAAGCTGAAAAGCGCGTCCGCGTTAATTTGACTCTTGAAGCAATCGCAAAAGCTGAAAACATCGAAGTAAGCGATGAAGAAGTTACAGAAGAACTTAACAAAATGGCAGAAATGTACAACATGTCTGCTGACCAGATCACACAAGCTCTTGGAAGCCTTGAAGGCCTAAAAGCAGATCTTCAAATTAAAAAAGCAGTAGATTTCCTTGTGGAAAACAGCAAAACTGTTGCATAATAGAAGTAGTAGTAAACAAGGCGCGAGTTTATCGTGCCTTGTTTTATACCATCAAGACCATACATAATGAAAATCTCCCTTGTATCTTTTGCCTGGTGAAAAAGTTTTACTGCATAATGGACATGGACAGGAATACAAATACATATAAATAGATAATTTAATAATCGGTCCAGGGGGCCGACTTAATTTAGCCATTTTTGGTTAAGCTTATGAAAGTACATATACAATTCAGCCTGTTTTTCTTTGCGGAAATTTATTACATGCTGCTCCATACATAATTGAAATGTTTTAAGAGTTATCATTTCCTGTCCACTGTAAAAATGTGTTACAATGCAATACATAACTGCTGAAGGTTTTGATTTTTACGAAAGTGTAAATGATTAAAGCGGCCTGTGCGCACGTGCAATGACATAGTGCCCGCCTTAATTCACAACCTTTCTATGGCTGAATAAAGAACTATTTGCATGTGATTCCGCAAGCTTAATATATCGTTTTGAAGTTTTTTCAAGGGGTGAAGGATTTGTTTAAATTTAATGACGAAAAAGGGCAATTGAAGTGTTCTTTCTGTGGCAAGACACAGGATCAGGTCCGTAAACTTGTTGCTGGACCTGGAGTATATATATGTGATGAGTGTATTGAGCTTTGCACTGAAATTGTGGAAGAAGAACTTGGTACAGAAGAAGAAGTGGAGTTTAAAGATGTGCCAAAGCCGGCTGAAATCCGAGATATTCTGGATGAGTACGTAATTGGCCAGGAGCAGGCAAAGAAATCGCTGTCAGTTGCGGTATACAATCATTATAAGCGCATCAATTCCAATAGCAAGATTGATGAAGTAGAACTATCAAAAAGTAATATTGCCATGATCGGTCCGACAGGAAGCGGTAAAACCTTACTGGCGCAGACATTGGCCCGTATTCTTAATGTTCCATTTGCAATTGCAGACGCAACATCATTGACTGAAGCAGGATATGTCGGAGAAGATGTGGAAAATATCCTCCTAAAGCTTATTCAGGCAGCAGATTATGATGTGGAAAAGGCAGAAAAAGGAATCATTTATATTGATGAGATTGATAAAGTTGCGCGTAAGTCGGAAAATCCGTCCATCACTCGTGATGTATCAGGTGAAGGTGTACAGCAGGCACTGTTGAAAATCCTTGAAGGAACAGTTGCAAGTGTACCGCCACAAGGCGGCCGCAAACATCCTCATCAGGAATTTATCCAAATAGACACGACTAATATCCTATTTATTTGCGGCGGTGCCTTCGATGGCATTGAGCAAATTATTAAACGCCGTCTGGGCCAAAAGGTAATTGGCTTTGGTTCCGACCAGAACCAAAAAGAAATCGAACCAAAGGATCTTCTTGCAAAAGTACTTCCTGAAGACTTGCTGAAATTTGGCTTAATCCCTGAATTTATTGGACGTCTTCCAGTTATTGCAAGCCTTTCCCAGCTTGATGAAGCGGCGTTAATTGAGATTTTAACCAAACCTAAAAATGCTCTTGTCAAACAATACCAGAAAATGCTTGAACTCGATGATGTTGAGCTTGAGTTCGAAGAAGGCGCACTTGAGGAAATTGCTAAAAAAGCAATTGAAAGAAAAACTGGTGCCCGCGGACTGCGCTCTATTATTGAAGGAATTATGCTGGATGTAATGTTTGATCTTCCTTCTCGCGAAGATATTAAAAAGTGCATTATTACGAAAGAAACGGTTATAGATAACGGTTCTCCTAAGCTTGTACTGGAGGACGGAACAGTTGTAGAAGAAGAGCGCAAGACTTCGGCGTAAGTGAAAAATGGCCAGTCCCCAGGGGGCATGGCCATTTTTTTGCGCCTTTCGGCCCCTATTACTTGCCTTACTTTTAAATGAATTCCTTGTTTATTCCAACTCACTCAGGGAGATACTAGCATTATTAAGGAGAACAATTAATGCAGGAGGGAACACAATGAGTTGGACGGGGATCGCTTTATTTATCCAATTATTTTTTGGAATTGTCATTGGGCTTTACTTTTGGAATTTGCTTAAGAGCCAGCGGACACAAAAAGTTTCTATTGACCGTGAATCAAGGAAGGAAATGGATGTATTAAAAAAGATGCGTTCTATTTCTTTAACTGAACCTTTATCAGAAAAAGTTCGTCCATCCAGCTTTGCGGACATTGTGGGGCAGGAAGACGGAATTAAGTCTCTGAAAGCAGCATTGTGCGGACCCAATCCTCAGCATGTTATTATTTATGGTCCACCGGGCGTCGGAAAAACGGCAGCAGCCAGATTGGTTCTGGAAGAAGCCAAGAAAAATGCAAAATCACCTTTTAAGGCAGCTTCTGTCTTTGTCGAACTGGATGCCACTACGGCGAGGTTTGATGAGAGGGGTATTGCCGATCCTTTGATAGGTTCTGTGCATGATCCTATCTATCAGGGAGCAGGGGCAATGGGACAGGCAGGAATTCCGCAGCCTAAACAGGGGGCTGTTACAAATGCACATGGAGGCGTGCTTTTTATTGATGAAATCGGTGAGCTTCATCCCATTCAGATGAATAAGCTTCTGAAAGTGCTTGAAGACAGGAAAGTATTTTTGGAGAGCGCTTATTATAATGAAGAAAACACTCAAATACCAACCCATATTCATGATATTTTTAAAAATGGTCTGCCGGCTGACTTCCGCCTGATCGGAGCAACTACCAGAACTCCTAATGAAATTCCTCCTGCCATTCGTTCCAGGTGCATGGAGGTATTTTTCAGGGAGTTATCGGAAGAAGAAATAATAGCTGTAGCTGGAAAGGCTGCGGAAAAGGTCAATCTTACTATTAGTGAGAATGGGCTTGGCATACTTGCTAATTATGCGAGAAATGGGCGCGAAGCGGTCAATATGATTCAAATCTCTGCTGGTTTAGCCATCACTGAGGACCGTGATTACATAAAGGATGAAGATATTGAGTGGGTCGTCCAATCGAGTCAGCTTTCACCGAGAATGGAGAGGAAAATCAATTCCCATGCTGCTGTAGGCCTTGTTAACGGGCTTGCGGTATACGGGCCTAACACAGGTGCCTTGCTTGATATCGAAGTGACTGTGATTCCTGCAAAAGAGAAGGGCAGCATTAATATAACAGGCATAGTGGAAGAAGAGAGCATCGGCGGACAAGGAAAGTCAATTCGAAGGAAAAGTATGGCCAGGGGTTCCATTGAGAATGTTATAACAGTTCTGAGATCAATGGGCGTCCCGGCTGACGAATATGATATTCATGTCAACTTCCCTGGCGGAGTTCCAATTGACGGTCCTTCTGCAGGCATTGCCATGGCGACAGGAATTTACTCTGCCATTTATAAACGGCCAGTTGACAATACTGTAGCTATGACAGGGGAAATCAGCATTCATGGGTATGTAAAGCCAATTGGAGGCGTATATCCAAAGGTAAAGGCCGCCAAAAAGGCTGGAGCAAAGACAGTGATTATCCCAAAAGAAAATATGCAATCCATCTTAATGGAGATAACAGGAATCAAGATTATCCCTGTATCTCATTTGAATGAAGTATTTGAGGCAGCGCTGCAAAAAGAGTATCTCAAAGAGCAGGCTATACCTGCGTCAATCGAATTACAGAAAAAAGAAAGCATATGATGTGTGGCCCGGTTTGCAGTCTCTGGAAACCTGCTGTATAAACGCCTCCCGCTAATCGCGGTCAGAAACTTCGGTTTGCAGTTTAGGCTACAAACCGAAGTTTTATTTGCGTAAAGAAGGATAAAGTGTAATTATAAATGAATATCATTGAAAGACGGCTTTTTGCTGTTTCTCTTTAATAGACACTGCTATTTAAATACGATAGAATTGTACAAAGAAATTATTAGCAATAATGGGGCTAAAAAGATGCATTTTGGAGGTGCAATGGAATGGCGAAAAAGAAAGAAATCATCGTCCCCCTCCTGCCGCTTCGGGGCTTGCTTGTATATCCGACCATGGTTCTGCACTTGGATGTAGGCCGTGAGAAATCGGTTCAGGCTCTGGAAAAAGCAATGGTAGATGACCATTTAATATTCTTAACAACACAAAAGGATATATCTATAGATGAACCATCAGAAGATGATCTATATGGAATGGGCACGCTAACACGTGTCAAGCAGATGCTCAAGCTTCCAAACGGTACGATCCGTGTTCTTGTTGAAGGGCTAAAGAGAGCGGAAATCATTGATTTTCAGGACGAAACTGAACATTATTCTGTTAGTGTGAAGGCTTTTGATGATCCTGAGACAAAGGACGTTGAGGATCAGGCACTGATGAGGACTATGCTAGAGTATTTTGAGCAATACATAAAGGTATCTAAGAAAATATCAGCCGAAACGTACTCTTCTGTAGCAGATATAGAAGAGCCGGGGCGCATGGCCGATATTATTTCTTCCCACTTGCCTTTAAAGCTGAAGGAAAAACAGGAGATTCTTGAAACCATTGATGTAAAAGAGCGCATGAATCAGGTTATTGAAATCATCCATAATGAAAAAGAAGTATTGAACCTTGAGAAAAAGATCGGCCAGCGTGTGAAAAAATCAATGGAACGGACGCAGAAGGAATATTATTTGCGTGAACAAATGAAGGCAATCCAAAAAGAACTGGGAGATAAGGAAGGCAAGACAGGAGAAATTGCCGAGCTGACGGAAAAAATTGAAAATGCCGGCATGCCTGAGCATGTCCAGCTTACCGCATTAAAAGAACTTGACCGCTATGAAAAGGTTCCATCCAGTTCAGCTGAAAGCGCGGTAATCCGCAATTATATTGAGTGGCTTGTCACATTGCCATGGTCGAAGTCAACAGAAGATGATCTGGATATTCTGAAGGCTGAGAGAATCCTGAATGAAGACCATTATGGCCTGGAAAAAGTAAAGGAACGGGTTTTAGAGTACCTTGCAGTGCAAAAGCTGACGAACTCCCTTAAAGGCCCAATCCTATGTCTTTCAGGGCCTCCTGGTGTTGGTAAAACAAGTCTTGCACGTTCGATTGCATCATCGCTAAACAGGAATTTCGTCCGTGTTTCCCTCGGCGGAGTCCGGGATGAGTCTGAGATTCGGGGACATAGAAGGACATATGTTGGGGCCATGCCTGGCCGCATCATTCAGGGCATGAAAAAGGCAGGGACAATCAACCCTGTATTCCTGCTAGATGAAATCGATAAAATGTCCTCAGACTTCCGAGGGGATCCTTCATCTGCAATGCTGGAGGTTTTAGACCCTGAGCAAAACCATAATTTTAGTGATCATTATATTGAAGAAACCTATGATCTGTCGAAGGTCATGTTTATAGCAACTGCCAACAATCTTAGCACGATCCCTGGACCGCTGCTGGACAGAATGGAAGTTATCACGATAGCAGGTTATACAGAGCAGGAGAAGATTCATATAGCTAAAGACCACCTTCTGCCAAAGCAAATCAAAGAACATGGACTTTCCAAATCCCAGCTGCAGATTCGGGAGGACGGGCTGCAGAAAGTTGTCCGCTATTATACTCGCGAAGCAGGAGTACGGGGCTTGGAGCGCCAGCTGGCTACTATCTGCAGAAAAACGGCTAAAATTATCGTATCCGGCGAAAAGAAGAAGGTAATTGTAAATGGTAAAAATACTGAAGAGTTTCTTGGAAAACCAAAATACCGATACGGTCAGGCGGAGCTTGAAGACCAGGTTGGTGTTGCGACAGGACTGGCTTATACAACAGTTGGCGGGGATACCCTTCAAATTGAAGTATCCCTTTCTCCCGGAAAAGGAAAGCTCGTTCTTACAGGCAAACTGGGGGATGTGATGAAAGAGTCTGCTCAAGCGGCATTCAGTTATGTTCGTTCAAAAGCGAAAGAACTGGGCATTGATGAGAATTTCCATGAAAAGCATGACATTCATATTCATGTTCCAGAAGGGGCTGTCCCGAAAGACGGCCCATCTGCCGGAATAACCATTACAACTGCCCTAGTTTCTGCTCTGTCAGGAAAACCAATCCGTAAAGAAGTGGGGATGACAGGGGAAATTACATTAAGAGGCCGGGTGCTTCCGATTGGCGGTTTGAAAGAGAAATCTTTAAGTGCCCATCGTGCAGGATTGACGAAGATCATCCTCCCTAAAGATAATGAAAAGGACATTGAAGATATCCCTGAAAGCATCAGGGAAGAGCTTGATTTCGTTCTGGTATCACATGTGGACGAAGTCTTGAAACATGCCCTGAATGGCGGTGCACAAGCATGAAAGTAGTAAGCTCAGAAATAGTCATCAGTGCAGTCAAGCCTGATCAGTATCCCGAAAGCGATTTGCCGGAATTTGCCCTTGCCGGCCGTTCCAATGTCGGCAAATCTTCTTTTATTAATAAAATGCTTAATCGAAGAGGACTTGCCAGAATATCCTCTAAGCCAGGGAAGACACAAACCCTGAACTTTTACCTTATTAACGAGATTCTTCACTTTGTTGATGTTCCGGGCTATGGGTATGCAAAGGTATCTAAAAAGGAACGTGAAGCATGGGGGAAGATGATAGAAACATACTTAACAAGCAGAGAACAGTTAAAAGCTGTTGTGCTGATTGTTGATTTGCGCCATCCTCCTACAAGTGACGATGTCATGATGTACAACTTTTTAAAGCATTATGATATCCCTTGTGTAGTGATTGCCACAAAAGCGGATAAAATTCCGAAGTCCAAATGGCAAAAACATATGAAAATTACAAAGGAAACATTAGATATTGATCCGAATGATCAGATCATTATGTTTTCCTCGGAAACAGGTTATGGAAAAGACAAGGCCTGGTCGGCATTAAAAAGCTATATGTAAATAAAAAATCCCGCAGCATTTGCAGCGGGATTTTTATTTTGGCTGTTTTCCAGGGATTGTTGTTTTTTGTAAATTAAGTACTGTGCTGACTGCAGCGGAACGTAAGGGACCCTTAGAAACGAATTGTCATTTTCCTCCTGAGGAGTTACCCATGGAAGCTTATTCAAAATCCTGCGTCCCAGAGGCTTACCCCGACTGCCCCGGTTCGCTGAACAGCCTGGAGTGGAAATCAACCGACAAGATGAACAGGGATTAATCAAAAGCACACATTAAATTATCTTCAATTAGGCCTATTGTACCGGTAACCGCAGAATGACAATCCTGCAGTACGTTATACATATGGTGATAAATGGATATAGCGTTTGTCGAAAGATAAGGAATTTAAAGGATAGTGAAGGATATGGAGTTATGTTGGAGTTAAAAGACGGTCAGTTAATGAGAATAGCATATATACAATTATACAATGAATTATCATAAAATATGAATTTTGAGAATATTCCTAATCAATGATAGAGTTAAAGAGCAAATATTATAGAGAGCTACTGAAGGGGGAATTTAGACTAGTGAGACATTGGTTAAAAGGAATCATAGCAGCTGCTTTTGTATTAGTACTGGCAGCGTGCGGATCAGAGGAAGCGTCTAAAAACGGAATGGATCTTGTAGATGAAGACAAATTTACATACGCGGCTTCGGGAGAGTTTAAACCTTTTAGTTATACAAATGATGATGGAAGCATGAGCGGGTTTGATATTGATGTTGCCGAGGCTGTAGCAAAAGAACTCGGGCTTGAGCCGGTTCAGAATAAATTTAAGTTCGGCGGTATTGTGGAGGGAGTTAAATCAGGCCGTTTTGATGCAGCGGTAGCCAGCCACACCATTACTGAAGAACGTCTGAAGGCAGTCAATTTTTCAACGCCATATTACTATTCCGGCCCGCAGATTTATGTGCGTCCGGACAGCAGTGTTGAGACACTGGCCGACTTAGAAGGCTTGGAGATAGCAGTATCTAAGGGTTCTACATACACATCAAATGCTGAGGAGGTTACAGATAACATACAATTCTATGATAGTGATGTTGTCGCCTTGGAAGCCTTAAGCAAGGGAAAACATGATGCAGTCATCACAGATTTTGTTACAGGCAAAGAAGCCATTGGCGCCGGAATGAAAATTGAAGGCAAAGAGCTGCTTGGCCGCAGTGAGCAGGCTATTGCAGTTGCAAAGGATAATAAAGAGCTGCTCGAAAAAGTGAATGAAGCTCTTGAAACACTTCGCGAGAATGGAACACTCACAGAAATCAGCAAAAAATATATCGGTGAAGATATAACAGTTGATCCTGAGAAGGAATAACATTGCGGGCGGATGTGTATCAGACATTCGCCTGTTTTGTTTTTTACACAAATTGAAATAGCCATCTGAAGGGGGATTTTTGTGGATTTATTTACAAAGTTTATTGATACATATCCCGTATTTTTAAAGGGGATGCTCTTAACCTTTCAATTAACCATTGTATCGGTGTTTATTGCTATTTTTATAGGACTGTTTTTTGCCTTTCTTAAGATATCAAGAGTGAAAGTTCTGGAATGGATTGCTGACATCTATATTTTTCTTGTAAGGGGAACACCTCTTGTTGTACAGATATTCATCTTCTATTTCGGATTGACAGCGCTGGATATTTCACAGTTTTGGTCAGTTGTCCTGGGACTTGCTTTTCACAACGGTGCCTATATAGCCGAGATTTTCAGGGGCTCCATTCAATCCATCGACAAGGGGCAAATGGAAGCGGGACGTTCACTGGGGATGACTGCAGGCCTTGCGATGAGAAGAATCATTCTCCCTCAGGCATTCCGCCGTGCTATGCCGCCTCTTGGAAATCAGTTTATCATTGCACTGAAGGATTCATCACTTGCATCCTTCATTGGCATGTACGAGCTCTTTAACGTGGCAACAACATATGGTTCCAATGAATATGACTACATGAGCTATTTGCTGATCGTAGCTGTTTACTATTTAGTACTTGTACTTATTTTCTCCATCCTTGTAAATATGATTGAGAAAAAAATGGCAAGCAGTGATTAAGGGGGAATGAGGAATGAGTGAATCGTACATGATCAAAGTAGAAAAATTGAACAAATCATTCGGGGATCTCCATGTCCTGAAAGACATTGATATAACAGTAAAGGAAAACGATGTTGTTTGCCTGATTGGTGCCAGCGGATCCGGAAAAAGCACACTGCTCCGCTGCTTGAACTTTCTTGAATTAAAGGACAGCGGCAATATCATTTTTGAGGGGGACAAGGTTGAAAAAGAAACCCATGATCTCAATAAAGTAAGAGAAAAAGTTGGAATGGTTTTTCAGCACTTTCATTTATTCCCCCATATGACTGTTCTGGAAAATGTGATGGAAGCACCTTTACATGTGAAAAAGCTTCCTAAGGATCAAGTGAAAAAAGATGCCCAGGAACTATTAAAAAAAGTTGGGCTTTCTGACAAAGAGAATGTATATCCATCAAAACTTTCAGGCGGACAAAAACAGCGTGTAGCCATTGCAAGGGCGCTTGCAATGAAGCCTGATATCATGCTTTTCGATGAACCGACATCAGCACTGGATCCGGAGCTTGTGGGGGAAGTGCTTTCCACTATGAAGGAGCTGGCACTTGAAGGCATGACAATGGTCGTCGTCACCCATGAAATGGGCTTTGCAAGAGAAGTGGCAGACTGGGCTGTCTACATGCATGATGGCAGAATTGTTGAAGTGGGACATCCGGAGGATTTGTTTAACAATCCAAAAGAGCAGAGAACCAAAAATTTTCTTGATTCGGTTCTCTAAACAGTTTGAATGGTAAAAGACAGGGAAAAGCTAAATATCCCTGTCTTTTATTTTTTCTTTGATAATAAAAAATATAATCCAATTAGCATTAATAAGATAGGCCATAATTGCCAAACATCAGAGATGCCATTTTCAAGAAGTCCCATCCACTCAGCTACTCTGTCATAAAACAAGAGCAATGCGGCAAGAATTAAGAATAATAGGCCCTGAAATAATCCTGCTCCAGTTTTCTGATGCCTAAGGAGGAAGCCAAGAGCCATTATCAGGATGAATGTCCCAATATGATCCGGCCAAATTTCGAGGCGGTTCACCACATGAAAATGCAGGCCAAATCCTGTTAAGATGACCCCTGGCAGTATGGAGTCATAATCCCTTGCGCCATATCCCTGAATTAAAAAGGCTGCTCCGACGATAATGAGGAGAGTCGGCCAGGAATAGAAAGACTGCAAGGCAGTAAATCCGCTCTGCTGGAGAAAAAAGTAGGCTCCAAATCCGAGTAAAATAATTCCGGGGAAAATACGCTGATTTTTCATAAAAAACACCACTTCCAATAAGGTTCACTTGAATCCGGCAAGTTTTTTTGTTACTGTACATAAGGGAGTATTTGTCTATTTTAAGATAACCTTATACAAGGCTCCTGTTTAAAATATAGTATCATATGTGTTCATTATCTGTTCACAATTAAGCATTAATTGAAAAAATAGACATGATATAATTAATATTAACGAACTAGGCAATAATTCTGGGGGTGTCAATTTCAATGCATATCTTAGTCGTCGGTCTTAACTATAAAACTGCCCCTGTTGAAATCCGTGAACGTCTAACCTTTAATCCTTCACAATTGGGCGAGGCAATGAAGACTTTAAATGACAAAAAAAGCATTTTAGAGAATGTCATTCTGTCTACTTGCAATCGGACCGAAATTTATGCAGTTGTGGACCAGCTTCATACTGGCCGCTATTATATAAAGGAATTTTTGGCTGAATATTTCAATATGGATCAGAAGGAATTTTCTCCATTCCTATTTATTTATGAAGAGGATGGGGCTATAGAGCATCTATTCAATGTCGCGTGCGGCCTAAATTCCATGATCCTTGGCGAGACACAGATTTTGGGACAGGTAAGATCAAGTTTTCTGGAAGCTCAATCGAAAAGCACAACCGGTACTGTCTTTAACCACTTGTTTAAGCAGGCAGTAACATTAGCTAAGCGGGCACATTCCGAAACGGAAATAGGTGCAAATGCAGTCTCTGTCAGCTATGCAGCAGTGGAACTGGCTAAGAAGATTTTTGGATCACTTGAAAATAAACATGTTCTTATTTTAGGAGCAGGTAAAATGGGTGAGCTGGCAATCCAAAACCTTCATGCCAATGGCGCCAGCAAAGTAACGGTTATTAACCGGACATTTGAAAAAGCACAGAACCTTGCAAGCCGATATGCCGGCCAGGCAAAAACGCTGCATGAGCTTCAATGTGCTCTTGTTGAAGCAGATATTTTAATCAGTTCTACCGGGGCCAAAGAATTTGTTGTTACAAAGGATATGATGGCTCACGCAGAAAGAATGCGAAAAGGCAAACCTCTATTCATGGTAGATATTGCTGTTCCAAGAGATCTGGATCCGAAGCTGGCAGACCTGGACAGTGTTTTCCTATATGATATTGATGATCTTGAAGGGATTGTTGAAGCCAACCTTCAGGAACGTAAAAAGGCAGCCGAAAAGATTCAGCTGATGATTGAAGGGGAGATTGTTGAATTCAAGCAATGGCTGAACCTGCTTGGTGTTGTTCCGGTCATTTCCGCCTTGCGTGACAAAGCACTGGCTATACAGAGTGAAACAATGACAAGCATTGAAAGAAAGCTGCCGCATTTGAGTGATCGTGATAAAAAAGTGCTGAACAAGCATACAAAGAGCATCATCAATCAGCTATTAAAAGATCCAATTTTACAAGCTAAAGAAATGGCTGGACAGAAGGATTCCGAACAGGCATTAGATTTATTTGTAAAAATCTTTAATATAGAAGAACTTGTTTCAGATCAGCAGAACGTGCACGCAGCAGCCAAACCAAAGCACGCATTCGCTCAATCACAGCAGACTTCCTTTCAATCATAAAAGGGGTCCTGTCAATGTCTGATTTCTATATGACACGGCTGCACGAATTTACGGTGGTTCTGTATGCCTTATGTGTCTTATTATATTTTATTGATTTTCTTCACCATAACCGGAAGGCGAATAGAATTGCCTTCTGGTTACTTGCATTTGTATGGGTGCTTCAGACGGTTTTCCTGGTACTATATATGATGAATACAGGAAGGTTCCCTGTACTGACCATTTTTGAGGGCTTATATTTTTATGCCTGGGTGCTTATCACTCTTTCTTTGGGAATTAACAGGCTGCTCAGAGTCGATTTTATCGTCTTTTTTACAAATGTTCTTGGCTTTATCATAATGGCGATTCATACATTCGCACCTGTGCAGATTGATTCGGCTGTACAGGCCCAGCAGCTCATATCAGAACTCCTGCTGATTCATATAACAGTTGCGATTCTTTCATATGGAGCCTTCTCGCTCTCCTTCGTTTTTTCATTGCTGTATCTAATTCAATACGATTTGCTGAAAAGGAAAAAGTGGGGAACAAGGCTGCTCCGGATAACGGATCTGTCAAAGCTTGAACATATGTCCTATGTATTAAATGTTATCGGTGTACCTATGCTGATGATAAGTTTAATTTTAGGCATCCAGTGGGCATACATAAAATTGCCGCATATGGTCTGGTATGACTCCAAGGTAATCGGCTCATTCATTGTCCTGGCTTTATATAGTATTTATCTCTATATGAAAGTTGGAAAGGGCTTATATGGAAAATCTTTAGCACTCTGGAATTTAGCTTCATTTTTAATTGTATTAATTAATTTCTTTTTATTTGGCAAACTTTCATCATTCCATTTTTGGTATTCATAAAAAAGCGGAGGCGACTGACCAGCCCCGACCAGCATAAGAGGGTCTGCGGCGCGGCGCAGTTTGCCGCAGAGCAGAACAGCTTATGACCTCGAGGGGCTAGGAGCCGGAGCTGGACAAAAGAAAAGCGGAGGCGACTGATCAGTCCCGACTAGCATAAGATGGTCTGCGGCGCGGCGCAGTTTGCCGCAGAGCAGAACAGCTTATGACCTCGAGGGGCTAGGAGCCGGAGCTAGACAAAGAAAAGCGGAAGCGGCGGTTAAGCCGCTGCCAGACACAATTGCAGGAGGCTGTAATGAGAAAAATTATCGTAGGTTCAAGACGAAGCAAGCTTGCATTAACTCAGACAAATTGGGTGATCAGCCAATTGAAAAACCTCGATCCATCCTTTGAGTTTGAAGTGAAGGAAATAGTCACCAAAGGTGATAAAATTCTTGATGTTACCCTTTCAAAAGTCGGAGGAAAAGGTTTATTCGTAAAGGAAATAGAACAGGCCATGCTTGATGAAGAAATTGATTTGGCTGTACATAGCATGAAGGATATGCCCGCTGTACTTCCTGAAGGCCTGACAATCGGAAGCATTCCAGAAAGAGAAGACCACAGGGATGCACTCATCTCAAAAGGGCATATCAAATTGAATGACTTAAAGCCGGGTTCTATTATTGGAACAAGCAGCCTGCGCAGAGGGGCTCAGCTGCTGGCGCAGCGTCCGGATTTGGAGATTAAGTGGATCAGAGGAAACATAGATACCAGATTATCCAAATTGGAAACGGAAGAATATGATGCGATCATTCTTGCTGCAGCGGGTCTATCCAGAATGGGCTGGGCATCGGATGTTGTTACGGAATTTATGGAGCCGGAAATCTGTGTGCCGGCTGTTGGCCAGGGAGCACTTTCTATAGAGTGCCGTGAAAGTGATAAGGAGCTTCGGGCATTGCTGGATAAATTCACATGCCCAAAGACGAACCAGACTGTACGTGCAGAGCGTGCTTTCCTTCATAAGATGGAAGGCGGCTGCCAGGTTCCGATTGCTGGGTATGCAACAATGAATGAAACAGGGGAAATGGAGTTAACAGGACTTGTAGGTTCTCCTGATGGAAAAGTGATTTACAAGGAAACACTAACCGGTTCAAATCCGGAAGAGCTTGGTGTTAAGATGGCTGTTAAGTTAACCGAGCAGGGTGCTAAAGAGCTTATCGACAGAGTAAAAGAGGAGCTTGACGGGCAATGAAACGGACTTCCCCTTTAGAAGGCATGAATGTTCTGGTGCCAAGAGGGAAAAAGCAGGCACAGTCCTTTTCAGATCTTATCTGCAGCTATGGGGGGATACCAGTTGAGATCCCCCTGATTGCTTTCGAGCCTTTGCGGAATAATGAAGCTTTAATTCAAGCACATAAACAAATTCAATCTTATGACTGGGTGATTTTCACCAGCAAAACGGCAGTGGATGCTTTTTTTGAGAATTTTAGTCAAGTCAGCCCTTTTCCTAAGATAGCGGTTATCGGTGAGAAAACAAAACAAACGCTTGCAGATAAGGGATTAAAGGTCCAGTTTGTGCCAGGAGAGTATGTAGCTGAAGGGTTTGTAGAGGATTTTTTGCCGTTTGTAGAAAAAGGGATGAAGGTACTAATCCCTAAAGGAAATTTGGCACGTGACTATATCGCAGCTTCTCTCACAGAATATGGTGCAAATGTTGATGAAATTATTGTTTATAAAACTACGTTTCCACGCGAGAGCCTCAGCCTGTTAAGAGACCAGCTTTCAGGAAAAGGGTTAGATATACTTCCTTTTACCAGTCCCTCCACAGTGGACCATTTTATGGAGGCTGTTAAGGAGCTTGGGTTTCAGAATGCGGTGAAAGACAGTGTGGTTGGCTGCATCGGCCCTGTAACAAAAGAACGTGCAGAGGCATATGGCCTGCAGGTTCATGCATTTCCGAAAGTATATACAGTACATAGCATGCTTAAGGGCATTATTAGATACTTAGCAGAAACCAGGAGGGAAAATTAATGGATCTTCAATTTAACAGGCATAGACGCCTTCGCAAAAGTCCGAATATGAGAGCGCTTATCCGTGAAAACTTCTTGCGAACAGAGGATTTAATTTATCCGCTTTTCGTGGCGGAAGGAGAAGGCATTAAAAGAGAAATACCTTCAATGCCGGGTATCTTTAACTTATCACTGGATCACCTGGAAGAGGAGATGAACGAAGTTGTTTCTCTTGGAATTAAGTCCGTCCTTTTATTTGGAATTCCTAAGGAGAAAGATGCATGCGGGCAGCAGGCTTATCATGATCATGGAATCGTACAGGAAGCTACCAGATTTATTAAAGCTAAATATCCGGAAATCATCATTATTGCTGATACTTGCCTTTGCGAGTATACGGACCATGGCCATTGCGGTCTGATTGAAAATGGTGAAGTGCTGAATGATGCTTCTCTGGAACTGCTAGTACAGACTGCTGTCAGCCAGGCGAAAGCAGGAGCAGACATTATCGCTCCGTCCAACATGATGGATGGATTTACAGCAGCTATCCGGGCAGGTCTTGATGAAGCGGGATTTGAAGATATTCCTGTTATGTCTTATGCAGTTAAATACGCATCTGCATTCTACGGTCCTTTCCGTGATGCTGCTGACAGCACACCGCAATTTGGCGACAGGAAAGCATACCAGATGGATCCTGCCAACCGCATGGAAGCCATGCGCGAAGCTGAATCGGATTTAATGGAAGGTGCTGACTTCCTGATTGTTAAACCGGGAATGCCTTATTTGGACATTGTACGTGATGTTAAGAACAACATCAATCTGCCAATTGTCATTTATAATGTGAGCGGTGAATATTCAATGGTTAAAGCTGCGGCACAGAACGGCTGGATTGATGAACAAAAAATAGTTATGGAAATGCTTACAGGCATGAAGCGTGCAGGAAGTGATTTAATTATTACTTACCATGCCAAAGATGCGGCAAGGTGGATTAAGGAACAAGGCTAAAATCGCAGGCCGATAGTTATTGGAACTTCTTATTAAATAGAAAAGAGGGATGACATGCGCTCTTATGAAAAATCTAACAGGGCTTTTAAAGAGGCAAGCGAATTGATGCCCGGAGGAGTAAACTCTCCTGTACGTGCATTTAAATCAGTTAATATGGATCCCATTTTTATGGAACGCGGACGCGGCTCGAAAATTTACGATATTGATGGCAATGAATATATCGATTACGTATTGTCGTGGGGACCTTTAATTCTGGGCCATACTAATAAACGTGTGGTCGAGGGTATTAAGAAAGTAGCTGAAATGGGAACAAGCTTCGGTGCTCCTACTGAAATTGAAAACGAACTCGCAAAGCTTGTTATTGAACGAGTTCCTTCCATCGAAGTGGTACGGATGGTTTCTTCCGGAACAGAAGCTACCATGAGTGCTTTAAGACTTGCCCGAGGATATACCGGCCGAAATAAAATTATGAAATTTGAAGGCTGCTATCATGGCCACGGCGATTCCCTGTTAATTAAAGCTGGCTCTGGTGTGGCAACTCTGGGACTGCCTGACAGTCCGGGAGTTCCTGAAGGTGTTGCTAAAAACACCATCACAGTTCCTTACAATGACCTTGAAAGCGTAAGGTATGCCTTTGAGCAATTCGGAGATGATATTGCAGGTGTGATTGTGGAGCCGGTAGCTGGAAATATGGGAGTCGTTCCTCCTCAGCCGGGCTTCCTTGAAGGCTTAAGGGAAATCACAGAACAAAACGGATCCTTGCTCATTTTTGATGAAGTTATGACCGGATTCCGTGTCGGCTATAATTGTGCGCAGGGCTATTTTGGGGTGACACCGGACATTACATGTCTTGGCAAGGTTATTGGCGGCGGTCTCCCAGTCGGTGCATATGGCGGAAAAGCGGAGATTATGAAGCAGATTGCACCAAGCGGTCCAATATACCAGGCAGGAACATTATCAGGAAATCCTCTTGCCATGACAGCAGGTTTTGAGACTTTAAGCCAGCTGACACCGGAATCATATAAAGAATTTGAAAGAAAAGCTGACAGGCTGGAAGAAGGGCTTAAAGCAGCGGCTGAAAAATATGATATCCCGCACACCATTAACCGTGCCGGATCTATGATTGGTATTTTCTTTACAAATGAAGACGTTGTTAACTATGAAAAAGCTAAATCATCCAACCTGGAATTCTTTGCAGAATACTACAGGGAAATGGCAAACCAGGGAGTCTTTCTGCCGCCATCCCAATTCGAAGGACTTTTCCTCTCAACTGCACACACAGATGAGGACATCGAAAAAACAATTAGTGCTGCTGAGCAGGCTTTCTCCAAATTAAAATAATAAAAACCTGACACTCATCTAGAGTGACCCAGTAAAATGAGACAAGGAAAAAACACCCCCTGAATCGTATTTAATATCTATACGATTTTTGGAGGTGTTTTTCTTATGGGGACAAGAGTTCATTATCCAGAAGAAATAAAGTGGGAAGCGATTAAGTTAAAGCAAAAGGGATTAAGCAATCAGGCAATTATGGAACAGCTCGGAATTAGAAATGTTTCACAAATCAAAACTTGGATGAAATGGCATAGAGAAGGTCAGGTTCACCGGTTTTCTCAGCCCGTAGGCAAACAATACACGTATGGTAAGGGGCCAGACGAATTAAGTGAAGTAGATGAATTAAGAAGGAAGAATAAACAATTGGAGATGCAGCTGGATATTTTAAAAAAGTACCAAGAGATAGAAAGGAGCTGGAGCCGCAAGTCGTGTTAAAAGTCGTAGAGGAGCTGTCTTCTGTGTATTCTATAATCAGTATTTTAGGTACCTTGGAAGTACCAAAAGCTACTTATTATCGGTGGAAGAAAAAGTATATTCACACCATAATGAGTCCATTAGAAGAGCTTATAGTACATCTTTGCGAGGAAAATCATTTTCGTTATGGTCACCGGAAAATTAAAGCTCTTCTCAAACGAAATCATCGGGTTGATGTTAATCGGAAGACAGTCCAAAGAATTATGCAAAAATACAAAGTGCAATGCCAGATAAAGGTGAAGCGACCTAAATACTTAAATGGAGAAACCAATATTATTGTTGAAAACTTATTAAATCGGCAATTTAGAGCAGATAAGCCGAATGAGAAGTGGGTCACAGATATTACATATCTGCCTTATGGTCCATCAATGGTCTATCTGTCGACAATTATGGATTTGTACAACAATGAAATTGTAGCGTTTAAGGTGAGCACAAGCCAGGAAACTAAATTGGTTTTAAGCACCCTTCGGGAAGCTCTAGAAAAAAGAAAACCAGCTGAAGGAATCATGATTCATACGGATCAGGGGGCTGTGTATACCTCCTATGCGTTTCAGAATATGGCAAAAGAAAACGGCATGATCACAAGCATGTCCCGAAAGGGAAACTGCCATGATAATGCCGTCATCGAATCCTTTCACTCCTCGCTAAAGTCGGAAGGATTCAAAGATCAAAAAAGATCTTCTCTTTCTCATTGTAAGTTAGTAAATATCGTAAATCAATATATGAGTTATTATAACGAAATACGCATTCAGGCAAAATTAAACTACCTGTCCCCTATTGAATATAGAGGACAGGCAGCATAGGTGTTTTTTCTAAGTCTCAAAACCGCGGGTCAGTCCACATCATATTTGATGAGTGTTTTTTCAATTTTATCTTGTCATTCTGGATCATAAAGATGTTTCCCTTAGCTGGTATAAGGGAGCATCAGGCTCGTCCTCTGATTAAAGCCAGTTCCGTCCGATGAACTTCAGACTCAACCCCTTGGAATTTGGCTATCTGTGTCCGAAGTTGGATCAACTTCAGACTCAAGGCCTTGAAAATTTGCTTTCTCTGTCCAAAGGTGCACCAAACTTAGGCACACAAACTCGGTTCTAATCTTTTCTTGTCTCCAGGCATATCAACCTACCACTCACCAAATTTAAATATTTCAAAGATCTATATCAAATGAGCCAGATTCCCCTAAAGCGTTATTTTTCTAATCATAAAGTATCCCCATCCCTCATAGGATTGTTAATGACATAGTGATTAAACGCAAAGATTCGAAGGGAGGAGTCGCTTTGTCTCAGGGGAATCCATCGTGCTTACGATTTTCTTTAGAAGAATCAGTATGGTTTCAAAAAGGACAGGAAGTATCTGACCTGATTTCCATCTCGCTAGACCCCAATATAACAATTCAGGAAAGCGATCAATATGTAACAATCCAGGGAGCATTGGAACTGGCAGGTGAGTATAGACGCAGCGATGAAGAAGCATCAGGGGAAGAACAAGAGGATTTTGCAGCAACCAAATTCGTTCAGACTATCGAAGAACGGGGAGAAGGAATTTGTGAATTTAAGCACTATTTTCCAGTTGATATCACCATTCCAAATAATAGAATCCAAAGCTTAGACGATATTGACGTTGCAGTGGAGTCCTTCGATTATGTTCTTCCGGAAAGAAGCTGTATGAAGCTGACAGCTAATTTAACCATAACAGGATTATATGGTGATCAGCAGCATGTGCCTGTACAGGTATGGGAGGAAGAAGCTGAAACTGAAACTGAAACTGAAGAATTAGAGCCTCTGTACAGATCTCCTGAAGCGGTGGAGGAGACAGAGGAAGAAGAGCCTATTCTCCAGGAATGGCCGTCTTTTCAGCAGGAAGAGCAGAAGCTGGAGGTAGAAAGAGAGGAACAAGTAGCCGCTCGTACCGCGGAAGATATATGGGACGAGGAACAGCAGGAAGAGCAATTAGAAACTGCAGAGGTTTATACCCCGTTCGAGGCTGAAGCAAGGAAGCAGCCTGAAAAGGAAGAGCAGGAAGTTATTAAACCGGCAATACCTGCAGCGCTTGAAGTAACACAAGAACAGCCGCAAGAAGAACAGACGCAGAAAACTGCGCCGGAAATATCCTTCTCTTCTCAGCGCAGTGAAGAGGAAACACCGCCAACTGCACAGGAAATTTATCAAATGACAGAAGCATCCGAATCAGATAGCCCTTCTTTTGAAAAGAAGCCTGTTCAGGCGGCTGCACAGGAAACTGAGGAATCTTCATCTTCTCCAGAACAAGAACAGGAAGCAAAGAAAAAGAAACTTTCCAAAAAGAAAAGCATGTCGTTAACGGAGTTTTTTGCCCGCAGGGAAGAGTCAGAAGAACATGTGAAGCTCAAGGTTTGCATTGTGCAGAACGGCGATACAATTGATGTCATTGCTGAAAGGTATGATATACCGGCTCAGCAGCTGTTAAGGGTAAATCATCTGGAAATTAATCAGGATATTTATGAAGGGCAAGTGCTGTACATTCCTGTTGCGGTAGCCCACTAAAAGGTTAAAAGGCTGAGCAGGTATTCGTAACCCGCTCAGCTATTTTCGTTTAACTTATATATTTTGTCAGTTTTGGAAAGTGAGTGGTTAAGGTGGAAGAAAAAAATCGGCTGCATAAAGTCTCTCCCATTTTAAAGCATTATTCATTAGAGCCGCATTTTGTAGAGGATTTTGGGAGGGTACAGAAGGTATACAGCAGCAAAGGTGTTTTTGCTTTAAAGAAAATAAAGCCTCAGCACGGAGCGGATTTTATAAGACATGTACAAACACTTTTTCAAAAAGGCTTCAACAGAATAGTTCCTATTTACCCAACGGTGGACGGAAGATATGCTGTACTCCATCAGAATGAATTATTTTATTTAATGCCCTGGATGTCCAATGAGGAAAAGGAGGATAGATTTGAGCGGCATCAGCAGATGCTGCGGGAATTGGCAAGACTGCACACATTGTCCTCGAGGGAGGTTCCGATAAAAAAAGAAGACCGTACCGAGCATTACGAAAATACCTTACAGGAATGGGAAAAAGAAAATGAGTTTCTGGAGGGATTCATTGAAGCGTGCGAAAGAAAAGAGTATATGTCCCCTTTTGAGCTAATGTTTTCCCTATATTACAATGATATCAGCCAGGCACTTAAATTCTCCACAAACAAATTTAAAGATTGGTTCGAAAAAACAAAGGAAGATGAAAAAGCACGAACGGTCATTATTCATGGGAAAGTTTCAACCGAACATTTTCTATACGATGATAGGGGGTATGGCTACTTTACTAATTTCGAAAAGGCAAGACAGGGGTCGCCGCTCCATGATTTATTGCCGTTTTTATCAAGGACACTAAAAACATATCCCAAAAGATCTGAGGAATGTGTAGAATGGCTTTACACTTATATGAAGTACTTTCCCTTCAGGGATGACGAGATGCTGCTGTTTCAAAGCTACTTTGCTCATCCGGGTCCTATTATCAGAGCAGCTGAGCAATATTATAAAGGGGAAGGAAAAAGGGGAGAGAGGAAGGCTGTCCAGCATCTGCAAAGGCAGTTTTGGCTGTTAAAAAATATTGAATATGCCGTTATGAGAATCGATGAGATTGAGAGACAAAAACAAGAAGCAAAAGCGGCAGCAGAAGCTCAAGCACAGGAAGGAGCCCAAAGCTGAAGGTTGAGGGCTCCTATACTAATTGAAGATGAAAGGCGATAGCGATCAGAATGAACAGCGAAAGCAGCAGCACATCGAAGGTAGTAGGCAATAATATTGTTCTAATGCCTTGAAAAACACAGAACGGGATAATGAATTGTGCACATATATTCCTGAAAGTTCTTAACCAGGGAGGCAGTTTGTAGGGATTATATTTTTTTCTCATTCGCGCATACCCCTTTCCCCAATGTTCTTATTTTACATCCTATGATTCTATTTTCCGTAAAGTGCCTATTTTCGTTTTTTTGACATAAAAAGGTGTTCCTGCCGGGTATAACTCATCAGCACTTTCAAGGATGCTGTGAATAATATATAAAAAACTGGGGTATCCTTATTGACTATAACCGTCTATTTTCGGTACTATATTTTATATATAAATTTAATATCGTTGCTAAGACAGGGAAGAGTACAATGGCTATTTGCCTTTTTAGAGAGGAAAACCAGCAGCTGAAAGGTTATCCAGGCAGAACCGTTGGAAGGTCGCCCTAGAGCATCTTTTGCGAAAGGCAGCAGCCAAGTAGTAAAAGACGGGAAATCCGTTATCTGCTTAAGTGTCAATCACTATAAGAATGTCTTTTACTGATTTTCTTTTTGGTTGAAAAAAAGGTGGTACCGCGAAGCAAACTCCATTCGTCCTTTTATGGCGAGCGGAGTTTTTTTATTTTTGCTGATTGCTTTTAGAAAGGAAGAATGAAATATGGATAACAATGAAATATCAATGCCGACGAAGTATGATCCGCAGGCGATTGAAAAAGGGAGATATCACTGGTGGCTGGAAGGAAAGTTCTTTGAAGCAAAAGATGATGAAACAAAGCAGCCGTATACAATTGTGATTCCGCCTCCAAACGTAACCGGAAGACTTCATCTTGGCCACGCATGGGATACGACTCTGCAGGATATCCTCACACGAATGAAGCGTATGCAGGGGTACGATGTTTTATGGCTTCCGGGAATGGACCATGCGGGTATTGCCACTCAGGCAAAGGTGGAAGAAAAGCTCCGAAATGAAGGCAAAAGCCGCTATGATCTAGGCCGCGAGAAATTCGTAGAAGAAACCTGGAAATGGAAAGAGGAGTATGCGAGCCATATCCGCCAGCAATGGTCAAAGCTTGGATTAGGGCTTGATTACAGCCGTGAACGCTTCACGCTGGATGAAGGGCTTTCAAAGGCTGTTAGAGAGGTTTTTGTTTCACTTTATAATAAAGGCCTTATTTACCGCGGCGAGTACATCATCAACTGGGATCCGTCTACAAAAACAGCCCTATCTGATATCGAAGTTATTTATAAGGATGTTCAAGGTGCCTTCTACCACATGAGATATCCTCTGGCAGATGGATCGGGTCATATCGAAATTGCTACTACACGCCCAGAAACAATGCTTGGCGATACTGCTGTAGCGGTACACCCTGAAGATGAACGCTATAAGCATTTAATCGGCAAGACAGTTAAACTGCCGATTACAGGAAGGGAAATTCCGATTGTTGCTGATGATTATGTAGAAATGGATTTTGGATCTGGAGCTGTAAAAATTACGCCTGCTCATGACCCAAATGATTTCGAAATCGGAAACCGCCACAATCTTGAAAGAATTCTTGTTATGAATGAAGACGGCACGATGAATAGCAGAGCTGGTAAGTATCAGGGGATGGACCGGTTTGAATGCCGCAAGCAGATTGTAAAGGACCTTCAGGAAGAAGGCGTTCTTTTCAAAATTGAAGAGCATATGCATTCTGTGGGCCATTCAGAGCGAAGCGGTGCAGTAGTTGAACCATACCTTTCAACGCAGTGGTTTGTTAAAATGCAGCCTCTTGCGGATGAAGCCATTGCTCTTCAAAATAAAGAGGAAAAAGTAAACTTTGTTCCGGACCGATTTGAAAAAACGTATCTGCGCTGGATGGAAAATATACGCGACTGGTGCATTTCACGCCAGCTCTGGTGGGGACACCGCATACCGGCGTGGTATCACAGGGAGACCGGCGAGGTTTATGTAGGTCAGGAAGCTCCTGTGGACAGCGAAAACTGGGAACAGGATAAAGATGTATTAGATACTTGGTTCAGTTCAGCATTATGGCCGTTTTCCACAATGGGCTGGCCGGATACTGATTCCGCTGACTTTAAGAGATACTATCCGACTGCTGCCCTTGTAACAGGCTATGACATCATTTTCTTCTGGGTATCCCGGATGATCTTCCAGGGTCTCGAATTTACAGGAGAGCGCCCATTCGAGGATGTATTAATTCATGGTCTTGTTCGAGATTCACAGGGACGCAAGATGAGTAAATCACTTGGAAATGGCGTTGATCCGATGGATGTTATCGACCAGTATGGTGCCGACTCACTCCGATACTTCCTTTCTACGGGAAGCTCGCCGGGGCAAGATCTTCGTTTTAGCATGGAAAAGGTAGAGGCAACCTGGAACTTTGCCAATAAAATCTGGAACGCATCACGTTTTGCTTTAATGAATATGGATGGATTAAAGTTCGAAGAAATCGATTTAAGCGGCGAAAAGTCTGTTGCTGATAAATGGATTCTGACCCGTTTAAATGAAACAATCGAGACTGTTACAAGATTATCTGACCGCTATGAGTTTGGTGAGGTTGGCCGAGTTCTGTACAACTTCATCTGGGATGATTTCTGCGACTGGTATATAGAAATGGCGAAGATTCCGCTGTATGGAGAAGATGAAGCTGCCAAGAAAACAACCCGCTCCATCCTGGCATATGTACTGGATAACACAATGCGTCTCCTTCATCCATTTATGCCATTTATTACAGAGGAAATTTGGCAGAACCTTCCTCACTCAGGAGACTCCATTACGGTTGCCCAGTGGCCGGAAGTACAGGCTGAATATACAGACAATCAGGCTGCAAATGAAATGAAGCTGCTTGTTGAAATTATCCGTTCTGTCCGCAACAGCCGTGCTGAAGTGAACACGCCGATGAGCAAGAAGATTAAAATGATGGTAAGGGCTAAAGACCATGAAATTCTTGCTACACTGGAAAATAACCGTGCCTATGTTGAACGCTTCTGTAATCCTGAGGAACTGGTGCTGGCTTTAGAGGTTGAAACACCTGATAAGGCGATGACAGCCGTAGTGACTGGGGCAGAAATTATCCTCCCGCTTGAAGGCTTGATTAATATCGAAGAAGAAGTGGCCAGACTGCAAAAAGAGTGGGATAAATTAAATAAAGAAGTTGAACGTGTTCAAAAGAAACTTTCAAATGAAGGCTTTATTAAAAAAGCGCCGGAAAAAGTAATTGAGGAAGAAAAAGCAAAAGAACAAGACTACAGCGAAAAGAGAGCAGCTGTGGAAGCTCGGATCAAAGAGCTAAAAGGGGAATAAATAGTTGCTGCGGAAGGCGGATCCGAATCTGGGATTCGTCTTCCTTCCTGTATAACGGAGGTGTAAATATATGTTTTCAGCTTATGAAGAAGCATTGGCATGGATTCATTCAAGACTGAGACTGGGAATGAAGCCTGGTCTGGAAAGAATGGTATGGATGATGGAAAAACTTGGGCATCCTGAGAGAAGGATTAAGGCTGTTCATATTGGCGGAACGAATGGAAAGGGCTCAACGGTTACGTTTTTAAGATCCATTCTTCAGGAAGCAGGGTATTCTGTGGGGACCTTTACATCGCCATATTTTGAGAAATTTAATGAACGTATTTCTCTAAACGGAACTCCAATTGCGGATGAAGATCTCGTTCAGCTTGCCAATGATATATATCCGCTGGCAGTTGAGCTGGAAGAGACGGAACTTGGCGGTCCAACTGAGTTTGAAATCATTACCGCCATGGCTTTTCAATATTTTGGCCATGTAAGACCGGTGGATCTTGTGCTGTTTGAAGTGGGGCTTGGAGGCAGATATGACTCTACTAACATCATCTATCCAGTGTTATCAATCATCACCAGCATCGGACTTGATCATACAGCCATACTTGGGAATACATATGAGAAAATCGCTTTTGAAAAAGCGGGGATAATCAAACCTGGAATCAGTGTAATTACTGCTGTCAAACAGGAAGAAGCCCTGGCTGTTATTCAAGATAAAGCTCTAGCGTTAAAGTCCCCGGTTTATCAGCTGGGAAAAGAATTTACCATTACCGATCATAAACCCCTGGGCAAGGGTGAGTTTTTCTCAATTAAGACTGTCTTTAAAGATTTCCCTGAACTTCAGACAGGTATGAGCGGGAAACACCAGACTGAAAATGCATCCCTGGCTGTAGTGGCAGCAGAGCTTTTAAATAAGTTTTATTCATTCTTAATAGAGGAACAGCATATTAGAGCCGGATTGAAAACAGCATTTTGGCCCGGCAGATTTGAAATTGTATCTCATGACCCACTGGTGGTAATAGATGGAGCCCATAATGAAGAAGGTATTTCTGCTTTAACTGCTGAGCTTGCAAATCGTTTTGGGGATAGAAGCAAAAGAATTGTATTCGCTGCGCTGGCTGATAAAAAGCTTGATAAAATGATCAGTAAGCTTGATGAGGCTGCAGACCGCATCACCTTTACAGAGTTTAACTTTCCTAGAGCATCATCAGCTGAAAATTTATATAATCTCAGCAGCAACAGCAGGAAACAATCTCATAAGGATTGGAAACAGTTATTAAAGTGTGAACTTTGCGAATCAGAAAATAACAGCGTTCTTGTCATCACCGGGTCCCTTTACTTCCTCTCAGAAGTGAAGCCTGTTCTTTTGAAACTATTGGAAAATAATATAAGAAAAATATGACAAAAGTTAGAAAATTCGATAAAATGTATCTGTTATCCGACTATTTTCCTAATTAAACGTAGGAGGGGGAAAAGATAGTTAGTTCACGCACCAAAAAAATAATATGGTTTTTAGGGCTGCTGTTATTTCCGGCAGGCTCCATGCTAACCTATCATTTTTACCCTCCCGACCTATTAGGACAGGGAACCAGTTTATTTGCCTTTTTTATATTAATGTTTCTCGTTTCTTCCATGCCGATGGTCGTCAATAATACGCCCATCTTTTTGATTCAATGGGTTTCAATGGCCGTCTTTTTAACCTTTGGTCTTGTTGCTGAGGTGATCATGGTCCAGCTCGGGATCCTGGTACTTCTAATAAGGCTTAAAATACAAAAAGATCAGCTGTTTCGTCTGCCGCTTAATTCACTTTACACTAAATCAGATATTAATTAGCATAATTCAGGCAGCATTGTACGGCAGGAAAATATCCTTTCTCGAAAAAGACCTGATATGGGAAACGGTCACTTCACTCATAACATTCCCGATTGGACTTATCCTTTACACACTTTATTCTGAAGTGGGAATTCTTGCAATCCTGTTTGCTGGTGTGCCATTTGTAAGTCTTTCAATCATACTGCATCTTTACTACTCAAGTAAAAAGGTAAATGATTACCTTCAGAAAGCCTCAGAAATAAGTCTTCAAATGGCCGAGCGTCTAGATGTTAATGAGGTTAGGGAGCTTTTCATTTTGAAATTGAGCGACATGATTCCTGTTGATTATGCCTATATCTTTGATATTAAGAATAATGATGAACTGCATTCCATATTCAGGATAGAGCATGGCCAAATTTAGCCGAATGTTCTGATGCCAGCCAAAAAAAATGAGGGAATCAGCGGATTGGTACTAGGCAGCAGAAAATCTGCCCTTTTTCACTTGAAAAAGAAATGGAAAGGCATTGCTGAGGAATTTCTGCCTGAAGATGCTGAGAGCATCATTAGTATTCCGATAGTCCGAAGTAATGAAATATTGGGTACCCTGCTGCTTTCCTCCATGAAATAGAGGGCCTATGAAAAGTCCCAGCTCATGATTGTCGATATTCTAAGCTCTCATTTTGCAATAGCCTTTGAGAATGCCAGGCACTACGAGGAAACAAAAGCCAAAAGCGAGCGCTGTGCGTTAACGAATCTATACAATTACCGTTATATTGAGGCGAAACTAAGTGAGGAATTTAGCAGATTGCATAATGGTTCAAGGGATCACCTATCACTCATCATACTCGATATCGATCATTTTAAAAAAGTGAACGATACTTATGGTCATCAGTGCGGAAATGAAATTCTCTGTGAACTGGCTGATCGTCTGGCAAATTTAATTGATAAGGCTGGAATTGCTGCCCGATATGGCGGCGAGGAATTTATCGTCCTAATGCCTGATACCGGCAAGGAAGATGCAATAGGCTGGGCCGAGCTTATCAGGCAGACCATTGCCAATCGGCCATTTAATCTGAAGCAGAACATTGATGGAAGAAGCAGCAGCACAAAAGTATATATAACCGCTTCTATCGGGGTAGCTGCTGCACCAGAAGATGCCGATGATTCACTGGCCCTCGCCATGCTGACAGAGCCTTATATGTAGGAGCTAAGCGAACTGGAAGTTTGCGGAATGAAGTAAAAGCCTTTTGCCTGTCAAAAGGCTTTTTAGTGTGTAAAAACAAATCTTTGGGCCTGTTAAACATATAGTTTTTATAGATAAATTGATATAATGGAAGTAATGGATAATACAGGTAAAGGGGGAGTTTGGCAATATGACTATGAGGTAGCTTTGTTTATGAACCGCTCATAATATTGCTACCTGTCTGTTCAATGGCACCTGGACTAATTGATGCACTGTCGAGTCTTCCAAGAATATATTCATTAAACCAGCGGGCAAGCAGCAGGAAGGGCTGAAGCAAACCAAGTTCTTAACTCAGCCGAGACTTTTGTAGCATCTGTAAGAGTACTTGAAAATGGTGATATGACGAGGATCTTCTAGAAAACGTTGATATGATAATAGTATATTTTAATTGAAAATGAAGCGGGGAATGAAGCCGATATTAATGGAAGTCTAACAAAAAAATCTTTAATCAAAACTTTACCAATACAACTATTGAAGATATTAATATTTATTAGAATCTGACTGTAGGTGATTAATTTAAATTTACTAATATTTGTTATAGGTACAATCCTAGGATCTTTCTACAACGTAGTAGGCCTAAGAATTCCTCAAAATCAATCTATTAGTGCACCGCGGTCCCATTGTCCGCACTGTATGCATACTCTATCACCGCTGGAGCTTATACCGATACTATCGTATATATTTCTGGGCGGAAAATGCCGATGCTGCAAGGCGTCGGTTTCAGCCTTATATCCGACTGTTGAACTTTCGACAGGTATTTTGTTTGCCGCAGCTCCGTTGATTATGGGATGGACTGTTGAATTATTTGTTGCCTGGACGGTAATTTCTCTAGTAATCGTTGTGTTTGTTTCGGATTTTAAATATATGATTATTCCAGATAAGGTTTTGCTGTTTTTTGGTACTGTCTTAATAGCCGAACGCATTTTCATACCGATCTCTCCATGGTGGGACAGCTTAGCAGGTGCAGCACTCGGTTTCTTCCTTCTGCTGCTGATAGCTGTCATCAGCAAAGGCGGTATGGGTGGAGGCGATATCAAGCTGTATGCCGTCATCGGCGTTGCTTTGGGTGTAAAGCTTGTATTACTTTCATTTTTCCTGGCTACATTATCTGGAACCGCCATTGGTGGTCTTGGCATGATTTTGGGTCTTGTTCAAAAAGGCAAGCCCATCCCCTTTGGCCCATACATAGGTATTGGTACTCTACTGGCTTATTTTTACGGAAGAGAAATAATTGAATGGTATTTTCATTCATTCCTATAAAGGTCTGATACTTTGAAATATGCTGTTTTCATAAAGTCTATTGTTTTTTCATAACTTAGTTAAAACCTTAGTTGATTTCGCTGTGGGCACTTGCTACTGAATTTGCGACGCATTTTCTTTGTATGATATTCAGTCAAGGAAGCGTATTCAATGTCCTGCGGGAGGGAAAGAAAGTATGAGATACTGCATGCAATGCAGTAAGACTCTTTTCTCTCCTGCGGTTCGCTGCGTGCCTGTAGTGGAAATAAACGAGCAGATTTCATAACAAAAACAACAATTTTTGAAAAACATGTCTTATAAAGGACCCTGATACAAAGAGTCTTCTGCAGCCTTCAGACAATATTTTCGCTGTTGTCAGCGGAAAATCCATTGCGGCTGTTTGTTTAATAGGAGAAAAGCGGAGTTTATGCTATACAAATGGAAATGAAGGTATTCCCATAAATAAGCTTGAGCCAGAATGTCATTACTGAGAATTAGCCAAAAATACAAATGAAAAATTTGACGAAATCCTTCCTTAACAAGACGACAAAAGTCTTGTTATTTTTTTTTTTCATTATGTTAGGATGAAAACAATTCAGGAAACGGTGCGGAAGGGAGGATGAGATGTGGACAAGCCTAAAAGTGAAAAAACAATCACGATTAAGATTAATGGCAAGGACCGTCCGTTTCAGGAGAAAAAAGAAGAAATGAAGGAAAAATCATGGGACCCGAGCCAGCTGGATAGGCAGAAAAAACAGGAACCCACAGAATTTTTCGCTTCTATACAAACAGCGGCTGGCAAAGAGGCGGATGACAGCTTTGATTGGATTTTGCCTGAGGAAACGGAAGATACAGAAATCAAAGAATATAAAATTGCAGCTCCTCCTAAATCACCAGCTAAAAATGGACTGGGTACACTGGCCAAAAAGTTCCGGGGAAGAAATAAGCAAGGATTTTTAACATCCATTTTACTGGCTGTCTTTTTTGCTGTCCTGCTGGGGACAAGCTTCGGGTTCATCATGCTGAAGCTGGTATTTACAGATCAGGCAGCTGAAACTGTGGCGCCTCCTATTAATGAAACGCCTCCAGCAGAAAAGCAGCAGACACCTGCTGCAGCAGCAGATTTAGAAACTATTACAACATATGTAGTTCAAGGCGGCGTTTTTTCAAATAGTGAAGCAGCGCAGCAAATCCAGGAAGCCAACTCACAAAAAGGAGTTTATAGTCAATCCATAAAAATGGGAGATCAGACTTTTCTTTTTTTAGGGGTATCAGGCAGCCTTGATAAGGCTAAGGAAATAGGCGCCGCTTTTAAAAGCGAAGGAATTGATGTATTTGCAAAGGAAGTTGCGCTTGAAGGGAAAGCAATTGAAGGGGTGAATGCCGAAGAGAAAAAACTGGCTGAAATGGTTCCTTCTTTATACCAAAGCCTTTCAGAAGGTGCAGCCAGTGCCTCTCTCGGCAGCTCCATAACCCCTGAAACGGCCGAGAAAATTGAAGGCAGCATCAAGATAATGAATGAATTGATGGAAGATCAAATTCAAAATAAGAGCCTGATTTCCATTAGAGAAGAACTATTGAAAGCATCAAAGCAAATAGAAACATATCGCAAGTCAGGAGATGCTGCATCAGCAGGTAAAATTCAGGAGCATCTGCTGGGGTTTCTTGCAGCTTATCAGTCACTGCTTCAGTCAGGCGGGCAGTAAGGACCCGGCATATTGTGCCATAATGTTAGGCGATTCGAATATTTTCTGGGAAATATCACATATTAAGCAGAGTCTGTTCGGGAAATTTAGACAGACTCTTTCTTTTTGTCATTATTCGATATTTAATGATAAAAATATCGTAAATACCTTCTTTAAAATTGTTTGTCTGGCATTTTTTTGATACGATTAACCTGTATCTCCCAATTTGATACAATAAAGGTAAGGTGATTACATGCAAAACCTCATTTTAGCCTCTTCTTCCCCGCGGCGAAAAGAACTTCTTGAAAATCTTCATTTGCAATTCGAAGTCTCCAGCAGTGATGTCGATGAAAGTTTTGATCCAGTGCTGAAACCAGGAGAGATCGTGAAGGAGCTTGCCCATAGAAAGGCAAAGGCTGTATTTAATAAGCATACTGATTCCTATGTAATTGGATCAGATACAGTTGTTGTTAAGGACGGCACTATTTTAGGAAAGCCAGACAGCAGCATGGAAGCCTTTAATATGCTGAAAAGTCTGTCTGGAACGACTCATTCCGTTTATACAGGTGTTTCCATCATTACGCCTGAGAAAAATGAAATTACATTTTATGAAAAAACCGATGTGGTGTTCTGGGAGTTAACAGATGAAGAAATTGACTCTTATATTGGCACCGGTGAACCCTTTGATAAGGCAGGGGCATATGGGATACAAGGCATTGGCAGCATGCTTGTAAAAAGTATAAGCGGAGATTATTTCTCTGTTGTCGGGCTTCCTGTCTCCAGAACGGTTCGTGAACTGAGGAAAGCGGGATACTCGCTTCCTTAATATACTTCTTTCATCTTCAACTCCCTGACTCCAGAGGGCAGGGAGGAAATTATGCAAACAGATTCTCTTTTAATTAAAGATTTCCCTCAGGATGAGCGCCCTCGTGAGCGCTTTGTCCAAAATGGTCCGCAAAGCTTGTCCAATCACGAACTGATAGCGATATTGCTCAGAACAGGCACGAAAGATGAATCAGTGCTGCAATTGGCGAATAGGCTGCTTACCCATTTTGAAGGGCTCCGGCTGTTAAAGGATGCATCCCTGGATGAAATAACGGCCATTAAAGGAATAGGAGCCGCAAAGGCAATTCAAGTGCTGGCAGCAGTTGAAATAGGACGGAGGATTTCAACCCTCACCTATGATGACAGATATATTATCCGTTCTCCTGAGGATGGGGCAAACTATGTCATGCATGAAATGCGATTTTTGTCTCAGGAACATTTTGTGTGCCTTTATTTGAATACAAAAAATCAGGTGCTTCATAAGCAGACCATCTTTATAGGGAGCCTGAACGCTTCAATCGTTCATCCCCGAGAGGTTTTTAAGGAGGCGTTTCGCAGGTCGGCTGCGTCCATTATCTGCATTCATAATCATCCGAGCGGCGATCCGACTCCAAGCAGAGAAGATATTGAAGTCACTAAGAGACTTGCAGAGTCCGGAAAAATAATCGGCATCGATGTTCTGGACCATCTGATCATCGGTGAAAATAAATTTGTCAGCCTAAAGGAAAAAGGTTATTTATAACACTATGTTTTTATTTGACGTTACGCTATAATATTGGTTATGATTTTTGAGATGCCTTGCATTTTCGAGGCGGATTGTACTAGAAAAATAAAAGAAAATTCCATTAAAATACCTTACTTAGGAAAATGAGCAATTTGTATCAGAAAGGGAGATACCATTTATGTTTGGAATCGGTACTAGAGACCTTGGAATAGATTTAGGAACAGCTAATACACTTGTCTATGTAAAAGGAAAAGGAATTGTTGTCAGAGAGCCGTCGGTAGTGGCTCTGCAGACAGATACTAAAAATATTGTAGCCGTCGGTAATGATGCAAAAAATATGATCGGCCGTACTCCCGGCAATATTGTTGCGCTGCGTCCAATGAAGGATGGCGTTATTGCGGATTATGAAACCACTGCTGTCATGATGAAATATTATATTAAACAAGCCAATAAAAATAAGGGCTTCTTCTCAGGGAAGCCGTATGTAATGGTTTGTGTACCATCTGGTATTACAGCTGTTGAAGAGCGCGCTGTTGTAGATGCAACCCGTCAGGCAGGCGCCCGGGACGCTTATACCATTGAAGAGCCGTTCGCTGCAGCAATCGGTGCTAATCTTCCTGTTTGGGAACCTACAGGAAGCATGGTTGTCGATATCGGCGGAGGAACTACTGAAGTAGCTATCATTTCCCTGGGCGGAATTGTTACAAGCCAATCGATCCGCATTGCCGGTGATGAAATGGATGATGCGATTATCAATTATATCCGCAAAAATTACAACCTGATGATCGGTGACCGTACAGCAGAAACAATTAAAGTGGAAGTAGGCTCTGCCGGAGATCCGGAAGGCGTCGAAAATATGGAAATTCGCGGACGCGATCTGTTGACGGGCTTGCCAAAAACCATTGAAATTACTGCTGAAGAAATCTCCAAAGCATTAAATGATACAGTATATGCGATTGTGGATGCAGTAAAAAATACTCTTGAAAAAACCCCTCCTGAACTGGCAGCAGATATTATGGACAGAGGCATTGTCCTGACTGGCGGAGGAGCGCTTCTGCGCAATCTGGACAAGGTGATCAGCGAAGAAACAAAAATGCCTGTCCTTATTGCAGAAAATCCATTGGACTGTGTTGCCATTGGTACTGGAAAAGCTCTTGACCATATTGATTTATTCAAAACCAAAGCTAAAGAATCCAGATAAATAGAGTTCTGAATAAGCAAAATAATGAAGCCCATTCACTTCTTTATAGTGTATGGGCTCAAATTTGGTTTTTTATTGAGCATAAAATGATATCTTTGCAGATATATGTTATATTTTGTTGAGCAGTGCCTAAATGGCGCAGGCTTTCCTGAAAAAATACTATTCGAGGTGTAAAGGATGCCACAGTTCTTTCTGAACAAACGCCTGATTATTTTGCTTGTCAGCATTATTATTCTCGTGGCATTGATTGGATTTTCTTTAAAGGATAGAGAAAATTTGACCTGGCCTGAACAATTTTTAAAAGATACTACCGGGTTTATACAAAATGCTGTTTCCAGCCCAGTGAATTATGTGGCGGGATTCTTTGAAAATGTCGAAGACTTGCAAAATACATACAAAGAAAATAAAGATCTGAAGACAAGGCTGGATGAACTTGCAAGACTTGAGTCTGAGGTTCAGAGGCTGAAAAAGGATAATACAGAACTTCGTGAGATTTTGGATAAGAAGGATTCTTTAAGTGAATTTGAGCCAAAGCAGGCAACTGTAATAGGCAGAAACCCCGATAGATGGCATGAATTGCTTATTATAAATAAGGGGAAAAATGCCGGGATTGAACCCAACATGGCTGTTATTACGTCAAAAGGCCTGATTGGGAAAGTAAAAAGCAGCAATACCTTTACTTCAACTGTTCAGCTTCTTAGTTCCATGGATCCGACCAATCGCATCTCGGCTGAAATTCAGGCAGGCGAGAATAACTTTTTCGGTCTGATTGAAGGCTATGATAAAGAAAAAGGTCTTCTTTTGCTTAAGAGAATTCCTTATGATGCTAAGGTTGAAAAGGATCAAAACGTTATTACATCAGGTCTGGGCGGTGTTTTCCCTAAGAGCCTTTCGATTGGGAAGGTTGTAGATGTAGTTCCAGATGAATTTGGTCTGACTCAGACTGCATATGTTAAGCCTGGAGCAGACTTCTATGATATTGGACATGTAATGGTCGTTAAAAGAGGTGCATTACAGCCTGATCTAATGGAAATGGTTGATGAGAAGGAGGAGGAGCTGTGAGAAGATTCCTTCTTCCTCTCATACTTCTGGCCATATTTATTGGAGAAAGCATATTTGTTCAAATAACTCCGTATGACTTATTAGGCAGCGGAAAAATAGCAGCTCCCCGTTTTCTGATGGGTGCATTGGTTATTTTGACTATTTTTGGGTCGAAAAAGCACGGAATTCTTTATAGCCTATTGTTCGGGCTGCTTTTTGATATTGTGTATGTTGAAATTATCGGCATTTATTTGTTTCTATTTCCGGTCATTGCTTTTATTACAACCAAACTAATGAGAATTCTACATATGAATATAGCGGTGGCTTCCATAATCGTGCTATTGGGTATTACCCTTCTTGAGGCCGGTGTCTACCAGATGAATTTATTGATTCACCATTCAGATATGGTATTTTCAGTATTTCTTTCGTCCCGTCTCTTGCCAACTCTAATATTGAATGCCATTTTCATTATATTAGCTGTTTACCCACTTAAAAGACTTTCTGAAAAATTTGCAGATAGCTTAATCGAATAATTGTTAATTTCACAACGCTGAGGAAGAAACCGGATTACTCCGGTTTCTTTTAAATGAATAATTTTCAGTAAAAAAGGAATTTAGAAGGTTTCTGTCGAATTCTACCTTTATGGGCAAATAAGGGTAGGGATAATCGACATATTTTTTTATGGATTTTCTCAGGCAGGACTGTGTTTGAAGTAACCCCTGCTTAAAAATAAAGTGCGGCAGCACGAATGTGTTTCTTATCATTGAGGTGAACATCTTGAAATGAAAAAAAACCAAAACGTTACAATAAAAGGCACCAAAGACGGACTGACTTTGCATCTTGATGATTCCTGCTCTTACGGAGACCTGAAGAAAGAACTTGACAGAAAGCTTTCAGAGAACTCCAGATCGGTTGAAGACCGGCTTCTTTCCGTAAGGGTTCAAGTAGGCAACCGTTATCTTACAGAAGAGCAGCAGGAAGAATTAAGGGAGTTAATCAGGCAAAAGAAGAACCTGATGGTTGAGTCAATAAGCTCTAATGTCATTACCAAAGAAGAAGCTGAAAAACAGAAGGAAGAGAACGAAATTGTATCGGTTGCAAAGGTGATCCGCTCGGGGCAGGTTCTCGAAACGGCTGGAGATTTGCTTCTTATCGGAGACGTAAATCCAGGCGGTACTGTTATGGCAGGGGGCAACATCTTTATTATGGGGGCACTAAAAGGCATAGCCCATGCCGGCTGCAATGGAAATAATGAAGCCGTGGTGGTAGCCTCACTTATGAAACCATCCCAATTAAGAATCAGCCATTTTATTAACCGTGCTCCTGACAATGATCAGGATGAAGAAAAAAGGGAAATGGAATGTGCTTACATTGATGAAAAAGATCAAATTACAATAGATAGATTACAAGTATTGATGCATCTGAGACCTAATATAACTAGATTGCAAGGGGGAAGCTAGGATGGGAGAAGCGATTGTCATTACATCCGGAAAAGGCGGAGTCGGAAAAACGACTACTTCCGCAAATGTAGGTACTGCCCTGGCCCTTCAGGGAAAAAAAGTGTGCCTGGTGGATACAGACATTGGCCTTCGAAATCTTGATGTGGTAATGGGGCTTGAAAACCGCATTATTTATGATCTGGTCGATGTAGTTGAAGGACGGTGCAAAATACATCAGGCTGTAGTTAAAGACAAACGGTTTGAAGATCTGCTGTATTTGCTTCCAGCTGCTCAGACTAGTGATAAAACAGCTGTTACACCAGAACAGATGAAAAAGCTGGTCGATGAATTAAAACAGGATTATGACTATATTGTTATAGACTGTCCTGCAGGAATAGAGCAGGGGTACAAAAATGCTGTTGCCGGTGCAGACAAAGCAATTGTTGTAACCACTCCGGAAGTCTCAGCAGTGCGTGATGCCGACCGGATAATCGGCTTGCTTGAAAAAGAGGAAAATGTAGAGGCTCCTAAACTGATTATAAATAGAATTAGAAGCCATATGATGAAAAATGGCGACATGCTTGATGTTGATGAAATAACTGCGCATTTGTCGATTGATTTAATTGGAATTGTGGCAGATGATGATGAAGTAATCAAGGCATCGAATCATGGTGAGCCTATTGCTTTAAACCCTAACAGCAAGGCTTCTGTTTCTTACCGGAATATCGCCCGCAGAATTCTGGGTGAAGCAGTCCCTCTTCAGCCTCTTGAACAAGAGAATAAAGGTGTATTTTCAAAAATAAAAAAGTTTTTTGGAGTAAAATAATTGTATCATTAGAACAAAAGCCGGGGAGCCATCCTCGGCTTTATTTTTTATTCAAGACACCACTTCAAGTCATACTCCATTTGGACAACTCATAAACTTGTACAAATAGAGTTATATAGAAATGGTGGGGATAATATGAATTCAAGAGCGGATGAAATACGGAAGAGAATTGAGCGGAGAAAAAAGGACAAAGAGAGATTCACGAATAAGAAAGATTCAGCGGTTCTTTGGACAGAAGATGAAGAGCGTTACGGGTTCAACAGGCTGCCTTCATACGAGAGCAACCTTGAAGAGGGGAATCACCCTTTATTTCGCAAGGAACTGTTCCTTTTCAAATTGCTTGCTTCTGCATGTATTTTTTTAGTAGCTGCCATTCTTTTTAAAAACCAGGCAGCGACTTTTGATCCTGCAAGAGATTTTGTAAAGACTGCCATGGAGAAGGATTTTCAATTCGCCGCTGTATCCGGCTGGTATGAAGAACAATTTGGAAAACCGCTTGCCCTGCTTCCATTTTCAGATGGCAAGAGTGATGAGAAGAATGTTGATGAAAACAGCGATTATGCATTGCCTGCTTCTGCAAAGATCCTGGAAGAATTTGATGATAATGGACAGAGAATAACCATTGAAACAGGAAAGGAAGCCTCCATTGAAGCAATGAGTGAAGGACTTGTTCGGTTCGCCGGAAAGAAGGATGGCTTTGGAAATACAGTCATTATTCAGCATGGTGATAAAAGTGAGTCCTGGTATGGCAATTTGGCTGAAATTAATGTGAATTTGTATCAATACGTAGAAAAAGGAACCGGTATTGGTACGGCGGGTGACGCCGATGATGGAGAAAAAGGCACTTTTTATTTCGCGATTAAAAAAGATGATGATTTTATAGATCCGATCCAGGTGATCCCATTTGAATAAACTGACAGGATTAATTAAACATATCCATATTCACCCATTGTTATGGGCGATTATTGGACTATCTGTTGCGACTGCCCATTTTATAGAGGTATGCGTGCTGCTGCTGATTATCTTTGTTCATGAAATGGGCCATGCTGCTGCTGCATCCCTTTATTCCTGGAGAATAAAAAAGATTGCTCTACTGCCATTTGGCGGTGTAGCGGAAATGGATGAACACGGGAACCGGCCGCTGAAAGAGGAGATTATCGTCATTATAGCAGGGCCGCTTCAGCATATATGGATGATGGGGGCGGCGCTGTTATTTTATGAACTCTCCTGGATGTCTGCTGATATTTTTCATATGTTCATTCAATTCAATTTAATGATATTAATTTTTAACCTCCTTCCCATCTGGCCATTGGATGGAGGAAAGCTTGTTTTCTTATGGCTTTCTCTTAATCAGGCATTTCCGGAAGCGCACAGAAAAACACTTTTTATTTCTGCTGCGGGTCTGATAAGTTTTATTTTATTAACGCTGCTAACCTCACCGGTTAACTTGAATATATGGGTAATCCTCGCTTTTTTGGTGTTTTCGCTTTATCATGAATGGAAGCAGAGCCGGTTTGTTTTTATCCGCTTCCTTCTCGAAAGGTATTATGGGAAGCACAGTGACTTTCGGACATTGAAACCAATCGTTGTTCGGGAAGAAGAATTGGTTATTGACGTACTGGAAAGATTTCAGCGCGGATGCAAACACCCCATCATTGTTGAAAAGGACGGCAAAGAAAAGGGTGCACTGGATGAAAATGAACTGCTGCATGCATGCTTTGCGGAAAAAGTGCTTACAGCTAAAATAGGTGATTTGCTTTATGTATACTGAAGAGCAAATCTTGGTTAATAAATAATGTTTTAAAGTGAGGAAGTCGTTTTGGATATGTTAGTTGTAAATTATGCATCAAGAGAGCGCCGCTTTGTGCACTTAAAAGATAATAGGGTCGAAAAGCTAATTATTGACCAGCCGAGGCATCGTTCATCAGTTGGGGATATATACTTAGGCACTGTTGCTAAAGTAATGCCTGGATTAAATGCAGCTTTTGTAGAGATAGGGGAAGGTCAAAGCGGTTTTCTTCACCGGGACAAACTAGCATCCTATGTTTGTTCTGCCGAGAATTCGCAAGTAAAGGAAAAACGAAGCATTTCTTCCTTTGTCCATCAAGGGGAAAGAATACTTGTTCAAGTTGAAAAGGACGCTACGGGAACAAAAGGACCGAGATTGTCTGGTTTGATTGAGTTTTCAGGAGAGTCACTGATATATATGCCAAACGGCCGTTATGTTGCAGTTTCCAAAAAAATTGAGGATAGTGAGGCAAGAGAAAACTGGCGGCAATTTGGCTATCGTGCAAAAGAAGAGAATGAAGGTCTAATTTTCAGAACATCCTGCGTCAGCAGGAAAGAAAATGAACTTATGGATGAATTAGAAAAACTCAGGCAGGAGTACAGGGACCTATTAAGAGAATCAGAAACGAAAAAGAAGGCTGGAAAGGTGTACGAATCGGATTCTTTTATAAAGGAAATTATCGAAGAGGCTAAGAAAATAGCTCACGGTGAAATTGCCGTAGACGATTTGAACCTGAAAAATGTGCTCCAGAAACACACCTGTCTGCCAATTCGGCTGCACTCCGGAAAGGAAAATATCTTCTCTGCTTTTAATGCTGAAGCCGAAATTGATAAAGCACTAAAACGAATTGTATGGCTTGATAGTGGCGCATATCTTATTTTTGATGAAACAGAAGCCTTAACAGTCATTGATGTGAATACCGGGAAGTTTGCAGGTAAACAGGACCGCAGGGACACTGTGTTAAAAACGAATGAAATGGCGGCCGAAGAAGCTGCAAGACAAATCAGGCTCCGGGATATCGGCGGCATGATCCTGATCGATTTTATCGATATGAAAGAAGCATCCGATAGAAAGCATATTCTTGCTGTTATGGAAAACGCTCTGAAAAATGATGAAAGACGTACTAAACTGGTTGGGTTCTCCCCTCTTGGGATCCTTCAGATGACCCGCAAAAAGACAAGGCCTGCCATTTTAGAAGCGCTTACCGAAAGATGTCAGGTTTGCGAGGGCACGGGTAGAGTAATGAGTGCTGAGACCATTGCCTTCAGGCTAGAAAGGGAACTGTGGGAACATCGAGGCAGTGACCATGAAGCTGTTTTGATTGAAACCACCTCAGACACAGCAGCGGTATTTTCAGGGAAAAATGATGAACATAAAAAAAGAATTGAAGACAGCGTTGGCTTAAAGATTATTTTCTCTACAAGGGAAAATGGCAAGCCATTTTATGTAATCCGCAAGTTTGGCAGTGCCGATGAGCTGGGTTAATTTTATGCAGGATGGGTTAAGCGGCCCTCCTGCCTTTTTTAGTGCAGTATTTCCCACTTCCCTATTTGCTCCATAAGCATTATAATTGTATAGGCACGCAAATTAGGTGCAAACAAAGAGAATCATATAATTCTTATTGACATGATTGATCATTATATGATAGGATTTTCATGTTATGTTTGTAGCGCACCCGTGCTACAACCGCACAGAACAGGTACATAAGCCCGCATTTCGTGTCGGCGCCTGGGATGGCGAGTCTTAGTCTAAGAGGAGGTGCAGTTCATGTACGCGATTATCGAAACTGGCGGCAAGCAAGTACGTGTAGAAGAAGGTCAAGCTATCTACATCGAAAAGCTTAACGCTGAAGCAGGCGAAACAGTTACTTTTGGAAAAGTTCTTTTCGTTGGCGGAGACAGCGTAAAAGTAGGAAGCCCTGTAGTTGAAGGTGCTACTGTTACAGCTAAAGTTGAAAAACAAGGCCGTCAAAAGAAAATCACTGTATTCAAGTACAAAGCGAAGAAAAACTATCGTAAAAAGCAAGGTCATCGTCAGCCTTACACTAAAGTTGTGATTGAAAAAATCAACGCTTAATCAGGCGATTTAAGATGATTGATGTTACGATTATTCGTAAAGATTCCGGAAATATTCATTTGTTTGAAATTAGCGGTCATGCATTCTTCGCAAACAGAGGCAAGGATATTGTCTGTGCAGGCGTATCTGCTGTTTCCATCGGTGCTATTAATGCTGTCCATGCCCTAACCGGCGTGACACCAGAGATTAGCCATGGAGAAGGCTTTCTCCGCTGTGTCCTTCCTGATCTTCAGGATGACATGAATGAGAAAGTGCAGCTTTTGCTTGAAGGCATGGTTGTTTCATTGCAGACGATTGAAGAAGACTACGGAAAGTATATAAAAATTACCTTCAAAAAGCAGGAGGTGGAATAAATGCTATTAAAATTAGATCTTCAGTTGTTCGCTTCTAAAAAGGGAGTAGGTTCTACAAAGAACGGCCGTGATTCAATCTCTAAGCGTCTTGGCGCTAAGCGTGCGGACGGACAATTCGTTACTGGCGGCTCTATCCTGTACCGTCAGCGCGGTACTAAGATCTACCCAGGTGTAAACGTGGGTAAAGGCGGCGATGACACACTTTTTGCAAAAGTTGACGGTGTTGTTAAATTCGAGCGTCTTGGACGTGACCGCAAGCAAGTGAGCGTATATCCTGCAGCTCAAGAGGCGTAAGCCTTTTCGAGAAAACCCTAGCCCACAAGGTTAGGGTTTTCTTTTTTTGGCAAAAATTCCGCCGGTGCACTTCACATTTACCTAATGAATTAATAGCAGCTCTTCATCGCATAAGCAATATTTTCTTATTTAACATAAATTTGCTTACTGTCTTTATGTTTTTTGTTATACTTACAGCAAGCACAGTCTTCTGACAGCCTAATAACCATACAGGAGTGCATATATGGAAAAAGACTGGAATATGATTGAAGTGCTGCGTCATGCCCGGCATGACTGGCTGAATAAAATACAATTAATTAAAGGTAACCTTTCTCTAAATAAGATAGACAGGGCTAAGGAAATCATAGATGAAATTGTGGTGGAATCACAGCAGGAAGCAAGACTTTCGAATTTGAATCTTCCTGGATTTGCTTCGCTTTTATTAACTTATAATTGGGAGAACCACTACTTTCAGCTTGAGTATGAAGTGCTGGATGACCCCATTGCCGGACGTTTGGATGACTCTGTCCTTTCTGAGTGGACAGGCTCTTTTTTGGCCATTTTAGACTCATCAGTCAGGCCTTACCATGATAATCATCTATCCGTATCCATCAGGCATGAAAAAGAAGGGGCTCGTTTCTTTTTTGATTTTAGCGGAATACTAACAGATGTGGATCAATTAAAAAAGTTCTTTAAAAAGAAGAACACTAACATAACTGCTGCTGTTCAGGAATTAGCTGAAGAGGAGCTTGCATTGGAATTATTTGTGCCATTCATTGCAAATGGCAGAGAGTGATTTCCGCCAAAAAAAGCAATACTAAGTGTGAAACTCTGCAGGCTGGGCACTTCTTAAGTGTAAGAAGCAGATCCAGTCAGTGCCGGTATCTGGCTGAGTGCCAGACAATGGGACATACTGCAGACGGGAGGAATAATATATGTTTGTCGATCAAGTCAAAGTTTATGTAAAGGGCGGGGACGGGGGCAACGGAATGGTTGCTTTCCGCCGGGAAAAATATGTGCCGAACGGAGGCCCGGCCGGCGGTGATGGCGGCAAGGGAGCCAATGTTGTTTTTGAAGTGAATGAGGGATTGCGGACGTTAATGGACTTCCGTTATCAGCGCCATTTTAAAGCTCCCCGTGGCGAGCATGGCATGTCCAAAAACCAGCATGGAAGAAATTCAAAAGACATGATTGTTAAAGTACCGCCGGGTACAGTCGTAACAGATGCTGATACAGGGGAAGTAATCGCTGATCTGACTGAGCACGGGCAAAGAGCCGTCATAGCACGCGGGGGCCGGGGAGGCAGGGGAAATACCCGGTTTGCGACACCGGCTAATCCAGCTCCTGAATTGTCCGAACATGGGGAACCGGGCCAGGAACGGGATGTTGTGCTGGAGCTCAAGCTTTTAGCTGATGTTGGTTTAGTGGGATTTCCAAGCGTCGGGAAATCGACTTTGCTGTCAGTTGTGTCATCGGCAAGACCGAAGATTGCGGAATACCACTTTACAACAATTGTTCCCAATCTGGGGATGGTTGAGACTGAAGATGGACGCAGCTTTGTTATGGCAGACCTGCCTGGATTAATTGAAGGTGCCCATTCAGGAGTTGGCCTCGGCCATCAGTTTTTGCGGCATATTGAAAGAACAAGGGTAATTGTTCATGTTATCGATATGGCTGCTGTTGAGGGCAGAGATCCATTTGAAGACTACCTTACCATCAATAAAGAATTAAAAGAATATAACCTGCGCCTCACAGAAAGGCCGCAAATCATTGTAGCCAATAAAATGGATATGCCTGATGCAGAGGAAAATCTTAAAAAATTTAAGGAACAGCTTGCAGAAGATTATCCGATTTTCCCTATTTCCGCTTTAACAAGACAGGGGTTAAGGGATTTACTATTTGCCGTTGCAGATAAGGTCGAAGAAACACCTGAATTCCCGCTGTCACATGAAGAAGAGGAAAACACAGGTGTCCACCGCGTTCTTTACAAGCATGAAGCTGAACAAACGGAATTTGTCATCACGAGAGATCCTGCAGGAGTGTTCGTTGTATCAGGCGATGCGATTGAGAAGCTCTTTAAGATGACTGACTTCTCAAGAGATGAATCTGTCCGCAGGTTTGCCAGACAGCTTCGCGGTATGGGTGTGGATGATGCTCTTCGTGAAAAAGGAGCAAAAGATGGTGACACTGTTAAGCTGCTTGATTATGAATTCGAGTTTATTGACTAACCTTCTCGATTGACGGGGTGGAGAAATGAGAAAAGATAGATTCGATAAGAAATTTTATTTGGTTCGCGAAGATGTTTTGCCTGAAGCCATGAAGAAAACATTGGATGCAAAGGAAATGATCGAAAGGGGAAGAGCCGAATCGGTTTGGGATGCTGTCCAAAAAGTTGATTTGAGCAGAAGTGCTTTCTATAAATATAGAGACACTGTGTTCCCTTTTCATACTGTTGTCAAAGAACGGCTGATCACTTTATTTTTTCATCTGGAAGACAGGTCGGGAACTTTATCACATTTATTGGGCGTTGTGGCTTCATCGGGGTGCAATGTCTTAACAATACATCAGACCATTCCTCTTCAGGGGAGGGCAAATGTCACGCTTTCCCTGAATGTAACTGAAATGGGCATTGAGATTGAGGAACTCTTGACAAGGCTTCGAAAATTGGAGTTTGTAGAAAAAGTAGAGGTGCTGGGAACGGGTGCATGAAAAAATGTGCTCTGTGCCCTGCCCTTTTTTCGTTTTTTATTTTGTATTTCACATACATATGTTAAAGTAATAAAGTATAAAGAAAATTTTCAGTGATTTAAAATAAGTCTGATAAAAAAGGAGGTAATTACCGTGAAGTTAGGATTTTTAGGACCTAAAGCCACTTTTACAGATATTGCAGCCAGGAGCTTATTTCCCAATGAGACTGCCGTTGCCTACCCAACGATTCCTGCCTGCTTTGATGCTTTAAATGAGAATGAAATAGAGCTGGCGGTAGTTCCTCTTGAAAACGCATTGGAAGGCTCAGTGAACATTACATTGGACTATTTAATCCATGAAGCGGATTTTCCGATTATTGGCGAACTGACAGCTCCCATTCGCCAGCATTTTATGGTTCATCCGGCTCATGCTAAGGATTGGGACAAAACCCACGCTGTTTATAGTCATTCACACGCAATTGCACAATGCCATAAATTTCTGCATAAAGAGCTGAAAGGAATTCCTTGTGAAAGCACTACTTCTACAGCTGCCGCAGCCCGATTTGTAAAAGAAAATCCGGATTTGCGGGCAGGTGCCATAGCTAATGAATTAGCTGCAGAAGTATATGGGTTGGCGATCGTTAAAGAGGATATCCATGATTTTGATTATAACCATACGAAGTTCATTGTTTTAGCCAATAAAGAACTCTCCATCAGTGAAGACCGCAAGGAATTTCAAGGGCATAAGACAACTGTTATGGTGACGCTGCCGGCTGACAGGTCAGGGGCTCTTCATCAGGTGCTTTCGGCATTTGCCTGGAGGAAGCTTAATTTGACTAAGATTGAATCCAGACCGATGAAAACAGGATTAGGTAATTATTTCTTTATCATTGATGTGGATATGAAAATGGATGACGTCCTGATCCCCGGTGCAGCTGCTGAATTGGAGGCATTAGGCTGCAATGTTAAGGTGCTGGGAAGCTATCCGTATTTTCAGCTTCAGAATAAGAACAGCAAAGTTCTGCAGGAATAAATAAAAAAATAAAAAGGATCCGGCGAGTATATTTCCGGGTCCTTTTATATTTAAAGCTATTCCAGGTTAATAAGAAATCCTGCTTCTTTTAATAATTTCTCAGCTTCATCGAGTTTCCTTTCGGTGGCTGCAGACAGAGTATGGAGGTGAATGCCATCTGTCAATTCTGATAAGAATGAAGCCTTTGTGGAATTGATTTTTTCCATGAATTGCTTAACTTCCTGGCGGGTGGATACCATAACCGATGCAGTTAAGTCACCATAGACTGGATGTTCAATTCTTACATCTTTTACGGTAACTCCATGGTCGACAAGCAGATTCAATTCTTCTTCTGTTTTCGCGGGGTCATGATGGCAGGCAATGACCCGCTCGGCTGCTGATGCAGGAGAAGCCTGGTGAAGATACAAATAACCCTGGCTTGTTGCAATGATTGGCTCGTTTCTTGCTTTTAGAAGGGTGATATCCCCAACAATTACCTGTCTGCTGACATTTGTTTTTGCGGCAAGTTCGCTTCCTGTAATGGGCTGTCCGCTTTCTTTCAGCAGCTGAAGCAGAAAGGTCCTTCGCTCTTCTCCGAGCACCTTTTTTTGTTCATTCATATTCTCTCACCCTTACAATCCGATAATATTTCATTTTAACATAAGGAAAGGAGGAAGAAAAAATTAGAGGGGTACGAGTTCACTGGCCAAGATAGCCAGCTTTTCCCCTAATGCTTTTGCATCCTCGGCAGATGTATTCCACCCAAAGGAAATCCTGATAAATTCTTTGCCTCTTTTATCTGTAACTCCCAGTGCCTCCATGGTTTTAGAAACAGTTTGCAAGCCTGTACTGCATGCACTTCCTGTAGATATGGAAAATCCGAGCCGATTGCATTCAAGCATGACATATTGTCCTTCCACACCTTTTAACCGAAGTCCCAATGTAGAAGGAAGCTGGTAAGAGCCGCTAAAATCGTATACTGTGAATTTCTCGTGTGCGGGTTCAAGCTCCTTCAGCAGTACTTCCCGCAGCATTTGGAAATGGCTGTTATGTTTGCTTAAATTTGCATAAGCTTTCTGTGCAGCCACTGTCATTCCGACAACACCCGGAAGGTTTACAGTGCCTGGCCTGAGTCCCTTTTCATGTGAAACTCCGGGTAAAAAAGAGCTCCACCGCATGTCTGGTCTTAGGTAAACCCCTCCGATTCCCTTTGGGCCGTAAAATTTATGTGCAGAAAAGGAAAGGCTATCAGCAAATCGTGCCGCTTCTTTCAAATCTGCTTTGCCAAATGTATGGACACAATCACTATGCAGCAAAATTTGCCTTTCCCTGCAAAGCTCGCTGATCTCAATGAGAGGCTGCAATGTGCCGATCTCAGGATTGCCATGCTGTATGGTAACTAAGACGGTATCTTCCCTGATGGCGGAACTTAATTTTTTCAGGTCCATGCGGCCATCTGTGCCAAAAGGAATTTTTGTAATTTCATAGCCATCCTTAAAGCGTAATTTCTCTAAAACACTATGAATAGAGGAATGTTCAGCTATTCCTGTAATAATATGCTTTCCTGCTTTTTCAGAAGCAGACAGCAAGGCAGCTATTGCAAGAAAATTACTTTCCGAACCTCCGCTGGTAAAATAGATTCCTTCACTTTTTACGCCTAAAATTCCTGCCAATTCCATCCTGCAATTTTCAAGAAGCCCTTCTGCAGCACTCCCGGTATCATGCAGGCTGCGGGTATTGCCAAAGTATTCAGTTGAGGCTTTTATATAGGCATCTGCCGCTTCTCTGTCGAGCGGACATGATGCGGCATAATCGAAATATTTAATGTTCCCCACCTGCTCTCCTCTTTCTAATTAAACCAATCAAAAAGTCAGAAGTTCCTCTTAAACTATGAAAACCTCTTGTCATAATTCTAAATCTGTGTAAATATAGGTGTCAAGACACCTGTAAAAACAGGAGGTAAAATATTATGAATGCCGACGTTTTAATAATTGGAAGCGGGGTAGCCGCTCTGCAGTTGGCAAAGAAGCTGCGCCGGGACTTGAATGTGATTATTCTCACAAAATCGACTGTAATAAATGGAAATTCATATATGGCACAGGGCGGCGTTGCAGCTGCCCTGGGAAAAAATGATCATCCAGAAAAGCACTGCATGGATACACTCGAAGCAGGAAGGTTTCATAATAATTCTGATGCAGTGCAAGCCCTGACCAGTGAAGCTCCATTCCTGATAAAAGAGCTGAATCAGGAGGGATGCCGGTTTGACATGGATTCTGGAGGATCCATCTCGTTAGGAAGAGAAGGGGCTCATTCAGAGAATAGAATTGTTCATGGGGGAGGAGATAGTACAGGAAAAACAATCATCGATTTTATGCTGTTAAATCAAAATCCGAATGTTCGAATCTTAGAAGATATTCTTGTATTTGAATTGCTTATAAATGGAAAAGACGGCAAGTGCATTGGCCTAAAAGGAAAAGATTATGCTGGTGGAGTTCATCAATTCTTTTCTTCTCATGTTGTGCTCGCTACGGGTGGCTGCGGACAGCTGTATGAATATACCTCCAATGCTGAAACCGTAACTGGAGATGGGATTGCCTTAGCATACAGGGCTGGTGCGGAGATAGCTGATATGGAGTTCATTCAATTTCATCCCACACTTCTCTACAAGGACGGTAAAGCACGGGGGCTGATCTCTGAAGCTGTAAGGGGAGAAGGGGGACGCCTTATTACTGAAGACGGGAGTCCTGTCATGGAAGGGCTTCACCCACAGGGAGATTTAGCCCCAAGACACGTAGTGTCACAGGCCATTTATCATTCTGTGAAGAAAGGGAAAACCGTTTTCCTGGATATCTCATCAATAGAAAATTTTAAATCCAGATTTCCAACCATAACAAAAATATGTGAAGAAAACGGCGTAGATTTAAGTTTTGGGAAGATTCCTGTTGCTCCCGGAAGTCATTTTTTAATGGGAGGAATAAAAACTGATTTATTGGGCCGCACAAGTATTCCCGGCTTGTATGCGATTGGTGAAGCTGCATGCACGGGCATACATGGCGCTAACCGTCTTGCAAGCAATTCCCTGCTTGAAGGGCTTTATTGCGGCAAGCAGCTTGCGGTTTGGCTTAATGAACAGCCTTTCAATGAAACTGCTGATGAATTGCATATTCATAACCCGGAATTAGGGTGGCCAGTTAAAGAAGCATTGCCATCTATTGAAGAAATTAAAATAAACATGATGAAAAATGCCGGGATTATCAAAACAAAGGAAGGGCTTCTTGCTCAGATGGCCTGGCTAAAAGGATGCAAAATTGAAGAATGGATAATGGCAGATCTTGATCATTTATCAATAGAGGAAATAACGCGGGCCTTCATGCTGATTGCAGCTTATCTGATCACAGATTCTGCATTAATGCGAACAGAAAGCCGTGGGGGACATTTCCGGCAGGATTATCCTTTCGAAAGTCCAGAATGGCTTGGAAAAAGAATTATTCACTGCCGAAAACCTGAAAGGAATGGTAAAAATGAACAAATTAAAGCTGCGATTGCAACTTGAACAATATTTTCTTGAGGACATTGGGGACCGCGACCTGACAAGTGAACTTATTTTTGGGGAGAGCCAGGCAGGAAAGGTCATTTTCCTGGCAAAAGACAATGGTATTTTTTGCGGTGAAGAAATAATCAGGTCAGGATTTAAGGTGCTGAATCCGGCGGCTGAAGTAAATATAAAGATAAAGGACGGGGAAAGGATCGAGAAGGGTCAAATCCTTGCTGAAGCTGCAGGGCCAGTATCGGATTTATTAAAAGGAGAAAGAGTTATTTTGAATCTGCTCCAAAGAATGAGCGGAATTGCAACAAAAACAAGTGAGGCTGTCCGGGTTCTTAAAAGTTCACATACAAAAATCTGCGATACAAGAAAAACCACTCCAGGCCTAAGAATGCTTGAAAAATATGCAGTCAGGTCAGGAGGGGGATTTAATCATCGATATGGTCTATATGATGCAGTCATGATTAAGGACAACCATATTTCTTTTGCCGGTTCAATTGCAAAAGCTGTGGAAGAAGTGCGCTCAAAAATTGGGCATATGGTAAAAGTTGAAGTCGAAACGGAAACAAAAGAACAAGTCGTGGAAGCAGTTAAAGCAGGTGCAGATGTAATCATGTTTGACAATAGGAGTCCGGAAGAGATAAAAGAGTGGATTAGCTGCGTGCCGAATGGAATAGTGACAGAAGCATCCGGTGGAATTACCCTTGATAACCTGCAATCATACAGTGATACGGGGGTTGATTTCATTTCCCTTGGATTTCTGACCCATTCTGTGAAATCGCTTGATATAAGTGTGAAGGTTATCGTGGAATAAATTTTGTGACAAAGGGGTTTGGAGAAGATGAATATTTTTCAGACAGCAGAAAAACAAGCAAGTATTCTTCCGGAAAAATATCGGATGATGACTGTTAAGGAACTAGAGGTTCGGGCAAGAGAAATAAAAAATGGGCTTGGCAATAAGCTGTTCATTCCGGGTCATCATTATCAAAAAGATGAGGTCATCCAGTTTGCGGACGCTACAGGTGATTCACTCAAGCTTGCCCAGCTTTCGCAGGAGAATACAGAGGCGGAATATATTGTATTTTGCGGAGTCCACTTTATGGCTGAAACGGCAGATATATTAACATCTTCACATCAAAAAGTGATTTTGCCGGATATGCGTGCAGGCTGCTCCATGGCTGATATGGCTGATATAAGCCAAACAGAAAGAGCCTGGATGAAACTGCAGAATATGTTTGGGGATACTATGCTTCCATTAACGTATGTAAACTCTACTGCTGCCATAAAGGCTTTTGTAGGACGTCACGGAGGAGCGACAGTCACTTCTTCGAATGCTGAAAAAATGGTAAGCTGGGCCTTTGAGCAGAAGCAGAGAATTCTATTTCTTCCTGATCAGCATCTTGGAAGAAATACTGCCTACAATCTTGGAATACCTCTTGCTGGAATGGCTGTATGGAATCCTACTACAGATCATCTGGAATATGAAGGGGAACTAGAGGATATAAAAGTGATACTATGGAAAGGCCATTGTTCTGTTCATGAAAACTTTACCGTTGAAAATGTTCATGAAGTCCGGGAACAATATCCTGATATGAAAATCATTGTCCATCCTGAATGCAGAAGAGAAGTGGTAGAGCTTTCCGACATGGCAGGATCAACCAATTTTATTATCGATGCAATTGAACATTCGGAGCCTGGATCTTCCTGGGCAATCGGTACTGAGATGAATTTAGTTAAAAGGATTATCGCCCGGCACCAGGATAAAACTATTATCTCACTTAACCCGCATATGTGTCCTTGCCTGACTATGAACCGAATCGATTTGCCGCACCTGGTTTGGTCTCTTGAATCAATCTGGGAAGGTAATAGCCAAAATCTAATTCAAGTCGAAGAACCAACGGCAGCATATGCTAAACTGGCTCTGGATAGGATGCTTGAACGCCCATAAATGCGGTAAAAAAGTCCCCTGTCCGCTAACATTGGAACCTAGCTTACAGTGTTAAGCATATTCTGCGGAACATATGTCTAATAAAAAAATTCTCCCCGCCAGGAGGATTTTTTTTTGCTTAACTGGCCATTGCGGGTAAGGGTAAAGAGAGTAACGATGAATCATAATTCCGGGAAAAAAAGCATATCTTTTTGTGTAGATTGTTAGCAATTTGCCCAATTCTTCATACACTATATGGACTCATCGAGATTAACGGGCACTAATCTGCACCTTTCACATAAATGGATGAAATGCCCGTAAATGCTGAATAGGGCACAGAATGAGAAAGCCGCATCTGCGGCAGGTTTCTGTGTGCCCCATCGTGTGGACCTCAACCATCCATCACAGATGTAAGCATCACCTTATGCATAGGAGGGAATTCAGAGTGAAAATCCATATCGTACAGAAAGGGGATACTCTTTGGAAGATTGCCAAAAAGTACGGCGTGAATTTTGAAGAGCTGAAAAAGATGAATACACAGCTCAGCAACCCTGATATGATTATGCCCGGTATGAAAATAAAAGTTCCTGCAAGTGGAGGCTCTATAAAAAAAGAAGCTCCTATTGGAGGAAAACCGGAAGCAAAAATAAATTTGGGTGCCAAAAAAGAAATGCCAAAAGCAGAACAGCCTTTTGCCAAAGAGAAACCTATTACCATGCCGAAAACGGAAGCACCCAAGGAGAAGCCGGTAAAAGAAGCACCAAAAAAGGAAATGCCAAAAGTAACAGCACCAAAGGTTGAAACTCCAAAAGAAGTGCCTAAAGCTGCGCCAAAAGCAGAAGCACCTAAGGAAGTTCCCAAAAAACCCTTTACACCAAAAATGCCAAAGCCGATTATGCCGGAAATTGATATAAATAATTATTATATGATGAATATTCAGCAGCCGGCACCGCAGCAAAAGCCGCTGCCGGCAAAAGAGGTAAAACCGCAGCAGAAGCCTCTGCCCGCAAAAGAGGTAAAAGCAAAGGAAAAACCAGTTAAGCCTGCAGAAACTAAACCACAGCAAAAACCATTGCCAATCTCAGAATCTAAGCCGCAGCCCCAGCTCCCGCCCAAACCAGTTAATATCCTTCCGCAGGTAAAGCCGTATCAGGAAAGTCCTGAATCGCCGGAAAGCGAATCACCATTTTACCCACAACAACAAGGAGGTCAATATCAGCCGATGTTTCCTAATAATCCATGTTACCCGCAAATGCCATTCCCTCAAGTACAGGGAGCAATGATGCCACAGATGCCGCACCAAATGCCCAAGGTCCAGGGGGCAATGATGCCTCAAATGCCGCACCAAATGCCATCAGGTGTGATGGGAGCGGAAGACATGGGCATGCAGATGCCGCACCAAATGCCCCAGGTCCAGGGGGCAATGATGCCACAGATGCCGCACCAAATGCCATCAGGTGTGATGGGAGCGGAGGACATGGGCATGCAGATGCCGCACCAAATGCCGCAGGTCCAGGGGGCAATGATGCCTCAAATGCCGCACCAAATGCCATCAGGTGTGATGGGAGCGGAAGACATGGGCATGCAGATGCCGCACCAAATGCCACAGGTGCAGGGGGCAATGATGCCACAGATGCCTCATATGGCTGGAGTAGAAAGTCCGGATTATGATGAATCTTCACCGTTTATGCCAATGTCTCAAATGCCATCGGGTGTGATGGGAGCGGAAGATATGGGGCAGCAGATGCCGCACCAAATGCCACAGGTGCAGGGGGCAATGATGCCTCAAATGCCGCATCAAATGCCGCAGGTCCAGGGGGCAATGATGCCTCAAATGCCGCATCAAATGCCGCAGGTACAGGGAGCAATGATGCCTCAAATGCCGCATCAAATGCCGCAGGTGCAGGGAGCAATGATGCCTCAAATGCCGCATCAAATGCCGCAGGTGCAGGGAGCGATGATGCCGCAGATGCCGCATCAAATGCCGCAGGTGCAGGGAGCAATGATGCCGCAGATGCCGCACCAAATGCCACAGGTGCAGGGAGCAATGATGCCTCAAATGCCGCATCAGATGCCACAGGTGCAGGGAGCAATGATGCCGCAGATGCCGCACCAAATGCCGCCAGGTGTAATGGGAGCGGAAGACATGGGCATGCAAATGCCGCATCAAATGCCACAGGTACAGGGAATGGAATCTCAAAAGCCATTGATGCCTGGCTCGGTGATGGGAGCTTCCAATGATTGCGGCTGTGGAGGGCCGCAATATGCTCCTAGAGGTTTCGAACCAGGATATGGCCCAGGATTTGGCTATGGACCGGGACCAGGCTTCGGTCAAGGCTTTGGCCCAATGGGCGGAGAGGCATTTGGAATGCCAAGAAACACAGACGAAAGCAGTGAATACGACGGTTAATAATGCAGGAGACGATTTAGTACAAAATCGTCTCCTCTCCTATTTGCACGATCAGCTGCCATTTAAAATTGAAGAATTAAAGCCCATTCGAAAGAAGGTCTATTTTCTAAGAACACAGCAAAGATCCTATATATTAAAAGGGTTTTCATCCTATCACCGTCTAAAACTCCAGGAAGCATTCACATCTTCATTAATGAAGGAAGGATTCTCAAAGACCTATATTTTTTATGAAGTTGCCAAGGAACCGCCTTTGTTTTTTGACAGGACTTATTACGGCTGTATGGAGTATTTGCCGCCTTCCAAGGAAGTTTTTACTTATTACCTGAAAACAGATCGGTTAAAAGGGCTGGAACTCCTGAAGAAGTTTCACGATACAACAGAGAAGCTCGTCAGCCGTTATCGAACGGTTGTGCCAGCTTATAGGCAGGCAGACAAGTGGAGAGAGAGAGCAACCCTTTTTCTTAATAATCTCCCAGTAGTAAGGTATTTTGTCCAAAAAGAAATTATTAATGAGTTACTGGCCTGGGCAGATTGGTCCTTAAGAGGCATTGAAGAAGAAGCCTGGCTTTTTCAGTCGGGAAGGCAGGTTATTCTGCACGGTGATGTAGCACACCATAATTTTCTCAGAGCAAAAGATCAATCTTTATATTTGCTTGATTTTGACCTCGTCGCGATAGGGTCTCCTCATTCCGATTATCTGCAGTATGCAAATCGCATCCTTCCCTTTATGAACTGGTCCTTTGAAGAATTGAAAAAATATCCAATCTTTAAATACAGTCTTGAAGAAAAAGGCTTTCTTCATGCATTGGCATATCCAACAGATATATTCAGGGAATGGAACCGTGTAATAAGGGATAGATCGTATCTTGATTCTGTAAAAATCCGTCCTGTATTGGATTTAACTGTAGGACAGTTTGCTGAAAGACAGTGCTTTATTAAAGCACTTAAAAGGGCCGTTAATGAGACAAACCAATAATACTCTATACAAAATTGGACGTAAATGGACAGAATGAAAGCCTCTTTTCGCTCACAAGCTAAGTAAGAGCAGAAATGCTCAGGGCTTGTAATATTAGCGAGGGGGTTTTTCGCTTGCACAAGAAACTGCTTATAGTGCCGGTGGCTGCTATCTTATCAATGGGATTGACAGGCTGCGGTACGAATGAAGATGCAGCTGTTGATCGAAACAATGAGATGGGTCAGCCCATGGGATATTACTCGAATGAAAATCACGAAAATCGCGGTGGAAATGTCCGGGTGGAAGATGGTACCGATAATGATGGGCCTCTGACAGAAATGATGGATCATACGCTCGGAGCCGAGGGGGAAAATACCCGCCGTTACCATGTGGACAATAATGCACGGAGAGTCCGGGATGAAAACACCGGAAACCCTACTGTTCCTATGGCAGACAGAGATCTAAGCTTTTTTAGGAAAGATAATCGTTTTAGCCATAGCGATGCAAATTACCATGGTCATCTCGATGACAATACACGGCAAGCTAAAAATTCCTATTATCAGGCTTATGAAGGCGAGCTTGCTGAAAAAATCGGTGACATTGCAGCAGCTGTTCCAAATGTTGAGGACGTCAGATCTGTTACCTATGGCAGCAATGTTTTGATTGCTGTAGATCTGACTGATTACGATAAGGAAGAACAAACAAAAGAAGCGATTCATAAAGCTGTCGAGCCATATCTGCGGGGAAGATCTGCGAAGGTGGTAACAGACGAAGGAACATTCAGCCGTTTAAGAAACATTGATAACAATCTTCGTGATGGAGGCCCAAGAGAGCAAATTGATTGGGATTTAAAGAGTCTGTTCCGCTAGTTAATGTCTTTAAAGGGCAAAGTACTTCTTTGCCCTTTTTTTATGGAAAGTAAGGAGATTCTTTTACATTAAATACACTTGTGCAGCTTTTAAAAAAACCCATATCCTTACAACGCGTAGCTGGGAGAAATGTGTTTTATGGTTATTTAATTAATGTCATAAAGAAGTCTGAAATGAGTTGTTTATCTCTCTTATAATAGGCTATTTTCAATTCATTTATATCTGAAGAAACATTTAGGCTATCGAGGAAATTATTTTCATACACTACTGAAAATGCAGTATTCCATAGAGATAAATAATACTCATTTTCAAGCTGTTTACCCAAAAGGTTTATCCAATCAGAAAATTCCATCCAAAATGATTTATTACTCGTATTCAACTGAGTGGATGAAGAATCATTCATTGTCAGAAAGATGATTTTTTCAGCATTTAATAAAGCGATTTCGAAATACTTCTTTAATTTACCATAATCAACACTCTGCTTTATAAGCCTATATGGAATAATAAATGGAGTGGGAATCGAGACAAATGTGCCTCCGCCCTGACGTGATTCAAGGTAATTTAACAATTCCAGTATCCGAATACCTTCCCGAATGGAAGACCTGCTTACCCCAAGTAGTTCACTTAAAGTCCTTTCGGGAGGAAGTTTTGCACCAGGAGTCAGTTCTTCATCGTGTATATAATTTATAATGGAGCGGGTTACTTCTTCGAACATCCTGGGAACTGAACGAATTTGATAATTATTTTCCATATTTATTACCTCAATTAAAATCTTTTAGTTAAATTCTAACAAAAAGGAAAGTGAAAGAATAGCAAATTCCTCTTGACTAAAAAGTCTAAATTAACTAAAATTTTAATTAAGCAACATATATTTGTGGATTTTGGTCAGACCATAATAAAAAATACCTCAAAGAAAAGACGATAGGAAACTGGTGATTATATGGCACTAAAGCCAATAAAGAAAAGAAAACTATTCGAAGAAATAATTAGTGCAATTGAGGAGTATATTCAAGCAGAAGGCATAGCTCCTGGTGAGAAACTCCCATCTGAAAATGAACTATCCTCTTTGTTCCAGGTCAGCAAAACAGCAGTAAGAGAGGCTATGAGTGTTTTACAGGCTAATGGGATTATTGAAAAAAGATCAGGGGCAGGTATTTTCCTGAAAGACCTTAAGGGAGAAACCATAGGATTTAGAGTAAGCAACAATCTTCTTAATAAGAAAGAGATTCAGGAAATACTTGAGTTTCGGAGGGGGATAGAAACTGAAGCTGTGGCACTTGCTGCAGACAGAGCAACAAAAGAGGATATTAGAAGAATTGCCCTTGCACACGAGAATTTAATAGAAGCCCATAAAGCCGGACGATTAGGGGTAGAAGAGGACTTCCAATTCCATTATTCAATTATTCTAGCATCAAACAATTCTATTTATAAGGAAGTATTTGAGACAATTGCCGAGAAGTTTGAAGAAGGAATGCGTTTAAGCAAAATGCAGTCTTCGAATGTTCCTGGCCGCTTTGAAGCTGTTTCACAAGAGCATAAGAGTATATTGGAATCCATTAAAAATAAAAATTCTAAGGATGCGGCAGCTGCTATGAGGAACCACCTTATTCAGAATGAAAGAAAAATCCTGACTAATATAAAAAAGTAGCAAAAAAGGATCGTATTCTCGATTCTTTGAGAAAAATGGTCTGACCATAATATTTTATTATTATATAATAAGGGGAGGCGACGGAATGAGTAATGCAGGCTTTCGAATTAAAAGGAATTTTGAAAGGGCCCCTTCTGATGTACTAAAAGGATATGAAGGGATAGCGACACCTAACATAGGAGATGTAATGGGAAGATTATATGCAATGGATTACCGGATAAAGCCTGTAAATAAACAAGGCATACACATTGCTGGAAGCGCTTTAACAGTAAGAACACATCCATCAGATAACCTGATGGTACATAAAGCGATGGACCTTGCTAAGCCAGGGGATATTATCGTCATAGATGCATGCGGGGATATGGGAAATGCAATTTTAGGTGAATTAATGTGTCATTATGCTAAGGTGAAGGGGGTTAGAGGTTATATAGTAGACGGTCCTGTCAGGGATTTAACCGGAATTGCCAAAATGGGTTTCCCTGTCTTTTCGAAAGGGGGATCACCTAGAGGCCCATATAAAGAAGGCCCAGGTGAAATCAATACTACTATTAGTTGTGGGAATGTGCCTGTTTCCCCAGGTGATATTATAGTCGGAGATGATGACGGAGTAATTGTTATCCCTAAACAAGATGCCTCTGCCGTATTGGAAAAAGCAAAATCCTTAGCGAGTAAAGAGAAGGAAATTATTAAATCCATTTACGAAGGAAAATGGGACCGGACATGGGTTGATAATATACTGCTGAAGAAAGGCTGTGAGATTGTTGATTAACAATACTGAGAGATTTGAAAGGGAAAGCCTTGAGTTATTTATTAAAGAAGTTTTTTTAGGAGCCGGTTTGGATGATGGGCAGGCGGCTGTGATTGCAAAGCATCTTGTGCTGGCCAATTTAAGAGGCGTTGACTCACATGGCATAAGCCGTGTTGAGGTTTACACAAAGCGATTGGATAAAGGACTGGTAAACAAGAAATTTAATCCAGTGCACAGCTATGAAACACCTGCTAGTGCTCTTATCGACGCCCAAAATACCTCGGGAATACCTGTTGCGACATATGGAATTGAATTAGCAATCAAGAAAGCGAAAAATTCTGGCATAGGAATTGTAGGCATAAATAATTCAAACCATTGTGGAATGCTTGCAGATTATGTAGCAAAAGCGGCAGAAGAAGATTGCATAGCAATTGCTGCAACTAATGCCCCAGCTAATATGCCTCCTTGGGGTGGAAAAAAGAGATTCTTTGGTACAAACCCAATTGCCTACGGAGTTCCAGCAGGAAAAGAAATGGATATCATATTTGATATGGCAACTAGCAAAGTGGCACGAGGTAAGATTATCTTAGCCCAAAAAAATAAACAGAAAATTCCTCTTGGTTGGGCTCTTTCGCCTGCAGGAACCCCTACAGAAGATCCAAAAGAAGCATTAGATGGGGTTGTACTGCCTGTTGGGGGACATAAAGGTTATGGGATTGCCTTTTTAGTTGAAACCCTCTCTGCATTATTTACCGGTGCAGCGTTTGGTCCTTATATCGGAGACCTATATAAGGATATGGAAAATGCGCAAAATACTGGTCAATTTTTCTTAGTAATGCGTGCAGATTTATTTCAGCCGCTGGAGATTTTTAAAAAGAGAATGGATCAAATGATTGGAGAAATTCGAACGCTGCCATTAATGGAAGGAGCAGAGAAAATCTTTCTGCCTGGCGAAATAGAAATGAAAAAATCAGAAGACCGTACAAAAAATGGCATCCCTATATCTAAAGAAGTCATCAGCGAACTATTAAGGGTGGCAAATCATTATAAAATTAGAACAAATATTTTTAATAGCTTAGTATAAAAATAAACATAGAGGAGAGATTCTAATGCGTTTAGCAACTATTCAAATCAACGGTAATGAACAGACTGCAGTTATTTCGAAAAATGGGGCAGTTCCAATTGAGACAATTAACAAACATTACAATCAAAACTTCGAGTTAAATTTTTTGAATATTCTTTCAAGTGGACGATTAGATGATTTGACATCATGGGTTGAGTCAAATTATCAGGAGTTAAATGATTCTGAACTAGTTGTTAAGAACAATGAATTAATATATTGTCCTTTGTACAGATATCCCCGTAAAATTTGGGGAATTGGATTAAACTATGTGGAACACGCATCTGATTTAAGTGAAAAGGCCCCTAACACAGAACCTGCCAGCTTCATGAAGCCTGATACATCAATTATTGGTCCGGATGATACCATTTCGATTCCCTTGCAATCCGAAAGAACTACTGCTGAAGCAGAACTAGGCATAATTATTGGAAAGGAATGCAAAAATGTTGCGGAGGAGGATGCACCTTCAGTTGTAGCAGGTTTTACCACTATTATCGATATGACAGCTGAAGACATTCTGCAGCGAAATCCACGGTACCTAACCCGTTCAAAGAGTTTTGATTCATTTTTTAGCTTTGGCCCTCAATTTGTATCAGCAGATGAAGTTGAGAACGTGTTGGAGCTTAATGTTTCAACTGTGATTAATGGGAAAATTCACCGAAAAAACACAGTGGCAAATATGACATTCCGTCCATGGGACCTAGTATCATTTCATTCCAAGGTTATGACTCTTCTCCCTGGAGATATTATTTCCACTGGCACACCTGGTGCGGTAGTTATTCGGGATGGAGATATCGTTGAGTGCCATATTGACGGATTTGAACCTCTTGTTAATCCTGTTAAGGACTTGAAAGTTAAAAACAAATCGGAGAAACAACAATTGGCCTAAGGATATAATTTAACACTGTAAATTTATTTCCAATAAAAGGCGCACTATCTTTTGGTGTGCCTTTTATGATTTACTTTATTAAAGGGTCGAAGAAGTCTCTTAGCACGTTAACAAACCCTATTTCCATAATAACATTGAAACATTAGAGAAAATCCTTATATGTTTATTATCATATAAAAAGAGGCTGTCGACCATGTCGGCAGCCTGAAAATTTTCCTGTACATAATGATTCGTAATTTATTTTTCTGTTTTTTCTTTAATTGGTGCCAGCAAGAAATCGAAGTCGCAGCCCTGGTCGGCCTGAAGAACATGCTGCTGAAACAATCTTGTATAGCCCCTCTTATGATATATGGGGGGGACCCAATCAGCTTTCCGTCTTTCAAGTTCTTTTTCAGAAACAAGCAATTCCAATTTCCTCTCTTCTACATCCAATTCTATAATATCCCCTGTTTTTACAAGGCCGATTGGCCCGCCGACAGCAGCTTCAGGGGCTGCATGAAGTATGACAGTTCCAAATGCTGTACCGCTCATACGGGCATCTGAAATTCTGACCATGTCTCTAATTCCCTGTTTTAAAAGCTTTTGGGGTATGGGAAGCATGCCGGCTTCCGGCATGCCAGGAGCACCGACAGGACCGGTATTCTGAAGGACAAGAATATCAGTAGGCTGTATATCAAGCCCAGGATCATCAATTCTGTTTTCCATATCCTTTACTGAAGTGAATACTACCGCTTTTCCCCGATGCTTTAGCAATGATTTGGAAGCTGCTTTTGGTTTAATGACTGCCCCGTTTGGTGCTATATTTCCCTTTAAAACGGCTATTCCCCCGTCTTTATGTAGTGGTTTTTCAAAAGGTACAATAATATGCCGGTATACCTCTGACACAGTTACGTTTGTTAAATTTTCTTTAAGTGTTGAACCTGTAACTGTCACTTCATTAAGGTGCAGCAGGGACTCTATTTCTTTTAATACTCCGGGGGTTCCCCCTGCTTTATAGAAATCTTCCATTTGATATTGGCCGGCTGGCCGAAGGTTGGCAATTAACGGCGTAGTCCTGCTGATTTCATCAAATAAATGGAGCGGCAATTCTATACCAAGTCTTCCCGCAATAGCAATTAAATGAATAACTGCATTTGTTGATCCTCCAACAGCCATTAAGGCTCGGATGGAATTCTCCAGTGAATTGCGTGTAATGATCTGGGAAGGTGTAATATTTTTCTCAGTTAACTCAACAATTTTTCTGCCGGTTTCTATTGCATGTTTTAGACGGCGGTTTTCTGTAGCGGGGATAGCGGCCCCTCCTGGAAGCATCATCCCCATCGCCTCCGTGCACACAGCCATTGTACTGGCACTTCCCATAACCATACAGTGACCTGCAGTTGGAGCCAATGCAGCATTAATTTCATCTATTTCTTTCACTCCCACACTGCCTCCTCGATATTCTTGCCAAAAAAACCGGCAATCTGAACAGGCTCCCAGGGTACGGCCTTCATACTCGCCATTATTCATGGGTCCCCCGGTAATCATAATAGAAGGAATATCGGCACTTGCTGCACCCATCAGCTGGGAGGGAGTAACTTTATCACATCCCCCAATTAAAACAACACCATCAATCGGCTGTGCCCGAATCATCTCTTCGGTATCCATTGCAGCAAGGTTTCTGTATAGCATCGTGGTGGGACTGGTATTGATTTCACCGAGAGAAATAGTAGGAAAATCCAGAGGAATACCCCCGGCCATTAATACCCCTTTTTTTATCGCCTCAATTATCGGCTCTATATGTGAGTGGCAGCGATTGATTTCACTTTTGGTATTGCAGATCCCGATGACTGGCTTGTTAAAATCTTCAGGACTAAAACCAAGATGGCGATTAAATGCCTGTCGGATAAAACGGCTGAAGCCAGAATCTCCATAGGAGGTAAGATTTTTATTATCGGTTGACAAAACAATCACTCCTTTACAAAAATTAATTTAATATTATGGTATGACCATTTTATTCATTATTTTTTTATATTATCATATGTATCAGGATAATTGAATAATTTTTCTGAAAATTAACGATATTACCTTTATTTCTAGACAATAAGTTAGGGATCAGAGATAGAGATAGAAAAAAAATTAAATTAATGTTGACAAAATTTTCAGATTTATTTAAACTATCAATTAACGAGTCGAAATTGTGGATAAAAAGGACTTTTTGTTAGAGAATTGGTCTGACCATATTAAAATATTAATATAATTAAAAAGAACACTTTAGGAGGGGATTAATTGATTGAGTTGATAGAAATAAATCAAAAATTCACAGATTCAAAGCTTCTGAGAATTGAAGAAACGGTTTCTGCAGAAATTGAAAAGTATTTACTCATCAGCAATCTCCCCAGGAATGCCAAAGTGGCAATTACTGCAGGCAGCAGAGGAATTTCTAACATTGTAATCATTTTGCGATCTATCGTAAAAATATTAAAAGCAAAAGGGGTAGTTCCCTTTTTGGTTCCTGCGATGGGCAGCCATGGAGGGGCTACTGCAGAAGGGCAAATTGAGGTATTGCACCATCTTGGGATTACTGAAAATTCTGTTGGTGCTCCAATATATTCTTCTATGGATGTTGAGCACATTGGTGATACACATGAAGGTACTCCGGTTTATATGGACCGTCATGCTTATTCTGCAGACGGGATCATTGTAGTAAACAGGGTAAAGGCCCACACTGCTTTCCGCGGCAGAGTAGAAAGCGGTTTGAGTAAAATGATTGCAATTGGCTTGGGGAAGATAAAAGGAGCTACCTTTATTCACAGAGATGGTGCAATGAAAATGGCCAGCAATATTGAAAGTGTCTCCCGGATTGCTTTTGAAAAAAGTCCAATTCTTTTTGGGTTGGCAATTGTTGAAAATGGATTTGATGAAACGGCAATAATAAAAGGAATAGAAAAAAAAGATTGGCATCAAAAGGAATCTGAACTTCTTGTGAAATCAAAAGCAATGATGCCTAGCCTTCCAATCGAAAATGCAGATTTGCTGATCATTGAGGAAATGGGAAAGTGTTTTAGCGGAACGGGAGTGGATCCGAATATTATAGGCCGGTGGCGTATTTCAGGGGTGGAGGAACCGGAAAGTCCTCAGATTGGGCGTCTCGTTGTTCTGGACCTGGCCGATAAATCATTTGGAAATGCACAAGGAATTGGGCTTGCTGATTTTACTACGGAACGCTTATTTAATAAAATCGATCGGAAATCGACCTACACAAATGCTTTAACCAGTACATATTTGCAGAGAGCTATGCTGCCTTTAATCTATAAATCTGAAAAAGATGCAATTGAAACAGCTTTGCAAAGCCTGGGACCTGGGATTGAAAGATCTGCACTGAAAATTATTCAAATACCGAATACCCTGCACTTAGGAAAGGTTTTAGTATCCAAACCAGTATTAATCGAATTAGAACAGTCTGGCAAAGTTTATGAAAAGGGCGTTATTTCTGCTTTGGAATTTAATGCGAATGGTGACCTTCTAAGAAAAATTACTGAATGTTAAAAAGGAGGAAATGAATGAAGTCAATAGCAGTAAAACAAAAAGCAGCAATAGTTATTGATTCAAAGGACAATGTAGCCGTAGCTCTATCTGATTTGATAAAAGAGGATATTTGTTCAGTTAGGATAGGAGAAAACGTAATAAAGATTGAGGTTTTGGAAGATATCCCTTTTGGACATAAAATTGCCGTTAAAGATTTGGATGCTGATGAACAGGTGTTGAAGTATGGCGAGGAGATTGGAAGAATGAACTCACCTTTAAAAAGAGGTGGATGGGTGCACAGCCATAATATGTTTTGTGAAAGGGGGAAAAAAAGTGGCTGATACATTTTGGGGGTACATCAGAAAAAATGGAAAAGTAGGGATTAGGAACCAAATCGCTATTATTCCTTCTGTATTTTGCTCAGCAAAGGTAGCTGAAAGAATTGCATACCAAGTGCCAGGAACCGTCTATTTTCGCCATCCTGTTGGGTGCAGCCAAGTAGGTGAAGACCTGGAGGTAACGGCAAAAACGTTAATAGCCATTGGCAATAATCCTAATTTCGCCGGTGTAGTAGTAGTTGGATTGGGATGTGAACGTTTTTCGCCTTATGAATTGGCAGAAGGTATTGCTCCTTCGCAAAAAATGCTTGAAACAGTTGTTATTCAACAAGAAGGGGATAGCATTGCTGCCATCCAAAAAGGGGTTATGGCTGCAAGAGAAATGGTTCAAATGGCTTCCAGGCAAAGACGCGAGGAATTACCTGTAAGTGAATTAATGATAGGTTTAAATTGTGGAGGCTCTGATATGACTTCTGGTTTAATAGCAAATCCGGCTCTTGGATATGCCTCAGACAAGCTTGTAGCTCAGGGAGGATCATCTATTCTAAGCGAAATAACAGAATTAATTGGAACGGAAGAAATTCTCGCAAAACGAGCAATAAATAATGAGGTAGCAGATTTGATTCATAGAACCATTGATCGTACTGAAGAAAAGCTAAGGAAACAGACTCAGCAATCAAGCAATCAGGAGAGAACCCATTTAATTTCAAAAGGAAACTATGATGGCGGTTTATCAAGTGTAGTAGAAAAATCACTCGGGAGCATGAAGAAATCTGGAAATGCACCTTTTACCGGGGTATTATCCTATGGGCATCAGCCAAATAAAAAGGGATTATTTCTGTTGGATTCACCGGGCCATGACGGTGAGGTTTCTACAGGTGAAGTCGCTGCAGGAGCGCATATGATACTTTTTCCAACTGGACGGGGTACCCCGACAGGTTTCCCTGGAGTACCTGTCATTAAGATTACAGGAAACCCGGAAACCTATGAAAAAATGAAGGAGAATATCGATATTAATGCCGGAACTGTTTTGGAGGGAAAGAAAACTTTGGAACAGGCCGGTGAGGAAATCTATCAGGAAATCATAGAAGTTGCTTCAGGTAAGCAGGTTAAAGCTGAAATTTTAGGGCATGATGAACAATTTTGTGTGACAAGGCTGCCTTAAAAGATTATTCACCTTTATGTAAGCGCTTCACCAGGTAATGCCAGATTCAAAGGAGGGACAGGATAGTTAATCTTTTGCACATCACTTATAAATTATTCTTAAAATCAAGGGGGAATAAAAATGAAGAAGGCTTTTTCTGTAATAATTGGACTTATGCTTTTTATTGCTTTAACCGGCTGCAGCGGAAAGACATCTGGTGATACAGGAGGTTCATCAAAAGGAGCTGATTATCCTAAGAAGACTATTAATGTAATCGTGGCATATGAAGCTGGAGGAGGAACAGATGTTGGAGCAAGAATTCTTATACCCTATGTTGAAAAAGAACTTGGAGTAACTATGAATATACTTAATAAGCCAGGCGGCGGAGGCTGGGTCGGCTGGGGTGAATTGGCAAATGCTAAACCCGATGGCTACACCATTGGTTATATAAACACACCAAACCTAATGACGGGGTACTTAGATCCTAAATTAAACCGTAAGCAAAATCTGGAAAGTTTTGAGCCTATTGCAAACCATGTGATTGATCCGGGAGCTATTGCAATCCGGACAGATGAAGATCGTTTTACAAATATTGAGGAACTAATTGAATATGCAAAGAATAATGAACTTACTGCGACATCTACTGGTGTTGGAAGTGATGATCATTATGCATCATTAAAAATCAATGATAAGTATGGAACGAAATTCAAGCCGGTTCATAATAAGGGGGCAGCTGATAGCCGAGCTTCAGTACTTGGAGGGCATGTTGATGTGTTATTTGCTAATGTTGGAGAACTGGCAAGCCTGCACAAAGATGGTGAAATAAAAATCATAGGGGTAATGGGGGAAGAAAAGTCACCATTCCTTCCGGAAGTGCCAACTTTATTAGAGAAAGGCTATGAAGTTACCTCATGGTCTGCCAGAGGATTAGCAGCTCCTGCCGGCATTGATCCTGAAATCCTTGAGGTGCTGAGAGCAGCATTTGAGAAGGGCATAAAAAATGAAGAACAAATAGAAAAAATGGGAGATATGGGATTAGAGGTTGATTATAGTGATGGCGATGAGTATAAACAGCTGTTAAAAGATGATGAAGATGGTGTAAAAGCATTAAGTGATTTAATGGGCTGGTAAATAATATGGGGAGCCGGGATTAGCTCCCGGCCTGTCTTGAAAGGGGAGCAGTATTCATGAGAAAAAAATGTCATCAGGACATTTATATCAGTTTTGTAATGTTTATTATCTCTGTCTTTCTTTATATTCAAACTTTTAACATGATAGAAGAAGCAGCCTTATTTCCAAGAATACTTCTATTACTATTTACCGCTTTTGGAATCTTTATTTTAATAGGAGGCATAAAAAAAACCAAGTCTTTACAAAATGGGCAAGCTGAAACCTATGAAGGTGATGAGGAAGCTCTTGACCTGCGCATTCTGAAAGCTCCGATTACAACTGTGATAATTGTGGGTATTTATGTACTCCTAATGAATTTCATTGGATTTTTCCCGGCCACAATATTGTTTATGGCATCATTTTTAGCATATATGAAGGTGAAAAGCTGGAAAGGATATGTATTTACAATTGGCGGATTAAATCTTTTTGTTTATTTGGTGTTTGTCATTCAATTAAATGTACAGCTGCCTGCAGGAATTTTCTTTGAATAAGGGGGTTCAGTAACTATGAATGCAGATATTATGAGTCAAGTCCTGCAAAATTTAATGTCATTTGAAGTAATTGCTGCTCTAATAATGGGAGTTGTCGGTGGTATCGTTATCGGTGCGCTGCCCGGTCTGAGTGCCACAATGGCAGTAGCATTATTAATTCCGATTACTTTTGCAATGTCACCTGTTGCCGGCTTAACCATGCTTACAGCGATCTATACTGCAGCAATGTATGGCGGATCGATTTCAGCCATTTTAATTCATACTCCGGGTACTCCGGCATCTGCTGCCACCAGTTTGGATGGATACCAAATGACTAAAAAGGGAAAGGGAGCAAAAGCTATTGGCATTTCTACCATTTCTTCTATGATTGGCGGATTTATAAGTGCACTTGCTCTTCTTTTTTTAGCGCCGCCTCTCTCAAAAATTTCATTAGCCTTTAGTGCTCCTGAATATTTTTTAATTGCGGTTTTTGGTTTGACCATCATTGGCGGACTTGCTGCAAAATCGATGGTGAAAGGCTTAACAGCTGGTGTAATTGGACTTCTAATAGGGTCGGTTGGAGTGGATATTCTTACAGGTTATCCCAGATTTACATTTGGCAGTGTCACGCTGGAATCAGGAGTTGCTCTTGTACCAGCTATGATTGGTCTCTTTTCACTCTCACAAGTCATGATCCAAGCTGAAAAGAGAGGTAAGGGAAAACAGCAAAAAATATCCAAGGATGCATTATCGGGAAGTGTTATCCCTACAAAAAAAGAGTTCAAGAGTATATTTGCCACGATCATTCGTTCATCAGGACTCGGAACCTTTGTCGGGATGCTGCCGGGGGCCGGGGGAGATATCGGTTCATGGGTAGCTTATAATGAAGCGAAGCGCTTCTCTAAAGATAAGGATAAATTCGGAAAAGGCTGTATAGAAGGGGTGGCAGCCCCCGAAGCAGCAAATAATGCTGTAACCGGCGGAGCGTTAATACCGCTTATGACTCTTGGGATCCCTGGCAGTGCAACAACAGCAGTTCTTTTAGGCGGTTTAATGATACAAGGGCTTGTTCCCGGTCACGAACTTTTTACAACCCATGCTGGTGTAACATATTCAGTTATTTTTGGATTTATTATAGCCAATGTTTTATTAGGTATAGTTGGATTGGCTGGTGCCAGGTTTTTTGTGAAGGTATCAAGTGTCCCTGAAAATATCTTAGGAGCAGTAATAATTGGGCTTTGTGCAGTTGGGTCTTACGCTATCAATAATAATATATTTGACGTATGGATCATGGTTGTATTTGGTGTAATCGGTTACTTTATGAGGAAGACAGGCTTTCACCCAGCACCAGTTGTTCTAGGCATGATACTTGGTCCAATTGCTGAAAATGGAATGCGGCAATCCATGCTGATGGCAAAAGGCGACCTGCTTGCCTATTACATGGGACGGCCTATTTGTTTGTTTTTAATCCTGCTTATTATCCTGACACTCTTATCTCCTCTTTATATGAACTGGAGAAGGAGAAAAAATAAGGGTAATCGAAACACAGATAATGATGGCAAAATAGAAGTCATCTAAATAATATGAAGGGATCTGACCAAAGTGAATAAAAGAATAATTTATTTTGATAGAGTATTTGATGACTTCAAAAAAATTCTTATTGAACATAAGCCTGTGGAATTCGATTTGCTTTTCTGGCATGAAATGAATGATCGTGATCGTGAGAAAATACTTCCTGAGGCTGATTATTTACTTGTTGCGACAGAGCAAATAGGTGATGAAGTGTTTTCAAAGGCAACAAAAGCCAGGTTTCTGCAGAAAACCGGGATTGGTGTAGATAACATTGATTTATCAGCAGCTAATACACATGGTCTTCCTGTCTCCAATACTCCTGGAGCAAACTCAACGGGTGTAGCTGAATTGACAATTTTGCTAATATTATCATTATTTCGTAAATTGATAATTCTTAATAAAGAAACCAAAGCTGGAAAGTGGCTTATGTGGGAATTCCGGCCGTCTTCTTTTGAGATGGAAGGAAAAACGCATGGATTTATAGGATTTGGCAATATTGGCCGTGAAACGGCAAAAAGGTCTAAGGCATTTGGTACAAACATTATTTATTATGATAAATACCGTGTATCCCAAGACCTGGAAAATGAACTGGATGCTCAATATTTATCACTCAATGAAGTGCTGGAAAATTCTGATATTATTAGTCTTCATATCCCGCTTCTGCCTGAAACAAAGGGGCTTATTGGCGAATATGAATTAAACCTTATGAAAAAAAATGCAGTTCTCATTAATGTATCGAGGGGAGGTATTGTTCAGGAGGATGCTTTATATCATGCACTTTGTGATGGTACGATTGCAGGAGCTGGTATAGATGTCTGGGCAAGTGAGCCTGTCAGTCCAGAACACCCACTGCTCACATTGGAAAACGTAATTGCCTCACCCCATATCGGTGCAGGAACACGTGATACTCTAAATAGAGTCCTTAAAATGGCCTTTCAAAATATAAAGCTGGTTAATGATGGAGAAAAGCCAAAATATGTAGTTAATAAAGATGCACTGAAAGAATTAAAGTTCTAAAAATAAACTATTTAAGAACGGGAGAGGATTTTATTATGGATTTTGGATTAGAGGGTAAAACAGCATTGGTTATTGCATCAAGTCAGGGGCTTGGAAAAGCTATTGCAGCCCAGTTAGTAAATGAGGGTGCTAATGTAATGCTGACAAGCCGTAATGAAGAAAAACTGTTTAAAGTAAAAGAACAGCTCCAGGAGGAGGGGAAAGGGGATGTGTCATTTTTTCGATGCGACATCACTAAACCTGGGGACATCAAGGCGCTAGTACAGAAGACTAGGGATGACTTAGGGGAAATAGATATATTAATTAACAATGCCGGGGGACCACCGGGGGGAACCTTTGATGCATTTGATGATGAGGATTGGCAGAAAGCCTTTGAGTTAAATCTATTAAGTTATATTCGGTTAATCAGAGAGGTTCTCCCTGACTTAAAAAAAGGAGGAGGCAGAATTATTAATATCGCATCTTCATCAATTAAACAGCCAATTCCAGGACTTATCCTGTCAAACACATTCCGCCTGGGTGTGGTAGGATTGGCCAAGAGCCTTGCTGAGGAACTGGCCCCTTATAACATTCTTGTAAATACAGTAGCACCAGGAAGGGTGGCTACTGACAGAGTCGCATTCCTGGATCAAGTAAAAGCAGATAAACAAGGGGTGTCAAAGGAAGAAGTTGAGAAAGCATCCAAAAAACAAATCCCGTTGGGAAGATACGGAGATCCAGAAGAGTTTGCGAAAGTAGTGACATTTTTAGCTTCTAATGCAAGCTCTTATGTAACCGGAAGTTCATTACTTGTAGATGGTGGCATGGTGAAATCAATATAATTAGTCAGAACTGAAAAAATGAAACAATAAGATAGGCAAATAAAAAGATAGGAGACTGGTTTGATACTGGGCTTATGTCTTTTAATTTGCCTTTTTTGGCTTTTAAAGTCACATCAATACTCCTTCAAAATATTAATGATCCCTCTATCTAATAATTTAGTTAATCGACATGCTGTAACGAATCAAGTGATGGTGCAAGTCGTGCATCACGATTAGATTGATAATTGAAGCTAAACTATACATTCGGGATGAATATGGAAATATTGGTCATAATAATATTAGGAATTATAGTAATGCTTAATCAATGCTTCAAGTTATAAATTAGAGGTGATCGATATTGAAATCCATATGTGGAATTCTCGTTCTTGCAGTTGTTTCTTTGTTTTTTTCTTTTCAGGCAGACGCAGCCATTATTAATGAAAAGACCAACTCTGTTCATGAAGTGGAATCTAACAGTGAGGAAAAAAACATTGAAGGTCCTCTTAAGATGGAGGTCATTTTGGAAAGAGAGTATCTGGATGGAGAAGTGAGCCAGGAAACGATAGAGGAAACCATATGGACTCTTGAAGATTTCTGGGCTAAATATGATCAATGGCAGCTTGTTGATATGGATATAGATTATATGGTATTTCGCAGGAAAATGGATGATATATCTCCGTTATTAAAAGCTAATGGGTATTTCGGTGTCACGGAGGACGGTACCCTGACCATTTTCAATGGAAAGCCGCAAAAAACGAATATTATTCAGTCATTCTTTCAAATCGATTTAGGAAAATTAGAAAGCACAAAATGTGAAGAATTAAAAAAAGGAATACCAATTGTTTCAAAGGATCGCTATGTGGAAGTTCTGAAAACCTTTAAAAGCTACACTGCCGGTGAAAAGCAGGCGAATTAAAAGCAGTGAAACATGCAAGGGGTTGTACTCCTCTTGCATGTTTCTTTTGTGAAGAAAAAACATATGAATCATTTGTAATGTTACTTAGTTTCTGATAGCATGTAGTTAAGTAACATTAGATGCAGGAGGGAATCTAGTGGAATATGTTGATCCTATCAAGGACATCAAGAGTATTAATAAAATTAAAGAGATTTTAAAGAAACAATCACAGCGTGATCTATTGCTGTTTGTATTGGGAATAAATACAGGTATTAGAGTCAGTGATCTCCTTTCTTTAAAAATCAGTGATGTTTCAGATGGGAAAGAAATAAAGGAATTTATTTATATTGATGATTTAAACAATGGTGCTGATTCTAAAAGCAGCAATGAACAGAAAGCATATTTTTTAAATAACAGTGTGAAAAAAGAATTAAGGAAATATTTTTCCCAGCATGATTTTACTGAATGCGATTTTCTTTTCAAATCCAAGAAGAATAATCAGCCAATAACCCGCCAGCAGGCTTATCGGATCATAAATAGTGCTGCCAAGGAAGCGGGAATACAGGGTAAAATCGGAACACACACACTCCGTAAAACTTTTGGTTATCATGCTTACAGAAAAGGGATTGCCATATCAATCATTATGTCCATATATAATCACCACTCATCTGCAGAAACTTTGCGCTATTTAGGAATTGAGAGAGGCGAGAAGCAATTAGTAAAGGTAGATGTTAATCTCTAGCCTGACGTGAAAGCATAAAAAAACTCCTCCGCATTTCAGCAGAGGAGGAATTATTTCATTATTCATCATCATCATTCAAGGATTCATCTAGTTCAACATTAGTTAAGTCGGATATAATGTCCTCAGTTACGATGACTTGATGTGTCTTCTGGTCTTTCATAAACTTAAAAACCCCATTATTAAAGTCAGTACCCTGATCTTTAAAGAAGATTCCTTCATATTCAGCATCCTTCGTATGTTTGAAAGTCACACGATAGTTGCTTCCATCCTTAACGAGGTATGCACGAACGCCTTTTTCAAACTGTCCCTCCTGATCTTTCAGATATCGGGACACAGAAATGATATGAAGATCCACAAAGGGGATTTCCCGGAGAAGTATATTGATGATGGACCCCTTGGCGATTTGTTCCCAGCGGCTTTGAGCTGTTTGGCCAAGAATTATTTGTGTAATGCCTTTTTCTCTTGCCACTTCAGTGATTACTTTTGATACCGGCCGCTTTTCATTATCCTTCAGAATAAAAGCATCAGCACTATAGTGATCGGCTAATTGTTTCCATCTGGTAATGTAATGTGATTTCTCCGCATCCATTTCATCAAAAGGTTTTGGATCAATGGTCAATATATATAAAGGACAATCAAGCATACTGGCTATTTGGCATCCGCGGTGAATTAACTTTTCACCATTTGGGCCGTAATAAACACAGACAAGGATGCTTTCGTCCATTCGTCCTTTTAGTTTTTTCACTGTTAACTCACCTCGAATAGATGTGAAAATATTTGTCTTCATAATTTAAACTATGTATGACTATAGCTTATGCAACCTAAAAGGTCAATGTCATTCAAGAAATTAATCAAGTTCAGAGTTAATGGTTTGATATATAGGGAAGCATACTTTAAAAGACCACTTAAATGCCCTTATGTTTGAAACAGTAATGTCACCTGAGAATTCATAAAAAGGGAGGGGATCTGTTTGTCCTGGCTGCACATAATGGTTTTAGTTCCATTTATATTTGCAATAATTGTTCCGTTAATTTATAGAATGGTTACACCCCGCATACATACTGGCTGGTTTGTACTAATTGTGCCATCAGTCATTTTTCTTTATTTGCTAAGGTATATTCCAGTTGTTTCAAATGGAGATTCGGTTTTTATTTCTGTACCCTGGATCCCATCATATGGAATAAACTACACAACCTATATTGATGGATTAGGCTTAGTCTTTGGATTGCTTATTACAGGCATCGGTGCTTTGGTCGTGCTGTATTCCATATATTACATGTCAAAGCTGAAAGAATCACTGCACAATTTCTATGTATATTTACTGTTATTCATGGGAGCCATGCTTGGTTTGGTTTTCTCTGATAATATTCTTGTTTTATATGTTTTTTGGGAATTGACAAGCATCTCATCTTTCTTACTGATTGCATATTGGTACCAAAGGGAAAAATCTCGGTATGGGGCACAGAAATCAATGAATATTACGATTTTTGGCGGACTTGCCATGCTTGCCGGATTTATCATGCTGTCAATGATGACAGAAACATTCAGCATTCGTGAAATAATTAATCAAACTGACGCTATATATGAGCATTCTTTATTTTTGCCTGCCATGATTCTTCTTCTCATTGGGGCGTTTACAAAATCAGCACAATTTCCATTCAGCATTTGGCTGCCGGATGCAATGGAAGCTCCAACGCCAATTAGTGCTTATCTGCACTCAGCGACAATGGTTAAGGCTGGGATATATTTAGTGGCGCGTATGACGCCGATTTTTGGAGGCACTGCAGAGTGGTTTTGGCTTGTAAGCATTGCCGGACTTGTAACATTGCTGTATGGTTCTCTTAACGCTGTAAGACAAACAGACTTAAAGGCTTTATTGGCGTACTCAACCATTAGCCAGCTCGGGCTGATCATGAGTCTGCTTGGCATGGGGTCAGCGTCCCTGTATTACGGTACAGGTGATGAAGCTTCAATGTATGCAGCAGCGGTGCTTGCTGCAATCTTTCATTTAATCAATCATTCTACATTTAAGGGAAGTTTGTTTATGGTTGTGGGGATCATTGACCATGAAACCGGAACAAGGGATATTAGAAGGCTGGGCGGTTTGATGCACCTGATGCCTATTTCTTTCACCCTTGCTGTAATTGGCGGCTTTTCAATGGCTGGACTTCCTCCATTTAATGGATTTCTAAGTAAAGAAATGTTTTTTACCGCTGTGTTAAATGCCTCTGATATGTCTATATTCAGCATGGAGTCCTTAGGTGTTATTTTTCCTGTTATCGCCTGGGCAGCAAGTGTGCTTACTTTTATCTATTGCATGATCATAATTTTCAAGACCTTTACCGGGAAATACAAGCCGAAAAAGCTGGAAAAGGCAGCCCACGAAGCGCCAGTTGGGATGTTAGTCCCTCCGGTTATTTTATCTTCCCTGGTTATCATTATTTTCTTTTTCCCTAATGTGCTTTCTCAATACATTCTTAAGCCCGCAATGGGAGCTGTTTTGCCAGCCTATTCTCAGCCTGGGGAAATTGAGATCAAGATCAGTGCCTGGCATGGCTGGAATGCAGAATTATTTATGACCCTGGGAGTTGTCGGAGCAGGAGCTCTTCTATATTTATATCTAAAAAAGTGGATTGGCATTTATTCGATCTACCCTTATAGCATGACCTTCAATAACTTCTACAACCAAGGGCTCGGCAAGATGGAAGACATGTCCTTCTCTCTTACAAAGAGATATATGACAGGTTATATACGTGATTATTTTGTATATGTCTTCACTTTTCTGATTATTATTGTTGGAGGTTCTATATTGTACTTGGATGGAGCAGCCTTTAATGCAGGCAATAATGCACCTGTCAGCATATATGAAGGTGTGTTAATCATTAGTATGTTAACAGCAGCCTTAACCGTCCTATTTTCCAAATCAAGGCTGACGGCTATAGTTGCGGTTGGTGCTCTTGGATACCTGGTCTCACTTTTCTTTGTCATCTTCCGCGCGCCGGATTTAGCTTTAACCCAGCTGGTGGTTGAAACAGTAACAACAGCCCTTTTCCTTTTGTGTTTTTATCATTTGCCGGAAATGCGTAGGAAAGTGGAAAGAGTAAAATTCAGAATGACAAACTTAGTGATTTCCATTGGTGTCGGGGCCATAGTTGCCATTCTTGCTTTATCTGCTAATGGGACTAGATTATTCGAGCCTATTGCCTATTATTATGAAAATTCATATGAACTGGCCGGGGCAAGAAATATTGTTAACGCAATACTTGTAGACTTCCGGGGAATCGATACAATGCTTGAAGTATTTGTGCTTGGCATTGCTTCATTAGGGGTGTACACACTTGTAAAACTAAGGTTAACGGGGAGGGAAAGAAGTGAAAGAACCAAATGATATCATTTTGCATGCTGTTATAAAGGTTGCAGTAGTTATCATACTTACCTTTTCGATCAACCTTTTCTTCTCAGGACATCATAACCCTGGCGGAGGATTCATCGGAGGTTTAGGGTTTTCAGCTGCTTTGACGCTTCTGTTTCTGGCATTCGATATTGAAACAGTCCGTCAAAATATTCCTGTTGACTTTAAAGTGCTCACAGCGATCGGCGTATTAATTGCTGTTTTTACAGGAGTGGGGGGCATTGTTTTTGGGCAGCCATTTTTAACACAGGCATTTGATTATTTTGACATTCCGGTTTTCGGAAAGACTGAACTGGCTACTGCAGTGCTCTTCGATGTAGGGGTGGCGCTGGCAGTTATTGGGACATCGATGTCCATAATTCTGAGTATAGGTGATGATCACTAAGAATGGAAACTTTAATGTCACTGCTTGTCGGTCTATTTTTTGCCATAGGAACCTATTTAATCTTAACCAAGAGTTTGCTTAGAATCATCCTGGGAACGTCCATTATCAGCCACGGGGTGCATCTGCTTATTCTCACGATGGGCGGGTTGAAAACGGGAGGTCCCCCATTATTGGGGCTGCAGGACCTTCCATTTACCGATGCGCTCCCACAGGCACTTATATTAACAGCGATTGTTATTAATTTTGCAACGACGGCCCTTTTCTTAGTGTTAAGCTATCGGGCATATAAAGTGCTGGGCACAGACGATACGGATCAAATGAGAGGTAATCATGATGAATAATTTAATTATTATGCCCATAATCATTCCTTTGATTACAGGAATGATCATGGTGATATTTAGGAGGAAATTAAAACTTCATAAAATATTAAGCCTCATTGCGTTATCAGGATCAGGGATCATTGCGGTCATGTTAATGGGAGAAAATAAAAAGTATGGGATTCAAACCCTGCATTTAGGAGACTGGCAGCCTCCATTTGGGGTAAGCATGGTCGCTGATATGTTTTCCTCCATGCTGCTTTTAATAACTAGTATTGTAGCTGTCTGCTGTTTGATTTATGCCTTCAGATCGATAGGAGAAGATAGGGAGAGCCATTATTTTTATCCTTTGTTTTTATTTCTGATTACCGGAGTTAATGGCTCCTTTATTACCGGGGACTTATTTAATCTGTTTGTCTGTTTTGAAGTTATGCTCATTTCTTCTTATGTTTTGATTTCATTGGGAGGCACTAAGGTACAGCTCAGGGAGTCAATTAAATATGTACTTACCAATATTATTTCGTCATTTCTTTTCCTCGTCGCAATTGCCTTTATTTATGCTATTACCGGAACATTAAACTTTGCCCATCTTTCAGTGAGAGTTGCTGAAACAGGACAGAGCGGATTGTTGACCATTATAGCTATTTTATTGCTGGTCATATTCAGCCTCAAAGCTGCCCTTTTTCTATTCTTTTGGCTCCCGGGCTCATATAGTGCACCACCGACGGCTGTAGCTGCGGTCTTTGCTGCACTATTAACAAAGGTCGGCATTTATGCGATTTTTCGTTTGTTTACCCTGGTTTTCTACCACGAGCCGAAAGTGACACATCTTTTAATAGGCATTTTGGGAGCAGCAACCATGATCCTGGGTGCGATTGGAGCTGTTGCCCATTGGGATATTAAGAACATACTTGCTTATAACGTAATTATAGGCGTTGGTTTTATCATTGCCGGGCTGGCCTCTTTCTCAATAGAGGGACTGACAGGCTCTGTTTACTATATGATTCATGACATAATCGTTAAGGCGCTTATATTCTTATTAGGCGGGACAATAATTAGTCTTACAGGCACCGGAAAACTAAAAGAGATGAGCGGTCTCATTCGCAATCACCCATATCTTGGATGGATGTTTTTTATTGCAGCTTTGTCACTGGCAGGAATACCTCCTTTAAGCGGTTTCCTTGGCAAGGTGTTTATAACGCAAGGGACTTTTGAAGCCGGCTATTTCTGGCTTGGCGCAATAGGTCTATTAACAAGTCTGATGGCACTATACTCCGTTATTAAAATTTTTATGAATTGTTTTTGGGGAGAAACGTTTTTAAGTGAAGAGATGGAGTCAGGTACTACTAAAGGGGTGATGTTCCCGATAGCCTGTCTAAGCCTGCTGACCATTTTGCTGGGTTTAGGAGCTGAAGGAATCTCTGCATATACTGAATTGGCAGTCCAAACCTTAATAAATCCGGAGCTTTATATTGATGCTGTCTTTGGAGGGAAGATTACGCCGTAATACCTGGAATAAACAGATTTTCTTCGAAAGGGGTTATCATTTTGCCCATTCAAGTGTTAATCAATCTATTTATAGCTTTTTTATGGATGTTTCTGCAAGATGACTGGAGCATATTATCCTTTTTCAGCGGTTATCTGATGGGAATAATTGTTTTAATCGTTTTAGAGAAATTCTTTAAAGCCCCTTTATATTTAAGATCACTCGTAGCTATCCTTAAATTATTTTTTGTGTTCATTTGGGAATTAATTACTTCTAGCATACTTGTAATCCGGCAGGTAATAAGGCCAAGAATTAATATCACACCCGGGATTTTCACAATAGAAACTGAGCTTGAAGGAGAGCTTGAAGTAACTCTGCTTGCTTTGCTGCTTTCACTGACTCCCGGATCTGTAGTTGTGGAGGTATCCCATGATAATAAAGTATTTTACATCCATGCTATGGATATTCCGGAATCAAGTGAATCTGTCATAAAATCGAAGGATCGGTTTGAAAAGGCGATAAAGAAGGTGACTCGCAAATGATAGAAATTATTTTAATGCTTTCATTGGGGTTTCTGGCGCTCTCAATGATGGCAACAATCTTTCGTCTGGTTATAGGCCCCACGACACCAGACAGGGTACAGGCTTTGGATATTTTAGGGATAAATTTAATTTCAGCGGTAGCTATTTTATCGGTATTACTAAAAACACATGCCTTCATGGAAGTCATTTTATTGATTGGCATTCTTTCCTTTATTGGAACAATCGCCTTCGCTCGATTTATGGAAAGAGGTGTTGTCATTGAACGCAGACGTCACAAGTGAACTGGTAGCAGCCATTCTAATTTTGACAGGTACCATTTTCAGTTTTTTGAGTGCAATCGGAATTATTCGGCTTCCGGATGTGTATACCCGGTCACATGCTGCCTCAAAAAGCTCCACTCTGGGTGTAATGTTTACATTGTTTGGAGCATTCCTATTTTTTCTTTTTGCAGATAATTATTTCAGTATTCGATTACTGCTTGGAATATTTTTCGTATTCCTGACTGCTCCTGTTTCCGCACATGTTATTTGCCGTGCAGCTTATCGCTCAAGCGTAGAAATGAGCAGTATTAGTGTCCAGGATGATTTAAAGGGAGCTTTTAGGAATGAACAAGAGGATGCTTAGAACAAGTATTGCGCAGAGTGTCTGCAGCATTTTTTTCTTCGTGCCAAAAAGTTTATGGTACAATGAGGTACAGTTGAATTAGGGGAGAGAAAGGCATTGTTTGAATTTGTAAAAGGCAGGCTCGATTTTATCGGACCTGAATATGTAGTTATTGAAAATAATGGTATCGGATATCAGATATTGGCGCCAAATCCATTTAGCTATACACCGGAGTTCGGGCAGGAAGTCAGGATATTCACTTATCATTATGTACGGGAAGATATCATGGCATTGTATGGTTTTCAGACTCGTGAGGAGAAGACTCTGTTTACCAGGCTGCTTAATGTTACCGGCATTGGGCCGAAGGGAGCACTTGCGATTCTTGCATCAGGTGAACCGGAACAGGTAGTGCAGGCGATTGAAAATGAAGATGAAGCTTTCCTTGTTAAGTTTCCTGGAGTCGGAAAGAAAACTGCCAGGCAAATGATTCTTGATCTTAAAGGCAAGCTTCCGGATATTGTACCTGACTTCTTTCCCAATCTGTTTTCAGCGGATAAAATTCAGTCTGATAGCGCGCATGCGGGAGATTTGGAAGAAGCATTGCTTGCATTAAAAGCACTGGGCTATTCTGATAAGGAACTAAAAAGGATTACGCCGGAACTGAAAAAAGAAAAGCTTACAACGGACCAATACATAAAGAAAGCTCTGCAAAAGCTTTTAAAACTATAATTGTTGAAGAAGGCCGATTCGTTTTATGCTGAAATTAAGAAGGTGATTAAGTATGGAAGAGCGGATTATATCCGGTGAAGCTGATCTTCAGGATCTTTCATTTGAACAGAGCCTGCGCCCGCAGACACTAAAGCAGTATATTGGTCAGGATAAAGTAAAGGAGAACCTCGAGATCTTTATTAAAGCCGCCAGAATACGCGAGGAGACCTTGGATCATGTCCTTCTATATGGGCCGCCCGGTTTGGGGAAAACCACACTGGCTGCTATTATTGCCAATGAAATGGGCGTAAATATCAGAACAACTGCAGGCCCTGCGATTGAAAGGCCAGGTGACTTGGCGGCAATCCTGACTGCGCTGGAACCAGGTGACGTCCTGTTTATTGATGAAATTCATCGCTTGCCGCGGTCTATCGAAGAAGTTCTTTACCCTGCAATGGAAGACTTCTGCCTTGATATTGTTATTGGAAAAGGGCCAAGTGCCAGATCAGTAAGGCTGGATCTGCCGCCTTTTACACTGGTTGGCGCGACAACTAGAGCCGGGTCGTTATCGGCTCCTTTAAGAGACCGCTTTGGTGTGCTCAGCAGGCTTGAATATTACTCAGAAGAGCAGCTGACAGATATTGTTATCCGCACAGCTGAGGTGCTGGATACAGGCATAGACCAAAAAGCAGCGATTGAAGTGGCAAGAAGGTCAAGAGGCACGCCCCGAATTGCAAACAGGCTCCTCCGGAGAGTCAGGGATTTTGCCCAGGTCAAAGCGGACGGCCAAATTGATGAACCACTCGCCAAAGAAGCCCTTGAGCTTTTGCAGGTTGACCGTTTAGGCCTTGATCATATTGACCATAAATTATTAAGAGGGATAATAGAAAAATTCCGGGGCGGACCTGTTGGCCTTGAAACCATTGCTGCGACCATTGGAGAAGAAGCGCATACGATTGAAGATGTTTATGAACCCTATTTATTGCAGATTGGGTTTCTTCAGCGGACGCCAAGAGGAAGAATTGTAACGGACCTGGTGTACCTCCATTTTCAAATGGAGGTGCCTTCTGATTGAACGGCATATCGAAGTGGCTGATGGTTGTTGGTGCCATCATTTTCGCCATAGGCTTTATAAGCCAGTTTATTAATATTGGCAAGCTGCCTGGAGATTTAGTGATTAAAAAAGGCAATACGACATTTTATTTTCCAGTCGTTACATCGATATTGCTGAGTATTATCCTATCTGCCATCTTTTATTTTATTGGCAGGTTCCGGTAGTCTATTTGAATAACAGAAGGGTGACATCATGAAAGTAGATTGGTTTGATTTTCATTTGCCTGAAGAATTAATTGCACAAACGCCTTTGGCTGATAGGACAAGCAGCAGGCTAATGGTCCTTGATAAAAACACCGGGGATATTCAGCATAGTGTTTTTAAAGATATTAAAAATTACCTTAAGGCTGGGGATTGCCTTGTATTAAATGACACGAAGGTGCTTCCTGCCAGACTGTTTGGAGAAAAAACGGGAACCGGTGCGAAAATAGAGGTGCTTCTTCTTAAACAGGTTGAAGGGGATTCCTGGGAAACACTGATTAAGCCAGCCAAAAGAGTAAAAGAAGGAACAGAGATAACGTTTGGAGACGGCAAGCTGACTGCTGTCTGTACTGGAAGCTCTGAGCATGGCGGCAGGGTGCTTGAGTTCAGGTACGATGGTATATTCTATGAAGTGCTGGAACAATTGGGAGAAATGCCTTTGCCTCCTTACATTAAAGAGCAGCTTGATGACCGCGACCGTTATCAGACTGTGTTTGCCCGTGAGCGGGGTTCTGCTGCAGCTCCGACAGCAGGTCTGCATTTTACTGAGCAGCTTCTTAAAGAAATAAAAGATATGGGTGTGCATATTGCTTTTATTACTCTGCATGTTGGTCTTGGAACTTTCAGGCCAGTTAGTGTGGAGGATTTAAATGAGCATGAAATGCATGCTGAATTTTACCAGGTAACTGAAGGAACTGCACGGCTGTTAAATGAAGTGCGTGAGCAGGGAGGAAGAATCATCAGTGTGGGGACTACCTCCACAAGGACTTTAGAAACCATAGCTTCTGCACACAATGGCCGATTTGAGGAAGCAAGCGGCTGGACCGATATTTTTATTTATCCAGGCTATGAATTTAAAGCGATAGATGGCATGATTACGAATTTTCACCTGCCTAAATCAACTTTAATTATGCTGGTGAGTGCACTTGCAGGCCGCGATAACGTTTTAAATGCCTATAATCAGGCTGTTGAAGAACGTTACCGGTTCTTCAGTTTTGGAGATGCTATGCTCATTTTGTAATATTATTCTGCCTGTCCGGGGCAGGCCTAATGTGCTTCAAATGGAAGGAGAACTGCAAATTGACTGCAATTCGTTATGAATTAATTAAAACATGTAAGCAAACAGGTGCCCGTCTGGGCCGTGTCCATACGCCGCACGGTTCTTTTGAAACCCCCGTTTTCATGCCTGTGGGGACACTCGCTACTGTAAAAACCATGTCACCGGAAGAATTGGTGGAAATGGGTGCGGGCATCATTCTGAGCAATACTTATCATCTGTGGCTTCGGCCGGGTCAGGAAATCGTGGAAGAAGCAGGCGGTCTGCATAAATTCATGAATTGGGACCGTGCCATTCTGACAGATTCCGGCGGATTTCAGGTGTTCAGCCTGAGTGAATTCCGCAAAATTGAAGAAGAAGGCGTTCATTTCAGGAACCACTTGAATGGTGACAAGCTGTTTTTATCTCCTGAAAAAGCCATGGATATTCAAAATTCGCTTGGATCTGATATTATGATGGCATTTGATGAGTGCCCGCCATATCCAGCTTCCTTTGAATATATGAAGAAGTCAGTAGAAAGGACTTCCCGATGGGCTGAGCGCTGCTTAAAAGCTCACAAGCGCCCGAATGACCAGGGGCTCTTTGGTATTATCCAGGGCGGAGAATATGAGGAGCTGCGCAAACAGAGCGCCAGAGACTTAACATCTCTTGATTTCCCGGGTTATGCTGTGGGCGGATTATCGGTAGGCGAGCCGAAAGATGTAATGAATCGTGTGCTTGAATTCACAACACCGCTTATGCCGTCTAATAAGCCAAGATACCTTATGGGAGTAGGATCCCCGGATTCTTTAATCGATGGTTCGATCAGAGGAATCGATATGTTCGACTGTGTTCTTCCTACAAGGATTGCAAGGAACGGAACATTGATGACAAGTAATGGCCGGCTGGTTGTTAAAAATGCCAAGTTTGCAAGAGATTTTGGCCCTATAGATGAGAACTGCGATTGCTACACATGCAGAAATTACAGCCGTGCTTATATCAGGCATTTAATCCGCTGTGATGAAACATTTGGAATCAGGCTTACAACTTACCATAATCTTTATTTTCTGTTAAAATTAATGGAGCAGGTTAGACAGGCAATTAGAGAAGATCGCTTGGGTGACTTTAGAGAAGAGTTTTTCGAAAGGTATGGTTTTAATAAGCCTAACGCGAAGAACTTTTAATAATAGAGAGTTCATTTAAGGAACAGTACTCCTTAAATTGGGCCGATCTTTGAAAGGGGGGAAAACAATGGAGCTTTTAGGAACATTAGGACCATTATTATTGATGTTTGTCTTATTCTATTTCCTGTTAATTCGTCCGCAGCAGAAACGCCAAAAGGCAGTTCAGCAAATGCAGAGTGACTTGAAAAAGGGAGATAAGGTTGTAACAATCGGCGGTCTTCATGGATTCGTTGATGCTATCGACGAAGACAAAGTGGTTATTAAATGTGGTGACGGAAGCCGTCTTACATACGATCGTGCAGCTATCCGCGAAGTAACGCAGGCAACTGGCGATGCATTAGCAAAATCTTAATATCAAAAAAGAAGGTCCTGAAACTCAGGACCTTCTTTTTTATGCGGTTCTCTTAGTGTTGAGATTCACTCCCAGTATACCGCCCATCATGGCTGTAAGTGTGAAACAGGTGTGGTATATCATTTGTTCCATATTAAATAAACTGTCATGACCTAAATATTGAAAAAGGAAAATGACGATTGAATAAATTAGGCCGGTTAAGCCTCCAAGCAGCCAGCCTTTTTGCTTCCCTTTACCTCCCGAAATGAACCCGCCTGCAAAAAGAGAAATGAATGAAACGGCAGTAATAATATACTGCAAGGATGACTCCTGCAGTGATGTAAACCGCAGAAGCAGTGAAAAAATGAGACTGGCGGCAACGGCTATGGCAAAAATCGCTATAATACCGTAAAGGACAGCGCTGCCAAAGTTCTTTGATTCTTCTATATGAACCCTCTCCCTTCTTAATGAGTAAATAGGAACAGCTTTCACCCCTTGGGGAAGACAGCCTTTTTCCTTAGTACAAGCATATTCAGCCATTGAAAAAATAGAATAGAAATTGTTCAAAGAAAAACCCCATATACACATAAATGTTCAAATATGCGGAAGAATAGAAAGGATTGCATCAAAAGGAGTGCTGTAAAAGTGGAAGAATATCTAATCATTGTTATACGAACCTTATTTCTGTATGCAGTCATCCTTCTCATATTTAGACTAATGGGCAAAAGAGAAATTGGAGAACTAAGCGTCCTGGACCTTGTCGTCTATATCATGATAGCTGAACTTGCAGTTGTCGCGATTGAAACTCCGGATTCAAATATTATTAAAAATGTGCTCCCCATGCTCCTTTTGATGGTTGTGCAAATTGTATTGGCCATATTCTCTCTGAAGAGCAAAAGATTCAGGGACTTAGTTGATGGTAAGCCAACAATTATTATTAATAAAGGAAAAATAGATGAAAATGCCATGAGGAAACAGCGGTATAACTTTGATGACCTGCTTCTTCAGCTAAGAGAAAAAGATATTGCCAAAATCTCCGATGTGGAATTTGCTATCCTGGAATCCTCCGGTACACTGTCAGTCTTTGAAAGAAATGACAGTAAAGATGGGGGAATAACAATCCCTTTAATCATAGATGGAAGGATTCAGAAAACTAACCTGGAAACGATCGATAAAAGTGAATTTTGGCTGCGTCAGGAACTTCGCAAAGAAGGGTATAAAGAGATATCCGAGATTTCATTCTGCAGTTATGAAAATGGCCAATTTTATGTTGATTTGTTTGATGAAAGAAAATAAGTACGGTTGATCTTGTTTATCACAGTCAAACTGACCGTAATGGACTGAAAAGAAGAACAAAGACTAAGAACGCCGCATCCTGTGGCAGCGTCTTTATGCCTCACTTCCTGTTGGCATCAACTTACAATCAGCGGGGATAAGGAACCACCCCGCTGATTGAAATCTCACTTTATTTGAATGCCAGCCTGGATATCATTTTGCCTATCCCGGGAATACGGACCAAGTCATTCTTTTTAATCAGTTTTAAGAGTAATAAAAGGACGATATAGACAATTGTGATAACAGTGGATACCAAAATAACCCCTGCGGCTGTATTCATGTCAGTGGCAAGGATGTCTTTTAGCATCCAGAACCCGGCTCCTCCTGACATAACCATTGCAATAAACGTTTTTATATAGTCTCTTATGAAAAAAGTAAAGGAAATAGCTTTCAGAACGGTTGCAAAATGAAGCATTGTCACCAGGACTGTTCCTGTCAAGATCCCCATCGCAACTCCGTTTATCCCGAAAGCAGGCTGGCTCGCCAGGAGAAAGATAACTGCTGTCTTTACAACCGCGCCAATCAGACTGTTGATCATAGCCGCACGGGCTAGATTCAATGCCTGTAATGTTGCCTGAAGAGGTCCCTGATAATAATAAAAAAGGAAGAAGGGCGCCATTAGTTTAATAAAATGTGAGCCGCTTGAGGAGCCATACATCACTTCCATTAGCTGATCGGAAAGGACGTAAAGAACCACAACCGCCAGGCCGCCGGTAATAAATGCAAAGCGAAGCGCCTGCTGAAGCCTGTATTCGATCAGCCCCATCTTATTTTGGGAATTTGCCTCGCTTATAGCTGGAACAAGAGAAGTTGACAGAGAATAAGTAATGAACGATGGCAGCATCAGAAGAGGCATGGCAAAGCCCGTAAGAGCACCATACTGCTTCGTAGCAGCAGCTGCTGCAACACCTGCAAGTGCAAGACTTTGTGCTACTACAATCGGTTCAAAAAACCAAGAGACCGAACCGATCATTCTGCTGCCAGTTGTTGGAAGGGCAACAGTCATCAATTCGTTAAATGTGCTTTTTCCGGAAGACACATATTTAAAAAATTGTTTCCTGACTCTGAATTTCTTTTTAAGCTTAAATGTGGTCATTAAATAAAGCAATGATGCAAGCTCCCCGATAACTGCTGCCAGCATGGCACCCGCCGCCGCATACTCAATTCCATATGGCAGGAATGCCTTAGTCATTAAAGCGATCAGGCTGATTCGGACTATCTGCTCAATCATCTGGGAATAGGCAGCAGGCTTCATGTTCTGCCTGCCCTGGAAATAACCCCGAATGACTGAGGAAACGGCAATAATCGGCACAATTGGTGCGATTGCCATCAAAGGCAAGTGTGTCCTGTTATCAGTAAAGAGTGTCTCTGATAATAATGGTGCGAGCAAAATTAAAGCGGGAGTGAAAACTATGGAAAGTGAGATGGTCGTTGCTAAGGAAACAATTAATATTTTCTTGATTTTTGCTGTATCGCCTCTTGCCTCTGCCTCTGCCACACTTTTCGAAATAGCAACCGGCAGCCCGAGCTGTGTGATGGTGACGACAAGAATCATGGTGGGAAAGGCCATCATATAAAGGCCAACACCTTCTTCTCCAATAAATCGGGCAATGACAATTCTGTTAATAAAGCCAAGGACCCTGGTCACCAGACCTGCAGCGAGCAGGATCATGGTGCCTTTCAGAAATTTGGACATTCAACTCCCTGCCTTCTCAAAATGGGTAATATCATATACAATTATCTATATGCAAGATAGAGGACAAAGCATGACAGGCTATCATAATTTCCATGTTATTAATGGCGGGGAGGCGGCTGAAATCGGCCATGAATATGATTATTTTCGCACTACGGTAAAACCTGCATTGGAAAGCAAATTGGATGAATTTCAGCTTCTGGGATATAAAAAAGTGACTGAACAGGAACTCTGGGGATATCTGACAAAGAAAAAGTGGAAAAAACCAAAAGAAAATGTCAGGCTATTTGAAATTGTGGAAGAAATAATGGAGGTAAAGGTGAGTGAATACATCCACTATGCTACCATCGAGGCTTTTAAAGAGGCAGAATTTTCTTTCGAGAATGAAGAAGAACGGAGAAAACTATTAAAGTAATTAGAATTTTCCGGTTTTCCCCTGGTTTAACATGATTTAAGACAAATTGACAGGTTTTACAATCTGTTTCATAATGAAAAGCGGAGTAATTGGTCTTTTTTCATGTCATAGGTCATACATAGAATGAAATTTAAAAAAACGAGTGAATCAAACAACAGTCTTTTAACGGGCATGCATACCTAAAAATTATGCAGCCTCCCATGAAGTTTTGGTAAATAATGCATCACGCCGCTGATGGAGTGCCTGTTATATCAAATAGCGGGCGATAGCTAAGGAGGATTTATTCAGAATGGTAAAGCGCAGCCGTATCGTTGCTTTTTTCCTGATTGTTTTATTACTGGGAAGCCTGGCTGGAGCAACGACGAACAACATCTTAAAAGATATTAAGCTTGGACTTGATTTGCAGGGCGGATTTGAGGTTCTTTATGAAGTCACGCCAAAAGATGGTCAGAAGGTAAATAAAGATGTCCTTGCAAGTACTGCTGAAGCACTGGACAGGCGGATCAATGTTCTTGGAGTCAGTGAGCCGAATATCCAGATTGAAGGAGATAAGCGGATTCGTGTTCAGCTTGCTGGTGTAACAGATCAGAATAAAGCAAGAGAAATTTTGTCTACAGAAGCTAACTTATCATTTAGAGATGTAAATGATCAGTTGATGATGGACGGTTCAGACCTTGCTGAAAATGGTGCAAAGCAGACATTTGATGAAAATGGAAAGCCGAGTGTTTCATTGAAGCTGAAAAGTGCCGGCAAATTTAAAGATGTAACTCAAAAAATAGTCAATATGGGAGCTCCAAATAACTTGCTTGTCATTTGGCTTGATTTTGAAGAAGGCCAGGATTCCTTCCAGGCCGAGGCAGCAAAAAAAGATCCAAAATACTTATCTGCTCCACAGGTAAGCCAAATCTTTAATCAGGATACCGTTTCCATTGTTGGGAACTTTACAATTGAAGAAGCACAGACGCTGGCGGATTTATTGAACGCAGGATCCCTTCCTGTCCAGCTCGATGAAGTTTATTCAACATCAGTAGGTGCTAAATTTGGTGAGCAGGCAATGGAAACAACTATTCTTGCTGGTATCATTGGCATTGCAATTATATTTATTTATATGATTGCAGTTTATCGTTTCCCTGGGTTTATAGCGACACTTACATTATCTTTCTATATCTACCTGATATTACTCGTATTTGACTGGATGAATGGCGTACTGACTCTGCCTGGTATTGCTGCGCTCATTCTGGGGGTTGGTATGGCTGTTGATGCGAATATCATTACCTATGAGAGAATCCGGGAAGAAATGAAAGTGGGCAGGACAATCAAATCTGCTTTCCAGGCAGGGGAGAAAAACTCCCTTTCTACAATCTTTGATGCGAATATCACAACTATTTTAGCAGCAGCCGTATTATTCTTGTATGGGACAAGTTCTGTAAAAGGATTTGCTACCATGCTTATAATAAGTATCCTGGCCAGCTTTATTACTGCTGTATACGGTACAAGACTGCTTATGGGGCTTTGGGTCCATAGCAAAGCACTTGATAAAAAGCCAGGCTGGTTTGGAGTTAAGAAAAGTGACATCAAAAATATTGCTGAAAATTACGATACCCTTGATTTGCCGACGAAATTTGATAAGTTTGATTTTGTAGGGCACAGAAGGAAGTTTTTCATTCTATCGGCAGTATTAATTACAGTGGGGATTATCGTTGTATCCATATTCAGGCTGAACCTCGGAATTGATTTTGCAAGCGGTACGCGTATCGAGCAGCTTGCTGATAATCCTTTAACCAAAGAAGAGCTGCAAACTGAATTATCGGCTGTAGGCTTAGAGACAGATGACATTGTGATATCTGGTGATAATAAGGAAATTGGCGTTGCAAGATTAAAAGGTGTACTGACTAAAAATGAAATAGCCGAATTAAAGACTCATTTTCATGAAAAATTTGGTGCCGATCCAAATGTCAGCACGGTTTCACCGACAGTCGGTAAAGAACTTGCCAAAAACGCACTGATTGCATTGGCTATTGCCTCTGTCGGCATTATTATCTATGTAACCATCCGTTTTGAAATTAAAATGGCAGTGCCTGCAGTTCTTGCACTTCTGCATGATGCTTTCTTTATTATTGCTATATTTAGCTTTACACGCCTTGAAGTGGACATTACCTTCATTGCGGCAGTCCTGACGGTAGTCGGTTATTCAATCAATGATACCATCGTAACCTTCGACCGGATGCGTGAAAATATGCAGAAAAAGAAAAAACTTAAATCATTTGAAGACATTGCAGACGTTGTAAATAAAAGTCTCCGCCAAACATTGGGACGATCTGTTAATACTGTTCTGACTGTTGTTTTTACAGTAGTAGCACTTTTGGTGTTTGGAAGTGAATCAATCAGAAACTTCTCGTTTGCACTTCTGATCGGTTTAATCGCAGGTACCTATTCATCCATTTTCCTTGCTGCACAGATTTGGGCAGTATGGAAAGGCAAAGAACTGAAAGAAAAAGGCGTTATTCATACTGTTAAAGAAAAACGCAAGGTCAGTGACGAACCTCAAGTGTAATTATTACAAAAGCTCAGGCATGTGCCTGAGCTTTTTTTCATTGAAAGAGGATGATGTCTATTTTGCAAATTTGGTTAATGATTCCGGGAAATAGGATAAACTAATAGCAAGATCAGGGAGGAAGGAAGTATCGCTTTGGCAAATAACGATCGTTTTAAGAAGGCTGAATTTGCAGCTATAATCGGCATCGTGGGCAATATTATTCTTGCTGCCCTTAAGTGGGGAATTGGTGTTTATTCAGGGAGTAAAGCGCTGGTGGCGGATGCGGTCCATTCAGCTTCGGATGTTGCAGGGTCCTTTGCTGTATATTTGGGACTGAGAGCCGCAAAACAGCCGCCGGATGAGGATCATCCATATGGGCATGGGAAAGCAGAATTGATAGCAGCCATAATTGTTGCCGTCCTGCTGTTCCTCGTGGGAATTGAAATCGGAAAATCATCATTTGAATCATTCTTTTCTCCAATTGAACCTCCAAAAGCAATTGCAATAGCTGCAGTGCTAATTTCCATCATTGTGAAAGAAGCAATGTTTCGGTATAAGTATAATTTGGGAAAGAAACTAAACAGTGATGCTTTAATTGTTAATGCTTATGAACACCGTTCAGATGTTTATTCATCTATTGCCGCTTTAATAGGCATTGGCTGTGCGGTTATTGGCGGAAGAATGGGGATCGAGTGGCTTGAATATGCAGATCCTGTGGCTGGACTTATTGTTTCCATAATGATTCTCCAAATGGCGTGGAGGCTTGGGAAAGAATCTATTCATAGCACACTTGATCATGTGCTTCATGAGGAAGATACAATTGAAATGCGCAAAACGGCTGAATCCGTCGATCAGGTTAAAAGAATCGATGAATTGCATGCAAGGGAACATGGACATTATGTTATTGTTGATATTAAAGTTTCAGTGGATCCTAATATGACTGTTGAGGATGGCCACCGGGTCGGCAAGGAAGTAAAACGCAAGCTGCTTGAATTGGAAAATGTTCAAAATGTCTTTGTTCACATTAATCCTTATAGCAGGAACGAATAAATTAGAGAACGATCTGGGAGAGGATAGTATGAAATTTCAATGGACTTTATTATTTGGTTTTTTATTTGCATTAATAGTGGCTGTTTTTGCAGTGATCAATGTGGATAATGTAACGGTTAACTACTTGTTTGGGGAAAGCCAGTGGCCGCTGATACTAGTGATTTTGGGATCTGTCCTTATGGGTGGACTAATTGTCGGTTCCGTGGGCATTGTCCGCATCTATTCACTTCAAAGGCAAGTGAAAATATTAAAAAAGGAAAATGAAAAGCTGAAAACAGGAAGTGCCCGAAAAGGTAATACTGAAAAAGAAGAATTTGAAAAAGAGCTGGATAGGGATATACATTAGATGAACAGGCTTGAGCTTTTGCTCAAGTTTTTATTTTGGACGCAATAATTGATCAGCTGCTAATATTTTCTTTCCAGAATTGTTTGGGTTATCCCGATTTTACCTTATTGAAACGCATCATCCCCTCTTGTATAATTAATAAGCTGAGGGGTGAACGTATGTTACATTCAAGAACGCGATGGATTGTTCGGCAATCACAGGAGGACAAAGTGCAGCTCCTTTCAAAGGATCTGAATATATCTCCTCTTACAGCATCGCTGTTAATTAATCGCGGAATGGATACCGCTGAATCTGCACGGTATTTTCTGATGGATAATAAGCAGGAATTTCATGATCCTTTTTTAATGAAAGATATGGCAATTGCCGTTACCAGAATAAAAGAAGCCATCGAAAAACAGGAGCCTATATTAATATTTGGTGATTATGATGCGGATGGTGTCACTAGCACTTCTGTCATGATGATGGCTCTAAGAGATCTTGGTGCTGACGTCCGATTCTACATACCGAATCGTTTTACAGAAGGCTATGGACCAAATATCCCGGCTTTTGAATATGCAGCCGAAACGGGCATTCGCTTAATTATTACAGTAGATACCGGGATCGCTGCTGTAAATGAAGCAAAATCTGCAAAAGAGCTTGGTATGGATTTGATCATTACAGATCACCATGAGCCCGGCCCTGAACTTCCTGAAGCATTGGCCATTGTGCATCCAAAGCATCCCGAAAGCACATACCCATTTCGGGAGCTTGCCGGTGTTGGAGTAGCCTTTAAGCTTGCTCATGCCCTGTATGGTGAAATGCCTGAGCATCTTTTGGAAATAGCGGCGATCGGCACAATTGCTGACCTTGTTTCTTTAACAGGAGAAAACAGACTTATTGCCAAGCGAGGAATTCAAAAACTGAAATCAACTAAAAATACAGGCTTGAATGCTTTGTTTAAAGCGGCAAGAATCGAGCTTCCTTCCATTAGTGAGGAAACGATCGGCTTTACTATCGGCCCTCGGCTCAATGCAGCCGGAAGGCTGGAAAGTGCTGATCCTGCTGTGGATTTGCTTCTGACAAGTGATCCTTATGAAGCACAAGCCATTGCTGAAGAAATTGAAATGCTGAATAAAGAGAGGCAAGCTATTGTCAATGACATTGCAGCACAAGCGGTTCATGAGGTTGAAACAAATTTCCCAATCAGCGAGAATTCAGTTATTGTTGTTGGAAAAGAAGGCTGGAACGCAGGAGTAATCGGAATAGTAGCTTCAAAGCTTGTTGAAAAGTTTTACCGCCCGGCCATTGTCCTTAGTTATGACAGTGAAAATGGGCTTGCAAAGGGTTCTGCAAGAAGTATAGAAGGGTTTGATCTGTTCAAGAATCTTTCTGAATGCAGGGATATCCTCCCCCACTTTGGAGGACACCCGATGGCAGCGGGTATGACTTTATCCATTGATGCGGTTGATGATCTGCGAAGCAGACTGAATACTCTTGCAAATGAACAGCTGACTGAGGAAGATTTTATACCTGTAACCTCCATTGACGGGGTTTTCCATTTAAAAGATATTAATCTTTCTTCTATTGCAGAGATGCAGCTGCTTGCTCCATTTGGGATGGGGAATGCAAAACCGAAAGTAATGATACAAAATTCCAACATTGCAGCTATGAGAAAGATCGGATCTGAACAGACACATATTAAAGTTACAATCGAGAATGAAGGATATTCACTTGATGGCATCGGTTTTGGACTTGGACATTTGCATGAGCATATTTCACCATACTCCAAGGTCTCTGTTATTGGTGAATTATCCATTAATGAATGGAACAATATTAAAAAACCGCAAATTTTTCTTCAGGATATGGCAGTAAACTCCTGGCAGCTGTTTGATATCCGGAGTTTAAAACGGCTTGAAAGGCTTCAAAGTGTCATTCCCGAGGCAAACACAACCTGGATATTTTTTAATGAGGAATCTATTTCCAAATACAAGGGGGCTGCGGGGGAGAATATGGTGAAAATAACATCTGCAAAAGATGCAGAAGCCATAAAACTGGAAGGCTCAAACGTTGTACTGGTTGATTTGCCGCCTTCAAAGGATCTCCTTGCACAAGTCTTCTCCGGCAAAAAACCTGCCAGAATTTATGCTCATTTCTATAAAGAAGACAGTGACTATTTCAGCACGATACCAACAAGAGACCATTTTAAATGGTATTTTGCCCTGCTTGCCAAAAAAGGCTCTATTGATATCAGTCGCCATGGGAATGATATTGCCAAGCATAAGGGATGGAGCAGAGAGACAGTAGATTTTATGTCGCAAGTGTTTTTTGAATTGGATTTTGTTAAAATAAATAATGGTGTTATTTCGTTAAACAATACATCCACTAAACGTGATTTAGCTGATTCACGAACTTATCAGCTTAAACAGGCACAATACACTCTTGAGAGCGATTTGCTCTATTCATCCTTTCAGCAGCTCAAAGACTGGTTTGATGAAGTTATGCAAGGGGCTGTAAAACTTGAGGAGGCAAAGGAAGAAAAATGGACTTAAAACAGTATATAACAATTGTAGAAGATTGGCCGAAGCCGGGCATTAAATTTAAAGATATTACCACACTTATGGACAATGGTGAAGCGTATAAATATGCCACTGATCAAATTGTTGAATATGCACGTGAAAAGAAGATTGACCTGGTTGTTGGGCCAGAAGCCCGCGGATTTATCATCGGATGCCCAGTGGCTTATTCTTTAGGTGTAGGCTTTGCCCCTGTCCGCAAAGAAGGTAAACTTCCGCGTGAAACAGTCAAGGTTAATTATGGCCTTGAATATGGAAAAGATGTATTAACGATTCATAAAGATGCCATAAAACCAGGGCAAAGAGTCCTGATCACTGATGACCTCCTTGCTACAGGCGGAACTATCGATGCAACCATCCAGCTTGTTGAAGAACTTGGCGGAGTAGTGGCAGGGATTGCCTTCCTTATCGAGTTAACATACCTTGACGGGCGTAAAAAGCTTGACAACTATGACATTCTGACATTGATGCAGTATTAATTTTTTTATAAAGAGAGCGCCAGATGTAATGGCGCTCTCAGTTTGTAGACAAAAGGGGTTCGGAATAGCCTTATTCCGGACCCTTTTTACTTTTTTATTGGACTTGAAAGCATTTTTTCATGACTGTAAACCTCTCCGAGGTCATCTTCTAGGCTATTACTGGGCCTTGCCAAGTCCAGTTGGCCATTTTCTTTAAATTCATGGCAGCGAAAGTAAGCATCGCCTGCATTGACAATTTTTTAAGTCCCCTTAAAGTTGTCCAACGCATGCCATGCTTTTCTTTTGCATCTGCGAAAACACGTTCAATTGTTTCTTTTCGCTTCTCATAGATTTTTTTGACGTTTTGATGGTGGCGAAGGTGGTCTGCCTCTTCCAAATGTTCCTCCCACACATGACGTTGAATGAGCTTTTGGTGCGCTTGACTCTGTGTGCATTGAGACAAGAACGGGCATCCAGCACAAATTCGCGGATCTGATTTATATTGACGATAACCTTCCTTTGTAGTCGTTTTATACTTTAATATCTCACCAGCTGGGCAAATGTAACAGTCAAAATGCTCATCATAAACATACTCATGTTTTCTGAAGAAACCCTCTTTTGTGCGAGGTCGTGTGTAAGGTAAAGCAGGTGTGATGTCGTTTTTCAATAAGTAGCTCGTGATAGCAGGTGTTTTATAGGCTGCGTCGGCCGCAACAGCTTCTGGTTTACTAACTTTCTCAATGACTTGTTCTACCAATGGCTCTAAAATATGACTATCATGCGTGTTACCAGGGGTTACAGTTGTGCCTAGTACAAAGCCGTTGCGATCTGCGGCAGCGTGAAAAGAATAGGCGAACTGTTTTGTACGCTCATCTTTTACATAGTATCCACTCTCTGGGTCAGTTGTACTTTCCTTAGTTTCTTTGAATTCTTCCTTATCAAACTTATCTGGCGGAAAAGGCTTTTTTCCATGATCTTCACGATCTCGATTAATTTCTTCTTGAAGGCGTTGTTGATAGGCACGGGTTTCTTTTCGAACAACTTTCTTTTCAAATTTCCGTTTATTCGCACTCGCTTTTACATGAGTAGAATCTACAAAAACATGTTCTGCACTTATTAAATTCTTTTCAGCTGCAGCTTTTAAAATTCGATAGAATATCTGTTCAAAGAGATCGGTATTTTTAAATCGGCGCTCATAGTTTTTTCCGAAAGTTGAGAAGTGAGGAACTTTATCGTGGAAGCCGTATCCTAAAAACCACCGATAGGCCATATTTGTTTTCAATTCCTCAATTGTTTGACGCATGGAGCGAATACCGAAGGTATATTGAATGAATGTGAGTTTGATTAAGATAACAGGGTCAATACTTGGGCGTCCTACTTCTGAATACATATCTTTCACCAAATCATAGACAAAGGAAAAATCAATCGCCGCTTCAATTTTGCGAACCAAATGGTCCGCTGGGACAAGTTCATCTAATGCAATCATTTCGATTTGATCCCGTTGAATTGGATTATGTTTAGAAAGCATCTTAATCACCTCAAGTATCGTATTACTTCTATTTTAAAACAAAAATGACTGCAGACAAGCTCAATTTTCATTGAGTTTGTCGACAGTCTGAGAGCGCCAGATGTAATGGCGCTCTTTTTAATTGGCTGTTATCGTAAAGTTTGTTGTTTTTCATAACCTAGTATAATTTGCTGAGTTGATCTTCGGAGTGGGCACTTGATCCTTATAAGTGGTCACGCATTCCTTTGTGCGGTGTTTCTTTCAAGGAAGTTCGTTCAGCATCCTGCGGGCAGCGTTGTTAGGTGAAAACAAAATTAAGACGAAAAGAGCGTTTTAAATTTATTAGAAAATAATATTTAAAGTGCTTTCAAATCCATTTATGGAAAAACAATAAAGGAATTCGGACAAAAAACGACAAAAATTTTGTTATTCCCATAAAAATAACAGTCTATCCCTTTACATCTTCACTTTTTTTTTCGATAATAGTAGCAATATTAATTTTTTTATAACTTGTTATTAATGATCAATTACAGAATTATTACATTATGCAACTGCATAAAATTCAGGGAGATAAAGGTGATTCCATGGCGAACGATCAAGTTCTGACCGCCGAGCAAGTCATCAACAGGGCAAAAGAATATTTAAACGATGAGCATACAGAGCTTGTTAAAAAGGCATACGAGTTTGCCAAGCATGCCCATCGTGAACAATATAGAAAATCCGGTGAACCATACATCATCCATCCCATACAGGTAGCAGGTATCCTTGCTGATCTGGAGATGGATCCATCTACGGTTGCAGCCGGCTTTCTTCACGATGTGGTTGAAGATACCGAAGTCTCATTGGAGAATATCGAAGAAGCCTTCAATTCAGAAGTGGCCATGCTTGTCGATGGTGTAACGAAGCTGGGGAAAATCAAATATAAATCACAGGAAGAGCAGCAGGCAGAAAACCACCGGAAGATGTTTGTGGCTATGGCCCAGGACATCCGTGTGATCTTAATTAAGCTTGCTGATCGCCTTCATAATATGCGGACACTTAAGCACCTGCCTGCTGAAAAGCAGCGCCGCATTTCAAATGAAACACTTGAAATTTTTGCACCTCTTGCCCATAGGCTTGGAATTTCCAAGATTAAGTGGGAACTTGAAGATACAGCCTTGAGGTACCTAAATCCGCAGCAGTATTATCGCATTGTAAACCTGATGAAGAAAAAAAGGGCAGAGCGGGAAGAGTATTTAGATGATGTTATTAATGTTATGCGGAACAGAATGTCAGAGGTCTCAATTAAATCAGAAATCTCCGGACGCCCTAAGCATATATACAGCATCTATCGAAAAATGGCGCTTCAAAATAAGCAATTCAATGAGATATATGATCTGCTGGCTGTACGTATTGTTGTAAACAGCATTAAGGATTGCTATGCGGTTCTCGGGATTATTCATACATGCTGGAAGCCGATGCCCGGCCGTTTCAAAGATTATATTGCCATGCCTAAGCAAAATATGTATCAGTCACTTCATACAACGGTTATTGGACCAAAGGGCGATCCACTGGAAGTCCAGATCCGCACCATGGATATGCATAGAATTGCAGAGTTTGGTATTGCTGCCCACTGGGCTTATAAAGAAGGAAAGAGAGTGAATGAAGGTTCATCTTTTGAGGAGAAACTGACCTGGTTCCGTGAAATTTTGGAATTCCAGGATGATGCAGCGAATGCCGAAGAATTCATGGAATCATTGAAAATTGATTTATTTTCCGATATGGTGTTTGTTTTTACTCCTAAAGGGGACGTCATCGAGCTTCCTTCCGGATCAGTTCCAATTGACTTTGCTTACCGGATCCATTCGGAAATAGGAAACAAGACAATCGGCGCCAAAGTGAATGGAAAAATGGTAACCCTGGATTATAAGCTGAAAACCGGAGATATCATTGAAATTCTTACATCCAAGCATTCCTATGGACCAAGTAAAGACTGGCTGAAGCTGGCTCAGACATCTCAGGCAAAGAATAGAATCCGGACGTTCTTCAAAAAGCAGAGAAAAGAAGAAAATGTGGAAAAAGGGAAAGAGCTTGTTGAGCGGGAAATCCGCAATATGGATTTCGAGCTGAAGGAAATTCTGACACCTGATAATGTCAAAAGGGTTGCAGAGAAATTCAATTTCGCAACAGAGGAAGATATGTATGCTGCCGTTGGGTATAACGGGGTAACAGCTCTTCAGGTTGCCAACAGGCTTACAGAAAAATGGCGCAAGAAACGTGACCTTGAACAAACCTCCGATATTACAAATGCAGTTTCTGAACTAAAAACATTTGCTTCATCCAAAAAGCGCGAGTCCGGTGTCCGGGTTTCAGGCATTGATAATCTGCTCATTCGCCTTTCCCGCTGCTGTAATCCTGTCCCCGGGGATGAAATCGTCGGGTTTATTACAAAGGGGAGAGGTGTCTCTGTACACCGTGATGATTGCCCTAATATTGAAACCGATGATGCGAAACAAAGACTCATCCCGGTAGAGTGGGAAACAGCATTAAATGACCGGAAAGAATATAATGTTGAAATTGAAATTACCGGTTATGACCGCAGAGGTTTGTTGAACGAGGTACTTCAGGCTGTTAATGAAACCAAAACCAACATCTCAGCTGTATCAGGCCGCTCGGACCGAAACAAATCAGCAACAATTAATATGTCCATTGCTATACACAATGTAAGCCACCTGCAAAGGGTTGTGGAGCGGATAAAGCAAATCCCTGATATTTATGCTGTAAGAAGGATTATGAACTAAAGGGAGCAGATAGAATGCGTGTTGTAGTGCAGCGAAGCAAAGAAGCCAGTGTAACGGTGGACGGAGAAACCGTTGGAAGCATCAAAAAGGGGTTTGTTTTGCTCGTTGGAGTTACCCACGAAGATAAAGAAGAGGACGCTGCTTTTCTGGCTGATAAGATTGCCAATCTTCGTGTGTTTGAAGATGATGCAGGCAAAATGAATCTATCACTGCTCGACCAGGAAGGTGAAATTCTTTCGGTTTCCCAATTTACATTGTATGGAGACTGCCGGAAGGGAAGACGGCCTAATTTCATGGAAGCGGCCAAGCCTGAGCATGCCGTAAAAATCTATGATGCCTTCAACAGGTTTCTAGAAGCTAAAGGCCTGAAAGTAGAAACTGGTAAATTTGGAGCTATGATGGATGTTCAATTAACCAATGACGGGCCTGTAACCTTAATTTTAGAAAGCAATTAAAATTCCTTCGTATTGAAAAGCCCTGGCACCAAGTGAGTGCCAGGGCTTTTGCTAATTCTTAAAATATCGTGCAAGTCCCTGATAGATTCCTGCTGCTGCTGATTGCTGATACTGTGCAGAAGCTATCAGGGCTTCTTCTGCCGGGTTGCTGAGATATCCGAGTTCAATCAGCACGGCATTGCGTTTGTTCTCTCTGATCACATGATAATCCCCGACTCTATAGCCTCGATCTCTCAGGCTTGTCATCGCTGTTACATTGGTATGGATATTGGCTGCCATTTCCTTTTGAAAAGGATGATAGTAATAGGTTGTCGCTCCTCGTGCAGTCCTGTCCGGCGTGCTGTCATAATGAATGCTGATAAAAGCATCTGCGTTATGATGATGTGAAATACCTACTCTCGAAGGCAGCGGCAAATAGGTATCCCCGCTCCTGGTCAGAATAACATTGGCACCTGCAGCCCTTAATTTTTCGGCAAGCAACTGAGCCGTCCTGATTGTAATGTCCTTTTCGCGTGTCCCTCTTGCTCCCGTTGTCCCATTATCACGGCCTCCATGACCCGGGTCAAGAACAATTGTTTTATTATTCAGGTGCTTTTCTGCTCCTGGCTTGGTTACTGCAGGGGCGGAGCCTTCAACTGTTACAATCCAGCCTGCTAAAAAACCCTTTTCGCCGTTTGGCAGGCGAATTCCGTACCAGTCATTATTTAAACTGATAATCTCAAAGCTGTCCCCTTTATTTGCCCTGTATATAACAGATGACTGGGTACTCGCTTTTTTTCTAATATTTGATCCGTTATGTAAGATAATTGCAGAACTGCCGTCTATATTTTGCTGAGTAGAACCAGAATTCTTTTCGGCTGTTATGTCTATAAACCAGCTTGCGGCCCAGCCATAATTACCAGGCTGAAATTCAATCTTTACCCAATTATCAGCTTCTTCAAGAATGGGAAAAGTCTGTCCCTTTGCAACTGAACCAATTGGTTTTCCATTTAGTGATCCTTTATTTCTTACTGTTAAAGTGGTTGCAGTTATAGTACCGATTTTTCCAAAAAGTGACTGTTTTGGCCTGCCTTCTGATTGTAAGGATTGAACCGCAATATATTGGCTGCTGATCCACCCTGTATTGCCAGAGAAAGAGATTTCTGTCCAGCTGCCATTTTGAGAAAGAACATCAACTGTCTCCCCCGAATTAAGCTTACCGATGATGTCACTTTGAAGAGAAGGTTCGTTTCTCACATTTAGAGAGTTTGCCGTAATCTCTCCGGTTTGGCTGCTGCTCGGTGAACTTTTCTTTTGTGTGCCGCTGAATTTGACAAATTCATCTGCTACCCATCCGTCTCCATATGGGGTTTGAATTTTAACCCAGCTTCCTTCAGTGCTCTTGACCTTATAGGCTGCTCCTTTTTGGATAGTCCCCAGAACCCCGTAGCTAGTACCAGGTCCCTTTCTCACTCTCAGGCCATCTGTTGTGATGACCACCTGGGAATTCTCATCCGCCGCTTTTTCTTCTTTCTGACTTGAAGCTGTATTGGCAACTAGCCAGCTTGCGACATAGCCATCTTCTCCCTGGAAATTAATTTTTATCCATTCTCCTTCACGGGAAATGAAGTTAAATCGATCTCCTTTCTGGGCTTGTCCCAGAATTGGATAGCTTAAGCCCGGTCCTTGACGGACATTAAGATCATTGGTGGTGATTGTTACCGAACTGTTTTCAGCTTTAACCTGTGTTTCCGTCAGTGATATGCCAGCTAACAGCATAAGACATATCACGGCAATAAGTGGCTTTCTTTTCTTCAACAGACCGCCTCCTTTCATAAATAAATCCTTATTAAAAGAAAAACAAACAAGGTGCCGGGCGTCAAGATAACTTTGGTCCTAATATACTTCTGCACCTTGTGCAAATTCCCTTCTAATATCGGTTTATCAGCCATCATTTTTAGTTCCAAATTATTTATCCTATTATGAAACATTTCATCTGAAGATGGAAAGAATAGAACAGACTACATAAAAAAGGGTGAGCACAATGAGATTTGGAGAAAAAGGGATGTCTGCACAATCTGGTGAAAATCAGCTGTTCGGGGTGGATTTTCATGATTTTATACAAAAAGAACAGAACTCAAACATGATAGAACTTGCTTCTGAGTTTGGACTATCTCTAAGGGATGTAAGAAAACTGAAAAAAAGGCTGGAACGTTCATAACACTTTTTTAAGTCTTGACATTGAAGGAAATGCTCCGTATTATAATATAAATAAAATGACAAAATAATTAAATGTCTAGCTGAAGCGCCAGACCAGGCGTTATTGCTTTTCGATAATAAACCAGTGATGAAGAAGAGTAGTTAAACCCCACATGAAAAGAGAGAGAATGCCTCCAGGCTGAAAGCATTCTTACATGATGATTTAACGAAAGAACACTTCGTAGGTTTCTCTCTGAAAAAGATTTGATCTTTAGTAGGAGCTGAACGTTAACAGGCGTTAACTGTAAAAGAGGAAGTCTATTTATTGGCTTCAACTAGGGTGGCACCACGGGAAATACCAGACTCTCGTCCCTTGTATTTAATATACAAGGAGGCGGGGGTTTTTTATTTTGCCTAAGACTGACCCATACATACTGATATTTTGCATTAGGAGGTAATTTTCATGTCAATTAAGATACCGAGGGGAACACAGGATATTCTGCCGGGAGAAGTTGAGAAATGGCAATTGATTGAAGAAAAGGCCAGGGAGCTTTGTGAGAAGTTTCAATATCGTGAAATCAGAACACCTATATTTGAACATACTGAATTATTCCTTCGCAGTGTTGGAGACACGACGGATATTGTTCAAAAAGAAATGTACACGTTTGAAGACCGCGGCGGCCGCAGTCTGACCCTTCGTCCTGAAGGAACAGCCTCAACTGTTAGATCGTTTGTTGAGCACAAGATGCATGGAGATGCAAGCCAGCCTGTAAAGCTATATTATATGGGACCAATGTTCCGTTATGAGCGCCCTCAGGCAGGACGATTTCGCCAGTTTGTCCAATTCGGCGTGGAAGCGATCGGCAGTGCTGATCCTGCAATTGATGCGGAAGTAATTGCTCTGGCAATGTCACTTTATAAAAGCATGGGCCTGCAAAAGCTTAAATTGATTGTGAACAGCCTTGGCGATAAAGCAAGCCGGACTGCACACAGAGAGGCTCTGGTCAATCACTTTAAGCCTCGCATCGGGGAATTTTGCCAGGATTGCCAGAACCGCCTTGAGAAAAATCCAATGCGAATCCTCGACTGTAAACAGGACCGTGAACATGACCTTATGAAGTCTGCTCCATCTATCATTGATTATTTAAATGATTATTCAAAAGCTTACTTTGAGAAGGTTCAAAAGTATTTAAAGAGCCTGGATATTGACTTTATTGTCGATCCAAATCTTGTTCGCGGCCTGGATTATTACAACCATACGGCCTTTGAAATTATGAGTGATTCTGAAGGGTTCGGGGCTATTACTACTCTTTGCGGCGGGGGACGATACAATGGCCTCACTGAGGAAATTGGCGGCCCTGAAGCACCGGGAATAGGTTTTGCATTAAGTATTGAGCGATTTATTGCTGCTCTTGAAGCAGAGAAGGTGGATCTGCCTCTTAATAAGGGTATCGATTGCTATCTTGTATCCCTTGGAGAGGAAGCAAAGGATTATACAGTCGGCCTTCTTCAAAAACTTCGGATGGCAGGATATTCTGCTGAAAGAGATTATCTTGACAGAAAAATTAAAGCTCAGTTTAAAGCGGCAGACCGGTCGAATGCGAAGTTTGTTGCTGTCCTGGGTGAAGATGAGCTGAAAGCAAACAAAATAAATGTAAAATCAATGGAATCAGGAGAACAAACAGAGGTTGAGCTTGATTCTTTTATAGAGAAATTCACAGTACTTTATCAATCATAAACTAGTGTTTACAGGAGGAATTAGTATGTTTGGGCGAACGTATTTTTGCGGGGAAGTAACGGAAAAAGCTATAGGAGAAAAAGTAAGCTTAAAAGGATGGGTACAAAAGCGCCGGGATTTGGGCGGTCTGATCTTTGTGGATTTGCGTGACCGCACTGGAATTGTACAGGTTTTATTCAATCCTGAAGTTTCTCCAGAAGCTCTTGCAGCAGCTGAAAAAATCCGCAATGAATTTGTTCTTGACATAGACGGAGAAGTAATTGCGCGTGAAGAAGGCACAATCAACGAGAATTTGAAAACAGGGCGCATTGAAATTAAAGCCGAAAAAGTAACAATCATTAATGAAGCAAAAACACCTCCTTTTGTAATTGGCGATAATGCGGATGTTTCAGAAGATGTCCGTCTTAAATACCGCTATCTTGATTTGAGACGCCCGGTTATGTTCGATACCTTTAAAATGCGTCATCAAGTTACTAAAGCAATGAGGGATTTCTTGGACAGTGAAGGGTTTTTAGATGTGGAAACACCGATCTTAACGAAGAGCACTCCGGAAGGAGCCCGAGATTATTTAGTTCCAAGCCGTGTGCATCCGGGCGAATTTTACGCTCTTCCTCAGTCTCCTCAAATCTTTAAGCAGTTATTAATGGTAGGCGGATTTGAGCGCTATTACCAAATTGCACGATGCTTCCGTGATGAGGACCTTCGGGCAGATCGCCAGCCTGAATTTACTCAACTCGACATCGAAATGAGTTTCATGAGCCAGGAAGAAATCATCAGCCTGATGGAAAACATGATGGCAAAGATTATGAAAGAAGTGAAAGGCCATGATGTAAAGCTTCCATTTCCTCGCATGACCTATCAGGATGCGATGGATCGTTTTGGTTCAGATAAGCCGGATACACGCTTTGGTATGGAGTTAACAGATCTGTCTGAAATCGTGAAAGAGTCAAGCTTTAAGGTGTTTGCCGGAGCAGTAGCTTCCGGGGGACAGGTTAAGGCCATTAATGTAAAAAATGGAGCAGGAAAGTATTCAAGAAAAGATATTGATGCCTTAACAGAGTTTGCAGCTGTTTATGGTGCAAAAGGGCTTGCGTGGTTAAAAGCGGAAGAAGACGGATTAAAAGGTCCGATTGCCAAGTTTGTCACTGAGGATGAGCAAAAATCATTCTATTCTGTTTTATCTGTAGAACCGGGAGACTTGCTCCTATTTGTGGCTGATAAAAAGAATGTTGTAGCTGATGCACTTGGCGCTCTTCGCTTAAAGCTTGGTAAAGAGCTTGATCTGATTGATCAAAGCAAATTTAATTTCCTTTGGGTTACTGACTGGCCGCTTCTGGAGTATGATGAGGAAGAAGGCCGATATTATGCAGCCCATCATCCATTTACCATGCCTGCAAGAGAAGATTTAGATCTTCTTGATAAAGATCCTGCTCAAGTCCGCGCACAAGCATATGACCTTGTATTAAATGGCTATGAGCTTGGCGGCGGTTCATTGCGTATTTTCGAAAGAGATGTTCAGGAGAAAATGTTCAGTGTGCTTGGTTTCTCAAAAGAGGAAGCTGTAGAACAGTTTGGATTCCTGCTTGAGGCATTTGAATATGGAACTCCTCCACATGGCGGTATTGCCCTGGGGCTTGATAGACTTGTGATGCTATTGGCCGGCAGAACAAACCTGAGAGATACAATTGCATTCCCTAAAACAGCCAGTGCAAGCTGTGTGCTTACAGAAGCTCCTGGGGAAGTTAGCCAGTCACAGCTTAACGAGTTGAATTTAGCGCTTAATTTGAAAAAAAGTGAGTAATTTCCTATTTAATGGATAATTAGTTGAAAAAAATCATTTTTCAGAAAGTTAAACCAGGAAGTTACTCCTGAATTTTAGGCAAGCTGTTTAATTTAAAGGAATAAAATGGATATATCTGTCCAGATCTGCTTCATTCATCAGCTTGAAAAAGGCGAAATCGTGTGATATGATCATATCAATAAATAAAGAGTCCTGATGTGTTCGTTGTAAAACCTGAAATTTTGACCAACATTATTCCTTCGGGAGTCCGGAGTTTTCCAGCAGCGTAAATGCCTCATGGATGGGGACTTACAAACGCAGGAAACAGGACACCCACCTGCTGAGTGCGGGTTCAAAACGAGGGCATCAACAGCGACGGCACGATTGGGACTCTTTAGTACATACGGTATTAAAAAACCATGCTGGGTAAGCATGGTTTTTTTGTGCTGATATTTTATGATCTAACTGGTCTATCTGAAGCTGAAATTAACGATTAGGTTTAAATATGATGGGACAGTTAACACTATTGGGAGAAAGCTTCTTTAAAGTTTCATTAATCCTATAGAACTACTTGCTTTAAAATGCAAGTATGATATATTCATTATCGGGTATTAAGTAATACATGCATTATTAATAAATTTTTGATGGAGTTGATATATATGCTTCACCAATTTTCCAGAAATGAATTGGCTATTGGCAAAGAAGGCCTAGATAAAATGAAAAATAGCACTGTTGCAGTACTGGGCATCGGCGGAGTTGGTTCCTTTGCAGCGGAAGCATTGGCGCGTTCCGGTGTAGGCCGCCTTGTTCTGGTTGATAAGGACGATGTTGATATTACAAATGTGAATAGACAGGTCATCGCATTATTATCCACTGTCGGGAAACCGAAGGTGGATTTAATGAAGGAAAGAATCATGGATATCAATCCAGATTGTGAAGTTATTGCTTTAAAAATGTTTTATACAGAAGAAACCTATGAGCAATTCTTCGATTATGGACTTGATTTTGTAGTGGATGCTTCCGATACGATTTCGTATAAAATTCACCTTATGAAAGAATGCTTGAATAGAGGTATTCCAATGATTTCAAGCATGGGTGCTGCAAATAAAATGGATCCAACCAGGTTCCAGATCGCAGATATCTTCAAGACTCATACTGACCCTATTGCTAAAGTTATTCGTACGCGTTTAAGAAAAGAAGGAATCAAAAAAGGGGTACCGGTTGTATTTTCCGATGAAAGCCCGATCGTTATCCGGGAAGATGTCCGAAAAACAGTTGGCAAAGATGATGCTGAAATCAGAAAGGCCAAAATGCCGCCTTCTTCAAATGCGTTTGTTCCTTCTGTTGCAGGTTTAATCATGGCCAGCTATGTAACTAGAGAACTTTTAAGCGATATAAAGATTGCCCGGGTAAATGATTGAAAAGAGACCGGCCTTCTGCAGGCCGGTCTTTGTGCATTTTTTTTTGCATTACAAACACTCCATTTAATGAACAGCCCTTTTATCTTCAACGCTCTCTTGCTTAAGAAGCTGGTCTGCTTCTTTTAGTATGCTTGCCATTTCCTCATATTGCAAAAGCTTATTAGTATATTCCTCTTCTTTTTCCTTCAGCTTTCTAATTAACTGCTCATTTTGAAGTTTCAAGTGCTTCTGCTCTTCATGCAGACGTTTGTTTTCCTTCAAATGCACTGACTTAGGCTGTGTTTTCGCAAAATTTCTTAAGAAGTGAATGACCTGAGTTAAATTTTCAGGGGGAATAGTGCCAGAGGTTTCATGGGTTTGACTTTCTGAATTATTGCTTGAAATTTCATGGGCTGCAAAATCTGTTTTCTTGGATATGGCAGTGTTCCATCGGTATCGGCATGCTGAAACAGTGCGGCCAAGTTCACTGCTTGCCTTCTTAAAGGCTGATGCTTTTGAATCTCCATTTGATGTATATTCAAGTACTGTTTCTTCGAGTAATTGATCTTCTTCCGGCTTCCATAAGTCTTTCCGTTCCTTCATTTCATTACCACCTCGGGAAATACAATTGTTAGGATTATCGTCACCCGAATAGATGAAAATATTCCATTCTCAGCTGCAGAAGGGTAAAATAGTGTAGTCAAATAACTATCCCTGCTTTAAAGACGTCTGTAAGTACTGGACTTTAAAGGATGAAAGGAGGATTCCAAAATGGATACTCTTGTAGAAATACAGGATGTTACAAAAGTGATAAATGGAAGGACTATTATTGATTCTGTCAGCTTTGAGGTGAAAAAGGGAGAGGTATTCGGATTTCTTGGTCCTAACGGTGCAGGTAAGACCACTACTATTCGAATGCTGGTTGGCTTAATCAGTATTACTTCTGGGGACATTAAAGTTCTTGGCAGCAGCATTAAAACAGATTTTGAAAAGGCAGTTTCCCATATTGGAGCCATTGTAGAAAATCCGGAGATGTATAAATTTTTGACGGGTTACCAAAACCTGGTCCATTATGCACGAATGTCAAAAGGTGTAACGAAAGAAAAGATTGATGAAACAGTTGAGCTTGTAGGACTTGCCGATAGGATACATGATAAAGTCAGAACGTACTCGCTTGGCATGAGGCAGCGTCTTGGTCTTGCGCAATGCCTTTTGCATGATCCCCAAATTCTTATCCTGGATGAACCTACGAATGGACTTGATCCTGCAGGCATAAGAGAGATTCGGGATCACTTGAGGCTGCTTGCAAGAGAGAGAGGGATGGCTGTCATTGTATCCAGCCATTTACTGTCTGAAATGGAAATGATGTGTGATAGAATCGGCATCATTCAAAACGGGAAATTGATTGATGTTCAGCATATTAGTGACTTTGTTCAGGGGAAAGAAAAGGTCTATGAAGTAGAAGTGGATGCCCCTGATAAAGCGCAGAGACTGTTAAAAAATATATACCCTGAATTGCCGATACAGGTCACGGAAAGCAAAGTGTTCCTTCCACTCGTACGTGACAGCATACCGGAGATGATAAAGGAATTTGTCCGGGAAGATATTAAGATATTTGCTGTCCGTGAAGTAACCAAAACATTGGAAGACCGCTTCCTGGAAGTTACTGAATACAGGGGAGGTGCCGAACATGCTCGGATTGATTCAAAATGAATGGATGAAAATCTTCAGGCGGCCGGGTACATACGTCATGATCGGACTTCTTTTAGTGATGACGACTGTTGCAGGCGCCTTTATAAAGTATCAGGAAAGCGGAGGGACAGTCCCTGATAATACAGAATGGAAAAGGGGACTGCAGACCCAAAACGAAAGCTATCAAAAACAGCTTGAAGAAATGGGAGAAATGGCTCCCAGAGACATGAAGGAACAGTATCAAAGAGAGATTGCCCTTAACGAATACAGAATTAATAATGATATTTCACCGAATCAGGAGTACTCTGTCTGGGGATTCGTATCGGATACCTCTCAGCTGATAGAATTCGCAGGCCTGTTTACGATTATCATTGCCGGGGGAATCGTGGCGAGTGAGTTTACATGGGGAACCATCAAACTTCTTCTGATCAGGCCTATCAAAAGAATAAAGGTTCTGGGAGCAAAGTACATTACCGTAATTTTATTCGGGCTGCTGGTGCTGGCTGTCCTCTTTGGATATTCCGCAATTTTGGGCAGTCTCCTCTTTGGATTCCCTGAAAAGGCCATTCCTTATTTGTATTATTACAAGGGCACAGTGAAAGAAGTAAGCATGGGACTGCATCTGATATCTTATTATGGTCTTAAATCGATTAATGTGCTGATGCTTGCAACCATGGCTTTTATGATTTCAGCTGTTTTTAGGAATAGCTCTTTGGCAATCGGGCTTTCCCTGTTTCTGATGTTTATGGGGGGGCAGGTCACAAGGCTGATTGCCATGAAGTATGATTGGGCAAAGTACAGCCTTTTTGCCAATACAGATCTTCTTCAATACTTTGAAGGAGTGCCGATGGTTCAGGAAATGACGCTTGGATTTTCGATCATAATGATAGTAGTTTACTTCCTGCTCTTCCAGGCCCTTGCATTTTATGTATTTAATAAAAGGGATGTTTCTGCTTAGCGGTAAAAAAGGTAGAGGTCCGGCATTAATGCCGGACCTCTTGCTATTTAAGGAGCTTTTCATAAACTGATGCTAATGCCTGTTCAAATTTGCCGGTTTTCTTAGGCTGATAATATACTTTGTTTTTTATTCTGTCAGGCAGGTACTGCTGTTTGACCCAGCCGGTTTCATAGTCGTGAGGGTACAGATAGCCTAAGCCTCTTCCCAGTTCTTTTGCTCCTTTGTAATGCGCGTCCTTTAAATGATCGGGAACTTCACCACTTTTGCCAGCGCGAATATCTGCGATGGCAGAATCCAAGGCTTTGTATGCAGAATTAGATTTTGGAGATAAACAAAGCTCTATTACGGCATTGGCAAGCGGTATTCTTGCTTCAGGGAATCCAATTCTCTCCGCAGTCTCGATAGCGGCAAGAGTCCTGGGTCCGGCTTGCGGTGATGCCAGACCGATATCTTCATAGGCGATAACCAAAAGTCTCCTGCTTATGCTCTGAAGATCGCCTGCTTCAATTAATCTTCCCAAATAGTGCAGCGCAGCATTTACGTCGCTTCCGCGGATAGACTTTTGAAATCCTGACAATACATCGTAATGGGCATCTCCGTCTTTATCGTGTGTAAAGCTTTTGCGCTGAATGCATTCCTCGGCAACAGATAAGTCAATTTTAATGATGCCTTCTTCATCCTCTTTTGTTGAAAGCGCAGCAAGTTCCAAAGCGTTAAGCGAGCTTCTGACATCTCCGTTTGAAGCAGTTGCCAGATGTGTCAGTGCTTCATCGGTAACTTCTGTTTGTTTATCGCCAAGGCCCCGTTCTTTATCATGAAGTGCTCTTACGAGCGTTTTTTTTATTTCATCTGCAGACAGCGGCTTTAATTCGAAGATTTGACACCGGCTCCTGATGGCAGGATTTATTGCATGATAAGGGTTGCTGGTTGTGGCGCCAATTAAAGTGATGCTGCCGTTTTCCAGATAGGGAAGCAAAAAATCCTGTTTACCTTTATCAAGCCTGTGGACTTCATCCAGAAGCAGAATGACTTTTCCCGACATTTTTGCCTCAGCTGCTACCACTTCCATGTCTTTTTTATTATTGGACACCGCATTTAGCGTGCGGAAAGCGTATTTGGTGCTTCCTGCAATGGCACTTGCAATCGATGTCTTGCCTATACCTGGAGGCCCGTACAGAATCATCGATGATAGCTGCTTAGCCTGCACCATGCGATAAATAATTTTTCCTTCTGAAACAAGATGCTCCTGGCCGATGATTTCATCAATCGTTCTCGGCCTCATCCGGAATGCAAGAGGTTTAATATTCAAAGTAATCACTCCAGCCTTTTCCCTGGCAGCCTGCAGTCTGCCTGTCAATTTTCAGCAAATCTTTCGCTTTCTAATTAAGATACCATAACATTTCCTGCTGTGAAATCATTTAAGCCAAGGTCCGCATTGTCCTGTTCAAGCCCGGTCCGCCCTTTTCCTCCTAAAATATGCTATAATGTCAAAAGTCTATAACTTTACTAAGGATTTAAACTTTATATACTTATGCAGGACTTGCGGGGAGCGTTGGGCACATGTTACTGAAAAATAAAGGACAAATCGGTCCCAGGTTCTTAGTTTATTTAATAGGACTGCTTGTGATGAGCCTGGGTATTGTGCTGTTAATTACAGCTGATTTAGGGGCAACCCCCTGGGATGTTCTGCATGTGGGTCTATACTACCAGCTTGGCCTGACGATAGGCAGCTGGTCCATTATTGTTGGAGTATTCATTTTAGCTGCTGCAGCACTTATTTCAAAGGAACTCCCTCAAGTCGGTGCTTTTTTGAACATGGTACTGATTGGCCTTTTTATTGACGCCTATTTGCTTTTGCCATTTATGCAGACTCCTAATGGAATGGCTGGGAAATTGGCGATGTTTGGATTCGGCATAGTGGTTTATTGCTATGGAATGGGGATGTATATTTCTGCTCAGCTTGGCGCAGGGCCGAGGGACAGCCTGATGATTGCATTAACAGCTAAAACAGGCTGGAAAGTCAGAAACGTCAGAGCTTTAATGGAAATTGCTGTTCTGACTGCTGGATGGCAGCTCGGTGGCCCTGTATTCTGGGGAACCATTGTGCTCAGTTTGGCAGTGGGATCAATTGTCGGGGCAGCTTTGCCTCAGTGCCAGGCTTTAACTGATCGATTTTTGGCAAAGCTTAGATATAAGGATATTAAAGAGAATCAAATGCTTAGAGAAAAGGATAGAGGTGCAAGCTGATGAAAATTTCTACTAAAGGCCGTTATGGTTTAACGATAATGATTGAGTTAGCAAAAAAGCATGGGGAAGGCCCCACTTCGTTAAAGTCGATTGCCCAGACGAATGACCTTTCAGAGCACTATCTGGAGCAGCTTATTGCTCCGCTTCGGAATGCAGGTCTTGTTAAAAGTATCCGTGGTGCATACGGCGGATATGTTTTAAGCAAAGAGCCGACAAAAATTACCGCTGGGGACATCATCAGAGTTCTGGAAGGACCAATAAGTCCGGTGGAAGGAATTGAAGATGAGGAGCCTGCAAAGAGAGAGCTGTGGATGCGTATTCGTGATGCTGTAAAGGATGTGCTTGATAACACAACGCTTGAAGATCTAGCGAGCCATACAGATACCGGCGGAGAGTCGGATGCTTATATGTTTTATATATAGTCCTTGATATGGGAATAATTCTGTAGAAAGACAAGCAGCATGACGAATTGAAGTAGGTGAACTAATATGGAAAGAATATATCTTGACCATGCGGCAACTTCTCCAATGCATCCGGAAGTGATTGAACGGATGACTGAAGTGATGAAATATGAATATGGAAATCCTTCAAGTATTCATTATTTCGGGAGAAGTTCACGCCATATTGTCGATGAAGCAAGATCCGCATTAGCAAACAGTATCGGTGCAAAAGCCAATGACATAATCTTTACAAGCGGTGGAACAGAAGCTGATAATCATGCGATTTTTGGATCAGCTGAATCACTCCGCCATAGGGGCAAACACATTATAACAACACAGATTGAACATCATGCAGTGTTGCATGCATGTGAGGAGCTTGAAAAACAGGGCTTTGAGGTAACGTATCTGCCTGTTGATCCATTTGGGCGTGTCTCGGTAAAGGACATAGAAAAAGCTTTACGGGAGGATACCATTCTAGTAACCATCATGTACGGTAATAATGAAATAGCTACCCTTCAGCCCATTAAGGAAATAGGGGATTTATTAAAAGAGCATCCTGCTGTATTCCATACCGATGCCGTTCAGGCATATGGTTTAGAAAAAATTGATGTGCATGAATTGAAGGTGGATTTGCTTTCCGTGTCCGCCCATAAAATTAATGGGCCAAAAGGCATCGGCTTTTTATATGTCCACTCTGATGTAAAGCTTTCTTCACGTCTTTTTGGCGGTGAACAGGAAAGGAAGAGAAGGGCAGGAACGGAAAATGTTCCTTCTATTGCAGGCTTCCAGGAGGCTGTCCGGATCGCTCAGAAGGAGATGGAAGCTAAGCGGGAAGAACTGCATTCTTTTAAGATCCTGTTCATGAATAAACTGGAGCAGGAAGGTGCTGTTTTTGAACTGAACGGATCACTTGATTATTCCCTTCCTCATGTTTTAAACTTAAGTTTTCCCGGAACAAATGTTGAAGCCATGCTGGTAAACCTTGATTTGGCTGGAATAGCAGCATCAAGCGGGTCGGCCTGTACTGCAGGCTCCATAGATCCATCCCATGTGCTGGTCAGCATGTTTGGAAAGGGATCAGATAAACTGCAAAATTCCATCCGTTTCAGTTTTGGACTTTTTAATACAAAAGAACAAGTTGAAAGAGCGGCAGAACAAACGGCCAATATCGTGAAGCGGCTGGTTAAATAGACAGAATATGAAACATGCAATTCTATGCGTGATTTCTGAAGATTTGAGGTGAAAATAGATGAACAAAGATCCGAAGGATACCCGGGTAGTGGTTGGAATGTCCGGTGGCGTTGATTCTTCTGTGGCGGCCCTGCTATTAAAGGAACAGGGATATGATGTAATCGGCATCTTCATGAAAAACTGGGATGATACAGACGAAAACGGGGTATGTACCGCTACAGAGGATTACAATGATGTCATCAGGGTGTGCAACCAAATCGGCATCCCATATTATGCGGTCAATTTCGAAAAGCAATATTGGGATAAAGTATTTACCTACTTCCTTGAAGAATACAAGGCAGGACGGACACCTAATCCGGATGTTATGTGCAATAAAGAAATTAAATTTAAGGCATTCCTTGAACATGCTATGAGCCTTGGCGCCGACTATCTGGCGACAGGACACTATGCCCGTGTGGAATTCAGGGATGGCGAATACAAAATGCTGAGAGGTCTTGATGATAATAAGGACCAAACATATTTTCTGAACCAGTTAACACAGGAGCAGCTTGAAAAAGTAATGTTCCCGATCGGCGATATTGAAAAATCTAAAGTCCGTGAACTGGCGAAGGAAGCCGGATTGGCAACTGCCGCAAAGAAAGACAGCACAGGCATATGCTTTATTGGTGAGCGCAACTTCAAGGAGTTCCTTGGAAACTACCTTCCGGCTCAGCCCGGAAACATGGAAACCATGGATGGGAAGGTTGTCGGCAAGCATGATGGCCTCATGTATTATACGATTGGACAGCGGCATGGACTGGGCATTGGCGGAGCAGGTGAACCCTGGTTTGCAATCGGTAAAGACCTAAAGAGAAATGTCTTGTATGTTGGACAAGGATTCCACAATGAACTGCTGTATTCAGACTCCATTATTGCTGTTAATACCAGCTGGGTGACGAATTCAGAACAGCCGCAGGAATTTGAATGTACGGCTAAGTTCAGATATCGCCAGGCTGACAGCAGGGTTAAGGTTCAAGCTCTTGGAGATGGCAGGGTCAAAGTTATTTTTGCAGAGCCAATCAGGGCTGTTACCCCTGGACAGGCAGTTGTCTTTTATAATGGAGACGAGTGCCTTGGCGGCGGAACAATTGATGAAATATTCAAGGATGGCAAGCAGCTGGATTATGTCGGCTAATTAAAGCCTGGACCCCGATTCTTATCAAAGGATCGGGGTTTTATTACGGAAATGGAGTACAGCGGAAATGAGGAATTCAAATATGCTATACTTTGATTTGAATGGAGTGATGAATAATGGATAAAAACCAATTGGGTATTCAATATATGCAAGAAGGAAAATGGGAGGAAGCAGTGAAGGTTTTTATGGAAGCAATTGAAGAGAATCCTTCAGATCCTGTTTCATATATTAACTTTGGAAATGTGCTGTCTGCTGTAGGAGAAAACGAAAAAGCGCTGAAGTTCTACGAGAAAGCGATAGGGCTTGATGAAAATGCAGGTGCTGCTTACTACAGTGCTGGAAATTTATATTATGAATTGCAGCAGTTTGACCAGGCTAAACAGATGTTTGAAACTGCATTGCAAAAAGGCCTTGAAACCGCTGATAATTTTTTCATGCTTGGCATGTCCCTTACAGCCCTAGACCAGGGGAAACTGGCATTGCCTTATTTGCAGCGCAGTGCGGAACTGAATGAAAATGATGCCGAAGCCCATTTCCAATATGGGTTATGTCTGGCACAGCTGGATTACATTGATGAAGCTATCCAGCAGATGAAAAAATGCATTGAAATTGAGCCAGAACATGCAGATGCTTACTACAATCTCGGAGTAGCATATGGATTTAAAGAAGAAGAAAAAAAGGCACTTTTATACTTAAATAAGGCACTGGAAATTCAGCCGGGCCATATGCTTGCGGGCTATGGGAAAAAGTTGATTGAAAAGGGCGGCAGCGAATTAAATTAATGTTTATAGGGGGAGGGGATGGAAATGGAAAAACAGGATTCCATGGATCTTTTTGCCGAACAGGGAAAGTTCATAAAAGGCAGACATTTGGTCACTATCTTTCATAATGAGCAAAATTTATATACGGTTTTGCGTATTCGGGTTGATGAAACGAATGACTCGTATGATGAAAAAGAAGCGGTCATTACCGGCTATCTGCCAAAAATGCATGAACATGAAACCTATATTTTTTATGGTGAATTTAAAGACCACCCTAAGTTTGGCATTCAATTCCATGCAAGCCATTACAGGAAGGATCTTCCCCAGACGAAACAAGGTGTAGCCAATTATTTATCAAGTGAATTATTTAAAGGGATTGGCAAGAAAACCGCTGAGCAAATTGTCGAGACACTTGGAGAAGATGCTATTACGCGAATCCTTAATCAGCCATCCCTGCTCGATAAAGTCCCCAAACTGTCACCTGAAAAAGCTAAATCTCTTTACGACACACTAATGGAGCACCAAGGCCTTGAGCAAGCCATGATTGCACTTAATCAATATGGTTTTGGTCCTCAGCTTTCCATGAGAATTTACCAGGTGTATAAAGAAATGACAATTGATGTCGTTCAAAACAATCCTTATAAACTGGTTGAGGATATAGAAGGAGTCGGCTTTGGCCGTGCAGACGAACTGGGATATCAAATCGGCATATCAGGCAATCATCCTGATCGTATAAAAGCAGCCTGCCTCTATATACTTGAAACTGAGAGCATGCAGGCAGGTCATGTTTATATTGAAGCAAAACCTCTTTTGCAGAGTGTGAAGAAGCTGCTTGAAGAAAATAAGCATGATGTCATTGAATACAGGGATATATCCAATGAACTGATTAAGCTTGAAGAGGAAGGGAAGATCAAGGCTGAAGGCCAAAAAGTATACCTTCCTTCTCTTTATTTTTCCGAAAAAGGGCTAGTAACCAATATCAAACGGATACTAAAGCAGACCCAGTATGATGAACAGTTTCCTGAGTCGGAATTTCTTTTAGCTCTTGGGAATTTGGAAGAGCGTCTGGGTGTCCAATATGCGCCGACTCAAAAGGAAGCCATTCAAACAGCTCTTATGTCTCCCATGCTGATATTGACCGGTGGGCCTGGGACTGGGAAAACAACCGTTATCAAAGGGATTGTAGAATTATATGCAGAGCTTCACGGCTGCTCCCTGGAACCGAAAGATTATAAAAAGGAAGAGCCTTTTCCCTTTTTGCTGGCAGCCCCGACAGGAAGGGCTGCAAAACGGATGGCAGAATCAACAGGGCTGCCTGCTGTAACCATTCACCGTCTTCTTGGCTGGAATGGATCTGAGGGATTTGACCGGCACGAGGAGAGTCCATTGGATGGCAGGATATTAATTGTTGATGAAACATCAATGGTAGATGTCTGGCTTGCAAATCAGCTTTTTAAAGCTCTGCCTGACAATATGCAGGTGATCCTTGTCGGTGATGAGGATCAGCTGCCTTCCGTGGGTCCAGGCCAGGTATTGAAGGATCTTTTGCGATCAGAGCGTATTCCAACTGTCCGTTTAACAGATATATACAGGCAGGCTGAAGGATCCTCCATTATTGAATTGGCCCATGAAATGAAAAAAGGCAAGCTTCCTCAGAACATCACTGCGCAGCAGCCGGATCGTTCCTTTATCAAATGCCAGCCCGGCCAAATTGCGGATGTAGTTGAAAAGGTTGTTCTGAATGCCAAAAAGAAAGGATATTCTTCAAAAGATATACAGGTGCTTGCCCCAATGTACCGCGGCCCTGCGGGAATCGACAGATTAAACGAAATACTGCAGGAAATACTGAACCCAAATCCCGATGGAACAAGGAAAGAGCTGTCCTTTGGGGATGTGAAATACAGGATTGGAGATAAGGTTCTTCAGCTTGTCAACCAGCCTGAAAATAATGTTTTTAATGGGGATATGGGTGAAATTGTTTCTATTTTTTACGCGAAAGAAAATACGGAAAAACAGGATATGATTGTCGTATCCTTTGATGGTGCGGAGGCTACATACACAAGGCAGGATCTAAATCAGATTACGCATGCTTACTGCTGCTCTGTCCATAAATCGCAGGGAAGTGAATTTCCGATTGTCATTATGCCTGTAGTTAAAAGCTATTACAGGATGCTGAGAAGGAATCTCCTTTATACCGCCATTACCCGCAGCAGACAGTTTTTAATAATGTGCGGTGAAGAAGATGCATTAAAGATCGGTGTGGAACGTGCAGATGAACAGGCACGTCTGACCACTCTGTCTGAAAAGCTGAGAGATGCAATTCTGTTTAATGATGGAACAGAACATGATGATGCAGCTGAACCTTCTCTTTCGGAATCCCTTTCTCTCGAAGAAAAGCTTCTCCAAGCCGATCCCATGATAGGAATGGGAAATATAACACCGTATGATTTTATGGAAAAAGAATATAGCTAAGAAGAGCAGTCTACAATAAAAGACTGTTCTTTTTGTATATCAAAGCAAGCATGAAGTTTAGCTGTTAAATCAAAAATATAAAAAGGGGAGATAAATGTGGAAAGGAAAAACAGAACATCTCTTCTCAATCTCCACGGAGTAAAACGGCGCAGACAGCCGCAACAGGATTATGAGTTTTCAGAGGAGCTGTCAGACGGAGGAGAGCGAAACGAGCGTTTTAATAAGCCGAGGTACAGCAGAAAGTAGGCTTATGCAATCTTGCTGAACGTTCTTAACGATACTTTTTGGCTCCCATGGCAATGGTTTTCCGTTATGTTTTCTTAGGAGCAGTGAAAACTATAAATGTTCGGGAAGGCGGGATTCTCTTTGCGGACATTTTCTTTATTAAAAGGTCTGCCGGTTTTTGAGCTGAAAACCGGCGACAAAGCAGGCGTTATCTGCGATTTATCCATTTCAGACACTGGAAAAGTACTGGGATTACTGCTGCGAAAGGGCGCTCTTTTGAAAAAAACATATATCATCAATATTGAAGACGTGACATCTTTCGGCTGGGATGGAGTGATGATTGAGGATTCTTCAGTTCTGCAGGCACTTCCTAAACATGATGATTATACCTGTGAGACCCATAACCGGCTAACGGGCAAAATGATTATGAGCCGGGAAGGAGAACGGCTGGGTTTGCTTGAGGATGTATATTTTAGGGAAGAATTGGGCACGATTGTAGGGTACGAACTGTCGGATGGCTTCTTTTCAGATGTGCTGGAAGGAAAACGTGTCATAAAAACCGATGACCCGCCCGCAATTGGAAAAGACGCCATTATTGTAAATGTAAAATAGTGAGGTGTCTTTTTCGTGCTGAAATGTCCAAATTGCCAGAGCAAAGATATTGGGAAAATCGGGATTAATCAATATTATTGCTGGAATTGCTTTATAGAACTTTCTTTATCCAAAGGAATCATTAACACCCATCAAGTTGAGGAAGATGGTACGCTTAGCTCCCTTGATGATTTATTTGAAGAAGATGAGCGCCGGTTTCTTTCGTAAGAATTAACGGAAGAGGTGAGCCAGTTTGAACAAAATATTAACCTCTGCAATGATGCTTGGGGCAGGCATGGCTGCTTATAATTACGCCCAAAAAAATAATATGGTATCAGGCCGAAAAATGAAACGCATTCAAAAAAGAATAACAAAAGCTTTATTTTAAAATGATCAGGGCTGGTTCTTAACATAGGGCCAGCTTTTTTGCGCGGTTTAGTTCTCTTAATGCATAAATCCCGGGTAAGCTATCACAATAAAGACAAGGAGGCGGGCCATAATGAATATTCGAATGAAATGGTACTACCGGCTTGGGTTTCTGCTTCTCTTGCTTATTGTAATTTTAATTTTCCTAAAGCTCCAGGCATTATGGATGCCCATTCTGGAAATCGTATTTGCCGTATTGATTCCATTTGTCATAGGTGCATTTATTACATATCTTCTTCACCCGATCGTTGAAAAACTGCATGAAACGGGCCTAAATAGGGGGCTTGCTGTTTTTATTATTTATTTTTTATTTTTCGGGGGGATAGGATTTACCCTGTATAAAGGGATTCCGGCTTTTATCCATCAATTGCGTGATCTGGCGGAAAATGCCCCTCAATTTGCAAATCAATACCGCGGGTGGATCGACACGATTCAAAGTAAAACATCAACATGGCCTGACAGCCTGCAAACCAGGATTGATGATATTATTGCAGCTATAGAGAAACGGTTAAATAATCTTTTATCAAAGGTAATCACATTTTTTCTTAATGTATTGAACTATGCTGTGATTATCGCAGTAATCCCCTTTATCTCCTTTTATCTCCTTAAAGATTTCTCGATTATGAAAAGAGCGGCCTGGTATTTGACACCGAGAAAATGGAGAAAAGAAGGAGTGTTGTTCTTAAGAGATATAGATAAGTCACTAGGAAGCTATATCAGAGGCCAGCTCCTGGTATGTGCAGCCATTGGGGCCATTTCCTCTTTGCTATTCTGGATTTTTGATATGCGGTATCCTCTATTGCTAGGCACCATAATTGGTGTTACCAATGTAATTCCTTATTTTGGCCCAATTATCGGAGCGGTCCCGGCTGTAATTATTGCTTCTGCTTTATCGGTTAAAATGGTCGTCATAACAATGGGGATTATAATCGTACTTCAGTTCCTCGAGGGGAATATCCTATCACCCCTGATTGTTGGAAAAAGTCTGCATATGCATCCTCTTCTCATTATGCTTGCACTTCTGGCCGGCGGGGAAGCAGGGGGGATATTGGGTTTGATTATTGCAGTTCCGATTTTGGCGGTCATAAAAGTCAGTATCTTACATGCAAAAAAACATTTTTCAAAAAATAAACAGCCAAAAATCAGCGGAACCTCATCATGATGTTGACAACAATAAAGGTAAATCGCTATAATGCGTCTATAAAGTTATATATTAAACATTTTGACGGAATGAGTATGTTATAGGCCATCTGCATGAATGCAATACTGCATTCATAAAAGAGAGGGAGTTCCATGGCTGAAAGATCTCCCAGATGAAGGATAACAGAAAGCTAATCCTGAGTGCAGCTAATCCCTGCCGTGTTTCCGCGTTAAGGATCTGAGAGATGGGAGATTGCCTAATGAATCGGATAAGAATCTGGTCATTATTCATTTAACTTCCATAATCAGGGTGGTACCGCGAGCAAGCTCTCGTCCCTGTCCAGGGATGAGGGCTTTTTTTGTTGTTTTTAAAATTATTTACATATATTAGGAGGTTGATTAAAATGAAACAATTATCAGGTGCTGAGATACGCCGAATGTTCCTGGATTTCTTTAAGGAGAAAGGACACGATGTTGAGCCGAGCGCATCTCTTGTTCCGCACGAGGATCCTTCCCTTCTATGGATTAATAGTGGTGTCGCTACTCTGAAAAAATATTTTGATGGCCGTGTCATTCCTGAGAATCCAAGGATTACAAATGCCCAAAAATCCATCCGCACCAATGATATTGAAAATGTAGGCAAAACAGCAAGGCACCATACATTTTTTGAAATGCTGGGCAACTTCTCAATTGGGGATTACTTTAAAGAAGAAGCAATCCTGTGGGCTTGGGAGTTTTTGACTGATAAAAAATGGATCGGTTTTGAAGAAGAAAAGCTTTCTGTTACGATTCACCCTGAAGATGATGAAGCTTTTAATATCTGGAGGGAAAAAGTGGGAGTGCCGGAAGAGAGAATTATCCGCCTGGAAGGAAACTTCTGGGATATCGGAGAAGGTCCAAGTGGACCAAATACAGAAATTTTCTATGACCGCGGACCTGAATATGGAAATGACATGGATGATCCTGAACTATATCCAGGCGGGGAAAACGAACGTTATTTAGAGGTATGGAACCTGGTATTTTCTGAATTCAATCATAATCCTGATGGCACTTATACCCCGCTTCCTAAGAAAAATATTGATACTGGTATGGGGCTTGAGCGGATGGCATCTGTGGTTCAAAATGTGCCTACTAACTTTGATACAGACTTATTTATGCCAATCATCCGTGGAACAGAGGAAATCTCAGGCCGGAAATATGGAGCTTCAAAAGAAACGGATGTCGCATTTAAGGTTATTGCTGACCATATCCGCACAGTTGCATTTGCAGTCGGTGACGGTGCTCTCCCTTCTAATGAGGGACGAGGCTATGTATTAAGAAGACTGCTTCGCCGTGCTGTCAGATATGCTAAACAAATCAATATAAATGAACCATTCATGTATCAATTGGTGCCGGTCGTCGGTGAAATTATGGATGATTTCTATCCGGAAGTAAAAGAAAAGACAGAATTTATTCAAAAGGTCATCAAGAACGAAGAAGAACGTTTCCATGAAACACTTCATGAAGGCCTTGCCATTCTTTCTTCAGTTATTAAAAAGGAAAAGGAAAAGGGCAGTGATACGATTCAGGGTGAAGATGTTTTCCGTCTTTATGATACGTATGGATTCCCGGTTGAATTAACGGAGGAATATGCTGAAGAAGAAGGTATGAAAGTGGATCATGCCGGCTTTGAAAAGGAAATGGAAGGACAGCGTGAGCGTGCACGTTCAGCGCGTCAGGATGTAGATTCCATGCAGGTCCAGGGTGGGGTATTAGGCGAGCTGAAAACTGAAAGCCAATTTGTCGGATATGATAAGCTTCAGACAAATGCCACAATTGCAGCAATTGTGAAGGATGGGCAATTAATCGAAGAAGCACTTGCTGGTGAAGAGATTCAGATTATCTTGGATGAAACACCATTTTACGCAGAGAGCGGCGGACAGATTGCTGATCAGGGTACTCTTGTATCAGAAGGTTTAAAGGTTTCCATTAAGGATGTTCAAAAAGCTCCGAATGGACAAAACCTTCATAGAGCTGTCGTTGAAAAAGGAACACTGAAGGCTGAAGCATCTGTGTTAGCTTCTGTAAATGAGCAAATCCGTTCAAAAATAATCAAGAATCATACTGCAACTCACTTGCTGCATCAGGCTTTAAAGGATGTTTTGGGAGGTCATGTTAACCAGGCTGGTTCTTTGGTAGGGCCGGATCGCCTGCGTTTTGACTTCTCTCATTTCGGGCAAATTACTTCTGAAGAGCTTGAGAAAATTGAAGCGATTGTTAATGAACAAATTTGGAAAAGCCTTGAAGTTGATATCAATTACAAGGATATTGACGAGGCAAAGGCAATGGGGGCTATGGCTCTATTTGGCGAGAAATATGGCAAGATTGTCCGTGTTGTTCAGGTTGGGGATTACAGTCTTGAGCTTTGCGGAGGGTGCCATGTTCCGAATACTGCTTCCATCGGATTGTTCAAGATCCAATCAGAAAGCGGAATTGGCGCTGGAACGCGCAGAATAGAAGCGGTAACTGGCGAATCTGCATACAAGCTTATGAATAATCAGATTACCGTTTTAAAAGAAGCTTCCGGCAAATTAAAGACTAATCCTAAAGATTTGTCAGCAAGAATTGATGTACTGCTCGGAGAAATGAAGCAGCTGCAGCGTGAAAACGAATCTTTAGCAGCGAAATTGGGCAATATTGAAGCAGGGAGCCTTGTATCAAAGGCGAAAGAAGTCAATGGCATTACTGTTCTTGCTGAGAAGGTACAGGCATCAGACATGAATAACCTTCGCAATATGGCTGACGATTTAAAACAAAAGCTTGGATCTGCTGTGGTTGTATTAGGCAGTGTAAACGAGGGAAAAGTGAATATTATTGCCGGGGTGACAGATGATCTGATCAAAAAAGGCTTCCATGCGGGCAAAGCGGTCAAAGAAGTTGCTGCAAAATGCGGCGGCGGAGGCGGGGGCCGTCCCGACATGGCTCAGGCTGGCGGAAAAGACCCTGACAAACTTGAAAGTGCTCTGCAATTTGTGGAAGAATGGGTTAAATCCGTTTGATATCCCTGTAAAGTAGTGTAAAATGGAGGTAACCAAGAGAGATTGTTCATCATCAGGAAGAAACAGCTTGTTCTTCACCATGTTTTCCTGTCAGGAACAAGATTATTTAATGATCGCTCTGTTTATTCAGGCGGCAGCCAAACCGTTATGAAGAGGGGGACAAGCTGGCTATGCACCGGATTAAATCCGGCAAATATTAGCTATCCTATCCGTCATACAGAAAAGCGAGGTGTAAGATATGAGCTCATTTGATAAAACAATGAGGTTTAATTTTCCTGAAGAACCAATCGAACAAGATGTGAATGAAGTTCTGTTTCAAGTATATGGTGCCCTCCAGGAAAAAGGGTATAACCCCATTAACCAAATTGTCGGTTATCTGCTATCCGGGGACCCGGCTTACATTCCCCGCCATAAGGATGCACGCAATATCATCCGTAAACTTGAACGGGATGAGATCATCGAAGAATTGGTTAAATCATACTTAAAACAGCAGCGTGAGGGATAAACATGCGGACTATGGGATTGGATGTCGGCTCTAAAACGGTCGGTGTCGCTCTAAGCGATGCGCTCGGATGGACAGCGCAGGGCTTGGAAACCATCAAAATCAACGAGGAAGAAAAAGAGTTTGGTTTTGAAAGAATTGGTGAAATAATAAAAGAGCATGAAGTCAGTAAAATTGTTGTCGGCTTGCCTAAAAATATGAATGGAACCATTGGCCCCCGCGGCGAAGCCAGCCAGTTCTTTGCTTCAGAGCTGGAAAAGCTATTTGGTCTTCCGGTCGTATTATGGGACGAGCGCCTCTCAACAATGGCAGCTGAAAGAGTGTTGCTGGAAGCGGATGTAAGCCGCAAAAAACGGAAAAAAGTCATTGATAAAATGGCAGCCGTCATGATTTTACAAGGCTTTTTAAATAGCCAAATTTAATGAGGTGAACAGAAATGAACCATGGAGATAACAACATTACTGTAATTGACGAGGAAGGCAACGAGCAGCTTTGCGAAGTATTGTTCACGTTTGATTCGGATGAATTCGGCAAGTCATATGTCCTTTACTATCCAGTAGGGGCAGATGAAAATGATGATGAAGAAATTGAAATTCACGCATCAGCATTCAGCCCAAGCGAAGACAGCAAGGATGGAGAACTGCAGCCAATCGAGACAGAAGAGGAATGGGATCTAATTGAAGAAATGTTAAACACATTCCTTGATGAGCAGGAAGATTAAAAAAACTGGCCCCCGGGCCAGTTTTTTTTTTGCTTATTTACTCCGGTGAATTGAGTGAAAATACAAAGTGTGAAATTTGAAGTTTAATGGCGAATCTTTTGGGTTTTTGTAATATCCTGCGACTTCAAAAAGAAAATATAGTATAATAAGCCGTGACGTATCAGGAAACATAAAGAATGAAGTTTTTCCTAGGCAAGTTGGCATGAAATGCAGTTAATTCACAAGGCTATAATGACGGGGCTGTTGTTTTGTAATAATTGCAGCGAAGGTGAGATCATCGAAATACATTCATGCATTGTTCACACAAGGAAGGAAGCCTATTCAAATTCCCGCGAGAGTTAGGGGATAAAATGGAAAGGTTAACAACATTTTTTATGAAAAGAGCCATTTAAAAAGCCAACGTCTTTGGAACGGGGGGATATGAGATGTCAGCAGACGATCAAAAAGGGAAAAAAGATATAATACGCCAAAAAATGATTGAGCGCCAAGGTGAAGCAAAAGTGGTCCGTAAAATTGTACTGATAGTTGCAATTATATTATTGATCTCAGCTGCTGCAGTGATCGGCGGCGGATATTTCTATATTAATTCAGCTTTAAAGCCTGTTGATCCCGATAATAATAAGTCCAAGAAAGTAGAGATACCAATCGGATCATCTGTTACAGGAATTGGCACTGTTCTCGAAGAGAATGGAATTATCAGGGATGCTCGTGTTTTTAAATATTATGTGAAATTTAAAAATGAAGCTGGATTCATGGCAGGAGAATATTCATTGAAGCCTTCAATGAATATGAAGGAGATCCTGGACAGCTTAAAAACAGGCAAGGTAATGGAAGAGGTAGCATTCAAAATCACCATTCCAGAAGGAAAACAGCTGGAGCAAATAGCGGGGATTATTGCAGAAAAAACGGATAAAAAACCTGAAGATGTCTTGAAAAAGCTTAATGATAAAGCTTTTATTAAGTCTTTAATGGCGGAATATCCTGAATTGCTGACGAAGGAAATCCTGGCTGAAAATATAAAATATCCTCTTGAGGGATACCTATTTCCGGCGACCTATCCATTTTACAAAGAAGATACAACTATAGAGGAAATTGTCAAAGTTATGCTTGATAAAACTGCATCAGTTATGAAAGAGTATAGTGCTGATATGGACAAACGGGAATACACTCCACACAAACTATTGACAATGGCATCTCTCATAGAGGAAGAAGCAACGGCAAAAGTAGACCGTGATCAGATTGCGAGTGTTTTCTACAATCGGATTGACACGGGAATGCCACTGCAGACAGATCCGACTGTCCTGTATGCCCATGGTGAGCATAAATCCAGGGTTTTATATAAAGACTTAGAGATCGACTCACCATACAACACATATAAGTATCCTGGACTGACACCTGGGCCAATTTCAAATGCAGGTGTTTCCTCAATTGAAGCAGCATTGGTGCCTGCAGAAACAGATTACTTATACTTCCTGGCCACATCAACAGGAGAAGTTCTTTTCTCAAAGACACTGGACGAGCATAATCAAAAAAAGGCACAGCATATATCGAATAATTAAATTAAGGAAGGGGAATGTGCAGATATGGCATTCCCCTTTTACTTATGGTAAAATAGATCAGGTGTTTTATCCCAGTCTACAGGCAGTGTAAGATTCCACTTCAAGACTCAGAGGAAACAAGGGAGGATAAGTGGGGGAAAACTGCCCGTAAAGGCTCGAAAAGAAGAACAAAGGCTAAAAGCCACATCCTGTGGCAACATCTTTATGACCAACTTCCTGTGGGCCTAAACTAACAATCAGCAGGGAGAAAGCACTCCCCACTGATTTATACGGCTTCCCGATAGCGTGAATCACGGACAAGCATGGATAAGGCATCTAGCCGGAATGCAGTACAGTGCATTTTCACATCCTATCTGTGAACGCTATTTTTTTCATGCCTAAATAGAAAAGCGGCTGCGACCGTGAGTATCTTTGTGCCGCAGCTTGATCATAATATTACGTCTGATCGAGGTGAAGCCAGCTTGATGAACGATAAGCTGCATGCATATATAGAGGAAATAGTACCCGAAAGATCCGAGTTATTGGGCAAAATGGAGCAATATGCCAAAGTGCACAATGTTCCGATTATGGAGCTGGCAGGAATTGAGGCAATGCTTCAGCTTTTGCGCATTCAAAAACCGAAAATGATTCTTGAAGTAGGCACTGCAATCGGCTATTCAGCACTAAGAATGGCGTTTGCTGTCCCAGATTCGAAAATTGTAACAATTGAACGCGATGAGGAACGTTACCTGCTTGCAGAACAGTATATAGATGAGGCAGGGAAAAAGGAGCAAATCCTGATCATAAAAGGAGATGCCCTTGAAGTCGGAGAAGACATTGAAAAATACGGACCATATGATGCTATTTTTATCGATGCAGCAAAGGGCCAATATCAGCGCTTTTTTGAAATTTATTCCCGCTTTCTCTCCAATGACGGAGTGATTATTACAGACAATGTCCTTTTTAAAGGCCTTGTGTGTGAATCAGAAATAGAAAATAAGCGCATTCGGAATATGGTTAGAAAAATTGATTTGTTTAATAAGTGGTTAATGAGTCATCCTGAATACCATACAGTTATTTTGCCTGTTGGGGATGGCGTGGCAATTAGTAAAAAGAGGTGATTAGAATGAAAAAACCTGAACTGTTAGTGACACCTACAAGTGTCGAAGATATCGAGACACTTGTGTCTGCAGGCGCAGATGCCTTTGTTGTAGGGGAACAGCGATATGGATTGAGGCTTGCTGGGGAATTCACAAGGGAAGATGTAAAGGAAGCGGTGGAAATCGCCCACAGACACGGAAAAAAAGTGTATGTAGCGATGAACGCATTATTTCATAATGATAAAGTGCCTGAGCTTGAAGGTTATATCAGCTTCTTAAAAGAAGTAAGTGCTGATGCTATCATTTTTGGGGATCCGGCTGTATTAATGGCTGCGCGCTCGGCTGCCCCGGACATGAAGCTCCATTGGAATACTGAAACAACTGCTACAAACTGGTATACCTGCAATTACTGGGGCAGAAAAGGCGCTAAACGTGCAGTCCTTGCTAGAGAGATTAATATGGATGCCATCATTGAAATAAAAGAAAATGCCGACGTAGAAATAGAAGTGCAGGTTCATGGCATGACTGCCATGTTCCAGTCAAAGCGCTCCCTGCTTGGTAATTACTATGAATACCAGGGAAAAGCCCTTGAGATTGAAAACCGCAAACAGGAAAAAAGTATGTTCCTTCACGATAAGGAGCGGGAAAATAAATACCCGATTTTCGAAGATGAAAATGGCACTCATATCATGAGTCCAAATGACATCTGCATTATAGATGAACTGCAGGAAATGATTGAAGCTGGCATTGATTCATTTAAAATTGACGGGATATTAAAATCACCTGAATATATCATTGAAGTGACAAAACTCTACAGAAAAGCTATTGACTTATGTGTTGAAGACCCGGACCAATACGATGAAAGTAAGGATGGACTTCTCACTGAAGTTGAAGAAATTCAGCCCGCGAATCGCCCGCTGGATACTGGATTCTTCTTTAAAGAAACCGTCTACTGATTTGATAATATAAAAAAGAAAGAGGAGGAAGCTCTATGGCAGCGGTAAAAGATAAAATTTCCGAAATTGTCAACGGCAAACGGGTTATTGTAAAAAAGCCTGAATTGCTTGCTCCGGCAGGAAACCTTGAAAAGCTGAAAATCGCCGTTCACTATGGTGCGGACGCTGTGTTTATCGGCGGTCAGGAATATGGCCTTCGCTCAAATGCAGGCAACTTCACTTTTGAAGAAATGAAAGAAGGCGTGGAATTCGCCAAAAAATATGGAGCTAAGATTTATGTTACAACCAATATTTTCGCTCATAACGAAAATATTGATGGTCTTGAGGAATATTTGCTTGGCCTCAAAGAAGCAGGAGTAGCAGGAATCATTGTGGCTGATCCGCTTATCATCGAAACCTGCCGCCGTGTTGCACCGGAAATTGAAGTTCATTTAAGCACGCAGCAATCCCTTTCCAACTGGAAGGCAGTTGAGTTTTGGAAGGAAGAAGGGCTGGAGCGTGTAGTTCTTGCGCGTGAAACAAGTGCGGAGGAAATTAAAGAAATGAAGGAGAAGGTTGACATTGAAATTGAAACCTTCATTCATGGGGCGATGTGTATTGCCTATTCCGGACGCTGTACTCTAAGCAACCATATGACAGCACGTGATTCCAACAGGGGCGGCTGCTGCCAGTCCTGCCGCTGGGATTATGACTTATACCAGCTTGAAGGCGAGAATGAAGTTCCTTTATTCAGCGAAGGAGATGCTCCATTTGCAATGAGTCCTAAAGACCTTAAGCTGATAGAGTCAATTCCCCGTATGATTGAACTGGGAATTGACAGCTTGAAAATTGAAGGGCGCATGAAATCCATCCATTACATTGCAACTGTAGTAAGTGTGTACCGTAAAGTAATTGATGCATATTGTGCAGATCCGGATAACTTCCAGATTAGGCAGGAATGGCTTGAAGAGCTTGATAAATGTGCTAACCGTGAAACAGCACCCGCTTTCTTTGAAGGAGTCCCAGGGTATAAAGAGCAAATGTTTGGAAATCATAGCAAAAAGACGAATATCGATTTCGTGGGGCTTGTTCTTGATTACAATCCGGATACAAAGATTGTTACTCTTCAGCAGAGAAACAAATTTATGCCTGGTGAGGAAGTCGAGTTCTTTGGCCCTGAAATTGAGAACTTTACACAAGTCATCGATAAAATTTGGGATGAAAAAGGCCATGAGCTGGATGCTGCACGTCATCCGCTTCAAATTGTTCAATTTAAGGTTGATAAGCCGGTTTACCCTGACAACATGATGCGAAAGGAGCTCTAATCTATGAAACGCAAACCCGTTGTAATAGGGGTGGCCGGCGGATCCGGCTCAGGTAAAACAAGCGTAACCAAAGCGATTTATGATCGATTCAAAGGACATTCCATCCTTATGATCGAGCAGGATTATTATTATAAGGATCAGACTCATCTTCCTTTTGAAGAAAGATTGAAAACGAATTATGACCATCCGCTTGCATTTGATAACGATTTGCTTATTGAACATATCGAAAGCCTGCTGAGATATGAGCCGATTAGAAAGCCTGTATATGATTATGCCATGCATACAAGATCTGAAGAAGTAATTGAAGTTGAACCGAAGGATGTCATTATCTTAGAAGGCATTCTGATTCTTGAGGATGAGAGGCTCCGTGATCTGATGGATATGAAATTATATGTGGATACGGATGCCGATCTGCGTATTATCCGGCGCTTATTCAGGGATATTAAAGAGCGGGGACGCACCATGGATTCAGTCATAGAACAATATGTAAATGTGGTTCGGCCTATGCATAATCAGTTTATTGAGCCGACGAAGAGATATGCTGACATCATTATTCCTGAAGGCGGTCATAATTACGTTGCCATCGATTTAATGGTCACAAAAATTCAAACAATTCTTGAACAAAAGTCATTTTTATGAAACAATAGCATTGAAAATGTTCTCTAGGAATTATCCTTTTACCGAGTGGCTGTGTAAGACAGTGCTTACCTGACCTCAATATAATCGTCAGCAGCTAAATCTTTCAGAGCTAGTCAATATAAAAAGATGATCTGCGCGCCCTTTAAAAAAGGACGCGCTCCTGTTCATTTTCCTGAAAATATGATAAAAAGAAGTACATACATTATAGAACACATACTTTTAAGGATGTGTAATTCGAAGGAGTGAAGGTTTTGGCTACAGAAAAAGTGTTTCCAATGACACAGGCAGGTAAAGAAAAACTTGAGCAGGAACTGGAATATTTAAAATCGGTTAAACGCAAAGAAGTGGTTGAACGTATAAAGATCGCAAGAAGCTTCGGTGACCTTTCCGAGAACTCAGAGTATGACTCAGCGAAAGAAGAGCAGGCCTTTGTTGAAGGCCGGATCACCACTCTTGAAAATATGATCCGCAATGCAAAGATCATTCAAGAGGAAGAAATGGCTGGAGATATTGTGGGACTTGGCCGTTCCGTTACGTTCGTAGAGCTTCCTGATGGAGATGAAGAAACTTACACCATCGTAGGAAGTGCGGAGGCGGATCCTTTTGAAGGAAAAATCTCAAACGATTCTCCAATCGCCAAAAGCCTAATTGGGCGTACAGTTGGAGACGAAGTTACTGTTCAGACTCCTGGAGGAGAAATGAACGTACGCATTGTTTCCATTAAATAAGAATAGCTGGTTTGAAATCAGAAAACCTCGTCAAAACTTTTGACGAGGTGTTTTTTATGTGGAGAAAAAGAGCAGTTGGCTGGCTTATCGTTAGTTTCCTTGTACTTTGCTTTCTATTGGGAAGGCTGATACAGCTGCAGCTGGTTTCAACAGAGCATTTTACTGACAGGGGAATTAACCTTTTGGAAGCGAGTGTCCGTCAGCGTTCCCAGGAAATGATTATCGATGCCGGGAGGGGGGATTTTCTTGATCGCAGCGGTAATCCCTTAACATTCGAAAATAAATCTGTTCTTATATTATTCCCCTTCCTCGCAAGAATGGATTGGGATATTAAGAGGATATCTGAAATTACAGGTGCTTCGGAATACTCTTTGCGGCATTCTGTTGAAAATGCAAAAGAACCTTTTGCATTTGGGAGCCCGGAACCCATTCAGCTGTCTTACGCTCAAATGGAAAAAATCAATGACCTGAAAATTCCGGGTGTCTTTGCTGTTGATAAGAAATACAGCCGTTCCGACAAACCGGCATCCCAGCTAATTGGAATTACCGGTCAAAATCAGGACGTGCTTAAAAAAAGGTATCCGGACAAAGATCTGTCTTCCGACACAATGATTGGGATTACTGGCTTGGAGAAGAGCTTTGATGAATTCCTGCTTCCTGAAGGGGCATCAAAACTTGTCTATCATGTGGATGGAACGGGCGGACCGCTGTTTGGCATTGATGTAAAATATGTTGAGCCTGCAAACCCCTTTTATCCGGTCAATATTAAGACAACTTTGGACTATGATTTGCAGATGATGGCAGAAAAATTGGCGGATCAGCATGGGATAAAGAAAGGCGGCATTGTCCTTCTGGATATAGAGACGAATTCAGTATTGGCAATGGTGTCGCGTCCATCGCTTAATAAGCATAATCCATTTGATGAAGAAAGCAGAGGAACGGTTAATCATATGATTAAACAGCAGATCATGGGATCTGTTTTTAAAACGGTGGTGGCAGCAGCCGCAATTGATCATGATCTGGACGATCCTAAAAGGCAATATGACTGCAGCAGGAAGATAAATGGGGAACCGGATCTTAAATATCAGCACGGGATGCTAAATTTTGATGAGAGCTTTGCCAGGAGCTGTAATAATACATTTGCATCCATTGCTAAGGAGTTAAAGGATATTAACCCGGATCTCCTTGAGCAGTATGCAGAAAAACTGTCATTAATAGGTCCTGTAAGCTGGCGTGGAGATATTTATCACTTCAGCGATTTTAAACAGCTGCAAGACGAAGAAAAAGGTCGGGTGTTTCTATCTGAAGATGCTAAAAAAGACAGTAATTTTGCAGGCCTGACAGGGATAGGACAGCATGAAGTGAGGGCTACTCCGCTGGCTGTGGCCAACATGATGGCAACTATAGCCAGAGGAGGGGAAAAAGAAATGGTCCGGGTTGCATCAGAGATTGAATATAAAAACAGTACATCTCTTATAGAATTCGAAAAACAAAAGCTGCAGGGAGATATCATTGCTCCATATACCGCTATGAAGCTCCAAAAGCTGCTAAGGGGAGTAGTCATCAATGAAGAAGGGACCGGCCGCTGGTTTAAAGAGCTTCCTTTCGAAGTTGCAGGCAAATCCGGTACTGCAGAAACAGGCATAATGGCTGATGGAAAGCAGCTTCACAATAAATGGTTTGCTGGATACTTTCCATACAAAAATCCAAAATATGCTCTAGTAACCGTGAATTTGGAAGTTACTGAAGACAAAGGAGGAGTTAATCCGCTCTTTGCGGATATTGTGAAAGAAATCTATAACTATAATCATAATAAAGAAAATCCGCCATCTGGCTCTCCAGGCTCTTAAATAATTATGGTATATTGTAACTTTCCGTATGCGGCTGTCGTCCATTTAATGCTGGCAGTACCTGGTGTCCACAGGTTATTTCTTTTAAGTTAGCCTTATTCCATGTTAGAATGTTGACAGCCGCTGTTCGGGCAATAGCCTTTATGCAGACGGCCGGGTTAATAAATTCCGCTCATTTTTATTATACCTATAAGTCTGATAATAGATTGGGGAGGAGAAAGTATTGAAAGGGAATAGCAGAGAATCCCGTTTTGGCAAGCGGGAAAAAAGAAAAAAAACCAATATTATCTTAAATAGTCTTATCGCACTTGTTATTATCCTTATTATTGTTGTATCAGCCAAAATATTTTTTGGCGGTAATAATGACCAGGAGCTTACTGCCAATGAAGAGACAGCATCTGAATCGAAGCAAAATGAGAATAACAAGGAAGATAAGGGCAATGAAATAGAGCAAAATAAGGATAAAGAAGAAAAGCAAGCAGATAAAGAGTCTGAAGAAGAAGAAAAAGAATCAGAAGAAAATGCTGAAGAAGAGAATCAAGAAGATAAAGAACAAGTCGTAACAGAAGGCGGAAGCGGACCTGACGTTGAAAAAACGATTGAAAATCCAGCATGGAAACCAGTCGGAACTTCCCAAACTGGAGAACATACCGCTGTTTATGATCAAAATCATGTAGATTGGCAGGAAATGCTCAGTGCCATTTCTTATGCTACAGGTATTGAACAGGGTAATATGACTGTTTGGTTCCTCGGAAATAATGGGCCAAATAGCTCTGTGGGGACAATTTCCACAAAAGATCAAAGTGAAAAATATCGTGTCTATATAGACTGGGTTGACGGAGAAGGATGGAAGCCATCAAGAGTAGAGGTCTTAAATGAGATAAATTAATTAATAAGGACGCCAAGGCGTCCTTATTTTTTTGCTTTATAGTGGACCACCGCTGAGAAATAGGTCCTTCCATTCTCGTCAAGATGCATTTGATGTGAAACATGGTGGACAGATAAGAGGATGGCTTTATTATGCTCAATCTGTATATTTACCTTCTTTTCAAGCTCCTTTAAAGTAGGTGCCTCATAAAACTCAACCTTATCTTCTATTAAATCAAACTGGAAATTCATCAAGGTTCCCCCTTCCCTTCGATACTATCTTTATTTTATGGGGGGAGTTTTAGTCTGGCAACTCTTAAAACCTGGCAGGCATATGCTTGAATGCATTAACGAATATGGTAAACATCCGGTTTATGATGGTAGAATAGAGTTTGCATAAAGTATATGGGCATGGTATTACTAAAGTATGTGTTCAAAGGCATAGAAAAATTAGAAAGAGGTTTTAACATGAAAATAGCTATTATTGGAGCAATGGAAGAGGAAGTTACATTACTTAGAGATAAAATAGAAGATAAGCAGCAGGAAACTGTTGCCGGATGCGAGTTTACAGCAGGGAAAATGAATAATGCGGACGTAGTGCTTCTCCGTTCTGGAATAGGCAAAGTAAATGCTGCTATGTCGACTGCCATTCTTTTGGAGCGGTACAAGCCTGATTATGTCATTAACACCGGTTCAGCTGGAGGATTTAATCCTGAATTAAATGTGGGAGATACGGTCATCTCGACTGAGGTTAGACATCATGATGTAGACGTTACCGCCTTTGGCTACGAATATGGCCAGGTACCTCAATTGCCTGCAGCATTCGAAGCCGATCACAGCCTCGTGCAGATTGCAGAAGCATGCGCCAAGGAAATCGGGGATATCCAGGTTGTCAGAGGGTTAATTGCAACAGGTGATTCCTTCATGAATGATCCGGCAAGAGTGGATTATATCCGTGATAAGTTTATAGACCTTCAGGCAGTAGAAATGGAAGCAGCAGCGGTTGCGCAGGTTGCTCATCAATTTAAGACGCCATTTGTTGTTATCCGTGCCCTTTCAGATATTGCAGGAAAAGAATCCGATGTTTCATTTGAGCAATTTTTGGAGAAGGCAGCACTTCATTCTGCTACACTTGTAATAAAGATAGTAAATGTCCTTAAGAATAACAAATAAAAAAGGACAGATGCTCGTGCAAGGATTCGCTTTTCCCTTTTTTGCCAGTCTTACATTATTTACATCCCCTTCTCTCTTCCTAAATATGTTAGAGTAGAATTATAGTCTTTCATAGAAGGTGATAATAAATGATGAACGAAGCAAAGAAATTATATGAAAAAATGGTGGATTTCAAGCGGTTCGGAATTTCAATGCTCGCTGTCGGCGCGTTTCTTTATATTGGATTAATTATCCCTGATACTTCAAATACAGTTACTGATTTATATATCATGGCTGGATCTTCTTCAGCTTTCCTTATAGGTTCAATCCTTTTCTTTATCCTTTCCAGACGATGCAGAACGAAGTTGAATGAAATGGATGAAGGCCAGGAATACCTCATGAGAAAATAAAGAACGTCAGCGTCCGGATTTCCGGGCGTTTTTTTCATTTATAAAGATTTTTAATAAAAATGAACAAAAAAGGTTTACAAACTGCATAACCGTGGATATAATTACCATTATAAGTGAAAATTCTTAAAAGGAGGTCGAATGAAATGATGTTAACAGCAATTGTATTAGAAACACAGCTAAATAAATACTGTACAAATTCGACCTACATGGAATGGATCGCTTAGATTGGCTTTATTGACATTACATATCCATGCTGCAGGGAGAATTGTGCCCTGCGGTTTTTTATGCCTAAATGGCCAGGCCGCTGGGAGTATATCTCTTTGCGGCTTTTTTGTGCCTATAGGCTGGATATGAAAGAGGAGGTGGGATACCTAATGACACTAAATATATTATTTTTGACAGTCACAATAAAAAAACGTCAATTATCGGCAGAAGACGTTGTTCGCGAGCAAATGGCTAAAAAGATTATTGACCAAAACCGTGATCGTCAATTCTCTATTTACCGTCCATTTTAATTTAAGTGACAAAAAAATAAGAAAGGTGGTTTGTTATATGATGTACATTTTACAGGGACGTCAGGCAATTTTCTGGGTGGAGAAAGATTCCACCTAACAAAGCAGTAACCGGTTAGGAGGTAAGGCACATGTCTTTACATGTTATAATTTTAACCTTGATATTCCGAAAAAAAAGAACTATTCCACGTGACGGAGATTAACAGAATGTTCACATTCCTTCCAATTTCTTAGGTGAGAACCATGTTACATTAAAGAAAATAAGGAATTTAAAAAGGGGTGTGGAAGATGTTCTGGATCGTAATGGGATTAGTTATGTGCGGTACTATCGGCTGCATCATTAGTGCTGAGGTAAGTGTAATAGAGTAAAATGCAATATAAGAAAAAGGACTGACTTCCGGATTGGGGAGTCAGTTCTTTTTGTTTGGAAAAACCCAGAGGAATAGGACAATTCCAGTAACTGCGAGCAATATCATTACGGTCTTTAAAGAAAAACCTTCGAATATAAACTTTGCGAGGCTGTCAAGAAAAACAATAAAAAATACAAGGGCTAAAATTACTCTCTGTCCATTCAAATTATCAAGACCTCTTTCGTGCCAATTATTTAAATACTTTATAGGGAGATATGTATACGCATGCCGGCCCCTAAGAATCATTTCATGGTTGATTATATACTAACACCCTTGCAAAAGCTTTAATGGAGATATCTAATGGCCGAAAAAATAAGTCGCGGATTTTCTTTCTGCTGAAATTATCTAAATTGGACAGACAAAAACAACTCCATCTCTACATAGGAATTAGTTATAGGCATTTTTGAACGCATTATAAGCGGGGGTGGAACGATGTCCGGTATTTTAACTGCACTCGGGTTTTTGGTTAAGGAGATAGTGTTTCTTGTTTCTTATGTAAAAAATAATGCATTTCCTCAACCGCTGTCTCCTGCAGATGAAAAGAAATACCTGCGATTAATGGCTGCAGGTGATTCGCATGCACGTAATATGCTTATTGAACATAATCTCAGACTGGTTGCCCATATTGTAAAAAAGTTTGAAAATACAGGAGAGGATTCTGAGGATTTGATCTCAATTGGGACAATCGGACTGATAAAGGCAATCGAGAGCTATTCGGAAGGGAAAGGCACGAAGCTTGCCACCTATGCAGCCCGCTGTATTGAAAATGAGATACTAATGCACTTGCGGGCACTGAAGAAGACAAAAAAAGATGTATCCCTTCATGATCCTATCGGGCAGGACAAAGAAGGCAATGAAATATCTCTTATTGATGTTCTTAAGTCAGAATCTGAAGATGTTATTAATACAATTCAGCTGAATATGGAGCTGGAAAAAGTGAAGGAGTACATTGATGTTTTAGATGACAGAGAAAAAGAAGTCATTGTCGGCAGGTTCGGTCTGGACCTGCAAAAAGAAAAAACACAAAGAGAAATTGCCAAAGAGCTTGGCATCTCAAGAAGTTATGTCTCCAGAATTGAAAAGAGAGCATTAATGAAAATGTTTCATGAGTTTTATCGGGCAGAAAAAGAAAAAAGGAAAAATAACAGCTAAAGGGACAGTTTGACTGTCCCTTTAGCTATTCTATTCTGCCGTTTTTCAATAAGAGCTTCCAGTTCTCACCGCGGTCTGCAGATTCATATACATCTTTGAGATAAGTTGAAACAGCAAGTTTTCCGTCAGATTTATGATCGGCAGCAATGTATGTAATAGGGTTGTCATAGCTAAGATAAGGGATCTTAACCTGTGTGTTCTCCATCGTTTTAAGATCGATTTTGCTCATTTGAACCTTTTCCTGATCTGCGTAGGCATAGTACAGGCTGTTTTGCGTAAATGTAAGGGCTGTAGCCATAACTGGCTCAGATATTAATTTTACAGTTTCCCCTTTATCCTGTGAGTAAAAGATGCCGCTTCTTGTTGACATGGCCATGACTTCAGGATTAGTTGGGTGTGCAGCGATCATGCCAAGTGTATCGGCCTCAAGTCCCTTTAAGCTGACTGGATCCCATGTTCTGCCTTCGTCCTGGGAACGGTATACACCTGCCTTGAGCTCATCGTTATTTTCCTGATTGATCATATAGATAATATTGCTATCATACCCGGCTGCTAAAAAAGGAAAGGAACTTGTTCCGCTAAAAGCCAGTTTTTTGAAAGAAGCTCCTTTATCTGAGCTTTTCACAATACCAAGAGGGTTTTTTATTACGGAGTTCTTATCAGGATGGCCGCTGACAATGAATCCATCTCTGACGGACTGAAACCCCATATAATCATGGTTAAGAGAAGTGGTCTCGCGCCAAATGCCATCTTTGAAAAACTTTAAGCCTTCACTGGATGAAAGATAAAGTCCGGTATCATTTCCGGGATATCCAATTCCTTGAATATGCTCGATTTGCTGAGCAGAGGCCTCAATAATACTGTAGTCTGCAGCTTCGGTCTTTTCATTTGAAGGCTTTTCAGCAGTTTTCTTACTTTGCTGCTCTTCATTCGAACAGCCGGCAGCGAGCAATAAAAGGAGAAACGCTAAAATCGTTCTGCCATGTTTCATTCGTTTCACTCCAATTCCTAACATTTCAGTGGTTATTCTTAACGATGTCATTATATAGTATTTCAGCATAAAATAAAAAACCCTTGCCTATGGAAGGGTTCTAATGAATGGCTTCATGCTAAGAGTGAAGAAAAAACTTATTCCTTTCCTTATACTTTATATCGGAAAGGTGTTTTGTCATTTTGCCAGACCCTTTACATGCAGGGCAGGTTTTCTTTAGAAATTTACATGCTGTTATACTTCCTGTGCCTTTGCATTTCTCGCAGATCGAGATAATCTTCATTTAACACTCCTCCCATAATATTCCTTATAGTATATTCTATGAACTGTTTTGATAGCGGTGCTATGAAAAAGCGATATTTAAACGCTGATTTAGTACAAAAGCCTAAACGATTGTCCAGTAATTACATATCTTAGTAATAGAAGGCGAAAGGAGGTAATTGGTGATGCCTTATGGTTATGGCTGTTATCCAGTTCCCCCTCCTTATCCATGCGGTTATTATGGAGGAGGCGGTTTCTGGCTGGCCCTCGCAGTTGTACTGCTGATCCTGCTGCTTGTTTTTGGAGGATTTGCTTACTATGGCGGCTATTTCAGATAGTGCAGACCAGCAGTTGGCCCATATCATAGGATATGGGCTTTTTTTGTATATTTTATAGAAATTTCCGAAAATTCAAGGTATAATATTTCTGCAACCGAAACTTTTGGGGGGATTATATGACTGCAACAGCATATTCGTCAGTATGGGATTTAGATGTCTTTTTTAAGGGTGGAAGCAACTCAGCTGAATTTCAGCAGCATTTACAGATAACAAGAAAACATATCGATTCATTTTCTAATGTGATACATAAATGGGAGCCTTCAAACTCCGCTGCAGATGCCGCTGAAATAAGTGAAATTATTGAGCTATTTCAGCAGACAGCAAGAAAAGTGCGCCAGGCTGGTGCTTTTGTCAGTTGTCTTCAGGCTCAAAATACCGAAGACAAAAAAGCGAAAGATCTGAGAGGGGCAACTACGGAATTGAGTGCAGGTTTTCAAAATGCTTTAACTGTATTTGATCAGAAACTGGCAAGTTTAGATCAGAGTGCATGGGAGCAAATAATAAATGATGAGGATTTGCATGAACTATCATTTGTTTTAAGCGAACGCCGCGAAAAAGCCTCGGAAAAACTTTCGCAGGAGGAAGAAACGGTCATTAATGCGCTTGCAGTTGATGGTTATCATGGCTGGGGCCAGATGTATGACGTAATAGTAGGAAACATGAAGATTCCCTGCACTGAAAATGGGGAGATAAACCTGCTCTCAGTTGGACAGGCTGCCAATAAGTTTTCAAGTCCTGACAGGAAGTTGCGCAAGGATGTTTTTGATAATTGGGAAAAGGCATGGAATAGCCAGTCTGACTATTTATCCAAGACCCTGAATCACTTAGCCGGCTTTAGATTAAATATATATAAATTAAGAGGATGGAATGACTTTCTAAAGGAACCGCTGGACTTGAACAGAATGAAAAAAGAAACCCTTGAAATAATGTGGGAGGTAATTGCCCGTCATAAAGCACCTCTTATTAAATATTTGGAGAGAAAGGCAAAGCTTTTAGGTTTAAAAAAATTAAACTGGTATGACCTGGATGCGCCTCTCTCTGAGGCTGAAACGAAATTATCCTATCAGGAGGGTGCGGAATTTATCCTTGAGCAGTTTGATCAATTCGGAGAAGAGATGACCTCCTTTTCAAGAAAAGCTTTTGAAGAAAAGTGGATTGAAGCAGAGGACAGGCCAGGAAAGGCGCCAGGCGGTTTTCATACTTACTTCCCTGAAAGCAGCCAATCAAGAATCTTTATGACATACTCAGGGACACCCTCTAATGTTTCCACCCTGGCACATGAACTCGGGCATGGTTTCCATACATATGCAATGAGAGATCTTCATTTGCTGAATAGGAATTATGCTATGAATGTTGCAGAGACGGCTTCTACTTTTGCAGAAATGATTGTCTCAGATGCAGCAGTGAAAAATGCGGGATCAGAAGAAGAAAAACTGGCACTTCTAGAAGATAAGGTACAAAGATCTGTTGCACTTCTAATGAATATCCATGCGAGATTCCTGTTTGAAACAAGATTCTATGAAGAAAGAAAACAGGGAAATGTAAGTGCTGACCGTCTGAATGAAATCATGGCTGCAGCTCAAAAAGAGGCTTATGGCGGCGCACTTGATGAGTATCATCCGTCCTTCTGGGCTTCAAAACTTCATTTCTTTATTACTGGAGTCCCATTTTATAATTTCCCATATACTTTTGGATATTTATTCTCGCTTGGAATCTATGCACAGGCACTAAAAGAAGGGAAAGGATATGAGGAAAAATATATTGCATTATTGAAAGATACTGCATCGATGACAGTCGAGGATTTAGCATTGAAGCATTTAAATGCTGATTTAACCAGACCTGAGTTCTGGGAAAGCGCCGTTCAATTATGCATGGATGATGTGGAAGAGTTCCTGGCATTAACGGAAGATAAATAAAATGGAAGCCGCGCTCTTAGTTTGAGCACGGCTTCTTTACATTTTTTTCAGTCTGAATGGGCTTATCATTAAAATTGAAAGTATCAGCATTATGAAGAGGAATACAGGTGCAGGCCAATATGGAACTGCCAGAAAACATAAAGTGGCGAGGCATCCTGCAGCAGTTATTGGCAGACCGGTAAAATAGCCGTTATTCTCAGTAATGTTAAAACGGGCAAGCCTTAAGGCCCCGCATCCTATATATAGAGCAGTCAGGAAGGACCCGGGTGCCCCGAATTCATAAAGTACTCCTGTATAAAGGAGTAGTGCAGGTGCTGCCCCAAATGAAATAATATCACTCATCGAATCCAGCTGCTTTCCCAAATCCGATTCGATATTCATTTTTCTTGCTGCCATTCCATCAAATCGGTCAGCAAGGGCTGCAATAAAGATCAGCAGCACACTCAATTTCAAATTGCCATTAATAGAAAATAAAATAGCAAAGCAACCTAAGAACAGGTTAGACAGAGTTAAGATATTGGCTGTCTGCGCCTTTAGCTTTTTGATGGTTATATCAAGAACATCCTGAAAAAACATATTAATCACTCCTTGCACCAGGAATCACAGATTGCAGACGTTAGAAAGGTTTCTAACAGCTATGTTGGGAACTAACAGGAAGGATAGAAAATAGAAGTAATCCGCAAATTTATGAAGGTAATAATAAAAAAAGAGCCAAATCTGAGGAAGTCTATGGCAAACTTAGTTTTATATGTTATATAATAATATTTTATTCTATGCTTTTTATGCCTGTTCGTAAAGAACATATTTAGTTAGGGGGCATTTCCTTTGTTAAAACCTGTATATCGACTGCTGATTGAATTGACAAATGGAAGATGGACTTCCGGTATACTTCAGAAATTTGCACAATCAAATTTGAGCAGAAGGGTCATTCCTTCATTTTCAAGAATTTATAATATCAATGAGAGTGAAATGGAAAAAAAACTGCATGAATATCCAACACTTCATGAGTTTTTCATTAGAAGGCTGAAGGATGGTTCGAGAGTAACGGATGCGAGTCCTGATTCAGTGGTAAGTCCTGTAGATGCTGTAATCGAAAATATTGGGGATATCCGGGAGGATCGTATAATTACCGTAAAAGGGAAGAACTATTCCATCTCTGAGATGCTTGGTGCAAATAAAGCAGGTAAATATGCAGGCGGCACTTACATAATCTTTTATTTAAGTCCAAGCCACTATCATAGGATACACAGTCCGGTTACTGGAAAAGTAGCAGCTCAATGGTTCCTGGGGCTGAAATCTTTTCCGGTTAACAAATGGGGTTTAAAATATGGAAGAGAAACGCTTTCTAAAAATTACCGGAGCATAACTGAAGTTCGATATGGTGATGCTGAGATAGCTATTGTAAAGGTTGGTGCTATGTTTGTAAATTCCATTGAACTTACGCATCAAGGTGACCAGCTTGAAAAAGGAAAGGAAATGGCCTATTTTACATTTGGCTCTACCGTCATTCTTCTGTTTGAGAAGGGAAAATTCGAACTTGAGAAGTCAATTAAGACGCCAGCTCATATTAAAGTAGGGGAGCGGATTGGAACCCTGATGTGAATGTACAGGCTAGCTGTTTCGAGTTTATATATGAGAATAAAAAAAGCCCTTTTTAGGGCTTGTCCATTTTTAGGATGTGACTTTTATTCTGTTTGATAGTGAACGCCGGTGGATTTCTGTTTCAATTAAACGGATAAAGTCTTTGCTAAGCTGCAGTTCCTTTGCCTTATAATAGGATTCGATTAATAATTCATCTGACAGTTTACGCATTCCTGTCCCACCTCCAGGTACTTGATATTTCAGTTCTAAAAGAATTATTTTATACATATAATGTAAGATTTATGTTGTACCCCTACTCTAGCAAAATAAAACGGTTAGAACAACTGTTCTCTTATCCACAGGAAACCGTGGATAACCTGTGATTATTTTGTTCATAAAAAGGGAAAAAGTATTAAAATCATAATGGATTATGTGCATAAAGTTATCCACAAGGATTAGGAACAGTTGACTTTTGTCGAAAAATTTTTATTTTACGGGTGAATAACAAGTATTTCGTCCAAATTAAGTGAGTTTTGAGTGTCTTTCCTCATTTTGTGGAATCGTATAAATAGAACGGCCTGATTGTGTCCGCCATAGTTTACTTTTGAAAGAGCGAATGAAATTGGGTATGATGAAATCGGCGTTTTTCTCTATCGGAAATTTTGCAGACTGCGTGTTACAAGAGACCGGAAGTAATTTGAGGGCATTTGCCGGACAATATGAATAAATGATTGAGGTGTAAATATAGTGTTAATGCATTTTTTGCCTAATCAGCATGTTAAAAATATATTTGAAATAACTCCACACAGTTTACAGGAAAAGGGAGTTAAAGGGATAATCACGGACCTGGATAATACTCTAGTCGAATGGGACAGGCCGAATGCAACACCAAAGCTGATTAGCTGGTTTGAGGAAATGAAGCAAAGCAACATCAAGGTTACCATTGTGTCAAATAATAATGAAAATCGTGTTAAGGCTTTTTCCGATCCCCTTGATATTCCTTTTATTTATCAGGCAAGAAAGCCAATGGGCAGAGCCTTCCGAAGAGCATTGACTGAAATGGGACTGAAAAAAGAGGAAACAGTGGTGATTGGGGACCAATTGCTGACTGACGTGCTGGGAGGAAACAGAAGCGGGTTCCATACCATTTTGGTCGTACCTGTAGCTCAAACTGACGGTTTTGTTACGAAATTTAACCGGCTGGTGGAAAGACGGATTTTAAATTGGTTCAGAAAAAAAGGAATGATTCAGTGGGAGGATTAAAAAGTGAGTGAAGAACAATTTGTGTGTGTAGGCTGTGGAGTGAAAGTTCAGATAGAAAATCCGGATGAATTAGGTTATGCTCCTCAATCAGCTCTGCAGAAGGAAACAATTATTTGCCAGCGCTGTTTCAGGCTAAAGCATTATAATGAAGTTCAGGATGTAAGCTTGACAGATGATGATTTTCTGAAAATCCTGAATGAAATTGGACAAAGTGATGCACTAATTGTGAAGATTGTAGACATTTTTGATTTTAACGGCAGCTGGCTGCCAGGGCTTCACCGTTTTGTTGGCAGCAATAAAATCCTGCTTGTTGGAAACAAAGTTGACCTGCTTCCAAAGTCCGTGAAAACAAACAAGCTGATTAACTGGATGAAGCAGGAATCAAAACAGCTGGGGCTGAAACCGGAAGAAGTGTATTTGGCAAGTGCTGCAAAAGGGTACTCCATTAGTGAAATTGCAGCAGCCATCGATCACTACCGGGAAGGAAAAGACGTTTATGTAGTAGGATGTACTAATGTAGGAAAGTCTACTTTCATTAATAGAATATTAAAGGAAGTAACAGGTGAGGGCGATGTAATCACAACTTCCCACTTCCCGGGTACGACACTTGATATTATCGAGATACCTTTATCTGACGGAAAGGCTCTGGTGGATACTCCAGGAATAATAAACCATCATCAGATGGCCCATTATGTAGATAAAAGGGATTTAAAGGTGATAACACCTAAAAAGGAGATTAAGCCTAAGGTTTACCAACTGAATGAAGAACAAACTCTATTTTTTGGCGGATTGGCAAGGTTTGATTACATTGCAGGCGGCCGGCGCTCATTTGTTTGCCATTTCTCCAATGAATTAAATATCCACCGCACAAAAACAGAGAAGGCGGATGAACTATATGCTAATCATGCAGGAGAAATGCTTACACCTCCAAGAATAGAACAGATGGAAACATTTCCGGAGCTTGTGAAACATGAATTCACAATTAAAGAACCGAAAACAGATATAGTATTTTCAGGACTTGGCTGGATTACGGTAAATGAGGGTGGGGCCAAAGTAGCTGCATATGTTCCTAAAGGTGTCCATGCCATGATGAGAAAGTCATTAATTTAGGCTGTGCACCTGCATTTGCTTACGCTTTTCAAAAAGGGGTGAGGGTGTTTGAAAAAGCTGTTTGGAGTGATTGGGGATCCAATTTCCCACTCGATGTCCCCCGCTATGCACAATGAATTATTTAAGACTTACAGCATTGATGCACATTATCAGCCATTCCATATAACCAGGGGGAATCTGGCTGATGCTGTCAAGGGGTTTAAGGCAATCAGAATTGCGGGTTTTAATGTTACAGTTCCCCATAAGGAGGCTATCATCCCTCTTTTAGATGAACTGGATCCCCTGGCAGAGGCAATTGGGGCTGTTAATACAGTTGTCAATCAGGATGGTATGCTTATAGGCTATAATACGGATGGAAGCGGGTTTGTACAGGGCCTGCTGAATCAAATACAATCAATTAATGGCAAAAAGGTGCTGATAGTGGGGGCAGGCGGAGCTGCTAGAGCGATTTATTTTACCATTGCTAAAGAAGGTCCGAAGCTTTTGGATATTTGCAATCGGACACCACAAAGGGCTGAACAAATTAAAACTGATTGTCCATTTCAGGTTCCTTCTCAAGTGCTGAACCGGCAGGACGCAGAGGAAAGTCTGGAAACGTACGATTTAATTGTTCAGACAACATCAATCGGGATGCACCCTGAAATTGGCCAAAGTCCGCTTTCAGTCCATAAGCTTAAGCCTGGAGCTTTTGTCAGTGATATCATTTATAATCCGCTCCAAACCAGGCTTTTAAAGGAAGCTGCCGCAAAGGGCGCGGGTATTCAGAACGGAATAGATATGTTTGTATATCAGGGGGCACTGGCCTTTGAAATGTGGACTGGCATTGGGCCGGATATTGAAATAATGAGAGAAAAGGTTTTAAATCAGCTGGGAGGATTAGTATGCTAACAGGAAAACAAAAGCGTTTATTGCGATCAAAAGCGCATCATTTGAACCCGATTTTCCAAGTGGGAAAGGGCGGGGTTAATGAAAATATGATTAAGCAGGTAGGAGAGGCGCTCGAAGCCCGTGAATTATTAAAGGTTTCAGTTCTTCAAAACTGTGAAGTAGACAGAGACACGGTGGCACAGCAGCTGTCAGAAGGTGCAAAGGCAGATGTTGTGCAAATCATCGGGAATATAATAGTTTTATACAGAGAATCAAAAGAAAACAAACAAATTAATCTGCCGTAAGCTTCCAGTGACTAAACTGAATGCATGGAGGAGTGTAAATGGAAAAGGTAGGCATACTTGGAGGGACCTTTAATCCGCCTCATTTAGGCCATCTCATTATTGCGAATGAGGTAATGTCTTCCCATGGTTTGGATGAAGTCTGGTTTATGCCGAATCATGAGCCTCCCCATAAAAAGAGGTCTGATAATGTCAGCAGCAATGATCGAATAAAAATGCTGGAACTGGCTTTGTATAATCATTCCGGATTTAAATTGGAGCTGATTGAGCTGGAGCGGGAAGGTCCTTCTTTTACCTACGATACGATCAGGATTTTGAAGGAACACTATCCTCAAAAGCAATTTTATTTTATTATTGGAGCTGACATGGTTGAATATTTGCCCAAGTGGCATAACATTGATAAACTGCTTGAACTGATTACCTTTATTGGAGTAAGGCGGCCATCTTACAATCTGCATACTCCGTATCCGATTCTATATGCCGATATTCCTGAAATGGGTATATCCTCAAGTATGATCAGAAACCGTGTAAAGGAAGGCGGCACTATACGCTATCTGGTACCGGATGCCATAAGGAGCTATATAAAGGAGAATCATTTATATGAATCGTGAAACAGCACTAGCTATTGTAAAGGAGCAGCTGACTGAACATCGCTACCTTCATACAGTCGGTGTGATGGAAACAGCCATTAAACTTGCAGAGAAACATGGTGCTGATAGTAAGAAAGCTGAATTAGCAGCCATTTTTCATGATTATGCCAAGTTCCGCCCTAAGGAAGAAATGAGGGGAATTATCATTAAGGAAGGTATGCCAGCTGAGCTTTTGGACTACAATAATGAACTTTGGCATGCTCCTGTCGGTGCTTTTTTGGCTGAAAGAGAAGCAGGAATCCGCGATAAAGAGGTATTAGATGCAATAAGATATCATACTTCAGGGAGACCGGGAATGTCGCTTCTTGAAAAGATCATTTATCTTGCAGATTATATTGAACCTGGAAGGCATTTTCCGGGAGTTGACGAAGTTCGTGATTTAGCAAAGACGAACTTGGACAAGGCTTTAATAAAATCTGTCCAGAACACTATCATGTTTTTAATGAAAAAAGGGCAGCCTGTTTTTCCGGCTTCCTTCCAAACTTATAATGACCTTGTAATGAATAAGGAGGATTGATTAAATGACAGAAAATACAATGCTGATGACGGCAGTAAAAGCAGCGGACGATAAACGTGCAGAAGATATAACGGTTCTTAATATGAAGGGCATTTCCCTGATTTCGGACTACTTTCTCATTTGCCACGGAAACTCTGATAAACAAGTGCAGGCAATTGCTCGGGAAATGAAAGAAAAATCAGAAGAGCAGGGGTTTACTGTAAAGCGAATGGAAGGCTTTGATGAAGCCAGGTGGATTCTGGTTGATATGGGTGATGTAGTTGCACATATTTTCCATAAGGATGAGAGAGGCTATTATAATCTTGAAAGACTTTGGGGCGACGCTCCGGTCGAGAACGTTCAGGGCATTCTTAACCAATGAGTTACGGAAAGTTCGCTTATCTATATGACAGGCTGATGGAAGATGTTCCGTATGACAGCTGGATTAAATTAGTCAAAGAAAAGCATGAAGAATTTAATGTTTCCGGAAAGAAATTGCTGGATCTTGCATGCGGCACAGGACAGCTTTCAATAAGGTTAAGTGAACAGGGCTATGATGTAACAGGTGTCGATTTATCAGAGGATATGCTCGCAGTAGCCCAATCAAAGGCTGAGCAAAAAGGTCTTCAAATCCCATTTTTCCTGCAGAACATGGCAGAGCTTGAAGGGTTTAGTGAATTTGATATCATTGGCATTTTTTGTGATTCTCTGAATTACCTGGAAACAGAATCAGATGTGAAGAACACATTCAGCCGGGTTCATAGTCATTTAAAAAATGATGGCCTATTTATCTTTGATGTCCATTCCATTTATAAAATGATGCAGATATTCATGAACCAGACATTTGCTGAAAATGATGAGGAAATTTCATTTATCTGGCACAGTTATCAGGGGGAATATCCCAATTCTGTAGAGCATGATCTTTCATTTTTTGTTCTGGACGAAGAAACTGGAAAGTATGACCGCTATGATGAACTTCACCTGCAGCGTACTTATCCTATTGATCAATATAAAAGCTGGCTTGAGGAATGCGGTTTTGAACTTGTTGAAGTATCAGCAGATTTTGAAGAAGGACCGCCAGGCAGCCAGGCAGAACGAATCATTTTTATTGCAAAGAAAAGGCATTAATTAAAAACAGCCGGTTTTATTCCGGCTGTTTTTTTTAAAAAATGCAGGATTATTTCTATTAATATCGAATAGCTAATGGAGAGAGTACTGCTTTTTTACTTCAAGAAGATCTTCATCAAACTTTGAATGTGTAGCCTGGAATAAGTGTTCAAATATGCTGCCGAGCTCGGCTTCAAGAATTTTAATTCCCTCTCCTGTAATTCCTCCTTTGACACACACCTTCTCCTGCAATGTAGGCAATGTATAAAAACCTTTTTTCAATAAGTCCCCAAGCCCTATCAGCATTTCTCCTGCAAGCTTAGTTGCTGTTTCATTATCAATTTCCGTTTCAGCAACTGCCGCATCGATGAAACGCTGTGTCAAATAGCTGAAAAAGGCAGGTCCGCAGCTGACAATATCCGAAGAAACCCTGGTAATTTCCTCCTCTATAAAGACAGGCGTGGAGATGCTTTCAAAAAGCTTGTTGAGTTCCCCTTTCCATTGTTCGCTGCACTGGTCACCGAATGATAATAATGAAACCCCTGATAAGGCCCTATTTGTTATGCTTGGAATCGCCCTCGCTGCTGAACAAGGCACAATAGATTCGAGCTGTTTTACACTAATAGGGCTGGTTATGGATACTACACATTTATCTTCTGACAGGACCGGCGAAATATCCTGAACGACATTATAAACATCATGAGGCTTAACACAAATAAAGATCAGCGAAGAACGATGGGCAGCCTCTCTTGCATTATTTACAACAGTAATTTCCTGATGCGTTTCTTTTATTTCCATCGCTTTTGCCACTGTCCGATTGGTTATCGTCAAGCTGGCCGGAGAAATGGCTCCCCCATCCAGGAAGGCCTCGGTCAAAATTCTCCCCATATTACCTGTGCCTATAATTCCGATTTTCAATGCTACATCCCTCCTTAAAAAAGCAGGCTCTCTCATATAACGATATGTATCAAAAAAACATTTATTCCAAAAAGAAAGGATGAAACTATAGTGACCGAATGGATAAAAACGTATAAATTTTACATTGCAGGAGGGGCGATCGCATTGGCTGCACTCCTCTATTATTATTTGGCTCCCGTTCCTGAGACTGAAGTATTTCCTGAGATTGAACAATCAATTGCAATGACTGAAGAAGAGGGTAAAGAAACAGCGGGTGATATGCAGGCTGAACAGGCGCCACTGCTAATGAAAGCAGATGTTAAAGGCGCAGTAAAAAAACCGGGAGTGTACGAAGCACAGCAGGGTGAAAGGGTAATAGACCTGCTGGAAAAAGCAGGGGGACTGACGGAAAAAGCGGATAGCGCTAAAATTAATTTTGCCCTCAAAGTTACAGATGAAATGGTGATCTATGTTCCGAAAGAGGGGGAAATTCCAGAAGAGGCTCCGATGGGGGGCGGGATTTCCGAGGGTAAAGGACAGCAGGATAGCGGAAAGGTGAATATAAATGGTGCAGATGAAGCAGAATTGCAAACATTGCCGGGGATTGGCCCCTCTAAAGCTGCTGCGATAATTGAACACCGCGATACAAATGGATCCTTTAAGGCAATTGAGGATTTAAAATCTATATCAGGGATAGGGGATAAAACCTTCGAAAAACTCAAAGATCATATCAGTGTAAACTAATTTCATCCCATTGACCTTCTTTAGCTTGAGGCTTACACTATTGAGAGAAAAAGCTAAGAATTCAGGGCATGTATGCCTGTATAAAGGGGAGAGACAGATGGACCGGATTTCCTGGAACCAATATTTTATGGCACAAAGCCATTTACTTGCTTTGAGGAGCACATGTACAAGGCTTGCGGTCGGGGCAACAATTGTAAGGGATAAGAGAATCATTGCGGGCGGCTATAATGGATCAATTGCCGGTGGTGAACATTGTGTTGATGAAGGCTGCTATGTTATTGATAACCATTGTGTCAGGACTATTCATGCGGAAATGAATGCGATTTTACAGTGTGCAAAGTTTGGGGTGCCGACAAGTGATGCAGAAATATATGTAACTCATTTCCCTTGCCTTCAATGCTGTAAAGCAATAATACAGGCGGGGATCAAAACAGTTTACTACGCGCAAGATTATAAAAATCACCCTTATGGAATTGAACTCTTTGAGAAGGCCGGAGTGAAAACTGTCCAGGTGGCAGCTGAAAAAGTATCGTTCGAAGACAGCATACAGGAGAAACGTGATTTTATAGAAGATTTAATTAATGAGCTTGAAAAAAACGGTGAAAATCAGGACATTTTGAAAAGCTATAAAGAAAAAAAGGACAAGCTGTTTCAAAAATAAAGGCCATTGACAGGAGCAGTATCTATCTGATAAGGTGCTGCTCCCTTAAAAAAACTAAAGGAGAAATGATATGAAAGGCAGATGGATCTACGCAGCGGCTGCCTCGCTCCTGGGGATTTTGACATCTTTTTTTCATCCGGCAATTGCTATCATTTTTTCTCTTCTTGCCCTATTCCTCGTCAAAAGAAATATCTTGGTCAAAAAGAACATGACTATCCTGATTTTGATTTATCTTGCCTTTTCCATAAGAAGTGAAATAGCGGAAGAATATAACAGAACAAGTCTTAGAGGAAATGAGAGAAATTTTGAAATTGCCCTGTCAGAATCAGTAAAGATAGATGGGGACCTTCTCACAGTCCAAGTTGAATTGACCGAAAAAAAAGAAAAGCTGGCTGCCAGGTATAAGATCAAATCCGAAACAGAACAAAAATTCCTTTCAGACTATCTTAAGATAGGAATGACATGCCGGGTTAATGGCACCTTGCGGATTCCTCCCGCATCCACAAATCCCAATTCCTTCAGCTACAAGGATTACTTAAATCATAACAGTATTTTTTGGATCCTCGAATTGGAACAATTAGACCTCTCTGATTGCACCTACAATAAAAGCACCATTATGTTACCTATTTTGAAAATGAGAGAAATGGGAACACATTATATTTTAGACCATTTCCCAGAACAGACAGCTCCGCTGGCAATCGCCCTTATTTTTGGCGATCGGAATTTTATAGAAGAGGATACTATTGCTTTATATCAGAAAATCGGTATTATTCATTTGCTTGCCATATCCGGCCTTCATGTAGGAATGCTTGCTGGAATGTTTTTTCTGGCGGGAATACGTGCCGGAATTACGAGAGAAAAAGTGACTGGCATCTTATTCGCGGGTCTGCCTTTATACGCAATCCTGACCGGTGCTGCACCATCTGTTCTGCGGGCTGTATTTATGATGATGGTGGTTTTGCTTGCAAAGAAGCTGAGAGCACCTATTCAATTAGCCGATGTTATCTCCATTGTGTTTGTTATCTACCTTTTCTTCTCCCCTTTTGTTATCTATAATGCGGGGTTTCAGCTGTCTTTTGCTGTTTCCTTTTCACTTATACTGTCAGCACCAGCCATCCTCAGGAAATTCACTCATCCCTTCGCTGCTATCCTGTCTGTTTCCTTTATTTGCCAGGCAGCGGCCATTCCGATTCTCCTTTGGCATTTTTATGAAGTATCGGTTATTTCCGTATTTGCCAATCTGATCTTTGTGCCTTTGTATTCTTCAATAGTCCTACCTTTGGTATTAATTCTATTCATTATTGATTTGTTAACAGGAGGGAGGGCTGATTTCTTACTTAGTGTTTTTGAAAAAATAATCGTTTTTCTTAATTGGGCTGCTCAAATGCTTTCGGCCATTCCTAATTCGACCCTTATTCTTGGCAGACCATCACTGGTGCTGATCATCATATATCTTCTGCTGATTCCCGCATTCTTTGCAGGCTGGGAAAGGTCAAAAAACAAAATAGTTACTAAGTATGGTATCCTTCTCATCCTTCCTATATTAATTCATTACTTATCAAATGTGCTGACACCCTATGGTGAAATTACATTTATTGATGTTGGGCAGGGTGACAGCATTCTGATTAAGCTTCCGTTTGGGAGAGGGAATTATTTGATAGATTCAGGAGGCACGCTCATGTTTGAGACTGAGGATTGGAAGATGCGAAGCGATCCATATGAAACAGGTAAGGACACAGTAGTGCCTTTTTTAAAAAGCAAAGGGATTAGTAAAATAGATAAATTTTTTCTCACTCACGGGGATATGGACCACATTGGCGGAGCATCAGCTGTTCTGAGGGAAATAAAGGTAAATTCTATTGTTTTCCCGCGGGGAGCTGAGTTCTTGGAAGCTGAAAAGGATTTAATGGATCAGGCAAAAATTAACAAAAGCGAAATTATCTTTACAAAAGCCGGAGATAGCTGGCTCATAGGAGATTCCGTATTTCAAGTTTTGTCCCCGTTTGGCGGAGAGATGGGGGAGGTTGTTGGAAAAAATGATGGATCAATTGTCCTTTTTGCCCAAGTGGGAGGTTTAAGCTGGCTGTTTACCGGTGATTTGGAGGAGCAGGGGGAAGGTCAGCTCATTAAGTCTTATCCCAAACTAAAAGCGGATGTTTTGAAAGTTGCACATCATGGAAGCAAAACCTCCTCAACAGATTTGTTTCTCGCCGGAGTGAAGCCGCGGATTGGCGTTATATCTGCAGGCGCGAACAACAGGTATGGGCACCCTCATAATGATGTAATGAACAGGCTAAATAGCTATAATGTAAAAGTTTTGAGAACCGATAAGCAAGGAGCAGTTACTTACTTTTTTAAAGGGGATTCAGGAACCTTTTCAGTGCAGCTTCCATAGTATATGTTAGAAAGCGTAATACTTTATCGCAATTCAGCCAAAAAAAGAGGCTGCCAAGGCAGCCTCAATGTGTCAGCGGTATGGTGACACATTACTTTATGTAGCCATTAAGCTCCTAAAAATTTAATGACTGTTGCAATAATAAATAACGTTGCGAAGAAACCGAATGATACGATGAATCCTACACCAGAGTCGATTGCATCATTACGTTTGCTTTGGACGTTCTTTTCAAATTCGTTCACAGTCTACCCCTCCTATTTCCTATATAGTATAAGTCATTCAATTGAAAAAATCTAGAGTTCCCCTGCCCTTTTCCTGCATTAGCAGGAGTTGTCACAAATATGACGAAACATCAAGGGGAAAATAATAACCAAGGGTGCACCGCAGCTTCCTGAGTTTCCCGGGCCTCAGGAATGCAGCGTTCTATATAGATTGGAAATTGGCGTTCATCCGGGCGCCAATTTCTTATGTCTTGTCAAATTGCCATCGCTTCTTTAGGATATATAGTGAATATATTGAATGGCGAACGGAGAGAAGAAATTGGTTTTTGATATTTGGAACAGAATTAAAGCGAAAAGTTTTGCTCCTATTTATTTATTATACGGAACAGAACCTTATCTTATAAACGAAACGAAGCAGCTTCTGATCAACAATGTGCTTAGCGAAGACGAAGCTGATTTTAATTTATCCTCTTATGACCTTGAGGAAACCCCTATTGATACAGCTCTTGAAGATGCGGAGACATTTCCGTTTATGGGTGAAAGAAGACTGATCTTTTTACATAACCCGGTTTTTTTAACGTCAGAGAAAACGAAAGCTAAACAGGAGCATAATCTGTCAAAGCTTGAAGCCTATATGAAAGAACCTGCTCCATATTCTGTGGTGGTATTTTCCTCATCTGCAGAAAAACTTGATGATCGGAAAAAAGTAACGAAGCAATTGAAAAAAACGGCTGCGGTTCTTGAGGCAAAGAAATTAAATGAAGGTGAATTGAAAGTCTGGATCAGGGAGCGGGCAGCATTAAACGGTGTGCAAATTGATGAATCGGCTGTTGAGCTGATTTTGACATTGGCAGGTGCCAATCTGTTTATTTTGACTAACGAGATCGATAAATTAGCCCTATATGCGAATGACACAAAGCGGATAGATGAACAAATGGCAGAAAAAATGGTATCACGTTCTTTAGAGCAAAATATTTTTTCCCTTGTAGATAAGGTGGTTCACCGCAAAATTGAAGAAGCTCTGAGAATTTATTATGATTTATTAAAGCAAAATGAGGAGCCCATTAAGATTTTATCTGTTATTACAGGGCAGTTCCGTTTGATTTATCAGGTGAAGGAGCTTGCCAGGAGAGGCTACGGCCAGCAGCAGATTGCAGGCTATTTAAAGGTTCATCCTTTTCGGGTGAAGCTTGCGGCCGGACAGGCTCAGCTGTTTGCAGACGAAGAACTTGCAGCAATCATAAGCTTGCTTGCTGAAGCAGATTACCAGATGAAAACAGGTGGCATGAATAAGACCATGCTGATTGAAATGTTCCTGTTTCGTCTGCAAAGTCAGGCCCTGAGAAAAAATCCTCAATAAAAAAAGCGGTCCGCATTTGGACCGCTTTTTTATGTAAAATAAAAGGCTATCCCTTAAGATAGCCGATATCTTTAAACATTACGCATTTAAAGAGTTCATTTTTTTCATTAAACGAGACTTTTTACGGGCAGCAGCATTTTTGTGGATAAGACCTTTTGCAGCAGCTTTGTCCAGTTTACGAGCAGCATCAGCGAAAGATTCAGTTGCAGCAGCAGAATCGTTGTTTACGATTGCAGCATCAACCTTCTTAACAGCTGTACGCATTGCTGATTTAACAGTAGCGTTTTGAGCGTTGCGAACTTCGTTAGTTTTAACACGCTTGATAGCAGATTTAATATTTGGCATTCCATTCACCTCCTGAAAAAGCATCGAGATTCTATAACTCGACATTCACATTCATAACAAATTTCAGAACAAGTGATATTTTATCAAACACGGGGGCATAATGCAATACTCTGTAATCAAATTACTAAAGGATAAATTGGGAAGTTCAATCTTATTCTGCATGTTTTTAGATTTTAAAGGCAAAGATAGTATATATCTGAATTTTAGTGTATTGTCTTTATTTTCCAACCTAATAAGCTGAGAATGTGAGGGATACATATGAAGGAATCGATAGATTTAAGCCAATATTCAGTCCGAACAGACCTTGCTATTGAAGCAAGGGAAATGGTAATCTCCGGCAGGCAGAAAGACAATGTTCATCAGCAGGAGAATCTTTCCCAAATAGAAGGCGTAATAATTAAAGAAAAAGAAGAAAACGATATAAAAATTTCCTTTGTTGAAGTAACAAAGGAAGGTGCCGAGGCATTGGGGAAAAAAGAGGGAAAATATTTGACCCTTGAAGTAACGGGCATACGCCAGCAGGATACGGAGCTGCAGCAAAAAGTGGAGAATGTGTTTGCAAGTGAATTTTCCCATTTTATCAAGCAGCTGGGTATTAATGAAGATGCATCATGTTTAATTGTCGGTCTGGGCAACTGGAATGTCACCCCAGATGCGCTGGGTCCGCAAGTTTGTGAAAACTTGCTTATTACAAGACACCTCTATCAGCTGCAGCCTGAAAGCGTTGAGGAAGGCTACCGGCCAGTAAGTGCTATTTCCCCGGGAGTGATGGGGCTGACCGGGATAGAAACAAGTGATATTATCTATGGCATTGTTGAAAAAACAAAGCCCGACTTTGTCATTGCTATCGATGCTCTTGCTTCCCGATCAATTGAGAGAGTCAATTCTACCATTCAAATTTCGGATACAGGGATACATCCTGGTTCTGGTGTCGGGAATAAACGCAAAGAAATCAGCAAAGAAACTTTAGGGATACCTGTCATAGCAATTGGAATTCCAACAGTTGTTGATGCCGTGTCCATCACGAGCGATACTATTGACTACATTCTGAAGCATTTCGGAAAGGAAATGAAAGAAGGCGGCCGCCCATCACGAGCCCTTGCTCCTGCAGGAATGACTTTTGGGGAGAAGAAAAAGCTGACTGATGAGGACCTGCCGGAGGAACATCATAGAAAAACCTTTCTTGGCATGATTGGAACCCTGCCTGAAGAGGAGAAGCGGAAGCTTATTTATGAAGTACTCTCGCCTTTGGGTCACAATCTTATGGTGACGCCAAAGGAAGTGGATGTATTTATTGAAGATATGTCAAACTTGATTGCTAACGGTTTGAATGCTGCGCTTCATCAAAAAGTGAATCAGGATAATGCCGGATTTTATACAAGGTAGAAAATACCTGTTCTATCTTCTCTAGCAAAGTCATAACATTTACTAGACTAGCAAGGAGAGGTGGAACAATGAAACCTTTTAAAACGAATGGACTTGTAGTAACTATTCAAGGGACAAGCTTGCTGAAGGCAATAGGCGGATTTCTGCTTTTTCTATTTATGATATTTTCGATAAGCGGAGCATTAACTTCATTAAAGCCAGAATACAGAATCAGTTCATCTTCCGTAAATTCTGCTGCAAACAGCCTGACAGGTGAAATGCTTTATCATTTTCTCGGATGGGAAAATCACTCATTTCTCCAGGGAGTTTCTGAAAGCAGTTCTCACCCGGGCTTTGCCAATTTAATTTTTGAGTTATCAACAAATGTCAATTTGGATGATCCCAGAAGTCTTCTGGGGAGGGAGCTTCCCTTTTTCTCAATTTATGACAGCAAAATACTTGTTGCAGGTGAAGGAACGGATTATACAAACATGCCGGTGGAATCATCACCGCCTATCGAAGTGCTGATGGCAGAGCAGGAGGCAGCCCTGCAAAACACCGAAGGTCTTGAGCCGGATGGTGATTCAAAACAGTCGAAAACACCGCCGATGTCTACCGGAGATAAAAAACCAGTCTATGTTTATTTTTCGCATAATACTGAATCCTATCTTCCTTATCTAAAGGGGGTAACCAATCCGGATGCCGCTTTTCATTCCAAAATTAATGTGACGAAGATTGGAGACAGGCTTAAGGAAGTGATGGAGAGTAAAGGGATAGGAACCTTTGTTGACAAAACAGATATCCAGGGAAGTTTAAATACGAAAGGATTAAATTATGGAAGTTCCTATCAGGAATCCAGAGAAGTTGTCCAGGCTGCAATTACGTCCAATCGGGATCTGACGTATTTAATCGATATTCACCGTGATTCAAAAAGAAAAAAAGATACAACAAAAGAAATTAACGGAGAGTCTTATGCCAAGCTGGCTTTTATAATTGGTGGAAATAATCCAAATTACGAAAAGAACTTAAAATTTGCAAAAGAGCTGCATGATAGATTGAGCGTCAAATACAAAGGATTAAGCAGGGGAATAATGAAAAAAGAAGGCGCAGGGACGAATGGCAACTTTAATCAGGATTTATCAGGCAATGCCATCCTCATTGAGTTTGGGGGAGTCGATAATACGTTTGAGGAGTTAAACCGTTCAGCTGAAGCGCTCGCGGAAGTGTTCAGTGAATATTATTGGCAGGCAGAGGAAGTGAATTCACCGGCTGGCGGTGAATCAGAAAAGAAATAATATTAGGATGATGCGAAATGAAAATGTTTATGCTTAAAGCTTTTTTTCTGGCAGCTCTTATGTTTGTATCTGTGTTATTCGGAATGCAGCAGGCAAATGAAGGAATTCACAGAATGAAGGGCTTCCAGGACAGTGATTTTAAAAGTGCGCTGACTATAAATGAAACCGATGAAGGTGAAGTTCAGGCATCTGTCCTGGGGAATGATATGTCAAGCCATGATTTGCAGCAGAAAAGAGAAAAGCTTGAAGAAATGAAAGCGTACAATATCTTTTCATCTTTAGGAAAAAGCATATCCGATGGCATATCAGAGCTGACAGAAAAATCGGTCGCATTCATCACAGACTTAATAACAGGGAATTAGGCTGCTCAGGAGTGCAGCCTAATTTTTTTTGAAGATTAATGGTGTAAAGCTTAGCATTGAATCTTCACAAACCTACTGATATAATCAAAAATAGTGTATAAACTAAAAGGACTATTTAAAATTGACCACACTTAGCCCCAGGCGCCTGTTATTAGGCGCTTGCGCTTTTCTATAGTAGGAGTTGAAATATTAACAATGAACAGAGAAGAGAGATTAAAAAGGCAAGAGAAAATAAGGAATTTTTCGATCATTGCGCATATTGATCATGGAAAATCCACATTGGCCGACAGGATTCTTGAGAAGACCAATGCGCTGACGTCACGCGAAATGAAGGCTCAGCTCTTGGATTCCATGGATCTTGAAAGAGAGCGCGGCATTACGATCAAGCTGAATTCCGTTCAGTTAAAATATAAAGCCAGAGATGGAGAGGTATACACTTTCCACTTAATAGATACGCCAGGGCACGTCGATTTTACCTATGAGGTATCCCGAAGTCTTGCAGCCTGTGAAGGAGCCATTCTGGTTGTCGATGCAGCTCAGGGGATTGAAGCGCAAACTCTTGCGAATGTTTATCTGGCCCTGGATAACGATCTTGAGATTCTTCCAATCATCAATAAAATTGACCTGCCTAGTGCGGATCCGGAGAGGGTTCGAAATGAGATCGAGGAAGTTATCGGCCTTGATGCTTCAGAAGCAGTGCTTGCTTCAGCAAAGGCTGGAATCGGAATTGAAGAAATCCTTGAACAGGTCGTCGAAAAAGTGCCTGCTCCAACAGGGGATCCGGATGCCCCGCTAAAGGCACTTATATTTGATTCCCTTTATGATGCATACCGCGGTGTAGTAGCCTATATTCGTGTGGTAGAGGGGACGGTAAAAGTAGGGGACAAAATTAAAATGATGGCAACCGGCAAAGAGTTTGAAGTTACAGAGGTTGGTGTGTTCACGCCAAAATCCACGCCATTGCCTGAATTGTCTGTTGGGGATGTTGGTTTTTTAACCGCTGCAATTAAAAATGTTGGAGATACACGTGTGGGGGATACCATTACAAGTGCGAAAAACGGTGCGGCTGAAGCTCTTCCTGGATACAGAAAGATGAATCCGATGGTTTATTGCGGACTATATCCAATTGATAGTGCCAAGTTCAACGACCTGCGTGAAGCACTTGAAAAGCTGGAACTTAATGATTCTGCCCTTCAGTTTGAACCGGAAACTTCACAGGCGCTCGGATTTGGATTCCGCTGCGGTTTCCTGGGATTACTCCACATGGAAATCATCCAGGAGCGGATTGAGCGTGAATTCAAAATAGATTTGATTACAACAGCACCAAGTGTTATTTATGATGTTATCATGACAGATGGCACTGAGGTTAAAGTAGATAATCCGTCCAATATGCCTGACCCACAGAAGATTGACCGTGTGGAAGAACCTTATGTAAAAGCTACAATGATGGCGCCAAATGATTATGTGGGAGCCATAATGGAGCTTTGCCAGCAAAAACGCGGAATCTTTATTGATATGCAATACATGGACGAAACTAGAGTAAACATTATATATGAAATTCCTTTATCAGAGATTGTATATGATTTCTTTGATCAGCTGAAATCCAATACAAAAGGATATGCATCTTTTGATTATGAATTAATTGGATATAAGCCATCTAAACTTGTTAAGATGGATATTCTGTTAAATGCAGAAAAGGTAGATGCATTAAGCTTTATCGTCCATAAGGACTTTGCTTATGAAAGAGGAAAAGTCATCGTTGAGAAGTTAAAAGATCTAATTCCCCGTCAGCAGTTTGAGGTTCCTATTCAAGCCGCAATCGGCCAAAAAATAGTAGCCCGCTCAACCATTAAAGCCATCCGCAAAAATGTATTGGCTAAATGCTATGGCGGAGATATCTCCCGTAAGCGTAAATTATTGGAGAAGCAAAAAGAAGGTAAAAAGCGGATGAAGCAGGTTGGTTCTGTTGAAGTTCCGCAGGAAGCGTTCATGGCAGTTTTAAAAATGGACGATAACACACCTAAAAAGTAAAATATTTGCTTTGTTTTAAGAGGTTAGATATGCTGTCATAATAATAACAGCTCTAGCCTCTTTTTATTTAGGAAACTGCTGTATATGAATGTTGATTGACTAATGAAAGTAGTGAAATAAATGATTAAAGCAGCTTATATACACATTCCATTTTGTGAACATATCTGTCATTACTGTGATTTTAATAAAGTGTATTTAAAGAACCAGCCAGTTGGAGAGTACCTTAACTCTATTGATAAAGAGATGGATCTTGCTTTGAGAGAAACACCGGCATCCCGGCTGGATTCCATTTTTGTCGGAGGCGGGACACCTACTGCGCTGAATGAGAAACAGCTTGACCAGCTGTGCAGCATTATTAAAAGGCAGCTTCCCTATGACCAATTCACAGAATATACCTTCGAAGCCAACCCGGGAGATCTCTCTAAGGAAAAGCTTCAAATATTGCATGATGCCGGAGTCAACAGGCTCAGTTTTGGCGTACAGACCTTCAACGATGAACTTTTAAAAAGAATTGGAAGGTCACACCGGACAAAAGATGTTTTTCAATCAATTGATGCTGCAAAACAAGTAGGTTTTGATAACATCAGCATTGATCTGATATACAGCCTTCCCGGCCAGACACTTCAGGATTTTAAAGATACACTTCAAACATCATTCACATTGGATATTGATCATTATTCGGGCTATTCCCTGATTATTGAGCCCAAGACGGTATTCTATAATTTGATGAGGAGAGGTAAACTGCCAGTTCCCGGAGAAGATGTGGAAGCTGAAATGTATGACTTATTGATGGAACAAATGGACAAACATGGATTTGCTCAATATGAAATCAGCAATTTTGCTAAGCCTGGCTATGAGAGCAGGCATAACATCACTTATTGGGATAATGAATCGTACTTCGGCTTTGGTGCAGGTGCACATGGATATGTAGATGGGAATCGCCGATCAAACCACGGACCTCTGAAAAAATATATGGAGCCAATTGAAAATGGGCAGCTTCCAATACTCGAAGAACATAAGGTGCCGCAGGAAGAGCAGATGGAAGAGGAAATGTTCCTTGGACTGAGAAAAACAGAAGGTGTCTCAATAAGTCGTTTTAAAAAGAAATTTGGCAAGAACCCGCTGGAGCACTTTGAAGTTCAAATTAAACAACACTCCGAAAAGGAATTAATTATTGTCGGGGAAGAGTATATTAAATTGACAAGGCAAGGACGATTCCTTGGAAATGAAGTATTCCAGTCCTTTATAGGGTAAGATTGCTTCTGGAAAAAAGGAAGCCAAATTATTGACACTGCACGTATGATTTGATAATTTATTAGTAGAATTAGCACTCGGGGACAAAGAGTGCTAACAGAGGTGATAACTGTGTTAACAGATCGTCAATTATTAATTTTTCAAGTAATTGTTGATGATTTTATTCAAACTGCACAGCCAGTCGGGTCGAGAACTCTGTCGAAAAAAGAAGAAATTTCTTTTAGTTCCGCAACGATCAGAAATGAGATGGCTGATTTAGAGGAACTTGGATTTATTGAAAAAACACACACCTCATCGGGGAGGATTCCTTCTGAGAAAGGTTACCGCTACTACGTGGACCACCTTTTATCCCCGCAAAAATTAAATCAGCATGACATCCACAAAGTACAGTCGATCTTTGCGGAAAGAATTTATGAGCTGGAGAAAATTGTTCAAAAATCGGCAAGAATTCTATCTGAGCTGACAAATTATACATCCATAGTCCTCGGGCCTGCAGTTAGGGATAACAAGCTGAAAAAAATTCAGATCGTTCCCTTGAATAAAGAAACAGCGATAGCAATTATTATCACAGATACTGGCCATGTTGAAAACAGGATGTTCCACTTGCCGGAAAACATTGATGCAGGTGATTTGGAAAAGGTCGTTAATATCCTTAATGACCGTCTTGCCGGTGCACCGCTGGAAAGTCTAAACAATAAGTTGTATAAAGAGGTTGCCGTTCTTTTAAGGCAGCATATCAATAATTATGATTTAATGCTGAATTCAATTGCTGATACAATAAAGATACCGGCCTATGATAAGCTTTTCTTTGGCGGTAAAACAAATATGCTCAGCCAGCCCGAGTTTCATGATATTGAAAAGGTAAAAAACCTCATGAATATGATCGAGCAGGAAAAAGGCATATATGACTTAATCAGTAAAAACAAGTCAGGGATCAATATTAAAATCGGCCGGGAAAATAATAATTCAGCAATGGAAAACTGCAGCCTGATAACAGCAAGCTATTCAATCGGCGCCGAACAGCTCGGCACAATTGCGATTTTGGGACCTACCAGAATGGAGTATTCAAGAGTCATTAGCTTATTGAACTATATCAGTGCTGACTTATCAGCTGTTTTATCTAAACTGTATCAAAACAGATGATGGTGGAGATATTGATTAAGGGTGGAAAAACCTTTCCACTCCTTTCCTTATGTTTTTTTATATCAATACTGCAGTCATTCTTTAAGGGAGGTGAACATGTTGGCAGAAGAGAAAGAGACATTGAACCATGATTTAAATGAGCAAACCAACGAACCTGAAGAAACTGAAAATGAGGCTCCTATTGAAGAGGTGTTTGCAGAGGCTGATGAAGCAGAAGAAAGTCCTGAAGAGGAAACTGATGCTGAGCTAAAAGCAGCAAATGCAAAAATAGCTGAATTGGAAGCCAAACTGGAAGAGGCTGAAAATCGCATCTACCGCCTTCAGGCTGATTTTGAAAATTCACGGCGCCGTGCAAGGCTGGACTTTGAAGCGTCTGAAAAATATAGAGCACAAAGCTTAATCTCTGATTTGCTGCCTGCGCTTGATAATTTCGAAAGAGCCCTTCAAATGGAAGCTGAAAATGAACAGGCTAAATCTATTCTTCAAGGAATGGAAATGGTTTATCGAAGCTTGGTGGAGGCTATTAAAAAAGAAGGCGCAGAACAGATTGAGGCAGTTGGGAAAGAATTCGATCCTCATATGCACCAGGCAGTAATGCAGGTGGAAGATGAGAATTTTGATTCCAATATTGTGGTGGAAGAGTTCCAAAAAGGCTACAAGTTAAAGGATCGGGTCATTCGCCCATCAATGGTTAAAGTAAATCAATAACTACATATTTGGGGAGGTAAAGAACATGAGCAAAATTATCGGAATCGATTTAGGTACAACAAACTCATGTGTCGCAGTACTTGAAGGCGGCGAACCGAAAGTAATTCCAAATCCGGAAGGCAACCGTACAACGCCATCAGTTGTAGCGTTTAAAAACGGCGAGCGTCAGGTTGGTGAGGTGGCAAAGCGCCAGTCTATTACAAACCCGAACACCATTATGAGTGTTAAACGCCATATGGGTACAGACTATAAAACAGAAGTTGAAGGAAAAGAATACTCTCCGCAAGAGGTTTCTGCTATTATTCTTCAATACCTGAAATCATATGCAGAAGACTACCTTGGCGAGAAAGTGACAAAAGCGGTAATCACAGTGCCAGCATATTTCAATGATGCTGAGCGTCAGGCAACGAAGGATGCAGGCCGAATTGCCGGTTTGGAAGTGGAACGCATCATCAATGAGCCTACTGCTGCAGCTTTGGCATATGGCCTTGATAAAATGGATGAAGACCAGACAATCCTTGTTTATGACCTTGGCGGCGGTACATTTGACGTATCAATTCTTGAACTTGGCGATGGTGTATTTGAAGTAAAATCCACTGCCGGGGATAACCGTCTTGGCGGAGATGACTTCGACCAGGTTATTATTGATTACCTGGTTGAGCAATTTAAAAAAGAGAACGGCATTGATCTTTCTAAAGATAAAATGGCTCTTCAGCGCTTAAAAGATGCTGCAGAAAAAGCGAAAAAGGATCTTTCCGGTGTAACATCAACACAAATTTCACTTCCATTTATCACTGCTGGGGAAGCAGGACCTTTACACCTGGAAGTAACACTTTCAAGAGCTAAATTTGATGAGCTGTCTGCAGATCTTGTTGAACGTACAATGGGGCCTACACGCCAGGCATTAAAGGATGCTGGTTTGACTCCTTCAGAAATCGATAAAGTTATTCTTGTCGGGGGTTCAACTCGTATTCCTGCTGTACAGGAAGCAATCAAAAAAGAGACAGGAAAAGAACCGCACAAAGGAGTTAACCCTGATGAGGTTGTAGCAATGGGTGCAGCTATTCAGGGCGGTGTCATCACTGGTGATGTAAAGGATGTTGTCCTTCTGGACGTAACACCATTGTCTCTTGGAATTGAAACAATGGGCGGGGTGTTCACAAAGCTGATTGAACGCAATACAACTATTCCAACATCGAAATCTCAGGTGTTTTCAACTGCTGCTGATAATCAGTCTGCTGTTGATATTCATGTTCTTCAAGGGGAGCGCCCAATGGCAGCGGATAACAAAACACTTGGCCGTTTCCAGCTAGGGGATATTCCTCCTGCTCCGCGCGGCGTTCCGCAGATTGAGGTGTCTTTTGATATCGATAAAAATGGTATCGTAAACGTACGTGCTAAAGACCTGGGCACAAACAAAGAGCAAGCCATTACAATTAAATCATCAACAGGATTATCTGATGAAGAAATTGAAAAAATGGTAAGAGAAGCTGAAGAAAATGCTGAAGCTGATAAGCAGCGCAAAGAAGAAGTTGAACTCCGCAATGAAGCAGACCAGCTGGTATTCACTACTGAAAAGACTCTAAAAGATCTTGAAGGCAAAGTGGATGAAGCAGAAGTGAACAAAGCAAATGAAGCTAAAGATGCATTAAAAGCTGCAATTGAAAAGAATGATCTGGATGAAATCCGCACCAAAAAAGATGCTTTACAGGAAGTTGTCCAGGCATTAACAATGAAGCTTTATGAGCAGGCGCAGGCTGCACAGGGTGCTCAAGGCGCAGATGGTGCCGAAAGCAAAAATGACGGCGATAATGTTGTTGATGCTGAGTTCGAAGAAGTTAAAGACGATAAATAACCTCTGAATCTTTTAAGTCAAAGTCAGGTCTTTCTTGGCTTTGGCTTTTATTTTTGATACAATAATCTTTATGTGAAATGATCGGGGAGTGGTAATCATGAGTAAAAGGGATTACTATGAGGTTCTCGGAATCAGCAAGGGTGCATCCAAGGATGAAATTAAGAAGGCTTATCGAAAGCTTTCAAAAAAATATCATCCAGATATCAACAAAGAGCCTGATGCAGACGAGAAGTTCAAGGAAGTTAAAGAAGCATATGAAGTCCTAAGCGACGACCAGAAAAAGGCACACTATGATCAATTTGGCCATACGGACCCTAATCAGGGCTTTGGTGGAGCTGGTTTTGAAGGTTTCGGAGGTTTTGAAGACATTTTCAGCACCTTCTTCGGCGGAGGTTCACGCAGGCGTGATCCTAACGCACCAAGACAGGGTGCAGATTTACAATACACTATGTCTTTAACCTTTGAGGAAGCAGTATTTGGCAAAGAGACCGATATTGAAATTCCTCGTGAAGAGACGTGCGATACCTGCAGCGGTTCAGGCGCCAAGCCGGGAACGAAGCCGGAAACCTGCCGTCATTGTCATGGATCAGGTCAGTTGAATGTTGAACAAAATACGCCATTTGGCAAGATAGTAAATAGAAGAGTCTGCCATTACTGTAATGGTACCGGCAAAGAAATCAAAGAAAAGTGTTCTACGTGCCGTGGAGCCGGTAAAGTGCAGAAACGCAGAAAGATACACGTGAAAATCCCTGCAGGCATTGATGATGGACAGCAGCTGCGCGTGGCTGGCCAGGGTGAACCAGGTGTGAACGGAGGCCCTCCAGGCGATCTTTATGTTGTATTCCATGTGCGATCACATGAGTTTTTTGAGCGTGATGGCGATGATGTTTATTGTGAAATGCCTATAACGTTTGTGCAGGCTGCACTTGGTGATGAAATCGAAGTGCCGACATTGCATGGAAAAGTAAAGCTTAAAGTCCCTTCAGGCACACAAACAGGAACGAAATTCCGCCTGAAAGGAAAAGGTGTGCCAAATGTAAGAGGATACGGAACAGGAGATCAGCATATTATTGTCCGTATTATTACTCCGACAAAGCTGACCGAAAAGCAGAAGCAGATTTTAAGCGAGTTTGCTGAAGTCAGCGGAACAGTTCCACAGGGAGAACAGGAAGAAAGTTTTTTTTCTAAAGTAAAACGAGCCTTTAAAGGTGAATAAAGGAATGGGAGTTGGTAGTAGTGAAATGGTCAGAAATCAGTATTCATACTGCAAATGAAGCTGTTGAACCGATTTCGAATATTTTGCATGAAGCCGGAGCAAGCGGAGTTGTAATAGAGGATCCTTTAGAACTTGTAAAAGAAAGAAAGGATCAATTCGGTGAAATCTACCAGCTCAATCCGCAGGACTATCCTGAAGAAGGCGTAATTGTAAAAGCATACTTGCCAGTAAACAGTTTCCTTGGAGAAACAGTTGATGAAATAAAAGAAGCAATCAATAACCTCATTTTATTCAACATCGATATTGGTGCAAATAAAGTCAGTATCAGTGAGGTCAACGAGGAAGAATGGGCAACTGCCTGGAAAAAATATTATAACCCTGTAAAAATTTCAGAACGCTTTACTATTGTTCCGACATGGGAGGATTACACACCTGTCAGCAGTGATGAGCTCATCATAGAGCTTGACCCGGGCATGGCCTTTGGAACCGGAACTCACCCTACGACGGTAATGTGTATCCAGGCACTTGAAAGAACAGTAAAACAGGGCGATAAAGTTGTAGATGTAGGAACAGGATCGGGTGTCTTAAGCATTGCTGCAGCTATGCTGGGTGCCGGGAGGGTAAAAGCCCTGGATCTTGATGAAGTTGCAGTAAATTCAGCTAAGTTAAATATTAAGCTGAATAAAGTGCAGGATATAGTGGAAGTATCACAAGGAAACCTGCTTGATGGCGTAAGCAAGGGAGCAGATGTGGTCGTTGCCAACATCCTTGCAGAAGTGATTCTCCGCTTTACAGATGATGTTGCGTCAGTGGTAAGGGAAGGCGGATACTTCATTGCTTCAGGTATTATCCAGCAGAAGAAACAGGAAGTAAGAGATGCAATTTCCGCTGCAGGATTCGAAATAGAAGAGACCATACAAATGGAAGATTGGGTTGCCATTGTGGCAAAGAGAAAGTAGTTGTAAAGGCTCATGTTTCTAGAGGAACGGAGCCGGACATTTACCGGAAAAAGGGGGTAATGAACTTACCCTCCTTTTTACAGTTAAATGAACTTGGACAGGTTGGAAAGAGGGTGCCGATTGTGCAGCGGTATTTCACAGAAAATGCAGTTAAAGATAAGTACTTTCATATTATTGGGGAAGACCGTCATCATATAGTGAAGGTAATGCGGATGAAGGAAGGCGACAAAATCATCTGTGTCGATCCATCCCAAAATAGTGCACTTTGCACAATTGCAGAAATTACCGATGAACATGTGGCTGCAGAAGTTGTACAATGGATTGAAGGGTCTTCTGAGCTGCCTGCCGATATTACTATTGTGAGCGGACTGCCTAAAGGGGATAAGCTGGAGTGGATCATTCAAAAGGGCACTGAGCTTGGAGCGCGCTGTTTTATCCCTTTTACTTCAGCTCGTTCAGTAGTAAAATGGGATGCGAAGAAATCTGCGAAAAAAGCAGAGAGATGGCAGAAGATTGCTAAAGAAGCTGCTGAACAGTCACATAGGAGCATAGTGCCTGAAGTATATGCGCCGCTTGATTTAAAGTCATTGCTGAAAATATCAGCAGATTATTCATATAGATTGATTGCCTTTGAGGAAGAAGCAAAACAGGGAGAGGACTCTGTGCTTTATCAAACACTTTCTTCCATGAACAAAGGAGAATCCCTTTTAGTTGTATTCGGACCAGAAGGCGGTCTTGCAGATAATGAAGTTTCATTGCTGCTCGAAGCAGGCTTTCTTGCCTGCGGTTTGGGACCGCGTATTTTAAGGACAGAGACAGCGCCACTGTATTTGCTGTCAGCTGTTTCCTATCATTTTGAATTAATGGGGTGAATTTAAATGCCTGCAGTTGCATTTCATACACTTGGCTGTAAAGTCAATCATTACGAAACAGAAGCCATTTGGCAGCTGTTCAAAGAAGCTGGCTATGAACGGACAGACTTCGAATCTGTTTCAGATGTTTATGTAATAAATACATGTACGGTTACAAATACCGGTGATAAGAAAAGCCGCCAGGTAATCAGAAGGGCAATCAGAAAAAATCCTGATGCTGTTATCTGTGTAACGGGCTGTTATGCTCAAACATCACCTGCCGAAATCATGGCGATACCTGGAGTAGACATCGTTGTAGGGACTCAGGATCGAGTGAAAATGCTGGAATATATCGAGCAGTATAAACAAGAACGGCAGCCGATTAATGGCGTAGGAAACATCATGAAGAATCGTGTCTACGAAGAGCTTGATGTTCCCGCATTTACAGATCGGACACGTGCTTCCCTTAAAATTCAGGAAGGCTGCAATAATTTCTGTACATTCTGCATTATTCCCTGGGCGCGCGGCTTAATGAGATCCAGGGATCCGAAAGAAGTCATCCGCCAGGCTCAGCAGCTGGTTGATGCAGGCTATAAAGAAATCGTTCTGACTGGAATTCATACAGGCGGTTATGGCGAAGACATGAAAGATTACAATCTGGCTATGCTTCTTAAGGATTTGGAAGCTCAGGTAAAAGGGCTCAAACGTCTAAGAATCTCTTCTATTGAAGCCAGCCAAATTACCGATGAAGTCATTGAAGTTATGGATAAGTCCAAGGTCGTGGTAAGACACTTGCACATTCCTCTGCAGTCAGGCTCAAATACGGTTCTTAAAAGAATGCGCCGCAAATATACAATGGAGTTTTTTGCTGAGCGTCTCGATCGTTTGAAGGAAGCTCTTCCCGGTCTGGCTGTTACATCGGACGTTATTGTTGGCTTCCCGGGGGAAACAGAAGAAGAATTTATGGAAACCTACAACTTTATTAAAGAGCATAAATTTTCCGAGCTTCATGTATTCCCTTATTCAAAGCGAACAGGAACACCTGCGGCGAGAATGGACGATCAGATCGATGAAGAAGTCAAAAACGAGCGTGTTCATCGCCTGATTGCCCTTTCAGATCAGCTTGCAAAAGAATATGCATCTCAGTATGAAGGTGAAGTTCTGGAAGTGATCCCAGAGGAAAGCTTCAAGGAAAGCAGTGACAGCAATTTATTTGTCGGATACACTGACAATTACTTAAAAGTCGTCTTCCCTGCAACAGAAGAAATGGTCGGCCAGATTGTAAAAGTGAAAATTACCAAAGCTGGTTACCCATACAATGAAGGTCAGTTTGTAAGAGTCCTTGATGAATTGATCGAAACAGAAGAGGCGGCAGTTTAAAGGAATTACCTTAGGGTAGTTCCTTTTTTTGTCTGCCTTTGCAAGGATATTCTCTAAGTTGTTAGCAGCGGAAGGTATGGGAACTCCGAAGAGCATTTGCTTTCTTCGTGCCAACGCAATGAAAATAATTCGAGGCTATCCCGGGAGCAGCGGGACTGATGAACCCCCAAATTGGGGACAACATTAGATATAAGAGCTATATATATAAAATGAGCCTTTTTTATAATAAATTAATTAATATCTTTTGGGAAAACTACTTTCGAAAACGATTACAAAATATATAAATTGTGCTCGATATTTTATTATCTAAGTGATATTATGAAGAGGTACGTACAACTGTTTTTAAAAGGAGTAGTTAAAATGACAAATAACGTAGCAAAAATGATCGATCATACATTACTTAAAGCTGATGCAACTAAAGACCAAATAGAAAAAATTTGTGCAGAAGCTAAAGAGTATAATTTCGCGTCTGTTTGTGTTAATCCGGCATGGGTTAAACTTTCAAGCGACTTGCTTGGTGGAACCGAAGTGAAGGTCTGCACAGTAATCGGCTTCCCGCTGGGAGCTTCTACACCTGAAACAAAAGCATTTGAAACAAAGAATGCCATTGAAAACGGAGCAACAGAAGTAGATATGGTCATTAATATTGGCGCTTTAAAAGGCGGGGACAATGAACTTGTTGAACGTGACATCCGTGCGGTTGTTGATGCTGCAAAAGGAAAAGCATTAACCAAGGTGATTATCGAAACTTGCCTTCTAACTGAAGAAGAAAAAGTTAGAGCGTGTGAGCTATCTGTAAAAGCTGGTGCTGACTTTGTTAAAACATCTACAGGATTCTCAACAGGCGGAGCAACAGCTGAGGATATTGCTCTTATGAGAAAAACTGTAGGACCCGATATTGGCGTAAAAGCTTCGGGCGGAGTAAGAAGTGCAGATGATGCTCAGAAAATGATTGAAGCAGGTGCAACGAGAATTGGAGCAAGCTCTGGCGCTGCTATAGTCAACGGATTAACTAGCGATTCAGATTATTAAGAAAGGCAAAAGGTGCCCGCTTATGACCTTATGCAGGCCACGCTTTTCGCTGGACAGTAGTCAACATCTAAAATAATATATTTGCTATTAAAAATGCCGGGGGTATCCGGCATTTTTTTGCTTTTTTATCGGCCGTGCAGCCTGATGACGAATCTTCCAAACTGATTTGCAAATGGAAGAACAAGCAGTGAAGATATTACATTAAATAAGACACTAATATGTGCAAGCTGCACATCTGGAGAACCGGCTGCACTCTCTCCGAAGACAGCAAGGGAATGAATAAAAGGATAAAAGGCTGCGACACCTAAACAGTTCAGCCATATATGGGCAAAGGCGGTCAGCTTTGCTTCTTTTCCTGAACCTATCGATGCCAGATATGCATCTGCGCATGTGCCTATATTAGATCCAAGCATTATGGCAATGCCGGTATCCAAATCCATTGCGCCAGCTGTTAAAAATCCCATAATAATGCCGGTGGTTGCTGTGCTTGATTGAATGATCGCCGTAATCACAATTCCGGCAGCCGCAGCGAACATATAATTCCCATCCAAAGTAAGCAGCCAGTGGTTAACCATTTCATTATCTTTTACAGTACCGGCAAGATATTCAAAACCCCGCATTGCTGTAAAAACCGCTGATAAACCAAGCAATGCCAGACCGGAGCTCCGCAAGCTCTTATTCTTCAGTACAGCCATGATGCTTCCGGCGCCAGCCAGCGGAATAATGTACGATTCAATATTAAATGTGATTAATTCTGTCGTAAACGTCGTACCTATGTTGGTTCCCAATATGATGCCGATCGTCTGGGGAAAAGTCAGCATCCGTGCAGAAACCATTCCAATTGTTATGATCATTACAGCTGAACTGCTCTGCAGGACAGCTGTGACGATTGTGCCGATAACAGTGCCTTTCCAAGGTGAATCTGTCATAACTGCCAGCCAATTCTTTAAGGAACCGGCAGATAAATTAAATAGGCCTGATCGCAAAAGTGTCATACCATAAATAAATAACCCGATTAGCAGAAAAAATAATAAAAGCTGGACCAAGCAGCATTCACCCCCTACTTTTAATACTATGGGACAGCCTGCCGGGACATGCTTATGTGCGAAAAATTGTTTAGCTTGTCAGGAATGGGGTACTAAATAAGCACAATCTAATAAAAATCAATCCCGCAGCAGGCTAAATACTGTTGACCTTGATAAGCTGTTATATTATAATTGCAAGGTACATGGAATAAACCATGTTGTTGATGTAAGTGTGTTGTGCTCGGAGGGAGGGAAAGAGAATGTCTAAAACCGTCGTTCGTAAAAACGAATCGCTTGAAGATGCTCTTCGTCGCTTCAAACGTTCAGTATCAAAAACTGGTACTTTGCAGGAAGCAAGAAAGCGCGAATTCTACGAAAAACCTAGTATTAAACGTAAGAAAAAGTCTGAGGCTGCTAGAAAGCGTAAGTGGTAAGAGAGGGTGTATGTAATGAGTCTTCTCGAGCGTTTAAATGAAGATATGAAACAAGCGATGAGGAATAAAGAAAAAGAAAAGCTTACTGTTATTCGTATGATTAAAGCTTCGCTTCAAAATGAAGCAATCAAGCTTGGTAAAGATCTTACTGAAGATCAGGAGCTAACTGTCCTTTCTCGCGAAGTTAAACAACGCAAGGATTCCCTCCATGAATTTGAAAAAGCAGGTCGTGAAGATCTTGTTGAAAAAATTCGTACTGAACTTCAGTATGTCGAATTATATATGCCAAAACAGCTCTCTGAAGAGGAAGTTTCAAAAATTGTGGCAGAAACAGTTGCAGAAACAGGTGCTTCTTCAAAAGCTGATATGGGAAAAGTGATGGCTGCTATCATGCCTAAGGTAAAAGGCAAAGCAGATGGTTCACTTATAAATAAACTTGTACAACAACACCTTTCATAAAACTTTGCATTAAAAGACCGAAAGCCATTGGCTGACGGTCTTTTTTACTTTTTTGCCCAGCAATGTGCTGATGTAATGAATTCCATTCGTTTCTGGGTTATACTAAAATTGGATAAGTTTTTGAAATTAGAAATTATCAAAAAGGCTTTTTTCGCAAAGTTTGTTGGTATTTGAATTGTATTTACTGAGTTGATTGTAGCGGAAGGTGGGTGAACCTCGAAAATGCATGCGCATTTTCTTCGTGCGGTGTGTACTAAAGGAAGCATATTCAATGTCCTGCGGGAGTAGCGGGACAGGTGAGACCCCGCAGACGCGTAGCGTCGAGGAGGCTCGGGCGCCCGCCCTGCAGAACGCTTGAGCATCCCTTCGCTGCAATCAACGGAAAACATTGATAAGCGAAAAACAACAATTCATACGAAAAGAGCCATCAAAAAAATAAAAATGAAACTTTTTAATGATTCAATCGTAAATACATATTAGAAGTCATTTTACGGATAAAGGGGGGAAGGTTTTTGATTGCCAGAAGAGCAATAACCGCCTTTTCATTGTTTTTTGCTCTGCTGCTGCTGGTAAGCCCTTTTCAAGGAAAAGCAGATAATGATAAAGTGCTGATTGTTCCAATTGAAGAAACGGTTGAAAAAGGGCTATATGCATTTTTAAGCAGGGCGGTGAAAACAGCTGAAGAAGAAAATGCATCAGCCATAATATTTGAAATAAATACACCTGGAGGGGCAGTGGATGCAGCCGGTCAAATTGGCAAGCTGTTAACCTCTACAAATGTAAAAACAATTTCTTTTGTCAATAAGCAGGCCTTATCTGCAGGTGCGTATATAGCTTTAAATACGGATGAAATATACATGGTGCCCGGATCAACAATGGGGTCAGCCGCAATTATTGACCAACAGGGAAATACGGCTGGCAAGAAAGCAGAGTCATACTGGTTTGCGGCAATGCAGAGTGCAGCCTCACAAACTGACAGAGATCCTCTTTATGCCCTTGCTATGGCAGATGAATCGGTAGACCTGCCTGAATTGGGGGCACCGAAAGGAAAGCTTCTTACTCTCACAGCTAAACAGGCTGAACAGGTAGGCTATTCGGAAGGCACGGTGGATTCTCGGGCGGAATTACTGGAAGTGCTCGGATTTGAAGAAGCTAATATACAGATAATTGATGAAAGCTTTGCGGAAAAGATAGCCCGTTTTATTACCCATCCTTTAGTCATCCCAATTCTATTATCTATTGGAAGCCTAGGGCTGGTTCTGGAGCTTTATTCACCGGGTTTCGGCATCCCTGGATTAATGGGATTATCATCCCTGCTTTTGTTCTTTTATGGTCATATGGTAGCCGGACTGGCAGGATATGAGACTTTAATTCTTTTTGTAATAGGGATTGGATTAATCATAGCCGAGTTTTTCCTTCCTGGAGGAATTGCAGGAATAGCCGGTGTCGCTGCAATACTCGGGAGCCTTTTCCTGGCTTCTGATAATGTGGCCCATATGGGAATGTCTATTTTAATTGCTATAGGTGTTTCAATATTGGCATCTATATTAATGATAAAGGTGTTTGGTAAAAAGATGAAATTCTTTAAAAAAATTATATTGACCGATAGCACCAATACTGAAAAAGGGTATATTTCAAACAAGAGCAGGCTAGAACTGATAGGCCTTGAGGGTTACGCACTCACTGCTCTTAGGCCTTCAGGCACTGTAGTTATAGGGGATGAAAGAATTGACGTTGTCAGTGAGGGAGCTTTTATCCTTAAAGGGGCAAAAGTAAAAGTTGTTAAAGCTGAAGGATCGCGTATTGTTGTCAGAGAAATATCTAATCTTGATTTAGATAAATAAAATCATCAGGAGGTAAAGTTATGTTAGAAGCAGGAACAGTAGCAATATTGGTTGCCGTTGTTCTCGGTATTATATTACTGGGGATATTATTCACATTTGTACCGGTTATGCTGTGGATATCAGCATTGGCAGCTGGAGTCAGAGTCAGTATCTTTACATTAATTGGAATGCGGCTCCGCCGGGTAATCCCAAGCCGTGTTATTAACCCGTTAATCAAAGCTCACAAGGCGGGACTTGAAGTAACAACAAATCAGCTGGAGAGCCATTACCTGGCAGGAGGAAATGTTGATAGAGTAGTCAATGCATTAATTGCAGCACATCGTGCAAATATTGATTTAAGCTTTGAACGCAGTGCAGCCATTGACCTGGCAGGGCGTGACGTTTTAGAAGCAGTTCAAATGAGTGTTAATCCAAAAGTAATTGAAACTCCTTTTATTGCCGGTGTGGCGATGGATGGTATTGAAGTAAAGGCTAAAGCGCGAATCACAGTCCGGGCCAATATTGACCGTCTGGTCGGAGGTGCGGGTGAGGAAACAATCGTGGCACGTGTCGGTGAGGGGATTGTCTCTACAATCGGTTCGCAGACAGATCACAAGAAAGTACTTGAAAATCCGGATATGATTTCTCAGACTGTTCTTTCAAAAGGTCTGGATGCAGGCACTGCTTTTGAAATTCTGTCGATTGATATAGCAGATGTGGATATCGGCAAAAATATTGGTGCAGAACTGCAGACTGAACAGGCTGAAGCAGACAAGAAGATTGCCCAGGCCAAAGCGGAGGAAAGGCGTGCAATGGCCGTTGCTCAGGAACAGGAAATGAAAGCCCGTGTTGAAGAAATGAGAGCGAAGGTTGTGGAAGCAGAGGCACAAGTGCCGCTTGCTATGTCAGAAGCTCTCCGTTCCGGAAATATCGGGGTAATGGACTATATGAATATCCAAAACATCTCGGCAGATACCGAAATGAGAGATTCAATTGGCAATATGAGTGATGACGGCAAAAATGGCCGTAAAAATGACTAATGATCCCATATTGGGAGAAGGGAGGAAACTCTCTTGGAATTTTTATTGGAGAATCCTTTTATTCTCATTGCTATAATCGCCTTCATTTCCTCCTTTTTCAAAAAAAAGAAGGAGGAAAAGCCTGTTAAACAGGCTCCCCGTTCAGCTCGGCAGGAGAATCGGACACAGGCAGAAAGAACTGCTGCAGATCCTGTAATGGCTGAAGTGCTGGAAGAGGAAAAAAGGAAGATGGAAGAGAAGTCCAGAAGAATAGCGGAAGAATACAGGCAGCGTAAACAACATGCAGAACAAAGTATGAAGGCTCTCCAGAATCAGCAGAGAGCTGCTGAAAGAAAAGCAAGTGCAATATCGAAAACCGCTGCCGATATATCAGCAGGATACCCTGCGGAAGCCTCAGGAGCCGGAAAATTCGAGCCTCGGAAACAGGCGCTGGTTGACGGAATTATCTGGTCTGAAATTCTTGGACCGCCAAGGTCAAAAAATCCTCACAGGTCCCTTAACCGAAAGCGGTAAAAAATAAGTGCTAGAACCTTCGTTCATTTCATAAATATGAGATGAAAGGGGGTTCTTTTTTTATGGCAAAAAAGTGGGGACAATTCGTCCGCGGCTGGATGACTAAAAATATGGAGCTTCCTCAAGATGTCATGATGGACCTGCCCCGCATTACAATGATTGGGCAAATCCATATCTATATAGAAAATCACAGGGGATTACTGGCTTTTTCAGATAAGGAATTAAGACTGCTTCTAAAGCAGGGACAGCTATTAATAAGAGGGAAAGCCTTCGTCATAAAAACGATATTGCCCGAAGAAATCTTGCTAGAGGGAAAAGTTGATTCAGTAACTTATATTACAGACACTGATTAAGAATTCAGGGGGAAGGAAATGAAGAACCAGTGGATTGAATTTTATAGGGGCCTCGTAACAGTAAAAGCAAGCGGAAAAGGAATAGAGAGATTTATTAATACACTTACCCGGAGCGGCATCAATATCTGGAATGTGAAGAATCATGGAACACAATCAGTCTCCTTCAAAATGAAATTGGCTGATGCAAAAAAAATAAGGAGCCACGCCAGGAACAGCGATTGCAAAATCGAGTTCCTGCAGCGGGCAGGAGCACCATTCCTTATGAAAAGGCTGCTGAAAAACAGCGGATTTGCAGCTGGTGGCCTCGCATTTTTTGCTGTCATTCTCCTTTTATCCAATATGGTTTGGGGCATACAGATTAAGGGGGCAAATCCTGCAACTGAATATCAGATTATTAAAGAATTGGACAGGATGGGGGTTAAAAAAGGAAAGCTGCAGTTTTTTGTAGAGAACGTGGAGTCTATTCAGCGGACACTTTCCAACAATATTGAGGCAATCACCTGGGTTGGCGTGGAGTTAAAAGGGACAACCTACCATTTACAGGTAGTTGAGAAAAATGAACCTGAGAAACCCGAGTATTTAAGCCCGCGTCATCTGGTAGCAAAGAAGAAAGCTGTCATTGTAGATATGTTTGTTGAAGAAGGCCGTCCGGTTGTCGATATTCACGATCATGTTCAGCCGGGCCAGCTTTTAGTCTCCGGGATAATTGGGAAAGAAGGACAAACAGAGACTGTTCCTTCAAAAGGAGAGGTTTTCGGGGAGACATGGTATAAATCTGAAGTTATTCTACCGCTTAAGAGCACCTTTAAGGTCTTCAGCGGCAATGAAAAAGTTAAGCATGCCATCACAATCGGAAATCTTGAGATTCCTATATGGGGATTTGGAAAACCGGAGTTTGAGGAGTATGAAATAGAGGAAAATGAGAAAGAAGTAAAATTCCTTAAATGGAAACTGCCTGTTTCATACGTAAATAAGACATTCCGTGAAAGAGAGCAAGTCACGAGAATATATTCTAATAAAGAGGCTTTTCAAGCTGCGAAAGATTTGGCAAGAAAAAAAATAAAAAGCAGCTTAGATGAAAATGCTAAGGTTAAGGGAGAAAAAGTTTTGCACCAATCAATTGACAATGGTAAAGTAACTATAGCAATACATTTCCAAATTATTGAGAATATTGCAGAAGGACAACCAATTATTCAAGGAGATTCGGAATGACAGAAGACTTGAAAACAATGAACCTGCAGCTTGAAGATCCTAATGAAGCCATTGCATTATTAGGCAATTCAGATGCAAACCTGAAAATTATTGAGCAAGAACTGAATGTTTCCATAGTAACCAGGGGAGAATCCGTTTATGTGTCTGGTGAAATGGACAAGGTAGAACTGGCTGGAAAGGTTCTGGATAAACTGCTTTATGTAATCCGGAAAGGAATAAATATAAGCCAGAGAGATGTTATGTATGCTCTTCAAATGGCTAACAAGGGAACACTAGAGTATTTCAGTGATTTATACGAAGAAGAAATCACAAAAAATGCAAAAGGAAAGTCTATTCGTGTTAAGACATTAGGACAGCGTCAATACATTCATGCAATCCGCCAAAATGACCTGGTTTTTGGCATAGGACCAGCAGGAACAGGAAAAACGTATTTGGCAGTTGTCATGGCTGTTAATGCTTTGAAAAATGGGAATGTGAAAAGAATCATTCTTACCCGTCCTGCCGTCGAAGCCGGTGAAAGCCTTGGCTTTCTGCCGGGGGATTTGAAGGAGAAAGTCGATCCTTACTTACGGCCTCTATATGATGCTTTGCATGATATATTAGGTGCTGAGCACACACAAAGAATGATTGAAAGAGGCACGATTGAAATTGCACCGCTGGCTTATATGCGCGGAAGGACATTAGATGATGCCTTTGTCATTCTTGATGAAGCGCAAAATACAACTCAGGCGCAGATGAAGATGTTTCTGACGAGGCTGGGCTTTAGTTCAAAAATGATTATTACCGGAGACAGAACACAGGTTGACCTTCCAAAGGGTGCAAAATCAGGCCTGATCGCAGCAGAAGACATACTCAAGGGTGTAAGCGGGCTTTCATTCGTTCATTTGGAACAAAGCGATGTTGTGCGGCATCCGCTTGTAGCCAGGATTATTCAGGCATACCAAAAAGAAGATAGTTAATGAACCTGTGAGCCGCCGTTTTTGGCGGTTTTTTCTATGATTGATAAAATAGGGAATTAATTACTATGGAATTATTTGCTATTAATGAATTGTTTAGGTAACCTGTTATTAGATAGGCCATTTTTCATTAGTGAAAACCATCAGAAAAACTGTTATGATTTTACATAATTAATGATTAATGCTAATTAAAGTGTAATAGAAGTTTTTTACCCAGGACAGGAGGGGTAAAGGTGCCAAATCTTCAGCAAAGTATGATTACAATCAGAAATTTGCTTAATATGACTTTTTTTCGTGTTCTCTTATTTGTTCTATTGGGAGTTGCTATGTATTTTTCCATGTATAGCAATGTGAAGCCTGAAAAGCTCGATTTAAGTCTATTCTCTGTCGCAGAACAGACAATAAGGTCACCCATAACCATAGAGGATAAGGCAAGTACAGAAAGAAAGAGAAAAGAAGCAGAAAATAATGTGAAGGATATTTACGTTGTAAAAAAAGAGATTGCACAAAACCGAGTCGATCTGGTTACCTCCATCTTCGGATCCGTTTCGGAAGTGAATGAAGAAGTAAAAGAAGAGATGGAAGAGAAAAAGAAGGGTGCCGGAAATGAATCCGGCAAAGAGGTAGAGGCACCAGACCCTTCTGCCCCTAATCCTGAAGACAAATTGACCATGGTTAAAGAAAAACTCACTGATGACGTAACACGTGAAGTATCTGATAGTGTCTTCCTTGCTTTGCTTCAGGCAAAGGAGGGGGAGCTGAGTATAGCGAAAGACCTTACTGTTACTGCCATCAATAAAATCATGAATAATGAAATTCCGGCTGAACAGGTGGAGAACGCAAAGAAGCGTGTTGAAGAAGAACTGAAGTTTACCAGCTTAAATTCAGATTTAAAAAAAGCAGCAATAGAGCTTGGGCGCTATGCGGTATATCAAAATCAATTTTATGATCCAGCAGCTACGGAAGAAATGCGGCAGCAGACCATTGAAAGTGTCGAGCCAGTCAAAATCCTTCAGGGGCAGATCATTGTTGAAGAAAACCAGCTGATCAGCAGGGACATTTACAGACAGCTTGAACTAGTAGGACTTATTGACAGTGTTAATTCGATTCAGCCTTTTATCGGCTTATCTCTAATCATTGTCATTGTTTTATCAGCCCTTTACTATTATTTCCATGAATTGAATGTGCAGCAGGATTTAAAGCAAAGCTATTTATTGCTGTTCAGCCTTGTTTTTATCCTATCGATATTGCTTATGAAGGTCATAAGTCTGTTCCAATATGCTGATTACTCAGAGATAGGATATATTTACCCGGCAGCTATGGGAGCTATGCTGATCAAAATACTGATTGATGAAAAGCTTGCGATGTATTACACCATTATTATGGCTATCAGTGGAAGCATCATTTTTAATGAAGGTGTTACTGGAACATTCCAGCTGACATCAGCTATTTATATACTTTGCAGCGGCTTGGCGGCCATATTGTTTTTGACAAAGCAGAATCGCCGTTCCAAAATATTGCAGGCTGGTTTATTCGTAACTGCAGTTAACATACTTGTTATCTTTTCTTTGCTTTTCCTAAGAAATGGCCACTATGAGACAATTGAATATGGGTTTTACTTTATAATAGCTCTGATTTCAGGTATTTCGTCAGCAGTCCTGGCGATTGGCCTGCTGCCTTATTTTGAGGCAGGATTTGGGATACTGTCTACTATGAGGCTGATTGAACTTTCCAATCCGAATCACCCTTTGCTGAGAAAGATACTTACTGAAGCTCCGGGCACCTACCATCATAGCGTAATGGTTGCAAATCTTTCCGAGTCAGCATGTGAAGCTATTGGGGCAAATGGGCTTTTGGCAAGGGTGGGCTGTTATTATCACGATATCGGCAAAACAAAACGGCCGCAATTTTTTATTGAGAACCAGGTGAATATTGAAAATCCACATGACCGGCTTCCTCCTCAGACCAGTAAGAATATTATTATCGCCCATGCCGCAGATGGAGCTGAAATGCTGAGAAAGCATAAGATGCCTAAGGAAATAGTGGATATTGCCGAACAGCATCATGGAACCACCTTGCTGAAATATTTTTATTACAAAGCAAAACAGAATGGACTTGAGGTAAAAGAAGAAGACTACCGCTATCCGGGGCCAAAACCTCAATCAAAAGAGTCTGCAGTCATTGGCATTGCGGATAGTGTAGAAGCTGCAGTCCGTTCTATGGCGCATCCTACAACAGAGCAAATAGAGGATTTGGTAAAGAAGATAATCGCAGACAGGCTTCAGGATGGACAGCTGAACGAATGTGATTTAACCTTAAAAGAGCTGGAAACCGTTTCACAATCGTTCTGTGAAACGTTAAACGGAATTTTCCATTCACGTATTGAGTATCCTGAAATGACTAAACAGAAGGTGAAACAGGCATGATTTTAAGTATTGATTTTTTGGACGAAACAAATGAGCTTCAGGAAAGTGATATAGCGAAAATTGAAGAGCTAATTACCTTTGCGGCCTCAAAAGAATCTGTGGAGCCCGAAAGTGAAGTATCCATCACTTTTGTGACCAATGAGCGCATCCGCGAAATCAACAGAGAGTACCGGGATAAAGATCGGCCGACAGATGTTATTTCCTTCGCGATGGAAGAGCTGGGGGAAGGTGAAATTGAACTGGTTGGTGCTGATATGCCGCGGATCCTCGGAGATATTATTATCTCCACCGCGAAGGCTAAGGAACAGGCTGAAGAGTATGGACATTCTTTTATCAGGGAGCTTGGCTTTTTGGCGGTCCATGGCTTCCTTCATCTTCTTGGCTATGATCATGAAAACCCGGAAGACGAGAAAAAAATGTTTTCCCGCCAGAAGGATATACTGGATGAATTCGGGCTCACGAGATAAAAAGGTCCGAAAACACAGTGTCCTAAAATCCTTTGCGTTTGCTTTTTCCGGAATTAGAACAGCGTTATTTAATGAAAGGAATCTGCAGATACACTTGGCAGTAGCCGTTGCAGTGATTTTCTTTGGTGGTTACTTTGGCATTTCCCGGCTTGAATGGATAATCATTATTCTGGCCATCGGTGGCATGCTATCACTCGAATTGCTGAATACAGCAATTGAGCGGGCAGTGGATCTGGCAACCGAAGATTATCACCCCTTGGCAAAACAGGCAAAGGATATTGCCGCTGGAGCAGTGCTGGTATTTGCCATTGTAAGTATAATTGTAGGCGGAATTATATTCCTGCCAAAAATTTTTATATTTTTGCAGTAATGGGAAGCTGTCCAAAGGGACAGCTTTACTTTTTTTAAAAGCCTGTTTTCTTAATGTTTGATGTTATTCCTAACCTATTTTAATTTGCTGAGCTGATCTTCGCTGTGGGCACTTGATCCTCGAAAATGCTGACGCATTTCCTTCGAGCGGTGTTCATTCGAGGGAGCTTATTCAATGTCCTGCGGGAGGAGGGAAGTGTGAGACCCCGAAGGCGAAGCCGAGGAGGCTCGCATTCCTCCCCGCGGGTTCGCTGCGTGCCTTTCGCTGCAATCAACGGGCAGAATTCATAGACAACAGACAACAATCTTTTAGTAAAGAAAGCTACTTTAGCAAGGTAGGCTGCAAGTTGAATATATTGATTGGATTGCAGGAAAGTGCGAGATCTTCTATAATGCCTGCGCATTTTCTTAGTGTGGTCTTTACTCAAGGAAGCGTATTCAGCGCCCAAAGGGACAGAAGAACCCCCGCAGACGTACAGAATCGACTGTTTCACCGCCAGCCCCGCTGAAGACTTGAACATTCTGAATCGGAAATAACCGGGCAGCATTTAAGTGAAACAAAGCGATATTTGAAAACAGCCATTCATATAAAGACTTACAGCAAGCCCCTGATAAATTCAGTGCCTGAATTTGAAAACGTTCACTGAATCAGCTAAAATGACAGAACAGCAATAAATTTCACAGGCTTGGAGAAATAGCCCATATAGAAAACCAGCCCATAAAATTTAATCTGTCTGCTTATTTTTAGAAAATTCAATTTTTTTATTACGTTTTTGCTACAAACGATGAAAATCAAAGTAAAATGTTGTAAAATAAAAGAGAAGCGGCTGCTTTTTTACAGAAATAGCTTAGAAGGCCCCGTGGTTCATAATTTCTATCCAGGTTTTGATGTCTCGGGGAGCAGCTCCGTTTTACTTGAAAGGAAGAAATATTTGTGAATAATGATCAACTAATTCAAGAAGCAAAGATTGCAAGAGATAGAGCATATGTGCCATATTCAAAATTCAAAGTGGGAGCTGCGCTATTAAGCAGTGACGGACAGGTTTTTCACGGCTGCAATATAGAAAATGCAGCGTACAGCATGTGTAATTGCGCTGAAAGGACTGCGCTTTTCAAAGCGTATTCTGATGGAGTAAAAAGCTTTTCAGCTATTGCTGTTATTGCTGACACAGACCGTCCTGTTCCCCCATGCGGTGCATGCAGACAGGTAATATCCGAACTATGTCCGCCAGAAATGAAAGTTGTTTTAACCAACTTAAAAGGGGATATTAAAGAATTAACAGTTGCAGAATTACTGCCAGGAGCATTTTCACCGGAGGATTTACATGAATAATACACAAAAAGGACACAAATCAGGTTTTATTTCCATAATCGGCAGACCAAACGTAGGAAAATCAACGTTCTTAAATCGCGTAATTGGGCAGAAAATTGCCATTATGAGTGATAAGCCGCAAACAACCCGCAACAAAGTTCAGGGTGTCCTGACTACTAATGACGCACAATTTATTTTTATTGATACGCCAGGAATTCATAAGCCAAAGCATAAACTGGGAGACTTTATGATGAAAGTTGCCCAAAACACTCTAAAAGAAGTGGATGTCATCCTGTTTATGGTAAATGCCCAGGAAGGCTTTGGACGCGGTGAAGAATTCATACTTGAGAAATTTCAGTCAGTCCGAACACCCATTTTCCTTGTAATCAATAAGATTGACCAGGTACATCCTGATGAACTGCTTAAAATTATTGAGTCTTACAAGGAAAAGTACGATTTCAGCGAAATTATCCCCATTTCTGCGTTAGAAGGCAATAATGTAGAGACGCTGTTAGGACAGATTAAAAAATATATTCCCGAGGGGCCGCAGTTTTATCCTGCTGATCAAGTAACAGATCACCCAGAGAGATTTATTGTTTCCGAACTGATCAGGGAAAAAGCCCTGCATTTAACAAGGGAGGAAATACCGCACTCGCTGGCTGTAACTATTGATAAGATGGAGCGCCGCGAAGACAAGGATGTTGTTCATGTCATGGCTACGATCATTGTGGAACGTGACTCCCAAAAAGGCATAGTGATTGGAAAGCAAGGGAAAATGCTTAAGGAAATCGGAAAAAGAGCAAGGGTGGATATTGAAAATCTTCTTGGATCACAGGTTTTTCTAGAGCTTTGGGTTAAAGTTCAGAAAGACTGGCGCAATAAAATGTCTCAGCTCCGCGATTTTGGCTTCCGTGAAGATGAGTACTGAACCAGCCCTAATTAAAGTATTATCCATTTCTGGTTTATATGCATACAGGTTATTGACAATATTTTCGTCTCATGATTTTACAAAGACAGGCTATGATATAGATAAATGTATTGGGATAAAGAATTGCTAGTTGAATAACTGAAAGGTGGGGTTTTCGATGATGGATTTTACCTGGAGAGTGTTTTCCCAGACAGGAAATATTGACACATATCTTCTCTTCAAGGAGCTAGAAAAGGAAACTCAGGATATACCCGGCAGCAATGATGAAGAGCTAGCAGAAGCTGATTTTCCCATCTCATAGGTTTGTCGAAAGACAGGGATGGTGTCACGGTTGCTTGATAAATGTGAAGGCATCGTCATCAGGACAACTAATTACAGTGAAACAAATAAAATTGTTACTTTATATACCCGTGAATGGGGAAAAGTTGGTGTGATGGCACGAGGAGCGAAAAAGCCGAACAGCAGACTTGCTGCTGTCACCCAGCTTTTTACATACGGAAACTTTTTAGTTCAGCGTGGAAGCGGTCTGGGCACCCTGAAGCAGGGTGATATGATTTCATCCATGAGATCAATTAAAGAAGATATTTTTCTGACTGCTTATGCAAGCTATATTGTCGATTTGACTGATAAAAGCAGTGAGGATAAGAAGCCTAACCCATTTTTGTTTGAATTGCTGCATCAAACGCTAAATTTAATAAATGAGGGATATGATCCGGAAATTCTCACCAATATTTATGAAATGAAAATGCTGAATGGTCTGGGTTTATATCCTGTTCTGGATCAATGTACTGTCTGCGGAAGCACTGACGGGCATTTTGTATTTTCAATCCGGGAAAACGGACTCATTTGCCACCGCTGTCTTGACAGGGATCCTTATCATTATAAGGTATCACAGGCGACCATTAAGCTGCTGCGCCTGTTTTATTTTTTTGACTTGTCCAGGCTTGGCAATATTTCTGTTAAGCCCGAAACCAAGGCTGAATTGAAAAAGATTATCTCTGCTTATTATGAAGAGTATTCCGGCTTATCCCTTAAGACTAAAAAGTTTCTTAATCAAATGGATAAGTTTAATGATCTTATGTAAAGCGTTCCCTTGGCTTTTTGCTTAAGATTGACAATCCAAGGTGATTCCGCTATGATTCAAATTAATAAAATATTATTGCAGTGAAGGAGAAGAGTACTTAACTTTTTTCATTAAAGCGAACCCGGGACAGTGGAAGCCGGGTATGGATGGTTAAGGAAGGGCGCTCTGGAGCAATATTGTCTATCGACAACAAAGAGGCTGCGGTAAAATCGCAGCAAATAGGGTGGAACCGCGGGTAAACTCTCGTCCCTATGCCATGTGGCATAGAGACGGGAGTTTTTTATGTTCACTGAAACACGGAAGCCCTGTGATAGATAGCTGCTAAATTTATAACAAATTAAGAAAGAGGTGTCCTATGAATATTCAAAACATGATATTAACGCTTCAAAAACATTGGTCTGAACAGGGGTGTATCCTAATGCAGGCTTATGATACTGAAAAAGGCGCAGGTACAATGAGCCCCTATACATTTTTAAGAGCGATCGGACCAGAACCGTGGAATGTAGCTTATGTAGAGCCTTCACGCCGTCCTGCTGATGGCCGATATGGTGAAAATCCAAACCGGCTTTATCAGCATCATCAATTTCAAGTGATTATGAAGCCGTCGCCGGATAATATTCAGGAGCTGTATCTTGATTCACTCAAAGCATTAGGCATTGATCCGCTTGAACATGACATCCGGTTTGTAGAAGATAACTGGGAAAATCCTTCTCTGGGCTGCGCGGGCTTAGGGTGGGAAGTGTGGCTTGATGGAATGGAAATAACACAGTTCACATACTTCCAGCAGGTAGGCGGATTGGAATGCAAGCCTGTGTCTGTTGAAATTACATATGGTATCGAAAGGCTCGCCTCTTACATTCAGGATAAGGAAAATGTCTTTGACCTTGAATGGACAGAAGGATTTACGGTTAGGGACATCTTCCTGCAGCCGGAGTTTGAGCATTCGAAGTACACATTTGAAACATCGGATCAGGAAATGCTTTTCAATTTGTTCAACATCTACGAGAAGGAAGCACATAGGCAAATGGATGAAGGGCTTGTGCATCCAGCTTATGACTATGTTTTAAAATGCTCTCATACTTTTAACCTGCTTGATGCAAGGGGAGCGATCTCTGTGACAGAAAGAACAGGCTATATTGCAAGATGCCGGAACCTGGCCAGAAAAATAGCCAAAACCTTTTACGAAGAGCGGGAAAAACTTGGCTTCCCAATTTTAAAGGATAAGGAGGAAGGGTCTCATGAATAAGAAAGATCTTCTGCTGGAAATTGGACTTGAAGAAATGCCTGCCAGATTTGTCACTAATTCAATGAATCAGCTTTCAGATAAAGTGAAATCATGGCTTTTGGAAAAGAAAATATCTTTTGACGAAATCAGCGCTTTCTCCTCTCCACGCCGTTTGGCTGTTCTTGTTACGGGAGTGGAAACTGCCCAGGAGGACATTAACGAAGAAGCAAAAGGACCTGCAAAAAAAATCGCGTTAACCGATGACGGTGAATGGTCAAAAGCTGCTATTGGATTTAGCCGGGGTCAGGGAGCATCTGTTGAAGATATATACTTTAAAGAAATTAAGGGTGTTGAATACGCGCATGTAAGCAAATTCATAAAAGGGCAGGAAACAGCTGCACTGCTGCCTGAACTTCAGCAGATTGTTACATCGCTATCATTTCCGAAAAATATGCGCTGGTCTAACCAGGAGCTGCGCTTTATTAGGCCGATCAAATGGCTTCTGGCATTATTCGGAAGTGAAGTCATACCATTTTCAATCACTAATGTTCAGACATCTAACCTTACAAGAGGACATCGTTTTCTTGGGGAAGAGATTGAAATTAACAATCCCTTTGACTATGAAAAGTCCTTGCTGGCACAATATGTCATTACTAATCCTCAGGAAAGAAAAAATGCTATTCTCTCGCAGTTGGAAAAAATTGAAGAAGAGAATGATTGGGTGATTCCTGTTGATGAAGAGTTATTGGAAGAAGTAAATAATCTTGTTGAGTATCCAACAGCATTATATGGAAAATTTGAAGAGGAATATCTGGAGCTTCCGGAAGAGGTTTTGATTACCTCGATGAAAGAACATCAGCGCTATTTCCCGGTAAAGTCCAAAGAGGGCAGGCTTCTTCCTTACTTTGTTACAGTTCGAAATGGATCTCATGAACATTTGGAAAAAGTGGCTAAGGGAAATGAAAAAGTATTGCGGGCAAGACTTTCTGATGCGGCTTTCTTTTACAGGGAAGACCAAAAAACGGAAATCGCATCATCGCTCGAAAAACTTAAAAGCATTGTGTATCATGAAGAAATTGGAACACTTGCTGAAAAGGTAGACCGTGTCCGCCTGCTGGCAGCGAAACTGAGCGGGAATCTTGGCTTCAGTGATGAAGCGAAAGCAGTGACAGACCGTGCCGCTGAAATCAGCAAGTTTGATCTTGTTTCACATATGGTTTATGAATTTCCTGAGCTCCAAGGTTTTATGGGAGAAAAATACGCCCTGCAAAAAGGTGAAAAAGAAGCTGTGGCGCGTGCAATTAATGAACATTACATGCCGCGCAATGCAGAGGACCAGACGCCAGCAAGTGATGCCGGTGCAGTACTTTCCATTGCTGAGAAGCTGGACACAATTGTGTCATCCTTTGCAATTGGAATAATCCCAAGCGGTTCCCAGGATCCATATGCCTTAAGAAGACAGGCATCGGGTATCATCCAGACATTACTGGCTAAAAACTGGGATTTGAAACTCGAAGAATTGATTTCATTATCTTCCGATATTATTCTAAATGCGAACATTGGAAAGAAGTCAAAAAATGAATTGTTGCAGGAATTGGTATCTTTCTTTAAGTTAAGAATTAAATATATGCTTCAGGAAAAAGCAGTTCGCTATGACCTAATTGAAGCTGTATTAGGAAATGATATTGATTCTGTGCCTTCACTTGTCAATAGAGCCCAAGTATTGGAGTCCAACAAAGATGCAGAAGGCTTTAAGGAAAGCATTGAAGCCCTTAGCCGCGTGATCAATATCGCTTCTAAGGCAGAACGTAAAGGGGAAATAGACAGCAGCTTATTTGAAAACGAATACGAAAAAGTTTTGTTCAGTAAATTTTTATCTGTAACGGAGGAATTAAAGAACGAGGTGAATGAGGAAGCTGTCTTTAATTTGTTAGTAAGCATGAAACCAGAAATTGATCAATATTTCGAGCATACTATGGTAATGGATGAGAATCAGGAAATTCGCCGCAATAGGCTTCATCAAATGGCACATTTGGCTGATGTGATAAAGAAATTTGCAAATATGAACGAAATAATTGTTAAGTAGTAAGCTGAAACTTTGCGTTCTATGCTTCAATGAGATTAAAATCTAAGATAGGGACAGCTGCCTGGCTGTCAGGGAAGAGCCTGTTTATTATACTGACGGGCTCTTTCATATTTTGGGCATATCGGGCAGCACAACGTAAACTATATATGAAACACATCTTTTCATTTATGACGAATAGTATATAATAATGATATAAAAGTATAACCTTATTATAGTGGGAAATGAGTGCCAACAGCATTCCTTTTCAGATTAGGTGGTGAGAAAAATCGAATTAAATAAAAGGCAGGAAAAGATCATAGAAATCGTTAAGGAAAACGGGCCGATCACTGGTGAGAGTATAGCGGAACAGCTCAGTCTAACTAGGGCAACACTAAGGCCGGATCTGGCTATATTAACGATGGCCGGCTACTTGGATGCCCGTCCGCGTGTAGGATATTTTTATACAGGGAAGACTGGGGCCCAGCTGCTGACAGAAAACCTTCAGAAGCTTTATGTAAGGGATTATCAATCCATCCCTGTTGTGGTTAATGAGAATGTATCGGTATATGATGCAATTGTGACAATGTTTCTGGAAGATGTCGGCACGTTATTTGTAGTCGATCAGGGCTCGCTGCTTGTTGGGGTTTTGTCAAGAAAGGATTTACTGCGCGCAAGTATAGGCAAGCAGGAGCTAAATTCCATCCCTGTTAATATCATTATGACAAGAATGCCTAATATAACTATGTGTGAAAAAGATGATTTGCTCATAGAAGTTGCTAAAAAGCTGATTGAAAAGCAAATTGACGCCCTTCCCGTTGTAAGAAAGACGGAGAAAGGGTTTGAGGTAAACGGCAGGATAACCAAAACAAATCTGACAAAAGCATTCTTGGCCCTGGCCGGGGAAAAGTAGCAATGTAAGAAGGAGAAGGTGTTGAATGATGGAAAAATTGCCGGTCATTTACGTCGTTTCGGACTCAGTGGGAGAAACGGCAGAACTTGTAACAAAAGCTGCAACAAGCCAGTTTAATGGCAGTGATATATCTATTAAGCGTTTTCCGTACGTTGAAGAGAAAGTACATATTGATGAAGTGATTTCGCTGGCAAAGCTGGATAATGGGATGATTGCCTATACAATGGTCAAGCCGGACATGAGGAAATATATTAACCAGCGGGCTGCTGAAGAAGGGATATATACCTTTGATATTGTCGGGCCTTTAATGGATCAAATCCAAAAAGCATGCGGCATTACACCGCTTTTTGAACCGGGACTGGTCAGAAAGCTTGATGAGGATTATTTTAAAAAGATTGAGGCAATCGAGTTTGCTGTAAAGTATGATGATGGCCGCGATCCCCGTGGAATATTGAAGGCTGATATAGTGCTTATAGGGGTATCAAGGACTTCAAAAACACCTCTTTCCCAGTATCTTGCTCACAAGCGCCTTAAAGTGGCTAACGTACCCCTTGTGCCTGAAGTCGATCCTCCAGAAGAGCTCTTTCTTGTCCCTCCGGATAAGTGCTTCGGTCTGAAAATAAGCCCTGAGAAATTAAACTTTATTCGAAGAGAACGCCTGATATCATTAGGTCTAAGCGATAATGCAAGCTATGCTAATATAGAGAGAATTAAAGAAGAAATAGATTACTTTGAAAGAACCGTTTCTAAAATTAAATGCCCGGTTATTGATGTCACGAACAAGGCTGTAGAAGAAACGGCCAATATGATTTTCAATCAATACCGGAAAAGCTTTCCGAAAAGCTAGCACATAATTCCTTATGTGCCTTTTCTTTTTTTAACTCGGCAGTTGGGATTGCAGGCTTTCGCTTCATGCAGATTTTTTTCAGGGTGAACTGATTGGATCAGAGGGAACCTGACCTCGAAAATACATTCGCATTTTTTTCTGGGCAGGAGAAAAAAACTGCAAAGATAAAATATTGTTGCCAGATAAAATAATGGCAAAATAGAGATTTATGTACTATAATAAAAAATTGTGATAAAAATGTACCCGAATAGGTTTAGACTTCATTGCCAAGGAATAAACTATTTATTGTGGCATGTCAAGCTTTCGGTCAAGAAAAAATTCGACATATCTCACTATGCAAAAGTTATTTATGCAAAGAAGGATTATGCGGAGTGATGTAGAATTATTAGAACATTAGGCAAACCGATCATTATGGTGGATGCAGATTCCTGTCCTGTTAAAGAGGAAATTGTCGAAATAGCCAATTCCTTTAAATTGGACGCGGTCTTTGTTGCCTCTTATGCTCATATGCAAAATGATCTGAGCGGGGCTGTCTGGAAATTTGTAGACAGCAGTAAAGAAGCTGCAGATCTATTCATAATGAATCATGTAAAATCAGGAGATGCAGTTGTTACTCAAGATATTGGATTGGCATCAACTCTTTTGTTAAAGGGTGTTTATGTCCTTTCTCCCAGGGGAATTTTATTTGAAGAAAGTGAAATTCGAACCGCTTTGGAAATGAGGCATCTCTCAGCGAAGGCTCGAAAAAGAGGGGTTTATGGTAAAGGGCCCAAACCATTTAGCCAGGAGGACCGATCCAGGTTTGTGCAGCAATTGACAAAGATTTTGTCGAATCTTGAAGGAATTCGTTAATGTTTATCGAATACCTGAGTAAGTAATGGAGTTGTTCATATGGCAGAACGGATCGCCGAGGAGAAAGTAAATGAAATTCGGCAGGCTGTAGATATTGTTGATGTCATTGGCGACTATATTCAATTAAACAAGCAAGGACGCAACTATTTTGGGCTTTGTCCTTTTCATGGCGAAAATACTCCTTCATTTTCTGTTTCACCCGATAAGCAGATTTATCATTGCTTTGGATGCGGAGCTGGAGGCAATGCCTTTTCTTTCTTAATGGATTTAGAAGGATATTCATTTCAGGAAGCCGCACTAAAACTTGCTGAAAAGGGAAATGTTAAGCTTGAAATTGATGCAGCATCCGCAGCATCAGCAAAATCAATGCCTGTGGATTTACAGCAGATGATGGAAGCCCATGAGCTTCTACGTAAATTTTATCACCATCTGCTTGTAAACACAAAAGATGGTCAGCATGCATTAGAATATTTGCTCAATAGGGGATTTACAATGGAATCGATCGAAAAATATCAAATCGGTTACTCATTACAGTCCTGGGATTTTGTTTTCAAGTTCCTGACTAAAAGGAAGTTCCCCGAAGATGTCATGGAAAGAGCAGGACTGATCATCAAAAGGGAGAAAGATGGGAGCTATTTTGACCGCTTCCGAGATAGAATTATGTTCCCTATTTTCGACCGCAGCGGAAATACGATTGCTTTTTCAGGAAGATCACTTGGGGCTGATGAGCCCAAATATTTAAATAGCCCTGAAACATCAATCTTTAATAAAAGCAAAATATTATATAATTTTCATTTGGCGAGACCACATATTAAAAAATTGCAGAGAGCCGTTCTTTTTGAAGGGTTTGCAGATGTAATCGCCGCTGATCGTGCTGGTGTCGGCAATGGCGTTGGTACGATGGGCACTGCTTTAACTGAAGAACATGTTTCTTCCTTAAGAAGAAATGTTCAATCCGTCACGATCTGTTATGATTCCGATAATGCCGGTATCGAAGCTGCATACCGGGCAGCAAACTTGCTAATGGAAGCGGGCTGCCAGATCAGAGTGGCACTGATGCCTGACGGCTATGATCCGGATGATTATATTAAAGAATACGGCGAAGAAAAATTCCGTCATGATGTAATTGAGTCCAGCATAACCTTTATGGCATTTAAGCTTCGTTATCTCAGAAGAGGCAAAAGGCTTCAAAATGAAGGAGATAGACTCCTTTATATCGAAGAGGTATTAAAGGAAATCAGCAGGCTAGATAAAGCAGTGGAAAGAGACCATTATCTACGCCAGCTTGCAAATGAATTTTCACTTTCTCTGGAAGCTTTGAAAGAACAGCAAAAACAAGTATATTACACCGAGAAGAGAAAAAGCGGCCAGAAGGGAAAAGTTGCTTTCGAGCCTCAAAAAAGGCTGCAGACACCCAAAAGGGCAGACAGTCTGAAACCCGCATACCATACTGCGGAAAGAAGGCTTATTGCCCACATGCTTAGGAATAGTGACGTAGCATTTAAAGTTCAGGATATGCTTCAGGGAAATACATTTAACATCGATGAACACCAGGCAATTATTACCTATCTACTAGGTTTCTACGAAAAAGGCCATACGCCTGATCCGAGCGCATTCATAAATTTTATAAATGATGAAAAGCTTAAGCGCATTGTGGTGGATATAGAAATGATGTCCATAAATGATGAATTAAGCGAACAGGAATTAACAGATTACCTTAAACAGGTGTTGAATTATCAAAAGATGTTAAAAATAAAAGAAAAACTAAATGAAGAAAAAGAAGCAGAACGCCAAAAGGATTATGCTAAAGCGGCTTTAATCGCAATGGAGATTCTTCATTTGCGAAAATCACTATAAAAAGCCTGTGCCTTAATAAATGTTTTGGGATTTAGCGTCTCCTAAGGAATAGTCCCATTTGAAGATGTATTAGAATGTGTGTGATTTTTGGAAGGAGGGGGACATATGGCTGAAAAGTCGGCCCGTTCAAAAGAGGTTGATACAGAGTTGACCCTTGAACAAGCGAAAGATCTATTAGTTGAAATAGGAAAAAAGACAGGTGTCCTTGCCTATGATGATATAGCAGAAAGATTGTCTCAATTTGAACTCGATTCCCACCAAATGGATGAATTCTATGAATTCCTTGGAGATCAGGGTGTTGAGTTAGTCGGAGATAATGAAAATGAAGACCCAAACGTTCAGGAACTTGCAAAAAATGAGGAAGAATTTGACCTTAATGATTTAAGTGTCCCTCCAGGTGTGAAAATTAATGATCCTGTCCGCATGTATTTAAAAGAAATTGGACGTGTTGACTTACTCTCTGCAGAGGAAGAGATTGCACTCGCCAATCGAATTGAGGAAGGCGACGAAGAGGCGAAAAGACGTCTCGCAGAAGCGAACCTCCGATTGGTTGTAAGTATCGCCAAAAGGTATGTAGGACGCGGAATGCTGTTTCTTGATCTTATCCAGGAAGGCAATATGGGACTGATTAAAGCGGTCGAAAAGTTTGACTACCGCAAAGGATTTAAGTTCAGTACGTATGCAACATGGTGGATCCGCCAGGCTATCACGAGAGCAATTGCTGACCAGGCCAGGACCATTCGTATCCCTGTTCATATGGTGGAAACCATTAATAAATTGATCCGTGTTCAGCGCCAGCTACTTCAGGATCTTGGCCGTGAACCAACACCAGAAGAAATTGCTGAAGATATGGATTTAACTCCAGACAAAGTAAGAGAAATTCTTAAGATTGCACAGGAACCTGTTTCATTGGAAACACCTATTGGTGAGGAAGATGACTCTCACTTAGGTGACTTTATCGAAGATCAGGATGCCACTTCTCCATCAGAGCATGCGGCATACGAGCTCCTGAAAGAGCAGCTTGAAGATGTTCTGGACACTCTGACTGACCGTGAAGAAAATGTTTTGCGTCTTCGATTCGGTCTTGATGATGGACGTACTAGAACTCTTGAAGAAGTGGGCAAGGTTTTTGGCGTTACGCGCGAACGTATTCGCCAAATTGAAGCTAAAGCTTTAAGAAAGCTGCGCCATCCGAGCAGAAGCAAACGTTTAAAAGACTTTTTAGAATAAAAAATATTGCCAGTGGATAGTTTACTTCTTAAAATGGAAGTAAACTATTTTTTTTGACAGGATGTGCTTTGGTTGGAAGAAAACAGAAAAGTAATCATTGTTAACGAACTGCTGCATTGGAAAAAGAGCCGAATGCTGCCTGACCAATATTGTGACTACCTGCTTACTCTTTACACCGAGGGAAGTCGGCCTAAGGAAATAAAAAAGCCTAAAAAAACAGTGGTGCTATCTCTTGCCAACCTTATTCTCCTGCTGCTGATTCCAATTTCTGCTTTATTAATTTATTTTACTGAATTGTCAATAACTTTGCAAACTGTCATTTTAACTCTTTTCATTTTTGCATGTATTTTCTTTCTTTTTTATTTTTCTAAAAAAGTAAAAATGATGCATATTCCTATCATTTCGGCAGCTTTGATTTTACTGATGGAATCTGTTGGCTTTGTATCGGAGCTATATCCCAAAAACGAGAACATTCTATATGTTGCCCTAGTACTTAATTGTATTATTTGGCTGTTTGCAGGATTTAAATGGAAGCTTCTATATTTATGGATATCAGGGATGCTTGGATTCTTATTATTAGTTATTTCTATATTCATATAATAAAATATTTTAAAAAGTTTTTAAATGTTGAGAAAACTTAAGTAACCCTTATATAATAGTAATGAAAGCGTATACAACTTTTGTTCTTATAAGGGGGATGGACATGAATTTTGACTTGACTGCAGAACAGAATATGATCCTTAAAACAATCAGGGAATTCGCTCAGGAAGAAGTGGCACCGGGGGCTTTGGAAAGAGACCGTACAAAGGAATTTCCGATAGAAGTGTTTAAAAAAATGGCGGACCTTGGCTTGATGGGACTTCCTTTTCCTGAAGAATATGGCGGCGCAGGGGCAGATACTGTAAGCTTTGCTATTGTAACAGAGGAGCTTAGCAGAGCATGCGCGTCTACGGGAATCACTTACTCGGCACATATTTCACTAGGGGGGGCACCGCTTTATTTATTCGGGACCGAGGAGCAGAAACAAAAGTATCTGGTGCCCATTTGTACCGGCGAGTCTTTTGGAGCTTTCGGGCTAACAGAGCCTAATGCAGGCTCCGATGCTGGCGGTACTCGAACAACAGCAGTCGAAAAAGATGGTGAATATATCATTAATGGTAATAAATGCTTTATTACGAACGCCAGCTATGCTAAGCATTTAGCTTTGACTGCAGTCACTGGTGAAGTGGATGGAAAAAAAGAAATCAGTGCAATTATTGTTCCAACAGATGCAGAAGGATTTACCGTTATTGATAATTATGAAAAGATGGGGCTCAATGCATCAAATACTACTGAACTTGTCCTTGATGACGTACGCGTTTCGACTGAGCACTTGCTCGGCAAAAAAGGCGAGGGCTTTAAACAGTTTTTAATCACACTGGATGGTGGGCGTATTGGTATTGGAGCAATGGCTCTGGGGATAGCGCAGGCTGCTTATGAAAAGGCACTTCAATATGCAAAAGAGCGCCAGCAGTTCGGCCGTTCTCTCTCAAACTTCCAAGCTATTCAATTTAAACTTGCAGATATGGCGATGAAGATAGAATTGGCACGAAATATGGTGTACAAGGCTGCATGGCTGAAAGACCAGGGAAGACCTTTTGCCAAAGAAGCTTCCATGTGCAAGCTCTATGCTTCCGAAATCTGTATGGAAATCACCGACCAGGCTGTACAGATCCACGGCGGATACGGGTATATGAAAGAATACCAGGTAGAACGCTACATGAGGGACGGTAAGCTCACGGAAATCGGTGAAGGCACCTCTGAAGTGCAGCGAATGGTCATTGCGCGCCTCATTGGATGCTAATAACTATTTGCGGTTTACGAGGTGAAATAATTAACATAGACTCCATCCTCAGGATGGAGTTTTTTGTCCAATTTATGAACAAGATTTGACAAAGTTTACAATAGGGCTTTTCCTTCTGTCTTTTTTAAAGTAAAATAGAAATTGTTTGTATACTTACTTAAACTGAATGTGCTTACATAAGGGAGGTTAAATCATGAATCGCAATCCAATCATTCCATTTGTGTTGATTATGGTTTTTGGTGTGGTAGCAATGTTCCTTGTTTCTTTTAAAGGTCTTGGCGATATGGAAGAGCTTGCAAAAGAACAGGAAGGCGGCGGTGCTGAAACTGAAGAAACTGCAGCTGCGACCCCTGAAGAAGTTTACCAGAAGAGCTGTATCGGATGTCACGGTGACCAGTATCAAGGTGGAGTTGGTCCTGCTCTAAAAGGTGTAGGCGATCGTTTATCACAGGATGAGATCGCAGAAATCGTAGTAAACGGTAAAGGCTCAATGCCTTCAGGATTAGTGCCTCAGGACAAAGCTGCCGAAATGGCTGAATGGTTAGCAGGCCTTAAGTAATACCTATAATGAAAGTCCTTTGCATATGTAAAGGACTTTTTTTATACTATAAGAAAGGCTATCGTAATTTGACGATAGCTTTTTTAGCTTTTGCTCAAGGAGAGCAGGCTCTAGGCGCTTTTAACAATACATAAATAAGTGGTGACAGAATGAATACAGAGAAATTATCGAAACGGCTTGAATCTGTAGCAAATTATATTCCCAAAGGAGCCCGACTGGCTGATATAGGCTCAGACCATGCTTATTTGCCATGTTATGCAGTAAAGAAAGGGATTGTCCCTTTTGCCGTTGCTGGTGAAGTGGTGGAGGGTCCCTATCAATCCGCAAAAAAACAAGTGAGACAGGAGGGACTCGAAAATCAGATCTCAGTAAGAAAAGGAAACGGGCTTGTAGTGATTGAGCAAAATGAAGTTGACTGCGTAACCATTGCAGGTATGGGAGGAGCTTTGATTGCGAGTATTCTTGAAGAGGGGAAGGACAAGCTTGCTTCTGTAAAGAGGCTTATTCTCCAGCCTAATTTAAGTGCCATCTCCATTAGAAGCTGGCTGATTGAAAATGGCTGGGAGCTAATAGCAGAAGAAATTCTTGAGGAAGACGGAAAGATCTATGAAATCCTTGGAGCTGAAAAAGGAGAGCCGTTGAAACCTTACAAGAACAAAGAGCAAGGTTTGCTGATGGGTCCTTTTCTAATGGAGCAAAAATCAGCAGCATTTCAAAACAAGTGGCTCAGTGAAATGAAGAATTGGGAGAGAATTCTTCAGCAGCTTGAAAAAGCAGCATACTCCAGTGAAACAGAAGAGAGAAAACAGGAGTTAAAGCAAAAAATCAAAATGGCAGAGGAGGTATTGATGCTGTGAAAAAAGTTAACGGACATGAGATTATCCAATTATTTGAACAGTTTTCCCCAAAAGTGTATGCGATGGAAGGAGACAAGATTGGCCTTCAGGTTGGCAGGCTGAATGTTCCAGTTGATAATGTCATGATTGCCCTGGATGTGCTGGAAGATGTCGTTGATGAGGCAATTGAAAAGAATGTGCAGCTGATCATTGCTCATCATCCCTTAATCTTCAGACCTCTGCAAAAAATTCCTACTGATACACCATCAGGGAGAATTATTGAAAAGCTTATAAAACATGATATCGCCGTTTATGCTGCACATACGAATTTGGATATTGCAAATGGCGGGGTTAATGATATGCTGGCTGATGCACTGAGGCTAACCAATACGGAAGTTTTATATCCCACATATGAGACTGTATTGAAAAAGCTTGCTGTGTTTGTACCTGAAGAAAATGCCGAGCCGTTAAGACAAGCTCTTGGAAACGCAGGGGCAGGTTCAATTGGCAATTACAGTCATTGCTCTTTTACCTCTTCGGGAACAGGGCAGTTTAAACCTGGCAGTGAGGCAAATCCTCATTTTGGCCAGCAGGGTGAGCTTGAATCTGTTAATGAAGTCTGCATTGAGACCATTTTTCCTGAACATATAGAAAAGAAAGTGCTGTCTGCTATGTTCAAAAACCATCCATATGAAGAAGTTGCCTACGATATTTATAAGCTTGAAAACAAGGGTGAAATCCTGGGTCTGGGTAAAATCGGCGTAATCGGCGAAATGACTCTGGCTGAATTTGCGGAGCATGTAAAGCAAACACTTGATGTGGAGGGAGTTCGTGTAGTGGGTGACCTTTCATCAAAAGTGAAGAAAGTTGCTGTACTGGGAGGAGATGGGAACAAGTACTTTATGTCAGCAAAGATGAAGGGTGCTGACGTATATGTGACAGGAGACATGTATTACCATGTGGCACATGACGCTATGATGATGGGTCTGAATATTGTTGATCCTGGCCATAATGTTGAAAAGGTAATGAAAAAAGGAGTAGCCCAAAAATTATCTCAGATGTGTACGGAAAAAGGATATAACGTATCCATTTTTCCTTCCTTAATTCATACAGATCCTTTTAAATTTGTCTGATAATCGAAAGAACCGGATTCCCTCAGGGTCCGGTTCTGTTTGTAAGAATTTATTTATTTTATAACTTTGCAGGCTTTTTTACTTTTGGAAGAATTTTATTTAATGGAACTTTCTTCTCACGTGACCATGTGGAATCATCAGACGAATCGAATTGCTCTAGGAAAGTTATAACTTCCTTTGTAATCGGTGTCGGAGTGGAGGCTCCTGCCGTAACGGCAACAGTTGATGCGTCTTTAATCCAATTCAAATCCAGTTCTGAAATATCAGCAATGCGATAGGCTTTTGTACCGGCAATTTCTTCTGAGACTTGTGCAAGACGGTTGGAATTATTGCTTTTTGGGTCGCCTACAACGATTAATACATCGGCCTGGCCAGCTTGTTCTGCTACTGCTTCCTGGCGAACCTGGGTAGCCATGCAGATTTCTTTATGGAACTCTGCATGAGGGTACTTTTCTTTAATTTCATCCATTACATGAGCGACATCCCATTGGCTCATTGTAGTTTGATTTGTCACCAGTATTTTATCAGCCTGGATATTAAGTTCATTTACATCCTCAACAGTCTGTACTAAATGCACTGCATGAGGAGCCACTCCAACTGCTCCTTCAGGTTCCGGATGGCCTTTTTTGCCAATGTAAATGATTTGAAAACCTTCCTTTTCTTTTTCCCTTATCAAATCATGGGTTCTTGTTACATCAGGGCATGTTGCATCAAGTGTCACAAGGCCTTTTTGTTTCGCTGCTTCCCGCACTTCAGGCGAAATGCCATGGGCTGTAAAAATGACTGTGCCCTTATCGACTTTATCCAAGATTTCTTTGCGGTCTTTTCCATCAAGTGTAACGATGCCTTCCTCTTCAAAAGCATCTGTCACATGTTTGTTATGGACAATCATACCCAAAATATAGATGGGTCTCGGCAAAGATGGATCAAGTGCAGCATTCCTCGCGATAACCATTGCATCCACCACACCGTAACAATACCCCCGAGGAGAGATTTTTATGACGTTCATCTGTATATCCTCCCTAATAAAAGCTTATATATGAATGGAACTGAGTTCATCTTTCAAAACGGAAAAACTCCATATTGCCCCTCTATTATATAAGAGATAAACCGATAATACAAAAGGAGTAATTCTTCTTATGAAAAAAGCAAAAAAAGAATGCACCGGCATTCTTTTCTTTAAATATATAATTTCGGTCTGGAAATACCTTCTGCTGATGATGTCTTGGCAGCGGGCTGTTCCACCTTTTGTTTCTTTTTTGTCTTTTTGGGCTTTGAATTCTGTGTCTTTTTTTCTGTATTTGCCTGTTGGGATTCCACCTTGGCTTCTGAAGCTGTCTCATCAGCTTCAGGTGCATCCTTTATGCCTCGATATAGCTTCCACATGGCAGGCAGATTCCTGACCAGCGGTCCATACTGCTGAACCATGGGGCCGATTTGCTGTGCTGTATTTAATACCTTTTGAGTGTTGGTTAGAAAGCCGTTTATGGACGAAGGATTGCTTAATGCCTGCAGTATGCCTCCTGATGAGGGAGAGCCTCCTGCAGCTCTGGCAGCTCCCATCCCTGCAGCGGGCTGGGCATTTCCTTTTCCTAATATTTTAGAGAGCAATCCTCCGCCTCCACCGCCGCGTTTCATGCCCGGAGGGCCGCCCATCATTGGCCCCATGGGAGGTCTTCCCTGCATGGGGGTCATAAAAGGGTGGGGGGGCATCCCTCCGCGCATAGGGGGTCTCGGTCCTGGCAACATATTCATTGGCCTCCTCTCATTGCATATTTCTGCATCTTAAATAAAAATTTCATAATATAAAGTATGCGTATATCCCATTTTGGTTTAGGCATAATTCAGAAGAAACCAATTTATTTATTAAAATCACCTAAAAAGCTCATCATAAAAATATAAAAGCCTGTTTGAGTGGTTATTTGCAGAAAACTTTATTATAATAACAGGATGTAAGAAAAGCTCGGAACCAGCAAGTTGTCAGTTGATACTAGTAGATCTTACTCACTAATATATGTTTTGGATACTGCCTTAACGTAAGGCGAGTCTGAATAATTGAGGAGTTTTTATATGAACGAAACGAGATTTGACCGATTTAACTTAAAGCCCTTTATTATAGAAGCGGTTAAAGATTTTGGCTTTTATGAGCCGACAGAAATTCAGGAAAGAATGATCCCTGCTGTGCTGAAGGGAGAAAGCGCAATAGGGCAATCACAAACTGGCACAGGAAAAACCCATTCATATGTGCTGCCTATCCTTCATAAGGTTGATCCTTCCCGCCAGGAGGTTCAGGCTATTATTACAGCTCCAACCAGAGAGCTTGCCAATCAGATTTATCATGAAATTCTTAAGGTTACAGAGCATTGTCCAGAGGGAGAAGAAATATCTGCACGCTGCTATATTGGCGGTACGGACAAGCAGAGAACCATTGAAAAGCTGAAAAAACAGCCTCATGTGGTTGTAGGTACACCGGGAAGAATAAATGACCTCGTAAAAGAACAGGCATTGTTTGTGCATACTGCCGAAATTCTTATTGTGGATGAAGCAGATTTAATGCTTGATATGGGATTTATTGAAGATGTTGACCAAATTGCAGCAAGGATGCCGGAGAAGCTGCAAATGCTTGTATTCTCAGCTACAATTCCTGAGAAGCTGAAGCCTTTCCTGAAAAAATACATGGAAAATCCAAAATATGTTCACGTGGAGCCAAAGCAGGCCACAGCAGCAAATATTGAGCACTGGCTTCTGCCTTCCAAACACCGCAATAAAGTAGAGCTGGTATATCAGGCACTGACTTCCTTAAACCCTTACTTAGCCATTGTATTCACCAACACCAAGAAAAAAGCGGACGAAGTGGCAGACGGATTAATCAGCAAAGGCCTGAAGGTCGGACGTATCCATGGGGACCTTAACCCGCGTGAACGAAAGAAAATGATGAAGCAGATTCTAGACCTTGAGTTTCAATATATTGTGGCAACAGACCTGGCTGCCAGAGGCATTGATATACAGGGGATCAGCCATGTAATTAACTATGAACTTCCAACCGATCTTGATTTTTATATTCATCGGGTTGGGCGGACAGCGCGTGCAGGTTTCTCGGGAATTGCGGTAACAGTGTATGAAATCTCCGATGAAGATGCATTGAACAGACTAGAAAAAATGGGAATAGAATTCAGGCACAAAGATCTTCAAAAAGGTGAATGGACAGACCTGGATAATCGCAACAAGCGAAAAACAAGACAGAAACAAACAGATGACATTGATAAAAAAGCCGCTTCATTGGTGAAAAAACCTAAAAAAGTAAAACCAGGCTATAAAAAGAAAATGAAATGGGAAATGGACAAAATTAAAAAACGCGAAAGAAGAATCAAGCGTAAATAAGGAACTAAAGGGAGAGGTATTTTCATGTTGAAGATTGGATCACATGTTTCCATGAGCGGGAAAAAAATGCTTTTAGCAGCAAGTGAAGAAGCTGTTTCATATGGCTCCAATACATTTATGATCTATACAGGGGCTCCGCAAAACACAAGAAGAAAAAAAATCGAAGATCTGAACATTGAAGCAGGACTGAAGCATATGTCAGAGAACGGGATTGCTGATATTGTTGTACATGCTCCTTATATCATCAATATCGGAAATACTACAAACCCTTCAACATTTGAATTAGGCGTAAATTTTCTGCGCTCTGAAATCGACCGCACCGAAGCGATTGGAGCTAAACAGATTGTACTCCATCCCGGCGCCCATGTTGGAGCAGGAACAGAGGCCGGCATCAAAAAAATCGTAGAAGGCTTAAATGAAGTTCTGAACGGAGAAGAAAATGTGCAGATCGCACTTGAGACCATGGCTGGAAAAGGATCAGAGTGCGGGAGATCCTTCGAAGAGCTGGCTATGATTATTGAGGGAGTCAATTATAACAATCACTTATCTGTATGCTTTGATACTTGTCATACACATGATGCAGGATATGATATTGTGAATGATTTCGATGGAGTATTGGAAGAATTCGATAAGATTATTGGACTTGACCGTCTGAAAGTCCTTCACATTAATGACAGTAAGAATGAGCGCGGAACGCGTAAAGACCGTCACGCTAATATCGGATTTGGCCATATCGGCTTCAATGCCTTAAATTATATTGTCCATCATCCGCAATTAAAGGAAATCCCTAAAATTCTGGAGACTCCTTATGTAGGCGAAGATAAAAATAATAAAAAAGCCCCTTATAAGCATGAAATAGAAATGCTGCGCAGCCAGGAATTCAATGAAAGCTTATTGGAAGTCATTGCGGCTGTATAAATATAGTTCAGTTTGATTGGCTGAGCCTTGAAAAAAGAGTCAATAGTAAAAAGCTGTGCCTGGAATGCACAGCTTTTTTGCGTGAAAAATTAAGTATGATAAGTGAGATTTATTTTGTAAATTGCATAAAAAGCCTGTTTACTTCCCTTGCAGTTTCCGGGCCGGCAATCTTTGCAATTTCCTTTATGATTTTTGTCCTTTCGCGGTCATCAAAGATGTTTACTTGTTTGCCTCTCAAATGATCTGCAATTTTCTGTGCTTGCGCTTTCGTGATCTGGATGTTGAACTGTTCTCCATATTTTAATAATTCATCTGCTGTAATATTGCTTAACTTATGATTAATGATGTTTTCGAATATTTTCATTTTTCATCACTCCTCCTCAGTACTTTATGAGTGAAGACTGTGAATAGTGACTATAAGTTTCAAAATTTCCGACAAAAGCATGTACCTTTACTTTAAATGCATGTTCTTGTATACTGTGTTAGTAAATCGTAATGATTCTTAATATGTAAGGTGATAATAATGGCAAAGCCAATAATTGAAATAGCTCATGTCTCTTATAGATATGAGAAAGAAAATGTACTCGAGGATATCAATCTGACCATTAATTCAGGAGATTTCCTTGGAATTGTAGGTCCCAATGGTTCGGGTAAATCAACCCTTTTAAAGCTTATCTTGAATTTGCTTAAAGTGCAGAAGGGGAGCGTCAAACTGTTTGGCCAGGAAATTAGCCGATTTAAGGATTGGCAGAACATTGGATTTGTCTCTCAAAAGGCAAATTCATTTAATACAGGATTCCCGGCAACGGTCTTTGAAGTGGTTTCAAGCGGGCTTACAAAGAAGCTGGGGCTTTTTAAATTTATGGGCAAGACAGATCAGGCAAAGGTTATGCGTGCGATTGAATCTGTTGGCATGCATGAGTATGCAGGGCGTAATATAGGCGAGCTTTCAGGCGGTCAGCAGCAGCGGGTATTCATCGCCCGGGCATTGGTAAGCGACCCGAAATTATTAATATTGGATGAACCCACAGTAGGTGTGGATGTGAAAAATGTTCAGTCCTTCTATGAAATGCTGGATGATTTAAATAAGGATCTTGGCATTACTTTATTGCTTGTTACACACGATATTGGGACAATTTCTGATAAAGTCACCCATGTGGCGTGCCTGAATAAGAATTTGCATTTCCATGGAAATACAGCTGAATTTGAAAGCTTAAATGTAAATGAAATGTCGGAGATCTACGGACATGATGTACATGTCCTGACACATGACCATGATCATCACCACCATAAAGGAGCAGGCAAATGATTTCGGGAATCCTTCAATATGAATTTTTACAAAATGCTTTTTTAACTGGAATTATTATCGGGATCATTGCTCCTCTTCTGGGTGTGTTTATAGTTGTCAGAAGGCTATCTTTAATTGCGGATGCTTTAAGCCATGTAACACTTGCAGGCATTGCTGCAAGCCTGCTGCTAGAAAAGAAATTTATCGGATTGAGCGGATTGAATCCTTTGTATATGGGGATGGCTTTTTCAGTTGCCGGTTCGTTGTTTATTGAAAAGCTGAGAGCTGTTTATAAGCATTATCAGGAGCTGGCTATTCCTATTATTTTATCTGGCGGCATTGGTCTTGGAGTCATATTCATTTCACTTGCTGACGGATTCAATACAGATTTATTCAGTTATCTGTTTGGCAGTGTCAGTGCAGTCAGCCGGCTTGATTTATGGACTATTTTGATTATCAGCGTGCTTGTCATAGTACTTGTGGTCCTGCTCTATAAAGAATTGTTTTTGCTGTCATTTGATGAAGAGCATGCCAAGGCATCCGGAATAGCTGCTAAAAGTGTTCACTTCATTTTTATAGTCATGGTAGCACTGGTTATAGCTGCTTCCATGAGAATAGTGGGGATATTATTAGTTTCCTCTCTTATGACATTGCCGGTTGCTGCAAGCATCAGAATTGCAAAAGGCTTCAAACAGACCATATTCCTGTCCATGCTTTTTGGTGAAATTTCGGTTCTTGGCGGCTTGACAATTTCCTACTATATTGATTTGGCACCTGGCGGAACAATCGTTATGATTGCCGTATTTATACTGATTGTAACAATATTGCTGAAAAAACTTGCAGGCATGAGAGCCGCATAAATGTGAATGACTTCTATCCGGGTTGATTTAAGAGCAAAAAAGAGGTGGAAAAAATGAATGTTGATGAAGCCATGCAGCTTTTAAAGGATAAAGGCTATAAACATACCGGGAAAAGGGAAGAGATGCTTCAGCTGTTTGCTGACAGCGATAAATATATAACGGCAAAAGAAGTTCTCGAGAAAATGAAAGATAATTATCCTGGACTTAGTTTTGATACTATTTACAGAAATTTATCGTTATTTGTGGAACTGGGTATTTTTGAAATGACAGAGCTATCAGGTGAAAAACATTTCCGCTTTACTTGCTCTCATGATCATCATCATCATCATTTTATATGTCTGGATTGCGGCAAGACGAAAGAAATTGAAGTCTGTCCCATGAAGCAGGTGCAGGAAAATCTGGAGGGCTATGATGTTTCCGGACATAAGTTTGAAATATATGGGAAATGTCCGGAGTGTTTTTAATACAGAAATAAAAAAAGAAGCATGGAGCTATTTTTCCATGCTTTTTTGCTTTAGCCAATTTTCAGTCCAGGCATGGGCTTCCTTCCAATTTCGGACGCGGATGACGCCATTGGGAAGGGAATCCTGATTATAAGGTGTATCGAATAAAAGGACAGGAATTCCGCAGGCCTCATGAATCATCACTGCATTATCATGTTTATCTTCGAGAAAGATATCGACCTCATACTTTTTTGCAGCTTCAATTTTATCATGGCTCCCGATCAATTCAATATGATCAAACTCTAGTGCATTTTCTAAAAACCATTCCTCTGTTACTTGCTGCAGGTGAGAGCCCCTGGCGCTGATAAAATACAATTCATGCTGCCGTTTCCAGTTGGTCAGAACTTCCTTTGCACCTTCCGCAAGTGGAGATTCCTTATAGATTATTGGTTCATTCTCAAAAAACCAATGGGCAAACTTCTCCTCTGAAATCGTCACTAATGGTGTTAAATCATACTGCTTAATATCATTTAACGTAATATTCAAGTTAAATGCTTCATTTAAATACGGAACCATTGCTTCGGGGCTGGTAACCGTTCCGTCTATATCGATGCCAAAGCGTTTCTTCATTTTATTAAATCTCCTTTAATGCATATATCCCTTATCTTAACAAAAGTCAGAGCCTTGCAAAAGAGTGTTGCTGCCAGGTTTGACAGTTAAACATTAACATCTTAAAAAAGACCTTTATCGCAAACACTATAAATGCTCCATTAAGCAAAAGTTTTAGGAACACAGCAAAGAAAGAGAGGGATCATTGATGGCAGATCAAGATCGCACCAATGAAGAGTATGACCTCCGATACAGTGAGCGAATTGGCGAAGCGAATGAAGCGGATTATTCAGAAGAAGCTGCTGCAGAAATAGCGGCGCCAGGTGTCTATGACAGGTCGCTTGATCGTAATGAGGAAATCGAAAGAGAAGCAGTTCAGGAAAATTATTCTGAGGAAACCGCTGCAGAAATAGCAGCGCCAGGTGTCTATGACAGGTCATTGGACAGGGATGAAGAGAATGAAACTGTTACAGCCGGAAGAGGAGTCGGTTATGCAGCCCTGGCACTTTCCATTTTATCTTTGTTTGTACTGCCAGTTCTTTTTGGAGCAACAGGAATTGTCCTTGGTTTTATCGCTCGAAGAAGGGGTTCAGAAAGCCTTGGAGGCTGGGCGATTGCAATTGGGGCAATTTCCATTATTATCGGTATGTTTATATTGCCGTTCTTTTAAAAATAAGAAAAAAGCCTGGTTCCCAAATTGTATTTGGGGCCAGGCTTTTCTATTTGTAAGATACTTGTTTATTCTGCTGTTATTATTATGGCTGCAGGCTTTCAGCCTGTAATTTCTCTTCTGCCTGTTTTGCAAAATATTCTTCAGCTATTTTGTCGATTTCGATCTTAAGTTCTTCGACCATTGTTTCTTCCGGAACCTTCCTGACAATCTGGCCCTTACGGAACAGCAGGCCTTCTCCGCGTGCGCCGGCTATGCCGATATCCGCCTCCCTGGCTTCACCAGGCCCGTTAACCGCACAGCCCAATACAGCAACCTTAATAGGCGCTTTAATTTTTTGAATATATTCTTCCACTTCATTAGCGATGCTGATTAAGTCAATCTCAATCCGTCCGCATGTTGGGCAGGAGATCAGTGTAGCGGCGTTGGAGGATAATCCAAACACTTTAAGAAGTTCACGGGCAACCTTAACTTCTTCAACTGGGTCTGCACTCAATGAGATTCTTAATGTATTTCCAATGCCTTTGCTTAGGATAGCTCCCAGTCCAGCAGCGCTTTTTACAGTACCCGCAAAAAGTGTGCCTGATTCTGTAATACCTAAGTGCAGAGGGTAGTCAAAAGCCTTGGATGCTTTCTCGTATGCTTCAATGGCCAAGTTGACATCAGATGCCTTCATGGAAACGATGATGTCATGGAAATCAAGATCTTCTAAGATTTTGATATGATGAAGTGCGCTTTCAACCATGCCATCTGCTGTAGGGTATCCGTATTTCTCAAGAATTCTTTTCTCAAGGGAACCGGCATTTACCCCAATCCGGATAGGTATTCCTTTTGCCTTGGCTGCCTTGACGACTGCTTCCACCTTTTCGCGTTTACCGATATTGCCAGGGTTTATGCGGATTTTATCTGCTCCGCCCTCGATAGCCTTTAGGGCCAGCTTGTAATCAAAGTGGATATCAACAACAAGCGGTATATTAATTTGTCTTTTTATATCTGCTATGGCATTTGCGGCTCTTTCATCAGGGCAAGCAACACGTACGATTTGACAGCCTGCTTCTTCCAGCCTTTTAATTTCGGCTACAGTTGCCTCAACATCATGCGTTTTTGTTGTAGTCATACTCTGGATGAAAAGCTCGTTGCTTCCGCCAATTGTTAAAGGCCCAACTTTTACAGGCCTTGTTTTTGTGCGGTGTATAATTTCACTCAATGGAGATTCGCTCCTTTTTATCAATTCATATAACAGATGAGTAAAGTTCACTGTTAGAGAAGTTCCACTCTATTGTATCAATGAACTGCTGAAATTGACAAGAATGATGATTAGTTATCCTGACTGTATTTAGGAAATTTGTAGGTTTTACCGGATTTGATTTCTTCAGGCCTCAATCCATTATTCAACTCAGAGAAATCTGATACCACTTGGTCTATGCCAACCGGAATTGGGCCATCAAGGTTTAGTTCAATTATAGAAAGAACAGTCTCTCCCGGATTGACCTTTTTTTCAAAAAAGACTGGGTCTGATTCTGCAGATGGAATTGTGCTTGCCTCGATAGACTGGCTTTGTCCAGCGGGGAGTGTACCATGATTCAGGTCATAATAAATTACATAAATTACAAGAATGGAAAGCAATACTCCCGCCATTTTTTTCATATTGGCCAAACCTCCTGGAATAGCTTGTTTACCCAATATGTATGCTTGTCCCATCGTACTTAGACCAACAAAAGTTCTCAGTTTATTATTCTGCAGATAGGAGGAATTTATTTTATTCCAAAATAAAAACGCACGGGCTGCGCGCGTTTTACTTAGCGTTATGAGCAGGTACTTCCTTAATGGCCAGCAGAAGAATAATAAGGGAAACCAGCCAGTTAATCATTGCCCCGTTTTGCACTGTGGTTTGCAGGGCTGACATGATTGCAAAGAAAATGGTCGGTAAAGTTATGCTGTAGGCAGACATGCGCCATAAATGGCGGTATTCCAGTCTTTTGGAAAGAGCTTTTTTGACTAGAAGGCCTGCCAGTGCTAACAGAGATATCTCAATAAATCGAATGCCAGCTCCAAAAATATAAATGACTATTCCTATTAAGGGAATAATAATTGGCATAAGGGATTCTGCCGAATCAAGGAACCCGGAAAGGTCATTCTTAGAAATTGAGCCGTTTGACAGCATCGAGTATGGATGTCTCTGTTCCTGTCCTTCTGCTATTATGTAGACTTCATTTGTCAATAAGGCAATCGTATTGCCGCCTTCGGTTAGAACTGCAGGATCAACTGTACCTGTCGAATCAACAATGATTGTAAAGTTATCCTTATTGATGGTAACTGGAACCTTTTCATCTGTATGAAGCTGACCATCTGCTATTTCAAAATCAGGTAATTCACTGTCAATGGTTTTATCAATAGCATTGAAGCCGGAAATGATTCCTGCCCCGGAATAAAAAACGGTTGGCAATACTGACAGCAGGGTAAGGAAAAACACATACAGAATGGTTTTGCCTATTCCCTGATGCCTAAATAAAGCGATATCTTTAGGAGAAAACAGACTTTTATAAAACTGAACAAAAATATTCATTTGCACACACCCTTTTTGAGATTCACATACTTATTTTAGCCAAATCCCAAGGAGTTACAAGGGGAATGCTCTTTTAGTATTAAAGCAATACCTTTTCTGTATTTGTAATGAAACTGTAACATTTATGATCAATGTTAAGGTATTGTAAATTCGTGTCTGATTATATTTACTTTTATCTTCATTACCATTAATAATTGTATGGGGTTTGATGAAACATGTCGAAAAAAATATAGGGGTTGAATAGTTGTGGAACTTAATGTTCAGCAAATGCTTTTTGAATTTTTTGGAGGGCTTGGTATTTTTCTTTATGGAATCAAGTTCATGGGTGATGGGCTCCAAAAATCAGCAGGGGATCGGCTGAGAGATTTATTAGATCGTTTTACTACAAATCCAATCATGGGTGTTTTGGCCGGGATTCTTGTAACGATGCTAATTCAAAGCAGTTCAGCTACAACAGTTATTACTGTCGGATTGGTGTCAGCAGGTTTCATGACGCTGCGCCAGGCAATCGGGGTAATCATGGGTGCTAATATAGGGACCACTGTTACAGCTTTCATCATTGGAATAGATGTTGGTGAGTATGCTTTACCCATCATTGCACTAGGATCTATATTGCTATTCTTCTTCAAGAAACAGAAAATCCACAATGTCGGACAAATTGTTTTTGGCTTTGGTGCATTATTCTACGGACTGGAATTAATGAGTGGAGGAATGAAGCCTCTTCGCACTTTGGAATCTTTCCATGACTTGACCGTCAGTATGAGTTCAAATCCAATTCTGGGTGTGGTTGTCGGAACTGTATTTACAGTTATTGTCCAAAGCTCTAGTGCAACAATCGGTATTCTTCAAGGATTGTTTTCTGAAGAGCTGATCAATCTGGATGCTGCACTGCCGGTTTTATTTGGGGATAATATCGGTACAACCATTACAGCGGTTTTAGCAGCTATTGGGGCTTCTGTTGCTGCAAGAAGAGCTGCAGCTGTACACGTATTGTTTAACTTAATTGGTACAACCGTTTTCTTGGTTTTATTAAAACCTTTTACATTTATAGTTGAAACACTGCAGGGGAAAATGGATCTAAATCCTGAAATGACAATTGCCTTTGCACATGGAATTTTCAATACGTCGAATACACTTATTCAGCTTCCATTTGTAGCTGTATTGGCATGGATCGTGACAAGGCTCATTCCGGGCGAAGATGCGGTGGCTGATTATAAAGCTAAGCATTTGGATCCTATGTTTATTGAACAGTCCCCATCGATTGCACTTGGACAAGCCAAGGAAGAAGTGCTCCGCATGGGAACATTTTCTGTACACGGACTGGAAGAAACGGTTCAGTATTTAAAAACAGGCAATCAAAAGCATTCCGATACAGCATACCAGCTGGAAGATGCAATCAATAATCTAGATCGAAAAATTACTGATTATTTGATAAAACTATCTTCAAGTTCACTTTCGGCAAATGAATCAGCCGAGCATACTGTGCTGATGGATACGGTAAGAGATATTGAACGTATTGGTGATCATTTCGAAAATGTAATCGAACTGATTGATTATAAACAGGCAAATAAAGTGTCCATTACTGATTCAGCTATGGCTGATTTAGAGCAAATGTTCAAATTAACCATTTCTACTGTAAAAGAAGCGCTTCAGGCGCTGGACCATAATGATAAAATTGCTGCAGAGCATGTAGTTAAAAAGGAAGAAGAAATTGACAAGATGGAAAGAAAGCTCCGCAAACAGCACATCCTTCGTTTGAATGAAGGTGTATGCTCAGGCCAGGCCGGCATAGTGTATGTAGACATTGTCAGCAACCTGGAGCGTATAGGTGATCACGCAGTGAATATTGCTGAAGCTGTTTTAGGGGAAGAATAAGTGGTAAAATAAGCAAGGGGGATCCCTTGCTTATTTATTTATAAAAAAAGGGTGCTGATTATGGAAATATTTTATTGGATACTGATTATTGTGTTGTTTATTGTCGCTTTTGCAGGCCTGGTTTTTCCGATTATTCCAAGTGTGCTGTTTTTGCTTGGAGGTTTTATTCTTTATGGAGTCCTATTTTCTTTTGAGCCATTTAACTGGCTATTTTGGACGATTCAGGGGCTATTTGTACTCCTTCTTTTCGGAGCGGATTACGTAGCAAATATGATTGGCGTGAAAAAATATGGAGGTTCAAAAGCTGGTGTATGGGGAAGTACAATTGGCCTTTTAGCTGGCCCATTTGTCATACCTGTGCTGGGAATACTTATCGGGCCATTTCTTGGAGCGGTTATTGCTGAACTCGCAGTTAACAGGACAAACTTTAATGATGCATTAAAAATTGGATTCGGGTCTGTAATCGGATTTGTCAGCAGCGCAGCAGCCAAAGCTGTAATCCAGGCAGTTATGATTATTTATTTTTTAGTTGTAGTTCTATAACTAAGCATACTGCTGCGGATTAAAAAATACTAATTTGGATAATGTATATATGGAGCAAAGCTTTTTGATTGAAACAAAAAACCAACTTTGGTAATCTTAAGCTAAAGACCTTAGAAACATTCTAAAATCAGAATTTTATAAATGATTGTAAATGTTTCAGGGGGCTTACTAAAACAGATACATAGGGAGGAATTTTATTATGGCATTTGAATTACCGCAATTACCTTACGCTTATGATGCATTGGAGCCAAACATCGACAAGGAAACGATGAATATTCATCATACAAAGCATCACAATACTTATGTAACAAATCTTAACAATGCTTTAGAAGGAAACGAAGAGCTTCTTTCTAAAACTGTTGAAGAAGTAGTATCCAACCTGGATGCTGTTCCTGAAGCTGCCCGTACTGCTGTGCGCAACAACGGCGGCGGTCATGCAAACCATTCTCTTTTCTGGCAGATCATTTCTCCTAATGGCGGCGGAGAGCCAACAGGCGAATTAGCAGATGCCATCAGCAGCAAATTCGGAAGCTATGACAGCTTTAAAGAAGAGTTCGCGAAGGCGGCAACAACTCGCTTCGGTTCAGGCTGGGCGTGGCTAGTTGTAAACAATGGCGAACTTGAAGTAACAAGCACACCTAATCAGGATTCACCATTAATGGAAGGCAAGACTCCAATCCTTGGCCTTGACGTTTGGGAGCATGCTTACTACTTAAAATACCAAAACCGCCGTCCTGAATACATCAATTCTTTCTGGAATGTTGTTAACTGGGATGAGGTTTCTAAGCGTTACAGCGCTGCAAAATAAGCTATCAAACAGCACGGCAGATTTTATATCTGCCGTGTTTTATTTTTTAAATAATGTATTGTGCTAATTTCTAAATCATTGCATAACCGCACTGGCTTTGTAGGAGACTACCCTTAGAAGCAAAGGGGAGTTTTTTTATGAGCAGATTTAAAAAACTGATCGGTAATGTCGATTTAACGAAAGATTTAACATTGCTTTTATTTATTGGGGGGCTATATTCTTTAAGTGCTGCCCTCTCAAACACATTTGTAAATATCTATCTTTGGAAGCAGTCAGGTGAATTCAGTGATTTGGCTTTGTATAACCTGGCCATTGTTGTTCTGCAGCCTTTGACTTTTATTCTGGCGGGGAGATGGGCGAAGAAGATTGACAGGGTCATTGTACTGAGAATAGGTGTTATTTTTTTAGCCCTTTTTTATCTGACCGTTCTTTTTATTGGTACAAGCGCCTCGAAATATCTATTGCTTCTGGGAGCACTGCTGGGAGTAGGATACGGGTTTTACTGGCTTGCTTTCAATGTACTGACCTTCGAAATAACAGAGCCGGAGAATCGGGATTTCTTTAATGGCTTCCTTGGAATACTAACATCCGTTGGGGGTATGATTGGACCGATAGCAGCAGGTTTCATTATTTCAAGGATGGAAAAGTTCACCGGCTATTCAGTTATCTTCGGAATCTCCCTGACCCTTTTTTCAATAGCTGTCTTTTTAAGTTTTTTCCTTAAAAGGCGGCCTGCAGATGGAAGGTATTTTTTTACGAGAATCCTAGCAGAACGAAAAAACAATGTAAATTGGCGCATGATTACAAATGCCCACTTTTTTCAGGGGCTCAGAGAAGGAACCTTTATTTTTGTTGTTTCAGTGTATGTCTTCATTTCAACTGGCAGCGAACTGGCTCTTGGAACATACGGTTTGGTCAACTCAAGTATCTCTTTTTTAGGATATTATCTTGTATCAAGACTTTTGAAAAAGGAGTACCGGAAAAGAGCCATACTTATCGGGGGATTGGTACTATATGCGGCCATATTCTTTATTGTATTTGATGTTACCTACCCAAAGCTGCTGATGTATGCAGCAGCAATTGCTATAGCGTATCCACTTCTGCTTGTCCCATATATCTCATTAACCTATGATGTCATTGGAAGGGGCTGGAAGGCTGCTGAGATGAGGATTGAGTATATTGTCGTCAGGGAAATCTTTTTAAATGCAGGGCGCATAGTATCGATTTTAGGTTTTTTAGCTGCGGTATCTTTTTTTCAGGAGGAAAAAAGCATACCAATCCTTCTTTTAATAATAGGAGCGGGACATTCGGTCATTTATTTATTCATAAGAAAAATTCAATTTCAGTCAGCGTAAGAGAGAGGAAACCCTCTCTCTTTTTTTACCAGTAAATTTATTTATGTAGAAAAAGGGTTCTTTATAGAATTAATTGTTTTTTTCTTTTAGAATGGGACTAAGAGAATTTTTTAAAGGAAGTGTGCGTAATTGAATAGGAAGAAAAAGAAGACCCATGTTCCTTTCCGTCTGAATATGCTCTTCTTTGCTGTGTTTTTATTGTTTTCATTACTGATCCTCCGGCTTGGGATGGTTCAGATTGTTTATGGCGATGATTATAAGCGTGAGATTGAAAGAACGGAAGATGTTACAGTTAACAGTCCTGTGCCGAGAGGTAAAATGTTTGACCGGAATGGACAGGTGATTGTCGATAATACCCCGCAAAATGCCATCACCTTTACTAATAATGGGTACAAGCAGGATGAAATGCTTGAGGTGGCGGAGAGGCTGGCCAAGCTGATCGATAAAGATACCAAAAAGGTTCAGGAACGGGATAAAAAGGATTACTGGATCATGAAGAATCCTGATAAGGCAGAAGCAAAGGTCACTAAAAAAGATAAAGACGAACTTGAAAAGAAGTATGAGGGTAAGGATAAGGAACTGGATAAGGCCATTTATCAGCTCACTTTGGACCGGATAACTAAAGAGGAATTAAGTGAACTGACAAAGGATGATCTTGAAGTCCTTGCTATCTACAGAGAATTTACAAGCGGATATGCTTTGACCCCTCAAATTGTTAAGAATAAAAAAGTAACACCTGAGGAATTTGCAGTTGTCAGCGAAAATCTGCAGATTTTACCGGGTGTAGATACAACAACCGACTGGGAAAGGTATTATGCCTTTGGAGATACTTTGAAATCGGTGCTTGGAAAAGTAACAAGCTCTGATGAAGGTCTTCCGGCCGAACAGATTGAATACTATATGGCACGTGACTATAGCCGCAATGACCGTGTAGGCAAGAGTTATATCGAGATGCAATACGAAGAAGTCCTTCACGGCCAAAAGGCAAAAGTAAAAAACGTTACAGATAAAGCCGGGAATGTTCTTGAAACTGTACCCATCACAGACGGTCAAAGAGGCAAGGACCTTGTGCTGAGCATAGATATGGATCTTCAAAAGGAAGTTGAGAAAATCATTGAAGAGGAATTGCGTAAAGCGAAGGCATCAGCAGGAACAGCTTTACTGGACAGGGCCTATGTAGTACTGATGGACCCGCATACGGGAGAAGTTCTTTCAATGGCCGGCAAAAAGATTGTGAAGGATAAAGAGACAGGCCAGTCTCAAATGCAGGACGATGCACTGGGCAACATCACAACTACTTATAATGTCGGTTCAGCTGTGAAGGGTGCTACAATACTTACCGGTTATAAAACGGGGGCTATTAATCCCGGAACCGTTTTGTATGATCGTCCTTTAAAAATTAAAGGAACACCTGTGAAAAAATCATGGAGAAATTTTGGCTCTTTAAATGATATTAATGCACTAAAGTTTTCCTCAAACGTTTATATGTTCGAAACCGTCATCAGGATAGGCGGGGGGAGATATGAGTTTGAGAAGCCATTATGGATAGATGAAAAAGCTTTTAGTACTGTAAGGGAATCGTTCGCTCAATTCGGTCTTGGCGTTCGGACAGGGATTGATTTGCCAAATGAGCAAACAGGCTTTAAAGGAATGAGTGTTTTGCCTGGTTTCATGCTTGACCTTTCGATTGGACAGTACGATACTTATTCCAACATGCAGCTTGCACAATATGTTTCTGTCATTGCCAATGGCGGAAATAGGATGGAGCCTCACATCGTAAAGGAAATCCGTGAGCCATTAATGGAAAACAATGAACTTGGCCCTATTGTTCAGGAGATGGAGCCAAAGGTTCTTAATAGGGTCGAACTGGAAGAAGGCTGGATGGACCGTGTGCAGGAAGGTTTCCGCAGAGTAATGCAGGAAAGCGGCGGTACAGGTTATTCCAATTTTGGGGGCAAAGAGTATAAACCAGCTGGTAAAACAGGTACAGCTGAGGCCTTTTACGATGGACCTGAGCGCAGCAAATTTGGAAAAGAGCCTCCTGAAGTCATGAATCTTAGCCTTGTTGGCTATGCACCATCAAATAATCCCGAGATTGCCATGGCTGTTTTAGTACCTTGGGCCTACCAGGGAAGCGTAGATCATGGAGCAAATAAAAAAATCGGTGAACGTGTTCTGGATGCCTACTTTGAGCTTAAAAAGGAGCGTCAAAAGAAAGGCGAGAACAGCAAGGATTCTGTTCAAAAAGTAAATAATATTGATGAAGTAATCGAAGGGCAGGAAGATGCCCGCAGAGAAAATGAAGAGAATGAATAAGCAAGATGGACTGTCTCCCGAATAGGGAGACAGTTTTTTTGTGTTATTGATAATTGGGAAGAGAGTTACTTCAAAGTTATACGCCACTTCGACATATTTACACAAGAATTGCCCACATTTACAAAAGCTTTACATTCGGTTAAAACCGGGTTAACAGTCAACCCTTATTCTAAACACGTAGGACAAAACAACCAATTTTCTTAGGGGGAATTCAGGAATGAAACGTCTTAAAAAAATGAGCCTTTTATTAACGCTTGGAGCTGTAATGGCTTTTACAGCTGCTTGCAGTGGAGATGAGGGCACCAGTGCGAATGGAGATAACAGTGAAGAGCTGGAGGGCAGTGTAGTTATAGACGGTTCTGGGACAGTTTATCCATTTATGGCTCGCATGGCTGAAAACTATATGGGAGAACAGGAAAATGTCTCTGTAGAAGTCAGCCGCTCAGGAACTTCAGCAGGCTTTAAGAAGTTTCTTGCAGAAGACGGAACAGATTTTAACGACGCTTCCCGCCAAATTAAAGATGAAGAGAAAGCTTCCGCTGAGGAGCTTGGCATTGATGTACAGGAAATGAAGGTTGCTTTGGATGGAATTACGATCGTAATCAATAAAGAAAATGATTGGGCAACTGAACTTACCCAGCAGGAAGTTATCGACATCTTCCTTGCAAGCGCAGGAAAGAAAAAATGGTCAGATGTCCGCCCTGACTTCCCGGACGATGAAATTAAAACGTATGGCCCAAATGAAAACCATGGAACGTATGAATTTATGTTTGAAAATATTCTTGAAGAGCAGGATCTTCCTGAAAATATCAACTTACAGCAGGACTACTCAACGTTAGTGGATCTTGTATCAAAAGATAAAAATGCCATCGGCTTCTTTGGTTATGGATACTATGATAGTAATAAAGATAAATTGGCAGCAGTAAAGATAGACTTTGGCAATGGGCCTGTTGAGCCATCATTGGACACAATCAAGGAAGACGGAGAGTATGCTCCATTCACTCGACCTGTGTTCACATATCTGAATACGAATATGGCGAAAGAAAAGCCGCAAGTACTTGACTATGCTATTTATACAATGGAGAATGCGCAGGATGTTGCCGCTGAAACTGGATTTGCGCCATTATCAGATAAAGATGTCCAAGCTTCACTTGATGCTTTGAACGAATTGAAATAAGAAGAAGTACCGTCATAAGAGGATGAGAAGTTTGCTTTCTCATCTTCTTGTGATGGGCTTGTAAAGAGTGCTTCTTTGGATGAGAAGGCTGAAAGGGGTTTTGACGTGGCTAAAAGTGCTGTTCACTATGACAAAAAAAAGCTGAATGTGCGAGAAATCATTCAACAAAAGAAAAGATCTCGAAGTGTCAATAATTACACAGAAATATTAATACCGAAAATATTATTCGGCATTGCAGCAATTTCAGTTTTCACTACTATTGGAATTGTCCTTACCTTAATCACGGAAACAATCGCCTTTTTTAAAGACGTTCCTTTTATAGATTTCTTTACAGGTACTCAATTAAAGCCTTTGGGTGAAAATGCCGTCTTTGGTGTTCTTCCCTTACTGACGGGAACCATTATTTCCACTTTAATAGCCATGCTGGTTGCGATTCCGGTGGGTCTGATGACAGCCATATTTTTAAGTGAATATGCATCAGAAAAAACAAGGAAGGCGTTAAAGCCCCTACTTGAAATCCTGGCGGGTATTCCTACCATTGTTTATGGATTTTTTGCTTTTACGTTTGTAACACCTTTACTAAAATCTTTTATTCCTGGCCTTGAACCTACAAATATATTGAGTCCCGGGATTGTAATGGGAATTATGATCATTCCGATGGTAGCCTCTCTTTCCGAGGATGCCATGAGCTCTGTGCCAAATGCCATGAGGGAAGGAGCCCTTGCGTTAGGTGCCACTAAGCTGGAAGTAACCTGGAAAGTGGTTGTTCCAGCAGCTATTTCTGGCATCATTGCTTCATTCGTGCTCGGAATATCAAGAGCAATTGGGGAGACGATGATCGTAACTATAGCAAGTGGAAGTTCGAAGAATTTCACCTTTGACGTAACGCAGTCCATGCAGACTATGACGGCTTACATTGTGGAAGTAACAGGCGGGGAAGCAGCCGCAGGAACAACATTATATTACAGCCTTTACGCAGTTGCTATGACATTATTTGTTTTTACGCTGGTTATGAACCTGCTCGCTCAGTATATCTCTCGAAGGTTCAGGGAGGAGTATTAAATGAAATATGTAGATTCGGATCAAGTGCAAAAAAAGATGGGCAGCCGCCTGCTTGCAAATAATCTGGCAAAAACACTCTTCTTTTTAGCAACTTTATTTGGCCTGGCTGTGTTAATTGTATTAATCTATCGAGTCCTCGCTGATGGATTAAGCTGGATCAACATGGATTTTCTTATGAATCGCTTATCAACGGATCCTGAAAGGGCTGGAATCTGGGGAGCCATAACAGGAACATTTTGGCTGATGCTTGTTGTTGCTCCTGTCACGATGATTCTTGGAGTAGGCACAGCCATTTATCTTGAAGAGTATGCTGGAAAGGGGCGTATTTCATCATTTATTAAAACGAACATCTCCAACCTGGCAGGCGTCCCGTCAGTTGTTTTTGGGATTCTTGGTTTAACTGTTTTTGCAAGAACATTGGATTTGGGTTCTGTAGTTCTTGCTGGCGGTCTGACAATGTCGCTGCTGGTTCTTCCGGTAGTTGTAGTTGCCAGCCAGGAAGCCATTCGGGCAGTACCGCAATTCTTAAGAGAAGCTTCATACGGAATGGGTGCGACTAAATGGCAGACCATTAAAAATGTGGTTCTTCCCGCAGCTCTTCCGGGAATTCTTACTGGGGTCATTCTTGCCCTGTCCAGGGCAATCGGGGAAACAGCGCCATTGGTTGTAATCGGCATTCCGGCATTGTTAATTCCCGTTCCTGATGGAGTCTTTGATAAATTTACGATTTTGCCGGTCCAGATTTATTATTGGACAGTTGACTCTGCTCTTGTTGCGGAATATGCCAACCTGGCAGCCGCGACCATTGTCATATTATTAATGGTTTTGTTTGTGATGAATTCAATCGCAATAATGATCCGAAATAAATTCCAAAAAAGATACTAAGCTGGAGGTTTTAAATAATGACTGCAGTTATGGAAAAAACCAGTCCAAATATTCATACAGCTAACCTAAACCAAAAAGTTAATGAGAATAACAAAGTTGTTTATCATACAAAAGATCTTAACCTTTGGTATGGTGAGGGCCATGCGTTAAAGAATATTAACCTGGCCGTTCATGAAAATGAAGTAACGGCCATTATCGGTCCATCCGGATGTGGAAAGTCCACCTATATCAAAACCCTGAACCGTATGGTCGAACTTGTACCTTCTGTGAAGATTTCCGGCGGAATTTTATACCGCGGCCGCGACATTCTGGATAAGTCGTTTAAAGTGGAAGATTTAAGAACAAGTGTAGGCATGGTTTTCCAAAAGCCCAATCCTTTTCCAAAGTCCATTTATGAAAATGTGGCATATGGACCGAAAATACATGGAATCCGTGATAAAAGGATCCTTGATGAAATTGTTGAAAAAAGCTTAAGAGGAGCTGCAATCTGGGATGAAGTAAAAGATCGCCTGAACCAGAATGCGTACGGCCTATCAGGCGGGCAGCAGCAGCGTCTTTGCATTGCGCGCTGCCTTGCGATTGAACCGGATGTCATTTTAATGGATGAGCCAACCTCTGCACTTGATCCCATTTCTACTTTAAAAGTAGAGGAGCTCGTGCAGGAGCTTAAGGAAGAATTCAGTATCATTATTGTTACGCATAATATGCAGCAGGCAGCCCGTATCTCTGATAAAACTGCTTTCTTTTTAAATGGGGAAGTAATCGAGTTTGCTGAAACTGATAAGATTTTCTCCACTCCTTCAGATAAGCGGACTGAAGATTATATCACTGGGCGATTCGGTTAATTGCATGATGATGATTCAGACTGGCATAAATATATGGGGGTAGGGGGATTACAATGATGGCAGTACGTGAAAGGTTTGAATATGATCTTCAGGAGCTTCAAAAAATGCTTATAGAAATTGGCAATTTTGCTGTAGAGGCACTGCATAGATCAGTTGAAGCGCTTGAAACCCAAAACATTGAATTGGCACTTGAAATCATTGATGACGACAATCAGGCTGATGCATTATATGAAGAAATAAATGATCTAGCCATTCTGTTAATTGCTAAACAGCAGCCAGTGGCTATTGACCTCCGCCGCATCATTGTGGCTATAAAGATCGCAACAGACATTGAAAGAATTGCAGACTTTGGAGTCAATATTGCGAAATCTGCCATTCGGATTGGATCTGAACCGCTAATTAAGCCGATTGAACATATAAAAAAAATGTACGATATCTCTGCTGAAATGCTCCGTTTATCCCTGGAAGCTTTCACTGAAGAAGATATAGCAAAGGCAAAAAAAGTTGCCGATATGGATGATCAGGTAGACGATCTCTATGGTGAAACAATTAGAGATCTGCTGCAAATCAATCTGCAGAAACCTGAATACCTTCCTCAGATTACCCAGCTGTCTTTTGTCTGCCGATATTTAGAAAGAGCAGCTGACCATGTGACCAATATTTCTGAACATACCTTCTACCTGGTTAAAGGACGCCAGTATGATTTAAATAATTAACAGGCTTTGGATCTAGACAGTCAAAAAAGCTAAAAGGAATTGTACCCTTTTAGCTTTTTGTTATGATTTTTGCAATTTCTTTATAGCTCATATTATGGTTCAGTTCGAATGTGCCAAGCTGTATTTTTTGGCTGTACCCGTATTCCTCCAGGTAATTGCCGAAGTCTGCTGCCTGGTCAATAACACTTGCTTTTTCAAGCAGCAACGCGATTTCACCGGGAGTCATGCCGCTTTCAATGGTTAGCTGAAAGACTCTCTGAGCCTCTTTTGCCTGCTCCGTATTTTCCTCTGAAGTTTCTTCATTAACTTCTTTCTCATTTGGGTCTTTAGCATCCGTCTGCTGCAGGAGAGCATATTCTTCGTTTGTTAATACTGTATAGCCGTTTGCCTCCAGAAATTTTCTTGCGCTGTTTTCATCAATTTTTCTATCTTCCGATTGCTCCGGTTTATTCAATAGATAGGCTGTGCCAAAGGCTGCGACAGCAATAAGAATGCCAAATGCAAATGCACGGGTATTTCGTTTATTCATAGCTATGGCCCCTAAATTTCATTTCTGTTTGGATAGTCCTTACTTCATCAGGAGAAAGGGATGATTGTCTTGCAATTTGTTCTACTGACAGCCCTTGCCTGATCAGGAGCATCACCTGATTTTTTATGATTTCATGAACTGCCCTTTTTTCTGCAGAATGAACAGAAGGCTCTGAAGGAACATGCTTAATAAATGGCTCATCTGCCACCAGCAGTTCTTCTTCCAATACTTTTAATTTCTTTTTAATTTGATAAATTTCCTGGATCTGCTGCATGGACATTTGGTCCATTTCATCGCGCAGCTCTTTATAAGGATCTCTCAAAAATACTGAAAGAATTATTAATCCTATAGAAAAGACTAATAATGACAGCAAGATTAATTCCAATAAAACTCACCTCTATTCATTGCACAGATGTATTTTACCATCAAAATTGACAAATTTCGATATATATTCCATAAACAGGTGAAACTTAAAGATTCCTGTCAGAGGAATCCTGTCGATTAAGAAGCTCAGCAAACGTTTATAAAATTTTTCCTGTGAATAATCGGGAAGGAATGTACATTCGCAAGAAGCGACAAATTCCGTTTATTGTAGGCGACTCATATCAGTGATAACATTAAGTTATATAAATAGTCATAAAATTTTGCTTTTTGTCATATAGAATGGTTTTATGAAATAAATGCAAGAGGTGCCGTTATGATAGATGAAATTATTAAACTTCGACGCAGGGGGCTTTCCTTTCGTAAGATTGCCAGTGAGCTTGATACAACAGTAGGAAAAGTGCAGTATCAATGGACCAAACTTATCCAAAATAAAGGAAAGCGCGATAGCGGGGAGGTTACGGGGAATAAATTAAATGCTGAAGTAAATCCTATGCGAAATCAATCAATAGATTGTTTGGCATTAACCCGCTCAACAGATGATAGGGTAATAGCATCCTGGGAATTATCACCTCAGAAAGAGAAGATGCTCTCACGATATTTGGACGAGCCTTTCTCTGCTTTTAGAAAATCTTTAAGAATCTATGATGTTACCGGAGTCCTTTTTGATGGAGCTAATTCAGTCTGTGACCATGAGGTAATCCTGTCCGGGCAAACTGAATGGCTCTTTAAAGGGCTCAAACCTGACCGAGTGTACTGTGTGGAATTGGGCATTAAAATCACAGATATTCAATTCCTCCCTTTACTGCGCTCAGAAGCACTTCATACTTCAGAGGAAATACCCTGCCATTCATACGGAAAAAGCGAATCTGGGGTTCAGCCTGAATGGACTGTGAATGTGAGTACATACACGTATTATGAATCAGTCAGTGAAGGAGCAGGTAAAGAATGATTAACTCGAGAATTTCTGAATTAAATAATAATAGTTTCATTAACGATAAACCAAAAATCCTTCTTCTTACCTGGGAGTATCCTCCACATGTTGTTGGCGGTTTATCAAGGCATGTGCATGGACTTGCCGGAGGATTAAGACAGGATTATGAGGTTCATATTCTGACTGCCAATCCTGGCACACTTCCGGGCTATGAATGTATTAACGGTATCTATATACACAGGGTAAAGCCGTTAAATGAAAAGGATCCTAACTTTCTGCACTGGATTTTGGGATTGAATTTGGCGATGGAGCAAAAGGCCATTGAACTGTCATCCTCCCACCTCTTTGAAATCATTCATGCACATGACTGGCTTGTAGGTGCAAGCGGCCTGTCCTTAAAGGAGAGCTTACACTGTCCCTTGATTACAACTATACACGCAACAGAATATGGGAGAAATAATGGAATTTACACAGAATTGCAGAAATTTATCCATACAAAAGAAGAGCAGCTGATCCATGGGTCAGATCAGGTTATTGTTTGCAGCGAGTATATGAAGGAAGAAGTACTTCATCAATTTTCAATTGCAAGCGAAAAAATATCTGTTATCGCAAACGGTATCAGCAAAGAAACACTTCTTGATGATCCAGACAGCTTATTAGAAGGACTTTCAGTAAAAAAAGGAGGAAGGCTGATATTCTCCATTGGACGGATGGTGAGGGAAAAAGGGTTTGATACCTTAATCGAGGCAGCGCCTTTGATTAAAGAGAAGTATCAGGATGCTTACCTGATCGTTGCCGGCAAGGGTCCTATGCTTGAAGCACACAGAAAAAAAGCAAGAGAGCTGAAAGTCGATGATATCATACATTTTCCAGGATTTATTAATGACATGCAAAGATTAGCTCTGTTTCAGAAGTGTGAAATCGCTGTTTTTCCAAGTTACTATGAGCCATTTGGCATTGTAGCCCTCGAAGCCATGATTATGGGAAAGCCGGCGATAGTATCCAATACAGGCGGATTAAAGGGTATCGTTCAACATGAATACACCGGCCTGCTCATGGCCACTGGAGATCCATATAGCTTTGCAGAGCAGGCTTTCACTCTCTTGGAGGATCCTAAAGCTGCCGATACAATTGGCAAACAAGGTCAAAAGGTTGCAGAAAGCCTATTCAGCTGGAGACGCATTGCGGATGAAACCAAAAGAGTATATCAAGAAACCCTGATCAGCCGGAAGCTGGAAGATTTAGTGTGATATATATTATCTGTCATTGAAAAGGACGTTTGAAAAACTTATAGAAAAAGGTGCATAGGAATGAATACATTAAATTGGATTCAATCTGATGTTTATGAGGAAATGGAGAAAGCGCCGGCCGGGAAATTGAGAATGATACCCGGATTGCGGATAGACGGTAAAACTTACTGGATGGAAAATGACAGTAAAGAAATGTTTCCTGATGAAAATATCTCTGTTCAAATTAAAACAGAACAAATCCATTCTAAAATTTCGTATTTTAGAAGCTATATTACTAACCATGCGAACAAGCCCAGAACGATTAAGCTTTTATTGCAGCACAGGCATGAGTTTTCTTCCCGTGAACACCTTTCTTTCATTTCACCTGCTGAAAATGTCATCTTTCATATGGCTGACTCCAAGCTATTTTTGGTTAACGGCCAGATAAACGGCAAAAAAATGGAAGAGTGTACAATTCAGCCATACTGGAACACTTTCAGTGACCAGATATGGAGCTGCAAAAAGAAAGGAACATTAAAGTACAACCCTATGGCTCAGGGCAACTCAATTAGTATTATCGCCCTTACAGCTGTATTTAATGGAAGAGGAACAGCAGAAGGGGAGTCATGGATAATTAACGGGAACAGCAAATCAGAAATGCTTCAGTATAATAGCCTGCTGATAGACAGGGGGAAAGAGGATACTTTTAAAAAAACGTACTAGCATTTCGATTTAAAAAGTGATATTATAGAAAAGTCGTATGAACGAACTAGTTTGAACATAGTTTGGAGGGAAATTACATGCGTGTAAACATTACGTTAGCTTGCACAGAATGTGGAGATCGTAACTATATTTCTAAAAAAAATAAACGAAATAATCCAGATCGTCTTGAGCTTAAAAAATATTGCCCAAGAGACAAGCGTTCGACTACACATCGTGAAACAAAATAAGCAGTAGGATCATTCCTACTGCTTTTTTTGTTGATTTTTTTAATGGTTAACATTCCCTTTATTGGATAAGTTATTGAGAACTTTGCAATAGTAACTATTGTTGGAGGTTTTAATATGGAAAACGATAAAAAGCTCCTTAGAAAGCAAATGCTGGATCAAATGACGGAATTGAGCAAGCCGGAGTATGAACAGCTGTCCTATCAAATTGCCTGCAGGTTTTATAACAGCCCTTTATGGAGACAGGCCAAAACAATTGGAATAACAGTTTCAAAGGTACCTGAGGCTGACACATGGCAAATTATCAGAAGAGCCTGGGAAGAAGGGAAAAGGGTCGCTGTACCGAAATGCATACCTGAATCCAAACAAATGGTATTTCGTGAATTGAATAGCTTTATGGATTTGGAGTCTGTATTTTATGGATTATGGGAGCCGAATCCGGAAAAAACGGAGGAAATCCTCAGTGAGGAAATCGATACTTTAGTCGTTCCCGGACTGGCATATATGAAAAACGGTTTCCGGCTCGGATTTGGGGGAGGCTATTATGATCGTTTTCTCGAGCATTATAAAGGAAGAACGGTTTCACTGGCATTTGAAATGCAGTTCATAACAGGCTTTCCGGTGGAAGACCATGATAGGCCGGTGGAAATGATTATTACCAATCAGCAGGTGTGGGAATCTGGCAATGCTTGAATCTATTGCAATCATTATTTTTATATTAATCACAGCGCTGGCCGGGTATTATTTCCGCTTACTGACCCTTTCAGGCAGTATAGCGGCATTCATTGTAGGTGCAGCAGCAGCCTTTGGGTTTGGTTTGGATGGCCTTTTTGTCCTGGGGTTCTTTTTTGCAAGCTCAAGCTTCTGGTCAAAATTTAAAGGCCATAAAAAAAAGGAATTCGAAACTAAGCATGCCAAGGGATCAAGAAGAGATTGGCGGCAGGTTGCTGCCAATGGAGGCATAGCTGCTATTGCCAGCATATTCTATCTTCTGGATCCATCACAGGCATGGCTGATTGCCTTTCTTATCGGACTGGCAGCAGCAAATTCAGATACATGGGCATCAGAAATTGGCTCATTAAGTCAAAAACCCCCCATTTCATTGAAGACGTGGAAAGCAATCGAAACAGGTACCTCCGGTGCTGTCAGCTCTCTAGGAACGATTGCAGCTTTGTCAGGTTCTTTTACAATTGCTCTTCTGGCATATATGCTTTTTCCCCTATCAACATATGAGGTTCTGCTGGTTGGCACTTTTGGGTTTACAGGGAATTTGCTTGACTCTTTATCAGGTGCTTATTTTCAGGCTGAATACAAGTGCCTGGCATGCAGGTCAAACGTGGAGGCATCAGAACATTGCGGACAGCCGGCCATTTTGGTAAAAGGCTGGAATTTTGCAGATAATGATTTTGTTAATTTTTTTTCAGGTTTAGCTTCTGCCTCGGTGGGAATGCTTCTATATATCTTATTGGCATAAAGGGACTTTGCAGTTCTCTATACAATAAAGTAAAGGGGAGTTATTATGAATAATCGGGTAAACAGAGTGGTGCTGATCGGAACTGGCTTTGTTGGATCAAGCTATTCGTTTGCACTCTTGAATCAAGGTGTTACTGAGGAACTGGTTCTGATTGATTTAAATAAAGATAAATCTGAAGGAGATGCCATGGACTTGAATCACGGCATGCCCTTTGCCCCTTCTCCAACTTCAATCTGGTATGGAAATTATTCCGATTGCACAGATGCTGATTTGGTTGTCATAACTGCTGGAGCGAATCAAAAACCAGGAGAGACCCGCCTGGACCTTGTGGAAAAGAACTCTAAAATCTTTAAAGAAATAGTTAATCATGTCATGAACAGCGGTTTTGATGGCATATTTTTGGTTGCGACAAATCCAGTGGATATTCTCACCTATGCTGTCTGGAAGTATTCCGGGCTTCCTAAAGAAAGAGTAATCGGATCTGGAACGATATTGGATACAGCCAGATTCAGATTTCTGCTCGGAGAATACTTTAAAGTCGATGCGAGAAATGTCCATGCTTATATTATTGGTGAACACGGAGATACTGAATTGCCTGTATGGAGCCATGCAGATATTGCTGGGAAATCCATTGAAGACTGGATGAAGAAAGAAGAGAACTTTAGACAGGAAGATCTTAATGAGTTATTCCTTAATGTCAGAGATGCAGCTTATCATATAATCGAGCGGAAAGGCGCGACTTATTATGGAATAGCCATGGGTCTGGTGAGACTGACGAAAGCGATCCTCCAGAACGAGAATTCTGTCCTCACAGTGTCAGCTTACTTAGATGGAGAATATGGCCATGAGAATGTTTATATTGGAGTGCCTGCAATTGTCAACAGAAACGGCATTCGTGATATCGTTGAACTTCACTTAAGCATCGAAGAGAAAAATCAGTTTACCCATTCCGTTAATGTTCTCAAGAAAACGATGGCACCAATATTGAAGAATTAATCAGCTTGAGTTAATAGTGAAATTTATTTTGTTTTAGAGAATGGATAAAAATTATTCTCTCTTCTCACAATAAGGAAGAGGAGGGAATTCAATGTCTCGATTACTTTCTATTTTTATGATTGGGCTCGGTACTTATTTTGCCTATCATAATCGTTATCGATTGATAAATGTAATTTTTGGAAATGTCTTTTTGCGGAAGCTTCTGGTTACTTCAGTCATGAGTTTTCCGCTAGTCCGCGACAGGATGATGAGCTCTGTTTTTTCTTCCGGGCCATCTGAAGGGCGGCAATCATAAAGTAAAAAGACCGTAAAAGGTCTTTTTATTTTGCTGTTTTCGCAAAGTTTGTTGCTATTTAAATTATATTTATTGAGTTGATTGCAGCGAGCATCCCTTCGCTGCAATCAACGGACAACATTGATAAGCGAAAACAATAATTTATACGAAAAGAGCCTTTTATTTTGCCTAAATCTTTAGGTGCTTTTTCTTTTACAAAAGGTTCCTTTTTTGCCTATAGTTAAATAAAGTAAAGTAACTATTGCAACATATAGAGAGTGGGGGAAGAATTGGCCGTTCAAGAGGATTATGTATTTTGGAAACTTGCTGATTATTTCATATCTGACCACGGGTACAGAATGATTCAGCTATCTGGAGATCAGGATGAATTATGGCTTGAAAAAATGGAGGATAAAACTGTAAAGGCGATCAGGCTTTTAAAATATAATCTTGACTGGAGCAATTGGATGCAGCGGGATATTGAAGTGACTGCTCAAAAAGCGGAATCGGTCAGGAAGCAGCTTGGAAAAAGGGAAATGCCGGTTTTAAATATATATGTTTCAGCATATCTCCCTGTTGATGACTATGAATTCCGCATCACAGACCCCTTCATGCCTGAAAGTGGGAAAGCCTCTGTTCAAACTATGATCATTGAATCCGGAAAAACTGGAAGCCTGAACGAGGTTGAAGAGATTTTCGAAAAACCGCTAACTTTTCCTGATGGAAATTATACGGAAATGGATGTTGATGCCCTAAAGCATGCTGCTCTTTCTAAAGCGGTGAAAACAGCAAAAAAAGAAAAGGAAATGTTTAACATTGGGAAGCCCTTTTTTACTTATATATTTATAGGTATTCAAGTTGCTTTATTCTTACTCATGGAAGCAATGGGCAGCAGTAAGGATACAGCAACTTTAATTAAGTATGGGGCTAAATTTAATCCATTAATTCTTGATGGGGAATGGTGGAGGTTTTTAACTCCGATTGTCCTTCATATTGGACTGCTGCATTTATTAATGAATACACTTGCTTTATTCTATCTTGGATCAGCAGTGGAACGGGTGTTTGGAAACATAAGATTCCTATTTATCTATTTGGCTGCTGGTTTTGGCGGAACATTAGCCAGTTTTGTTTTTAGTCCTACACTTTCCGCAGGGGCAAGCGGAGCAATTTTTGGCTGCTTTGGAGCACTTTTATATTTTGGTCTCATTTATCCAAGCCTTTTTTTCAGGACCATGGGATTTAATATACTTGTTGTATTAGGAATCAACCTTGCATTTGGCTTTACCATTCCGGGAATTGATAATGCTGGACATATAGGAGGGCTAATTGGCGGTTTTTTGGCTACTGGCATTGTGCATTTTCCCAGGAAGAAAAAACCCTTGCTTCAGCTGCTGTTTTTAGCTGGATCATTCTGTCTGGCAGCCGGCTTGCTGAAATATGGATTCGATGAACCGGGAAGATTATTAAATGAACAGACTGCTATGGTAATGGCCCAAGAACATATTAAGAATGAAGAGTTTGAAAAGGCCCGTTTAATGCTGGCTGATTTTATTGAAGAAGGGAATGCTTCACCGGAAGCCTATTTTCTATTATCATATGCTGAAATAAAAGAGGGGAAATTAAAAGAGGCAGAAGTGCACCTTCTACGTGTCATTAAGGAAGACCCTTCTTTTCATGAAGCACATTATAATCTGGCGCTAATTTATTTAGACAAAAAGCAGCCGGATCAAGCAAGAAATCATGCCCAAAAGGCTGCTGATCTTCATCCGGATCAGGAGGATTATCAAAAGCTGTTAAACCAAATAGAGTGATATTACCAGAATTTTCAGCTTACTTCCTGGGAAATAGCAGGTGCATTTCCCTGTGAATTTTCATGAATCATGCCATTCATTGGTATGATTTTTTTTTTGCATGTCAATGATGTTGAATAGTATGCAAGGAAAAGAATGGAACAGAATGCTGAGGTGGGGATTTTGGAGAAAGCGAGAAGAGAGCCTGTAAAGGATTCTCTGAAAGATAATATTGAATATCTTAGAGATGCTCTGGGTGTAGATAAAAGCTTTGATGTGATTCAGCTTGATGTTGAATATGCAGAAAGAGAAATGGCTTTATATCTGGTAGACGGCTTTGTAAAAGATGACATTTTGCATTATCTGATGAAAATGCTTGCCGGCCTGGATGCAGAACAGCTCGAAGGAGATACACTTTCCAGACTGATAAAAACGTATATACCATACGTTGAGGTTGAAACAACCGATGACCTTGATAAAGTTGTGGATATGGTACTGGCAGGGCCGACTGCTCTAGTAGTCGATGGTATTGATGAAGTAATTCTTATTGATGCCCGTACATATCCGGTAAGGGGTCCACAGGAGCCGGATATTGAACGTGTTGTCCGCGGCTCAAGGGATGGGTTTGTAGAAACGCTGGTTTTTAATACAGCTTTAACGAGAAGAAGGATTAGAGACAGGACACTTCGCATGGAATATATGCAGGTGGGCAGGCGTTCCAAGACAGATGTGGTTGTCAGTTATATTGAAGACATTGCAGACCCGGATATGGTGAAGAAAATAAAGGAGGCTATCTCAAAAATTGATACTGATGGTTTGCCGATGGCCGAAAAATCAATAGAGGAATACATTTCAGGCAGGCATTGGAATCCGTATCCCATGGTAAGGTATACCGAAAGGCCTGATACGGCAGCGACCCACCTTTATGAAGGACATGTCTGCATTATTGTTGATGGCTCGCCAAGTGTTATCATAACACCGACTACCTTCTGGCATCACTTGCAGCATGCTGAGGAGTACAGGAATAAGCCGCTTGTAGGCGCCTATTTGAGATTTGTCCGATTTTTAGCTGTATGGGCTTCCATTTTCCTTTTGCCATTATGGTACTTATTTGCAATAGAGCCGCAGCTGCTTCCTGATGTGCTATCTTATATCGGGCCCAATGAAACGGGGGAGCTTCCATTAGTCGTTCAGTTCCTGATGATTGAGCTTGGTCTCGATATGCTGAGAATGGCAGCGATCCATACTCCTTCTGCCCTGGCCACTGCATTGGGGCTGGTGGCGGCCCTGATGATTGGTCAGGTAGCAGTTGAAGTGGGATTATTTATTAATGAAGTCATTCTCTATTTAGCGATAGCGGCAATCGGTACCTTTTCAACCCCAAGCTACGAAATGAGCCTGGCAAACAGGCTATTAAGAATTGGTCTGCTGATATCAACCAGTATATTCCATACCTACGGCTATGTTGTTGGCATCCTGCTGATGATAATCATGCTTGCCAGAATGAAGTCTTTTGGTGTGCCCTATTTGTGGCCATTCATCCCTTTCAATCTGAGAGCATTCAGGGATGTATTGCTAAGATCACCAATACCATTGAAGAACAGGCGGCCGCGCTTCCTGCATCCCAAGGACCCCGACCGCTGATTCTAATAAAACCCCTTCCTGGCGTGGAAGGGGTTTTTACATAATTCAAGAAATCTTACATCTTTCCTGGAGCTTCTCTATCTTGAGAAGGGGAGGATTTTAGATTATACTTTAATGTGGTATAAACTTATTGATAAGGCAGAGGTACAGAATGAAAACCATTTATGATATACAGCAGTTTCTTAAGAAATATGGGACTATCATCTACATAGGGGATCGTGAAGCTGACTTGGAGCTTATGGCAGCTGAATTAAAAGAGCTATATGATTCCCAGCTTATTGATGTCAAAGATTATCAGAGCGGCGTCTTGATCCTGAGGACTGAAATTCAGAAACTTAAAGAGAATAAATAGAGAAAAGGTGATGGAGATTGGCAGAAAAATGGCTGGTTGGGGTAGATTTAGGCGGAACAACAACAAAGCTTGCTTTTATCAATTACTATGGGGAAATCATTCATAAATGGGAAATACCCACGGATAACAGTGAAGAAGGGAAAAATATTACAATAAATATAGCGAAAGCCATCGATCAAAAATTGGAAGATTTGGATTTAAGCAAGGATAAAATTATTGGCATTGGAATGGGGGCCCCAGGTCCCGTAAATCTGGCAACGGGTGTTGTATATAACACTGTTAATTTAGGCTGGCGAGATAATTACCCGCTGAAGGACTTGCTTGAAGTAGAGACATCACTCCCGGTCATCATTGATAACGATGCTAATTGTGCTGCACTTGGGGAAATGTGGAAGGGTGCCGGAAATGGCGCTAAAGATCTGGTGTGTGTAACACTTGGCACAGGTGTCGGCGGGGGTGTAATTGCCAACGGTGATATTGTACAGGGAGTAAGCGGGGCTGCTGGTGAAATAGGCCACATTACATCCATTCCTGTTGGCGGAGCTCAGTGCAATTGCGGTAAAACGGGCTGTCTCGAAACCATTGCATCTGCTACAGGAATTGTCCGGCAGGCTCTTGAAAACCTGGAATCTGGCGGAGAAGGCACTCTATCTCAATTGTATAAAGAAAATGGGTTTATTACTGCAAAAGATGTTTTCGACTCGGCAAGGAATGGGGATGAAACATCACTTCAGACAGTCAATAATACAGCTATGCACCTTGGATTGGCATTGGCCAATATCGCAAATACGTTAAATCCTGAGAAAATAGTATTGGGCGGTGGAGTTTCCAGAGCAGGGGATATCCTGCTTAAACCGGTTATTGCAAATTTCGTTAAATTTGCGTTTCCACGGGTGAAGGAGTCTACAGTCATTGATATTGCGACACTGGGCAATGATGCTGGAGTAATTGGGGCAGCTTGGCTGGCAAAAAATAAGTAAATTGAGAGGAATGCACCTGATGCCCAGGTGCTTTTTCTTTTTCATAAAGGGTGTTTTCACAAGGTTTGCTGCTTTGTTTCTAATTCACTGAATTGATTGGAGCGAGCGGCCTGGAGAGCGGAAATCAACGGGCAGCGCTTAGAGAAGGATAAAACAGCAATTAATACTAAAAAAGCCTACTCAAAAAGTGGATGTATTGAGGTAAAGCAGACCCCTGGATTAAAATCAGCTGCTCACTTTTACACAGCTAAACAGTCATCTTTTTTTCTTTTTCTCATAAAATTGAAATGATGGAAAGGGGGAGAAAGATGAAAGTCAAAGTCCGCTCAGGAGATTCATTATGGTATTATAGCCAGCTCTTTATGATGCCTGTTAATCTCATTGCTGATGCTAATCCCGGGATTAATCCTGCATCACTAAAAATAGGCAGCGAAATTAATATTCCCGGCTTTACATTGCAAAATTATACGGTTAAATCAGGTGACACTTTTTGGAAGCTGAGTTCTTCCCGTAACCTCTCAGTGGATGCTCTTCTCCTGGTTAATCAATCCCTTAATCCGAACAGTCTGATTCCTGGTACGGCTATTAAACTGCCGAGGCGCGTTATTTCCCCAATTGTATCAGGCAGGAGAGAGTATGATTATAAAGCATTAACAGCCGATATCTCCATGCTGGCAGATATTTATCCGTTTATAAAAGTAAATACAATTGGACGCAGTGTTCTTGGAAAGCCAATTCAGGAAATACGGTTAGGTAAAGGAACTAAGAAAGTGCACATCAATGCATCCTTTCATGCGAATGAATGGATTACAACCCCAATATTAATGGCTTTACTGAACAGTTTTCTTTTATCTCTTACAAATGTCCGGCCAATAAGAGGAATTTCAACAATGCCCCTGTATAATTCCGTCGACCTTTCCATAGTTCCGATGGTTAACCCTGATGGTGTTGACCTGGTATTGAACGGGCCTCCAGCGGAAGTCAGGGAGGAAGTTATCAAAATAAATAGGGGAAGCACAGATTTTACAGGCTGGAAGGCCAATATTAGAGGGGTTGATTTGAATAATCAGTTTCCTGCCAAATGGGAATTCGAGAAACAGAGAAGTGAACAAAGCGGTCCGGCACCAAGAGATTATCTTGGCGAAGCCCCGTTAACAGAACCGGAAGCCATAGCAATGGCGGAACTGGCAAATAAGAATCAATTCGATCGGATGCTGGCATTCCATACACAAGGTGCAGAGTTTTATTGGGGATATGAGGGAATGGAGCCGCCGGAATCAGAGGTTATAGCGCAAGAGTTCGAGCGTGTAAGCGGATATAAGGCAGTCCGGTACATTGATAGCTTTGCGGGTTATAAGGATTGGTTTATTCAGGAATTCAGGAAGCCTGGATTCACAATTGAATTGGGCAGAGGCATTAATCCGCTGCCCTTGTCACAGTATGATGATATTTATGAAGAAGTGCTGGGCATTTTTCTTGCATCGCTTTATATGTGAAAAAATCAGCTTATAAATTTTATTCTGTATTGTATTTTAATCAAGCAGACATTAAAATTACTATCATACTAACTTCACTAAGCCAAAAGTTCTATGGATAGTTCTATGGAAACAGGCCGCTTTTCCAAACTGAAGACGGAAAGACGGCTTTTTCCTATTAAGCTTATTAATTCTATTATTATTGAAACATTTCCCTGCAGTTTACGTACTTATTATTAGGGAGAAAAGGAGGTGCGGATTTGTTAAACACCAAATCTACATATCAATGGAAGTTTCTTTTTTTGTTCTTAATTATGCTTATTTCTTTATTTTTAATAACCGGCTGTGCACAGCCAGAAAAAGCTGAGATGGGGCAGAATAAGGATCAGGAAAATGAACCACCACAGTCATCCGCACCGCCTGATGAGACTGAAATCAGGACCATTGAAACGATTCATATTAAAGACGGGGAATTTCAGGGAGCAAATGGCTGGCTCAGCAATGATCAGCTAGTTTACACTGTAAAGGATGGAGCAATTTCCAAAGTTATTGCTTATAACCTGTTTTCAGGTGACCAGGAACTTCTCTACGAAAGTTCGCATCCGATTGCGTCCGTAACCGTAAGCCCAATGGGAAAATACATTTTGATTCGGTCTTCACCCGGCACTTATGACGCAGCCTTAACGGTTATCAAATCAAATGGAAAAATTGTCTGGGAGGAAAATATTACAGGCTTTGATTTTGCTGTTGAGTGGAACCCTTATCATGAAGAGTCGATATTCTTTGCTTCATTTACTGAAGACTGGGACTTTACAACCTACCATATTGATATTGCAGAAGGTACATTCAGAGAATTAAAGTTAAGAGAGCCTTTTGCCAAATGGGGGGATTCAAATCATCTGCTTTTTCTTGATTGGGATAATGAAAACCCGTCACTTTTTGCACCGCTTGTTAAACAGACAATTGATGGAGATAATGAAACACTGGTTGAGGAAGACATTTTTCAATTCGATGCTGCAAGGGACAGGCTACTGACTATTACTGTGCCGGCAAATCAATCAGACCAGGCACTGTATACTTTTATGGATAATCAATTTAATGAGCAGTCTTCCTTCTCGATTCCCCATTTGACAAGGTTTTCGGATTGGCTGGTGCCGTATTATGACTGGACTCCCAGAGGGATCATTACTTTTCAGCCATTGTATAGCGCTGAAAGTGATATGTATGCAGGGGGATTTCAGCTGATATCGTTTGACAGTCAAACCGGCGATAAGGAAGTGCTGCTCGAAGGTATGGAAAATGCACCGCTCAGCTGTTCACCAGACGGAAAAGCCTGTTTAACAGGTTTCTATCTTGAGGAACTGATAATGACCGATAGAAAAGAGGTCATACGATTAGTTGAACAAAGCGAGTAATTAAGCAAGTAAAGGAGCAGAAATATGGCAATTGCAGATGTTACAGTCATTCCAATAGGAACAGAAACACCAAGTGTCAGCAGCTATGTGGCAGATATACAGCGGGTGTTAAAAAAATATGAGGAAAGCGGCAGAATCCGATTTCAGCTGACACCCATGAATACAATTATTGAAGGGGAGCTTCCTGACCTGTTTGAAGTCATACAGGCCATGCATGAAGTCCCGTTTGAAAAAGGCTTAATGAGAGTGGCGACAAATATCCGTATTGATGACAGAAGAGATGTTAAGAGGAAAATGGAAGAAAAGGTCCAAAGAGTTGAAACCCGGCTAAATGGCTAAAATAAAAGGGCTCCCTACAGAGGGAAGCCCTTTTATTTCTTAGTGAACAGCAGGATATCCACTGTTAATTATGGTCATTACAGAGAACCATCCGAAAACGGCAAGTGTCCCTACAGCAAACACCAGGCCAAGGAAGTTCTTGTTTTTCAGTGCGCTAAATGCACCAAAAGCTGCAAGAACTGCAACTAGTGCAAAAATGATTGGTAATCCCATTAAAACAGCCCCCTTTATTTGTGATCAGCAGGCAAAAGCCATATGAAAATCATTCTTCAGGTTATATACCCATTATGTAAAAACCCAAGTATATACATTCGTCCTTTATTTTATATTTTTTTCTTCTGTTTGTCGAGGTCTAAAAATGACACTTGTATGTCATATGCATGAGCAATGCCGGTTATTAACTCCTTTAGGTGAAGTTCTGAAAAATAAACTGCTGGCATTTTTTCACCTTTCGCGGTAAAGACTAAATGCTCATGAAATTGAAGGACAGCCATCCGGATATCTTCTTTATTGCCACCGGTTATAGTGAAGGCGCTAAGGTGCTCGGCGAACAGGCAGACTCCGCTTTCTGTTTCAATCGCAAAGTCTTCAAAAGTTTCTCCTTTTACACCGGATTTTATGTAGCAGAGTATAAATAATTCTTCAAAAAGACCTGCATCGGTGAGGACGCTTTTGGTAAATTCAGCATCAGTCCTCTCTGCAAACAGAAAAATGCTCTGCTGAAAATCGAATAGTTCAGTGTTATTTTTTATTAAGTTCATGAATTCAGGCACATCTTGAATAATATAGCCGGCTTCAACGCCATAAAGGATTTTCATGTTATGCTCCTTTTCCAGATATAAGGCATTTCATTCTGATATAGTGTAAAATAATATACAAATCAATCAACATTGGAGGTGTAGGCAATGGAATGGAATCAGATCCCTCTAGGCCCATTGCAAACAAACTGTTATGTCCTTTCGAATGAAAACAAAGATTGTTTAATCTTTGATCCGGGTGAAGAGAGTGGAAAACTGAGCAGTATTATCAAACAAAAAGGACTGAAACCTCTGGCTGTTATTCTTACACATGCCCATTTTGACCATATTGGCGCTGTGGATGAAATAAGAGATGCATTTGCTATACCTGTATACATACATGAAAAAGAAGCAGCATGGCTTCCTGATCCAGCCTTAAATGGTTCTCACCTGTTTAGAATAGGCAAGCTGATAAAAGCAAGGCCTGCTGATCATATTATAACAGCAGAACAAGAGTTGAGCATAGGTGAATTTACCTTTGAAATTCTGGAGACGCCAGGTCATTCGCCAGGGAGCATTTCTCTTTATTTTAGAGATGCTGGCCTTGTGGTTGCCGGTGATGCGCTGTTCAGCGGCAGCATTGGAAGAACAGATCTTCCGGGCGGTAACCATCAAGAGCTCCTTGATAGTATCCATAATAAGCTTTTGTCTTTGCCTGAAGAAACAGAAGTGCTTCCTGGTCACGGACCGGTTACGGCAATTGGCAGGGAAATGGATTCAAATCCATTCCTCAATGGGTTCTGATTGGGAAATAGAAAAGCCCTTCTCCAAAGAGAAGGGCTTTTCTGGGGGATGTTTTATTCATATAAAATGGGAGGGGATATAGTTAAGCTACTACAATAACAATATATCAGGAAAAAACCTATGTCAATAGTGGAAACTGTGTAAAATAGCTGTTTCCGAAAATCCAGATTCTTTATTCGAAAAGGGAGTCAATATGCTGAATTTTATAATTGATTATATAGAAAATACTCCTCAAAAAATGATCAGCTATGCTGATTATATCCAGCAGGCCCTTTATCATTCGGAATACGGCTATTATATGAAAGAAACGGAAAAAATTGGGCCTGGGGGAGACTTTATTACATCCAGCAATGTGTCTGATATATATGGAAGAACTATATCGAAGTGGTTTCAGCGAATGGCAGGGAAATATAAGCTGCCTTTTCATGTCTGTGAAATCGGTGGCGGTAATGGGCGCTTTGCGAAAGCTTTCCTTGATGAGTGGAAACTTATTTCTGATGAAGAGATTCATTACTATATTTTTGAAACCAGTCCCTATCACAGGAAACTGCAGCAGGAGCAGATTGTCTTTTCCGAACAGATCAGACAAATTGATAGCTGGAATGAGATCACTCCATTTTGCGGCCTGATATTTTCAAATGAGCTGTTTGATGCATTGCCTGTACATGTTGTTGAAAATAGGAATGATCAATTGTATGAAATTATGGTAACCGTAAAAGAAGGAAAGCTTGCAGAAAATACTGTGCCATTAACAAATAGAGAGATTTTCTTGTTCCTTGAAGAAAGCGGTTTGTCACTTAGCAATGGCCAAAGAATTGAAATCCCTCTGCAAATGGAGCAGATGATTAAGAGTTTGTCTGCTGCTCTGTCTCAAGGATTGGTGCTGACTGCTGATTATGGCTATACAAATGAAGAATGGCAAGAGCCAATGAGAAGGGATGGAAGTCTCAGAGGTTATTATAAGCATTCCTTAATTAATGATGTACTCGAGCACCCTGGCGAGATGGATATAACCAGCCATATTCATTTTGATTCCCTGATTCGGATGGGAGAGAAAGAAGGCCTGGATTTTCATTATAAAATGAGACAGGATGAGTTCCTGCTGTCTGCAGGCATTTTACAGGAGCTTGAAGATCATTATGATCCTAATCCGTTTTCACCCATCAGCAAAAGAAACAGGGCAATCAGAAGTCTGATAATGTCCTCAGGTATGAGTACAGCTTTTCATCTAGTCCTTCAAGCAAAGAATATAGGGAAAAAATAAAAAAGCGATGGATTCATCGCTTTTTTATCGGCTATTAGTGGCCGCCCGCGCCAGGTGTCATCATAAATGTTGACCAGTAAGTGAAGCCTACGAAGAAAACAGTTAAGTATGCTCCAAAAACATAAATATACATACGTTCGGAAAGCTTTAAGTAGCTTAAAAGCAGGAAAAATCCTGTTTGGCCGAAGAAAATCAAGGACGTTGTATACATATCGCCAAGATAAAACATTACAGCGAATATTCCCGTCCAGAATCCTAATACTCTGTACATACGATCCATATGTATCCCTCCTTTTACCCTTACAAGTCCATCACTACAATATTATAAAGTAAATGCTTAATAAAAGTAAATAATGGTTTCTAAATAGTCAAGAAAAGGGCGTGACAAAATGCATTGTGCCTGCTTTAAGAATGGTCTTTATCCGCAGATTTTCCCTTTATGACATTAATTTCCTACTATTGCTTTGTATGCGCATGAATCACAGCCGGTTAACATATTTTGCTTTTCCACCAGCTGAATGGATTCAAACAGACTTTCAAACATTCCCTTTAAAAATTCATAGTGCATATTGCACACTGGCTCTGCATGCCGGGCTGCAACTTCTTTAAATGGGCAATTATAAATTTGAAAATAGACGATGGTCCTTTCATCATTGGCATCAAATTCTGGATGGAATCCTGACAAATCGGCAGCATGCTTTAAGATGTTCAGTTTCTGGTCAAAAGTAAGTTTATCTATGTTTCCATACCGTTTAAGCTCTTGCAAGATCAGCTCGCTGCCAAACTTTTTCCCCGTCGAATACAGGGCTTTTCTTCCTTCTTCACCTAACTCAAGCATACTTTCCATGGCTATTTTGGCCAGCAGCTGATAATCCCTGTAAGGGAAATGAAGCTGAACTACATCATCAGATAACCGGTATAATCGGCTGGGCCTTCCGCCTTTGCCGGTTTTTTTTGTTTCAGAAACAAGCATGTTTACATCTTCCAGCTTGGATAAATGCAATCTTGCAACATTGGGATGGATGCTGAAATTATCTGCAATCTCCTGTACGGTAACATCTTTATGTCTCTTGGTTATATATTGATAAATATAATAGCGGGTTGAATCGGATAACACATTTGTTATTTTTAATGTTTGCTCCATTTATTGTCACCTCAAAAGGGTTATTTATTCCCGAGGTCATCAGCTGTCAATAAAAACTCTGCTGGCGCCTTCCCGGCCTGCTTCCATTATAATACAGCCGTTTAAGGTTAACACTTTATTCACTATAAGTTTAGAAAATGTTCACAAATGAAGTTTAATTATTTACTTATATGTGTATACATTGATTGTACAAATATTATACAAATAATTTAAGTTAAATTATGAATTTGTGAGGTGAAGAGGTATGAGCCAATTGACATTTTTCACATATCCCAGCTGTACTTCCTGCAGAAAGACGAAAAAATGGCTGACATCCCATTCTATTGATTTTGAAGAAAGGCATCTCTTCAGGGAGACTCCATCATCAAGAGAACTATTGAAGATCCTTTCTTTAACCACAAGCGGACTAGATGAGCTTCTCGCGACCCGAAGCCAGACCTATAAAGAATTGGGACAGAACCTTGAGGAATTAACTTTATCTGAAGTGGTGCAAATGGTCATTAAGGAGCCAAAACTTTTGCGTAGGCCGATTCTGACAAACGAAGATAAGCTTGTTATCGGCTATAATCCTGATGCATTTAAGTCTATGGCTAAATAGGCTTTTCTAAAAGTGAAAAAGGAAGGACATCGCGTGCCCTTCCTCAGCTACTGGGCTAGCAGGATTCGAACCTGCGCATAACGGAGTCAAAGTCCGGTGCCTTACCGCTTGGCTATAGCCCATTGATTCCTCAATACACTTTTATTATGAAAAGAAAAAAAAAAATTATTCACAAATTCGTCAAAAAAATTTGCCGTAAAATGAAGGAAAGGCTCCGGTTAAGTCGAATAATAATCCTGAATAACTAAAAAAGGTGGTGCATAACTAGTTGAGTATAATTGAAAGAATGGCAGAACGAATTATTAAGGATGCTGTCAGATGCCATGCTTCTGACATCCACATCATTCCCCGGAGAAAAGACACATTAATTCAGCTGAGATTCGGCAATCAATTAACCCCCAGGCTTTATCTTCCCAAAGAAGAGTGCGACAGATTGATTTCTCATTTTAAATTTACAGCTTCGATGGACATAGGTGAAAAAAGGAGGCCTCAGAGCGGTGCTTATTCACTCGAAGTAGACGGACAAATGATTGGTCTGCGCTTTTCAACTCTCCCATCAAGCCACAGTGAAAGCCTCGTTATCAGAATCCTTCCCCAGCAGGAACAAATTCCCTTTTATCAAATCAGCCTTTTTCCAGACATGACAAGAAAAATGCTTGCACTGCTGAAGCATGCACATGGATTAATTATTTTTACTGGCCCGACAGGCAGCGGAAAAACCACTACATTGTATTCTCTTCTAAATGAAACCTCCCATATGTTCCATCGAAATGTAATCACCCTGGAAGATCCCATTGAAAAAGAAAATGACCTGGTACTGCAAGTTCAAGTGAATGAAAAAGCTGGCGTATCTTATTCTGCTGGCTTAAAAGCAATCCTTCGCCATGACCCCGATATCATTATGGTGGGGGAAATCCGGGATGCAGAAACGGCAAAGATTGCAGTTAGAGCAGCTCTTACTGGACATCTCGTTTTAAGCACCATGCATACCCGGGATGCCCAGGGGGCTGTATATCGTTTAGCTGAGTTTGGAGTGAACATGCTGGAAATTGAACAGACTTTAGTGGCTGTTACCGCACAGCGTCTTGTCGAATTGAATTGTCCCTATTGTGAAGGGGAGTGCTCCCCATTCTGCTATGGATATGGCAGGTGGAAAAGGGCAAGTGTGTTTGAGTTGCTGGCAGGAAGGGCGCTCAATGCCTCCATTAAGAAGGCAAGAGGCGAAAGCAGTCTAGTTAAATATCGAACACTCAAGGAAGTCATAACTAAGGGGATTGCCCTTGGCTATATAAAGGAAACTGAGTACAACAGGTGGGTGCACGGCGATGGAGAAACATAAATGGACCATTCAGGAACAGGGTTTGTTTCTGAAGAATACAGGGGAACTGTTGTCCAGAGGGTACCCTTTATCTGAGGCGCTTGAGTCACTGGTGCATCAGCTCCCTTCAAAAAGAAAACATGAAATCACGGAGTGCCTCTCTCAATTAAGAGAAGGGTTTCCATTTTATCAAATACTCGCAACCATGAACTTTAATAAAAATCTGATTGGCTATGTTTTTTTTGCTGAACAGCACGGAGGCCTTGCTTCTGCATTTCTTGAAGGAAGCGAAATGGTGCTCCGAAAAGGCAAGGACATTGAAAAATTGAAAAAACTGATGGCCTATCCGATTTTCCTGATGCTCATTACCGCATTCTTATTTATTTTCGTTGATAATGTCCTGTTGCCCCGTTTCTCTTCCTTATTCGTTTCAATGCAGCTTCAGCCTAATTTCTTTACAAAAGCAGTTTATTTATTTGGTGACTTTCTTCCATTACTTTTTCTGATTCTGGTCTGCAGCTTGGCCGGTTTGCTTATATACTACTGTGCCAGATTCAGAAAACTGTCCCCTATCCAGCAAAAAAGGATCCTAGTAAGAGTGCCTGCAGCTGGCCATTTTCTTCGCCTTTACTATACTCATTTCTTTGCTGTACAGCTGAGCTATCTTTTAAATGGCGGTTTATCCATACATGAGGCACTGAGTCTTTTTGAGAAAAATGATAAGCAGCCTTTTTATAGTGCCCTCGGCAAAGCTGTAAAGATCAAGCTCCGTGAAGGGAATAAGCTGGAAGACATTCTGATGAGTTTTCCATTTTTTGAAAAGGAACTTGCTAATATTATCAGACATGGTCAAAAAAATGGCAGGCTGGACCAGGAATTAACTTTTTTTAGCAGGCATTGTCTGCGTAAAATGGAGGAAAACACAGAAAAGCTCCTTAAGATCATTCAGCCCACTTTATATATGTTTATCGGTTTTTTAATCGTTTCGATGTATTTGGCAGTTCTGCTGCCTATGTTTCATCTACTGGAGGGATTTTAATGAAATGGCGCAATTTAAACAATAACAGAGGTTTCACGCTCATTGAAATGATGATTGTTTTATTGGTGATATCAGTACTGTTAATCATCACCATTCCCAATGTAACGAAACACAATTCAAAAATAAACAGCAAGGGATGCGATGCGTTTGTCAAAATGGTGCAGGCGCAGGTTCAGGCATATGAAATCGATAAAAAAGCACTTCCTTCGAATATACAGGACTTAGTGGCTGCCGAATATCTCAATGAAGATACCACAACTTGTCCTAATGGAGATGCCGTTAAGATTTCTGCGGATGGGAAGGTTGAATCAGTAGAGTCATGATAAAAGACAAAGCAGGCTTTACATTGATAGAGTCGCTATTCGTTCTCAGTATTTTCCTTATTATTGCCTCGGTTACAGCCCTGCTTCTTAAACCTCATTTTTTCTATCTTGAAAAGATAATGTTCTTTTCCCAATTTAGATCTGACCTCCTTTATGCCCAAAACTATGCCATAACCCATCAGACAGATGTAACTATTCAGATTATTCCTGAGGAGAATAGGTATTTCGCTAATGAAAAGCTTGCAGCAGATCCTATCTTTAGCAGAGAATATCCCGAGATCATTAAGATTAAACCGGGAACAATGCCAATGTACTTTCTATATGGACCAGGTGGTATTACAAAAGATTTTGGAAGCTTCTATATTAAAGCAGACAAGGAGCTATATAAAATAACATTTTTTATCGGAAGAGGACGATTTAATGTGGAGAAGGAATGAAGGCTTTTTTCTGGCTGAGCTCCTGCTGTCTTTATCAGGGATGCTGCTTGCAGCAGGAATAATTTTTCCCCTTATCATAAAGGCAACTGAGCAGGCAGAAGAAGTAAAACAGGATTATGAAAGCACCAAGCTGCTTTTTGAAAGTCTTATGGAGGCTGCATCGGAAGGGAGTTTTCCTGAGGGGAAAGCCATGGAGGTAAATCAAACGGTTTATAAAATTCTCCCTAAGGAAAAGCAAGGAGTTATGGAGGTTTGCATAAGGTATGAGAATGTACGGGGTAAAGCAAAGGAAAAGTGTGAGGTATTTTAGTAATGAGGGATTTACAATGCTTGAAATGCTATTTGCATTTTCAGTTTTTTTATTGATTGTTTCCTTATTGCCGGTTAGCTTAAATTTCCTTTCTCATGACTGGAAAATGGAAGCCAGGACACAAAGGCTTGAATGGCATGTATTTATTAATCAGCTGAAAAAAGAAATCAGAATGGCTGATGCTTCAAAAATAACACCTGCTTCAATTGTGTTAACTGTAGACGGGAAAACTGTTCTTTATGAGAAATATGGGTCCAGCTTGCGAAGGAGAGTAGATATGAAAGGACATGAGATTGTCCTTCAAAAATTGAAAAGCATTTCATTTGCGTCTGCCAATGGCGGAGTAGTAATAAATGTTTCAGATAATTTTGATCAAGAGCATTCCGCATTTCTTTATTACTTAATGGATATGGAGGATATTGATGTACCGTAATCAAAATGGATTTGCTTATCCTCTTACTTTAACAATCATTCTGGCTGCACTTTTCCTTCTTACCATTCAATTAGATCAATTTATTTCTGAGAAAAGGGTTGTGAAACAGACTGAAACCGTAATGATGCAGGAATATTACCTGCTTTCTTCCTTTAAAAAAACAGAAAAAATGCGAATGGAAAATATTACTCCGGAAGAGTCAGGAGTTTATTTGTTTAAAGATGGGAAGGTCTCTTATGAAATTTCTCCTGTGGCAGCAAGCCTAATTCAGATTACTTTCAAAACAAAAATTGGCTCTGCTAAGGAAATTACCGGTTATGCTTACTATGACACAGACCTGCAAAAAATGATAAAATGGATTGAAAAAAACTGAGTGGGGATAAAGATGAAGCCAATTTACTTAATCGGATTCATGGGTTCCGGCAAAACAACTATTGGAAAAGAGCTGGCAGCCTGCTTAAATCAGCAAGTAATCGATACAGATGAAGAAATAGTTAAGCGGGAAAATAAGAGTATTAATGATATTTTCGCGCAGCATGGAGAGCAATACTTCAGAAACCTTGAATCACTTATTTTAAATGAATTGGATGAAAGAGCGCGAGTTATAACTACTGGCGGGGGAATTGTGATAAAGCCTGAAAACAGAAAATGGCTTAGCGAAAAGGGGATTGTTTTCTTCCTTTATGCGTCTCCTGAAGAAATCTTCAAACGGATAGAAAAGGATCATACCCGACCGCTTCTGAAAGGTGATAAAAAAAAGCTGATTCACGAAATTTATGAAAAAAGAATGCCGCTCTATAAAGAAACAGCTCATGTGACCATTGATACAACTAATAAAGATACATCAGAAATTATACAAGAGATAATAGATTGTTTAGAGTGAAAACCCGTTGGACATACTTGTAAATGATAAAAAGCAGGATGCCATGGCAATTCTGTGCGGAAAAAAGGCGGTATGAGTATGAAATCCAACGATTATGTAAAGTATCTTACACAGACAGTAGTAAAATATATTGACCAGCCAAAAGATGAGCGAAAGCGGCATCGAATTGAAAAAAAGGACATGAAAGAGCCGTTTTTATTCAGATGGTTTGGCATGATTTCTTATCTATTCTACTTGGGGATGAGAAGAAAAAAAAACAAATAGCTCATGCAAAAAACCGGCAAAGTCTGCCGGTTTTTTGCCATTTTAGACTGCGCTGTCTGTCAGATAAAAGAGACCGCCATTTATTATGGAGATATTAATCTTTGGCTCATATTGCTCCTGAAGGGCAGTTTTTTCGTTTTCATAACTTTCCCCTTTTTCTTCCGCCTCTTCGTAGAAATGTTCAAGAAGTCTAAGATCTTTTTGCCAGCGCTCACGGGCTTCCTCTGCCCATATATGATCTTCTTGTTCAATTTCGGCCTTAATGAAATTTGCTACCCTGAATACTCCACTCCCCGGCTTAATAAGCGGAGACAAGGTAAACGAGTAATCTGGGATTTTAGGTGTAAGGCTCATGCCGAGCAATCTGTCATGAAAATTTTCGACCATTTGGCCATTAATTAGTTGTAGGCCGATCGATTTAAAGACATCCCGTTTTCGGTCGCATTGATAAGATACGCGAATGTTCATTCCCAGCCAGGGCCTTAACGGAACCTGATTTCCAGGTGCCTGCCGGTGATTTTCATATAATCGTATATAGCCTGCCAGTTTCCGGGCTGAATCAAAGATCTGGTGAAGCCTCGGTGAGCCGAAGTGAATGACTTCCCCCTTTATATGTGGCGGCGCCAGCTGCTGGTTTGTAATAAGCGTCAGCTGCATGGGATTTGGAATTCCGCCTGTTTTTTCGAGATAATGCCAATAAAAGGGCCGATTCATTAGTTCCTTATCCAAATCAATCGTCAGCTGCACGGTCATATACCCTGGACCTTTATCAGTTATTTCACACCCATTTGCGTGAAAATACCTTTCAAGGAATTTATGAATTTCCTGTTGCTGCATTCAGTTCACCTTCCTTCAGATCCTCCGCGAATTGGATCATGCTCGTCAAGTTTTCCATTTTGATTCTCATTTCACCTTCTGAAGCTGATCTTCCAAATATATCAACAAGGTGATCATCGATACTGCCAAATTCAAGCTTGGTTAAAATATCGTCCAAATCACCGATAACTTTTTCGAAAAGATGTATTTTCTCATACAAAAGCTTCATAATATGTTCTTCGACTGTTTCTTTCGTGGCAAAATTATAAATCATAACATCCTTTTCCTGGCCGAGACGATGGATTCGCCCAATCCTTTGTTCAAGCCGCATGGGATTCCAAGGGAGATCAAAATTAATGATATGATTACAGAATTGCAGATTTATTCCTTCTCCTCCTGCTTCTGTTGCAATCAGTACTTGAGCATTATTTTGGAAAAGCTCTCTCATCCAGTCCTTTTTGCCTCTTTTAAATCCCCCTCTGAAGGGAACTGATGTAATCCCATATTGCTTTAAAAACCACTGAAGGTACATCTGCGTTGCCCTGTATTCAGTAAAGATTATGACCTTGTCATTTATTTTCTGTATTAATTCCAGAGCTTTTTGCGCTTTGGAATTTTGCTGGACAGCTTCAACCTTTTTGATAAGGTATTGTATTTGCTCCTGAAAAGCTATTGAAGGATGCTCCTGTCTTTTTATCATATTTTGAAGTGTAAAATAGACAGCTTCTCTGCTTGAGCACGCCTCTCTTTGCAGAGTCATTACCGAAAATTGGCTGGAACTGACCCAATCTTCTTCACCCCGGAGCTCTGTTACAGCTTTATAAAGTTCACGCTCAGCCTGCGAAAATTCAATCGGTATGGTTTCCACATGTCTCTTGGTCCATTCGATCCCGGTATCCGCCCTGCGGTTGCGGATCATAACTTTGTTCACGAGCTCCTTTAGATGTGCATCATCGTTCAAAGAACGGGAGTCCTTTTTATAGTTCTCATAAAAAGCTGATTCGTTGCCCAGATGCCCGGGTTTGAGCAGGGACACAAGATTGAAGATCTCACTGATTCTATTCTGAATGGGTGTTGCTGTTAATAGCAGGCAGAACTTCTTTTTAAGGTTTTGTACAAATTCATAGTTTTTTGTTTTATTATTTTTTAGCTTGTGAGCTTCATCTATAATAATCAGGTCATAATCAAGGCTGTAGATAATATCACGATGGGGATTGCGCTTGGCTGTATCGATAGATGATACAACTACATCACATTGTTCCCATACATAGCTTTTCCGCTGCGCCACAGCCGGTATGAAAAATTTGCTGTTCAGCTCCATAGCCCATTGTGAAACGAGGGAAGCTGGAACGAGTATAAGGACTTTTTTTACAAGTCCTCTAATCATATATTCCTTTAATATCAAACCAGCTTCAATGGTTTTGCCAAGACCGACTTCGTCAGCCAGAATAGCTTTTCCGTTCATGTTTTCGACTACCTGCTTTGCCACTTCCAGCTGATGTGGAAGCGGAGTAAGGTTCGGCAGATGCTTCGGAGCCTGCAGGCCTTCAAAATCAGGAATAGTTGTATGGTTCTCAACCTCAACAGCCAGTTTATATAGCTCCCAATTTCCCCATGGGCCGTCATCGTCAATTCTTTTTAAGAATTCATCCTGCCAGGCAGAATCAAAGCCAATTTGCACTGTCATAAAAACAGCTCCTTTTATCTATATAAAGATATTGCCCAAACCCTGTTTAGGTGGTACGATGTTAGTAGCTTTGAAAGTTTTGAAAGTTTACAAATTACATTTAGTTAACCGAAGTAAATGAAGCTTTATTTTTTCTGTTTGGTATAAGTATGACCATCTTGGAAAATTTTATAAATGCGAATGACAACAAGGGGAGAGACTACGTTTGTAGCGCCGAAGGAGCAAGCAAAATTTGTGAATCTCTCAGGCAAAAGAACTCTTGTTTGACGCAGCTCTGGAGAGTGCTTTTAAATAAGCCACCCAAGGGGAAAGCCGATTTCGGTAAACTTTCAGGTGCAAGGACAGAGATCTTCTCATATTTGAGGGGATACTCTGTCCTTTTTTATGTTCCTAAAACAAATTAAACAGATTTAAGGGGGACGAGTAAATGTCACAGTTAAAACGCACGCCTTTATTCGAGGTGTACAAAGATTACGGAGCTAAGACCATCGACTTCGGCGGCTGGGACCTTCCTGTTCAATTTTCAAGCATTAAAGAAGAACATGAAGCAGTCCGCACAAAAGCCGGCCTTTTTGATGTATCCCATATGGGAGAAATCGAAGTGAAGGGGACGGACAGTCTTAAATACCTTCAAAAAATGATGACAAACGATATTTCCAAATTAAAGAACTCAGGTGCTCAATATACAGCCATGTGTTATGAAAATGGCGGAACTGTTGATGATTTACTTGTCTATAAAATAGAGGAAGACTACTATTTGCTAGTTGTTAATGCTTCCAACATTGAAAAAGATTTTAACTGGCTTCAGGACCATGCTGAAGGAAATGTGGAATTAAAGAACCTTTCAGAAGATATGGCCCAGCTGGCAATTCAGGGGCCGCTTGCCGAAAAAGTGCTCCAAAAGCTTACTGGTACAAATCTGGCGGATATCGGATTCTTTAAATTCCAGCAGGATGTTGATTTGAATGGCAAGAAAGCGCTTGTCTCCAGAACGGGTTATACAGGAGAAGACGGATTTGAAGTTTACTGTGATTCCAAGGATGCAGCGGCATTATGGAATGAAATCCTTGAAGCGGGCAAAGAAGAAGGCGTTCTCCCATGCGGACTTGGTGCAAGAGATACGCTTCGCTTTGAAGCCAACCTGGCACTATATGGCCAGGAGCTCTCTCCTGATATCACACCGCTTGAGGCAGGAATCGGCTTTGCTGTAAAAGTTAATAAAGAAGCTGAATTTATCGGCAAAGAAGTCCTTAAGAATCAAAAGGAAAATGGGATTCCGCGCAAGCTGGCCGGAATTGAAATGATTGACCGCGGTATTCCGCGCCATGGATATCCTGTATATAAAGGGGAAGAACTGATCGGAGAGGTGACAACAGGCACACAATCTCCGACGTTAAAAAAGAATATTGGCCTTGTTCTTATCAAGAAAGAGCATGCGGAGCTCGGAACTGAATTGGAAGTGGAAATCCGCGGCAAAAGATTGAAGGCTAAGGTTGCAGCAACACCTTTTTACAAAAGAGAAAAGAACTAACCGGGGGGAGAAAATAATGAAACATCGCTATTTACCGATGACAGAGTCTGACCAGAAAGCCATGCTAGAAAAAATCGGCGTCAGTTCTGTAGAAGAATTATTCAGTGATATTCCCGAGAGTGTAAGGTTCAAGGGCGAATATAATATCAAGCCGGCGAAATCAGAGACAGCCTTAATGAAAGAGCTTACGAAAATGGCTCAGAAAAATGCTGATCTCCGCACAAATACATCTTTCCTTGGCGCAGGTGTTTATGATCACTACATGCCGGTCATTGTGGATCATGTATTATCCCGTTCAGAGTTTTATACTGCCTATACTCCTTACCAGCCGGAAATTTCCCAGGGAGAGCTGCAGGCAATTTTCGAATTCCAGACTATGATTTGTGAATTAACAGGAATGGATGTTGCCAACTCATCCATGTATGATGGCGGGACGGCTCTTGCTGAAGCAGCAATGCTTAGCGCAGGAAGCACACGCCGTAAGAAAATCTTAATCTCAAGTGCAGTTCACCCCGAATCAAAGGAAGTAGTAAAGACATATGCAAAGGGGCAGTATATTGAAGTTATTGAGGTCCCTCATAAAGAAGGCATCACTGACCTTGAAGCCCTAAATGAAATGATTGGCGATGATATCGCAGCTGTGATTGTACAGTATCCTAACTTTTTTGGAAGAGTCGAGCCTTTAAAAGAACTCGAGGAAATTATCCACGCCCATAAATCCATGTTTGTAGTCTCAAGTAACCCGCTTGCTCTTGGCGCACTTACTCCTCCAGGAAAGTTTGGAGCAGACATTGTAGCAGGAGATGCACAGGTTTTCGGTATTCCGACTGCTTTTGGAGGCCCTCATTGCGGATATTTTGCCGTAACCTCCAAGCTGATGAGAAAAGTGCCGGGCCGTCTTGTCGGACAAACGGTAGACGATCAGGGACGCCGTGGTTTTGTGCTTACCCTTCAGGCGCGTGAACAGCATATACGCCGTGATAAGGCAACGTCCAACATCTGTTCCAATCAGGCTCTTAATGCACTGGCGGCATCTGTAGCAATGACTGCTCTCGGCAAGAAGGGTGTAAAGGAAATGGCTTCTGCCAATATGCAAAAAGCCCATTATGCAAAACAGCAATTTAAGTCCAGCGGTTTTGAAGTTCCATTTGAAGGTCCTTCGTTTAATGAATTTGTTATCAAGCTGAATAAGCCTGTTAAAGAAGTTAATCAGAAGCTCCTTGAAAAGGGCATTATTGGCGGCTACGATTTGGGCCGAGATTATGCTGGCCTGAAAAATCATATGCTTGTTGCTGTAACAGAATTGAGAACGAAGGAAGAAATTGATGCATTCGTTAAAGAAATGGGGGATTACCATGCATAAGGAAGATCAGCCACTCATCTTTGAACTAAGCACAGAAGGCAGAATCGGCTACAGCCTGCCTGAAATGGATATTCCGGAAGCTGACTTGAGCGAACTTCTTCCAGAAGGCTACCTGAGAGAAGAAGAGCCAGAGCTGCCGGAAGTGTCTGAACTGGATATCATGCGCCATTATACTGCACTCTCCAATCGAAATCATGGGGTTGATTCAGGATTTTACCCACTTGGATCCTGTACAATGAAATATAATCCTAAAATCAATGAAAATGTAGCTCGCTACAATGGTTTTGCACACTTGCATCCTCTGCAGGATGAAAGCTCTGTTCAAGGTGCACTGGAATTAATGTATGATCTTCAGGAGCATCTCATTGAAATTACAGGAATGGATGAAGTTACACTTCAGCCTGCTGCAGGTGCGCATGGAGAATGGACTGGATTAATGATGATCCGTGCTTACCATGAAGCGAATGGTGATACCAAACGCACAAAAGTTGTCGTTCCTGATTCTGCTCACGGAACAAACCCAGCATCTGCAACAGTCGCAGGTTTTGAGACTATAACGGTTAAATCCAATGAAAATGGGCTTGTGGATTTAGAGGACTTAAGAAGAGTAGTTGGCGAGGATACTGCTGCCCTTATGCTGACTAACCCTAATACTTTAGGTTTGTTCGAAGAAAACATTCTTGAAATGGCTGAGATTGTTCACAGTGCTGGCGGTAAGCTTTACTATGATGGAGCTAACTTGAATGCTGTACTTTCAAAAGCACGCCCAGGAGACATGGGATTTGATGTTGTTCACCTTAATCTTCATAAAACATTTACAGGACCGCATGGAGGCGGCGGACCGGGATCTGGTCCTGTCGGCGTAAAAGCGGATCTGATTCCATTCCTTCCGAAACCTGTTTTGGTTAAGAATGGTGACCAATATGAGTTTGATTATGACCGTCCGCAATCAATCGGCCGCGTAAAGCCGTATTACGGAAACTTTGGCATCAATGTCCGGGCTTATACTTATATCCGCACTATGGGGCCGGATGGGCTAAAAGCTGTAACGGAATATGCCGTATTAAACGCAAATTATATGATGAGAAGGCTGGAGCCGTTCTTTGACCTGCCATTTGACAGACATTGTAAGCATGAATTCGTTTTAAGCGGAAAGCGCCAGAAGAAGCTTGGCGTGCGCACATTGGATATAGCCAAGAGGCTCCTGGACTTTGGCTACCATCCTCCAACCATCTACTTCCCGCTTAATGTGGAGGAGTGTATTATGATTGAGCCGACAGAGACAGAGTCTAAAGAGACGCTGGATGCTTTCGTCGATGCCATGATCCAAATTGCTAAAGAAGCTGAGGAAAACCCTGAGATTGTTCAGGAAGCACCTCATACAACAGTTATTGGCCGTCTGGATGAAACAATGGCTGCAAGAAAGCCGGTTCTTCGCTATCAAAAAGTATAATGTCAAAAAAGAGTGTCCTAAACGGGCACTCTTTTTTGATGCCTATAATGGATTGTTGCCGGATGTAAGAGAATAGAGATATTCTGGTATAAAATCCGAGGGAAACAGCCAAAAAAATGAAAAGCGGGCTGGAAATGGGGATATGGCAGTGGTTAAGAAGAGTTTGAAGATGGGACAGTTCAAAACAAAATAGGCCCCGTTAAACTAACGGGGCCTTTTCAAGCTAATGCTATTATTTTTTCACTTTCACTTTTCCGGACCATTTTTTAAATCCGCCCTGCAGGTGTGAAAGGTCTTTGTAGCCTTTACGGTGCAAAAACTGGGCAGCTCTCGCGCTTCTCATGCCGCTCTGGCAATATAAGTATACTGGCTTGTCCGGACGCAGTTCTTTCATGCGCATTTTCATTTGTGAAAGCGGTATATTGCGGGCACCTAAAATATGGCCGTTTTCAAATTCATTTGGTTCGCGAACGTCGATTAATTGGGCTTTTCTATAGCCTTCTCTAAACTGGTCTTCAGTAAGTGTTTTAACAATGCGGCGCTGATAAAACCAAGTTATGACAGAATAGGTAATGATTGCACCCAAAATGATTAGAATGAAATAAAGTGTTTCCAATATGTCTTTCTCCTTTCACACATAGGTAAGCCAACTAATATTATATAAGTCTTTCCTAATGGGAGTAAAGGAAATCTGGTAAATTTGTTTTGGAAATTCAACATGCTTTTAATTTCACATCAATTTTGGTAGACTAATAACCGCAAATGACTAGTTAAAGAATCTGAAAACGAGGGTTATATATGACTAAAGAAGTTTGGCGATTTATTGATTCTAAAGAGGGGTCACCCTCCTTTAATATGGCTTTGGATGAAGCTTTGCTTGACTGGAACAGTGAAGGAAAGATGCCTCCGGTAATCCGGTTTTATGGCTGGAACCCCGCAACTCTTTCGATTGGATACTTCCAAAAGGCTGAAAAGGAAATAGATATGGAAGCAGTGAAGCAGCATGGTTTGGGTTTTGTCCGCAGACCAACAGGCGGAAGAGGGGTGCTTCACGAACATGAACTCACCTACAGCGTGATCGTTCCTGAAAACCACCCGGAAATGCCCACTACAGTAACGGAAGCGTACAGAGTCATTTCTGAAGGAATTCTAAAAGGTTTTCACGCACTTGGTATGGAGGCGTATTTTGCTGTGCCAAAGACTGCTGAAGAAAGGGACTCTCTGAAAAATCCAAGATCGGCTGTTTGTTTTGATGCCCCAAGCTGGTATGAACTTGTAGTAGAAGGCCGTAAAGTAGCAGGGAGTGCACAGACAAGACAAAAAGGTGTCATCCTTCAGCATGGCTCTATATTACTTGATTTGGATGAAGACAAGCTCTTTAGCTTGTTCAAATATCCTAATGACCGGGTAAAAGAGAGAATGCAAAAGGCTTTTAAAAATAAAGCTGTGGCCATAAATGAGCTGACAACAGAAAATATTACTCTTGAGCAGGCCAAGGCAGCTTTCAAGAAGGGGTTTGAGGAAGGCCTGAACATTGTGCTGGAACCTTACGAGCTTTCAGATGATGAGATGGCATATGTACAAAAAATCGCAAAAGAACGATATGAAAGCGATGAATGGAACTATAAGAGATAAAAGCGGCTAAGTCGCTTTTTCTCTTTTTTTAAGGATGTTTTCGCAAGTTTGCTGCCATTTGTTTTATTTTTACTGAGTTGATTGGAGCGGGAAGGTGCAAGATCCTCGAAAATGCACGTGCATTTTCTTCGTGCGGTGTGTACTCAAGGAAACTTATTCGGAGTCCTGCGGGAGCAGGGTATCCGGGTGCAAGATTAATGAATATTTTTCCAAATAATGAACAAAAAAAGTGCAAGCTTCAAAATGTGTTAAAATTTATCGTTAATTGTCGAAAATCGGTCATTAACTCTGTTTTTCTTCAAATTTTAATATTTTTTAAGTTTGACAAAACGATAATTTGCTGAACTCAACACAACATGTAGTGTTGTCGAAAATATTAATAACACTATATATTGATTTTATGGTTTAAGATGTGGTAACTTTAGGGTACTATTTTGACAGATAGATTTACTCTATCTGTCAAAATGTACTTCCATATTTGATTTAGAAAGAAGGAGTTGTAACAATGTCTGTTGCCCTAGGACAAAAAATGAAATTAAACATTGAACGTTTAAACAAGGACATCCGTCTCTTTCCTCAGGTTCACCCTGTAACCCCTGATATGAAAATGACCCACAAAGGTGTTTCCCGCTTGGTTATGCTAGACCGCTATACCTTCAAAGACACCGAGAAAGTGACACTCACAAACGGTGACTTTGTTGTTCTCACCATAAAGGAAGATCCAAAATTTCCTGCACGCGGATTAGGCTATATTCTCGACATAGACTGGGAAAACAAGACAGCAAAGGTTTTAGTAGAAGAAGATTACAGAGGAGTGCTGGATGATCCGGAAGAAGTGAGAACAGGCATTATTACAAAGCCTCTTGATGTAATCGAGAAGCCTCTGGAAATCTATTATGAGCAAATCGCCAAGCGTAATGCAACTGGCCTTGCATCTGTTGAAAAAACCGAAGAAAAAAGAAAAGAATGGTTTGAAAAATTCTATCAGGAATTGAAAAACCTGAATTTTATTCCGGCTGGCCGGGTGTTGTACGGAGCAGGTGCTGAAACAGATGTTACGTATTTCAACTGTTATGTAATGCCATTCGTGCAGGATTCCCGTGAAGGAATTTCCGAGCACCGCAAGCAGGTAATGGAAATCATGAGCCGCGGCGGCGGCGTAGGGACAAACGGTTCAACTCTTAGACCGCGCAATACACTCGCAAAAGGAGTGAACGGAAAATCCTCCGGTTCAGTTTCCTGGCTGGATGATATTGCGAAGCTTACACATCTTGTGGAGCAAGGGGGATCCCGAAGAGGTGCACAGATGATTATGCTATCTGATTGGCATCCGGACATTATCGAATTCATCATTTCGAAAATGCAAAACCCAAGAATTTTACGCTTCCTTCTTGAAAATACAAAGGATGAAACCATAAAAAAATATGCTAAAGAAAAATTAAAATTCACTCCGTTTAATGAACAGGAAATTGCCATGTACCAGGGCATTATTAATTACAAAAGCATTCCAGGCTATGGCGGCTTCAGTGAAAAAATCATTAAAGACGCAGAGGAAAAGCTTGCGGCTGGAGGTACTTATAGTGTTCACAACTCTGAGTTCCTGACAGGAGCAAACATTTCAGTCTGCCTCACGAAAGAATTTATGGATGCGGTTGAAAATGATGCAGAATATGAGCTTCGTTTCCCGGATGTTGAGTCCTATGATGCCGAAACGATGAAAACATACAACGAAGAATGGCATAAAGTAGGTGATGTCAGAGAGTGGGAAAAACTAGGCTATAAAGTGCGCGTTCATCGTAAAATTAAAGCGAAAGAGCTATGGAACCTGATTAACATCTGTGCAACATACTCAGCTGAACCAGGCATTTTCTTTATTGATAATGCCAACGACATGACGAATGCACAGGCTTACGGACAAAAGGTCGTAGCTACAAATCCTTGCGGCGAGCAGCCTCTGGCGCCAAATTCCGTATGTAACCTTGCAGCAGTAAACCTTGCAGAAATGGCAGATAAGGAAAATAAAACAGTTAATTTTGAAAAGCTGAAGCGTACTGTTGAAGTGGGTGTACGGATGCAGGACAATGTCATAGATGCTACACCATACTTCCTTGAAGAGAACAAAAAGCAGGCATTAGGCGAGCGTCGTGTTGGTCTTGGTGTAATGGGGCTTCATGATCTGCTGATCTATTGTGAAACAGAATATGGATCTGAAGAAGGCAACGTGCTGATTGATAAAGTCTTTGAAACCATTGCTACTTCAGCATACAAAGCTTCTATAAAGCTTGCAGAGGAGAAAGGAAGCTTCCCGTTCTTAACAGGTGAAAATCCTGAAGAAACGAATCGCCTGCGCAAAGCTTTTACAGAAACAGGCTTCATGAAGAAAATGCCTGAAGATATCCGTGCTTCTATTTTAAAAAGCGGAATCCGCAATTCGCATCTTCTAACCGTTGCTCCTACGGGATCCACAGGAACCATGGTGGGAGTATCTACGGGCCTTGAACCATATTTCTCCTTCTCATACTTCAGAAGCGGCCGCTTAGGCAAGTTCATTGAAGTGAAGGCAGATATAGTTCAGGAATATTTAGACCGTAACCCGGATGCTGATCCTGAAAATCTGCCTGAATGGTTTATTGCGGCGATGGATCTTGCTCCGGAGGCACACGCAGATGTCCAATGTGTGATCCAGCGCTGGATTGACAGCTCAATCAGTAAAACGGTCAACGCACCAAAAGGCTATAGTGTTGAACAGGTTGAAAAGGTATATGAACGCCTATACCGTGGCGGAGCAAAGGGCGGAACAGTATATGTGGACGGATCGCGCGATTCTCAGGTACTGACGCTTAAAGCTGAAGAGAACACCTTTGATAGCGATGATACAGTCAAAAAAGAAAAATCAAAGCAGCATGTAGTGCTGGTTGACACAATTAGCGACCTGCGCTCAACCGATGTAACAATCGGTTCAGAAGTAGGCAATACATGTCCGGTATGCCGCAAAGGAAAAGTAAAAGAAATCGGCGGCTGCAATACTTGCACAAACTGTAATGCACAGCTTAAATGCGGATTATAAATATAAATGAAATGAGAGAAAGAAGATGGAAATATTTGTTCCATCTTCTTTTTTTGCTGCTCGTTTATTTGGCTCATACTACAGTCATAGGATCCAGCCAGGATTATCTGCTGGCCGACAAATTGACAAAGAGAGGTTAACCAATGAAGCCATTTATTCCTCAGCTAGTTTATATAGAGCCTCAAGCTCTTGAATACCCCTTAGGAAGAGAGCTAAAGGAAAAATTTGAAAAAATGAATATAGAAATCCGGGAAACAACTTCACATAATCAGGTGAGGAATATTCCGGGTGACAACGAATTACAGAAATATCGCAATGCAAAGTCCACTTTAGTAGTAGGGATCAGGCGGACTCTAAAATTCGATACATCCAAGCCCTCTGCAGAATACGCCATTCCTCTTGCTACAGGCTGCATGGGGCATTGTCATTATTGCTATCTGCAAACCACACTTGGAAGCAAGCCGTATATTCGAACATATGTAAACCTCGAAGAAATTTTTGAGCAGGCCTCTAAATATATGGAAGAGCGTAAACCGGAGCTGACTCGATTTGAAGCTGCGTGTACATCCGATATCGTAGGGATAGATCATCTAACCCACTCCCTGAAAAAGACCATCGAATTTATTGGTCAGACTGAATATGGACAGCTTCGGTTTGTCACAAAGTATCATCATGTCGATCATTTGCTGGATGCGAAACATAATGGGAAAACACGTTTCCGATTTAGTGTTAATTCGCGCTATGTAATAAAAAACTTTGAGCCGGGAACTTCCTCATTCGACGACCGGCTTGAAGCTGCCCGTAAAGTAGCCAATGCCGGCTATCCGCTTGGATTTATCGTGGCGCCTATTTACATGCACGATGATTGGCGTGAAGGCTACCATGAACTTTTTCAGAGGTTAAGCAAAGCACTTGATGGCATCAGCCTTGAAGGCTTAACTTTTGAACTAATCCAGCACAGATTTACGAAACCGGCCAAAAAGGTCATTGAAAAGCGCTACCCAAAAACAAAGCTTGAAATGGATGAAGAAAAGCGCAAATATAAGTGGGGACGATATGGTATTGGCAAGTATGTATATCCGACTGATGAAGCAAAGGATCTGGAACAAACAATTAGGGAATATATTCACTCATATTTTCCAGAAGCAGAAGTGCAATATTTTACGTAATTATTAAATTTTGCTTGTCAGCCGTACTATTTTAAAAAGCTCCTGATTAAAGATGTATAAGTAAAGGTTCCTCTATGAGCAAGTACATCGACAGGAGTGGCTTTCATGTATATAGATGGGGTTTTTTCAGGGGGAGGCATCAAAGGATTTGCCTTAATCGGCGCATATGATGTGGTTCATAAAAAGGGATTTCGCTTCAAACGGGTTGCTGGTACAAGTGCAGGATCCATTGTGGCTGCATTAATAGCTGCCAATTACACCAGTGAGGAAATATATCAGCTCGTCGATGAATTTGAAATCCGAAAGCTTCTTGATGAAAGAAAGACGTTTATCCCCTTTGCAGTGGGTAAATGGCTTAACTTGTATTGGCATCTGGGGTTATATAAAGGAGCTGAGCTGGAAAGCTGGATGGCTCAGAAATTAGCCGACAGGGGGATTAAAACATTTTCAGATCTGCCGCCTGATTCCCTTAGAGTCATAGCATCTGACCTGACCAATGGAAGACTGGTTGTACTGCCTGATGACCTTGTGAATTATGGCATTGATCCAGCTTCATTTCCGGTAGCCAAAGCAATCAGAATGAGCTGCAGTCTCCCGTATTTTTTTGAGCCGGTTAAACTGAAGGGATACAGCAGTACAAGTGTCATTGTGGATGGCGGAGTTTTAAGCAATTTTCCGATGTGGCTTTTTGATAAGGAAAATGTGAAAAAGACGAGGCCTGTGCTCGGGATAAAGTTAAGCCATGAGCTAAGTGAACGGCCTCCTAACAAAATCGCCAACGCCATACAAATGTACGCGGCGCTTTTTGAAACGATGAAGGACGCGCATGATGCAAGATACATCTCGAGAAAGCATGCACAAAACATTATTTTCATTCCAACGGATGGTGTATTGACTGTGGAATTTAATATTACCGAGAAGAAGAAAAAAGACCTCCTGGAGCATGGCAGACAATGTGCGGAGCAGTTTTTTACATCATGGAGCTACTAATAATAAAAGCCAGGAGCTATAAGTCAAAAATATTATCAACATAAAAAATCGAGCCCTGATTATAGGGAGGCTCGATTTTTCTTTTTGCCTTTTTTGCCTTCTATGACTGTCAAATGTGGAGAGGATTTTTTTCTGGACTTTTTAATGGAAGTAATCGATCCGACAGATCCCTTTCTTCCATTGGCAGTGCCAGATTCTTTATTATTATTAAAACGTCTTTTTGATTTTTTGGCTGCCTTTATAAAAGCTCGCTGCTCTCGCTTTGAGGGATTATATCTGTTAAAGCGCTGAAAAAGAAAGTATACTGCAGCTCCAATGATAACAATGACAGCTATTCTCTGCAAAAAACCGGCAGGATTTGAGATCAGGCTGACGGCAACTCCGATAACAGCTAGAATTATGAGACCGGAGACAATATAAAATGTAAATGGTTTTTTCAAGAAAGCCACCTCCCTAAAAGCATGATGAGCAATTTTATAAGCTTTTAAACTCTATAAGCTAAAGTTTATCGAAATAATTAATGAAAGTAGTCTTTATTTTTTTATTTTCCTATTTCTTTACAATTTAAACAGAGGAACATTAACTTTTCATGAGGCTTAGTAAGGTTTTCCATATTATCGGGAATATTGCTTATACTTAAATTTATGCTCTGCACCCCAGTCCCGGAACTCGCATAACCGGAAATAAGCAAAAATTATAGAGCTTCATCCTTAATTATTTTATTCGACTTAAAATCCCATAAAACCTCTATATTAAAGGAAAATATATAAAAATATATATGGTTTTTGCAGCGGAAATTATTCAGGATGCTTTTAATTGAAATTGATGCAATGGAATAATTGTGTGTGGACATAATAGGAAAAGGAGGTGGCGCAAAGTGGCAGAAGAAAAAGAGCGCTTGGAACAGAATCAAAGGGAAAAACCAATGTCTTTTATGGCAATGGTGGTCATTACCGGATTGGTTGGAGGCATTCTTTGGAGCGGACTGGCCTATCTTGCTTATGTGTTTAATTTCACGGAAATTCGCCCAAATGTCATTCTCGAGCCCTGGACGATTGGAGCATGGAAAGAGGGATGGCTGGGGACAATGATCTCGATCTTCCTGATAGGCGGAATATCTATTATAGCTGCCCTGATTTATTATGCAGCGCTGCGGAGATTTCAAAGTATTTTGGTCGGAGCAGGCTATGGAATTGCCCTTTTTTTACTGGTATTTTTTATACTCAACCCTATCTTCCCGGGCATCAGCCCGTTTTGGGAGCTTGAGCGAAATACAATAATTACCTCAATTTGTTTCTATATTTTATTTGGTGTATTTGTTGGGTATTCCATTTCATATGAAGCTCATGAACTCAAAGGCAAAACTGAAGATGAAAAAAAGGCCCGCACTGATCCAGAAATAATTTAATGGATTGGATGTTTTCGCAAAGTTTGTTGCTATGAATTATATTTACTGAGTTGATTGCAGCGTAAGGTGTCCTCGAAAGTACATGCGCATTTTCTTTGTGCGGTGTGAACCCAAGGCAGCCTATTCAATGTCCAGCGGGAGCAGCGGGACAGGTGAGATCCCGCAGACTCGAAGCAACGAGGAGGCTCAGCGCCCGCGCTGCGGAAAGGGTGCATCCCCTCGCTGCAATCAACGGACAACATTGATGAGTGAAAAACAATTTATACGAAAGAGTCTTTAAAAAAGAGCCTAAACAAGAGTTATCATTCGTAAATGAAGATTAAATCAGTATGAGCTGAAGGCTAATGTCAATGGGAGGGAATAATGAAAAATAAAGCGAAAAGTGCTATACGTCAGAACTGTATGAAAGTTTGCTTTATGATAGAATGTTCTTAAGTGGGCATTCTTTTTCAGTGCTGTCAGCAGGATATTAAAGAGAAGGGAAAGCCTGTAAGCAATTGTTAAAAAGGTGGTTGAATATGGGGAAAATACTCCTGTTAAATGGGCCGAATTTAAACCTGCTCGGCAAAAGGGAACCAGGTGTTTATGGAAAAGAAACACTTGATCATCTCGAGAAAAAAATGAAGGCGTTGGGTGCTTCATATGAAACAGAAGTGATCTGTTTTCAGTCAAATCACGAAGGTGAACTTATTGATAAGCTTCACCTTGCCAATGAAGATGGCACACAGGGTATAATTTTCAATCCCGGAGCATTTACCCATTATAGTTATGCAATAAGGGATGCTGTTGCAGGAATTCAGATTCCTGTGATCGAAGTACATATTTCAAATGTTCATGCCAGAGAAGAATTCAGGCATATTTCTGTCATTGCCCCCGCTTCAATGGGACAAATAGTCGGCCTCGGCTTTAAAGGGTATGAACTGGCGTTTTATGCCTTAATGGATTTTGACAAGGGGAGAGAATAAAATGGAGAAAATACAAAAATTGCGAGCGCGTTTTACAGAGTCTGGGATAGATGGCATGCTGATTACCAGCACCTACAATCGCCGTTATATGACAGGGTTTACCGGTTCATCGGGCGTCGTGCTCATCAGTGCGGATAAAGCACTCTTCATAACCGATTTCCGCTACACGGAACAGGCTGCTAAACAATGTGAAGGATATGAAATTGTGAAGCATACTGGTGCAATTCCGGAAGAAGTCGCCAAACAGGCAAAACAGCTCGGAATCAAAAGGCTTGGTTTTGAAGAGAATCATGTTACTTTTGCTTCCTATAAAGCCTATGATAAAGCTGTTAACGCTGAGCTGATCCCTGTTTCTGACACTATTGAAAAGTTACGCTTGATAAAGGACGATTCAGAGATTAAGATAATAAAGGTGGCGGCAGACATTGCAGATGCTGCGTTTAAACATATTCTTGATGTCATTCGGCCAGGTATTACTGAACTGGAAGTTTCGAATGAATTAGAATTCTTTATGAGAAAAGCGGGTGCAGATTCATCATCGTTTGACATTATCGTAGCATCCGGGTACCGTTCTGCTCTTCCGCATGGAGTCGCCAGTGATAAGGTAATTGAAAAAGGCGATTTTGTCACTCTTGACTTCGGTGCTTATTATAAAGGGTATGTTTCTGATATTACCCGCACAATTGCTGTTGGAGAACCAGAAGATAAGCTGAAAGAAATCTATGGAATTGTGCAGGAAGCTCAAGAGCGGGGGATGGAAGGCATCAAACCTGGAATGAGCGGCAAAGAGGCAGATGCCTTAACTCGTGATTATATTGCAGGCAAAGGCTATGGCGAATATTTTGGCCATTCTACGGGACACGGCATCGGCCTTGAAGTCCATGAAGGTCCTGCATTATCCTTTAAGTCTGATGTTATCCTTGAGCCCGGAATGATCGTAACAGTGGAGCCGGGCATATACATACCGGGAATTGGCGGTGTCCGAATTGAGGATGATACAGTCATAACAAACGATCATAATGAAACACTTACTCATTCTACTAAAGAATTAATTATTCTTTAAATGTACACATTAGGAGGACACACTCATGATTTCAGTAAACGATTTTCGTACGGGTTTGACAATTGAAGTTGATAACGGCATATGGCGTGTAATGGATTTCCAGCACGTAAAACCGGGAAAAGGAGCGGCTTTTGTACGATCCAAACTGCGGAATCTTCGCACTGGTGCCATTCAGGAAAAAACCTTCCGTGCAGGAGAAAAAGTAGCGAAGGCACAAATCGATAACCGTAAAATGCAATACCTATATGCAAATGGAGATCAGCATGTTTTCATGGATAATGAATCTTATGAGCAGATCGAGCTGCCTGCATCAGCAATTGAGTATGAATTAAAATTCTTAAAAGAAAACATGGAAGTCGCTATTATGCTTTATCAGGGGGAGTCTCTTGGAATCGAGCTTCCTAACTCTGTTGAACTTACAGTAACAGAAACAGAACCAGGCATTAAAGGGGATACTGCATCCGGCGGAACAAAGCCTGCAACAGTTGAAACAGGCCTGACTGTACAAGTTCCTTTCTTTGTTAATGAAGGGGATAAATTGATCATCAATACAACTGATGGTTCATACGTTTCACGTGCATAAATGGAAAAAATCCCGAGCAATCGGGATTTTTTTATCCTTTATATTTCCTGCCCTCAGCGCCGGGGGATATGTCAGTGTCATTGCGATTATTATAGTCAGGGTCAGATGCAGGAGCAGTTCTGTTATCACGGGTTCCTCCCAGATAAGCCCTGTCGCCTTTTTTCTGATTCTTTAAAAATTCATCCAGATTTTCATTCATCTCATAACCTCATTTCTATAGAATTCCTCGACACCTTATTAGTATTAGCTTCTTTTCCGTGATTATAAGCAGAAGCTTCCTAGCTGTAATATATGAACTCAGCCGTGATGCGACTTTCAATTTCTATGGTGCCAGGCTGGATCGGTGTGCTGACGGCACTTTTGACAAAAGCGGAGGATTGTATAGATACAGGCTGCTCCATCCCTAAAGTTCCTTCTGTCACGGATACTGGGGTGCTGATCAATTGTACATTTAGTGCAGCAGCGATTGTTTTAGCCTTTTTGTAAGCATCCATTACAGCCGCGTTTAAAGCCTGCTGGTACAAATCCTGCTGATTTTCAGTTTCGAAAGTAATTTCTCTAACCGTGTTTGCACCGTTTTCCACTCCTGTATCCACAACAAGTCCTGCATTATCTAATTCAGCAACAGTAATGCCGAGTATATGCTCAACTCTGTAACCGCGGAATATTTGCTTGCCATCCACAAAATCATACTGTGGAATAATAGTGAAATCTGACGTTTGAACTTGCTTATCTGTTATTCCTATGGCATTAAGAGATTTTTTGATATTTGAAATGGCAGCAGTATTCTGCCCCTGTGCTTTTTGAAGCTCCTGATCTTCTGTTATAACTCCCAGCTTTATATTAGCCAGATCTGGCTGTGCAGCTAACTTTCCCTCACCTGAAACCCTTAATGTATTTGGCTTGGATCTGAAATGGCTCCCACTCTGTACAGTATTGCGGACAAATGGCTGATAATAATACATAACTTTCATTCCCCGCTTTCATTAATGTATCTTTCTAGAATTACGCGGGAGAAAGAGAAAAAATGCGTATTTACATTAATGCCAGCTGTAATCCATCAGTCCGGCAATCTTTTTCGGGATATCCGTATTCTCCAGCACTCCTGTAAAAGCTTCGCTCCCATTGCCATAAGCAAATAAAGGAATCATATTGCCTGTGTGGCCGCCGGTAGAGCTAAGAGCTCTTACTGTACCCGTTAAAATACCCCCATGATATTTCTCAGCAATCAGGCTCCCTATTTCCCATGCTGCTAAGGATTGAGGATAAACCTGGCTGTCTGTGTTCTGAAGCTTCCGATTAAATGATTCTATTTCCTTCTCAGTTAAGTCAATATTTGCATACTTTTTTAAAACATTCTTCACACTTTCTGACCGATAAATGCCCCTATTTTCATCTTTTGCCAATTGACTGGCCATATATTGCGGAGATGCCTTAACTTCCTTTAAATGCTGTATATCCAGCGGTTCTGATGCAGATATCCCCATGGTTTCATGATCTGCGACAATCAGCACCAAAGTTTCTTTGTCCTTTTGTGCCCATTCGACGGCAAATTTGACAGCTTCATCAAACTCAATCGTTTCTTTCCAGATGCCTGTAATATCACCAGCGTGTGAAGCATGATCAATTCTTGCTCCCTCGGCCATGAGGAAAAATCCCTGTTCTCCTTTTGAGAGGATATCGATTGCTTTTTCAGTCATTTCTTTTAAGCTGGGTTCTTTGCTCTCCAGTATTTGCCGGTCCGATTTAAAGTTCATATATCCCTCGTTAAACAAGCCAAGCAGCTTTGAGCCTTTCGCAGACAGCAATTCTTCCCGATTCACTGCATAAGCATATCCCTTTTGCTTTGCCTCTTTCAATAAATCCCTCCCGCTTTGCTTTTCCGGTTTGAAGTATGCTCTGCCGCCTCCAAGCAGCACGTCTACCCCGGATTCAAGCTGCTGGCGTGCAATTTCATCCTGTCCCGACCATCTGTTTGAAACACTTGCTGTAAAGGCTGCAGGTGTTGCATCTGTAATTGTATTGGTGGATATTATCCCTGCTTTTTTACCGTTTTTCTTGAATAAATCCAGAATACTGTCTGCTTCCTTCCCATCAGGCGTAACTCCGATCATTCCATTATTCGTTTTTCTTCCAGTTGCAAGAGCCGTACCGCCGGCAGCTGAATCTGTCACAAGATTATTGGCAGATTCGGTATGCACTAATGCGGTGTGCGGGAGAGATTCCATGAACAGCCTCCCGTCCTTCCCGTACTCCAGCTTTCTTGCAATTTCTATCTGGCCCATTCCCATTCCATCGCCAATCAACAGAATGACATTTTGCGGTCCTTTTGTATTTTTCTGATGAGCCCTTCCTTCTGCAGGAAAGAAACCAAGAACAATCAGCTGAAAGATAACCATAATGTATATGCATTTTGTTTTCATAACGGGCACCAGCCTTTCATTATATTCGTTTTGAATATTTTTTGAAGAAAGACATCTTTTTAATCAGGCAATAGCTTGTACTAAATAAATGTGAAGCTTGCAAATCTAAGTCATATTGTTTTGCTGCAGGCATACATTTTAAATAATGAGAAGCTAGTCCGAAATCAGATTGTGAAAAAGGAGGAGCAGACGTGGATACGATTATAGCCTTTTTGCCGAAAAAAATTGCCGAACAATTACAGAGAATCCCTCCGAACATCTTAAAGGATCTGGAGGAAATCAGGGTTCGAATTTCGAGGCCTATTGAATTAACAGCGAGGGGAGTACCCCATTTTCTCCCTTATATAGTTGAATCAGAGGATGCCGTGCATTTACTAAATAAAATAAGCCATTTCTCAATTTACACACTCGAGGAAGAGCTTAAAAGAGGTTATATCACAATTGAGGGCGGCCATCGGGTTGGGCTTGCCGGAAAGGTCATTCTTGAGCAAGGCAAGGTTAAGGCGATCCGGGATATTTCCTCTTTTAACATTAGAATTGCCAGAGAGAAAGTTGGCATTGCCCAAAAGCTGATTCCGAGGATTTACAGAAATGGCTGGATGCATACCATGATCATTGGACCGCCGCAGACTGGCAAGACTACATTGCTTCGTGATATTGCAAGAATCATTTCATCTGGTGATCCAAGCAGTGACCTTCCTGCAAGTAAGGTTGGGATTGTGGATGAACGCTCCGAAATTGCAGGATGTGTCAATGGAATCCCGCAGATGACTTTTGGAAACAGAATCGATGTCCTTGATGCCTGTCCCAAAGCTGAGGGAATGATGATGATGATTCGTTCCATGAGCCCTGAGGTTCTGGTAGTCGATGAAATTGGCAGGCTTGAAGATGCTGAAGCCATAATGGAGGCAGTAAATGCCGGAATAAAGCTGATTATGACTACACATGGAAATTCCCTGGAGGAAATTAAGAGGCGCCCTACTTTACAGGTGTTACTTGAAATGGGTATTTTTCAGCGATTTATTGAATTGAGCAGAAAAGATGGACCTGGCAGCATTGTCAGCATTCGAAACTCAGACGGTGCGGGATATCAGCATCAAGCGGGCGTGATGTAAATGATGAAGCTTATAGGAGCTGCTTTGATTATTATTGCAACAACATGGGCAGGCTTTGAGGCCTCAAGGCATCTGACCGAACGGCCGCGCCAGCTTCGTCAGCTGAAATCGGCACTGCAATCCTTAGAAGCTGAAATTATGTATGGCCACACACCCCTTCATGAAGCAGCCAGACGGCTTTCGGCCCAGCTTTCCAAGCCTTTATCCTGTATCTTTGAATCCTTTGCAAAAAAACTGACCGAATCAGAGACGACAGTAAAGGATGCATGGGAAGAAAGTTTGGAGGAAATATGGAGCATGACCGCTTTTAAACAAGGGGAATTTGAGATCATGAAGCAATTTGGCGAAACACTTGGAAGACATGACCGCCTTTCACAGCAAAAGCAGATTATGCTGACCCTTTCCCATCTGGAACGTGAAGAAGCTGATGCGCAAGACAGACAAGCAAAATACGAGAGAATGGTCAAAAGTCTGGGGTTCTTATCCGGATTGCTCTTAATCATATTACTAATGTAGGAAATGCCGGCTTTATTGCCGGACGCTGATCAGAGCTTAGGGGGAGAAAAGATGGGCTTAGAGGTAGATATCATTTTTAAGATTGCAGGTGTGGGAATTGTTGTAGCCTTTTTGCATACCATTCTAGATCAGGTGGGCAAAAAAGAATACGCCCAATGGGTAACGCTTTTCGGATTCATTTATATCTTATTCATGGTTGCTTCCATTGTAGATAACCTGTTCCAAAAAATTAAATCAGTCTTTTTGTTTCAGGGATAAAAGGGGGGCTCAGCCATTGAAATTCTCCAAATAGTCGGATTTTCGCTTGTAGCCACTTTCCTGGCGCTGATAGTTAAGGAGCAAAAGCCGAATTTTGCTTTTTTACTGATTGTATTTGTCGGCTGTGCCATCTTTCTTTTTTTGGTCGACCAAATTTATGCCATTATCCATATGATTGAAAAGATTGCCGTCAATGCAAAGGTGAACATCGTCTATGTTGAAACCATTTTAAAGATAATTGGAATAGCCTATATTGCTGAGTTTGCTGCCCAAATTACGAAGGATGCAGGGCAGGGAGCTATTGCAGCAAAAATCGAAATGGGCGGGAAGATTCTTATTCTTGCCATGGCCATTCCGATCCTTACGGTATTAATCGAAACCATTATCCGTATGATTCCAAGCTAGACGGCAGCCTTCTAATAACAGGCTGCCGGACTGGACAGGCACATATTGCTGGCATTAGACAGGGTCTTTTAAAAGAGGTGAAAAAAATGAAGCAAAGGATGCAGATGATTTTAGGGTTCAGCTTATTTATATTCTTTTTCCTGGCACCAATTGTACAAGCCTCACCAAAGACCGGCGAAGCAGAAGAGACAATATCCCCGCAGGATTTAATTGAAACTCAGGTTGAGAAGTTAGATCTTAATGAAATAAAAGGATTTTGGGAAGAAATTACAACAGAGTATGGAGGATTTTTGCCCGAAAGTCAAAAGGGGAGTCTCTATGAATTCATTAAAGGAGATAAGGAATTTTCACTAAAAGATTGGGCTGGAGGCGCGGTTAAGTTTGTGTTCCATGAGTTTATAGTCAATGGAAAATTGCTGGGGACCCTGATATTGCTGACGGTATTCAGCATGTTCCTGCAGTCTCTGCAGAATTCATTTGAAAAAAGTACTGTCAGTAAAGCCGCCTATTCAATCGTCTTTATGGTGTTAATTATTATTGCACTTAACAGCTTCCATGTGGCGATCACTTATACAGAGGAAACCATTTCAACTATGGTGTCATTCATAATGGCTCTCATACCGCTGCTGCTTGCATTGATTGCTTCTTCGGGAGGTGTGGTGTCTGCAGCGTTTTTCCACCCGGTGATCCTATTTTTGATGAATGTCAGCGGATTATTTATCCAGTATGTAATTCTTCCGCTTCTATTTTTATCAGCCCTGTTAAGCATTGTCAGCACATTGTCGGAACATTACAAGGTGACACAGCTTGCCAATCTGCTCCGGAATTGGAGCATTGGGCTTCTTGGGATGTTCCTGACGGTCTTTCTGGGAGTTATATCAGTTCAGGGAGCATCTGCCGCAGTTACTGATGGAATTACGATCCGTACAGCAAAGTTTATTACAGGGAATTTTATTCCTGTCATCGGCAGGATGTTTACAGATGCGACAGATACGGTAATTAGCGCATCGGTGCTATTGAAAAATACGGTGGGGATAGCTGGAGTAGCCATTCTCCTTATTATTGCAGCATTTCCTGCAATCAAAATATTAATGATTGCGTTTATATATAAATTTGCGGCAGCCATTTTGCAGCCGCTGGGAGGAGGGCCAATCATAGCCTGCCTGGATATAATCAGCAAAAGCATCATCTATGTTTTTGCAGCTCTGGCCATTGTCTCCCTGATGTTTTTCCTTAGCATTACAGTTATTATAGCAGCCGGCAATCTGACCATGATGGTCCGGTAGGGAGGGAATGAAGTGGATTTCATAAAAGAATGGGTAACCAACATCATATTATTTGTTCTGCTTGCCACTGTCATTGATATGCTCCTCCCCAGCTCCAAGCTTCAGAAGTACACTAAAATGGTGACAGGGCTGCTGCTGATAGCGATTATTCTTACACCGATTTTAAAAATTGTTTCAAGTGATTTTGAAGAAGCACTAGTTTCAGTCCCGGTTTTTGAGGGGGCAGGAGAAAAAAATATGGAAAATTTAATAGAAATGAAGAAAAAAGAAATACAAGCCTCAAGTGATGCATATATTTTAGAACAAATGGCTGTCCACATGAAACAGGACGCAGAAGAGGAGTTGATGGAACAGTACGGTCTGGAAATTGCTAACATTGATATTTTAGTAGATGAAAGCAGTGATCAAGCCTTCCCGGATAACCTGCAAAAGGTCATGATCCAACTCAAAGCAGAAGATGCAGAAGCTGAAGCTGTAGAAGTGGTTAAAACAGTGGAAATCAATGCCGGGAAACCTCTTCCATCCAGCGGGCCCGAACATGAAGATGCAGGAAGAATTGCTTCTCTTCTCGCACAAAAATGGAATGTAGACGCAAACTCAATCGAAGTTCTGGTAGAAGGGGGGAATATGGAGAGGGATGGATAATGAAAAAGGTCCTTTCACATGGATAAAAAAAATGATTTCCAAAGATGGACAGTCTGATAAGAAACCTGGAAAATTCCATTATTTACTGCTTGTTCTCCTATTTGGGGCAGCCATCATGCTGATCAGCAATACGCTGTTTCAAGAAGACAGTTCCACCGGGGACTTGCCCGTTTTTAAGGATGGGGAAGAAGTGAAGCAGGAGGAAGAGGTGCCGGCATTCGGCCAGCAGAAATCTGGGGGAAATGACACCATTTCCAATTATGAAAAAGCATATGAAGCTCAAATAAAAGAAGCGCTCGATGCTATCGTAGGGGTTGAAGATGCCACGGTTGTGGTGAATGTCGATGCCACAGAAAAGAAAGTTCTTGAGAAAAACAAAACAACCCAGACTCAGAAAACCGATGAAACCGATCGGGAAGGCGGCAAAAGGAAGGTTGAGGACCAGTCAGAAGAGGAACAGCTTGTGATTGTCCGAAATGGAGAAAAAGAGGTTCCCATTGTCATAGAAACCAAGAAACCTGAAATAAGGGGAGTTCTGGTTGTGGCAAAAGGGGCTGAAAATATACAAGTGAAAAAATGGATTATTGAGGCAGTAACCAGAGCATTGGATGTTCCAAGCCATAGAGTATCCGTAATGCCTAAAAAAACTAAGGGGGAATAATAGATGCTTTTAAAGAAACAAACGGTCTGGCTATTAACAATGCTGAGTTTGGTGGTTGTATTATCGGTGTATTATGTAACATCACCGGAACAAAAAGGCAGTGACCTTGCTGGAATGGAAGAAAAGGCAGCGGGTGAAATGGAGGCCGTTGAGAGTGAAGATGGCAAAGCGATCATTACAAACACTGCCAGTGATGAAATGTTCGAAAATCTACGTCTTCAGCTTGATGACGAGCGCAGCCGCATGAAGGAAGGACTGCAGGAGGTCCTTGGTCAAACTGACCTGCCTGCTGAAGAAAGAATGAAGGCAAAAGATCAAATTGATGAATTAAATGAAATCGCCCAAAAGGAGGCGATGCTTGAAACATTAATCAGAGCGATGGATTATGAAGATGTGCTAGTCCGTGCGGACGGCAAGAAGGTTCAAATTACTGTTAAGGCCAAAGATCATTCTCCAGCTGCTGCAAACAATATCATCCAGGAAGTAAGGAATGAAATTGGAAAGCTTGAGGCTGTGGCTGTAGAGTTCCAGGTTGAAAAATAAAAAAATAGAGGGAGCCTGCAAAATTCTGCGGGCTCCCATTTAATATTGTTTTTAAGTTTGGTAACTATTACATAAACTAATGGTACAATAGTCCTGGATATGAAGTGATTTTGGATGAAATTTCGTTAAATCCCATGAAACATTTCACAAACATTTAGAAAAATATTAGAATGGAACATATGGCGGATAGAGAAATTGTTATCCAGTACATAATAGAATGTTGAAGTTTTATAAGGTCTTATCGTATGATATTAGTATCTAGTCATAATTCAAACCATGCATAACCTCCCATCCGTACGTTTCTGCCTTGGCAGTTTTATCCATCCGGAATAGAGGGATTATCATGCAATGAGAAAACAAGGGGTGCCAAAATGTTAAAAGTACAAGAAATCCGTGAACTGATTAAATTGGTAGATCAGTCAAATATTGATGAATTTGTATATGAGCATGAAGGTTCTAAAATTAAGATGAAGAAAAAAGGCAATGAAGCAGCAGTCGTTCAGCAAGTACAGCCTGCAGCTGCCCAAGTGTTAGCACCTGCTCCTCAGCCGGTCCAGCCAGCTGCTGTGAATGTGGAAGAGCCAAAAACAGAAGCTCCAGCAGAAGCTCCAGCACCAAAGGCTGAAGCTGCAGAAAATTTACATAAGATTGTATCCCCAATGGTAGGGACCTTTTACCAATCATCATCACCTGACGCTGAAGCATATGTAAAAGCCGGTTCAAAAGTTACGAAGGATTCCATTGTCTGCATTGTAGAAGCAATGAAATTATTTAATGAAATTGAAGCGGAAGTTAATGGTGAAATTGTAGAAGTGCTTGTAAAGGACGGTCAATTAGTAGAATATGGCCAGCCACTATTTTTAGTTAAGCCTGAATAAGGAGCGGTTACAGAATGATTAAAAAACTCTTGATTGCCAACAGAGGAGAAATAGCTGTCCGCATTATCAGGGCAGCCCGCGAAATGGGGATTGAATCTGTTGCTGTCTTTTCAGAAGCAGACAGGGAAGCGCTCCATGTTCAGCTGGCGGATGAGGCATATTGCATTGGTCCAACAGCATCTAAGGACAGCTATTTAAATTTTACTAATATAATAAGTGTCGCGAAGCTTACTGGCTGTGACGCCATCCATCCTGGTTATGGGTTTCTTGCAGAGAATGCGGACTTTGCCGAGCTGTGCAGAGAATGTAATATTATTTTTGTCGGTCCGACTCCTGAAGCCATCAATAAAATGGGCACAAAGGATATTGCAAGAGAAACGATGAAGGAAGCGGGAGTTCCGATCGTTCCGGGCTCTAATGGAATTATTAAGGATGCGGAAGATGCTATTCAGCTTGCAGAAAAGATTGAATATCCGGTCATTATTAAAGCGACTGCTGGCGGAGGCGGGAAAGGAATCCGTGTAGCGCGCAATGAGCAGGAGCTTATTAAAGGAATTACGATCACCCAGCAGGAAGCAATGACAGCATTCGGGAATCCTGGCGTTTATATCGAAAAATACATTGAAGACTTCCGTCATGTGGAGATTCAGGTTCTTGCAGATAATTACGGGAATACTGTTCATCTTGGGGAAAGAGATTGTTCTATTCAAAGGCGGCTGCAAAAGCTGCTCGAGGAAACGCCTTCACCTGCTCTTGACGGTGAAACACGTGAAGAGATGGGAAATGCAGCTGTAAAAGCTGCGAAAGCGGTTGATTATACAGGCGCCGGAACGATAGAGTTTATCTACGATTATCAAAATCGAAAATTCTATTTCATGGAAATGAACACGCGTATTCAGGTGGAGCATCCAGTTACAGAAATGGTAACAGGAGTTGATTTAATCAAGGAGCAAATTAAGGTTGCTTCTGGAGAAAAGCTTAATTTCACACAAAGTGATGTGACATTTAACGGCTGGTCAATCGAATGCAGAATTAATGCGGAAAACCCGGAGAAGAACTTTATGCCATCAGCAGGAAGGATCAATATGTATCTGCCTCCTGGCGGGCTTGGTGTCAGAGTGGACTCCGCTGCCTACCCGGGCTATATGATTCCTCCATATTACGATTCAATGATTGCAAAAGTGATCACTTATGGAAATACTAGAGAAGAAGCTATTTCCAGAATGAAAAGGGCATTAAGCGAATTTGTAGTGGAAGGGGTTCATACAACCATCCCGTTCCACCTCAAGCTTTTAAGCCATGAAAATTTTGTGGAAGGGCAGTTTAATACTAAATTTCTTGAATTGCATGATGTAATGAATTCTTAAAGACTTGTGGAGGTGCCAAAATGAACGAAAATAATATTCTTGAAATGAGCCCTGAAAATTCAGGTCTTGGCAAGGTGGAAATTGCACCGGAAGTTATTGAAGTTATTGCCGGCATTGCTGCTTCGGAAGTAGAAGGGGTTGCGCAAATGCGCGGAAACTTCGCTACAGGAGTGGTCGAAAGGCTTGGTAAAAAGAACCATGGCAAAGGTGTTAAAGTTGAATTAACAGAAGAAGGCATCAAAGTCGATGTATATTGCCTGATGAAATTCGGCGTGTCCATTCCAAGCGTTGCGCAAAAAATCCAGGACAACATCCGACAGGCCCTCCTTAATATGACAGCATTGGACGCTCAGGAAGTAAACATTCACGTAGTAGGAATTATGTTTGAGAACCAAAAGCATGAAGTTGAATACGAACAGGAAATGTAACATACACAACAAGCCAAAGACATCAGACTCGTCTTTGGCTTTTCTTATGGTTCACTCTTCATCATTCATTCTCTAATCCGTTATAAAGGAGTTTGTAAAGGGGAAATTAATATTATAAGTTTTCTTGATAATTTTCTTCGCCAAACATTATGCTCTTGTTGTAGTGCGAAGATTCCTTACTTATGCTATTATCTTCTTATGCAATTTTTGGACGTGCAAATGCTCAAAAATGAAAATTACTAATGCTAGCTATAAAGGAGTTTTATAAAGATGAAGAGAAGAACAGCCAGAGAAAAAGCATTGCAGGCGTTATTTCAAATTGATGTAAGCGGGACAGAACCGGAGACAGCCATCGAACACGTTTTAGAGGGAGAAAAAAGTGATGAGTATCTCAGCACACTTGTATCAGGTGTGCTTGAGCATAAAGAAACAATTGATAGCGAAATTAAAGGGTTTCTTGAAAAATGGACGCTGGAGAGGCTTGCCACAGTAGATCGCAACCTTCTGCGCTTGTCTGTTTTTGAGCTTCGGTATTTAAAAGAGGAAGTGCCGGCAAATGTGGTGCTCGATGAAGCAATTGAAATTGCCAAATTATACGGCGACGATCAATCCAGCAAGTTTATTAATGGTGTTTTATCAAAGGTAAAGGAAAAGCTTTAATAAACATACACTATGGATGCCAGCAAGCACCCAGTCCTTATCAAAAGCGCTTTCGACTTTCTGACAGGGGGATTACAAATGGCTGCAGAATTAATAGATGGAAAAGAAATTGCAAGAAAGAACCAGGATCGTATTGGTGCTAAAGTGCAAAAGCTGAAGGCAGAAGGAGTCACGCCAGGCTTGGCAGTTATTTTAGCGGGGGATAATCAGGCATCAAGAACGTATGTGAATAACAAGCAGAAAACCTGCAATAAGCTTGGCATGAATTCTATGCTTATTGACCTTCCCGAAAGTGTCAGTGAACAAGAGCTTATCAGTAAAATCACTGAATTAAACAAGAATGATGAAATCCATGGCATCCTGGTCCAGCTGCCGCTGCCAAAACATATTAATGAAAAAGCCATCATTGAGACTATATCACCTGAGAAAGATGTGGATGGATTCCATCCCATTAATATTGGCAGGATGATGACATCTCAGGATGCCTATATCCCATGTACTCCTGCAGGGATCATTGAAATGCTCGAAAGCATCGGAGCAGACATTTCCGGAAAGCATGTAGTGATAATAGGCAGAAGCAACATTGTTGGGAAGCCTGCCGGGCAGCTGTTTCTTAATAAAGATGCAACTGTTACCTATTGTCATTCGAAAACAGCTAATCTTAAGGAATATACCAGGCGGGCAGATATACTGGTGGCAGCAGCAGGCAAAGCCAATTTAATTACGGAGGACCATGTTAAAAATGGCGCAATCGTGATTGATGTGGGCATGAATCGAAATGAGGAAGGAAAGCTTTGCGGTGATGTTGATTTCGAAAATGTGAAGCATAAAGCAGGATATATTACTCCTGTTCCAGGCGGAGTGGGACCGATGACCATTACCATGTTAATGCATAATACGTTAAAGGCAGCAGAGTATTCGATGAGCAAAAACTAAATTCATGGCCGCCATAGATGCAAAATCTGTCCATTTCCATTATCCTGTATTTAGGAAGCCTGTTATGCGGGCTAATGGATGGACAGTTTTTTTTGATAGGCAAGAAGTTTCAACGCTTTAACTGTTCAGCTCCACATGGAAGCTTCGACACCTTTTGTCATCTCACGATAAAAGAGCCGGCTATTTAGAAGGAGCGCCTGCTCCTAAGGTGTCGGGAGTGGACAAGGCGTCTGCGCTTGCCCTGTGTTATTGCTCTGCAGGAGATGCACGGCCAATGCAGCTTCTGCATAAAGGAGATTGTTATGAAGGAACAGCAGTATCTGACAGTTCATGCACTAACTAAATACATAAAAAGAAAATTTGACGCTGACCCTCATTTGCAAAATATTTTAGTTAAGGGAGAAATCTCTAACTTTAAACAGCACTCAAGCGGTCATATGTATTTCACTTTAAAGGATGAAAAAGCCAGAATATTAGCCGTGATGTTTGCAGGAAATGCGAGATCCATGAAATTCAGGCCAGAGAATGGCATGAAAGTATTAGTTCGCGGAGCGATTTCAGTTTATGAATCCAGCGGCCAATATCAGATGTATGTACAAGAAATGCAGCCGGACGGGATAGGTGAGCTTTATTTGGCATATGAGCAGCTGAAAGAGAAATTGGAGAAAGAAGGATATTTTTCGCCTGCGCATAAAAAAAGTATCCCGCGTTATCCACGTACAGTTGCTGTTATCACATCCCCCACTGGAGCTGCAATCAGAGATATACTTACGACGCTTAAAAGGCGCTTTCCCATCGCGAACATACTGATCTGCCCTGCGCTGGTCCAGGGTATCCATGCAGCTCCATCCATTGTGAAAGCGATAGAAGTAGCCAATTCATCTAGTGAAGCCGATGTTTTAATTATCGGCCGGGGAGGAGGCTCCATTGAAGAGCTTTGGGCCTTTAATGAGGAATCTGTGGCAAAAGCCATATTTAAGTCGGTAATACCTATAATTTCAGCTGTCGGCCATGAAACAGATTTTACAATCGCGGATTTTGTAGCAGATTTAAGGGCTCCTACCCCAACGGGAGCTGCTGAATTGGCAGTCCCGCATATTGATGACCTGACCGAAAGGCTTTTTAACAGGCAATCAAGGCTGATTAGATCAATGAAGGAACAAATTGCCCTGCAAAATGAAAGGCTTTTAAGGGTACAGAAATCCTATGCTTTCCGGTATCCGCAAAAATTGTATGAACAAAAACTGGAACAGCTTGATAAAATCACCGAACAGCTATTGCGGGGGGCAAAAAGGCTGCATGATTTAAAACAGGAACAGGCTGATATCCTGCAAAAAAGGCTGGTACGGAATCATCCCGGCCAGCTGAAGGATCAGGCAAAAGAAAAACATGAACGGCTCCATAAATTATTAAACAAAACAATGGCAAACACCCTGGCTGTAAAAGAAAAGGATTTTGCAAGGGTCATTTCAACCCTTGAGGCACTAAGTCCTCTGAAAATTATGGACAGAGGCTACAGCCTTGCTTATACACAAAATGAAGCCCTGATAAAGACTGTGTCTCAGGTTAAAGTAGATGATATGTTAAAATTGAAGGTCCCTGATGGAACAATTGAATGCAGGGTAACGGATATTGAGGAGTGAATGGCATGGCGGATGAAAAGCAGCTTTCATTTGAACAAGCAATGGAAGAACTTGAAGTTATTGTAGAAAAGCTTGAAGAGGGAGATGTTCCTCTTGAAGAGGCTATTAATATTTATAAAAAAGGCATGGAACTTTCAAAGCTATGCCATGATAAGCTTAAAAATGTAGAATCACAGCTTACGGAAATACTGACGGAAGATGGCCGAAAGACAAACTTCGCCATTCCGGAGGAGGAATAATTTTGCAGCAGCAATCATTAAGTTCTTTCTCTGAATTTCATAAGAAAAAACTTGAAATGCATCTAAAAGAATATGTACATAAATTAAAGGCTCCAGCTGAAATCAAGGAATCGATGCTATATTCACTCGAAGCCGGAGGGAAACGGATCAGGCCGATGCTCTTATTTGCTACATTGGCTGCTTTTGGCGAAGATACGTTAAAAGGGCTGTGGAGTGCGGCGGCGATTGAAATGATCCATACCTATTCGCTTATTCACGATGACTTGCCAAGCATGGATAATGATGATTTAAGAAGAGGTAAGCCTACTAACCATAAAGTATATGGGGAGGCATTTGCCATTCTGGCAGGCGATGCCTTGCTCACATACAGCTTCCAGACAATTGCGGAAACACCAGACGAATTCGCTTCAGCCGAAATGAAGCTGTCTCTGATTAGGGTGCTGTCAAGAGCTGCCGGTGCTGAAGGGATGGTTGGCGGGCAGGCTGCAGACATTAAGGGAGAAGGCAAACAGCTGGCCATAGAGGACCTTGAGTATATTCATGTGCATAAGACCGGTAAATTGCTTGAATGCAGTGTGGTTTCAGGTGCTATTTTGGCAAATGCCAATGAGGAAACGATTCAGGCTCTTTCCCATTTTGCTTTTCATCTGGGGCTGGCTTTTCAAATCAGAGACGATATTCTCGACCTAGAGGGGACAGAAGAGATAATCGGGAAGCCTGTTGGCAGTGATGAATCAAAAAATAAAAGCACCTATCCGGCACTTCTGACAATGAATGGCGCGAAAGAGGCTCTCGAATACCATATCAGATCTGCAAAAGAGAAGCTGAAGGAAACTGGCCTCCAAACAGAACTGCTGGAAGAAATAACAGATCTAATTGCAAACAGGGACCACTAATTTCTATCATACATACTCATTATTGCTTTGATCAGGATACAAAAATGAATTAAGAAACGACGGTCTTGCCGCTGTACTAATTGTACCAGCGGTATTTGCTGTTTAATAAAATGATGGTCATCAATGTATATATTTTGGTATGATAGGAATTGCTGCCGGGAGTATTCCCCGGCAAAGCCAGCTTGAGTGAGTGGCTGTTTAAAATGAAAAGCATTTGGAAAATCTCCTGTAATAAGGTAATCTTAAGTTATTATCTTTTGGACAGGCTGGACGCCGGAATAAACAAGCATTACTCTGCTATAAACATAATTGCCAAAATATATGTGAAAACGGATGAATAAGAAACGAAAGTGAGTGGTCCGCAGTATGGATCTGTTATCAATTAAAGACCCTTCCTTTTTAAAAGGGCTCTCGAATAAAGAATTGGAAAGTCTCAGCCAGGATATCCGCAATTTCCTGGTCGAAAAGCTATCAGGCACAGGAGGACATATTGGCCCTAATCTTGGAGTTGTTGAGCTGACTGTTGCATTGCATAAATGTTTTGACAGTCCGAAGGATAAAATTATCTGGGATGTCGGACATCAGTCATACGTCCATAAAATTCTTACAGGCCGGGCGTGTCAATTTGATACTCTTAGGCAATATAAAGGTCTTTGCGGCTTTCCCAAAATGATCGAAAGCGAGCATGATGTATGGGAAACCGGCCATAGCTCTACTTCTTTATCTGCCGCAATGGGAATGGCCATTGCAAGAGACCTGAAAAAAGAGAACAATTATGTCATTCCTGTTATTGGGGATGGTGCCTTAACAGGCGGAATGGCTTTAGAAGCCTTAAATCATATCGGACATGAAAAAAAAGATATGATTGTCATACTGAATGATAATGAAATGTCAATTGCCCCTAATGTAGGTGCACTGCACAATGTCCTGGGAAGGCTACGGACGGCAGGCAAATATAATTGGGTAAAAGATGAACTTGAATATTTATTAAAAAAGGTTCCGGCAGTGGGCGGCAAATTGGCCTCAACTGCTGAAAGACTGAAAGATAGCCTAAAGTATCTGTTCGTGTCAGGCATGTTCTTTGAGGAATTGGGCTTTACCTATTTAGGGCCTGTCGATGGCCATAACTATGAAGCTTTATTTGAGAACCTTGCTTATGCAAAGAAAACTGAAGGCCCGGTGCTTCTCCATGTTATAACGAAAAAAGGGAAAGGCTTTCACCCTGCAGAGAATGACAGGATTGGCACTTGGCACGGTACTGGCCCTTATAAAATGGAAACAGGGGACTTTGTGAAGCCTGCAGCTGCACCACCGCCTGCATGGAGCAAACTTGTGTCAGAAACCGTCAGGGAACTTGCCAGAAAAGATGAAAGAATTGTTGCAATCACACCAGCGATGCCTGTTGGTTCGAAGCTTGAAGGCTTTGCAAGTGAATTTCCGGAACGGATGTATGATGTTGGAATAGCTGAACAGCATGCAGCAACAGTAGCTGCCGGGCTGGCAACTCAAAACATGAAGCCGTTCCTTGCGATTTATTCTACTTTCCTGCAGCGTGCTTATGATCAGGTGGTACACGATATTGCACGCCAAAACCTGAATGTATTTATTGGAATCGACCGGGCGGGGCTTGTTGGTGCAGATGGGGAAACGCACCAGGGTGTATTTGATATCGCATTTCTGCGGCATCTGCCGAATATGGTTCTGATGATGCCAAAAGATGAAAATGAAGGCCAGCATATGGTGAAAACAGCTATTGTATATAACGATGGCCCAATCGCTATGCGCTTCCCGCGCGGAAATGGCATCGGGGTGCCTATGGACACAGAGCTTAAGACTATTCCAATTGGTACATGGGAAGTTCTGCGTGAAGGCAGTGATGGAGCAATATTAACTTTTGGGACAACCATTCCAATGGCATTGAAAGCAGCTCAACTCCTGGAAAAACAAGGACACTCCATTAAAGTCATTAATGCAAGGTTTATTAAGCCATTTGATGAGAAGATGCTGCATGAATTGTTTGCAGCAAATCTGCCTATTCTTACGATAGAAGAAGCTGTGCTGCAGGGGGGCTTTGGAAGTGCTGTTCTTGAATATGCACATGACCATGGCTTCCATCATACAGAAATAGACCGTATGGGAATACCTGATAAATTTATTGAGCATGGCAGTGTAAATGAACTATTGGAAGAAATCGGGATGACTGTTGACGATGTTGTGGAAAGAATGGGAATACTGGCAAGAAAAAAACAAAAAAGGGCTTAAAATATGAAAATAAAGAAAGAACGATTAGATGTTTTATTAGTTGAAAGAGGTCTTGCTGAAACGAGAGAAAAAGCAAAAAGGGCCGTTATGGCCGGTTTGGTGTTCAGCAATGAAAGCAGGCTGGATAAGCCGGGTGAGAAGGTTAGTGCCGATATTCCGCTGACAATCAAAGGGAAGGTCATGCCCTATGTCAGCCGGGGGGGCTTAAAGCTTGAGAAAGCTCTTAGGGTTTTTGAATTAGAAATTGAAGGCAAGATCCTCCTTGATATTGGATCCTCAACGGGCGGCTTCACAGATTGTGCTCTGCAAAATGGCGCCAAAATGTCCTATGCTTTGGATGTAGGATATAATCAGCTTGCATGGAAATTAAGGCAGGATGAACGGGTTGTTGTCATGGAAAGGACTAATTTCCGGTATGTAACTCCGGCAGACCTTACAGCCGGTATGCCTGATTTTGCTTCGATTGATGTTTCGTTCATCTCATTAAAGCTTATATTGCCGGTATTAAAAACCCTGCTTGTTCCTGGAAGTGATACAATTGCCTTAGTGAAACCGCAATTTGAAGCCGGACGGGACCAGGTTGGGAAGAAAGGGATTGTCAGAGATCCTAAAATCCATGAAGCTGTTCTTGATAAAACTATCGAATTTGCTTTGGGTCTTGGCTATGATGTCAAGGACGTTTCCTATTCCCCCATCACCGGCGGTGACGGCAACATAGAATTTCTCCTCCACCTGTATTGGTCTGGCACCAAAGAAGAAGGAGAAAACCTCCTTAAAGCCCAGACAGGTGAGGTTGTAAAAGAAGCCCATGCCGAATTGAAAACGAAGCAGGTTAATATAGAGGAATAGGCTGATGCCTGTTCCTTTTTTTAAAGGAATTTGTCGTGATAGGACGAATTATAATATATAATATACGGGAAAATTGTACTTTATTGAGAAAATCAGCTAACATTAAAGTACAAAACACTATAAATTAATTTTTTCTGCCTGCTGTCAAGCGGCTGATTATAGAGGTGAAAAAATGAATAAAGGGCAAAGACATATTAAGATACGCGAAATTATTACTAATAACGATATAGAAACACAGGATGACCTGGTGGATGAATTGAAAAACGCGGGGTTTAATGTTACCCAGGCGACCGTTTCAAGAGATATTAAAGAGCTTCACCTTGTAAAAGTTCCTCTAATGGACGGCAGATATAAATACAGTCTTCCTGCCGATCAGCGTTTCAATCCACTGCAAAAGCTTAAAAGAAATTTAATGGATGCCTTTGTCAGAGTGGATACTGCAGGACATCTCCTTGTAATGAAAACTCTTCCGGGCAATGCCATGGCTATTGGCGCACTGATAGATAATCTTGACTGGGAAGAAATTCTGGGGACAATCTGCGGGGATGACACATGCCTGATCATATGCAAAACCCCTGAAGACACAGAAGCCATTTCAAACCGCTTTCTTGAAATGCTGTAGATATTTTTCAAGCTCAGAGCGCCTGCCCCGATCGAGGTGTCGCAGTAAGCAAGGCGCTTCTGCTTTTCTAATGAGGTGATAAGTTTGTTAAATGAAATAACCATACGAAATTTTGCTATTATCGAAGCCCTTTCTGTCTCATTTGAAAAGGGCTTAACTGTTTTAACTGGTGAAACAGGGGCGGGGAAATCCATAATCATCGATGCCATTCACTTGCTGGCCGGAGGCAGAGGATCTGCAGAATTTGTCCGGCATGGTGAAGATAAGGCTGAACTAGAGGGGCTTTTTATCCTTGATGATCCAAAGCACCCTTGCTATAAACGATCTGCTGAATTCGGGATAGAGATTGAAGAGGGAATGATTGTTCTTCGCAGGGATATATCAAAGTCAGGAAAAAGCGTCTGCAGAGTGAATGGGAAATTAGTAACCATTTCTGCCTTAAGGGAAATCGGCAGTTCGCTTATTGATATACATGGCCAGCATGAACATCAGGAATTAATGAATGAAACCTTGCACCTTCCACTCCTCGATCAGTTTGGAGGACCGAAAATTGCTGCTTCCCTTTCGGAATACCAGGGAATTTATAGGTTATATGAAAGCACATTGAAAAAGCTTAAGAATCTAAGTGAGAATGAACAGCAAATGGCGCACCGGCTTGATTTAATTCAGTTTCAGCTTGATGAAATTCAGTCTGCACAGCTGAAATTGAATGAAGATGAGGACTTGATTGAAGAAAAGAGAAAGCTGTCCAACTATGAACGTATTTTTGATTCGGTTCAGTCGGGCTATAATGCTCTGCAAGGAGAGCAAAAAGGGCTCGATTGGATTGGAATGGTTATGGGATATATGAATGATGCCGCTGAATTGGACCCCTCATATAAAGAAATAGCGGAAAATGTGGCAAACAGCTTTTATTTGCTTGAAGATGCAGCCAGTTCCCTCCGCAATGAAATGGACTTTATGGAATATGATCCCCATAGGCTTAATGAAATTGAAACCAGACTGAATGAAATTAATGGACTAAAAAGAAAATATGGAAAAACAGTCGATGAAGTGCTGGAATACGCAGCAAAAATAGAAGAAGAAATTGAAACGCTGCAAAATAAAGAGACCCATATTGATAAGCTTCAAAAAGAAGTTGCTGCCCTGAAAAAAGACCTGATGGTTGAAGGGGAAGAACTAAGCAAACTGCGGAGAAAATCTGCACTAAAGCTTACGAAGTTAATTCATAAAGAGCTTAAGGAATTATACATGGAAAAAACAGTTTTTGAGGTAAGGTTCTTTTCTGATCCTGAAGTCCTTTTGAAAAATGGAATTGACAGAGCAGAATTCTATATTTCCACCAATCCGGGAGAACCGCTTAAGCCTCTGTCTAAAATAGCATCGGGAGGAGAATTATCCCGAATTATGCTTGCACTAAAGAGTATTTTTTCGAAACATCAGGGGGTTACAAGTATTATCTTTGATGAAGTGGACACAGGGGTTAGCGGAAGGGTGGCACAAGCCATCGCGGAGAAGATTCACCATGTTTCCGTGGATTCACAGGTGCTGTGCATCTCTCATCTGCCACAGGTTGCAGCGATTGCAGATACTCATTTATTTATTGCCAAAAACACGAATGAAGGACGGACTAAAACAACAGTGAAGCCGCTGAATGAGGAAGAGAAGATAAAAGAAATCAGCCGTATGATTTCTGGAGTGGAAATTACTGATTTGACAAAAGAGCATGCAAAAGAGCTGCTGCATATGGCAAAACAGCTAAAATAATGCTGAACCAATATCAGGTCTGTATCCATCAGTGGCAGTGTCAGATCTAATACCTTGAAAAGCTATCCAAAGCAGGATAGCTTTTTTTATGTCAATGGCAGTTATAAATGCCTTCGATGCAGGCAAAATTAAAGATGTAGCCATTTGACGTGGATGGACTAGAAGCGAGGAGAGTGAAAAATTTGACATATGATGTTTTACGCAAAATAATTGGTGGAATTCTCCTTGTTTCATTAATTGCTTTAGGTTTTTCCAAGCCTGTTCAGGAATATTTGCAAATACCCGCAAATATAACCCTTTTTGAAGGGCAGCAGCTAAATTTTGCAAAGGCGGAAGCAGTGTCAGCCGGGCTGTCCATAGATAATACAAGTGTTGCACTTAATGAAGATAACCATTCGATTTCGCTTTCAGCTAAAGAAAATGGGAAAAATGAAATGCTTCTAGAGCTGGCAGGTTTTCCGATAAAGAAAGTTGATGTTAATGTCTTAAAAGATTTTAAAGTAATTCCAGGAGGCCAATCAATCGGGGTTAAACTAAATACAGTAGGCGTGCTGGTTGTGGGGCACCACCAGGTTAATACAGCTGAAGGAAAAGCATCGCCGGGCGAAACGGCCGGGATAAAAGTTGGAGATATCATTACTGAAATTAATGGCAAGAAAATTGAAAAGATGTCAGATGTTGCCCCTTTTGTTCAAGAAGCGGGCAAAAGCGGAAATCCTCTCCAAATCATTGTTAGCCGCGAAAGCGGAAAGGTGAAAACGGAGCTGACTCCTCTAAAAGAAGACGGGGAAGAAACCTATAAGCTTGGATTATATATACGTGACTCTGCAGCAGGAATTGGTACCATGACTTTCTATCACCCGGAATCGAAAAAGTATGGAGCTCTTGGCCATGTTATTTCCGATATGGATACAAAAAAACCAATTGTGGTTGAAGACGGACAAATTGTCAGATCAACTGTAACTTCAATTGAAAAAGGAAGCAATGGCAATCCTGGTGAAAAACTTGCACGATTTTCCTCGGACAAAGAAATAATCGGAAATATTGTCAGAAACAGTCCTTTCGGTATTTTTGGGGAATTAAACCGGGATATGAAAAATGGGATTTTTGATAAACCGATGCCAATTGCACTTTCTCATCAGGTAAAAGAGGGAGCTGCTCAAATACTGACTGTGGTCGATAATGATGAAGTACAATTGTTTGATATTGAGATTGTCAGCACAATTCCTCAAAAGTTCCCTGCAACAAAAGGAATGGTCATTAAGGTGACGGATCAGAAGCTCCTTGATAAAACAGGCGGCATTGTCCAGGGGATGAGCGGAAGCCCGATTATTCAGGATGGCAGGATAATTGGAGCTGTAACACATGTATTTGTAAATGACCCTACTTCAGGATATGGTGTTCATATAGAATGGATGCTTAATGAAGCAGGCATCGATATATATGAAAAGACGGAAGAAAAAGCATCATAATACGAAATGGATGAATTAAAAAAGGCGGGGAAATCCCGTCTTTTTTTTATTATGTTAAAATGAAGGTGTTTAAAGATTTTTCGACAAATATACATGAAATGCAAGGAGTATGGCGAAAGTAGTCGAAAACAGGAGAAAACAAAAGAAAAAATGAGGTTTCGCTGGTTTTTTAAGAAAAATTCAAAAAAGTAAAGGAATTTTTGTTGCATTGTCGAATTTCTCATTTAGAATAGATAATAGATATCAAAAAAAGAGCGTGTTCAATTGAACATTCATTAAAGAGACCATAATGGGCCGAGGAGGAAAGTAATTGAAGAAAATAAAAGTTTGTGTTGTGGATGATAATAGGGAATTGGTCGGGCTTTTAGAGGAATATATATCTTCCCAGGAGGATATGGAAGTTGCAGGTGTTGCACATAATGGACAGGATTGCCTCGACATTTTAGAGCAGACACAGCCTGATGTTCTTGTGCTGGATATCATCATGCCTCACTTAGATGGACTTGCTGTACTCGAGAAAATGAGAGAATTAAATTTGAGTACACTCCCTAATGTAATTATGCTTACTGCATTCGGCCAGGAGGATGTCACCAAAAAAGCAGTGGATTTGGGAGCTTCTTACTTCATTCTTAAACCATTTGATATGGATAATTTGGCAAGCCATATTCGCCAGGTCAGCGGAAAATCCAATTCATTTCTCCGCAAACCTGCTCCATCCTACCGTCCTCAGGCAGAAGCAAAACCCAAGAATCTGGATGCCAGCATTACCAGCATTATTCATGAAATTGGCGTTCCTGCCCATATTAAGGGGTACTTATATCTGCGTGAAGCGATTTCAATGGTTTACAATGATATTGAACTTCTCGGTTCCATTACAAAAGTGCTGTACCCGGATATAGCTAAAAAGTTTAATACGACTGCTAGCCGGGTTGAGCGTGCGATCCGCCATGCAATTGAAGTTGCCTGGAGCCGCGGTAATATAGATTCAATATCCTCTCTTTTCGGTTATACCGTCAGCATGACAAAAGCAAAGCCGACCAATTCCGAATTTATTGCAATGGTAGCTGATAAGCTTCGTCTGGAGCATAAAGCTTCTTGAAAGGGTAAGGACTCATAATAAATATTTTAATGATTTTGCAGCGCTCCTCCTGGGGCGCTTTCTATTTGTTCTAGTTAATAAAGGTTACCCGAAATAAAAAAGGTTCAGTTTGAATGCTTCAAACTGAACCTTTGCTTTATTTTTTTGCTTCTTTCTCAAGTTCAATCATTTTTTGGATCAGTATGTGCTGAGGCATGTGCATGATTTGCTCAAGAGGAAGATTAAGTTTTTCAGCGAGCTTTAATGCTGTTTCCGGCGATATCTGCAACGGTTTCATTTTAATACCCCACTAATCATTTAGTTTTGAAACGATCCTGAACTTTGTTTCTTTTTCGATCACGGTAAAGAATAAACCCTGCTATAAAGCCAAGCCCTATGATCAAGAAAAGGAAACCTGACACAAATTGAAGCCATAAGAATGGAAATGGGCTTTGCAGGATGCCAAATACCATGTCTCTCATTAATTTTATCCCATACACCGCCAAGATGCCCGGCAAGAGTAAAATTAATAAAGCAATTATTCTAATCATAAAAAAATTCCCTTCAAATCGAGTTGCCTACCGAAATCATAAATCATTAAAGAAATTTGTCAAGTGCCACAGCTATGCTAAAATAAGACATGAATAATATTGCATGAGGATTCTATAAAATGTGCAAGGATTTTCAATGAAAGCAGGTAAGACTATGCAAACAGTGATGATTGTCGGTGCAGGAAAAGGCGGTACCGCCATCCTAAAAATAATTAAAGAAACGGCAGTACTGGATATAAAAGCCATGGTGGATACCAATCCAGATGCCGAGGGACTGCAGCTTGCCAAAGAATGCGGCATCCCGATCGGCACTGATTGGCGCCTTTTTATGGATCAAGGTATTGACATTATTATTGAAGTTACCGGAAATGAGCAGGTGTTTATCGCCATCAGGGAAGCCAGAGGTAAAAATACAGTTCTAATACCTGGAAGTGTAGCTTTCTTAATTGCAAAATTACTTGAGGAAAAGGAAGAGCTGATTTCGAAATTCAGAAATGAAACATATAAGCATGACCTGATTTTTAATTCAACCGATGACGGGATGATTGTAATCAATAACCGCAATGAAATTACAGTCTTTAATCATAGCGCGGAAAGAATGACAGGAATAAAGAGGAAAGATGCATTAGGAAAAAAAATTAATGAAATCATTACAGACAGCATGCTTCCCAGAGTTATGGCGACAAGGAGAATCGAAGCGAATCAGGAAATGACTTTGGCTAATGGACTGAAGATTATTACGACAAGAATACCTATGCTCGGTGAAAATAACGAATTAATGGGTGCTTTTGCCGTTTTTAAGGATATAACAGAAGTAGTTTCGCTTGCGGAAGAAATTACGAATTTGAAAGACATACAGACGATGCTGCAGGCCATTATTCAGTCAAGTGAGGAAGCTATCTCCGTTGTTGATGAAGATGGGAAAGGGATTTTGATCAATCCGGCATACTCCAGGCTTACAGGCCTTAAAGAGGAAGAAGTAATCGGGAAGCCTGCTACTGCAGATATTTCTGAAGGCGAAAGTGTTCATATGAAGGTCCTTCAATCGCGAAGAGCGATGAGGGGGGTGGCCATGAGAGTCGGACCTAAAAGAAAGGATGTCATCGTTAACGTTGCCCCAGTTATTGTAGATGGAAAGATAAAAGGGAGCGTTGGTGTTATTCACGACGTTTCGGAGATTCAAAGCCTGAATCGTGAATTAATCCGGGCAAGACAGATTATCCGTACACTGGAAGCGAAGTATTCATTCGAGGATATAATTGGAACGTCTGAAGAGATGACCATCGCAATTGAACAGGCAAGGCTTGGAGCTAAAACTCCTGCCACAGTTTTGCTTAGAGGCGAGTCCGGGACAGGCAAAGAGCTGTTCGCCCATGCTATACATAATGCAAGCGACCGAAAATATAACAAATTTATCAGGGTCAATTGTGCTGCTTTATCAGAATCTCTTTTGGAAAGTGAATTATTTGGTTATGAAGAGGGGGCATTCTCGGGTGCAAAAAGAGGAGGCAAGAGAGGTTTGTTTGAGGAAGCAGATAAAGGCAGTATTTTTTTGGATGAAATTGGCGAGCTGACAGCCAACACTCAGGCGAAGCTGCTCAGGGTTCTTCAGGAGCATGAAATAACAAGAGTGGGAGGGACCAAGCCTATTTCTATTGATGTTCGGGTCATTGCCGCGACCAATGTAAATTTAGAAAAAGGAATTGCAGATGGCACCTTTAGGGAAGACTTATATTACAGGCTGAATAGAATGCCCATACATATTCCTTCATTAAGACGCAGGAAGGAGGATATTCCTTTACTGTGCAGCAGACTTATTCAAAAGATAAACCAGGAATATGGACGGAATATAGAAGGTGTGACAGAACAAGCTGTTGATAAGCTGATGGCATATGATTGGCCGGGCAATGTAAGGGAGCTCGATAATATCCTTGGGAGAGCCATAATTTTTATGAATTACAGCGAAACCCAAATAGAAGAAAGGCATATTCCGGATCTGGGGGCCAATAATCCGTCACCTGGTATTGAAGCAAGTGGAGAAGGGCAAAAGAAATCATTAACTCAACTGGTCGAGCAATATGAGGCAAAGGTGATTAGGCAAACTCTTCAAAAGCTTGATGGCAATAAAACCAAGACGGCAAAAATGCTCGGACTCTCTGTCAGGAATCTTTATTACAAATTGGAAAAATACAATATTGCAAAAGGTGGCATGCAATAATTTTCATAGTGTGCAATAAAATGCGTACTTTAGTTTAGTGAATAAAGCGTTTTCAGGTCATTTTAAAGTTGGCACACTTCTTGCAAGAATAATAAACGGAAGAACATCAAGAAATTGGCGTCGATTTTTCTTAATTGCCGAACCTATCCTCTTATATCGGGGGTAGGCTTGACGCCTGCGCTTTTCATGTAAGGGGGTTGAACAGATGACATTGGATTCGCTTCTAACGAAAGCAACCCAATATGGTGAGAAAACAGTAGCCGTAGCCGCAGCGGAAGACGAAGAAGTGCTGGAAGCAGTTGCTGAAGCAATTAAGCTGAACTTAGCAAGCTTTTTATTGTTTGGGGATGAAGAAAAAATCAGTAAAATCCTTAATCAGAAGCATAGCAAAGCAGCTAAAAGCCCTAAAGTTAAAATCGTTCATGCAGAAACGGCTGCACATGCAGCTGAATTGTCAGTAAGGGCTGTGAAAGAGCAAAAGGCAAATGTGCTGATGAAGGGGAATATCCCGACAGCAGGCATTTTAAAAGCAGTCTTAAATAAAGAATTTGGTTTAAGAACAGGAAATGTGTTATCGCATGTGGCTGTTTTCGAGGTTCCAGGTTTTGAAAAGTTCACAATCGTAACGGATGCCGCTATGAATATTGCACCGGATCTTAATCAAAAAGCACAAATTCTAAAAAATGCAGTTCATATTGCAAATAGCATTGGAATCGAAAACCCTCTTGCAGCTCCTATTGCTGCAGTAGAGGCGGTTAATCCTGCTATGCAGGCAACTTTGGATGCCGCAGCTTTAACTCTTATGAATCAAAGAGGCCAGATTAAAGATTGTATAGTCGATGGTCCTTTGGCTTTGGACAATGCCATTTCTATTGAAGCTGCTGACCATAAGGGAATCAAAAGCGAGGTTGCCGGTCAAGCAGATATTTTATTGGTGCCGACTATAGAAGTTGGAAATGCTTTATATAAATCACTTGTCTACTTTGCCAAAGCAAAAGTAGGAGCTGTTATCGCAGGGGCTAAAGCGCCTATCGTTCTTACTTCAAGGGCGGATACGGCAGAAAGCAAGGTTTATTCATTGGCATTAGCGATATGCTCAGCAAAGTAATAACCAGCATTTTATAAATTGCAATAAAGAATATACTCACACGAACAAAAATTTTCTATAATCCGGGGAGGAAATATAACATGGAAATCTTTAAATACTTAGAAACTTATGATTACGAGCAAGTGGTGTTTTGCCAGGATAAACAATCAGGCTTAAAAGCTATTATTGCTATTCATGACACTACTTTAGGCCCTGCACTTGGCGGCACACGCATGTGGACTTATGAATCTGAAGAGGCAGCTATTGAGGACGCACTGCGCCTTGCACGCGGAATGACTTATAAAAATGCAGCAGCTGGCTTAAACCTTGGTGGCGGTAAAACGGTTATTATCGGTGATCCGCGCAAGGACAAAAACGAAGAGATGTTCCGTGCTTTCGGACGTTATATCCAGGGATTAAATGGACGTTACATTACTGCAGAGGATGTGGGCACTACTGTAGCTGATATGGATCTGATCCATGAAGAAACAGATTATGTAACAGGTATTTCGCCTGCCTTCGGTTCTTCAGGCAACCCATCACCAGTTACTGCATATGGCGTATACAGAGGAATGAAGGCTGCAGCAAAGGCTGCCTTTGGAACTGACTCGCTTGAAGGCAAAACAATTGCGGTTCAGGGTGTTGGTAACGTAGCGTTTAATCTTTGCCGCCATCTGCATGAAGAAGGGGCACAGTTAATAGTAACGGATATTAATAAAGAAGCAGTTCAGCGTGCGGTTGAAGAGTTCGGTGCTAAAGCAGTGGAGCCAAATGAAATTTACGGCGTTGAATGTGATATTTATGCACCATGTGCTTTAGGAGCAACGGTTAATGATGATACAATTCCTCAGCTGAAAGCAAAGGTCATTGCTGGAGCTGCCAACAACCAGCTTAAAGAAACCCGCCATGGTGATATAATCCATGAAATGGGCATTGTTTATGCACCTGATTATGTAATTAATGCCGGCGGAGTTATCAATGTTGCTGATGAGCTTTACGGATACAACCGTGAACGTGCAATGAAAAAAGTAGAAACTGTATATAACAATATTGAAAAAGTTATTGATATTGCTAAAAGGGATGGAATTCCGACATATAAAGCGGCTGACCGCATGGTTGAGGAAAGAATTGAAAGAATGCGTAATTCACGCGGACAATTCCTCCAAAACGGCCATCATATCCTAAGCCGCAGATAGGTTTTAGGAAGCAGGTGAATATAGCCTATCATTCCTGAAAGGCAAAGCGCTGAATGATGAATTCAGCGTCTTTGCCTTTAATAGCAGAGTAGAAAAAATACAGCGGGCAGATTAAATACCTGAGTAAGAGTATGTTTTTACAAGGGAGATTTCCGCTCTTTATGGAGGTTTAAACGTGCTAGAACAAGAACATCGAATTCTCGTCATCAATCCGGGATCCACTTCAACAAAGATTGGAGTTTTCGATAATGAGATCTCTGTCCTGGAGAAGACATTGCGCCATGATGCAGATGTCATTAACTCTTATGAAAGTATTATCGATCAGTATGAATTCCGCAAGCAGACCATTTTAGAGACACTGGATCATGAAGGAATCAATATTTCCAAATTAAGTGCAGTGTGCGGCCGCGGCGGGCTGCTTCGCCCAATTGAAGGGGGCACCTATTCAGTTAATGATTCAATGCTTGAGGATCTTCGTGCCGGTTATGCTGGTCAGCATGCTTCAAACCTTGGCGGAATCCTGGCATATGAGATTGCTTCCGGTTTAAATATTCCATCGTACATCGTGGATCCGGTTGTGGTTGATGAACTGGACCCAATTGCCCGTATTTCAGGCTTTGCAATGATTGAAAGAAAAAGTATTTTTCATGCATTGAATCAGAAAGCTGTTGCCAGGAGAGTGGCAAAGGAACTCGGCAAAAAGTACGGGGAGCTGAACCTGATCGTTACGCATATGGGCGGAGGTATTACTGTAGGAGCTCATAAAAAAGGCCGAGTAGTGGATGTTAATAACGGCCTTCATGGAGATGGGCCTTTCAGTCCGGAACGGGCAGGTACAGTACCTGCAGGTGATTTGGTGGGACTTTGCTACTCCGGCAGCTTTTATCGGGAAGAAGTGATGAAGAAACTTGTTGGACAAGGCGGTCTTGTTGGTTACCTGGGAACAAATGATGCCGTGAAGGTAGAAAAGATGATTGAAAACGGAGATGAGAATGCAAAGCTCGTATACTCCGCAATGGCTTATCAGGTAGCTAAGGAGATTGGGTCTTCCAGTGCAGTGCTTGGCGGAAAGGTTGATGCAATTATCCTTACAGGCGGTCTTGCCTATGGCAAGGGGTTTGTAAAAGAAATAAGTGAGCGGATTAACTGGATAGCTGATGTTATCGTCCAGCCTGGTGAAAATGAGCTTCAGGCACTGGCTGAAGGTGCACTTCGCGTACTGCGCGGTGAAGAGACTGAAAAAGAATATCCTGGAAAAACAGCTGGCAAAGCAGCGTTGAAATAGAAGGGGGAAGCAACTTGGCACAGGAATATGATTTGGTGATTTTAGGCGGAGGCACAGGCGGTTATGTAGCAGCCATCCGTGCATCGCAACTAGGTTTAAAAACGGCAATCGTTGAAAAAGGAAAACTTGGAGGGACTTGCCTTCATAAAGGCTGCATACCAAGCAAGGCGTTGCTAAGAAGTGCTGAAGTGTTTGCTACTGCAAAGCATAGTGAAGATTTTGGCGTAATGACAAGTGATGTATCTATTAATTTTGGCAAGGTACAGGAGCGTAAGAATAAAATCGTTGATCAGCTTCATAAAGGTGTTCAGCACTTGATGAAGCAGGGAAAGATTGATGTTTTTGAAGGGACAGGCCGCATTCTTGGACCATCTATTTTCTCTCCAATGCCAGGGACAATTTCTGTTGAAATGAACAATGGGGACGAAAATGAAATGCTGATCCCTAAAAATGTTATCGTAGCAACTGGATCTCGCCCGCGCACCCTGCCAGGTCTGGATATTGATGGAAAGCTTGTAATGACTTCAGATGAAGCATTAGCTTTGGAAGAAGTGCCAAGCTCCATTATAATTGTTGGCGGCGGTGTCATCGGTATTGAATGGGCATCTATGTTATCAGACTTTGGTGCTGATGTAACAGTAATCGAATATGCAGACCGCATTATTCCTACAGAAGACAAAGAAATTTCTAAAGAAATGCAGCGCCTTATGAAGAAAAAAGGAATCAAAATTGTTACAGGAGCAAAGGTACTTCCTGAAACTCTTCAGAAAGGTGAAGGAGTAACTATTTCAGCTGAAGTGAAAGGTTCCCAAAAGGAATTTTCCGCGGAGAAATTGCTTGTTTCTGTTGGCCGTCAGGCAAATACAGAGGGCATCGGGATTGAAAACACAGATATTCAAATAGAAAAGGGATTTATTGCAGCAAATGAATACTTCCAGACAAAGGAATCACATATTTATGCGATTGGTGACGTCATTGGCGGACTTCAACTGGCGCATGTTGCCTCTCATGAGGGGATTGTTGCCGTGGAGCACATTGCAGGCCAGAATCCTTCTCCAATTGACTACAGTCTGGTTTCTAAATGCATTTACAGTTCACCTGAAGCAGCAAGTGTAGGATTAACAGAGGATGAAGCAAAAGAAAAAGGCCATAATGTGAAAACTGGCAAATTTTCATTCCGGGCAATCGGAAAGGCACTTGTATTTGGAGAATCTGACGGCTTTGTCAAAATTGTTGCAGATAAAGATACAGATGATATCCTTGGTGTTCATATGATCGGACCGCATGTAACAGATATGATTTCAGAAGCTGGCCTTGCACGCGTTCTTGATGCAACTCCTTGGGAAGTAGCACATACTATCCATCCGCATCCGACGTTATCTGAAGCAATCGGTGAAGCTGCCCTTGCTGTAGATGGAAAAGCAATCCACGGGTAAAGATCCGTTTAAATAAACAAGTCCAGGTTTCCAATTGGAGCCCGGACTGATACATATTAGCTTAGGAGGTTGTATAAATGGCTGAAAACCGTCATAAAGATTTAGGTTTAAGTGATGAGAAAGTTCTTGAGATGTATGAGACGATGCTATTAGCCCGCCGTCTTGATGAGCGCATGTGGCTTTTAAACCGTGCGGGAAAAATCCCATTCGTTATTTCATGCCAGGGGCAGGAAGCTGCACAGGTAGGTGCCGCATTTGCTCTTGATCGGGAGAAGGATTATGTTCTGCCGTATTATCGTGACATGGGTGTTGTTTTAACATTTGGCATGACTGCAAAGGAGTTAATGCTGTCAGGGTTTGCTAAAGCGGAAGATCCAAATTCAGGCGGCCGCCAAATGCCTGGACACTTCGGACAAAAGAAAAACCGAATCGTGACAGGGTCTTCTCCTGTTACTACACAGGTGCCCCATGCTGTTGGGGTAGCTCTCGGCGGAAAGCTTGAAGGGAAGGACCTGGTGACTTTTGTAACATTTGGAGAAGGTTCTTCAAACCAGGGGGATTTCCATGAAGGTGCGAACTTTGCGGGTGTTCATAAGCTTCCTGTAATCTTTATGTGTGAAAATAATAAATATGCAATCTCTGTTCCGATTGAAAAGCAGCTTGCTTGCGAGAATGTATCTGACAGAGCCATTGGCTATGGAATGCCGGGTGTAACAGTTGACGGAAATGATCCGCTTGAAGTTTATAACGCTGTGAAAGAAGCAGCAGACAGAGGCCGCCGCGGAGAAGGCCCGACTTTAGTTGAGACCATTTCTTACCGTTTAACACCTCACTCATCAGATGATGATGATCGAAGCTACCGTGCTCCTGATGAAGTGGCTGAAGCGAAAACTAAAGATCCGATTATTACTTTTGGCGCATATCTGAAAGAAAATGGTGTAATGGACGATGCGATTGAAAAAGAGATCAATGACCGGGTTATGAATTTGGTAAACGAAGCAACTGACTATGCTGAAAACGCTCCATATGCAGAAGCGGAATCTGCTTTAAAGCATGTATATGCTGAACAGTAAGGGGGAGAGAATATGGCTGTAATTTCTTATATCGATGCGGTAACTATGGCAATCCGCGAGGAAATGGAAAGAGATTCAAAGGTATTTGTTTTAGGTGAAGACGTAGGTAAAAAAGGCGGCGTATTTAAAGCGACACAAGGGCTATATGATAAATTTGGCGAAGACCGCGTTATTGATACTCCGCTTGCAGAATCAGCAATTGCAGGGGTTGGAATCGGTGCAGCCATGTATGGAATGCGTCCAATTGCAGAAATGCAATTTGCAGACTTCATTATGCCGGCTGTTAACCAGATAATTTCAGAAGCGGCACGCATCCGCTACCGTTCAAATAATGACTGGAGCTGTCCGATAGTAGTCCGTGCACCATATGGCGGCGGTGTTCATGGAGCCCTATATCATTCCCAGTCTGTTGAAGCAGTATTTGCGAATCAGCCGGGTCTTAAAATTGTTATGCCTTCTACACCTTATGATGTTAAGGGGTTATTAAAGGCGGCTATCCGTGATGAGGACCCTGTGCTGTTTTTTGAGCATAAGCGCGCATATCGCCTGATTAAAGGCGAGGTTCCTGATGATGATTATGTACTTCCAATCGGTAAAGCAGATGTAAAACGCGAGGGAGAAGACATCACGGTCATCACTTATGGCCTATGTGTCCATTTTGCTCTTCAGGCTGCTGAAAGACTTGCTAAAGATGGCATCTCAGCGCACATCCTGGATTTAAGAACGGTATATCCGTTAGATAAAGAAGCAATTATCGAAGCTGCTTCTAAAACAGGAAAAGTTCTTCTTCTTACTGAAGATAATAAAGAAGGCAGCATCATGAGTGAAGTTTCTGCCATTATTGCAGAAAACTGCCTGTTTGAATTGGATGCGCCAATCAAACGCCTTGCCGGTCCTGATGTACCAGCAATGCCATATGCCCCGACTATGGAAAAATACTTTATGGTTAATCCGGATAAAGTTGAAAAAGCAATGCGTGAACTTGCTGAATTTTAATAAGGAAAATCGTTAAATAAATACAGAAGCGCAGATGCAGCTCTCCGGATTGAGACAGTTCTGGATTCAGCTGCACGATCTGCATGACCCGCGAAAGTGCGGGCAGCTAAAGGAGGTTACCCAATGGCTATTGAACAAATTAAAATGCCCCAGCTGGGGGAAAGTGTCACAGAAGGGACAATCAGCAAATGGCTGGTTTCCGTTGGCGATAAAGTAAATAAGTATGACCCGCTTGCTGAAGTAATGACAGACAAAGTAAACGCAGAGGTACCGTCCTCGTTTTCAGGTGTAATCAAAGAATTAATTGCAGAAGAAGGCGAAACCTACGAAGTAGGCCAGATAATATTAACAATTGAAACTGAAGGCGGCGGAGAAGCAGTTCACGATGCTCCGGCTGAAACAAAAGCAGAGGAAAAAGCTGCAGCTGCACCTGAAGCTCCTGCACCATCTTCACAGGTTACACCAGCAGATGCTCCAAAAGGAGTCCGCTATTCACCTGCTGTCTTAAAGCTTTCTCAAGAGCATGGCATAGACTTGAGCCAGGTGACAGGTACAGGCGGCGGCGGACGCATCACCCGTAAAGATCTTATGAAAATCATTGAGTCCGGAGATATTCCTACAGCAGCAGCTGCTGCAGCCGCACCGGAAAAGACTGAAGCACCGGCTCCATCTCCAGCTCCTTCCCAGCCTGCAGCATCCAAGCAAGCAGCGCCGGCACCAAATGTACCAGTATTGCCAGGTGATGTGGAAATCCCTGTTACCGGAGTGCGCAAGGCGATTGCTGCCAATATGCTCCGCAGCAAACACGAAGCACCTCATGCATGGACAATGATGGAAGTGGATGTTACAAATCTTGTTGAATACCGCAACAGTATTAAAGGTGAATTTAAACAAAAAGAAGGCTTCAACCTTACATTCTTTGCTTTCTTTGTAAAAGCAGTTGCACAAGCCCTTAAGGAATTCCCGCAGATTAATTCCATGTGGGCAGGTGATAAGATTATCCAGAAGAAGGATATCAACATCTCCATTGCAGTCGCTACAGATGATGCGTTATTCGTTCCGGTCATCAAAGCAGCTGATGAGAAAACGATTAAGGGTATTGCCCGTGAAATCAATGATCTTGCACTAAAAGTACGTACAGGTAAACTGACTTCCGCTGAAATGCAGGGTGGAACTTTCACTGTGAATAATACCGGATCATTCGGTTCTGTTCAGTCAATGGGAATCATTAATTATCCGCAGGCTGCCATTCTTCAGGTTGAATCCATTGTAAAGCGCCCTGTGGTCATGAATAATGGCATGATTGCAGTACGTGATATGGTTAACCTATGTATGTCTCTGGATCACCGTGTGCTTGATGGCCTGGTTTGCGGCCGCTTCCTGCAGCGCGTGAAAGAAATTCTGGAAAACACATCAAAAGATAATACAACTATTTATTAATAGATTAAATTGCCGCTCCCTGCTTTAGGGCAGCGGCTTCTTATTGTTCATTGCTTGTTTCTCATTTGTATACTAAAATAGATATATGGAGAATTTAGAATTTTATTATAATTTTTAGCGGCATTGTTTCTTCACGGAAGCAGGTCCGCTGCCGCACGAGGGGAGGGAACGCTGTCAGCTACAAGGACAGCATAATATGTCATTAAAGCAAATGATTGAAGAAAAATTCCCGCAGCAGACTAATAAAGACTGGGAACAAAGTGCAGAAAAAGCTCTAAAAGGGAAACCTCTAGAAACATTATCACGAAATACATATGAAAACATAAAATTGAAACCGCTTTATTCCAGAGAGGACCTGGCCGAATGTCCCTTTTCTCAGTATCCGGGCATAGAAGATTTTAGAAGGGGTTCATATGCTGCAGGATACCTGAGAGAAGAATGGAAGGTTGCGCAGAAAGTTAGTGCTGTAACTTCTGAAGAGCTGGCAGAAAAACTCCTTGATGCCGCAGCGAAAGGACAGACAGCGCTGGCTTTCCAGCCTGAACAGCTGACAAATCCAGAGAAGATCAGCATCGCTGTGGGAGAACTTTATAAAAAATATCCTTTTAGCGTAGATGCCGGTCCAAATATCCGTCAATTATTAGAAGAACTTGCAAAATTAAGTGAAAGTGAAAAAATTACAGGATATATTGCAGCAGACCCGCTTGCTATTGTTGCTGCAGACAAAATGAACGATCGCTCAATTGATGAACTTTACGCTGATTTGAATGAAACGACTAATGCCGCAGCTGAACATATGCCTAGTTTAAAAACCATTATGGTAAATACTGCTGTTTATCATAATGGCGGCGCGCATGCCATTCAGGAACTTGCTTTTTCATTGGCAGGAGGAGTAAATCACCTGCAATATTTTCTTGGTAAAGGCAAAAAAATCGAAGAAATACTATCCAAAATGCTATTTAATTTTGCCATAGGCTCAAATTTTTTTATGGAGATTGCCAAACTTCGTGCGGCAAGGGTTTTATGGGGCAAGGTGGCAGAAGTTTATGGAGCTGAGAGTGACAGTAATAATATGGTTATATCAGCAGAGACGTCATCATTTACAAAGTCAGCTTATGATCCTTATGTGAATGTGCTGAGAGCTGGTAATGAAGCGTTTGCAGCAGTTTTGGGTGGAATCCAATACCTGCATGTCAGCCCGTATAATGAACCGGAAGGGACTCACTCTTCTTTTTCAGACCGTATTGCCCGAAATACCCAGCTGGTTCTAATGGAAGAGGCTCATCTGCTTAAGGTCTCTGACCCTGCGGGCGGCTCCTGGTATGTAGAGCATCTGACGAATGAACTGATTGATAAAGCCTGGGAACTATTCCTTGAGATAGAAGATCTGGGAGGATTAGCTGAAGCCCTCCAGACAGGGTGGGTTCAGAATCAGGTTAGTCAAGTTTTTGAAAAAAAGCAAAAAGATGTTCATACAAGAAAACAAAGTATTATCGGAACGAATATCTATGCTAATCCTGATGAAGAGCCGCTTAAAGTAAAGGAAATCATTGAAACCGGCAATAGTGTTATCAAGCCTATTCCACAGGTTCGGCTTTCAGAGTCATTCGAAGGTTTACGGTTTTTATCTAAAAGGTTAAAGGAAAAGGGGATTCATCCTCAAGCAGGGCTTATATGCCTTGGAGAATTGAAAGATCATAAGGCCCGTGCTGATTTTATTGCAGGCTTCCTGGCACCCGGAGGGGTTAATGCAGTTAGAAGCGATTCTGTAGTCAATCTTGAACATGCTGCAGCCTTTATGCATAAAACAAATTTCAGGCATTATTTTATTTGCGGATCCAATGACCAATACGAAAGAATGGCAGTGCCTTTAATTAGGAACTTGAAAAAAGCTTTTCCCTCAGCTGTCATCTATTTAGCCGGCCTTCCTGAAAAGCAGACAAGTGCTGAATATGAGAAAGCTGGAATTAGCGGATACGTTCATATGAAAAGCGATTGCTATGAAACTCTCTTAACTATCCTGAACGAGATGGAGGTGGGGAAAAGTGACCAATAAACCAGATTTTAAAAGCCTGGATATCCATAAAGTAAAACAATCAGCAAAGAATGAATGGAAAAGAAAAGCGGAGAAAGAAATCAATACATCCATTGATAATCTTCTGTTTGAAACAAATGAGAGGATAATGATAAAGCCGCTATATACAAATGAAGACCTTAAAGATCTGGAGCACCTAAACGCTAAACCGGGTCTGCCTCCATATACAAGGGGACCCTATTCAACCATGTATGTGAACAGGCCCTGGACAGTCCGCCAATATGCCGGATTTTCTACTGCAGAGGAAAGCAATGCTTTCTATCGGCGTAATCTTGCAATGGGGCAAAAAGGCTTATCAGTCGCTTTTGACCTTGCTACCCATAGAGGCTATGATTCTGATCATCCAAGAGTCGAAGGGGACGTAGGGAAAGCTGGCGTTGCCATTGATTCCATCCTGGATATGAAAACGCTGTTTGATGGAATCCCTTTAGATCAAATGTCTGTATCCATGACAATGAATGGAGCAGTTTTGCCTGTTATGGCTTTTTATATCGTCACAGCGGAAGAGCAGGGAGTAAGCCAGGAGAAGCTTTCGGGGACGATCCAGAATGATATTTTAAAAGAATATATGGTGCGCAACACCTATATATATCCGCCGGAAATGTCCATGAAGATCATTGCTGATATATTTGAATATACATCAAAATATATGCCGAAGTTCAATAGCATCAGCATCTCTGGCTATCATATGCAGGAAGCGGGTGCACCTGCTGATATTGAGCTTGCCTATACGCTTGCAGATGGACTTGAATATGTTAGAACTGGACTTAAAGCCGGAATCGATATTGATTCCTTTGCACCGAGACTCTCTTTCTTCTGGGCCATTGGTATGAACTACTTCATGGAAGTGGCAAAAATGAGGGCAGCACGCTATATCTGGGCAAAAATGATGAAGACCTTCCTGCCTCAGAATCCGAAATCTATGGCGCTTAGAACACATTCTCAAACTTCTGGCTGGAGCTTAACCGAGCAGGACCCTTTTAATAATGTAACAAGGACACTCATTGAGGCGCATGCTGCCGCGATGGGGCATACTCAATCCCTTCATACGAACGCATTGGATGAAGCTATCGCATTGCCGACAGATTTTTCAGCCCGTATAGCGAGGAATACACAGCTGTATCTTCAGGAGGAAACAGGGATCACGAACGTAATAGATCCATGGGGCGGTTCTTATTATGCAGAAGCCTTAACAGATCAGTTAATTAAGCGCGCCTGGGAGCATATTGAAGAAATCGAGAATCTTGGGGGAATGGCAAAAGCCATTGAAACAGGATTGCCAAAAATGAGAATCGAGGAAGCGGCTGCCAGAAGGCAGGCACAAATCGACTCCGGAAAAGAAACTATTATTGGTGTGAATAAATACCGGCTGGAAAAAGAAGAGCCGATTGACATTCTGGACATTGACAACACAGCTGTACGATTAAAGCAAATTGAAAAGCTGGAGAGGCTAAAGGCTTCCCGCGACAATGAGAAAGTTGCCGAGGCCCTCGAGGCCCTTACAAAAGCTGCTGATTCAGGGGAAGGGAACCTCCTTGAGCTTGCAGTAGATGCAGCAAGGGCTAGAGCCACGCTTGGCGAAATTTCCAGTGCAATTGAAAAAGTAGCCAGCCGCCATAAAGCAATTATTCGTTCAATAAGCGGCGTGTACAGTTCTGCTTTTTCTAACGAAGAAGAAATAGCGGAAGTAAAGCAGATGACAGATGAATTCCTTGAAAATGAAGGAAGAAGACCGCGGATTCTGATTGCCAAGATGGGACAGGATGGGCATGACAGGGGGGCAAAAGTCATTTCAACAGCCTTTGCCGATCTTGGTTTTGATGTGGATATCGGACCTCTGTTCCAGACACCGGAAGAAACAGCTCTTCAGGCTGTCGAAAATGATGTTCATGTCATTGGCATCAGTTCTCTTGCTGCAGGCCATAAAACCCTTCTTCCTCAGCTTGCTGCTGAATTGAAGAAGCTGGAAAGGGAAGATATTATTATTGTTATCGGCGGGGTAATTCCGGCACAGGATTATCAATATTTATATGAACATGGTGCATCTGCCATTTTTGGACCGGGCACCATCATTCCAGTGGCTGCTCAGAAGGTCATCAGGGAAATATACAGCCGTCTTGGGTATGAGGAAGTGACCCAGTAAATGACTGAGGATAAGAAACCGGAATGGTTTGATGATCAAAAGCCAGAAAATTTTACAAGCATCGTGCGAAGTGGTGTGGAGTCAGGTGAGCCGAAGCAGAAATTCGAAAAAAGAGGCAGGTTTCAAAAAAAATCTGCCTCTCTGCCTGATCTTAACGTACTTGAAGAAGGAATCATGAGTGGCAGCAGAGCAGTGCTTGCACGTGCGATCACTTTGATTGAAAGTAATGCAGAGCATCATTTCCGTCATGCACAGGAACTTCTTCACAGACTTTTGCCTCATTCAGGCCAATCGCTTAGGATTGGGATAACCGGAGTGCCAGGGGCAGGGAAAAGCACGTTCATTGAATCGTTCGGGACATATCTTTGTGATGCCGGCTTAAAAGTAGCTGTGCTTGCCGTAGATCCGAGCTCCAGCTTGAGCGGCGGCAGTATCCTTGGGGATAAAACCAGGATGGAGCAGCTATCCAGAAACCCTCTTGCTTTCATAAGACCTTCTCCTTCAGCAGGCAAACTGGGAGGAGTTCACAGGAAAACAAGAGAGACCATGCTGCTGTGTGAAGCAGCTGGTTTTGATGTTATTCTGGTTGAAACAGTCGGTGTGGGACAAAGTGAAGTGATTGTCAGGGAAATGGTGGACTTTTTCATGCTGTTAACATTGACAGGGGCAGGGGATGAATTGCAGGGAATGAAAAAGGGGATTATGGAACTGGCTGATGCGGTAATTGTCAATAAAGCTGATGGAAGCAATAAAGCATTGGCCCAGAAAACCAAGTCTGAGTATAACCGGATCCTTCACTTTCTTCAGCCGGCTACCAAAGGATGGCAAACCCAAGCCTATACCTGCTCATCTGTCTTTGGTGAGGGCATCCCTGAGATCTGGAATGTGATTAAAACATTTGAAAATACCGCAAAGACCTCAGGTGTTTTTGAGGAAAGAAGAAGGCTTCAAACAAAACAATGGATTCATTCTATGATCCTGGATCAGCTTCAATTCAGCTTTTTTTATCACCCTGCCATAAAACCGCTGCTTCCCAAAATCGAAAACGAGGTCATCGCAGGAAACAGGACAGTTACATCTGCAGTTGAAGAATTATTTAATATCTACACTAGAAGATAGAATTTTTGTTCCGGCTCAGCTTTTTCCTGAAATCAAAAAATGGCCAGTGCCTTGCGGGCACTGGCGAATCTAGGGAGTTTAGGGGTATGGATCTAGCTGTAGTTTTATATTTCCCCGATTATCCAAAAGCTAAACTTTTTTATTCGAAAAATTGACTTGATTGTAAATTTTACTTTTGTATTGGTATTATGTATATAGTCAAGAGAATTCTTAACTGAGGAGCGATGACTTTGAATATGGATTTTAACTTATTTATGAATGATGTTGTCAGGCAGGCGAGACAGGAAATAACACATGCCGGCTATACGGAACTAACTACACCTGAAGAAGTGGAAGAGGCCCTTAATAAAAAGGGAACTACGCTAGTAATGGTGAACTCTGTCTGCGGATGTGCAGGCGGAATTGCCCGTCCTGCGGCCATGCATTCCCTGCATTATGATAAGCGCCCTGACCATTTGGTTACGGTATTTGCCGGGCAGGATAAAGAAGCAACTGAAAAAGCCAGATCTTATTTTACAGGTTATCCGCCATCATCACCATCTTTTGCACTTCTCAAAGATGGAGAGATATGCACGATGATCGAGCGTCACGAAATTGAAGGCCATGAGCCTATGGCAGTTGTTCAGAAACTGCAGGATACCTTTGAAAAATATTGCGAAGAGCTTTAAAAAAGAAAAGCGGAAGCGCCTTGCCTGCCCCGGCATGCTTGTGATCTGCATGGGGCAGGCTGCTTGCGCTGAAAGTAATCGACATTCTAAGTTTATACCAGGAAAGGTCCCGAATTTCGGGACCTTTTTATTTATGTACTTATCTGAATAATAAGACTTCTTCTAAATATTTAAAAACCTTATTGCATAAATATAAAAATCTGTTAAAATTCATTTTAGTGAATATTTATTAATAGTTATGCAGAGATTATTCATATTTTATAGGGGGAAACAAAAATGAAAAAAGTGATCTTGATTGCATTAAGCGTACTCTTAGTCAGCTTATTGGCTGCATGCGGCACAAGCGAAGAAGCCAGCACTGGAAGCGGATCAGGAGAAAAATCAGATAAAAAAGTATTAACTATGGGTACCTCAGCGGATTATCCGCCATTTGAATATGTAGATTCCGCAAAAGGAGAAGAAATCATCGGCTTTGATGTGGATTTGGCCAAAGCGATCGGTGAGAAATTAGGCTATGAAATCCAAGTGAAGGATATGGACTTTAATGGACTGATACCTGCACTGGAAACAAGCCAGGTTGATTTTGTTTTAGCTGGTATGACACCTACTGATGAGCGTAAAGAAAACGTTGATTTCAGTGATGTATATTATACAGCGAGCCATATGATTGTTTCTAAAAAAGACAGCGGAATTGAATCATTGGAAGATTTGAACGGAAAAACATTAGGTGTTCAGCTTGCCTCCATTCAGGCAGATAAAGCAGAAGAAATTAGTGAGACAGTTGATATGACTGTGGAAAACCGCAACCGCATCCCTGAATTGGTTCAGGAAATTATGGCAGGCCGATTTGATGCAGCCATGATTGAAGATACGGTAGCAAAAGGATATTTTGAAAAAAATAAAGACCTGGCCGGCTTCACAATTGAAGAAGATGAAACAGAGGCGGGTTCTGCCATTGCTTTTCCAAAAGGCAGTGAATTAACTGAAAAATTTAATGCAGAGCTTTTGAAGATGAAAGAAAACGGTGAATTGGAAAAATTGATCGTAAAATGGTTTGATAACAAATAATTCGCTGGGAATTGGCGTCCAAGGCATATTTTCCTTTGGACGCTTTATTCTTACCGGAAAATAAATTACTAGTAGAAAGGATGGAAAGATAGTGAATCTGGATTTTCAGCAGTTCATTCCCTCCCTTCCATATATACTTAAAGGCATTGGCGTCACGCTGCAAATTGTGTCTATGGCAGGCATACTGGGCTTTGTATTAGGTATTATTCTATCATTCTTTAAAATTAGCAAATTTAAACTTCTAGGCTGGATTGCAGATGCCTACACATCCGTTTTTAGAGGAACACCTCTTGTTCTTCAGCTTATGCTCATATATTATGGATCACCTCAGCTGATCGGCTATAAAATTGATCCTTCCACAGCTGCAGTCCTGTCTTTTGGGCTTAATTCTGCGGCTTATATTTCAGAAATTATCAGGGCGGGAATTCTGGCGGTCGATAAAGGACAAAGTGAAGCGGCAATGGCACTGGGCGTTCCATACAGGCCGGCCATGATGGATATCATACTTCCGCAGGCAATGAAAAACATTTTGCCCGCTTTAATGAATGAGTTTATTACACTTACAAAAGAGTCTGCAATCGTAACAGTCATTGGGGTAACAGACGTGATGCGCCGGGCTTACATTGTGGGAGGCGAAAAGTTTTCCTACTTCGAACCGATACTGATTGCCGGGCTGATTTATTACATTATGGTTATGGTCCTGACTGTTCTAGGAAAAGGAATTGAAAGGAGAATGAGACGCAGTGATTAAGGTGGAAAATTTGCATAAGCATTTCGGCAAACTTGAAGTACTTAAAGGAATTTCAACCAATATTAATGATGGTGAAGTAGTGGCTGTAATAGGTCCGTCCGGTTCGGGCAAATCAACGTTCCTCCGCTGCATCAATCTTCTGGAGATGCCGACAGACGGGAGGATTATGATTAATGGGCAGGACATTACGGATAAAAGTACGAACATAATGAAAGTGCGCGAAAATGTAGGGATGGTGTTTCAGCATTTTCATTTATTCCCTCATAAAACGGCCCTTCAAAACCTGATCTACGCACCGATGAAGGTTAAAGGAATTTCAAAATCGGAAGCTGAGAAAATAGGGCTTGGGCTTTTGGAGAAAGTAGGATTATCTGCTAAAGCACACGAATATCCCAATCGGTTATCCGGTGGGCAGAAACAAAGGGTGGCCATTGCAAGAGCTCTTGCAATGCAGCCTGAAGTTATGCTATTTGATGAGCCAACCTCTGCACTTGATCCGGAAATGGTGAAGGAAGTGCTGGATGTAATGAAGGATTTAGCACATACGGGTATGACAATGGCAATTGTCACCCATGAAATGGGCTTTGCGCGTGAAGTGGCAGACAGGGTGCTGTTTCTGGATGGCGGAGTGCTGGTCGAGGATTCTTCACCTGAAGAGTTTTTTTCTAATCCTAAAAGTGAACGCGCAAGGGATTTCTTGCAAAAAATGCTATAATCGATATATGCTATGGGAGAAGATGATCAAAGGATCATCTTCTCTTTCGCATTTAAATACATAACAGCCTTCTAATAAGGGGCAATTGAACATAGGAGTATGAATAAATGAGGTACAGAATTGGCTACCGGACAATCAAGACTGCAGTGGGAACTTCCATCAGCATCATGATTGCACAGATGCTGCAGCTTGATAATTTTGTTTCTGCAGGCATCCTGACTATATTATGCATAAAAGTAACAAAGAAAAAATCACTCCGGGCTTCTTGGGACCGATTTTTCGCCTGTCTGCTGGCAATGGCATTTTCGTCTTTGTTTTTTGAAGGCATTGCTTACCATCCGCTTGTAATTGGACTGCTGCTTCTGTTTTTTATTCCGGCAGCTGTCATGGCAAAGGCCAGCGATGGAATTGTGACAAGCTCAGTTATTATTTTGCATATTTATTCTGCAGGGGAGGTTTCAAAGGAACTCTTACTGAATGAATTGGGGATTATTATTGTCGGAATCGGTGTTGCGCTAATTGCGAACCTCTATATGCCGAGCCTGGAATCGAAGCTTAAGGAATATAGGCAGGAAATAGAAGAAAACTTTAAAATTATCTTTGACGAAATCGTCAGTTATTTGCGTACCCATGAAAGCAGCTGGGACGGCAGAGAAATAACGGAAACAATGGAATTGATTGATGAGGCAAAAGCACTGGCTTTCAGGGATGTTGAAAACCACTTTCGAAGAGATGAAAATTTATATTATCATTATTTTAAAATGAGAGAGAAACAATTTGAAATTATTGAAAGGGTTCTTCCGAGTGTAACCTCCATTGCACTTCCTGTTGAACAGGGGGAGATGATCGCTGATTTTATTGAAGAATTATCTGAGCATATCCATCCTGGCAATACAGCCATTCAATTTCTTGAAAAACTGTACAGAATGAGGGTTTCTTTTGAAAATATGGAGCTCCCCAAAACAAGGGAGGAATTTGAAGCACGTGCCGCCCTGCTGCATTTTGTAAAAGAAATGGAACAGTATTTAATTATAAAGAGCTCGTTTAGAGGAATAAAGGATAAGGTTATGAATCAAAACGGGACCTCAGAAGCAAACTAAGGAAAAGGATTGGAGCGTGAACTGTCATGCTGAAGTTTGCTGCAGCGGCTGTCTTGTTTTTTTCACTATCCCCAATCTGGCCATTGGGGCCTAATCCGCTGCCTGGAGATCCATTTCTAATTGTCAATAAACAGACAAATGAAATTGCGATTATAAAGGATCAAAAAGTGCAGCATGTCATCACAGCTGCAACTGGGAAAACGGATGACCTTACACCGGAAGGGCTGTTCACTGTGACTGTGAAGGCAGCTGATCCTTACTACAGAAAAAAGGACATAAAAGGCGGTGACCCCCGTAATCCGCTTGGCACAAGATGGATAGGGTTTGACGCAAAGGATACTGATGGCAGAATCTACGGCATTCACGGGACGAACGATCCTTCATCAATCGGCAAATATGTTTCCAATGGCTGTATTAGATTGCAAAATGAGGCCGTCGAGTCGTTATATGAATGGGTGCCGATTGGAACAAAGATCTTAGTAGTCACGTCAGGTAAAGGCTTTGACGAACTTGGAAAAGATTACGGTGCCATAAATAAAGATAACTGAAAAAAAGTACAGCTGCATCTGACTGGATGCAGTTTTTTTTTTATGGGGTGGATCATCTTAAGATTGGGACTATGCAGTTCGTATTTTCACCCGTACTGTTCGAAGCTGGGCTGGGTTCAGGCTCTCCCCTCTCGGATTCTTGCTTTTGTGTCCGAAGCTCTCCCTGCTCGTTAGGTTTAAGCTGAAAAGCATTTCACAAAACTCCTGTAAAAAAAGTAAACAAATTGTATTCCGCCAGAAAAAAACTGCCCGGAAGTGCCATCCTGAGCAGCTGAAAGCTGAATAAATTTTCTTGTTATAAAAACATCGACATACCCATAATGAGGGTAGATGCAAGCATTGCAAATATCATTAAATAGACAATCACTTTCGCTAGTTTTTTATTTGACATTCTATGCCTCCTCGTCCCAATTATTACTTTTATTGTACTAAGAATCATCAAATTGAACAACCGCTCAATTTTTTAGAGGAATTTCGACATTTTTAACGAATATTTAAATAATAGACTCTAAATATGCCCATTGTTGCTGGGAAGTTGATAAATTGAAACTTCAAAAGGCGGGGAGTTTATCTCGGCTAATGGAGTTGAACCAATCGGGCTTTACGGGCAGTTTGTTCCCGCTCATCCAGCATTGACTATTAAAGTCTTGGAAGCGGGGCTTACTAAATACCTGTAAGACTTCGATGAATTCCGACATTCATAAGGAGGTAAACAGATGATTAAGAAGGTGGACCATATTGGGATTGCTGTCAGGTCTATTAATAAAGCGCTTCCATTTTATATTGAAACGCTTAAGCTTGAATTTCTCGGAATAGAGGAAGTGGACAGCCAGGGAGTAAAGGTTGCGTTTATTAAAGCGGGGGAAACAAAGCTTGAGCTGCTGGAGCCAACAAGCGAAGAAAGCCCAATTGCCAAATTTATAGAAAAGCGGGGAGAAGGGCTGCATCATGTAGCACTGGGAGTTGACAGCATACAGGAGCGCATAAACGAAATGAAGGAACAGGGTATCAGGATGCTGCAGGATGAACCGAAGGCTGGTGCAGGAGGTGCCCATGTAGCCTTTATGCATCCGAAATCAACAGGCGGTATTTTATATGAATTTTGTGAAAAGAAAGGATTGAAATAAAGCATGGCAGACATCTATGAGAAAATAAATGAGTTATACGACCGGCGCAGGGAAGTCGAACTGGGCGGCGGGGATGAGCGTATACAAAAACAGCATGAAAAAGGGAAACTGACTGCCCGGGAACGAATCGATTTATTAGTGGACCCGGGAACTTTCGTTGAGCTGAATCCATTTATTGAGCACCGCAGCACAGATTTTGGACTGGAAAACCAAAAAGGGCCTGGTGATGGTGTTGTAACTGGTTATGGAAAGGTCAACGGACGGCCGATTTTCTTATTTTCACAGGACTTTACTGTTTTTGGAGGAGCCCTCGGGGAAATGCATGCAAAAAAAATTGCCAATGTAATGGATTTAGCAGCTGAAAATGGAGCTCCATTTGTAGGCTTGAATGATTCCGGCGGCGCCAGAATTCAGGAAGGCGTTGTTTCTCTTGATGGATACGGCCATATTTTCTACCGGAACTCCATTTATTCAGGAGTTATACCGCAGATTTCAGTCATTATGGGACCTTGTGCCGGCGGTGCAGTATATTCTCCAGCAATCACTGATTTTGTCTTCATGGTGGAAAAAACAAGCCAGATGTTCATAACCGGCCCTAAAGTAATTGAAACGGTAACAGGGGAGAAAATTTCTCCTGAGGATCTGGGCGGTGCCCGTGTGCACAATACAATCAGCGGAAACGCGCACTTTAGAGGGGAGACCGAAGAGGAAGTGATTGAGCAGGTGCGGAGTCTGTTAAGCTACCTTCCTCAGAATAACGAAGAAAAGCCGCCTATGTCGAAATGGGATGAGGACGATGATTACCGTCCTGATTTGACAGATGTTATTCCCTTTGATGCCCTTCGTCCATATGACGTTCGAAAAGTCATTGAACAGGTAGTGGATCATGATACGTTTATGGAGGTACAGCGCGACTTCGCTAAAAATATTGTTGTCGGCCTGGCCCGGATTAAGGGTGAGACGGTAGGACTTGTCTGCAATCAGCCGAAGGTAATGGCAGGAGGCCTTGATATAGATTCTTCTGATAAGGCCTCAAGGTTTATCCGGTTCTGTGATTCCTTTAATATTCCGCTTATAACCTTTGAGGACGTTACAGGATTTTTTCCGGGTGTAAAACAGGAGCATGGGGGAATTATCCGGCATGGCGCAAAGATTCTTTATGCATACTCAGAAGCAACAGTGCCAAAGCTTACGGTTATTTTAAGAAAAGCATTCGGAGGTGCTTACGTTGCCCTTAACAGTAAATCTATTGGCGCAGATCTTGTTTTTGCATGGCCGAATGCGGAGGTAGCCGTAATGGGTCCTCAAGGGGCAGCCAACATTATTTTTGCAAGGGAAATCCAGAACAGTGATGATCCCGAGACCACCAGGGCACAAAAAATCGAGGAGTACAGAGAAAAGTTCGCCAATCCATATGTGGCCGCAAGCCGGGGCATGGTGGATGATGTAATCGATCCGCGTGAGACCAGAATCAAAATCATTCAGGCGCTTGAGATGCTGCGCAATAAAAAAGAAAGCAGGCCTAAGAAAAAGCACGGGAATATCCCGCTCTAATGGATTCCTGATTTGCTGTGCTAAAATTTTGGGAGTATACTTGCTTAGTAAGCTTAAATTTGGAGGTTTGTACATAAATGATTAATGAGGAACGCTTATTAAACGAATTTCTGGAACTGGTGCAAATTGATTCTGAAACAAAGTATGAAGCTCAAATTGCCAAAGTTCTGAAGAAAAAATTCAGGGATCTGGGGGTTGAGGTGTACGAAGACGATACAACTTCACAGACCGGGCATGGTGCAGGCAACCTCATCTGCACTCTTCAGGGAACGAAAGAAGGAATAGATACCATTTATTTCACTTCACACATGGATACAGTTATTCCTGGTAAAGGAATTAAACCTTCCATCAAGGACGGCTATGTTGTAACCGATGGAACAACGATCCTGGGTGCTGATGACAAAGCGGGACTTGCCGTTATGCTCGAAATTGTTAAAGTCCTGAAAGAACAGAATATTGCTCATGGAACTATTCAGTTCATTATCACAGTTGGTGAAGAATCCGGACTGGTTGGAGCAAAAGTTCTCGATCCTTCCCTTATTAAAGCGAAGTTTGGCTATGCACTGGACAGTGACGGCAAAGTCGGAAATATTATCGTTGCCGCTCCAACCCAGGCTAAAGTTAAAGCGGCAATCCTAGGGAAAACAGCTCACGCAGGTGTTGCACCTGAGAAAGGTATTTCTGCAATTACCATGGCTTCGAAAGCGATCTCAAGAATGCCGCTGGGCCGCATTGATGAAGAAACAACGGCAAATATCGGTCGGTTTGAAGGCGGACAGCAGACGAATATCGTATGTGATCATGTTGATGTATTAGCAGAAGCACGTTCATTAATTCCTGAAAAAATGGAACAGCAGGTAGCTAAAATGAAGGAAGCATTTGAAAGTGCGGCCGAGGAAATGGGCGGAAAAGCTGAAGTGGATGTTCAGGTTATGTACCCTGGCTTTAAATTCGGCGAAGGTGATCATGTCGTGGAAGTAGCACGCAGGGCGGCTGAAAAAATCGGCCGCAGCTCCGAGCTTCTTCACAGTGGCGGCGGAAGCGATGCAAACGTAATTGCTGGCTTTGGCATTCCTACAGTTAACCTTGCTGTCGGCTATGAAGAAATTCATACAACTAATGAGCGCATGCCAATTGAAGAATTAAATAAACTGGCGGAAATGGTCATTGCCATAATTGAAGAGGTTTCAGCTTAAGCTGTATAAAAGAGAACCAATGCTGGTATTATCCCCAATAGGTAGACTTGAAAAAAAGAGGACATGATATGATGTTCTTAATAGTCTACCAGGAGGGGATTTTTCTATGGCCAAAAAAGGACAAACATTTACTTCGTATACTGAGGAATTAAAGCGTGAAGTAGTTCGTTTGAAATTGGAGGAGGGCTGGTCCTACAGTCAGCTTCGTGAACGCTTTGGAATTAAAAGTGATGCCCAAATAGCGAATTGGGTAAAAAAAGTAAATAATAATGAATCCTTCGAAGATCAACGTGGACTTTGGAACAAAAAGAATTTTAACAGCTTAGAAGAAGAGAATGCATATTTGAAAGCGCAGGTCGAATACCTAAAAAAGCGCAATCCAAATCTACACGGGAAGGAGTGGTCTTGAAATCCGAAAGGTTTCAAATTATTGATGAAATAAGAAGAAAGTATCCACTTGCGTGGCTATTTAAGATTGGGGAAGTATCTAAAGCTGGATATTATAAATGGCGTGGAACCCGTTCAACGCGTACTTTACGTATGGAAGAAGATATTTTACTTAAAGAACATATATTAGCCATTCATAAACTACACCCTTACTTTGGATATAAGCGAGTGACGCGGGCTTTATCTAGAGAAGGAATTGTAATAAATCATAAGCGCGTTCGACGTTTAATGCGGGAATTAGGCATAAAATCAGTTATTCGGAAGAAAAGACCTTTCTATGGGCATAGAGGTTCAATTGTATTTCCAAATGTATTGAACAGGGAATTTTCAGCCGAGAATCGGTTTGAAAAACTCGTAACAGATATAACATACGTACGAATTGGAGAGGATTTCGCATATCTTTCTGCAGTTTTGGATTTATATAATAATGAGATTGTAGCTTGGAAATTATCTAAAAGAAATGACCTTGAATTAGTGTTAAATACATTAAAGCAATTAGAAGGCAAACCATTAAAAGAACAAGCACTAATACATTCCGATCAAGGATTTCAATACACAACTAAAGTGTATGAAAATCACCTAAAGAAGTTGAATATTCAAGGAAGTCATTCCAGAAGAGGAAATTGTCATGATAATGCATGTATTGAGTGTTTTTTCTCCCATTTAAAAACAGAGAAGTTATATTTAGTGCGTCCTAAAACGATTGAGCAAGCTTACTTAGCGATTGAGGAATATATTAATTTTTACAATAATGAACGATTCCAAGAAAAGTTTAACGGCCTTTCCCCAATTGAATATCGTGAAAAGGCCGCAGCTTAGTATACTCTTTTTTCATTGTCTACTTGACAGGGTTATGTGCATGCGGTTCTCTTTTTTTTGCTGCAGCATTCCATTATTTCCTTACTAGTTAGAAAATAATGGCTATGGTATATTAGTTCTATACATAAGAGTTTCCGAGGAGGAAATGGGATGATTGAAAATAATAAGGCTGTCGTTTTCAGGGCAGGAAATGAGGAATATGCTACACCGGTTCCTTTTGTAATATCCATTGAAAAAATGGAAGGCATTACACCGATTCCTCATTTGCCAAGCTTTGTGAGAGGAATTGCAAAAGTAAGGGGAGAGCTTATTCCTGTTGTAGATTTTGAAGAAATTCTCTACAGCCGGAAACTTGCTGATAGTGACTCCGCAAGAATGATCGTGCTGCAGACAGACGAATTATCATTTGCCGTCCTTGTAAATGAAGCAAAGGAAATACTTGATATTCCAGAAGGATGCCTTAAACAGCCAGGTTTGATTGCCTATCAAAAAACCAATTATTTTACAGGTGTGGCTAATATCGATAATAGGCTGATTACCTTAATCGACCCTTTAAAACTGGTGGAATCACTCGACGGAATAAGAGAAATAAAAGAGTATATGAAAACACAGCATACTGCATAGCGGACGAATTATAGAACAGGGAATCAGAGAGAGATTCCCTGTTTTCGCTTTTTCAAAAAGTCTCTGATTAATAGAAAAGAAAAATATTTGCTAAAATAGAACTGAACTATTTTAACAGGGAAGTGCCGGCATGAAACAAATGTATCCAAAAAACGGGAGAGTAATCCTTCATGTTGATATGAATAGTTTTTATGCTTCGGTTGAGATGGCTTATGATCCCTCATTAAAAGGCAAGCCTTTAGCAATCGCAGGTAATCCGGAGGAGAGACGCGGCATTATTGTAACATGCAGCTATGAGGCAAGGACATTCGGAGTGAAAACCACCATGCCTCTATGGGAGGCTAAAAAGCTCTGTCCCCATCTGATTATCATGAAGCCTAATTTTGAGAGATATCGTGCTGCTTCGATGGGAATGTTTGATATATTGCGCGAATATTCCTCCCTCGTGGAACCTGTATCCATTGATGAAGGGTATGTGGACATCACAGACAGCTATGAGTTTGGGAGCCCGATAGAAATTGCAGAAACGATACAAAAGCAGGTTTTTCAGCAGCTTGATTTACCCTGCAGCATAGGTGTTGCCCCTAATAAATTTTTAGCCAAGATGGCTTCTGACATGAAAAAGCCAATGGGGATTACAGTTCTCAGAAAAAGAGATGTACCGAATATCCTATGGCCAATGGAAGTGGAAGAGATGCACGGAGTCGGCCGAAAAACCGGAGAAAAACTGAGAAACCTAAACATCACCACAATCGGCGAATTGGCAAAGGCGGATGAAATTATTCTCAAAGCGGCACTGGGCATTAATGGCCCGAGATTGAAACAAAAGGCCAATGGCCAAGATCATAGAAAAGTTGATCCGGAATCGGCATCTGAATTTAAAAGTGTGGGAAATTCGACTACCCTGCCAAGGGATGTTTCAAATCAAAGAGAGCTCTTCCGGGTATTCGAAAAGCTGGCTGCACAGGTTTCTTCCAGGTTGAAAAGAAAAAAGGTAATGGCGGTTTCTCTTGGGATTACTATCAGATATAAGGACCGAAAAACCATTACAAGAAGCCGCAAACTGAAGAATCCGATTCAGCATCATGAAGAAATTTACCATCTAGCCAAAGAGCTTTTTATAAAACATTGGAATGGGAATGCTGTGAGGCTGCTTGGCATTACAGGAACTGATCTTGTAGAACCTGAACAGGCAGTTAAACAGCTGGATCTGTTCAATTTTGAAAAAGATGCGAGGAAGGAGCCGCTTTTTCAGACAATGGATCTATTGCGCAAGAAATACGGCACTAAAATTATTGATCATGCAGGTGCACTCTCGGACATGAACTTAACTAGACCCCAAATTGGGACTGACACCAGCTTTAATAAAGACTTTTTGCATGGAAAGTCAGGAACAAGCGATAAAAATGAAAAAGATGATAATTCATGAGTTTTTAAGGCAGCTATATGCAAAACTAAGACAGGAAAGTTGAATCAGGATAGGAATCTTGCTAAAGTAAAGTGGATTATTTTATTGGATTTTGTTTTTACGCATAAAGGGTGGAAGGGATGTAATAGAAGATGACGAAATCACAATTTGGTGTAATCGGCTTAGCGGTCATGGGGAAAAATCTTGCCATGAATATTGAGAGCAGAGGGTACTCTGTATCTGTTTTTAACAGGTCACGCGAAAAAACGGATGAGATGCTCAAGGAAGTGGAAGGAAGAAACTTTAAAGGTACATACACAATTGAAGAGTTTGTGGATTCTCTGGAAAAACCCCGTAAAATCATGCTTATGGTAAAAGCAGGGGGTCCGACAGATGCGACAATTGATCAGTTAAAGCCTTTGCTGGATAAAGGGGATATTTTGATTGATGGAGGCAATACCTTCTTTGTGGATACACAGCGCCGCAATAAGGAATTAAGTGAGCTGGGCATCCATTTCATCGGTACAGGTGTTTCCGGCGGAGAAGAAGGCGCTCTGAAGGGACCTTCCATTATGCCAGGCGGCCAAAAAGAAGCCTACGAGCTTGTTGCCCCAATTTTCCAAGACATTGCAGCAAAGGTTAATGGCGATGCATGCACCACATACATCGGTCCGGATGGGGCAGGGCATTATGTGAAAATGGTGCATAACGGCATCGAATACGGCGATATGCAGCTGATATCCGAATCTTATTTTCTTTTGAAAAACGTTCTTGGCTTGACTGCTGAAGAGCTTCATGAAGTATTCGCTGAATGGAATAAAGGCGAGCTTGACAGCTATCTGATTGAAATTACGGCTGATATCTTCACGAAAAAAGATGAGGAAACCGGAAAGCCTCTGGTAGATGTCATCCTCGACACCGCAGGCCAAAAGGGAACCGGCAAATGGACAAGCCAAAGTGCGCTTGACCTGGGGGTACCGCTTCCAATCATTACTGAATCCGTTTTTGCCCGATTCATTTCTGCCATGAAAGAAGAACGGGTGAATGCAAGCAAAGTTCTTCGAGGGCCAGCTGCGCCAGACTTTACAGGCGATAAAGAAGCATTTATCGAGAGTGTCCGAAAAGCCCTTTACATGAGTAAAATCTGCTCATACGCACAAGGCTTTGCTCAAATGAGAGCAGCTTCTGAAGAATATGGATGGGATCTGAAATACGGGGATATTGCAATGATCTTCCGCGGCGGCTGTATTATCCGTGCCCAATTCCTGCAGAAAATCAAAGAAGCATATGACCGTGAGCCGGGCTTGAAGAATCTTCTTCTGGATCCATACTTCAAGGAAATCGTGGAAAGCTATCAGGATGCTGCCCGTGAAATTATCAGCGTGGCTGTTAAGAACGGTATTCCTGTTCCATGTTTTGCAGCTGCATTGTCTTATTATGATAGCTACCGAACTGAAACATTGCCTGCAAATCTTCTTCAGGCACAGCGTGACTACTTTGGTGCACATACCTATCAGCGTACAGACAAAGAAGGCATTTTTCATACAAACTGGATGGAATAATAAAATAAAAACAGCGTCCGTGCGGCGCTGTTTTTTATTGGCTATCTTTGCAAAGCTTGCAGCTATTTATAGTTGATTGCAGCGGGTGTGCGGGATCCTCTTAAATGCATGTGCAATTTTTCGTGTGGTTTTCTAATCAAGCAAAGCCTTTTTCAATGCCTGCAGGAGCAAGGAGACAGGTGAGACCCCGAAGACATAAAGCGTCTTTTCGTAAAATAAAAACCCCTGCAGCAAAACAGGGGTTTTTCGTAATGATTAACACTGTTCAACATCAAGGTCAGTTACAGGCCACCAGGAGAAACCATCTTTTTCCAGTAGTTGATCTGCTTCTTTTGGACCCATAGAACCGGATTCGTAGTTAGGGAAGCCTTCTTCTCTTGTGTTTTCCCATACGTCGGAAATTTTGTCGACAAAGCTCCAGGAAAGGGCCACTTCATCCCAGTGTGTAAAGTTTGTTGCGTCTCCGCGCATGCAATCATATAAAAGCCTTTCATAAGCTTCAGGTGTATTCATGTCATCGATGCCTTTGTTGGCAAAATTTAATTTTACCGGTGTGGCTTCAATGTTTTGGCCTGATTTTTGGGCATTCAAATAAAGGGTAATGCCTTCTTCAGGCTGAATATGGATAACGAGAAGGTTCGGATTCAGTGTTTGCTCAGTCTGATAATATAAGTTCATCGGAATGTCCTTAAACTGAATAACTATTTTCGTTGATTTAGCAGCCATTCTTTTACCTGTACGAATGTAGATAGGCACACCTGCCCAGCGGAAGTTGTCAATCATCAGCTTGCCTGCTACATACGTTTCGGTGTTAGACTGCTCATCCACCATGGGCTCCTGATTATAAGCTGGTACCTCCTGTCCATTTAAAAGGCCTTTTCCGTACTGGCCGCGGACAAAGTAATCTTTCACCTGGTCACTTTCAATCGGCCGCATCGCTCTCAATACCTTTACTTTCTCAGATCTGATTTCATCTGTTGTCAGGCGGATTGGCGGTTCCATTGCCAACAAGGCAACCATTTGAAGCATATGGTTTTGAACCATGTCTCGAAGGGCGCCGCTTTTTTCATAATATCGGCCGCGTTCTTCCACACCCAGTACTTCGCTTGATGTAACCTGGATATTTGAAATGTAGCGATTGTTCCATAAAGGTTCGAAAATAGCATTGGCAAAACGGATAACTTCAATGTTCTGCACCATATCTTTCCCCAGATAGTGGTCAATACGGTAAATTTCATTTTCTGAAAAGGCTTTTCGAATTTGCTTGTTAAGCTGCTTCGCTGATTCAAGATCATGCCCAAATGGCTTTTCAATGACAAGACGCTTAAACCCATCTACATCTGTCAGGCCATCTGCTTTTAAGTGCTCTGCAATAGTTCCAAAAAACTCAGGTGCCATAGCAAGGTAAAAAATGCGGTTGCCTTCAAGGGAATAATGAGTATCCAAATCTTCGGCCATGCTCTTTAATGCCAAATAGGAGCTTGAATCCGTCACATCATGCGAATGATAGTAAAAGTGAGAAATAAATTCTTCAAGTTCTCCGTTATCTTTAATAGCAGACTCAACAGAGGCCTTGACACTTGCCTGGAATTCATCGTTTGATAGCGGCCTTCTGGCAATTCCTACTACGGCGAAGCGGTCAGACAGCCTTCCCTTTTTGTATAAGCGGTAGAGTGAGGGAAATAATTTTCTCTTGGCCAAATCCCCTGTTGCTCCAAATATCATTATTAATCCGGCCGGTTTTTCGTTTGTTTTCACGATTCTAGAACCTCTTTTCGAAAAAATTTCTGTATGTAAGGCGGGACAGACTTTTGTCCGTCCTCAGCTTTGAGAATGAAGCTGTTATATTGCACTGCAAAAAAACGTCTGTACAAGTATAAAATTGTATCTGTTTACAGGTATTTTCGCAAATATTAAGTTTGTCCTTTTTACCATAGTTTCTATCTAACGGCCTGGAACTATCCTTTCAAATATAATAAAAAGGCTCTTTTCGTATAAATTGTTGTTTTCGTCTATCAATGTTGTCCGTTGATTGCAGCGAAGGGAAGCTCAAACTTTCCGCGGGGCTGGCTCGCGGTGGAGCCTATTCGACGCTGTGTGTCTGCAGGGCATTAGATACAAAAGCAGCTACCAAGCGAAAACAGCAAAAAAATTGAATGAATTCGAAGGCTGCTATGGTATATTTGTTTATATTCGTACAAGACCAGACAGGCAAAGTGATAAATTGCCGAAAGGAGGCACTTTACATATGGACATTTTTTTTCTGGGAACAGGAGCAGGAATTCCGGCTAAGCTGAGGAATGTATCTTCAATGGCTTTAAAGCTCCTTGATGAAAGAGGAAGTATATGGCTTTTTGACTGTGGGGAAGCTACCCAGCATCAAATTTTACATACAAGCATAAAACCGAGAAGAATTGAAAAAATCTTTATTACACATCTTCATGGTGACCATATATATGGGCTGCCCGGCCTTCTTTCCAGCCGCTCTTTCCAGGGTGGTGATACAGAGGTGACCTTATATGGGCCAAAGGGCCTGAAAAAATTTATTGAAGTCTCGCTTTCTGTAAGCGGCACATACCTTAAGTATCCTTTAAAAATAGCTGAAATCACTGAGGGCATTGTACTAGATGAAAAAGATTTTATGGTGGAAGCACACATGCTCGAGCACGGAATATCCTCATACGGCTACCGGATTACAGAAAAGGACCGTCCGGGTACATTGCTTGCGGACAAACTTGCAGAAGCGGGAATCAAACCGGGTCCGATATATAAGAAAATAAAGAATGGGGAAGACATAGAGCTTGAGGATGGAAGGATTCTCGAAGCGAAAAATTTCCTGGGGCCGGCTCAAAAGGGAAGAATTGTCACGGTGCTGGGAGATACCAGAATCTGTGATGCGGCAATAGAATTAGCAGCCGGCGCTGACCTGTTAATTCATGAGGCAACCTTCTCAGCGGGGGAAGAGCAGCTTGCATATGATTATTTTCATTCGACAACCCTGCAGGCTGCTCAAGTTGCACTCAAGGCGAATGCAAAGACACTTTGTCTGAATCATATCAGTTCACGATATGAACGGAAGGATTGGGAGCAGCTTTTGAAAGAATCACAGACCATTTTTCCCAATACGGTCATTGCTGAGGACTTTAAAGAAATTCATATCCCTCTTGATAAAGGAGAGGCGGATTAATTGAAAACCTTTTATATCGTGCGTCATGCAAAAGCCGAGGGCCAGCCCTTCTCTGCAAGATTGACAGAAACGGGGAGGATACAGGCATTAAAATTAATTGATTTTTTTATAGGCAAGGAAATCAATCGCATCTACTCAAGCCCATTTGTGCGGGCGATTGAAACAATCAGGCCGCTTGCACAGTCGAGAAATTTGGATATTATTGAGGAAAGCCGTTTGGGAGAAAGGATGCTGAGCTCTATTCTTTTTGACGATTGGCAGGAAAAGCTTAAACAAAGCTTTTCCGATTTTGAGCTCGTTTTTGAAGGGGGAGAATCACATTCAGCAGGAATGAAACGGGCTTCCTCCCTGCTGGATGAATTAATCGCCTCCAATGAGAATCACATCGTACTGGTCAGCCATGGTAATTTATCAACTCTGCTGCTGCGCTATTTCGATGAAAGGGCAGGCTTTGAGCATCTCATGAAGATGAGTAACCCGGATGTTTTTGAGATTAAAATAAATGGTGATGATGCAGTCTGGAAGCGGATTTGGAATGAAAAGTAAGGCTAGGAAAAATTGAATTTTTCAGATTTGGCATTGACGGTTCTCTGCATGCATACTATAATCACACTTATACTTAAAACATTATAGTAAAAAAGCTATGAAGAGACTCTATTAAGTTTTATCTCCCTGTTTATAGAGAGCCGGTGGATGGTGAAAACTGGCACAAAGATAAAATGAATTTCATCTTGGAGCTTATCTTTTCTGCATTTAGCAGAAAAGACGGTAAATCCGTTATATTTTCGAGTGGAAAGTCACATGCTTTCAAAAAGGGTGGTACCGCGTGAATCTGAATTCACGTCCCTTTTGAAGAATGTGGCTTTTTTGTTTTTTAAATAGAAATCCGGCCGGTTTCTATAAAGTGAAACTTCAACCAGTGAGGGTTTTTTTTCCTGCACTGATTGTTAGTTGAGTCCCACAGGAAGCGGGTCACAAAGACGTTGCTACAGGATGTGGCGTTCTTAGTTTTTGTTCTTCTTTCGGGCCTTTACGGGCAGTTTGACCCTAGTTTACCCTCTATTGATTCATTTGAGTTTTGAAGTGGGGGGTCCTGCTGCCCGTTCGTTAGACTGCGATAAAAAATTATGGAGGTACAGGCATGCAGCAAAGTGAGCAATGGTCATCTAAGATAGGATTTATTTTAGCATCGGCCGGTTCGGCAATCGGACTTGGAGCAATCTGGAAGCTTCCCTATGTGACAGGAACAAGCGGAGGCGGCGCATTTATATTATTATTTTTGTTATTTTCCCTTTTAATTGGTTTTCCGCTTTTGCTGGCCGAGTTTGTAATTGGCCGCAGCACGGGGAAGGAGGCAATCTCTGCTTACAAGGATATTGCTCCTGGAACTAAATGGCACTGGATTGGCTACCTTGGCGTATTCACGTGTTTTCTGCTTTTATCCTTCTATAGTGTAATAGGCGGATGGATTCTGAAGTACATTGTTTACGGGGTTACCGGCTCGATGAATGGTGCAGGCAATTATGAGGAGCTGTTTGGCGCAGCCGTTTCAGACTCTGTATCAGTTGTGGCTGCACAAGGGATCTTTTTATTCATAACTGTCTTAGTGGTAGCCAAAGGCATTCAGCAGGGGATCGAACAGGTCAGCAAGATAATGATGCCTGCTTTGTTTCTTTTATTTATTATTTTGATTGCACGATCCCTGACATTGGATAATGCGATGGAGGGCGTCTCTTTCTTTTTAAAGCCTGATTTTACAAATTTAACTTCTGAAACTGTTCTTTATGCGATGGGCCAATCGTTTTTCTCCCTAAGTGTCGGGGTATCGGTTATGGTAACGTATAGCTCTTATCTATCTAAAAAGGAAAACCTGATGCAGCCTGCTTTTTCTGTTGTCGGAATGAACTTATTTATTTCAGTTCTGGCTGGACTGGCTATCTTCCCTGCTGTGTTTTCATTGGGCTTTGAGCCTGCTGCAGGTCCTGGCTTATTATTCATTGTCCTGCCATCTGTTTTTGATCAGATTATGTTTGGGAGGGTGTTCCTGCTCTTTTTCCTTGCACTGTTTTTATTTGCAACCTTAACATCCGCTTTTTCAATGCTTGAAATTGTAGTGGCTGCTCTGACGAATAAGAAGGGCAGCGGCAGAACCCGTGCAGCCTGGCTGACAGGTCTGGCAATCTTTATCGTGGGGGTCCCATCTGCATTATCCTTCAGCATCTTATCCGATATTTCCATTTTCGGCAAAATAATTTTTGATGCTGCTGATTTCCTTGTCAGCAACATCCTGATGCCGGTCGGAGCTTTGCTGATCTCCATATTTGTGTCATACAAAATGAAGAAGGACCTGCTGAGAAGTGAGTTGATTCAAGGTTCGAAGCCGCTGAATGGAATCTTTTCCGCGTGGTATTTCCTTCTGCGCTATGTGGTTCCTCTGGTTATTATCATTGTATTCCTTGATTCGCTGCAGATTATATAATAAAAGAGGGATGGCAGGTGCCATCCCTCTTTTTTATTTTACAGCCATCCCCGTTCATATTGCTTAGGAGGTTCAATTGATGTGCCAAGTTCTTTTGCTGCTGTCCGAGGCCAATAGGGATCTCTCAGCAATTCTCGGGCAATAAAGATTAAATCAGCCCGCTCGTTTTGGAGGATTTCTTCAGCCTGCAGGCCGGATGTAATCAGCCCGACTGCACCAGTATGGATATCCGCCCCTTTTTTTATGGTTTCAGAGAATTTGACCTGGTAGCCCGGGTAAGTATGTATTCTTGCCGGCACTACCGCTCCGGAGCTTACGTCAATAAGATCTACTCCCTGCTCCTTCATCCATGTTCCCATCTCTGCATAATCCTCTGCAGTTAACCCTTCATCATGATAATCATGTGCTGAAACTCTGACAAATAAAGGTCCATCCCAAATAGTTTTCACTGCTTCAATGACCTCACGGAGGATGCGGTATCGGTTTTCTGCTGATCCCCCATACTCATCATTTCGTTTATTGCTTAGCGGCGATAGAAACTCATTGATCAGATATCCGTGTGCAGCATGAATTTCTATTACTTCAAAGCCGGCTTTTTTGGCTCTTTCCGCCCCTTTTTTGAAAGCCTGCACAGTTTCTGCAACTTCTTCTTTGGTCATTTCCTTTGGTGTTTTCATCTTTTCATTAAATGCAATAGCTGATGGGGCGATAATTTCTCCCTCGACAGTTGCCTTTCTGCCGGCATGTGCAAGCTGTATTCCAGGTGAAGATCCATGTTCTTTCATTAGCCCGGTTAATTCCTTCAGGCCTGCGATGTGGTCATCACTCCATATTCCCAGATCCTGAGGAGATATACGGCCCTGTGGCGTTACGGCAGTTGCCTCCAGGATGATTAATCCCACCTGCCCGACTGCACGGCTCGTATAATGAGTCCGGTGCCAGTTTTCAACCATTCCGTCTTCATTATGACTGGAGTACATGCACATCGGTGCCATAACAATTCTGTTTTTAAAGGTGACGCCTTTAATTGTTAAAGGTGAAAAAAGTTTTGTTTCCATAATTTCTGCCTCCCTTATTTCGCTATCCTAAATATTAAGTATATCAGGCAGTTTCATAAATGGAAAAGAACATGCACTTACGAAGGTGTGCGCTGTCAGCGTTTATTCCTCAATTCGCTTAACTTATATAATGTACCTCTCCAGACTATGCCTCCCCGTACAAAGGTTAGAATGCTGGCACGGATGATGGAATAAATAAACAGGAGAGCAGTAATTGGAAATACCGTAAACAGAAGCGGAGTAAATTTGGTCATTCTTTTTGTGATGATGGTATAAACACCTGCTAAAAAAATGATGTTTGCAAGGCTTAAACTGAAAATAATTATGTCAGTTGAAAAAATGGTGAGAAAGGGAAGCACCTGGGAACTGAATGTGCCGGCAATTGCAAATAGCACCATGCTAATGCGATAATGAAGTCCAGCAAAAGTATTCTTCTCCAAGCCTTTGAAGGCTTCTGGCAAGCTTTCATACCATTCAACTTCAATCAGCTCCATCGCCGTTGCCAATCTCTGCCTGAGGCCATTTTGTTTCATTTTCATTCCTAGCATTAAATCATCATCAGGACGCATTTTTATTGCCTTATGTGTCCCGATTGCTTCATAGGACCTTCTGGACACCAAGTTAAACGCCCCAATGCCAATTCCGATCTTAGAACGCTGATTGTTCGCCAGCCAGGGGCGTTTATAATAGGAGAAGCCGAAAAGGAAAAAAGCAATAAACGTGCTGAGCCAGAAACTCCTGCCCGTCAAGCTTGGTGCCGCTGTTAAATGGTCAAGTTCATTCTTGCTGAAATAATGAACTGCCTTGCTGAAGGCATCCTGTTTAAATACCACATCGGCATCTGTAAACAAAATTAACTCCCCTGATGATTCCATATAACCTTTATAAAGGGCGTGGTTTTTTCCCAGCCATCCGCTCGGGAGAGTATCGATATGAATAGACTTAACCCTTGAGTCACTCTGCTGGATATGGTCCATGATGTCACCTGTGCTGTCGGCTGAACGGTCATTGACTAAAATCCATTCCATGCGTTTGTAGTTCTGCCGCAGCTGGGATTTTATACTCTCCGCGAGCTTGGCTTCTTCATTTCTTGCCGCTGTAATAACGGAAAGAAGAGGGCCTTCAGTCATTGCATCGCTATCTTCAAGGCGATCCATGCTTTTTAGTCCAAGGACAGCATCAATGAGTACTGCAATCCATACCAGAAGGCTTGCGCTTAATAGAATAATGAGCATTTGCAGATTTCGCATCCTTTTTTCATAGTTTGAATTAGTGGCACGTTTTTTAGGGCAGGTGCAGTCAGTTACATTTTGACGGTACTGCTGAAGCTTTGGCCAAGCCGCCTGGATTGGGCTGTCGCTTCCTTGATGCATTCAATGAAAGCTTCCTGCACACCATTCGCTTCAAGCACTTTTACGCCTGCTTCAGTGGTGCCGCCTGGGCTTGTTACTTCCTTTCTAAGCTGCTGAGGGTCCTTGGCTGATCTGGCCAGCATTTCCGCAGCCCCGATGAGTGTCTGGATAATGAATTCCTTCGCCATACCCTTTTCGAGCCCGATTTCTTCTGCGCTTTTTTCCATCGCTTCCGCAAGATAGTAAATATAAGCCGGTCCGCTGCCTGACAGGCCTGTTACAGCATCGAGCTGTCTCTCCTCAACAAATGCTGATTTTCCCACTGTATCAAAAATTTCTCTTACTTCTTTCATCTGTTCTTTGGTTACTCTTTCATTAGCCGATAAGGCGCTTGCTGATTTTCCGACTGCTGCTGATGTATTCGGCATGGCTCTCACGACAGGCAGCTTTTTTTCTGCCAATCGTTCAATGCTTTCGATCGAAACGCCGGCGAGAACGGAAATGACCAGCATGTCATCATGTAAATAAGGCTTTATAAGATTGATGGCCCCCTGAGCATCTTTTGGCTTCATCGCTAAAATAACAGCGTCGGCCCCGCTTAACAGCTCACTGAGATTGTAAGTGGCCTGAACGCCATAGGCTTTTTGCAAGGCTTGCAGCTTTTCTTCGCTGCATCGGTTCGTCACCCAAATATCGCTTCCGGCAATGAGCCGGCTTTTTACGATTCCTGAGATTAACGCTTCTGCCATTGATCCTGCTCCCACAACAGCTAATTTTTTCATATGCTGATATTCCTCCTTATTGTTGCTCCATTTGCCGGCTGTCAAAATAAAAAAGCCTTTCCATCCAGTAAAGGACGAAAAGACTTTGCTTCCGCGGTACCACCTTCATTGCCTTTCCTTCTTCGTGCAGCATGCCTGCTGTGTTTTGAAAAGGCATCTCAATCCCGATAACGCCGGGGGTGCGTTTAGGTTTTCCTAACAGCTCATAAGGGAGGTTCAATGGTCAAGTGGACGGTGAAGCCTTTCAGCCGTTTGAGCTTCACTCTCTTTCGCCGTTTTCCATCTACTAATCTTATTCATCGCTATGTTTCTGCCGTACAGAAGTACAGCTTTGAGTTATGAAAATCAAATTTTAATTGTGATTATGCAAGAAGACATGCTTATTTGTCAAGTGCTATTTTTTGAAAAATTATTAATATTGCAAAAAGAGTTATGTGAAAATAATGACAATTATTAAAAAGAACGGTACACTTATTTTTATATATGTAAATTTCTACATTATGTTTTTGTATTCCGTTAATATGTGTGTCAGGCAAACGCTGATATTTTAAGGGATAACAGAACAGCATAATTAAAGGAAGCAAGTGTTGGATGTCTGCGGAATTAAATAGAAAAACAGCTTTATTTTATTTAAATATAGTGATTTTAGGGGGATTGTAAAATGGCAAAATGGAAGGATGGAATTGCAAAGCTTGTTATCCCGACACCATTTCCTGTCGGCGACGTTAATGTATATGCAGTAAAAGGGGAAAAGCTGACTCTTGTCGATGCCGGCCCTAAAACAGATGAAGCATGGGAAGCTTTAAAATCCCAGCTTAAAGAGCTGAATTTAACACCCGGGGACTTTGAACAGGTTGTTCTCACACATCATCATCCCGATCATGCCGGGCTGCTTGACTTTTTTTCGGACAATCTTGAGGTGTTCGGGCACCAGGTTAACCAGAGGTGGCTGTCCCGTACTGACGAGTTTCTAAAATTTCATGATGAATTTTACATAAAACTATTTAACGAATTTGGTATACCTGAAAGGTATGCTTCCTTTATAAACAAAATGAAAAAGACTTTGCGCTATTCCTGCAATCGTACCCTGACAGCCGAGCTGAAGGAAGGCTGCCAGCCTGAAGGGCTTAATGATTGGACGGTAATCGAGACCCCTGGGCATGCACAGAGTCATATAGGTTTGTTCAGGGAGAAAGATGGTGTATTCCTTGGAGGAGACCATTTGCTTGCACACATTTCACCTAATCCTATCCTGGAGCCGCCGCTTCCAGGCCATGCGGAAAGGCCGAAGCCGCAGCTTCAGTATAACGAGTCTTTGAAAAAGCTGCGGCAGCTGCCGATATCCCTTTTTTACTCCGGGCATGGAGAGGATATTGAAGATGTGAACGGGTTAATAAACGAAAGGCTGGGCCGCCAGCATGAGCGGGCAATGAAAGTAAAGACATGGCTCGAGTTCGAATCGCTCACTGTTTTTGAGGTATGCCGCCGCCTTTTTCCGAAAGTTTATGAGAAGGAGCTTTCCCTGACCATTTCCGAAACAATCGCACAGCTTGACTATTTGCATTCAATAGGGGAGATTTATATAAATAAAGAGGAGGAAGCCTTCTTGTATTCCGCATCAAAAGAGGTGGTTTGATTGTCAGACAGATTAAAAAATAAAAATGTGATTATCACAGGGGCATCAGGCGGGATCGGTGCGCAAATGGCCGTCCTTTGTGCCGAAAGAGGAGCAAACCTTGTCCTTCTTGCCCGCAGCATTGGCAAATTGCAGGAGCTGCAGGCTGATTTGCGTAAGCGTTTTTCAGTCGATGTACATGTGCATAAGCTTGACGTTTCGGACAGTGACGAAGTTTCGGCAGTTTTTTCCGAGATTATTGCCCGTTTTGATCATATAGACGTTCTTGTGAATAACGCAGGCTTCGGTGTTTTCCGGGAGGCGCATGAAGTCAAAGTTGAAGAAATAAAGGGGATGTTTGATGTAAACGTTGTTGGCTTAATGGCCTGCACGGGCATGATTCTGCCATTGATGAGGAAACAGAGGAGCGGGCATATTATTAATATCGCTTCACAGGCAGGCAAAATGGCCACACCGAAATCGAGTGTCTATTCCGCAACTAAACATGCTGTTCTTGGCTATACAAACAGCCTTCGGATGGAGCTTGCTGACAGCAATGTGTTTGTGACTGCCGTTAATCCCGGCCCGATTGAAACCAATTTTTTTACTATTGCAGATGAAAAGGGAACATACGTGAAAAATGTCAGCAAATATATGCTTAAACCCGAATATGTGGCCCTCAGGGTAGTCAATGCTATGCTCCGTCCTGTCAGGGAAATTAACCTTCCGCGGTGGATGAATGCGGGAAGCATCATCTTTGCCCTTTTTCCGGGACTGTTCGAAAAAATTGGAAAACGCGCATTTAATCAAAAATAAAAAGCTGCAGCCAAAGGCTGCAGCTTTTTTGTTTTTGGCCGGCGAGGCGTCTGTTCTGGGAAGAAAGAACCGCTTTTAAGAAAAACCGCGTAAAATTTCCATTGAAACCGAACGCATATTCGCTTAATATAATGGGTATACATATATAGAACAGATGTTCCTGTTATATATAAATTTTATTATCGGGTTCAGGGGGCTATGCAGCATAGAAGCTGATAAGCAGCGCCTACGCTTTTTGAAGGAGGATGTCGAAGTCATGGTTGATTACAGCTCAATGCCGAACAATCAAATTTTGTGTGTTGATATGAAGAGCTTTTATGCAAGCTGTTCTGCTGTCATGCTCGGTCTGGATCCTCTTGACTGCTATCTTGTAATTGCAGGGAATGTGGAACGGAAGGGAAGCGTTGTTCTGGCGGCCTCTCCGCGAATGAAAAAAGAGTTTGGAATAAAGACAGGGTCCCGTCTTTTTGAGGTCCCAAATGATCCGCGCATTAGAGTTGAGGAGCCGAAAATGGCGACTTATTTAAGAATCTCCACTGAAATCACCAGGGTGTTTAATCGTTATGTCCCCAAGGAAGCCATCCATACGTATAGTGTCGATGAAAGCTTTATAAAAGTAGACGGCGCAGTGCACCTCTGGGGTGATGCCCAGACGATTGCCTGGAAAATAAAAGATGATATTGAACGGGAATTTCAGCTCCCCTGCGCCATAGGAATAGGTCCTAATTTGCTAATGTCAAAGCTCTGCCTGGACCTTGAGGCAAAAAAAAAGGGAGTTGCACAATGGACGTATGGAGATGTAAAAACAAAGCTGTGGAATGTCTCCCCTTTACGGGAAATGTGGGGCATCGGCCGCCGCGTTGAAAAGACATTGAATGGAATGGGAATTTTTACAGTCGGCCAGCTTGCCCGCTATGACCTGGCTAAGCTGGAGAAGAAGTTTGGGATTATGGGCAATCAGCTCTATCACCATGCATGGGGTATTGATTTGTCGGAAATAGGCGCGCCGATCATGGCAGGACAGATCAGCTTTGGGAAAAGCCAGATTTTACTGAGGGATTACAAAGAGAAAAAGGAAATTAAGCATGTGGTCCTTGAGATGTGTGAAGAAGTGGCAAGAAGGGCCCGCAGCCACCGGAAAGCCGGCAGAACTATCAGCTTTGGCCTTGGCTACAGCCAGGATGAATTCGGAGGGGGCTTTTACCGCTCAAGGACAGTTGACCAGCCAACCAATATTACGATGGATCTTTATCGGGTCTGCCTCGAACTTTTTGACGAGAATTATGAGGGGAAAACAGTGCGGCAGATTTCCATTTCCCTCGGCAATATTACGGATGACTGCGAAATGCAGCTGAGTCTGTTCGACTTGGATGGCTGGAAAAAAAGAGAGCTCGGCTATACTGTCGACCGGATCCGCTCCAAGTTTGGAGGAGGAGCTCTGCTGAGAGCCGTCTCTTATACAGGTGCAGGAACCGCCAGGCACCGTGCGACATTGGTCGGCGGCCATAAAATGTAAAAGGGGGTCAGCTTATGATTCGCGATAGGGGCAGAATAAAATGGACTTCCATGATGCTGCCGGAACATGTAAAGCTCTTAAGAGACTGGGCAAAGGAAGATATGTACGAGCAAAAGCGGGAATTAGATGAGCAGAAGCTTGAACACATGAATGAAATTCTTTCGGAGGCCATGGAATTTCAAAAAAGTGTAACCATTACACATTACAGGGGCAGAAATTATGAACTGGTCATAGGGGGCATCCATTATTGGGATGAACTTGGCCAAAAGCTTCATATTATTGATCGGTTTGGGGAAATTCACCGTATTTCTATCAGCGCTATAGCGGATGCCCGTTTTACGGAAGAATAAGTTTGCTTGCCTGGATGAATTTAAGAGGGGTAGTTTTAAGGCAGGAGAAGCACCTTAACAGCAGGGAGGTGTATGAAGATGCCTAGAGGAAAAGAATTGGAACAGCTGCCAATGGCCAATATCGCACCCGGGGCCGGGGAAGACAGTACGGACAGGGACCGGGAACGGCTTCAAGGGATTATACAGGGTGAAAGTGCAACACCCGCAAGAATTAAAAATAAAAATAAAAGATAAAAAAACGGGGATGACTGTCCCCGTTTTCCACCCTTATTGCTTGTCATCCGGAGCTATCTCCGCACGGACACATGATTGGAAAGTTCCTTTATGAGTGCCATCGCAAAACGGGATTTTCAAGGATCTTCCGCAGCGGCAAAGAGAGAAGGTTTTTTTTGTTTCGAATTTATTGCCATCCATATCAATTAACTCAACATCACCTGTAACACGCAGTGATCCATTATCCATTACTTTAATCTGCGCCTTGGACATACCCCATCATCCTTTCTAAAAAACATTATTTTGGCGGCTGAATAGCAGCAGTCTCTTTCAGAAGCATGTTATACCTATCTGTGTTAAAATCAGCATATGCAAAGGGGAGGTAGTTTTACAACATGGAAATAACATTAACTGAAATAGCAGCAGAAAAAGTATCGGGACGAATTGCCGGCAAAGATGGATTTATAAAGCTTAAGTACGATATAGATGGCTGCGGCTGTGTTGTGAGCGGAGTAGCGGCACTTTGGCTTGTTGATGAGCTTGATGAGGATGACAGGGAAATCAAAACAAACATTGGCAGCATATATGTGGAAAAATCCAAGGAAGTATTTTTGGATGAACAGTTAACGATAGACTTCTCTGAGAAGGCAAACTGCTACCAGTTAAAAAGCCCGAATCAGTATCTAAACCCGAGAATGAGCTTTATTGATAAAACAAAATAAATGATTTAGCAGGCGGCCGCTGCAGGAAGGCGGTCTTTTTTTATTGGCTAAGTAGGTAAAAATACCCTTCCAAAATTCTGGAAAGTAAGGTTTTAATATACTAGTAAAGGATTACAGGCTAAGCAGCATGGCTGTTATAGGTGAAGAGATTGTTGATTGGGGAGATACGAATGAGGAACTATATGTTATATTTGCTGGTGGCAGCTTCTCTGATATTGTCAGGCTGCAGCACAGCAACAATGGGCCAGGCAATTGATGATGGAATACCATTCAATGTAAAAGAAATCTTACATAAAGAAAAAGTTAAAAATGGAGTCATTATTCTTTATTTAACAGAGCAAAATGATGGGCAAAATGAGGTCGAAGCCATGGCAGCTGCCTATTTGAAGGGCAGTGACAAAGAAGGCTGGGAGAATGAAGGCCATAATCACTGGGAGCATTATGAGAATGAATATATGACTGTTTACTCAGATGCTTTCTATGATTACGATAAGGAAGGCAATCTGGAAAACAGATTACCGATCATTTTTGGTGAAATTCAAAGCGGAGATATTAAGAAAGTAGAAGTGGCCGGCAAGGAAGAAAAATTTGAAGAAGCGGCTATAATAAAAAAAGAAAACAAACGCTATTATTTTAAAATGGGAGACTTTCATACTGCCAGAGGTCTGTCGGCTGAAGGCAAGGAAATCATAAAGAAAAAAAACTGACGCCTAACAGCACAGAAATAAAAAACAGCTGACTTTAAGCCAGCTGTTTTTTATTTTGATAAAGCTTTTTTGCTGCTGACATACTGTTCCAAAAACTCGTCAATGACTTTTTCATAATCCTCTCTGTTTTCGTTAAAGGATTGTGCATGGATCCCGTTAGCAGCAAGGTAAAGCTTTTTAGGGCCTCTTTTCTTTTCATACAAAGCTTCGGACATGGTCGGCAAAATAAAATCATCTTTTTCACTGTGAATAAACAGGATGGGCTTTCTTATATTTTCTATAACCGAAATAGGCGACACGTCCGCTATGGAATATTTCTCCCGCATCCGCAGAAATAGATCAGCAACAGGCAAAAAGAGTTTCGCGGGCAGCTTCATCTCGGTTTTTAAACGATAAGCCAGCTGCTCTTTAAAATCCGAAAAAGGGCAATCGGCAATGTAAAAGTCAGCGCCGTCTTCAAGCATCCCCGCATAAAGGAGCATGGTGGCAGCCCCCATGCTTTCACCATGAATGCCGACCTGGATATCAGGCCCTTTCTCCGCTTTAAGCCAATCGACAATAGCTTTTAGGTCAAACTTTTCATAATGGCCGTAACTTGTCGTTTTTCCCCCGGATTCTCCGTGGCGGCGATGATCATAGATTACAGCGTTAAACCCTCGTTCCAGGAAGAGGTTCATGTATTTAATGGAGTTCATTTTGTTTTCCGTAACCCCGTGCGAAATAATGATATAGCGATTGTTTTTATGTGGTTCGCAGGCTACGGCTTTTAGGTTATAGCCAAATGGCGAGGGAATAAGAACCTCTCTTTTCGGAAGGCTTTCATACTTGATTAGATCAAGTCTCCCGGACTCCTTCTCTCTTTCTAGAATAAAGTCATCTTCCTTTTTTTTCATAAACATAAGCCTATTTGTAAAATAGACGCCGAGTGATGAAAGAAAGAGAACGATGGAAAATAAATAACGCAAAAATCTTCTCAAACTCATCCCTCCATCTTTTTTCTTTATTTTACCATTGTGGATAAAATTAAAACAGAGATGTTAGCCGGGACAAAGTGAAATTTCATAAAGGACGCCCTGCACAAAAAAAGCCGCTTTGCGGCGGCTTATTGCTGTGCGTTTTGTCTTTTGGTTGGATGAATCGCTTTTTCTAATTCCTCGGCAGCAATCGTCTGATTTACAGTATCGGAATTCGGCTTTCCCTTTTGGCTGTAGCCTTTATCGCGTTTTTGGCTCATAGAAATATCCCCCTTATAATTCTGCGGCTGAACCTGAATTCGCCAGCTGCTTTCATCTAATAAGATGCGGTAAAACAGGAGGAATTATTCACTTAAGCTGTGATGCTGTTGAACTGTTTGAGTATTCAGCCTGAAATAAGTGCTTTCAATCGGCCTGGAAAGATGAGGCTGAACAATTTTTACAGCTTCCATTAATTGATCCAGGTTAACATTGGTTTCAATTCCCATCCGCTGAAGCATATAAACGACATCTTCTGTTGCAGCATTGCCTGCAGCGCCAGGGGCAAAGGGGCATCCGCCAAGCCCGCCTGCGGATGTATCAAATCGGTCGATTCCTGCCTGGAGTGCAGCAAAAATATTTGTAAGAGCCATTTTTCTTGTGTCATGGAAGTGGGCAGTCAGCAGAGTATTTGGAAACTCTTCTTTTAAACGGGAAAATAGCCGGTATGATTCATGGGGAGCAGCCATCCCAATCGTATCTGCCACACTTAATTCATCAGCCCCTGCCTCTGTAAATTGGCGGCATAGCCCAACGGTATCTTCAGGATTGATGGCCCCTTCATACGGACAATAAAAGGCAGTAGAGATGCAGGCACGGACGAAATAACCTTTATCCTTTAGTTCTCCAATAATCGGTTTTAGCTCATTCATGCTTTCCTGAGTGGTTTTATTGATGTTTTTCTTGTTGAATGTATTGCTTACACCGACGAAAACGGCAACTGCCCTGCAATCCGTCATATATACTCTGTCAATGCCTTTACGGTTCGGGGCAAGCACGAAATCCCTTGTATTTGCATCCAGGCATTCTGCCGTAATTTCAGCTGCATCCCCCATCTGCGGAACCCATTTAGGAGACACAAAAGAAGTAAGCTCCATTTCTTTTAATCCTGCATTCTTTAAACCTTTAATAAAGTCTTTCTTAACTTCAGTCGGTACAAACGACTTTTCGTTTTGCAGTCCATCCCGCGGGCCAACTTCAATAATTGTTACTTTATCTGGAAATGCAAGCGTCATGTTTTCCTCTCCCGTTTCATAATTTTAATTTTAGTAAGCGTTTTCTCGGTGACCTTAAATTTATTGTATTAGGAAAGTATTTTTGATTGCAAGAATAATAGAAATTTTGACAAAATAAAAGGAATTTTGATATCCCCGCTCGAATATAAGCAAAGAGATGTTTTGAAAGGATGAGAGAGATGGCACAAACAGAAGTCGTTATAGTCAGCGCTGTCCGGACAGCAATCGGCAGTTTCAATGGAAGTCTAAAGGATGTATCAGCACCAGAGCTAGGGGCGATTGCGATTAAACGCGCTCTTGAAAAAGCAGGTGTAACACCGGATCAAATAGATGAGGTAATCCTGGGGAATGTCCTGCAGGCTGGCCTTGGCCAAAATACAGCAAGGCAGGCAGCTCTTAAAGCGGGCCTTCCTGAAAGCGTTTCCGCAATGACGATTAATAAAGTGTGCGGCTCAGGACTGAAGGCGGTTCATTTAGCAGCACAGGCCATTTTGGCCGGCGATGCTGAAGCAGTGATTGCAGGCGGCATGGAAAATATGAGCCAGGCGCCATACATACTTAAAAATGCAAGAAACGGCTTTAAAATGGGAGACCAAAAGCTTATTGATTCGATGATTTCAGACGGTCTCTGGTGTTCTTTTAATGATTACCATATGGGAGTTACGGCTGAAAATCTTTGCTCGAAATATGAGCTGAGCAGAGAAGAACAGGACAAATTTGCCGCAGACAGCCAGGCAAAGGCGGCAAAAGCAATTGAAGAAGGAAAGTTTAAAGATGAAATCGTTCCGGTGGAAATTCCTCAGCGAAAAGGGGATCCGATCGTTTTTGATACAGACGAATATCCGAAAAAAGGGACAACTGCTGAAAAGCTCGCAGGCCTGCGTCCGGCGTTCAGAAAAGATGGCAGCGTAACAGCCGGAAATGCCTCCGGGATTAATGACGGGGCGGCTGTATTGCTGGTAATGAGCAGAAAGAGAGCGGATGAGCTGGGGCTTAAGCCATTAGTAACGATTAGAGGAAATGCAAGTGCTGGTGTAGATCCAAGCATCATGGGCATTGGCCCTGTTGCTGCCGTAAAAAAAGCACTTGAAAAGGCATCTGTTTCCATGGATGAATTGGAGCTTATTGAAGCAAACGAGGCATTTGCAGCCCAGTCGCTTGCAGTTGACAGGGAGCTTCGTTTTAACAAGGAAATCCTGAATGTTAATGGCGGAGCCATTGCACTCGGACATCCAATCGGTGCAAGCGGCGCACGAATTCTCGTCACTTTAATTCATGAGATGCAAAAACGGCAGGCAAAGAAAGGGCTTGCAACTCTTTGCATTGGCGGAGGGCAAGGAGTAGCTACAGTGGTGGAGCTTGCATAGCCGATTTTGATAAGGATTATTAACAATGAAGACTTTTTAATGAAAGGAGCGATTGAAGTGAAGAAAATTTGTACTTCCTTCAGTGAAGCGGTTCAGGAAATTCACGATGGTGCTGTCCTTATGGTTGGCGGTTTCGGTCTGTGCGGAATTCCCGAAAACCTAATTCTGGCTTTAGTTGAAAAAGGGGTTAAGGATCTGACCGTCATTTCGAATAACTGCGGTGTTGACGATTGGGGACTTGGACTGCTTTTAAAAAATAAACAGATTAAGAAAATGGTTGGCTCGTATGTTGGGGAAAACAAAGAGTTTGAAAGACAGGTTCTCTCAAGAGAAATTGAAGTAGAGCTGCTGCCTCAAGGAACACTGGCAGAAAAGATCCGTGCAGGCGGTGCAGGCATTCCTGCTTTTTACACACCTGCTGGTGTAGGAACCCCCATCGCAGAGGGGAAAGAGACGAAGGTGTTTGACGGCAAGGAATATCTTCTTGAAGAAGCGCTGAAAGCAGACTTTAGTCTTGTCAGGGCATGGAAGGGGGACAAGATGGGCAATCTTGTTTATCACAAAACGGCCCGAAACTTCAATCCAATGATTGCAGCAGCCGGCAAAGTGACAATCGCAGAAGTGGAGACGCTTTATGAGGTTGGTGAACTGGATCCAAATTATATTCATACCCCGAGCATCTATGTTCAATCACTGATTGAAGGGAAACAGGAAAAACGCATTGAAAGACTGACGGTAAAGAAATAAATACCAGTGACGAAAGGAGAGGGTGTCATGAGTAACGATAAAGCGGCAGTACGCGAGAAAATTGCAAGACGGGCTGAAAAGGAAATTGAAAATGGCTTTTACGTGAATTTGGGAATCGGTATGCCAACGCTGGTTGCAAATTATATTTCTGATAATAAAGAAGTGGTCCTGCAATCTGAAAATGGATTATTGGGCATCGGCCCGTATCCTGCAGAAAGTGAAGTTGATCCGGATCTAATTAATGCTGGAAAAGAAACAGTTACAGCCATTCCGGGATCATCTTATTTTGACAGTGCTGAATCTTTTGCCATGATCAGGGGCGGTCATGTGAATATTGCGATTCTCGGCGGGATGGAAGTCTCTGAAAAAGGAGATCTTGCCAACTGGATGATTCCCGGAAAAATGATTAAGGGCATGGGCGGTGCGATGGATCTGGTTCATGGCGCCAATAAAATCATTGTCATTATGGATCACACTAATAAAAACGGCGATTCAAAAATTCTTAAAGAATGCAGCCTGCCTTTAACAGGCAAAAATGTCGTTGACCGAATTATAACTGAGCGGGCAGTCATCGATGTCACCGAATCTGGTCTGAAGCTAGTTGAAGTAGCTAAGGGCTATACAATTGAGGATATAATCAATTCAACAGAACCGGAATTGCAAGTGGATGAAAACGTTTTAACAGAAGCTTACTAATAACCTGAAAAGTACAGCTGCATGCTGTGCTTTTCATTATTTTTAGCCTGAAGAAAAGAGGAGAGATTATGAGTTTTTTCTTTAAAGGGATTGACCATGTCCAGCTGGCAGCTCCGATTGGCTGTGAGGAGGAAGCCAGGAAATTTTACGGGGAACAGCTTGGTTTTAAGGAAATTCCCAAGCCTGAAAATCTTCAAAAGCGCGGAGGCTGCTGGTTTATATGCGGTAATCAGGAAATCCATATTGGAGTACAGGAAGGCTTCCAGCCTGCTAAAAAAGCCCACCCGGGATTTATTGTGGAAAACCTGAAGGCCTTGAGAAGCAATCTTGAAGAGCAGAAAATAACAATTAAGGAGGAAGCTCCAATAGAAGGCCGGGAGAGGTTCTTTGTAGATGATCCATTCGGAAATAGAATTGAATTTCTGGAATTCTTCCATAAGAGTGAATAAGCCTGTTCCTTCATAAATAATAAAATATGCTATAATAAATGGCAAAATCAATTGATGAGGGGATTATATGAAAAAGAAAAAACACCATTCCCAGCCTAAAAAAGATGATAAACCTGTCACGCTTGGCGACATGCTGAACCAGGATCTGATGGAGCAGCTAAAAGGGAAAAAGCAGGAGTTAAAGGCTGCTGAAGACAAACAGAGGGAAGAAGAAGAGCGCAGAAAAAGAGAGGAAAGAAGACTGCGCGAAAAAAATAAAAGTTTTGAAGAACTGCTTGGAGAAAGTGATCTTAACTGGAAAGAATTTAAATAGCATTAAAAGAAGGGGCCGACTTTTCTGTCAGCCCCTTTCTTATTAGAGTTCTATATCATCTATGCTGCTCATATTTATTTAGCTTTGCAATAGATTTAATCATGGCCAATTCATCTTCGTTCAGAGGCTGGGCTTTTGCTGCCTCTGCATTTGCTCTTACCTGCTCAGCCCGGCTGGCACCTGCTGTAATTGAAGCGACAGCTGGATCTGAGAGATTAAACTGAAATGCAATCTCGTTCATGGTGCGCTTGTCTGTGATTTTTTCCCGGATGGTGGTGAGTGTTTTTTCCAGCTCAGCATAGCAGTAATCCAAATAGCCTTTCTCTTTTACGGATTCTGATGCTTTATCCAGCATTTTGTCGCTGAGCAGTCCCTTGGCCAGCGGCCCTCTTGTAACAGCACTGATGCCTTTTTGATGAAGAAGAGGCAGAGCGGCTTCTTCAGGGCGCCGATCCAAAATGCTGTACTGCATCATGACAGAAACAATGGATGATTTTGATGCAAATTCCCGGATCACATTTGGGCGTATGGAGGAAATGCCGTATTGGCGGATGTATCCTTCTTCCTTTAGTTCCTCAAATGCTTCAATGGTTTCATCAATCGGATCTTCATTCGTACCGCCGTGAAGCTGATATAAATCGATATAGTCCGTATCCAGCCTTTTTAAGCTGTCTTTTACAGCTTCTTTGATATAGCGTTTTGAGGGATCCCAGCTCCAGCCATCTTTATTTTTATTCCAGCGGTTGCCGGCTTTGGTAGCAATGATCACCTGTTCACGGACACTCTTTAAGGATTGTCCGACAAGCTTTTCGTTTTCGCCAAAGTCATATAAATCAGCGGTATCAAAATAATTGATTCCTTCTTCCAGGGCAGCTTCTATAATCTCCTGTGCCTGGGAAGGATTGGTCCCAATTGACATGCAGCCCAGCCCAAGCTGGCTTACGTACAAGTCTGAGTTTCCGAGTCTTCTCTTTTTCAAGTACCCACCTCATTTGAATGTTTCCTATAATTGTACATAAACAATTGAGGCATACTCAAATAAAGAGGCTTATCATTTTATATTGTTCTGAGATTCAATCCAGTCTTTTACAAGGACGTACTGCCTGCTGTATTGTTTTAGCTTCTCGCGCACTTCCCAGGCCTTGCCGGCAAGAATAATTCCACTATTATGGACATATACCTTCATGCCATACTCCCCCTCATCAAGTATGATAAAATGTATGAGCAATCATTACCGGAATAGAACAGGAGTGACTGAAAACAATGAGCCGCCTAGAAGAAAAAACAATTAAAACGGAAAAAATCTTCACTGGTAAAGTCATTAGTCTGCAGGTGGAGGATGTTGAACTGCCGAATGGCAATACATCGAAGCGGGAAATTATCAAACATCCCGGAGCAGTAGCTGTATTGGCAGTAACGGATGATAATAAAATAGTGATGGTTGAACAATATCGAAAAGCGCTGGATAAGATTATTGCTGAAATTCCTGCCGGAAAGCTTGAAGCAGGGGAAGAGCCCAGCGTTTGTGCAGCAAGGGAACTGGAAGAAGAAACGGGGTACGGCAGCACGGAAATGGAATGGCTTATCTCATTCTACACTTCCCCCGGATTTGCCGATGAGCTTGTTCACCTTTATATAGCAAATGGACTAAAGAAAAAAGAAAATGCACTTTCGCCTGATGAAGATGAATTTGTGAACCTTTTGGAGGTAACCCTTGAGGAAGCCTTATCCATGCTTGAGGAGCAAAGAGTTTATGATGCGAAAACCGCTTATGCCATCCAATATCTGCAGCTTCAAGAGGCGCTGAAGAAGTAGCATGAAACGCTTTTTTGCAGATCTTCATATCCATATTGGACGTACGTTTACGGGAAAGCCGGTTAAAATAACAGGCGCTAAATCCCTTACCTTTACTAATATCATCAGGCATGCCCGCAATGAAAAGGGGCTTGATATTATTGGCATTATTGATTGTCATTCACCTGAAGTCATTTTGGAAATCGAGGACCTGGCGCAAAAAGGCTTTATAACCGAGCATAAGGACGGGGGGCTTCAATATGGAGATTTAACGGTAATTCCCGGATCGGAACTTGAAATATATGATGACTCCTGTAAAGGACCCATTCATGTCCTGTGTTACTTTCCAACCCTTTCCGCTATGAAGGATTTCTCCGCCTGGCTAAAAGGGTATTTGAAGAACATAACCCTGAGCTCTCAAAGGATATATGCTTCAGGCAGAATGCTTCAGGAAAAAGTGAAGGAATTGAATGGGCTTTTTATACCTGCTCATGTATTTACCCCGTTTAAAAGTCTATTCGGGAAAGGGGTAGAGCGGTCGCTTACAGAGGTTTTTGATCCTGGCTTAATTGATGCAATTGAGCTGGGACTAAGTGCAGATACGAAAATGGCTGATCAAATTGCTGAACTTCATAAATATACATTTCTGACAAATTCAGATGCTCATTCACTAAAAAAAATCGCCAGAGAATATCAGATTCTGGAAATGGAAGCACCTACATTCGGGGAACTGCAGAAGGCTTTGGCCGGAAAAGAAAAATGCAGGGTCAAAGCTAATTACGGTCTGGATCCTTTGCTTGGAAAATATCATCAGACAGTTTGTTCAGTGTGTTTTAGCCCCTTCGATGAAGGGTCTGGTAATTGTCAGAATTGCAATCACCACAAATTTATCAAAGGCGTGGCTGACCGGATCTCTGAATTGAAATCTTCCGGAGAAATACCCGTTACACGGCCGCCATATATTCATCAGGTCCCTCTTGAGTTCATACCGGGGCTAGGCCCGAAAATGCTTGAGAAGTTACTGGATCATTTTGGAACTGAAATGGCTATTCTCCATGATGTTCCATTCTCAGAAATCAGCAAAGTCATTCCTGAGAAAACAGCGAAGCTAATTGGAAAAGCGCGTGAAGGAAAGTTAAACCTCCAGGCAGGCGGCGGAGGCAAGTACGGCAGAATTGTGGATTCATAAAAAATAGAGCCCATGCAGGCTCTATTTTTTTTAGATGCTGACTTTAGCATAAACACAAGTATCTCTAAGCTCTTTTTTGTCTGCGCTCAGGCTGTCATTCCTTAGGATTCCTTCAAGCGTGTATCCAAGCTTTTCGGGAATTCTTCGGCTGTTAGTGTTTCTCAAATCACATCTGATTTCCACTCTGTTCGCTTGAAAATGTTCAAAGGCAAACTTTGTCAAACCTGCAGCTGCTTCAGAAATATAGCCGCTTTTCCGAAACCTTACATCTCCCCAATAGCCAATTTCAAATTTACGGACATCCCAGTTTATGCGGTGCAGGCCAGTAGAGCCGACAAATACATCGTCTTCTTTCCTATAAATATGAATACGGAAATCTTCCCTTTGAATAAACTGGGCATAAGATTTGCGGATACCAGATTCCACTTCGTCCACTGATTGTTCATTTTGTGCAAAAGGAAGCCACTTCTTCAGCTCGGAAGCTGAAGCTGATATAGCCTCATGAACAGTTTTGCCGTCTCCAGGCAAGGCAGTTCTCATATAGAGTCTATCTGTTTCAATTCTTTCTGGAAACTTTTTTAAGATCGGGTCCATTTTCTGAGCGCCTCCAATGACAATTTCAATAATTTTGAAAATTATAGCAAGAAACATAGGAATTATTCAAGAACTTTTTTATCAAAGCTTTTTTACAAAGATAATTGTTTTTATTTATGAATTCTGCCAGTTGATTTCCGCTGCGGGCACTTGCTTTCCGCGGAGAGGAATGTGAGCCTTCTCGGCTTCGCCTGCGGGGTCTCACACTTCCCTCTCCTCCTCCCGCAGGACATTGAATAAACTCCCTCGAATGAACATCGCACGAAGGAAATGCGTCAGCATTTTCGAGGATCAAGTGCCCTCCGCTCCAATCAACTCAGCAAATAATACTAATTTATAAAAAAGCAACAAACTATACGAAAACAGCCTTTATCAATTAATAAGAAGCCCAATTCTTTGTCATACAATTCCGGGACAGGCATACAATTTAATATCTAATCTGTTTTGCCTTAGGAGGAAGAGCAATGAAGAAAAAAATGTACCAGAACGCCGCAGCAGCCCACTTTCGCGAACATTCCTCAATCTACTTATTTGTTATTGTATTGTTTCTGATGGGTGTCATTTTCGGGGCTATCGTTGTAAATAGCTTGAGTTTTACACAAAAGGAAGATTTATTTTATTATCTGTCCCAATTTTTTGGACAAGTATCAGATGGGCATTTTGCAGCAGCAGATGAATTATTCAAACAAAGCTTTTTCCATAATACAAAATTTATAGGTTTGATGTGGATCTTGGGAATCTCCATAATTGGACTGCCGGTCATTCTGATTCTGCTCTTTATGAAAGGCATGGTGGTTGGCTTTACAGTCGGCTTTCTCGTTAACCGCATGGGATGGGAAGGGTTCTTGCTTTCCTTCGTATCGGTCCTTCCCCAGAACCTGATCATCATCCCTATTTTTATAATGGCTGCAGCTCTGGCTGTGTCATTCTCTTTAAAAATGATAAGAAAACAATTTATGAAAAAAGCCGGCCAGCCGATGATGCCTCTTTTCGGAAGATATATGATTGCTTTTGCTGTGGCCATTCTGTTCTTAATAGCTGCAGCCGGAGTAGAGGCCTTTATCTCGCCTGTATTAATGAAGTCTGTTGTTAATTCAATCCAATCCTAGTAAAATTATGTTTAAAGGCAGAGCGGCATGCTCTGCCTTTTTGCTGTAGGAGAAATGGATAAAAATAATAAATGAGGGTACATATAAAGAAGTTACAATATGTTTTAAAAATATTAAAATAATTATTATATTAAACTTACTATCAACTGTTATTTATAATAATTTTATTTTGAATGTGATCTCATTTCTGTTATAATGAGAATGTTAGTGGCGAGGGAGGGACTTTCGGTATGGAAAGCAGAATTGAAAGAATAAAAAAACAGTTGCATTCATCCAGCTATAAACTAACACCACAGCGAGAGGCAACAGTTCGCGTCCTGTTAGAACACGAAGAGGATCATTTAAGTGCGGAAGATGTCTACCTCCTTGTAAAAGAGAAATCGCCTGAGATAGGCTTGGCAACTGTATATAGAACACTTGAATTGCTGACTGAATTAAAAATTGTCGATAAAATCAACTTCGGTGATGGAGTTTCCCGATATGACCTGCGTCAGGAGGGGGCAGCCCATTTTCACCACCATTTAGTCTGTATTGAGTGTGGAGCTGTTGATGAAATACAGGAAGATTTGCTTGAAGACGTCGAGGAAGTGGTTGAACGCCGCTGGAACTTTAAAATAAAGGATCACCGCCTTACGTTCCATGGCATATGCTACCGCTGCCAGGATAAACAAACAGAAACTGAAGCAGATGAAAATTAAATGCTTATTGGCAAAGCTTATTCTACATTAGGATAGGCTTTTTATTTTGATCTGCTTTTAAAAAGGCAAGTGCCCTGATGAAACATCATTTATACAAATTCAGGTATAATTCTTGTCCAAAATGGCATACCTTTTTAATAATAGAAAGCTGAAAATCTTTCTTTTTATTAAAAGTTATGGAGGACAAACAATGAAATCCTGGCTGAGTATGGCTTTTCAGACCATTAAAGTATTTGTGATTTTCACTGGATGCACAATCCTTTTTTATTATGGTATTATGTGGTTAAACGAAGAATACCAGGATTATCACCGCTATGACGAACCAAGGGGAGCGGCTGTTAAGGTGTCTGCAAGCGGAACTGATGAGGATAGCAGCTTGCTGGACCGGTTAATTCTTTTCTACTTAAACGGGGAGTAATGCAATCATATGGATGACCAGCTAAAAGACTTTATTCATTATTTACTTGTAGAAAAAGGCCTAGCAAAAAATACAATTATTTCTTATGAAAGAGATTTGAAAAGTTATCTGAAGTATCTCAAGTCGGAAGAGAAGATTACGAGCCTTGAAAAAGTGCAGCGCATGCAGATTGTCCAATTTCTCGGCTTTTTAAAAAAACAGGGTAAATCCTCAAAAACTCTGGCCAGGCATATAGCCTCCTTAAGGGCCTTTCACCAATTTCTGCTCCGCGAAAAAGCAGTTGGCCATGATCCTTCTGTCCATATAGAAACACCGCAAATGGAGCGTTCGCTTCCAAAAGTATTGAACATGCAGGAAGTAGAAACTTTATTGGATCTCCCGGAAAGTAAAGATCACTTTGGCCTCCGAGATAAAGCAATGCTTGAACTTCTATATGCTACAGGCATTCGAGTAAGTGAACTGATAGGCCTGAACACAGGTGATGCTCATTTAACGATGGGCTTTGTAAGATGTATTGGCAAAGGGAACAAGGAAAGGATTGTGCCTATTGGCAAAACGGCTTCTGAAGCTCTTGAAAGGTATTTATCTGAAGGAAGAGGCAAGTTTGTTTCTAAGAAACATAGGGATGAAGCATTATTTTTAAATCATCACGGCAAACGTCTTTCAAGACAGGGGTTCTGGAAAATACTGAAGCGGCTGGCTCAGGAAGCAGGGATTGAGAAGGAGCTGACCCCGCATACACTGAGGCATTCATTTGCCACACATCTGCTGGAAAATGGGGCGGATTTGCGGGCTGTCCAGGAAATGCTTGGACATGCTGATATATCCACGACGCAAATTTATACGCATGTAACCAAAACGCGGCTTAAAGATGTGTACAGTCAATATCATCCGCGTGCTTAAAATAAAATTTATTCAAATGTCATAAAGCTGCCATGAAAAATAGGCAGCTTTTTCTTGTCATTTTACCTGTTTATTAGGTAAAATATAGATGTCAGACTTCTGACGAATGAAGGGGCTATCCTTAGTAGGCTATTAAAATGCAGGAATAGTGTTTTACTTTCCAGCTGCAGCAAGAGAATCAGTGTTAAATAAACCTAAAAAGGGTACTATACGAATATGATTTTTGTAACCGTATTCAAATAATTGGGAGGTTTTCAAATGTCCGCATATACATATAAGCGCGTTTTTTTAATTGTCATGGATTCAGTGGGAATTGGTGAAGCGCCTGATGCCGATAAGTTCGGTGATAAAGGTGCCGATACGATCGGCCACATCGCAGAAAAAATGAATGGCCTGAAGATGCCGAACATGGGCAAATTGGGGCTTAGTAATATCCGGGAAATCAAAGGGATTGAGAAAGCGGATAAACCCATGGCGTTTTACACGAAGATGCAGGAAGCATCAAACGGAAAAGACACGATGACAGGTCACTGGGAAATTATGGGGCTAAACATTCAAACCCCATTTAGAGTCTTTCCTGATGGATTTCCGGCTGCATTGATTTCGGAGCTTGAATCACGCACCGGCAGGAAGATTATTGGAAATAAGCCTGCAAGCGGAACAGAAATTCTGGTTGAACTAGGAGAAGAACATATGAAAACCGGAGCTCTGATTGTTTATACATCAGCGGATTCAGTTCTTCAGATTGCGGCACATGAAGAAATAATTCCAATAGAAGAACAATATAAAATTTGTAAAATCGCACGTGAGCTGACACTTGATGAAAAATATATGGTTGGCCGTGTGATTGCCAGACCATTCACTGGCGAGCCGGGAAATTTCCAAAGAACATCAAACAGGCACGATTATGCGCTAAAGCCATTTAACCGCACAGTAATGAATGAATTGGCAGATGGCGGACTTGATGTAGTGGCAATTGGAAAAATCTCCGATATTTATGACGGAGAGGGAGTAACTGAGGCTATTCGCACAACATCAAATATGGATGGAATGGATAAGCTGATCGATACGTTCGATAAAGAGTTTACAGGCCTGAGCTTTGTTAATCTGGTGGACTTTGATGCATTATTTGGCCATAGACGGGATCCGGAAGGATATGGAAAAGCTCTTGAAGAATTTGATGAACGCCTGCCTGAAGTTTTTGAAAAAATGCAGGATGGCGACTTATTAATTATTACGGCAGACCACGGCAATGATCCTGTTCATCATGGGACAGATCATACGAGAGAATACGTTCCGCTTCTCGTTTATTCAAAAGATATGGAAGATGGAAAAGAGCTTACGGTCAGTGAAACCTTTGCGGATGTAGGAGCGACTATAGCGGATAACTTTAACGTAAGAATGCCAGCATTTGGAAAAAGCTTTTTGAACCAACTGAAATAATAACACTAAAAAGTAGATGAAGGAGATTGATGATGGATTACAGCAAAATTCAAAACGCAGCTGAATTTCTTAAAAATAAATATACAGGCCAGCCAAAAATCGGGCTGATATTAGGTTCAGGACTTGGTGTATTGGCAGACGAAATCGAAGAATCGGTTAAGATTCCATACAATGAAATCCCTGATTTTCCTGTATCAACAGTAGAGGGCCATGCGGGACAGCTTGTATTTGGACGCTTGAACGGCATTGAAGTGGTTGCTATGCAAGGCCGGTTCCATTATTACGAAGGATACTCATTTGATAAGGTAACATTCCCTGTAAGAGTCATGAAAGAGATGGGTGTTGAGAAGCTCATTGTTACCAATGCGGCAGGCGGAGTGAATGAAACCTATTCTCCAGGAGATTTAATGCTTATTTCAGACCATATCAACAATATGGGCAGCAATCCTTTAATAGGTCCTAATGATTCCCGTATGGGTCCCCGTTTCCCGGATATGTCAGAAGCCTATTCAAAAGATTTGAGAAAACTTGCAAGAGAACTGGCCGAAAAACTGAACCTGAAGATTCAGGAAGGAGTGTATGTCGGCAATACAGGCCCGACATATGAAACACCTGCAGAAGTTCGCATGCTGAGAACAATGGGCGGGGATGCAGTCGGCATGTCAACAGTTCCAGAAGTCATCGTTGCACAGCATTCAGGTATGAAGGTGCTTGGGATCTCCTGTATCTCAAACATGGCAGCAGGCATCCTAGACCAGCCCCTAAACCATGAAGAAGTAATCGAAACAACAGAAAAAGTCAAAGCTGACTTCCTTCGTTATGTGAAAGCAATTGTTAAGGAATTTGGTGTACAAGCATATTAATTATTTTTGCGGCTATGCTGTTAACTAAATTAAATAACTGAGTGGATAGGAGAGGGTATTTAATACCCGAAAATGCTGACGCATTTCCTTCGTGCGGTGTTCCTTCGACGAAGCTTATTCAATGTCCTGAGGGAGGGGGGAAGCTGAGAAATGCTCCTCCTCTCCGGGGAAGCAAGTGCCAGCATCTGAAATCAACGGGCTGACTTTTTTAGCAAATAATAATCGGTTAAAAGAAGGCCTAAAGAATAATGAAAGTGGTGTTTTATGATGAGAATGGTGGATCTTATTGAAAAGAAAAGAGATGGAATAGAGTTAACGGCAGACGAAATTCAATTCGTCATTAAAGGATACACAGATGGTTCGATCCCGGATTATCAGGTAAGTGCTTTAACAATGGCCATCTTTTTCCAAGGTATGACAGAGAACGAGAGAGCCAACTTAACTATGGCAATGGTAGAATCCGGTGATCAAATTGACTTATCCAAAATTGAAGGAATTAAAGTAGATAAACATTCAACTGGCGGTGTAGGTGATACAACAACACTTGTACTGGGACCACTTGTAGCAGCAGTAGGTGTTCCGGTTGCGAAAATGTCAGGGCGCGGGCTTGGACATACAGGCGGAACAATCGACAAGCTTGAGGCTGTAGATGGATTCCATGTGGAAATTGAAAATGAAGAGTTTATTAAGCTTGTTAATCAAAATAAAATTGCAGTCATTGGCCAAAGCGGCAACTTAACGCCTGCAGACAAAAAGTTATATGCACTGCGCGATGTAACAGCTACAGTGGACAGTATTCCTCTTATCGCAAGCTCGATTATGAGCAAAAAAATCGCTGCAGGTGCGGATGCCATTGTCCTGGATGTTAAAACTGGCGCCGGCGCATTTATGAAGACACTTGACGATTCGCGTGAATTGGCTAAAGCCATGGTCCGCATTGGAAATAATGTCGGCAGAAACACAATGGCTGTAATCTCAGATATGAGCCAGCCGCTTGGTTATGCCATCGGCAATGCCCTTGAAGTAAAGGAAGCAATCGATACATTAAAAGGCGAAGGACCTGAAGATCTGACTGAGCTTTGCCTGACTCTGGGCAGCCATATGGTTTTCCTGGCTAAAAAAGCGGATACATTAAAGGAAGCGCGCGAAAAGTTAGAGAATGCGATGAAGGACGGTTCAGCATTAGAAACATTTAAAGTATTCTTGAGCTCACAAGGCGGAGATGCATCAGTTGTCGATAATCCGGAAAGATTACCTCAGGCAAAATATACATTTGAATTAGAAGCTAAGCAGGATGGCTATGTTTCGGAGATTGTTGCCGATGAGATTGGAACAGCAGCTATGCTATTGGGAGCAGGAAGAGCAACGAAGGAATCAGAAATTGATCTGGCAGTAGGCCTGATTTTAAGAAAGAAAATTGGCGACCGGGTACAGAAGGGCGAATCCCTCGTTACAATCTGCAGCAATTTTGAAAATGTAGAACAAGTAAGAAATATGCTTTATGACAACATTACGCTTTCCGCTGAAAAAGTGAAGGCACCAGTATTAATTCATGAAGAAATAACTGAATAATATTGAATTAAAAAGCCGCCGGATTTAGATCCGGCGGCTTTTTGCCGTGAAGCTGACTGTTTAAATTCTTTTTAGTCTTCCTGTGTTGTATAAATTTTCTTTAACTGGAAAAAATGGAGGCTATAAAGAATGGAGGTATTGTGTGATGAAACGACTCGTCTCATTAATGTTAATAGCATTATTTATGGCAACAATCTTTGCTCCTTCAGGGTTTGCGAGAGAGAACAGTGCAGATTTGGCGGATAATGTAAAATCCGCGATTCTTATCGAGCGTGATACCGGTACGGTATTATATGAAAAAAACAGCGATGAGCAGCTTCCGCCTGCCAGTATGACAAAAGTCATGACCATGCTCTTAATTATGGAAGCAATAGATGAAGGGAAGCTGTCATGGGATGAGAAAATCCGGACAAGCGAATATGCAGCATCAATGGGCGGTTCGCAAATCTTCCTGGAGCCAGGTGAAGAAATGACCACAAAGCAAATGCTGCAGGGGATTGCCATTGGTTCCGGTAATGATGCATCCGTTGCTATGGCTGAGAGAATTGCCGGATCAGAGGAAGCTTTTGTTGAAATGATGAATAAAAAGGCAAAGGAATTAGGGCTGAAAAATACTAATTTCCTAAACCCTACAGGGCTGTCAGCTAAGAACCATTACAGTACTGCACATGACATGGCCATAATGGCGAAAGAGCTTCTTAAATATGAAAAGATAACTGATTTTACGGGCACATATGAAGCCTATCTTCGCGAGGATACAGAAAAAAAATTCTGGCTTGTCAATACAAACCGACTTGTGCGTTTTTATCCAGGTGTAGATGGCCTCAAAACGGGCTTTACTTCTGAAGCAAAATACTGTCTGACGGCAACAGCCGAGAAAGACGGAATGCGGGTTATAGCCGTTGTATTTGGCGCACCAACTTCAAAAGAACGCAATGCTCAAGTGACTAAAATGCTCGACTTTGCATTCAGCCAATATAAAACCCACCCAATGTATGAAAGAAATCACGTTCTTGGAAAAGTTAAAGTAAGCAAAGGCGAAAAGAAAATGGTTGAAGCTCTGACTAGTGAACCGATTTCCCTTTTAACTAAAAAAGGAGAAAGCATCAAGGAAATTGAACAGAAAATTACTTTAAATAAAAATATTAAAGCTCCTGTCCACAAGGGTGATCAGATCGGAACATTAACATTGAAAAAGGATGGAAAAGTCTTGGTTGAAAGCTCTTTGGTTGCTAAAGAAAATAGCAGTGAAGCATCATGGTGGACATTGTTTAAACGGTCCATGGGGTTATTTTCAAAAACTGAATAAATATATATCCTTGTCGAAAAACATCCCAATGATATGTATTTTTAGCGAAAATACACTAGTTTTGTCTCAAGGAAGGAAATGAAGCGCCAGGCATCGAAATTGACTCACTATAAGGGCGGATGCCGGAATTCTTTAAGATTCCGGTTATCCTATCCGGAGGAGAAGCATGAGCATTACTATCGGCTTTTTCAGTTGCGGATACCAGATAAGGAGGCTAAGGTAGTGAGTCTTAACATTAATTTGGAAGTAAAGCATGATGTCTTATGTATTCGTTTAAGCGGGGAGCTGGATCATCATTCGGCAGATGTACTGCGTGAACAGGCGACGAGGGCAATTGAGGATCATGACATCCATCATATTATATTAAACCTTGAGCAGCTTTCATTTATGGATAGTTCAGGGCTGGGAGTGATTTTGGGCCGCTACAAACAAATCAAACAAAAGCATGGCGAAATGGTTGTTTGTGCAATTTCTCCAGCAGTGCAGCGATTATTTGATATGTCGGGGTTATTTAAAATAATCCGTTTAGAACCGACAGAAGAAAACGCCTTGCAAAGATTGGGGGTTGCCTGAACTATGAAAAATGTGATGAATCTTGAATTCAGTGCGCTCAGCCAAAATGAATCATTCGCCCGTGTCACAGTTGCAGCCTTTATTGCCCAGCTGGATCCGACAATGGACGAACTGACAGAAATTAAAACGGTCGTTTCTGAAGCTGTAACCAACTCCATTATTCACGGGTATGAAAATGATCCTAATGGAGTGGTCTATATTTCTGTCCTGATTGAAGATGGATTTATTGATATGACCATTAAGGATAAAGGCCTCGGTATTATGGATGTGGAGGAGGCAAGGCAGCCATTATTTACAACAAAGCCTGAATTGGAAAGATCAGGCATGGGCTTTACCATCATGGAAAATTTCATGGACGAAATCGAAATCCAATCGCAGCCGGGTATAGGCACAGAGATCCGATTAAGGAAGCATTTATCAAATAGTAAAATGCTATGCAATTAAGGGAGTCTTGCTATGGATGTGGAGGTTAAAGCAGAGAAGGGCCAAACCTATTTAAAGGACAATGAAGTCAAGGAGCTAATTAAGCAAAGCCAAAGCGGAGATCAGGGTGCCAGGGACAAAATTGTTCAAAAAAATATGCGTCTTGTCTGGTCTGTCGTCCAGAGGTTTTTGAATAGAGGATATGAACCCGATGATCTCTTTCAGATTGGCTGTATCGGCTTATTGAAGTCGGTTGATAAGTTTGATCTCAGTTATGATGTAAAATTTTCGACCTATGCGGTTCCAATGATTATCGGAGAGATTCAAAGGTTCATTCGGGATGATGGAACGGTAAAAGTAAGCCGCTCCTTAAAAGAGATGGGCAATAAAATCAGGAAAGCCAAAGACGAGTTATCAAAAACGCTTGGCCGCATCCCGACTGTTACAGAACTCTCCGAGTTTCTGGAAATTTCTCCGGAAGATATTATTCTTGCCCAGGAAGCAAGCCGGATCCCATCTTCTATACATGAAACAGTGTATGAAAACGACGGAGATCCCATTACACTGCTCGATCAGATTGATGATGGAAATGAAGGAAAATGGTTTGATAAAATAGCATTAAAAGAAGCGATACGTGAATTGGATGAGCGGGAGAGACTGATTGTTTACTTGCGCTACTATAAAGATCAGACTCAATCCGAAGTGGCGTCAAGGCTTGGCATTTCCCAGGTGCAGGTATCGCGGCTTGAAAAAAAGATCCTTCAGCAAATGAAAGACCGGATGGATATTTAAATCCATCCGGTCTTTCATTTTTTAAAACCAGCCAATTATTGGAGTTCATGAAGCTAATATATGTAACTCATACTAAATATAGACACAAAAGCGAAACGCACTAAATAGGCGAACCATTTTCGAAGAGGATATCTCTTTGTGGGAAGTGAGAACATTGGAAAAAACAGTTTACATTCGCTTGCGGCATCGTCTGCAGATACGGCCAAATCAGAGAATACTGCTGAAAGATATTGCACAGGTCATTGCCGATGATGGCATTTACGAAAAGCTTTGTGGACTTCCGCTATATCAAGTAAGCGAGAAGGACCGGAATATTGTCGTAATTGACGTGATGAAGGTCATTAGGACTATAACCAGATTCTTTTCAAACATTGAAGTACAGTCGATTGGACCGGCTCAATCGATAGTCGAGGTGGTTACCAAGAAGCGTAAAGTATCAATTCCTCTCTTTCTGCTTGTTTGGCTGCTTTTGTTTATAGGTGCTGCACTGGCTATTATGAATTTTCATGAAGACGTAAGCATGCAGGCTGTCCAGCTTAGAATTTACACTCTCCTGACCGGGGAAGTGGACAGCAGGCCTCTTATCTTTCAAATTCCCTATTCGATTGGCCTGGGGATTGGCATGATCATATTTTTTAATCATGTTTTTAAGAAGCGGCTGAACGAGGAGCCCAGCCCGTTGGAAGTAGAAATGTTTAATTACCAGCTTGATCTTGATAATTATGTTGCATTGAAAGAGAACAAGGAGAGTATGAAATATCTTGATGACCATTAATGTTGTACTGGTAATGATCATAGGCTTTGCAGGGGGGCTCGCTGTTGGTTCAGGTTTTGTGGCATTTCTGGCTGTTTTGGGCATCATCCCAAGGCTTACTCAGCTGAGCAAAACGATGAAGATGATCCATTTTTATGAAGCTGCAGTTGTGATGGGGGCTTTGGCTGGTGCACTTGCAACTTTATGGAATCCGGAATTCCACCTGACACCTCTGTTATTAGTGCCCATTGGGCTGGCTTCGGGCATCTTTGTGGGCATGCTCGCTGCTGCTTTAACTGAGGTGTTGAATGTTTTTCCGATTCTTGCGAAAAGAATCGGAGTAGATGGGAAAATCGTCATATTATTGATGGCATTTGTATTTGGCAAGGTGTTTGGATCACTGTTTCAATGGATTTATTTTGTAAATAAATAAGCCGCCGGCTGGGCATATTTAAGAAAAATGAGAATTCGGAAAGGAAAAACTGCTATGGATGATCGGAGGCACGTCATTCTAATAACTGATGGAGACGATTTTGCAAGAAAGACTGTGGAGCATGTTGCGAAGGAAATTGGAGGCAGATGCCTATCTTTATCGCATGGAAACCCTTCAGTCCTAAACGGTCAGCAAATCGTCAAGCTGATAAAAAAAGTCTCCCATGATCCCGTATTGGTCATGTTTGATGACAGCGGGTTTATCGGAGAAGGAGCCGGAGAGAATGCCCTGAAATATGTTGCGTGCCATAAAGATATCAATGTTCTGGGAGTTATAGCAGTTGCCTCAAAAACACGTCAGGCCGAGTGGACAAAAGTAGATGTATGTATTGATAATAACGGGGAACTGACTCCATACGGAGTTGATAAGTACGGAGTTCCCGAAATGGAAATGGGCAGAATTAATGGAGATACTGTCTATTGTCTTGATCAGCTGGATGTGCCAATAATCGTAGGAATTGGCGATATTGGAAAGATGTCTAAAAAAGATCATTATGAATTAGGTTCGCCAATTACTAAAAAGGCAGTAGAGCTTATATTGGAAAGGAGCGGCTATTATGACACGAAACAAGACGAAGGATGATAAGACACCTATATTTGAATCTGTGCATGAAATTGAGAAATATATGAAAAATAGAGTTGGCCTGGGAGAAAGCTTCGATCTGGGTGTCAGAAAGCTAACGATCTTAAGGAAGGATGTTCATTTCTATTATATTAATGGACTGACGGATACGAGTTATATAATTGCTATCATTGAGGGTCTGGTTGGGATCAATGACAGTGAAAAACTTTCCTCTAACCTATTTAAAATCATCGAGAACAGGCTTAGGCATCAATCCATTGAGCACATTAAAACAATGGATGAACTGGTTGATCAGGTTCTATCAGGCCTGATTGTCATTGTGGGTGAGGGTGAGAGAGAAGGGCTTGTCATCGATGTCAGAAGCTATCCCGGAAGAACCCCAATGGAACCGGATACTGAAAAAGTAGTCCGCGGCTCAAGGGATGGCTATGTTGAGAATATTATAGTAAACACAGCCTTGACCCGCAGAAGGATTAGAGATGAACGGCTGCGGTTTGAAATTATGCGTGTTGGCGAAAGGTCCAAAACGGATGTAGCCATTGGTTTCATTAAAGATGTGGCTAATGAGGATTTAGTTGATTTAATCAGGAAAGAAATTAAAGCAATTGAGATTGACGGCATTACGATGGCTGATAAAACAGTCGAGGAATTTCTTTTAAAACAGGGATATAATCCCTTCCCGCTGGTTCGGTATACGGAAAGAGCAGATGTCGCAGCAGCCCATTTGCTTGAAGGGCATGTCATTATATTTGTTGATACTTCACCAAGTGTCATTATTACGCCTACAACATATTTTCATCATTTACAGCATGCAGAAGAGTACAGGCAATCGCCTGCAGTCGGCACATTTGTCCGCTGGATTCGATTTTTAGGTCTTTTGGCTTCAATCGTACTGTTGCCGCTATGGTTTTTATTTGTATTGGAGCCTTCCCTTCTTCCTGAAAGAATCGCATTTGTCGGGCCAAATGAAGAGACCAATGTTCCTGTTATAGTCCAGCTGTTTCTTGCAGATGTGGGAATTGAATTTCTTAGAATTGCGGCCATTCATACGCCGACACCGCTTTCGACCGCTATGGGCTTAATAGCCGCTGTGCTTATAGGTCAAATTGCCATTGATGTCGGGCTCTTTGTTCCTGAAGTCATTTTATATGTATCACTTGCGGCCATTGGAACCTATACGACCCCTAGTTATGAACTGAGCATTGCCAATAAAATTTTACGATTGTGTTTGCTTGTGTCAGTTGCGATTTTCCATACCCCTGGTCTAGTCGTGGGGCTTACATTAATCATTCTACTTCTCGCAAGCATTAAATCTTTGAATACACCATACCTTTGGCCGTTTATTCCGTTTAGTCCGGTTGCTTTATCCCAGATCTTAATTCGCCGCTCGATGCCAGGCTCTAAAATACGGCCAGGCATTGTCCAGACTAGAAATCGTTACAAGCAGCCTGTAAAATAATAAATACGCGTAATGCCGATTGCTAAGATACACGAAATATGGTACAGTTTTTTTAATTAAATAAAGGATTAAAGGAAACAGAATAGACAGTCTCTTGCGGTGCTGTCTATTTCTTTCATAAATTGATCAGTCTCGGGGGTAAATACACGACCTGGCAGAAGTTATCCTGAGGAAAAGGAAGAGGGGGAACCATGTTTTTTCACGGCACCATGAAGGTAAATGGGAAAGGTCATCTTGAAATTGGCGGTATGGATACAGTCGAACTCGCCAGTCAATTTGGAACACCATTATATGTATATGATGTGGCATTAATAAGAGAGAGAGCAAGAGGCTTTAAGCAGACTTTCGATAATCTTGGAATAAAAGCACAAGTGGCATATGCAAGCAAAGCTTTTTCTACAGTGGCAATGGTTCAGCTTGTAGATGAAGAAGGTCTTTCATTGGATGTGGTTTCAGGCGGTGAGTTATACACAGCATTGGCTGCTGATTTTCCGTCTGAAAGAATTCATTTTCACGGGAACAATAAAAGCAGAGAAGAATTGGAAATGGCTCTTAAGAATCATGTTGGCTGTATTGTTGTCGATAACTTTTATGAGCTGGATTTATTAGAGGAGATTTGTGAATCTCTTTCAGTCAAAACGAAAATCTTGCTGAGAGTCACCCCTGGAATTGAAGCACATACCCATGATTATATCTTAACCGGACAGGAAGATTCAAAGTTTGGATTTGACCTGCAGAATGGCCAGGCTGAGAAGGCTTTGCAAATAGCTCTGAACTCAAGCTGGATCGAAACGCTAGGACTGCACTGTCATATCGGGTCTCAGATTTTTGATACAACTGGCTTCATTTTGGCAGCCAAGAAAATCTTTGAGAAGATGGCAGAATGGAAAGAGAAACATGCATATGAACCTGCAGTGCTTAACTTAGGCGGAGGTTTTGGAATCCGCTATACAGAAGATGATGATCCGATTCATGCATCTCAATATGTTGAGGAAATTATCGGTGAAGTTAAAAAACAGGCTAAACATTTTTCCATGAAGATGCCGGAAATTTGGATTGAGCCGGGACGTTCGCTTGTAGGAGATGCCGGAACTACTTTATATCAGACAGGGTCACGCAAAGAGGTTCCAAATGTAAGAAATTATCTTGCTGTGGATGGCGGCATGAGTGATAATATCAGGCCGGCCCTTTATCAGGCTAAGTATGAAGCGGTACTTGCAAACCGGGTATTGGAAAAGCCGGAAGAGACAGTATCAATTGCCGGAAAATGCTGTGAATCAGGTGATATGCTCATTTGGGATTTGCCGCTTCCTAAGGCGGGGGATCAAGACCTCTTGGCTGTTTTCTGTACCGGCGCATACGGTTATTCAATGGCAAACAACTATAACCGTATTCCAAGGCCGCCTGTAGTGTTTATTGAAAATGGAGAGGCTAAGCTGGTTGTTAAAAGAGAAACATACGAGGACATTTTAAGATTAGATCTGCCGATAAATGAAAAAATAAAAAACTAAGCTGCCCGCCGGGGCAGCTTAGTTTTTTATTTAGTAAAGTTTGTTGCTTATCCACAAACATAGTTAAATCAACGGTAAGAATTCATAAACCAAAACAAAAATCTTTAAGAAAAGAGCCATTTTTTAAGAAAAGAAGGCTTTTACAGCGTCAATTACACTTACAAAAAAACGCTTTAAGCTTTCTAAAAACCCCTGGCCTTCCTCACTTTCGAGGTACTTGGATATTTTGTCTTTTGCCTGGTTAAGCTGCTCGCCGACCTGATTCCAATCAATATCAAGCTCTTTAAGCTTGTTGAATAAATCTATTAAGCTTAAAGTCTCCTGTTCGGTAAGAGTGATGCCGAGATCCTTCGCTGCATTTTCGATAATGGTTCTGAGTTCGGCATCGGTTTCAGGCGAATTTTTGGCAATTTCCTCTTTAATTTTGGCAATTAATGCAGCCGCATTCTCGTTTCCAACCGACTCGCCGAGCTTGGCTGTTTCAACCATTTCTTCATTGGCAGCCTGTTTTACATCTTCAGGGATTGTTTTTTCGGCTGAAATTTCATATGCCTTAATAATGCCTGTTAAAGCAGCTGTTCCAGAAACATTTGCAGGTGCTGTAATATAAATTTTTGCATCTTTTACACCTGCAGTAATCAAAGCATTAATATACATTTCGTCAGTGACCCAGTTAATATTCTTAGTCTCGACTTCAAGGCCGGAGCCTTGTTTGGCTACTGTGACTGCTGAAGAAGATATTGCTCTCGTCCCTATTAGAGCTTTAGAGATATAATTTCCAAGATATTGATGTTCTTCCTCATTTGAAACAGTAATGATTGTCGCATCTTTTGGAGCTTTCATTTCTGCTAGAAGCATATTTTTTTGTTCTTCTGATAGGTTCTCTCCTAAAGTGACAATTACATCACCTTCCGCCATATCAGCAAATGCCTGCATCGGCAAAATAAATAATAGCAACATTAAAAGTAGAATTTTATTCCATTTCATGCGGTTACCTCCCGGAGCAATAATTGGGAAGCCATGTATGCCAATTTGCTGCTCACTTAATGGCTTCCTGTAAATAGACGATTATTTCTGAGAAAAAGTTTCATTTCCCCTTTAACAGAAACCTTAGCTCAAAATGCCTATTTCAGCAAGCAGAATGGAATTGTGATAAAGAATAGTGTAAAATGAATGATAGTTTGTAAGTCATAGGATTTATACATAAATGGGGGCAGTAAAGAGATATGAAAAAAAGCAATTGGCTTCTTTTTATTATATTGCTTGTTTTAAGTATTGGATGGGGATTGGTTTACTGGTTCTTTATAGTTTAAAGCTTTGCTGCGATGAACGCATTAAGCATTGAATCTGACTGTTTTATTCGAAAATAGCAACATTCAGCATGAATACATATACTGTTATGTAAAGTTTACAAAGTTTAAATTATGGGAAAAATAGTTTATGATGTTTTTATTCAAATAATGAGGGATTAATATGCTAATTCGATATAAAAAATCATTTGAAAAAATTGCAATGGGTCTTTTATCTTTCATGCCTAATGAGAAAGATTTGAAAAGGCTGCAGCAGACGATGAAACAATATGAATCGGAAGAAAATCGGCAGCTGTTTTTGTGGAAGGATGGCGAAGATATAATTGGGCTGGTCGGTGTTATATCCAGTGATCAGACGATGGAGATTCAGCATATCTCTGTTAATCCGTCACACCGGCATCAAGGCATTGGCAAAGCAATGATAAAAGCATTGGATGAACTATATCCTGGAAAAACTTTAACTGCAACTGATGAAACCGAAGCTTTTCTATGCAAATGTGATGTTAATAAACAGTAAGCGTAGAACTAGGGCTGGCCTATGGTCCGCTTGAATGCGATCGGCATTTCAGGAATATACTTGCTACAAGGAAAAAGGCAGCGAATAATCATTATTCCTGCCTTTTTTTGTGATTCAGGGCATCTAGTCTTTCATTAATAACTATTGTCCTATCTCTTCTTTTATGGCGGTGTACAATATCTTCATCTGGAGCAAAGCTGTCGGAACACCAGAAAAGTCCCTTGGCAGCGCATACCTCGATGCATTTTTCCTTTAGTAAGGGATCAATGATTGGCAAGTTAATGCTGAAGTATTTTCCGCCTTTTTGAATCAGCACGAGCCTGTCTTTAAGCGCTTCAATCAATTGATCTGTATCCAGGCCCAATGCCTTTATTTCTCCTGCCCGGTCCTCCAGAATGCAGATTCCTTTGCGGAGAGTCCGTTCTGCACCATTCATATTCTCTCTGCGATGATGATAAAAAGAAACGGCCATAAGAATTAAGCCGACCCATGCAGACTTTTTATTGTTTGGATCTATTTTCTTCCAATACTCTTCCAGTATTTCGTGACATTCAAAATAATCACGGTCACCATGAAAATGGACCAGGAACTCGATATACTTATCGGGGTACATACTTTCACTCCTTGACAATTCTAACTTTATATTAACACAGCACAATCAATTATCAGAAGAAAAATAAAAGCCCGGCTTTTGACCGGGCTTTTACAGCTAATAAAACTGAATAACTATAAATCGGCTCTTTTGGGTTTCTAATAGGGCAGCCTTGCCGATTGGTCAATGTGAGGAATTTGCTGTAATATTCACAGCGATTTAGAAGCACCAGGAAGCTCCGACTATAATTAAAAGAATGAACAAAACGACAATTAAAGCAAACCCGGTTCCGCAATCTCCAAATCCAGTCTTAGACATATAAAAAACCTCCTGTATCTTATTTCCATACATCCTATGTAGGCAATTGCCTGATTGATTGGGCACATCACAAAAATTCTGGTTTGGAGCAGGAACATTGCGGACATCAGGGTTATTTTTCTATTGGATAACAACCATGAATAATCTATACTAGATATAGCCTTTTGGCATGTAAGGGAATTTATTTTAGGAAAATTTGGTGGGTATTTTATGCAATATGATCATTATAACGTTAAAATAGATGCTTTCGAGGGGCCGCTGGATCTTCTGCTTCATCTTATTAACAGACTGGAAATTGATATCTATGACATTCCTGTTTCAGAAATCACCGAGCAATACCTCATTTATATACATACGATGAAGGAGCTTCAGCTTGACGTAGCAAGTGAATATCTTGTAATGGCCGCTACGCTTCTGGCTATTAAAAGCAAAATGCTGCTGCCAAAGCATGAGGAGGAAGAGCTTGAAGTTGAACTTGGAATGGAAATGGAAGAAGACCCCAGGGATGAACTTGTAGAACGGCTGATTGAATACCGTAAATATAAGGAAGCTGCAGAAGAGCTAAAGGAACGGGAACAGGATAGAAGCTTAATGTATACAAAGCCGCCTGCAGACCTTTCTGAATATGTAAATGAATCACAGCAGGAAAAAGCTGATTTGAATGTAAGCCTTTATGATATGCTTGGCGCTTTGCAAAAGTTATTAAGAAGAAAGAAACTGCAAAGGCCCCTGTCTGCAAAAGTTGCCCGCCAGGAGATTCCCATCGAAAAGCGGATGTCTGAAATTGTAGAACAATTAAGGGATATAAAAGGCAGGAAAAGATTCACCGAACTTTTTCCGATAGCCGACAGAGAGCATATAGTAGTAACTTTCCTGGCGGTACTGGAGTTAATTAAGCGAAAAGAAATTCAGGTCGAGCAGGACAAAAATTTCTCGGATATTTATGTAGCTTCCATGGAAGGAGGAAAATAGTTTGGAAATCATTAATTGGAAGGGGATAGCTGAAAGCCTCCTGTTTGCAGCGGGTGATGAAGGCTTATCCCTTAAGCAAATTGCCCATGTTCTCGAGGTGGATGAAAATCAGGCCCGTGAGATCATGGACAGTCTTATGGAAGATTACAATAATAGCAGCCGCGGAATTATGGCTGTTGAATTGGCGGGGACGTTTCAGCTGGTTACGAAAAAAGAGTTTTCTCCGTACTTGAAAAAGCTGGTGGAATCTCCTTCTTCCGCCTCCCTTTCTCAGGCAGCACTTGAGACACTGGCTATTATCGCTTACAGACAGCCCATTACAAGGACAGAAATTGAGGAAATTAGGGGAGTCAAGACAGAGAGACCTCTTCATACATTGTCCGCAAAAGCCCTGATTAAAGAGGTTGGACGGGCAGATGGAACAGGGCGTGCCTATCTTTATGGAACGACTAAAGAATTTCTTGATTATTTTGGTCTTAAAAGTATTGATGAGCTGCCGCCCCTCCCGGATAAGATTAGTGAAGAAGAGGATTCATTCCAGGAAGAGGCGGATTTATTCTTTGAAAAGTTCCAGGAGCTCGATTCTTGACTTTTCTGACACATTAGATAGGAAGTGTGGTAAAATAGATTTAAATTTTTCCCTTTCCTTTTAATACATATTATCTTAAAACCATCGGGAAACAGGAGGGTTTTGCTTGCTGATTAAACATTGCAGGGGATATGAGCTTGAAAAAGAAAAGCCGAACACCTCGGAAGATTTTTTTAATAGAAGTGAGGTTGTGTTCGAAGAAGATGGGCAGGAGAAAACGTTTCATGTTTTATACGTTAGATTCTTTGATGAATCCATGAATGAGTTCACACCTTATGAAAAGGATCCAGTTTTTCAGGCTGGTTCCAGAGAAGTCCAGTTCAAGGATCTTGTTGCTCTATCATGTTTATTGAAGAACCCGGGTTTTAGACATCGCAAACGAATTTATCTAAATTCAAAGGCTGATTTTGCATCCTATTTTCAGGATCTGGACTTTTCCAAGCTTCCATCCATTTTTGAAGCGCTGGGAAATAATAAATCCTACGACCTGCAATCACCTTTAGATTTTATTGTTCAACCGCAACAATAGCCATTGTATAATTATGGGGGTGTAATGGATGGGGAATTCTATCGTTAAATCACAAATGGAAGATGTGAAAAATTTCCTCGGTAATAGCGTTGCCGTATTTGAAGATTTCTTAAATAATACAACAATTAAAGATCTTGAAGAAGAAAAGGAAGGGAATGCGAATTATTATAAAAGCATCCTTTCACATGTAAGAAAACTGCTCGTATATTGTGAAGAAGGACTTGATGCCAGCACAATCATATTAAAAAGCGACCCTTTCCAAAAAGGAGCGGCAGAAAAGACGCTATACCGAATTTACCATCAATGCATTGAAGAGTTTTTCTCTCCGAAAAATGATGCCTGGTTTGAGAATAGTCGTTCAGCATATACAGGTAAAAACTCAATCCAGTTTCATGAAGAAGTTCCAGACAGCTTGAAAACAATGTTCAGGCAGCTCGAAGCAGAGTTCCAAAGGATTCGTGAGGAACTTGAATATTACGAAACCGATTACCGGACAAAAATGATTCAATCAAAATAAGACTGGAATTTGAAGAACAGCACAAAGCTGTTCTTTTTTTGTTGGCACGTTTTATGCAGATTACCTTTTTCCCTGGAAAACGTACAAACTTTTACTCATACAAATAGAAAGTGAGCTAATAAAGGAAGCGAGTGAGGGTTATGAGTAAAATGGAAGAGTATATTAAGGACGTAACAAAATGGAACAAAGAGCTAAGAGATTTTTTAGACTCGGAGGAGGTTGATCAAAATAACGAACTGTGGCAGAGGCTGGATCATTTTACTGAAATTATGGATGGAATAAAAGACCCCTTGGATATTGAAGCTTTGGAAAAGCTGCAGGAACAAGTGGACTCTCTCCATTCCGATATGGAGAATTATTTTTCCAATAGACAACAGCTTGGAAATATCTATATGAATGAACCGTACATTTCTGCGGGAAAGCATAGTTTACCTCCGCTCCCTTATGATTATAGCGCTCTTGAACCGCATATCTCTGGGGAAATTATGAGGCTGCATCATGATAAGCATCATCAATCATATGTAGATGGCTTGAACAAAGCAGAGGTAATGCTGCAAAATGCCAGGAATAATAATGATTACAGCCTCGTGAAACACTGGTCACGCGAGCTGGCCTTTCATGGCTCTGGCCATTACTTGCATACAATTTTCTGGAATAATATGAGCCCTAAAGGTGGTGGAAGACCTGCGGGCGCTCTGCTGAAGGAAATGAACAAATATTTTGGGAGCTTTGAGAAATTCAAAAACCACTTTACTGAGGCAGCCAAGCAGGTAGAAGGAGTGGGATGGGCAATCCTGGTTTGGTCGCCGAGGGCGCGCAGGCTCGAAATCCTCCAATCGGAAAGACATATGCTTTTAACTCAGTGGGATACAATCCCCTTGCTTGTTTTGGATGTTTGGGAGCATGCTTATTATCTGCAATATAAAAATAACCGCGGTGATTATATTAAAAATTGGTGGAATATTATCAACTGGAAGAATGTAGAAGACAGGTATTTAAAAGCATCCGAATTAAAATGGAAGCCATTCTAAATTGAAGCCGAAAATAAGTAAGAGGGGGATACAAAGAGTATTCCCCTCATTTTTAATGCACTAGCCATTTCAGAACCGCAATCAAGTCAAACATATTGTCATATCACTACTTGTCCTGCATAAACTTGTACAAATAAATGAAAAACATGCGGCTCCTCTCTAATGGGGAGATCATGTATTTCGCTCATTCTGACATCCATAAAGGAGACGGGGTTTTGTGCAATGAAAATGTTTAGCAGGCTAATGGCCATAGCTTTGGCCGCCGCGTTGATGATGATGAATCTTCCTCAGAAAACAGAAGCTTCAGTTTCAGTAAGCGCCCGGAGCGCAATATTAATGGAACAGGATTCTGGGCGTATCCTTTACCAGAAAGAAGCAAATGAAGTGAGGAGAATAGCGAGCATTACAAAAATTATGACGGCAATTCTGGCCATAGAATCAGGAAAAATGGAAGATATGGTTAAAGTAAGTGATCGTGCTGTCAGAGCAGAAGGGTCATCGATATATCTACAGGCAGGAGAAAAAATTAAACTTGAAGATCTGGTTTACGGGCTTATGCTCCGCTCAGGCAATGACTCTGCAGTCGCAATCGCAGAGCATGTCGGCGGAAGCCTTGAAGGATTTGAATTTTTAATGAATAAGAAAGCTGAAGAAATCGGCATGAAGAACACCCATTTTGCAAATCCCCATGGTCTGGATGATCATGAAGACCATTATTCTACTGCATATGATATGGCGCTGCTGACCAGGTATGCTATGAATAATGAGACGTACCAAAAGATTGCTGGAACAAAGGTGCACAGGGCGCCAAATCCGAACGAAAGCTGGGACAGGGTCTGGAAAAACAAAAATAGGCTTCTGACAGAATTATATGAGTATTGCACAGGGGGAAAGACAGGATATACCAAAAGGGCGAAGAGAACTCTTGTTACAACAGCATCGAAAGGCGGCCTAAATCTGATTGCCGTAACGTTAAACGGGCCGGATGACTGGCATGACCATATTAATATGTATGAAACTGCTTTTAGAACCTATGATATTGTGGAAGTCATGCCTGAGGGAATTATGTCCGATATTGATGATGAATTTTATAAAGACAGGGTTTATATAAAGCATTCATACAAATATCCCGTAACTAAAGAAGAGAAGAACCACTTTAACATTGATATCAAACTGCTAAAGCCTGAAACAGAATGGGAAGACGGAAGGACAATACCGGAAGTGGTCGGTCAGGCAACTGTATATTTTGAAGATCAGCCAATAAAAAAGCTCCCAATCTACTATAAGCATGATGAGGTAAAAGAAGATAAGTCACTATTAGACTACTTTAAGGGGCTTTTTACCTCAATTGCAGGAGTGAAGACAAATGGTTAATATCATTTGGGTGATGCTTACCGCTATAGGGTTAGTTTTTGCTATGATAAACGGCACTATAAACGAAGTAAATGAAGCTATTTTCAATGGCGCAAAAGAAGCGGTCACGTTATGCATCGGTCTTATTAGCATTCTTGTTTTTTGGCTTGGAATGATGAAAATTGCTGAGGACGCCGGACTGCTGAATAAGCTTGCTTCCTTATTCAGGCCAATAGTGAAAAAGCTTTTTCCGGAAGTGCCTGGTGATCATCCGGCAATGGGATATATGCTATCGAATATGATGGCCAATATGTTTGGTCTGGGGAACGCAGCTACCCCTCTCGGCATAAAAGCTATGGAAGAGCTGAAAAGGCTAAATGGGGGAAAAAATGAAGCGAGCCGTTCTATGATAACCTTTTTGGCCATCAACACTTCAAGTCTGACATTAATTCCTACAACCGTGATTGCCATACGGATGAATTATAATTCTGCCTCGCCCACCGATATCGTTGGTCCTACTTTAGTGGCTACATTCTGCTCTACATTGGCCGCAATAATGATTGACCGTTATTTCTATTACCGAAGAACGCGAAAAGGATGAGGTAAGGATGGAGATTGTGTCAGCTGTATCCCTTTGGTTAATTCCTATTTTAATAGGCTTTATATTAATATATGGAACATTTAAAAAAGTTCCTACCTATGAAAGCTTCACCGAAGGCGGAAAAGAAGGTATAAAAATTGCGGTATCCATTATTCCTTTTCTTGTCGGGATGCTTGTAGCCATATCGGTCTTCAGGGCTTCCGGTGCCCTGGAGTATTTTATGAATCTGATCAGACCGGGATTGGAAGCAATTGGAGTTCCTCCTGATATTGTACCCCTGGCTATCATTCGTCCGATTTCCGGGACTGCAGCACTGGGAATGACCAGTGATTTAATTGCTGTCCATGGTCCCGACTCCTTCATAGGCAGGCTGGCCTCAGTGCTGCAGGGCAGTACAGATACAACATTTTATGTGCTGACGGTCTATTTTGGTGCAGTAGGAATCAAAAAAATGGGAGATGCTCTTAAAGTCGGGCTGCTGGCCGATTTGGCAGGCATCATAGCATCCATTATAATTGTAACACTTGTTTTTGGCAGTATGTAACCAGATATATCCAGTGAAAAGATGCCTGAGCAGAGGTGTCTTTTTTATTTTACTTTCAAATTCCAACTTTCAGTAATTACAGTTTATTTCCGGTCTAAGCTGTTTTAACAATGGTTTGCTTTGAAAACTTGACGAATTATGTCATAATTCATTAGGAGTGAAAAAGTATGAAGTCATGTTATTAAAACTTTGAGGTGACATAAATGGAAAGATTGCAGAAAGTTATTGCCCATGCGGGGGTAGCTTCGCGTAGAAAAGCTGAAGAGCTAATGGCTGAAGGCCGTGTTAAAGTTAACGGAAAAACAGTAAAGGAACTGGGTGTAAAGGTCTCTCCTTCCGATCGTATTGAAGTGGATGGAATACCGCTGGAAAGAGAAGAGCCTGTTTATTTTCTTCTTTATAAACCAAGAGGCGTAATTTCAGCTGTTTCCGATGACAAGGGCAGAAAAGTCGTCACAGATTTCTTTGAGGGAATCAAACAAAGAATATACCCTGTTGGCAGACTGGATTACGATACATCAGGTATTCTCATTCTTACTAATGACGGAGAGTTTGCAAATTTTCTAATGCACCCCAGCAATGAAATCGAAAAAGTCTATGTTGCCAAGTTGAAAGGCATCCCGTCAAAAGAAAAAATGAAAAGCCTTCAAAGAGGTATTATGCTTGAAGATGGAAAAACAGCACCTGCCAAAACCAAGCTGTTATCAATGGATAAGAAAAAACAGACAGCTATTGTGGAGATCAGCATTCATGAAGGACGCAACCGCCAGGTAAGAAGGATGTTTGAAGCCATTGGCCATCCTGTTCTGAAACTGAAGAGGGAGAGATACGGATTCCTTACTCTGCAGGGTTTATCAGCGGGGGATGCCAGAGAACTTACAGCCCATGAAGTTAAGCAGCTCCGGACACTTGCGATGAAATAGAACTAGTCAGCTTTAAGAAAAATTCATAGAAGTGTCACAGTTACGCTATGTTGTAAACAATATAGGTATGTTGAAAAATGCTATAATAGTAAACAGCTATGAGGCAGGATTTTATTCCATATGTTACATATTATCTTGTTGAAGGTAAGGTCTTTTAGCCTGAATAAGATGCCTTAGGAGGAGTTTTTTATGAAAAAGCAGCGTCTGGTAATGAGAACAGTCATATTGCTTGTCCTTGGTGCTGCCGTGGCATATACGCTATACGCAAATTTTACGAAAGATAAAGTACAAAAGGTTGCCGTTGGAGAAAGTGCACCTGATTTTGTTCTGACAGATATGGATGGAAATAAACACAGATTATCAGATTATGAAGGCCAGGGTGTATTCCTTAACTTCTGGGGTACATGGTGTAAACCCTGTGAAAAAGAGATGCCATATATGAACAATCAGTATAAACAATTCAAAGATGAAGGTGTTCAGGTACTGGCTGTTAATGTGGGAGAAACAGATTTAGCTGTAAATAAATTTTCTGAGCGTTACGATTTATCATTTCCTATTGTGATTGATAAGAATTCCCAGGTTCAATCAGCTTACGGGATTAATCCTCTTCCTGCCACTTTCCTCATTGATAAAGAAGGAAAGGTTGTCAAGTATATTACAGGAGAAATGACGGAAGAAATGATCAAGAACTATATGGAACAGATTAAACCATAGGGTACGGGGAGTTTTATATATGAAAGAAGTAAAATGCGAATGCGGCCATGTAAACCCCATAGGTACAATACTATGTGAGTCATGCGGCAAGGTATTGGAAGAAGCGGAAAAAGATAAGAAACTTCTGGATATGCGATATGAGGGAAGCGCACGCCGTTCGCAAACTTATAATAAAACAATAATTGATAAGGTATGGAATTTCTTCTCATCTGTAAAGGTTGGAGTCTGGCTGATCGTTATTACTCTGATTGCATCAGCGCTTGGGACAATACTGCCTCAGGAAATGTATATTCCGCCGATCATGCCTGCTGAAGAATATTACGAAGATCAATATGGATGGATAGGTAAATTATACTATGATTTAGGATTTCATAACCTTTATAGCTCCTGGTGGTATTTGATTTTGATTGCCTCAATCGGTATTTCACTTGTGATCTGCAGTCTGGATAGGGTTGTCCCTTTGTATAGAGCTTTAAAAAAGCAGAAGGTTAGCCGCCATGAAAGCTACCTTAAGCGTCAGCGCGTTTTTGGGGTTTCAAATGCAGAAGACACTGATCAGGCATTTGCTGCTGCAAAAGAAAGATTAAAATCAAAGAAATACATCATCAGAGAAGAAAATGGAAACATCCTTGCCGAGAAGGGCCGTTTTTCCAGATGGGGCCCATACGTTAATCATGTAGGGCTTATCATATTTTTAATCGGCGGAATGCTGCGTTTTGTACCGGGCATGTACGTTGACAAAATTCTTTGGATACGGGAAGGCGAGACAAAGGTCATTCCTGAAACCAATGGTGAATACTACCTTAAAAATGATAGCTTCATTCTTGAGATGTATGATAAAGAAAAAGATAACGAAGTATTTGAAGAAGCGATTGATAATGCAGGAATGGTAGCAAAAAATTATCAGTCTAATGTGACTCTTTATAAAAAACAGGGAGATGCTGTGGCCGGGGAAGAGGCAGATCTCGAGAAAGTCAAGGACTATGAGATCAAGGTAAATAACCCTCTTAAGTTTGAAAACTTCGCATTATATCAAGTCGATTATAAACTGAATGAGCTTAATAAGATGTCCTTTGCCCTTACAAATAAAAAAACGGGTGAAGAATTTGGGGATATAACTATTGATCTGAACGATCCTAAGGATGTTTATGATTTGGAGAAAGGCTATAAAGCGGAAGTTGTCAGCTATTTTCCTGATTTTGAATTTGATGATAATGGAGAACCGGTTACTAAATCCCGAATACCAAACAATCCTGCCTTTGTTTTTAAAATGTTTACTCCGGATAAGCCGGATGGCGAAATAAGTTTTGTTGCGATCAGACAAACTATTGAACCTTTTGGCGATAATGAATACAAGATGGCCTTTAAAGGCATAGATACTAAAAATGTATCGGCTCTGACCGTCCGCAAAGATTTAACATTATGGATTATCGCCTTGGGCGGCGTTATTTTCATGATTGGTGTTGCACAAGGGTCTTATTGGAATCATCGGAGAATTTGGCTGCGCCGGGTTAATGGAGAAGTATGGGTAGCAGGACACACGAACAAAAATTGGCATGGACTTAAAAGGGAAATTGAAGCAGCATTGGATGGAACAGGAATTAAGATGCCGGAAGACCAGCTTCAAAATCAAAGTGAAAAGAAAGGCTAAGGAGGAATCTGAGTGGTTACATTAAGCAGCAATTTATTATACACAGCATTTATCCTCTATTTAATTGCTACTGTTTTTTTTGCTGGCTCCATAAAGGATAAGAATAGAACGAGAAAAGGGCCAAACAGATGGGCGGCAATTGGGTTATGGATCTCGATTATCGGGTTTGCTGCGCAGCTCGGCTACTTTATTACCAGGTGGATTGCAGCCGGACATGCGCCTGTAAGCAACCTTTTCGAATTTACAACATTCTTTGGGATGTCGCTTGTTGGTGCTTTTATAGTGATTTACTTAATTTATAATACACCTATTTTAGGAGTTTTTACGCTTCCCGTTGCGGTACTGATGATTGCTTATGCAAGTATGTTTCCGCGGGAAGTTTCACCGCTGATCCCCGCACTGCAGAGTGATTGGCTTCATATTCACGTTACAACTGCTGCGGTTGGGCAGGCTATTTTGGCTGTAAGCTTCGCTGCCGGATTAATTTATTTAGTAAAGTCAGTAGATCAAACTAAGCAAAGCAAACAGAGATTCTGGCTGGAAGCCGTTATGTTTGGCCTGGTTTGTACACTTGGATTTATTATTATAAGCACAAGCTTCTCAGCAGCAGGCTACAAGGCGGAATTTAACTGGATTGATAAAAATGGCCAGGAGGATGTCCTGGAATATCATATGCCTGCCTTAACAGGTCCTCACGAGGGACAGCTGATTACAGAAGGTAAATTTGAACCGCTTGCGGAAATGCCTGCAATTATTAATGCAAAAAAATTAAATACCGTTATATGGTCTCTTGCATCAGGTGTCATTCTATATCTTATTTTAAGATTGATTCTCCGCAAAAGGGTTGGAGCTGCACTTCAGCCTCTTGCCAAAAATATTAATCTTGATCTGGTTGACGAGATCGCATACCGTTCAGTACTAATCGGATTTCCTGTCTTTACACTTGGAGCTTTGATTTTTGCCATGATATGGGCACAGATCGCCTGGACCCGTTTTTGGGGATGGGATCCAAAGGAAGTATGGGCGCTCATTACCTTCCTATTTTATGCTGCCTACCTGCACCTTCGCCTTTCAAAGGGCTGGCATGGCGAAAAATCTGCATGGCTTGCTGTAATCGGATTTATCATTATCATGTTTAATCTGGTTGCGGTAAACCTGGTCATTGCCGGATTGCACTCCTACGCGGGATCATAATTGGAAAAGCGGAAGCTGCCTTGCGCACATTGGAACCGCAGCCTAAGAACACTGCGTCCTGTGGAAACGGCATATGTCCCGGGCTCCCAAGAGCATAACTGAGTATGCTTGCTCCTAGATGGGTTAGGCGCTGAAGCCGGACAATACTCGAAATTCAAAGATAATCATTCTGATATTAATTATACAAGCCTTCACTTCACAATAGTGAAGGCTTTAATTAAAGATTTTTATTGAACGTTAGGGGGACTTGAACATGGAAAACCGAGTGAAAATACTGCTAGTGGATGATGAAGAAAGAATCCGCCGTTTATTGAAAATGTACCTTGAGCGTGAAAATTATTCTATTGATGAAGCCGAGAATGGAAACCAGGCTTTGTCTAAAGCATTGGCAAATGATTACGATGTAATTCTGTTGGATTTAATGATGCCCGGGAAAGACGGAATTGAAGTCTGCAGAGAACTGAGAGAGAAAAAAGCTACCCCTGTGATCATGCTTACAGCTAAAGGGGAAGAAGTTAACCGCGTGCAGGGTTTTGAAGTCGGCACTGATGATTATATCGTGAAGCCATTCAGCCCAAGGGAAGTTGTGCTGCGCGTGAAGGCATTATTGCGCAGATCTTCGAAAACTACTTACCTTCAGACAGAAACAACCGCAAAAGATGTTATTGTATTTCCTCATTTAACGATCGATAATGATGCTCACAAAGTATTGGCCGATGGAAAAGAAGTCAGTTTGACGCCGAAGGAATATGAACTTCTATATTTCCTTGCAAAGGCACCGGATAAGGTATTTGACAGAGAGCAACTCCTTAAAGAAGTTTGGCATTATGAATTTTTTGGAGATTTGAGAACTGTTGATACTCATGTAAAGCGCTTGCGTGAAAAACTAAATAAAGTTTCAGAGCAGGCAGCCAGAATGATTGTGACCGTCTGGGGAGTGGGCTACAAGTTCGAGGTTGTTAATGAATGATGCTCTTTAGGAGTGTTGCCGGCAAGCTCTGGGGAACAATTCTTTTATTAGTTTCTTTTGTTCTGCTGATTTTAACAGTCATGCTGCTGGAGTTTTTTGAAAATTACCATATAAATGAAACAGAAAAAGGATTATCGAATATTGCCCATAAAATAACCAGAATTTTAAATGAACATAATCGTGAAGTCGGTTTGGAGATTTCCTGGGAGCTTGTGGATGATGTTACAAAAGTAGTCATTATTAATTCACAGGAAGAGTACTACTATTCTCCAAACCATACAGATTCATTAAAGCTGCCCATTTCCTATCTCACCGAGGAAGCTGATTTAAAAGAAGTTCTTACGGAAAATAAGACAGTAAAAAAAGTAACATCTGTAAATCCAGAGTATGCAGACGTACCAGCAGATGACGACAGCAAAATTCTTATCATTGGAGTTCCGCTTAAAGGAGAGGGCAGCAATGGAGCTGTTTTTATTTATCAGTCCATCGAGGTAATGCATGAAACATTGCGCTCAACGACAAAGTTCATTTTGCTTGCAGCGGGAGTTGCCATCATTTTAACAACCATCTTTGCTTTTTTCTTATCGACAAGAATCAATGCTCCGCTAAGAAAAATGAAAGAAGCTGCCTTTGAGGTAGCAAGAGGCAAATTTGATACAAAAGTTCCGATTCTGACTAATGATGAGGTTGGCGAATTAGCCATGGCTTTTAACCAAATGGGCAGGCAGCTGAAATTTAATATGAATGCTTTAAGCCAGGAAAAAGAGCAGCTGGCAAGCATTTTAAGCGGAATGGCCGATGGGGTAATCACCTTCAACCGGGATGGAACAATCCTGATCACCAATCCTCCGGCAGAGCGGTTTTTGCAAAGCTGGTTTTATGAGCTGGATGACATCGAGAATAATACGGAGGAAGTCCCATCCAAAGTAATGGAACTCTTTCAGCTTGCTGTTAATACCGAGAAGGAACAGATTGGTGAAATCTCTATTCAGGGACGTTCATGGGTGATAATAGTCAGTCCTCTTTATAATAATAAATATATTAGGGGAGCAGTTGCGGTTATTAGGGATATGACGGAGGAGCGTAAGCTTGATAAGCTCCGCAACGATTTTATAGCAAATGTTTCACATGAATTAAGGACGCCAATTTCCATGATGCAGGGGTATAGTGAAGCGATCGTAGATGATATTGCCGGAACAGATGAAGAGAAAAAAGAGATGGCGAGTGTTATTTACGATGAATCACTGAGAATGGGCCGGCTTGTGAATGAATTGCTCGATCTTGCCAGAATGGAAGCTGGTCATATCCAGCTGACAATGGAAAAAACTGATGTAAATTCCTTTCTCCAAAGGATTACGAGGAAATTCCAGGGTCTCGCGAAAGAGAAGGAAATTATCCTTGAACATGATTTGCAAAGCAAACGTTTAACTATTCAAATTGATCCGGACAGAATAGAACAGGTTATGACTAATCTGATTGATAATGCCATCCGGCATACCCCTCCTAACGGAGAGGTTATAGTTATCGAACGGAGTGATGAACGGGGACTGTATATCGAAGTGAAAGATTCTGGCTCTGGGATTCCTGAAGAGGACCTGCCGTTTGTATTTGAACGTTTTTACAAAGCGGACAAAGCAAGAACAAGGGGCCGATCCGGAACTGGCCTTGGACTTGCGATTGCAAAAAATATTATTGAAGCTCATAAAGGTCATATTACTGTTCAAAGCAAAACAGGACATGGTACGACATTTTCAATCTTTATCCCTCGAAATGACGGAAAAAGCAGGGAAATGTGACGATTAGTCTTGATACACGGGAAACAGTAAATTATAGGCTGGGGAAGGAGATGCGAGGTATTTCCTTCCCCTTTTTTTGAACTATTATGAAAGAGCATTGGCAGGGCGTATTTAAAGGCAGGTGAGTTTTCCTCCACCCAAACAGGCTCTTGCGCTTTTCTGCAAAATAATAATATAGTTAAACTGTAACTTTTTTTAGAGAGAGAACGACTATTTATATTGAACGGGGAGGGGAATTCATGGACTCCGTTTTTGATGAACTTTATAAAAAATACCATCAGGACGTTTTTCAATTTCTTTTTTATATGGTCAAAAACAAGGAACTGGCTGAGGATCTAGTCCAGGAAGTCTATATAAGAGTATTAAAATCATATGAAAGATTTGAAGGGAAAAGCAGTGAAAAAACATGGCTCTTTTCAATTGCGCGGAATGTTGCCATTGATTCCTTTCGCAAGCAAAAGGGTTGGAAACAAAAGATCATGGAGAAATTTGACTGGTCAACTCAGCAGGTAAAGGATGAGCTCCCCCTGCCTGAAGAAATTGCTGTTCAGCGAGAAGAAATTCAGATGATCTATCGCTGTCTGGATTTATGCACCATTGACCAGAGGCTTGTCATTATAATGAGATATATACATGAGCTCACCATAACAGAAACAGCTGAATCACTTGGCTGGACTGAAAGTAAGGTGAAGACAACTCAGCACAGGGCGTTAAAGGTGCTGAAAAATCATATGGAACATCTTAGGGTAAAGGAGGGAATGGATAATGAAGGAATCAAAGTGGAGCGATGAGGAGCTTCAGGAATTGCTTAACCAGATGCCTAAAATTAAAGATACTCGGGACCCGAGAGAAATTTATCAAACTATAGAAATCAAGATGGGCAAACAAAAGAAAAGAACATGGATTCTGCCTGCTGCAGCAGGGGCCGCTGCCTTGCTCCTGCTATTCATTCTTGCCCCAAACCTTATGAATTGGCAGGAATCTGCTGATAAACAAGTCGAAATTCAATCAGAACAGACGCAATCATCTAAACAAATAACAACTGAAAATAACAGGATAACGGAAGCGAAAGACGAAGAGACAGAATCATCACCTCTTGCAAAGGAAGAAGATCAGCAAGAGGATCATTCGGAGCTTGCCGGTGATCCGGAAAAAGAATCAAGCGATGATAAAAGCATGAAGTCATTTTCATCCGAAGCAAGCCCTACTGCCGTTTATGAAGAGGACCTGGCTGGAAAGGAAGTACTGACCTATGCAATTCCGGATAAGGAGGCTCAAAATATAGTACCTGTCAGCGTTCTGGTAGATGATGACCCGGACAGGACGAAATTTGACTTGTTTGAAGACACAATGAGCAAACTTACCGAAGAGGCATGGGGTTTATATGATTACTATCCATTAAAAGCAAATTTAAGCTATGACCAGGGAAATAGGATGCTGACAGTTGATGTGCCTGCTGATCATCCATATAGCAAGTCTTCTGCTGCAGAATATCTATTAGAGAATGTCTTGTCCGATATTATGAAGAATTTGGAGATAAAAAAGATTAACCTCAGAACGGAAGGGAAAGCCGGCATAGAGTTTAGCCATTTTGGAAATAGAGAGGAATTTATCCCGGAAAACAGCAATGGTAACTTAATATATTATTTCTTATATCCCAATGGTGCGGAATCAACGCCATTTCTGGTTCCGTTTAAAGAAGAGCTCGATTCGGTGAAAGAAGCTCTGAATGCCATGAAAAAAAATAGGTCTGAAAATAATTTACAGGCATCCATACCGGATAATATTGATTTTGAAATTGAAGAAATTAAGGATGGCAAACTCATAATTCGTTTTAATAATGAATCAGAAATAATCGATAATGAACCAACACTTCATGCCATCGAAGCAATTCTTCTTACTGCAAAAGACTTTGATTTTGAGACAGTCAAATTGGAAAATGCTGATGTTGATAAAATTGGCAAGTTTGATCTGACTCAGGAATTGAAGGTACCGGTAGCAGCTAATAAACGAGATTTGCCAAATTAAAAGACGGCCCAATGTGGCCGTCTTTTCCATTGTTTATTTTCGCAGGGGATTTGTTGGAGGGTACGATATATTCGAAAATGCGTTGCATTTCTTCTAGTGTTATGCAAGGAACTCATAATATTGCCTGAAGCGGGGCAGCAGAGACCTCTCAGCAGCGTCTTTGAGGCCACGCCATTTCCCCCGCACTTCACTGAGCAGCCTTGGGAGGGAATAAGCGGTCAGCATTAATATGCGAAAACTATCAATTATAAGGCAAGGGCTTTTCTATCTTAGAAAAATTCCTATTTTATGCATAAAAACCATGCTGCTGGATGAATACTAATCACTGTGCTTTTAAGAGCTTTATTGTTAATTGTTCTAAAAGAGTACAAGCTGTCATAGGGTGAAAGTGGGTGCGGGGAAAACACTCGTACAGATATTTCAGCTGACATCATAGGAGGAAAAGAATGAAGGATTACATAAGGCGTTTCTTTATCGCAGGGATAATGGCTCTTTGTGTGAGTCTGCTATTTCTGGGAGGGAAGCAATCTAAAGCTGCTGAGCCAGAGATCTCTGAGTTGACAGAGCATTGGGTGTGGCCGGCAGACGGGGTAATTACTGACACGTATGGGACAAGGAATGGTCAGCATAAAGGCATTGATATTGCTGGAGGTTCTGGATCTCCGGTTTATGCTGCTGACGCTGGAATTGTGTCAAGATCGTATTACTCTCAAACATACGGTAATGTGATATTTATTAAACATAACAACCAAACTGAGACAGTATATGCCCATCTGGATAAACGATTATCTGCTGAGGGTGAAAAAGTTGCGCTCGGACAAAAAATCGGAATGATGGGAAGCACAGGTGACTCTTCGGGAGTCCATCTTCATTTTGAAGTACATTCGCAGGGATGGACAGCTGATAAAATAAATGCAGTTGATCCCTCTTTGGCATTTGGAATGGGGGAAGTTGGACAAGCTGTAAATGCAGCGGTAAGAAATGAAAGCGCACATGAAGTTTCAGCACGTCCGTCTAATTTTCATTCGGGGCAAATCACAAAGGATTCCGCGGAAACCTACCATATAGTTAAAACCGGCGAAACATTATGGACCATTGCTGCTCACTATAATTTGCAGACGGGAGATATTGCTGCTTTAAATAATATTAATCCAGATCAAATTTTTACAGGTCAAAAGCTATTAATTAAACCCGGAAAACTTGGCAAATACACGGTTAAAGAAGGAGATACTTTATCTTCTATAGCGAAAGTGCATAAAACAACTGCAGAAGCTATTAAAGAGTTGAATAATGCAGAATCAGATGTTATTAAAATTGGACAAATTCTAATCATTCACAAAAAATAGAAAGAAATGATTGAAGTGCTTTACTCCCTTAAAGTATAATGGTTAAAAAACCGGGGGAGATAGAGAAATGCTTACAGACTATCACAATCATCTTGAAAATGGCACGTTAAGCCTGGATTACTTAAAAAAATTTACAGATGCTGCATCCCAAAAGGGGATTGAATCTTTTGGGATTTCAGAGCATGCCTATCATTTCTATCAGACAGCAGACATTCTGCAAAATCCATGGGTAAACGAGAGACGCTATTATGATATGAAAGACTATGTGAGTGTTTTTCAAGAAGCATGGAGTAATAATATTGACGTTAAAATGTCAATTGAAATGGATTACACGCCGGGTAAGCATGATGAAATGGCGAAATTTATTAACAGCTACTCATTTGATTATGTGATTGGTTCCATCCATTGGGTTGGGGATTTCGGCATAGATCTTGCCGAGTTCAGAAAAGAATGGGATAAACGGGATCTGTATGATGTATATCGGAAGTATTTTGATCAAGTGGTCACATTGGCCGAATCAAACCTATTCGATATTATAGGCCATTTAGACCTAGTTAAAATCTTTAAATATGTGCCTCAGGACGAAGAGTTTTTACTGGAGCAGTACGATCGTGCAGCAAATGCACTGGCAGAATCCAAGACATGTGTAGAGATCAGCACAGCCGGCCTGCGAAAGCCAGTCGGTGAACTATACCCGGACAAGCGGCTCCTGCAGAGATGCTATGAGAAAAATATTCCGATTGTACTTTCATCAGATGCACACTTTCCTGAACATGTTGGTGCGGATTTTGATCAGGCAATTGCTCTTGCAAAAGAAGTGGGTTATAAGTCCATCATGACATTTTCAAAAGGGGAAAGAAAGGAATATCCGCTTGGATAATACAAAAAGGGTGGCAAATTGCCGCCTTTTTTATTATCAATAAAATTCGTTTAGACAAACACAGGTAAACATATCCCTTCACAGAATAACTTTTTTTCAGTATAATTAATTTGTATAAACAAATACGGTCTATCTTCGGGGCAGGGTGAAATTCCCGACCGGCGGTGATGGGTCAGTTTTGACTCTAAGCCCGCGAGCCTGAGAGAAGTGTTTTTAGTAAAAGCACTTTCCATTAAATTGGGCAGGATTTGGTGAGATTCCAAAGCCGACAGTACAGTCTGGATGGGAGAAGATGGAGGTTCTGCAGACGTTCAAAAAGTGCAGGTTTTGAACGTTATTAAGCGTGCCTTTGCAATTCTCCCTCAAGTTATGTTAACTTGAGGGTTATTTAATGCGAAGATATTAGCTTAGCTGAACCTTTCTTCTTTAGGAGAGATAGTCCTAAAAAGGAGAGAGGAACTTGAAAAAACTTAATATCAAATCAATGGTTGCCATCGGAATGCTAAGCAGCATCTCTTACGTATTAATGCTGCTCAATTTTCCAATCCCGCCGTTTCCGCAATTTTTAATGATTGACTTCAGCGATATTCCTGCATTAATCGCAGCGTTGATCTTTGGCCCGGCGGCAGGAATATTAGTAGAACTTATTAAAAATATTCTTGATTACTTCATGACAGGGAGTGCAACAGGTGTACCTGTTGGACATATTGCAAACTTTGCAGCAGGCATTTTGTTCGTCTTGCCTACTTATTATGTATACAGCAAGCTGAAGACAAAAAAAGGCATGACGTTTGGGCTTGTAATCGGCACCATGGTAATGGCTGTCATTATGAGTGTGCTTAATTATCTTGTCATATTGCCAGCATATACATTCTTTCTGAATTTCCCGGCAATGTCAGCGCCTGAAATGAGAACCATGATTGTGACAGGGATACTGCCATTTAATATTTTAAAGGGATTTATCATTTCAATGGTGTTTATGCTTATTTTTACACGCATGAGAACTTGGGTAGAAAAACAGGCTGTAATAAATAGCGCAGCATGATGAATATATAAATGAAAGCAGCGGAAAATGTTCCGCTGCTTTTTCCATTTGAGTAAAAAGTATCATAGAAAAACTCCCTTTCAAGTTGAAAGGGAGCAGTAGCTTAACAAAAATAAGAGTATGGTTGAAGGATTATTCGTATTTAAGCGGATCGCCATCAAAAGCGTCATCAGCAACTTTAATTGAATCGGTTGGACAGCCTTCGAATGCATCCATCATATCGTCAATTAAAACATCCGGAATCTCAACGATACCCTGGTTATCATCAAGGGTTACAAATGCGATGCCTTCATCATCATAATCATAAATGTCCGGTGCCGCTGCGCCGCAAGCTCCACATGCAATGCATGTTTCTTTGTCAACAATTGTATACTTTGCCATGAAAAAACCTCCCAAGAATTAAACAATTAATCTTCCATCAAGATGATGGTAACACATTCCTCACATCCTATTGTAAAACTGTATGTTCAACTTTTCAATAGAAAATGTATTGAGAATGCTTATCAGATAAGGGTTTAGGCATAATTTACCCTGTGATAAATAATTAAAACGGCCTGCCGATTTTTTTCATGATAAAATAGAAGGAAGAAAATCAAGGTAATGAAACAATAAAAAAATCTTAAGCCGTAAGGTGAAAATAATGCATAGATCTTATTTGAAATCTGTAATAATGTACTGTGTTAATGAGTTGCAGGGACAAAGAACTCTATATTCCATTTTACATTTGCTAAATGGAAAAAAGTCTTCCCAAACCATCCAGGATGCTCATTTATTCCAACTTACCCCGCTTTTTCGTTCATTTGAACATTTAAGCAGGGAGGTACTGGAAAAACTTGCAGAGGAAATCATAAGCAGCGGCTGGATGACTGCCATTACTGAAAAGCATTATACTTTGACTGAAAAAGGGAAGAAAGAGCTGGAAAGATCACTTATAGAATGTCCAATTCCTTCATCATTAAACGGATGGCTGTATCATAGTACAGGTGAACTGTTTTGGGAGAGGATTACGCTTCTAATTCAGGTTATCTCACAGTTAAATAATAACAATGTAAAATACCTGCCTATCCAAAGAAAACGAGGTGTTCATGAATGGCTGAAAGACTTTCTGAGGACATCCGGATTTGACCGTGATACAGTTGGGGGAATGCTGTACAGGGAGCTTGTCCAATGCCTTGAAGAGCTGAAAGATATTAATCCTGCTGTCCTGACATTGAGGCTTACAGGCTATAGCCGTATTGGACTCACAGCTGTTCAGGCTTCAGAGCAGCTCGGAATCAAACAGGATTATTACCACCATCAGTTCCTTGGAGCTATTCATCATATACTGGAAAGCGCAAGGGAAAATTCTGCTGAATATCCGCTTATCGATAAAATCGTGAGCGGTGCAGGAAATGCAGTACAGCTAACATTGTCAGCCCAAAAAACGTATTCACTGTTAAAACAGGGACAGGACTTAGCTGAAATCGCGAAAATAAGAAGGTTGAAAAAAAGTACGATTGAGGATCATGTTGTGGAAATAGCTTTAAACGACAGCTCCTTTAATATCACTCGTTATGTCTCGGAGGAAAAACAGAAACTGATCCTTCATGCGGCCAACAGTGCAGATTCCTTGCAATTAAAACAAATACGTCAAATAGTGCCTGAATCCGATTATTTTGAAATCAGATTAGTAATGGCAAAGCTTGGAGAGGGACAATGAGATTGGAAGTACTATTGCAAAGCAAGTTTGGATATCCTGCCTTCAGACCTGGACAAAAGGAAATCATTGAATCCGTGCTAGCAGGCCGAAATACGATTGCCATGCTGCCTACAGGTACAGGTAAATCGCTTTGTTATCAGCTGCCGGGGTATATGATTGAAGGCCAGGTGATTATTATCTCTCCTTTGCTGTCCCTTATGCAGGATCAGGCTGAACAGCTTATGTTGAATGGGGAAAAAAGGGTGATAGCATTCAATTCATTTTTATCCCGCTCAGAAAAAAGACAGGCATTGAATAATCTGGATCAGTATAAGTTTATCTTTATTTCACCCGAAATGCTTTATTATGAACCAGTACTATCTCAGCTGGAAAAATTGCGCATCGCTTTATTTGTAATAGATGAGGCTCATTGCATCTCCCAATGGGGATATGATTTCAGGCCTGATTACCTAAAGCTTGGAGAAGTGAGGCAAAAGATAGGGAACCCGGTTACACTCGCTTTAACTGCCACAGCTACCCGTGAGGTAAAAGCAGATATAAAGAAGTCACTTGGCATACTGGACTGCAGCGAATTTATTTACTCCGTTGATCGTCCTAATATAGCATTAAGTGTAGAAAAGACAGAAAACTACCGTGTAAAAACAGAAAGGCTTATAGAGCTTGCTGAGACCCTAAAGGGTCCTGGAATTATCTATTTTTCCAGCAAAAAAATGGCTGAACAAATAGCCGATCTGCTGAGGGAAAAAGGAGCTAAACGAGTAATGTCTTATCATGGCGGGATGGACCAGGAAAGCCGCATCCTAGTACAGCAGCAGTTTATCCACGGACAGCTGGATCTTATTTGCGCAACCAGCGCCTTTGGCATGGGAATAAATAAAGATAATATCCGGTATGTGATACACTTTCATATGCCTCTTCAGATTGAATCTTATTTGCAGGAAATTGGACGGGCAGGGAGAGATGGAAAGCAAAGTATAGCTATTATGCTCTATGCACCCGGTGATGAGCAGCTTCCCATACAGATTGCCGAAAATGAATTTCCTGACAAGTCTCAAATTGATTGGATCAGTTACTGGCTGGAAGAAAACCCGGATGCGATCATAAATATCAGTGCTCATGAAGAGCAAATTAAGCAGCGTTCCGGGTTAACAGATATTCAGTGGAGAATATTTAATGATTTTTTTGAACGGAAACACAAATCTGGATTGAGTTATAAAAGGATCCTGCAGGAAATGAAAGAATACTGCGAAGGCAGAATCAAATTGAAAAGAAATAGCATAGAGGAAGTTTACAGGTGGGTACATAGCAGAAATTGCCGGAGAGAGAATATACTTTCCTGCTTTGATGAGGAAAAAAATACTTCAGTTCAATTCTGCTGTGATATATGCGGACTGCAAATTGAAAATTTCATAAGAAACACAAAATCAGATAATCAGGGCAGCACGCTTTATGATTGGAAAAATCATTTAGAATACCTTCTGATTCCAGGTGAGTGACCAAAATGAAGAAAAGATATGAGGACATCATTAAGGAATTGACAGACAGGGAACTACTATTTCATCTCTATCTTACTCAGGCGCTTATTTTAGCTATTACATTTATCCTGAGTATTATATTGTTTAACAGCTTTAAGGAATTCCAGGCTCTTTTTGTACTCAATGATTGGAATATTCTCGTCATTGGTGCAGCTGCGGGGTTGGCTGTTGTGCTGATTGATATGATCTTGATGAAGGTCCTCCCTGATGAATTGTATGATGACGGTGGGTTAAATAAGAAAATCTTTCAAAATCGCCACTATCTTCATATCGCATTTATTGCAGCAGTGGTGGCTATTAGTGAAGAACTTCTGTTCAGGGGTGTCATACAGACCCATTTCGGACTTGCTGTCTCAAGTCTTATTTTCGCGCTTGTTCATTATCGTTATTTTTTTAGTTGGTTTTTGTTTGTAAATATTATTACATTAAGCTTTTTAATAGGTTATATTTATCATATAACCAATAATTTGCTTGTTACGATTGTTATGCATTTTCTGATTGACTTTCTTTTGGGTATTCTTATCAGAAAACAGTACCTGAAAAAATCCAGAGAGGATATGTCATGAACAATAGTTAACAGCAGCTTCAATTTATACTTCTTATGATTTTTTTTACAGGAAGGGATGAAACATGAATAAAGAAGACCCTTATAGAGATCAGGCTGAAAGACTTCGCAAGAAGATTGAAAGAAAACCGGAAATGGGAGACAGCAGACAAAAATCCGCTCTGCCGCCGCGGAGCCGTATACATCAGGAAAAAAGAAAAAAAAATAAATGGCGTGTTAAATACCCTGTTATTCGTCTGCTCGCTTTGTTTTTTATCATGCTCCCGATTACCATTTTCAGCATTTATCATTATGTAAGCAGTGATAAAAGCATCAATACCGGGTTAAATGCGGAATCAAAGGAAATTGGTACGGAAACTGTTGTTTTTGCCACGAATGATGAAGATAAAGGGACGACCATAGTCGTAAGGGAAGAGCAGGAAACTGAGAAGCCTGAAAAAGCTAAAGAGACACAAGAGAAAGAAGCAAAAAATAAAGAGACAAAAGAGAAGGAAGCAAAAGAGAAAGAAGCTGCCAGCGGCCATCAGGAAAAACAGACTCCCAAAAACCCTGATACAGAAGAAAAGGGTTCTAAACCCAATTCAGAAAAGCAGCCCCAGCATACAGCTCCAGAAAGTACAGATTCTACGAAACCAGCCGGGAAACAGGAAGAATTAAAAAAGGAAGGCAAGGTTGTCTACCATACGGTTAAACCGCAGGAAACAATCTTTCGAATTGCCATGACCTATTATAAATCCCAGTCCGGTATTGAAATTATAAAGCAAGCGAACAATTTGCCGTCAAATGAAATTCAAACAGGCCAGGTATTAAAAATCCCGCTTGACTAATAAAGAGTCTAAGTCTATCGGCCGCTTCTATCCCAGTCATAGAATAATGTACAAGCTCATACATTATAATGAAAGGGAGGGAGCATGTTGGAATCGCCGATTAGAATGCTTGATGAACGTACAGACCAGGCAACAAGAAAAATGCTTGAGAAAGTAGTAGAAAGAAAACGAAAGTTTGACCGATTCAAGTCCTGGCATTTAATTGCCATGTGGGCGACCGTTTTTATATCTTTTTTATTCTTATTTTATCTTTATAAGAGTGTTATGCAGCCATACTCTTACTCATTTGCAGCCATGTTTTCGGCTTTTGTCAATAAGTCTGCTAATTTCTATATGCTTGTTTTTACAGTTGGCGTTTATGGGCTTATGAATCTTCTGAGAGAAAAAAGAGAGAAAGCAGAAAAAGAATTTCATGCACTAAGGTGCGAAATAATTGATAAGAGCAAGGATCTTTGGAAAAAAGAAGATGAATGGAAAAACCGCCATACCGTTTTCGAAATGATGAAAAAAAATTATGATATTAACCTTTATCATGAGAACAAATGAGAAAAGAAGCAGCCTGCCTGCTTCTTTTTTTAGGTATTTAGAAGAATTTCTTCTTATCCCGTTCTTCCTTAAGGATCTCCACGGCTTCTCTGAAGCGCTGGGAATGAATGATCTCTCTTTCCCTTAAAAATCGGAGTCCGTCATTAAGATCCGGGTCATCACTCATATTAATAATCCACTGATAGGTTGCCCTTGCTTTCTCTTCTGCGGCAATATCCTCGTATAAATCTGCAATGGGGTCGCCTTTTGCCTGGATATAAGTTGCTGTCCAAGGCACACCTGAAGCATTATGGTAAAACAGTGCGTTATCATGGTTAGCATAATGATCACCAAGACCAGCAGCTTTCATTTGATCAGGCGTAGCGTCCTTCGTTAATTTATAAACCATTGTAGCGATCATTTCCAAATGGGCGAATTCCTCTGTTCCAATATCTGTGAGAAGCCCGATGACCTTATCCGGAATAGTATAACGCTGATTCAAGTATCTTAGGGCCGCAGCAAGTTCACCGTCTGCTCCGCCATATTGTTCAATTAGGTATTTTGCCAGTTTGGGATTGCAGGTGCTTACCCTCACCGGATATTGCAGTTTTTTTTCATAAACCCACATTTATTCTCAGCCTCCTTTGGAAGTCTCTAGAAATCCTGACTGAGCGCCTCCGTATTATGAAGGCGCCTGAAATCGATTCTACACCTGCCATGGCCACGGGGGATCGTCCCAATTCCAAGGCTGTCCTGAATAGCTGTGGCCAAATTGCATTAACGGTCCATATTTGCTCTCTATGGCATTTCTGAGTTTTTTCCGTTCTTTAGCGTAATGGTTGAATTGCTGAATGGCTTCTGTATCATTGTTGTGAGTGTCAAGGTATAAAGTCAGCTCAACAAGAACAAAGTCTACAGCCTGAAGCTGTTCAAGAAGCTGATAATAGTCTGACGGCAATTGTTTCATCACTGCTGTACCTCCCTGGCTTTTTCATGGGGACTGTACCATGGATCATAGAAAGCCTTCCAAAGCGTTCCTGCTCTTAATGCCTGCATCGGCGTGAATTGTTCAAGTCCTGGCGGCTGGAATCCCATATAAAGGTTTGGAGGTGTGGAATATGTTTTTACCTTTATTGGAGTGCAAGGATCAAAGGGGCTTACATACGGGTGCCAGGTTTTACGGAGTGTATTCATCATAATCCCTCCTTTTTATGCGTCATTGAAATTTATGAGTAACACTGGGGTTTTATGATTGTATCCTCCAACAAAAAGAGGGAAAAGTTGAGTTATGTCGAAATTAGATGTTAGGTCTTTTTAATATTACTCTTGAGGTGATGGCAATGTTTGTGAAAAGTATCATGATCCCCAAACATAACTGTAAGACAATTGGACAGGATGCAGTATTGAAAGAAGCTCTGGATTTGCTGGAGACATACCAGATTGATGGGCTTCCAGTTTTGGATGGCGATCAATATGCCGGCATAATTACCAGATATGGAATTTATGAGAATTTCTTTATGTCAGGGAAATCTAAGGAAGATTACCTTGAAGGAACTATCGTTAAGGATATTGCCACACACCAGGAGCGATATTTACAGGGAAATGAAATATTTGAGAGAACACTGCTGGATTTAAAAGATTTTCCTTTACTTGCTGTATTGGGGGATAACCGCAAATTTCTGGGCATCGTTACCCGTTTTGATGTTCTGGCGCAATTCCAGTCTGCTTTCGGAACCAACAAACCTGGTGTAAGGATTGCATTTACCTCCGTGGAAGCGGAAGGGCGAATTGCCCGTTTGGCCGAAATAGCCCATTATTTTCATGAACACATCATATCCCTTGTTACTTTTGATGAAACAGATAAGCTGGTTCGCCGCATCGTAATGAAAGTAGAGAAAAACGATAATATGGATAAGTTTATCAGCCGACTTGAAAAATCCGGTTTCCGTGTTCTGGATATTACAGAAGATTAATGTATATATAGTCAACAAAATAATTCCCTCTCATACACTCTGTATGGGAGGGATTTTTATTGTTTGTAATTTTGTTGAAGCTGATGACAGGCTTTGTTGGCGGCATTTTATTTATTAAATTTTTTCCGGTATCTATTCCCATGGGGATTTCAGATATGATTGTGATCTTTGTGCTCGAGCCGGCAGGCTTTGTCTTGGGAATGACTTTTTTTCTTATTTCTTTTATAGCCAACGCAGAAATTATTAGGACGATCATCGAGTGGACTGCAGGAATATGCAAAAATATTAATTCGTTGAAAAGTAACAATGCATTGTTGGCGGCTGTACTGATTTTATTGCTAATTGGATGTTTTTTTACATTGTCAGTCCTTTCGCCATGGGAAGCATTTGCCCTTTTCTGTTTTTCGGCAATCTATGGTATTATTTCTTTAGATTTCAAGAAATTTAATTTTGCTGGGGACTAATGAAGGCAATTGATGGCGGGGGGATTTATGATATATTTAATTGCTTTAGCCTTTATTGGCGGTGCAGGTTTATTATTGTTTATGCTTAGGGAAGCATTTGCGGATAGAATTATATATAAGGAGCTATTCTTTCCTGAATTTCCGGAAAGCTTTGGTGAAATAAAGCTTTTTTTTATTTCGGATATTCATAGAAGGACAGTATCAGACAGCATAATCGCGGAGATAAAAGAGAGGAAGCCTGATCTGGTGATTATCGGCGGCGATCTTTTGGAAAAAGGCGTCTCTTTTGATAGAGTAAAGAAAAACCTGCTGGGTTTGAAGGAGTGCGGGCCAGTCTATTTCGTGTGGGGAAATAATGATTATGAAGCGGATTATCATCTGCTCGATGCACTTCTTCTGGACTGCGGGGTTAAAATTCTTGACAACACTGCCCGATCCTTTGAATCAGATGAAGGAGAGCGTTTTGTTTTGCTGGGAACTGATGATCTCAGCAAAGAAAGGGATCGGCTCGACCTTGCACTTGAGGATGCAGGCCCAGGGGGATTTCGGGTTCTCGTCAGTCATGATCCAAGGATCATTAATAGTATAAAAAAAGAACAAAATATTCACCTTGTCCTAAGCGGGCACACGCATGGCGGGCAAATACATATTTTTGGGTTTAGCCCATATGAAAAGGGGCGGATTAAAGAGCTGCCGCAAACAACAATTCTGATCAGCAACGGCTATGGAACAACTGGGATGCCTTTAAGGCTGGGGGCAAAATCTGAAACTCACTTACTCACCTTAAAAAAGCTGAGAAATGAGGCTGCAAAATAAAAACACATTCAGATTTTGCAATTCTTAGGGCCTCTAATATACTTTTTAAGCAGGGATAATCTTCTGAAATTAGTCGCTTTCCCGCGGGCTCGCGGACATGGCGATTTGATAATTAGCATTGAAGGGAGGGCTGGGTATGGCTAATGGTGAAGGAAAATATAATATAAAGGCCGTTTCTAAGATGCTCGGCATCCAGGCAGGAACCTTAAGAGCATGGGAAAGACGGTATCAAATCATTGCGCCGAAGAGAAATGAATCCGGCCATAGGCTGTACACGGAAGAGCATATCAAAATATTAAAATGGCTGATCAGGAAAGTGGATCAGGGTTTTTCCATCAGTCAGGCTGTTGCCCTTCTGGAAAACAAGGAATTAAATGCCGAGCCGCTTCAGATGGATAAAGAAGGTGACCGGTCGGCTGCCCTCTCTAATGAACTGCTTGAAGCTCTTCTTCATTTTAATGAATCAAAAGCGCATGATGTGATTAATCAGGCTTTTAGTTTCTACACAATAGATAAAGTTCTTATTGATATATTAGGATCTCTTTTAGTGAAAATCGGACACCTGTGGGAGGAGGGGAAAATAACCAGTGCTCATGAGCACTTTGCCTCGTCCATTTTAAGATCAAGAATAGGGATGATTCTGCATTCTTTTCCGCATAACGGAGTTCTCCCCAAGGTGGTCGCAGTTTGCGGACCTGGAGAAGCTCACGAATTAGGGCTCTTAGTCTTTACGTTATTCCTGCGCAGAAGAGGATTTGAGGTTGTTTACCTTGGGACAAGCATTGCTGATGAAGATATTGACACTGTAATTGAAGTGGTTAAACCCAAGTTTTTATTCCTGTCCTGTACAATGAAATCAATTGTTCCGGAAACCCTTAATCTTTCAGAGAGACTTACTGAGTCTTATGAAAATCTCCAGGTAGGTATTGGGGGATTCGGAATTGATTCCCTTAGTAATGAGGAAAAAAAGAAATATGAACAGTTTATTCCGGGCAGTTCTCCGAAAGAATGGGAAGAATGGATTAAAGAACGGCTCTCATAAAAAAGATCTGGCAGTTTGCCAGGTCTTTTCTTTTGGCTGTTTTGTATCTTATTTATTGAGTTGATTGCAGCTGGTGCGAGAATCTCGAAAATGCTTTCTTCATGCGGTGATTACTCAAAGAATCCTATTTAACTTTCTGCGGTAGCCGGGGCAGGTGAGATCCTCCGAAGCCCCGGGTATGCCAACCGCCGCCCTCCCGCGATTGACTTGGCATCCCTTCGCTGCAATCAACGCACAGCTAAAACAACTATATATTACGAAAATAGCCGTTCTTTTTTTTGTTACAGATAAAAGACGACTCACAAACTAAGCAATATTTCATACACTAAATCAAAGAGTTGGTTCAGGTCAGGGGGCTTACAATGCGCTTAGAACGTTTGAATTATAATAAAATCAAAATCTTTCTCACTTTAGATGACTTGAATGATAGGGGACTGACTAAGGAAGATGTCTTGAAGGACTCATTAAAATGGCATCAGCTTTTTCATGAAATGCTGGAAGAGGCAAGTGAAGAATTTGGTGTGGATATTCATGGCTCAGTTGCAGTAGAGATATTCTCCATGCAGGCACAGGGCATGGTGATGATTGTAACGATGGAGGAGCAGATGGATGAAGAGCTCCTTGAGGATGGTTTTATTGAAATGCAGGTAACTGTTGATGGCAGTGAAGATATATTATTCGAATTCCTGGATTTTGAAGATGTAATTCAAATGGCAAAAAGTCTGAACAGCGTGCAGATTGAGGCAGGCAGCCTATACTTTTATAAAGAAAAATATTATTACCATGCAGCAAATATAGAGGGAGAAAATATTCATCGAGTAATTGCCATATTAGCTGAGTACGGGGATTCAGCTTTTACCAGCATTCACGTTATTCAGGAATATGGGAAAGTAATTATCGAGACCAGCGCTGTAAAAAAGCTGGTTGAATATTTCTCATAAAGTGGAAGAGGGGAATCAACCTCTTTTTTTTAGGCCTTTATCGCAAAGTTTGTTGCTATTTGTATTATATTTACTGAGTTGACGTTCCTCGGGAGCAGCAGGAAAATGAGGCTCCGCAGACGCGTAGCCTTAGAAGCAGAAATCAAAGGACAGCATTGATACCTGAAACAACAATTTATACAAAAAAAGCCTTTTTGTTAAGAAGGCCATTATTTTGTACGATATCATACCAAATCTGAATTAATAGCTCATGAATTATATAAAAATTGGGTAAACCAAATATAGGTAAACAGCTGCAATAATATCATATATAAAGCTGTTTCTTTAAACAGCAGTAAAAGGCATTATCAGGATGTTTCTTTTGTACTCAAGCGGGAAAAGAAGTACTGTGAGAATACAGAAAATTCCCTTTAATATCAACGCTGTTAGCGTTTTCATGAAAATATCAAAAAATGCGGAAAACTGCTTTATTCTTCTTGCATAAATTAGGCAAAGGTGTATACTATTCCATGGAAGCGGACAACTAATGAAAGTGATTTTTCTAGGAGGTTTACAAATGGTAGCCGAGAAAGGTACTGATTCAAATAAAGCTGAAAAATTGGACGTTTTAAAGTCGACTCAAACGGTCATACATAAGGCTTTAGGGAAGCTGGGTTATTCTGATGAGGTGTATGAGCTTCTTAAAGAGCCAATTCGTATGATGACAGTGAAAATTCCCGTACGGATGGATGACGGAACAGTAAAAGTCTTTACTGGCTACCGGGCCCAGCATAATGATGCTGTTGGTCCTACTAAAGGCGGTATTCGTTTTCACCCGAATGTAACTGAAAAGGAAGTAAAGGCACTGTCGATTTGGATGAGCTTAAAATGCGGAATTGTAGATCTTCCATATGGCGGAGGTAAAGGCGGAATCGTCTGTGACCCGCGTGATATGTCCTTCGGTGAGTTAGAGCGGCTAAGCCGCGGGTATGTTCGGGCAATCAGTCAAATTGTGGGACCTACTAAAGATATTCCTGCACCTGATGTATTTACTAATTCGCAGATAATGGCATGGATGATGGATGAATACAGCCGGATTGATGAATTTAATTCCCCAGGTTTTATTACCGGTAAACCACTAGTACTTGGGGGTTCACATGGACGGGAATCAGCAACAGCTAAAGGGGTTACAATTTGCATTCGGGAAGCGGCCAAGAAAAAAGGCATTAATCTTGAAGGAGCAAGAGTTGTAGTTCAGGGATTCGGAAACGCTGGAAGTTTCCTTTCAAAGTTTATGCATGATGCCGGTGCGAAAGTTGTTGGTATTTCAGATGCTTATGGCGGTTTATATGACCCTGAAGGTCTTGATATAGATTACCTCCTGGATCGCCGTGACAGCTTTGGCACAGTGACGAAATTGTTTAATGATACTATTTCAAATAAAGAGCTGCTTGAACTTGATTGCGATATTCTGGTCCCGGCAGCCATAGAAAACCAGATAACGGAAGAAAATGCACATAACATCAGAGCTGGCATTGTAGTAGAGGCGGCTAATGGCCCGACTACTTTGGAAGCAACAAGGATCCTGTCTGAGCGGGGAATCCTGCTTGTCCCTGATGTACTGGCTTCTGCCGGGGGTGTAACAGTTTCTTATTTTGAATGGGTACAAAATAACCAGGGATATTATTGGTCTGAAGAAGAAGTAGAGGAAAAGCTTGAGAAAGTCATGGTTAAATCATTTGAAAATATCTATCAGACATCCCAAACCCGCCGTGTCGATATGCGTCTGGCTGCATATATGGTAGGTGTAAGAAAAATGGCGGAAGCTTCAAGATTCCGCGGATGGATTTAACTCTAAAAAGTAGAACATTTGAATAATCATAAAAAATCTCCTATCATAAACTGATGGGAGATTTTGTTTTCAATAAAGTTTGCTGCTGTGGAACATCAAAAAAGTTTAATTTGTTGAGTTGTTTGAAGCAGGTGCTGTCTTATCCTCTAAAATGCATCCGCCGCAGTATCCAGCTGGAGGCGGGGGAGTGAGCGGCAATCATTACTCTCTGCGGAAAGCTAGGCTGCCGAAAAACCAACAGACATTATTATAGCTAAGCTAATTATTTAGTAAGAAAGCCAGCAACATAAAAATTTTTTCATTTGCATAGATTTAGGAGTGAGGATCTTGGATATAGACGCTATTATTGTTGGGGGAGGACCCTGCGGATTGGCAGCTGCTATAGCCCTTCAGGAAGCAGGGAAAAACCCCCTTGTCATCGAAAAAGGCAATATTGTAAACGCAATATACCACTACCCAACACACCAGACTTTCTTCAGCACGAGCGAAAAGCTCGAAATTGGCGGTGTTCCCTTCATCACGGAGAATTACAAGCCAAAGAGAAATCAGGCGCTAACGTATTACCGAGAAGTGGTTAAAAGAAAGGGAATTAAGATTAATGCTTACGAAAAAGTGCTTAATGTAACAAAAAATCAATCTGAAGAATTTGAAGTACAAACTGATAAGAGACATTATACGGTCAAAAACGTCATAATTGCTACAGGTTATTATGATCATCCAAATTACATGGGAGTTCCCGGCGAGGATCTTCCAAAGGTATTTCACTATTTTAAAGAAGCTCACCCATTCTTTGATAAAGACGTAGCGGTTATCGGCGGAAAAAACTCAAGTGTTGATGCTGCAATAGAACTGGTAAAAGCAGGAGCCAGAGTTACGGTGATTTATCGCGGAAAAGAGTATTCACCAAGCATAAAACCATGGATTCTGCCTGAATTTGAGTCTTTAGTGAGAAATGGCGTCATAAAAATGGAATTCAACGCACATGTGAAGGAAATCAGTGAAAATAAGCTACTATATACTTTGGATGGCGAAACTTATGACATTAAGAACGATTTTGTGTTTGCTATGACTGGCTACCATCCTGATCACGCATTTTTAAGAAGTATGGGTATTCAAATAAATGATGAAACAGGGCGTCCCCAATTTAACACTGAAACAATGGAAACCAATGTCCCTGGAATATTTATCGCAGGTGTGATTGCTGCCGGAAATAATGCCAATGAAATTTTTATTGAAAATGGGAGGTTTCATGGCGGACAAATTGCTAAAGCAATTATTGAAAAAGAAAGCGGAAGCAAAAAAGGCTGATCATTTAAGATCAGCCTTCAGACTGTCGACAAACTCAATGAAAATTGAGCTTGTCTGCAGTCATTTTTGTTTTAAAATAGAAGTAATACGATACTTGAGGTGATTAAGATGCTTTCTAAACATAATCCAATTCAACGGGATCAAATCGAAATGATTGCATTAGATGAACTTGTCCCAGCGGACCATTTGGTTCGCAAAATTGAAGCGGCGATTGATTTTTCCTTTGTCTATGATTTGGTGAAAGATATGTATTCAGAAGTAGGACGCCCAAGTATTGACCCTGTTATCTTAATCAAACTCACATTCATTCAATATACCTTCGGTATTCGCTCCATGCGTCAAACAATTGAGGAATTGAAAACAAATATGGCCTATCGGTGGTTTTTAGGATACGGCTTCCACGATAAAGTTCCTCACTTCTCAACTTTCGGAAAAAACTATGAGCGCCGATTTAAAAATACCGATCTCTTTGAACAGATATTCTATCGAATTTTAAAAGCTGCAGCTGAAAAGAATTTAATAAGTGCAGAACATGTTTTTGTAGATTCTACTCATGTAAAAGCGAGTGCGAATAAACGGAAATTTGAAAAGAAAGTTGTTCGAAAAGAAACCCGTGCCTATCAACAACGCCTTCAAGAAGAAATTAATCGAGATCGTGAAGATCATGGAAAAAAGCCTTTTCCGCCAGATAAGTTTGATAAGGAAGAATTCAAAGAAACTAAGGAAAGTACAACTGACCCAGAGAGTGGATACTATGTAAAAGATGAGCGTACAAAACAGTTCGCCTATTCTTTTCACGCTGCCGCAGATCGCAACGGCTTTGTACTAGGCACAACTGTAACCCCTGGTAACACGCATGATAGTCATATTTTAGAGCCATTGGTAGAACAAGTCATTGAGAAAGTTAGTAAACCAGAAGCTGTTGCGGCCGACGCAGCCTATAAAACACCTGCTATCACGAGCTACTTATTGAAAAACGACATCACACCTGCTTTACCTTACACACGACCTCGCACAAAAGAGGGTTTCTTCAGAAAACATGAGTATGTTTATGATGAGCATTTTGACTGTTACATTTGCCCAGCTGGTGAGATATTAAAGTATAAAACGACTACAAAGGAAGGTTATCGTCAATATAAATCAGATCCGCGAATTTGTGCTGGATGCCCGTTCTTGTCTCAATGCACACAGAGTCAAGCGCACCAAAAGCTCATTCAACGTCATGTGTGGGAGGAACATTTGGAAGAGGCAGACCACCTTCGCCACCATCAAAACGTCAAAAAAATCTATGAGAAGCGAAAAGAAACAATTGAACGTGTTTTCGCAGATGCAAAAGAAAAGCATGGCATGCGTTGGACAACTTTAAGGGGACTTAAAAAATTGTCAATGCAGGCGATGCTTACTTTCGCTGCCATGAATTTAAAGAAAATGGCCAACTGGACTTGGCAAGGCCCAGTAATAGCCTAGAAGATGACCTCGGAGAGGTTTACAGTCATGAAAAAATGCTTTCAAGTCCAATAAAAAAGTAAAAAGGGTCCGGAATAAGGCTATTCCGAACCCCTTTTGTCTACAAACTGAAGGCTGATCATTTAAGATCAGCCTTTTCTATTATATCTGAAAAATCTCTTCGATATTTTGCCGTGTTTCCAATCCAATTAACAGTTTAATTCTTGCTTTTTGCCCATTAAGCCCATTTGAGAAAATCACACCCAAGTCCTTGAGGTGTTTCCCGCCTCCGTCATAACCATATACATCTTGTGCAATTCCATTAAAGCACCTGGAAACCAATACAATTGGTATGTTTTTTTCTGTAAGGGCTTTAATGCCCTCAATTGTAGCAGGAGGCAGATTTCCTTGTCCAAGTGCTTCAATTACTACTCCATCAAAATTCAAATAACCAATCGCGTGAAGCAATGAAGAATCCATACCGGCAAAGGCTTTAATAAGTGTGACATTTTTTACAATCTTATCCAAAGGATAGTATTCTCTATTTGTCGGCGCGTTATGAAATAAAACACCTCTCTTTGTGACTATGCCGATTGGCCCGTACTGAGGGCTCTGGAAAGTAGACACATTACTGGTATGTGTTTTTGTAACATTTTCTGCTGTGTGAATTTCATCATTTAAAACAACGAGGACCCCTTTATCCTTTGCTTCTTCACATGCAGCCACACGAATAGAAGAAATCAGGTTGTAAAGCCCGTCTGAGCCAATTTCATTACTGGATCTCATTGCACCTGTAACAACGATGGGAAATGATGTTTTCACACTCAAGTCCAAAAAGTAGGCTGTCTCCTCCAATGTATCTGTCCCATGGGTGATCACTACACTGCTAATCTCTTCCTTTGCAAGGCTATTTTCAATGATTTCCTTTAATTTAAGCATTTCCTTCGGAGTAATATGCGGTGAAGGAAGGTGGAAAGGCTCTTCAACAATTAATTCTGCAAGCGATAGCAGTTCCTTTGTTTTTTCAGTTAATGGATTATTATCAGTAGGCTTTACGGCACCTGTTACTGCATCCTCGCTCATTGAAATGGTGCCTCCAGTGTGTATAACAAGTATCTTTTTTTTCTCCATGTTAATCCCCCAATTTTTGCTTAGAAATTAAAATATAAATCGAGATATTTCATTTCCAATATTTGAATAATCATTTTAATTCTATCTATATCATGATACGATTAAGAAAACAGATTGAAAAGAGGATAGTTCATGCTGGGAATATTATCCGCTGGCATTGCGCCGGGACTGGCATTATTAAGTTATTTTTATTTAAAAGATCAATACGAGTCAGAACCTATATCAATGGTATTTAAAACTTTTTTATTTGGTGCTTTGCTTGTGTTCCCCATCATGTTCATTCAATATGTTTTAGAAGCTGAAGGGGTCCTGAAATACAGTTTAGCGGATGCCTTTCTGTCATCAAGCTTGCTGGAAGAATTTTTTAAATGGTTTATATTATTCTATACTATTTATCAGCATATAACTTTTGATGAGCCATATGATGGAATTGTTTATGGTGCCTCGGTATCACTTGGGTTTGCTACTGCAGAAAATATCTTCTATCTCATCGCGCTTGGTGTGGAACACGCACTTGGGAGGGCCTTGCTCCCGGTTTCCAGTCATGCTCTCTTCGGTGTTATCATGGGTTATTATATAGGAAAAGGGAAATTCTCGGCAACATCGACAAAAAAATGGATCGCCTTTTCACTTCTTGTACCATTTCTCCTTCACGGCATATACGACTATATTCTAATCTCCCTTAAACATTGGATTTATATCATGCTTCCGTTTATGATTTTCCTTTGGTGGCTGGGCTTAAGAAAAGTAAAAAAAGCTAGGGCACATAGCGAAAGCCATATGAATAATCAGATTGATGTACAGAAAACTCTCCATTCCTGATGGAGAGTTCAGTTTGTAGACAAAAGGGGTTCGGAATAGCCTTATTCCGGACCCTTTTTACTTTTTTATTGGACTTGAAAGCATTTTTTCATGACTGTAAACCTCTCCGAGGTCATCTTCTAGGCTATTACTGGGCCTTGCCAAGTCCAGTTGGCCATTTTCTTTAAATTCATGGCAGCGAAAGTAAGCATCGCCTGCATTGACAATTTTTTAAGTCCCCTTAAAGTTGTCCAACGCATGCCATGCTTTTCTTTTGCATCTGCGAAAACACGTTCAATTGTTTCTTTTCGCTTCTCATAGATTTTTTTGACGTTTTGATGGTGGCGAAGGTGGTCTGCCTCTTCCAAATGTTCCTCCCACACATGACGTTGAATGAGCTTTTGGTGCGCTTGACTCTGTGTGCATTGAGACAAGAACGGGCATCCAGCACAAATTCGCGGATCTGATTTATATTGACGATAACCTTCCTTTGTAGTCGTTTTATACTTTAATATCTCACCAGCTGGGCAAATGTAACAGTCAAAATGCTCATCATAAACATACTCATGTTTTCTGAAGAAACCCTCTTTTGTGCGAGGTCGTGTGTAAGGTAAAGCAGGTGTGATGTCGTTTTTCAATAAGTAGCTCGTGATAGCAGGTGTTTTATAGGCTGCGTCGGCCGCAACAGCTTCTGGTTTACTAACTTTCTCAATGACTTGTTCTACCAATGGCTCTAAAATATGACTATCATGCGTGTTACCAGGGGTTACAGTTGTGCCTAGTACAAAGCCGTTGCGATCTGCGGCAGCGTGAAAAGAATAGGCGAACTGTTTTGTACGCTCATCTTTTACATAGTATCCACTCTCTGGGTCAGTTGTACTTTCCTTAGTTTCTTTGAATTCTTCCTTATCAAACTTATCTGGCGGAAAAGGCTTTTTTCCATGATCTTCACGATCTCGATTAATTTCTTCTTGAAGGCGTTGTTGATAGGCACGGGTTTCTTTTCGAACAACTTTCTTTTCAAATTTCCGTTTATTCGCACTCGCTTTTACATGAGTAGAATCTACAAAAACATGTTCTGCACTTATTAAATTCTTTTCAGCTGCAGCTTTTAAAATTCGATAGAATATCTGTTCAAAGAGATCGGTATTTTTAAATCGGCGCTCATAGTTTTTTCCGAAAGTTGAGAAGTGAGGAACTTTATCGTGGAAGCCGTATCCTAAAAACCACCGATAGGCCATATTTGTTTTCAATTCCTCAATTGTTTGACGCATGGAGCGAATACCGAAGGTATATTGAATGAATGTGAGTTTGATTAAGATAACAGGGTCAATACTTGGGCGTCCTACTTCTGAATACATATCTTTCACCAAATCATAGACAAAGGAAAAATCAATCGCCGCTTCAATTTTGCGAACCAAATGGTCCGCTGGGACAAGTTCATCTAATGCAATCATTTCGATTTGATCCCGTTGAATTGGATTATGTTTAGAAAGCATCTTAATCACCTCAAGTATCGTATTACTTCTATTTTAAAACAAAAAACATACTAAGATTAGTAGTGCTGACCAAGGCATTGGTTGGCACTACTATTTTTTTATATAGTAGAAGTGAAGAATAGGTCGTTGCAGTCTTAGGATCTTAGAATCCGTACAAAAAACTGACCTTCTTCACTTACCTTATTCGAATCAGGTTTAAGTATGTTGGATCCTTGAGATCGTGTATAAGAAATGGGAGTCGATAAGAGTAAGTGAGGGAACTTCAAAACTTTTTTGGGGGAAATAACGTGAAACATGTCATCGCATTTGATGTAAGTATGGGCAAAAGCTACATGGTAATTTACAACACACTAAAAAAGTGTATTTATGAAGGAGAAATCAAGCATTCACGGCCTGAATTTGAAAACTTAAAGAAGAGGATCGACAGATTAACAGAAGGTTATGGTGAACAGCCACATATTGTATTTGAATCAACTGGGGTCTATTCCAGGCAATTGGAGCGGTTTATGAATGTAAATGGTTTTTCCTATTGTTCCTTGAATCCCCTGGAAGCTAAGCTCCAGTGCGACTCCTTGAGGATCCACAAAACGGATAAGAGTGATGCCCACCAACTTGCCCTTACCCACTTTTCAACGCAAAGGACTAATCGAAATGGCACAGAAGATCTTTTTCTCCAATTGAAGTCGCTATCCCGATTTTACAGTGAACTTGATGACGAGTTATCCGTAACACGCAACCGCATGCATAAAGTTATTCAGCTAACCTTTCCGGAACTGGAAAAAATCTTTACAACCAAATCAGAGCTATTCCTCAATATTGTTCAATTGTACCCACATCCAGACTTGGTGCTCCAACATTCAAAAACGGTTATAAAGAACAAAATCCGGACAAACACTGATAAGAATATTTCTACCGCAAGGGCTGAAAAAAAAGCTACTCAATTGCTTGAAGCAGCGCATTTATCATTTCCTGCCGTTTCGTCAACCGATGTCCTGTGTAGCCAGCTGATATCTTACGCTAGGCGTTACCAGGAACTCCTATCCATGAAAGAAAGGTGTATCGAGGACATGGCGCAACTAGCAGAAAGCCGGGCTGAATACCATATTCTCCTCAGTTTCCCGGGGATTGGCTCAAACACCGCAGTACGTCTAATGGCAGAAATAGGGGATATTAGACGTTTTGAAAACAATAAGCAGCTAAACGCATACGCTGGTATTGATATTCGCCGTTACCAATCAGGTAAAACCTTTTACAAGGACAAGATTAATAAACGTGGCAATAAGCATTTACGTAAGCTCCTTTTTATCATTATCCAGAACATGATTAAACTACGCCGTTTCAGTCAAAACCATATTGTTGATTATTACGATAAATTAAAAACGCAACCCTATAACAAGTGCCATAAGGTTGCATCCATTGCCTGTGTGAATAAGCTTTTGAAGATTATCTTCCACCTTATTACACACAATATGAACTATGACTTCCGGTTAGCCACCCAATCATAGTTTAGTACATAATACCACAAAGGCAGGTCTAGTTAAAAAACGCGAAATCACTAGGCCTATTAGGTATACCTATAAATCTGGCCCCTCTTCAAACACAACGTTGAAGGGGATTCATTTATACAGAAAATAAATTAACGGTTTAAAGGTGCTTGACTAATCGTAAGAAAGACTGCAGACAAGCTCAATTTTCATTGAGTTTGTCGACAGTCTGAACTCTCCATTCCTGATGGAGAGTTTTTTATTTTGACTTGTAACCTTTATAAATGACTCAAGTTTTTGAATAAAAAGCCAGTGACTACAAAAAATAGGGTCAATGAAAAAAGATTGACTTTTGGAGGTTATAATCCATGAAAAAGAAATTTATGGCAGGAAAGGTTTTACTCATAATCTCCCTTTGTGTTCTGGGGATTCCATTGAGCGGGAATATGGAAAAAGCCAGTGCCTTTTCAAATCAGGTGATTCAGCACGGGGCTGTAGGTGATGATGTTATAGAACTTCAATCCCGTCTGCAGTATTTAGGCTTTTACAATGGTAAGATCGATGGTGTGTTTGGATGGGGAACCTATTGGGCGCTAAGGAACTTCCAATATGAATTTGGACTTCCTATTGACGGGCTGGCAGGCCAGGTAACAAAAAATAAGCTGGTGAAGGCCTCAAAATACAATGAACAGTTTGTGAAAGAACAAATTAATAAGGGGAATAAATTTACCCATTATGGAGGGGTAGATACTGACAAGCAGACCAAGCCCCAGCAAGGAGCAACAGGGGGAACGTCACAGCAGCAAGCTCCCAAGGAGCCCGCTCCTAAGCAGCCCACTGCTTCAAATGTGCCAAATGGATTCTCGGAAAATGATATCCAGCTAATGGCCAATGCGGTCTATGGAGAATCAAGAGGAGAACCGTACACAGGCCAGGTGGCAGTCGCTGCAGTCATTTTAAACCGTGTAAACAGTGCTTCATTCCCTAACACTGTTTCTGGTGTCATTTTTGAACCCCGCGCTTTTACCGCCGTTGCAGATGGTCAAATATGGTTAACACCGAATGAAACGGCCAAAAAGGCAGTCCTTGATGCGATTAATGGATGGGACCCGACAGGTGAGGCGCTGTATTACTTTAATCCGGATACCGCTACTAGCGGATGGATATGGTCACGGCCGCAAATCAAGCGGATTGGGAAACATATATTCTGTAAATAGAGGGGTGAATAATCATGCTTAGAGGTATTCTTATAGCAGTACTTGCGCTGGGTGTTGCCGGTACAGCATTTTGGGGTTATCAGGAACATCGCGAGAAAAATGCAATACTTATTAATGCTGAAAATAATTATCAAAGAGCATTTCATGATTTAACTTACCAGGTCGACCTATTGCATGACAAAATCGGAACAACTTTAGCGATGAATTCGAGAGCTTCACTTTCTCCTGAATTGGCAGAAGTATGGAGATTGACTTCAGAAGCACACTCGGATGTGGGGCAGCTGCCTTTAACACTTCTTCCTTTCAATAAAACTGAAGAGTTTTTATCAAATATCGGTGATTTCAGTTATCGGACAGCAGTAAGAGATTTAGAGAAGGAGCCATTAACGGATAAGGAATACCAGACGCTCAAACAGCTTTATAAGCAATCTGCTGATGTTCAAAAAGATTTGCGTAAAGTACAGCATATGGTGCTTGAAAAGAATTTAAGATGGATGGATGTGGAAATGGCTCTCGCTTCTAATAAAGAACCTGCAGATAATACAATCATAGATGGATTTAAGACTGTGGAAAAGACAGTGGAAGGCTATGGAGAAACAGACTTTGGACCCGCATTTGTTAATATGCAGAAAAAGGATGAAAACTTTAAATATCTTAAGGGCAAAGAAATAACAGAAGAAGAAGCTGCCCGTATTGGTAAGCACTATGCAGGATTTGGCAAGAATGCGGATATCAGAGTGACGGAAAACGGCAAAGGATCAGATTACGGATTTTTTAGTGTCAGTATCCAAGACAAAAAAACAAAAAAAGAAGCAAATATGGATATTACCAAGAAAGGCGGCTATCCAATCTGGTTTATTCTGGATCGAAAAGTGGCAAAACAGAAAGTAAGCCTTAATGAGGCAAGCAATAATGCTGTTAAATTTCTGAAAGACAATGGCTTTAAAGACCTCGATTTATTTGAAAGTGCTCAATACGATAATTTAGGTGTATTCACATTTGTTTCCAATCAGGATGGAGTAAGAATTTATCCCGACTCGATTCGTGTGAAGGTTGCGCTCGACAATGGAAGGATGACGGCTTTTGCAGCTGAGGATTATTTGAAATCACATCACCAAAGAGAAATTCCTGATGCTGGGATTACTAAAGAAGAGGCAAGATCCAAGGTGAACCCGCAGCTGAAGGTTATGGAAGACAGGCAGGCAATAATCATTAACGATTTGAATCAGGAAGTTTTATGCTATGAATTGTTGGGTACAATGGGTGAAGATACCTACAGAATATATATAAATGCAGAAACAGGACAGGAAGAAAAAGTAGAGAAGCTAAAGAATGCAGAACCAATATATGAAGATGTCGTGTAAGAAAGCCGGATAGGCTTTCTTTTTGTTTACTGTAATTCAGAGCTAATTCTGCAGCAGATGAAAGTGTATTTTAGGTCTTTTTACCTAATAAAATTAAAAATCTTATTGCAGGATTCATATATAGCATTCATAATTAAATGGCAGGATTATCCTTTTGTTAAAGGAAGTGTGGAAGTGTGATAAATATTGGAGAAACATTGATGCTCGAATTGACGTACTCTGAAAAACCTGAGAAGTATAAATGCAAGCTTGCCGAAAGAGAAGGAAATAATTTATATATCGATTATCCTATAAATCAGGAATCAAATAAAACGGCATTTCTGGTCGATGGTACACAATTGAAGGCTACCTTTCTGGCTGAGGATGGAACAGTGTACCTCTTCGAAAGCGAGGTTCTGGGAAGGGTTAAGCAAAAGATCCCGATGATGATTTTATCGTATCCCGGGGATGAACATTTAGTCAAAATTCAAAGGCGGCAGTTTGTGCGGGTTGAAACACCTGTTGACGTTGCAATCCATCCCGTAAATAATGAGTTTGCTCCTTTTGTATCTGTTACGGATGATATAAGTGCAGGCGGGGCTGCAATCATCGCTAAAAGGGGCTATTCCTTAGAAGCCAATATGAAAATAATTACTTTTTTTGTATTAGCCATGCAGAACGGTGTGAATTATTATTTGAAGCTTAAAAGTAATATAATAAGAGTCTCTGAACCCAGAAATGGCAAATCGCTTATTTCAGTACAATTCATGGAAGTAAGCCCGCAGGACAGGCAATTGCTTCTCCGATTCTGTTTTGAAAGGCAATTGGCCATGAAGAAAAAAGGCCTGGAAATCTGAAGAAAGGAATATTTTTTATATACATCTCTCATAATAGATGATGAAGTCCAGTGACTAAATTTTTTTCCAGTTGGAGAGATGGCAATGATGAAAGTGGTAGAGAGGATTATTCTTAAGTTAATAATTGTGCAATTTGTGTTCCTGCTGATTACTCAGTTTTTCTTTCATCATATGGAGGCTTTCCCGGAATTAAAGCAGTTGACACAGTATGAAGGTGTGACAGATCAGAATTTTTCTGAGCTGCTTGAAACTTTCAGTAAAAATAATTAGCAGGCTGGTGCCTGCTTATTTTTTGTGGTGAAATATTTCAGGACTATTTGATAAAATTTGCAAGACTTAAAAAACAGCTTATTTATGCACTGATCCAGACTTAATATGGTAAAATAAAGCGGAATCAACCTGGTGAAAAAACAGCCAGGGTTACAGGAGGAACTATGAGTAAACGTATATCAATTGCAATTGACGGTCCAGCTGCTGCAGGGAAAAGTACAGTAGCTAAGATCGTAGCAGAAAAATTATCTTACATATATATTGATACTGGTGCCATGTATCGCGCCTTGACTTATAAAGCGATTCAGAAAAATGCAAGCCTTGAAGATGAAGGTTCTCTTATGGAGATATTAAACAATACCGTTATTGAACTGCATCCAGGTGAAAAAGGGCAATCAATTTATCTGGACGGACAGGATGTGACAGCCGAAATCAGAACTTCCGAGGTGACGAATTCTGTTTCCGTTGTTTCCATGCACAAGCTGGTTAGGGAAGAAATGGTATCACGCCAGCAAAGCTTTGCGTTAAATGGAGGAGTGGTAATGGATGGCCGGGATATCGGAACCCATGTCCTGCCCCATGCAGAAGTGAAAGTCTTCCTTCTTGCCTCTGTAGATGAAAGAGCTTTAAGACGGCATAACGAAAATATCCAAAAGGGATACCCATCTGACCTGGACAAGCTGAAGGAGGAAATCTCACACAGAGATAAGCTGGACTCTGAACGTGAAATAGCCCCTTTGAAAAAAGCAGATGATGCAATAGAAATTGATACAACTGCTTTATCAATTGGACAGGTAGTTGATAAGATAATGGATCTGGCTATTGAAAGGATTGGTTAAGAGTGAATCTCTATACTTTTGCCAAGGCAGTGGTTTATGGAGTTCTTAAACCCATTTACAGATTTGAAGTAATTGGAAAAGAGAACTTTCCTGCTGAAGGGGGCGTCCTTTTATGCTCCAATCATATAAATAATCTCGATCCTCCGGTAGTGGGCATAAATGCTCCAAGACCAGTCTATTTTATGGCAAAGGAAGAGCTTTTTAGAGTGCCGGCGCTGGGGAAAATTCTTCCGGATCTAAATGCTTTTCCTGTCAAAAGAGGAATGAGTGACAGAGAAGCATTAAGAAAAGGGCTTGGAGTTCTAAAGGAAGGAAATGTTTTAGGGCTGTTTCCTGAGGGTACTAGAAGTAAAACGGGACAGCTGGGAAAAGGGCTGGCCGGAGCAGGTTTTTTTGCTCTAAGGTCGGAAGCGCATGTCGTTCCCTGCGCCATTATTGGTCCTTATAAAGCTTTTTCAAGATTAAAAGTTGTTTACGGGAAACCAATTGATATGAAAGAACTAAGAGAAAGAAAGGCTTCGGCGGAGGAAACCACCGAAGTAATTATGTCTGAAATCCGTAAGTTAATTGAAGATTACTCATAGACCTTCTTGCTTGACAAAAAACTTCTTTTGTAAGAAGTTAGTAAAAAGGCATTTTTTTAAAAGGCGAAAATATTCGAACAATAAGGCTGTCCTTTACTGAACAATTTTATACTCCAAAACAGTTGAAAAAAGCCTGCAATTAATTAGCCATTCGAGTATTTCTGCTGCTGACACAGGGTTCTTGCCTGGATGGCAGGCAGATGAATACAGAAAAAATTTGAAAGCAGCCATTGGATTAAGGAGGAATACATATGTCAGAGGAAATGAATCAAGTAGAAGTTAAAAATTTTGAGGTGGGTGACAAGGTAAAAGGCCAAGTTACCAAGGTTGAAGAAAAGCAAGTCATTGTTGACCTTGCTGATAGCAAACTGGATGGGATTATCCCAATCAGCGAGCTTTCAAGCCTTCATATTGAAAAAGCTGGCGATGCGGTTTCAGAAGGAGACGAACTCGAGCTTGAGGTTTTAAAAGTCGAGGAAGATGCTCTTATTCTTTCAAAACGTAAAGTTGATGCTGGTAAATCATGGGAAACTCTCGAAAAGAAATTCAATGAAGGCGAAGTTTTTGAAGCAGAAATAAAAGATGTAGTAAAAGGCGGATTAGTAGTAGACCTGGGTGTACGCGGATTTGTTCCTGCATCCCTGGTTGAAGCTCATTTTGTTGAAGACTTTACTGATTATAAAGGCAAAACGATGACGTTTAAAATTGTTGAGCTTGATAAAGATAAAAATCGCCTGATTCTTTCTCATCGTGCTGTAATAGAGGAAGAAAAAGGCAGACAGAAACATCAAGTGCTGGAATCCCTTCAGGCAGGCCAGGTTTTGGATGGAACAGTGCAAAGAATTACTGACTTTGGAGCCTTTGTTGATATTGGCGGAATCGATGGACTTGTCCATATCTCCCAGCTATCCTATGAGCATGTAGAAAAGCCTTCGGATGTTGTTGTGGAAGGCCAAAAAGTTAAAGTGAAAGTATTAAGCGTAGACCGCGACAATGAGCGCATTTCTCTATCCATTAAGGAAACTCTTCCGGGACCATGGGATAATATCAGCGAGAAGGCTCCTAAGGGCAGCACTCTTGATGGAACAGTAAGAAGACTTGTTTCATACGGAGCATTTGTTGAAGTTTTCCCAGGTGTTGAAGGCCTGGTTCATATTTCTCAAATCGCACATAAACATATCGGAACTCCTCATGAAGTTCTAAGCGAAGGACAGGAAGTGAAAGTGAAGGTTCTTGATGTTAACGAACAGGATCAGCGCCTGTCATTGAGCATAAAAGACCTTCTTGAAAAAGAGCAGGAAGAAGTGACAGATTATGAGCTTCCTGAAGAAACAAAGGGCTTCTCGCTTGGTGATATGATTGGCGATCAGCTTAAGAATTTAAAAAAGTAATGGTGATAAATAGTGTCCAGATCAAAACGTAAATGGGATCATATCCAGCATGCTTTGGCTACTGGCCAAAGCAGCAATACCGGTTTAGCGGATATTGTTTTTATTCATCAAAGCCTTCCTGATGCGTTTCTTGATCAGGCAGATTTAGGCACATCAATTGGCGAACTTTCATTAAGTTCGCCAATTTTTATAAATGCCATGACAGGAGGCGGAGGAGAAAGAACGGTTCAAATTAACCGCGATCTTGCCTTTGCTGCCAAATCAACAGGCCTTGCTATGGCAGTAGGGTCTCAAATGTCTGCACTTAAGGACCCAAGTGAAGCAGAATCCTACCGAGTTGTCAGAAGAGAAAACCCCCGGGGAATTATTTTTGGCAACTTAGGAAGCGAAGCTACAATCGATCAGGCTAAAGCTGCTGTGGATATGATTGAAGCGGATGCACTGCAAATTCATTTAAATGCTGTACAGGAATTGACCATGCCGGAAGGGGACAGGGATTTTCGAGGTGCATTAAAAAGAATTGAAAAGATCGTCTCTCATTCTGAAGTTCCGATAGTAGTAAAAGAAGTCGGGTTCGGCATAAATAAAGAAACAGCTTCCATGCTTGCATCGGCCGGCGTTGCAGCAATTGATATCGGCGGATATGGCGGAACAAATTTCTCCCGTATTGAAAATGCAAGAAGAGATAGACTGTTATCGTTTTTCGATGAGTGGGGAATCCCGACAGCTGTCTCCATTGCAGAAGCTGCATCTTTGGAAGCTGGCATCGATGTCATTGCTTCCGGGGGCATCCGGACAAGCCATGAAATAGCAAAGGCAATTGCTCTTGGTGCAGGAGCTGCAGGGATGGCTGGATTCTTTTTAAAGGTTCTAATAAAAGAAGGACTTGAGGCCCTTATTGAAGAGATTAACAATATTCATTCCGAATTGAAGATGATTATGACCGCTTTGGGGGCAGAAAGCATCGCCGGGCTCCAGCAGTCACCGATTATCATAGCTGGAAAAACTCATCATTGGCTGAACGAACGCGGCATTGATACTAAAGCATATTCCTTGCGGACCATACGAAAATAGCTCCCGTCATACGACGAGAGCTATTTTTTCTTTCTGGCTTCATCGCATCACAAAGCGATGAAGCTTTTGTTTATTAACTGTATTTTGAATCATTCAACGATCTGGCTTCTTCGGGGCTCTGCATTTTGGCAGCTCCGGGATAATGAAGTGCCTGGTCACGGTCGGATTCCACTTTTCCACTGTTCTTCAGCTTTTTTTCCTGTCTGTCTTTGCCCATATTAAACACCTCCATGTTATTAAGATGAAGTGAGGGCAAGAGAATTATTCAAAAAGACATCTGGGATTCCAAAGATATAATGCTTTTAAACTTGCAGGGTTAATTAACATATGAAGTAGCCATAATGGAAATGATAGGAGGGAGAGTATGGAAGGTATAATTTTCTATTGGATTTCCTGGATGGTTTGGATTATAGCGACTTTTTTTATGGATCGAACTAATAAATACAGGTTTTTATTGTCTGCCTGGATCTTACTCTTTATTATGCTATCACCCTGGACAATTAATATCTTCAATTTTAAAACTGGTATGGCTGGCCTTTTTCTGCTTGTATCGCTTTATGTTTTTGCAGGGAGACTAAAAGGACGGAGCAAGCTTTATTTTCTGTTTTGCACATTCATCCTGATGATGGCCTATGTCACATTTCACCTTTTTGAACTGTTTGATCCTGTTTGGGTGATGTTCTCCCGGAAATGGATGCTTTCAGTCCTTCTGGTTTATATGGCTGTACTCCTGCAAAAAAACAGAATGCTCAGGCTGCCTTTAATATTGCTCGGGGGCATCCAGGGGGAAGTGCTATATGCAATTATCATAAAATCATTTTCCTTTCCATATACGATTGGATCTTTGGCTTTTTTGGATATTATGGCCATTTCAATTTCCATATCGGCTTTATGGATTGCCGTGCACTGGGCGGTGAAATATATTGAAGCCAACTTTAAACATCTTGAAAGGGAGAAACAAAAATTATCATGAGTGAATATACATACCCGATTCTTTTTGGTCTGGCGGCTGGAACCTTGACCCGAATTTATATGCTTCGGACCGATTACCGGCAGTACCCTACATACCTGCATGGGAAAATAATACATGTAGCACTGGGGTTTATTGCTGCGGGCCTTGGAACGGTGGCTATTCCTTCAATAATGGAGGAAGACTTTACAGCCATCACCTTTCTGACTCTTGCTGCATCCCAGTTTAGAGAAGTCAGAAATATGGAGCGAAACACACTGACTGAACTGGATAGCTATGAAATGGTTCCGAGAGGCAAAACATATATAGAAGGCGTAGCAATAGCCTTTGAAAGCAGGAATTATCTTGTAATATTCACATCCCTGCTTAGTACACTGGGATTTCTCCTGTTTAATATATGGGGAGGTCTTGCGGCTGCAGGTCTTGCCATTATGATTTCCATGAAATTAATGTCGGGAGGAAAGCTGAAGGATATTGTTGATATTGAGTTCGTAGAGCCGCGTTTTGATGGAGCGGGCTTGTATGTGGACAATATTTACATTATGAATATAGGCTTGCCTGAAAGACAAGAGGAGGTGCTCCGGTATGGGATGGGTTTCATTTTAAATCCAAAAAACTTCAATGCCCGATCCACTATAGCCAATCTCGGACAAAGGCAGGCAATATTGCACGATGTATCTACGGCTTTGGGTGTTTACCGGGATTCCGGAACTCCTGCGCTTGTTCCGCTGGCAAAAAGGGATCTGGATGACGGGCGTGTAGGGGTATTTGTATTGCCTCAGGAAAAGGATATAAATAAAGCCCTAAAAATCATCGAAGCAGTCCCAACACTTGAAAATGCAATTAGGATGCCTACTGAACGGCAAACGAATGGGAAAGGAAGTTAGCGTATGGTACTAGAAAAATACATATTGGCTGCTATTACAACAAATCCATCGAAGGTACCTTCAGGAACTGCCGTTTTCCATTGTGAAGATAAAAAAGAAATGCAAATCATCGCAGCCAATCTTGAAGCAATTCTTGACGGAATTGCCCATGCTTTAACAGAAGAACTTTATGTAATTGTTAAGCATTAATAGGGCTTCCAAGTTTTTATTAAACAGGAATTATATCTTTGAACTTCGATAATTGTCTAGCTCCAGGCGCCATCGGCTCGAGGTCATTAGCCAATCCGGATAAAAGGTAAAGATCAACCTTTCATCCGGATCGTCTTATGCTTGAGGCCCAGGATATGTAAGAATTCGGCAGCATAAACACCGCACGACCGAAAGCGACAGCTTTTGGGAGGATGTGGATCATGCAGACGTTGCCACAGGACGTGGCAGATTTAGTCTGAGTTCCTGCGGGCGCCTTCCGCTTTTCCTATTGCTAGGAAGGTTTCTCTTTGTTAAAATATCTAAGTTAGACCCTTCCATCTTTGAGAAGGGTTTATTTTATAAATGTACAGCGATTTGGATGGTTTTAACATCAATGTAGTGTTATTGTGGACAGCCATCTGTATGCTTACTTTAGGTAAAAGCATTTCTGGAACATAGACGCAAAGTTAAAACAAATTAAGAATAAAGATTGAAAGGGTGATGTTCATGGCAAAACCAGTATTGGCTATTGTCGGGCGTCCTAACGTTGGGAAATCAACGATATTTAACAGAATTGTAGGAGAACGGATATCGATTGTCGAAGATATTCCGGGAGTGACCAGGGACCGAATTTATAGTTCTGCAGAATGGCTGACTCATGATTTTAATATTATTGATACTGGCGGAATTGATATTGGTGACGAGCCATTTTTAGAGCAAATTCGCCTCCAGGCAGAAATAGCTATAGATGAAGCAGATGTTATTATTTTTCTTGTAAACGGAAGAGAGGGTGTCACCTCTGCAGATGAGGAAGTTGCAAAAATATTATATAAAGCCAAAAAGCCTGTAGTTCTGGGTGTGAATAAAATCGATAACCCAGAGATGCGGGATTTAATTTATGACTTTTATGCACTTGGTTTTGGTGAGCCTTTTCCGATTTCAGGCTCCCATGGTCTAGGCCTTGGAGACTTGCTTGATGAAGCTGCCAAGCATTTTCCAAAGCATGCCCAAAGTGAATATGGCGAAGATGTCATTAAATTTTCATTAATCGGCCGCCCGAATGTCGGGAAATCCTCCCTTGTAAACGCAATGCTTGGGGAAGAGCGGGTCATTGTCAGCAATATCGCAGGCACCACAAGGGATGCAATCGACTCGAAGGTTAAAGTGGATGGTCAGGAATATGTCATCATCGATACCGCGGGTATGCGAAAAAAAGGGAAAGTTTATGAAACAACAGAAAAATATAGTGTATTAAGAGCTTTGAGGGCAATTGAACGTTCTGATGTTGTCTTAGTGGTCATTGACGGCGAAGAAGGCATCATTGAACAGGACAAGCGTATTGCAGGCTATGCTCATGAAGCAGGCAGAGCTGTGGTTATCGTTGTCAATAAATGGGATGCTGTTGAAAAAGATGAGAAAACAATGAAGGCATTTGAACAAAATATCCGTGAGCATTTTCAATTCCTGGATTATGCACCTGTTGTTTTCCTTTCTGCCAAAACAAAAAAGCGTATTCATACACTAATCCCAATGATTAACAAGGCCAGTGAAAATCATTCTTTGCGTGTTGAAACAAGCGTTCTGAATGATGTCGTAATGGATGCTGTTGCGATGAATCCAACGCCGACTGATAAAGGAAGACGCCTCAGAATTTATTACACCACACAGGTTGCTGTGAAGCCGCCGACATTTGTTGTGTTTGTCAATGATCCTGAACTTCTTCATTTTTCGTATGAACGATTCCTGGAAAACAGAATTAGGGACGCATTTGGCTTTGAAGGAACACCTATTAAGATATTTGCAAGGGAAAGAAAATAATGCAGGTGACTCCGGCCAGAAAGCTTTTATAATGCGTCTGGCAGGCAGAATCGGATAATTTTTGATGCATCAAAATACATTAAAAGGCAGTGATCAAATGGAGCAGATAAAAGAAAGCGTTGCTGTAGCTGGTGCCGGCAGCTGGGGAACTGCCCTGGCGATGGTGCTTGCTGATAATGGACATGATGTCAGACTGTGGGGCCATAACCCTGATCAGATTGAGGAAATTAATAAGCATCACACTAATCAAAAATATTTATCAGGAGTACAGCTGCCTGCAGAAATAAAAGGTTACTTATCGCTTGAAGAGGCTTTGACGGGGACAGATACTTTGATATTGGCGGTGCCGACAAAGGCCATTCGTGAAGTAATCGGGAAGATCAATGGAATTAGAAAAGAGCCCCTAACCATTGTGCACGTAAGTAAAGGAATCGAGCCTGATTCACTACTCAGGATTTCTGAAATGATTGAAGAGGAAATGCCAGATGAACTTCTGGACAGTGTAGTTGTGCTATCTGGTCCAAGCCATGCAGAAGAAGTTAGTTTAAGACATCCGACAACTGTTACGGTATCATCAAAAAATATGGCCGCTGCGGAAAAAATTCAGGATTTGTTTATCAATAACAATTTTAGAGTATATACCAACCCTGATATCATTGGAGTGGAAATTGGCGGTGCTCTAAAAAATATCATAGCCCTTGCTGCCGGAATTACAGATGGCTTAGGCTATGGCGACAATGCAAAGGCAGCCCTGATTACGAGAGGTCTTGCTGAAATTGCACGTCTCGGGATGAAGATGGGGGCGAGCCCGCTTACTTTTTCAGGATTAGCAGGAATTGGGGATTTGATCGTTACATGTACTTCCGTCCATTCACGCAATTGGAGAGCAGGCAACCTTCTTGGAAAGGGACATAATCTGCAGGAAGTCCTGGATAATATGGGGATGGTCGTAGAGGGAGTCAGAACCACCAAAGCAGCCCATCAGCTGGCTCGAAAATACGACGTAAAAATGCCAATTACCAATGTTCTATATGATGTCCTTTTTAATAATGTTAATGCGAAAGATGCAGTTGATCTTCTGATGGCAAGAGGAAAAACACATGAGATGGAGGACCTTGCAAACGTTTTGGAAGATCAAAGCGGTAATAAAAAGAGCTGATATCTATATTAATTGAAAAATATAGGCATTAGATGATGCGAGACACCAGGTTCCTGCATACAATGCAACGAAGCAAACTAGTGTAATGAACAGGGTGCTGGGTTATTTAGTCAAATGGCTGAGGTAAAGAATTGCCCCTTCTTTGCCTCGGTTTTTTTTGTCTTCAATTTTCGTGATAAAAAGCTTTTAGATTTATCTATTTAATATGGTATAATACATTTCGGAAAAGGGAGTTGATTATATGTCACCGTCTTTAATGAAAATGTGGATTTCCCTAGCTTCAATGGGGTTTATGTTTTTATCTATAATATTAATATACTTTAGCCGCTACAAGCTGAAAGCTGGCATATTTAAGATAATTACAGCCATTGTTGCCTATTTTTTAATGATCATAAGCGGGATCATTATTGTGCTTGTCGTGTTTAGCGGTCCGACAAGCAGCTAGCACTTTTACATAAAGGGTTGATTAAATGATAAAAGCTTTTAACATGTTTTTGCTTATCCTAAGCGGAGCTTTAATTCTGACAGGCTGTATGTATCCTGAAGAAAAATTATCTCAAAACCAGACAGCCTATAAAGATCAGCTTCAGTCTGTCCAATCTGCAGTGGACCAATATAGGGAAGCAAAAGGAGGTCTCCTGCCGATTAAAACAAAGGGGCAGACAACCCCAATCTATCAAAAGTATCCAATTGACTTTAAGAAAATTGCTCCGGAATACATGGCGGAACCTCCTGGAAACGCTTTTGAATCAGGCGGAGTTTTTCAATATGTGATTGTTGATGCAGAAACAGATCCGAAAGTGAAAATTTTTGATTTGAGAATTGCTGAAACAATCAGGGATATTAACCTGAGGGTTAAGGCTCATGGATTCCCGCCATACAAAGAGCAAATTGCTGAAAATGTTTTTACAATGGATTTTAAAAAGTTAGGGTATAAAGAAGAGCCCAAAGTCCTCAGTCCTTATAGCGGTCAAAGCCTGCCATATGTTGTTACTGGCGATGCTGAGGTATATGTAGACTATCGGGTTGATTTGTATCAGGCATTGGAGAAAAAAGAAAACAAACCTGAACCTGGAAAAGATATTAGAAATCTTCTCGTGGAGGATTCTGATTTTGTTCCCGCCTATTCACTTCCTTATACAATTGATCCCGGCACAAATGATCCAATCTTTTTGGTGAAATAGTCATAACCCTTCTCCTGCAAAATATATTGTAGGAGAAGGGTTATTTTTTTATATACTTTTATAACCACTCTTCAACTAATGACTAAAAGCATAAAGGCAAAGAAATAAAGGAGCAGGGGAGTTTAAAAATAAAAAAGGAAATTTGAAATGGCCTGCTGTCCATTTCAGACTGTCATATGATTGGAGAATTTTCAGCTGGACTGACAGGTGCGGTGCACTTTCCTGTTAGGGGGGTAAAAAGAAAAAAAACTGTCATAACAATGTAGGACAACATCATACACATATAATGTCCAAACATAATAGATAGGATAATATTATCCCATTAACTCAAGATTTCAGGAGGGGATCACTTGGAAAAGGTTGATATTTTTAAAGATATTGCCGAAAGAACTGGCGGCGATATATATTTCGGAGTAGTTGGCGCAGTTCGCACCGGCAAATCTACATTTATAAAAAAGTTTATGGAATTGGTTGTACTTCCAAATATGGAGAACGAAGCAGAACGTGCACGCACACAGGATGAGCTTCCGCAAAGTGCTGCCGGCAAGACCATTATGACAACAGAACCGAAATTTGTCCCTAACCAGGCTGCTACCGTTCATGTAGCAGAAGGGCTGGATGTAAATATCAGGCTTGTGGACTGTGTGGGATATACAGTGCCGGGGGCGAAGGGGTACGAAGACGAAAACGGCCCGAGAATGATCAATACCCCTTGGTATGAAGAGCCGATTCCTTTTCACGAAGCTGCTGAGATAGGAACAAGAAAGGTGATCCAGGAGCATTCCACAATCGGAGTGGTAATAACAACTGACGGAACAATCGGGGAAATACCGCGTGCGAATTACCTGGAAGCCGAAGAAAGGGTTATTGAAGAATTAAAGGAAGTTGGCAAACCATTTATCATGATCATTAACAGTGTGCAGCCTCACCACCCTAATACGGATGCCCTGAGAAATGATCTTGCTGAAAAATATGACATCCCAGTCCTTGCCATGAGTGTAGAAGGCATGAGGGAATCGGATGTATTAAATGTTATGCGTGAAGCACTCTACGAGTTCCCGGTACTGGAAGTCAATGTGAATCTTCCAAGCTGGGTGATGGTGCTGCATGAAGATCACTGGCTTCGTGAGAGCTATCAGGAAGCAGTTAAAGAAACGGTTAAGGATATTAAGAGACTGAGAGATGTAGACCGTGTGGTCCATCAATTCAGCGACTTTGAATTCATTGACCGGGCAGGCCTTGCAGGAATTGAAATGGGGCAGGGTGTAGCCGAAATTGACTTATATGCGCCGGACGATCTTTATGATGAGGTATTGAAAGAGATAGTTGGTGTTGAAATCCGCGGAAAAGACCACTTGCTCGAGCTGATGCAGGAATTTGCCCATGCAAAAGCAGAGTATGATCAAATTTCCGATGCATTGAGAATGGTAAAGCAAACAGGCTATGGCATTGCTGCTCCTTCACTGGCTGATATGAGCCTCGATGAACCGGAGATCACACGCCATGGATCACGCTTTGGTGTAAGGCTTAAAGCAGTTGCTCCATCTATTCATATGATAAAAGTAGATGTGGAATCTGAATTCTCTCCAATTATCGGAACAGAAAAGCAAAGCGAAGAACTCGTCCGCTACCTGATGCAGGACTTTGAAGATGATCCGCTTTCAATCTGGAACTCCGACATCTTTGGACGGAGCCTCAGCTCCATTGTCAGAGAGGGAATTCAGGCAAAACTGTCCCTGATGCCTGAAAATGCAAGATATAAACTAAAAGAGACTTTAGAAAGAATTATCAACGAAGGCTCAGGAGGGTTAATTGCAATAATCCTGTAATGAAGGCTCCTTTTGGAGTCTTTTTTTTATTGCAGGAGAAGTGAGTTTCAGTTTCTGAACCTGAGCCAGTTTAGGACCTAAAAGAAGCCAAATCCAAAACTTTGAGTCCGAACCCAGCTGTTCTTATGTATGTGCCAACCCTGTAATCTAGAAAAATTATGTTTCAGCCAGCGCGTTAAGGGTATAAAAATCAGGTCAGCGTGTTACAAATATGTTGCAAAGAAGAAAAGATTCCCATTAAATCATGAAATATTCTTGATAACAGCATTTGATTGTGATAATCTTTTAACAGAATTACCGTTATGGCGGCTAAAACCCTTATTTTTAAAGGGTTTATAATGATTTTTTGATTGAAAAATCTCAATTAATCATTTAATATAAGGCTTGTTAAACAAAAACACGCCATAACGTATAGAATTCAGTAATTTTGTTTACAAATGTATGTAAGGAATCTTATTTTACTGGGTTTTATCCATATTTGGGAGGAGGTGAAAGGCATGAACAAAACAGAACTAATTAACGCAGTTGCTGAAGCTGGCGAACTTTCTAAAAAAGACGCGACTAAAGCAGTTGATGCTGTTTTCGATACAATCTTAGATGCTTTGAAAAATGGTGATAAGGTACAACTAATCGGTTTCGGAAACTTTGAAGTTCGCGAACGTGCTGCCCGCAAAGGACGCAACCCGCAAACTGGTGAGGAAATCGAAATCGCTGCAAGCAAAGTTCCTGCTTTCAAACCAGGCAAAGCGCTTAAAGATGCAGTTAAATAATCTACATACAAGTGCTTAAAGCTTATGCTTGAGCAAAAAACCGCGAATTATTCGCGGTTTTTTCTTTTGGCATTTTAAGCAGAAGATTGACCCTATTTCAGGTATTTTATTTTGCTCCCGGGAAGAGGTTTCAGTTTTGCCTGAATGAGGGCGTTATGCTAATATGAAAATATTATTACCACAGTGTTATTACATAGGAGGCATAATTATGGCAGAGGTAAATCGTGCCCAGATAGAAGATGCGGTGCGTTTAATATTGGAAGCAATCGGTGAAGACCCGAATCGTGAAGGACTTCTTGATACACCAAAGCGAGTCGCGAAAATGTATGAAGAGGTTTTTATGGGGCTTAACCAGGATCCTAAAGAATACTTTGAAACAGTATTTGGCGAAGACCATGAAGAACTTGTATTAGTTAAAGATATTCCATTCTACTCTATGTGTGAACATCATCTCGTCCCATTCTTTGGTGTTGCCCATGTGGCGTACATTCCGAAAGGCGGCAGAGTAACAGGTTTAAGCAAACTCGCCAGAGCAGTAGAAGCTGTTGCAAAACGCCCTCAGCTTCAGGAACGCATTACATCTACTGTCGCAAACGCCATCCTGGAAAAGCTTGAACCGCATGGTGTGATGGTTGTTGTGGAAGCTGAACATATGTGCATGACAATGCGCGGAGTTAAAAAGCCGGGTTCTAAAACGGTAACATCAGCAGTAAGAGGTGTATTAGCAGAGGATGCAAGAGCTCGTGCTGAAGTCCTTTCGCTGATAAAACAATAAATATGAACTCTGTTCATCAATTAAGTTCAGGGAATAAACAAGTCAAAGGCTGAAAGATAAAACTTTTAGCCTTTTTTTGTAAAAAATTATCAACCACCAACATTTAGCAAAGGATGGTATGAATGGAAAAGAAAAATCCGTCAGCAAATGATTATATTGTGATAAAGGCCAAAGAAGACGGTGTTAATGTTATTGGGTTAACAAGAGGATCTGATACAAGATTTCACCATTCCGAAAAACTTGATCAGGGAGAAGTAATGATTGCGCAATTTACAGAGCATACTTCTGCGATTAAGATCAGGGGAAATGCAAGGATTATGACAAGCTATGGAGAGCTTGAAAGTGAGTCTAAGAAATAGATTTCCGCTGGAATTAAAGGGCTGAATATTTTCATAAGATAATGTCCTGACATGTTCCTGTCATTTATGATATAATTGTCTCTGCTTGATTAATTATCTTTAATACAAGATACCGGGTAAAAGGCTTTTTTTGCCCGTTTTATATTTAATAGGAACCAATCAATTGGCTAAAAATAGATAAGAATGTGTTAGATGTTTTGTATCCGTTCTCTTTGTGCAGTAATCACGAGAGAAATAGCGGCTGGAAAAAGAAAATTAAGGGGAAACAAGGGTGATGGCATGCATGATGTGAAGATTAAATTAGCAGATGTGAAAGAACAGATTGAAAAAAAAGTAAACCACCCTTATCTGCTTAGGTACATTGACTCACCTGTAATTGATGAAGACAAGCTTCTGCTTTTTATCTCTTTACTCGATGATGTGGAGATACCTGACTCAAAAGCAGAAAAATATGCGGTAACTGCAATGCTTATCCAAATCGCCCTTGATACCCATGAACTTGTTAAAAATGATGAATCTGAAGACAAAGGTCTTAAACATAGACAGCTTACTGTCCTTGCAGGTGTTTATTACAGCGGATTATATTACAAGATTCTGGCGGCTTTTGATGATATCCGAATGATCAGAGCCTTTGCAGATGGGATTAAAGATGTAAATGAGCATAAAATTTCGTTATATCAGAAAACCCCTGAAGCGGTAGACAGTCTGATGAATTCAGTCAGGAAAATAGAGGCTGCACTTTTTGAAAAACTGGCTGACGCATTCAGCAAAGCGGCATGGAAAGATGTAATTTCCAATCTTTTATTCATTAAGCGTCTAATATTGGAGAAGCAGCAGTTCATGAAAGAAGGCACCTCAGTTGTTTTTGAAGCGCTTAAAAAGCTGACTTTCCCAAAAGTGAAGGAGATGTCTGCTGAGCAGCGGAATTATCTGATCCTCATTTGTGACAGGTATATCGATTTTTCAAGAAATATTGTCGATCAATCACTGCTGAAATTTCCTATAGCAAATGAATTATTAGAGAACCGTATACACTGCATTTTCAATAATAATCAGTCTGTGGCTAAAACTTTTGTGGAAGAAGGATAAAAATATGCAGCAATCAAAAGAAGAACGTGTCCATAGTGTATTTGAAAAGATTTATGGCAACTACGATAAAATGAATTCAGTTATCAGTTTTCAGCAGCATTTAAGATGGCGCAAAGATACAATGAAAAAGATGAATGTTCAAAAAGGTTCAAAAGCTCTTGATGTATGCTGCGGTACTGCCGACTGGTCTATTGCGCTTGCTGAAGCTGTAGGTGAAAGCGGTAAAGTGGTAGGCTTGGATTTCAGCAAAAACATGCTGAAAATCGGCGAGGAAAAAATCAAGGAGCGGAAACTCAAGCAAGTTGAGCTTGTGCATGGCAATGCAATGGAGCTTCCTTTTGCTGACAATTCCTTCGATTATGTTACAATCGGTTTTGGCCTGCGTAACGTTCCGGATTATCTTCAGGTGTTAAAAGAAATGCACCGTGTTGTAAAGCCGGGCGGCTTAGCAGTGTGTCTGGAGACTTCTCAGCCAACTCTGTTCGGATACAAACAGGCATATTATTTCTACTTCCGCTTCATTATGCCTATGTTCGGAAAGCTTTTTGCCAAAAGCTTTAATGAATATTCCTGGCTGCAGGAATCAGCAAGAGACTTTCCCGGCATGAAAGAACTTGCAGGAATGTTTGAAGAAGCAGGGTTTAAAAACGTTACATTTAAGCCATATAGTGGCGGAGTGGCTGCCGTACACATTGGGACGAAATAAAAATAATAACTTGTTCTGTATGTTTCTCGTGGTAGATAGAGAATAGATCAGACGGGATCGATAAGCTGGGTGAGTAAGCAATGAAATTGAAAATGATGTATTCATTTTTAAATTCAGATTTAAATGTTATAGAGAACGAGCTGGAGGAGACGATTAAGGCTGAGTCTCCCCTATTGCATCAGGCTTCCCTGCATCTGCTTCAGGCCGGGGGGAAAAGAATCCGGCCTGTTTTCGTTTTGCTGGCTGCGAAGTTCGGAGAATACGATATTGATAAAATTAAAAACGTAGCTGTATCACTGGAGCTAATCCATATGGCGTCACTTGTCCATGATGATGTTATTGATGATGCAGAACTTCGCCGCGGTCAGCCTACGATTAAAGCAAAATGGGATAATAAAATTGCCATGTATACCGGTGATTATATTTTTGCGCGCGCACTGGAATTAATAACAAATGTGGAAAATCCGCATGCACATAAAATTCTCTCTCATACACTTGTGGAGCTGTGTATTGGCGAAATAGAGCAAATTAAAGATAAGTACAACTATGATCAGAATCTCAGGACATATTTCCGAAGAATAAAAAGAAAAACAGCCATGCTGATTGCCGTGAGCTGCCAGCTTGGCGGGATTGCGGCTAATGTAGAAGAAGATATACATAAAAAACTTTTTAAATTCGGCTATTTTGTGGGAATGTCCTATCAGATCATAGACGATGTCCTGGATTTTGTGGGAACAGAAAAAGAACTTGGCAAGCCTGCAGGAGGAGATCTGCATCAGGGAAATATTACGCTTCCTGCTTTATTGGCAATGGAGGATAATAGAATCTCCGAACAAATAAGGAGAGTTCACGAGGGAACTGATCGAAGTGATATTGAGAAAATAATTACCTTGGTGAAAGACTCAGGCGCCATTGAAAACTCTCTGCAAATCAGTGATAAATATCTGCAAAAAGCCCTAGGGGTACTCGAAGAGCTGCCTCATTCCAGGTCTAAGAAAGCCTTGCGGGATATTGCAAAATTCATAGGCAAAAGAAAATTTTAATCACCTATATAAATTGCCGGCACTCTTCCAAAGTGTCGGCAATTTATGTTTTAGGAGTTTAAATTTATTGCTTATTAATGTAATCTGTTAATTTCCGCTATAGAATGTTCAGCTAACCGCGAGACAATCCCCCTAAACGCAAAGCGCCTTGCCAGGGTTACCTGTCCAGCTGCCCCGCAGGACCTTGAATAAGCTTTCTTGGGTACACATCGCACGAAGTTTGCATTTTCTCACACTATCCGCTGCAATCAACTCAGAAATATAATGCAATTAGAAAAAAACTGTGAAAACAGCTAAAAATTAAAAGCGCTTCCAAATTTCTGTTGCTAAATTTTCAAAACAATGATAATATTTTCGTGGATTAACATTATAACTATACATAAGTTTTAGGAGTGGAATTCAATGGAAAGAACTTTTTTAATGGTTAAACCAGACGGTGTACAGCGCAATCTAATTGGGGAAATCGTTTCCCGTTTTGAAAAGAAAGGCTTTCAGCTAGTAGGCGGCAAGCTGATGAGCATCAGCCAGGAACTTGCTGAAGAGCATTATGGAGAGCATAAAGAGCGTCCGTTCTTTGGAGAGCTTGTTGACTTTATTACATCCGGACCGGTTTTCGCAATGGTTTGGGAAGGCGAAAATGTTATCGCAACAGCTCGTCAGATGATGGGTTCAACAAACCCTAAAGATGCTGCTCCTGGAACAATCCGCGGAGATTTCGGCATTACCGTTGGAAAAAATGTAATCCATGGATCCGATTCACCTGCAAGTGCAGAACGTGAAATTGGCCTTTTCTTCAAAGAAGAAGAAAAAGTGGAATACAAAAAATTAATGAATGACTGGATTAACTAATATTCTAAGAGCACTTGTCCATGACAAGTGCTTTTTTTGTAACCGGATTCAATACTTCAGCTGGATGGGCATAGATAATAAACACTAGCTCTCCGGAAACTATAGAGGGGAAATAGAATGATTGACGATTATCAGGAATTTATTCAAAATATAAAAAGAAAAACAGGGATTGATCTATCACTATACAAAGAAGCTCAAATGAAGAGAAGGCTTATATCCCTTTATGAGAAAAAAGGGTTTCAATCATTTGGGAGTTTTTTTAGCACAATAGTTAAGGATAGAGAACTGCTGAATGATTTTTTGGACAGGATGACAATAAATGTTTCTGAATTTTACCGGAATGCCCAAAGATGGGAAGTACTCGAAAAAAAAATCCTGCCTGGACTATTAGACCAAAATAAGAATCTGAAAATCTGGAGTGCAGCCTGTTCCACTGGTGAAGAACCCTATACAATTGCCATGATTTTATCTAAGATGCTGCCGATACCCCAAATCAAAATTACTGCAACTGATATTGATGAAAATGCACTGGCAAGAGCGCGGCTGGGGATATATCCTGAGCGTTCGCTTAATGAAGTTCCTGTCACGATGAGACAGAAATTTTTTAAGCAAGAAGGGAGTTTCTATAAAATATCCGATGATATAAAAAGGACAGTAACCTTTAAAAAGCAAAATCTCCTTTCAGAGGATTTTGGAGGTCCGTTTGATCTCATTGTATGCAGAAACGTTCTTATTTATTTTACAGAGGAAGCAAAAGATCAGCTCTATCATAAATTCAGCGGCGCTTTAAAAAAAGATGGCATATTCTTTGTTGGGAGCACTGAACAAATTTTTAACTCAGGCCGTTATCACCTGGCATCTGCTGAAACCTTCTTTTATAGAAAAGAATAATAGCAGCAGGGAGGATGGTTTTTGGTCATCCTCTTTTCTTTTGCTATTTTCGTTTGGCGGTAAATAAATATTCGTGTTAGAATGGCTCCATTCTAAAAAAAAATAAAATATATAGGAATTTTCAATTTTATCTATTCTTATATTTATCATTATGTTATATTGATACATAATCCTTTAATGAGTTGAAGGGGGAAAGAGTTTTGAGATATCTTACATCTGGTGAATCTCACGGACCGCAGCTGACCACTATAATAGAAGGGCTGCCGGCAGGAATGCCGCTTGTAGATTCGGAAATTAATGAAGAGCTTGCCAGACGCCAAAAAGGATATGGCAGAGGCAGAAGAATGCAAATTGAAAAAGATACTGTTCAAATAACAGCAGGGATCCGCCATGGTTACACACTGGGATCCCCGGTAGCACTTGTTGTTGAGAATAATGATTGGAAGCACTGGACTAAAATTATGGGCCAGGACCCTCTTAATCCTGAAGATGAGGCTGAAGTGAAAAGAAAAATCTCCCGTCCTCGCCCTGGCCATGCTGATTTAAATGGAGCCTTGAAATATGGGCACAGGGATATGAGAAATGTTTTGGAACGATCTTCAGCCAGAGAAACTACAGTTAGAGTGGCTGCCGGTGCAGCTGCAAAAAAACTGCTTTCCGAGCTTGGGATTGAGATTGCAGCACATGTTATTGAAATTGGCGGCGTTGTTTCAGGCCAAAGAGAGTATTCTTCACTTCAGGAACTAAAGGAAATTACAGAAGAATCGCCTGTTCGCTGTCTGGACCAGGCTGCTGCCCAAAAAATGATGGAAGCCATCGATTCCGCAAAGGAAAATGGCGATTCCATTGGCGGAATAGTGGAGGTTATTGTCGAAGGGATGCCTCCGGGAGTTGGAAGCTATGTGCACTATGACCGAAAGCTCGATTCGAAGCTTGCTGGTGCAATGGTGAGCATTAATGCTTTTAAAGGTGTGGAGTTTGGAATAGGTTTCGACGCAGCTAGAAAGCCAGGAAGTGAAGTTCATGATGAAATCGCTTGGGACCCGGATAAAGGCTATTATCGGAAAACGAACCGCCTTGGCGGCTTAGAGGGGGGCATGTCAACGGGGATGCCTATCGTCATCAGAGGAGTAATGAAGCCAATACCAACTCTTTATAAACCCCTGCAAAGTGTCGATATTGAAACAAAAGAACCCTTCACAGCAAGCATAGAGCGTTCTGACAGCTGTGCTGTGCCAGCCGCTGCCGTTGTTGCAGAAAATGTGATTGCGTGGGAACTTGCTTCAGCTATAGTGGATCAGTTCTATTCTGATCGTTTTGAAACATTGAAAGCTTCTGTTGATCAGCAAAGGCAATTTGCGAGGGAGTTTTAATGAAAAGGGTTTTAATCAAAACACCTGACAGGACCTATCCAGTTTATATAGGAACTGGAGCAATTGAGGGATTGGGGTCTTATATTAGAGATACTTTTCCAGCCTTGACGAATTTAATGATCATCACCGATGAAACGGTTCGGGGCTTACATCTGCCAGTGCTGGAAACAGCACTTACCGGGATGGAGGCAAAGGTCTGTACAGTGCCAAGCGGCGAGAGTGCCAAAACATTTGAAGTATACTACCAATGCCTGTCATTTGCGCTGGAACATAAACTTGACCGAAAATCACTTATCCTGGCGTTTGGCGGTGGAGCTGTCGGAGATTTGGCAGGTTTTGTGGCAGCCACATTTATGAGGGGAATACCTTTCATTCAAATTCCGACTACCATCCTGGCACATGACAGCGCAGTTGGAGGGAAGGTGGCCATCAACCATCCTTCAGGAAAAAATATGGTAGGGTCTTTTTACCAGCCCCAGGCAGTATTTTATGATCTGACATTTCTTGATTCTCTCCCGCAAAAGGAGATGCGTTCTGGGTTTGCAGAAGTCATAAAACATAGCCTGATACATGATATGAACTTTTATTTAAGCCTTAAAAACAATATCCGTTCCCTTGAGAGCCTTCCACCTGATGAAGTAAGTAAGATGCTTACAAAGGGAATAGAGATCAAAGGCAGTATTGTTGCAGAGGATGAAAAGGAGGCTGGAGTTCGGGCATTTCTGAATTTCGGCCATACGCTTGGCCATGCAATTGAAGCGGAGAAGGGCTATGGAGAATGGACACATGGCGAATCTGTTGCAGTAGGAATGTTATTCGCACTTCAATTAAGTAAAACACTGCTGGGCCTTTGCTTTGATATTAACGAATTCAAGCGCTGGCTTGAACAGCTGGGCTACAAAACAGATCTCCCGGAAGATTTAGCACATTCAAACCTGCTTGGCCGGATGAAACAGGATAAAAAATCGGAAGGCCAAAATGTCCGCTTTGTTCTTTTAGAGGAAGTGGGTAAGCCTGTCATATATCAGGCTTCTGATGACCTGATTTTGCAGGAGCTTGCTCTTTTTACAAAATAAATAAGCTTGAGTATATGACTGAGAGATAAAAAGGCTGATATTCAGCTTTGGGAGGTGCTGCAAGTGATCCGAGGGGTGAGGGGAGCCGTCACCGTAGAACAGAATTGTGAGGCTGAGATATTAGAAGCGACTGAGCTGCTCATCAGGCAGATGATTCAGGAGAATGAGATTGTACCTGATGATGTTGCTTCTGTCTTTATATCCGTTACGGAAGAATTAACAGCAGCCTTTCCCGCAAAGGCAATGCGTTCAATAGAGGGCTGGACATATGTTCCAGTCATGTGCATGAGCGAAATCCCTGTTGAGGGATCACTCCCCAATTGTATCAGGGTTATGATGCATGTGAATATGGATGTTCCTCAAAAGGATATCCGCCATATTTATTTGCGTGGAGCCATCAGGCTTCGGCCAGATCTGAACACCACGAACTCTCCTTAAAGGAGAGTTTTGTAATAATGCAGTGACAGATCAATCACATTTTAATGCGAAAACAAGTGAAAGTGATAAAAAAAAGAGGTGGATTTAAATGAAGTGGAAGGAACAGCTGTTGAATTTAACTCCTTACCAGCCGGGAAAATCAATTGATCAAGTAAAAAAAGAATATGGTCTGGATAAAATTGTGAAGCTTGCTTCAAATGAGAATCCTTTTGGATGCTCTGAAAAAGTTCTTTTTACAATGAATCAGTCTCCATCATTTTTTGCGCTCTATCCCGATGGATATGCTTCTGAGCTGCGCTCGGTTTTGGCTGGTCATTTAAGCGTACAGGAAGATCAGCTGATCTTTGGCAACGGTTCAGATGAAATAATTCAAATGATTTCGAGAGCCCTATTAAGTCCGGAAACCAATACGGTTATGGCTGCGCCAACATTTCCGCAATATAGGCATAATGCTGTAGTGGAAGGTGCGGAAATCAGAGAAATTCCATTAGTTGAAGGGGAGCATGATCTTGAAGGAATGCTCGCTGCGATCGATGAAAAAACAGCTGTAGTATGGGTATGCAGTCCAAACAATCCGACCGGGAACTATATTAATGAGTCTGCATTACTTTCTTTCCTGCAAAAGGTGCCTCAGGATGTATTGATTGTCCTTGATGAGGCTTATTATGAATATGTAACAGCAGAGGATTACGTCAATTCATTGGATTTAATCCGAAATTATGAAAATTTAATTGTCCTGCGTACATTCTCCAAAATTTATGGCTTAGCGAGCCTTCGGGTAGGCTATGGAATTGCAAATTCTCAAACGATTAAAGCGCTCGAACCGGTAAGGGAGCCGTTTAATGTCAACAAGTTTGCCCAGGCTGCAGCAGCTGCTGCCATAGAGGACCAGAATTTCATTGAAGAATGCAAACGGAAAAATCGTGAAGGGCTGGAACAGTTTTATGCTTACTGTGAAGAGAATGGACTGGATTATTACCCATCACAGGGAAACTTCATATTAATCAATTTTAATGCCGATTCTGATGAGGTGTTTCAATTTTTGCTTGAAAGAGGGTATATTGTGCGCTCAGGCAAGGCACTTGGCTTCCCAGGTTATGTCCGTGTCACCGTTGGTTCTAAGGAACAGAATGAGGGTGTGCTTAGCGCAATGGATCAATACCTTGCAAAGCAGGCAGCAGCCTTGTAGGCACTCGCTGGGGTTAGCAGTATTAAATACTTTTCGATATCCATTCAGAGGCATCATGATGCCTCTGAATTATTTTTAATAAAGGCGGTGAGAGGATGAGAGGAAAAATTTTTATTATTGGCCTTGGGCTGATCGGAGGTTCATTGGCCCTGTCAATAAAAAGGAAGCATAGAGATAGCCTGATCATCGGCTTTGATGTAAATAAAGAGCAGGGGCGCCTTGCCGAGATGCTGGGGGTCGCAGACGAAATTTCTGCTACTATTAAAGATGGGGCGAGGGATGCAGATTTAATTTTAATAGCTGCACCTGTACAGGAAACTCAAAAAGTTATACATATATTAAAAGAATGTGATTTGAAAGACAATGTCATCATTTCGGATGCAGGCAGCACAAAAAAAGAAATTGTCAGCTGTGCAAAGGTGCTAAAGGAAAAAGGAATTACCTTTATTGGAGGACACCCAATGGCAGGATCCCACAAGAGCGGTGTGACAGCAGCAAAAGATTTGCTTTTTGAAAATGCCTTTTATCTGCTCACTCCTGAGGAACATATTCCTGCGGCTGAAGTTGAAAGGTTAAAAGAATGGCTTTCAGGGACTAAAGCGAAATTTCTTACCATTGCTCCTGATGAACATGATTATATAACCGGTATCGTCAGCCATTTTCCGCATGTGATAGCTGCTTCCCTTGTGCATCAGGCGGAAAAAACAAGCCGTACGCACAAGCTGATTCCAAGACTGGCAGCTGGAGGCTTTAGGGATATTACCAGGATTGCCTCCAGCAGCCCGGCCATGTGGAGGGATATTCTGCTCCAGAATAAAGAGGTGCTGCTTAAGTTAATGGAAGATTGGCAGGAAGAAATGGAGATAGTGAAATCCATCCTCAAACAGGAAAATAGTGAGGGCATTTTTGACTATTTTTCCCATGCGAAAACGTTCAGGGATGATCTGCCGCAAAAAGAAAAGGGAGCAATTCCTGCATTTTATGACCTTTTCGTGGATGTACCGGACTACCCTGGTGTCATTTCTGAAATCACTGGATATTTGGCCAAGGAAGAAATAAGCATAACGAATATTCGAATCCTGGAGACAAGAGAAGAAATTTATGGAGTCCTGGTTATCAGTTTTCAAACGGAAGAGGACCGGGATCGGGCAATCACTTGCCTGGAGAAGTATACAAGCTATGAAACAACAATCGGCCTGTAAAACAAATTTGTCACAGTCTAACGGGCGGTTAGACCCTGCTTTAAGAATCAGGAATCAAGTCCGGATAAGCGGTGGCAAACTGATTGTTTCAGCAGGGAGAAAAGCACTTCCCACTATTGGAGTTTTACTTTATCAAACCAGCAAAGGGTGTTTATAGATGATTCCGGCAAAATTGAAATCAGATCTAAAAGGATTAAGCGGAGAAATAGCGGTACCTGGTGATAAATCCATATCTCATCGTTCTGTAATGTTTGGGTCAATTGCAAAGGGGAAGACAGTTGTAACTAATTTTTTGCTCGGAGAGGACTGTCTGAGTACGATAGCCTGCTTCCGCAAGCTGGGGGTAACTATTGAGCAGGAAGGCAATCAAGTGACGATTATAGGGCAGGGAATGGATGGATTACAGGAACCGGATGGTATTCTGGACGTTGGCAATTCCGGTACAACCATACGCCTTATGATGGGGATTCTGGCTGGGCGCCCGTTCCATTCAGTGCTTGTCGGTGATGAATCAATTGCCAAAAGGCCAATGACAAGAGTGACCGCGCCGCTAGGTTTATTTGGTGCGAAGATCCATGGGAGGAAGAATGGTGAATTCACCCCATTATCAGTCATTGGAGGCCCATTATCAGGAATAGCATATGAGCTTCCTGTCGCGAGTGCACAGGTTAAATCATCACTGCTCTTTGCCGGTCTGCAGGCAAGCGGGGAAACAGTCATTATTGAACCTGTGAAGACACGTGATCATACTGAAAGAATGATCACACAATTTGGAGGGGAAGTTGCAGCTGACGGGCAAGCAATCAGGGTTCAAGGAGGCAAAACACTGACAGGGACAGAAATTCACGTTCCAGGTGACATATCTTCTGCTGCTTTCTTCCTAGCTGCTGGAGCCATCGTACCGGATAGTGAGATTACATTACGTAACGTTGGATTGAACCCTACAAGAACCGGCATTATTGACGTATTAGAGCAGATGGGTGCGGATATCAGCATTGAGCCGTATGAAAATGGATCTGCCGAGCCTGCAGGAGATATTACCATCAGAACTTCCAATCTAAAGGGAACTGTTATTGAAGGGTCGCTTATTCCCCGGCTTATTGATGAAATTCCTATTATTGCTCTGCTTGCAACACAAGCAGAGGGAGAAACAGTAATTAAGGATGCGGAGGAGCTAAAGGTTAAGGAAACGAATCGCATTGATACAGTTGTCAATGAACTATCAAAGCTTGGAGCCGTGATTACAGCTACAGAAGATGGAATGGTCATCAAGGGAAAATCATCTCTTTCAGGGGGAACAGTTTCAAGCCATGGAGACCACCGGATCGGCATGATGCTGGCAGTTGCTGCTGCCATTTCTAAGGGTGAAGTCCAGCTTCAGCAGAAAGAAGCAATTTCTGTATCCTATCCGTCGTTTTTTGATCATTTAGATAGCCTTATTTCAGATTGATATATCTTCATTGAAAAAAGAGCTGTATTCCTGCAGCTCTTTTTCTATTTAAGCAGTCATATTTATGTGAAAATTTCATAGCTTGTCATAAGACCGTTTAAGAGGGTGGTTTTATGACATATATAATTGAGAATGCAAATCTGTTAAAGGAAGACAAGCTGTCAAAAACATCAATGGTGATCAGAAATAATGAGATTTCTCTAATGCAGGCTGAATTGAAAAGGTTTCAGTTTACGAGAATGGATGCAGGCGCATTTATTATGTCTGCAGGATTTGTGGTTCTGGATACATCTATCCCGCTGGAAGGGCCTTTTTCAGAACTCAAAGAGTATTATATTCGGGAGTTCATATTAAAAGGATGTACAGCCTTCCTGACAGCTGTACCTGTAAAGCATGAATACGCTTTAAAGAGCAATCTTAAAAGCTGTAAGGCCAGTTTGTTAAGCAGTCCAATAGATTATATCATTGGTGTGAAAATTCCAGTCCGTCTCCTCACCCCTTCTTTTATTAGAAAATGCAAAAGAGAAAGGGTTCCTGTTGTTTTTGTTGAAATACAGAATGCAAAGGAACTTGAACAAGTACCATGGGGATGGCTGCGAGAAGCAATGTTTCCTTATAATTGTCCGCTTGCACCCATCTTTGCAGGCAGGAATGAAAAGGAGAAAGGCAGAATAAATACTATATGGACAAAAATGATGAAGGAAGAGAAAATTCCTTCGATGCCGAATGAGCTGATTGAACAGGAGCCTCTTCCGCGGTCAGTGCTATCCAAAGCAGGAATTTACCCTTTAAAAGGAAATATTCATCAGGGCGGAGAAGTCAGTTATAATTTTTATGAAAAGCCTGAAGAAGGCCTTACCGTTGAAGAATCACAGCTGTTTCATTATCATAGAGATAAACTTGCTGTCACTGTAGTGAAGGGAAAAGTGATCAGAGCCGGACAAGAAGTGATTTTTCGTTCAGGTTTTGGAGAGCATGTTAAAATCAGGACACCAGCTTATTTTAAAATAGCCGATTAGCATTCGAAAGGAATTTAGTATGGATAAAGTAAATAAAATCATCACTCTTTTAGAAAACGGTCATCATGAAGAAGCATTGGAGAGCTATCAGCAAATACTGCTGGATGGTTCCCATGAAGAAAGGTTCCTGCTGGCAGAAGAATTGTTCCAGTATGGATTCCTTGAGGAATCAAAAGCCTTATATGAACGGCTTCTGGAAGCCTATCCGGAAGAAGGGGAACTGCTCGTTCTGCTGGCCGAAACTCATATTGATCTGGGAAATGAGGAGGAGGCTATCCTCGTCCTTGAAAGAATACATGAACATGATCCGAGCTTTCCGCAATCGCTTCTATTATTAGCAGACCTTTATCAAATGGATGGTCTGTTTGAGGTCAGCGAACAAAAGCTCCTGAAAGCAAAGGAATTATTGCCTGATGAGGTAATTGTAGATTTTGCCCTGGGTGAACTATATGCAGAGCAGGGAAGATTCCTGGAAGCAAAGCGGATTTATGAAGCTGTTCTCAGGAAAGAAGAAATCATTGCAGGCATAAATGTAAATCAGAGATTGGCGGATATCCTCAGCGCGGGTGGCGCATTTGAAGATGCCCTTCCATATTATGAAAAAGCGCTTGAAGACAAGCTGGAGATTAATACCCTTTTCAGTTATGCTTTCACAGCGCTGCAAGCCGGATTTAACCGCACTGCTATTGAAAAATTGACTGAACTGAAGGAGCTCGACCCTGAGTACCATTCCCTGTATTTATACCTTGCCCAGGCATACGAGCGGGAGGAAGAAGCCGGCAGCGGTCTGGAAGCGGTCAAGGAAGGCATAAAACAGGACGAATTTAACAAAGAACTATACTTCTATGGCGGCAAACTTGCCCTGAAAAATGGCAATGAAAAAGAAGCAGAAGATATGTTCAGGCAGGCTCTTGCACTTGATCCCGAATATGTCCAGGCAGCAATTCTTTTAAATAAGCTTCTTCTCCAGCAGGAAAGATATGAAGATGTAATCGAAATTACTGAAATGCTGAACGAGCTTGAAGAACCACAGCTTATATGGGATTCAGCCCTTGCTTTTCAGCATATAGAGGAATATTCAGAGGCATTAAACAGATATCAGCTTGCATATACTTTCTTTAAACAGCAGCCGGATTTTCTTTCAGATTACGGATATTTTTTAACTGAGGAAGGAAAAAGGGAAGAGGCTGCCGAAATTTTTAATACATTAATCAAACTGGAGCCCGGCAATGAAGAATATCTGGATATGCTGCAGCGACTCACGGATGATTTTCTTGATTAAATAAGGCAGGTTCCTATAAGTGGCCTTAATGTAATCCAGTAAGACCAAATTTGTCCTTAAGCAGAGGAGGGAATCAAAAATGGCGACCCCTGTATCTGTCAACGAGAAGAAAGATTTTATCCGCTGGTTTTTAAACCATTATCAGCTCAAAAGAAGAGAGTGTGTTTGGATTCTCAATTATTTGATGAGTCATGACCAGCTTATGGAGAAGGTGCATTTTGTGGAACAGGCCCAGTATTGTCCAAGAGGCCTGATCATGTCGACCCATTGTGTGGATGAAGTTCCATTCCGTTTTTACAAAGAGAATGTAATGACCACAGATGCGGAGAAGTCCTTCCATGATATCCGCTTAAACAGGGATGAAGAGATCTATATACAGCTTAATTTCCATGCTTCAAATAAGGCCCATCAATATGCAGCTGTCATGGAGGAAAATCCCTTTATGCCAAAGACACTTCAGATAAACGAAAAGGACCGGCTGATTGCCGAAAGGTTCCTGACAGAAAGCCTGGAAAAGTTCAGAAGAGAAAAACTCCTTGAGCTTATTGATGAAGCATTGGATAAGCAGGATAAAAAAGCATTTAACGTTTTGACTCAGCAGCTGAATAGATTAGAAACTATTTAAGCCTTGCTTTTATAAAAGCAGGGCTCTTATTTTGCCTGCATTTTCTGATTTGAAGCAGTCCAATCATTAATGATATATTAAGGAAGGCAAATATATGTAATGGAGTGAATGATATGAAATGGATATCACAGGATATCGAGATGTTCCTTAAAGAAAGGCAATATGTAGACACTGCTGTTCTGCCTCTCCTTCCTGTATCATTTGGCGATGATATCAAACAGTCTGTAGCCATGACAGAATTTATTTCGCTTCTAAGTGTTCAGCTTGAACGGCAATTCAGAGGACGTCTCATCATGCTGCCAGGATATGCTTACCTTAAATCGGCATCAGAAGAGAGCCTGATCAGCGGCTTGGGCCAATGGGAATCAGAATTGAAAGCACAGGGATTTAAGCATATTTTCCTTTTAACTTCGGACAGTATGTGGAAAACGTTCGAAGACCGGCTGGAAGGAGGCCTGATCTGGCTGCCATCCCTGCCTCTTGAGCATATGGATGAAAATTATCGGAATTCCATTTTGGATGACCAGGTGAAACAGCTGCTGAATCTTTTCGTGCAAAAGTGGCAAAATGGTGAATAGTGTGAATGTTAAGTCGCTCTATTTACATGATTCGCCAAAGGATTATATTGACCTTGAATAAAGATTGATATATCATTGTTATGTCCTAGTTTTATATTGTGTTGAATTTTGTCCGTTGGACTTAACTTCATAATAGAGGGGGGAAAAGTATGAGCAAAAATCGAGTTTCTAGACGTCAATTCCTGAACTATACACTTACTGGTGTAGGCGGTTTCATGGCAGCAGGCATGCTTATGCCGATGGTCCGTTTTGCGGTTGATCCTGTGTTACAGGCAGCTGGTGAAAGTGATTTTATTCCAACAAAGCAAAAAGTGGCTGAAATTACCGAAAAGCCGACAAGGGTTGATTACACTTACGAGCAGCAGGATGCATGGTACACATCCGAAGTTACCGGCACTGCTTGGGTTTATAAGGATGATAAAGGTGAAATTGTTGCATTGTCTCCAGTATGTAAGCATTTAGGGTGCGTAGTTGACTGGAATACTGACAAGTCAAACCCTGATCATTTCTATTGCCCTTGCCATGGCGGTCTTTATACAAAAGATGGGACAAACGTTCCAGGTACACCGCCGGTTGCATCACTTGATGTATTCCCTTACACAGAAAAAGATGGCTTTTTGTATTTAGGCAAGGCTGAACCGCGAAAGGAGGCGTAATAATTGTTAAACAAAATTTATGATTGGGTAGATGAGCGTTTAGATATTACGCCGATCTGGCGGGATATTGCTGACCATGAAGTGCCTGAGCATGTAAACCCTGCACATCATTTCTCTGCATTTGTTTACTGTTTTGGCGGTCTGACGTTCTTCGTTACTGTAATTCAAATCTTATCCGGTATGTTCCTGACAATGTACTATGTTCCGGATATCAAAAATGCATGGGAATCCGTGTATTATCTTCAAAACCATGTTGCATTCGGGCAGATTGTCCGCGGAATGCACCACTGGGGAGCAAGTTTGGTAATCGTAATGATGTTCCTACATACGTTACGTGTTTTCTTCCAGGGAGCTTATAAGAAGCCCCGTGAATTAAACTGGATTGTCGGAGTGCTTATTTTCTTCATAATGCTTGCACTTGGACTGACAGGTTACTTATTGCCTTGGGATATGAAAGCCCTTTTCGCTACAAAAGTAACAATTCAGATCGTAGAATCTACTCCGCTGATTGGAGAATATCTGAAAATACTTATTGCAGGACATTCTGATATTGTCGGCGCGCAGACGATCACCCGATTCTTTGCTATCCATGTATTCTTCTTACCGGCTGCATTATTCGGGTTAATGGCTGCCCACTTTATTATGATTCGTAAGCAGGGTATTTCAGGACCGTTGTAAGAAATAATTTTTTGATCATTGCAAAAGGAGGGGAAATCGCCCAATGCATCGTGGTAAAGGTATGAAATTCGTAGGTGACTCTCGTGTTCCTGCAGAACGTAAACCGAATATTCCGAAAGACTATTCGGAATATCCAGGAAAAACAGAAGCATTCTGGCCAAACTTCCTGTTAAAGGAATGGATGGTAGGGGCTGTATTCCTTATCGGTTTCCTATGCTTGACAATTGCGCATGAGCCGCCGTTAGAAAAAATTGCTGATCCAAGTGATACAGCTTATATCCCGCTGCCAGACTGGTACTTCCTGTTCTTGTACCAGCTTCTGAAATACAGCTATGCATCTGGACCTTATAATGCAATCGGTGCTTTTATAATTCCGGGTCTTGCATTCGGAGCTTTGATGCTTGCACCATTCATTGACCGCGGACCTGAACGCCGTCCGTCCAAGCGTCCTTTAGCAACCGGCTTTATGCTATTGGCACTAGCCGGCATCACTTACCTGACTTGGGAGTCTGTTGCCCACCATGACTGGGAGGCGGCTGCACAGCAAGGTAAGATTGTGGCTGAAGCAGAGTTTGATAAAGAAGACGAAGGCTACAAGATTTTTGAAGCAAACGGCTGTATTTCCTGCCACGGAGGAGATCTTCAGGGTGGTGCAGGTTCACCTGCGCTTGTTGACACCGGGTTAACACCTGAAGAAGTTGCTGACATTGCCAAAAACGGTAAAGGCGCTATGCCTCCAGGAATGTTTAAAGGCTCTGATGAAGAGCTTCAAAAGCTTGCTGAATTCATTTCTGGCCTTGAAAGCAAATAATTAAAAAAGAAGCTGGCATTGCCAGCTTCTTTTTTTTGTCTAAAAAGATTCGTTTTTTTACAGGAGTTTTATGTGGTAAAATGATGAAATAATCGTGTGTATAGAGAAAAGGAGAAAAAACATGAAATGGATCTATCCTTTATTAGGAAGCAGAGCTATGCTTATACTGCTTCTGGTTATCAACACTGCAGGCACCATCTATGGGTATATATGGTATAAGTGGCAGCTGGTAGATACACCGGCTATTTTCTTGCCTTTCGTACCGGACAGCCCTACAGCGAGCCTGTTTTTTATGTTTGTGCTGATCGCCTTTTTATTGGGCAGAAATTGGCCCTTGCTGGAAGCCTTAGCTATTGTAACTCTTATTAAATACGGAATATGGGCTGTAGTTATGAATTTGCTCGTATTTCAGGTTACAGGTGAACTGGACCCTGTTGCTCTAATGCTGATTTTTTCACATGGTGCAATGGCAGTTCAGGGTGTGCTGTATGCACCATTCTATCGTTTTAAAACATGGCATCTTGCTATAACGGGAATCTGGACCCTGCATAACGATGTAATTGATTACGTATTTTTCATGCTTCCCCGCTATCCTATTTTAAACCTTTACACACCGCAAATCGGCTATTTTACTTTCTGGCTCAGCATTTTTTCACTGGGAGCAGCATATTACTTCGTCTTAAGAAAGAATCGGTTTAGCTTGGATATAGCGAAATAGTGCCGTTAATGGGTTATGTAAGGCTATTTACATAAAGCCTGCTGTTTTTTCATACTTTAATTTAATCTCCTAATTGATAATGGCAGTGGCGCTGATCCTCAAAATGCTGACGCGCATCCATCGCCCGGTGATCATTTGATGAAGCTATTATCAATTTTCTTTAGAAGGCTCCTGTATCTTTCTGAATAAAAGTAAGCCCCCGCAGCAAAAATCTGCGGGCTTTTTCATGCAAAAAAACTATTAAAATCGAGCCTTTTCCATTACGCTTTAGGAAGCTAATTTCTCCTTTTGCTGAAAAAAAAGCGTCTGATGTGTATTATTTTTTCCCAAAATTTTTTTCTGGTCTAACCTTGTCCATCTTTTCATATTTATCTAATAGTAATTTGAGGGGGGACAAGTTTGATGAGGCGAAAAGTAATCGCATTCTTAATTATTATTATGTTATTGCCTGGAATGGTGTCTGCAGATAAGACAACAAAAATAGATAAATTAGACCAATTATCTAATGAAGCCTTACAGATGGTTAAGCTTCACAGGTATGAGGATGCCAAGAAGCTGCTGGAGTATTTTTCCGAGCAATTTGTTGCTGTGAACGGCAAGGAAAGGCCATTTACAATGGACGAACTTCGGATTATTACCGTCTCTCACGATGATGCTGTACAAGCTGCGGTGAATACATCTATGAGCCATGAAGAGCGTCTGAATCATGCAACAAAATTCCGGCTTGTAATGGATGCAATTTCCTCTAAATATCAGCCGTTATGGACTGAAATGGAGAAGCCGATTATGTCGGTATTTGGTGAGGTAAAGGAAGCAGCATATAGCGGCAATAACGAAAACTTCCATTCACATTTGAATTCTTTTTTATCTTTATATGAGGTTATTTATCCCAGTCTGAAGATTGATGTTGATGCAGAAAAAGTACAAAAACTGGACGCCCGCATTAATTTTATTGATCATTACCGGCCACAGGTACTCACCCAGCAGGCAAGCCAGCAGGAGCTTGCTGCATTGGAAAATGATCTGCAGACTATCTTTGATGAAATGACAGAAGATGAAACTGATCCATCCCTCTGGTGGGTGATCATCTCAACCGGAAGCATAATCATCATTACATTATCTTACGTAGGATGGAGAAAATATAAAGGAGACAGGGCTAGACAAAAAAATAGATCATAAATATAAAAGGCTGGCTTCGCAAGGTTTGATGCTTTTTCCTATATTACCTGCTGAGCTGAATCTGGCAGAAGATGCAGGTTTCTCGAAAATGCATACTTTTCCTTCGTGAACTAGGAAGCTTATATAAGATTCTTATGAAGCAGCTCGATGGCTGAGACCAAGCAGACACGCAGCATCGAGGATGCTCATCGCCCGCCCCATTTTTCTCTGGGGTGCATGGAGAGGAAATTTACGGGCATTCATATTAGATAAACAACAATATTTATGCTGATAATCAAAGTCTTCCGTTTTGCAATCAAGAGAAAAGGGAAAAGATAGGACAGAGCGATTTATATGCTGGACTTCAGGCCAGCTGTAAAAATCACCATGACCAGCTTAATGGGAGGTAACAAAATGGGAGGATATCTCATTTATTTTGCAATAATTATTCTTGTTCCGCTTTGGGCACAAATGAAAGTAAAGGGAGCTTACAGCAAATATTCAAGAGTTCCTTCATCTACTCAAATGAGGGGGGCAGAGGTAGCCAGAAGAATACTGGATGCAAATGGTCTATATAAAGTTGTCGTTGAGGAAACCAGGGGGCATCTAACGGATCATTATGATCCGCGAACCAAGACTGTGAGGCTTTCAGCAACAAACTATCATGGCCATTCTGTGGCTGCTGCTGCTATTGCAGCCCATGAGGTTGGCCATGCCATCCAGGATAATCAGGATTACGCTTTTCTTCGTTTCCGCCATGCGCTCGTGCCCGTTGCGAATCTTGGTTCAAATTTCTCCTGGATTCTGATCATGATCGGTTTTTTTGCGGGCTTGAGCGGTATGGTGCTTCTTGGAATTATCTTTATGGCAGCAGCAGTGGTTTTTCAGGTAATCACACTTCCGGTAGAGTTCAATGCCTCTAATCGTGCGATGGATCAGGTGGTATCTCTGGGCATAATCAGAAACGATGAAGAAAGAGAGACAAAAAAAGTATTGAATGCAGCCGCTTTGACATATGTGGCGGCAGCAGCTGTGGCTGTGCTGGAACTGCTGCGTTTAATTCTTATCTATACAGGTATGACCAGATCTGAGTGAAAGCCGGCAATGCCGGCTTTTTTAATGAAAAAAGTGATGCCTTTGGGACATCACTTCGATATTTATCGTTCAACCGGCTTTTTATTTTCATCCAGGGTAAAGCCTTCCCCCAATACATCATGTACAGCTGTGACAGAAACAAATGCATGAGGGTCAACAGATGTGATTGCATTTTTTAACCGCACAATTTCATTGCGGCCGACAACACAATACAATACTTCCCGCTCTTTTTTAGTGAAGGAACCATGGCCTTTTAAAACTGTTACGCCCCGGTCCATCTCTTTCATTATTTTTTCGGCAATTGCATCATTCTGTTCTGATATGATCATGGCCCCTCTTGCAGCATAAGCCCCTTCCTGCATGAAATCTATTACCTTAGCACCTATAAACACAGCAACCAGCGTATACATGGCCTCCCTGTAGTTTAAATATGTAATTAATGAAAGGGCTATTACAAAAAAGTCAAAAATGAACATAGTCTTTCCCATGCTGACTCCGGCATATTTATGGACAAGTCTCGCAATTATGTCGACCCCGCCTGTTGTGCCTCCAAACCTGAAAATAGTCCCAAGCCCGATTCCGATAAATACACCCGCGAATAATGAAGCAAGAGTCAAGTCCTCTTTTAAAGGCATTTCAATCTGGTACCGCTGAAAAATCCATAAAAATACCGACACACTTACCGTTCCGATAATGGTATAAAGAAAAACATTTCTCCCCAGCAGTTTCCATCCAATAAAGAAAAGAGGTATATTTAGCAGAAGGTTAGTATAGGAAGGGTCCCATTCGAAAAGGAAGTACAAAAGCAGGGTAATACCGGTGAAGCCTCCTTCAGCCAAGTTGTTTTGCATATTAAAGTGAACAAGTCCCCATGAAAAAATGGCCGAGCCGAGCAAAATGAAAAAAATATTCTTAAATTTTAATCCAGAAAACATAATATCCCTCCGCTGCCTGAATATCACAATATCAAAGTGTCTCTAATTATATAAGATACAGATTATAAGAGCAATAACATCAGAGGACAAGGTGCGGCCGACTGTTCATCTATAAGCCATGATAAAAAATATTTGTAAAATAGCTGAGCAATAGCTTAACATGAAAAGTGGAATTCAGAGTATATAGAAAATCTAAATAGAAGCTGAGGTGAGAGTATGGATACTCCAAAAACAATGAAAGATATGCAAACAGAAGTAGATCAATACATAAGCCAATTCAAAGAAGGTTATTTCAGTCCATTAGCGATGTTAGCAAGGATGACGGAGGAACTTGGTGAATTATCCAGGGAAGTAAACCACCACTATGGTGAAAAACCAAAAAAATCTACAGAGGAAGAAAAGGCTATTGAAGAAGAACTTGGAGATATGCTCTTTGTTCTTATATGCTTTGCCAATTCCTTAAATATTGATTTAGAAGAAGCGCACGATCGTGTAATGAAAAAATTCAGCACGCGTGATAAAGACAGATGGACAAGAATTGAAGAATAGAAGGAGAGAGGACAATGGATAAAGTTAAAGTTATTATAGCGGGACCGCGGGGGAGGATGGGAAGTGAAGCCGTCCATCTGGTTAATCGTACAGAGAACTATGAGTTAGCTGCTGTGATCGATCATAAAAATGGAGGTGGCTTTCTTGGCGATTTTGAAGGCTTCTCACAATTTGGCCAAGTTCCGATATATACAGATCTTGCTCAATGCTTTCAGGAGCTAAGTCCCGATGTACTGATCGATTTGACCACTCCGGAGGTAGGGATGTTCCACACAAAAACGGCCCTGGAATATGGTGTAAGGCCAGTAGTTGGAACAACAGGCTTTTCAAAGGAAAATCTGAATGAGCTTGAAGAACTCTGCCGTGAAAAAGAAATTGGCTGCATTATTGCCCCGAACTTTGCACTTGGTGCAGTTTTAATGATGAAATTCTCCCAATTGGCCGGAAGATATTTTAATGATGTAGAAATTATTGAGTTGCACCATGATCAGAAATTGGATGCTCCATCTGGAACTGCGGTTAAAACAGCTGAGATGATTGCTGATGTAAGAACTGAAAAGGAGCAGGGGCACCCGGAGGAGAAGGAAACGATTCCAGGTTCAAGAGGCGCAAATTTCGATGGCATGCATATACATTCTGTACGCCTGCCAGGCCTGATTGCTCATCAGCAGGTAATGTTTGGCTCTGAGGGCCAGACATTGACCATCCGTCATGACTCGTATAATAGAGCTTCCTTTATGTCAGGAGTAAAGCTTGCTGTTGATACAGTGTTAAAAATTGATACGCTCGTTTACGGGCTTGAAAATATTATTGATTAGAAAGGGGTGCCGACATGAATATTGCCCTAATTGCCCATGATAAGAAAAAGGACGATATTGTTAGGTTTGCAATCGCCTATAAATCTATCCTTGCTGATCATACGCTTTATGCAACCGGAACAACCGGTTCACGAATCATGAAAGAAACAGGCCTTTCCATACATCGTTTTCAGTCCGGGCCGCTTGGCGGAGACCAGGAAATTGGAGCTCTAATTGCCAACAATAAAATGGATGTGGTATTTTTCTTCAGAGATCCCCTGACAGTTCAGCCCCATGAGCCGGATGTCTCAGCTTTAGTGCGCCTTTGTGACGTTTATGCTGTACCGCTCGCCACCAATATGGGCACAGCGGAAATTATTATTAAAGGCCTGGAACGCAACGATTTATCATGGAGGAATATCGTAAGTGAAAAAGGTGAAATGAATGAACCCAGCTAAACTTGATATTCTGGCATTTGGTGCGCATGCTGATGATGTTGAAATCGGCATGGGCGGAACTATTGCCAAATTTGCCTCTGCCGGAAAACAGATTGGAATATGCGACTTGACCCGGGCAGAGCTTTCTTCCAATGGAACGATAGAAATCCGAAAAGACGAAGCTTTGAAAGCAGCGGACATTCTGGGAGTTCGTATTCGGGAGAATCTTAACCTGCCTGACAGGGGCTTATTTTATAACCAGGAATACATAAAAAAGATTGCTGAAATGATCCGGAGATATAGGCCTGCAATTGTGTTTGCGCCATATATGGAAGACAGGCATCCAGACCATGGGCACTGTGCCCGCCTGGTGGAAGAAGCTGTTTTTTCAGCAGGAATCAGGAATTTTGAAACAGGCGGCAATCCTGGTCCGCATAAGGTGAAAAGCCTTCACTTTTACATGATAAATGGTTTCCATAAGCCTGACTTTCTGATTGATATATCCGCTTATATGGATAAAAAAATTGCAGGTCTTGAAGCTTACCAGAGTCAATTTACTAAAAGCCCGGGTTCTTTTGATACACCGCTTGTCAATGGTTATATTGAAACTGTTGCAGCGAGGGAAAGCCTGTTTGGAAAACAGGCAGGAGTTCAGTATGCAGAGGGTTTTAAGGTTAATAATCCCTTACTGCTAAATATGGATATATTCGGTGGAGAATTATGAGAAAAAAATTAAAAATAGGGATCACCTGCTATCCTACTGTGGGAGGATCAGGTGTTGTGGCGACGGAATTAGGGAAATTGCTTGCCGAAAAAGGCCATGAGATTCATTTTATTTCATCCAGTCTTCCTTTTAGACTGAAAAGAATGTACCCCAATATTTTTTATCACCAGGTGGATGTCAATCAATATTCTGTATTTCAATACGCACCTTATGATATTGCGCTTGCAAGCAAAATGGCAGAAGTGATAAAACGTGAAGGGCTTGATCTGCTTCATGTGCATTATGCAATTCCCCATGCCGTTTGTGCGATTCTGGCAAAGCAGATGAGCGGTACAGATATTAAGATTGTTACCACCCTTCATGGGACAGATATTACAGTTCTCGGGTATGACCCGTCACTTACAGATGCGATCCGGTTTGGAATCGAAAAATCTGATGGAGTTACAGCTGTTTCCAAAGCGTTAATATCACAAACTTATGACCTGATCAAACCTGATAAGTCCATAAGTGCTGTTTATAACTTTATAGATGAAAGAATTTATAGAAAAACCGATTCTCATTACCTTAAAGAAGAATATGGCATTAACCCCGGTGAAAAGGTGATCATTCATGTTTCAAATTTCCGCGGTGTAAAGCGGGTGCCGGATGTTGTTAAAGCCTTTGCAAAGATATCTGAAAAAGTTCCTTCAAAGCTCCTGTTAGTAGGAGACGGACCGGAAATGAGTGTTATATGCAGACTGGTGAATGATCTGCAGCTTAAAGACAAGGTTTTGTTTTTGGGAAAGCAGGATAATGTGGAGGAGCTTTACAGCATCAGTGATTTAATGCTCTTATTATCCGAGAAGGAAAGCTTTGGACTTGTTGCCCTTGAGGCAATGGCATGCGGAGTGCCATGCATCGGTACAGATGTCGGCGGGATTCCCGAAGTAATAAGCGATGGTGAGACCGGCTATATTTGCACCATGGGTGATATAACTGATATCTCGCGAAAAGCAGCTAAATTGTTAACTGATGAGAAACTGCTTAAGAAGTTTTCTTCTCAATCCATCTCACTTGCAAAGGAAAGGTTCAGTGCCGGCCGTATTGTCATTCAATATGAAGAGCTTTATTATGAACTTCTGGAAAAAGGTGACCGCTGATGAATGAAGCTTTCGAAAAGGCAGTACCTGTCCTTGAGAAGTTAGAAGCTTCAGGTTATGAGGCTTATTTTGTAGGAGGTTCGGTCAGGGATTATATTCTTGGAAAAGAAATAGCAGACGTCGATATTGCCACTTCAGCTACCCCGGAGGAAGTAAAAGCTATTTTCTCAAAAACCCTAGATGTGGGTATTGAGCATGGTACTGTGGTGGTTCTATATCATGGCACACCTTATGAAATTACAACCTTCAGAACAGAGGCGGAATATCTGGACTTTAGGCGGCCATCAGAAGTGCAATTTATCAGATCACTTGAAGAGGATTTGAGAAGAAGAGATTTTACGATGAACGCCATTGCTATGGATAAAGACGGGCAGCTTATTGATCCCTTTAACGGCAGGGGCGCTATAGAGGAAAAAAGAATCTGCACTGTAGGCAAGCCGGCTGAGAGATTTACAGAAGATGCCCTTCGAATGATGAGAGCAGTCCGGTTTTTCAGTCAGCTGGCATTTGAGATTGAGAAAGATACTTATGATGCGCTGGCATCTCTGTCTCATTTACTTGAAAACATTGCAGTGGAAAGAAAGCTGGCAGAGTTTGAAAAGCTGTTGGCAGGAACCGGCAGGATGAAAGCCCTTAAGGTTATAGCGGAAACCGGATTGTCTAATTATCTTCCAAAATTGTCCGGCTTTGAGCAGGAATTGAAAGAAGCGGTAAATTATAATGCATCTGATCTGACAGCAGATGAAATGTGGGCCCTTCTTGCCTGCCTCTTTAAGCTGGACGAGTCGCAGACTGAAGCTTTTCTGAAAAGCTGGAAACTGCCTGTAAAGAGGATAAAAAAGATAGTGTCGATCATAAGCTGGATCCGGTACAGAGCTAAAAACGAGTGGGATAACTATTCCCTTTATCAGGCAGGGGGCAAATTCCTGAACGCGGAACGGGTCCGGAACGTTATCCAGCATGAGGACTCAAGCAGGGGAACAGATATCCTGCTGAGTCAATATCACTCCCTGCCGATTAAAGAGAGAAGCGATCTGAAGCTTAATGGAGATCAGCTTATGCATTGGTTTGGAAAACCCCCTGGTCCATGGATAAAAGCAGAGCTTGAAAAGACTGAAAAAGCAGTATTGCGCGGGGAAATGAGAAATAGCAATGAATCCATAAGGGAGTGGCTCATAAAGTGCAATCAGAAATCAGGAACAAATTGATTGATGCTTTTACGACAAGTGATGAAAAATACCTTTCAGGCCAGTATTTAGCTGACCTGATTGGCTGTTCAAGAACGGCTGTGTGGAAGCATATTGAAGAGCTCAGGAAAGAAGGCTTTGAATTGGAAGCGGTCAGAAGAAAAGGCTACCGCATAATAAAAACACCTGAAAAGGTTACTCCTGATGAAATAAGGCTTGGTTTGCAGACTGAAACACTTGGACGCCAGATTCATCATGAAGAAAGTGTTGATTCAACTCAGAAGATTGCGCATCGCCTTGCTTACGAGGGTGCACAGGAAGGAACGATCGTCATAGCTGAAGAACAGCTTTCAGGCAGGGGGAGAATGGACAGGAGATGGCATTCCCCAAAATCAACAGGCATTTGGATGAGTGTTATTCTTAGACCGAACATTCCGCCTCCGAAAGCACCGCAGCTGACATTGATTACAGCAGTGGCTGTTGTACAGGCAATTGAAGAGCTGACCGATTTATCACCGCAAATTAAATGGCCGAATGATATTTTGATGAACGGGAAAAAGGTTACTGGAATTCTGACAGAACTGCAGGCGGATGCAGACCGGATTATTTCTATTATTATTGGCATTGGCATCAACGTTAATCAGCAGCTGGATGATTATCCCGATGAGCTTAAAGAAGTTGCTACTTCATTATCCATTGAAAAAGGCGAAAAGCTTTCAAGAGCTGAGCTGATTAAGATCTTGCTTGGTAAATTGGAAAATCTGTATAAACTTTATTTGGAAAAGGGCTTTTATCCGATTAAACTGTTATGGGAAAGTTATGCAGTCAGCATCGGCAAGAGCCTTACCGCAAGAACGATTACCGGAAGCATATATGGCAAGGCTCTTGGTATTACCGATGATGGGGTCCTGATGATTGAAGACAGCAGCGGGAAAGTCCATCACGTATATTCTGCAGACATTGAGCTGGATGCCTAGAATTCCGGCCAGAAATTTTTTATAGCCAAATCTTTTGCCTTTTTGTTATACTTTTTATGGGCAGTATCCTTAACAGAACTGCACCTTTTTGAGGAATTACCAACATAATATTTCTGCCTAGATCCAAAAATGGACCGGGACAGAGGGATAAACTGATATGTGAGCTATTTACAAAATCCTTCTGCCATCAGAAGGATTTTTTTAATGTTTATAAAACTTCGATAACTTTGTAGCTCCAGCATCTGCCCCACGAGGTCACGCTTGTCGGGGTGGGCAAGGCGCTTCCGCTTTTCCTGCTCATTTTGAAGTTTTATTGCCTCTTCCTGAATAAGGAGGACGAATGATGAAGCAAACAACAGACTTTTTAAGAATGAAGGAAAATCATGAGAAAATTGTTATGCTGACCGCCTATGATTTCCCTGCTGCTAAACACGCTGAAAAAGCCGATGTGGACATGATACTTGTCGGGGATTCACTTGGTATGGTAGTGCTTGGCTATGATTCAACAGTACCTGTTACGATGGAGGATATGATTCATCATGGAAAAGCTGTCAAACGAGGGGCACAACAAACTTTTATTGTGATTGACATGCCGTTTATGAGCTATCATTTGTCCGAGAAAGATACACTGTTAAGTGCGGCAAGGCTCATTCAGGAGACAGGTGCACATGCTGTTAAGCTTGAAGGCGGTGATGAAGTCGCACAGCAAATCAGGGCTTTAACTAAAGCAGGCATTCCTGTAGTTGCCCATCTTGGACTGACCCCGCAATCCGTAGGGGTCCTTGGAGGCTATAAGGTCCAGGGGAAAAACGCTGAAGCAGCGAGAAAACTGATAGAGGATGCAAGGGAATGTGAGAAAGCCGGAGCCTTTTCCCTTGTTCTTGAGTGTGTTCCAAAACAGCTGGCAAAGCAGATTACGGAAGAATTGAGAATTCCAGTGATTGGAATTGGGGCCGGAAAAGACACTGATGGACAGGTCCTTGTGTACCATGATGTATTGGGATACGGTGTAGATCGTGTGCCCAAGTTCGTGAAACAGTATGAAAACCTGAACCCGATAATCGGCGACAGCCTCACTAAGTATTCCGCGGAAGTCAAGAATGGAACATTCCCTGATGATTCCCATTCTTTCAGAATGAAAGAGGAAGAGCTTCTGAGTTTATATGGAGGAAAAGCATGAGAACGATTACAGATATAAGAGAAATGCAAAGTATTGCTTTGCAGCTTAAAAGGGAAGGAAAAGCAATCGGCTTTGTACCGACAATGGGATATTTGCATGAAGGCCATCTATCATTAGTAAGAAATGCAAAGAAAGAAAATGATATAACAGTTGTCAGCATCTTTGTCAATCCGCTGCAATTTGGCCCAAAAGAAGATTTAGCGACATACCCAAGGGATTTAGAGCGTGACAGCAGCCTTGCAAAGAAAGAGGGCTGCGATTATCTTTTCTTTCCTTCAGCAGATGATATGTATCCTTCCACATTGTCCGTAACGGCTAAGGTACAGGAGCGGACAGATGTTTTATGCGGAAAGTCCCGGCCTGGACATTTTGATGGTGTCGCCACAGTCCTGATAAAACTTTTCAACATTGTTCAGCCGGATAAGGTTTATTTTGGAATGAAGGATGCCCAGCAGGTGGCTGTTGTTGACGGACTTGTACGAGACTTTAATATTCCAGTCGAGATTGTCCCTGTAAAGACCGTCAGAGAGGAAGATGGCCTTGCCAAGAGCTCGCGGAATGTACATCTTTTGCCGCCAGAACGCGACCAGGCTTCTGCTCTCCACCAAAGTCTTAAGGTTGCGGAATCACTGGTAGCCGAAGGGGAGTACGATCCCGTGAAGGTTATCAGCAGCATCAAAGAATTTATTGAAAAAAACACAAGCGGGGAAATAGATTATATTGAAATTCTATCCTATCCTGATCTTAAACCGCTTTCCCGTCTGGAAGAAAAGGTAATTATTGCAATGGCCGTTAAATTTAGTAAGGCCCGCTTAATCGATAACACAATATTATCAGTTCAAAAAGATAGCTAAGGGAGGAAGTCAGCATGTTTCGCACCATGATGAATGGCAAGATCCATCGTGCAACAGTAACAGAAGCCAATTTAAATTATGTTGGCAGCATCACTATTGATACAAATATTATTGAAGCGGTAGGAATGGCACCAAATGAAAAGGTCCAAATTGTGAATAATAACAATGGTGCAAGATTTGAAACCTATATCATTCCTGGGGAAAGAGGCAGTGGAGTAATCTGTGTGAATGGGGCAGCTGCACGTCTTGTTCAGGAAGGCGACATTGTCATAATCATTTCATATGCTCTTGTTCCTGATGAAAAGGTGCCATATCATGAACCAAAGGTAGCCATAATGGACAGCAGAAATCGGATCACTGACATGATACATGCAGAACCGGAAAGCACAGTGCTATAGTGTATTAACCAGAGCGGAACTCTTTTGGAGCTTCGGCTCTTTTTTATAATCGGCAGCGAATAAGGGACCTGAGCAAGTGAAGAAAATAAAGAGGGAGAAGTATTTGCCTTTTTCTTTTTCCGTTTTTGTGATACCTTTTGAATGACTGAATATAGAGGTGTTAGCCATGGGTAATAAATATGTTGTAGTGGATTTGGAAACAACCGGGAACGCCCCCAAAAAAGGCGATAAAATAATACAATTCGCTGCTGTGGTAATTGAAAACGGAAAAATAACAGAGCAATATTCCTCCCTTATTAACCCGGAGCAATCCATTCCCCCTTTCATTGAAGAACTGACAGGTTTGTCAGATGAAATGGTTGAGAACGCCCCGCTTTTCTCGGAGGTTGCCCCTAAAGTTCTGACTTTGCTTGAGGGTGCCTATTTTGTGGCTCACAATGTTTTGTTTGATCTGTCTTTTCTGCAGGAGGAATTGATTGAAGCGGGATATAACGGGTTTTACGGTCCTGTCCTGGATACAGTGGAGATGGCGCGAATTCTTTTTCCCACTGCAGATAGCTATAAATTGTCGGATCTGGCACTTCGGGAAGGCCTTAATCATGAACGTCCCCATCAGGCAGACAGCGATGCATATGTTACGGCTGAACTCCTGTTAATATTGTTGAATAAGCTTAAAAACCTTCCTCATACCACCATTGAACGCCTGCATAAGCTGTCTGGAGGCTTAAAGAGTGACCTTGATATACTTTTGGACGAGCACCATTTAATTAATGAAAGTAAGATTGAGCAGCTTGCAGATGATATTGAAGTTCACCGGGGGATTGCTTTAAAAAGAGGGACGGGACAGCAGGCGTCTGCAGACTCAGAGTTTCAGGGCTTTCCTATTCGTGAAGAGGAAAAACAGGCTTTGTTCATTAAAGCTTTCCCTGCCTATGAAAAAAGGGAAGGCCAATTCATCATGATGGATTCAGTTTATGAGGCTTTTAATAACAAACAGCATGCATTGATAGAGGCAGGGACTGGTGTAGGGAAATCCTTGGCATATCTCGTTCCTGCAGCTCTATATGCTAAGAAGAGCGGAAGAACTGTCATTATCAGTACATATACAACACAGCTGCAGGAGCAGCTGCTTTCTAAGGATATTCCCCTGCTGCAAAAAATGCTGTCATTTTCGCTTAGCACTGTATTGCTAAAGGGGAGAAGCCACTATATAAGCCTTGCGAAGTTTGTCCAAACGCTAAGAGATGAGGAAGATAATTATGATACAATCCTCAGTAAAATGCAGATTCTTGTCTGGCTTCTGGAGACTGATACGGGTGATATTGATGAATTAAACCTCTCAAGCGGCGGGATGATCTACTGGAGCAGAATTAAGAATGATGAAACAGCATTTTTGCAGGATAAGTCGTGGATCTCCAGAGATTTTTATCTGAGGGCAAGAAAGGAAGCACAAAACGCTGATATCATCATTACGAATCATTCCCTGCTTTTAACTGATCTTACAGCAAGTAATGCTATTTTGCCGGAATTCAGCCATGTGGTGATCGATGAGGGGCATCATTTTGTTAAGGCTTCCGGGAAACATTTCGGAAACAAGCTGGATTATTTATCATTGCGGCTGCTGCTTGGACAAATTGGAATGATTGAACAGAAACAGCTTTACTATAAGCTGGAGAAGCTTGTGGAGGAGAAAGCAGGGACACGTGATGATCTCATGCATTCCTTTGAAGTCAACCAAGTGATAGCTGATATTCTTCATGAAATGGATGAATTGTTTAGAGTAATAGCGATTTTTGCTAAAAAGAACAATAAAGCTAAAAAAAGTGTAAATCGAATTTCAGTAAGATTTAATAAAAATGGCTCCAATAAGGAAACGAAGGCAGTATTAACGAGTGCCGAACGTTTTGGTTTCATGCTTAAGGATTTAATCCAGGCTATAGACAGCCGTGTGTGTGCAGTTTCAGCGATTAAATCGGCTCTTTCTCTTGAGGAAAAGGCATTAATGGAGGAAGTGGCTTCTATTGTGGATGATTTGCGGGATATAAATGATGATTTAAATCACATCTTTCACTTGCCGGGAGAGGAATTTGTTGTATGGGTAGAAATGGATACCCGCTCAGCGCAAAACGCCACGACTGTTTATGCACAGCCTGTATCGGTTTCTGATTACCTTAAAGATCAATTCTTCAGCCAAAAGGAAAGTGCAGTCATTACATCTGCCACTTTATCTGTAAAAAATTCTTTTAGTTTCATCTTAAAGGAATTGGGGCTGGAGGAGCATCAATGCACGCTTAAGCAAATTCAATCTCCTTTTGATTATCAGAATCAGGTTAAGCTCTTAGTTTCTGATGATTTGCCTGAAGTAAATGCAGTGCCACTCGAAGAGTATGTGGCATCCATTACCGAGCATATTATTTCAATTGCGGAAGCAGCAAAGGGAAGAATGCTGATACTTTTCACTTCACATGAAATGTTAAGGAGAACCCATGAGCTTATCAAGGAATCAGGGTTCCTGGAGGATTATGCTATTATTGCCCAGGGTGTGACAAGCGGAAGCAGATCAAGGCTCACGAGAAACTTTCAGCGTTTTGAAAAGGCCATTCTCTTGGGGACAAGCAGCTTTTGGGAGGGTGTTGATATCCCGGGTGAGGATCTTTCCTGTCTGGTAATTGTAAGACTGCCTTTTTCACCGCCTGATGAACCGATGGCGCAGGCAAAAAATGAGCAAATTGCCAATAAAGGAAAAAACCCGTTCTCCGAATACTCATTGCCTGAGGCAATTATCCGCTTTAAGCAGGGGGTTGGGAGGCTGATAAGAACAAGTTCCGATAGGGGGGTCATCGTCATATTTGACCGGAGAATCATCACCGCAAGATATGGAAAAGCATTCCTGGATTCCATTCCTCCTATCCCTGTTGAGAAAAACAATATTGATGAAATTGTTGAATTGATTAATACTTGGCTATAAAATTCAGTGTATTTTCACTTTCTTTTAGGCTGTTTTCATAAGAGTTGTTGCTTTTGTATCCTATTTTCTGAGTTGTTGCAGCGGAAGGTGCGAGGACAGGTGAGACCCCGCCGACGCGCAGCGCCGAGGAGGCTCACCGCAGCTCCGCAGAACGCTTGGGCAGCCCTTCGCAGCAAATAACGGCAACATTGATAGGCGAAAACAATAATTTACACGAAAAGAGCCTGCTTTTATGATGACAAAGGTCCGTTAAGCAGGATAAATTTAGATGATTAACACATTATAAATTTGTTGGGTTTCAATTTTATTAGCTGTTTCTCAATCTGCTCTGTTTCAATGTAGGAGGAATGGAAAGATGAACGCGCTGTTCGCATTTATGGTGCTGTTTGCAAATTGGTATTACATACCTAAAGATTCACCGGCAGTTCCTGTTAAAGTGGAAAGCATTGACCTAAAACTAAAAAGTGATGAACTGGCTATGACATTTTTTTCTTTATCCGATGGCGAATCTGCTTTAATTCATCATGGGAATGGCGAAAAAATCCTAATTAACACGGGTGGGAAAGGAACAGAGGGAGAATTAAAAAAGCTCCTTGAATTATATGGCGTTAATCAGATTTCAGCAGTCATCCTGACAGATGAGGAATTATATAATAAGGCAAGCCTTAGATGGCTGATCAAGAACTTCGGGGTAAGGGAAATTATAGCGAGTGAACCAGCAGTTTCAGAGCTGCAGGCTGAGAAAGGAATAAGTAATCTTGATTTTCATTCCTGGAAGCAGAATACAAAGCAGCAGCTTTTTCCGGAATTTCACGCTGATGTTCTATACGAAGGCAGTGATCAGGGAGAAGGGATGGATATTTCCTTTACATTTGAAAGACATCGGATATTGTTTATGAACTCGACAAGCGCAAAAGCCAATGATGTTCTCATGGGAAAAGACTTATCGAATGTGAACATGGTTAAACTGCCTGCATTTGGAAGGGATGGCTCTATATCAGAAGACATGATTAAACACCTTGATCCCCAGATCGGTATTCTTTTTTATAGAAAGTCCATAAAACATGATACAGATCTGTTCAGACTGTTAAATGATGCCTGGGTTGATGTATATTATACAAGGAAGCATGGAACCATCACCATTAAATTTACCGACGTTAATTATGAGCTATTTACGATTTTCCAGGGTGAAAAGTTCAAATAAGAGAAATTAACCTTCACGGAATATTCACAGGGAATATTTTGTGGAGGCGATTATTTTTTCTGCTCACTAAGTGCGGCTTTAGCCATTTTCATCCCGGCAGGAAATGAAAAAGCTGCGCTTATGGCGCAGCATGACGTGGTGGACCAGAAGAAAATTTATTATGTTTTATTACCAGTTTAATCATTTCTGCTGTTATACTGTTACTGAGATTTATTTCTTTGTAAAATTAGTTTAACCTTAACGGTTGGGTATATAAGTTACAAATATTGTAGAGGCTGAGGAGGAATTCCAGAATGGAAAGTAAAATAGAGGTTTTATCTACGGTGAAGATCCAGCAAAGCCCTGATCTGTATAAAATTGTTGATGCCTTGAACAGGACACTAAAAGAGAAAGATTTGATGTTCGGTTTGGCGCTTGATCAGGAAGACCAAAATAAAGCGATTTTTACGATTTATCGTACATAGAAGAGTGATTGAGACATGAAAAAAGCAATATGGAGTATCATTATTCTGCTTGTTATCAGTATTGGAGCAGGTTCTTTAATATATTTTAATAGTATGAAGCCCGTCAAAGCCGCTGAATCAAAGGCCGTAGAACGTGCTAAACAAGAAACGGATCTTGCTGAAACTGAGGATTTCAGTTTATATCATGGCACTGAGACCTGCTATGTAATTGAAGGCAAAGATCATGATGGGACAAGCATATATGTTTGGGTTCCCGAAAAAAAAGGGAAAATTGTTACGCTGAAGCAATCTGAAGGAATTTCCAAAAGTGAAGCCATCAACAGACTTAAGCATGAGAAAAATTCTGCTGAGATCGTGTCTGTCCGGCTGGGGATGGAGAAAAATATTCCATTATGGGAAATTCATTACCGTTCCGGCAATAATTTAATAAATTATTATTATATAGATTTTAAGACAGGGGAATGGCTGAAAAAAATTGAAAACCTGTAGTCTTAGGCAATCGCCGACGCAATGCAGGAGAACTCGGGAGGAAACAAGCAATGGAGATTCAACTGGCACAAAGAGTAAAAGCATTGACACCATCAACAACTCTGGCAATTACTGCTAAAGCTAAGGAGCTAAAAGCCCAGGGACATGATGTTATCGGGCTGGGAGCAGGCGAGCCGGATTTTAATACACCACAGCATATCATTGATGCTGCCGTGAAATCCATGAATGAAGGGCATACAAAATATACACCTTCAGCAGGTCTTCCAGCATTAAAAAAAGAAATTGCAAACAAGTTTAAAAAAGATCAGGGACTTGATTACGACGCTTCAGAAATTATTGTTACCAATGGAGCAAAGCATGGCTTATATACATTGTTCCAGGTATTGCTCAATGAAGGCGATGAAGTCATTATCCCGATTCCTTATTGGGTAAGCTATCCTGAACAGGTTAAACTCGCAGGCGGTGTTCCTGTATATGCAGAGGGAAAAGAGGAAAATGACTTTAAAATCACACCTGAACAGCTGGAAAAAAGCATAACTGATAAAACCAAGGCTGTCATTATCAACTCTCCAAGCAACCCGACAGGCATGCTTTATTCTGCGGAGGAATTAAAGGAGCTGGGAGAGGTATGTTTAAAGCATAATGTTCTGATCATTTCTGATGAGATTTATGAAAAACTCGTATATGGCGGCCATAAGCATACTTCGATTGCTGAGCTTTCACCTGAGCTTAAGGAACAGACCGTAATTATTAACGGGGTCTCCAAATCTCATTCTATGACAGGCTGGAGAATTGGATATGCTGCAGGCAATAAAAGCATTATCAAAGCTATGACCAACCTTGCAAGCCACAGTACATCAAATCCGACAACAACAGCACAATATGGTTCAATCGCTGCATATGCCGGGTCTCAGGATAAGCTTGAAGAAATGCGTGAAGCATTTGAACATCGATTAAATGTAATCTATGATAAATTAATCAGCATTCCAGGCTTTACATGTGTAAAGCCTCAGGGAGCATTTTATCTGTTTCCCAATGTAAAAAAGGCAGCAGAAATGACGGGATTCGCGAGTGTCGATGAATTTGTTGAGTCGCTTCTGGAGGATGCAATGGTCGCAGTCATTCCTGGATCTGGCTTTGGCGCTCCGGATAATATCCGTTTATCCTATGCAACTTCTCTTGAATTATTAGAGAAGGCAGTGGAACGGATGCACGGATTTGTTGAAAGGAATTTAAAATAATAGTGAAGCGGGGAGAGCCGGATTGCATCCGGCTTCCTTCTATGTTTTCCGCCTGAGTAGAGCGTTTTAATATTTACTGTTATTGCTTGTCAATGTGCTTGAAGGTATAATATATAGCGATACATAAGAAGTGATTGCTTAGATTTTTTTGGAGGGAACATAATTGATAAAAACTACAATTTCTCAAGTTCATAAATATGTTGATCAGGAAGTTACCATAGGTGCCTGGATTGCAAACAAGCGTTCAAGCGGAAAGATTGCATTTTTGCAGCTGCGCGATGGAACTGGATTCATTCAAGGTGTAGTGGTGAAAGCGGAAGTGCCGGAGGAGATCTTCCAGGGGGCAAAATCAGTCACTCAGGAATCCTCAGTATATGTGACCGGCAGAATTCAAAAGGACGAGCGTTCTCCTTTCGGATTTGAGATGCTTGTAACAGGACTTGAAATTATTCATCAGGCTGTGGATTATCCTATAACGCCAAAAGAACATGGAACTGAATTCCTAATGGATAATCGCCACTTATGGCTGCGCTCCCGCCGTCAGCATGCAGTCATGAAAATCAGAAATGAAATTATCCGGGCAACTTATGAGTTTTTCAATGAGCAAGGTTTTTCGAAGGTAGATCCGCCAATTCTGACGGGCAGCGCACCGGAAGGCACGTCAGAGCTGTTTGCGACAAAGTACTTTGATGAAGATGCTTATCTTTCCCAAAGCGGCCAGCTTTATATGGAAGCAGCTGCTATGGCTCTTGGAAAAGTATTTTCATTCGGGCCGACTTTCCGTGCTGAAAAATCTAAAACCCGCCGTCATTTAATCGAGTTTTGGATGATCGAACCTGAAATGGCTTTCTGCGAATTTGATGAAAACTTAAAGGTTCAGGAAGAATATGTTGCTCATATTGTTCAGTCTGTACTTAAGAACTGTTCAATTGAGCTTAAAACACTTGGCCGTAATACAGAGAAGCTGGAGAAAATTACGGCTCCATTCCCTCGCATAACATATGATGAAGCAGTTAAGTTTCTTCAGGAAAAAGGCTTCAATGACATTCAGTGGGGAGACGACTTTGGAGCGCCGCATGAGACAGCAATTGCAGAAAGCTACGATAAGCCTGTCTTTATCACACACTATCCTACTTCACTGAAGCCTTTCTATATGCAGCCGGATCCGTCAAGAGAAGATGTTGTACTATGTGCTGACTTGATTGCACCTGAAGGGTATGGTGAAATCATCGGCGGCTCTGAGCGGATACATGATTATGATCTGCTAAAACAGCGCATCGAAGAACATAAACTGGATTTGGATGCTTACAAGTGGTATCTGGAACTTCGCCAATATGGTTCAGTGCCTCATTCCGGATTTGGTCTGGGACTTGAAAGAACAGTTGCCTGGATCAGCGGTGTCGAGCATGTACGTGAAACAATTCCGTTCCCTCGTTTATTAAACCGACTATATCCATAATGAAAATGAATAAATAAAGCAAAAATCCGCCTTTCGCGGATTTTTTGCTTCTTCCAGTTTCGTTAGAACATTCAGAAGAAGGCAGTCAAGCCAAATGTTAATGGAAAAGTTACCGTTTTTTCAACACACTTTGGTCACTGTGTTCATGATATACTGAAAAGGAGGTGTCCCGAATGTCTAAAAATAGTTTATTAAAATGGCTTCAGGAAGGAAATATTTCAATACCTGGAGTCCTTCTGTCACAGTATAAAGAAATGAATTTGAATGAGCATGAACTCGTCCTAATACTTCATGTAATTTCCTATATTGAACATGGGAATGAATTTCCCACCCCTGTAGAATTATCTTCCCGCATGACCATTTCTGTGGCTGAGTGTACGGAAATGCTAAGAAAATTAATCCAAAAAGGCTTTATTGATATTAAGGACAGCTACTCTGCCGATGGAATCAGATTTGAAAGTTACCATCTTGATCCGCTTTGGGAAAAGCTCATTGATCAGTTTCTGCTGAGCGGTAAAAAAGAGGAAGCTGCTAAGATGCATCAGGAGGAGACAGATCTTTATACCTGCTTTGAAAGGGAGTTTGGCAGGCCGCTTTCTCCTTTTGAATGTGAGACACTTGCTCTTTGGATGGATGATGATCACCATGATCCCCATATTATAAAAGCAGCCTTGAGAGAATCTGTCATGTCCGGTAAACTGAACTTCAGATATATAGACAGGATTCTTTTTGAATGGAAAAAGAACGGAATAAAAACGATTGAACAGGCTAAAAGCTATGGGAAAAAATTCAGGCAGAACCAGCCACAGCAGAGGACAAAAAGGGAGGATGCTCCCTCACAGACAACGAAATCTATTCCCTTTTATAATTGGCTTGAGCAGTAAGCAGACACTGCTGCCCGAAAAAAATGAAGATAGTAAGTGGTGATTTCTTTGTTAAATAAAACACAAATTAGACACTGCCTTGATGCAATGGGAGAAATGTTCCCGGAAGCACATTGCGAATTGAATCATTCCAACCCGTTTGAACTGGTCATAGCAGTGGCCCTGTCAGCACAATGTACTGATGCACTGGTTAACAAAGTGACAAGAAACCTGTTCCAAAAGTACAAAACTCCCCAGGATTACCTGGATGTTTCTATAGAGGAATTGCAGGAGGATATCCGCTCCATTGGTCTTTATCGAAACAAAGCTAAGAATATACAAAAGCTATGCAGATTGCTCCTCGATGAATATGAAGGGGAAGTGCCGCGTGACAGAGACGAGCTGACAAAGCTTCCCGGAGTAGGCCGTAAAACGGCTAATGTCGTTGTCTCTGTGGCTTTTGATGTGCCTGCCATTGCGGTTGATACTCACGTGGAACGGGTCAGCAAAAGGCTTGGTTTCTGTCGATGGAAGGACTCTGTATTGGAAGTTGAAAAGGCATTGATGAAGAAAGTGCCGATGGATGAATGGTCAATTACACATCATCGTATGATCTTTTTTGGAAGATACCACTGTAAGGCACAGAATCCTCAATGTGAGATCTGTCCGCTGCTCGATTTATGCCGGGAAGGCAAAAAACGAATGAAGGTGAAGCAGGCAAAATGACCGGAGAAATTGTCATTCCTGTTAAAGAACAATTATGTCATTCCCTATATTATAAAAAGGGTGATTCATTGGCTGTAAAAGTAGAATACCTTTTCACTTTTCAGCCTCTGCCGCCCTTTTTATATGAAGCGGCTTATTATGCGGGGATTCCTGCGTTAAGACCCTGGGAAAACAGTGCTGAATATATTCCGGCTTTGATTGATGAGTGGGCGGGACAGAAGCAGCTTCTGGGGATGCACTTCACAAACCGGAACCAGAAAGCTGCCATAGTTCCGATGAAAGTATCTTTAGGAGTATTTTTACAGCTGCTGTATTGGACAAACAGCAAGCCGGTAAGCCTTCAGGCAGATCACGGAGAATTGCCAATCAAGCCAGTGAATCTTAAAGAACGGCTGGATTTCATTACTGCACGTCCAGCGTTTTATCATTCTTACATACAGCTCTCTGAACTAATCACTGAAACGGAAAAGCAATGTATGAAGATGATGGCATTGGAACAAATGAAGAAAAAGCGCCTTAAATGATAGGCGCTTTTTTCTATAGCTATCAGTTTCATATGGAACGCGCATAGATTTCGACACGCACTAAAGGAATGAAAGCGCTACAAACCCTAGAATCGCCGACCATGCCACGCCAAACCCAAAGTCCAGCATTCAAGTGTATCAGTACTTTTGGACACAGAAAATGAGCTGACTCATCACTGAGCCAGCTCTTTATTTCTATTTGATTATGTGCCAGATCCATTTCAGGAGCCGCTCGAGCCTTGAGTGCCGCTGCCAGTGCCGTTTCCGTCAGTGTCAGTGCCTCCAGCACCCGTTCCGGTTTCTTCTCCGGTATCGCCATCACCGGTACCGTCACCTTCACCGCCACCATCACCGTTTTCTTCACCATCTCCGGAACCATTTCCGGAGCCTTCACCATTTCCATTTTCATTTCCATTTTCATTTCCATTTCCAGAACCGTCGCCATCCTGGTTTCCGTCCTGGCCATCTTCACCATTTTGCCCTTCCTGGCCTTCCTGTTCTTCTTCGCCAGTTCCATCCTGCTCTTCACCTTCAGTTTCATCTTCTTCGATGATGCTTGAGTCAGGAACTTGTACTTTTACAGAAGCAGGGTCACTTTGCTGATCACCTTTAAATGCTGTTACTTTAAAGGTATACACAGCTCCTGGCTGAGGGTTGGCAATTTTTAAGCCTTTATCCGCAGTAACGCTAAGCTGCTGATCTCCGCCTTCATTTACGGATACAGTTACTTCAAATTGTGTGCCTTCTGCGTCTTCAGGGTAATTCCACGATAATGAGATCTCATTTGCCTCCTGGTCAAAGTTCGCTGACAGGCCAGAAGGGGAGTCCAGTTTATCAAATTTCTGTGACACTTGTGTAGGAGCATTGCCCTTTACAGCATACTCATAAATGATTTGTTCCTTAGGCGTGAACTGGCTTGCCAATTTGGCAGGATTGCTGCCTTTCTCAATGGCTACCTTCTCTACAGAGTTCGGTACCTTGAAATCTTCTGTTTCCTTTCCTTCTGATACATGCGCCATTAAGCTGCTGAAAAGCTTTTGCGCAATTTTTTGCTCATCGCCTGCCGGTATATAACTTTTTCTATCCTGATAGCCAGTCCAGACAGCTGCTGTATAGTTAGTTGTATAGCCAGCGAACCAGGCATCAGGCACGGAGCCTTGAGGTATACCATATGTTTGTTCTTCGTCAGCGGTGTAGTTTGTAGTTCCTGTTTTTCCTGCTACAGGCAAGCCTGGAACATCAGCCAGACGGCCAGTTCCGTAAGAGGATTTAACAGCACTTTTGAGCATGTCACTGATCATAAATGCTGTATAGTCCTTCATGACTACTTCAGATTCAGGTTTTAAATCAAGCTTCGTGCCGTCACGCATTTCAATTTGCTTGATGGCATGCGGTTCAGTGTAGAAGCCATTGTTTCCAAATGCACTGTATGCACCGGCTACCTGAAGAGAAGAAACCTCAAAAGCGCCGATAGAATAGGACTCATACATCTCTTCCATTGGTATTCCTAATTTTTTGGTGAATTCCAATGATTTATCTGTTCCAACTTCCTGAAGTGTTTTTAAAGCCGGAATGTTGCGTGAGCGGGCAAGGGCCTCGCGCATTGACATAGGGCCCATATGTTTTCCATCCCAGTTATTGATTTTTGTGCCTCCGGAATATGTGTGAGGCTCATCAACAATGGTCTGGTAAGTTCCCCATTTTAGATATTCGATTGCTGGTCCGTAATCGACAATTGGTTTAAAGGTCGAACCGGCATGTCTTTTTTGGTCCACGGCAAAGTTAAAGCCGCGTTTTACTTCCTGATTGCGTCCTCCGCCGATTGCTCTGATTTCCCCCGTTTTTGTATCAAGAAGGGTAATTCCCGCCTGAAACTTCTCATCAGGATAGGCTACTGCTGCATCCGTATTTAAAATGTTTTCAACATGCTTTTGTGCATCCGGATCCAGAGTCGTATAAATTTTCAGCCCATCGGAATATGGATTAAGATCCGGGTATTTTTTTTCAACTTCATCCAAAACAACATCGATGAAAGAATCATATTTAGATTCATTTGTTTCTCTATTTTCTTCAGCCACAAGGGTAGATTCCACAGGAACCTTTTTCGCTGCTTCCATTTCTTCTTTTGAAATGAAACCATGCTGATTCATCAAGGAAAGAACAATATTTCTCCGTTTCTCCGCTTTGTCAGGATGCTTAAACGGATTATAATTGTTAGGGCTTTGCGGCATGCCAGCTAAGAGGGCAGCTTCATGGAGCTCCAGCTCGCTAAGTTCCTTGCCAAAGAAGATTTTTGATGCCGTTAAAACACCATGCCCTTCAGACATATAAATCTTGTTCACATACATTTCGAAGATTTCCTGTTTTGTATACTTGCGTTCAAGCTGGAAGGCAAGCCAGGCTTCCTGGGCCTTTCTGCTAAGGGTTTTTTCATTATTCAGGAAGGAGTTTTTTACTACCTGCTGAGTAATCGTACTTGCCCCTTCAGAACCAAATCCTCGGGTAACGTTGGCAATTACTGCTCCGCCCAATCGAATTAAGTCCATTCCGTTATGTTTGTAAAAGCGGACATCCTCAGTTGCCAAAAAGGCTTCTTCCACAAGTTTTGGTATATCTTCATAAGCGACGTAATCACGGTTTTCCGAGCCTACATCAGTAATGAATTCGCCCTCCATATCGTAGATCTGAGAAGATATTGGATCTTTAAGCAATTTTTCATCAAGTTTAGGTGTATCTTTCACCATAAAAGCAAAAGCGCCTGCTCCTAAAATCATTCCAGCAATACCAAGGGCAATCAATATAAGGAAAATGCGTTTAAAAGTGCCTGAACCTTTTTTCTTACCCTTATTTTTAGGCTTCGATTGCTGTCTTCGGCGCTCCTCCCTTGTCTGATATTTTTCTGTCATATCTATGTTCATCCTTTCTGACAATGGAACTTTAAATTAATTATTTAAGGGTATAAAGATAATCTATTATCTTAATATAGTCAATTCTGGGCTGAAATCCAAGCGGAATGTAATGACCATTCTTTTCAATTTCATCCTTGGTGATTGACTTTCTTCCCCCACTCTTCATCCTCTCCCAGTATGTGAGTAAATGAAGGGCCTCTAACAGGTAAACCTCTTCGGTAGCCGAGAAGCGGAGGAGAACAAAGCAAATTCCTTGCTGGGCTAATACTTGCTCCATGTGTTTTACCTGGTGCTCATGAAAATTCTTTAAAGGGAAGGAGGTTGTATTCTGGGTTTCTTTTGCTTCAAAATCAATATATCTTCCTTTATAGACACCGTTATAATCAGTTGTTGATGCTTGTTTGAAATATGCTTCTTTAATGACTGCTGCACTTCTTTTTGGATAATCGACCTGTACAATTTGAACAGGAGTGGGCTTTTTATGAATAGTTGCTATTCCATGTTCCAAATAGAATTCATTGGTTTCATTTATATCTTCCTCCAGTGTCATTCCGCGATTGCTGTATGTCCATTTCTTCTCTGGAGTTAGTTTTTTGGCACTATTAGCAGGCGGGGTATATCTCCTGCCATTTGGATAGTGGAAATTCATGCATTCACCTCGTTTTCAGCTACTCCCTATGATAACAAAAGTAAGCGTGATTTGGTTGAATAAAAAGTTCTAAATAACAAAGTATATAGGAAACTCCAGTTAAGTATTATTCCGGTTTTACCTAAATGCCTGCAGGCCAAATTATAGAACATTCATTTTATGAGGTGAATTGCGGTGTTTCTTTCTGGGAAATTTCTGTACAGTCATGAAAAAAAGGAACAGGCAATAAAGGATCATATTATGAAAATGACAGCAAAATATAACCTGGACAATATCTCCAGAACGGAAGCTTATTTTCAGTTTTATCAAAAACATCCTGAAATACGCTGGGCATTCCTGGCCTCCATGGTGTCCCGAAATGCCGGCTGGAATATGTGCGATCTTGAAGGGAGCTGTTTTCCTAAATTAATAGGAAAGAAATTCAGGGATATGCTTTATATAACATATGAAAGGGCTAATTGGCTGATTTTTCAAGATGCATTTCCCCAGCTGCTTCTCTATCATTATTCGACGAAACTAAATAGGCCAATGTTTCACTTATTAAAAACTTTTCATGTATCGGCGTTTATGGGGCAGGAGTGGCTTCATTTCTGGAGAAACAGAAATAAAAAGAGATTAATGATTTCACTGATTATCAACGAACAAAATGTCATCCAAGAGCCTGTAATGGAGCATTCTATTTATAAAAATAAAGTTTTTCATACATTGCTCTTTTCCTTTCAGGATTATCTTCATTTTAGTTCTGTCATCTTCCCTACCTGTAAAGGGGAATTATACGGTGCGAGTGTTAATGGTTTCCGCTCGGTCTCTAAAAGAATTGACCTTGGAAAAAGGCTGGCAGAAATATTATTTGACACAAATTATTATGAGGACGTGTATGAATTTGCATCACGCACAATTCATACTGGGTCAAGGTATGATTATGAGAAATACTTTAAGGGAAAAAAACGGAGAACTACCCCTTTCTTACGCTGTACATACCCGATAATCACTCATCACATACATCAATTTCCTGATTGGTCTGTCAATAAACGCATAAAAAGGAAATGGGCATCAGAATCGGTTGTCATTAAACATCCCGTCCATATTACAAAATGGTATTTGCATAAACAGGACCAGCTTCAAACTGCTGCCAAGCTGGGAAAAATATTTCGCTCCATTTGTTAGGAGAAAATAAATGCAAAAAAAAGCAAGGGATCCCTTGCTTTTTCATGTTATGTTGAAGGGCGGTCAGGACCTTCAAGCTTCTTATTGCCATAGCCAGTTTTTGTTTCTTCCAGCTTTTTGGGCTGTACATTATTTTGTTTTTCTTGTTTTCTTGCCATAACATAACACCTCCGTTCATTAGTTTGTTCAATGATGTTATTTTCATTCTTCGGAGGCTGTCGAAACCTTGCCGCTGCCATGCAAATAAGTACTTTCTTTGGCGAATCCCTTCTAGTTTTGTCATGCATGAAGGATACCTTAGGGGAAAATAGAATTTATGTAGGCACAAAGCAAATTTTCACTGTATCCTTCATTATTCATGGCAGAAAGCAAGGAGAAAATGAAATCGGGAGGTTTTTTGAATGCAGGGAAAAACGGTAGAAAAAGAAGAATTGCTGGCCATGCTTTCAGACATATACGATCAGCTTGAAGAGCTTGAAAATGTACTGGAGTCTAATTTGTCTGGACTCCGCCAGGATTGGTATTATGAACAGTCAGAAAATATAGAGGCTTGTGAAAGCAGGCTGGAAGCAATCGAAGAAGATATGACGGTAATCATGTCTGAGGCAGAAAATATAGAAAGTGCAAAAAGATCAGCACGCATGAAGCTTGAACTCGGTTTCTAAGTGGATTAGAATAGCAGTATCCTTCAGCAGCTAAATTGATTGGCTGCTTTTATTTTAAGGCTGTTTTTCCAGAAGTTAGTTGCTTTTTCATAACCTAGTTTAATTTGCTGAGTTGATCTTCGCTGTGGGCACCTGATCCTCGAAGATGCTGACGCATTCCTCCCCGCGGGTTCGCTGCAATCAACGGGCAGAATTCATAAACAAAAAAACAATCGTTTAGAAAAAAGACTATTTTTAATAAAGTGTATAAACTGAAGGTAGATAACTATTTAGCTTCAGGCGCCTTCCGCTTATCTAAATGGAGTTGATTCCCGTGGTACAAGAAAATTCCCTGCTGCGTATGACAGAAATGCTGCTTGAATATGTGGAGATCTCAGACAGCAGGTATAAAAAGGTTAAGGAGACAGGCAAGAAGGGTGATTTTTATAATGAAGTCAAACCTTTTGCTGATGAGGTTAAATCCATAAATGACAGATGGAAAGAAGAAGCCCGGAAGTGGATTAGCATCCATAAACCGCGGAATCTATATTCTCAGCAAATCGATTCTGCTGCTGAACATATTGAAATGGTTTCCATTCAGTCGTTTTTTCCTGACGCAAGCAGAACCAGATTTATTAATTATGTTAATTCAGCCGTGTATGTATTAAAGCAGCTGATAATATTACTAAGAGAAGAAAAAAAGGGAACCTGAACGAGGTTCCCTTTTTTCATTGAATACTATGCATTTACTGAATACTGGAGGGTGTTATCTTTGTAGCTTTCCGGAACGGCCGCTCCTTGAGCTTCAAGCTCACGAACGAGATTTCGATAATCTGTACTGGAAATTTCATTATGGATATAGGCTTTTTTTGCAAAATCCAATAATTCATTAACATTTTCAGGAGTATACTCCCGCAGCTGATGAAACTTCTTTTGTAGTTCGTGAACATTCATGATATTGCCTCCTCTAAAAATAGATTCGCGGAGAAATTTCTTCCCCGCATTCAGGTAAATGAAAATAGCGGACAAGAAACAATTTGTTTTTTATATCCTAACATATAATTTTATTTTTCATCGTTTTTAAAAAAATCAAACTTCCGACATTATTCTTCATAGTTAGACAAAGGTGGGAAGCGCTTCCTTTTTTGCCCCTATTTAACTTCTTTCACGTTCTGGGCATTTCATTCATATATTATATTGGTGATAATAAGGAGGGAATTGCCTGATATTATTGCTAATATACTTATCTTTTTGAATGGGGAGGATGTTTGCCCATGTTTGGCCGAGTAATGAATAAAACGAGTCATGTGCAGCCATACGGCCATTTAAACCCAAATGTATACGTTCATCCATTTTATATGGGGACCAATGACCAATATTATATGAGGCAGCAGCCAGTGCAGAATTATAACCATGCTGCCGGACAGTATAATTCTTATTATTCGCCATTTAATATGGAGTACCAGCACCCGCAGCAATTGGCAGGAATGCAGCAAAGTTATCCGCATCAGGCCTATCCGCAGCAACATTTTGATCCTGCATATTACTCACATACAGGTTCAAAGAATGCAGGAATATTTCAAAACCCGTTAGAATCTGAAGATTATTATGGACATCAGCCAAGCAAGCCGGCTGCTCCGCAAATGCCATATATGAATCCATACCCAAAGCAATCCTTCATCCAAAAACAGCCATCCGGCGTGCAAAGCATTATGAATTCATTTAAAGCCCAGGATGGCTCGCTTGATATCAACAAAATGGTGGACACAGCAGGACAGATGATGTCTGCGGTCACACAGGTATCATCTATGGTTAAAGGGATTGGCGGAATATTCAAATCTTAAGTGATCAAGGCCGGATTGGCCTTTTTTTTATGCTTTGAAAAAATCAGACTTGAAAAAAGATTAAATATATTTAAAAATAGAATAGCCGGTCTATTTTTAGACTCCAATAATATAGGCAATATTATCTATGATAATTTAATTGTATGATTGACAAAATTTAGATAAGGGTAAAAAAATAGAAAAATGACTTAAAGTCATAACAAGGGGGGGTACTATGTTTCGTGCTGTGCAGCAAATACTTATCATATTTGCATTAATTTTATTTCTTGCAGCTTTGCCAAAAATTATATCTGTTGATCCATCGAGCGGGAGTCTAAATTGGAGCTTTGACACTCTGCCGCAGATTTATGGAGATTTTATATCTGAAATAAGCGAGGGAAGCCTTGGTACCTATCAGCTTGGACTGCAGACCCGTCCTATAGCTGGGGACATTGCTGATAACTTTTTTACTAGTCTGCTGATTGTATTGATAGCAGTAAACGCTTCCTTAATTATAAGTATGATTTTTGGAGTGTTTATAAGCCGCTTCAGGCTCACTAAGCTTTTTGGGGCATTCTTGAATATGCTTGCAGCCATACCCGACTTTATCATTATTGTGGTTTCTATGATTCTTGCCGTAAAAATATATAAAATAACGGGAATCAGAGTAATTTCTCTCAGACCGGATGGAGGAGCTCTCAACACCTGGTTTCCCACAGTGCTGGCAGCGATAGCTCCGACGCTATATTTATTTAAGCTTGTCTCGGTTAAATATTATCAGACAAGCGGTGAGGATTATATTAAGACTGCTGTTGCTAAAGGGATGGGATTGAATTACATAAATTTTCAGCATGTCTTTAAAAATTTAGAACCATTTATCAAATCTGAGCTGGTAAAAGTAATTTCACTTGCCATTGGCAATCTTTTTATTATTGAGCATATTATGAATGTTTCCGGCATAACAAAATTTATTTTTCAGAGCAATGGGGTTCAGCCGATTGCAATCGGCTTGTTTGCAATGCTTTTGATTTCTTTAATTGTCTATATTTCTAACAGACTTATATTCTATCTGTTCAAACGGGGTTTTATCTATGAATAAGCTGCTAAAAATAAATTACTCGTTAATAATAGGAATTCTTTTGGTTTCCTGCTTGCTTTTTTTCAGCATATTCGGGCCTATCATTGCACCCCATTCATTAACTTCAGCCTTGGAAACACAATATACAGACGGAAAGGTTCTGGCACCGCCTCTGGAGCCGTTTGAATCATCCTCCTATCCGCTGGGCACCGATAAATGGGGATATGATATTTTATCCATGATGTTATATGGTTTAAGATACACTGTTTTTATTGCAGCTGCAGTAACAGCTATAAAAATGGTTTTTGGATCAATTATCGGTTTGTATGCGGGCACCTTGAAAAGAACGCCAGGCTGGCTGATTGCTTTCGAAAATGCATGGAGCTATGTTCCGCTTTTTCTGATCCTGTATTTTTTTCTTGCGCCAATAAGCTTCAACAGTCATCTTGAACAAAATGTGTTAATTATCTATTTTATTGTCATTGCATCAGTCATCAGCATTCCAAGCATTGTGTCTTCTGTAAGGCTTAAAACGTCTCAGTTATATAAGTCCGTTTATATAGAAGCTGCAAAAGCTCTGGGGGCCGGAAAACACCGACTAATCTGGAAGCATATTTTTCCCCAGTTAAAGGAAACGTTCCTTGTTATGTTCATACTTGAAATTGTGTACGTAATCGCCCTTATGGGACAGCTGGCACTTTTAAATATCTTTGTCGGCGGAACTATTGTGAGATATGACCCCATCATCTATCTATCGGCAACAAAGGAGCTGGCGGGGCTTGTTGGTCAGGCGAGATTAAATATTTATGGCAACACCCATATATTGATTGTGCCATTAGCGATCCTTTTACTTACAACTGTGTCCTTCAGTCTGCTGGCAAATGGACTGAAGAATCGATTTCAATCAAACTATCAGCGTACACCATGGATTAAGACTGGGCACGAGCCATTAGTTCAGCCTGCCAGAAAACAATTTGGCCGAAAAAAGAAATTCTGGTCATTTTCTGGCCCTAAGGCTGCTTTTACGGCATTGGTTATTGCTTTCGCAGGTGCAGGTGTCTATGTTGTGGCTGCGAAGGAATCTAATGTAGGTGTTAAAAGCGGCAGCAGGGCAGATTATCAAATTGATCTGGAAATGAATGGCGAAGGATATTTCAATGCTAGTGCAAATATCCAGATAAAAAATCAATCAGATAAAGAATGGAATGAGCTTGTTTTTTACTTCATTCCAAACGTTTTTAAAAAGGGACATACATTTGATTCCGTTGAAGGAACGTCTGAAGCAGAAATAAAAAAGGTAACAGTGAATGGGCAAAAAGCATCTTTTAAACTGAATGGAGATACACTAAAAATAAATTTAACACCTGATATGAAAGATAAAAGCAGACATAAGGTACAGATACAATATGGATTTACAGTCCCTGAGAGAGGCAGCCGCTTTTCAAAAGCAGGCACCAACTATTATCTTGCTCAGTGGTACCCAATGGCTGCAGTTTATCAAAAAGGCAAGTGGAACAAAGAGCCTTATATGGAGGGACTGGAAACATTCCATACAGGCTATTCTGATTTCAAAGTTTCCTATAAGCTGCCCAAAGGGTATTCTCTGGCTTCCACAGCAGAAAAAGATCCGGCAAAAGGAAAGAATGAAGGAACAGTTAAAGCCAAAAGGGTCAGGGATTTCTTCATTGCTGTTATGAAGGATATGAAAGTTTATGAAACGGAAGCGAAGGACGGTGTGGAGGTCAGACTCTTTTCAAGGAGCAATCATGATAAAAACCCGGAAGCATCGTTAACACTGGCTAAAAAGGCATTATCTTTTTATCAGGATAATATTGGAGATTATCCGCATAAGCAGCTTGACATTGTTTTGGATGAAGGGGAATTTATGGAGTATCCCGGTATTGTAACCATAAACCCCCATATTAATGATAAAAGGTTTTATGATATCTCAATTGTCCATGAAATCGCTCATCAATATTTTTATGGAGCAGTGGCCAATGACCCATACAACAGTGCATGGATTGATGAAGGAATCACAGAATTCGCCACCTCTATGTACTTTTATGCAGATCAAAATCAAAATGAAAGTCAGGCATTTGGGATCTCCCATAATCGGATGAAGGCAATCGAGGAAGCTGGTCTGGGAAGGCAATATTCAAATGTGCCGCTTAATGAGGTAAAACATACAGGATATATTTATGGCCAGCCTGCTCTGGAAATTTTAAAAATGATCCAGGAAAAGTATACTCTGAAAGGGGAATCCCCTAAGGAAGTGGGGATGCAGTTTCTGTCCGATTATTATCAAAAGTTCCGCTATAAAGAGGTCGATACAAAGGAGTTCATATCCTTCACAAAAGATTATTTCAGTGTTCCGACCGGCTATTTCAATAATTGGATTGATACGTCTAAGCTGAATAGTTAATAAGCCATCTTAAAACAAAAACAAGCAGGTAATAATACTGCTTGTTTTTGTTTATCCAGATTCTATAAAACTAGAAATGCAGGCATAATCAGTTCTCATCAATCAGGATTCTTTTTCCCTGCTGCTTAGGTACAGTAATCTGCAAAAGGCCATTTTGGTAAACAGCTTTTACCTTTTTTTCATTAACTGGCTGTGGAAGCGCTATGGTTCTGCTGGAACGCTGCATGCTTTGCTGTCTGCGAAAAATTTTATTTTTTTCATCTTCTTCCGTTATCATCTCAGCCGATTTAACTGAAATGGTTATATAATTGTCCAGGATATCAATCTGTATTTGCTCTTTATTTATTCCTGGAAGTTCAGCACTAATGATATGTTCCTTATCAGTTTCAGCAACATTAACATGGAAGGAAGAAGAAGTCGGGAATGGATTTTTAAAAAATTCATCCATTGTCTGCAGAAATCCTCTGCCGGGTTTTTCATGGAAAAACTGATTCATTGATTTTATCAAATCCCCAAATGGTTCATTCCGTTCCTTTTTCTTTGGATCCTCCATATTCCTTCATCCCCTTTCAAACAGGATTTTTCAACTTATTCTATGCCGCCCATTGGGTGGATGTTCCTGTGGCAGAATCAAGGAAAAAGAAAAAGCCGCAGAGTGCGGCCTTTAAAATATTGTCTCTAATAGCTGATCAGGGATTATGATTAAATGTCCATCCTGGTCTGTTTTGATTAACATTTCTTTTTTCATTTTGGTTAAAGTCCTGCTGACCGTTTCCCTTGTGGTGCCAATCATATTGGCAAGGTCTTTATTGGTAAAGTCCCCTTTTAATACAAAGCTGCCGTTTTCAAGCTTTTCTCCATGCATTTTGGCCAGCCGGATAAGCAATTTAATGATTTGCTCATAAGTATTGTTTAATATTTGCGATTCCAGCCTCTCCTGAAGGTCGACAATTTTCTCGCCCAGAACCTTAAATACTTTTATGCATAATTCAGGATTCTCAATAAGCACCTTTTCAAATTGCGAAATAGGCACAACCACAAGCTGAGCGTTTTCCAGCACTTCGGAAAAAGCCGGGTACCCGCCTTTTCTGAAGAATCCCACATGAGGGAACATCTCTCCTTTTGTTAAAATGGCAACAATCTGTTCCTTCCCATTAATATCACTTCTATAAATCTTAACTCTGCCGTTGTTAATGAAATATACATTATCAAGCGGTTCGTCCTGCAGAAAAACATGACTTCCTTTTTTCCATTCCCGTGATATGGATATCTCAACTACCTTATCCAGTTCTTCGCTGTTCAGCTCTTTAAAAAGAGAGAACTGGGAAAGAACATCCTTAATTTCTGCTGCTTTCATAATCCACCTCTTGCTTCTGTCCTATTAAGCTTATTGTAACAAAAAACATACATCACTTTATAATTAGAGTAGCTTGTTTTCCTAATCCAGGCTGAGATATTTAAATATATCGGACCTTCCTGGTGAAAAATGATTTTAATCCCTCGGCAAACATATTAAAGGTTAAAATGGCATAGGTCATTGCAAATGCTGAGAAAAATGGAATCCAAATAGGGCCTCTTATATCCTCAAAGGCTTTAATCATCATCATTGGCCAGGAAATGGAATTATTGACCAATTGCCAATCTCCCGTCATAGATTGAACAAAATCCTGCGAAATAAAAATGCCGACAAATCCTAATTGTCCCAGCAGAAACATGACTTTTCCAAGATCAGTAACCATATATACAAGTAGCTTACTATACAGAAAAGGCAGATAGTATATCCGAAAAAGCCTGTAAGGTGAAGCTCCGGCAGCAATCCCTCCATATATATACTCTTTAGAGGAGATCTGATCAAATTCCAGTTTTATCATTTCAGCAGCACGGGGCATTTCTGCCAAAGCAATAATCATGAGCAGGATTAAAGGGCGATTCTCACTCAGCAATAATGGCGGCAGCATGGCAAGAAGCATGACTATGATAATGGTTGGAATATATGACAGCAGTCCATTCAGCCATTTAAGAAAGAGGTGTGTACCCATCCATTTTTTGTGTGAAAGGAAGGAAATCGGAATGGCCAATACATATCGAAGGACAGTAATACAGGCAACCATCAATATGGTTTCTTTTGCCCCCAGGATAAGCAGACTGAGCAGATCCCTGCCGCTTTTGTCCGTTCCGAATAGATAATCCCCTGATGGCGGATAAGGCGGAATAACTGGCTTTTTTTCCTCATTTAGGATATATGTAATTGTTGTTAATTCCCGGTCAACAAAAGGAAGATATGGCCCTGCAAACATAATTAGCAGCAGTAGCAGCAGCAAAAAGGATCCCAAGCAAAATAAAGTATGTTTCCTAATCCATTTAATAAGCCACATTTCCATCACACCCTTTCCTTTTGTACGAGCCATAATCTAGCTGTCTGCGAAAAGATGATGGTAATGAACATGATAATGAGAAAGGGAAGCATCAGGGACAATGCCTTCATTTCATCATTAGCTGAAATGCTGAATAGCAGCTCCTTGCCTGCCCCATTATAGCCTGCCAGCTTTTCAATGATGGGCAGACTGGATAGGATATAAAGCATTACCAGCTGTGCCTGGTTCATAATGGGAGACAGGCAATTCCAGAGCATGTGAACAAGTGCTCTAAAGTCGCCAAGTCCTTTTGCATAAGCAGTGCGCACATACTCTTCTCCCATTTCATTTTCAAGAGCTGACACCGTAAAACGGGACATGTGCAGGAATGGAAACACTGATAAGGAAATCAGCGGCAGCAGGAAACTATACCAATTTTCATGTCCATAAAGTTTAAAGTGCGGCAGTCCATATTGCATCATCAGAATGAAAAGATACTGAATGGCAATGAACAGAAAAAAATCGGGTATGGAAGAAAACATCCAGGATAGGAAACTCTGCAGCTTACCGGTAAATTTACCTCTTCTGTAAAATTGGACAGCACCCATCAATGTTCCAAGCAGCATGCTGACCAGGAAAGCAGGCATAACAATTTTTAAGCTGCGGGCCACGAATATTCCTGCTTCTTCACTAACTGGAAGTCCGCTACGCGATTCACCGAATCCTTTATCAGTCAAAATGTGACTCGTGAAATTTTCTATACTTTCAAGGTATAATTCAAAGCTGAAAGGATAATCAGCTTCAATATGAAAGCTCGAAAAGACAGTTACTTCCTTTTCCCTTGGAAGTAGAAGAATCAGGATAAATCCAATAACGATTAACACTAATACACTTATTGACTTCAATAGACTGTGGAGCAATACTTCACCTCATCTGAGAAAAAATGGATATATAATATTCTCTTATAATTAGAACTTTCAGTCAATTAAACTGTAAATCTGGTACAGTAAAAACTAGCTTAGCAGAAATTCCTCCATAAAAAGTTAATAGAAATTAAGAGTTTGCTCTGTTAGAACGAACGTTTATTCGGTAGAATAGGAATATGAGGTGAAATAGATGAAAGTGCGAAAAAATTTGCCTGAAATCATGAAACAGCTTATATCTGAAAAGCAATATAAAGAAAACATTGTTCATTGGCATACAATAGAAGAAAAAGAGGCTAAGACTGCCAGCCTTCCGGAAAACATTCATCCATCTTTAAAGGATGCACTGCAAAAAAGGGGCATTTCAAGGCTCTATACACATCAAAAAACATCTTATCAGACAGCCATGAATGGGGACAGTCTGGTAGCTGTTACTCCAACGGCTTCTGGAAAAACGCTGTGCTACAACCTTCCTGTCCTGCAGACGATCGTGAATGATCCTGATGCAAGAGCACTATATATGTTTCCGACAAAAGCATTGGCTCAGGACCAAAAAAGTGAAATCAATGAAATCATCCAGGAATCCGGATTGAATATCAATTCCTATACATATGACGGCGATACACCGGCAAATATCCGGCAAAAGGTACGCAGGGCTGGGCATGTAGTCATTACAAATCCGGACATGCTTCACTCGGCCATATTGCCTCATCATACAAAGTGGGTATCTTTGTTTGAGAATTTAAAGTATGTGGTCATAGATGAACTTCATATTTACAGAGGGGTATTTGGAAGCCATGTAGCAAATGTCATTCGCCGTCTTAGACGAATTTGCCGTTTTTATGGCAGCGACCCCATTTTTATCTGTACATCTGCAACGATAGCCAATCCATTGGAGCTGGCAGAAAAGCTTACAGAAAAGCCGATGAAGCTCGTGGATAATAATGGAGCCCCGAGCGGGAAAAAACATTTTGTATTTTATAATCCCCCAATTGTCAATAAACCGCTGAATATCAGGAGAAGTGCAACTCTCGAAGCGAGAAAGCTCGCAGGTGAACTTCTGAAAAATAAAATCCAGACCATTGTATTTGCAAGAAGCAGGGTCAGAGTTGAAATCCTGCTGACTTACCTGCAGGAGCTTGTTAAACATAAACTGGGACCTAAAGCGATAAGGGGTTATAGAGGCGGTTATTTGCCAACCCAGAGACGGGAAATTGAAAAAGGCCTGCGTTCCGGGGACATTTATGGAGTTGTCAGCACAAATGCCCTTGAACTGGGTGTGGACATCGGACAGCTGCAGGTTTGTGTTATGACCGGATACCCAGGTACCATTGCCAGCTCATGGCAGCAGGCTGGACGTGCAGGCAGAAGGCATGGTGAATCGCTTGTTATTATGGTGGCAAGCTCCAGTCCGCTTGATCAATATGTTATACAAAATCCTGATTACTTTTTTAATAAAAGTCCTGAAACAGCCAGGATTAATCCGGATAACCTTATTATTCTGGTCGATCATATCAAGTGTGCAGCCTATGAACTCCCCTTTAATGCCGGGGAACGTTTTGGCACTTTTGAAACTGAAGAGGTATTGGAATACCTCGCCGAAGAAAGAGTGCTCCACCAGAACGGAGATAGATTTTATTGGATGAAAGATTCATTTCCTGCCCACAACATAAGTCTGCGTTCAGCATCTCAGGAAAATGTTATTATTATTGATCAATCAGATATTGCGAATGTAAAAGTAATTGGTGAAATGGACCGCTTTTCCGCTATGACCCTCCTGCATGATGAGGCAATTTATCTTCATCAGGGAACCCAGTTTCAGGTGGAATTGCTTGATTGGGAAGAGAAGAAAGCATTTGTCCGGGAAGTGGATGTAGACTATTTTACCGATGCTAATCTCGCAGTAGAGCTTAAGGTGCTTGAGCAGGATAAAATCAGAGCATCCGCCATTGGAGAGATTGGATATGGAGATGTCAGTGTTGTAGCGATGGCAACAATATTTAAAAAAATTAAGTTCGAAACACATGAAAATATCGGATCCGGTCCAATAACACTTCCTGAGGAAGAACTCCATACAAGCTCAACCTGGCTTTCATTTAACAAAGAATCATTAAATTATAAACAGGACCGGCTTGAACAGGGACTCATTGGCACAGCTCACGCACTTAAGCATATTGTACCCCTATTTGTTATGTGTGATCCTCAGGACGTCCATGTAGTTCCGCAAGTGAAAGCTGCCCATAATGAAAAGCCGACGATCTTTTTTTATGACAGATATCCTGGCGGTGTAGGGTTAAGTGAGAAAATTTTCGGGGGAATAGAACATATCATGCACGAAATGATGGAAATGGTCAGCAGATGTGCATGTGATCATGGCTGTCCTTCATGCATTGGAACAGATACCTCATCAGAAACGGCAAAAAAAGACGTACTCAGGATCCTCGGCTCTTTTAAAAATGGTGTTAATAGCGCAGGTGATAGTATTGTCCATTAAAAACAAGCTGAACAGGCTTAAGGGCCATCTTGGAACAGCTAACGATAAACAGTCTTCGGCCGGCCAAAAACCTGAGAATAAGGCTGATGTCCCTTTTAAAGAAGTGTGGGCTAATGAAGGTGTTTATCCGTTTTATTTTGAAGACTCATACTGTCTTGTAAGGGAAAAAGAATACTGCCTTGATCATAGACATGGAATCTATTCCTTCGGGGAATTTACAGAGGCTGTGGATGCCTGGAATTCTTCCAGCCTCAGGCATCCGCTGTCTGCTTCCGGTCACAGGCCGGAAAATCTTTTCTTTTTTGATACAGAGACAACAGGCTTGGGCGGAGGGACTGGAAATACAATATTCCTGCTTGGCCAAGCCAGTCTTCAGGGTACCAAAATAAAGCTGAAACAGCATATTCTTCCTCATCCTGGTGCTGAGATACCCTTATATAAAAGTTTTCTGGAAGGCATTGATTATACAACAATGGTCACTTACAACGGGAAAGCTTTCGACTGGCCGCAGGTTAAAACGAGACATACTCTGCTGAGGGAGCATGTTCCCAAATTGCCGCCATTTGGACATTTTGATTTATATCATGCTGCAAGGAGAATGTGGAAGCACAAACTTGAAAGAATAAAGCTTGCTGCAGTTGAAAAAGATGTTCTGGGGATTGAAAGAAAAGACGATATTCCAGGCTTTCTGGCACCCATGATTTATTTTGATTTTATTGAAAGAAAAGATCCGGAAGGCATGCTTGGAATCATAAAGCATAATGAAATGGATATACTGTCCCTGATCAGTCTGTATACACATCTATCTTTCCAGATATTGCAGATGGATGAAAGACAGACTTCCCGCGAGGTTTATGAAGTAGGGAGATGGTTTTCAACACTGGGTGACTCTTCACAGGCAGCAAATGCCTTTAGTAAAATATCTGCAGGAGAGTCTTCTGAAGCTCTTAATGCCAGATTTGCATTGGCTTTTGAGTATAAGAAACATAAAAATTGGGATGAGGCTGCGAAATTATGGAAGGATATTGCTGAAAAAGGCTTGCTTAAAATGAGGGTAATATCTTGTATTGAACTGGCCAAGATCTATGAGCATCGAATAAAGGATATTGGCCAGGCTTTAATATATTCGAAAAAAGCGTTAAACCTGCTTGATGAAGATGACGGATCGGAAAAGCTGAAACTAAAACAGGAAGATTTGCACCGGCGGATTGTACGGCTTGAACAGAAATTTAATCGAACTTAAATTTCCTTGTAACATAATTTTAATATACCAGACAAAAAAATCCACTATTTCCTAGTTGTATGTACTTCTTGTTACAGGTAAAATTATAACTTGTGTGGTACTTTTTTAGGAATTTTATATATAGTGGGGCTGGTAAAATGTATAAAGCAATCTTATTTTTATTCTTCCTTGTAATTTTCACTACTGCAATCGTTTTCTCCAATTTAAAAGACAGTTTCTACAGCATGCTCTAAGGCTAGTACCTATAAAATAGGTGTTTTAATTAGTACAAGATTGCTCTTTCCAACATAGGTTGTTAATGTAAAAACAATTTCGAAAGGGGATCTTTACATGTATTGCAGACCAAGACCTTCGCAGGTGATGCCTGCTGTTGTACATCCTACAAAATGCTGTGTAACTCATTCGTTCCAGAACATCGTGGTTCCACACGTTCATCCAACACACCATACTCATGTGAACCATATTAACTATGAGAATCAGCATTCATTCCCGCAAACGCAGTCAAATGTTAACCAGGTAACACAATCAAATGTGAATATGGGACCAAGACCAGGCGTAGCAGGTGCATATAGCCCAGGAATGGGTCCAGGAATGGGAATGGGTCCAGGAATGGGAATGGGTCCAGGATATGGCGGACCAGGCACTGGCGTAGCTGGCGCTTCAACTGGAAATGGTCCGAAACAGGGGCCAAGTTTTTCTGGCAGATAATAAAACAAGGGCTTAATGCCCTTGTTTTATTTATATATATGCAAGCTTTCCAGCCAAGATTTATATAAGGAGTTTTGCAATTGACAAAAGTAGCAGTTATTTCAGGGTACAAGCCTTTTGAGGTAGGAATATTTAAAAACGATGACCCTGCTGTCAGCTATATCAAAACCGCAATCAAAAAAAGCCTGCTTTCTTTGCTGGATGACGGTCTTGAGTGGGTAATCATCAGCGGGCAGCTCGGTGCGGAACTCTGGGCAGCAGAGGTTGTTTTTGATCTTCAGCTCGAAGGTTATGAGGACCTGAGGCTTGCAGTCATTACACCTTTTTTAGATCAGGAAGCTTCCTGGAAGGATGCCAATAAAGAATGGTATGAAACTATATTGGCTCAGGCAGATTATGTTGATTCAGTAACAAAAAAACCTTATGAAAGCCCGCAGCAATTCAGATTAAAAAATCATTTTTTAGTCAGTAAAAGTGATGTGCTTCTGTTATTTTATGATATGGAAAATGAGGGAAGTCCTAAATATCTGTATGAAACCGCAAAAAAATATCAGGAAGAAAATGAATATGACATTAGACTAATCACCTTTTATGATTTACAATTGATTGTAGAAGAGGAACAGCTCTCTCAGAGAGACACATTTGAATAATGCTCAGATAAATTGACAAATGTACATATCTCTGGAAAAATAGTATTAATTATGATTGGCGATATACTGAGGTGAGTGTCGTGCTATCCGATAAAATCAAATTAACAGCAAAAGATATTTTGGAAAAAGAGTTTAAGACAGCTATGAGAGGCTACAAGCCTGAAGATGTTGATAAGTTTTTAGATCAGGTCATCAAAGATTACGAAGCATTCCATCAGGAAATTGAAGATCTTCAGCAGGAAAATATGAAGTTAAAAAAACAGGTTGAGGAAGCTTCACGCAGACCTGCTGCACAAACGGCAGGAACAACCAACTTTGACATCCTGAAAAGATTATCAAATCTGGAGAAACATGTTTTTGGCAGTAAATTGTATGATTGACAGAATTTATTAGACTTTCCAGTTTTAAACCATTGCTATTCCATCACAGATTACATATAATATTCTTTGTGATCATTAATAGCGTTCGGGTAATCGCTGCAATATATCTTATATTGTAGAGGAAAGTCCATGCTCGCACAGGCTGAGATGCCTGTAGTGTTCGTGCCTAGCGAATTCATAAGCTAGGGCAGTCGGAGCTTGCTCTGGCTGACGGCAGGGAAAATGCCTAAGTCCTTCGGGATATGGCGTGAATACCTTGAAAGTGCCACAGTGACGTAGCCTTTTCAGAAATGAAAAGGGTGGAACGAGGTAAACCCCGCGAGCGAGAAACCCAAATGATGGTAGGGGCACTTTCCCTGAGGAAATGAACAACGGGAAGGACAGGCAGATGCCTGTAGATAGATGATTACCACCTGAGTACGAGACATTTGTCGCTTGCAGTACTACGGTACAAAACATGGCTTACAGAACGTTATTAGTGAGACAGTATGAGTGTTATAAATTCAAGCTCTCCTTTTTAGGGGGAGCTTTTTTACTTTGCTCGAGGCTTGCAAATAATAATGAAAACTAAGGCATTCATTGCGGGCAATCATATAAACAGATATACTTTATGTGTTGATTACTATGTTCAATTAGGGAATACATAATAGAAATAAGAATTAGGTTAGGGTGAAAATATGTCTAAATACGATTTAATCGCTACTACGGCCATGGGCCTTGAGGCGCTCGCTGCCAAAGAAGTGCGCGACCTTGGATATGAATGTGAAGTTGAAAATGGCAGGATAACATTTAAAGGTGATGAAGCTGCAATTGTCCGTTCTAATTTATGGCTGAGGACAGCTGATCGGGTTCGCATAAAAGTGGGAGAATTTAAAGCAACAAGCTTTGATGAGCTTTTTGAAAAAACCAAATCGCTGCCCTGGGAAAGGTATATGCCTGAAAACGCCGAATTCCCGGTATCAGGGAAGTCTGTAAAGTCCAAGCTTTTTTCTGTTTCCGATTGTCAGGCGATTGTGAAGAAAGCAATCGTGGAACGCATGCGAACAAAGTATAACAAAACAGGCTGGCTAGAAGAAAATGGGCCGCTATTCAAAATTGAAGTTGCTCTTCATAAGGATGTGGCCCTGCTGACGATCGATGCCAGCGGAAGCGGCCTCCATAAACGGGGATATCGTGCAGGGCAGGGGGAAGCCCCGCTGAAGGAAACACTTGCAGCTGCATTGGTTATGCTGACAAATTGGAACCCTGATAAGGCATTTGCAGATCCTTTCTGCGGATCCGGCACTATCCCGATAGAAGCCGCATTAATTGGCCAGAATATTGCACCCGGTTTTAATCGTGAATTCATTTCGGAAGGATGGTCCTGGATTCCTGAAAAAGTCTGGGAAGATGCAAGAAATGAAGCTGAAGACTTGGCAAACTATGATCAGCCACTCGATATCACAGGTGCTGACATTGATCACAGGATGGTTAAAATAGCTGAAGAAAATGCTTTCGAAGCTGGATTAGGTGATTTGATCAACTTCAAACAAATGCAAGTCCGTGATTTTACAACAACAAAGGAATATGGTGTCATTGTAGGGAATCCTCCATACGGGGAACGCCTTGGCGAGAAGGCTGCGGTACAGCGAATGTATGCTGAAATGGGAAGGGCATTTGCTCCTCTCGACACGTGGTCGATTTACATCCTGACTTCAGACGAGGAATTTGAAACTCACTATGGAAGAAAAGCGACTAAAAAACGAAAACTCTTCAATGGTTTTATTCGTACGGACTACTACCAGTACTGGGGAAAAAGACCTCCGAGAAATAATTAGCAGCAAATGCATAAAAGCCCCTGAAACTGTATAGAATATTTATATCTGATTCTTTTTCAGGAGGGGTGGCAATGAAACATTCCAGCATTGATTTTAATAAAATTTCTCAGGCTCTGAATGGAACACTTGAAGCAATACAGGGTGACGGTGATTCATCAAGAGAGGCACTGGAGAGTATTAGAAACGCACAGGACGAACTTCAGCAGGCATTGTCATTTTCTATGTCGCGTGTAAACTAATCGTTCATTTATGAGCAGGGGCTGGCTTATAGCACCCCTGTTTTTTTTGATGAATTTGCAGGTTTGGCGTTATATCTTGACAGTTACAGTATTTGAGATAAAATTATATGATGTTCATTTGATTATTAACAGCTCATATATGAAATAATGATAGAACTGAATTCAAAGCGTCTGGTTAATAGGCGCTTTAACTTTTTATTTACGGAGGGGTAGCATGTCAAACCGGATGCCTTTTGCCGTATCCAAGAGCGAATCTTTTTATGAAAAGCTAAGTGAGTGGATCGGAGATGTTTTTTACGATATATTGCCTGAAGCAGGTTTTGAAATTCGGGATGAACAAATATTTATGGCCTTTCAGCTGGAGAAGGCATTTAAAGACAAAAGTGTTATATTTGCTGAGGCAGGTGTAGGGACCGGGAAAACGATTGTATATCTTTTATATGCAATCAGTTATGCAAGGTACATAAATAAACCTGCTATTATCGCCTGTGCGGATGAGACTTTAATCGAACAGCTTGTGAAAAAGGAAGGGGATATTGCCAAGCTTGAGAAAGCATTGGGATTAAATATTGATGTCAGACTGGCAAAATCACGTGATCAGTACCTATGCCTAAATAAGCTGGACAAGCTCGTAGCAAATGATGTTCATGAACATTATAATCGCATTTTTGATGATCTTCCGGATTTTGTTCAAACAGGCTCATCCATGCAAAAATTTGAAAGATATGGTGACCGGAAAGAATATCCTGAATTGCCGGACGAGCATTGGAGCAATGTTTCATGGGATTCACTCCAGGACTGCTTCACTTGTGAGAAGCGGCATCGGTGCGGTCAAACTCTTCATAGGGAATATTACCGGAGCTCAAAAGATCTAATCATTTGTTCACACGATTTTTACATGGAGCATATCTGGACCAAAGAATCAAGAAAACGGGAAGGGCAGCTCCCTTTGCTTCCTGAGAGCTCTTGTGTGGTTTTTGATGAAGGCCATTTGCTGGAATATGCATCCCAAAAGGCATTGACATATCGTTTTTCTGAGCAGATTCTGGAATCCATCTTAACAAGACTCATGGCGAATGATGTACGTGAAAAAACATTAAATATCATAGAAGATGCTATTTACCAGAATGAGCATTTCTTTCTGACACTTTCCATGTCTGCCTCGGGTGACGCTGGTTCTGACAAGAACACTATTGAGAAAACTGCAGATGTAATGAGAGAAGGGCGTAAACTGCAGGACTTAATCAATACACTTGAGGAAGAATTAGTATTTGAAAGTGAAATGTATGTAATAAATGAATATGACTTAAAAATTGTTGAAGAATATCTTGAGCAAATCTCTTATTCACTTTCATTGTTCTTGAAGGAATTAAAAGGCATCACCTGGTTTGAAAACAACAATGGGGAAAGAACCCTGGTTATCATGCCAAGAATGGTTGAAGATATTATGAGGGAGGATGTATTCTCCCAAAAGAAGCCGTTTGTTTTCTCTTCTGCAACATTGTCTCAGAATAAATCCTTTGATTATATGGCAAAAAGTCTGGGAGTAGATGATTATTTATCTTTTACTGTAGATTCACCGTTCGACTATGAAGAAAATATGGTCATTCGCATCCCGGAATTTGCAGAAGGATCAGATACAGCGAAAATGGAATACATTCTTGAACAAGTTAAGGCAACAGAAGGAAGGGCTTTAGTATTATTCAACAGTACTACGGAGCTGGCAGAATTCAAAACCTTTGTTTCCGGGAAAATAAATGTGCCGGTCTTTTTTGAGGGAGATGCTGAAATAAGCAGTCTCGTTTCCAATTTCCAAAATGATGAGCATTCAGTTCTATGCTCTGTACATTTATGGGAAGGTCTTGATATACCGGGCAGATCTCTGGAGAATGTGCTTATTTATGGTCTCCCATTCCCTCCGCACGATCCGGTTTTTACAGCCAAACGGGAAGGTTCGGCCGATCCTTTCAAAGAAGTGGATCTTCCTTATATGATCCTGAGGTTAAGGCAGGGTATTGGAAGATTAATTAGAACACATGAAGACAAAGGGACCGTTCATATTTTGATGAATAATAATGAACATCCTGAAGTGCTCGAAATGATAAAAAAGGTTCTGCCTGCAGAGCCCGTAATAAGCTGAACTATGGCAGTGCCCAACAGGGCGCTGCCTTCCTTTTAACCTCTTAACAGCTGATTTGCTTCGGGAGACATGTGAGCAGGAGTCCAGGCTGGTTCCCAGACAAGGTTAACCTCTACATCTGAAAATAGCTCCAGATCTTCAATGCAATACTTTACTCCACTGACTATACTGTCATGAAGCGGACAGCCCGGTGTTGTAAGAGTCATGGTAATAACTGCCTTTTCATTGTCGGGCAAATCAATGTCATAAATAAGTCCCAAATCAACCACGTTTATATTCAATTCAGGATCTATAACTCTTTTCAGGCTGCTGAGAACTAATTCTTTTCGATTCATGTTCATTCCCCCTATTGTTTTAATACTGTGATAATCAAAAAACAGAATACTAAGCTGGCTCCAGCCGTTAAAATCTGGCCGGATAGGAATAGAGCAAGCTGTTCAAATACAATGGAGGCTGTCACACTAAGTATACCGAGAATGAAAGCGGAAAGAACCGGGATGGATGCCTTGTCATTCATCATATCTCTGAGAGAAGGGACACTCCGTTTCCCGATCTCTTTACTGTATTTCCATGTCCACCATAAGAATGGCACTATTTTAAATAGGTAACCGAGAATGCTCAAAGCTACCCAAAGCATAAGGTAAGCAAATACAAGATACCCAATTGCAGTTTGAAAGCTTCCAATTAGAGCGCTTATTAATGCTCCCAGGTGGATAGCCAGTCCTGCAGGTATGGCAAGAAGAGCAAACCGGAATGAATAATCAAGCTTCTTCTTAACTCTTTTCCGCAGAATATGCAGCATGTGCCAGGTAAAGAATGCAAAACCGCCTGCCAGGATCATCAATGCAATAGTTAAAAGTGAATTATTCCCGATGAAAAAAGAGATAATTGCAGCTGCAAGCCCTGCTGCATAAATTATTAATACATATTTGGCAGGTTTCATGCTGTAGCCATGGGACAAAGAAAACATGGGGACCATTTTATATGAGAATCCAAAAATCAGAAGTGTAAACCAGCCTGCAGTTCCGAGAAGTATGTGGCTTTTAAAAACTGCTTGATATAGGTCAGAAAAAAATCCGGTTTTCATGCTTAAGACCATAAGCATTCCAAATAGAATAGCAGATAGCAGGCTAATCAGTGCAGTTCCTACGAAAAAAGTGAGTATATTGTGCTTTGCCTGCTGCCTTAAAGTCATGAACATTTGCAGAAGAAACATTAAAATACCTGTTAATGTAATGAGCCCGGGCAGCATTGCACCCGCCGGATTATGAAATAAGCTATGAGCAAAATATAATATCCCAAAGGCAGTCACAGTAAACTGTGTAAATCCAAAACGTTCATTCCATATAGGGGTGAGAAAGGCCACTGGTACGAGCTGATACATGGCTCCCATGGCTGTCATCAGCGCCCAGCCCAATATAAACAAATGAGCCGCTGACCAGATGGCGGGTATGCGGAAATGGCTGTTAATAATAGATTCCCCTTGAAAAAGAATGAGCCCCATGGATCCTATTAAACAGAGCAAGCTGAAAAGTATAAATGAAAAGGGCAGTTTGATATTGGTCTCATTTTTGGTATTGGCCAGCAATGGGATCACCTGCTTATTTGTGTATTTCTATTAAAAAGCTTCCGTCTTCCTGTTCGATAGTTACATATCTGCAGCCCATTTCATCCAGCCTTTCATAAAGAAACATGGGTCGTCTGTCATTAATAATGGATAATGTTTCTCCTGAGGGCAGATCTTCAAGAGCAGCGAGTGTTCTCATCATCGGCTGAGGCGGTTCCAGCCCGCGGTTATCCAATTTCATTTTGAAGCACCTCTCTTCGTAAAGGTCACTTTCCAGTGCTTCTTTTCAATTTCCTCAGCTTTATATTCGAACCCTTTTGCCTTTAAGACCCCAAAAAGAGGGACAGGCTTAAATGGGGCATGAAGGATAAAAACATCATCAATATCAACTTTAGCTATTGCCAACGTGATTTTTTCAAACGGCTCCAATTTATTTTTTAAATCCTCTCTTACATCAAGTTCAATAACTTTATTTTTCATTCTGATCACTCCTTCAATCGGCTGGTGGATTAATTTAATGGCCAATAACTGAAATTTTTCTGCAGTGAGAATCGTTATTGATTACTTTGAGTTTAACACCGGGATCTTTTGAAATAAGTGACATATATCATATTGCGAAATACATTTTCACAAATTAAGTGGAACAAAAAGAATCCGCAGAGGTTTACTCTGCGGATTCTTTTTGTTCTTCGATACATTCAAAACAGATGGTTTCATTTTTTTCATTATGGACTCCGTTGAAGAATCCATCAAGACAGTACAGGTCTTTGCCGCAAACAGTGCAGCTGCCTACTAATTCTTTCATTTTCAGTCACTCCCGCTTTTTAATAGTTGGGGGTTTCTTTTTTTGGAATATATGGACATGCCGCATACCGTAAAAAATAATATGGCTGCAGCGATTAAAAAACCTGTTTCAAATGTTACTTTCAAGAAGCCTAATATGGTGGAACCAGCTACCACACCTAAAGAAAAAAAGGCATAGAAGAGGCCGAATGCCTTTCCTCTTGTTTTTTCTGTCGTATGATTGGCTATAAGGGCATTGATGGATGGGAATAAAAGAGCAAACCCGGTGCCGTAAAGAACCATGCATATAAACATGAATCCAAGAGATGATGCTGAACTTAACAGGACTAATGCAATTGCAATAATCAGCATTCCGGAAAGCATGCTATTGTGATGCTTATACTTATCAAATATTTTATTAATGGGCAGCAGAAAAATAAGAATTGCCGTTATTCCGAAAGTGCTTAATAAAATTCCGCTGTACATCGCCTCAATCTGCAGGGCTTCTACCTGAAGGGGAAGAAGGTAGGCAAGTGTCCCTTGAGCAAACATGAGAGAAAAGGCTCCTAAATAGCTTGCTGTAAGCATAGGATTCTTAAATAGTGGAAGCATTTTTTCATGAGAGCTCTCTTTTTTTACATTTACCATATTTCCTGCCGGCAGAAACACAAAGGCAAGGACTGCGCTAGTGATCATTGTAGCTGCAATAATTAAAAAGACCCAGTTGATGCTGTAATTGGAAGCAATCACTGCCCCGAATGCGGGGCCTATAATGGCTGAACATCCGACAGCTGCGCCTGATACAGCCATTTTTTTACCTTGTTTGCCTGATTTTCCGAGGTTTGAAATGACTGTAAAAGCCGCAGGGACCAGGAAGCCCCCAAATAATCCGTGAAGAAATCTTACAGTAATTAATTGCAGGGGAGAATCAGCAAATGTATACAGGACTAAAATGAATCCGGTTAGGGATAAACCGGATACCAAAACCCTTTTTGCTCCTCTTTTATCTATCCAATAGCCGGCTAATATATTGCCAATCATATTCGAGAAGGAATAAAGCCCAACAATCATTCCCGCAAATGCTGGTGATGGATTAAATGTCATGGCAAAGGGGCTCATGATGGGAAGCTGAGAAAATGTATCAATAAATGCTGCAATAATGATAAAGTAAATCAAATATTTCATGCTATCTCTCTTTCCGGTTAGTTCACTTACCATCATTATAACTCTTTGCCAGCCAGGTGAAAAAGAAAAACAGCCCAAGAGCAGCAGGAGAATAAGATTATTGAGACTGCCTTTTCAGAAAAATATGATAAAATGATACTGTAATAGATACAAAGGGGGAAAATTTATGGCAGAATCACTAAAACAGACAGAACTGCAATTCCTTGAGTATGTCAAAAAAATGACAGCATATAATGAAGCGATCGGGCTGATGTATTGGGATATGCGGACCGGCGCACCCAGGCAGGGTATGGAACAGCGCTCGGAAGTAATTGGAATGATCTCTTCAGAAGTGTTCAGAATGTCAACTTCTGAGGAAATGGCAGCATACATAGCAAAACTTTCAGGCCAGGAAAACCTTGCTGAAATAACATTAAAGACACTGGAAGAATGCAAGAAGGATTATGACCGCAATAAAAAAATTCCTGCAGAGGAATATACTGAATATGTCATTCTGCAATCCAAGGCTGAAAACATTTGGGAAGATGCAAAGGCACGCTCAGATTTTGAAACGTTCCAGCCATATTTGGAAAAGCTTGTTGAGATGAATAAGAGATTCATTTCTTATTGGGGATACGAGGGAAACAAATATAATACTCTGCTGGATATGTATGAACCTGGTGTCACCGTTGAAACGCTAGATAAAGTGTTCGGGCAGCTGAGGGAAAAAATTGTGCCGCTTGTTCAGCAAATTTCTGAATCACAAAATAAACCTGACACAAGCTTTTTATTCAAACATTTTACAAAGGACAAACAGCGGGAGTTCAGTCTTAAAATTCTTGATCAAATGGGATATAACTTTAAAGCGGGACGTCTCGATGAAACCGTTCATCCTTTTGCAACAGGATTAAATCCTGGTGATGTCCGAGTGACAACAAAGTATGATGAAACTGATTTCCGGACAGCGGTATTTGGGACGATTCATGAAGGCGGGCATGCTCTTTATGAACAAAATATTTCTCCTGATCTGGTTGGAACGCCGTTATGCTCTGGAACATCAATGGGAATTCATGAATCACAATCATTATTTTATGAAAACTTTGTCGGAAGACATTTTTCTTTCTGGAAAAAGAATTATGACCTCCTTAAAGAACATGGAAGCGGTCAATTTGATGATGTATCAATAGATGCTTTTTACCGTGCAATTAATGAATCAAAGCCATCATTAATCCGTATTGAAGCAGACGAATTAACGTATCCGCTTCATATCATCATACGTTATGAAATTGAAAAAGGCTTGTTTAACGATGAAATTGAAGTTAAAGACCTTCCAGCTATTTGGAATGAAAAATATGAACAATACCTGGGAGTAAAGCCAGAAAATAACGGAGAAGGCGTTCTGCAGGATGTTCACTGGGCAGGGGGAAGCTTCGGTTATTTCCCTTCATATGCCTTGGGATATATGTATGCAGCTCAGCTGAAAAACAGCATGTTAAAGGACTTGCCAAACTTTGATGAATTACTTGAATCAGGCAATTTGCTGCCAGTTAAAGAGTGGTTTAACAAAAATGTGCACCAGTTTGGCAAAATGAAAAAACCGCTTGAAATCTTAAATGAGGTAACAGGGGAAGGCCTGAATGCACAGCATTTAATTGACTATCTGTATGATAAGTACGGTAAAGTGTATCAGCTGAAATAATTGCTCAATCATAAAATTAGCAGGGGGGTGGCTTCAGCCATCCTCTTACTTCATGGAGAGAAATAATGAAGAAACTACTTCCATTCCTAATGATTGCATTTGGAGCAAGTCTATGGGGCATAATTGCTGTATTTGTAAAAGGGCTAGGGGAATATGGATTCTCAGCTATGGAAATTGTCGCTGTGAGAGTTTTATTTGCGGCCATATTTCTCATGCTTTTCGGGATTATGCGTTTCCGAAACTGTTTTAAACTGGAATCTGTCTCTGACATCCAATTTTTTGCCGGGACCGGAATATTGAGCATCGTCTTTTTTAATTATTGTTATTTCACTGCAATGAACCAAATCAGTATTTCCCTGGCAGTCGTTCTGCTTTACACAGCTCCGGCTTTTGTGACTGTATTATCTTACCTGTTTCTAAAGGAAGGGATCGATCTAAGAAAGATTGCAGCTGTAGCAGGCACCATTGTGGGCTGCATTTTAGTTGCCGGATTATCAGCGGGCAGCAGTGAAATTACTCTCGTTGGAATTTTGACGGGATTAGGTGCAGGGTTTGGCTATGCACTTTATACAATTTTCGGGAAATTTGCTTTAAGAAAATATCAGCCCTTTACTGTAACGCTTTATACATTCGTTATTGCTTCTGTATTTATGATCCCGGTCACAAAGCTATGGACAAAAGCCTCAGTCTTCTTGAACATTGAGGTTTTGCTGCTTAGTATTGGTTTGGGGTTTGTGCCTACGGTCCTCGCCTATTTTGTGTACACATGGGGACTCGAAAAAACAGATGGGAGCAAAGCAGCTGTTATTGCTACAGTTGAACCAGTTGTGGCTATGCTTTTAGGTGTGACGCTTTTCGGAGAAAATCTAGGTGCAGTGCAGATTGCCGGTGCAGTGCTGATTCTCAGCTCAGTTATTATTGTGAATTTGCCTGCAAGAAGAAAGAAATCAGGAATGGCGGCTGACTCCAGCGGGCCCGGACATTAATACACTCCGATCCAACTGGAGCGGAGTGTTTTTTATCAGCGGGTATGAAAGTTTGAACTATAATACTGTCTAGCTTCTGCGCCTTACTCCTGGAAGAGCCGGGGCAAGCCTTTCCTTTTACCAAAGCTTATACCCTTTAGCTCCTGGAGGTGCATTTTGTATTAAGTCTATAAACGGGATAGTGTAGGCAAATAGAATAAGAACAACTGTAATTCCGAGCCAAAGCTTCCAGTTTTCGAATACCATCGGCGCTTTTTCAGCTTCATCAGCTGCTTCTCCGACAGGGAACTCCTGCTCGCCCTTTGGTGCGAAGAATGCAAGGTTGATAAAGATATAGATCATTAAAATAATGCCAATGAATAGTATAGATCCGCCGATTGCCTGTGCGACCTGGTAGGGAATCCATTCTGCTGCTTGTGCTGCTCCGCCATATTCAGAGTAGGACGAACGGCGCGGCGCTCCCAGAAGGCCTGCAGCATGCATGGCGCCAGACATGAAAGTCATGCCGATTGCCCAGATAACTGCCTGGATGATTCCTAATTTATTCATTGCTTTGGTTAATGTTCTTCCTGTCAGATGAGGAATCAGCCAGTAAGAAACCCCAAAAAATGTAAGTACTACAGATGTTGCTACTGTTAAGTGAAAGTGGCCGGTTACCCAAATGGTGTTATGAACAACCTGGTTCATCTGGTGAGAGGCGTTGACGATCCCGCCTGCACCCGCAGGAATAAAGGCAATCATCCCAATGAACGGCACGGCAAATCGTGCATCTCCCCAAGGAAGTTTCTTAACCCAGCCGAATAACCCTGTAGCCCCTTTTGAACGGCCAAAGCTTTCGAAAGTAGCAAACAAAGAAAATGCAGTCATTAAAGATGGAATGACAACAAGGAATGTCAGAATTACCTGCAGGAATTTCCATGCCGGGTCAATGCCTGGCTCCATTAATTGATGGTGAAATCCGACAGGGATGGAGAACAGCAGGAATAATATAAAAGACAAACGTGCTAATGAGTCAGAGAAAACCTTTCCGCCGATGACTTTTGGAATTACAACATACCAGGCCATATAAGCCGGCAATAGCCAGAAGTATACAAGCGGATGTCCGAAATACCAGAATAGAGTTCGGCTGACTCCAATATTTACCGTTTCAACAAATCCCAATGACCAAGGAAGCAGCTGGAAAAGAACTGTAGCTGCTACACCGATTGTCGCTACAATCCACATCATTGTGTTGACCAGCGACATGAAGGTTAATAATGGACTTGGTTTACCGGGATTTTTCCTCCGCCATTCTGCATACTTCATAATGATTGATGCCCCGTCAATCCAGCTTCCCACTATAACAAGTGTTAATCCGATATAATACAAAGCATGTGCTTGAAGAGGAGCATAGAAAGTATATAGAACTGTTGCTTCATTCAGCAGGATCATAACAGCTGCAAGAACAGTTCCCGCCGTCATCAGCCAGAAACCGGTCCAGCCGGCAATACGCTGTTTTTTCGTAAAGGCCCCTGATGTTTTGCTTGTTGCAGCGATCTGGAATCCCATTATAAAAAAGGTAGTAAGTACAAGTCCGAGGACAACACCATGAACCGTGAGAATCTGGTAATATCCGATGCCTGCAGGAAGCTCGAATTTACCGGAGCGGACCAAAGTCTGCAATAAACCGGCTAAGCCGCCTATTGCTAAGGCAGTAAAGGCAACGAAAAAGTGGGCCATTGCCAATTTTCCGTCACGTGGGTCAACTTTTAATTTTGCTGAAGGATTAAACATTATTCCACCACCTTAATTTTAGAAGACATCATGTGGTGACCAACACCGCAGTATTCATTACATACAATCAGGTATTCGCCTTTTTTATCAAAGGTTGTAACATGTTCACTGATATAGCCTGGTTCAAGCATCATGTTGATGTTTGATCCCGCAACTTCAAAACCGTGGACGACGTCTTTGGTTGTAGCGATAATTTTCACTTTAGCGCCATATGGAACCTCCACTTCGGCTGGGCTATAGGAAAAAGCAGATGCTACGTATACCAATTCGTAATCCCAATCTTTTCCTTCTGCCTTTTTCAATCCAGGCTCATTAAATGGAACGGTAGAATCGACTTTTTCAGGATCAATGGTAGCCAAACAGCTCGGGGGCTGATTACCCAGGTAAAATGCGCTCACTCCCAGAACTGTTAGAAAAACAAGCAGCGATCCGATTCCAAAAATGAGCCAGGCCTTTTCAAACTTATGCATATGCATGGCTTTTTCCCCTTTCTAACTTTAAAAGCGGCTGATAAATAATAAATAAACGCCTACCCATGTCATTACAAGGAAGAATCCTAATAAGAAAACGGAAGCTAACGTTCCCTTTAAGGAGGAGCGATCCTCTATTTCAGTTTTTGTTTTGCGGCTGAGTTCCGTTTTCGCCATTTTCCTTCACTCCTTTCGAAAATTGGAAAAAGTAAATGATTACACTTTCATAATACAAAACATTTAGGGAGATTCTAGATGATTTTAGTGAGTTCACAAATTGTTCATTCGTAACTTAAACACTATGATAATGGTGAAAAATTGATATTTAAGTGATTTAAATCACAAAACACATCTGTAATTTGTGAAAAAAATGTGAAGGTTTAATTGAGCTTAAAAAGGACAGTGAATTATTCTTAATGAATGTAAAGAAAAGGGTGAATTATCTGATTAACGAACGTTATTTTTGGTAATATCTTGTTTAGTTCGTATTTGGGTAAATTTTTGATTGAAGTATTAGTAGATGGTGTTATAATGTTAATAAATTAATAACATTCACTCATATAATCGCGAGGATATGGCTCGCAAGTTTCTACCGGGGTACCGTAAATAATCCGACTATGAGTGAGCAATGTACAGGACGCTATATGCCATCCTTGTTTGCCTGCAGCTTAAATCATTAGCCTGAAGGCCATTGCTTCACTCATTTTTATGTTGTGAATGCGATGGGCTTCAGGCTTTTTATTTGGCTGAAATGAGTAATTGAAGGCTATCTATCATAGAGGAGGATGCAAAATGGATATGCTTATTGAAAAAATAAAGCGCGAAGGGATCGTTTTATCGCCGACAGTTTTAAAGGTGGATTCTTTTCTGAACCACCAGATAGATCCACAGCTTATGTTTGAAGTCGGCAAAGAATTTGCAGATAGATACTCAAGAAGCGGGATTACAAAAATATTGACTATCGAATCTTCGGGGATTGCGCCAGCTGTAATGGCGGGGCTCGAGTTAAATGTCCCAGTAGTATTTGCGAGGAAAAGAAAATCTCTTACACTGGTAAATGACCTGATTACAGCCCCAGTCTATTCTTTCACTAAGGAAGAAACAAGTGAAATCTCTGTTTCAAAGAAATATCTCTCAGAAGAAGATAATGTTCTTATAATCGATGATTTTCTAGCGAATGGACAGGCGGCATTAGGTCTTGCAGAAATAGCTGAAAAAGCGGGATCATCGATTGCAGGGATTGGCATCGTTATCGAAAAAGGCTTTCAAAATGGCGGAAAGCTGCTGAGGGAAAAGGGATTCCGGGTTGATTCCCTGGCAATTATTGAGTCACTTGAAGGCGGAATAATCAGCTTTGAAAAATCAGCGAAGAAAATGGAGGAATCAATGCGATGAATCAGAATCCGGTTAAAATTGCTTCCCTTGGAATTCAGCATGTCCTTGCTATGTATGCAGGCGCAGTAATTGTGCCATTGATTGTAGGAGGAGCACTGGGATTAACAGGGGAGCAGCTTACCTATCTTGTTTCAATTGATATTTTTATGTGCGGTATTGCAACGCTTCTTCAAGTATGGCGCAGCAGATTTTTTGGGATTGGTCTTCCAGTTGTTCTTGGCTGCACATTTACGGCTGTAGGACCAATGATTGCGATTGGCGGTCAGTATGGAATACCGGCAATCTATGGTTCAATACTGGTTTCCGGCATTTTTGTTGTAGCTGTTTCAAAATATTTTGGAAAACTGGTGAAATTTTTTCCTCCAGTGGTAACAGGGTCGGTCGTTACCATTATTGGAATTACGCTAATTCCTGTTGCAATGAACAACATGGCTGGAGGACAGGGAAGCCCTGACTTTGGTTCCATGACAAACATCTCATTGGCTTTCGGAACCTTGCTGTTCATCATTATTCTTTTCCGATTCTTCAAAGGCTTTATTCGTGCCATTGCCATTTTGCTTGGTCTGGCGGCCGGCACTATTACAGCGTTTTTTATGGGAATGGTAGATTTCTCAGCAGTTGGAGAAGCTTCCTGGTTTCATATGCCATCACCTTTTTATTTCGGCATGCCGACATTTGAGGTGACAGCCATCCTGACAATGATTCTAGTAGCAATGGTCAGTTTAGTAGAATCTACGGGCGTATATTTTGCCCTGGGAGATATTTGTGAAGAAAAACTGGAAGAAAAAGATTTGTCAAATGGGTATCGTGCCGAAGGGCTTGCTATTATCCTTGGTGCTGTCTTTAATGCTTTTCCATATACAACCTATTCTCAAAACGTAGGACTTCTTCAGCTGTCAGGCGTAAAAACAAAGAATGTCATCTATACAGCAGGAGCTTTTCTTGTACTGCTTGGGCTGGTTCCGAAAATCGGTGCATTGACGACGATAATTCCAACACCGGTATTAGGAGGCGCAATGGTGGCTATGTTCGGTATGGTAGTAGCTTATGGAATAAAAATGCTCAGCAAAGTGGAGTTCTCCTCGCAGGAAAATTTATTGATCATTGCCTGCTCTGTCGGGATGGGGCTTGGAGTAACAGCTGTTCCTGAATTATTCGCGCAGATGCCTTCAAGTGTGCGTATACTGACAGATAACGGGATCGTGGCAGGGAGTGTGACAGCTATTCTATTAAATATCGTATTCAATGTTGTTAAGGGAAAAAAAGCAGTTCAACATGCATCTTTTGCAGAGCAAAAGGCTTCATAATTCTGTTTTGCGGCAATCACAATAATTTTGGAAAACAATATAATAATCTATCGGTATTTTACATTTTCGAAGCGGTTGTTTCTCGCACGAAAGAGAGTGGAATGTGGTGGAGAAATATTATTGTGATAATTGCCGGCTTTTATATAATAAAGAAGAGGTTTGTTCTGCTTGCGGTATCCTTGTTACGAAAAGAATATATATAGAAGTTCAAAAGCATCATAAAAATAATAATGGATTAAATGCATCAGAATAACTGGCTCAATCGCCGGCAGCGCTCCATGGTGGACGCAGCACGAAAACGATAATTGGAAAAGATTTAGTAATGCTATTCACTTTGTTATTCATTTATAATTAAGATGCACAACAACTCCTTCAAAACACATTGCTTCCTCCTATTGGAGGGAGCTTTTTTTTGTTCTTGAAACATAAATTGCTTTTATTTGGAAAAATTAACAGAAAGCAAATGAAGGAGAGTCACGTATGCCAGCAATTGTATCTGTTGCAGAAGCAATACCTGAACATGTACTGACACAGGATCAGGTTATGGATTTTGCCAGGGATTTATTTTCCGATTCTTTTAAGGATATTGAACGTCTATTAAAAGCTTTCCAGAACGGCCAAATTGAGAAGCGGCACTTTGTAAAGGATCTGGAATGGTTCAAAACAGATAAAACATTTGAAGAGCGAAACAATGCATATATTGAACAGGCTATTGTACTGGGAACAAAGGCTGTAAAGTCTTGTCTGGAAAACAGCATATTCCTGAACAGGAGTCTTCCATACGATGAAATTGATGCAATTTTTACTATATCAAGTTCAGGAATTGCCACTCCGAGCATTGAAGCAAGAATTATGAATGAGCTTCCATTTTCTGAACATGCGAAACGAATTCCTATATGGGGACTGGGTTGTGCCGGCGGCGCATCAGGCCTTTCAAGAGCCTATGAATACTGCCTGGCTTTCCCGAAAGCAAAGGTACTGGTGTTAACGATCGAATTATGCAGTTTGACCTTTCAGCGCAATGACCGGTCAAAGAGCAATCTTATCGGGACGTCTCTTTTTGCTGACGGTGCTGCATGTGCACTTATAACTGGAGATGAGGTGCTTAGAGATTTTCAAAAGCTGTCATCCATTCCGAGAATTGTGGGAACCCAATCGACAACCATGCGAAATTCTCTGGATGTAATGGGTTGGGAAGTGAAGAATGACGGTTTATATGTGGTTTTCTCAAAGGATATACCATCCATAATACAGGGATGGCTGAAGCCTAATGTAACTGAATTTCTAAGAAGCAAAGAGATGGAGATGGAAGAGATAAACCATTTTGTTGCCCATCCGGGAGGTAAAAAAGTGATTGATGCTTATCAGAAAGCGCTGCAAATCAATCCTGGTATGACAGAAACTTCACTTGATGTATTAAAGGAGTTCGGCAATATGTCATCTGCAACAATCCTATACGTACTCAAAAGGTTTATGGAGATCGGCAGTCAGGGAGATACCGGGCTTGCAACTGCACTCGGACCGGGGTTCAGCTCGGAATTGCTGCTGCTGGAATGGGGGTGAATATATGCTGTTCATAATTTTAATTAGTATTATCATGTTGCAGAGGGGGGCAGAGCTTGCTTTAGCCCGCCGTAATGAAAAGTGGATGAAAGGCATGGGCGCACTGGAATTTGGCCAGAGGCATTATCGGTGGATTGTTGCGGTTCATGCGTCCTTTTTTGTCTGCTATCTGCTGGAAGTTATCATCTTTAAAAAAAATCTGTCGCCATTTTGGCCCATACTGCTGACTCTGTTCTTCCTTACCCAGACGGTGAGGATATGGGCACTTCATTCTTTAGGGAGATATTGGAATACAAAAATCATTGTCCTTCCGGGAGCTGAAGTAGTCAGAAGAGGGCCATACCGGTTTATAAAGCATCCGAACTACGCCATTGTAGCTGCGGAATTTCTTGTGATTCCTTTAATGTTTCAGGCTTATATAACAGCTGCTGTATTTACTCTGCTAAATATAGCGGTTTTGTCGGTCAGAATACCAGCCGAAGAAAAAGCACTGAAGGAATTGACAGAATACGAAGAAACATTTTTGCGGTTAAGGTCTTGCTTAAATAGAGATATTAAAAAAGTTTGATAATTTAAAAACCCCTATTGAAAATGATTATCGTTCGTGATAAACTTTTAATTGAATTTGAAAATTATTCTCAATATCATTCCCAACAGGAAGGTGTTGCTACATATGACAATTCTATTTGTTGCTGGCACAATCGCTGCCTATTCACTTGTTATGAAACATGTATTAAATAACGTTGCTAAACCACATACAAGATAATAGTATTCTTTTGGAACCAGGCAGACGCCTGGTTTTTGTTTTTTCGATTGGAGAAAATACAAGCAAATGAACATAGGATAAAATCATAAATTGAGTTCAGCTGAGAAATATTAGAAAAATCAAAGAATAACCGTCCTATATAGGAAAATAATCGAAAATCATATAGAATAGGAAGTAAATTAAAGTTACAAGGGGATTAATGGAAATGGCTGACACGATTTTGCAACCAGGATTGCAGCAGACTGAAATAATGAACAGAATAACTGCTATATATACATTCGCCCAGAGAAATGGGGATAGCCAGACAGCTAAAAGAGCGAAAGATCTCATAATTAAGCTAAAAGACCAGGAATTTGCTATTGCTTTTTGCGGACATTTTTCTGCGGGAAAATCGAGTATGATTAACAAGCTTGCCGGAGAGGATCTCCTTCCGTCATCGCCGATTCCAACCAGTGCTAACCTGGTGAAAGTAAAATCAGGTGATGAAGATTATGCCAAAGTTATTTTTAAGGAAGGAAAGCCAAGGCTTTATCCTGCTCCGTATGATTACGGTCAGGTAAAATCCTATTGCAAGGATGGCGATTCCATTCAATCCATCGAAATAAGCCATTCAGCAACCAGGTTGCCTAATAAGGCAGTAATTATGGATACACCTGGTATTGACTCTACAGATGACGCGCATAGAATTGCTACTGAATCTGCTCTTCATTTGGCTGACCTTATTTTTTACGTAATGGATTATAATCATGTCCAGTCGGAATTAAATTTTCTTTTTACAAAAGAGCTTACCGCTGCTGGAAAAGAGGTTTATCTTGTCATCAATCAAATTGATAAACATCGTGATGAAGAACTCAGCTTTGACCAGTTTAAAGATAGCGTAAAGGAATCATTTGCATCCTGGGGAGTAAAGCCAGCCCGGATCTTTTACACCACGTTAAGAGACGAAAATCACCAGGCAAATGAATTTAAAGATCTTCAGAACTTTGTCAACAGCAGCATAGATAACCGTGAAGAGCTTTTGCCCCAATCTATATTTAATTCTTTAAAGAAGTTAACAGATGATCATCTGGCATTTTTAGAAGAATCCCATGCAGCTGAAAAGGATAAATGGGAAGGAAAATTGGCTGAGCTGAATCAGGATGAACGGTATCAGCTCGAAAGCAGGCTGCAAGAGTTAGAGAGTCAGCTTAATAAGCTGAAATCTTCCATACATGAAGCAGATATTGAGTTAACTGGAAAGATTGATGAGATTTTAAAAAACGCTTACTTAATGCCTTTCCAGACGAGGGAACTGGCTGAATCTTACCTAGAGTCGTGCCAGCCTTCCTTTAAAATTGGCTTATTTTTCAGCAGACAGAAAACGGAGCAGGAACGGTCCTTGCGGCTTGAGCGCTTTTATCAGGACTTCTCAGAAAAGGTAAAGTCTCAGCTGGAGTGGCATATAAAAGAGCTGTTTTTACATCAGTTCAAGCAGCATAATATCCATCATTCAGAAATTCTGGCACAAGTACAAAGCTTCAAGCTTTCTTTTGAACCGGATCTTCTAGCTGAAACGGTAAAATCCGGTGCCATGGTTTCAGGAGATTATGTTCTACAGTATACAAACGACACCGCAGAGGCAGTAAAGAGAATTGCCAAAAAGAGTGCTGCTTTCTTGAAGGATGCACTTCTGGAAGCGCTTGAGGAAAATAACCGCGTCGATCAAACTGAACTGGCCAATGAAATTCGCGAGCTTTCTTCTTATGCTGATGCACTGAGTGCGATTAAAACCCTTAATGACAAAATTAAGAAGGCATCTGAAGAGATGAATGTCTATCTAACAGGTGACTTTGGTCATGATGAATTTCAAGAGCAAACCAGAATACTTGCTTTAGAAGATGTCGAGGAAGCAGAAGTTATTTTCATGCATGAAGATAAAATGGAGAAGGAAAAGGTGCTTAATAAGCCTGAAAAATCAGCGGAAGAAGAGTCGGCAGGGGAAACGGTTCCAGCAGTTTCTGTTCAGCCTGTAATTGAAAAGCTTCAATTCACCGCGAAGGCCGTAAAAGAAGTTCCAGGTTTCAGAAAGCTTGCAGCTGATTTGGCAGATCAAGCTTCAAGGCTTGAGAGCAAAGAATTCACCGTAGCCCTCTTTGGTGCATTTAGTGCAGGTAAGTCCTCCTTTGCCAATGCATTAATCGGGAATAAACTGCTTCCGGTTTCGCCAAATCCGACCACAGCTGCAATCAACAAAATTAAACCTGTTACGGCAGAAAATGAGCATGGAACCGTTCAAGTAAAAGTAAAGGACTCACAGACTCTCTTAAATGATATCAATTTTTCATTGAAGGTCTTTGATTATTCTGCAGAAAACTTCGGAGATGCTGCTGAAGCTATTAAGAAAATCACTGGGGAAGGCCAGGATTTTGATGCGAATGAAAAGACACACTTTGCATTTTTGAATGCATTTATGAAAGGCTTTGATTTCTTCGCAGATCGGCTTGGGAAAGTCATAAAAGCTGATTTGGAGGAGTTTAGGGACTATGTTGCCAATGAAGAAAAATCATGCTTTGTTGAAACGATTGAAGTTTATTTTGACTGTGAACTGACAAGGCAGGGAATTACCCTGGTTGACACACCTGGGGCAGATTCGATTAATGCGAGGCATACCGGGGTCGCTTTTGAATATATAAAAAACTCTGATGCAATCCTTTTTGTCACTTATTATAATCATGCCTTCTCAAAAGCCGATAGAGAGTTCCTTATCCAGCTGGGGAGGGTAAAGGATACCTTCTCCCTTGATAAGATGTTCTTTATCGTTAATGCCATTGACCTTGCCAATAATGAGGAAGAAAAAGAATCTGTCCTCCAGTACGTTGAAGAACAGCTGGTGCAATACGGAATCCGCCGCCCGCATCTATCCGGTATCTCAAGCCTCCAAGCTTTGGAAGAGAAGCTGGATAGCAGCAAAGAAGAAGTGTCCAATATCAGTTCCTTTGAAAAAAGCTTTTATTCCTTTATTAATCAGGACCTGCTGAATATTTCAATCTCATCTGCAGAAACAGAGTGGAAGCGCCTATTAGCACAGCTCAGGTCATATATTTCTTCTTCCCAGGAAGATAAGGAAGTCAGGTTTGAAAAGCTGAAACAGATTGAAGAAGAGCATCAAAAGATTACTGATATTATCCGCGGGCAAAAATCAGAACTGCTGTCCCAAAGGCTTGAACAAGAAACGGATGAGCTTGTATTTTACATTAAGCAAAGAGTATTTCTGCGTTTCTATGACTTTGTTAAAGAGACCTTCAACCCCTCAGTTCTGAAGGATGACGGCAGGAATTTAAAGAAAATGCTTAAGATGGCGCTTGATGAATTCCTTGCAAGTTTTGGATTTGATTTTGCTCAGGAGCTTCGCGCAACGACATTAAGGCTTGAATCCTATATCTCCAAGCTGATTGGCCAGCAGCAGGAGACTATTGCAAAGAGAGCCGCAAATGTGAACAGTGATTTGTCTTTTAGCACCTTTGAGCCGTTAAAAATGGAAAGTATTGAATTTGATTCAGCATTTTCCAATGAAGACCCTAATCAATTTAAAAAAGCTTTATCCTACTTTAAAAATCCAAAATCATTTTTTGAAAAGAATGAACGCAAACAATTAGCGGATGAGCTAGAGAAGAATCTGCAGGAACCTGCAGAACGCTATCTGCAGGCTGAGAGCAGCAGACTGAAATTCCATTACAGCAGCCAGCTCATGACTGAATTTGAGCGGATGCTCAATTTGCTGATTGAACAGAACAACGAATATTATGAAGGAATTGCCGCTGCTTTAAAAGATGATTTCCCAATTGATGAGCTGAAAGAAATTGAGAGGAAGATTTCACAGTACGCATAAAAGGTATTGAAAGGTTGCTGCTTTCTTATGGATAAATGGCTTTCCGCTGCTGAAGAAAAATACAATATTGACATCCTTTTTGCATGTGAAGCAGGAAGCAGGGCCTGGGGGACAGATGAAGCGGATTCAGATTATGATATCCGCTTCATTTTCAAACATAGGAATCTGAAAGCATACCTTTCCCTTGAACGCACAATAGAAGTTATTAATACAGATGCCCCCTATGATGCTCACGGCTGGGATGTCTTTAAAGCATTTGATCTTATGCAAAAATCCAATCCGAGTTTATTCGAATGGGCTTACTCGCCTATTATATACAAGGATATGAAAGGCTTTTCCGAAAGGCTGAAGAGTTTTGCAGAAGAAGAATATTCAAGATTTAAGTTGTTTCAGCATTACATTCAGCTGTTTTCCCGCAATCTTGGTGAAGCGATGAAAAAAGATGATTTTACGTTAAAAAAACAAAAGCTGCTGATTCAGGCAGTAAGGGCCTGCCTCATTTCAAAGCAGCTGCTTAAGCAAACCAATGTAAAAGGGGATTTTTTATATACTGGCCTCTTTAGCCTAAAAGAAGAGGATGATTTTACTCGCTTTTATCGCACCCTGGTGCATGCAAAACAAAGCGGGAGGGTAATCCAGAAACTTTTAGCAAAGCAAATGGCTGAGAAATTGGTATCAGAAAGGGATCTGCTCTATGCAGCAGCTGACTCAATCCCTAAAGGAAAAAGCAGGGTATCCGGACTGAATGAATGGCTCTGGGAACTGCTGAATGTTTAGAATACTTTCGGGGAAGAAAAGGGAGAGAAATGGAGAAAAATTCTTTTCATGCATGTGCAACCTGCGTAAACTTCCAGCCTGAAAAACGTAAAGACGGAATGGTTTATTTTTGCAGCAGACTGGGCTATGAAACGAAGCCTGACTATCAATTTAATTGCTGGACACCTAAGGAACATATAAAACGCCTGATGGAAAAGAGGAAAGGGGAAAACCTTACATGAAGTATCTAGCAGAAAAGGAATGGGTATTATCAAAAATGGATGATCCCAAAATCCGAATTGCTGACTGCCGCTTTAAACTAGGTTCGCCTGATGTAGGGCGCAGCTTATATGAACATAATCATATTCCCAATGCCGTGTATTTTGATCTGGAGAAAGATTTGTCAGGTACGGTAAGGGAACACGGAGGCCGGCACCCCCTGCCAGATCCAGCTCAATTAAAAAATGTCCTTGAGCAAGCCGGAATCAGCAGAGATACAACAGTTATCGCCTATGACGGCGGTGAAGGGGCCTTTGCAGCAAGGTTCTGGTGGCTGCTCAGGTATTTAGGGCATGAGAATGTTTTTGTATTGAATGGAGGATTCAAGGAATGGACAGAAAGCGATTATCCTCTATCTAAAGAAGTTCCAAGCATTGAGAGAGCTGATTTTAAAATTGAACTGCAGCCTGATATAGTTGCCTCGTACGACGAAGTTAAAAGCGCAGCAGGAAATCAGGACAGTGCTGTATTAATTGACTCGAGAGAGGAAAAGAGATACCTGGGGCAGGAGGAGCCGATTGATAAGAAAGCGGGCCATATTCCGGGGGCAGTCAATAAAGTTTGGCTTGAGGCATATAGAAATGGGAGATTTAAAGATGCAGGTGAACAGGAAATACGATTTTCGGAGATTGATAAAGACAAACCCATAATCGTTTATTGCGGCTCAGGTGTAACAGCAGCACCTAATTATCTAGCTTTAAAGGAAGCGGGTTATAAAAATGTTAAATTATATGCCGGAAGCTTCAGTGATTGGATCTCTTATGACAGCAATAATATAGAGACTGTCGAAAAATAGTGAAATCCCTTTAAAAAAAGGGATTTTTTTACTGTATAAATTATTATATAATTTAAAATGTTCGATCGATTTTTGATGTGGAGGGGAAATATGAATACTTCGGGCTACACCATTACCAAAAAACAAAAAACCGATATAACACAAATATTGGTTACAATGGGAATCATCCTGATATTATCTGCAATCTTTATTCCAATATTTTTACTTTCTCCATTTCAGGCTCAGTTTTATAGACCTGAAGGAACTTGGGTGTTTGAAGCGCCAAAATCAGCTTATTTGACATTTAGTGTTGGATTAGCGGCAGTAGGTGTTTTTATCATATTGGGAGTCTGGCTGAAGAGCGCAGAAAAATTCGGCTGGTTTGGAAAGGTTTTTGCGGGAGCAGGATTTTTATTTTCACTTCTTACAGCGATTTTAAGTTTTGATTATTATCACTATATTGATAAAAATGGTGTGCATTTTAATACATTATTCAGTTTGCAGGAGAAGCATTATGAGTGGTCCGAAATTCAGCAGGCAAGGCAGACGGTTATAAATAAGATGGGTGTTATGTCTGATGATGAATTAATTTTTACTTTTAACGATGGGATTGAATATTCCTTTCAGCTAAATGATAATATCCGCAAAGCAAGAATAGCGGCTTACTATGAGCTTGAAGAGCATGGAGTGGAATTGATCAGGGAAACAGACTGATTCTGTTAAACTTTTCAAGAGAAATGGAGAGTTTCCCATGTTATAATAGTTGTTATGATTATAATTGGGAGGCGGAGACATGAACGAAAATAAACCTTCACTGCTGCTGGTTGATGGAATGGCGCTGCTGTTCAGAGCCTATTTTGCGACAGCAATATCAGGTCAATTTATGATAAATTCAAAAGGAATTCCTACAAATGGAGTTTACGGTTTTGTTAAACACTTTTTAACCGCTGTTTCTTCCTTTAATCCGTCACATGTGGCAGTATGCTGGGATATGGGCAGCAAAACCTTCCGCACGGAAATGTTTGGTGCTTATAAAGCCAACCGTCCCGAAGCTCCAATTGAACTGGTGCCTCAATTCGATCTTGTTAAAGAAGTAGTGGACGCCTTCGATGTACCTAATATTGGTCTTGAAGGGTTTGAAGCTGATGATTGCATCGGCACCATTGCGAAAAAAGCAAGCCAGGAAGCAGATGTGCTGATCCTTACAGGAGATCAGGATATGCTGCAGCTTCTGGATGATAATATTTCGGTCATTTTACTGCAAAAAGGCTACGGAAATTACCTTGTGCATACGAGGGAAACTTTTTATGAAGAAAAAGGAATCACACCTAAACAGATGATAGACCTGAAAGCCTTCATGGGGGATACAAGTGATAATTACCCGGGAGTAAAAGGAATTGGTGAAAAAACAGCGCTTAAGCTGCTGCAGCAATTTGAGCATATTGAGGGCGTATTAGAAAATCTGGAACAGCTCACAAAAGGACAGCGTGCCAAGATTGAACAGGATCTTGAAATGCTCCACTTGAGCAGACAGCTCGCCGAAATAAAATGCGATGTACCTGTTGAATGTCCTCTCGATCTGGCCCAATTTAAAATGAATCGGGAAAAAGTTATTGAGAAATTCACTGAAGTTGAGTTCCGCGGCCTTCACAGATTTCTGGATGTTAAAAAGGAATATGCATAATACAATCTCCAGGCTTCTGCCTGGGGTTTTTATTTTGAATAGGCTGTTTTCGTAAAGTTTGTTGCTTTCTCAAAAAGCCAGTTTAATCTGCTGAGTTGATTGGAGCGGAGCCTCACATTCCTCCCCGCGCCTGGAGCGGAAATCAATGGGCTGACTTCATAAACAAAAACAACAATCTTTTAGAAAAGAGCCTTTGAATATCATCTCAGACATAACGAAAACTGAGCCCATAGATAATGACTCGCATTACCAGGATAAACCCGCATATAAGCCCTCGGCAAAAGGAAGAGAACCGCGCCAAAAATTCATCCTGTGTTCATCTCCGCCAGGCCTGCTTTGACAAACAAACTTAAAAAGCCGCCAATGGCGGCCATTTTAATATTATTTCGTATTCTTCTTTTTTGCTGCATTCTCCAGCTTGCTTTTAGGCTCTTCTGCAAATTCAGCATCCTGCCCGTATCCTTGAGGGTTTACGCCAGGTGCCTTTTTTCCTCTGTTTGTATGTCCGTTTTTACTCATCTGTTTCACCTCCCCCAGACAGCAATTCTTCTATTGATAAGCTTATTATTGTTAATGTCTCCGGGTTTTAATCATATTCATGCAGGGTACAATTTAGAGAAACTGATGCCGTGAATTTTTCATCAGTTTTGGCTATAAATACACCATGAATCAAAGCCTAATTAGGCTTGTTGGAGGAATAATAAAAGTCTGCATACTTAACACTAAAGTAGAGGTGAGATGTAATGAATAAGGGAGTTTATATCGCTCTTTTAAGCATAGGGCTTGCACAGGGCCTGAAAATTCCGATCCACTATGTGAAAAAGGGAGAATTCCGTCCTGATTTATTTTTCCAGACTGGAGGCATGCCAAGTTCCCATTCGGCAGGCGTATCGTCTTTAACCACGTTTATTGCTTTAAAGCGTGGGGTACCGACCGTTGATTTTGCATTATCACTGGTTTACGGCCTGATCGTTATGTATGATGCCCAGGGAATCAGGCGCCAGACAGGAGAGCTTACCTTGAAGGTAAACAGCCTTGGTGAACTGGTTGATAAAATTCATAAGGATGAAACAGTAAAATTTGAGGAGGAAGGTCCAAAAAAACTGAAGGAAATGCTTGGCCATCAGCCTGCTGAAGTTTTAGGGGGAGCACTCCTCGGTGTATTAACCGGAACTCTCGGATACCTTCTTACTAAGAAGAAATAGCTGCTTATTAGAGCTTACTAAGCCCCTGCTTCATGCCGAAAAAAGGTAGATAATTGTCGAAAAATCAGTTAAGATTTAAGAGAATACAGGAGGAGCAGGGGAAGAGGGTAAGTACAATGAAGACAGTTGAAGAATATTTGCATTTTTTGCAAAGTAAAGGTTTCCGATTCAGGGATGACGCAATTGGCTTCATTTACTTTGGCAAACATTATACTAATGCTTCTGACGAGCTGGCCAATGCAGCAATAGAGCTGACATTAAAAGCACAGAAATCATTTGACGGAAGCTTCTACGTTTCTTTACTGGAAACCATGGTTTCAAAGAATATTACCAGCAGGCGGGAAGCAATAAAATTTGTAAAAGAAAAAGCAATCATATAAAAAGGCGTGTCTGTTAGTAGATCACGCCTTTTTTAGATTACGAAGCTTCCTTTTTTCTGAAAGGTAAAAACGTTTTCTTAGAGGGTATCTCTGCAAAAATCATGCCGGCAAAAATAAGCAGACAGCCGGCAAGGGCACTATAAGAAAGTCTTTCATTCGCCCACAAAAATCCTGCAGCCGCTGCAAAAACAGGCTCCATGGCGAAAATCAGAGCAACTCTTGTCGGTGTTGTGTATTTTTGAAATGCGGTCTGTGCAAAAAATGCAATAGCAGTTGCAAAAAGTGAAGTTACAATAAGGGCAGTAACTACATTGACCTTGAATAAAACCTCTGTTTCCAATGCCTGCTGCCAGTTTTCTGTGATGAAAGCAAATATGACTGATAATAGGGCCACGGTACTTACTTGAATAACCGTTAATAGCAGGGCAGGATATTTGCTGCTGTATTTACCTGTAAAGATAATATGGAGGGCAAAACCGACAGCACAGATTAATACATAGGCATCACCGATATTCAGTGAGGCTTTATCGGTCATGGTAAGCAAATACAATCCTGCGGTCGCAATTGAAACACCGATAATAGCATTGAATCCCGGCTTGATTTTTAGAAGCATTAAAGAAAAGACAGGAACCATTACTACACTTAACCCCGTAATGAAGCCGGCTTTTGAAGATGTTGTGTAAAGCAGTCCGATTGTCTGGAAGGCATAGCCTATAAATAGGAACAAGCCCATAATAACTCCTGATAATAAAAGACTTTTATCTAATTGCTTTACTTGTTTTCTTTCGAAAATAACCAGCCATCCGCCCAGAATTAAAGCGGCCAGAAAGAAGCGGGCACCATTAAATGAGAATGGCTCAAGAAAAGCAATAGCGTTTTGTACAAGCACAAAGGTGGTTCCCCACACAAAGGCCACCAGCAAAAGGCTTACATCCGCAAATAGTACTGATCTATTCATTATCATCCTGGCCCTTCACTTTGTTTTTGTGAATGGCAGCTCTGGCCAATTCATCCGCTGCCTTGTTTTCTGTGCTCGGCACCCACTTCATAAAAAATAAATCGAACTTCCCAGTAAGCTTCAAAGCTTCTTCAAGCAGTGGGGCAAACTTTTTATTTTTTACATATTCTTTTTCAACAGCACGGTTAACAAGCTGTGAATCCGTTCGGAACGATACGTTTTTATAGCCCTTATCAATGCATATTTTTAGTGCATGAATAAATGCACGGTATTCTGCTTCGTGATTTTCCATATAGCCCAAAGCAATGGAAAAGCGTTCAACCTGGCCATTATTTTTAATAAATATGCCAGCACCGCTGGGACCCGGATTTCCCGCACTTGCTCCATCGATATATACTTCAATCAATTATGTTGCCTCCTGTTTTTAACACTATAATAGGGTAAACTAAATGTAGTTTATCACAAAAATAGCTGATACTGCAGAAAAAGGATACCTGTATGGCATCCTAATCTCTTACTGGAAAACGTTTAGCAATATAGCCAAACGGGGTATCAAGTATGGCTACTATAAATTTCAGCAAGTAAGTTGTGAAGAAAATTTGAACCCAATCTTCAATGGGAAACACGCCGAGAAAAGCGATACTTGTAAATACAAGTGTATCCAAGAGCTGGCTGATCATAGTGCTGCCATTATTCCTGATCCAAAATTGACCGTCTTTTGGAAATTTCTTTCTTAAATAGGTAAAAATATAAACATCTGTAAATTGGCTGACTAAATAGGCAGCGAGACTTCCTGCAGCAATCCGCGGCAGAACCGAAAAAAGAGTGCTGAGGGCTCCTTGAGCAAAATCAGTTTCATGCGGTTTGAATAATAATACCATCTGCATGATAAGAGTCATGGATAGAAGAGTAAAGAAACCAAGCCATACAGCTTTTTTTGCTTCATCTCTTCCGTACTTTTCATTTAAGATATCTGTAACCAGAAAAGCTGTACCATACATAGCGTTGCCTAAAGTGGCGGTCAGGCCGAACATTTCAATGGTTTTTACCACTTGAAGATTGGCCATGACAGTGGAGAACCCGATCCACACGAATAGACCAGTCTTTCCAAACAGGCGGTACATCGCCAATACTAAGGTGAAATTAATAATTGCAAAAAGCAATCCAAACCATTCATTGAACATCAAATTCCTCCTAGTTTTGTTAATGCGGGAGTTTTCGAACCGCATGATATAAAAATGTCATTGACCATTATACCTTGAAATATACTCATTTAGTAATAACAAAGGAAAGTATAATAAATTCAACTATTGCAAACAGTTCTAATAATGATGACCAGCTAATAAAGTACAGAAAGGCTGACCTAAATGAAATATAAATTAGAATGGAAATATAAACTTAAAGGAACCGGGGATATTTTATTTACTTCAGACTGGATCGATGGTGAATCTGCATTGCAGGCTGGAGAAGATATCGAAAAGTCGGGAAAGGGCAAAGAGATCTTTTATTATGATGAAGCAGGAACTTCCTGGAGCACAAAAGAAATGAAAAAGCTCCTCATGGAAGTGGAAGAGGACCCTCATGATATTACCGTATTTTTTGATGGCGGCTTTAATAAAGATACCAGCCAGGCCGGACTCGGTGCGGTCATTTATTTTAAACAGGGCAAAAAGAAGTATCGTGTCAGGGCAAATGAGCTCTTTGATGAGATGGATAATAATAATGAGGCAGAATATGCAGCTATATATTATACCCTAAACCTGCTTGAAGAAATGGGCGTTCATCATATGACTTGTGAATTTAAGGGTGATTCCCAGGTGGTATTAAAACAGCTTGAAGGTGAATGGCCGTGTTATGAAGAGAATTTAAATCGCTGGCTCGACCGAATAGAAGAAAAGATAAAAAAGCTGAGCATACTGCCAAGATATAAACCCATTCCGCGCAATGAAAATAAAGAAGCGGATAAGCTGGCAAGCCAAGCGCTGCAAGGGAAGGTTATTAACAGCAAAATGCAGATCATATAAATGGAATTAAGGAAGGCGTGAACCGTTTTGAGCAGAAAGGAAATTATCAATGAAGTGGAGGAGCTGATGACAAGTTATTGCAAAGACTGCTTCCTTCATAAACATCATAAAGATGAAAAAGGGCGAAGGTATGCTCATCGATTTTGCATTACAGAGTGTACAGTCGGTGAGAAAATTAAATCAATTGGGTGCAAGCTTTCATAAATTGAAACTTCAATAAGTGGGGAGTGTTTTTCTCTCTGCTGATTGTTAGATGAGGCCCACAGGAAGCGGGGCACAAAGACGTTGCCGCGGGATGTGGCGTTTTTAAGTCCTTTTCCTTCTTTCGAGCCTTTACGGGCTTTGATTTCCGCTTATCTTCCATTGAATCATCTGAGTCTTGATGTGGGGGTCTTACTGCCCGTTAGACTGCGATAAATGCTGGACAAAATAAAAGGCTGGCAGATGCCAGCCTTATTATCGTTATATTTGAATTATAGTTTTACAACGTTTGCAGCTTGAGGTCCGCGGTTTCCTTCAACGATTTCAAAAGAAACTTCTTGGCCTTCTTCTAAAGATTTGAAACCATCGCCTTGGATAGCTGTGAAGTGTACGAAAACATCGTCTCCGCCTTCAACTTCGATGAAACCGAAACCTTTTTCATTGTTGAACCATTTTACTTTACCGTTTTGCATGTTTACATTTCCTCCTAAGCCTGTCAAGACACATCATGTGCCTTAGATGAATATTACCACCTAACAAAACATAACAGATATTTTTATCTAATAACGGAAATATATTCTGTTAAATGATGATTATAATATACACGAATGGGCACTTTCAGTCAAGGAATTGAACACCATTTTTACAAAAAACAATAAAATATTTTAAATATTTCTACTTTTATTTATTGGGAAGGGAAATACTTGGTTTTTACTGAGATCTGATAACATAAATTATCGTTTTTCTCATATGAATTATTAATTATCTTGTTTTCAAAGGGTGAGGGGAATGTACCGGTTTTCGATTGAGGATCAGGATTGGATCTTGAGGTTTTCACCCAACATCCAGATTGAAGCAGAAGAGAAGCAGGCCATCATCAGTTCCATCCTGCAGCTTGGCAAGGATCTCCCGCATTACACGCATGGAGAGTCTTTTATCATCATGAATGACCAATTAGGCATTATTGTTTTTAATGTCGAGAAAATACCATCTCTGATATTGACCGTCTCAAACATTGTTGCAGAAGATAAATGGTACATTCAAAAGAACCTTACATTAAAACGCTATTTAAAAGACTGATCGGCAAAAGCCGATTTTTTTTATGAACAGGTTTAATAGGTAAAAGATCTCAGGGGCTTCCGCCTTATGCAAACGATTTCCTCTATAGATTAATATATAGTTGATAGAATCTTCTAATAACTCATAAAGGAGGAATAATGTTGAAAGCGTTTAAACAGTTGATTTTTCTGGCCGCAGCTATAATATTTGCTGCATCTAATTTTTTATCACCATTAATGCAAACGATTGCATCAGCTGAGAAAAAGACACATGGAGCAGGTCAGACTACAACAGTCACCATCCATTATCAGCCTGAAGATGGCGGAACAAAGGATTGGAATTTGTGGGTTTGGCCTAAAGATGGCGAGGGACAGGTTTTTGAATTTACTGGTGATGATGAGTTTGGACTTATTGCAGAAGTTGTGCTTGAAGGTATCCATGATGAAGTTGGTTTTATAGTCCGCACTGACAGCTGGGAGAAAGATGGAGGGGACCGATTCATCAATATAAAGAGCGGCTATGATGAAGTATGGGTGAAAGCAGGCGATGAACATACATATACATCACCGCCTGATGGTGAGTACAGGGACTTTCCGGCATTCGAACGTGTGAAGGTAAAACTCCACTATTTTAGATATGACGGAAATTATGAAGGCTGGAATTTATGGACGTGGCCTGAAGGCAAGGGTGGAAAAAGAATTGATTTTACAGCAGAAGATGATTTTGGGAAAGTTGCTGAATTTGAACTTGAAAACCCGGAAGGTATGACAAAGGCTGGATTTATAGTCAGGAAGAGCATGCAAGGAGATGATTGGGCCGTTAAGGAGTTTGGTGATCGCTTTATTACAAAGTTTGATGATATGGGGAATGCAGAAGTATGGATTGTTCAGGGAACAGAAAGAATTTATTACAATCCAGCTTATATTGAAAAAGATCCTAAAATTGTGAATGCTTCTATGGATACCTTTAATCAAATTACACTTGAAACTAATTTTCCATTCGAATGGAGAGCTTGGGAATCCATAATTAAAATTGACAATGCCAAAATTAAAGAAGTGGTCCCTTTTGACGGGGATGAGGAAAAGGATTTTACAAATAAAGTAAGAGTAATAACGGAAGATAAATTGGATTTCAGGCAATCATATAAAATCTCTGCAGTTTCATTTGGAGAGGCAGTGGTGAAGATCGGGAATATTGTCAGATCGGAGGAATTTGATGATGCTTTCTATTATGATGGAAAGCTGGGGAATCAGTATACTAAAAAACACACCGCCTTTAGGGTTTGGGCCCCTACAGCAAGTGAAGCATCGATAGTGCTTTATGACAGCTGGAATGATCAGACCGCCGAAGAAATTTCTCTTGAAAGAGGTGAAAAAGGCACCTGGTCAACAATTCTTAAAGGAGATCAAAATGGGCTGATTTACAATTATAGAGTCAAAATTGGAGAAGAATGGACAGAAGCCACCGATCCTTATGTGCGGGCTGTAACGGTAAATGGCGACAGGGGCGTAGTAATGGACATGGATTCAACCGATCCTAAAAAGTGGAATAAACAGAAGCCAAAGTTAAAGAATCCAGAGGACTCTATTATCTATGAAGTTCATGTCCGGGACCTTTCCATTCACGAGGACAGCGGCATAAAGCATAAGGGGAAGTATCTTGGGGCTGCTGAGAAAGGCACCACAAATTCTACAGGAGAAAAAACAGGTTTAAATCATATAAAAGATCTTGGAGTCACACATGTTCAGTTTCTTCCGGTTTATGACTACCGGACAGTTGATGAAACAAAACTGGACCAGCCACAGTATAACTGGGGCTATGATCCTAAAAACTATAATGTGCCGGAAGGTTCGTATTCTACTGATCCATATAATCCATCTGCAAGAATTACAGAATTGAAGACAATGATTCAGGAATACCATAATGAGCAGCTGAGGGTTGTAATGGATGTTGTATATAATCATGTTTTTGCAGTAAATGAATCCAGTTTCCACAAGCTTGTACCAGGCTACTTTTTCCGCTATAACGAAGATGGAACACTTGCCAATGGCACAGGGGTAGGCAATGATACAGCTTCAGAAAGGAAAATGGTTCAGAAATTTATTATCGACTCTGTTGCCTATTGGGCTGAAGAATATAATCTTGACGGATTCCGCTTTGACTTGATGGGGATTCATGACACTCAAACTATGAATAAAGTAAGAAAGGCATTGAATAAAATTGATCCTTCTATCATTATGATTGGAGAAGGCTGGGATTTAAACACACCACTGGCTGCAGAAAGAAAAGCCAATCAGAAAAATGCCGAAGATATGCCTGGTATAGGCCATTTCAATGATGGCATCCGGGATGGTTTAAAAGGCAGTGTGTTTGATGAACGGGATAAAGGTTTTGTAAATGGCAAGCAAGGCTTGGAAAGCTTTGTTCAGCAAGGAATTGCAGCAGGATTGGAGTATCCGGCCACAATGGCCACATACAAGGATCCTGAACAGGTGGTGACATATGCTGAGGCCCATGACAACCATACTCTTTGGGATAAGCTTGAACTGACCAATCCGGATGCATCAGAAGAATCCAAAAAGAAAATGCATAAGCTGGCTTCTTCCATCATTTTGACATCCCAGGGTGTCAGCTTTGTTCATGCCGGCCAGGAATTCATGCGGACAAAATATGGGGATCACAACAGCTATAAATCCCCTGATAGTGTCAATCAGTTAGACTGGGACCGCCGAACTGAATTCAGCAGGGAAGTAGACTACTTCAAAGGTTTGATAAAGCTGAGAAAGCACTATAAATCCTTCAGAATGACTACAGCAGAGGATATTCAGTCAAAGCTTGAATTTATTGATGCTCCAGATAATACAGTTGCATACAGACTGGATGCTAAAGGCCTAAAAGATAGAGCCAAAGAGATTGTAGTAATCCATAATGCAAATACAGAACCAGTCAAGATATCACTTCCAGCCAATAGCCCTTGGCATTTGCTTGCAGACGGAAAGCAGGCTGGGTTAGGAACCTTAAAGATATATCAGTCAAAAACAATTGAAGTACCGGCACAAACAAGTTTTATTCTGAAAAGATAAAAAGCAGAGGAGAATCCTGTCAGAGGGTTCTTCTTTTGTTTGCATATTGGAACACAAGTGTTTTTTAAAATTTCATATCTATAATGGTATTTTAACTCCCTTTGCTAAATTTTTAGGTTAATATTAAAATAGATATCTATATTTTGTTCTTACAACACAAAGGGAGCTAAAGTATGAAACTGATTATCGCGGAAAAACCCGATCAGGGTATGACGCTGGCTTCTATTTTTAAAATGAAGAAACACCAGGGATATATTGAAATCTTTCCAAATGATATATTCCCCCAGGGGGCTCATGTTACCTGGGCTATAGGCCACCTATGCCAGCTGTCTGCCCCTGAAAAATATAAAAAGGATTGGAAAAAATGGTCTTTGGACACATTGCCAATCATTCCAGAGCAATTTCAATATGAAGTGACAAAGGATAAAGCAAAGCAATTTAATATAATCAAACAGCTTGCTTCTAATCCCGATTTAACAGAAATTATCCATGCAGGGGATGCAGGGAGAGAAGGAGAGCTTATTATCCGGAACATACTAAGGCTTACCGGATCTAGAGTTCCTATGAAAAGGCTATGGATCTCTTCTTTGACTCCAAAAGCCATAAAGGAAGGTTTTCTCGCCCTGCTGGATGAAAGCGACACAGGAAATTTATACTATGAAGCCTATACGAGAGCATGTGCCGACTGGGTCGTTGGGATGAATGCTTCGCGTTTATACAGTCTTCTTCTGCAGCAGAAAGGTTTCTCGGATGTTTTTTCAGTAGGAAGGGTTCAGACACCCACACTTGCTTTAATCGTAAAAAGAGAAAATGAAATTCAGAACTTTGTTTCCGAACCTTTTTGGGAGGTAAACGCACAATTTAAAGTAAACGGGAAAAAATATACCGGTAAGTGGGAAAAAGATGGAGAGGCCAGAATTAAGACTAAAGAGCTTGCCGAAAAGATTGCGGCATTTTGCAGAGATAAAGATGCAAAGGTAGAAGATGTGCAGGCTGAAAAAAAAGAATTCCTTCCGCCTATGCTGTATAATCTTTCGGCATTGCAGGCAGAAGCCAACCGCAGGTTCAAATTCCCTCCTAAAAAAACACTGGATGTTCTGCAAAAGCTTTATCAAAAAGGAATCGTTTCATATCCTCGTTCAGACTCCCGTCATGTAACCGCAGGAGAAGCTGAAATGTTTCCGGAAATCCTCAGAAAAATGGAAGCAAAAGAGGAGTATAAGGAATTTTTCCCTTTGCCTATAAGCTCGATTTTGCAGAATAAACGGTATGTGAATGACAAGAAGGTAACTGATCACTATGCCATCATTCCGACGGAACAGGTGCCGGACCTGGGAAGATTATCTTCGGAAGAAAAAATTCTCTATGATCTGGTCGTGAGGAGCTTAATCGCTGCTCATTATGGAAAAGCTGTATCAGAATATACAACGATTAAGACTCTTGTGGATGGAAGAGCATTGTTTCTATCCAAGGGGAAAGTCCAGCTTGAGGAAGGCTGGCGAAAAGTGATTCCTCAGCAGGAGAAGGAAAAGGATCCGGCACTGCCTTTACTGCAGGCTGGCGATCAGGGAACAGTGTTGAAGGCTGATGTAAAAGAAAGCAAAACCCAGCCGCCTAAAAGGTATACTGAAGGCCAGCTGATTACACTAATGAAATCGGCGGGGAAGCATATTGAGGATAAGGAACTTGAGAAGGTTCTGATGAAGACAGAAGGCCTGGGAACAGAAGCCACAAGAGCGGGAATCATTACAATGCTGAAGGAGCGCAAATACATCGATATAAAGAAAAATCTTGTATATGCAAACTCAAAAGCAAAAATCCTTATAGAAGCAATAGGAACACAAATACTTGCTTCTCCTGAAATGACGGCAAAATGGGAACAGCGGCTAAAGGACATTTCAGATGGTCAGGCATCCCCGAAACAATTCATGGAGCAGACCAATAAAATGGTAGGGCATTTAATCTCTGCCTCTATTGAACATGCAGGAAAGTGGATATTCTCAGAAGAAGATAAAGAGGGATTCACTCCCGGCAAATTCAAGCAAAAAAGGTCAGCGAATCTGGGAAAATGCATGCTATGTGATGGTAAAGTTGTGGATAAGGGAAGCTTTTATGGCTGTTCCAATTATAATAAGACCAAATGCACTTTCACTATCTCCAAAAGCATTATGGGTAAGACAATGACTCAAAAACTGCTCAAACAGCTATTAAAGGACGGAGAAACAGAATTAGTTGAAGGATTTACGAGCAAAGGAAAAGATAAAACATTTTCAGCTAAATTATCCTGGGATCAAAAAGAAAACAGAGTCAAATTTCTTTTCCCGCAAAAAACCTGAATTTACCGGATTTAGCATAATTCCTTGTCTCCATTTTCCAACTGTAGTAAAATCGTCTAAGTCCTATATTTATTTATGGAGATATTAAATGAACATGCGCTCTGCGCTTTTCTAAAATAGATTGTCTAGCTCCGAGCGCCCATCGGCAGGCGCTCTGCGCTTTTCTAAGTGGCAGGAGGTTGCGTAATGCCAACACCAAGTATGGAAGATTACATTGAACAAATATATATGTTAATTGAAGACAAAGGTTATGCAAGGGTTTCTGATATTGCAGAGGCTCTCTCAGTACATCCATCTTCTGTGACAAAAATGGTCCAGAAGCTTGATAAGGATGAGTATCTTGTATATGAAAAATACAGAGGGCTTGTATTAACACCAAAAGGGAAAAAAATCGGCAAGAGGCTTGTATACCGGCATGAACTTTTAGAACAGCTCCTGCGTATTATTGGAGTCAAAGAAGAAAATATTTATGAAGATGTGGAAGGCATTGAACATCATCTGAGCTGGGATGCCATCGACCGGGTGGGCGACTTGGTTCAATTTTTTGAGGAGGATGATAGCCGCATCGGAGTGCTGAGGGAAATCCAGCGTAAAAATGAAGAAGAACAGTAAAAACCTGACTGCTTTGAGTCAGGTTTTTTCATATAGGGCTAATAATTAATAGAGGCTTGGAAAATCATCAAAAGATGATGCTTCGGAAGGATTTAGCTGTATAGAGCCATCTTCGCTTTCATAAATATGGATACCTTCAATAATACCTTGTTCTGCCTCCATCAGTGCTTTGCGATAAGAAATGATTCGTCCTCCGGATGTTTGGAATGAAATGATTTCACCACTATTGTTACGGTAGACTGCTGTCAGCTGCTCGCCGTTCATACAAAACGCTCCTTATTCATTTTCTACCAATATTGTTGACGTTTTTATCATTATATAATCAGAGGTATTTTTGAGAATCTTAGCGAATTAAAAATATTGGGAACTTTTTTTATAAACAATCGTATGCTTAGACGGAGGGATAGAATGAGTACTTTCAATTGGTCTGCAGAAGCAGAGAAGCTGTGGGATAAAAATTCAGAATCATGGAATGCAAAGAGCAGGGCAATGTGGGAGGAAGGAAGCCGAAAGGATATCATCTCCTTCTTCGAAAAACATGTCAAAAAAGAATCTGCTGTTTGTGATCTTGGGTGCGGAGATGGTTACGGCTCCTACAAGCTTGCTTTGGCTGGCTATAAGGTTACCGGGATTGACGTCTCAGAAGAGATGATACATAAAGCTGAAAAATTAAACGCTGAAACGGATGCGGTTTTCAGGAAGGAAGACATTTCAGAGCTTTCGCTCGAGGAAAATGCAATTGATGCGGTTCTTGCGATTAATTCACTGGAATGGACCGAGAGCCCGCTTGATGTTTTACAGGAAATTCGGCGAATTGTTAAGCCGGGCGGAAGGGCTTGTATAGGGATTCTTGGCCCCACGGCCGCACCGCGGGCTAACAGCTACCGCAGGCTTTATAAGGATGAAGTTATTTGCAATACCATGATGCCGTGGGAATTTGAACAGCTTGCACATGAAAATGGATGGTCAAAGATTGATGAACTGGGCGTATATAAAAAAGCATCAGAGCAGCTTTCAAAAGGCTCGCTGACTGATGAGTTAAAGCAATCATTATCTTTTATGTGGATCTTTATGCTTGAAAGCAGAAAAAGGAAAGGATGACAAAAGAATGAGCAGATATTCAATTGAAGAGTTTGTAAACCAGACGAAACAGCAGGATAAAGGTGAAGGGCTTTTTGAACTGGAGACACCAAGGATGCTCGAAATTAATCTAACCAGCCAGGTTTGGGCTAAGGCGGGCGGAATGGTCTCCTACCGCGGCCAGATAAAGTTTGAGCGCGAAGGTATTCTCGAGCATGGCTTAGGAAAGATGTTCAAAAAGGCACTCACCGGAGAGGGAACCGCTTTAATGAAAGCAACAGGCAACGGAAAGCTATACCTTGCAGACCAGGGCAAAAAGATCTCAATTCTGAATCTGGCTGGGGATTCCATTTTTGTAAATGGAAATGATCTCCTTGCTTTCGAGCCTTCCATCAGCTGGGATATTAAATTAATGAAGAGAATGGCAGGCATGCTGGCAGGAGGCTTGTTCAATGTCCATTTAGAAGGGACGGGAATGGTAGCTATTACTTCCCACTATGAGCCGCTGACACTTTTGGTTACTCCTGATAACCCCGTATATACTGATCCGAATGCGACAGTTGCTTGGTCAGGGTCACTGCAGCCGGAATTTGTTACAGATATCTCTTTTAAAACGTTCCTTGGAAGAGGGAGTGGAGAGTCGATACAAATGAAGTTTTCAGGCAGCGGCTTTGTAGTGGTCCAGCCATTTGAAGAAGTGTATTATGCTCAGCAATCATAAGGAATAGCATAAGCGCTTTGCTAAGAAAAGCCGGTTTATTAAAAAACCGGCTTTTTCATGTTTTTAACTGCATATTAAGTTATTCCGCTTGCTGGATTATCAATCCCACTCGTAAGGAGTCTCCTGATACACATAGTAGTTCAGCCAATTAGAAAACATTAAATGGGCATGTGAGCGCCATTTATTATGAGGTTTCCTGTCAGGATTATCATTCGGAAAATAGTGTTTGGGTATAGGAACCTGCAGCCCTCTGCTTTTGTCTCTTGTATATTCTTCTGCGAGTGTGCAGGCTTCATATTCCAGATGGCCAGTTACCATAATTTGTCTGCCGCCGTTCGCGCTCATGATGAAAGGACCAGCCTCCTCAGAAGAGGACAGAAGCTTTACTTCCGGATGTTTCAGCAGCTGCTCCTCATAAACATCTGTATTTCTGGAATGCGGAGCAAAAAAGATATCGTCAAAGCCCCTCAGCAGTTTTTCCCTTCTGTCATGTACTTCATGAAGAAAAACACCGGAACATTTCTCAGGCAGCTCATATTTTCCGATCCCAAAGTGATAGAATAATGCTGCCTGTGCTCCCCAGCATATATGCAGGGTGGAGGTAACATTTGTTTTTGTCCACTCCATGATTGCAGTCAGCTCCTCCCAATAGTCAACCTCATTAAAATTAAGAAGCTCTACAGGAGCGCCGGTTATAATCATCCCGTCAAATTTTCTATTTCGAACCTGCTCAAACGCAGTATAGAATTGTTCGAGATGCATGGGACTGGTATTTTTTGATTGATGAGTGGCAGTTTTTAAAAATGAGATGTTTACCTGTAAAGGCGTATTTCCAAGTAGTCTTAAAAGATGGGCTTCTGTTTTTTCTTTCTCAGGCATCAAATTCAGGATAAGGATATTTAATGGGCGTATATCCTGCTGTTTGGCACGGTCCTCATCCATGATAAATATATTCTCTTCCTCTAAGATCTCCCTGGCAGGAAGCAGCTTAGGAATTTTTATCGGCAAGTGATCATCTCCCTGTACAAAAATTCAATTAAACTCATTATAAAGACGATTCAAAATTGTATCAATGCTTTACTGTGTGAAAATGCAAAAATATCAAAAGTAAATGACAATATTTTGTTTCAGAGATGGTACAATAAAGCTGTAGGAACCTATACATAACGGATTCTGGGGGGATATCAGTGAATGTGAAACCGATCGTGAAATCAGACATAGAAATTGCTCAGGCGTCAGCCATGAAGCCCATTAAGGAAATTGCAGAAAAACTGGGACTCATTGAGGATGATCTGGAGCTATTCGGCAAGTATAAAGCAAAAATATCCGCAGCAGCCTTAAAAAAATTAAGTACGAATGACAGCGGTAAAATAATTCTTGTCACTTCCATTAATCCAACACCTGCAGGGGAAGGAAAGTCCACGGTAACCGTCGGACTGGCAGATGCGTTTAACAGACTTGGCAAGAAGGCTATGGTTGCAATGAGGGAACCTTCCCTGGGGCCAACTATGGGAATTAAAGGCGGTGCAACAGGCGGGGGTTACGCACAGGTTCTCCCGATGGAAGACATCAATCTGCATTTTACAGGTGATCTTCACGCAATTACAACAGCCAATAATGCATTGGCGGCCTTGATTGATAATCACCTTCAGCAGGGGAATTTGTTAAATATCGACCAAAGAAGAATTGTCTGGAAGCGTGCTCTGGATTTGAACGACCGTGCATTAAGGAAAATAGTGATTGGCTTGGGTGGTCCTTTGCAAGGTGTTCCAAGAGAGGATGGCTTTGATATTACTGTGGCTTCAGAAATTATGGCCGTTTTATGTCTTGCATCAGATCTGCAGAACCTGAAGGAAAGACTGGGTAAAATGGTTATAGCCTACAATTATGATAAGCAGCCTGTAACAGTGAGCGATCTAGGGGTGGAAGGTGCTCTTACTCTGCTGCTTAAAGAAGCAGTTAAACCTAATTTGGTACAGACTATTGAGCATACACCGGCATTGGTTCATGGCGGCCCGTTTGCCAATATTGCGCATGGCTGCAACAGTGTGATTGCAACTTCTGCAGCTTCCAAGCTCGCTGATTATGTAGTGACAGAAGCAGGCTTTGGTGCGGATCTTGGCGCTGAAAAGTTCCTGAATATTAAAGCCAGGAACGAAGGCATTGACCCTGAAGCAGTGGTAATCGTAGCTACAATCCGAGCTTTAAAAATGCATGGCGGCTTGTCAAAGGATGAATTAGGCAAAGAAGATACCGAAGCACTCACCAGGGGCTTTGCTAATTTAAAGAAGCACGTTGAAACAGTTGAAAGCTTCGGGCTTCCGTATGTAGTGGCCATTAACCGTTTTATTACCGATAGCGAGAATGAAATTGCGACCCTCACAGACCTTTGCAGTAAGGAAGGCATGCCGGTAGCCCTGACAGAAGTTTGGGAAAAAGGCGGACAGGGCGGAATTGAGCTCGCAGAGAAACTTTTTGACATTTTGGATCAAAACGCAGTGAAGTTTAATCATCTGTATGATTTATCGCTGCCGCTTGAAGATAAAATTCTAACTGTGGCCCAGAAGGTATATGGCGCAGATAATGTTGAATACTCAACCAAAGCCAAAAAACAGCTAAAAGACTTTGAAAGTTTTGGCTGGGGTGTCCTGCCGGTTTGTATGGCTAAAACACAATATTCTTTATCTGATGATCCTTCAAAGCTGGGAAGACCATCAGATTTTACCATTACAATACGTGAGCTGAAGCCATCCATTGGTGCAGGATTTATTGTAGCACTCACAGGTGATGTAATGACAATGCCTGGTTTGCCTAAAGCCCCTTCAGCCATGAATATGGATGTAGACGAAGATGGAAATGCAGTAGGCCTGTTTTAAGGAGGGTTACCATGTTTGACCCAACGGCCTTTGAAAATATGAAGGTTGTAATGGAAGGCGGATTTTATGACCGGGACCTTGGCGGAGAAATTAGAATAGTTGACCGGAATGATATTATGAACTCAGCGAAAATGTGCCGCAGATATGACATTACTTTTACAGATCATGCTGACGGCATGGCGGAGATTTACTGTACCTTTATAATGGAAGCGGGACTTGATAATCTTGCAGCTGAGCTACTGCCTCAACGTAAATCCGAAATGCAGGCAGGATGCCGTATATTAGTGAATTTTATAATTAAACATCTGAAGGATCATAAAAAATTTCAGGAAATCCGGGAAGTTCTGCGAGGAATATGGGGCAGTGGACGGAATATCGAACAGACTGTGAAATACAGACCCGAAAATAGGCAGGAGCTGGCCGAAATCGAAACCATCATTTCTTTTAACCGCCTGGTCCAGGAAGAGCAGATTGATGACCTGAATGAAATGATTACTTATATGACAGCTTCTATGGGTGCTTTGAGAAAAATTTACTTGTAGAACCTGCTCGCCTTGCTATTAAAAGCAAGGCGTTTTTTTTGTGATATTTTTTACGGAAGATTCAAAATTATATTTACAATTAACCTCTCTGATAATACGATTAAGAAGGAATGGAAAAACATTCCGAATACTAAAAAAGGAGGAGAGGCAAATGATTAAGGAAATCTTTGCGCAAAAGGGATTGGAGAAGGGTAGACAATGCGTAACCTAGTCAGGAGGACAAAGGGATGATTCAAGGTACAGACAAATTAATCATTGCAGAGTACCATGAGGGATTTGCTGCAGGAATCGCAAAAATGTGGAACTTGAGCAGAGACAGCTGGGGCGGAGATACCAGTGTAATGACTGAAGAGCAAGTAAAAACGAAGGAAGCGAATAATGGCAATATTACTTTATACTTGGCCCTTGATGGTGAAGAAGTAGTAGGCTATTGCGGGCTGTCAGAATACAAAGAGGATACGGGATCCCTGTATATCCCTCTTTTAAATGTAAGGCCGGATTACCATGGGCGGAAAATTGGAAAAATGCTGGTACTTAAAGCTCTGCAAAAGACAATTGAATTGGGCTGGCCGCGCCTTGATCTCTATACATGGCCGGGAAATGTGAAAGCTGTCCCGCTGTATAAGAAATGCGGCTTCTTCTGGGAAGACAGGGATGACACAACCCATTTAATGAATTTTATTCCCGCAGTTCACCAGACTCCGCTTTTAAAGCCTGTACTGGAGAAGCTTGATTGGTATGACAGCAGCCTGAGAGACATCGATGTGAAGCCAGATGGAATCAAAGAAAATGGATTTACATTTTATGAGTATAAATGGCAAAGCGGGGAAGTGTCTGCAAGAGTCAGATTAGAAAGGACCGGCAGAGGAATAAGTTTAATCGAAACGAATGAATATCTTATAGAACTATGCATGAGCCATCATGAAGTAATTGAAAATGAGGTTCATAACTTTCAGCTCAAACTTGTGAATAAAACCGGAAATCCTGTTTCGTTTAAGGCTCAAGGGAAAAATCATGGAAGAGTCGAATCAATGTTCGAGCACGATTTGACAGTCGAAAGCGACGCTGTTATTAGCGGACAATTCATTGTGCATGAAGGGGAAGAGCCCAGTGTCTGGAAAACTCATCCTTCATTGGATGTGAAGGTTTGGGTAAATGATGAAGGAGGCGAATTACGTCTTGGACTTCTTCCAAAGCAGCCTGCCAAAATAACAGGAGCTTCTAAAGGAAATCTCAGGGGTTTGAATCAGGAAGCAGAATTCGAAATGGAAGTAGAAAACAGCCTGGATGAGGATGCAGTATTTCACCTTTCTTTTCCTGAAAGCGATTTGGTTGAATTGGAGAAGCAGGAGTATGAGATACAGCTCCACAAAAAAGAGCGTAAGCTGCTGAAGGTGCCTTTTATTGTAAAGAAACATGGCTTTTATCAGCCTGAAATATCGGTTTCAGCAATAAGGGAGGATGGGCAAGATCATTCTTTCACATGCAGCACGGTTGGCATCCCCCTTAAAAACTTCGGCCGGAAATTTGGAGGAGAGTCAAAAGAATACTGGCATATCTGCAATGGGATTTGCCAGGTGAATATTCGGAAAATGGATTATAAAATCACAGCCGGCAGGAACGAAAGTGTAAACCAGCCTTTTGCGTTTTTTGTCCCTAAGCTTGGCAAGCCCTTTTCAACTGAATTTTCAAAGGCAAAGCCTCTGGCAGCAGATTGGTTCATAGATGATACGGCTATTACTTTTAAATTGGTTTTCAAGTCTGAAGCTTTTCCAGGGATTCTTGTAAACTTGTATACCTCACTTTATGGTGAAGGCCTTGTGAAAATTTGGTCTGAACTGATAAATGAAGGGAATAAAAAGTTTGAAAACCTGTTTATAAGCCAGCCGTTATATCATGAAATGCAGCATCCATATTTTCCGCTGGAGAATGAAGTGATAGAGTTTTCTAATGTTAAAGAATTGGGGTTTATGGAAATACCAGCTGAAAGCATAACCGGAAATTGGTTTTTCGACAAACATAATGGCGAGCCGATTGGATTCTGCTGGCCAAATAGTGCTCATTCAAGTCCGGATGGGTGGCAATTTTATTATCAGCAGGAGACTGGCTGTTTTGAACCGGGGCAGAAAGTGGTATTGGCCCCTGGCTATTTATCCATTGGAGCCTTCCGGACTTGGGAAGAAATGCAGCAATTCTCAGGAGCGGCCGCTGAACCTGATAAAATAGTAAAGCTTGAAAAAGCGCTCATTATCAATAGGGGAAATCCGGTGGCAAAGGAACAGAAAGCAGAGTTTACTCTTAAAACTCATCGATCGAGTTATCTCAACGGCACGATAGATGTTTATTTAAATGAAAATAAAAAACTATCCGCAAATTTCAGCCAGGAACAGGAACTAAAGGTATTTAAAGCGAATTTTCCTATTGATGGCATGAAACCCTTATCTCTTGTGAAAGCCGAGATTTCACTTGACAGCGGTAAGATGGATGTAAAAGATTTTCTGCTGATGCCCAGGGGGAAAGTCAGTATATCAACTGAAGAGCAAAGCGGCAAGACGGTATATAAAATGGATAACGGCATTATTAGCTTAAAAGCAGCACCTGATTTTTATCCTGGATTATTCTCATTAGCGTATAAAGAAAATGAATGGCTTGATTCTTCTTTTCCTGAACTGGTTGCCAAGGGATGGTGGAACCCGTGGGCCGGAGGCATGAAAACTCTTCCATCCCAAATGAGTGGGTTTTCGCTATTGAAGGAGAAATCTTCTGCAGAATTTATCAATGTAAAAGATTCGTATGAAAACGATTGGTCTGTATTGGCCATTCATACTAAAATTGCCGAGCATACCATCTGGAAAGGACTCGATTATACACAATATTTCGCGTTATTGCCGGGCGTGCCAATCCTTGCTTATTGGGTAAAGGTAACCGATGCAGGAGGGAAGTATCTGTTAAATGAAAAATGGATAACAGATATATTTATATCAGGTGGCCCCTTAAAGGATCTTACTCTTGAATTAACTGGAAAAAATGCTGAATCAGCCTACCAGGCTGGAGTTGAGGAGCAATCCTTTGTTAATATTGAAGGATCCTGTGTTAGCAGCTCCCGCTCTCCCGAAAAAATGTATTTAATGAAAAGTATAGATGCTGAATTCCTGGGGGCATATATGAATAAAGAAGCTTTCGAAGTTATTTTGGAAAGGAATGCAGTGCCATTAACCAAACCGGGCTTTATTGTCTTTGATGAAAGAAGCTTTAAGGGCAAAATCCTTAATAACCTGCATTATCTGGAATTCCGCTAAAGGAGAGATTATGAAAGTCATAGATGCACATATTCACTTTTCAGATATTAAATCATTCCATCAGACAGCAGATGAAATCTCATTTGTTGATTATTCATATAACGGGCACCAGAAGGAGTTCCAAAATGCCAATGTAGTTCTGAGCATCGCGATGGGACTTACTGAAACAGATAATATGGGGTTTCCGGATTATGAAGCCAGAACACCCATGGGGATTGACCTGGAAGACAAGGTGCCTGCCAATATCGTTTATTGCGCCGGAATCAATCCATATGATCTCGGAGAAGATGCTCTGAAAAGGCTTGAGGATGAACTCCAGAAGCCTGCTGTTGCAGGCATTAAGATTTACCTGGGATATTATCCTTTCTACGCCTATGATGAGGTATATGAACCCGTGTATGCACTCGCTGAAAAATATGGGGCTCCAGTTGTATTTCATACAGGTGATACCTATTCCGAAAGGGGATTGCTTAAGTATTCTCATCCCCTGGCTATTGACGAGGTAGCTGTTAAACACCGGAATATCAATTTTATGATGGCCCATTTTGGAGATCCGTGGACTCTGACCGGGGCTGAGATCATATACAAGAACCGGAATGTCTATGCCGATCTTTCAGGCATTATTGTTGGGACAAAAGAAGAATTGAAGAAGCGCAGTGAAGGCAGATTTTTGGACCATCTGAGGCATGCTTTAGTATTTGCGGATTCTTACGATAAATTGCTTTTTGGAACGGATTGGCCGCTGGCGCCTGTGGGTCCTTATATTAAATTTATAAAAGAACTCATACCTGAAGAGCATCATGCAGATGTTTTCTATAATACCGCTGTAAAGGTTTTTCCTAAAATCAAGCCTTTTCTGCCATAGAGAGAGCGGCTGGAAGAGATATCTTTCACTTCCAGCCCTTTAATAGTCTTATTTACATACATACACGTATAAATATCTTAAAAGGGGGGGCTTAAATGGTCAAAATTGCATGGGTAACAGACAGCACGGCTTTTTTGAATGATGAGTTAAGAAACCATCCTGATCTGTACCAGATTCCAATGACGATCATTATGGATGGAAGAGAATATACAGACGGTGTTGATCTAACACCTGAAGAACTATATGCAACGTTAAAAAACCTGGAAACCCCGGCTAAAACTTCCCAGCCATCCATCGGTGCTTTCAGGGACTTATATGAAAATCTGCAGAAGGATTATGATTGTATCATCGCTGTGCTTGTATCGGCAAAGCTCAGCGGGACGGTTTCTTCAAGTGAACAGGCCGCCCAGATGGTTGATATACCGGTATACAGCCTGGATTCCAAGATATTATCATATCCTTTAACAAGATTGATCCTAAAAGGAATGGAACTGGCAATGGCAGGACTTGATACTAAAGACATTATCAGCGAGCTTAAGATGCTCCGCGATACGGGAGAAACCTATGTCCTCATTGGCAGTCTTGAACAGCTTCATAGGAGCGGCAGGATGTCCGGGGTTCAATTCTTTTTGGGAAGTATGCTTAATGTAAAGCCGATTATTTCAGTTCACGATGGAGAATTAAGCGTAAGAGAGAAGGCCAGGAGCGAGAGAAAGGCAAAAGATAAAATAGTGAAGCTGCTGAGGAGCGCACATGAGAGAAACCCGCTGAAGGAAGTATTCATCTTGTACGGTTTGCATCCGGAAGAAGCGGAGATATGGAAGAAGGAACTTCAGGGAGAATTTGCGGGCATCAAATTTGGATGCTATTCCTTAGGAGCCACCATTGGAGTCCATGCTGGAGAGCATACACTAGGCATCAGCTGGCTGAATGGCCTGAAATAATATAATATAAGCTCAGGTGCAGGAAATCAAAAATACTGGTTTTCTGCACTTTTTTATCTTTTAACATGACGGTTTTCGTTAGATTCCGGCTTAGAATACCGGTATGTTCCCTTTTGTGTTCGTAGATGGCCCGGTTCCGACACAGACCACTGGGTTTGCTCCATTTGAGTCAGAAGATGGCCCGAGTTCTGACACAGAACACTGGTAAGGGCCTATTTGTGTCCGTAGTTGGCCAAAGTTCTGACAAAGAATACTGGAATAGCTCCATTTGAGTCAGAAGATGGCATAGGTTCCGACACAGAACACCGGATAGGACCTATTTGTGTCAAATGATGGCTCGGGTTCTGACACAGACCAACCGATTTGCTCCTTATGTGTCCGAAGCTGGCCCAGGTTTCGACAGACACCTACCGAAAGGCGCCCTTTAGGGTCAGAAGATGGCCCAGCCTACAATAAAAGCCAGCAATTTGAGCGGAAATCAACGAACAGCGTTGATAGGGAATTCCTTGCCATCGTTTCTTTTTATGACTAATGTTAAAATGGAATGTGGATTTGAAAGCAGGTGGAATAATGAATCGGGGAATTATACATAAAACAGAGGAATTTGTCCGGAATACTCTCGGTGATGATACAACCGGGCATGACTGGCATCATATTGAAAGGGTGCGCAGAAATGCCCTTTACATAGCGAAAAAGGAACAAAAAGGAGATTCTTTTTTAATCGAAATGGCAGCCTTGCTCCATGATATACCGGATGCCAAGCTGAACACCTCCGGAGAAGCAGGGGAAAGGAAGCTATCTGACTTTCTTGAGCAACTCGAGATCTCCGAGGAAGCATCCAGCAGCATTAAGGCAATTATTGATTCAGTATCTTTTAAGGGCGGCCATAACATAAGGGTCTTAAGTGCAGAAGCCCAGATAGTCCAGGATGCGGACAGATTGGATGCGATAGGTGCAGTGGGAATTGCAAGAGCATTTGCCTACGGAGGCAAAAAAGGGCAGCTGATTTATGATCCTTCCCTTGTTATCAGAAAGGAAATGTCTGAAGAGGAATACCGGAATGGAAGGTCATCCTCCATCAATCATTTTTACGAAAAGCTTTTAAAGCTGAGAGATCTGCTGAATACTGACGCTGCTATGGAAATGGCCGAAGAGCGGCATGAATTTATCGAACAGTTTCTGCATCAATTTTTTAAAGAATGGAATGGTCAAGCATGAAGATGATTTCTGTGGAAAATGTGACAAAAACCTACGGGGAGAAAGAACTTTTTAACAATATATCCTTTACAATCGCTGAAAAGGAAAGGGCGGGTCTGATCGGTGTAAACGGAACGGGAAAATCCTCCCTGCTGAAAGTAATCGCGGGGGTTGACCTGCCGGACTCCGGCGAAATAGTCAAACCGAAAGACTACACTATTTCCTATTCAGCACAGCAGCCTGAGCTGAATTATGATTTAACCGTTCTTGAGCAGGTTTTTGCAGGAGATGCGCCAATTCTTGTGCTGCAGCGGGAATATGAACAAGCACTGCTGGAGCTTAACCGGCACCCTGAAGATCCAGCCATCCAAGACCGTCTTTTTGAACTGCAAAAAAGAATGGATACACTTAACGCCTGGGAAGTAAATACCGACGCCAAAACGATTCTCACAAAACTGGGAATTAAGGACTTCAGCAGAAAAATCGGAGAGCTTTCGGGAGGACAGAAAAAGCGGGTTGCGCTGGCACAGACTTTGATCCAGTCACCAGACTTGCTGATTCTTGACGAGCCGACGAATCATCTTGATTTTGAATCAGTTAAATGGCTGGAAGAATATCTTGGCAGATATAGGGGCGCACTGCTTCTGGTGACACATGACCGTTATTTTCTGGATAAGGTGACAAATAAAATGTTTGAGCTTGAGGGCGGAAATCTCTATAGCTATAAAGGGAATTATGCTGCATTCCTTGAAGCAAAGGCGATTAGAGAGGAAAATGAAACAGCCACTATCGAAAAGCAGAAAAATCTCTTCAGAAGGGAACTTGAGTGGATCAGGAGAGGTGCAAAAGCCCGCACCACTAAACAAAAAGCAAGAATCCAGCGGTTTGAAACTCTTGACAGCCAGCTCTCTTCTGTTAAATCCTCAGAAAAATTGGATATGTCCTTAAGCGGCAGCCGTCTTGGTAAACAAGTATTTGAACTTGAAGCTGCTACAAAAAAGTATCGCTCACAAACTATTCTGGATCATTTTGATCTTCTCGTGAAACCGGGGGACAGAATAGGGATTATTGGAAGAAATGGAACAGGAAAATCCACTCTTCTTAACATACTGGCAGGCAGAATTCCGCTGGACTCAGGTGAGCGTATTATAGGGCAGACAGTAAAAATCTCTTACTATACCCAGGAAAGCGAAGATATGGATGAGAGTAATCGCATGATCGAATACCTCAAAGAAACAGCTGAAGTAGTTGAAACTTCAGATGGAAAAACTATTTCAGCGGCTCAAATGCTGGAGCGTTTCCTTTTTCCGCCGTATACTCATGGCACGCCTATCCGCAAGCTTTCCGGCGGGGAAAAACGGAGACTTTATTTACTCAAGATTTTAATGTCTGAGCCTAATGTTCTTCTTCTTGACGAGCCGACCAATAACCTTGATACTCAAACACTGACAGTTCTCGAGGATTACCTTGATGATTTTCCAGGCGTAGTCATTACTGTTTCCCATGACCGCTACTTCCTGGATAAAGTGGCTGAGCAGCTGCTTGTGTTAAAAGGAGAGGGCGAGATCGAATTCTACTACGGAAACTACAGTGAATTTCTAGAAAGCGAAAGTGCCAAACCGGTTCAGGAAATTGACTATGCCCCTAAAAAAACGAGGGAAGCAAAACCGAAGAAAAAGAGAATGAGCTACAAAGAGAAAAAGGAATGGGAAGAAATAGAGGGAAAAATTGAGGCTGCTGAAGCCCGTCTCGAAGAGATTGCCTCAGAGATGGCCAATATTGGCAGTGACTTTGAAAAAGGCCAGGCATTAGTAGACGAAGAAACGAAACTGAATGAAGAACTGGAGTATCTGATAGAGAGATGGAGCTATCTATCAGAAGCAGCTGAAAATGAATAGTGACATGCCCGGGGGGAATCTCCGGGTTAATTTTATATGCAGGCTATTTTCGTAAAGTTTGCTGCTTTTTTATAACTTAGTTTAATTTGCTGAGCTGATCTTCGCTATGGGAACTTAAGTGTGAGACGCCGCAGACGCAAAGCGTCGAGGATAAGCGCACGCATCCTGCAGCGGTGAATTGGCGAAAAGCAACAATCTTTGAAGTAAGAACCTATATTAAAACAGCTAAAATGCCTCGAAATTCTCCTTATGGTAAAATAAAACCAGTTACCAACGTGAATATATAAAAAAGGGTGATACATTTGAGAATAAAAGCAATCGAACCAACACCAAGTCCAAATACAATGAAGGTTATTCTTGATGAAGAGCTTCCGATGGGGAAAGCCAATAACTATAAAAAGGATAAAAAAGAAGGAGCTCCGAAGATTATTCTGGATATCCTGGGAATTGAAGGAGTCAAAGGGGTTTACCATGTTGCCGATTTCCTGGCTGTTGAAAGAAATGCGAAATACGACTGGAAAGAGCTTCTGCCTCAAGTAAGATCTGCTTTTGGCGAGGATGTGGAAGATAAAGGCACAGAAGACAATAGAATCGATGAACATTTTGGGGAAGTCCAAGTGTTAGTCCAAATGTATAAAGGAATTCCCATGCAGGTAAAATTGACTGACGGCACGGAAGAAAAGCGCTTCGGACTCCCTGAAAACTTTATCAAAGCTGTTTCAGAGGCGCAGGATCCTGCTGATAATGTTGTCATGGTCCGCAAGTGGAAGGAATTCGGAGTCCGCTATGGAGACTTCGATCAGGTTGGCCATGATATTGTAGAGGAATTAATGGCTGCCTATCCGGGGGAAAGACTCCAGACCCTTGTGAAAATGGCTAAAAATCCGGATAAAACTGAGGATAAGCATGTGCGTTCCCGTCTTAAACTCACAGTCGAAGATTTGAACTCCCCGGATTGGCGGGAGCGCTATCAAAAACTCGAGCAGATGGATGACCCTGACCTTGAGGACCTGCCTGTTCTGGAAAAAGCGCTTAAAGATGAGAAGGCGTCAATCAGAAGACTTGCAACGGTTTATCTTGGCATGATTGAGGATAAGAGTGTTCTTCCCCTCCTCTACAAAGCGTTGAAGGATAAAACGGTCACTGTAAGACGCACAGCAGGGGACTGTTTATCAGACCTGGGTTTTGCAGAAGCCATGGACGCCATGAAGGAAGCATTGCAGGATGACAGCAAGCTTGTACGCTGGCGTGCAGCGATGTTCCTTTACGAAGTGGGAGATGAAAGTGCGCTCCCTGCTCTAAAGGCGGCAGAAGACGACCCGGAATTCGAAGTCAGTCTGCAGATCAAGCTGGCTATTGAGAGAATTGAGCATGGAGAAGAAGCAAAGGGTTCAGTTTGGAAACAAATGACTGAATCACGGAATAAAGATGAGAAATAATTTATGTAAAAACCGCTCAGGAGATATTAGATCTGAGCGGTTTTTTGATTGGATTTAATGCCTATAATACTCACACGCATTACAGTTTTATTTATTTAAAGCGAAAAAATTTATTAAATTTGCAATAATTATTGAAATTATCCGAAAAAGGGTCTATATTGGAAAGAAAATATTTAGGGGGCAGAAGGTTAGTTAATTTTTTCCATAGAATAAGAGATTATGAATCTAGGGTAAAACGGGAGGTACATACTATGACTGGCTCACAGATGAGAAGTGATATGATCAAAAAAGGGACAGACCGGGCGCCGCATCGAAGCCTGCTTCGTGCTGCAGGTGTTAAGGAAGAAGATTTCGGAAAACCATTTATTGCTGTGTGCAATTCCTATATTGATATCGTTCCTGGGCATGTGCATTTGCAGGAATTCGGTAAAATTGTAAAAGAAGCAATCCGTGAAGCAGGCGGAGTTCCATTTGAATTTAATACCATTGGTGTGGATGATGGCATTGCAATGGGCCATATCGGCATGCGCTATTCTCTGCCAAGCCGTGAGATCATTGCAGACTCACTTGAAACAGTTGTTTCTGCCCATTGGTTTGATGGAATGGTCTGTATCCCGAACTGCGATAAAATCACACCTGGAATGATGATGGGAGCATTGAGGGTCAATATTCCAACCCTTTTTGTCAGCGGAGGTCCAATGAAAGCAGGCGTTGATTCAAGCGGTAAGCCATTATCCTTAAGTTCGGTGTTTGAGGGGGTAGGTGCCTTTGAATCGGGCCAAATAAATGAACAAAAGCTCTTGGAAATTGAGCAGGTAGCATGTCCGACCTGCGGTTCCTGTTCCGGGATGTTCACTGCAAATTCCATGAACTGCCTGGCAGAAGGGCTGGGACTTGCACTTCCTGGCAATGGCACGATTCTGGCCGTATCAGAAGAAAGAAAGGAATTCGTTAAACGTTCAGCCAAGCAGCTGATGGAATTAATTGAAAAAGACATCAAACCGCGTGATATTGTAACCATTGACGCCATTGACAATGCATTTGCCCTGGATATGGCAATGGGCGGGTCAACTAATACAGTTCTTCACACATTGGCGCTTGCTCACGAAGCAGAAATTGACTATCCGATTGAACGTATCAATGAGATCGCCAATCGGGTACCGCATTTAGCCAAAATCGCTCCAGCGTCAGATTATCATATTGAAGATGTTCATAATGCTGGCGGAGTCAGTGCAATCATCAATGAATTGCTTAAAAAGCCGGACGCGCTGAATGGAGAGTGTCTGACAGTTACCGGAAAGCCGCTAAGAGAAAATGTAGCTGGCAGTGAGATTCTGGATAAAAAGGTAATCCGAACTTTGGAGAATCCGCATTCTGAGCGCGGCGGCCTTGCAGTTTTGTTTGGAAATCTTGCTCCTGAAGGGTCAATTATAAAAGTGGGGGCAGTAGATGAGTCAGTAGGCGGATACCATAGAGGACCAGCTATCTGCTTTGATTCGCAGGAAGATGCACTGTCCGGAATCATTACTGGGAAAGTGAAGGAAGGGCATGTTGTTGTTATTCGTTATGAGGGTCCTAAAGGAGGCCCTGGAATGCCGGAGATGCTTGCACCGACTTCACAGATTGTCGGCCGTGGCCTGGGTGCAAAAGTTGGGCTTATTACAGATGGACGTTTCTCGGGTGCTTCCCGCGGCATAAGCATTGGGCACATCTCACCGGAGGCTGCTGAAGGCGGACCCATTGCATTTGTGGAAAATGGAGACATCATTGAATTGGATTTAAATAATCGTACCATCAATCTGGAAATTTCAGATGAAGAATTCGAAAAGCGCAAAGCTAATTGGAAAGGCTTCGAGCCAAAGGTCAAAAAAGGGTATCTTGCCCGTTATTCAAAGCTAGTCACAAATGCCAGCACAGGCGGCGTTATGAAAATTTAATTATATTAAGAAAGCCGGTCCTTTTTGGGCCGGCTTTCTTGTTGAAAATGTTGTATTAGCAGTATCAAATAATATCCGGCATAGAAAAATTGCATAAAGATCGTGTGATATAGTATGCTTACTTTACAAAGTGCATGTTAAGGAGGAGTCTATTATTATGTCAATGGCATATGAAGAATATATGAAACAAATGGTTAAACCGATGCGTGAGGAGCTTGTCCAGGCAGGCTTTAAAGAGCTAACGGAATCAGAAGATGTAGAGCAATTCATGGAAAATCTTGAAGGAACAGCTCTTGTTGTCGTGAATTCCGTTTGCGGCTGTGCAGCTGGTCTTGCCCGCCCCGCAGCAACACAGGCAGTTTTAAGAAGTGAAAAGAAGCCTGAGCATCTAGTGACGGTTTTTGCAGGACAGGACAAAGAAGCAACAGCCAAAATGCGCGAGTACTTTGAAGGATATGAGCCATCATCGCCTTCTATGGCTCTTTTAAAAGGGAAGGAAGTTGTACACTTCATCCACCGTTATGATATTGAAGATCATTCCATGGAAGCAATCATGGAGAATCTTCTTGCGGCTTTTGAGGCGAACTGCTGAGAATAAAACAAAGGGGGTGTCTTATGGCACCCTTTTTTTATAGAGAGTTTAGGAAAATCAGGTGAACATATATGATAATTACTACTTCCGGACGCACCAATGAAGCTATGAAGGAAAAAGCAAGAAACATTGCAGAACTCTTGGGATCTGAATACATCGACAGGAATAAAAGGTCAGTAAAAGACATTCAGAAACAGGTGCCTGAAGATTGCATGGTAGTTGGAAAAGAGCGCCTGGAACTTTATCCGATCGGCGAAACCCAGCCTTTCTTCTTTCATCCCAGTTCAGCAATGTTCAGAGTTAAGCGCCTCCTAAAAGGAGGGAGTGATCCTTTCCTTGAAGCTGCCTGCATTAAAGAAGGCAGCAGTATTCTTGATTGTACCCTGGGGCTCGCCTCTGACAGCATTACAGCCAGTTATGCTGCGGGGAGTAAAGGTAAAGTTACAGGACTTGAAGGAAATAAACACCTTTCTTTCCTTGTGGAGAACGGGCTCAGGCAGTGGAACTCCGGACTTGAGATTATGAATCAGGCTATGGGAAGAATAAATGTTGAAGCAACAATGGCCCTGCCTTATTTAAAAAAACTGCCGCCGGAGAGTTATGATGTTGTCTATTTTGATCCAATGTTTGAAGAAGAAATTCTTGAGTCAGAGGGAATTAAAGCTTTAAGGAACTTTGCAGTTTACGAGGATCTGACAGAGGAAGTTATTTTTCATGCAAAAAGAGCAGCGAGGCAAAGGGTGGTCCTGAAAGATCACTTTAGAAGTTCGAGGTTTGCTCAATATGGCTTCAAAGTAATTGAAAGAAAGTCATCGAAATTTCATTTTGGCATAATTGAAAAATAAGAAAAGGTGCCAGTTAATACCAGGCACCTTCTTATTTAATCTGCAATAGCCAGATAAACAAAATAAGCCATCAGCAAAAGACTGGCAATGACAAAAAATACCGACCAATCCATGATAAATTCCCCCTTATTCATTCTTCCGGACTTGAAGAACATGGTTTGTTTTATTATTCCCCGCTTTGCTGCAAATTAATCCGCAATTAATGTATTACTACATTTCTATTGTTCTTCTTGCCAAATCATGAAATCAATTTAAATTTAGTTCAAAAAGAAGTATAATAGAAAAATAGAGTCGAGATACATAGCGAGGAAGGATACAATGGAATTTCCTATTTCAAAAAGAATGGCTTCTTTCACAGAGAGCGTGTTTACCGAATTGGCCCAGCTTAAAAATTCGAAACTTTCAGACGGTCTTTCGGTAATTGATTTGAGTATTGGCAGTCCTGATTTGCCCCCTCCTGCTTTTGTTATGGAGGAATTGTCAAGAGGAACCCGTGAACCACAGCTATACGGGTACTCTTTAGCAGGTACAAATGAATTTAATACCGCAGTCAGCGGCTATTATAAACGAAATTTTGAAGTGGATCTCGATCCTGTTTCAGAGGTGCAGCTTTTAATGGGATCTCAGGATGGGCTGGTTCATTTGCCGATGGTTCTATGTGATCCGGGTGATTATATCCTTGTTCCTGATCCCGGATACACTGCATATTCAGCAGGTGCAGCAATGGCAGGTGCGCAAATGTACGGAATGCCTTTAAAAAAGGAGAACAGCTTCCTCCCGGATTTTAATGAGATCCCTGAAGAAATCCTTGCAAACACGAAATTAATGATTTTGAATTTCCCTGGCAACCCTGTTCCGGCAATGGCGACAGAGGAACTTTTTCTTCAAGCGGTCCGGCTTGCAAAGAAATACCGTTTTGCTGTATTGCATGATTTTGCATATTCAGAACTTTATTATGAAAAGAAGCCTTTAAGTTTTTTGGCTGTTGAAGGTGCTGCTGATGTAGGGATTGAAATGAATTCACTTTCAAAAAGCTTTAATATGGCTGGCTGCAGGGTGGCATATGCCGCAGGTAATCAGCAGCTTATTGCGCTGCTGGCCAACTTCAAATCCAATTTGGATTATGGGGTATTTCTGCCGGTACAGGCAGCTGCGGTGAAAGCATTGAATGATCAGTCCGGTTTTTTGCAGGAATTGAGAGAGACATATAGAAAAAGAAGAGATGTATTAATAAAAGATCTTGAAACTATCGGCTGGGATATCAGCAGACCTGAGGGGTCAATGTTCTTGTGGGCCGAGGTCCCTTCCGGGTACAGCTGCTCCAAGGATTTTGCTATTGACTTAATGAACCGGGCCGGTGTAGTCGTAACTCCTGGAAGTGCATTTGGACCAGGGGGTGAGGGATACGTTCGAATTGCTCTTGTACAGCCCGAAGACGTTTTAAGGCAAGCTGCCCTTAATATTGAAGGCAGCGGCATATTTAAAAAAATCCTTGCTTAGGAGAAAGGAAGGTGAAAAAGATGCCGAATTGGCTGAGAAAATCCTTTGTTGTACTTGTTACCATTTTAACGTTTGGCCTCGTCACTCCTTCTCAGGCATTTCTTTATGAAAATACGAATCAGTTAAAAGCCTCCAGAGCTTCAGATGTGGAAAACTCAGAAAAGGGCACAGAACTTGCTGAAGAGGAAGATAGCAGTTTTGATAAAAATGACTTTATCAGGCAAATGCTTGCCGAAGCTGAGACACAATCGTATGAGAAATTTGGAGCAAAGATAGGCCCTGTTATTGAAGATGAGTTTAACCAGGTCATCCTTCCTGAAATTGAGAAAGCCATCCAGGAGGTGGCAGTGCAATTCCCGGAAGAGAGCCTTGCAGAACTAAAGGTTACTGAGACTCCGGGAGGCGGGTTATCGGAAAAAATCTTCCACATAACTAACAGCAGGACAAACGAAGATGTCATTCGCTTCCATGTGAGAAGGGACCATCCTCCTCAGCAGGGATACTGGTTTAATTTTCATTATCACACACACCATGACAGTTTTCAGGCTCATCATGAGTTAGGGTCGATTTATTGGAATAAAAACACCCCGCCAAAATGGATGAGTTAAAAGATTGAAATAAACTTGCGAATATGAAAAAATATTTTTGTGGTTTACGAATCTTTTTATGATTTATACCGTAAATACATGTATTCTACATAATGGAGGTTAGTTGAAATGGCAGTAAGCTTATCAAAAGGACAAAAAGTTGACTTAACAAAAACAAATCCTGGAATGAGTAAGGTAGTGGTGGGGCTTGGATGGGATACAAACAAATATGATGGCGGAAATGACTTTGATTTGGATTCTTCCGTATTCTTGCTTGGAGATACTGGAAAAGTAACTTCTGAAAGCGACTTTGTTTTCTACAACAATACAACAGGTGCCAATGGGGCTGTTGTACATACTGGAGATAACCGTACAGGTGAAGGGGATGGCGATGATGAGCAGGTGAAAATTGATCTGTCGAGTGTGCCTGCTAATATTCAGCGCATTACATTTACAATCACCATCCATGACGGGGAAGCCCGCAACCAGAACTTTGGACAGGTTTCAAATGCTTATGCAAGAATTCTGAATGAAGACACTGGCGAAGAATTGATCCGTTATGACCTTGGGGAGGACTTCTCCATTGAAACTGCACTTGTAGTTGGAGAATTATACAGACATAACGGAGAATGGAAATTCAGTGCAATTGGAAGCGGATATCAGGGCGGATTGGCTGCACTGGCAAAAGATTTTGGTTTACAGGTTGGATAAATAAGAGGTATATTTGCATAATAAGGCTCGGCAATGCCGGGTCTTTTATATGAAAAAGCATTCATCATCAGCGGGGGGAATTATATAGTATGGAAATAATAGAATCTATTTTACATACATATTCTCAGTTTTTTAACTGGGAAATGTGGGTGGAAGCTTTATCAAAGCCAGAAAGCTGGGCACTGATAGGTACACTTGTCATTCTGGAAGGCTTATTATCTGCTGATAATGCGCTTGTTCTAGCTGTAATGGTAAAACATCTGCCTCTAAAACAGCGTAAGAAAGCTCTATTTTACGGTCTTTTAGGTGCTTATTTCTTCAGATTTATTGCAATCGGCATCGGTGTATTTTTAATTGAATTCTGGTACATCAAGGTCTTAGGTGCTGCCTATCTGGCTTGGCTTGCTATCAAGTATTTTATAGACAAGCGGAATGCCGAGCAAGCCGGTGATGAAGAGGCAATAGAAGGGATTAACCAGCGGGGGTTATTAATCCGCCTTTTCGGTACTTTCTGGGGAACTGTCATTGCAGTTGAATTGATGGATATTGCATTTTCAATCGACAGTATTTTGGCTGCACTCGGAGTCAGCCAGGAAATCTGGGTGCTGTTAATAGGCGGTATGCTTGGTATTATCATGATGCGTGGTGTTGCAGGAGTATTTTTGAAGCTGATTGACAGGGTTCCGGAACTGGAAACAAGCTCATATATTCTGATCCTCCTTATTGCAGCTAAAATGCTTGCGAGTGCTGCTGGTATTCACATTGACCATATTTACTTCTTTATCGTATTGGTTATCGTGTTTGCTATTACTTTCATTGTCCATGCGAGGAACGCAAAGAAAGAAGCTGCCGATCAGGGATCAAACTAAATAGGTAATTGCATAGATTTAGAAGGGAACAGACACTTGTCCGCTCCCTTTTATTTTTATCTTTTTTTGGGTGAAAAAGGAAGAAAGTAGTAATTTAATGAAGGAATGGAGCTGCGAAAATGAGACTATTTTCCGATCTTCCGGATGAAAAAATAAATAAAATGTTCTATAAAAAGCCTGGCTTTTTTAACAAGAGATCCGACAGGGAGCTTTTAGCATATGCACTTGGAGCAACATTATATATGCCGGCAACAAGGCCAAATATACACCAGGATCTGCTGTCTAAAAAGCATTCAGGACTTTCATCGATGGTCATATGCCTTGAAGATGCAATTGGTGATGATGAAGTGGAAATGGCAGAAGATCTGCTTTGTCGGGAATTGGAAAATTTGAGCTTTGACCTTGCGAAGGGCCTTTGTGAAGAGGAAGATCTCCCTCTGATCTTCGTGCGAATCAGAAGCTATGATCAGCTTATGAGACTTAGGAGCAGAATTCCAAATGGGATGCATCTTCTGACTGGTTTTGTCCTGCCTAAGTTTTCACCTGCTGAAGGAAGCAAAATTTTAGCGGCAATTAAAGACCTCAATTCTCTTGGTTATTGTTTATATGCCATGCCGATTCTTGAGACAGTAGAAATTATTCATAAAGAAACAAGGCTTGAAGAGTTAATCCACATAAAAAAAGTACTGGATCAAAATTTTGAGCTGATTTTAAATGTGAGAATTGGGGCAACGGATTTTAGCGGACTCTACGGGATACGAAGAAATTCTGATACGACCGTTTACGATATTGCTGTGATTAGAGATTGTATATCAGATATTATTAATATTTTCCTTCGTGCTGACAGGCCTTATGTCATCTCAGGTCCGGTCTGGGAATATTTTTCTTCAAAAGAGCGCCTTCTTAAGCCACAGATCAGACAAACGCCATTCAGGGAGCGTCTGGGACAGGATGGCCTGAGAATGAGAACGGAATTAATCGACCGGCATATGGATGGTTTCATTAGAGAAATCGCCATGGATATTTCAAATGGTTTAACTGGGAAAACCATCATCCATCCAACCCATATCAGGCCTGTACAGGCATTGAATACTGTTACGCTTGAAGAGTATCTGGATGCACAGAGCATCGCGGGTCAGGCCGGAGGGAAAAAAGGGGTTATGAAAAGCGATTACCAGAACAAAATGAATGAAATTAAACCCCATTTATATTGGGCTAAAAAAATATTATTAAAATCAGAAGTATACGGGGTGCTGCAGGATGAGATCACATACATTGACCTACTCAAAAACGAAACATTCCATTCAGATACTCAACTCATTAACTGTTGATATTTATATAACCGAGAATCCTTATAATCTGCTCCCTGAGGATTTATTTGTCATGGCTGCAAGAATAAATAAGAAAAGATCTTTCTTATTTGTCAGCAAGGTACTCGGGAAACACATACCTATTGACCCGAAGATAGGACTTCTGACAGGAGAACTGCTTGCCAGCCGTTATATGGAGAAGGTTAAGAAGGTGGAGACCGGAACGGCCGCAGATCTTTTATCCGCATATAAAACCGGCTCAGGCATAATGAGCAGCAGTCCTTTTATTACAGAAGATGATAACCCGGTAATTATCGGATTCGCAGAAACTGCGACTGCTTTGGGACATGCTTTCTTTCAATCTTTTAAACGTGCAGATTATTTTCATACTACAAGAGAACAGCTGGCAAATCAGAATTCAGTCATAACATTTGAAGAAGAACATTCTCATGCTACATCACACAGATGCTATGCTGATGCAGATCTTTTGAATAATAAGAGAGAGATCATTCTTGTTGATGATGAAATGACTACAGGAAAAACAGCCATTAATATCATCCGCTCCATTCATGAACGCTTTCCCAGAAGAGTATATACTGTCGTCTCCATTCTCGACTGGCGTTCCGAAAGAAATCAGCTGCAGTTTGATGATTTGGAAAAAGAACTGGACATTATTATTAACAATGTGTCTCTTCTAAAAGGGGAGATCGATGTTAAGGGGTCTCCAGAAGTGCATATAGGCCAGTCAGAGGACGAACCGAGAGGACATACTGGACAGATTTCCAATATTCATATAAACAAAGAATTCCCCGAACTATTAAGCAGGGTCAATGAACCATCGGTTACTTTAAATGGTGAAATCAGAAATGCTCCTTATTTAAAAGATTCTGGCCGTTTCGGACTGGATGCAAAAAGCCAGGCTGAACTGGAAGTGTCATTAGCCGAGATCGGCCAATCCCTATCCCAAAGACGGGATGGAAGGAAAACGCTATGTCTTGGAACCGGGGAATTCATGTATATCCCGATGAAGCTAGCCTCATTAATGGGTGAAGGAATAAAATTTCACTCAACAACACGCAGTCCTATTTTTGTAAGAAATGATGAAGACTATGGAGCGCAATACGGGATATCCTTTCAAAATCCTGAAGACCTTGAAATGGCACAATTTGTTTATAACATTCCAGAGGATTATTATGAAGAAGCATTCCTGTTTTTTGAAAGAGAACCGGAGAAAGATTCGCTAATGCCTTTTATTAATCAATTAAGTAAATATATACAAAACATTAAAGTTGTCTGCTTTAACGGGGGTGGAAGAAATGAATAGAATTGCTGATAAATTTGGTTCATATAGTAAAGATGATGTTGTATTTTTACTGAAGGATTTAAGCGGATATTCACTTGAAGGCTCGGTTGAGCAAAGAGAAAAAAACATTCAGTCTGGCCAGCATTACAGTGAAACACTTCCTATTGAGTACCAGCCGCCTGAACAATATCTTACCCTGTTTTGGCAAACACTTGATGGTTACAAACGGAAAACCGCTTTGTCTGCAGGAGCGGTCTCTGAGCAGATTTGGAAGCAAAAAGGCAGGAATACTGTGCTGGTTTCCCTCGCAAGGGCAGGGACACCTGTAGGAATCCTGATTAAGAGGTATCTTTTTGAAGTATATGGTGTAAATTTGCCGCACTACAGCATTTCTATTATCAGGGATCGGGGGATTGACGAAAATGCGATAAAACATATTTTAAAGTCACATCCCGGCTGCGAAATTCAGTTTGTGGATGGATGGACAGGAAAAGGGGCTATTTCCATTGAATTAACAAAGGCTTGCAGAAAATTCCATGAAGCTTATGGTGTTCCCCTCGATGATACGCTGGCCGTTCTCGCTGATCCTGGTTATTGCACCACTTTATATGGAACGAGGGAAGATTTTCTAATTCCAAGTGCCTGCCTCAATTCAACTGTTTCAGGATTGGTCAGCAGAACAGTATTAAATAAATCCCTAATTGGACCGGAAGATTTCCATGGAGCCAAATATTACAGTGAGCTGGAGGAAGCAGATGTTTCAAACCTATATCTCTCAGCTATAGCAGAAGAGTTCCCGGCAATTAAGCAGGAAGCTTTCGATCTTGCGAAAAGGATCATGGAAAACCCAGGGGAAGCAAGTTTTAAAGGGATGGAAGAGATTCAGAGAATAAAGGAAGAATTTAATATTGAAAATATTAACTTTGTAAAACCGGGAGTTGGTGAAACTACCAGAGTTCTTCTGAGAAGGCTTCCGTGGAAAATTCTGATGAGAGATCCGGAAAGTCCATATGTTGGCCATATTGTCATGCTGGCCAGGGAGAGGAATGTCGAGATTATTCACTATCCGGATATGAGTTATACCTGCTGCGGATTAATTAAAAAGGCAGGAGAAAACTCATGAGGATGTTTGCATCAGATTTAGACAGGACACTCATTTACTCAAATAAAGCACTTGCTGATTTTAGGGAGTCAGGAGAAGGTCTAATAAGTGCAGAGCGTAAAGATGGCAGGGAAATTGCCTTTATGACAGACGAAGCTCGGCAATTACTGAAAGCGGTATCTGCTCAAATGCTCTTTGTGCCTGTTACAACGAGAACGTATGAACAATATAAGCGTATTTTTATTTTTCAGGATGACGTTAACATTCCGTACACTGTTACATCCAATGGCGCAAATATCCATTATCATGGAAAAGCTCTCAAAGAATGGTCGGATAGAGTTCGAAAGCGGCTGAAGGCAGAGTGTGCTTTGCTTGAGGAAATGATGGACAAATCAAAAAGCCTGGAACTGAATGGGAAAATAAAAATGGCGGAAAATCTTTTCTTTTATTATATTCTTGAAGAGAAACTGACAGATGCGGCCAAAAAAACAATTGCTGATCTGGCGGAATCCTTTGGATGGAGAATATCTCATCAGGGCAGAAAGCTGTATTTTATGCCAAATCCCATCTGTAAGGGAGAGGCTGTGAAGTTTATACAGGAACGGGAAGGTGTAAGTATGGTATATGGAGCAGGAGACTCCATGCTTGACCATGACTTTTTAAAGTATTGCGACTATGCATACGTCCCAGCCCATGGTGAACTGGCTGCTGAGAAGCCCATCTCATCTCCTTACTTGATTTCTGCAAATATAGGGACCGCGGCAGGGGAAGAAATTTTAAATAATATTTTAAAAAGTATCAAAGAAAGAGTTTAGTCCGGCTGGTCCCTCAGCCATTTTTTTAAAACGATAAATAAACAGACGCAAAAGGTATAGCTCCCTGAAAAGATTAAACTGCTGATGGAAATAGACTGGTTATGGGCAAAAGAGAAGACGGCAAGAATTATTGACAAGAAAAAGATGTCTATAAAAACAAAGGAACTTGAACATAAAGTATCCCTGATTATATCGAGATCATGCTCAATCCCACGATATCTTACTCTTCGAAAAAGCAGCCTCATACTGTTTCACCTTCCTCTTACAGAGTACTCCACTTTATGCGGGGACAGGGATAAAGGTGAAAAAGTCCTTTAGAGGCGGATCAGTTATGAAAAAAATAATGCTGAAATGAAACTTTCTTCCTGTTAATTCGTAAAGAAAGTAAACCATTTTAGAAATAGGTTCTAATCCTATGATATGATAGTAATAAGTTTACATAATAGCCCCGTGCCATTATCCGGGATCTGAAGCGCAATTTTTGAATGAAATGATAAGAATGCATCTTTCGCTCATAGAGGGAAGGGATAATAATTGAACTTGTCGTACAGTCAAATTAAAACTCACATTTTAGAGGTTACATATGAGAACTGGAGCTCTCAGTTAAAAAAGCTTAATTATGAACGTGAAAGTTACAGAGAGGAACAGCAAACGCTGCATGTTGGCCAAATTGTTGCCAGGTTTCTTGGAGTTCCTCCCGATGAAGATGAATATTATAATCGTCTTTTTGATCTAATTCACACTGAGAATTCCGGGCTTCTCCTCCTCAGTGAAGAACATCTGGATAAAACCATTAATAACCAGCAGTTCCAGGCGATACAAAAAGTCCTGAATATTAACCGGGAACAGAATTTATCCATAAACCGATTTGCTGCTTTTCTGGATGGCGAACAGCTGCTGCTTAAATCTTCCTCTCCTTCTATGCACAGGAAAATAAGGGAAGCGATGATCAGTATGCTGAACCTTTTTTCTGAAAAGGAAGCAGGCGGTTTAAAAAACCAGGATATAAGAAGAGTGCTTGTAGATGTGATTAAGTGGTCTGCTAATCATTTAGACACAGAACTTAAAGATATTGACCCGAAATTGGGTATGCCGAAAGTTCTGTGGTACGGTAATGCGAAAAAGAGCCATTATTATTTTTTGAATTACTTATATCAAATGGGATGCGATATTCTTTATTTTTCCCCTTCAGGTGAAGACCTTTTTGCAGAGATGGGCCCGGAAGTTCAGGATTCTTTTGTACATCATTATCCTGAAAAGAAAAAGCCGGAACCCTTCCCGCAGGAAAAAAGGAGAAGGAGTGCTACAGTTGCCTATAGAGCATCCAGGGAAATAGAGACCATTCTTAACCATGAGGGTTCAGGCCTTTATAAACCATGGCAGCTCAGGGAGTATATTCCTTCCTCTGTGACCTTAAAAACCACTTATGATGAACTTTTTATTTTAATAAAAGAGAAAGCCATGATCCGCCCAAACTTCGAGGTGAAAGATGGCAGGGTCATGATACCATCCATTTTTTCAAAGATTCAGGGAGTAAGCAGGAACCGCAAGGAATACTGGGATCGCATTCAAACGATCAGCCAATATGAAGAAAGTCTGCTGATAAGAAGATTTCCCTTTACAAACAGTGTCAATAATGATTTTCGGTTCCATTACCGCAATGCACTGGGTAGAGAAGGGAAGCTTGACCCTGAAAAAATCATTTCAGGGCATTATTGGAGGTATCAGCAGCTTCCTGGCGGCCTTCAAAATGGGATTGCAAAGGCCATTAGGAATATGTGTGCACGTCCGCGCTTAAAGCCGCTGCCGGGAGAATCGGAAGAAGAATTGAAAATTTATCTCTTCAGCCAAAGCCTGCAAATCCCTCCAAGTATCCTGAAATTGATGCAGCAATTCGATTATTCTCAGGAAGTCCCTAAGATCATTCTGTACAACAACGAGCTGAACGGGACGATGGTAAGAACAGATGCTGCACTCCTATTGCTGCTTAATCAGTTTGGCATAGACATTGTATTGTATAACCCGCCGGGCCATAATGACATTGAAAACTTTATTGAGGAAGATTTATATGATGTTCATTGGCTCGAAGATGTTGTTTTTGAACAGGAATTTAAGGAACCATCCTTTCTAAAAAAGGTTCTATTTCAAGGATTATTAAAAAATTTAAAGGGTGATTGAAAATGAATCCGACCAAATCAACAGATATAAATTTAACTGCCCAGCTGCAGGATGATAAATTATCTGAAAATAAGGTATCAGAAATTAAGCTTGCTTTAAGGCAGGAGCCTGAGGTGCAAAACCTGGCCAGGTCCATTGATGAGAAGGACCAAATTCAAATACTTGAATTCGGCAAAGAGCCTGCTGTACAGATTTCCCGTTTCTCTGACCAGATATTGAATAACATGAGAACTACGAAGGTTGAAGATTCAGGTGAACTTTTAAAGCAGCTCGGCAGAATTATGGACAAATTTGACAAGAAGGATTTTGAGCAGGGGCCAAAAGGCATTTTTGGCAAGCTTTTCAAGCGCGGAGAAAAAATGATTGAAAAGCTTTTCGGAAAATATCAGACAATGGGTTCGGAAATTGATAAAGTGTATGTTGAAATCTCCAAATACCAAAGTGAAATGGTCGATTCCACAACCATGCTTGAACAAATGTATGAGCAAAACTACCAGTACTATCTGACACTCGAAAAATATGCTGTTGCAGGACAAATGAAAGCCGATGATTTAAAAGCCAATCAGCTTCCCCAGCTGGAAGCGCGGGCAGCTCAGGGGGATCAAATGGCTTCAATGCAGCTTGATACATTAAGAAATGCCATCGATTTACTGGAGCAAAGAGTGTATGATCTTGAAATGGCTAAAATGGTTGCTCTTCAGACAGCACCGCAAATCCGGCTGCTTCAGAGAGGTAATACTAAGCTGATCGGCAAAATCAATTCTGCATTTGTAACCACCATCCCAATCTTTAAAAACGGTCTGATTCAGGCAGTTGCAGCCAAAAGGCAAAAGCTTGTTGCTGATTCTATGAGCGAGCTGGACAGACGGACAAATGAAATGCTGGTGCGCAATGCACAGAATATTTCAAACCAAAGTGCCGACATTGCAAGATTGGCAGGCGGTCCAAGCATTAAGATTGAAACGATTGAGGAATCCTGGAATATCATCATGAAAGGTATGCAGGAGACAAAATCAATAGAAGAAGAAAACAAGCGTCTGCGTGAAGAAGGAACCAGGAGACTGGAACATCTGCAGGACAATTTTAAAAAAATGAAGCAGCAGGGTTAGGCAGCTGATCATTTTTAAATAAAATATTTATAATAATGAGGTGGAATTGATATGGCAATAAATCTTCAAAAAGGCCAGCGTGTCGACTTAACTAAAGGAAATCCGGGATTATCAAAAATTATGGTAGGATTAGGCTGGGATCCAGTACAAAAAAGCGGGGGCGGCGGTCTCCTTGGATCTTTATTCGGCGGGGGCGGCGGAGCAAATATCGACTGTGATGCTTCTGTTATCATGCTTGGTGAAAATGGGAAACTTAAGAGCAATAAAGATGTCATTTATTTCGGCAACTTAAAAAGCAGTGATGGAAGTGTCCAGCATACTGGGGATAATCTGACAGGTGCGGGAGATGGAGACGACGAGCAGGTGCTGATTGATTTAAGCAGAGTGCCTGCACACATTCACAAAATGGTATTCGTTGTAAACATTTATGACAGCGTTAAAAGAAAACAGCATTTCGGTATGATCCAAAATGCATTCATCAGAGTGGTAAACTCCGGCAACAATCAGGAACTGATTCATTACAATCTGACAGACAACTACAGCGGCAGTACCAGCTTAATAGTTGGAGAGATTTATCGACATGGAAGCGATTGGAAGTTCGCTGCAATAGGCACTGGAACAGCTTCACCAGGCCTGTCAGACGTTGTACGTTCATATTCTTAATAAAGATTAAGCTTGGCAGGGACCCGAACCAACTCGGGTCCTTTTTGAATTTTCATTTAATTTTCCCATCATTTGTTTCCTTCTAAACCTCCCTTCATATGTTATAATTTTAATAGATTATCAGAACGGTTAAAGATTTTTTCTCCATTCAGGCAGTTCCGCAGCTTATAAACTTCAAATAGCTCTATTGCCCGCAAATTATACAACATAGATTAGCAGAAGGGGCTTTTAACATGCGCAAAATGGCACTTACATTAACAATAATGATCGTTTCCCTTGCGCTGCTTGGGAATTCTCAGGCTGCCATGGGCGGCATGAAATTAAAGGATTACCCTCACTCCTCCCAGCTTAAAGAGTTTCTCAGTTTGAAATCTCCCCGCCAGCTTGGTGAGATCTTCATTGTGCCTCTTGAACCTTTTGATGAGAAAGAGGCTGCAGAAATGATTTCCAGGGTGGATCATCTGCCCGCATCCCTGCTCTCCAAAATTGAGGATGAAGATATCAGGGTGAAATTATTCGTCGGAAAACTTACGGATAATCCTACAGCCCAGCATCTCGAAGGGGTAATCCCCCGCGGCTATACGGGGAATACCACCTGGGATGATGTCCCTGGGATTGGCGGGTCAAAAACAGTCCTTGTGAAAATAGGCTTCAGTGAGAGAGGAAAAGGTCATGGATCCGTTAATCTGGAGCTTCATGAACTTGCCCATTCTGTGGATCGTTATGTTTACAATGGCATTCGATTTAATCAGAAGTTTCTTTCTGTATGGAAAGCTGAAAAAGCAAAATTGTTCCCGGGCCAGAATTATCTTCTTTCCTTCCCTGAAGAATATTTTGCTGAGGCTTTTGCCATGTACTTTGCAGAAGGGGAATCAAGGGAGTTATTAAGAGAAAATGCTCCGAAAACCTATGATTTTATAAAAGATTTAAACTGATTTTACCTGTGAAATGAACGGAAATTGTGTACAATAGCAATGAGTATATAAAAAAGGTTGGGTTGAAATGAAACAATATTTGGATCTTTGCAGGCATGTTCTGGAAAATGGCACTAAAAAAGAGGACCGTACAGGCACAGGTACAATAAGTACGTTCGGGTATCAGATGCGCTTTAACTTGCAGGAGGGCTTCCCGCTTGTTACTACTAAGAAATTGCATCTGAAATCTATTATCCACGAGCTCTTATGGTTTTTAAATGGAGATACCAATGTAAAATACCTTCAGGAAAATGGTGTTCGGATATGGAATGAGTGGGCAGACGAAGAAGGGAATCTCGGGCCTGTTTATGGACATCAGTGGAGATCCTGGACTGGTGCTGATGGAAACACAGTTGATCAGATTTCCAGCTTGATTGAACAAATAAAGACAAATCCTGATTCCCGCCGTCTGATTGTAAATGCGTGGAATGTCGGGGAAATTGAAAAGATGGCTTTACCGCCTTGCCACTGCATGTTCCAGTTTTACGCTGCAGATGGAAAGTTATCCTGCCAGCTCTATCAGAGATCTGCAGATGTCTTTCTCGGCGTGCCGTTTAATATTGCTTCCTATGCTTTATTGACTATGATGGTTGCGCAGGTATGCGATCTGGAGCCTGGTGAATTTGTCCATACTTTCGGTGATGTTCATATTTACCAGAATCATCTTGAACAGGTAAACCTTCAGCTGAGCCGTGAGCCCCGAAAGCTTCCAAAAATGAAGATTAATCCTGAGGTGAAAGATATTTTCAGCTTTAAGTTTGATGATTTCCAGCTTGAAGACTATGATCCGCACCCTCATATTAAAGGAGTTGTGAGTGTATGATTTCTTTAATGTGGGCAATGGATGAGAATCGTGTGATCGGCAGGGACAATAAACTTCCCTGGCATTTGCCGGAGGATTTAAAATTTTTCAAGAGAACTACAATGGGGCATCCGATCGCCATGGGACGCAAAACTTGGGATTCAATCGGGAGACCTCTGCCCGGAAGAGAAAATATTGTTATAACCCGGAATACGTCCTTCTCCTGCGAAGGATGCACTGTAGTTAATACAATTGAAGAACTGTTGAAGTACAGCGGTGAGAAGGAAGATGAAATTTTTGTCATTGGCGGTGCAGAGATTTTTAAAGCCATTCTTCCTGCAGCTGATCGTCTATATCTGACTATGATTTATGACCAGTTTCAAGGGGATACCTACTTTCCTGAATTGGATATGTCAGAATGGGAACTCCTTTCAAGGGAGAAGGGTACAAGGGATGAGAAAAATCCGTATGATTTTGAATTCCTTATCTATAAAAGAAAATAACCTTTAAAGCAGTCCGCACTTGCGGGCTGCTTTTTTGACCAATTAAACTGCTGACATATAGTAAGAGGGAAATGATTATTATATTATATAATGTAAACCATCCCAACACACGGAGGTATGTATGCTTCGATTAATAACCTTTTTTCTTTATACGGGAGGATATTTACTTTATAGCCTTCCTGCACTATCACGGATGAGAAACCTGAATTCAACTTACCCTGTTGAGGAACGCGACCGAATCATCCATAATGTGCCACAAAAGTGGTCTAGGACAGTATTGAAAATATCAGGCTCCCAAGTGAAAATTACAGGGCAGGAGTTCATTCCGGAAGGGCCGGTCGTCATTGTTTGCAACCATGAAGGGGATTTTGATATTCCAGCCCTTCTGGCAACTATTAATAAACCTTTTGGTTTTATATCGAAAGTTGAAGTGAGGAAAGCACCCATCATTTCTTCATGGATGAAAGTCATGAACTGTGTCTTTATTGATCGCAGCAATCGCACCAGTGCCATCAATTCTTTAAAGAATGCTGCGATGCTTTTAAAAAAGGGGCATACACTCCTGATTTTTCCGGAAGGAACGAGAAGCAGGGGAGGACAGGTAGCGCCTTTTAAATTAGGCGGATTCAGGCTTGCACAGGATGCAGGTGTTCCAATTGTGCCAATATCCATTAAAGGGACAGCAGATGCCTTTGAAAAGAATGGCAGAGTAATAAAGCCGGCTAAAATAGAAATCAGAGTGTGCAGGCCTGTGAATGCCAAGCTCGTTAAAGAGATGGATGCAAGGTTCCTCGCACAGGAAGTAAGAGCAATAATCTGCAGCAGTCTTTCGGACAGAAAAATCGCTTCATAAGAAGAAGGCCCCGTTTAGTCAGGGCCTTTTTAGCCGGTAAGTTAAAAATTCGGATCCACTAAATAATCTGTGAGCTTCTGAATCATTCCGTGATATTCTCCGGGATCACAAAACTCTTCTGCGGTAAAGTTAGCTTTCACCCACTCTATTAATTCATCTGCACTGTTGAAGTACTCTCCACTCGTATCGCTCTTCCGAATCATATACCTTCCGTTATCTTCATCCACTGTAACCTCCACAGGCAAAGCGCTATCCAGACTGCATAAAGAAAACTCCATTCTTGCACCCCTTTGAGTTATAAAAATAACGTTTGCTTATTATATGTCAGATTGATCCGTTTCTACCCATAAAATAATTGGAAAAATGTAAATTTTATAAAAACCGGATTGAAATCATGATTTGTCATGGTATAATGTACAAATTAATAACTTGTAAAGAAGAGGGTGGCAAAATGGAACAGAAAGTAATGACAAAAAAATGGGTGCAGTTGGAAGATATTTTGATTGCATACCAGCAGCTAAAGGATATTGTTGCCCATACACCTTTACAGAAAAATGAACGCCTGTCAGAGAAGTATGAGTGCAATGTTTATTTAAAAAGAGAAGACCTTCAGCATGTCCGCTCATTTAAATTAAGAGGCGCCTACTATAAAGTGAAATCATTAACTGAAGCGGAGCTTGAAAATGGGGTTGTCTGTGCAAGTGCAGGGAATCATGCACAGGGAGTTGCCTATGCATGCAGACACCTTGGAGTTCAGGGGAAGATCTTCATGCCGGCGACTACACCGAGACAGAAGGTGAGTCAGGTAGAGCTTTTTGGGAGAGATTCAGTGGAGATCATCCTTGTAGGTGACACTTTTGATGATTCCTATCACGAAGCTCATAAGTGTGCAACGGAAGAGGGCAGGGCTTTCATTCATCCATTTGATGATGAAATGGTGATTGCAGGACAGGGAACAGTAGCAGTTGAGATGCTTAACGATTGTGAAGAACAAGTGGATTTTGTTATTGCAAGCATTGGCGGAGGCGGATTGATGGCCGGACTCAGCACTTACATAAAAAGCATCTCGCCGGGAACGCAGATGATTGGAGTTGAACCTGAAGGAGCACCCTCTATGAGCGAAGCCATCAGGGTACAAACAGTGGCACCCCTTGGGGAAATTGATAAGTTTGTAGATGGGGCGGCAGTAAAATGTGTAGGTGAAAAAACCTTTGACATCTGCAATGAGCTTATTGATGATATTTTCATGGTTCCTGAAGGGAAGGTATGCACGACAATCCTTGAACTATATAACGAGCATGCGATTGTGGCAGAGCCTGCCGGAGCCTTGCCGATTGCTGCATTGGATATGTGCAGGGATCAAATTAAGGGAAAGAATGTTGTTTGTGTGATCAGCGGCGGCAATAATGATATAGGACGCATGCAGGAAATTAAAGAACGTTCCCTGCTTTATGAAGGACTGCTTTACCATTTCATAGTGAATTTTCCACAAAGGGCTGGGGCATTAAGAGAGTTCCTTGACGAAGTGCTTGGCCCGACGGACGATATTACACGTTTTGAATATACGAAAAAAAATAATAAAGAAAATGGTCCGGCCCTAGTAGGAATTGAGCTGAAGCATAGGGAGGACTACAGCGACCTTATTGTGAGAATGAATAAAAAGGGATTTTCTTACAAAGAGATAAACAAAGACAGCAACCTTTTTCATCTGCTTGTATAATTCCAGGATGACTGGCAGATCCATATTAAAGATATGTGACTGAAATATGAATTTTTATGATATCTGTGACATTTCCTTTAAAAAGTACTATAATCGTATTAGATTCCAAAGGGAAGTAATTTAAAGGAGATGTGAATATGCTTTCAAATATCGGTGTTCCAGGATTAATTTTAATCCTTGTTTTGGCGTTAATCATATTTGGTCCAAAAAAATTGCCGGAAATTGGCCGGGCTTTTGGTGAAACACTAAGAGAATTTAAAAAATCTACCAGAGACCTGACAAGTGACGTGATGGATGAACTTGAACAGGATACTAAGAAAAAAACGGTTAAATAAGGTGTAAGGATATACTCTTGCACCTTTTTGTTTTGGCTATAAAAAACTGGCTGGGCCAAAGCCCGGCTTTTTATAAAATGACCAGGAGATTTGTATGGAAGAAAAAGAATTAAATTTAGTCGAACATCTGGATGAATTAAGAAAAAGACTCATCATTACGGCATCAGCATTTATCCTTTTTTTTATTGCAGGTTTCGTGTTTGTGGAGGATATATATAAGTGGCTGGTAAGAGACCTGGACGTTAAATTGATCGTTCTGGGCCCAAGTGATATTATCTGGGTTTATTTTATGCTTGCTACAGTTATTGCTGTTGCAGGGACGATACCTGTTTTGGCAATACAGATTTGGCTGTTTGTCAAGCCTGCCCTGACAGCTGCTGAGCGGAAGATTTCTCTTTCTTATGTCCCTGCATTGTTTATTCTGTTTATTACAGGCCTTTGCTTTGGATATTTTGTCATTTTTCCAACCGTATTAAGCTTTCTTGTGGAGCTTGGGGGAGAAATGTTTGAGGCCAATTTTACTGCGGATAAATATTTTCGCTTTGTCATGAATATGACTTTGCCTTTTGGAGTTTTATTTGAGCTCCCTGTCGTCATCATGTTCCTGACTTCGCTTGGGATCCTTAATCCGTATGTCCTTACAAAAATCAGGAAGTATGCTTATTTTGTTCTTGTTGTAATTTCGGTCATTATATCACCACCAGACTTTATGTCTGATATTCTTGTAACCATTCCTTTGCTGCTGCTTTATGAGATAAGCATCAACTTATCAAAAATTGTCTATAAAAGAAAGCTGAAAAAGCAGGAGAGTTCAGGAGAGGCCTCTTCTTAATATTTACCGAGTTGATTGTAGCGGAGGCTGCATTCCTCCCCTCGGAAAGCAAATGCCTGGAGCAGAAATCAACGGGCAGAATACTCAAACAAAAATAACAATCATTTAGAAGAGAACCAAACGAAATAGCATCATAAAAAAATTAATGAGATAGCAGAATCAGACACATTTCGAGCTTTAATTGGGGTATAATATAAACAAACGGGTGAAAAAGAGGATTGATATTTTGCTATTTAAAAGCCTAGAGTTCAAAAATGATGTTGGACAGAAGGTAAAAATTACTGAAATTCCTGTGTTGGCAAAAGATAGCCCTTATTATTTTATGATCCAAGTCCGTTTGAAAACCTTTATTGCGGCCACTAACGCCAATAAAAGGACTTTAAAGAATCATTCCTTTAGGGAATATTTAAAAAGAGTCCTGAAATGGCCGGTCTATGAAGAGATTTTTAAGGCTCCTGAATTGAAAAATAACGCTTAACAACATTGATGCCGGCAGTAAGCCGGTATTTTTTTGTCTGCTTGAGGAGAACCAAGAAACCTTTATATTTATTGCTTTATTTGTATTTTGCTAAAATGTATAATATGAACTAATTGTAAATGCAGGGAAGTGAAGGCATAATGGCTAAGATAAAAATTGTTACTGATTCAACTGCGGATCTATCAGGAGAATTGATTGAAGAATTCGATATTGAAGTTGTTCCTCTATCCATTCACATTGAAGGAGATACATATTTGGATCGGGTAAATATTACTCCGGCTGAATTCATGAAAAAGATGAAAGAATCTGACGAACTGCCAAAAAGCTCACAGCCTCCAGCGGGAGTCTTCGCAGAGGTGTATGACAAATTTGGCGACCAGGGCTATGAAATTCTTTCCATCCATATGACCGGAGGAATGAGCGGAACTGTCCAATCAGCTGAAAGTGCGGCAGCTATGTCACATGCAAATGTTACAGTAGTAGATTCAAGGTATATCTCCAAAGCACTGGCTTTCCAGGTAATAGAGGCAGCAAAAATGGCCAGGGAAGGAAAAGCTGTTCAGGAAATTGTCAACCGCCTGGAAACGGTTCGTGCTAACACTAAATTGTTTGTTGTAGTAGATACTTTGGAAAATCTCGTTAAAGGCGGGAGAATCGGCAAAGGCAAAGCCATGATTGGATCTTTGCTGAATATTAAACCTATTGCATCGCTCGAAGGCGGGGTTTACACACCTGTTGCTAAAGTAAGAAGCCATACTCAGGTTGCCAAGTATCTGGCCAGGCAATTTGCCGGGGATATAAAAGGGAAAACCATTAAGGGGATAGGCCTGGTGCATGCAGAAGGCCTTGAGCTGGCTTCTAAACTGAGAACAATGATCGAAGAGCTGGATATAAGTGCAGAGATTGAAGTAGAAGACACAACTCCAATTATTAGTACACATACAGGACCAGGTGCAATTGGGTTTATGTATCATCTGGAAGATAAATAAAAAGGACGCATAGCTAACCGAGCTATGCGTTTTTTTGCGGAGTTAATTTTTTGGCATCCGCAGCTGGCAATAATTAAATTTAAAACTTCTAGACTAATTGAAAATATTTGCCATTCTCAATTATCCCCGGAATAAAATGAATTATGGGGGTGTAAGTTTGAAGAGAAAAAATGTATTGCTTTTTAGTGACTTTGGAATTGACGATTTTGTTGCAGTTATATTTGCTTTTTTCTCAGAGGATATCAATATCGTAGGGATTGTTGCTGATTATGGGAATGTTTCCAGGGAAGATGCCGTCCGAAATGCAGCTTACCTTAGTGAATTAACCGGAGAAGATCCTCCTATATTCAGCGGAGCCGTATTGCCTTTAACCGGGGATGTTCCGGTGTTTTATCCGGATGTCCACGGGGTAGAAGGGCTGGGGCCGATTATTCCAGCCCTGGAGAATTCCAATGACATGTTTGAAAACTTTGATGAATTTAAGAAACTGATCGAGAAGTTTGAAAATGATATTTTAATAGTAAATGTTGGGAGACTTTCCTCATTGGCAGCAGCATTTATCCTATATCCTTCACTAATGAATAAAGTTAGTGACTTCTATATTATGGGCGGGGCATTCAATGCTCCAGGCAATGTGACACCAGTGGCTGAGGCAAATTTTTATGGCGACCCGTATGCAGCTAATGTAGTGTTTGCCAATGCACCTAAGAAAATTCATGTCTTTCCTTTGGATGTAACGATGTCTGCAATTGTTACTCCTGCACTTATCGACACTCTAGATGCCTATTATCAGAAAGTGCAAAATAAAGTAGGACTAATCCTTAAGCCGATGGTTGACTATTATTACAATTTTTATAAGCAAGCCTACCCCGGCATAAGCGGAAGTCCCTTGCACGATCTCGTTACATTGTGGGCTTTGCTTGATGGGGCTGACGTACAATATCAGGATGTGCCCGTGAAGATCATTACTGCTAAAGGGGAGGCTTTTGGCCAGAGCATCGGAGACTTTAGAAATTTCCTTTCCAAAGACAAGATGAAATACCCGATCCATCGAATAGCTGTGCAATTTAATTATTCAAATTTCATCAGAACATTTTATGAGATTATGACAAATCATAAAACAGCCCCTTCTTAGGACTTTTTATCTGTACGAATTCCCTTTAATAGAATGAGAGTCTCCTTTTCACAAGTTTGTCATATGTACTTCTTTCTTCTTTCATGAATATTTGCTACAATTAGCATCGTAACTAATAAAAGCAGGTGAATTTATGAGAAAAAGAGTCTTTGCTATAATGGTTTCTGCTATTATGCTTATTGTCCTTTCCGCATGCGGGCAGAGCGGCATAAAAGATGCGTTAAATTGGGAACTGGCCGATTTCACGTATACAAATCAGGACAATAAAGAATTTGGTTTGAAGGATCTTAAAGGCAAGGTTTGGGTAGCGGACTTTATTTTTACCAATTGCGAAGATGTATGTATGCCCATGACAGCTAATATGAAAAAGCTTCAGGATTTAGCTGAGAAGAAAGGCATTAAAAATATTGAATTTGTTTCATTCAGTGTGGACCCAAAAGTTGACACACCTGAAGTTTTAAAGGAATTTGCATCTACATACAATGCGGATTTCAGCAATTGGCATTTTCTAACCGGGTATGAACAGGAAGAAATTGAAAAATATGCTATGGAGTACTTTAAAGCCATTGTGAAAAAGCCGCAAACCGGTGATCAGGTTATCCATGGAACAGATTTTTATCTTGTAGACCAGAATGGAAAAGTAATGAAATATTATACTGGCCTTAATGAAATTCCATTAGATGAAATTATTAATGATATTAAAGCATTGCAATAGACCTTGTACGAGGTCTATTTTTCTTTTTCCATGCTGCTGCAGGGAAAATGCTGATTCTTTTTATATTTAAGCTACATGTTATAATATGAATGAGAAAAATGGGCAGGTGATAGTATGATAAAAAAATTCACCTTCATCTTTTTGATTATGCTGCTTCTCGCCTCCTGCAGTTCTGTTAACCATAGTGATTTAATTCATTCTGAAAAAGAAACCCGCCTGGCAGTTAAAAAAGAAATACCTGTGGATTTCTTTCCCCGAAACCTTACTGTTGCCGCAGTAGGGGACTCTTTAACACAGGGGGTTGGAGACAGTACTGAACGTGGAGGTTACGTACCTTATCTTGAAATGTCACTGGAAAAAGACAAAAGTGTTCAAGACGCTGTTTTTTATAATTTCGGTGTTAAAGGCAATCGTTCCGATCAATTATTGAAAAAGCTGGAGACAGATGAAGTAAAAGATGTTGTGAAGAATGCAGACGCGGTGATTATAACCATTGGCGGCAATGACGTTATGAAAGTGGTCCGTGATAATTTTTCAAACCTGAAGCTGAGGGCCTTTGCCAAGGAAAAAAAAATCTATAAACAAAATCTCACTGAGGTTTTAGAGTCAATAAAAGAGGTAAACCCAGATAGTAAAATAATTTTAATAGGATTATATAATCCCTTTTTAAAATGGTTTTCAGAAATAACGGAAATTAATTCCATCCTTGGAGATTGGAATGATACAAGCCAGGATATTCTGAAAAATTATCCAGGGACTTATTTTGTTGAAATAGCTGATATATTTGAAAATACCGATGATAACCTTTTATATACTGACTATTTTCATCCAAATGATAAAGGATATGAATTAATAGCTGGCCGGGTCCATCAAATCCTTACAGAGGAAGTGCTGAAAGATATTCCATATAAAAGGAAAGCCGAAAGAAATGGAGAGAAGCTGATTGAAAGATAGAAAATGGAAAAAGCTATTTATTGGTCTGCTGGCCATTAATGCACTTGTTTTGGCTGCGCTGTTTATTATTATCAGTATGCCGGCAGATGATGAAGACTACACAGCAGTTACCCTGAATAGTGATAATTACGTTCCTTTTAATATAAAAGCAAATAAAGAGGATTTGAATAGAGTCATTAACCACTATCTTGAAAAAGAAGGACTGACAGGAGCAATAGATTACAAGGTCCTTCTAAATGATGAAGTGGATTTATATGGCACAATCCCTTTCTTCAGCCAGGATTTGCAGATGAAACTGTCATTTGAACCTGAGGCTTTGGAGAATGGGGATGTTGTACTCCAGCAAAAGTCTATATCTGTCGGGCAGCTGAATCTTCCTGTTTCACATGTTCTGAAGCTGGTAAAAGACCGCTACAAACTTCCGGAAGGTGTTACCATTCAGCCTAAGAAAGAAAGAATTTATGTGTCACTGCAGGAAATGAAACTGAAGAGTGATGTGAAAGTAAAAGTGGATGAGTTCAATTTAAAGCAGGATGATATTCGTTTTACCCTTCTTGTGCCCGTGAATTGAGAAAAAGGGAACCCTTCACAGCTTTGGAGGGGTTCCTTTTTTGTTTCGGGCCAGCATCAGGCGAACCGTGGAATAGCCGTATTTTAGCCTGCTTTCCGTTACGAGCAGCAGAAGGCACCTGGTTATTTGTACGCATCATTTGAAAAGCCTGATTAAGGCAAAGTAAATATTTTTGGTAATAAGCAATATGCTGTACTGGATCAATGTATTTAAAATACTGTGCCATTGGGTCATACTTTGCCGCTTTTAGTAAGTACCAATGATGGTCTCTCCCAATAGGCATAACTTTCCCTCCTAAACAGCTTAAATAACTTATGCTCATCTCCGGTCGAATGACACATTGAGAATAATAGGGCTTTACTTCTGGTGCAATATTCCATATAATATAAACAAATAAACGAAAGCGGGTGATGTGCTATGACAAGAGAACTTTATGCTAATACGCTCATTGTAAATAATTCAGGCACAGCCCAAATGGAATTCGTTTAATCGAGCGGACCAGTTTGTTTTTTTTCTGCTTATTGAACTTTGCATGATCAAACCATGGGCTGATTGCCTATGGTTTTTTGTATGTAAAAAAAATTTCAAAAAGCATGGAGGAACAAACATTGAAAATTAATAAACTTGGGTTTAATGCCTTTTTTAAAGAAGCTTTTTCAGCGTATGAAAATAAAGAATATCAGATAGGCCGGGTGGCATTAGAGCATAAAAGAATGTATCGTGTATGGACAGATAACGGAGAAATCCTCTGTGAAGTATCAGGGAAATTTTCTTTCGATGCCTCTTCAAGGGAGGATTATCCTGCTGTAGGTGATTGGGTTGTCATCAAAGAAAGAGCAAATGAACAGCGGGGGACAATTCATGCTGTCCTTCCTAGAAAAAGCAAGTTTTCAAGAAAGACAGCAGGGTTGAATACGGAAGAGCAAATTGTAGCTGCAAATGTAGACACTATTTTCCTGGTTAATTCTCTTAATGAGGATCTAAACTTAAGGAGAATAGAACGTTATTTGCTTTTAACATGGGAAAGCGGGGCAGCTCCTGTCATTGTTCTTACCAAAGCTGACCTATGTGAGAATCTGGAGGAAAAGCTTGCGGAAGTGGCCACCGTTGCCATGGGTGTTCCTGTGATCACAGTCAGTGTGATGGAAGAGAAGGGAATAGACCTGCTTAAACCGTTTTTAGAGCCTGGAAGAACAATCGCATTGCTAGGCTCTTCAGGTGTTGGGAAGTCCACACTGACAAATTACCTTCTTGGCGAGGAAAAGCAAAAGGTACAGGATATCCGAATTAGTGATGACAAAGGAAAGCATACAACTACTCACAGGGAACTCATCCTTCTTCCAGATGGTGCTATTCTAATTGATACTCCAGGAATGAGAGAGCTTCAGCTGTGGGAAAGCGAAAGCGGACTTTCAGAAAGCTTTACAGACATTGAACAAGCGGCAGAAAATTGCAGATTCAGGGACTGTACACATGAAAATGAGCCGGGATGTGCCGTGCGCAGGCAAATAGAAGAAGGCGGCATATCAGGGGCACGTCTTAACAGCTATAAGAAGCTTCTTAAGGAACTCGCCTATCTGGATAGAAAGCAGGATAAACGCGCACAATCAGAAGAACGTAAACGCTGGAAAAAAATAAGTGCTGGAGCACGGAGTAAAAGAATTTAAAGATTCAGAAACCTCTTCTGTGAAGGGGTTTCTTTTGCATATAATGAATCTTTTCATTAATCTTATGTATATAGCTTTAAATCATCTTTTTAAGGGAAAAAGTAAAGAATAGAAAAGAATAGAAAAGTGCCGGAAAGAGGTGGAGCAGAGTGACAGAAAAACAATACGAAAAGGCAACCTTTGCAGGAGGCTGCTTTTGGTGCATGGTAAAGCCTTTCGATGAACAGCCTGGAATAAAAGAAGTACTATCCGGATATACCGGAGGGCATGTAGAGAATCCGACTTACCAGCAAGTCTGTTCGGAATCGACTGGCCATTATGAAGCGGTTCAAATTACATTTGACCCTGTGGTCTTCCCATATGAGAAGCTGCTTGATTTGTATTGGCAGCAGATTGACCCAACAGATGAAGGCGGGCAGTTCTATGATCGCGGCCAATCCTATCAGACTGCGATTTTCTATCACAATGAGAAACAAAAGCAGTTGGCAGAAGAATCAAAACAAAAGCTCGAAGAAACCGGTCCATTTAAAAAACCGATAGTTACGAGGATATTGCCTGCTTCAGACTTTTATCCCGCGGAAGATTATCATCAGCATTATTACAAAAAAAACCCGGAAAGATACGATGCCTATCAAACCGGCTCTGGAAGAAAGGCATTTATTAAGAACCATTGGGGTGAAAAATAATGGCGAAAAATAGAGAAGATTTAAAGCAGAAACTTAATCCCATGCAATATGAAGTAACTCAGAATAATGGCACAGAGCCGCCTTTCCGCAATGAATATTGGAATGAATTTAAAGACGGCATTTATGTCGATGTCGTTTCCGGCAAGCCACTCTTCAGCTCAAAAGACAAATATGACGCAGGGTGCGGATGGCCAAGCTTTACTAAACCCATTCAGGATGAAGAAGTTGTGGAAAAAGAAGACCGCAGTCACTTTATGGTCAGAACGGAAGTGAGAAGCAAATCAGCCGATTCCCATCTTGGTCATGTATTTGATGATGGTCCGGGTCCCGAGGGACTCCGATATTGCATCAATTCTGCTGCACTCAGGTTTATTCCTAAGGAAAAACTCGAGGAAGAAGGCTATAAAAAATATCTGAAGCTATTTAATAACGAAAACTAAGAATTGGAAGGTGCTCCTATGTTTAAGAAATTATTTGGCAAAAAGGAAACAGTAAAATCAATTGAGGTTAAGGCTGCTTTAACGGGTACAGCAGTTAATCTGGAAGAGGTGCCTGATCCAGTATTTGCAGAAAGAATGATGGGGGATGGAATTGCAATTGAACCTTCAGAAGGGGTGGTTGTTTCCCCGGTAAATGGAGAAGTAGTTCAAGTGTTCCCTACCAAGCATGCAATTGGCATTCGTGCTGAGAATGGTGCCGAGATTTTGATCCATATTGGCCTTGAAACGGTCTCCATGAAAGGAGAAGGATTCGAGACCCATATTTCCGAGGGTTCAAAGGTCAGTGAAGGTGATAAGCTTGTCACATTTGATTTAGAGCTGGTTAAAGAAAAAGCAAAGAGCACAGTAACGCCAATGATAATCACCAATGGTGACCAGGTCGCTTCTCTTGAGACAAATGCATCAGGAGCCGTAACAAGAGGTACATCTGCAGTAATGACAGTTACTGCAAAATAATGAGAAAAAGCCGCTTATTATTTAGCGGCTTTTTTCGTGTCATTCATTACGATTGGCGTTAACAGCTCAGATGTTTTTTTCTTTACTGGTCTGCTCTGGTTAGGATGGAGGAAATTTGAATAACGGCATCGTCAGTGCTGTTATTCAGTGATTTTTCGTTTGTTACAATAAATTTCACTAAATGCTGTCCGTCTTCGAGATCACTGGCAATATATTGATATCTTTCTTTAGTCAGCGGCCACCAGGAGGATAAGGATGTAATATACACATCATCTATGAAAACATCCATCATCCCGCCTTTTTCGCTTCGAATCATATCAACCCCAAGGAAAGGGCCAGTAAATTGATATTCAAGACTGTCACCCGCCTTGCGGCTTTCCCAAATGCCGTCTTTGTGAATAAATGATCCGTAAATATCTGTGACATGTGGGATGGATGCTATTTCGATGTCCGTATTTTCATGTATCGGAGCAGAAAGCTCTGCAATTTCTGCATGACTGCCGGCTAACTCGCTTATTTTCTTTATCAAAGTATCTGCATATATTTTATAGCCGTCATCATTTGGATGGACCAGATCCTTTGTCAGTTCCTCTGCAGGTAATCCCGATTGTTCAAAAGGCTTTCTCATATCAATATTTTTTGCGCCATAATGGTTGGAAATATGAGAAATCGCCTGAGCGAACGCATTATTATCAAGCGGGTTTTCTGTAATAGTTATGATCTCAGTATCAGGGTAGAGCTGTTTCGTTTTCCGGATAAGCCCTTCATAGAAATATGAAAATTGCTTATCATCCATATATTTGCGGTCATTCTCCCCGAATACGATAAAAGTTAAATCAATTTCCCCTAAATGTTCGGATTGCTGCAGCTTGTATAAACCCTCGAAGGCAGTGGCACCACTTTGGACGATGGAATGTCTTTTGGCTTTAATCCCGAAATCACTATGAAGATGTTTCTCAAGCCTTGTAAACCATGCTGATGATTTGGATGTCGCACCTGACCCTCTGCCGATGCTATCCCCGATTATCAGGTAATTGATATTCTCTTTTGACGAAAGCTTTTGATACACGTTAGTGGGGTTTGCCCCTTCAACTTTAGACAGGCTATCAAACAAATGATACAAACCATATATAAAAGTGATGATAAAAAAATATATGCCAATCTTTCTTTTCTTCATTGGTTTGAATCCTCCGCTTCTTTTCTGATTCCCATATAATTATCGTACCCTAATAATGGCTAAGGGGGAAGGTTTTAAAATGGAGTTGGAGCGTTTTTTTATAAAAATAGGCATATGCACATGCGGGTCAAGTTCACCATACATACATTATATTGAAAATGCCCAAGAAATCTTGTTGAGGAGTGATTATTTATGTATAAAGGTGCAGTTGCTGGTGCCGGCTACGACCAATGTTATCCTGGATATGGCTATCCTGTTGCTGGTGCTCAAAGTGGGGGATATGGCGGATTTGCCCTGATCGTCGTATTGTTCATTCTATTAATTATTATCGGAGCATGCTGCTGCGGAAATTGGTAAAATAAATGGAACTTGTGAAGGCTGCTCGTAATGAGCAGCCTTTGTTTTTGGGGCAGAGTGTATTTCGCGAATTTTACATAAATTATTCTAAAGACGAACATTATGTAAATTTATATATTTAATAGTTCGTAAAAATATTGACCTCCACTTCTGTATTTGATATAGTTACCTTTGGTTGATGAAATTAACGAATAATGCGTCTGGAGGAAAAGGACGATGAATACAAATTATGATGTTATTGTTGTCGGTGCTGGGCCGGCTGGAATTTTTACTTGTTATGAATTAACATTGAAGATGCCTGAAGCAAGAATTTTATTAATTGATAAAGGCCATGATATTTATAAAAGAAATTGTCCGATTTTACAGAAAAAGATAGCTAAGTGCCCGCCGGCAGCAGGAAGAAAAGAATTTGCCGGCTGCTTGCCTGCTTGCTCCATCACGAACGGATTTGGCGGAGCAGGGGCTTATTCAGATGGAAAATTCAATATTACTAGTGAGTTTGGCGGCTGGATGACCGATTATCTTCCTGACTCACAAGTTGTAGAATTAATAAAATATGTAGACGAAATTAATTTGAAGCACGGTGCTACTGAAAGCATTACAGATCCAATGACTGATGAAGTGAGGGATATTGAGCGCCGCGGATATGCAGCAGGACTAAAATTGCTTCGTGCGCAGGTTAGACATTTGGGTACCGAGCAGAATCTTGAAATCCTGAAGAGCATATATGAGTATTTGCAAGAAAAAATTGATATGTCCTATAAGACAGAGGTTGAAGATCTCATTACTGAAAAAACCTCCGAAGGCCATCGCATTATGGGTGTTAAGCTTAAGTCCGGAAATGAAATTCATGCTGATAAGGTGGTTGTAGCACCAGGCAGAGATGGATCAGTCTGGCTGGCAAACCTCCTCAAATCACGCCGCCTGAAAATCATCAATAATCAGGTCGATATTGGTGTGCGGGTTGAAACTTCTGATATTGTCATGGAAGAGATCAATAAACACCTTTACGAAGGAAAGTTCACATTTAATACATCTGTCGGTACAAGAGTGCGGACATTCTGCAGCAATCCTTCCGGCCATGTTGTAGTAGAAAACCACTCAGGAATCATGCTTGCGAATGGCCATGCTTACAAAGACCCTAAGCTTGGAAGCACTAATACTAATTTTGCGCTGCTTGTATCCCATACATTCTCTGAACCGTTTGATAAGCCAAATGAATATGCGCATGAAATTTCCAGGCTTGCCAACAGCCTTTCAAGCGGCGGAATCATCGTTCAAAAGTATGGAGATATATTAAAAGGCAGAAGATCTACTGAGAAGAGGATTAAGGAAGGCTTTCTTGAGCCAACGTTAAAGGAAGCGGTCCCTGGCGATCTGGGACTTGTTCTTCCGTATAATACAATGAAAAGCCTGATTGAAATGACTGAGGCTTTAAACCATGTATCTCCAGGCCTTGCATCAGAACATACTTTATTCTATGGGGTGGAGGCGAAATTCTACTCTGCACGTCCGAAATTGAATGACCGTTTCGAAACGGAAATCAGCGGACTTTATGTTGGCGGGGATGGTGCCGGCATTACCAGAGGACTTGCACAGGCAGGTGCCTGCGGTGTCTGGATTGCAAGGGATATTATCGAAAAGGCAAGTAATGCACCAAGAAGAGAACCTGCATTAGTATAAGAGCAGAAGGCCTAGCTGAAAAGCTGGCCTTTTTTTAATATGCTTTTCAATACATACAAACAGTTAGCTCCAAACAATCGTCCATCTGATAAAATGTAAAACAATCTACAAGTCTGAAAGCGAAAGAGGAGAGGACACGATGCTTGCAGAGCGATTGAAGCCCGGTGATGAGATCCGGGTTATTGCACCATCCAGAAGTATGGCCATTATAAAAGGCGAACAATTGCGAAATGCCCAGGAGAGCTGAATCAGCTTGGGTTCACAGTGACATACGGCAAAAACGCACAAGAGCATGATGAGTTCTTCAGTACGTCTATTGAAGAAAGAATTGAAGAGCTGCATGATGCTTTCACTGATCCTAATGTAAAGGGGATTTTGACCGTGATCGGCGGCTATAACGCCAACCAGCTTTTGAATTACATAGACTTTGGGTTAATAAAAAGCAATCCAAAAGTATTTTGCGGATTTAGTGATATCACAGCACTGCAGGGGGCTATTTATAAAAAAACGGGATTGATCACATATTCAGGGCCTCATTTTTCAAGCTTCGGTGTGAAGCATGGGTTTGAGTTCACTTTGGAGTCTTTTATTCATGCAGTCACAAATGAAGCACCATATGAAATTACTGCATCAACGCATTGGAGTGATGATCCATGGTATCTCGACCAGGAAGACAGGCATTTCATCAGAAATAATGGGTATATCGCAATCCAGGAAGGGGATTCAGAAGGCAGATTAATCGGAGGGAATTTATGTACGCTTAACCTGCTGCAAGGGACAGAGTTCATGCCATCTTTAAAGGATTCAATATTATTTATTGAAGATGATGAGGAATCACATGCTCTTACCTTCGATCGGGATCTCCAATCTCTTCTGCATCAGCCTGATGCCCGTGATATTAAAGGAATTCTCATTGGAAGGTTTCAGAAAAATTCTCAAGTGACAGAAGAAGCACTGAAGAAAATTATTGAATCCAAAAAAGAGCTGCAAGGCATTCCTGTAATAGCAAATGTGAACATCGGCCATGTACAGCCTTACGCTACTATTCCAATTGGAGGTAAAGCAGTTATAAAAGCACAGGGTTCTGAAAGTGAAATTTGGATTGAACAGAAATAGGAAAAAATTTTGAGCAGCCGCTAGTGTGCGGCTGCTTTTTTTCAGCGAAAAATAGATTACTCTGTAAAATTCTTTTATGAAAGATTTCTAAAGTGACTTCATACAATTTACTATATTGCCAAATGGTAGAGATATTTGGATTGCAGAATTGAAGATTTGCTGTGAAAGCTCATGAAGCCATCGGCGGATATAGATTAGCCGCAGGCAAATTTCGCAATTACAGGTGGAGGGAGCAAGCTGATGAACCAGTCGAACTTAATTAAGCCGATGCTTGATGCACAGTACCCGATCATTGATTATGGAAGAGGCGTCTATTTATATGATACGTACGGAAAGGAATACCTGGATGCATCATCAGGCGCGATAACAGCTAATATTGGCCATGGTGTGGAGGAAATTATTGAGGCAATGCATGAACAGGCCAAAAAAGTTTCCTTTGTTTATCGATCGCAATTTACAAGCGAAAGTGCTGAAAAGCTTGCTAAAAAAATAGCGGAGGCTGCGATTGGAGATTTGAATTGGAGCTTTTTTGTGAACAGCGGGTCTGAGGCCACTGAAACGGCTATGAAAATAGCTATTCAGTATTGGCAGGAAAAAGGCATTATGACAAAAACAAAGGTGCTCTCGAGGTGGATGAGCTATCACGGCATTACACTGGGAGCTTTATCAATGTCAGGACATACGGGCAGAAGGGCTCGCTTTATACCATTGCTGGAGGATTTCCCAGTCATTCATCCGCCATATTGCTATAGGTGCCCCTACAATCTGGAAGCGCCTGAATGCGGTTATCTGTGTGCCCATGAACTTGAAACCATCATTAAACGGATAGGGCAAGAGAACATTGCTGCGTTTATCGCAGAGCCGGTCATTGGGGCTGCAGGGGGTGCAATAACACCTCCAAAGGATTATTACCGGATCATTAAAGAAATTTGTGATCGGTATGGCATATTATTTATTGCTGATGAGGTTATGACTGGATTTGGCAGAACAGGCACAATGCTTGCCTGTGAGCATTGGAATGTAAAGCCTGATATTGTCGCCCTTGGTAAAGGAATGGGAGCCGGGTATGCTCCCATTGCAGCTGCTCTTGTAAGTGATGAAGTTATGGAGCCCATATTGGCAGGTTCAAAAAGCATAATGAGCGGTCATACTTTGAGTGCCAATCCGCAGTCATGTGCAGTTTCCCTGGCAGTGCTTGAATATATTGAAAAAAATAATATTATCCCGGAAGTTGAAAGCAAAGGAGTGTATTTAAGAAATAAGTTGACTAAGCTGCAATCCAAATTTCCCTTTATTGGTGATGTAAGGGGAAAAGGGCTCATGGCAGGGCTTGAATTTGTTATGGATCCCGTGACAAAACAGCCTTTTACAAAGAACTTTGGTCTGACTCAGAGGTTGATAAAGGAAGCACAGGAACAGGGTCTGCTTATTTACCCTGCAGGTGCAGGCACAAATGGGATAGATGGGGATGCCGTACTGATCGCACCCCCGCTGACTATAACTAAAAGGGAAATCGACGATCTGATAAAGCGATTTGATAAGACTTTGCAGATTTTCTCAGAAAATCATTTGATTTCTGGTGAGGAAGAGGCTGAAAACAATGGAGAACACATTTAATAAAATCATTGAACTTGATGACGCAATGAAGCATTTTCGGGACGGAATGGTTATTATGTTTGGCGGCTTTGGCGGTATTGGAACCCCTCCTTCCCTTATTGACGGCATTTTGGATAAAGAATTCAAAGATCTAACGCTCATTGGCAATGATTCAGGCTTTCCCCATATTGGGATCGGGAAGGTGGTCAGCCAGGGAAGGGCAAAAAAAATGATTGCTTCTCATATTGGCTCAAATCCCGTTGCCGGCCAGCTAATGACAGATGGAAAGATGGAAGTGGAATTTTCACCGCAGGGGATATTGGCAGAAAGAATACGTGCCGGCGGAGTGGGCATACCTGCTATCCTTTCCGATATTGGCTTGGATAATGACATTGTTGCCGGCAATAAACAAACGTGCAGTCTTGGCGGTAAAAAGTATCTTGTCGAGCCGGCTCTTACTGCAGAGATATCGATTGTCTTTGCTAAAAAAGCTGATCCTTACGGGAACTTGATATATGACAAAAGTGCCAGAAATACAAATCCGCTTGTTGCCATGGCTGGTGATATGACAATTGCGGAAGTGGAGGAAATTGTCCCGCTTGGCAGTCTGGACCCTGATGAAATTATAACACCCGGTGTATTCGTCGATTATATTGTACCTTCGAAAGGAGTGAATTGGAAATGGGCCTGGGAGTAGAAAGCAGAAATCGTATAGCCAAACGTGCCGCAGAGGAAATAAAAAACGGGATGATTGTCAATCTCGGCATTGGCATTCCTTCGCTTGTTCCCAATCATTTGCCTGAAGGGACAAATGTAATGTTTCATGCGGAAAATGGCATTACAGGAATGGGGCCAAGTCCGGAGAAAGGGAAGGAAGATGAAAACCTCTGTAATGCAGGAGGTTTTCCAGTTTCCGTTGTAAAAGGTGCTTCGTATTGCGACAGCACGGTTGCTTTCGGGATGATACGCAGAGGAAGGGTTGATTTGACGATTCTGGGCTCTCTGGAGGTTAGCGGAAAAGGGGATCTGGCCAATTGGATTGTGCCGGGAAAAAAAGTCCCTGGCATGGGAGGTGCCATGGAGCTTGCCCAAAAGGCAAAAAAAGTCATTGTTCTTATGAACCAGACTGACAAATACGGAAACTCAAAAATTGTGGAAGAGTGCACCCTGCCTCTTACATCTGCCCGGTGTGTGGACATGATTATTACAGAGATGGCTGTCTTTCAAATATCAGCTCATGGACTCACATTGGCTGACTTGTTTGCGCCGCATTCTATAGATGAGGTAAGGGAAAAAACCGGATGCAGCTTTGCAATTGCTGAGAATGTGAGAGTGATTAATTGATAGATTTATATGCTTTGGTCTCAAAAAAGGAGTGAGAACATGAATACTCATGCAAAGATTAAACAATGGCTGGAAGAAAATAAGCAAAGAGGAACAAGACTTCTTCAGCAGCTGGTACAGGAAGGGAGCATCCGCGGACATGAAAGCAGTGCACAGGCCGTCATCATTGAAAAATGCCGCAAACTTGGACTAACTCTTGATATTTGGGAAATAGGCAAGGAGGATTTAATCAAACATCCTGCCTTTTGTTCAGATCGAAAGGATTTTTCCGGGAATCCGAATGTGGTCGCTGTTTTGAAAGGGACCGGCGGAGGGAAATCCATCATCTTAAATGGTCATATTGATGTTGTTCCAGAGGGAGACCGAAATGATTGGGAGCATGATCCATTTAGCGGCAGAATTGAAGATGGAAAGCTATTTGGCAGGGGTTCAACCGATATGAAAGGCGGTACAGTTTCGCTCCTGCTTGCTATGGAAGCCATTATGGCGCTTGGAATTAAGCTAAAAGGCGATGTGATTTTTCAAAGTGTCATAGAGGAAGAAAGCGGCGGGGCAGGTACATTGGCTGCAGTCCTAAGGGGGTATTCAGCTGATGGGGCAATCATTCCGGAGCCGACAAATATGAAGATCTTCCCAAAACAGCAGGGCTCGATGTGGTTCCGGATAACCGTCAAAGGGCGTTCAGCACATGGGGGAACCCGATATGAAGGCATCAATGCCATTGAAAAAGCAATGTATATGATTACAAAGATACAGGAGCTTGAGAAGGTTAGAAATCTTAGAATTGATGACCCGCTCTTTTCAAAGATTCCTATTCCGATTCCTATTAATATTGGAAAACTATACAGCGGAGAATGGCCTTCCTCAGTACCGGATATTGCGGTTATAGAGGGAAGGATGGGGGTAGCACCGGATGAAGAGATGAAATCAGCCGAAATAGAGCTGGAGGATTGCCTGAAGGAAGCAGCAAAAAATGATAAGTGGCTTAAAATGAATCCTCCTCAAGTTGAATGGTTTGGGGGACGGTGGCAGCCTGGTGACTTGGAGCAGGATCATCCTTTAATGACTGTACTATCGGAATCCTTTGAAGCTGTAAAAGGAAGGCAGCCGGCTGTTGAAGCATCACCATGGGGCACGGATGGAGGTATATTATCCAAAGTGGGTAATACACCTGTTGTAGTCTTCGGTCCTGGCGTGACGGAGGCCGCACATGATGTTAACGAATTTATTTCATTACATGAGGTTTTTGAAGCGGCTGAAATTATTGCTCTGGCCATACTGGAATGGTGCGGCACTAATCAGGGAGAGGAGAAATAAAGATGGGATCGATTAATATAAGAACAGCGATACCGGGGCCAAAAGCGAAGGAGTTATTGGCTAAAAAAGAGCAAAATGTTCCAAAGGGTCCATTTAACACGATGCAGACCTTTGCAGCTAAAGGGGATGGAGCACTTCTGACAGATATCGATGGAAATACTTTTCTTGATTTTGCAGGGGCAATTGGGACACTGAATGTTGGACACTGCCCGCCAAGGGTTGTTGAAGCCCTTCATGCCCAAATTGATCAATACCTTCACCCATGCTTCCATGTCATGATGTATGAGCCTTATATCAAGCTGGCAGAGAAGCTCAACAGCATTACCCCTGGCAATCATAGCAAGAAAACCTTCTTTTTAAGCACCGGAGCAGAGGCTGTGGAAAATGCAGTCAAAATAGCAAGGAAATATACCGGCAGAAAAGGAATTATATCATTTGAACGGGGCTTTCATGGGCGGACCTATATGTCCATGAGTTTAACGAGCAAAGTAAAACCTTATAAATATGAATTTGGGCCATTTGCTCCGGAAACGTATAAATGGCCATATCCTTATTATTACCGGAGTGAGGGCCTGAAGGAAATGGACCATGACAATGCCTTACTTAGTAGATTTGAAACGTTTTTTTTGAGCGAGGTGCCGCCTGAAGAAATCGCTGCTGTCATTATGGAGCCTGTTCAGGGCGAAGGAGGCTTCGTAATGCCGTCATCTCGTTTTGTTAAGGGTGTAAAACAGGTTTGTGAAAAGCACGGAATCCTTTTTATCGCTGATGAGGTACAGACGGGATTTGGCAGGACAGGCAAAATGTTTGCAATGGAGCACTATGATGTTGTGCCCGATCTTATGACGATGTCTAAATCGATCGGTGCCGGGTTGCCGATCAGCGCGGTTACTGGCAGGGCTGACATAATGGACTCACCGAATATCGGTGAAATAGGCGGAACTTATGGAGGCAGTCCGCTCGGGTGTATGGCCGCTTTAGAGGTAATTCGAACAATTGAAGAAGAAGGGTTATTAGAAAGGGCCACTGAAATCGGAAGTCTTTTCACTGAAAAATTTTCTGATTTTCCTTTAAAATATAAACAAGTGGGTGAAGTGCGTTCTTTAGGAGCAATGTGTGCCATTGAATTTGTTAAAGACCAGGAAACAAAGGAGCCAAATAAAGAAATTGTTCAGGAAATCCTGTCGAAGGCACACAAGCGCGGCTTAATCATAATGAGCGCCGGCTTATATGGCAATATTATTCGTTTGCTCAGTCCGCTTATTATAACTAATGAGCAGCTAAATGAAGGATTTTCCGTACTAGAAGAAGTAATAGGTGAATGCTGCAAATAAGGAGGAATTCCATTGAAACAACATTTATGGATCAGCGGAAAGTTCAAGAAAACAGAAAACTACAAAGCAGTAAAAAGCCCCTTTAGCGGGGAGGTAATTGCAGAAGTTGCCATGGCAGCTCCTTCCGATGTGAAGTCAGCCATCGATGCAGCAGATCAATCCAGAAAAACAATGGCAGAGATGCCTGCCCATAAACGGGCTGAAATACTGGAAAATGCTGTTGCCCTCTTGAAGGAGGAAAAAGAGGAGTGCGCCAAGATTATTTCGCTCGAAGCTTCAAAGCCGATAAAGGCTGCAAGAGGCGAAGTTGACCGCACCATCATGACCTATACCTTCGCTGCACAGGAAGCGCGCAGGCTTTATGGAGAAACGATTCCGATGGATGCTGCCCCGGGAGGCGAAGGCAGAGTTTCGTATACGGTACGGGAGCCACTAGGGATTATTGGCGCGATCACGCCATTCAATTTTCCAATGAACCTGGTTGCCCATAAAGTGGGACCGGCTATTGCTGCCGGCAACACGGTTGTTTTAAAGCCTGCTTCTCAAACGCCATTGTCCGCATATAAAATCGCTGATATTTTTCACAGAGCAGGGCTTCCTGCCGGAGCGCTGAATGTGGTAACCGGAAGCGGCGGAACGGTAGGGGATGTACTTGTTGAAGACAGCCGCATATCCATGATTACTTTTACAGGGAGCCCCGCAGTAGGCCGGCAGATCCGCGAACATGCAGGATTAAAGAGAGTAACTCTTGAATTGGGTTCCAATTCGGCAGTTGTAGTGGATGAGAATGCAGACTTGGAGAAAATTGTCCCGCGCATTGCTGCTGGAGCATTTGCCTTCCAGGGTCAGGTATGTATCTCCGTGCAGCGCATTTATGTACATGAATCCCTGTACCAGACATTTACCGAGCGTTTTGTTGAGGAAGCCAGGAAGCTGAAGATCGGCGATCCGCTCAATGAGGATACTGATATATCAGCGATGATCTCCCGAAGTGACACTGAACGCGCAGAAAGCTGGATCAGGAGTGCCGTTGAAAACGGAGCAGAGCTTGCTATCGGAGGGAATTCGACAGGGAATACCTTGTATCCAACCGTCCTGCTGAATGTCGGCAAATCCGAAAGAATTTCATGTGAGGAAGCATTTGCACCAGTTGTTCATATTAATTCATTCAGCAGCTTTGAAGAGGCTCTTGCACAAGTGAATGATTCAGAATTTGGCCTCCAGGCCGGGGTTTTCACTAATGATGTGAACAAAGCTTTTAAAGCAGCAAAGGAGCTGCAGGTGGGCGGGGTAATGGTAAACGATTTCCCAACCTTCCGTGTAGACCATATGCCGTATGGCGGAGTAAAAATGAGCGGAATGGGACGGGAAGGAATCAAATATGCTGTTGAAGAAATGACAGAGTTAAAGCTGATCAGTTTTAAAATCGATTAAGGTGAGGGACAGAAATTTGATTTACTGATTCAGCCGGTAAATGAATGTGTTTGACGGGTGATTCATTTATTGGCTGTATTACCGTGAATTCTTTATGCCACCACAATGCCTGGCCGCCTGGCCGGGCAGTTTTATTAATAGAAGGGAGTCTTAGCTATGAATCATACTGCTTCAGTAAAAACTATAAAAAATGAAAACTTAGTGGCTGAGTTCTATCTTGATCCATTCAATAAGCGATTAAGGGTAGATGATTATGCAGGGAGCCTGGCAGAAACCGTCAACGAAGCAGAGAAAGCAGCAAAAGATTTTCAGTTTGAGAAATTAATATTTAGGGGAAGAGCTGAAAATTATATAGATCTGCTCTCATTGGGCTATCAGTGCGAAGCTGTTATTGACGGATATTTTCGGGGCTCTGATCAATACTTTTTTTGCAAGTATTTTACTGATGAAAGAAGGACAAGTGGACAATGGATTTCTGAGGACAGCATCGTAAAAAATGTAACCGCGCTTGAGAAAAATCCAGATGTCAGTATGCCTCCTTCTGAATATACGCTTATTAAAATAACGGAGCAGGAAGCAGAAAAACTGGCTGAACTATACCGTCAAGTATTTAAGATTTATCCAACACCTCTTCATGATCCCTCATATATTAAAAAGACAATCCGGGAAGGCACCATTTATTACGCATTTCTCTATAAGGAAGACCTTGTCAGTGCTGCTTCGGCGGAAATCAACTTATTTTATAAAAACGCAGAATTGACAGATTGTGCAACGCTTTCGTCACATCGTAAACATGGTTTAATGAAAATACTCCTTGAAAGATTAGAAAAAGAGTTAATGTCGCAGGGTATATTTTGTGCCTATTCCATTGCGAGGGCGCTGTCATTTGGCATGAATGCTGTTCTGCATCAGCTGGGATACTCCTATCGGGGCAGGCTGCTCAACAACTGTTACATTTTTGATAAACTGGAAAATATGAATGTTTGGGTTAAGAATTTGGCATATTCTGATTAACCAAAAAGAAGTGCCGAATTTTCAGCACTATCCTGACAAGTTTTCGGCACCTTGTCATATACATAAACTGGGGGGATTTAATGAATGAAACTCAAAGTATCTCAAAAGAGGTTCTGGCAGCCATATTAAAGGGCATTGATGAGGGAATACATGTTGTGGATCTGAATGGAATTACTATTTTTTATAATGAAATAGCAGCAAGGCACGATGGCCTGGCGGTTTCCGAGGTTATCGGAAAACCCGTTCTGAAAGTATTTCCTTCCTTGAATGAAGAGACAAGCACTTTACTAAAAGTAATGAAAACCAAAACTCCGATATATAATCAGACTCAGTCCTATGTAAACTTTCATGGTGTTCAGATAGAAACCATTAATACAACTCTCCCGATAACTGTAAATGGGCAGTTAGCGGGAGCTGTCGAGATCGCTAAGGACTATTCCAGGCTGAAGCTTCTTTCCGAAAGTCTTCTGGATTTACGAAAAAGAATCAAACAGCCGGTCAAAAAAAAGACTGCTGCCAAAAATGTTCAATATACACTCGATAGCCTTTTAACTGTAAATAATGAAATGAAAAATATTAAAAAGGAAGCAGCTAAACTGGCAAAGTCCGATTCTTCCATTCTTGTTTTTGGGGAAAGCGGGTGCGGAAAGGAGCTCTTTGTTCAGGGGCTTCATCATGCTTCTTCAAGAACGGAAGGGCCTTTTATTGCCCAGAACTGTGCAGCTATTCCGGAGTCTTTGCTTGAAAGTATTCTCTTTGGGACTGCTAAAGGGAGCTATACAGGAGCGGTAGACAGGCCGGGGCTTTTTGAATTAGCCGATGGCGGGACACTCTTTCTGGATGAAATACATGCCATGCCGATTGAGCTGCAGGCTAAACTGCTCAGGGTGCTCGAGGATGGCATTGTCCGAAGAGTTGGAAGTCCAAAGAGCTCTCGGGTCAATGTACGGGTGATTGCAGCTATGAATATTCATCCAGTGGAGGCACTTGAGAAGAACCAAATGAGAAAGGATTTATTTTACCGCCTGAACGTTCTCACTTTCGGCCTCCTGCCTCTAAGGGAGAGAAAAGAAGATATTGAATATCTGGCATATCATTTTATTAAACAATTTAATCAAGTATTAAACAAAAGCCTTTCAGGCATCGGGGACGAAGTGCTGGAGTTTTTCAGGCAATATCATTGGCCTGGAAATGTCAGGGAATTAAAGCATACAATCGAATACATGATGAATGTCTGTGAGGAAGACTATCTTAAAGCTGAGGATTTGCCGGTTATTATGAAACAGCAGCTTCGAAGGTATAAACAGGATTTTCCAATAAAAGTTCAGCCGTTAAAGGCGAGTATGGAAAAGCAGGAAAAGGCATTAATCGAAAAAGCTCTGCAAAAGACAAACGGAAATATAAAAAAAGCCGCAAAGCTGCTGGAGGTGCCTCGTCAGACGCTGCAATATAAACTGGCTAAGTATGATATTGTGATAAATCACAGAATCCCAGTCAGTAACACTCAAAAAGGTGCCAAATAACCGGCACCTTTTTTGTTGAAGAAAATGAAAAATTCCAAACTGCTGCTAATAATCGCCAATCCGAAAGGGTTTCATATAATAGTACTAAATATTCTGAATTGGCATAAAAATTGCAATGTCTATGTTATAGAAATTCTTAAAGGGGGAATTCAGATGAAGAACTTTTTATATAAACCGGATCGGCATTGGAAAGATATTGAGCTTTGGAAGGATGTCACAGAAGAACAATGGAATGACTGGCTCTGGCAGCTGACGAACACCATTCGGACAGTTGATGATTTGAAAAAGGTGATTAATCTTACTCCTGATGAGGAGGAAGGAGTAAGAATTTCTGTAAAAACGATCCCTTTAAATATAACACCTTATTATGCTTCACTTATGAATCCGGATGACCCGCGCTGTCCAGTGAGAATGCAATCCGTCCCTATTTCAAACGAAATCTATAAAACTAAATATGATCTTGAAGATCCGCTGCACGAGGATGAAGACTCGCCAGTTCCGGGATTAACTCACCGCTACCCTGACCGGGTCTTATTTTTGGTAACAAATCAATGTTCAATGTATTGCCGTTATTGTACAAGAAGAAGATTTTCCGGACAAATCGGCATGGGTGTTCCGAAAAAACAGCTGGATGCGGCAATAAGCTATATCAGGAATACTCCTCAGGTAAGAGATGTTCTCATTTCAGGCGGTGATGGCCTTTTAATCAATGACAATATTCTTGAATACATTCTAAAAAATTTGCGTGACATCGATCATGTTGAGATCATCAGAATCGGAACGAGGGCTCCGGTTGTGTTTCCTCAGCGGATTACCGAGAATCTATGCAATATCCTGAAAAAGTATCATCCGGTGTGGCTAAATACACATTTTAACACATCCATTGAAATTACCGAAGACTCCAAGAGAGCTTGTGAGATGCTGGCCAATGCAGGTGTGCCTGTGGGTAATCAGTCCGTTATCTTGGCTGGCATAAACGACAGTGTTCCAATTATGAAAAAACTAATGCATGACCTTGTTAAGATCCGGGTCCGTCCTTACTATATTTATCAATGTGATCTTTCTGAAGGCATTGGTCATTTTCGCGCTCCCGTTTCCAAAGGGCTTGAAATTATTGAAGGGTTAAGGGGACACACATCCGGCTATGCTGTTCCGACTTTTGTGGTCGATGCGCCTGGCGGAGGCGGAAAGATTTCACTGCAGCCGAATTATTTAATCTCCCAAAGTGCTGACAAAGTAGTACTTCGTAATTTCGAAGGTGTAATCACCACTTATCCTGAGCCTGAAAACTATGTTCCAGGCCGTGCAGAAGACTACTTTAAAGAAATTTATCCAGATATGGAAGAGAAAAGATCAAATGTGGGTATTGCCGCTCTAATGAATGACCAGCAATTCAATCTGGTGCCTGAAGACCTGGCAAGACTGGACCGCCGCGAAAAATATGACAGCGATCCTGAGCACAGTTCCTTGAAAGATAAACGTGATAAACGGGATGAATTAAAGGAAAAGAAATTCAATGCTCAGCAGAAAAAGCAGAGCCCTGCAGCAGAAGCGAATTCGCAAACTGCAGCTGCCAAGGAATAGGAGGAGAGGAATGGGAAGTAAATGTGCCTGGTGTGAAAGCCAAAATATAAATGCAAGCAGTGAAACGGTTTATTGGGAACTCCCTGATGGAACTAGGGCCATCCAAATACATGAGACGCCTTCTGTTACCTGCAGGGATTGTAATATGGTCTATCAGTCAGATGAGCTTGTTAAGTCCATTGAGGACCAGCTGTTTTTGATCGATGTGAAGAAGATCGGAAAAGAAATAAATTATGAAAAATTGATGGAGCAGCCAAGGCTGCTCAAGCGAAATTACTTTGATTTCTCTTCCTAAGTTAAGTGAAAAAAATGGCAGCCTGCAGAAATGCGGGCTGTTTTTAATATGTATAAGTAGACGAACTTAGCACAATTCGATTATAGTAGGTAATACATTAATGAACGACAAAATAAAAGGGAAGAGGTTAGTATGTCAAAAACTTTCTATCACTTTTTAATGAAATACAGACATCCCGCACCAAAAGATAGTATCAGCCGTTTTGCCAATGACGCATACGAGGACCACAGCTTTCCGAAAACGTCATATGATTATGAAGAAATCAGCTCTTATCTGGAGTTGAACGGTTCGTACATGGAAAGCATGTCTGTATTTGATGAAGCCTGGCAATTGTATGTTCTTATCGAAAGTTGAATGATTCCTTAAAAATACTCCGGTTCTGGAGTGTTTTTTTTTTGCTTTTCGTAAAGTTTGTTGCTTTTTCATAAGCTAGTTTAATATGCTGAGTTGATCTTCGCTGTGGGTACTTGATCCTCGAAAATGCTGACGCATTTTCTTCGTGTGGTGTCTATTCAAGGAAGCTTATTCAATGTCCTGCGGGAGGAGAGGGAAGTGTGAGACCCCGCAGGCGAAGCCGAGGAGGCTCGCATTCCTCCCCGCGGGTTCGCTGCGTGCCTTTCGCTGCAATCAACGGGCAGAATTCATAATCAAAAAACATCAATGGTTTAGAAAAGAGCCTTTTTTTATTGACCCTTTTCGTATAATGCTGCTTTTACTGAGTTATTCTTCTCTGTGGGCACAAGACATGAGCAGAAGGGGAATCTTCGGCTAGGCCGGGGCGCCACTTTCTGCAGAAAGCAACGGGCTGTATTCATTAATAAAACAATAATCTATGAATTTAAGACCTGCAGTTATAAAAAACTGCATCTTTGCTTTTTGATTGATTGTGATGAACGTACGGACGATTTTCATAAAAAGTGCATATACTATTGTATTCACTACTCACGACTCAGTCATTGAGAGGATGGAGGAAATGAGCAAAAAGAAAAAACCCAAGTACAAAGTCGGTGATACAGTCGTGATCACTATTTATGGTACAGTCGGAAAAGTAACAGATGTAAAGTGGCTAGATGATATGTACGTCTATGAAGTCAATAAAAGTGAAGGTCTATATATGGAATCCAGCCTTCAAATGCTGTCTGAGTATGAAGGTGAGATTATGGAAAAGGAGCATATTGACATCGAATATAAATACTTTTTTGGCGACCTTGTCCAAGTCAAGGGGTATGGTTCGGATCTTTTTAAAATCGTAGGCTTCAGGACGGAAATTTGGAGATACAAAGAAGATGCATGGGAAGATGTTATTTATGAGCTTTCGAGAATTAATGACGGGGAATGGCTGGAAGCAGGGGAAGAAGAGCTGACACTTGTTGCGGATGCTGAAAGTGCTGATGCTTTTATTCAAAAGCTGGGGCTCCTTTATATGATTAACAAAAAAGAAAAGCTACCTGATTTAAAGGAATCAGCACATTCATTCCGCAAGGCAGAAAAGGAATTGCTTGAAGGAATAAAAGAAAGAAAAGTGCTGATTGATGGTTTGCTTGATATCTATAATGATTATCGCATTCTCTATGAGATGTTTCAGGATGAAGAGTATAAGCATATCATGCGGGTTATACTCAGAAAGCTGAAGCATATCGCCAACAATGATGATAAGAGCACGGTGTGAAAAGCAGGCAAGGAAGTATTAGGGCTTATTATAGCCAGGTGACCAGGAGATACAGTAAAAATGGGATTCCAAACCATATAATGACCTTAAACCAGGCATTTAATAGATTGCTATAAAGATTTATAAGGGAGCTTTTTTCACTATTGACATCTTCTTTAATTAGTAGGACCAGTCTGGATATACTTGACATGTCGCTGCCTCCTCAATTTCTTTATAAAATGTATTGCTGCAGGCTGTTTATCCTATATGTATGTCCTAACTGAAGAAAAATGCATCGAAAATAAAATAAGGCTGTTTTCGTAAAGTTTGTTGCTTTTTCATAACCTAGTTTAATATGCTGATCTTCGCTGAGGGCACTTGATCCTCGAAAATGCTGACGCATTTCCTTCGTGCGGTGTCCAATCGAGGAGCTAATTCAATGTCCTGCGGTAGGAGAGGGAAGTGTGACCCCGCAGGCGAGGCCGAGGAGGCTCGCATTCCTCCCCGCGGGTTCGCTGCGTGCCTTTCGCTGCAATCAACGGGCAGAATTCATAATCAAAAAACAACAATGTCTTAGAAAAGAGCTGCCTAAAATAAAGAATCTGACTTTTCGTAAGTTGTTCTGCATGAATCCAGGGAGTGCTTCATACATTTTGTACAAAGGGGGCGTTGCTGTGAAGGAAATAGAAGTTGTAATAGACACAGAAGAAATTGCTGAGTTTTTCTTTCATGAGCTGGCAAAAAGGGGATATGTGCCTACTGAAGGAGAATTGGATGAACTTGCTGATATCACGTTTGAATACCTGCTTCAAAAGTGCATCATTGATGAAGAAATTGAAGATGACTGATATAGAAAAATGACGAGGAATGGTGCTCGTCATTTTTTTGCGGAGCAGCAGAATATGTATATTACATAATTTAAGCATGCTATAACAAGCCGCTCAGCATTGATTGTAAGTACAGCGGATACAGCAATTCCCAAAAAAATATAAGCTGCCTCATCTGAAAATGAAACCTTCTTGTTATAAGTACGTATATCTAAGTAAAATAAGTGCTTTGCTTTATTTATGGCTAAGACCTCCGGCAGTGTTAAAATATCGGCAGGAAGGCAATCTTCCATAAGGTAAAGAACTTAAAATAATAAGGCTGTTTTCGTAAAGTTTGTTGCTTTTTCATAAGTAAGTTAAATTTGCTGAGTGGATCTTCACTGCGCGTTTTTCGCTGCAATCAGCGGGTGGAATCACTATTAAAAAACAACAACAAACTTTAAAAAAAGAGCCTAAAATAAGAAACAGGGAGAGAAGCATATGTCATTTTTTAATAAGGTCCTGGCAAGTGTGGGAATTGGATCAGCAAAAGTGGATACGAAACTTGAAAAGGATTCAGCAGTACCGGGCGAAGCCCTCAGAGGCGTGGTTGAGATAACAGGGGGAAGCGCCGAACAGAAAATCGATGATATTTACCTTTCAGTGAATACTACTTACATTAAAGAATCAGATGATAAAAAATATACGGTCTCCGGTCTGATTGACCGTTTCAGGCTCGCTCAATCCTTTATCCTGGCTGCGAATGAACGTAAGCAAATTCCTTTTACCTTTAACCTTCCAGCTGATACACCTTTGTCTTTTGGCAAAACGAAAATATGGGTGGCGACAGGACTGGATATAAAAAACGCGGTGGATCCTGCAGATAAGGATTATATTCGTGTAGCTCCAACTCCGCTGATGGATTCTGTATTGAACGCTGTTTCAAGCATGGGATTCAGGTTGCGGGAAGCAGAATGCGAACAGGCTCCTCACCGGCTGCGCAGAAGGCTGCCGTTTATCCAGGAGTTTGAATTTGTTCCAGTCTCCGGTCCCTTCAGAGGAAAGCTTGATGAATTGGAAATTGTATTTTTTCCACAGTCAAACGGAGAGATTGAGGTTATGATGCAAGTTGACCGTAAGGCAAGAGGATTAGGGGGATTTCTTGCAGAAGCAATGGAAATGGATGAAACATTTGTCCGTATCACTGTTTCAAATGCGGATATTCCTTATATGCAGCAAAAGCTTCTGTCGGCTATTGCAAAATATGCTTAATTCATTGCGAAAACGATGGGCATCACCCATCGTTTTTTCTTTGGTGGCTGGGAATGCTATAGCTTTTATGTCAAAAGTGTTTTAATTAAATCCTGTCCTTTTAAAAAGGGAGTAATAAGTGCGTACATAATAGAATCCGGAATCCTCTTCTCATCTCCGGAAATAATGCCGTGAACACCGAGCCTCTGCATGTCTGCATATTGGTATTGTTTGCTGATGGTCCACGAATATATCTCATAATCGAATAATTCAGCTTGATTAATGAAGGACTTGGAAAGCAGGAGATGGTGAACAGATAGAAAAGAGGTAAAATCGCGGTAGGATGCCAAATGAAACAAGTCCAGGTGTTTGCTCAGCACCAGCCCTGCAGGAATTTCGGGAGCCAGCTCGTGAAACCTTTTCATTTCATTAATATGGAAGGATTGGACTTTTATCTGACTGTCGGATTTGTGAGTGTTTAGTATGTCTGCGAGAATTCCTGTCATGTCCGGCTGATTTTCAGGTGCTTTCATTTCAATGATAATTCCTATTTTTCCGCTCGTTTGGTTTAATACTTCCGTCAATAATGGGATTTTTTCACCCTCAAATTCAGGAGAAAACCAGGAGCCTGCATCCAGTTTTTTTAAGTCATTAACTGTCAACTCCTCAATTAGCCCTTCACCATCTGTAGTACGCTGAACATTCGCATCATGAATAACAACCAGCTGTTTATCTTTGCTCAGCCTTACATCTAACTCGATATAGTCAAATCCCATTTCAATAGCTTTTTCAAAAGATGCAAGCGTGTTTTCCGGTGCATGTGCAGATGCGCCTCTGTGTGCAATAGATTTAAATGGCATGAGAGGCTGAAAAAAATAGGAAAAAGTCATTAATAATAATCCAATTAGGATTGAAAGCAACACGGGCTTTTTCGTTACCAGCAATTTCTTTCACCTCCAGAAAAGATTTTTATACATTATATGCAGTACAAAGATTTTTGTAAGCGTTTTCATAGGGGGGAACGCTGTTAATCGACAAAAATAGTATTTCTTTGATGGAGGAAACGACAAGAAAAATGGCTAATTTAATAGTAATAAAAAATGGTTTGCAGAAAATAGGCAACTGGCAGGAATACGATTTTAAGAACTTAGTGGATAGATGACTAGTCACTTGATGTATTGTTTTCATCCAAAATAACAGATGCTGAAATAAGAGGGGGATGCCATATGCTGAAGGAATTAACAAGAATAAAAAGAAGAGAGTACGATGTTACGATCTTTCAAACACCTGAATTCAGGGGCAAAAAAGGCTTTCAGCAAGTATATCGCCTAAATGTCCAAGCTTTAACTCATGAGGAATGCCTTGAATCTGTTTTTAGAAAGTTTAATGTGCATGACCGGATACCCGGAGATTTTGACGGCAGATTTATATCCACAGGAGATATACTCTATATTGATGAAGGAAGAAGAGGTCAATTTTATTATCAGCTTAAGCCGGGCGGCTGGGAAGAAATTAATCGGATACATATACGCTAAATAATAAACAGGAGGGCCTGCAGCTCTCCTGTTTTATTTTATTAAATACTTTATTCAGTTATGTGTGATCCCGGGCTGTTTTTGCGTTTATTGGCTGTGAACTCCTTGCCGTGCGCTTCCTGCTCTGCAGCAATGGCTTCTGCAGGAATGTGATTATTTTTCTTTGGAGAATTTATACGGTTGCGGTGCTTTTTGCCCATCTTATATCCCTCCGCTTATCGGTTGCTTTTTGTTTTAACTGTTTTGGATGTATGAGGCTCTGTGTTAGCTCTGGAAGATGGATTGGTTTCATTGGCATGCTGGACTGCCTGCCTGAGTTTTTTGCTCATTCCTTTTTGCGGCATGATTACAACCTCCTTTGGAAAAGCTAAAATTATCTTTCCCGCATTAAGAAAAAACATGCCTGTTTATTAGTTTCTAACTGATGGCACATATGGTATAGTGTGACATGGAAGCATTTACAGAGGATTCAGAACTAATTTGGAGGTTAGATTTATGAGCGTACATATAGGTGCTAAAGAGAATGAAATTGCGGAAACGGTCCTGCTTCCCGGAGACCCTCTGCGTGCAAAATATATTGCAGAAACATTTTTAGAAAATGCGGAGTGCTACAATGAAGTCCGCAACATGTTTGGATATACAGGAACATACAAAGGGAAGCGCATATCAGTTCAGGGTACCGGCATGGGAGTGCCATCCATTTCCATCTATATTAATGAACTGATGCAAAGCTATAATGTTCAAAACCTGATTAGAGTAGGAACGTGCGGCGCGATTCAAAAAGATGTAAAGGTTCGCGATGTAATCCTGGCGATGAGCTCTTCTACAGATTCTCAAATGAACAGGCTCACTTTCGGAGGGGTTGACTTTGCGCCAACAGCGAACTTTGATTTATTGAAAAAAGCTTATGATGCAGGTGTTGAAAAAGGATTAAACCTTAAAGTCGGAAATGTCTTTACAGCTGATATGTTCTATAATGACAATGCGGAACTTGAAAAATGGGCAAAGTATCAAATTTTGGCGATCGAGATGGAAACGGCGGCTCTATATACTCTTGCAGCGAAATTTGACCGCAAAGCACTATCTGTTTTAACTGTCAGCGATCATATCCTGACAGGTGAGGAAACAACTGCTGAAGAAAGACAAACCACCTTCAATGAAATGATCGAAGTGGCACTTGAGGCTGCTGTTAAGTAATAATATTAATGGAACTGGTTCATTGAGCCAGTTTTATTTTTTTGCTGTGTTTTAATCGTAAAATGGATGTTTTGTGCCGTTTGTCCTGTTTTTAACACAATTTTGGACTAGTTGACGAGTAGTGTTAAAATAGTAATGTTGCAAAGAAATAAAAGGCTGTTTTCGTAAAGTTTATTGCTAATTGTATTATTTTACTGGCTTGATTGTAGCGGAAACTGCGAGATACTCGAAAATGCATGGTGTGCAGGCTAGGATCCAACTTCCTTCGGGAGAAGCGGAGAGGTAAGACCCCGCAGACGCAAAGCGTCGAGAAGGCTCAGGCGCCCGCTCCACAGAACGCTTGAGCATCCCTTCGCTGCAATCAACGGACAATATTGATATGCGAAAACAACAATTTATACGAAATAGCCAAATAAAAAGACAGGTGAGTTTGAATGAAGAAGATCTTAATTATGGCAGGGACTCTCAGCCTTCTGCTTTCCGGCTGCAGCCAGCTAGATCCGTATTTGGATAAAGCAAAGCCTCTTATTGAAAAAATTCCTTTCCTTGGGAAAGATGAAAGCATTGAGGAACCTACTCAAGAAACCGAACCAGAAAACAAAGAAGAAAACAGTGCCGGAAAAGAAGGCAATGAAGACAAAGAAGATATACAAAAGGATCCTCTTTCATTGGAAGCTTCATATTTTAATGATATAAAAACTGTCGATGGAAGAAATATAATCCAGAATCCTGATAATGTGATGGTACTGGTTAATAAACAATTCAGCCTTCCGGATGGCTATGAGCCATCCCAGCTAATAATCCCGGATGTTGCATTTTCTTACGGGAAATTAGATTTGGAAAAGAGCTATATGCGCCAGGACGCAGCTAAAGAATTGGAGAAGATGTTTACTGGAGCTTTGAATGAAGGTGTGGAATTATTTGCTGTATCCGGCTATCGCTCATTTACACGTCAATCGGAAGTTTTTGATGCAGAAGTAAGCAGAGTTGGCAAAGAAAAAGCTGTGCAGGCTGTGGCTATTCCCGGAAGCAGTGAACATCAGACAGGACTTACAATGGATATCTCAAGCAGAAGTGCAAGCCTTGAGCTTTCTGAAGAATTCGGGGAAACAAAAGAAGGAAAGTGGCTTGCTGAAAACGCACATCGCTATGGATTTATTCTCCGTTATCCGAAAGGGAAGGAAGCCATCACAGGCTATAAATATGAGCCTTGGCATTTCCGCTATGTGGGCCATGAGGCTGCGAAGGTCATTTATGAAAAGAAATGGACTTTGGAAGAGTATTTTGATATTGTCAAAAAAATATAAAAGGGGCCAAGATGGCCTCTTTTATTTGCCTTTCTCCTTTAAATTTCTTGATTGAAAATAAAATATAACTGCTAAAATAATGGGTACAGCGGGGAGGGCTGACAGAATACGAAGCACATTTTCTTCCCCTGTTAAGACATATCCCAATGGCAGCAGGAGAAAAAAACTTAATAGAGCAAGTTTCCATGACTGATTCAAGATTCCGGCTATTATGCTGATTAGAGAAAATGAGAAGCTTATCCACAATATTGCGGCTGTTAACATCATAAATCACCCCTTAAGAAAGTGATGGGAGAGCAAAGGTCTGGAACAGGATTTGGAGAGTTTTTTGAATCACCATATAATAAAATATGTTTATGCCTGCAAAACATTAACCTTTTATTTTACTGAGCAAACGCCTTTACAATGTGGTTAAGTATGGCATGGCGGGCTGTCTGTTTACCTGATGTTTATAAGCCTATTTAAATGAGGTATTAATAAAACTAAGGTTACTCGTAAAAAGGAGGCATATGCTTTGGAAAAAGTTTCACTTAAAGTGGTAGGCATGACCTGCAGCCATTGTGAAGAGGCCGTCAAAAATGCCCTTCTATCCATCGATGGCGTGGCAAGCGTCGCGATTGCCTTTCACGATGACTATGCAGAAATCGAATATGACCCTGAAAAATCTGATATGGAAAATTTAAAACAAGCGATAGAAGACCAGGGCTATGGAGTAGCCTGACAAAAGAAAGAGCGCCAAGCAGATTATGCTGGCGCTCTTTCAAGCTTTACACACATTTTTCTTTGTTATTTTTTCGATAAATGTTATTCTAATCAATAAGGATTGTACATAGTTATTTTACGGTGACGAAAGTGGTGAAAAGTTTGCAAAATGAAGATTTAAACAAAGAAACTTCTGAAGCACCAGATAATAACCATTCAGGTTTTATCCGCATGAAAAAGTTTCATTTTGTTATGCTGCTGTTTTTTATTGTGTTCCTTTCAGCAGGAATTACTACCTTTGCACTTGCCTTTGGAGACGAAAAGGCAGTAGATGTGGGAACAAGCGAGAGAAGGGAATTTGATAAGCTATATACAGCTTATGATACCCTTAAAGCAAACTATTTCCAGGAAGTGGATCAGAATAAACTTATTAATGGTGCAATTAACGGTATGCTTGAAGCGCTGGATGATCCATATTCGGACTATATGAATGAAGAAGAAGCCGAAAGTTTTCATCAAAGTATTTCATCTTCTTTTGAAGGAATCGGAGCTGAAATCCAGGAACAGGAAGGCTACATAGTCATAGTATCCCCATTGAAGGGTTCACCTGCTGAAAAAGCCGGGCTTAGGCCTAATGACAAGGTGCTTTCAGTTGATGGAAAAAGCCTTCAAGGGATGAGCTCAACAGAGGCTGTTATGCTGATCAGAGGGGAAAAAGGAACTAAAGTAGAACTGGCAATTCAGCGTCCCGGCACAGATGAGCCTATGAATATTTCCATTACACGCGACACTATTCCGCTTGAAACCGTCTATGGGGAAATGCTTGAAGATGGTATTGCAAAAGTTCAGATTACTACCTTCTCAGAAAATACTTCTAAAGAATTGGTGGAAACTTTAAATGAACTGCAAAAACAGGGCATGAAAGGTTTGGTCCTTGACCTTCGCCAAAATCCTGGCGGCCTTCTCGATCAGGCAGTGGAAATCTCGAGCCTGTTTGTCCCGGATGGCGAGATATTGTTCCAAATTGAAGATCGCAATGGAAATAGAGAAGAAATAAAATCAAAGAAAGAAGAAAATCCTAATATACCATTAGTGGTTGTGATTGATAAAGGAAGTGCCAGTGCTTCAGAAATTCTTGCTGCGGCCGTACATGAATCAGCAGATGTCCCGTTAATCGGTGAAAAATCATTTGGAAAAGGCACTGTCCAGCGTGCACAGGACTTCTCCGATGGGTCAAACATGAAGTTCACTACTGAAAAATGGCTGACACCGGAGGGAAATTGGATTCACAAAAAGGGAATAACGCCTGACCACAAAGTGGCATTGCCGGAATATGCTACACTGCCATTTATTAATCCTGACACTGAATTAAAGCTTTCTGCTTCTTCAGCTCAGGTTAAAGCAGCACAGCAAATGCTAAAAGCTTTAGGATATGATCCTGGAAGAGTAGACGGCTTCTTTGATGATAAGACAGAAGATGCTGTCAAGACATTCCAGGCCGCTGAAAAGCTTGATCAAAATGGAGTATTATCAGGGCAGTCTACTCTTAGACTGATGGAGAAACTTCGTGAAAAAATTGATCAAAATGATACGCAAATTCAAAAAGCAGCTGAAGTGCTGAAGAAACAAATAGGGTCTTAATTTCAAAAGCTCTCCGATTCGGAGAGCTTTTTCTGTCATTGTCAATCGGAGAAATTCCTTCTTCAGGCTAACACTAGCAGGTGGGGATAGTTTAAGTAATGATGCTCCAGAAAAAGGGTATATAAAGCGTTTCTCTTTCCCACAATGGTAGTAAACTTTTCTATAAAGCAGCGCAGGGGTGATTTTCTTGAAAAAAATAATCATATTATTTTTACTTGCTGCAGCTATACTTTCCGGCTGCACATCTTTTCAGCAAAAAGATAACAATAATACAGGGCAGGAGACAGAGATCGGTGAGTCCGACAAGGAGAATAAAGAGCCTTCAGCGAGTGAAAATGGAACGAAAAACTTTTTGCTGATTGGTGTTGACAGCAGAGGTGAAGAGGAATCACGTTCGGATGCCATTCTGCTGGCCAGCTATGATCCTTCAGGAGAGTCCATTAAATTGGTTTCTCTAATGAGGGACAGCTATGTAAAAATACCGGATTATCAATATATGTACAGCAAATTGAATCATGCTTATTATATAGGCGGCAAGGATTTATTAAAGAATACAATAGAACAAAACTTCGGAGTCCATATCGATCATACTGCTATAATTGATTTTAAGGGATTTCCTGCAATGCTTGATGCCATTGCACCGGACGGAATCGAAGCTGAAGTCAGTTCCGCCATGATTGAAGATATGGGACTTGATCTGGAGCCGGGGAAACAGAAGCTTAAAGGAAGCGACTTATTATCATATGTGAGATTTCGCCATGATGGACAAAGTGATTTTGGGAGAGTAGACCGGCAGCAGGAGATTTTGATTGCTCTTAAAGATGAAGTGATGAACCAATTCGCATCACCTGCCGGTTTAGCAAGGTTTCCGGAAGTTATCAGCCAGGCAATGAAATACGTTGATACCGACTTGAAACCTGAAGAAGCATTATCACTGGGTGTGAAGTTTTTAAGGAATCCTGTTACTGATATTGAAACACTTAGGTTACCTGTTGAAGATAGTTATGAAAATAAAACATATGAACATGCCGGTTCGGTTCTACAGCTTGATTTTGAAGAGAATTCGGAAGCGCTTAAGCAATTTTTGGACGATGCTGAAAAGAGATAGCGGAAAAAGAAGGCACTTTTAAAAGCAAATAGGAGCCAATGGGCTCCTATTTACTTTTACTGCAAACTGCAATCCCAAAAGGATAGTGTTTGCCTTCTCTTTTTGGTTCAACGAGAACACTTCTCTGGTAATAAAATTCAGTCTCACCGTAAGACTTGAACAGATCAATAAATTCATCTTCAGTAAGCTGGTGAAAATGGAAAGGCTCGTTTGTTGGCTTTCCTCTCCCGGCTCCGAATGGCGTGGATAAAATGAGAGTGCCGCCTGGCTTCAGCATTTTAAAAAGATTGTTAAGAAATATTTCTTCTGATGCCACGTGTTCAAGGGTTTCAAAGCTCGTTATCACATCAAAGGATCCTAATTCTTCTGGGAGGGTTTCATCTTCCGCATTTGCTTTTACATATTGCACGAGAGGATGATAATGATGCTGTCTGGCATACTTCAGTGTTTCCTCATCAATGTCCACTGCTACAATTCCATTGATTTCTTTTTTCTTGGCTTTTGCCATTATTTTTGAACCGTACCCTGTTCCGCAGGCAATATCAAGCACTCTCCCTTTAGCATAATAAAGGGCAAAATAATAACGTGCCAAATGTTCCAGAAGCATTCCGTTAGTAACCGGCATTTGCTCGGGTATGATCCTTTCTCCGGTATTTTCCAGCATTTTTACTCCACCACCCTTAATAGAAATTATAGCAAATATGGCATATGGTTTGTATGGACTGGTAAAATCATATAAAATGGGTCATTAGACAGGACAGCTATAAAGAGGTGATCCTTTGAAGCAGGTAGTGAAGCTTAATGAAGAGATCCGCAGGCAAATATCAGATATTGAACAAAAATGTGAAAAGCTTGCAGAAAAACTTCTTAATACGTACAAAACAGACTTTCAAACTGAAGAGGGAAATCTGGTGGTGGACTTGGTTCGGACAATAAAAGGCCGGCGTGCATCAGAGGACGATGTGTTTGAAGTTGATTATGAGTCTATTTTGGAACTGGGAATTGAGACAGAGGATGAATTTTTTCCAAATGCTTATATTCCCATTTGGAAATGCAAGCAGGAAATGTTTCATTCCGTTGGCTATTTAACTAATCTGGATATAGATTCAATAGAAAAGAAAATGATTCTTATGATTGAAGAAATGCTGTCAGATTGTGAAGAAGGGGAAATGTATGAATAAAACAGAAATATATATATTATCAGGATTTCTGGGAAGCGGGAAAACGACGCTTTTAAAGCAGCTGCTGCAGGATGAAAAAAAGCAAGGCAGAAAAGTGGCAGTGATGATGAACGAGCTAGGGAAAGTTTCAATTGACTCGGACGCAATTGATGAGGATTTGCCATTAAAAGAGCTGCTTGATGGCTGCATATGCTGTACTATCTCAGATAAGCTGGAAGCCCAGCTTCAGGAATTGTTGATGGTTGAAAAGCCGGAGGCGATCTATATTGAAACTACGGGGGCTGCTCATCCAATTGAAGTTCTCGATAGCATCCTTTCCCCACTCTTTGCTGACAGGATGCAGGTAAAAGGTATTATTTCTGTTGTTGACGGTCCAAGGTGGCTTAATCGAAATATGTTAAGCCCTCAGGTGCAGCAGCTTTTAATTGAGCAGGTTCGGCATGCGGACTTAATTCTCTTAAATAAAGCAGACGAACTTTCTGAGGCGCAACAGGCCCGGCTTACAATGGAGGTTCAGGGTCTGAACAGCCAGGCATACACCATCTTAACTTCATACTCAAAGATCGCTGTGAAGCAGGTAAGAGGCATGTCCTCCGCGAAAAAGAGCAAGGCTTCCAAGTCACATGTTTTTACTGATCTTAAGCTTAGCACGTTCGTTTATCAGTTTCAAAAACCTGTCAATCAGACTGATTTTGAGGATTTTCTTAGAGGGCTTCCAGACACTGTGTACAGAATAAAAGGGTATATGAAGCTGCATTCATCACAGTATCCGTTTCTTTTTCAGTTCTCTTATGGGATGCCGCTCTATATGCAGGAAAACATAAACATGCCTCTTAATATGGTGTTTATTGGAGAAAATCTTGATTGGGCAGAAATCGAACAAAGGTTAAAAATCTTAGAAGCATCTGATTAATCCGGGAATTTAAAGGGAATCGCATTCAATGGGTGCGATTTTTTTCTTGCTTGAATGAATGAATAAAACCTTTTTTTGGGAAACTCATTATATAATGCCTTACCGAAAAAAACATATAAATGAGTGGAATTTATGAAAACATTAAACATAGTCATTATATTCATCTTTCTTCTTTTTGCAGGGGGAACGCACACAACTGCGAGTAAAGAGGGGATTGGCTGGCGGATTGAGATGCTGCCATGGGAGAAAGTGAATGGGATATTGCCGAAATACAGTAAATTTACCGTTCTGGATGTGGAAACGGGAAAGAAGTTTAAGGTTCAGAGGCGTGCGGGCAGCCATCATGCAGATGTCCAGCCATTAAATGCTGAAGAAACTAAAATAATGAAAAGTATTTATGGCGGAAAATGGAGCTGGAAGAGGCGCGCCATTATAGTTATTAATGGAAATCAATGGATAGCGGCTTCCATGCATGGTATGCCCCATGGCGGAGGTGCACTGAAAAATAATTTTCCAGGTCATTTCTGCATTCATTTTTATGGCAGTACGACACATCGAACTAACTTTATGGATTTATCACACAAGCTGATGATCCTGAAAGCGGCAGGAAAGCTTGATGGATATCTCTATAATGCCAATCCATATGAAATAATCAGCGCATTCATGGCCGGACTTAAACAGCAAGATGCAAGGATAGTCCAGCCGATTTCACTTCAACCCATAGACTGGAATAAACTCCTGCCCAAAATTGAGAATGTCAGGTTAAGTGCGATGCCCGTTCTTCCGGCGGAGGATTTGGCAGATGAGCTGAGCATGGAAGTTCCAGTGGAAGCAGATTGGTTCATAAAAAAACGCGGCAGACAGCATTTTCGGGGCAAGATTTATCTTGTGCGCTTTTCACAGGCAGATCCATGGAAAGTGGATAATAAAAGATTCTTAATGGAAAATAAATTAGTGAATGAATAAAAGCCCGAGAACAGAATCTCAGGCTTTTATTTATTTCACTGTTTTTCGCCAAATTTGATGAATGTCCGCTCGTCTTCAACAAGTCCGCAAGCCGCACATTGCACCCTTTTATCAGGGCCCTTATATGGCATATGGAAGGGGGACAGCTGTTCACTGCTGTACTCTTCCATAACATTCCCTGTCTGAGGATCCATTTTAATGGATTGAGGCACCTGTTTAATAATATTGAATCGGCTTCTGTTGGTTTTACAGTTTGGACACCGATAAGGTGAATTCATAACTCATTCTCCTTTCTCGCATATTAGCTGTATTTTTTGCATTTACAAAATTATTTATGTAAAAATACATCTAAGGAAATTTAATTGTTTCCTGTTTTGGAAGGGATGTGGCAAGTTATGAGTCCAAAATATGAAAAGCTTCTGAATGAATACCGGAAGCTTTGGAACAACCGGAAACTAGAAGAGGACACTAATGCAGAAATCATTTTGAAAGAAGCAATCTCCAGGGAACTAAAGGATGAAAATTCACATCCAAGAGTCCGTAAGTCTGTCTATGAAAAATTTTTCCTTGCGGTTAAGAGAATTACTCATTCAGACATGGATGACACATCCAAAGCCGCACTTATCCAGATGCATATCCATGAAGCGGAAGGGTTGAAATAGGGAGGTTCATGCCTCCTTTTTTTAATGTGTAGGTTTATTGCAGATTTCAGGATCCTTTCACATTTATCTCACAATATTAATGTAAGATAAAGTTAAGATAGTAATTAGGAGAAATGATATGTCAAAAAAAATATATTGGCTTGTCTTTTTATGGATCACAACGGCCCTCCTTTCTTCCTGCTCAGAAAAGAGACTGCCTGAAATCCCTGAGGATGTCAGCTTTGCTGCTACAGTGAATATAAAAGATATGACCATATCTTTTGTGGACCTGGAAAAAAAAGAGCAGGCAGCAGAGTGGGCTATGGAAAAACCTTATACAGGCGCTTTGATTCTCCCGGACAATGACTCCATCCTGCTATATGGAAAACAGCTTGAAACGGCTGATCTTTATTCCTTAAAGGAAGGTAAATTGATTGATAGCTGGGAAACAGGAGAAGGTATCGTTAATGGCATCATGCTTGATACTAATGACATAGCTTTTGCAGATCAAAATTTAAACAAAATTCGGTTCTTTAATCTAAATGGAGAAGAGGAAAAACAGGTCAAGACGGAAAGAGATCCGCTTACCCTCCTCGAATCTGCTGCGGAAAATAAGTTATTTGTCCTTAGCTTTAATCATGAAAAACTGGGAATTATTGATCTTAAATCAAAAGCAGGAAGCGGAGAATTTACAATTCATCCTTCAGCATCCGGTGCGTGGCTTAATGAGAGAAACGGTGAAATATGGATTGGCGGACATGGAGAAGGTGCAGAGATTGAACAAAATATCCATGTGTATGACACTGATACCGGTAAGTTAAAAAAGAAAATTCCAGCTGCTTCGATGCCGGTTAATTTCCTAGGACAAGAAAATCATGTATATGTCTTAAGCCATGGTTCAAATATGTTATACAAAATTAATGATTCCGGGGAGGAAGCTGCCTCAGTTTCTGTTGGGGCAAATCCCTTTGAATTAGCTATTGCCAAAGATATTCTTCTAGTCGCCGGTTATGACAGCAATGATTTACATTTACTGGAGCCGAAAAGCTTAAAAACGCTTAGTAAAATTAAGGTTGGAGAGGGCCCGTTTAAGATAGTGATTAGGGAAAGTGGTGAATGACATGCTGAATATCCTGATAATTGATGATGAAGCTGATATGGGGCATTTGATTGAGATGTACCTGGGGAATTCAGGATTTACATGCTTTTTAGCAGAAAGCGGCGTTGAGGCATACGGCATACTTGGAAATAATATGATAGACTTGGTTATTCTAGATATAATGATGCCGGATGAAGATGGATTTGAAGTGTGTTCTCAGATCAGGAAAAAATCAAATGTACCTATTATATTTCTCTCTGCCAAGGGAGAGGAATGGGATAAAGTGAAAGCACTCCAGTTAGGAGGGGATGACTATATCGTCAAGCCATTCAGTCCTGGAGAACTTATTGCCAGAATAAATGCAGTACTCCGAAGAACTGGCGGATTAAAAGATGACTTGGATTCTGTGCAGATTGGGCAAATCACAATTGACAAAAAAGCACGCAAGGTAACAGTAGAGGGGAAGCAGGTCACGCTCACTCTTAAAGAATATGAATTGCTTCTATTTTTTTACGAACATAAAAACCAGGCATTAAGGCGGGAGCAGCTTCTTGAATACATATGGGGTATAGATTATACAGGAAGCTTAAGAACGGTGGATACTCATATAAAAACCTTGAGAATGAAACTGGGGGTTGGGGACTATATCCAAACAGTCTGGGGAGTAGGCTATAAATTAGAGGTGCCATGTGAATGAAATTTTTGACCAATAGCCTGGCAAAAAAAATGTGGCTGACCGTGACAGCAGCGATTATCATTACGATCTTATATTCCTATTTTTTATCTTATTTATTTTATGAAAAAATATATGTGGAAGATGTAAGAGATTCCCTGCTGACTGAAGGGCGAAACCTCTCGTCAGAGTACGAGGGAGGGCCTTTGACAGAGAGTCTAAGGGAAAAAATCGATTGGTATAATTCAAAATCAGAAACAGAGGTTTTTATTGTTAACAATCCAAGAGAGCTTAGTGCCTGTCTGCCGTTTGAAATTGACTACCAGACACTAATAGGTGAAAAAGAACGGGAAGAGCTTCTTAAAGGCAGAGCGGTTGAAAAATTGGGCTATGAAAAAAGGTTTGACCGGAAAATAATGGGTGTTATTATTCCCCTTCTCGATGGTAATCGGCTGGAGGGTATCATATATTTATATGTTCCCCTTGCAAAAATTTCAGAGATTACCCATGATTTTGCCTACCTATGGCTGGCTGCTGCGATGATTTTTACGTTCATCAGCATTATTTTAGGTACCATGCTGGTTAAAAAGCTGACAAAGCCTCTATTGGATATGAAAGTTGCAGCTGATCATGTTTCAAAGGGACACTATGATATTCATTTGAATATTGATTCGAAGGACGAAATTGGCCAGCTGGCAAATGCATTTAATCATATGTCTTCATCTATACAAAAAGAAGACGAAAAGAAAAAGGATTTTCTCGCAAACGTTTCCCATGAACTGCGAACTCCCATCAGCTATGTAAAGGGCTACAGTGAAGCACTTCTGTCCGGTATGGCAAAAACTGAGGAAGACAGACAAAAATATTTGCAGCTAATGCATAGGGAGTCTAAAAGGATGGAACGTTTGGTGGGAGATCTGCTTGATTTGTCGAAGCTTGAATCTGACGAATATAAACTCGAAAAAATGGCGCTGCCTTTGGGGCAGCTAATAGAGGATGCTATTGAAAAATATAAGCATGTCCTTCGTGAAAAACATTTGGATTTACAATACTGCCTGGATCCCGAAGTCATCATTAACGGTGACGAAGGCAGGGTTGAACAGATTATCCAAAATATTATGGACAATTCAATTCGTTATACAGACGAAGGCGGTATTAGCATCCGTTTATATCAAGAGAAAGATAAATGTGTGATTGAAATAGAAGATACAGGGATTGGGATTTCTGAAGAACATTTAAGCAAGATTAAACAAAGGTTTTATAGAGTGAATAAAGGCAGAACAAGATCTGATGGCGGTACAGGCCTTGGACTTGCCATTGCAGAAAAGCTGGTTAAACTCCATCATGGTGAGCTGACTGTTATAAGTGATTTAAATAAAGGAACAACGGTTAAAATTGTGCTGCCGCTGTTCGAAATAAGATAGGATAAAGGAGATTTAAGATGAAGAAGCTACTAAATATCTGGCTCCCGCTAATGCTCATGGTTACCCTGGCAGCCTGCAGCAATGGTAATCAAACAACAGAGGAAGAACCGCAATTCCTGGATGTCGAGTTATCCATTAATCCTGAAAAAGCAGAAGCAAATGAACCTGTAGTTTTTGAAGCAAAAGTTACATATGGAGAAGAAGAGGTCACAGATGCAGACGAGGTAAAGTTTGAAATCTGGAGAGCAAATGCAACAGAGCATGAAAAAGTTCTTGTTGAACATGCTGGTCATGGAATTTATCGGCTCAAGAAAACCTTTGAAGAAGAAGGAACCTACTATATATACTCACATGTAACGGCACGAAGAATGCATAATATGCCTAAAAAAGAATTTGTTATTGGTCAGCCCAGTGCACCTGAAAAAGAATCAGGCAGCCAGGAAGAAGATATGGATGACAATGATCATGGCAGCCATTAAAAAGCAGCATTGGCTGCTTTTTTTGTTTTGGATCGGTTAATCCTGCTGGAATTTTTCCTTTGGGGGCATATATACCCATTAAGGGGTACATATACCTATCATATTTGTTACACCAGTGTAATAAAAGTAATGAATACTATCAGGCTAAAAACCTGTCAATAGTGATCTATTAGTATATAAATGGTATTTGGGTAATGCGTCTGCCAATAAAGACAAAAATAGACAGAAAGTTATATACCCATCTTAAGCAAGTATAAACCCTTTTAAATAGGGATATATGAAAATTTCTAAGCTGATTTTACTAGTTTCTAAGTCGATCGGTTGTGCAGGATTCAAGAATTTGTAAAATCTGTCCATAAATATTACGAAAAACCCTGTGTTATGATGATTGTGCAAGTCACACAGCACCACACAACAAAGAAAACAAACACAGGGAGGATTTTTATACATGAATAAGAAAGTTATTTACTCAGTAGCAGCGGCAGCAGCTTTACTAGTATCAGCACCAGGAGCTAACCAGGCGGACGCAGCTTCAAATTGTCCTACTCCTGAACAAGCTAAAAAAATGGTAGTTTCTCAATCTGGTAACCTAAGCCAGGAGCAAATTAATAATATTCTTCAAAAATACCTTAAAAACTACAATATTAACTGGGATAATGTCCAAGTAAATAAACAGGAAGCACAAAAACCAGCAGAGCAAAAACCGGCAGCACCAGCACAAGCACAGCAGCCAGCACAAGCTCCAGCACAGCAGCCGGCAAAAGCACAAGAAACAGCAAAAGCACCTGCAGAACAAACAAAAGAAGCTGCACCTGCATCTTCTGAAGTAAGTGCTTACGAGAAAAAAGTACTTGAATTAACTAACCAGGAACGTGCGAAAGCAGGAGTGCCTGCACTTAAATTGGACGAAGAACTAAGCAAAGTAGCTCGTGAAAAATCACGTGATATGCAATCAAAAGGATATTTTGACCATAACAGCCCAACTTACGGTTCACCATTTGATATGATGAAGCAATTCGGCATCTCATACACTACAGCGGGCGAAAATATTGCTATGGGGCAAAAATCTCCTGAAGAAGTTGTACAAGCTTGGATGAATAGTGAAGGCCACCGTAAAAACATCATGAATGCCAACTTTACTCACCTTGGTGTTGGCCATGTTGCTGACGGTAACTACTGGACACAAATGTTCATCGGGAAATAATATTTGAATGAATAAAGGCAGCCTTTTTAGGCTGTCTTTTTTTGTGATTTTTTGCCACTCGCCCGAGTTAATTTTCATTATAGTATTTACTTCCGGTCCATGTATGTATTCAATCATTCAATGGAACATTAGTAATGGCTGTTAAAAATGAAAAACAACAGGTGATGTAAATGGAAATTAGAAAAGGAACAAAAGACGATTTAACGGAGATAATGAAAATTGTCCAAAAAACAGTCAGCATTATGGAATCTGAGGGGAATGATCAATGGAACCGTACTTATCCCCGTGAACAGGATTTTCTGTCTGATGTGGAAGCAGGCAGTCTATACACTGCCATCTATGAAGGAAATGTCGCAGGTTCCATTACTGTCGATCAAATCCAGGCGGAGGAATATAAAAATGCCTCCTGGAGAAAAGATGAGCCTTGCTTCGTTTTTCACCGTCTGGCCGTAGATCCGGAAATCAGAGGGGAAGGGATAGCGAGCAGATTAATTGAATTTGCTGAAAAACATGCAGTTAAGAACGGGATTCCGTATATGAGAACAGATACATACTCGCTGAATAAAAAGGCTCAAAAATTATTTGAAAAGAACGGCTATGTCAAAACAGGCACAATCTGGATGGATCGGGACAACCCATTTTACTGCTATGATAAGCTGCTTGATTAAGGGTATTATTCAACTCTGTACCTTAATAGGTATTTTTTCTTCTTCTTCAAATAAGATGGGGAGAGAGATAGAAAGAATCCCATTCTCAAACGATGATTTTATCGAATTTTTATCAACAGGCATCGGGAGGGTCAGCACTTTTTCAAAAGCTCTGCTATGTCTTTCTTTCAGAAAATAGCGCAAGTGCTGCTGAAATGCTGAGCATGTTCCTTTAATGATAAGTTCATTTTGCACGAGAGATACTTTAATGTCATTTTTACATGCACCGGGGAGTTCTGCTTCAATTATGATATTTCCGTTATACTCATATACATCACAACGCGGATAAATGTCCTGACTGGATAGAAAACGATTGATTTTTTCCTGCTCCAGCCCTGACAAAGAAAGTTTTTTATTATGATTGGAAACTTCAGGTGAGATAAGTTTTTCCCAGAAATCCTGATCTTGATATTGTGCGGACATTTTGATTAACTCTTTCCATTTTTCCAGTTCCAAAATGAGCCCTCCTTTATAATATTTCTGTTACATCAATTTCTGAAAACTGCATGTCAATGTTTTTAGGAATTTTTATCTCCATATACCCTTCCTTACAGCTGGCTGATGATCCTTTTTTCCTGACAATTGCAGGGAGGGTTATGATATGCTTATCGTCTTTACCGGGAATGTGTTCAATGATCATTTGGTTAGATGTGTGGTAAAGTTTCATTTCTTTTAACCAATCATCATTTTTTACAGGGAATCTTACAAAAACGTAATCATGAGTTTCAAAGACGGATGCATTCAGCGGTTCAGAACCTGGCTGGCCAGCTCCAGGGGCTGCTGTATGAAAACCTTTCATAAAATCATGAGTTCCGTTCATCCCATGCATACTTTGAGGGAACATCTGCCCCATAATACTTCTTACATATTTATCAATATCCTCCGGTTTCATTTGATGGGGAGGATTTTTCATATCTTTATTAAATGGAAAAAGGTTCCATGGAAACATCCTTCTCATCCTTTCCTGAAAAACTGCCAATGAAGCTGATGGTTCATCACTAAGCCATATATTCTATGCAGATAATTGCCTATCCGTTAATGTTCCGCCTTTGGCAGAAGAGGAAATAACTTCTTATTATTTGCAATAATTCAATGTAATTACTACTATATTGGTATTGGAGTATATAAAAATTATTAAATACTGAGGGGTAATTTTGTGAGAAATAAAGCAGCTTTAATCACGGGAGGAGCAACAGGAATCGGAAAAAGAACCGCGTTCATGCTTGCCGCTAAAGGCATTGATCTGGTGATTAATTACCGCAGCAGTCAAAAGGAAGCTGTCTCATTATGCGGGGAACTGTCCGGCAAATATGGAACCAGGAACATTGCTTTGCAGGGAGATATTTCTATAACGGATGATTGTGTAATGATGGCTGAAGCTGCTTTAAATGAATTTCCGGTCATCGATATCCTCATTCATAATGCCGGACCTTACGTACATGAACGAAAAGAGATGCTGGATTACACCTTCGAACAATGGAATTACCTGATTAATGGCAATTTAAATGCGGTATTTTATTTGTCAAAGTTGTTTATCCCGAAAATGCGGGAAACTGGATGGGGAAGAATCATAACGATTGGGTTTGATCGCGTAGAATATTCTTCAGGATGGGTATATCGTTCTGCTTTTGCCGCTGCCAAAACAGGTGCTGCGTCATTAACGAAATCGATTGCATTGGAAGAGTCCGGGAATGGCATTACCGCTAATATGGTTTGCCCAGGAGATATTACGGGTGAATGGAAGGAAAAAAATATCGAAGAAGCGGCAGGTGCTTATGAAAGTGCATCACCAGTCGGAAGGCCGGGAACTGGTGAAGATATTGCCCGTGTAATCAGCTTTTTAACCGATGAAAAATCCGACTTTATCACTGGCAGTATAATCCCGGTTACAGGAGGGAAAGACGTTCTCGGCAAAATTTATCAGGAATGAAAATGAAAAGGCAGAAGAACCGTGTTCTTCCGCCTTTTTATATTACTTCGCTTTCATATATGCCGGGTATTTCCTCTTTTGCAGATTGATCAGGCGGGCTGTTAAAGTTATGGCTCCGGCTGCAAGCCCCGTAATTAAGCCGATCCAATATCCATATGCTCCCCAGTCTGTATGATTGGCCAGATAATAGCCAAATGGCAGCCCGATGATCCAATAAGAAATAAGGGACATCATAAAGGTGACATTTACGTCCTTATACCCGCGCAGCGCCCCCTGGACAGGTGCCTGAATAGCATCTGACAGCTGAAAGAACATAGCATATACAAGAAAAGCAGCTGTTAATTGTAATACTTTTTCGTCTTTTGTGTAAATAGATGCCACTTCCCTTGGGAAAGCCAGAAGGATAGCTGCACAAATTAAAGCCATAAAAACAGCAATGCCGACACCAATCCAGCTGTACTCCTTAGCATCCCTGAATCTGGAAGCCCCTGCTTCAAAGCCCACAACTATTGTTAATGCCATTGAGATGCTGAGAGGAATCATATAAAGAAGTGATGCGAAATTTAGGGCAATCTGGTGAGCTGCGATAACAGCTGTTTCGAAAGTGCTCATTAATAAAGTCACTGCTGAGAAAATGCTTGTTTCGAAAAAAATAGATAAGCCGATGGGAATCCCGATTAGCAGGATTTCCTTCCATTTGCCGAAAGAAACAGCATGTATTTTCCTGAAAACTCCATAAGTCGAGAATGGTGAATGTTTATGAATAATATAAAACGAAATGAGCATGATCAGCCAGTAAGTAATAGCTGAAGCATACCCTGCACCTGCTCCTCCAAGTTCCGGGAATCCAAATTCGCCATAAATAAGGATATAGTTAAACACAGCATTGATCGGCAATGAAAGAAGCGTAATGATCATGCTGACCCTGGTCTTTCCAAGAGCATCAATAAATGAACGCAAAACATTGTAGACAAACAGGGGAATCAACCCTGTGCTTAAGGCTGCCAGGTAGTTAAAAGCTGTATCCTGAACCCTGTTTTCTAAATTCATTCCACTTAAGATTGGATTTAAGGAGAGTGCTCCCCCGGCAAATACAATGACAGCCATAATAATGGAAAGATAAACACCCTGAATAACAGAAAATGCAACTTCCTCACTTTGTTTCTTTGCTCCCACGAGATGGGACACGATCGGTGTAACAGCAAGGAGAATGCCGCTGAGACCTGTGAACACAGGTACCCAAAGGGAGGAGCCAATCGCTACACCTGCCAGGTCCTCAGAATTATAGCGGCCAGTCATTAATGTATCAAGAAAAGTCATGGAGTACATTGCCAGCTGGGTTATTAAAATAGGGATTAAAATCACCAGCAGCATATGCAGCTTTTGTTTTTTGCTATACGTTTGATTCATGTATTATTTCCTCTTTCTTTAAAGTGACTAAAGAATTATATCATATTGAAAGAAATGGGGCGCATTCCCGGCTTGTTCCTGCATATTGCAGGACGATATTTTTCAATTATGTGAACTTTTGTATAATAAGGAATAAAAATCCTTCCATAGGCGAGTATAGAAGTTAAAGACAGCCAATTTATACTCGGCTTGAAGGAGGCATAACCATGAGTTTTAATACAAATAGGATAAATCCGAATCAAACTCAAGTTTCATTCAAAGACGGGCGTTTTGAAACCCTTACCAACGAAGAACTGGAACAATTGCTGGCACAGCATGGAATCAGAGAAAAAACAGATGAACCGGAATCAAATCTTATCAATTGAAAAAAAGCACCTGCTTGAATGCAAGTGCTTTGCGTATTTATTATAGAGTTCAAAATTTTTACTTCGTCAGTATCCAGCTCCTGCAGCCAGTTCCATTGAGGTGCCGTGGGTGGGCAAGATGCTTGCACTTTCTGTTAAGCCTCCAGTAATTGGGACGATTCTTGGGCTGCTGCTCCATGGCGCATCACATGAAGAGTATATAAATCTTTTGGGATCTCATATAAATTATAAATATCACCATTAGCATTCAGCTGATCATAAACAGACTTTCTTGTTTCATTTGCAAGAATGACATAAGGAAGTTTTTCTGCAGCTTTTTGCGAACGGATATTTTCCTTGCGGATCCGCATAAAGATCGTTTCAATGCCAGTTTCGAAAAAGAGCTCTTCAAAGAAAGAATCTTTTGCTAACTTGTTATACCCCTTGCCATGATAAGGCTTTCCAAGCCATGTGCCGAGGAAGCCGGCATTGTCCTGGATGTCATACAAATTAATCGTCCCAATCGGAGCGCCCCATTCATCAAGAATTGTTCGTGAAATCAATTCACCGCGCTCTTCGGATTCGATTGTCTGCTTTGTAACAAAAATAAATTCATCATAACAATTGGCTTTTTGGCGAACAAAAGGGAAGACATCAGGGTGCGTCATCAAATCAAATAAAGCATGGCAGTCGTGAAGATCACGTTTCTTGAGCATAGGTTATCCCTCCAATTGAGGGCAGTCCTACTCCATGCCAAATAGAGCCTTCGGTCCACCCTCGAAATTTTTTATTATGCTGCTAAAAAATTTCGGGGTGGGAATCGAACCCACTAGAACCAGATAACTGGTGGCGCACCATTTGCCTTCCCTATTCTATCGTTTCCGATATTTGATTGTAATCCTAAAGAAGCAAAAATTTTCACTTCACTTTAGGTATAATACTAAAAAAAATTCAAAAAGGAAATAGGTTTTTTAATTATTTTTTTTACGATTTAAAGCCAAAAAACACCAGCGATATTCGACAATATTCTACGATTCTCTGTACACAAAATGGCCGCCTATCATGGTCCATTTTGGCTTGGCAAGAAAGTGGAATGGGTGATGATTCCATAAAACTAAATCAGCGTCTTTTCCTTCCTCGATGCTTCCCAGCTGATGATCAATTCTTAGGTTTCTTGCCGGCAGAATGGTGATTCCTTCTAAGGCTTTTTGCTCGGAAAGACCTTCCCGGACTGCAATAGCTGCACACATATTTAAATATTGTACAGGGGTGTATGGATGATCTGTAGTGATGGAGACTTCCACTCCATGCTCGGTCAGCTGCTGATACGTTTTCCAGGTTTTGTTTTTCAATTCAACCTTCGATCTTCTTGTCAGAGTAGGGCCCACTGAGACCTTTAAATTCAACCCTTCTAATTCGTCCGCAATTAAATGGCCTTCTGTACAATGTTCGATTCGAAGGTCGAGATTGAATTCTTCTGCAAAGCGGATGGCAGAAATGATATCATCGGCCCTGTGTGCATGTATTCTTACAGGAATTTCTCTTTTAAGTGCTTTAACAAGCGGTGCAAATCTTAAAGAGTCAGGATTATCACATTGTAAAGCCTCATAAAAGGCTTCCCTCAGCATCCCCATTATCCCCATTCTTGTAATGGAATCCTTGTTGCCATGACTGTGAATCCGTTTTGGATTTTCACCAAGGGCAATCTTAAGCCCTGCTGTTTCCTGAATAATCATCTTGCTAATATTTTTCCCTGAAGTCTTAATAACAGAAGTTGTTCCTCCAATAACATTAGCACTTCCCGGCATGATGTGGGCAGTTGTTATGCCGTACTTCACTGCATCAGCAAAAGCGGGATCTAAAGGGTATACTCCATCCATCGCCCGGATATGAGGGCTTAAAGGTTCAATTGTTTCATTGGCATCGTTGCCTGCCCAGCCTGTGCCTTCATCATATAGACCCAAATGGGTATGGACATCAATGAAACCGGGAAGCAGGTGGTGGCTGTGGCAGTCAATAATTTTTACATTTGAATCAGACTTTAAGTTCTTGCCTGTTTTTAGGATTTTTCCTTTTTCAACTATTAAATCCCCATGGAAGGTGGGGGATGTGACAGGATAAATGAGTGCATTTTTTAATAGAATTTTCATAAATAATATCTTCCTTTGATTCTAGATATTTGCTTTATTTTACAAAAATGGAAAGGAAGTGTGAACAGTTTTTAAATTGAAAAAATTAAAAAGCTACTTTCGGAGTTACTGTCAGTCTTGAGCGGAAATTAACACACAACATTATTAGGGGAAAAACACAATTTCTAAAAAATGAGCCAATAAAAAAGTGTAAAATTAGCATTCTACACTTTTGGTGGATATACTGATTTAACTTTTCCGCTTCTTATATAAAAAATAGAACATCCCGGAACTCAAAGCGATGATTATGATCGGCAATATAAGTGGTTTTGCATATTCCTTGATGTCTCTCCAGTGGTCACCCAGCTCCATTCCCAATAATAAAAAGAGAACCGTCCAAGGCACCATGGCTGCAATTGTATAGATTGTAAAAATGGATAACGGCATTTTGGCTATTCCGGCAGGGATTGATATGGCGTGCCGGATGACTGGAATAAATCGGGCTGTAAAGATGACTCCTGTTCCATACTTTTCGAACCATTTCTCTGATGCATCCAAATGCTTTTTCTGAATCAGCAAGTATTTCCCGTATTTATCAAGAACTGGCCTTCCGCCATATGCCCCCAGCCAGTATAGAAACAGCTGGGCAAATGTTCCCCCTGCAATTCCTGCAAGCAGTGCCCCTGTAAAATGGATATCACCGGTGCTGACTAAGAAGCCGCCATAACTTAGGACTATCTCGCTTGGTATTATCTCAACCATTAAGCCAAGTGCTATGCCGGCATAACCCAGCTGGGAAAGTATTTCAAAAATGCTCGAAATGATTCCTTCCATTTTGATATCGCCCCTTAGAAATTAAAAAATCCCGGTCATTTGCAGAAAGATTATGGAGAACCCTAAAATCCAAACGTATACAGCAAATATCTTCAATGATTTCCGTTTTAGAAAGTTAATCATCCAAACGACTGCTGCATAGCCGAATATAGCCGATGACAATGTCGCCATTAACATGCTGCTAAGGGTTATGGCTTCTGTGTGGCCCGATAACAGTTCGCCAAATTGCATGACAATGCCGCCCGCGATGGCTGGAATGGAGAGCAGGAAGGAAAAATAGGCAGCTGTTTCCCTGTCAAGCTTTCTAAAGAGACCTGCTGCAATTGTTAAGCCGGATCTGGAGACTGCCGGAAAAATGGCAGCTGCCTGGAAAGTCCCAATAAATAAGGCATCTCCGTAGCTAATGCTGTCCATCTTTTTTGCGCCTTTTTTAACACTATCAGCAATCCAGAGGATAAACCCTGTAAATAGAAACTCCCAGCCTATAGTAACTCCGGATTTAGAAATTGAATCGAACATGTCACTCAGAAGCAGTCCGACAATGACAGCTGGAATCGTCCCTATAATCAGCAGCATCGATAGCTTGCAGAATGGATTCTTTACTATTTGAAGCAATTCATTTTTGTAAACGACAAGAACGGCCAGTAAAGTTCCTATATGCAGCATTGTATCAAGGAAGAGGCCAGCTTCATCAAGCCCGAAAAGATGTCTCCCCAAATATAAATGCCCTGTACTGGAAATAGGCAGGAACTCGGTAAGCCCCTGGATGATTCCCAGAATGAAAGCCTCCAGCTTTGACATCATGTGTATATCACCTTCCTAGGCAGGTATAAGAATAGGCAAAGCTATGCGCAATGCCTGTCTTTAACATGTGTATTCAAGTTGTCCTAATCGAGAACAGGAAATTGAGCTGCAGGGGGATTGGAAAATAAAAATACATGAAACCTTTTTGAATGAATATCGTAAATAATATAAAAGAATCATCCAATTATATTGAAGAAATTTAGGAGGAAACACAATGAATGACTATAAGATGCCTTCCAATGATGAAAGGCTTATAGCAGCCGCTATCTATGTGACCAGCTTCTTTACCATTTTTATCGGACCGCTGATCATTTGGCTTTTGAAAAAGAATGACTCGGAGTTTGTAGATTACCATGGAAAGGAATATTTTAATTTTTTAATTTCCTATTCGATTTACAGTGCAATCAGCGTAGTGTTAATGATCGTATTAATTGGAATCATTACGATTTGGATCGTGGGGATTCTTGTGTTTATCTTTACGATAGTAGCTGCAGTTAAGGCATATGAAGGGAAGGAATACCGAATACCTTTAGTTTTTAGGCTAATAAAGTAATGCGTTAGCAGAAGCCCCATGGTTACAGAGGAACGTACGTCTTCCCAAAAGCTGTGGTGGTGCTATGTTAAGCTGACGAAGCCTTCCTTGTCCTTTGTGCCTCAAGCGCAAGTCGGTTTGTACCGAAAGGTGTCATTGCTTTTCTGGGCGGACCTGCTTGTGACCATGAAGGGGAGGCGCTGGGGCTGGATGCCAAAAACAGAGTCCAGGGCTGTTGCCGCTGGGCTCTTTATAATGGATAATTATAAGGGGATGGGATGATGTAATGAATAGACTCGATAAACAGCGCATGCTCAATCTAATGGAAGTTTTGAGGGAGCAGACCGATTAAGAAAACGAATATACGCTCGACGATATAGCTCAATGCTTTAAGTGAGAGATGGGCTTGTCAAATGGCTTCTTAACTGGGGCAGCCAGGCTAAAGTGCTTTCACCATCCTCACTCCTTGATCAGGTAACAAACGAAATCAAACAGATGATGGCTGTTTATGAAAAAGAAACGGATTAAGCCGTCAATTAACTTTTGAAGCACCCCTTTACTGGAGTGTTTTTTTATTTGAAAAAATAACTGAACGATTTATGCACTTGAACGTCATATGAATGACAAAACACTTAAGGAGGAAATCATAATGGAATTATTTGAAAGTATTAATTGGGCAATTTTTGCTCCGATTGTCTTCATTCAGCTTATTATAATGGCGGTTGCCATCATAGACCTGATAAAAATAGAAAAAGCAAATGGACCAAAGTGGGTATGGGCTCTCGTCATTTTATTTATTAATCTGATTGGGCCTATCATTTACTTTATTTTCGGAAGGAGAAGCTGACTATGCCGGTTGTTAGGGTAACAAATCTTAAAAAGCGGTTCAGAAATCAGGAAGTCATAAAAGGCCTGGACTTCCAATTATCGGAAGGAAAGTGTATTGCCCTCCTTGGAGCAAATGGAGCAGGAAAAACAACTTCACTAAATATGCTTGCAGGTCTGATGAAGCCCGATTCCGGTTCGATCGTGTATGAAGGGGGAGAAAAATCGGATTTTCGCAGATTAATAGGCTATCTTCCTCAATTCCCTGTTTTTTATGACTGGATGACAGGAAAAGAATTTCTTGAATACGCGGGTCAGCTTGCTGGCCTTTCCAAAGCAGAAGCCAAAGCCAGAGCAGCGGACCTTCTTGAACTTACCGGTATATCCGAAGCTAAAAACCGCCGGATTGGAAAATACTCGGGAGGAATGAAGCAGCGTCTTGGCATCGCTCAGGCGATTATTCACCGCCCTAAGCTAGTCATGCTCGATGAACCGGTTTCTGCCCTTGATCCTTTTGGGCGCAGGGAAGTGCTGGAGCTGTTGAACAGGCTGAAAAAAGAAACTGCAATCCTGTTTTCCACCCATATTCTAAACGATGCAGAAGAAATATGCGATGAAATTTTATTCCTCCATGATGGTGAACTGGTTGAGTCTGGAACATTGACAGACCTTAGAACCAAACATCAGCAAGCCAAGATTGACTTGGTTTTTAAAGAAGATGCCCGGGAATATGCTGAAGAACTGTCACTGCTTCCGCAAGTAACTTCAATGGAATTGGACGGAGATCGTGCAAGCTTTTGTGTAAAGGATATTGAAGAAGCAAGGGCTTTATTTTTATTTGAAATAACCAATCGGAAATGGCCACTGGTTAAGTTTGAAATCAGCAGAACGAGCCTTGAAGATGTTTTCATGAAGGTGGTGAAGAAATGAAGCAATGGGTGACTTTATTAAAAAAAGAAATGCTGGAGCTTGCCAGAAACTTCAAATGGGTGTGGGTGCCGCTGACTTTTATTTTAATAGCTGTAAAAGAGCCTCTGACCTTATACTATTTGCCTCAAATCATTGATTCAATTGGCGGGCTGCCTGAAGGGGCAGTTATCGAGCTTCCTGTTCCTTCAGCAGGTGAAGCACTTGCTGCTGCTCTCAGCCAGTATAATACGCTTGGTGTGCTAATTATTGTTTTCATTGCAATGGGAACCATTGCCGGTGAAAGGAAAAGCGGTGTTGCAGGGCTAATCCTTGTAAAGCCTGTGTCATACACCGGGTTTGTAACAGCTAAGTGGGCCAGTTTAATGATCCTAATATGGTTATCATATTTTTTAGGTTACTTCCTCTCCTGGTACTATGTGGGCGTATTATTTGAATTTATTCCTTTTTCCGATTTTCTGCAATCCTTTTTTGTTTATGGCATTTGGCTTACCCTTATTATCACTATAGTAATTCTCTTCAACACTTTTATTAAATCGCCTGGAGCGGTTGGATTTTTTACTATTGGGGCAATAGTCATTTTAACTCTTGTAAGCAATTCGCTTTCTCACGTGCTGGAGTGGAGTCCGGCCCTGCTTTTTGCTTATACAAATTCCTTTTTCATAGGCGGTCATTTCCCCGATGAATTATTGCCGAGTATCATTGTATCTGTCATTATCATTATATTTTCGATGTTTGCATCGATTGCGATTTTTAAACGAAGGGAACTTGCATGAATTCATGCAAGTTCCTTCCTTTTGGGCAAATTTGTATTTGAGAGGCTGATATTTTGGTAGTATAGCTTTAAAAGACAGAAAGGAAGATGCAGGGTGATTAGTGAAACGGGTCTTGTGCTTGAAGGGGGAGGAATGCGGGGAGTATATACAGCCGGGGTTCTCGAATATTTTCTTGAACAGGATCTTAGCTTTCCTTATGTTATCGGTGTTTCTGCAGGGGCATGTAATGCAGCCTCTTATTTGTCCAAACAAAAGGGCAGGAATAGAATTGTTAATGTGGATTATGTAACAGATCCCAGATATATCTCATGGCGCAATTACTTTAAATCGCGTCAGTTTTTCGGAATGGATTTTATTTTTGATGAAATACCGAATAAACTTGTCCCATATCATTACGAAGTGTTTTATAATAACCAGTCTGAATTTATAATTGGAACAACAGATTGCCATACAGGCAAACCTGTCTATTTTAGTAAACAAGACTATGGGAAAGATATGCTCCAGGTTTTAAAAGCATCCAGTTCCCTTCCATTTATTGCTCCTGAGGTAGATTATAAAAACAAGGTCCTCCTGGATGGAGGGATCAGTGATCCAATACCAATCAAAAAAGCACAGCAGGATGGTTTCAAAAAAAATATAGTGATTTTAACAAGAAACAGGGGATACTCAAAGAGACCTTCGAAATTTGCTTTTATGGTAAAAAGGAAATACCCGCATTACACAGGGCTGCAGAAAGCACTGGCAAATCGGTATCGAACCTATAACGAGACCCTGCGCTATGTAGAAGAGGAAGAAAAGAAGGGGACAGTCCTTGTCGTCCAGCCGCAGGAACCATTAACAGTGGGAAGGATGGAACGAAATCCTCAAAAACTGGAAAAGTTGTATCTTCAAGGTTACGAAGATGCAAGAAAATCATTTGAAAGAATCATCTCATTTTAACCGTATCGATCACGATGCGGTTTTTTATGTTTTAGGACAAAACACTTATCTTTTCGACATTGAGGAAATAGAAAAATATAAGGGTATTGTTGTATATAGTGCTAATATACCTAAATTGGTGTGAATATATGGAATTTAATATTAATAACATGAGTTTTATGTTGTGTCTTTTGCTTATTCTGCACAGGAGTGTGTCGAATAACAAAGATTTGCTGGTTAATTTATATTGAATATAATGAAAATTAGAAATTATAAGGGGGTCAATACACAAAATGAACATGAAAAAGGGAATCGTAACGGGTGCGTTAAGTTTTGCGTTATGTGCTTCAGCTGTTTTTGCGTGTTCTGCAGGCGCAGGACAAGCCCAAGCTGCTGAAAAGAACTATTTGGTTGTTTTTAAAGATGAAGCTAAGCTTCCTTCAGGGTATGCTGATTTAGTGAAAAAGGCTGGAGGGCAAGTAGAGAATAAGCTGAATAAATTAGGAGCAGTTGAAGTTTCTTCATCTAATCCTAATTTTCTTTATGAAATCAGAAAGTCTTCTATTGTATCGGCTGCTGGCACTGAAAATGTCATATATCCAGAAGCTCCTGCAGTGGAAGCAGATCTTCCATTAGATGGTGCGGATTTATATAACAGTCTGCAGTGGGATATCAAACAAGTAACAAATGATGGTGTATCCTGGAATCTTCCAGGAGGAACAGGAAAGTCTGCTGATGGCAAAGATATCGTTGTTGGGGTAATCGATACAGGTATTGACTATAATCACCCTGACCTGAAAGAAAATTATGCATATGGTAAATCATTTGTTCCCGGCTATCCAGATCCAATGGATGAAAACAGCCATGGTACACATGTTGCGGGATCCATTGCAGCAAAAGGAAGAACAATGGGTGTTGGACCAGACTTAAAGGTAGCGGCTTACCGTGTATTCGGTCCTGAAGGGGGAGCAGCTACTTCACATATTGCCGAAGCTTTAATGACAGCTGCAGATGATAATGTCGATGTTGTCAACATGTCCCTTGGCGGATATGACTGGTTCCAGAATCCTGAGTATGCAACGAAGGATATTGTAGCAGACGTGCAAATGTTTAACAGAGCTATTAAATATGCGATTCAAAAAGGTGTAACTGTAGTTGGTTCAGCAGGGAATGATAGTGTTGATTTAAAAAGTCCGGGGAAACTTTCTGGTTCTGATAATGGTGCCACACACAGAAGTCCAAGCAGTCAGCTGATGATTCGGGTGTCTGCAGGCGGAGCTTTAAAGAATCTTGCTTTCTATTCCAACTATGGTGTCGGCAAAATTGATGTTATGGCTCCAGGCGGGGACTTGGGACCAAACTATGATCCAAATACCGGAGCTGGCAGGGATAGTACCTACTTGGCATTAGCGACAATCCCTGGCGGAGGCTATGGCTATAAGGGAGGAACTTCAATGGCTGCCCCGAAAGTTGCGGCACTTGCTGGTGTGATCATCGCAAAACATGGAAAAGACAAAATCTCTCCCGCACAAGTTAAGCACATCATTCAAACTTCATCAGAAGATATCTTTAAGCCTGGGTATGATGAGCAGTCAGGCCACGGGCTAATAAATGCAGTTAATGCGTTAAAATAATTCAATTAATAAAGCTGGCGGAAACTTTCCGTCAGCTTTATTTTTGAGGGAATTTTGCAAATAAAAAGAGCTTCCGACAATAAAATCCTTTCAGAATTCATTTTTATAGGACCTGATTAATAGAATAAAGAAGAGAAACAAATATAGCAGGGGAGACATACTGATGAATATCCAGCACTATTACCAAAAAACAGCCGATATCTCTTTAAATGCAAGCCTCACAGCACTAGTGCCCCCATTTTTTTTCTTGTTGTTGTTTATGAATAAATTTCAGGGCACACATTTCATTATTCTATTAATCCCTTTTATTTTTTATAGTTTTTTATGCCATCAAATGTATTTGCTGAATAAGCAAAGGGCGGATGAGGCAGTGTTAAGTAAGTACTATTACCAAGGACAAGCCCTTCTGCCTATTTTGCAGTACTCAAATGTGCTGATCGCTTTTTTGCCTGCCCCTTCTCTCAGGATGGTTTTGTTTGATCCTGATGGAAGTCAAATAGGCGAAATCAGGGATATGAAAATGCGAAAGATCCGCTGGTTTCTGCCTTATTTTCTTGACCGTATCTTTCCAACGAGGCTGGGGATCTATGACCAAGCAGAAAATCTTGAAGTTTCCATCTTAATCCGCAGGAGTGGCATCGAAATTATCTCCTCAAATGATGAATACAGGGAAACAATCGAAATAAGAAAAATTGGAACCACTGTCGTGTTTCAAAATGGAGCTATTCATTATACAGTTCCTAAAACCTATTTACACACGGATTTGCAGGTTCTGGATGAACAATCGCATAGAGCTGCCCGCCTTCGCAAAGGGTGGATGCCACTTGAGTGGGGAGAGCGTTTTAAGGATCCAAATACACCGGTGCTCTCTTTTAAAGAGAGTCTGGCTCCAAAAGAAAAATGCAGAATTTATGCCATTTTTGCGGCTCTTTTTCTATATCACAATCACTAAAATCCAGTGCACATATGTAGATTCTGTATTCCCCATATAGTATGATAAATTCAGCTTACAGGGAAATCAGTATTGAGGTGTTGGAATGAAAAAGTTTTTACTGGCTGCTGCAGTTATTGTTCTTTTGCTGTTTATTGTAGACAAAACCATTCTTAAAGAAAAGGGAGTAGTAGAGCAGGCCGGACAAATGCAAAAATACGATAAAATAAAAGATCCAGAGGATTTGCCTATTGGTCTGGAAAAAGGAAATCTTGCTCCGGATTTTGAACTGACAGATATGGAAGGAAATCCGGTAAAGCTCAGCGACTACAGGGGCAAAGCAATCCTTTTAAACTTCTGGGCTAGCTGGTGTCCTCCCTGCCGTGCAGAAATGCCGCATATGGAGAAGCTTTATCAAAAGTACAAAGATGATAAATTTGATATTTTAGCCGTAAATCTTACAAACACAGAAAAGAATAATGGAGACGCTGAGAAGTTCGTGAAAGAGCTGGGTCTGACTTTTACAATTCCTATGGATGTAAAGGGAATTGTGGGTTCTGACTATAATATAATGGCTTATCCTACAAGCTATTTTATTGATTCCGATGGTGTTATCAGAGAAAAAGTATTGGGAGCTTTAAATGAAGAATATATGGAGAAGGAAATCAAAAAGCTTCCTTAAATAAAACCGGTGAGCCATTCAGCTCTCCGGTTTTATTTCTGTCATCCTATTCTGGTAAAGGCGGTTAACGATTACTCTTTTTCTGTATAGCATAATACCTGCTTCGGCAATATCATTAACGGCTGATCGATTGATGAAAGCCCCAAACAACAGTCCGGCTATCGGGATCAGTTGGAAAAGTTTTTTCCAGCCAATTTGATCTCTGTAAGAAAACACAACCTCTCTCCATCCCTGAAGTTCGGAAACGACTTCCCTTTTTGGCCCTGATTCTTTAGAACCGAACATGGAAAGCTGCTGCAGAATGGCTTTTTTTCCAACAATGTCACTGGAAACAAATTGAAGAATCTTTACAATGAACATTCTTTCGTTTTTATCAGCAGGATCGAAGCCATAGCAAATCGCGATATCCTGCAGAGTTTTCAGCTGAATGCCAAGAAGCAGGGGGATATCAATGGTCAGGGTAAAAATCCCTCCGACACCAGTACCCGCACCCTGCAATGCTGCTGCTCTTTTACGGTTAGAGCTTAGCCTTTCAGCGGCTACATCCATTATTGATAGGGGCAGGGCTTCTACATCCTGCAAGGTATGAATGTTTTGTCCAGGATAATAATTCTTTAACGCGGAAGCTGAACTTAAATATCTTCCTCCTGATTGAATATATGTCCCAAGCTCATCAAGGATCACTCCAACCTTTTTATGTATGAACTCAGGTGTAAATCTATCAATAAGCTTAAAAGGGAGTCTGCCCAGCTTCTCCCAAAACCATAAATCACCTTGTTCTTTTTCCCATTCTTCACATTTTCTTAACTCGCTGATAAGATGTTCTCTTGGTTCCTCCATTATAAAAGTCCTCTCCTTTTTCTATAATTAACTATACGGCGTATCGAAGTAAAGGTTTCAATTCTTTCAAAAACAATTCTCTTTGTATAATGTGATAATTCATGGTAAGATTTCTATAATAGAATAGGATTTCCTTCGGGGCAGGGTGAAATTCCCAACCGGCGGTGATGAGGGTACGCCCTCTTAGTCCGTGACCCGGCTTTATAAGGCAAGGCGCTTGAGCTTTTCTAATTATTGTCTAGCAGCGCCTACCCCCTCGAGGTCACAAGCCAATCCTCTCAAAAAGGCAAAAGACGCCTTTTCTGGGAGGCTCGTCTTGTGCTTGTCGGGGGTGAACGAGGCGCTTGAGCTTTTCTTATAAACCCGGTGGATTTGGTGAAACTCCAAAGCCGACAGTGAAAGTCTGGATGGGAGAAGGAATGATTATAATGATGCGTTAAAAAAAGTCTTTTTAAACGCTTATTTCGTCATGTGTTTTTGCCCCGTTTCACCTATCTGGTGTACGGGGTTTTGCCGTTTTATACTTAATTTGGAGAAATAGTAAGGAAGGGAGGATGCAGAAAATTTGATCCATCAGGAATATATGAAGTTAGCCATCAGTCTGGCAGCGGCAGCTAAAGGCCAAACCAGTCCGAATCCGCAGGTGGGTGCAGTTGTTGTGAAAAACGGTGAAATTCTGGGAATGGGTGCTCACCTGAAAGCGGGAACACCCCATGCAGAAGTCCATGCGATAGCTGCGGCTGGAGAAAGGGTTAAAGGCGCTGATATTTATGTCACTCTTGAACCATGCAGCCACTTTGGAAGAACTCCGCCCTGCGCAGACTTAATTATTAATTCAGGAATTAAAAGGGTCTTTATTGCTTCTGCCGATCCCAATCCTCTCGTTTCAGGAAAAGGAATTGAAAGGATGCAGGATGCCGGTATTGAAGTGGTGACCGGCCTGTTGAAGGAAGAAGCAGATGCTCTCAATGAACCATTTTTTCATTTTATAAAAACAAAGACACCATACGTAACCATTAAAGCAGCCTCATCTTTTGATGGGAAAACAGCTGCAAAAACCGGTGACAGCAAATGGATTACCTCTCCAGAATCCAGGCAGGATGTACACCTTCTACGGCATGAACATGACGCTATACTTACAGGCATAAATACCATCATTCACGATAATCCCCTTTTAACCGCCAGGCTGCCCCAAGGCGGAAAAAATCCCATTCGTGTAGTTTTAGATACAAATCTAAAAATTCCGGCTGATGCAAATGTCATCCGCGATCAGTCTGTTAAGACCATTATCTTTACCGGCTGCGAAATTGATGCCTCAAAAGCAGAGGAAATAAGGAAACTAAATGCAGAAGTCATTTCTTTTCCTGCAAATGAGGTGCCGATTAAAGATGTATTGAAAAATTTAGGTGAAAGAAACATTATGACCTTGTTTGTTGAAGGCGGATCTGAGATCCATGCTTCATTTATAAAAGAAGGCTGCTTTCAGCAAATAATTCTCTATATGGCTCCCAAAATTATTGGCGGCAATCAGGCGATTCCATTTATTGGGGGTGTTGGTGCCGACTTTGTGAAAGATGCAACTAGGCTTGTGTTCACAGAGATTAAAAGGGTTGGCAGCGATCTTAAAATTACCGCAAAACCACTGAGGGAGGCCAAGCAATAATGTTTACTGGAATTATCGAGGAGCTTGGAACAGTAAAAAAAGTAGTTCAGCAAGGAAAAGCGATGAAACTGACAATTCTGGCCTCCAAAATTTTATCAGATGTTCAATTGGGAGACAGTATTTCTGTAAATGGTGTTTGTCTCACTGTTACGGAATTTGCCAGAAATGGATTTTCAGCAGATGTCATGCCGGAGACGTTCAAAAGCACATCGCTTTCAGCTATTAAAGAAAGATCAAAGGTCAATTTGGAAAGGGCAATGAGGGCAAATGGCCGTTTTGGCGGTCACTTTGTAACAGGGCATGTGGATGGAACAGGTCAGATTCTCAAAAAGTCAGCGAGTGAAAATGCCATTTATATTCAAATATCTGTACCTCCTGCCTTAAGCCACTTGCTTATCATGAAAGGCTCTATCGCAGTGGACGGGATTTCCCTGACTGTATTCGGCAATGAAGACAATACCGTTACTGTCTCGGTCATTCCTCATACAGCCAGTGAAACGGTACTGGGCTTCAAAACAGTTGGCGACATTGTTAATCTCGAATTCGACATGCTTGCCAAGTATCTGTATACCTTTGTGAACAGGCAGCAGCAGGAGACCACGCAGCCTAAAGGAGGCATTTCAGAAGGATTCCTTAGGGATAACGGCTTCTTATAATAAGCAAAAGGAGTGGTATTAAACGATGTTCAGTGAAATAAAAGAGGCACTGGAAGATTTAAAAGCAGGAAAAGTCATCATAGTCTGTGATGATGAAGACAGGGAAAATGAAGGGGATTTCCTGGCAATCGCAGAATATGCGAAACCGGATACCATCAATTTTATGGCTAAGGAAGGCAGAGGCTTAATCTGTACACCTATTACAGAGGAGCTTGCTGAAAAATTGGAACTGAATCCTATGGCAGAGGTGAACACTGACAGTCATGGAACAGCTTTCACTGTCAGTATTGACCATGAAAAAACGACTACAGGCATCAGTGCTTTTGAGCGTGCTTTCACAATCAAGGAAATGCTTGAGGATGGTGCCAAACCTTCAGACTTCTCCCGTCCGGGACATGTTTTTCCGCTCGTTGCGAAAAAAGGGGGAGTTCTTAGAAGAGCAGGCCATACTGAAGCAGCAGTAGACCTGGCTCGTCTTGCCGAGGCTGCTCCAGCAGGAATTATTTGTGAGATCATGAAAGATGACGGGACAATGGCGCGTGTGGATGACCTTGAAAAAGTAGCAGAAAAATTTAATTTGAAAATGATCACAATTCAACAACTAATCGAGTATAGACTGAAACACGACTCTATTGTAAAAAGGGAAGTGGAAATACAGCTTCCGACAGAATTTGGAAATTTTAAAGCTGTCGGCTATACGAACACTGTGGATGGAAAAGACCATGTTGCTTTAGTAAAGGGTGAAATCGATGAACACGAACCCGTATTGCTTCGTGTTCACTCGGAGTGTCTGACAGGAGATGTATTCGGGTCTAACCGATGTGACTGCGGACCCCAGCTTGAAGCAGCGCTCGCACAGATTGAGAAGGAAGGCCGTGGAATCCTTCTATATATGAGGCAGGAAGGACGCGGTATTGGCCTAATCAATAAGCTGAAAGCTTATAAGCTGCAGGAAGAGGGCTATGATACTGTTGAAGCAAATCATAAGCTCGGGTTTAAGGACGATCTTCGTGATTATGGGGTAGGTGCACAAATTCTAAGAGATCTGGGAGTTAAAAAGATGCGCCTCTTGACTAATAATCCACGGAAAATTGCTGGACTTGGAGGCTATGGACTGGAGGTTGCCGAAAGGGTTCCTCTCCAAATGCCTGCTAAAACAGAAAATGAGAATTACTTAAAAACAAAGAAAACTAAACTTGGGCATTTATTACAATTTTAAGGAGCGATTAGAGTTGAAAAAGGTTATCGAAGGACATTTAGTAGGAACAGGATTAAAAATGGCAATTGTTGTATCACGTTTTAATGAATTCATAACTGGCAAGCTATTAAGCGGAGCGGAAGATGCCCTAAAGCGCCATGGAGTGAGTGAAGAAGATGTGACGGTAGTGTGGGTTCCTGGAGCATTCGAAATCCCGCTTGCAGCTAAAAAGCTGTCCCAATCAGGTAAATATGATGCAGTCATTACACTTGGCACGGTGATCCGCGGTGCAACTCCGCATTTTGATTATGTCAGCGGGGAAGTGGCAAAAGGAGTTTCGAACATAGCATTGCAAAGCGGTGTTCCTGTTATTTTCGGCGTACTTACAACTGACACGATTGAACAGGCTATTGAACGTGCCGGCACAAAAGCAGGAAACAAAGGATGGGAAGCGGCTGTCGGAGCCATTGAAATGGGCAATCTATACAGACAGTTATCTGATGGTGAATAAGATTTCATACATTATAAAGAAGTGGCAGATATAATTTGATTCATACACATAAATGAGTTAAAGTGGCACATAAAATGGAATAGTGGTTCATATGTTTGCCAAAGCGGCACCTAAACGTAACAGGCGTATAATGCTGCACTGTTATCTATCAAAATCGGCGGGATCATTCTCGCTGATTTTTTTTGATTCATCTGAACAGACGTCTGACCTTTCTATTGGCAGAATGATTTTTTTTTGATAAAATACTGCTTGTGGCTCACCCGTATTTTTACACGCGGGGAGAGCGGGTAGGGAGAGGGCTAATTGAATAGATAGGTAGTAAATATGATTAAGTGGTTTAACCGGCTTTTTCAGCTGAATTCAAATGGAACAACTGTTAAAAAGGAGGTTATGGCTGGGACAATCGGCTTTTTTACGATTGTTTATATTATCGCAGTCAACTCTCTAATTCTCTCTGAAGCAGGGATACCTTTGGAAGCAGCTATTTTTGCAACCATTATAACATCGGTGGTCGGGTGTCTGATCATGGGGTTTTGGGCAAATGTACCAATTCTCCTCGTGCCTGGTATGGGAATTAATGCTTTATTCTCATATACGATGGTTCAGTCCATGGGCTTATCCTGGCAGGAAGCATTGGCTGTAGTGTTTATATCCGGTCTGATCTTTGTTTTCGTGGCTTTTTCACGATTTGCTAAGACATTAAGTGAATCGATTCCTCATTCACTTAAAGAAGCGATAACGGTGGGACTGGGACTTTTCCTGATGCTGATCGGACTTGAAAAAGGCGGAATCGTTGAAAAAGGGACAAACTCCATTATTGCTTTAGGTGAACTTGGAGACCCGCAAGTGCTTGCAACAATTTTAACGTTCCTGCTGGCAATCATTTTATTCATGCGGAATGTGCCTGGCAACTTTTTAATTACTGTTGCTGCAGGGACACTGATCGCATGGGCTTTTGGGCTGATAAATGTGCAAAAGACTGATGAAAAGTCATTCGCACTCTCTGATTATATGGAAGTATTTGGAGCAATGTCATTTGATAACTTGCTTTCCGTCACTTTTTGGATTGCGATTTTTTCTTTGACAATGGTTCTGGTATTTGAAAATATCGGATTAGTCCATGGGCATGTTGGTTTTATTAACAGGCCGGAACAGTTTAAGCGTGCTTTTCAGGCGAATTCTGTTTCCGCTTTATTGTCCGGGATTTTTGGGACAAGTCCTACTGTAGCAACGGTTGAAAGTGCAGCAAGCATGGCTGCAGGAGGACGTACAGGATTGACAGCAGTTACAACCGGTATGCTGTTTATGCTATCCGCTTTCTTTATTCCTGTTATTAAGCTGATCCCCAACAGCGCAATTGCCCCTATTCTGATCATTATTGGCGGACTGATGCTTCAGAACATCCGCAATCTTGATTTAAAGGATATGAGCGAAAGCTTTCCGGCAATTTTTATCATTGCCATGATTCCGTTCACTTATAGTATTGCAGACGGTATTGCCATTGGGTTCATTCTTTATCCAATCTTAAAGATTTCGATAGGGAAAGCAAAGGAAGTTTCTTTTGCTTTATATGTTATAGCTGCTTTGTTTTTATTTAACTTTGTTTTTCATGTGATTAGTTAATATAGATAATGGGATGCCCCTTATATGAGGCATCCTTTTTCTTTATCTGAAAAAGGGAAGATCTTGCGAAAAACTTAAAAACTCCTATTTATTCAGCAAGTTTCGACACGCGGATTAACTAACCTGAGTTAAAATAAGTCTATAGTAATAGGTTTTTCGGAGGTATGTCAATGGAAGTGTTTGTTGCAAGACAGCCAATTTTCAACTCAAAGGAAGAAGTGTTTGGTTATGAGCTTTTGTATAGAAATAATCAGGTGAATGCCTTTCCTGATATAAATGAAGATCAGGCTACGGCTGAGGTTATCATTAATAGTTTTTTAAATATTGGAATCGACCAGCTTTCTGAAGGAAAGCCATGTTTTATAAATTTTACGGAAAAATTGCTTAAGCTGAGAGTGCCTGCCTATTTCAGGCCTCGGGAAATTGTCGTCGAAATCCTTGAAACGGTAGAGCCAAGTGCGGAGCTTGTAAGGATATGCAGGGATTTAAAGGAGCTTGGCTATCAGATTGCCCTGGATGATTATGTATTCAATGAAACTAATCCCTTTGCAAGGCAATTGCTAAAATATGCCGACATCATAAAGGTGGATTTTCTTAACACTCCAAAGGAGATGCGCGAAAAAATAGAAATGCTTGTGAATCAGCTCCGAATAAAAACAATAGCTGAAAAGGTTGAGACAAGAGAGGAATACGAGGAAGCTAAAAGTAAGGGATATGATTATTTCCAGGGTTATTTTTTTGAAAAGCCTGTGATTATGTCGACACATGATGTACCGGTATATTTTCAATCCTATTATGAGATGATCCAAAACCTGTCAAAGGAGGAGCCTAGTCTCGACCGTATAACCGAATTAATAGAGCGTGACATATCCCTGTCCTATAAATTGCTTAAGCTGATAAACTCACCGGCTTATCGTCCTAAGCAAAAGATAAATTCAATCCGGCAGGCAATAGTTCTGCTTGGATTGATCGAACTGGAAAAGTGGATCTATGTATTGGCAGTAAGGGAAAATATTGTAAAAGACTCGCAATTGGCCGAAGAGACCATCAGGTTTTCCATGACTCGTGCAAAAATGTGTGAGGAAATTGGCAGACTCAGAACCGGAAAAAGCGTTTCGTCAAGCTATTTTATGACTGGGATGTTTTCATTGATGGATTCATTGCTTAGTATCCCGATGAAGCAAATTCTTGATGAGCTTCCACTGCAGGATGATATTTGTGAAGCACTCCAAGGAGAAAATAATAATCTTAAAGAAATACTTGATCTTGCCATAGCAGTAGAGAAAGCACAATGGAGCAGAATCAGTGAGATGTGCAATAAGCTGAGCGTTGATGAAAGAACTATTTTTAAGATCTATTCAGAAGCATTAGCCTGGGCCAGTCAGCTGCTAAACCCTGAAAGGATTACAAATTAAAGATGCAAGTATTATAGAATTATATTCTAAAGTCTATATTAAACAGAAAACCTTATTGAATAATAAAAGCTTTTATGGCACTCTTATTTATAAGTTGAATGACTATTGGTCTGGAGGTATTACATTGAATATTGAATTATTGAAATGTCATGGATCAGGAAATGATTTCTTTATTATAGATGAGATTTCCAATACGTATCATTTTACAGAAAATAATCGTGCGGAGCTTGCCAGAGCTATTTGCGACCGCAGCACTGAGCTTGGCTCGGATGGAATTCTTTTCGTATTAAAAAGCGATAAAGCAGATGCAAGGATGCGTGTTTTTAATCCGGATGGGTCAGAGGCCTCGATGTGCGGTAATGGATTGCGATGCGTAGCCCGTTATGTCTGCGAACTTCTTGGGCTGAAAGAAGCTATCATTGAGACCATGAAAGCTGATCTGCAGGTGAAAAAGCAGGAAGACATCTTTGAAGACATTCCGACGTATCTGGTTGAAATTTCACCTGTTTCGTTTGACCTGAAGGATCTTCCGTTAGTACTCGATAAAGACACTGTAATTAATGAAAAAGTCACCGGGATATCAGATGATTTAGAATTCACAGCCTTAGCAGTTCCTAATCCTCATTTTGTATCTTTAGTGGAGAAAGAGCAAATAGCATCTGACCTTCAAAAAAATATCAGCGAATTTCTGAACGGGCCGAATGAATTCTTTCCTGATGGAGTCAATGTCAGCTTTGTGAAGCCGTTAAAAAAAGGGCAAATTTATGTAAGGACATTTGAACGGGGAGTAGGATTTACCAATGCCTGTGGCACGGCCATGTCCGCTTCGACACTTGTAACTTGCATGAATGGGCTGAATAAAATAGAAGAGCCTGTAGAGGTTTATAATAATGGAGGAAAAGTGCGCTGTGTAGTCCATGAAAAGAATGGCAGGCAGACCATTGACTTAATTGGGAATGCGAGCTATGTTTACCGCTGTGAAGCAGAAGTCAGCATGGAAAACCCTGCAGAGTTTTCCCTTTCCCCAAAAGAGGAATATACTGGAGAAATTAAGCAATATGCTAAACTTCAGGAATATGCTCAGTCAGTACTTAAAGATTGGTTGTAGGATAAGGCGCCAAAGCCTTATCCTTTTTTATTGTGCTCCTTTAAAAAGTCCAGCACGGGTGAAAAAGGCTGAATTTCCTTTGTCTGAAAATAAGTGTTAAAAGGATCGCCATCACTGTTTATTCTTTTTATCATATTGGTTATTTGAAATCTTTCCATAGTCAGCTTTTCGTTAACTTCCTCCCAAAACAAGGGAGCCGCAACTGTTGCTGATTGATTTCCTCTGGGTGAATAGGGGGCTATGATTGTCTTTCCTTCTGCATGCTGGATATAATCCACATAAAGCCGACCGCCCCGGTTTTTCTTTAGTCTTTCAATGGTAAAAGAATCCGGGTCTTTGTTTATGAGATACTGGGCAATGAACTCTGTGAACAGCCGTGTATCATCAAAGGTATAAGTATTTTCCGGAAGGGGAATGTAAATTTGCAGCCCTTTATTGCCGGATGTTTTAACAAAGCTTACCAACTTCAGCTGATCAAGCACCTCTTTAATATAAACAGCAGCTTTAATGGCCACCGGAAAAGCTTCCCGGGAAGGCGGATCCAGATCAAATACGATTTCGCTTGGCCCGGTGCTTGCATTCGTTTTGAACGGTATATGATATTCAAAAGCCAGCTGGTTGCCAAGCCACAAAAGTGTTTTTAAATTATTGCAGACTATGTAATCAATACCTTCTGACATTTCCGTCTCCACAAAATCCGGTGCATAATCCGGGCAATTTTTTTGGTAAAAGGGCTCTGCAAAAATACCATGCGGATACCTGATAACGGTTAGCAGCCTGTTTTTTAAGAATGGCAGCATATAGGGTGCAATTTCTCTTAAAAAGTGAATATAATCAATCTTTTGTATAGCTGGTGTTTCCCATAATGGCTTTTCCGGATGGGTGATTTCTATCTCGGGAGGCAGATTTTTCTGCTGCTGTATAAATTGATCATAAGTGCAGGCATCAGGCTTCAAATCGAAACGAAACTGATGAAAGTGCGGCTCCCTCATTTGTTCCTCATAAATCTCCAGATACTTAACATCCACACAAATTGCTGGTTCTACATATATAAATTGATTGTTTTCATCCGTTTTATTGTCTTTGATTATTTGAAAAAGAGCTTGTTTTTCATCGGGCTTCAATCCAAATAGAAATTGTCCGATTCCTATTACAGAATCCCCCTGGTAAACGCCTGCATAGAAGTAGCCATTTGATTTTTCATAAGCAGTTATAAAACAGGAAACGTATTTCCAGTTTTTGAATTTCAGCCATAAAGAGGATCTCTTTCCTTCTTCCCATTTATTTTTGATTTGCTTTGCCACGATTCCTTCGCCGTCATGAAGGACAATTTTTTCCCAAAGTTCTTTAAAACTGCGGTATGGGGGGATTAATTGTATCAATCTGCCATCCTTTTCGTCAGGTTTTAAAGGCAAATTGCAGTCTTTAAACAAAGCTTCAAGCTCTGCTTTCCTGGCAGTGTACTCTTTATCGCGAATCTTTTTGCCTTTTAACATTAGGATGTCAAAGATAAGGAGACGACAGGGAGCTGTTTTAGCTTTCTCAAGAATCTTTTTTTCAGATCTCATTCTGCCCCTGACCTGAATGGACCCAAAATGAGCTTTATAGGCATTCTCAAGCAAGACCAGTTCTCCATCTAATACAAGCGGAAGGTGCGGTTCGAATTTATCCCTGTGATTTTCCAAAAAAGCCTTAATCTCCGGGAAAAGATCCAATAAAGGTTTATCGTTCCTGCTTGTCAGTCTGAGTTCCTTGTCCCAGTGCAGGATCGCTCTAAAACCATCATATTTTGCTTCAAACAGCCATTCTTTCTCTTTGGGAGCATCGAAAGTTAATGTAGGAAGCATAGGTCTCATTTAATTTGGCCTCCTTTACATTCGTCATTATAGTGTTGGCATTTCCCGCCAAAACTACTCAGTTTCCAATTCTTTTTGCGTATCTCAGATTTTATAAATACACAAATTATGACTACTACATCAAAATGAATGGGAGTCAGACTATGCATACAATGTGGAAAGGAAGCATCAGTTTTGGGCTGGTGAATATACCAATAAAGCTGCATTCAGCTACAGAAGATAAGGATATTAAGCTTAGAAATCTTCATAAGGAATGCCATTCGCCAATAAAGTATGAGAAAACATGCCCTGTTTGTGAAGTGGAAATTAAGAACGAAGATATTGTAAAAGCTTATGAATACACAAAGGGAAAGTTTGTTGTTTTAGAGGATGAGGATTTAGAAAAGCTGAAACAGGAAAATGAGGATAAAGCTGTAGAAATTATGGACTTTGTAAAAATCCAGGAAATTGATCCGATTTATTACAATCGCACTTACTATATGTCCCCTGGAGACGGTGGTGGAAAAGCCTATTCTCTTCTGAGAAAAGCCCTCGAGACTTCTGAAAAAGTAGGTCTGGCAAAAATCATCATCCGTTCCAAAGAGCAGCTGGCTGTAGTCCGTGTATATGAAAACACTCTTGTCATGGAAACGATCCATTACCCTGATGAAGTACGTAAGGCTGCTGATGTGCCAAATGTCCCTGCAGAAGATAATGTGACAGATAAAGAAATTGATACGGCCATCATGCTAATTGATCAATTAACCACAGAATTCAAACCTGAAAAATATAATGATGACTACCGGACGGCCCTTTTGGAGCTTATCGAAGCTAAACGGACTGGCAAAGATATAGTCACACCTGTTGAAAAAGAGCCTGCGGCAAATGTTACTGACCTTATGGCTGCCCTGCAGGCATCAATTGATAAAACGAAGCCCGGTGATGCAGCAACAGCAAAAAAACCTGCAGCTAAAAAGAAGCGTGCTTCTACAAAGACTAAAGTTAAAAAGCAAGCATGATGCATGGAAACCGAATTTGCTGATGCAAACTCGGTTTTTTACTGCAGAACAGCATAATAAAGAAAAATCGAGGGAATTTATGGATAACCTTCGAAAAAATGTTCATATAACTCGAATGGGTGGTAATCCCTTAAGAAAAAGGATTTGAAGATATGGAATTGAAAAATTTAACATTGAAAAGCATTTTTTATTTAGCGCTGGCAGCTGCAGTACTTGGTGGGTTTTTGCTGCTTTTTATAGAAATAGTGGACGAATTAAAGGAAAATGAGTTAACTCGTTTCGATGAGTCTGTGATCGATTACGTACAGGCTTTTATTTCTCCCAGGATCACAGAATATATGAGTGTGGTTACTTTTTTAGGGTCGGTAAAGTGGCTGGCTTTTTCTGTGCTTATAGCATCTGTAGGTTTGTTCTTGTTTAAAAAGAGATCACTTGCCTGGTTCATGGTTCTTTCCTCCGGATTCGGCGCACTATTTAACCTGCTGCTGAAATGGATTTTTAAAAGAGAGCGACCGGATATCAAACCTCTGATCGAAGAGCACGGATTCAGTTTCCCGAGCGGGCACTCGATGGGATCTTTTATTTTTTATGGCTCACTTGCCTATATAATCATTCATCTGGCAAAAAGAAAGCGCTGGAAGGCTGCATGGACCTTTATGCTATGCTGCTTTATCATAATGATTGGACTAAGCCGCATTTATTTAGGTGTTCATTTTCCAAGTGATGTAATTGCTGGTTTTGCAGCCGGTGGCGCTTGGCTTATAATTATGATCATCGGGTTCCGCTATTATGAGTACCGTAAAAATATATAATGGGTATTGAGAAATAAACTCATTCTTAATAACATAGGGGAATAACAGAAACAGGAGTGGAAAGAATGAATCAAAAAATTTTGCCGGCCTCATCCAATATGAAAGAATTTGAAAAATTCCTGAAAAGCACTTATGAAATTGGTGTATTTCTTGATATGCATATTTCACAGCTGAAGAATGTTTCACAGATGGCAAAGGCACATAATAAAAAAATGATTTATCATGTCGATCTGATTCATGGATTGAAAAGCGATGACTATGCTGTCGAATATATATGCCAGGAATATAAGCCTCATGGATTAATTTCTACTAAATCCAGCGTCATCCTGAAAGCTAAGCAAAAGGGAGTAATTGCTGTTCAGAGGATTTTCCTCATTGATTCGCATGCACTCGAAAAGAGTTATAAATTAATCGAGAAAACCAGGCCGAACTATATTGAAGTTTTGCCGGGAGCCATGCCATGGATGATCAGAGAAGTTAACGAACGTTTGAATACCCCTATTTTTGCAGGAGGACTCATCCGTTCAGAAGAAGAAGTGAGGAGCGCGCTTGATGCAGGAGCCGCAGCCATTACAACTTCAAAAATTGAATTATGGGAGAAGTTTTCATAAAAATGTTATTGGAGAGTTTGACAACGTTTTCATAGATTTGTATACTAGGTTTAACAAGTTAATTTATGTGTCGGAGATTAGGAGATTCACACAGTTTAGCCTTTCAAGGCTTAATCTGTCGTGGATCTCCTTTTTGTTTTCCGGCCAGCCAAAATGGAAAGGGGATTTTTTCAGATGTCTGCTTTTATGGGAGAAATGATTGGAACAATGATCCTGATTGTTTTTGGAGGAGGCGTTATTGCCGGGGCGAATTTAAAAAAGACCTTCTCTTTTAATGGAGGGTGGATTGTTATCACTATTGCCTGGGGGCTTGCTGTAACGATGGGGGTTTTTGCTGTAGGGTCGATAAGCGGAGCACACTTGAATCCCGCTGTAACAGTCGGGTTTGCGCTTAGCGGGGATCTCCCATGGTCTGACGTGCCGGGGTATATTCTGGCCCAAGTCCTGGGGGGCTTTTTGGGAGGAGTTATTGTGTTCCTCCACTATCTGCCGCATTGGAAAGAAACAGAAGACCAGGGGGCAAAGCTTGCTGTATTCTCAACCAGTCCTGCGATTTCCCATACATTTTCAAATTTATTGAGTGAAATGATTGGCACATTTATTCTTGTATTGGGATTGATGTTTATTGGAGCAAATCAATTTACCGAAGGGTTAAACCCGATTGCTGTAGGTCTTCTTATCGTAGCTATCGGCATGTCTCTTGGCGGGACAACCGGGTATGCGATTAATCCGGCCCGTGATCTTGGGCCGCGAATTGCTCATTTTCTTCTTCCTATTGCAGGTAAAGGGAAATCGAACTGGGGATATGCTTGGATCCCGGTAGCAGGGCCAATCCTCGGGGGCTTAATGGGATCTGCATTCTATCAAGTTATGTTTGCTGGCAAAGCTTCAGGTATGTTATGGGCAGTGCTGGGTGTTAATATAATAGTATTAATTCTTTCGTATATCTTTGGCAAAAAACAACCGGGGGAAGTTGATTCTTCTAAAGTGGCTGCATAAATAAGAATATTGATTGAGATTGGGAGGAGTCCATTATGGAAAAATATATTTTATCATTAGATCAGGGAACTACTAGTTCACGAGCCATTCTTTTTAATAAAAAAGGAGAGATTGTGCACACCGCACAAAAAGAGTTCACACAGCATTTTCCAAAGCCTGGCTGGGTTGAACATAATGCCAATGAAATATGGGGTTCCGTTTTATCGGTGATTGCAGGCGTGTTTTCAGAATCTGGAATAAAACCTGAGCAGATTGCAGGAATTGGCATTACAAATCAGAGGGAAACAACTGTTGTTTGGGATAAAGAAACGGGGGTCCCGATTTATAATGCGATTGTATGGCAGTCAAGGCAGACGAGCGAAATTTGTGAGGAATTGAAGGAGAAAGGCTATAACGACCTATTCAGAGAAAAAACCGGCTTATTAATAGATGCATATTTCTCTGGAACAAAGGTAAAGTGGCTGCTTGATCATGTGGATGGAGCAAGGGAAAAAGCAGAACAGGGAAAATTATTATTTGGAACCATTGATACTTGGCTAATCTGGAAACTATCGGGGGGAAAAGCACATGTGACCGATTATTCCAACGCATCCCGAACCTTAATGTTTAATATTCATGAACTTAAATGGGATGAAGAGCTGCTGAATATTCTCGGAGTTCCGGAAACGATGCTTCCTGAAGTGAAGCCATCTTCCGAAGTGTATGCTAAGACTGTTGACTATCACTTTTTCGGGAAGGAAGTACCTATCGCCGGGGCAGCAGGGGATCAGCAGGCTGCGCTGTTTGGACAGGCTTGCTTCGAGAAAGGAATGGCTAAAAACACTTACGGCACCGGCTGTTTCATGCTTATGAATACAGGTGAAAAAGCCGTGAAATCTGAACATGGACTTCTAACAACCATTGCCTGGGGACTTGGTGGGAAAATTGAATATGCCTTGGAGGGCAGCATTTTTGTTGCGGGCTCTGCTATTCAATGGCTGCGCGATGGAATGAGAATGCTCAAGGATGCAAAGGACAGTGAAAGCTATGCCAAAAAAGTCGACTCTACTGATGGAGTATATGTAGTTCCGGCTTTTGTTGGCCTTGGCACCCCGTACTGGGACAGCGATGTCAGGGGAGCAGTATTCGGAGTCACACGGGGAACGTCCAAAGAGCACTTTATCCGTGCGACACTTGAGTCACTTGCTTATCAGTCAAAAGATGTCCTCTCTGCGATGGAAGCGGACTCCGGCATTGAACTTAAGACGCTTCGAGTAGATGGAGGAGCCGTGAAAAATAATTTCTTGATGGAGTTCCAGTCAGATATTTTAAATGTTCCTGTAGAGAGGCCGGTAATTAATGAAACGACTGCGCTTGGGGCAGCTTACCTTGCTGGATTGGCCGTCGGGTTCTGGAAATCACAGGAGGAAATTGCTGAGCAGTGGGCAATTGACCAATCGTATCATCCATCAATGGATAATCCGGTGCGGGAAGAATTATATAAAGGCTGGAAAAAAGCTGTAAATGCTGCAATTGCCTTTAAATAATCTGAAGCAGGTTTTATACACAATTCATTTCTTTTATGATACAATAAACTTAAGTTAATAGTTCGGCAGGAGATGCGGAGAGACCACAAAATCATTATCGTCTAATCGATAATGTATTTTGTGGTCTCTTTTTTATTCCCTGCTTTAAAAGGGGTAGTTACAACTACTAACCTTTTCAATAAGGAGGAGACAGCCATGACATTTTCTAATTTAAATCGTACTGACATGATAAATACTCTTACAAAGAAAGAATTTGATGTTCTGATAATTGGCGGAGGCATAACCGGAGCAGGGATTGCGCTGGATGCTGCAGCACGGGGTATGAGGACAGCACTTGTGGAAATGCAGGATTTTGCAGCAGGAACCTCCAGCCGTTCAACCAAACTGGTTCACGGTGGGTTAAGATATCTTAAGCAATTCGAAGTTAAAATGGTAGCTGAAGTCGGAAAAGAGCGGGCTATCGTATATGAAAATGGTCCACATGTGACTACACCGGAGTGGATGCTTCTCCCAATGCATAAAGGAGGCACATTTGGGAAATTTTCAACTTCAATCGGACTTAGAGTGTACGATTTCCTTGCGGGCGTCAGAAAGGCCGAACGCAGAAAAATGCTCAATGTCCAGGAAACATTGTCAAAAGAGCCGCTCATAAAAAAGGATGGCCTAAAAGGCGGCGGTTATTATGTAGAATACCGCACAGATGATGCACGTCTTACGATAGAGGTAATGAAAGCCGCTGCAGAAAAAGGGGCTATTCCAGTTAACTATATGAAGGTTGAAAAACTTTTATATGATGAACAAGGTAAGGTGTGCGGGGCTGCTGCTGCTGATCAGCTGACTGGCAGGATCTATGAAATTAAAGCAAAAAAAGTTATTAACGCTGCCGGCCCCTGGGTTGATTCCATTCGTGAGAAAGACGGCTCCAGGAAAGGAAAGGCCCTGCGCCTGACTAAAGGTGTTCATTTGGTCATTGATCAATCCAAGTTCCCATTAAAGCAGGCTGTGTACTTTGATACTCCTGACAAAAGGATGGTGTTTGCTATACCTAGAAACGGAAAAACATATGTGGGGACAACTGATACTTTTTATGACTCAGATCCTGTCAATCCAAAAATGACTGCAAGTGACAGAACCTACATTATAAACGCGATTAACTTTATGTTCCCTTCCGTAAAAATAGCGGAGAAGGATATTGAATCCAGCTGGGCTGGTGTTCGTCCACTTATTTGGGAAGAAGGAAAAGACCCTTCCGAAATATCACGCAAGGATGAAATTTGGGAGTCGGATACTGGTTTGTTGACAATTGCCGGCGGGAAACTGACAGGGTACAGGAAAATGGCAGAAACCATTGTAGATTTGCTTGCTGATAAACTTAAACAGGAATGGAACAGTACATTTAGCAGCAGTATCACAAAAACATTGCCCATTTCTGGAGGAGATGTAGGGGGATCCTTTAAATTCCGGGAATTCGTTGAGCTTCAGACTGAGAAAGGAATAAAAATTGGCTTATCAGCTGAACAGTCGAAACACCTTGTAACAATGTACGGGTCTAATGTTGGCCGCATTTTTAATATAATTGAAGAGACTGGGAGTGAAGCTGACCATTACGGTCTTCCTATGGTATTGTGGGCAAAGCTGAAATATGCAATAGAACATGAAATGGCTGCCACCCCTGTTGACTTTTTTAACCGCAGAACAGGAGCGCTCCTTTTTGATATTGAAACAGTGAGAGAATACAAGGAGCAAGTTATTTCATATATGGCTGAAGCATTTAATTGGGATGCTGCTGCAAAAAGTAATTTCGAGAACCAGCTGGGCCAGGAATTAAGCTCTGCCATAGACCCTGCTGATCATGACTAAAACTCTCCGGACGGGGAGTTTTTTTCTTATGAGGAGATTTTAAACAAAAGGGACAGTCCGCTGTCATACAATTATATATATAGGTAGCGGAGGTGGGTTATGTACAACGTTCTAATGTTTGTTGACTCGGGGGTTGATGATTCAATTGCGCTGATGTATGCCCTTCAGCACCCTGAGATTAATGTAGTAGGTGTGGTCAGTGCTTATGGCAACATAACCAAAGAGGAATCCATTAATAACACTGCCTATTTACTGACCCTCGCAGGCAGAGAGGACATTCCGATTATTGCAGGAGCAAGCGGGCCGTTATCCGGTGATACTGCTGTGTTTTATCCTGAAATACATGGGGAGGAAGGACTTGGGCCCATTCAGCCTCCAAAGGATTTTAACAGTGAAATAGAGGTTCATGATATCAATAAAATTATTGAAATAGTTAATGAATATAAGAATAACCTGGTGATCGTTGGTGTAGGGAGGCAGACGGATTTGGCGCTGCCGCTCATTCTGTATGGAAAGGATGCATACAAGGATGTAAATGCATTCTATTTAATGGGAGGTGCCTTTCTGGTTCCGGGAAATGTGACACCAGAGGCTGAAGCAAACTTTTACGCTGACCCCATTGCTGCGGATTCAGTGCTTGAAAAAGTAAAAAACATATATATATTTCCGTTAAATGTAACCAATAAAGCGATTATCCGGCCAGAGACGATTGAATTTATCGCGAATAACACCCAATCTCCTTTTAAAGATTTAATTAAGCCTGCATATGATTATTATTATGATTCTTACCAGGAGCTTGTTCCGGGAATTGAGGGTGCGCCGCTCCATGATGTTCTTGTTTTAAGTGTTCTCACAAATCCTGATCTCGTAAAATATGTTAAACGAAGAGTGAGAATTGAGCAGTTTGGAAAGGCCAAAGGAAAGAGCATCGCTGATTTTAGGCCTAAGCCTGAAGAGGAACCGGCGGAAACACTTGACAACATTGCGATGGAGCTTGACGTGGAGGGTTTTGTTATTGATTTTATGAAGGCTTTTCTCTATCAGAAGAATCAGAAATAGCTTTTGACACATTGTGTTGAAAGCTTTTTTATTTGTTTGAAGGGGAATAGACTGTTCACATAGAATCTAATATCATGGAAAACTTTTGCAGTAAACGGAAGATTCGTTAGGAAAAATAAAATGGCAATAAATCCATTTAGCTACATCATATATTAATAAGATCAAATGGAGGATTGTAAATTGCTGAAAAATAAAAAATTAAACATGACTCTTTCAATTCTTGGAATGGTCCTGGCCATTGCTCTGGCGTACACTGTCCTTGTCTTTTTAAATAAGGATGAACCTAAGATGCAAAAGACCTCGGCAAATGCGGAGGCACCCGAGGGATTAATGTACGAAGATTTAGGAGACTTTATTGCCTCCAGTCATACTTTTTATAATGAAACACTTGGATGGGGAAGAGACCGTAAAGTCAGCTGGCCAAAACAAAAAGAGCAGGCTGATTTAATCATAAACTCGCTTAAAAAAATATCAGCGGAGAATAAAGATCTTCAGACTGACTTGGACACGATAGCAAGTCTGGCGAAAACTGTGCAGTCGGGCACCAGGGAAAAGGACGCTTTAATCAAGCTTCACCGCTATTTTCATGATTTGGATATAGGTTTTAATGACTATAAAGATACAACCGATTATTTTGATGTGACCGAGTACAAAGGAGAAAGCTAATCTGCGGGTTGACAAGATATTTTCTTGACAGATAACCTCATATAAGATATTATAGTGATTGAAGTATTTGAGGTATATTTTTGAAGTCGTTAATTCACTTGGAATATTCGGCAGCCGAACATTCTTTTTAGTGAAACTGCGGCTTTTTATTATGTTTTATGCTCTTTAGGATTTTGAAAGAGTAAGTATGTGTTTGTAATTAAGAATAATTTGTGTGGACAGCTTAACGCTGAATGTTCTTCTTAATCATCTTCTGTAAACCAGACACTTCTCCGTATTTTTACTTCATTAAGTTTCTTACCATTTAAATATTAAAATCTCAGAGAGCATCTAATCGGAAAGGATTCCGATTCAACCTGATTCCCACTGGCGCGGTCTCGGAGCCGTAAGGATGGAAGAGAGGCAGGGCTTTCATTGTTTTAGGTAATAATTAATTAACTCAAATATATCTCTAATAAGGACAGTTTCTTACTGTCCTTTTTTATTTATTTTAAAAAAACACGAACATTTAAGTGAGTTTTAGTTTAATTATTTGTGTTTTTGTGCTATTATGGATTTATTAACATAGCTTTTCAAAATCGCAGTGACTGACGACAATGCGGAATTAACCGCTGGGGAGCTGCGTCTATGTATAGCCGGTCGTCTGGGCAGAGATAAGGGATACCCTTGTCTCCTTTTTCATAATAAAATGGAAAAGCCCGTAAGCCTAATAGGAGCTTTTCCTTTAGGAGGAATATGCATGGCGAAAAAAAAGATTATTCTTGATGGAATTGTTGTAGCAAAACATGTGAAGGATCAATTGAAGAATCGTATTGAAGACCTAAAGGGAAAAGGTGTTGTGCCTTGTTTAGCCACTATTTTAGTGGGGGATGATCCTTCTTCTGAAACCTATGTAAGGATGAAGGGCAATGCATGTGAGAAGCTTGGCATTTTATCAAAACGTATTCATATGTCAACTGACACAACAACAGAGGAATTATTAGATAAGATTGCAGAACTCAATAATGATCCATCTGTACATGGAATCCTTCTTCAGCATCCTGTACCTGGACATATAGATGAACGCAAAGCTTTCGAAGCCATTGCCATTGAAAAAGACGTAGATGGTGTTACAAGCCTCGGATATGGACAAACTGCTTTCGGATTTGGTGAATATCCGTCCTGTACACCTGCAGCTATTTTGGAAATTATGGATTATTATAAATTGGAAGCTGAAGGCAAGCATGCAGTTGTTGTTGGCAGAAGCCCTATCCTGGGAAAGCCGGTCTCTGCCCTTTTGCTTAATCGTAACGCAACAGTCACTACATGCCATTCATATACCCAAAACCTGCCGCAAATTGTAAAGCAGGCTGATCTTGTAGTTGCAGCTGTAGGAAAACCTAACTTTATTAAGGGTGAATGGCTAAAAGAAGGGGCTATCGTCCTTGATGCCGGTTATAATGAAGGAAATATTGGAGATGCAGAGTATGACAGCTGTTTTGAAAGAGCATTTGCTATCACTCCTGTTCCTGGCGGAGTAGGACCGGTTACAATTTCCATGCTTTTAAAACATACTGTACAGGCCGCTGAAAAGGCTCAAAATAAAGAGGGAATCGCCGTAAATAGTCAATTTATCACTAATTGAAAAATTGGCTTCCAAAAGGATTGACTTATAGTTGGGTGTCGTTTATTATTAGGTTAACGCTGTAAAGATCGTTATATACTTTTTGGATAAGTAGTCGTAGCTGCAAAGAAATGTAGGCGATCGTTCATCCTCATTTCTGGCACCTGCGACTTTTTTATGTTTAAGTTTAATGGTACATTTATAGTGAAAAACAATTTATTGGAGGCAACACAAATGAACACAGGTAAAGTTAAATGGTTTAATGCAGAAAAAGGTTTCGGATTCATCGAATCTTCAGAAGGTCAAGATGTATTCGTACACTTCTCCGCTATCCAAACTGAAGGTTTCAAAACTTTAGAAGAAGGTCAAGACGTAACTTTCGAAATCGTTGAAGGTAACCGTGGACCTCAAGCTGCTAACGTAACAAAAGCATAATTTTGCTTAATGAGGTGATGCATGTCTAATCATGCATCACCTTTTTATGTTTGCTTATCCACTTTGTAGCCTTCAGCATTCCTCAAAACAGATCTTCTGCAACACCTGCTTTTAGGATATGTATTTTTCATTTCACCCAATTAAAATTCTTCACTTACAAAAAGTTTAAAATTAGTGCAAACGGAAATGTAAAAAAGAGATGCAAACTGGAAAGCCTAGTAAAGTGTCAATGTCTTTATACAAAAACAAAAACAGTCTTTCAGTACCTAATAACATATGTAATTCAAGGAGGAACTTATATTTTGACAACTTTTTCAGATTTTGGCTTAAGTAATGAAATAGTAAAAGCCCTTTCCAATATGGGCTTCGAGGAACCAACACCTATTCAGGCACAGGCTATTCCAATTGGAATGCAGGGCAAGGATATGATTGGCCAGGCGCAGACTGGAACTGGAAAAACTACTGCTTTCGGTGTACCGCTTTTAGAGCAGATTGATTTAAACGAAGGAATTCAAGGCCTTGTCCTTGCTCCAACAAGGGAGCTTGCCGTACAGGTAGCTGAAGAATTAAACCGTATAGGACAGGTAAAAGGTGTCCGGACACTTCCTGTTTACGGCGGTCAGGATATTAGCCGCCAAATACGTGCACTAAAAAAACACCCTCATATCATTGCAGCTACACCAGGAAGATTAATTGACCATATTGAAAGAAAAACAATTCGTTTAAGCAATATCAAAATGGTCGTTCTGGATGAAGCTGATGAAATGCTCAATATGGGATTCATCGAGGATATCGAAAGAATTCTAAGTGAAATTAAAGGGGAGCGCCAAACCCTGCTTTTCTCTGCTACAATGCCGAGAAGAATTCAGACCCTTGCTGAAAAATTCATGCAGGAGCCTGAAATGGTTAAAGTGAAAGCAAAAGAAATGACAGTTAAAAATATTGAACAGTATTATATGGAAACGCATGAAAAACAAAAATTTGATGTGCTTTGCAATTTGCTGGATATACAATCACCTGAGCTGGCAATTGTATTTGGCCGGACAAAAAAGCGTGTAGATGAAGTGGTGGAAGGTCTTATTAAGAGAGGATATTCTGCTGAAGGAATTCATGGAGATATTCCTCAGGCGAAAAGAGATCAGGTAATCCGCCGATTTAAAGAACAGACAATCGATATTATGGTTGCGACTGATGTTGCTGCCCGGGGCCTAGATATTTCAGGTGTATCTCATGTTTATAACTTCGATATCCCGCAGGATCCTGAAAGCTATGTTCACAGAATTGGACGTACTGGCCGTGCAGGTAACAAAGGACTCGCGATCACGTTCGTTTCACCAAGAGAAATCGACCACCTGAAGATAATCGAAAATGTTACAAAGAGCAAAATGGCGAAAAAGCCTGTACCATCATTTAAGGACGTTGTTGCAGGCAACCAGCAGGCGACTATTAATAAACTTTTAGAAGTAATTGAAAGAGAAGAGCATGCAGACTTCAAGAGAGTGGCGGAAAACCTTCTTGAAGATACAGATTCTGTTACCATGCTTGCAGCAGCGCTGAAATTACTGACTAAGGGTCCTGATGTAACTCCTGTTAAATTAACTGCTGTGGAACCTATCCGTGTCAGAAAGCCTAAAGGTGATCGTGGAGGAAGAAGATTCGGCGACAGGTCCAGAGGCGGCGGACGCGACAGAAGAGATTTTAAAGGCGGCCGGGATAGACGAAGCAGCAAGCCGCGCAGTAATAGCAATAAGGGATAATTCGCAGCCTGAAAAGCAATAAAAGATTTTTTTTCAGTGCTTTTTGAATATTTTATTATAAAAATTGAGGAATTTACCCATATTAGTAAATGCAGGGGAAAATTACTCTGTGAGTTATAGATATTAGGAGGAAATTTACATGGCAACAGGCAAAGTAAAATGGTTTAACTCAGAAAAAGGTTTTGGTTTTATCGAAGTTGAAGGCGGAGAAGATGTATTTGTTCATTACTCTGCAATCCAAACAGAAGGTTTCAAAACCCTTGATGAAGGCCAGGAAGTTAACTTTGACATAGAGCAGGGCCAGCGTGGACCACAAGCTGTAAATGTAACAAAGTTATAATGATGGATTAGAGAGTCCCTTGATGGGGCTCTCTTTTAATTTTTCGGGGTATATAAGGTATAACAGCAGGGAGAAAGGACTGGTCATGATTAAAAAAATCCTTATTTTATCAGATACTCACATGCCAAAGAAGTCAAAAAAGCTGCCGGAAGTACTGTTGAAAGCAATTAACGGCTGTGACTTAATTATTCATGCAGGCGACTGGCAGACCAGCGAGCTCTATCATGAATTAAAAAAGTATGCGCCAGTTGAGGGGGTATATGGAAATACAGATAATGATGAAATGCACACCATTTTAAAGGAAAAAATACTGCTTGAAATAAATGGCTTTAAAATAGGAGTTGTCCATGGACATGGAAAGGGTAAAACAACTGAAAAAAGAAGTATTGAGGCTTTCGGAGATGGAAAAGTTGATGCTATTATATTCGGGCATTCACATATCCCGGTCAACAAACTTCATAATGGGGTTATCCTGTTTAATCCCGGGTCTCCGACTGACAAGCGCAGGCAGCCGAACTATTCGTTCGGCACCCTGGAAATTGCAGATGAGTTAATATTTAATCATGTTTTTTTCGATTCAAAGGAATAAACCTTTATTAAACCTTTAATATATTCAGTTAAATTCATAATAATCCTGAGTGCCGTATGGCTCAAAGCCGCAAGATTTGTATAATGAAAGAGCATGGTCATTTTCTGCAGCGACTTCAAGATGCACCCAGTTGATTCCCCTGCTGTGCTGAAGATTAACAACATTGGTAAGGGCGCTTCTGCCGATTCCTTTTCTCTGGAATAAAGGATCGACAGCAAAGCCGTAAATCCACGCAGCATCTTCTTCTGTTTGAATCCTGATCTTGCCGGATTTTACCCTTTTGTATTCTATAATAAATGTCTTTTCATTTTCACAGTCGAAGTTAGTATTATTATTAAATGCCTCTGCCTCTTCTTTTGGAATATTAAAGCATACAGTATCAAGGTGATTAATGAAATCCAGGTCACTGCTCTCTGCTTTCCTCATAGTGACTTCTGGGTTATTTGCTCCGATACTCGCACTTTTATGGCGTTTCATTTGATACTCGGAGAATGAATAAGTGCAAGGCAATGACTTTATAAAGCCTTTCGCAGATTCTGAAGTGGCTGGTGCATTGATAAGCAATTTGTTTGCCTCAGTTAACTGTTTTGCTGCTTCATTAAATAAACTGCAGAATATCCCCTTGCGTCTATGATCCGGATGAACCATTCCGCATATTTCCACCGGGCCGCCGAAATTGTAAAGAGCAAGGTACCCTATTAATTTTCCGCTTTGATCATAATGAAAATAGTCGTTTTTCTCATCTGCAGGTCTTGATTTCAAAGTATCCCAGTTTAATTTTAATTTGATATTCTCTGCCTCTTCACATATTTGCTGTAAAGAGTGGATATCGTCTAATTGTTTTTTGGTCAGCACTCAGGCGGCCTCCTGTATAAAAAATTGATAAACCAATAATATAAGAAAACGGTTTAAACGAATAGCCCTAAATTTAAGGCTGTTGATTGCAGTGGAAGGTACGAGATTCCGGCGGGATTAATAGGGACAGATGAGACCCGGCGTCCAGCTTTGGGACTAACTGCCCCACGATTCGCTGAGCAGCCTTGACCCGAAAATCAACGTACAGCTTTAGCTGTGATTGAAATTATGTAAATTAAGAAAGCTATATGTTAGGATTGTATGGTTAAGGAGGAGATATAATGAAAAATTTCACTGTAAAGTTTCATAAGGAAGACACTATACAGCAAATGCTTGTTCAGAAGCTTAATGAGAATGATTTTGAAAAATATACTGAAGGCGGAACCAGGCATTTATTTGAATTGAACTCAAATGTCGGTTATTTTATCTTTTTTGACGCTGTCGATAATGAAGGTAAAGAGTCTTACATGGTTCTCCAATATGAAGGCGAATCAGAAGAACCCAGTGCATGCTTTGCTTTTGAATTAAAGGACTTCTATCAATTCACGGCTCTTTATCTGAATGACCTTGATTTTAATGAAGGAAATAATGAGGACAGGGAAGAGGCTTATACACCTATACAGCATTTGGCACATTTAATGTATCACATAATTGAAGAGGGAAAGGATATATAAATAAGGTAAAAGAGCAGGTGAACCTGCTCTTAATTTTTTTCCTCGGAAAGGCTGTCACGGCAGAAAGCAGAAACTGTTTTTTCTTCATCTTCATCTAAAGCGAAATCTAATACAGTTCCGGACTCTCCTTCAACAAAATGATAATTAAGAATCCTCTCGTCTTCTCCATTTTTGAAATAAAGCACTCTAAGCCTAATGCCATTCTCTGAATATAGTTCATCCTCTTCATCCACATCAATATCTAAAAAGAATTCGTAGCGGTCACCTGTTAAAATGCCTGTTGGATCTTGTATGTACTCAACGGTATAACTTGTAATGTCCATGGTCTTCACCCTTTCTATCGCTGCTGTACATGTCATTATACACTTTTCCCGGATTTGGTTAATAGTATTTAACAATTTTTTGCTGCTCTTCAATGTTTAAATCTGCAGGTTTAGAACTTTTTGACAGCATCATTTAAATATGTTATACTATTTTTAGTTAAAAGAATATAATATTGCCCATAAACACTTGTTATATAGAGCCAGTGGTTCGTCACTTTATATAGCAAGTGATTTTTATTTTGGGTAAGGGTCTTACTCTTTGGGAGGTGCCTGTTTATGGCAATGGGATTTGGCAGAAAAAACATGGAAGAAATCAAGGTTGAAGAAGTGAAAATTTGGGAGTGTACATCTGAGGCCTGCAATTGCTGGGTAAGGGACAATTTCAAAAGCAGCCAGGTACCTCTTTGTCCGATTTGCAAAAGTGAAATGAAAGAAACGACTAAAGAGCTGCAAGTCGTTAACAATAACAGCATATTCTCTAAATAATTGAAGGGGCGATCTAATCGCCCTTTTATTTTTTATCTGGATTTTGTTAAGTGAAGGGCACTTCTTTCGTCTGATCCAGAGACATTTTTAATCGAGGTGTTAATGTTTTTAATGAGCTTGCTAAACTTCCTCATTTAATGAAAAAGTATATGTTTGTCCGAGATGAACAAAATAATGGAAACGAGTGAAACTGGATGTGGAAGTATGTCAAATTTGCTTTGGTTTCTTGGATTAGTGCTCATTAGCCTATGGCTTTTTTATATAACCCATAAGAAAACAGATTTTCGTTTTAATCTGGCGGTTTATTTCTTCACTATGGGACTTTCTTTTTTAATGGAATATATCGTATTGATTTTAGGTGACGCCTACTCCTACTATCCGAATTTCTTTTCCGTCCATTGGTATGATAATGTTTTTGGTTCAAGTATTTCACAGGCTTTTTTTATTCCCAGTGTATTGATGGTGATAGCGGCTTTTAGAATCCCCTTAAAATGGATTATTTTCATAATAGCCTGTATTTATGGAATAGAAGAGTTATTTCTGTGGCTTGGCATCTATGAACATAACTGGTGGAAATCCTGGTTTACCCCGGTAATTTTATTTGGGGCTGTATACGTTATAAAATGGTGGCGGAGCAAAGTCGAAGACCC
>NZ_JBBORA010000001.1:4147500-4924615 GCF_038004385.1 Cytobacillus sp. FSL R5-0377
TCGCTCAACGGATAAAAGCTACCCCGGGGATAACAGGCTTATCTCCCCCAAGAGTCCACATCGACGGGGAGGTTTGGCACCTCGATGTCGGCTCATCGCATCCTGGGGCTGTAGTCGGTCCCAAGGGTTGGGCTGTTCGCCCATTAAAGCGGTACGCGAGCTGGGTTCAGAACGTCGTGAGACAGTTCGGTCCCTATCCGTCGTGGGCGCAGGAAATTTGAGAGGAGCTGTCCTTAGTACGAGAGGACCGGGATGGACGCACCGCTGGTGTACCAGTTGTCTTGCCAAAGGCATCGCTGGGTAGCTATGTGCGGAAGGGATAAGTGCTGAAAGCATCTAAGCATGAAGCCCCCCTCGAGATGAGATTTCCCATAGCGTCAAGCTAGTAAGATCCCTGAAAGATGATCAGGTTGATAGGTCAGAGGTGGAAGCGTGGCGACATGTGGAGCTGACTGATACTAATCGATCGAGGACTTAACCAAAATGAAAAGCGGAGGCGACTGTTCAACTTTGAGAGACGTTGGAGAGCCGGCCATTCAAATCCTGGTTTTGGGTTTGGAGGGACGGATCGAAACGGCCGAGAAGTTAGGAGCCGAAGCTAGACAAGTCATTGGTGAATACTCGGCAAAACGCTTCTTCATACATTATCTAGTTTTGAGGGAACGAAGTTTCTTCAGCCAAATAGTCCGGTGGCGATAGCGAGAAGGTCACACCCGTTCCCATACCGAACACGGAAGTTAAGCTTCTCAGCGCCGATGGTAGTTGGGGGCTGTCCCCCTGTGAGAGTAGGACGCTGCCGGGCAAATGAAAGAGCACCTGATGGGTGCTCTTTTTTATGTTGTTTCATGATTTTTAGAATAGAAAAACCTAATTGGTGATTTATCGAGGAAGATATAGGTGCTGCTCTACTTAATGCTTTTCTATCTAAACGAAATCTGTTCAATGCAAATAATTAAACTGGAGCACAGCTTTAATAATACTTTACCTCAAAATAATCTTAATCTTTTTTCTCCGAATTGCCCGGATATGTTATTTAAAACAAAAGTTTATAAGCCTGCAATCCAAAATAAATTCCAAAACCAATCAAGGAAATTCCAGATAGTATTGATATTAGAGCGAGAATTTTTCCCGTTAAAAATCTTCTAAAGCTGCTTGCGACTGCTGCCATTGTAATATCCCAGAGAAGAAGACCGGTAAAAATTGCTCCGCTGTATAAAATAACATGGGCCTTGTCATACTCAGCAGCTGTTTTTGCAAGAATTGAGCCATAGATGCCGAGCCAAAACAGTATAGTTAGAGGATTTGACAATGACATGAGAAAGCCTGACATGAAGGATTTAACTTTAGATTCATTTTTAGTCCTGACGCTTGATACTACTTTGCCGGAGCTTATTAAAGTTTCTACACCCGTATAAATCAGGATAAAAAACCCAAAGCACCATAAAAAAGCTTTCATAAATGGAATCTCCAGAAAATGTACAACACCTAAATATACTGCCGCCATGTAAATTGCTTCTGCTGTCATAGCTCCCAGCCCGACAAGCCAGGCATGGAAAAAACCATTCTTTATCCCTTTATCCAATTGGGCAGCATTAATGGGACCAATTGGCGCTGCAAGCGATAGACCCAAGAAAACATAGCCTAGAAAAATGTTCATATATGTACAGCTCCTAACTGCCAAAACCTGTTTGTACAAAGTGTATTCAGAGTATTGGAAGGATAGGACAACTATTTAATCCTGAATAAGCAGCAACTGCCTATTCCAGAGTTTTGTTTCAGAAAAAGACCCGGGTTCGGACTCTAACCCGCACTCTCCCGCATTTTTGTGTCCGAAGTATGTGTCCTCGGTTCGGACACATACTTAAAAATCATAAAAAAAATTTGACTGCTTCACACGTTTTAACAAACTAAGCATAAATTTCTCGTCCATGCAAAAAATAAACTGAAAAAAACCTGAGGAGAGTGTTCTTATGGATGCAAAACGAGTGAAGCAAATTCTTTCATCATCAGCAGAAATCGAGGTAAAATACAATGGTACGTCTGTGTGGATCGACAAGCTGAATGAGGATGGAAGAACAGCTACGGTACATTTGCGCGGTCCGCTTGAAGAAAGATCTGAAGTGGACATTACAGAATTAACGGAATTCTAAAATGACTGCAGGCCGCCAGCATTGGCGGCTTTTCATCTATATATCCTGACTGGATTCATTTTCTGTTCGTTCATTTAAGTACTTATTTTCAGCAGCAGCAAAGTTTACAGACTGCAGGCTAATTTCTTTTTCGATTCCATACAAATCTTTGCCAGTGTCTTCTGCATTTTCATGCCTTCTATCCACATCAGCGGCCTCCTTTTTATTGTGTTTCCGTTAGTATAAACAGAGCTTTTCAATAACATGAAAGGCAAATTATACTTAAAAATCCGGAATTTATCCCATTTTGAATTTCAGAACTTTACATAGGGTACCGGGGTATAATATAATAAACTCAAAGGAGGCTGATCAAATGGCTTTTGATTTGGAAAACGAAGACTTATCTGCTGACAGCTGCTGTTCGATTGAATCAGAGAGAAAAAGTCATCATTCAGAAAAAGTTAAGAAGAATTTGACGACCCGATTAAATCGAATTGAAGGGCAAATACGCGGAATAAAGGGACTTATTGATAGAGACGTGTATTGTGACGATATAATAACGCAAATTTCTGCAACTCAGTCTGCTTTGAATAGCGTAGCAAAGCTATTGCTGGAAGGCCATTTGAAAAGCTGTGTGGTCGAAAGAATCCATGAAGGCGATCAAGAAGTGCTTGATGAATTTTTAGTCACAATTCAAAAGTTAATGAAAAAATAATAGGGGGTTACATTAATATGGATAGCGTAACTTTGAAAGTAAGCGGAATGTCATGCGGACATTGTGTAAAAGCAGTAGAAGGAAGTGTCGGCAAATTAACCGGTGTGGATAAGGTAGCAGTGGACCTTGAGAATGGCAAGGTGCAGGTTCAATTTGACTCATCTTCAGTATCAATTGAACAAATCAAAGAAACGATTGACGATCAAGGTTATGATGTAGAGTAATCTAATCGGGCAGGAACGTGTGAATAAAATACACGTTCTCTTTTTTTACAAATAAGAAATTTGCCTAATTTATTTTGATTGACATATAGGGTAGTGGGGTATAGTATATAAATGTAAGGTAACTTCGTAAATAAAGGAGTGGGAGTTATGGGTGATGCGGCCCTTAAGGAGGTTCACCTTCCGATATCGGGAATGACATGTGCAGCCTGCTCTTCTCGAATCGAGAAGGGGCTAAATAAGCTGGATGGTGTCCAGGAAGCAAGTGTCAATCTCGCATTGGAAAAAGCAGCCATAAAATATAATCCGGAAGTAACTTCTGTTGCCGCTTTTGAGGAAAAAATTGAGGATCTTGGTTATGCAGTAGTAACGGAGAAAGCAGAGTTTGAATTGCTGGGGATGACCTGTGCAGCCTGTTCAGGAAGAATTGAAAAAGTCCTTAATAAACTTCCTGGTGTTAAACATGCAGTGGTTAATTTGGCTCTCGAAACGGGGACTGTTGAATACAATCCTGAGCAAGTTTCTGTACAGGATATGATAAAAAAAGTGGAAAATTTGGGATATCAGGCGAAAGTAAAAACGGATAATGACCAGGATATCGAAGGTTATAGGGAAAAAGAGATTGAAAAGCAAAAAGGCAAGTTCATTTTCTCGTTAATTCTTTCTATCCCTTTATTTTGGTCTATGGTGGGACATTTTGAGTTTACCTCATTTATTTACGTTCCAGAAATGTTTATGAATCCGTGGGTCCAGCTGGCGCTTGCAGCTCCAGTGCAATTCTTCATAGGAAAGCAATTTTATGCCGGAGCGTATAAGGCATTAAAAAATAAAAGCGCCAATATGGATGTGCTGGTTGCCCTGGGTACATCTGCCGCTTTTTTCTATAGTTTATATCAATCATTTTTATCAATTGGGGGCAATGGACATATAGCGGAGCTTTATTATGAAACAAGTGCTATCCTCATTACATTAATCATTTTAGGCAAGCTGTTTGAAGCGAGGGCTAAGGGGCGTTCCTCTGAAGCAATCAAAAAGCTTATGGGTCTTCAGGCAAAAACAGCTACTGTCTTAAGGGAAGGTGAAGAAATTGAAGTTCCCCTTGATGAAGTTATTGCCGGGGAGATCATTTATGTAAAACCGGGTGAAAAAATTCCGGTCGATGGTGAAATTATCGAGGGACAGTCAGCATTGGATGAATCAATGCTGACGGGTGAAAGCGTGCCAGTTGATAAAACGGCAGGCGACACAGTAATTGGATCCACCTTAAATAAAAATGGATTTCTGAAAATTAAAGCCACTAAAGTTGGCAAAGATACAGCACTATCACAGATTATTAAAGTGGTTGAAGAAGCGCAGGGTTCCAAAGCACCCATACAGCGAATGGCAGACAAAATCTCTGGTATATTCGTTCCCATTGTGGTGACTATAGCAGCTGTTACCTTTCTGGTGTGGTATATATGGGTAAGTCCAGGGAATTTTGCTGAAGCACTCGAAAAATTGATTGCCGTCCTGGTGATTGCATGTCCATGTGCCCTGGGTCTGGCCACGCCAACTTCTATAATGGCAGGGTCTGGCCGGGCAGCGGAATATGGGGTTCTTTTTAAAGGCGGGGAGCACCTGGAGCTTACACATGAAATCACAACAGTCGTCCTTGATAAAACTGGAACCGTAACACATGGCAAACCGGTTTTAACAGATGTGGTTACAAGTGGCCAAGTTGAAGAAAGAACATTTCTCCAGCTGGCAGGATCTGCTGAGAGACAGTCCGAGCATCCATTGGCCGAAGCGATTGTGAGTGGAATAAAAGATAAAGGAATCACTCTATTTAATCCGGAGGAGTTTGAGGCTATTCCCGGTTATGGCATTAAAGCAAAAGTGGAAGGAAAATACCTCCTTATCGGTACAAGTAGATTAATGGATAAATACGATATAAATGTCCAATCAGCTAAACTCGAGATGGAAAATCTTGAGCGAAATGGAAAAACGGCAATGCTTGTTGCGATAGATGGCAAATATGCAGGTATCGTTGCAGTTGCGGATACAATAAAAGAAACTTCCAGAAGTGCAATCACCCGCTTAAAACAATTGGGGATCGAAGTCATTATGATCACAGGGGATAACAAGCGTACGGCTCAGGCAATTGCTGAGGAAGTGGGGATAGACTCTGCAATTGCGGAGGTTTTACCTGAAGGCAAGGCAGAAGAGGTTAAAAAACTTCAAAATCAGGGAAAAAAAGTTGCCATGGTCGGCGATGGCATAAACGATGCCCCTGCACTTGCTGTTGCTGATATTGGAATGGCAATTGGCACTGGTACAGACGTTGCGATGGAAGCAGCCGATATTACTCTTATGCGAGGAGATTTAAATAGTATTGCAGATGCCATCCTAATGAGTAAAAAAACCATAAGGAATATCAAACAAAATCTATTCTGGGCATTTGCATACAATACGCTTGGCATCCCGATAGCTGCATTAGGGTTCCTTGCACCCTGGCTTGCCGGCGCAGCAATGGCTTTCAGCTCCGTATCTGTCGTTTTAAACGCACTTCGATTACAAAGAGTGAAAATCAAATAAATAAAACATTTAAAACCATTGGATTTAGCCCAATGGAATCAACAATAGGATTCACCTTCTTTTAAAACCAACAACGCCATCACTAATTTTGCTAAAATTTTTGGATTTTGATGATTAACCGAGTATCCATTCAGGTGCTCGGTTCTTTATATTATAGATTAAATATAAGGATTTTAAGATTTTAAGGCATCTTAACCGAAACTACTCTATAAAGAGACCTCATATAATCCCCCTTTTCCTTCATAGCCATCTATTTTCTAAATATTTTTTCTTAGCTTATTCTGAAAAACTTCTTCTAAAATTTATATGTAGACTACAAAGAGTGATGATGTGAAAAGTTCGAATATGCTATTATATTGGTATCAATCAAAAAAGGCAATTTCATTAGAAGAGTAAATTTACTCTGCCTTAATTTGGCCAGTGCTTACAATTACGGGGAGTCTATTGATAAAGGAAGTCGATTATACAAATGCATAAAATCGGGGTAGTCGGTCTAAAAACATCTATAGAAGCAATCATAGAACTTGCAGAAGAATATAAAACTGAGCTGGAATTCATCTCTTTTTCCTATGAAGAAACCGAAGAGGTAGAGAAAATTGTTAGAGAACATAATTCTCATGTACATGCTTGGCTTTTTTCTGGTCCACTTCCCTATGAAATTGCAAAAAAAACCCTAGATACGGATAAAATCATGGTTCATGTTCCTGCAACGGAATCAGGCTTTTATAGATATTATTTAGAGATGATCTATGAGCAAGGAAAAATTATTGAGCAGCTTAGTATTGATACGATGCTCTTAAATAATATTAGTGAGGAAGCGACGTCACAAATAAATTTAAAAATCCCAAAGGTTTATACGAAAGAGTATGATTTAAATGTTGATACGAATGAATTATTAAATTTTCATTTAGATTTATGGAAAAGGGGAAAGACAGAAGGCGCTTTAACTTGTTTTCCGTCAGTGTGTGAAGCTTTACGAGAAAAAGGAATTCCAGCCTATAAGATGTCGAGTAGTAAGATGGAAATACGGCAAACGCTTCGGATACTTTCTGAAAAAGTAAGGTCTTCCTACTTTAAAGGTACACAAATCGGAATTGAAATCATTGAAGTTGAATATTTTAACAGAGTGGCAGAGGAGATGAAAACTCCTTATCATTTACAGTACTTAGAGCTCCGGCTAAAAGAAATGTTGATTCAACTTTGTGAAAAACTAAATGGTTCTTTATCAGAAAAAGGAAACGGCAGATACATGATTATTAGTTCACGCGGTGCCATTCAGAGGGAAATTATGACGCTCGAAAATACCGTTCAAAAGTTGGCTTTTGAAGCGGATACTACTGTTGCCGTTGGAATTGGCTTTGGCGAGACTGCCTTTTCGGCAGAAATCAATGCTTTTCGGGCTATTCAACATTCAAAGGCAACGAAAAAACGAAAAATTGTAATTGTTCAAGATAATGGAAATATTGTTGAATCTCCAGGCAAACAAAAAGAACTACAATATGACAGCCGTACACATAATGAAACGCTTCTCAAAAAGTTAAAAAAAGGAACAATCAGCGTAAAAACATATAAAAAGATATTGGCTCTCATTAAAAGAATGGGATGGCAAGAGTTTACAACAAAGGATTTAGCGACACATCTCGAGATGACAGAGCGTAATGTACGGCGTATAGTTGCTTATATGTGCGAAGTTGATTTGGCACAATGTGTTGGTGAAGAGGCTAACGCCACCCGTGGAAGGCCAAGTAAAATTTATAGATTATTATAAGCACCCATAATTGGGTGCTTCAGACTGTCGACAAACTCAATGAAAATTGAGCTTGTCTGCAGTCATTTTTGTTTTAAAATAGAAGTAATACGATACTTGAGGTGATTAAGATGCTTTCTAAACATAATCCAATTCAACGGGATCAAATCGAAATGATTGCATTAGATGAACTTGTCCCAGCGGACCATTTGGTTCGCAAAATTGAAGCGGCGATTGATTTTTCCTTTGTCTATGATTTGGTGAAAGATATGTATTCAGAAGTAGGACGCCCAAGTATTGACCCTGTTATCTTAATCAAACTCACATTCATTCAATATACCTTCGGTATTCGCTCCATGCGTCAAACAATTGAGGAATTGAAAACAAATATGGCCTATCGGTGGTTTTTAGGATACGGCTTCCACGATAAAGTTCCTCACTTCTCAACTTTCGGAAAAAACTATGAGCGCCGATTTAAAAATACCGATCTCTTTGAACAGATATTCTATCGAATTTTAAAAGCTGCAGCTGAAAAGAATTTAATAAGTGCAGAACATGTTTTTGTAGATTCTACTCATGTAAAAGCGAGTGCGAATAAACGGAAATTTGAAAAGAAAGTTGTTCGAAAAGAAACCCGTGCCTATCAACAACGCCTTCAAGAAGAAATTAATCGAGATCGTGAAGATCATGGAAAAAAGCCTTTTCCGCCAGATAAGTTTGATAAGGAAGAATTCAAAGAAACTAAGGAAAGTACAACTGACCCAGAGAGTGGATACTATGTAAAAGATGAGCGTACAAAACAGTTCGCCTATTCTTTTCACGCTGCCGCAGATCGCAACGGCTTTGTACTAGGCACAACTGTAACCCCTGGTAACACGCATGATAGTCATATTTTAGAGCCATTGGTAGAACAAGTCATTGAGAAAGTTAGTAAACCAGAAGCTGTTGCGGCCGACGCAGCCTATAAAACACCTGCTATCACGAGCTACTTATTGAAAAACGACATCACACCTGCTTTACCTTACACACGACCTCGCACAAAAGAGGGTTTCTTCAGAAAACATGAGTATGTTTATGATGAGCATTTTGACTGTTACATTTGCCCAGCTGGTGAGATATTAAAGTATAAAACGACTACAAAGGAAGGTTATCGTCAATATAAATCAGATCCGCGAATTTGTGCTGGATGCCCGTTCTTGTCTCAATGCACACAGAGTCAAGCGCACCAAAAGCTCATTCAACGTCATGTGTGGGAGGAACATTTGGAAGAGGCAGACCACCTTCGCCACCATCAAAACGTCAAAAAAATCTATGAGAAGCGAAAAGAAACAATTGAACGTGTTTTCGCAGATGCAAAAGAAAAGCATGGCATGCGTTGGACAACTTTAAGGGGACTTAAAAAATTGTCAATGCAGGCGATGCTTACTTTCGCTGCCATGAATTTAAAGAAAATGGCCAACTGGACTTGGCAAGGCCCAGTAATAGCCTAGAAGATGACCTCGGAGAGGTTTACAGTCATGAAAAAATGCTTTCAAGTCCAATAAAAAAGTAAAAAGGGTCCGGAATAAGGCTATTCCGAACCCCTTTTGTCTACAAACTGAAGCACCCATAATTGGGTGCTTATTTAATTTGTTCCTTAAATCCAGGTGTAGATTATAGATTTATCACTATTAAATTTAAGAATGAGAAAATATAGTTTAGAATTTTCGAAAAATATTGAAATAGAATCATTGAAATATTATAATTCATTTAAGGACTATTTTCCTTTATTAACCCTTAATTAAAATTTGTTATATAAATTGAATGCAAAAGGAGCTGTAAATGGGTGACACAAACATTTATGATTCATGATTTACTCGAGACTGTTAAAGATGAAGTGATTGGGTGGCGAAGGTATTTACATAAGAATCCTGAGCTTTCATTTCAGGAGGAAAAAACAGCCCAATTTGTATATGAAACTCTACAAACTTTTGGAGATTTGGAAATTTCACGACCAACAAAAACGAGTATTATGGCCCGTTTGATTAGTCAGCAGCCTGGTAAGGTTATTGCACTGCGGGCAGATATGGATGCGCTTCCAATTGAGGAAGAGAATGATTTTGAATTTGTGTCGCAGAACTTAGGTGTAATGCATGCTTGTGGACATGATGGGCATACTGCGATGCTGCTTGGTGCAGCAAAATTATTAACTCAATTAAAAGAGCACATAAAAGGGGAAATTCGTTTTCTTTTTCAACATGCTGAAGAGTTATTCCCAGGTGGTGCTCAAGAAATGATTAGAGCTGGGGTATTGGATGGAGTAGATCAAGTTATTGGCATTCATCTATGTTCACCTATTGAGGTTGGCAATATTGGAGTTTGCCATGGACCAGCTACCTCCGCGAGTGACACATTTGATATTAAAATTCAAGGAAAAGGCGGTCATTCTTCTGAGCCACATGCAACAATTGATCCAATTGCAGTTGGAGCACAAGTTATAAACAACCTTCAGCATATCGTTTCGAGATATTGTGATCCACTCGAAAAGCTAGTAGTATCCGTGACGAAATTTAATAGCGGTACGGCTCACAATGTAATTCCTGATAATGCTATATTAAGCGGTTCAATACGAAGCTTTAATTCAGACGTTCGGAATCAGATTCCGATTTTAATTGAAAGAGTTGTTAAAGGCGTTACGGAAGCACATAATGCTTCATTTGAAGTTGATTATCATTTTGGCTACAGTCCAGTTGTAAATAATGAAAGGGTAAGAGCAGTTATGGAGGAAACTATAATTGATGTATGGGGAGAAGATACTTTGCTTAGGATGCCGGCACTTATGAGCGGTGAAGACTTTTCTGCATTTTCAGATAAAGTTCCAGGTTGTTTCATCTTTATTGGTGCAGGAAATCAGAACAAAGGGATTATCTATCCACACCATCACCCCCGTTTTACCATTGATGAAGATGCATTAGAAATCGGTGTTGAATTGTTAGTCCAATCATCTTTTAGATTATTAATGGAATAAAAACTAAATCTACTGCTAAACAAAAGCAGATAATCAAAGGGGTGTAAAAAAGTGATACATGAACCTGTCATAGCAGCTGTGATTATCTTGGCATTAATCGCGGTAGGAGAAATTATTTCTATATTTACAAAAGCGAGGGTTTCTATGTTCCTCGTTGCTATAATAGGATATCTTTTGTTAATTTGGACGGGAATTATACCAAAAGAATTAATCGGAGATTCTAAATTTATTGAGATTGGTGCCGTATTAGGGACAGCTCCAATAATTATTCATATGGGCACGTTGATCCCTCTCAAGGTTATACGTAGTCAATGGAAGGCCGTTGCAATATCTTTGTTGGGAATTATTTTTGGCACTGGTCTAATCCTTCTTTTGATTACAATGATGTATGGTTATAAAACTGCGGTTGCAGGAGCAGGACCATTAACAGGAGGAGTAATTGCGTTTTTAGTAACCGCAGAAGGGTTAAAAGAAGTGGGATTAGCAAGCCTAGTGGTAATTCCAGCTTTAATTCTATCATTCCAATCGCTGTTTGGCATGCCTCTTTCCGCAATTTTATTACGTCGTTACGCATTAAAGTATCGGAAAGCTGCAGATGCTAGAACCTATACAGCTTCCACGTTAGAAGTAGAAGTAGAAAATGTTATAACTACAGAAGACGCTAAGGAGCTAAATACCGCTTGGATTCCAAAAAAGTATCAAACTAATCTTATTCTTCTTTTTCAGCTATTTATCGGAGGCGCTATTGCCGTGGTTCTAGAGCAATTTACTGGCATACCCTATAGTATATGGGCTTTGGTTCTTGGAATAGGCGGAAGATTAATAGGATTTTATCCAGACCGTGTCATGGAGCGTGCTAATGCTTTCACAGTTGGGATGGCAGGACTCGTATTTTTAATTATTGCTACTATGAACGATACGACATTCGAGATGTTTATTGGTTATCTTCCTGAAATGTTCTCGATTATTGCTGTCGGAATTTTGGGTATTATTATCGGAGGCTTTATAGGTTCAAAATTGTTTAAATGGGATCCTTTAAAGGGTCTTCCTGTGGCACTGACGGCTACAATAGGTTTCCCTGGTGATTATCTTATTTGCGAGGAAGTCAGCAGAAGCGTCGGCAGAAATAAAGAAGAAGAGGAAATGATATTAAATGAAATATTGACCCCGATGTTAATTGGTGGATTTACAACTGTAACAGCAGGATCAGTGGTAATTGCGAGTATTTTAATAAAAACGTTGTAGTCACTAAATTAATTTACAAGTCCCTTTTCTATTAAGTGGACCTTTAATAATGAATATAAGGTAGAGAATAAAAAAAGGGTGCGACATAGTCAGCGCCCTTTGGTTAGCCTTTTAGTCTAGTTCTACCCTATATTTAATGTGTTTTTTGACGCTCAGTCCTAATGATCATAGGTCCATTCTTATCCTTTTTTATATTCTCCAAATAACGTACTAAATAATTCTCCGTGATTCGGACTGGTACATACCTCCGCCGTGAACCAATGATATTCTCGGCCACAAACATTTTTTTCGTCAAATACATAAGATCTTGGCCTGTTTCTTTTTCTGCACTCTTGTATTGATCCGTCTGTGGCTCTTTGTCAGCTTTATGAAAAATACTCATTTAATGATACATGGGCGTCCGTTCACCCGAATCATTTAGGTAAGTTCAAAAGTTCAAACCTGGACATTCTCATAAGTTCTGGTGCTGTCCTCTCCATATAGCTATCTGGGACAAAATCTTTAAATGGGACATCAGCCTTTCTCTGTTTTTTTTGTTTTGCTTTCACTCATAGACTTGGAACAAAAATAGCAAAAATATGGCTCTTCATTTAGTTTATCTAGGTTACTACCGCAATAAGAGGGAGATCCCCTCATGTTTTTTTCTGCATGAACGATTAAAAATTTGTAATCTATTTCCCTATATGATAGAATCATCTACAACATATAGTATTAAATTAAAAGAATTAAAACTACATATAGATCGTGATTGGTGTCCTTTATGGACTTAATAGGGAATTCGGTGAAAAACCGAAGCTGTCCCCGCAACTGTAAGTGCAGACGAAAAGAGCATGCCACTGTACAAAACGCTTTATGGCGCTTGTATGGGAAGGGCTTTTAGTAGAGTGAAGCACAAGCCAGGAGACCTGCCAGGGCGATCGAAAGTTTCTTATCTTCGGGGATTGAGATGATGAAACGATCGCGTAATGGCCGTTTGTTCATCTGCTTACTGCTATTATTCTATCGTTTGATCCGCTCATTTTCCGAGCGGATTTTTATTTTGCCTTTAGGAGGAAGTAAAATGGTCCAAACCATACAGCCGATAGAAATTTTAGAAGAACTTAAGAATGAATTTCCGCAGCTCGGCATTGAACAACTGTTAAAAAGGTATGAAGAAATGAGTCAGCTGAGAGCAGAGGCCATGTATGACCAGCTTATACTTGATTGCATATCATTTATAAGCATTGAAGAGCCTGATTGGACGTTTGCCGCTTCACGTCTGCTTCTTAAAAAGCTCTATATCGAGTCCGGCAAAAACAGAGAATGCGATCCGGATGACTGCTACACACATTTTTATGCGCTAATTGAACGTCTGACAGATGTGGGTATTTATGAGCAGGATTTATTAGATATGTATTCTAAGAGTGAGATAAATGAACTGTCCCACTTTATTAATAAAGAAAATGACCGTTTATTTACATATCTGGGGCTGAAAATGCTGGCTGACCGATATCTAGCCAGGGACAAACAAAGAAATTTATATGAGCTGCCACAGGAGCGGTTTATGATCATCAGCATGGTGCTGATGAAAAAGGAGCCGAAAAGCAAGCGGCTTGAGCTTGTTAAAGAAGCTTACTGGGCAATGAGTGGCTTGTATATGACGGTTGCTACTCCAACGCTCGCTAATGCAGGGAAAAACTGGGGACAGCTTTCAAGCTGTTTTATCGAGACGGTTGATGACAGTCTTGATTCTATATATGACAGCAATACCGATATCGCATCACTGTCTAAAAATGGCGGTGGAATCGGAGTCTATTTGGGGAAAATCCGCAGCAGAGGCAGTGATATTAAAGGGTTTAAGGGGGCATCTTCCGGTGTGATTCCCTGGATGAAGCAGCTGAATAACACAGCCGTCAGTGTCGATCAGCTTGGCCAAAGGCAGGGTGCCATAAGCGTGTATCTGGATGTCTGGCATAAAGATATCTTCTCATTTCTTGATGCAAAGCTAAATAATGGAGATGAAAGGCAGAGAACACATGATTTATTCACAGGTGTCTGCATTCCGGATTTGTTTATGGAAAAAGTGGAAAGCCGCGGGTATTGGTATTTATTTGATCCCCATGAAGTCCGCACGGTAATGGGTTTCTCACTGGAAGATTTTTATGACGAAGGGGAAGGCGAAGGTTCATACCGCCAAAAATATAAAGAGTGTATAGATAACCCGATCTTATCCAGGGAAAAAGTTTCTGCTATCGAGATCATGAAATCCATCATGAGAAGTCAGCTTGAAACTGGGTCACCATTCATGTTCTATCGGGATGAGGTGAATCGAAAGAATGCGAATTCCCATTGCGGGATGATTTACTGCACCAACCTGTGCACTGAGATTGTACAAAACCAGAGTGTTACAAAGAGGGTCGAAGAATATACAAGGGACGGTAGAATTATTATCGAAAAACAGCCGGGAGATTTCGTTGTCTGCAATCTTTCTTCCATCAATCTTGCACGGGCCATAAATGAAGGAGTCCTTGAAAGACTTGTGCCAATTCAGGTGAGGATGCTTGATAATGTTATTGATATTAATAAAATTCCAGTTCCTCAGGGGCAGATCACAAATCAAAAGTACCGCGCGATTGGGCTGGGGACTTTTGGCTGGCACCACCTTCTTGCACTGAAAAAAATCACATGGGAAAGCGAAGAAGCAGAAGAATTTGCTGACTCTCTATATGAACAAATTGCTTTCTTATCGATAAAAAGCTCTATGAATCTGGCAAAAGAAAAAGGAAGCTATTCGGTTTTTAAAGGCTCTGATTGGGAAACAGGCGCCTACTTTGAAAAGCGGGGATATCTGGAGGCAGAGTCAGCCATGGACTGGGCTGCATTGAGGGAAGACGTAAGGAAGTACGGTGTTAGAAATGCCTATTTGCAGGCTGTTGCCCCTAATGCATCAACGGCTTTAATTGCAGGCAGCACTCCAAGTATTGATCCTATCTTTAACAAGCAGTATTCCGAAGAGAAAAAGGATTATCGGATCCCTGTTACTGCTCCTGATATAAATAGTGAGACCATTTGGTATTACAAATCTGCTTATCACATTCACCAGGAGTGGAGCATCAGGCAGAATGCAAACAGGCAAAAACATATAGATCAGGCTATTTCATTTAATTTTTATATACCTAACCATATAAAAGCTATAGATCTTTTAAATCTGCATCTTTCGGCATGGAAGAATAAATTAAAAACAACTTACTATATCCGTTCAACTTCATCAGAGGTTGAAGACTGCGAATCTTGCTCAAGCTAAAGGAGGACTTATGAATATTCTAAAAAAAAGACCAATAATTAATCAATTGGCACCTAATAAATCAACGTCAATCATCAATGGAGAATGCTCTAATATCCTTAATTGGGATGACGTCCGCTTCTCATGGGCATATCCAAAGTACAAAAAAATGCTCGCGAATTTTTGGACGCCATTTGAAATAAACATGTCACAGGACATTAAGCAATTTCCGAAATTAACGAAAAGTGAACAAGACGCATTTTTGAAAATCATTGGGCTGCTTGCATTGCTCGACAGTATCCAGACGGATTATGCAGGAAAAGTCGCTGATTACATTACCGACTCAAGTCTGTCAGCACTTATGATCATTCTGGCACAGCAGGAGGTTATTCATAATCATTCCTATTCCTATGTTCTATCAAGCCTGGTTCCCAAACAAAAACAGGATGAGGTTTTTGAATTCTGGCGGACAGAACCTATATTAGAAGAAAGAAATGAATTTGTTGTGAACGGATATAAAGATTTTGCAGAGAATCCAAGTGCCGAGAACCTGCTGAAATCGATTGTGTTTGATGTAGTTCTGGAAGGGCTTTTCTTTTATTCCGGCTTTGCATTCTTTTATCACCTGGCAAGGAATCAGAAGATGGTAGCAACCTCAACGATGATAAATTACATCAACCGGGATGAGCAAATTCACGTAGATTTGTTTGTTAAAATTTTCAAAGAAATTATTAAGGAAAATCCGGAGCTTAATACAGCCGAACTAAGTGAATTCGTTCAGGAGACTTTTAAAAGAGCAGCTGAACTGGAGATTGAATGGGCCAGAGAGGTGATCGGCAGCAAAACAGAAGGCATATTACTGACTGATGTTGAAGCTTATATTAAATTTTATGCCAATGTCCGCTGCAACCAGCTGGGATATGACCGGCCGTTTGAAGGGTATCGGACCAATCCTCTCCGCTGGATAGTAGCTTACGAGCAGGTTGACCACGGGAAGTCTGACTTTTTTGAACAAAAATCCCGGCAATATACAAAAGTTCAAATCGATAATGGATTTGATGAATTATAGAAAAAAAAGATTCTGCATTTGCGCAGAATCTTTTTTAATCATGAGCATACTGGTTTGCCAGCTGCAAAATCAACTTCAAAGCCCAGATCCTTAAGCATTTGATGGTCTGCCGTGCTTTCCTGTCCTGCAGTGGTTAAGTAGTCTCCAACGAAAATAGAATTGGCAGGATATAATCCAAGCGCCTGAAGGCTCCTGAGATTTACTTCCCTGCCCCCGGAGATTCTGATTTCCTTTGATGGATTGATAAACCGCATGAGACAGAGAACCTTCAGGCAATAGCGGGGATTCAGCTCATTGGTTCCTTCCAGAGGCGTCCCGTCAATGGCATGCAGAAAATTAACCGGTATAGAGTCGGCATCAAGCACTTTTAAGCTTTGGGCCATCGCTATGACATCTTCTTTGGTTTCTTTCATGCCGATAATAACACCTGAGCATGGTGAGATGCCTGCCTCCTTTATTAATTGAACAGTATTGACTCTATCCCGGTATGTATGGGAGGTGGTGATATTTTCATGATGACTTTCAGATGTATTAATATTGTGATTATAGCGGTCCACTCCTGCTTCCTTAAGCTTCTCGGCCTGATCAGGCTTCAAAAGCCCGAGGCAGGCACAGACCTTCATATTATAAGTATCCTTAATTTCTTTAACAGCTGAAACGACTTCGTTTAGCTCCCTATTGCTCGGACCTCTTCCGCTAGCAACGATACAGTATGTTCCAACATTAAGCTGATGAGCCTGTTTAGCTCCCTGTAAGATCGAGTCCTTATCCATCATTCTGTATTTTTCGATAGGTGCAGTTGAGATGCTCGATTGTGAACAATAGCCGCAGTTCTCAGGACATAAACCGGATTTTGTGTTAATGATCATGTTTAGTTTTACTCTATTTCCGTAGTGATGATGACGGATTTTATAGGCACTGTGCAATAAATTCAGAAGCTCATCATCTGGGCAATTTAATATTGACATTGCCTCCGAGTCGGTTAATTCATGTCCTTCCAATACATTAAGAGCTAATCTTTGAAAATTCATATGTATCCCCCTCTATACTATTAGTTAAGCTGCACGGTTCATTTTTCTGAACTGACTGCGGGCAAATACTCTATGCTCCAGCCGATATGCCATTAATCCGGCAAAAGCAGAAAGAATAATGTCCTTTGGAAGAGGGACCGCCATCCATAGCCAAGCCATTTGATAGGTAAATCCTTCAGGTGCTGTGAACCAGAGTTTATAAGCCATGTACATCCAATTTGTCCCGAATAGATAATTGATCGCCATCCCAATTAGAGCTGCAGTAATATATACCGGAACTGATTTTTTCTTTTCGATAATTTTTCCTGTGACATACGCTGTTAGAATAAACGAAAGGATAAAACCAAAAGTGGGGTTTAGCAGTGAAGCAAAACCGCCTCCGAATTTTGAAAAGACCGGGGCGCCTGCAAGCCCGACGAAAGTATAGACAGCCATTGTAATAGCACCCAATCGGCTCCCTAAAATTGCCCCTGCCAAAATGGCAAAAAAGGTCTGTAACGTAATGGGCACTCCTCCGATCACCAAAAATGGCGCAAAGGACGTGATGTTTGCCCCAACTGCCATCAGGGCCACAAACATACCAGCCAAAGTTAGATCAATTGTCCTCAAACCTGTCTTCATAAAAGCCTCCTGATAGTTTTATATTTATACAATTTAGAATAATAGCAGCAGATGAACATTGTCAACCTTAATTTAAATAAGGTTTACATATAAGAGGGGTAAAACAAATTGTGATGGAACTGGGGTGCTTGCTTTTTCCAAATTAAATAGCCGCCGGCAAATTGCCGCGGCTGTATTGTAGTATTAATTATTGCCTTTTGTTTTTTTTCGAACCACATCAAAAAGTCCGGAACCGATAATATCTAGTGCTGATTGCATTCTTTCTTCAGAAATATTATCTTCAATAGTATCCTGAGGTGTATGGTATACTTTTTCAATGTGATAGACAAGCGGATCCCAGCTGTCTATGCCCATCCAGATAAATAAGGCAGCAGGAATGCCTGCATTATGGAAGGGAACATGGTCACTCGATCCGAATTTACCAGGCAGAATATCGGAATTTCCCAAGCGAGCCCCAGCTTCACCAGTTGAGGCTGTCACAATATTTTGGCTGCCGTCCGGTGTCATGGCATATAGATTTTTTGCTTTATCATAATTTGTTGCAACCATATCAGGGACAAAAACAGCCTCTATCTGATCTTTTTGTGCCTCTGTTAACTGATCTACATAATATCTTGCTCCTAAAAGTCCGCGTTCCTCAGAGCCAAATGCAATGAATTTAAGAGTTTTGTCTGTATTGTATCCTTTATAAACTCTGGCAAGCTCAAGCATTAACCCAACACCAGAAGCGTTATCATTAGCGCCGGGAGCACCCACTACACTATCATGATGGGCGCCTAGTATAACCTCTTTTGCATTTTCATCTTTTGATTTAGCTTTCTTTGTAGCAATTACATTTACCGATTTAAGATCTTTATAGTGCTTTGCTGTCAGGGAGAGTTCAACTGCACCTTGCTCCATTTGTTCCTTAAGCCATTCACCATGAATATAGGAAGCCCCGAAAACCGGGATATTATATTCCCCAGTCAGGCTGGGATTAAAAGTTTGACCGAAATTTCCTCTGCTTCCAACAAGGCTTTGCAGAATCACACCAGCTGCTCCTGCCTCAACTGCTTTGGCTACCTGCTCCCGGTATCCAGCTGTAGTATCTGCGCGAGCCAGCAGTACAATTTTACCCTCAGCCCCATGGAAATTTTCATTTTCCACATAGATCACTTCAGCCTGAACTGGTGCTTCGCTGATTGCTCCATTCGGGGCAGCTCCCATTTCCCATACAGTTCCGTCTCCAAATGCAGCATTGCCTATGTATTGATCTGCTACTGGGAAGTATTGAAATTCGACATCATAACCATAACTCATAAGTGTATTTGCAATATACTGTGCTGACTTCTTTTCATTTTCTAATCCGCCCGGTCTTGTCCCTATTTCTTCTGATAAATACCTTACGTGACCGATTGCACGTTCAGCATTCACTCTGGCAATAATCTTCTGGTCCTGTGAGTTGGATGAGTTTCCGTTCTCAGTACTTAGCGGGGCAGCATACCCGACTGTCCCAAATGCTAAGGAAGCTGCTAAAGCTGCTGCCATTATCCTGGCAGGTTTTCGGTTTTTTCTTGGCATAATAACCTCCTGAAGACTAGTATTTTTCGATTACCTAACGATTCCTAGTTTAGTAGAAAATGGTATTTTATGAATAGTGTAATAATCCCTACTAGACATACCCATTGTTCCGACATCATCTGCCATTTCTTTATGGTAAATGACAAAGTTCATCAGTACCTAACTCCTATATTAATTAAAATCTGGGTGTTTTTTATTTTTCCAGAGAGGGTAAAGTGATATTGCTCATTAATAAATGATGTCCCCACAATTAAAGGAGGTATAAACATGGCGAATAATAAAAATAACCTTCAGAGTGACGAACAGAAACAATATTTTAAGGACCGGGCAGGTACAGATGACGCAAGATTCCATGTAGTACCGCATGTTGAAGAAGGGTGGGCAGTCAAAAAAGAAGGTCAGGACGATCCTGAGTACATTGCAGATTCCCAGTCAGATGCAGTTGAGGAAGCAAAGCGCATGGCTCAAGAAGCAGGCACAATGGCCATACTGCATAATGAGGATGGAAAAATTGAAGATCTGTTAAACTATGAAGATAAATAATCTAAGAGAAGGGCATTGCCATTGAGTAATGCTCTTTTTTTTGTTATGGGTATATGTAATTTTTTTCCTAAAATAAAAAAATCCGCTTTCGATAAGAAAGCGGTTCAAAAAAGAGACCTTGGAACGAGTTAATTCTTAACATAAAACAATATATAGTAGCGGAAGTTATCAGATGAAACTATATATTGTTATTTTAGATTCTAGCATAATAAACCATAGAGAGCAAACTATTATTTTAATATATTTAAAATATTCTAATAAAAATAGGAAGCAATCTATAATCATTCAAAAACACGCACATTATGATTGTTTTTGGTTTATTTTGATCGAAAATGATTGATTTTTGCAATCGGTTTCAGTATGATGTAGTCAAGAAGAATAACAGGCCCAGGGAGGTGATGTTTTGTTAACACCAGAGCGCCACAAAATGATACTGCAGCTATTAAAAGAAAAAGGTGTAGTGAAAATTCAGGATCTCGTTGACTTGACAGAAACATCGGAATCAACTATCAGAAGGGATCTTACCCAGCTTGAGGAGGGAAAGTATCTCAAAAGAATTCATGGAGGTGCAGCCAGGCTTCAGGGAAAGCTTCAGGAACCCAGCATGTCTGAGAAATCATCCAAAAACCTTCAGCAAAAGCGCCAAATTGCCCAATACGCGGCAAACCTTGTTGAAGAGGGAGATTCGATCTATTTGGATGCAGGCTCCACAGTAACTGAAATGATTCCCTTTTTGCCTGCAAAAGAAATTGTAGTTGTGACGAACGGATTAATGCATATTCAAGCATTGCTGGAAAGGAATATAAAAACATTTATTATCGGAGGATTTGCCAAGGAACAGACAAAAGCAATCATTGGCAGGGGGGCATTGGCCAGCCTGGAAAATTATCGGTTCGATAAATGCTTTATGGGGGTTAACGGCATTCATCCTCAATTCGGCTACACCACACCCGATCAGGATGAGGCGATGATCAAGCAAATGGCCATTTCGCTTTCAAGAGAGGCATTCGTGCTTACAGATGACACAAAGTTTTCAGAAATCGCCTTTGCCAAAATTGCCGATTTGCACGCAGCAGCAATTATTACAAATGAGCTGAATGAGGATCAGCAGGAGCCTTATACCAGCAAAACTACAATAAAGGTCGTGACAGCATGATATACACATTGACGCTAAATCCGTCAGTGGACTACATCGCAGAATTGGATGAGATACTGGTCGGCGGGCTTAACCGCATGCAGCGGGATACGAAGTTCCCAGGAGGAAAGGGGATAAATGTTTCCAGAGTTCTGAAAAGAATGGATGTTGAAAGCAGGGCACTTGGCTTTGCAGGCGGTTTTACTGGAGATTATCTTGTTGATTGCCTAAATAAGGAGAATATCCAAACTGACTTTGTACAAGTAAATGACGACACAAGAATCAATGTAAAGATTAAAACAGAGACGGAAACCGAGATCAATGCCAAAGGGCCGGCCATTACAGGAAGGAATTTCGAGGATCTTAAAAATAAAATCCGCAGCCTATCAGCAGGAGATATGCTTGTCCTGGCAGGAAGTATTCCATCAACCTTGCCGGAAACAACTTATGAAGAGCTGGTAAAAATCTGTTCAAAAAATGGAGCGGCATTTGTGGTGGACGCAGAGGGAGAATTATTGAAAAAGGTCCTTCCATACAAACCGTTTTTAATAAAGCCCAATCACCATGAATTGGGTGAAATATTCAGCAGAAAATTTACATCCGCTGAAGAAGTCATTCCTTTCGGGAAGAAACTTGTTGAAATGGGCGCCCAGAATGTCATTGTTTCATTAGCCGGCAAGGGAGCTGTCTTGGTTTCTAATGAAGCTGCTTATATTTCAAGCGTTCCAAAAGGAAAAGTAAAAAGTTCTGTAGGTGCCGGAGATTCCATGGTAGCCGGTTTTCTTGCAGCTTACGAAAAAAACCAAAATATAGAAAAGGCTTTTCAATACAGTGTGGCTACAGGGAGCGCCACAGCTTTTTCACTTGGTCTTTGCACAAAGGAAAAAGCAGAGGAATTGCTCTCCCAAGTTTCGATTGAAAAAGTCAGCCTAAAAGGGGAGATTTAGGATGAGAATAACAGAATTGCTGACAAGAGAAACGATTCTGCTTTCAATGAGCGGAACAGGCAAAATGGATGCCATAAATGGCTTGGTAAGCCAGCTTGATGCAGCCGGGAAGCTTCATGATCGGTCTGCGTTTAGGGATGCCATTATTAAAAGGGAAGAACAAAGCACAACAGGCATAGGTGACGGAATAGCCATTCCGCATGCCAAAACGGGTGCTGTCAAGGAGCCTGCGATTGCTTTCGGGAAATCAGCTAAAGGTGTAAATTATGAATCGCTTGATGGTCAGCCGGCACATCTATTTTTCATGATTGCAGCCCCAGAAGGAGCAAATAATACCCATTTGGAGGCTTTATCGAGGCTTTCATCAATATTAATGAACGAGGAAGCACGCAAAAAACTTAGACAATCTGCCTCTGCTGACGAAATTATTGAAATCATTGACAGCTATGACGAGACAGAAGATGAGGAAGACCAAAATATTGCTGACAGTAAGCGCTTTGTAGTGGCGGTAACAGCTTGCCCAACAGGAATTGCCCATACTTATATGGCAGCTGATTCACTAAAGGCCAAGGCAGCTGAAATGGGCGTTGATATTAAGGTGGAAACTAATGGCTCAAGCGGTGCAAAAAATGTTTTGACACCGGACGAAATTGCGAATGCAGCAGCGGTTATAGTTGCAGCAGATACCAAGGTGGAAATGGAGCGTTTCAGCGGGAAGCATGTCCTTGAAACGGCAGTTGCTGATGGCATCCGGAAACCTAAGGAGCTTATTGAAAAAGCGCTTAATCAGGATGCTCCTGTTTACAAGGGAGGAAGCGCGGACAGCAGCAAATCCGCCGGAAATCAAAAAGAACAAAAAGCCGGAATTTATAAGCATTTAATGAATGGCGTATCCAACATGCTTCCATTTGTTGTGGGCGGAGGAATCCTGATTGCCATTTCCTTTATGTTCGGCTATAAAGCAGCAGATCCTAATGATCCGTCATACCATCCTATCGCTGAAGCGCTGATGACCATTGGCGGAGGGAATGCATTTGGATTAATCGTTCCAATCCTTGCAGCGTTTATTGCCATGAGCATTGCGGACCGTCCCGGCTTTGCTGCTGGCGCAGTCGGCGGAATGCTGGCTGTATCCGGAGGGGCAGGTTTCCTTGGCGGCATCATTGCAGGCTTCCTTGCAGGTTATGTAGTAGTTGGGTTGAAAAAAGTATTTGCAGGCCTGCCTTCATCTCTTGAAGGAATTAAAACGATTTTGCTCTATCCGCTCTTTGGAATTGCTTTCACAGGATTACTGATGCTTTATGTAGTCAATAAACCAGTGGGAGCATTAAATACTGCTATTACCGAGTGGCTTTCAGGTCTTGGCACTGGAAACGCTGTCCTGCTGGGAGCGGTGCTTGGGCTGATGATGGCGTTTGATATGGGAGGCCCGGTTAATAAATCAGCATACGTATTTGGTACGGGGCTGCTTGCAAATGGAGTATATGAGCCAATGGCTGCGATCATGGCAGCAGGCATGGTGCCGCCTCTTGCCATCGCGCTTGCAACGACTTTATTTAGAAATAGATTTACCAAACAGGAACAGGATGCAGGAAAAGCAAATTATATAATGGGATTTTCGTTTATAACAGAAGGCGCAATCCCATTCGCAGCCGCAGATCCATTGCGTGTCATCCCATCCATCATGGCAGGGGCTGCCGTTGCAGGTGCCATCTCCATGATGGCTGAAATCGGATTAAGGGCGCCGCACGGCGGAGTCTTTGTGGTCCCTCTTGTCGATGGACCATGGGGGATTTATCTTGCTGGAATAATAGCAGGTGCTCTGCTGTCCGCTGTCCTTATGGGATTTTTGAAAAAGCCTATGAATAAATGATGTATGAACAAGAGCCGGTACTTGATGTATCGGCTTTCATTTTTATGAAAGGCTGTTTTCGCTAATATTTACTGAGTTGATTGCAGGGCAGGCTATCAAAAATGAATGCGCATTTCCTTCGCGCGGTGTTTAATGAATGCCCAGCTGTTCGCTGAACAGCATGAAGCGGAATTAATCGGCAATGTTGAAAAGCAAAATAATCTATTTATACGAAAAGGGTCTTTGTAAAAAATACTTTCTAAATAGATTGAAAAAACAGAAAATAAATGTTTTAATTAAAATAAACTCATTAGTCTATATTTTTTGTGTTTAAATAAACTGTTCGGTCTATTTAAATGGAGGTGGTGGAAATGGCCATTATCATTGTAATTAAAAGAGGGAATAAAAAATAAATAACAGTGCTTTATCATACTTGAAGGAGAAGCGTTTATGAAAATTAAAAGACTTTCCCAGTGTACCCTGGAGGAGGCATTGACTGCCTGGAATAGGGGATTTGAAGGCTATTTAGTGCCCATTAAGATGGATATCCAGTCATTTGTTAATCGAATGATATTCGAAGGTCTTTCGCCTGAAAAATCAATAGTTGTGTTTATGCAAGGAGAGCCTTGCGGAATTATTATGAATGGATTCCGGGAAATTGATGGCAGGAAAATAGCCTGGAACGGAGGAACGGGAATCGCACCTGAACTCCGGGGAAAAGGACTTTCTGCAGCAATGATGACAGAGGTGCTTAACATCTATAAAGCTGAGAATGCTCACACTGCTGTCCTCGAAGCAATTGAAGAAAATGAAAGGGCGATTAAGCTGTATAAAAAAGCAGGCTATGTGAAAACTGATCACTTGCTTCATTTAAACAGGAGGCTTACATATAAAGAACTGGACTCCTTACAGGAAAACAGTTATTCCCTAAAAAGAGTATACCCTGAACAGCTGCAGTCACTTAGCTTTTATGACAGCGCCGCTGCCTGGCAGTGCCAGTGGCAAAGTGCAAAGCACGGAGAAGCGGCTGTGCTTATAGGTGAAGATGGGAAAGCAGCTGGCTACATTTTATATAAAAGAATACTGGAAGCCGATGGACGTACAGACCGCATTATTATCTTTCAGCTAAGGTTCAGCAATGGAAATGTTAATAGAAAAGTAATGGGAAGCATCCTTGGCCAACTGTTCCTGGATAGGGATGATTCTATTGATTTCACTGCAGTTAATATCTCTGTCTCCAATCCTGTCTCAAATGCTTTACTTAAAATGGGATTCGAAAAAAAGATTGGCCAGGTAATGATGGAAAAGCCGCTATAGTAGACCTGCCTTACAATTCTCCCCTTTCTGCCAAAAACTAAGCTGCTGATTAAAAATGCTTAGGCATAATTTCAGCTGGCCTCTGATATGTTTTTATGAATAAGCTAAAAAGGGGAGATACACTTGGCTGAGGAATATGAAAATGCTGCAAAATTTGAACACGGCTTTTGGCTGCAGATTTTGGGCGATCATGCACGCTTTATACATGATTCGCTATCACCGAAGGAAAAAGACAGCATTGAACGGGCAAATTACTTCATACAAACCTTTGATCAGCTGTTAGGAAGGGTTGAAGTGGATAATCTCGAGGAGTTGAGCCAGAGGGCGGAACAGGAAGCTAAAAAGCTGAGGGAATTTAAATTGAACCTGCTGGAACGACATTTGACAGGGAAAATAACCATTCATCTTGGCCCGGTTTTTATTAACCATATGGTCAATGAACTTGAAGAATATATGCTTGTCCTGCAATATTTAACTAAGGGAGAAACCCCGCCTGTTTTTCATGAGCTCCATCACCATTTAATCTGGCTTCTGGACGCAGCAGGGCATGCAGGTGCCATATCGGACAATATGGAACGGGTTGAGATGAAAATAAAAAACGTCAGTGATGGCTATACAAAGGATTTTGAAGCCTTTTATTTAAAGGCTGTAGAAATGTCCGGCTTCCTTCGGACTAATGTTGAATCATTCCCAGCACTGCGGAAGTTTAACAGCGATGTTTCGCTTGAAATGTCTTTGTTTATGAACTTCCTTAATGAAATCGAAGAGCTTGAATTAAGCAAAGAGGCATTGGGAACATTTGCACCTTTAATGGCGGACCACATGTACCGTGAAGAATGCTATTACCTCTCAAAGCTTGCAGAGTCCACTCAGTCTGAAATGCCAAAATGTGATCCGGCCAAGCCAAGGCTTAAAGAATAATTTCAAAGCTGCCATTTCCGGCAGTTTTTTTGTATTCAGAACATGAATCCATGTTTTCCGGGTAAAGGAATATAAAAAGGCTGATATCATGAAACTGATAAAATGGAGTTATATGCGGAGAAATCAGGTAAAGGGGTTATTTGACTGTTTTCCTGATGCAATCATTATTTTTAAAAGGATACGAAATTTTTATTTTATCCACAGTGCGGAATGGAGAGAAAACCCCCAGCTAATTGGGAAAGAGCAGCTTGAAGAAATGGAGTATTTGCTTAACCAGGAAATGGGTTTCCTTCATGGATATCTTCAAAGGAAATCGGCAGACAACTTAGAAAGTAAAATTTGAAAAAATAGGAAAGAAGAATCAATTTACCCAAAATAGAACATACGTTCGACTAAATGGACAGGAATGTGGTATAATAAAGAAGCAATGGGAGTTTCTCAAGGGTGGTCGGCTAGCCCCGTACTGAAAGGGGGTGATGCCTTTTGACAGTTTTCGAATCGATCATGATGATGATTTCTTTTTCCAGTCTGATCATTGCTGTCATGACTTTTAACCATAAAAAATAGACCTCCCTTGATCTGACAATTGAGGGAGAGGTCTATGTCATAGACATGCCGATCCCCTAAGGGAACGACTATTGCGAATGACCGTGGGTGCGGCAACACCTGCGGTCGTTTTTTATTCATATTCTTAATTCAAGGATATCATATACGTCTTAGAAAGTCACGGAAATAAGCCTGTCGCATGATCACTTATAGTATATGCCGATCTCGGCAAAAAATCCATAATGATCCTTAGCCTGGTGTGAAATACTAAAATGGCATCGATATAAGGAGGAACTGATATGACAAAGCGCAATATTAAGACTAAATCAGGATTGCAGAGTACGAAGAAAAGCATTAATGAAATGGAGTTCTCCAAAGAGCTTGGGCCAGAAAGCAAAAACGCAAAAAAGACAAGGCCTGACTGATGTTGGAAATAAAAAATTAACCATGATGGGGCAGACTAAAACTGTCCCATTTTTTTATGGAGCAGTCGTATGGAAAGGACGATCCATTTGCCGGTATTGACTTTAGAGGATACAAAAATTTTTTATGAAACGATGGGCAAAGGTGTGCCGATTATCTTTATACATCCCCCTGCTATGGGAAGAAAGGTATTTTATTATCAAGGCCTGCTTGCTGAGCACTTTCAGGTTATTTTTCCTGATCTGAGCGGAAACGGAGATACCATTGGGCCAGAGAAAACAGTAACTATTAAAGGATATGCTGAAGAGATAAAAGCTGTATTAGACCACTTGGATATTGAAAAAGCTGTTATTCTGGGCTATTCATCAGGCGGTATAATTGCTCAGGAGTTTGCCCTTTCATATCCGGAAAGGACACTTGGAGTTATTCTCTCAGGAGGGTTTCCTGAGGTGTTATCCGAAACCTTCAGATATGAGCATATTCTGGGCATGTACTTTGTGAAGCACTTCCCGGGTTTCCTGAGGTATGTAATAGCATCGAGCCATACAAATGATAAAAAGGTCAGAGACGAGATTCTGGAACATATGAAAAAGGCAAATCACACCATGTGGTTTCAATTTTATAATCGATCACTCCACTATTCCTGCACTGACCGCCTGAGGGATTTACATGTTCCGCTTCTCCTGATTTATGGCTCAAGAGACTTTGTTAATCAGCATATTAGAAGCTATAGAAGATATGTCAGCTTTCAGGCGGCCATAATAAAAGGCGTTTCCCATCAGGTGCCAACTAAAAAGTGGAAGCTATTCAATCAGGTTGTAACTGGTTTTGTACTGCAGCAATTTAAATAAAGAAATCCGTATCGTCATTGAACGATACGGATTTTTTCAGGTATCATTTGCGTCAGGTTTGATCGCGATAATGGCTGCAAGGGCGGCAAGAATAGTAACTCCGCTTAATATATAAAATAGCCCCCGATCCGAATGCTTTAACAGAATGGCAATGACCGGCGGCCCTCCTGCAACCCCAATAAATCTCATTGAACTGTATAGCGAAGTAATGGTGCCCCGTTCTTCTTTTGCTATTCCCTCCGTAATCAGTGCATCCAATGAAGGCAATGCTACGCCAATGCCAACACCGGCAAACAGGAACATGCTGATCATGAACCACATATTATTTGAAAAGCTTAAGATCGCAGTTGCAGCTGCCACAAGCACTGAGCCCAGGAAAATGATCCACTTCATCAGTATTTTATTTTCTTTTATTTTTTTTCCTGTTAAATACGATGAAAGGCATAATGCGCCAAGCGGGACAGCCAGGAGAAGGCCTTTTTTAACATCTTTAATATCATATGTTTTTTCAAGCACATCAGATAAATAGAAAAGTATCCCGAAGAGAACAAACATGAGAATGGCGCCAATAAAAAAAATTGCGTAAAGCCATTTTCCATTGTTTTTAAAGGTATCCTTGATATTGCTCCAAAATTCCTTCAGCGGAATTGGCTCTTCTCTTTTATTGGGTGTCTTAACAAGAAAGAAAACCAGCAAAATTGAAATGGTACAAAAAACCGGAAATGAAAAAAACGGCAAATACCAAATAAACCCTGCCAGAAACGCCCCAAGAATAGGGGATAGAACTTTTCCGAATGTATTGGAAGTTTCAATCAGGCCAAGGGAGCTGCTGACATCATCATCATTTTTAAACATATCCCCGACCAAAGGCATAACAATTGGTGCCGCACCTGCAGCCCCCACACCCTGCAATGCCCTCCCGGCCAGTATAATCCAGTAGGCATCCGCCATTTTCCATGCTGCCCAACCCGAGATCAGCCCGCCAATTCCTGCAATCAGAAGACTTGGTATAATGACCTTTTTCCGGCCGATATGATCCGATAAAAAGCCTGCAATCGGGATCAATATAATGGCGACAATACTGTATACGGTAATGATCATGCTGGTTTGGAATGAAGTAATATTTAGTTTATTTTCCATCGCCGGCAGAACAGGAATCAGCATGGAATTCCCCAGCGTCATAACGAGAGGAATCGAAGAAAGAGAGAGAATGGCCCATTTTTGATTATGAGCATCATCACCGGACTTCTTTTTAGCTTTGGAATTTACAGATTGTAAATTTTCAATGTGCTCCATATTTCCGACCTGCCTTTTCGTTAATCAAACTAGTCTTAATATGGGCTAATTGGAGGAAAACTAACTAGAAAAAGCTCTGTCTTTTTATGGGAAAATTCAATTTCTGGAAGAATATGTTTCGAATTGCTAAATAGAATGCGTTAAAATATTTAGAAAAGAGAAATCTGGTGAGGGGGATTATGTGAAGGAGATTATCGCCTTAAGCATAGGAAAGCCAAAAAAGCACAGCTGGAAAAACAAAGAGGAAATCTCGGGAATTGGCAAAGAGAGAATAAACAGTGTGTTTTTAACGAAGGAAGGTTTTCAGGGGGATGGAGTGGCTAATACTGCGTTTCATGGCGGCCTGGACCGTGCAGTTTGCCTATACCCTTACGAACATTACGGGAAGTGGGAAAAAGAATTTAAAAAGACATTCTCACCGCCTTCATTTGGTGAAAATATTTGTGCAGGGAACATGCTGGAAAAGGATGTTTTTATAGGTGACACGTTTTCACTGGGAGAATCTTTCATCCAAATAACACAGGGGCGTATCCCGTGCTCCACATTATCAAAGCATAACAGGGAAGACCGGCTTTTAGGCAGAATTGTTGAAACCTGCTTCACAGGCTACTTTTTCAGAGTGCTGAAAGAAGGAACTGTAACAGCAGACAGCGTCCTTAAGCTCGTGGACAGAAAGCAGGAAAAGGTATCGGTTCTGCAAGGGAATTTTATCATGTTCCATGACCGCAAAAACCGTAATGCAATTGAAGAATTGCTGAGGATTGAGGAGCTTGCAGATGTCTGGAGGGAAAAGCTGGAAAAAGATTTAGTTTAAAAAAATAAAAAACACTCTTGACATTTTTCATTTATCGGAATAGTATAATAAGCAATATATCGATTGGCAATGACAAAGAGTAGTAACTGCTGGTGAAGCTAAAGAGAGCTGATGGTTGGTGGAAATCAGTGTGGAAGTGGCAGTGAATGGACTTTCGAGCCTCCAAACCGAACCTTTTAAGCAGTAGGCTTTGGCGAACGGTCTCATCGTTACAAGAGACAGATATTCAGGCGATCTTCGCTTTGATATCTGTTTAAGTGAGCTGATTGATTCAGCTAATGAAGGTGGCACCACGGGTCTCTCGTCCTTTTTTGACGGGAGGCCCTTTTTTATTTAGCTTAGGAAATGTACAGAATTTTCGCATCATGATAACCTGTCCAGTGCAAGCAGCCTGCTTCCTCAAGGGCTGGGGTGGGCAAGGCGCTTCCGCTTTATTTAAAAGCTTTAATACTTTAAATCGCTGAGCAAGAGGAGTAGAATGATTGGAATCCGTCCAAGAGAGCCGGGAATGGTGAGAGCCCGGTACGGAAAGTCATTCGAATGGACTTGCGAGAGGCTTCCCGAAAGATAGTAGGGAAGCACGGGTTTCCGCCGTTAAAAGGATAGGGTATCGATATTTTTTCCGTACCCGAAAAAGGGAGCAGCATTTTGCTCTGAAAAGAGGTGGCACCACGTTCACAAGACACGTCCTCTATACCCACAGCTACTGTGTGTATAGAGGGCTTTTTTATTTTCTTTAAAGAACTGGAGGAAAGATAAATTGATGCCAAAATTGGATGAAACGTATATTATCGAAGAACTCGAGGGTGACACATTAACACCCATTTCCATCTATCAGAGAATGAGCGGAAGAAAGAAATTCCTGTTAGAAAGCTCGCTAAAGCATGAAAAATCGGGAAGGTATTCCTTTATTGGCGCAGATCCTGTGATGGAACTAAAAGGGGAAGAGGCCAGGACATTAGTTTCTGCCGGAGGAAAAACAGATGTATATTCTGAAAAGCCGCTCGATGTTGTTAGAAGACTGATGCCTGAGCAAAAACCTCACCCGTTTGAAAGCTTCCCATTCTGTGGAGGAGCTGTTGGATACGCAGGATATGATGTCATCAGGCAATACGAAAATATTGGAATGATACCTCATGATGAGCTGAATGTACCAGATGTACACCTTATGTTTTTTGAGGAAGTGGCTGTTTTTGATCATCTGGAGCAAAAGGTATATCTCGTTGCCATGCCTTTGATGGCAGGAACCGATGAATCCAAGCTTCGTGAAAGATTACAGAAGAGAAAGGATGAAATACAGAAGGGGACCGTGGCAATTGAACCGGAAGCAGCATCACTGTCAGCTTTTAAAGCTTCGATATCTAAAGAAGACTTTATTGAAAAAGTAAATAAAGCCAAGTCCTATATTGAAGAGGGTGACATCTTCCAGGTGGTGCTTTCTCAGCGGTTAAAAGCAGAACTAACTGGTGATCCTTTCGCATTTTACCGAAAATTGCGGGTGCAAAATCCCTCCCCCTACATGTACTATCTTGATTTTGAAGAATATGCGGTGGCAGGGGCATCACCGGAAAGTCTTATAAAAGCTGCAGGAAACAAAGTAATCACCAACCCTATAGCAGGAACAAGGCCAAGAGGCAAGACAGATGACGAAGACCTGCAGCTTGAAAAGGAACTGATAGAAGATGAAAAGGAGCTCGCAGAACACAGAATGCTGCTCGATCTGGGGAGAAATGATCTGGGCCGTGTCTGCGAATTTGGAACAGTCACTATAGAAAAAAATATGGTAATTGAGAGATATAAGCATGTCATGCACCTTGTATCCGAAGTGGGCGGCAGGCTAAAATCTCCACACACAGCGATTGATGCCTTAATAGCATGTCTGCCTGCTGGAACAGTTTCAGGTGCTCCAAAAATTAGAGCAATGGAAATCATCAATGAACTTGAAACAATGAAAAGAGGAATTTATTCAGGTGCAGTCGGCTATTTTTCCGGGAACGGCAATATGGATTTTGCCCTGGCAATCAGGACAATGGTGATTAAAGATGGCTATGCCTATATACAAGCCGGTGCGGGCATCGTGCATGATTCTATTCCTGAAAAAGAGTACGAAGAAACACTTCATAAATTAAAAGCATTTTTGGAGGACAAAAAATGATTCTGCTGATTGATAATTATGATTCATTTACATTTAATCTTTATCAGTATCTTGGTGAACTGGGTCAGGAAATTAAAGTTGTAAGGAATGATCAAATAACAATCGATGAAATTGAAAAACTGAATCCCGATGCAATTGTTCTTTCCCCCGGACCGGGAAGGCCAGAAAAAGCGGGAGTGATTGTGGAAGTTATTCAGCAATATTACAGGAAGCTTCCTATCCTGGGTATTTGCCTGGGCCATCAAGCTATCGGCTATGCCTTTGGTGCAAGAATTGAAAAAGCAAGGAAAATCATGCATGGTAAGGTGTCTAAACTTAAGCATAATGGATCTCAGCTATTCCAATACATGCCGCAGCCAATCAGCATTATGCGCTATCACTCCTTAATTATTCAGTCGGGAACTTTGCCTGTCAGCTTTAAGGTTTTGGCCAGATCGATGGATGACAATGAAATTATGGCTATCAAGCATGAAGACTACCCTTTATACGGTTTGCAATTCCATCCGGAGTCTGTGGGAACAGACCTTGGAAAAAAGATATTGGAAAACTTTTTACAAACAATCGGGAGGGACAAAAAGAGTGAAAACAATACTGCAGAGGTTATCTGATCGGGAGTCACTAACAGAAGCAGAAATGAAGGAAGCGATGGATAATTTATTTGCCCATGATGTGACGGACAGTGAGATTGCGGCATTTATGGTAAGCCTTAAAACAAAAGGGGAAACAGTTGAAGAAATTGCAGGCATTGTAAAAGCCATGAGGGATAAATCTCTTTCATTTAGAAAGAAAATTCCTAATGTTTTGGATAATTGCGGTACGGGAGGGGATGGTTCATGCAGTTTTAATATCAGTTCCACTTCTGCCTTTGTAATTGCAGGTGCCGGTATTCCAGTTGCCAAGCACGGAAACCGGAGTGTATCCAGCAAAACAGGCAGTGCCGATGTTTTGGAGCATTTGGGGATAAATTTAAATCACCCGCCAGAGCGCACGGAGGAGATTTTGGAGGAAATCGGGATTGCGTTTCTTTTCGCCCCTCATGTGCATCCGAATATTAAAAGGATCATGAAAGTGCGCAAGGATTTAAGGATACCGACAACCTTCAATCTAATTGGGCCATTAACCAATCCGGTTGAACTTGACAATCAGCTTCTGGGCATCTACCGGAGAGATTATATTGAAATGTTTGCAGAAGTGTTAAGAGCTTTGGGAAGAAAACGGGCAGTTGTTTTAAATGGTGCAGGGTTCATGGATGAGGCATCCTTGCAGGGGGAAAATCACCTGGCCATCCTTCAAAACGGCATAGTAACAAAAAAGGTTCTCCACCCTGAGGAAGTAGGCTTATCAGTCTGCAGCAATGACGAAATCAAAGGAGGAGATTCCAGGGAGAATGCGGAAATCCTTCTGAGTGTCCTGAAGGGAGAAAAAGGTGCAAGAAGAGATACGGTCCTTCTGAATGCCGGGATTGGCATCTTTACAGGCGGCAGGGCTGAAACCATTCAAGAGGGAATCCATTTAGCCAAAGAAAGCATTGATTCGGGAGCTGCATTACAGAAGCTTCATCAGTTAATTGAAGCAAGTAAAAGTGTCCAAAAAGAGGTGATATAAGTGGGAACAATTTTAGATCAAATACTGGCTGAAAAAAGAAAAGAAGTCATCGAGCTGAAACAGGAGGTAATCGAGGCTGCAGAATCCGCTGGAAAACGCTCATTTATAAAAAGGCTTGAGTTAGGGAACGACCTTGCTGTGATTGCCGAATTCAAAAGAGCCTCACCATCCAAAGGTGATATAAATACCGGGCAAAACCCCGCGGATCAGGCATTATTTTATAAAAAATATGGCGCAGATGCGATTTCCGTTCTGACAGACAACAGATTTTTTAAAGGCAGCTTTAATGATCTGTCTGCTGTTAGAGAGACAGTTGACCTGCCGATCCTCTGCAAAGACTTTATTGTGGATGAGGTGCAGATATTAAAGGCAAAAGAAACCGGGGCAAACCTGATTTTGCTAATTGCTGCTGCCATGGATGCAGAACGGCTTCAGGAGCTTTTCGATTTTGCTGAAGGTGAAGGACTCGAGGTATTAATGGAGGTTCATAATGCAGAAGAATTGGAAATAGCTCTTAGAACTGGTGCACAGCTGATCGGAGTCAACAACCGGAATTTAAAAACGTTCGAAGTAGACCTGGGGGTGACAGAAAGGCTTGCCCCTCTTATAAAGAAGGCGGGAAGATTCCTGGTCAGTGAAAGCGGGATTAAGTCTGAAGACGATGTCCGGCGTGTCATTGCAGCTGGGGCCAACGCCATTCTTGTCGGAGAAGCATTCATGCAGGCAGATAATCTGGAAGGGCTTTTGAAGGCCATGAAGATCCCTTTGCAGGGGGCTGTCAGACAATGAGGGTGAAGATTTGCGGAATCAGGGATATAAGCACGGCACTTTCCGCTGTTGAAAACGGTGTGGATGCCCTGGGATTTGTTTTTGCTGAAAGCAAAAGAAAAATTAGACCTGAGACAGCGGGAGAGATAATCAGAAAACTTCCAGGAGAAGTATTAAAAGTCGGAGTATTTGTAAATGAGACGAAAGCGGCAATTGAAGAAATAGCAAAAATTTCAGGGATCAATGTCATTCAGCTTCATGGAGATGAACCGCCGGAATTTTGCAGCTCATTCTCCTTGCCGGTTATAAAAGCTTTGAGCATTGGTTCCCCGGATGATCTATCTCAACTGGATGAATATTCATGTGAATATGTACTTCTTGATAGTCCGAAAGGGAAGTATCGGGGGGGCAACGGGGTACCGTTTGATTGGTCACTCCTAAACAGATATTCAATGAATGATAAGAAAATCATCCTCGCAGGAGGGCTCAAGCCGGAAAATGTGGCCGAAGGAATAACAGCAGCCAATCCTTATATGGTTGATGTAAGCAGCGGGGTTGAAACTGAAGGTAAAAAAGATCTGGAGAAAATAAAAAGATTCATAGATAATGCGAAACGTATGGAGAGGGAGGAAGTAAAATGAACGCAGCTTATACATTGCCAGATGAACGGGGGCATTTTGGAGAATTTGGAGGAAGATATGTGCCTGAGACACTAATGCAGGCTATAATTGAATTGGAGAATGAGTATAAGAAAGCCCAAGCCGATGAAGGGTTTCAGACCGAGCTGCAATCACTGCTGAAAGACTATGTCGGACGGGAAACTCCTCTTTATTTTGCTGAGAACCTCACAAAATACGCTGGCGGTGCGAAGGTCTATCTTAAAAGAGAAGATTTGAATCACACAGGAGCCCATAAAATAAACAACTCACTCGGCCAGGCTCTATTGGCACAGCGAATGGGTAAACGTAAAATCGTAGCTGAGACGGGTGCAGGGCAGCACGGAGTCGCCACAGCTACAGCATGTGCTCTTTTAAATCTGGAATGCATTATTTTTATGGGTGAAGAGGATATAAGGAGACAGCAGCTGAACGTATTCAGAATGGAATTGCTCGGAGCGAAGGTGGTAGGGGTGCATTCGGGAAGTGCCACTTTAAAAGATGCAGTCAATGAAGCGCTTCGCTACTGGGTTACGAACGTCGAGGATACACATTACATCCTTGGCTCTGTGATGGGCCCGCATCCTTTCCCTATGATAGTACGGGATTTCCAAAGTGTTATCGGAAATGAGACGAAAAAGCAATATCTTGAAAAAGAAGGCAAACTCCCTGAGGCAGTTGTAGCCTGCATTGGAGGAGGAAGCAATTCAATGGGAATGTTTTATCCTTTCATTAAGGATGAATCAGTCCGCATGATCGGGGTGGAAGCGGCAGGATTGGGGACAGATACAGAAAAACATGCTGCCTCTTTAACAAAAGGAACTCCGGGAGTTCTTCATGGCGCATTAATGTATTTGCTGCAGGATGAACACGGACAGATTCAGGAGGCCCATTCCATCTCTGCAGGACTTGATTACCCCGGGGTAGGCCCGGAGCACAGCTATTTAAAAGATAGCGGGAGGGCCGAGTATGAATCGATCACAGATGATGAGGCACTGGATGCGCTAAAGCTGTTATGCAAGCTTGAGGGCATTATTCCGGCCCTAGAGAGCTCTCATGCAGTTGCGTACGCATTAAAGCTTGCGCCGCAAATGAAAAAAGACGAAGGTATCATTATCTGTTTATCCGGCAGAGGGGACAAGGATGTAGAAACGGTGAGAGCAAGATTAGGAGGGAAAGGACAATGAACCGGATCGAAAAAGTTTTTCAGAATCTAAAGCAAAATAATGAAAAAGCATTTGTGCCATATATTATGGCTGGTGATGGGGGCTTGGACACGCTCGCTGAGAAAATTACATTTCTCGAGAAAGCAGGAGCAACAGCCATAGAAATCGGGATTCCGTTTTCCGATCCGGTCGCAGATGGGCCTGTAATCCAGCAGGCAGGCATCCGGGCTTTAGAAGCCGGAACAACTCTTAGGGGCGTATTAGCAGCAGTTGCGGAAATCCGCCCTATCGTTCACATCCCGCTTATTTTTATGACATATATGAATCCGATCATGGCTTATGGTATTGGCAATTTTATTTCTGATGCCTCAAGCAGCGGGGTTGACGGGCTCATTTTGCCTGATCTTCCTGCAGAGGAAGAAGAGATTATTGCACCAATTGCAGAAAAAGCCGGAATCGAAATTATTCGTCTTGTAACATTGACGAGTCCGGTAGATAGGATTCAGGAGATTGCAGGCAAAGGAAGAGGCTTTTTATACGCTGTAACAGTTAATGGCATCACCGGTGCAAGAAAAGGATTTAAAGAAGAACTCGGAAAGCATTTGAAAAGGGTTAAAGAGGTAAGTCCGATTCCGGTATTGGCAGGCTTCGGAATTTCTGAACCCCAGCATGTTAAAGAAATGAATCAGCATTGTGACGGGGTAATTGTGGGGAGCAGGATTATCGAGCTTTTTCAAAGCGGAGATTTAGTAAAAGTTGAAGAGCTGATCGCTTCATCTAAAATAGAAGAAATTAAATTATGAAACAAAAGCTTTCTCCCTGGTGGAGGAGGCTTTTTTGTTTTATTATGCTCCTTATTAAAAATATTGATTGTAAAGGTTGACATGCTAAGTGAATACATTATAATTACAAGTAATCCGAGTAAATTAATGAGATTTATAGGAATAGGTGATCTTGAATGTTCATTGAGATAAATGAGGTAAATAAACAATATAGCGATAAAGAAAATCGTCCTGTTGATGTCTTGAAAGATATCAATCTATCGGTTGAAAAAGGCCAGTTTGTCTCTATTTTAGGACCTTCAGGATGCGGAAAGTCTACACTTCTTTCAATCGTCGCTGGTCTGACTAAAACTACTTCAGGCCACATTCAAATCGATGGGAAAACCATAACAAAGCCTGGAAAGGACAGAGGAATGGTTTTCCAGCAGGCAGCATTATTCCCCTGGCTGACAGTCATGGAAAATGTCACGTTTCCGCTGAAAAAAGAAATGAAGAAGAAGGATGCTGAGGAAGCGGCACTTAAGTATCTGCAAAAGGTGCAGCTGGGTAAATATATATCCCATTATCCTCATGAACTTTCTGGAGGAATGCAGCAAAGGGTAGCAATTGCGAGAGCACTTGCCATGAACCCTGAAACACTTCTAATGGATGAACCATTCGGAGCTCTTGATGAACAGACCCGTTCACGTCTGCATGGACAGCTGGAAACCATTTGGACAGAGACAAAGAAAACCATTCTTTTTGTTACTCACAGCATCTCTGAATCTATTAAGCTGTCAGATCGGATCATTGTTATGGGAACAAAGCCGGGAACTATTTTACAGGATATAATGGTGGATATTCCCAGACCGCGTGAGGAACACAAGAAAGAAATGCTGGAGATTGAAGAACACATAATGAAATACCTGAAAAAGGAAATTGATAAAGTTGTCAGCGAGGAGCTCCAATATGCAAACAGCCATTAAACGAATCATATTTTTTGCAGCGGTCATTGCATTTTGGGAAATCGGATCACGGCTTGAACTCTGGCACCCGCTGATTTTCCCTTCCCTGTCCAGTGTTTTCAATGCACTTGTTGAAGGGTTTCAGGATAAAACACTAATCTATGATTTAATCGCAAGTTTTAAGCGGCTCGCAATCGGTTTAACAATCAGCCTTATTCTTGGGACCCTGATAGGAATTCTGTTAGGGAAATCCAAGACTGCTGATGAAACACTGGGTGCAGTCATTCTTGCTTTGCAAAGTGTACCCAGCATTGTCTGGCTGCCTATCGCGATTATGTGGTTCGGCTTAAATGAAAAAGCCGTTATTTTTGTGACCATACTTGGCGGAACATTTGTAATGGCTCTTAACATGAGAACAGGTATTAAAAACGTTTCACCACTATACATCAAAGCAGCTCAAACAATGGGTGCGACTGGCATTGACTTATTCACTAGAGTCATCTTTCCAGCATCCATTCCTTACGTAGTAACCGGTTCACGTCTTGCCTGGGCATTCGCCTGGCGGGCACTGATGGCCGGTGAGCTTTTAAGCACAGGACCTGGATTGGGCTACACACTTCGATATGCTTCAGACTTTGGAAGAATGGATATCGTAATCGGTGTGATGATTATCATTGGAGCAATCGGAATGATTGTTGACCAATTCATATTCCAGCGCATTGAAAAATCGGTTAGTAAAAAATGGGGACTTGAGTCTTAAATTTGGAGGGGTATTTATGAAAAAGGCGTTTTTATGGGCTGCTATATTATTTATGTTTACCGGGCTGCTTGCGGGCTGCGGATCATCTGAGAAAAGCAGCGGCAAGGAAGACAAAATTGTCATCGGTTATTTTCCTAATATCAACCATGTGCCGGCAATGGTTGCGAAAGATCAAGGATATTTTGAAAAACAGCTCGGCGATGGAACAAAAGTCGAATACAAGACATTTGCTGAAGGCGGTTCTTTCATGACTGCTCTTAAAACAGGTGATATTGATGCAGGTCTTGTAGGGCCAGGACCAGCAATGAACAACTTCTCAACCGGCGCTGACGTTAAAATTATCGCGGGTGCTTCAACTGGCGGAACGGTTGTCCTTGCCAGAGAAGGAGTAGAAATTAACTCACTTGAGGACTTCCAGGGAAAAACGTTTATTACACCTGGCGTAGGCTGCACACATGATGTCCAGTATGAGACATATCTTGAAGAAGCCGGCATTACATCAGCAAGGATTGGCGGTACTATGAAGCATTTAACTGGCAATCCTGCACAATATGCAAGCATGCTGAAAACAGGCAAAGTTGATATTGCAGTTGCCCCAGAACCATGGGCAGCCGTCATCGAACAGGAAACAAACGCAGAAGTGGTAATAGGATGGGATGAAGTATCCTTTGGTGAAACACTTCCGGCATCTGTTTTAGTTGCAACGGGTGACGCAGTGGAGAACAGTCCTGAAAAAGTACAGAAAATTGTGGATGCGCATAAAGATGCTGTGAAGTTTATTGAAGAAAATCCTGAAGAAGCAAAGGCTATTACAATCAAGGACATTAAAGAAGTAACCGGACAGGAGCTGGAAAAAGAAGTAGTAGACCGCGCCTGGGATAGAATCGGGTTCACTTATGATGTTGATGCAGACACAATCCAGGAATTCGCAGATTCTTCCTACACGCTGAAATTCCTGAAGGATAAACCGGAATTCAGTGAACTGATTGCAAAGAACTTTATTAAATAAGCATATTTGGACCGGAGCCCTGGCGGGTTCCGGTTTTTCTGTGTTACAGGGTTTGACGGAATTAAGAAGCGCAAAAGAGTAGGAATCTCCCACATGCAGTTCCCGAGAAACTATATGATAATTACCATTTACCTGGCAATCCAGCACGGGCATAATTCAACGAAAACATTTCCCAGAAACAAATTACCGTGCAATAGCTTCCCGCCTAATATCTTGGTTTAACTTCCTCTCAAAAAAGGAAAAATATCATGCAAGTGATAAAAACAACACAGACATAGGAGTGGCGCAAATGAAAAAAGGCATGGGAGTTTTAATTGCCGTGATTGCGGCAGTAGTCATAGCAGGTATGATGCTGATGTCCAGTTATAACGGATTCGTCAGTGCTGAGGAAGATGTGGATCAGGCTTATTCCCAAATTGAAAATCAGCTGCAGAGAAGGCTGGATTTGATTCCTAATCTGGTTAAAACAGTTAAGGGGTATGCTGCTCACGAGAAGGAGACGATTCAGGCGGTATCAGATGCACGTGCGAGATTGGCGGGAGCCCGTTCGCCAGAAGAGGAAGCAGCAGCAAACGCTGAGCTGTCAGGTGCTCTGAGCCGGCTGCTGGTAGTAGTTGAGAACTATCCCAATTTAAAAGCGGATAAGCAGTTTACTCAATTAATGGACGAACTTGCCGGTACGGAAAATCGGATATCGGTAGCCCGCAAGGATTATAATGACCAGGTTTCTGTATATAACAAAAAAGTAAAAAGGTTTCCAGGTGCAATTGTTGCCGGGATAACAGGCTTTGATGAAAAAGAGTATTTCAGGGCGGATCCATTGGCGAATGAAGCGCCTGAAGTGGACTTTGGAGGCAATGGAGAATGATCATCCGCAGGGTCTTTTTGACCCTTCTTTTAGTAAATGTAATTATGGGGGCTTTCTCAGTCCATGCAGAAGAATCCATACCCCAGCCCGCTGGAGATATTTATGTACAGGACTTTGCAGGTGTTCTAAATGAACAGGAAAAATCAGAACTGAACAGCCTGGGAAGGCAGTTAGAGGATCAGACAACTGCTCAGGCAGCAGTGTTAATTGTTGAAACAATTGGGAACAGGACGATTGAAGAATATGCAAACGAAGCTTTCCGGTCATATGGCATAGGCAGCGCTGCAGAAAATAATGGTGTCTTATTAGTTGTGTCCATGCAGGATCGGAAGGTGCGCATTGAGGTTGGCTATGGGCTTGAAGGCCGAATTCCGGATGGGAAAGCCGGAAGGATTCTGGATCAGATAACAATTCCATATCTCCAGAATGGGCAGCCCAATAATGCGGTAATTGAAACCTATAAGGTGCTTGTACAGGAGGCTGCCGGAGAAGTGAACCTGGGAAACAGCGGCGAATATACTGATGCCGGGAAAGAGGATGGAGGCATTGGCATTCCTTCCTGGCTGCTGATTTTCATTGCTATCGGTTTGCTGTTTCTTGATATTAAATTCTTTGGCGGGACCTTTTCATATGCCATACTATCCATTCTCTCAAGAGGCGGAGGCAGAGGAGGTGGCGGTCCGCGGGGAGGTGGAGGCGGCTCATCTGGCGGCGGGGGAGCCAGCCGGGGCTGGTAAAGCAAAAAAAGCGGGGTTTTCCCCGCTCATTCCTATTATTTAATTCCAGTTACACAAACGGTTAATACAGGACGGGCCTCTTTAAATGAAATGGAAATGGAATGGAATCCTGCAGCCTCCATATCAGCTTTGATTACCTGCCCCAAATTTTTGGTAATGGTTTCATCCACTCCTTCTTCTCTTGGCTGAACCGTGATGGCAATTTTTCCGTCTTTTTCAAGCATCCCATGCAGATGCTGAAGAGACTCCCTTGGTTTTCTCCAAAGCGGATAATTGTTGACTGAAAATATTTTATTATACCTTTTATCCGGAAAGTAATCATGAACATCTTTCACGAACAATCTGACTTTTCCCTGCTGAATATAGTCATCATTCAGTTTGGCTGCAGCTGTTCTCATATCTTCCGATACATCGACTCCATCCGTTTCTGAATAGCGCCATTGGTCCATAATATGTTTAATGCTATATCCGGGGCCAAAGCCAACTTCTAAAATAGAATCTCTGCGATTTATCTGTAATTGTTCTATCGTCCATCTGTTAATCTTGCGGTTCTCAAAATACATAATTTTCCCGGCGAGCTTTCCCAGTAACCCTTGTGGTTTTTCAAATTGTCTTGCGAAAATATCGAACAAGTCCCTCACCTCGCTGTGTAATACTTATATTTAGTCCCTATAAAGAGGTTCTAAACCTATTCCGTAAAATGGATAAATAATTTTTTACTGGAAAAGGTACTATTATGAATTAAGATTGGAGGAAGTCTGGTGATTTATGGCGAAGAACAGTACCGAAAAGATTTAAACCGGTACATTGGAAGTATTGATGATCAAATTCACTCACTTTCCAAAACCCTTGAGGAATTCAGCTGCTGTATATTATCCGATTTTGAAACCTTGCATAAGACTGTTACAGAAGCCCACGCCATTGCTTCGACTTATTATCTGCAGTCATATTTAGCACCATTTACGAAGGAATACTCAAGCTTATCACTCGCCGCCCAGCACCTGTCCGAAAAAAGGCATGGCGGGCTGATTGTTGTGGAAAGAAGACAGCCGGTAGAAGAATATATACATAACGGGACGCCGATTGGAGCAAAAGTAAGCCACACACTAATCGAAACAATCTTTTACCCGGGGAATCCGCTGCATGATGGCGGAACATTAATTAGAGAAGATACGATAATTTCTGCAGGCAGTATCCTTCCTCTTACTAAAAAAAGCATGGAAGGAAAGAAACTTGGAACCAGGCATAGAGCAGCAATAGGTATCACTGAAAAATCTGACGCGGTTGCGATAGTTGTATCAGAGGAAACAGGGCGGATTTCTTTTGCGGTAGATGGCCAGATTTATACAATTAGGACTTAAAAATCCCCCGTTACCTGGGGGATTTCATCTTAATTAGTTCTTATTAATTTGTTTTCCGCTTTTTTTCTGGCTTTGAGATTTTGTGTTTCCTGCCTGAAACTCGCTTCCGAGTTCAACATCATTTCGCTTATCCTGTTTTTCAATTTGAGCTCTTGTTTGATTAGGATTTTGTCTTCCTTGTTTTGTCATATTACATACCTCCCTTAAAATAGCTGACAGTCTTAATATGTGCTATAGCCAGGAATAGATGAACAATATCTTAAAATTAACTTAAAGAGGTGAATTTAATGTGCGGCAGGTTTACTCTGACGGAAACAATTCAAAATCTTCAGCTGCTGTTTGGGTTTGAATATGCAGAAGGGGAGGTTATCCCCCGATATAATATTGCCCCGAGCCAAAATATCTTAACAGTCACCGGCGACGGCAAGCAGAGGATCGGCAGGCAGATGAAATGGGGGCTGGTGCCTTACTGGGCGAAGGATGAAAAAATAGGTTACAAAATGATAAACGCCAGGGCAGAAGGCATTGATTCCAAACCGAGCTTTAAAGGTCCCTTTAGAAACAAAAGGTGCTTAATCCTTGCAGACGGATTTTATGAATGGAAAAAAAGCGAAGAAGGAAAACAGCCTTACAGGTTCATTATGAGAGATGAGCAGCCTTTTGCTTTTGCAGGAATTTGGGATATCTGGAATAAAGGCAAATCTCCCTTATTAACCTGTACAATTATTACAACAGGGCCTAATGAAGTAACAGAAGAAGTCCATGACAGAATGCCGGTCATTTTAGAGGAAAAAGATTTTGAGGATTGGCTGAATCCGCATCTTCATGACACTGCATACTTAAAGTCTTTACTTGAACCTTATCCGGCAGAAAAAATGGATAAATATCCGGTATCATCCAAAGTGAATTCACCAAAAAATGAACTGGCGGAATTAATTTCCCCACTAAATAGTTTATATAAAACGGACGCGTAATGCGTCCGTCTTCTTACCCTCTGCTTACAAATCTCGGAAGCTCCGTATGGCCCATCTCACGTACATAAACAAACAAATTCCCTTTATGATGAATTTCATGATCCATTGCAATCTGCAACAGCTGGCTGCCGGTAAGTTCAATTCCAAAAATCTGTGACATATCAATTTTTCTTTCTAATTCCTCATTGGTTAAAGATGAAATAACTTTAATTGTTTTCTCTGTAAAATTCTCAGCAGCTTCAGATAGATTTGGCGCAATTTCATCGAACTTTTCGCCAAACACTGCCGGGCTGCCATCTTTGATTGTTTTGGCAAACATATAAAATGAAGTAAGCATATGCGTAACCAGTTTACCGGCAGACATGCTTGTTTCTGCTGGTTTATAATCAACGTTATTATTATCAATCTTCCAAATCAGCTCATTGGTCACCTTTCGATGGGATAAAAAATAGGTTAAATATTTTTGTGCTCTTTCCATGCTAATTCCCTCCTAAAAAGATAATCAGATTAACATTTCTCCTTACCTAATGTAAATTCCTTTATATAACAAAAAATTAAGACTGGCAGGAATTCCACTACATTTGTGGAATTATTTAACTGGGGAAGATTTGGAAGAATCTCTATTATTCAGACATCGTGTTCATTAGGGGGGAGATTCGTACATGGGGAAAAAAAAGAAAAAGAAAAGCCATGTGCCTTTTAGGGTCAATTTATTGTTTTTTGCTGTATTTGTTTTGTTTTCTGTACTAATTTTAAGGCTTGGCGTAGTTCAGATTGTAAATGGAGAGACCTACAAAAAAGAGGTTGATAGGACAGAGGATGTTATCGTATCAAACCCGGTTCCAAGGGGGAGGATGCTTGACCGGAACCATCAGGTTATCGTAGATAATATCCCAAAGAGTGCGATTACATATACCAACCGGAACGCCAAACAGGAAGAAATGCTTGAGGTGGCAGAGCGGCTGGCCGTGCTGATTGATAAAGAGATAGATAAAGTGACCGAAAGGGATATGAAGGATCATTGGATTCTAAAAAATCCCGATGCTGTCCGGGAAAAAATAACTGAAAAGGAATGGAAGCTATTTAAAGAGAAAAAACTGGATGATAAGCAAATTTATGACATGCAGCTTGAAAGAATCACTAAAGAAGACCTGAAGCTGCTGAGCAAGCAGGACCTGGAAGTAAGAGCAATCTTTCGGGAATTTACGAGCGGCTATGCGATGACACCGCAAATTGTTAAGAATGAAGGCGTATCACATGAGGAATATGCGGCAGTAAGCGAGAATCTTCAATATCTTCCAGGTGTCAATACAACCACAGACTGGGACCGGACTTATGCTTTTGACAGTACGCTTCAGACAGTGCTGGGGAAGGTTACGGATTCCAGTGAAGGGCTGCCCCAGGAGCGGCTTGATTATTTTCTGGCCAGGGATTACAGCAGAAATGAGCGTGTTGGAAAGAGCTATCTGGAAATGCAATATGAGGATGTTCTGCATGGTCAAAAATCAAAAGAAAAGCTGATTACGAAAAAAGGGGAAATTCTCGGAAGTGAAGTGGTTTCGGAAGGCCAAAGAGGCAAGGATCTTGTCCTGACGATTGATATGGACCTCCAGAAAGCTGTGGAAAAAATTTTGGAAGAGGAAATTTGGGCTGCTAAGCGGACCCGGGGAACATATTTAATGGACCGGGCATTCGTCGTCCTGATGGATCCGTATACTGGTGAAGTGTTGACAATGGCAGGGAAAATGATAGACAAAGATGATGATGGCAAAACAGTTATGCAGGATTATGCGCTGGGTACGATTGCCTCCTCATATAATGTAGGTTCTTCTGTAAAAGGGGCAACTGTTTTAACAGGGTATAAAACCGGTGCAATTTCACCAGGGACTTCATTTTTAGATGCACCAATGAAAATAGCAGGTACACCACAGGTTAAAAAATCGTGGTTTAACTTTCAGGCAATAATGAACGAAACAAGGGCCTTGCGCATATCCTCAAACGTTTATATGTTCAAAACTGCAATCGAAATCGCGGATGCAAGGTATGCTTATGATCAGCCTCTTGGATTTAAAAACGCTAATGCATTTGAAGATATGAGAGAATCCTTCGGCCAATTTGGACTTGGTGTCAGAACAGGGATCGATTTGCCGAATGAGGCAATAGGCTATGAGGGGCCTCTTAGATTGCCGGGCTTCCTATTAGACCTGGCAATCGGACAGTATGATACCTATACTCCGATGCAAATGGCCCAATATATATCAACGATTGCAAATGGCGGCTATCGTGTTCAGCCGAGGCTTGTAAAAGAGATCCGTGAGCCTGCCAAAGAGCAGGAGGAGTTGGGTCCTATCTGGAAGGATATCCAGCCGACAGTCTTAAATACGATAGATGTGAGTGATATTGAACTTAACACTGTCAAAGAGGGACTTCGACAGGTGATGCAGCATCCTGAAGGGACTGCATATAGAAGGTTCGCAGACGCACCATATTCTCCTGCAGGAAAAACAGGTACAGCCGAAGCATTTTATGACGGCCCGCTCAAAAAAAAGGGTGATAAATTAATAGATGTTATGAACTTAAGCCTTGTTGCCTATGCACCGCATAATAATCCTCAAATTGCCATGTCTGTCATTGTTCCATGGGCATACCAGGGAAGAAGCGGGCATACAGCCAATTATGAAATTGGCAGGAAGGTTTTAGATGTCTATTTTGAGATGAAAAAGAAGCGGAAGCACGGAGCAGAAGAGGAACAGTCAGATGAAGAAACTTCCGGGGCAGAGGAATCCTGATAGTAAGCCTTCCTGTTTTCAGGAGGGCTTTTATTAATAAGTAAATTTTGTATTGTCCCCAATTAAAAAGGAAATGGCAGGCCGTTCTGGATCACTATGGCCGGCACTGCATTAAGTGAAAGAGCACTATCTTTGAACAGGCAGCTGCAAATTGCGGGACCTCAAGAAAAGCCTTTCCTATTGGGAATGGCTTTTCTTGAACATTAATTTGTTTTTTATTTGATTTAATTTTTCCTTAACCAAAACAGGTGTATCGCTTTTTCCAAAGACTTTGCGATTAACCAGAAATTGAATCGTTTCTTCAAATATGGCGAGGATAAAAATAGACATGGAGATTACCAGAATCCAAAACCACATGTGTCTGCTCCTTTCATCATTCCAGCATACAATAATATATATATTCAGGATTCAAAAAGGAATGAAGGGAATGGTATTTCTATCCAATTAATTTAATGCCTGACCGATTAACTGGATATCCGCTAAAAGTATTTGCTTTATCCTTTCGTCATTGCATCTATAATAATCATTCACAAGACGTCCGATTTCTTTAATAAACGACAAATATTCACATTCTTTTATCACTATCATGCTCCTGTTCCAATTGTTATTTTTTTAATAGCCTATTATGATCTGTGACAAACCTTTATTTTTTTAAAACTTTCAATATTGTTTAGTTAAGGGACTTTCGGGAAATTAAGTTAGAAAAGGAGGTCCTGACATGAAAACAATAAATGTAGAGCTTCAGTATGATAATCAGGAATTGAATCATAATCAGACACAAGTATTTGATCAATTGAAGAGCCAGCTGGAGGGAACAGGGTTCAAAGTGGTGACGATTATGGAAAATGATCAGTATCTAAAGGAGAATTCCGGCCTTCCTAATCAAAAGAAAAACAAAGTGCTGCCATCTCAGCCTGAAGGAGCAGAACCTGATATTAATTCCAGCGGTGCGGGCGGAATGGTCTCACCTGATTCGAGCGAAAGCAAATACTCTGAGTAACAAAATGAGCCTTAGTCACATTGCGGACTAAGGCTTTTTTATAATAATTTTGTTTGGTGGGGAATCTGTAATACATACCTATCAGAAATCACTAAGAGAGCAGACTGTACTCTGCTCTCTTTTTCATCCTGCATCTTTAAGTAATCCTTTAGCAATTATCTGATTTGTGAAGATGGAGCGGCGGAGGAATCAGCCATCCTTTTTCTTTATTCATGCGAAGAACCTTTATACCTAATGCAGCTTTCTGTGTATGAAATTGGCCAAACATGCCTGCAATATCTTCACGAATACACTGTCCCATAATTGTACTGCAGCCAACCAATCCTGCAGCCAGGTCTCCCGCTAATTTTGCAGCTACCTCAGGATCCATGAACCTGGCACCTGGAGGAATATCATTCACACAAGCATCGGGCCTGTCAGGCGGTGCAGGAGGAAGGCCAATCCCGTTTTCCTTTAACATCGCCTCGATTTGTTCTTCTTCCTGCTTGCATAGGCGAATAGCTTCCTGAAGCAATTTCTTTAAGTCCTCATCTCCAGAGTGGCTTAGCATGGTCTGGTACGCAGAAGCCATTCCTTTTCCAGCAAGCAGGTAAGACCAAGTACTGAAGACTTCACCATAGTGCATCGGCTCATCTTTTGGATTTCCGCTTAAAATACCCATAGTATACCTCCTGAGAAAATTCATTATTGTGCCACCTTCCTTAAAATGCACAGCTATATCATGCCCATCCGAAGCCTAAAAATGTATTCAATATAAATGGTTAAACTTCGATGATTTGTGGTAAATAGCGTATAAAAGCAGAGGAGATGTGAACTATGGATCAAACAAAAAAATCATATTATATAGATATTGAAAATGCACAAGTTTACGCAGAACCCGTTGAAGCAGTTGAATGGCAGTTTAAAATTCATGCCAATGACCAGGAAATGCAGGAGCTTGCTGATTACATTGAGAGTAATTATGACGCAGATATGAAAACTTTTGAGCTTGCACATGTTCCGTTTGTGGAGGATAAGGAGAAGGCAGAAAATCATAATTATGATGCTTCTATGGAGGATATGTATAAGCTGATTTATGAACTTGGTGATAATGAAACGCGGAGAAATATTGAAGAAATGGGAATATTACAAAAGGGCATTAGTAAATAAAAGCAGAAAAAGCGGCTGGTCTTAATGGACAGGCCGTTTTTTTTTATTGTGAAATAAACTGCAGTCCAGGCAAGATAAATTGAGCATTATAATCAAGGTCCCTCAAATATGTATAATAAAAAGAACCATCTTTTCTGCCTTCTTCAGAATTGAGGTTCTTATTTTTACTTCTATATAAATAATCTTTTTTTGTTTTTGTTTTCCTCGATCGCATGTCTGTAAATACAAAGGGACTTCTGCTGCATTCAGGATTCCTTTTCCCCTCACGCACTGCTTTATCGCGCATCTTCTTTGCTGCTGATTTAGCCATAATAACCACTCCTTTTTTCTAATAATAGCATATCTTCTTCCAGAGAGAAGGCATTATTTCTGGAAGAAGGAGAATGAAGGCTCTATTCGGACTCTCTCGGGAACGCGGGAGTTTTTTTGATGAAATTAACAGCATACCAAGATAGGGGAAATTCCCCCTCCTAATGGGGAATTTCCCCGATATGTAAAAACTCCTCCCGATTTTACAATAAGGTTAAGGTAATTGTTTGTGAATGAGGAGGAGTTATTATGCAGGCAAAAGCTGCAGTCAATCAAAAATCAGGAAACACATTAAACAATGCGTTTGCATCACATTTTGCCAAGTCGATGTTTTTATCTGTAACAGCATTAGCTATTCTTTCTTTTATTGGCACGAGAATGTTTACACATGTTGATTTAAACCTTTACGGATATATGGTCGGAACGATTGTGTTTATTGGAGGGTTTTTCTATAGATTCATCGCCTGGGGCGAAAGACCGCCAACTAAGCTTATTTTGAAAAAAGGATTGAAGCTGCTTTTTAGAAAGTCAACGCCAAAGACATCTGTTGAGCATCTTGCAACTTACAACTTTATCTGGAATAGGGGAATTTACCGATGGACTCAGCACGTACTGATCGGCTGGGGATGTATCCTATCCTGCTTTGTTACATTCCCTCTCGTGTTCGGCTGGATGTATTTTACGATGGATGATAATGGCCATTACAACATTATTGCAATGGGCATGAAGGTGATGACGGTTCCGGCGGATGGCATTATCGCCAACCTTTCTTACAATGCACTGAATATCACAGCAGTAATGGTAATTGCCGGTGTTTGCATGGCGCTTTACCGCCGCCTGAGAAATATGCAGGCTAGAGCAGAGCAGAAATTCCTGTATGATTTCATGCCACTGTATATGCTGCTTCTAGTTAGTTTCACAGGCTTGGCTTTAACCTTTATGAATATCTTTTTGCACGGCTCAGGACAGCCAGCAATGTCCCTGATCCATCAATGGTCAGTCATCATCACACTGATTTACCTGCCGTTTGGAAAGCTTGCACATATTCCTTTCCGCCCAATGAGTGTTCTGGCAAGAAACTACAGGGAACATTACGCTGAACAGGGCATGAAGGAATGCAGGGTCTGCGGAGATCAGTTTGTTTCAGTTGAACAATCAAAAGATGTAGTCGATGTACTCGGCGTGAACGCTATTGAATTCAAAGCAAAGGAAGGGCATCATCTTGCTGAAATGTGCCTCCCTTGCCGAAGAAAATACCGGATTGCACAATTTTCCGGATTCCCTACTCATGAAGTGAAGGTCAAGGAGGCAAACCAGAATGCAAAGGGATAAGTTTTTTAAAGAAATAGAGAATTTAAACCATCCGAACGAAAAATTGATAAAAACTCACTGCAGTTATTGCGGCATGCAATGTGGAATGAACTTGAGGGTTAATACACAGACAAATAAAATTATCGGGGTTGAACCCCGTTATGACTGGCCGGTTACTGTTGGCAAAATGTGCCCGAAAGGTGTTACCGCCTACCAGCAGACCAACCACAAAGATCGTCTGCTAAAACCGCTGATCAGGGATGATGCTTCTTTGAAAGGAACGGCAGAAGGATTCCGGGAAGCAAGCTGGGATGAGGCGTATGATTTGATCGCAAAAAAATTCAAAGAGCTTCAGAAAAAATACGGAAAAGATTCACTGTCCGTTTTCAGCGGAGTTTCAATGACAAATGAAAAATGTTATCTGACAGGAAAGTTTGCCCGGGTTGCTCTGGGAACACGCTATATCGACTATAACGGCCGATTCTGTATGTCAAGTGCAGCCGGCGGATTCCTTCGTTCCTTCGGAGTGGATAGAGGGTCAACATTGCCCTGGACAGATATTCATGAAACTGACTGTCTGTTCATCGCCGGAAGTAATACAGCTGAGTGCCACCCAACTTCCATGTTCCGTATTTGGAACGTTCAGGAAAGAGGCGGTTATATCATTGTGGTGGATCCCCGTGAAACGCCAATTGCGAGAAGGGCTGACCTCCATCTTGATTTGCAGCCCGGAACAGACCTTGCACTTGCAAACGGAATTATATATCAATTAATTGAAATGGGCTATATAGATGAAGAATTTATTAATGAACATACGAACGGATTTGAAGAAACAAAGGAACTGGTAAAGGAATTCACCCCTGAATATACAAGCATGCTGACTGGTGTAGCACCGGAAAAAATAATCCGAGCAGCTGAAATATACGGAAAAGCACCCAATGCAGTTGTTATGTTTGCAAGAGGCGTGGAACAGCAGCATAAAGGTGTTGATAATGTTTCCGCCTACACCAATATGGCTCTTGTAACAGGAAAAATCGGACGTCCAAAAGCCGGAGTAGCCACATTCACCGGGCAGGGCAATGGACAGGGCGGAAGGGAGCATGGACAAAAGTCAGATTTGCTTCCAGGCTACAGAAAAATTACAAATCCAAAACATGTTGAAGAAGTATGCAGTGTATGGGGCATTAGCCCGGAAGAAATGCCGCAGCCTGGTGTATCCGCGTATGAAATGATAGAGCTAATGGAGCAAAAGACCATTCGCGGTTTATATCTTCTTTGTTCAAATCCGGCTGTATCTGCACCAAATCAAAATTTTGTCAGAAAAGCATTTAAAACATTAGATTTCATGGTCTGCTCCGATTTTTATCTATCTGAATCTGCTGAATTTGCAGATGTAATCCTGCCAGCAGTTACGTGGTCAGAGGATGAAGGAACAGTAACAAATATTGAAGGACGTATTATTAAGATCAATAAGGCTCAGGAGCCTGTAGGCGAATCAAAGCCGGACTGGCAGATTCAAGTCGAGCTGGCTGAGCGGTTAGGCAGAGGAAAATATTTTTCTCACCTAAAAACAGCAAGCGATGTTGCAGATGAGTTCAGGCTTGCAACAAAGGGCGGCTATGCAGATTACTATGGAGCTACATGGGATAAAATCGATAAGCAGGACGGAGTCTTCTGGCCGTGCAAAGACGAAAATGATGAAGGGACACCGCATATGTTCCTTGATAAGAAATTTTACCATCCAGATGGCAAAGCCAAAATATGCGCCCTGCCGTACCGTCCGCCAGCCGAAGAACCATGTGAAAAGTATCCGCTCCGCTTAACAACTGGCCGGGTAGTTTATCATTATCTATCAGGCAATCAGACCCGAAGGATACCATTCCTGCATGATATGTGTCCGGAACCATTTGTAGAAATCCATCCTGAAACAGCTTCTGCCTATAATATGGAGCATGAAGAAAGAGTGCGTTTATATACAAGAAGAGGCGAGGCTATTTATAAAGTCAAAATTACGGAAGCTATCCGCAAGGATACAGTCTTTGTTCCATACCATTTTGGACATGAAGATTCTATTAATCTGCTAACAATTGCAGCATTAGATCCAATCTCCCGTATGCCTGAGTTCAAGGCATGTGCTGCACAGCTGGAAAAAGTCGAATTAAAGAAGGTGCAATAAATGAAAAAGAGGCTGTATTTGGAACTTGAAAACTGTATAGGATGCCGTTCTTGTCTGGCAGCATGTACACAATGCGGGGGGCATGAGGAGCGCAACAGAAACTATGTGTATGATGTAAATCCTCTTGTAAACCGGCAGACAATGCCTCTCATGTGCCTTCACTGTGAAAATCCAGCATGTGCGCGAAGCTGTCCTGCCCAGGCTATTCAAATTCATGAAACAGGCGCTGTGTTATCCGCACTTGTCGAAAAATGCATCGGCTGCCAGAACTGTACCATTGCCTGCCCATATGGCATCCCGAAATTTGATACTGAGCAGAACTTAATGTACAAATGCGACCTATGTATTGACCGTACTAAAGATGGCATTCCTCCTATGTGTGCGAGTGTATGTCCATCCAACACATTGCAGTGGCTGACAGATGAAGAAATTGAAAACAAGAAGAAGCAATTTAATCTTGATAACGGCAAATGGGTTACAAGCATGCCTTATCTTGAAGGCGAAACAAACGTAAAGGTAAATCTGCCGGGAATTCTGCAGGGGATTACAAAGCTGTTTTAGGAGGGATTAGGGATGTCTGAAAGGAATAACAAGATTCCCTTTAATGAGGATAATTACACGCATAATATCGAACGGAATAATGAAAGAAAACTGGATAGAAGGGGATTTATGAAAACCCTGGTTGGTGCTGCCGGCGTATTTGCGGTGTCCTCCCTTCCCTGGGGGGCGGTAGCTGCCAAAGAATTAATGGGGCTGGGCGAAAAAGAATATCCTCATAAGAAAATAACCGAAGTAAGCAAGCTGCCAATCGGTGATGCAGTGGAGTTCAAATTTCCCGGTGATCATGATGATGCGATATTGATTCGCTTATCAGAGAACAAATATGTTGCCTATCAAAATGCGTGTACACATCTGCGCTGCCCGGTATTTTGGGTGAAGGAGCAAGGAGAAATGATATGCCCTTGCCACCACGGGAAGTTCGATGTGGAAACCGGTGCGCCAACAGCGGGACCGCCAAGAAGGCCGCTTCCGGAAATACAGGTTAAAGTTGAGAATGGTGCAGTCTATGCAGTGAGGGTGAAGCGTTATGAAGCGTAGTTACCTGGGCGTCATTATCTTAGCCGCGATACTAATGATGAATATTGTCTTCACTCAATATATGGTCCATCAATTTTATTACGAAAACTATGAAAATGTACTGATTTTCGGCGGGCTGAATATTATTCTTTTTCCCCTGGCTGTATTCGCTTATAAAAAGACGATTAACATGAGGGCGTGATTTACATGAATAGTGAAACTTATCTTGATTTTTGTTTTGTACGAGAACAATCCGGCAATTTTGTTTCTGAAGTTGATCAGCTCCTGTCTGAGCTCTTTAAGGGAGTCCGCCTTAACTGGTACTTGGATGAAAAGTCACATGACGGCATGGACATTGTTGTAGCAGAGGTAAAAGGCATGAGCAAATGGCAATCGGAAGAGGAAACCATTGAATTTATAGAAGAAAACGCAGGAGAATCCTTCTGGAAATATCTTCAGGGATACCAGATGTATGTTTACCCTGCTAAAAGAGGGTGCGGCAGCTGTGGAACTCATTAATAAAAAGGAACTGGATGGATTTGTCAGGGAAAGGGTTCAGGTGGCAATCTTAGATGAAGATGGAAGTGACAAAGCGCCATTTGTTCCTAAGATAATTGAAAAAACCGGACTTTGCCCTGATGGAACACACTTGCGGATTTATTTTGATAAAATGAACTTTTTTGCGGTCCCGCTGACATCCTCTGTAAAAGCATCCGAGACCCAGTGGGCTGCAATTGATCAGGAAGCCGGATTAAAATATGTAATTAAGAAGAGAGCGTGAACAAAATGATAAGAAAAATACAGCTTCCTTTGCAGACGTTAAATTTAGTGGCCGGGTTTATGGTTTGGGTGCTGATATCCTCCCTTATGCCGTTTATAAAGGAAGATATCAATATTCCATCCGACAAGCTTGCGCTTGTAACAGCTGTTCCGGTCATCCTCGGATCGCTGCTTCGAATACCTCTGGGATATTATGCTAATCAGTTTGGCGCCAGAGTAATCTTTATGCTGAGTTTTATACTTCTATTATTCCCAGTCTATTATATCAGCATAGCAGATTCGATTACTGATTTGCTTATCGGGGGATTATTCCTTGGCCTTGGCGGAGCAGTATTCTCTGTAGGTGTTACTTCCCTTCCGAAGTATTACCCAAAGGAGCGCCATGGATTTGTAAATGGCATTTATGGGGCAGGGAATCTTGGAACGGCCATCACTGCCTTTGCAGCACCAGTTGTTGCCACAAAACTTGGCTGGTCCCTAACTGTACAGATTTACCTTGTTCTGCTGGGGATTTTCATTGCGGCTAACTTCTTCCTGGGAGATAAAAAAGAAATTAAGGTACAGACTCCGCTTATCGAGCAAATAAAAGGCGTCTATAAAAATGAAAAACTATGGCTTTTGAGCCTATTCTATTTTATTACCTTTGGGTCATTTGTGGCTTTTACTATTTATCTGCCAAACTTCCTTGTAGCTCACTTTGAACTTGATAAAGTTGATGCGGGATTAAGAACAGCAGGGTTCATTGTTCTGGCAACTGCCATGAGACCAATAGGCGGATGGCTGGCTGACCGTTTTCACTCTTTAGTTTTGCTGATGTTTGTTTTTGGAGTCTATACCATTTCTGCGGTGATTCTATCTCTATCTCCTTCTATTACATGGTATACATTTGGATGCTTAAGCATTGCTCTATCAGCAGGAATAGGAAATGGCGTTATCTTTAAGCTTGTGCCTATGTATTTCCAGAAGCAGGCAGGCATTGTAAACGGAATTGTGTCTGCTATGGGCGGTCTGGGCGGATTTTTCCCTCCGCTGCTTTTAACTCTCCTATTTAATATTACAGGGCATTATGCGATAGGTTTTATGGCATTATCTCAGGTCGCGCTTGCCAGCCTAATTCTGGTTGTATGGATGTACTTCCAGGGAAGGATGGAAATTGCGAGCCAGGTGATTGATCATACAATCGAAGGTATACTGGTTACAGATAAGAACGGAAAAATCATCTCTGTAAACCCTGCTTTCACAGAGATTACCGGCTATAAGCAAGAGGAAGTAGTCGGCAAAAAACCAAGTATCCTTAAATCAGGAAGGCAATCTAAAGCCTTCTATCAGGACTTGTGGAATTCAATTGAAAAAAATGGATTCTGGCAAGGGGAGATATGGAATTCCCGTAAGGATGGGGAACAGTATCTCCAATGGCTTACCATAAGTGCCATTAAAAATGATGCCGGAGATGTAGTTCAATATGCAGGCATGTTCAGCGATATTTCCAGCCATCGGGTAAAAAAAGCATAAAATAAGCTAAATAATTTCAAAAGGAGGAGGGATGAAATGGAAACCCAGCCAGCTAAGAAAAATATCAGTTCATATATCATTCAATCTCAGGAAGATGAAATCAAGCGCATTGCCCTGGAGCTTCACGAAGGGGTAGGGCAGACGCTTTACAGCTTATATACAGGCATGCAGTTCATTCTTACTTCTGTCGATCAGCCAGAGATGAAAGGTCATATAGGGGATATGGCACAAATGATGGAAAAGACAATTCAGGAGATTAGGCTTTTGGCTGTGGAATTGCATCCCCCTGCTCTAGGAACCCTCGGCCTGCTCCCGGCCCTGAAAAGTTATCTGAAATTATACACTTCCACATATGGAGTCACCGTTGATCTTCAGCATGAGGGAAAGGAAGTGCAAATCAGAGAACAGGAAAGGATTACTCTGTTCCGTGTTTGCCAGGAAGCTCTGGCTAACATAGCAAGGTATGCGGATACAATGAGTGCAGGCATTTTCATTCGGTGGGAGCCGGGAAAGCTTTCAATCACGATTAATGATAAGGGGAAGGGCTTTGATGTAGATGCCGCGATGAAAAACTCAGCCGGCATTGCTGCCATGATGGAAAGAATGCTGTTAATCAACGGCAAATGCGCCATCAGCTCAAAAATCGGTGAAGGGACTTCAATAGATATCACCCTTCCGTTATACTAAGATTATTCTTATCAAGGGATCTGCATACAGCGGTTCCCTTGTTGCCTATTGTGGAATTTTATATACGGACAAAAGCTAAGGGGGAGCAGGCTTGATCAATATATTACTTTGCGACGACCACGCGGTGGTCAGGATGGGTTTGAAAATGCTTTTAAATAACCATGATGACATGCAGGTGGTTGGTGAAGCTTCTGAAGGCAATGAGGGGATTCAGCAGGCCATGGAATTAAAGCCTGATGTGGTTGTCATGGATTTAAGCATGCCCCATGGGAAAGATGGCATGTCGGCAACCTCAGAATTAAAAAAGTTAATGCCTGAAATAGCGATCCTTATTTTGACGATGCATGATGATGAAGAGTACTTATTCAGGGCGATTCAAGCTGGTGCTTCCGGGTGTATTTTAAAGAGTGCACCCCATGATGAACTGCTTACAGCCATCCGGTCTGTTGCTAGCGGGAATGCGTACCTGCATCCTTCTGCAACCAAAAGGCTTATGGAGGAGTATATCGGAAGTGTGAAGCAGGGGAACACCGATACATTCAACCTTCTTTCTGACAGGGAGAAAGAAGTTCTTACACTAATAGCCAAAGGGTTTTCGAATAAGGATATTGCTGAACTGCTTGTGATTAGTGTAAAGACAGTTGAAACACATAAAGGTAATTTAATGGAAAAACTTCAGATGAAGACAAGGCCGGAGCTTGTTGCTTATGCCTTGAAGAAAGGGCTGCTTGGCTATGGAATATAAGGCGGGCAGCCCTGAAGAAATCGTGCAGGTAGATCAGCCTTGTGAAAAGGTGCTGAAAGAGCTTGAATGTGAATTTGTCGGATTGGCACTGCAAAATACTGATGGCCCGGATGTAAAATGGCACTATGCCGCAGGAAACAGCAACGATAAATATAAGCGGATAACCGTAAGGTACGGGAAAGGCATTGCAGGGAAAGTCATCTCAACCGGAAGGCAGATGTACGTGGACAACTTCCCTGAAAATATTCCCGGTAAAGCATTGGAATATCCGATTATGCTAGCTGAAGGCCTGATACATGCATATGCTGTTCCCATTCATTTTAAAGGGATTCCTAAGGGGGTCCTCTTGATCGGGAACCGGTCGGGGCAGCCTATAGATGAAAGCATGCAAAGTAAAGCAAGAGATGCAGCCAGGACACTTGAAAATAAGCTGAATGGTTAAATAAATGCAACTGGAGGAACGTAAATGGACAGGAATAATCAGCAGGCAAAAAAGAGAGAGATTGCTCCTGATTCCAGTGATGCAACAATACTTGTAAATAGATATGGGAACATCTCTTATGTGAACGAGCAGGCACAAGAGCAATTTGGATATAGCGAACAGGAACTGCAGGGGAAGTGTCTGGACGAACTGCTTCCTGAGATCACTCTGCTTGAAACAGAAGAGGGTAAAGTGGTTCACCAGTATGGACAGCATCGCAATGGTGGAGTATTTTCAATATTTTATAGAATTAATTCTTTTAAGCTGGAACAAGAGAGCTATTATTTGATTGTCTTTCATTCAGTAAAAGACAGCTCCCGCTTAAAAAAGCAGCAGTCATATCCGTTAAAAGAATTGGTTGACCTGCAATTTGCCCTGGATGAATCAACCATCGTCGCCTTCACAGACAGTAAAGGTAAAATCACCTATGTGAATGAAAAGTTCTGTGAAGTGTCAAAATATTCTGCGGAGGAGCTGATTGGCAAGGACCATAGAATCATCAACTCTTCTTATCATTCCAAGGATTTTATGAGTAACCTCTGGACCACTATTTCAAACGGGGAAGTCTGGCGCGGAGAAATTAAAAACAAAGCTAAAGACGGAACCTTTTATTGGGTAGATACTACAATCGTTCCTTTTATTGATGAAAAAGGGCAGCCGTATAAATACCTGGCCATCCGGAAGGAAATCACTGAATATAAGCGTGTTGTCGCGGAGTTGAAAAATTCCCTGAACGAGCTGATTGATTTAAAATTTGCCCTGGATTCTTCTTCTATTGTGGCCATTACAGATCAAAAGGGCAAAATTAAATATGTAAATGATCAGTTCTGCAGCATCTCAAAATATTCACGCCAGGAATTGCTGGGACAGGATCATAGAATTATCAACTCAGGATACCATTCCAAAGAGTTTTTCAGAGATTTATGGAGAACCATTTCTTCCGGAAAGGTATGGAAAGGCGAAATCAAGAACAAAGCTAAGAATGGAGCCTATTATTGGGTAGATACCACGATCGTCCCATTCCTTAATGAAAAAGGAAAACCTTACCAGCATCTAGCTATTCGACATGAAGTCACGCAGCGGAAAAATGCAGAAGAAGAGCTGCAAAAAATGATGACAAGAATCATAGATGTTCAAGAGGATGAACGGAAAAGGCTGTCCCGGGAACTTCACGACGGAATAGGACAGAACTTATACAGCCATTTGATTACCATTAATAGGCTTCAGGCAGAAATAAGCCACCCGCTGCTTGATCAAATGCAGGATGAGGCAACTGAAATCATTGAAGAACTGCGGGATCTTTCATGGGAGCTTCGTCCGTCAGTGCTTGATGATCTGGGTCTGATACCGGCGATCCGATCCTACCTGGTCCGTTTTTCAGAACATCATAATATCAACGTCCATTTTGATTGTTATCTGGCTTCACGCCTTAGTTCAAATAAAGAAATCACCATCTATAGAATCATACAGGAAGCGCTGACAAATATAAGGAAATATGCTGAGGTAGATGAAGCAGCAGTTACAATCAGGCAAATGGATGAAGAAATCCGTATTGTTATTGAAGATAAAGGCAAAGGGTTCAATGTTAATGAAGTTTCAAGAGGAGTCGGTCTATTTAGCATGGAAGAGCGGGCAAAAGCTTCAGGAGGCTCCATAAGTGTTAATTCAGAAGAAAATAAAGGGACAAAAATTATCCTAGAAATTCCGATATAGAAAAAGCTGCCAAATCAATATGGCAGCTTTTCTTATTCTAGAATATAGCTCCTAATACAGTTCCGCCAACGGCTCCTGTCACAACAATAACCCAAGGCGGCAGTTTCCAATAAACAAGCATGCTGAATAATATTGCGGCGAATGCAAAATCCGCCGGCTCCAAGATGCTGCTGGTCCAAATGGGATGATAAAAGGCAGCGATTAAAATGCCGACAACTGCAGCATTCACCCCCATTAATGCCCCCTTGATGTTAGGATTGCGGCGAAGTGTGTCCCAAAATGGAAGTGTTCCTAAGATAAGCAGAAAGGCAGGCAAAAAGATTGCGGCCGTTGCAAGCAAACCGCCCTGCCAGCCATTCATCACTGCTCCAAGATACGCAGCAAAAGTAAATAATGGCCCCGGCACTGCCTGAGCTGCACCATAGCCGGCAAGAAAGGCTTCTTGACTTAGCCAGCCTGCTGGGACGAATTCACGTTCCAGCAATGGAAGTACAACATGCCCTCCGCCAAAAACAAGAGATCCAGAACGATAAAAGCTATCAAATAAAGCAACCCACTCCACTCCGGTTAGCTCCCTTAAAAGAGGAAGTCCTATTAAAAGGCCAAAAAACAAAACTAAACAGCTTATTGCAAAACCTTTCGAGATAGGAAACTCCATCGGTGCATTATCGTCATCCTTATGCTTTTTATAGATTAAAAATCCGATTAAGCCAGAGACAAGGATGACCGCAACCTGGGTAATGGCTGTCTGCCATAAAAGGGTGGCGATAATTGCGAGCAGTGCCAGCGTTTTTCGCGGAAGGTCAGGTACAAGCTTTTGTGCCATTCCCAGGATAGCATGAGCCACTACAGCCACCGCGACAATTTTAAGGCCATGGATCCAGCCGGCATCTGCCGGATTAATGCCTTGAAGAAGAATGGCGAAAATGATCAGAACGATGACCGATGGCAATGTGAAACCCAGAAATGCGAAGATGCCGCCAGCTGCTCCAGCCCTCATAACACCAATGCCAATCCCGACCTGGCTGCTAGCTGGACCTGGAAGGAACTGACAAAGTGCAACTAAGTCTGCGTAGCTTTTCTCATCCATCCATTTTCTTCTGCGGACATACTCTTCATGAAAATATCCGAGATGAGCGACAGGTCCCCCGAAGGAGGTGAGTCCAAGTCTGCCAGAAACCATTAAAATTTCCAGTAAAGTATTAAAATGGGTTTTGTTTTTTTTCATATGCATCTCCTTTAATCCTTAATTTCTTTAAAAAGCTCGAAAGCTTTTTTTCTAGCATCCTCCAAAACCGCCATTCCTTTTTCTGTTGCGGTATAATACTTTCTTATTCTGCCTTCAACATTTTTCTTTTCCTGATGCAGGAGCCCGTCCGACTCCATAGAATGCAGGATGGGGTATAAAGTTCCGTAACTGATGCTGTATCCATGCTCCTTCAGTTCTTCAGCCATCCATGTGCCGAATACAGGTTGCTCCTTTGCATGATGAAGAATATGGATTTGAATAAACCCCAGGAACAGTTTCCGGAGTATTTTATCTTCCAAGCAAATGCCTCCTTTATTGATTTCTAAAATCGATATCGAATTTCGATAATAAGATGATACCAAAATAAATGTGAGAAAAAAAGAGGAGTATAAAAAGTTTACAAATCTTTAAAATAGACATAAAAAAGAACGCTCTTCAAGCGTTCCTTTACTAACTATTCTGTTCATTCCTCAAAATTTCATATGCATAATCACCGGCTGCTGCCGTTAAACTTTCCCACAGCTGATCCCGGAGTAAATCGAGTTCAATAATCCTTCTTGCCAAATCTATTGTATTTTTTGTTTCCATAAGGGCCCCCTGGTCAATAACGGCTTCGCTTGCTGTGTTTTTTAAATATAACCTCAAGTTCTGTTAAGGTCAGCTTTTGCAGAGCAGGTTCAGAATGACGATATTCGCTTCCTGATTTAACCAGAAGATCGATTAGATATTGCCGTTTTTTCTCAATGGCTTTTCTTAAATATTTCATTTCTTATCTCCTCTTTTCTTTAATTTTTTTTATTCTATAAAATATTTACCGCCAATTCAGTTAATATGTTAAGTTTCTTGACATGGTTTTTGCTTATTTGTTAGATTTTCTGACAGGAATAATGAAAAAGTTTTAAAGATTAGTATAATGAAATAAATTAGTTAGATTGAGGTGACATAATTGGATAAAGAAACATCCTACAAAACCAGAAAAGTCATTTCGATTGGAACGGTCAGTGAACTGACTGGACTTAGTGAACGCCAGATTCGATACTATGAAGAAAGGAAATTGATTTTCCCTGAAAGATCTAAACGGGGAAGCAGGAAGTTTTCTTTTCTCGATGTAGAGACGCTCATCGACATAGCCAACAAAAGAGAAGAGGGAGTCCGAACGGAGGAAATCCGCTCAGAATTAAAAAGGAAAAAGAAAAAAGACGATCATGCATCACGTTCAAAAATGATTCAGGGTCAGCTTAATGCTCAGTTTGGAATATGGAAGAAATAATAGGAAAGTGGTTATTCTGTAAGGAATAATCACTTTTTTATTCAAAAAATAGGCAATCGGGAGCTGCCAAACATTTTTATACAAAATTTTAGACAAAAAGTCTTTCTTTCGTTTATCATTTCCGTTAAGATGTAACCCTATAATAAGAGGTTTTTATTTTAGATAAATAAAGCAGGTGAAAGAATGGAGAAAGAATTTCCTCCAACAATAGAAGTAATTGAGATATGCTTGCTTGCAGGGAAAATCATGCTCCAGGGCGGTGCCGAAACGTATCGGGTAGAGGACACAATGACCAGGATAGCAGCCTCCCTGGGAATTCCGAATTCACATAGCTATGTGACGCCAACCGGGATCATATTCTCGACAGATGGAACTGAACCGGCAAAGCTGATTCGGATTTCAGAACGGTCAACGGATTTGTACAAAGTGACATTAGTGAATGGAGTTTCACGCAGGATCAGCAGCGGTGAGCTGAATGGGAAGGAAGCTTTGGCAAGGCTGAAGGAAATTGAAAGTGCCGACTATACTTTTCCTGTTTATCAGCAGGTTCTTGCAGCGTCGATTGCAAGCGGCTGCTTTTTAATTATGTTCCTTGGAAGCTGGGACGATTTTATTCCGGCAATGATTGCAGGCGGTCTCGGGTTTGTATCATTTATATACGTACATAGAGTAGTCCAGATCAAATTTTTCTCAGAATTTATTGCTTCATTATTAATTGGCCTTATTGCCTATTTCTTTGTGTACTCAGGGGTGGGGACAGAGCTCGATAAGATCATCATTGGGTCAGTCATGCCGCTTGTTCCTGGTTTATTGATAACAAATGCAGTCAGGGATTTAATGGCCGGGCATCTGGTATCAGGACTGTCAAAAGGGGCTGAAGCATTTTTAACGGCTTTTGCCATTGGTGCTGGGATTGCTCTGATCTTCACTTTTTAAATGCAATAACGGAGGAAATATCTATGTTTATGTTGACTCATATGATTACAAGCTTTATTGCATCAGCCGGGTTCGGAGTGCTTTTCAATGCTCCAAAAAAATCGCTGCTGAAATGCGGCTTTGTAGGGATGGTCGGCTGGTTCGTTTATATTGGCCTTGTAAATTGGCAGTATGACGCTGTCATTTCATCATTAATAGCTGCTTTTACCATCGCTGTGATCAGCCAGGTTTTTGCCAGAATGTATAAAACACCTATTATTATTTTCAGTGTTGCCGGCATCATTCCATTGGTTCCGGGAGGGATTGCTTATAATGCTATGCGGAATTTTGTTGAAAATGATTACAACATGGCCATACAGCTAGCTGCAAAAGCATTCATGATATCCGGGGCCATCGCAGTAGGACTTGTCATTTCAGAAGTCATCAATCAAATGATCCGCAATGTTCAGTTTAGATCAAAGAGTTGAATGTCATCCGATGCTTTAACTTAAGTGTTTTAAAGCGGTGCAGCCGGACTCGTTCAAGATGAGGTTTTTCTTGTAAAATATTACTGGTGAATTTATAATCAAGTAAATTTGATTTTTTCAGAAAAAGGGAGAATAACATGATCCGACGGTTTTTTAGCTACTATAAGCCACATAAGCGCCTGTTCATTCTTGATTTTAGTTCGGCAGTATTCGTTGCCATACTTGAACTGGGATTTCCGTTAGCTGTTCAGTGGTTTATCGACAGCCTGCTTCCAAGCGGGAATTGGTCCATGATTGTTTCTGTGAGTGCCGGCCTGCTTGCTCTTTATGTGACCAGCACACTTCTTCAGTTTGTTGTTAACTATTGGGGCCATAAGCTTGGCATCAACATCGAAACAGATATGCGGCAGCAGCTTTTTCAGCATGTGCAAAGGCAGTCTTTCCGTTTCTTCGATAATACGAAAACAGGGCATATCATGAGCCGGGTGACAAATGATCTGATGGATATCGGAGAGCTTGCCCACCATGGACCGGAGGATTTATTTATTGCTGTCATGACGTTTGCAGGTGCCTTTTGGATCATGCTTACAATCAATGTAAAGCTCGCACTTGTAACCATACTTGTTCTTCCGTTTCTTGTATTGCTGATAACGTTCTGTAATATAAAAATGAACAAAGCATGGAAAAGAATGTACGGTGAAATTGCCGATGTCAACGCCCAGGTTGAGGATAGTGTATCCGGAGTGCGTGTGGTTCAGTCTTTTACAAATGAAAGCTACGAGATTAAAAGATTTAGAGAAAACAATGGCAGATTCCGGCTTGCCAAGCTTGCAGCTTATAAGATAATGAGCTTCAGTGCTTCCGGAGTCTATATGCTGACCAGATTAATTACTATGATTGTTCTTGTATACGGTTCCTGGCTGAGCTTCAGCGGGCAGCTTTCATACGGAGCATTGGTCGGATTTGTGCTCTATGTGAATGTGCTCTTAAAGCCGATTGATAAAATAAGTGCCCTGATGGAATTGTATCCAAAGGGAATGGCTGGTTTCAAACGGTTTATAGAAATCATCGATACTGAACCGGAAATTAAGGATACGAAAGATGCCATTGAGGTTAAGTCCTTAAGAGGTGATATTCGTTTCCAGAATGTATCGTTCAGTTATGACGAGCATAAATCGGTGCTTGAGGGAATTGACCTTCAAATAAAAGCAGGTGAGACAGTAGCTTTTGTTGGACCTTCAGGAGCCGGTAAGACAACGATTTGCTCATTGATTCCACGCTTTTATGATGTGAATAGCGGAAGTATTAAGATTGATGGCATGGATATCAGGGACTTGACAAAAAAATCACTGAGATCGCAGATTGGCATTGTCCAGCAGGATGTCTTCCTGTTTACGGGTACCCTTAAAGAGAATATTGCTTACGGAATGCTTGGGGCAACAGATGAGCAGATTGCAGACGCGGCTGGAAAAGCTCACCTGCAGGACTTCATTGCATCTTTGCCGGATGGTTATGAAACACAAATTGGAGAACGGGGATTAAAGCTGTCAGGCGGACAAAAGCAAAGAATCGCGATTGCGAGAATGTTCCTGAAAAACCCGCCGATATTGATCCTGGATGAGGCAACCTCGGCATTGGATACTGAAACAGAGCAAATTATACAAACGGCATTGAACGAGCTTGCCGTAAACCGCACGACCCTTGTGATAGCCCATAGGCTTGCCACGATCCGCAATGCAGATAGAGTTGTGGTTGTTACAGAAGACGGTATTGCTGAAGAAGGCACACATGATGAACTGATCGAAAAGAACGGGATCTTTGCAGGGCTTCATAATGTACAGTTTCAAAGATAAGCAGAATCCAATGTGGATTCTGCTTTCTTTGTATTTCTCAAAACTTGAAAATCCCTAATAAGTTTTCAGAACAGTCAAAAAGTACTAGCGGTTTTCTGCATTATATGGAAGGTTTTAACTAGAACAGGACTTATGTGGTATAGACAACTATACGCAGACTCTATTAATCTTACAATATGTAAACCCTTTCATTAAATAGAGGAGGTTAAAGGCTGTTGAAAATTCATAAAAATAAAGGAGGCACTATGAAAAACAAAACTAAGCTTGTTGCGCTATCTGCCGCACTTAGCACTTCACTCCTTATTCCTGCAGCATATCCTGTATCTGCGCAAAGCTCAGAAGGAGTCAAGCCAACAATGGAAATGAAAAACAATAAAGGTGTAAAACACAAAATTCACCCCATTTTTTCATGGGATCGTCCTGGGCCGATTTCTCCAATTCTACATCCTGGTTCTGCCATGGGAGCAGGGATGGTTCAGCAGCCGCTGGATGAAATCGATCCATTAATGGAGGAGATGATTTCAGAAGGCGTTATGCCTGGTGCTGTCACTTTCGTGGCAAGGCGCGGACATATCGTCAAGCATGATGCATACGGATATTCCTACCGCTACACAGATGATAAGTTTACTGAATCCCAAAACCCAATTGAAATGACCGAAGATACCATTTTTGATCTGGCTTCAATCAGTAAAATTTTTACCACAACAGCTGCGATGATATTGTATGATGAAGGCCGTTTTCAGCTGGATGATCCTGTTGCGGAATATATTCCCGAGTTTGCCGAAAACGGAAAGGAAAATGTAACAATACGCCAGCTGATGACCCATACCTCAGGCTTTACTGCATGGATTCCGTTATATTCACAAGGTAGCAGCAGAGAGGAACGCATGCAGATCGTTTTTAATTATCCATTGGCCAATGAGCCGGGTGAAGAGTATACATACAGCGATTTGAATATGATTACGCTCGGTGCGCTGATCGAACGCCTTTCTGGACAAAGTCTGGATGAGTTTGTAAAGAAACGCATAACTCAACCGCTGGGAATGAAGGATACGATGTATAACCCTCCTGAATCTTTGAAGCATCGTATTGCAGCCACTGAATATCAGCCTGCAATTGGCAGGGGGCTTGTATGGGGTGAAGTTCATGATGAAAATGCCTGGTCCCTTGATGGTGTCGCCGGACATGCAGGTGTCTTTTCCACTGCATCCGACCTTGCAAGGCTTGCCCATATGTACGTGAATGACGGGCGTTATGGCGGCAAGCGGATATTAAAAGAAGAGACAGTGAAAATGCTTATTCAAAATCAAATCCCTCAATTTCCAGGCAATGATCATGGCTTAGGCTGGGAGCTTGGTCAGGGATGGTTCATGGATGCATTATCAGAGGGGACTTCGCTTGGGCATACAGGGTACACTGGAACCTCGATCGTCATAAACCGAAATAATGGCACGATTGCGATTCTCTTAACGAATCGTGTCCATCCTTCAAGAAATACTGTTACAACGAATATTGCAAGGCGTGCATTTGCCAGACAGGTGGCGGATTCCATTCCTGTAGCGATTCCAGGGAAAGGAGATGCCTGGTTCTCAGGTTATGGAGATAAAATTCAGCATGAGTTAACCGCTAAAGTCAATCTCAAAGAAGAGGCAGTTCTGTCCTTCGATACCTGGTACAGAACTGAAACCAATGCGGATATGGCCTTTGTAGAGGTCTCAGAGGATGGCGTCAATTGGACACAGGCAGCCCAGCCATATACAGGCAGCAGCATCGACTGGAAAAAGGAAAAGCTGGCTATTCCGGCAGGAACATCGCATATTCGATTCCGATACGAGACAGACAGCTCTGTAAATGGCAGAGGCTGGTACGTTGATAATGTAAAACTTCAGCTGTCAAATGGCAAAAATGTTAAGCCTGCCCTCACAGGAAACGGGTGGGAAAAAAGAAAGTATTAGTATTTGATTTTTTAGTAAAAAGTAAACTCATATGAAAAAGCAGGAAGGACGTTGGAGAAATGGGTAAAGTCAGCAAAGTTACGTTTATTTTCCTTCTTACAATTACACTTGCCGTTTCGCAATTGTGGATGGGAGGAACCTTGAATAAAGCATCAGCAAAAAGCAATGCAAAGGACTTAGTACTTATGCAGAATGTGCCTGAGACCGACCTGGAAGTCAGCGGGAATACATTTCAATTAAAGGCACTGCATGTTTTTAAAGAGGGACATTTCATGGCTGTTACAGACGGTCTGAAATGGATGTCATCCAATAAAACTGTTGCAGCAGTTGATCAGTCAGGAACTATCACATTTAAGGGGAAGCCAGGAAAAACCTTTATCAGTGTTACTGATGGAGTGTATAAGGACCGAATTGCAGTACAAATAAAACCTGACCGCGAAAAGAATAGCAAAGGCAAGCCTGGTTTTAAAGTGAAAATGATTAAAGAGCATGGGAAACGGTATGACCTTATTAGCCGGGCTGTGAAATATATGTCTATTGAAGAAAAGGTAGGCCAGATGCTGATGCCGGATTTCCGCACTTGGAAGGGACAGAATGTCACAGAAATGCTTCCTGAAATAGAGAAGCTGGTAAAAGATTATCATCTTGGAGGGGTGATATTATTCCGTGAAAATGTGGTGACAACTGAACAGACTGCCACATTGGTTTCAGATTATCAGAAAGCTGCAGAAAAATTTGGCTTATTGATGACGATTGACCAGGAAGGCGGTATTGTTACCCGTCTTCAATCAGGAACTGACATGCCTGGGAATATGGCTTTAGGTGCTGCCCGTTCTGAAGAGATTTCGCGCAAGGTTGGCAAGGCGATTGGAGAGGAGCTCTCTTCACTCGGCATTAATATGAATTTTGCACCTGTCATGGATGTAAATAATAACCCCGACAATCCGGTGATAGGCGTTCGTTCATTTGGAGAGGACCCGCAGCTGGTCGCTGACATGGGCGTTGCTTATACTGAAGGATTGCAATCAGCAGGTGTTGCCGCTACTGCAAAACATTTTCCCGGGCATGGAGATACAGCAGTAGACTCACATCTGGGATTGCCTGAAGTGCCTCATGATAAGGAACGTCTAAAAGAAGTTGAATTGTATCCTTTCCAAAAGGGGATGGAAGCAGGCGTGGATGCTATCATGACTGCACATGTTACCTTCCCTAAGATTGATGATACGAAAGCAATCTCACAAAAAACAGGTGAAGAAATCGCAATTCCGGCCACTCTTTCACATAAAGTGCTGACAGAACTTATGCGTGAAGAAATGGGATATGAAGGTGTTATTACAACGGATGCAATGAATATGAATGCCATCGCTGAACATTTTGGACCAGTTGATGCTGCCATTCGTGCCGTCAAAGCTGGAACTGATATTGTGCTAATGCCTGTTGGCCTAAAAGAAGTTGCAGAAGGGCTATTGGATGCTGTTAAAAATGGAGAAATCTCTGAAAAACGCATAGAATCCTCCGTTCAACGGATTTTAACACTGAAAATAAAGCGGGGAATTATGAAAGAAGAAACGCCTCAGCCGATTGATGAAAAAATTGCAAAGGCACTTGAAGTAGTTGGATCAGATGAACATAAACAAATAGAAAAAGAAGCAGCAGAACGTTCAATTACCCTGGTTAAAAATGAAGGAGATGCTTTGCCATTACAATTATCTCCTGAAGATAATATTGTCGTTGTCGGAAATACGTATATTACAGATTTAAGTAACTCAGTGGGCAAGTTCCATAAAAACACAGCGGTCATCCAGACCTCAAGCTATGAATTAACTGAAGAGCAGAAGCAGCAGATCAGGAATGCCAGTGCGGTTATTGTGGGCTCACATACCTCTAATGTGTCGGGCCGTTCACCTGACAGCGCACAGATGAAGATGGTTAATTCCATTATTGCTGAATCAGAAGCTCCGGTTATTGCGGTTGGCATCCGTAACCCTTATGACATCATGGCCTATCCGGAAATTGATGCCTATATTGCACAATACGGCTTCAGAACGGCCAGCTTTGATGCAGCAGCAGGCGTTTTATTTGGTCAGATTAACCCTTCAGGTAAATTGCCTGTAACTATTCCGGGTCCAGATGACACTGTCCTATATGAATTCGGGCATGGTTTGAGTTATTAGAAAGAGGAATAAAAAAAGGATGGGTACATGCACTTTTGTTCCTGGCATGTACCTATCCTAACCTGGGAGGAGAAAACTAATGAAGAAATGGTTTATGGCTTTTTTGACAATGATTCTCGTACTCTCTTCTTTAACTGTAGTGCTTGCAGATAACGGCAATGGAAAAGGAAAAGGCAAGAAAAAGAAGTTCGAGCTTGGTGTTGAAGTTCTTTTGGATGATAAAAAAGAACTTATTGAAGGAAAACGGGTTGGCCTGATTACAAATCCGACAGGGGTCGACCAGAATTTAAACAGCATTGTTGATATTCTGCACAATGATCCGGACGTGGAGTTAACAGCATTATATGGACCGGAGCATGGGGTTCGCGGAAGTGCGCAGGCAGGTGAATATGTTGAGTATTATATCGATGAAAAGACAGGGCTTCCTGTTTACAGCTTATATGGAAAAACCAAAAAGCCTACACCTGAAATGCTTGAAAATATTGATGTCCTTCTGTTTGATATCCAGGATGTCGGAACACGTTTTTACACGTATATTTACACAATGGCATACGCCATGGAAGCAGCAAAAGAAAACAATATCCCTTTCATCGTGCTGGACAGGCCTAATCCTCAAGGTGGAACAAAGGTTGAAGGGCCGGTGCTTGATATGAAGTATTCCTCCTTTGTGGGGAATTACCCGATTCCGCTTCGCCATGGAATGACGGTAGGTGAACTGGCCGAATTGTTTAATGAAGATTTTGAAATAGGTGCAGATTTAACTGTTGTCAAAATGAATGGATGGAAGCGCAATATGTATTACGATGACACACGGATTCCGTTTGTCATGCCTTCTCCTAATATGCCAACGCTTGAAACGGCATTAGTATATCCCGGTGCGGCATTAATTGAAGGAACGAATGTTTCTGAGGGACGCGGAACAACGAAGCCGTTTGAATTAATTGGTGCTCCATTTATTAATGCTGATGAATTGGCTGGGCATTTGAACAGTCTTAATCTTCCTGGGGTAAACTTCAGAGCAGCTTCGTTTACACCAAGCTTTTCTAAACATGCAGGACAGCTTTCTCATGGGATTCAGATTCATGTGACAGATCGTGAAGCATTCAAGCCTGTCGAGACTGGACTTCACATCGTGAAGGCGATCCATGATATGTATCCGGTAGACTTCGAATTCCGTGAAGAAAACAGTGCTGGAATTTCATTTTTTGACAACCTGATGGGCAATGGCTGGGTCCGTGAAGCCATAGAAGAAGGAAAGAATGTTGATGAAATCTCCTCCAAATGGCAAAAAGAATTAAAGCAATTCAACAAAACACGCAAAGAATATTTACTTTATTAAATTCGCAGGAAGAACCTGGCAGCGTTTGGCGCCAGGTTCTTTTTTTTATTCCATGGCGAGCCTGCATAATACTGTTGGAGCCTGGTAATGAATTATTAAGCCTGTTCATATTATTTATTAATCCATAGGGAAAGAGGTGTGTATTAATGTTGGGGTTTTTACAGAAAATTGGCAAGTCTTTAATGCTCCCGATAGCAGTTATGCCAGCTGCTGCACTTTTATTGAGGCTGGGACAGGATGACCTTTTAGGGATTCCATTTATATCTGCAGCGGGGAATGCTGTTTTTGGGCATTTGGCTCTCTTGTTTGCCATTGGGATTGCCATTGGTTTTTCTAAGGATGGAAGCGGGGCAGCTGCACTTGCTGGTGCAGTGGGTTATTTTGTACTGACTGAAGGTGCCGCGGCTATAAACGAAACGGTTAATATGGGTGTTTTTGGCGGAATCATTTCTGGTATTATTGCAGGGCTATTATACAATAAATACCATGATATTAAGCTGCCGGAATGGCTTGGATTCTTTGGGGGAAAACGATTTGTACCGATAATTACCTCACTTGCTATGATTGTCATCGCATTTTTATTTGGGTATGTATGGCCACCAGTACAGGCCGGCATAAACAGTGTCGGCGATTGGATTATCGGGGCAGGGGCAGCAGGTGTTGGGGTATTCGGATTCCTGAACCGTCTTTTAATTCCTGTTGGTCTCCATCATATACTGAACACACTCGTCTGGTTTGAGTTCGGCGAGTTTACCAATGCAGCAGGGGATGTTATTAAAGGAGACTTATGGCGCTTCCTTGCAAAGGATCCTTCTGCTGGAATCTTTATGACAGGATTTTTCCCAATTATGATGTTTGGGCTGCCTGGTGCTGCTCTGGCCATGGTTGCGGCTGCAAAGAAGGAAAGAAGGAAAGCGGTGGCAGGGGCAATGGCTGGACTTGCATTTACTTCCTTCCTGACAGGTATTACAGAGCCGATTGAATTCCTGTTTATGTTCTTATCACCGGTTTTATATTTGATTCATGCTGCTTTGACAGGTGTGGCTATGTCCATTACCTATGTACTGGATATTCATCATGGTTTCGGATTCTCAGCGGGCGCCCTCGATTACATTCTAAACTTTGGCATTGCTCAGAAGCCGGTTCTGCTGGCCGGGATGGGTCTCCTGTATGCTATCCTGTATTTTGTGATTTTCTATTACCTGATCAGGAAACTGGATTTGAAAACACCTGGAAGGGAAGACGAAATTGAAGGTGAGTTTGAAGGGAATACATCTATAAAGGGCAAATATGCTGAAGCAGCAGACGCTTATATGCAGGCTTTAGGCGGGAAAGAGAACCTTGTAGAACTCGATAATTGTGTAACCCGCCTTCGTTTAAGGGTGACTGATATGTCACTTGTTGATGAGGGGCAATTAAAACAGCTCGGAGCAAAAGGAGTCATAAAGCTCAGCAAAACCAGTCTGCAGGTCATTGTGGGAACGGATGTAGAATTCCTGTCAAATGAAATGAAGAAATTACGTTAAAAAATACCATTCTGGCCCGAGGAGGGGTCAGATTTTTTTAAAAAAGATGGACAAGTGCCAATTTTTGCAATGCCGGGATATTTGTTTATGCATGTCCAAGTTCAGAACATACGATGTAAACGTAAGGGTACCCATAGTAGTTGAATAAAAGGGGGGAAATCGTATGTTAAATGGAGCATTAACACCGTTACTAGTACTTGGACTAGTACTTTTATGGATTGTAGTCAGACTCATTTCACCGTCTTTAGCTGACAAAATCAAGGGTAGAATTTGCAGCCTATTGGACTGTCTGCCTGCTTCTTAATATGTCTAATAGATATATCCAATTTAAACCCTGGTTATTGCCCAGGGTTTTTCAATGTCATTTCCATAAGTTCTTCTTTTCTCTGTATGTTTGTCCATTCCATTAATTAAGCATATACATAATATAGGGTAGAAACTATGAAAGGCAGGTTTATTATGGATCAACCTACTAAAAAGAATGATTCTCTTGAGAATTCGGACAATCTGGAAAAGCTGGCAGGGGAACTGCTGAAATACGGACAGAATTTAGATTTTAATTCATTATTGAGTTTGGCCGGTAAAATTATTAATGATGATTCTATATTGAATCTTTCAGAAGGTATAAAGGTAAGTGAGGAAAAAGCGGCAGTGGATGAAACCGGGGAAAATGGAGACACCGAATACCTAAAGAAACAAATGGCATCTCTAAGAGCCGAGATGGCAGCATTAAAAAAAGAGGTCAGTGAATTAAAAAGGCAAAATGAATCCCTGATTGGCATTTATACGAGACTAGTTAAAGCAGCAAACCAAGATTTTCAAAAAGGGATGGGGCTCATTACAGGATTAAGCAAGCTATTAAAATAAGGGTTAAAAGCATTGCTTTATAAAAGTGATGCTTTTTTTTGGCTGTTTTCGAAAAGTTTATTGGTTTGTCATAACTTAGTTAATTTGCTGAGTTGATCTTCGCTGCGTGGCTGGGGAAGCTTATTCAATGCCCTGCAGAAGGAGATGGAAGTGTGAGACCCTGCAGGCTAGCCGAGGAGGCCCGCATGCCTCCCCGCGGGTTCGCTGCGTGCCTGGAGAAGAAATCAACTGGCAAAATTAAAAGAGACTTTGTTTACCATGGTATTTTTTTAGTTTACTAAACTCCAAACCAAATTGAAAAAATGTCTGTTTTGTTAAATAAAATACCGTGAAATAAAAAATTTCGAAATCCGATAAAAAAGTATTGTGCAAGGCTGGAAAATCATTGATAATCTTTTAAAGATAGAGTGTTACTCATCTATACATTTTTTTGATGAGGGGGAGTACATTGAAAATTCGTGTATCCGCTGTGCAGTATCATTTGCACACCATTCGTTCATTTGAAGAGTTTGCAAGCCAATGTGAGCATTATATTAAAACTGCCCAGGAGTTTGGATCTGAGTTTGTTTTATTTCCTGAATTTTTCACTACACAGCTTTTGTCGATAGGAAGCGAGCAGGGAACAAGTCTGACCATTAACGAACTGCCCGGTTTTACTGAACAATATAAAAACTTATTTTCTGATTTTGCTAAACAGACAAACATGCATATAATCGGCGGTACCCACGTTATTAACAGAGATGGACGCCTTTATAATACGGCACATTTATTTTATCCAGATGGGCGAATAGAAGAGCAGGCTAAACTGCACATCACGCCAACCGAAGTCCATGAGTGGAACATGTCACCTGGCGAAGGCCTGCGTGTATTTGATACAGATAAAGGCAGAATAGCCATTCTGACATGCTATGACATTGAGTTTCCTGAAATTGTCCGTTTGGCAAAAGCAAAAGGAGCAGATGTTATTTTCTGCCCTTCCTGTACAGACGACCGTCATGGGTTCCACCGTGTACGCTATACAAGCCATGCAAGAGCGATTGAGAATCAGGTGTATGTTGTGGTTACAGGAACAATTGGTTCACTTCCTACTGTCGACTTTATGCGAGCCAATTTCGGCCAGGCAGCTGTCATTACACCTAATGATATCCCATTTCCGCCAAAGGGGATTATGGTGGAAGGCGAGCTGAATGATGATATGATTGTGACAGCGGACCTTGATCTCAGCCTTTTATATGAAGTCCGTGAGCGCGGTTCGGTTACGACCTGGCGCGACCGCAGGACCGACTTGTATGTAGATTGGGAAAAAGAAAATATCGAAGGTTAACAAATGGCCTATCGAAGCGAATTTTTTGTGTTTGACGGGGGTAAGCCGGTGCCGGCTGTAATCAGGAATTATACGAAAGAGGATTTCGATCAGTTAATTGACATACAGGCGGAATGCTTTCCGCCGCCATTTCCTTCAGATTTATGGTGGAATCAGAAGCAATTAGCAAATCATGTGGAACTTTTTCCTGAGGGGGCACTATGCATTGAGGCAGATGGAGCAGTAGCAGGGTCCATAACCGGGCTGATTATTGATTTTGATCCTGCCCGCCCGGAGCATACATGGGAAGAAATAACCGACAGCGGCTATATCCGCAATCATAAACCTCAAGGGAATACATTATATATTGTCGATATAAGCGTCAGGCCCCGTTTCCGTAAGCTTGGTCTTGGAAAAATTTTGATGCAGTCTATGTATCAGACTGTTATTAACTTAGGGCTTGACCGGCTGCTAGGCGGAGGACGGATGCCTGGCTACCATAAATGTGCACCTGATATGTCACCTGAAGACTATCTTCAGCAATTAATCGAGGGAAAAAAGCAGGATCCAGTCATTACATTTTTGCTGAGGTGCGGACGGACACCTCTTTGTGTTGTGGAGAATTACTTAGAAGATGATGAATCTCTAAATTTCGGCGCGTTGATGGAATGGAAGAATCCTTTTAAGGAAAACCGAATATAATTGTAAGAAAGCCCTTTTTTGAAGGGCTTTTTAATTTGAAGTTTAGCGGGCACAATGAAAAGGTAAAGATATCATAATGATGGACAAACCGAAATGAGGGATTCGTTTATGGGTGTGAAAAGAATAATAAAAGCCCTTATCGTAAAGAAAGGTGCAACTTTAGTGAGAAAGTATGTTGTCCCGGCAGTAAAAAGAAAGCTGAAAAACAGGAGATAGAGACATCTGCTATGCAAGGTGTTCTTCTGTTCAAAAGCCTTAAAGGAAAGGCACTTATCTGAGAAATATTCGGAGTGCCTAATCAAAATCCTTTAAGCAGGGATTCGAACAAGTCTATCAATTTTCCATACAAAAAGCTGCCTTTAAAAGGGCAGCTTTTTAAGTGACAGAGTTATTGTGATTTTCAGGTTTAACTTTCCGCGGCCAAACCGTATAGCTGAAGCTGATGACAAAATCTATAGCCAGAACGAAGGTCCACGTTCTAATAATACCCCAGAGGTTTTTTGTTTGCTCTGAATTTCCTATAAAGAAAATCATCGCAAATAACAATGCCAATCCAATACTCCAAGCGAGGAGGTGTCTATACCAGCCGTTTCTTTCTCTTCTGGCATGTTCACTGCCGAATTTTGGAGGCTTTGACGGTCTGGGTCCATTCCCAAACTTATAGGCAAACCTTTCGTCTGCCCAATGAATCATAGATTTTCCGAAGGCAATGGTTGCACCGATATATATTGCTGCAATGCCATGGAAAATCCCGGCTTCGGCTCCTCTGTGCAAATCAATGGTGGTTGCTGTGAGCAGAATCAAATCAATCAGAGGTGTGCAAAGCAATAGCAGACTGCTTAATGTCTTTTTTTTCAAAATATATCTTGCAGTTAAACCTGCCATAACGAAAATCCAAAACCCAATCTCACAGGCAATAATCAGCCAGCCGATCATTATTCCACATCCCTTTTTTTATTTAATACAGTTGTATTATAAAATAATATAACACATCTGTATTAAAAAAACAATTGATGCTATAATATATACATGCCTAAAAAAGTTGACCATGAAAATCAAAAACATTTATTAGCACAAGCTGCATGGCGGGTGATCCAAAAAAATGGTATAGAAGGAGCTTCTGTCCGGAAGATAGCAGAAGAAGCTGGTTTATCAGCAGGCTCACTTCGCCACTATTTTTCAAATCAAAATGAGTTATTGGCTTATTCCATGAATTTAGTATCAGAAAGGGTGAAAACAAGAATTCAGCATGCATCGTATACGGATGATCATTTTGAAAATATGATACTGATGCTCGGGGAGCTGCTTCCTTTAGATGAAGAACGGAGATTGGAAATGGAAGTCTGGATTGCTTTTAATATAAAAGCTCTTGTTGACCCAGCTCTTGCTGAACTTAGCAGCCGGGTATACCAGGAAATGAAGGAGGGCATCCGAAGGGTTATTGAGGGGATGAAGAACATGGGCTTATCCAGCTCTGGTTTGAATATTGAAGAAGAGGCAGAGCGTCTTCATGCCCTGATTGACGGTCTTGCCCTTCATGGTGTTATGAAGCCTGCCCTTTTTACCGAAGATAAAATGAAAGGGATCCTTAGAAGGCACTTGTCATCATTATGTGCAAATAAAAACAGCTGAACATACAGCTGTTTTTATTATTGTCTTTTTTTAGAATGCCTGGACAGCTCATCCAATATCATTAACTAAACGTTTAATTTTTTCCTGCAAGGGTACTGAAAACCAAAGAAATTGATTCAATGAAAGGATGATTGATTTGCCGCCATCACTCAATATAAAGATAAATGGTATAGAAATGAAGGCAGAGCAGGGTCAAACCGTTTTGCAGTTATTAAATGACAGCTCGATCGAAATCCCTCAGGTTTGCTTCCATCCCAGCCTGGGAGCAATAGAAACCTGCGATACCTGCATTGTTTCCGTTAATGGAGAACTTGTGAGATCATGCTCCACAAAAATTAATGATGGAGACGTAATTGATACGGCTGAACCTGATGTAAAACAGGCACAGACCATTGCCATGGATAAGATTCTTTTTAATCATGAGCTGTATTGTACGGTATGTGATTATAACAACGGCGGATGTGAAATACATAATACGGTTAAAGCGATGAAAATCAATCATCAAAGCATCCCTTTTGATCACAAGCCATATGAAAAAGATGAATCCCATCCATTTTACAGATATGATCCGGATCAGTGCATTCTATGCGGAAGATGCGTTGAAGCCTGTCAGGATGTTCAGGTTACTGAAACCCTTACAATTGATTGGGAGAGGGAGAGGCCAAGAGTTATCTGGGATAATGATGTGCCTATAAACGAGTCCTCCTGTGTATCCTGTGGACACTGTTCCACGGTTTGTCCGTGTAATGCCATGATGGAAAAGGGGATGGAAGGAGAAGCTGGGTTTCTGACAGGCATAGCCAAAAACACTCTTCGTCCAATGATTGAAATCACTAAAAATGTTGAAACAGGATACGGCTCTATCCTGGCAATATCAGATATGGAAGCTGCAATGAGGGAAGAGAAAATTAAAAAGACCAAAACGGTCTGCACATATTGTGGTGTAGGCTGCAGCTTTGATGTATGGACAAAGGGACGTGAAATATTGAAGGTGGAGCCTCAGGCAGAAGCGCCTGCCAATGGAATTTCCACTTGTGTAAAAGGGAAATTTGGCTGGGACTTTGTAAATAGTGAGGAACGATTAACCAAACCGCTAATCAGGGATGGCGATTCATTCCGTGAAGCAGAATGGGACGAAGCTCTTGACTTGATTTCACGAAAGTTTTCGGAAATTAAAGAACAGCATGGTCCGGATGCCTTGAGCTTTATCACATCATCTAAATGCACGAATGAAGAATCGTATTTAATGCAAAAGCTTGGCAGGGGAGTTATAGGCACGAACAATATTGATAATTGTTCAAGATACTGCCAGACTCCTGCAACTGTAGGATTGTTCAGAACTGTTGGTTACGGAGGGGATGCAGGTTCAATTGAAGATATTAAGAATGCGGGTTTAGTATTAATTATCGGATCCAATACATCGGAATCACATCCAGTTCTTTCCACCAGGGTGAAACGAGCCCAGAAGCTTAACGGCCAGAAAGTAATCGTAGCTGACTTGAGGGAACATGAAATGGCAGAGCGATCTGATCTGTTTGTGCGTCCGCGAGCCGGCACTGATATGGTCTGGCTTTCTGCCATTACGAAATACATTATGGACCAGGGATGGGCCGATGGGAAGTTTCTCCAGGAAAAAGTGAATGGTCTTGAATATTTCGCATCAAATCTGGAGAAATATACACTTGAATTTGCAGAAGAAACAACCGGCATATCCAGAGACAATCTAATCAAAATGGCAGAAATGATTCATGAAGCCAATAGTGTTTCTGCATTATGGGCCATGGGTGTCACACAGCATCTTGGCGGCAGTGATACAAGCACAGCCATTTCAAATCTGCTGCTTGTAACCGGCAACTACGCTAAGCCTGGTGCTGGTGCATATCCTTTAAGGGGCCATAATAATGTGCAGGGGGCAGGAGATTTCGGAAGCAGTCCTGATAATTTGCCTGGTTATCAAAAGGTATCAGATCCTGATGTGAGAAAGAAGTTCGAAAGTGCCTGGGGCGTAAAACTTCCAGAAAAATCCGGAATGAACAATCACGAGATGGTGGAAGGAATTCATGAGGGCCAGCTGAAAGCGATGTATCTAAAGGGCGAAGATATGGGTCTTGTGGATTCAAACATCAATTATGTGCAGGCAGCATTTGAGAAGCTTGATTTCTTTGTCGTGCAGGATATCTTCCTGTCCCGTACAGCAGAGTTTGCGGATGTTGTTCTCCCTGCAAGCCCAAGCCTGGAAAAAGAAGGAACATTCACGAACACAGAAAGAAGGATCCAGCGTCTTTATCAGGCATTTGAACCCCTCGGAGATTCAAAGCCGGATTGGCAGATTATTATCGAAGTTGCGAATCGCCTTGGAGCAGGCTGGACGTATACACACCCAAGCGAAGTTATGGCCGAAGCAGCTAAGCTTATGCCTCTTTACGCAGGTGTTACCTATGATAGATTGGAAGGATACAATAGTCTGCAATGGCCAGTAGCTGAGGACGGAACTGACACACCGCTCCTTTATACGGAAGGCTTCCCGTTCCCGGATGGCAAGGCAAGACTTTATCCGGTAGATTGGACTCCTGCTCTTGAATTTCCTGCGGAATATGATATCCATGTCAACAATGGCCGACTCCTTGAGCATTTCCATGAAGGGAATATGACCTATAAATCAAAAGGAATAAGCTCTAAAACACCGGAAGTGTTCCTTGAGGTATCACCTGAACTGGCCAAAGAGCGGGGCTTGAAGGATGGCACGCTTGTTCGCCTGACTTCACCGTATGGCAACGTTAAAGTTAAATGCCTGATAACTGACAGGGTTAAAGGAAAGGAAGTTTACCTCCCTATGAATGATAGAGGCGAAGCAGCCATAAATTTATTAACAAGCAGCTATGCCGATAAGGATACCGATACGCCGGCATATAAGGAAACAAAGGTAAAGCTTGAAATTCTGAGTGAGGAAGGCAGCAATCCACTTCCTAGAATAAATCACCGCTATGGTAATCCGCAGCCGCAAATAGGTGTAAATGTCCAAAAGAAATGGGCACGGAAAGATTACATTTTCCCGGGAGATATGGTGAAAAAGGAGCGGAAGCAGCATGGCTAAAGCGATCAGCAACATTAAGCGTTTTGAGTTAACACATGAGGATCAGCGAAAAAAAGATCTGGAGGAAGTCGAGAATGCCCTCATTAATAATAAGGAACCCATTCTAGAGCTTCTTACAGTAGTTGGACATATGCATGACCGGGGAGTTATCTCTTTATTAAATGGACTATTTGGACAGGGAGATAAAGTTTTGAATGTCCTTGTTAAAGCATTAGACAAGCCAGAAGCTACAAATACAATTAAAAACCTGCTTCTTATGGTTGGCACCCTGGGTACCATTAATGTCCAGCAGCTTGAACCCTTACTGTTAAAAGTAAATTCAGGTATTGCGCGTGTGGCGGATTATAAAGATACGGATGAAAAAACAAGCTACTTCGATCTTGTAAAGGCATTGAAAGATCCAGAAGTCAATCGGGCAGTTACACTCCTGCTCACCTTCTTAAAAGGAATGGGAGAAGATATAAGCGAAATGGAAAGAAACACCCAGCTGCCCGAAGACCAGGAAATGCACAAAATGGAGAAAAATGAAAGAGATGTACCTCCTAACAAAAGAGAATGACAGTAAGCCAGTGACTGCTTTCGGGTCACTGGCTTTTTTTATATAAATAGGTATATAGAATCAATTTTTTACAATATTATCTTCATAAACAAATATATTGCAGAATTTTGTGGAAAAATGGAAAATCATGTACTAGAATTGCAATATAGGATAGATAGGAGAAACCCAATACATACATTATTTGTGATGGTATTAGAAAGAGGGTAATAAAGTGGGCATCATAAATGAAGATAGTTTCATTGAAACAGTCCACATGAAAGGGTTGCAAATCTCTCTGATTGCATCGGGAGACGGGACAGAGATTATTTACCATAAGCTTGAAACGGATGCCAGGTGGGGACTGGAACCATTAGAAGGCGGCGGAACACTTGAATTCATTCATATGCTTTCCGGTGAAATGCTCTTAAAAGATTCTAATGGGGAGAAAACACTCAAAGCTGGTGATTCCTTTCAAAGATGCCCAGTAACTGAACATCATATTTTTCAATCAATAGGTCAATCTGAATTTTTATATGTAACATCCAATCCAGTTTTCCATTACTACAGCAGAGTGACAAATGAATTAAGAGAATTGGTTATATCTATTGAAGAGACAGACGGATATACAAGCGACCATTGCGATAGAATTACAAAAATGTCTATGGTTATGGCAGACGAGCTAAAGTTAAATTCCCGTCAAATTTTAAAACTTAATCTTGCTGCATTTTTGCATGATATTGGAAAAGTAAAGGTGCCGATCGACATTCTTCAAAAACCGGGGAAATTATCCTCTGTTGAGTGGGAGGTAATGAAACAGCACACGACCTTTGGGCGTGAAATTTTGCAGGAAACTGGTTTGCCGAGTTTAATAGAAGCAGGCGAAGTGGTTGAACAGCACCATGAAAGATATGATGGCACTGGCTATCCCAAAGGCCTTAAAGGGGATCAAATCACTATAGAGGCAGCAATTATTTCAGTTGTAGATTCATTTGATGCGATGACTACTGACCGGGTTTATCAGAAAGGCAGAAGCGTATCTGAAGCGTTAAATGAAATTAAAAATAATCGTGGTACTATGTACAATCCAGTTGTTGTAGATTCATTTTTTAAGATAAAAGACAAATTAATTAAAATTTAAGGGGGATGAAAAATGAAGAAAACAGCATTTGTACTAGTAAGTTTAATGTTTTTACTTGTATTCAACGCAAAAACATCAGAGGCTGCATATTTACCTGAATATGATAAATATGTAGAAGTGTCATACGAGGAAGCCAGGTATATTGCCGATTTAATGGGTCTTCAAGGTTATGAGCTGGGAGAAGAGACAGCAAGATTGTCATTTGAATTGCAGGAAAGATTGATCTTAAAGATAGAAAAAGTGCTGAAAACGGAAATTGACCATTATTACATCTGGTTAACTGTAGATGGTGAAACGGTTCTGGGCATTGACCCTCCACATCCAATGTTTTAAGAGTATGCAAGTTAAAGCTATGCTTTAACTTGCTTTTTAATTTACTGGCATTGCTGGCGAATAGGTGTGGAAACCCTCTATTTAGCTTTTTTCTCAAAAACTATTCTTTCAGGATGAGAATATACATTAAAGGACATACCGCGAATAAAGCCAACTGCTGTAATATTAAGGTCTTCAGCCAGTTTGATGGCTAAATCAGTCGGTGCTGATTTTGATAGAATGATGCCAACACCAATCTTAGAGGCTTTTAGCAGAACTTCAGAAGAGATTCTGCCGCTGAATGCAATGACTTTATCCCTTACAGGAATCCTGTTCTCAATGCAATAACCGAGGATTTTATCCAAAGCATTATGCCGGCCAATGTCTGTTCTGCTGAGAATCATTTCCTCTGAAGAAAATAATGCCGCATTATGCACTCCGCCTGTTTCGCGAAAAGTCGTGCTGCCATCCTGAAGCTGCTGCATAAATGATATACACTGGCTGGGAGTCAGGGTAAGCTTTGATGTTGAAGTCCTGGCTGTTCTGGCATCGTTATGAAAGTAAAATTGCCTGCTTTTTCCGCAGCATGAACCAATAAAACGTTTAGAGTGAAATTCATGACTGGCTGTAGAGGTTTGGGTATGTAATTCCACATAAGCAAAACCCTTGCTTTCATCTATTTGAAGACTCTTTATTTCGTCATATCTTCTTATAAAGCCTTCAGAAGCCAAAAAGCCAATTGCCAATTCCCTAATGTTAGAAGGGCTGCAAACCATTGTTGCGAACTCTTCTCCGTTGAGATAAATTGTGAGCGGATGTTCTAAGACAATAGAATCTTCTGCTTCCTGCAGAACATCATTCTCAAATCTGACAATTTTTCTGCTGCTGATATCCATATAATCCCCCCTAGAACCTATCGACTAACAAAATATTAGCATATAATTTGAGTAATACAAGATATTAAGATTGTATGGTTTGACATTAATTGTATTAATTGATTAACTAATTAAAGAGAATACGGGCTTGTATAAGTGAGATTATACATGAAATAAGGGTATATGAGGGCTGGAATATGAACAAATATGAAGCTGAATTCAGTAACTTAGTGCGTTCCTTCCGAAAGAAACATATGGGCAAAGGACCAAGCAAGGTTAGGACTACCTTCTGCAAAAATTGGGCTATATGTGAAATGGAAGGTAACTTATCTCCTGTGGAGAAATTTATAGCGAGTGCAGACGAAGGTAAACAAATGCTTCGGGCTGCCAGAACAGAGATGGTAAAGGAAATGTATAAAAAAAATCGGCCGGCAGAAATGGAAGACTTTTTGCAGGCAAGGCTTATAGACCTTTTTGTGGATATTGATATAGAACGGGATTTTGGAATGTCAGTATTTGTATTCGATCAGGACATTCAAAGCAAGTTTATGGAATAAAAAGGCTGGAATCTGGAAGATTTATTCTGGATTTCAGTCTTTTTTATTTTTCTGGGCATCCGGCAAACAACTCACGTCTGATATTTCCATTGCGCAAAATAGGGAATTATGTCATAGGGAGTTGGCGAAAAAAGGGGTTTAATGTCATGTTTGAAATATCTTTGTAATATAACTATAACAAGTCTGTCAAATAATGATGGTATAATCCTCCATAGAAAGCCAAATTTACTAGAGAACATCAATTGGGAATTTACATAGATAAATAGTTTTATATAATCCACGGCCGTTTAATAGACCGAGTACATATTAGAAAGCAGGGTAATGACTTTGAAAAAAAGGCTCCTCGTTTTAAATACGACAATTATTCTTGGGCTTGGAAGTGCTTTTTCCATCCCTGGTGTGAATGCGGAATCGATCGATAAATTGGAAAGTCAAAAAAGCCAAATCCAGCAGGAGCGCTCCAGCCTGCAGGCAATACTCGCTGAAGCCGATAAGGAATTAGCTAGTGTCCTTAAAGAAGCTGCTGAGCTAAATGCAAAGATTGCTAAAATCGAAAAAGCAATAGAAGATAATAATAAATTAATAGCAGAAACGGAAACGAATATTGCCAGCACAAAAGCCGAAGTAGATCAATTGAAGGCAGAAATGGCGATCATTGAGGAAAGAATCGAAAAGAGAAGCGCCATCTTAAAACAGCGTGCACAATCTTTTCAGGAAAGCGGCGGGACTGTCGCATACCTTGATGTTCTTCTTGGGGCTACCAGCTTCAGTGATTTCGTTGACCGTGTGGGTGCAGTAACTACGTTTGTACAGGCAGACAAACAATTACTGGAGGAACAGGAAGCGGATAAAAAAGCTTTCGAGGAAAAGAAAGCTGCAGTGGAAGAAGAACTGGCAGGATTGAATAGCATGATGACTGAATTAAAAGGCATGCAATCTTCCATGGAAGAGCAAAAAAATCAAAATAGCTCATTAATCCAGCAGTTAAAAGAAAAGGAAAATACGATTGCTGACAAAAAGGCAAAGCTGCGCAGTGAAGATGCTAAATATGCTTCTATGATTGCTCAAATTGAACAAAGTATTGCTGCGCAAACAGCACCAGTACAGGCAGTTGCTTCAGTGTCATCATCATCAGCTACTTCTGATTCAGCATCATCAGGCTCAACATCAGTAGAAGCGGGTTCATCTTCAAAAGGCTCAGCTGCTGTCAGTAAGAAAAAACCTGCTGCCCAGAAATCAAAAGGCTCCAGTACCTCTGCTCCAAAGCCAAGCGTCAAGGGCGGAAACGCTATTAGCATCGTTACAACTGCAGGCAATAAATATATCGGTAATTCCGTTTATGTGTTTGGCGGAGGCAGAAATGCTTATGATATCGCTAATGGAAGATTCGATTGCTCAGGCTTTGTACATTGGGCATTCTCCCAGGCTGGAATTAGTGTAGGAGCCAGCACAGATTCTCTTAAATTTGCCGGACGCCAAGTTTCAGCAAGCGAGATGAGAGCGGGAGATCTTGTATTCTTTAACACCTATAAGACAGACGGCCATGTAGGCATCTACCTTGGCGGCGGAAAATTTATCGGTTCCCAAGACTCTACGGGTGTCGCGATTGCAAATATGTCCAGCGGCTATTGGAAAACTCACTTTAGTGGCCGTGTTGTACGTATAATAGAATAGTAAAATGAACCTGACTGACATGTGAAGACGTGTTAGTCAGGTTTTTTTGTTATGTTTGTATTTGAGTTCAAAGGAGACTCAGGTTCTGACACAAGATGCGAGATTTGCTTATTTAGTGTCAGAAGTAGGCTCAGGTTCGGACACAAGAGGCATGATTTGCTCATTTAGTGTCAGAAGTAGGGTGAGTTTCGGACACAAAATACGAGGTTTGTTTATTTAATGTCAGAAGAAGGTTCAGGTTCGGACACAAAATACGAGATTTGCTGATTTAGTGTCAGAAGTAGGCTCAGGTTCGGACACCAGTGACGTGATTTACTGATTTAGTGTCAAAAGTAAGCTCAGGTTCGGACACAAGAGGCATGATTTGCTCATTTAGTGTCAGAAGAAGGTTCAGGTTCGGACACAAGAGGCATGATTTGCTGATTTAGTGTCAGAAGCAGGTTCAGGTTCGGACACGAGATGCGAGATTTGCTCATTTAGTGTCAGAAGCAGGTTCAGGTTCGGACACAAGATACGAGCAATTTGCTCATTTTGTGTCAGAAGCAGGTTCAGGTTCGGACACAAAATACGGGATTTGCTCCTTCTGTGTCTGAACAATACCCTGGTCCGGACCGGCTCCTCACAAGCTATCCAACTCCCTCGACTCTCAAAACAACTTAATTTTTAATAAATTCAAAATATTTTATTGATTAAAACAATTGAGCATGCTTAAATAGTAAATAACAAATAACTTATCTGATATGTGATGTCTGCAAAGGAAGGGGGAGTGAGTATGAATGTAAAAAAGATCTCAACACGCAAAATCTCGGAAATTGCTGCAGAGCAAATTGAAGATATGATTGTAAAAGGATCATTTAGCCCTGGAGATAAGCTCCCTTCTGTAAGAGAGTTGTGTGAATTATTTGGTGTTGGACGGTCAGCTGTCAGAGATGCTCTAACTTCTTTGCAGGGTAAAGGTATAGTGCAGGTTAAGCAGGGGGAAGGGACTTATATAACCCGGTTTGATTCTTCCAAGCTGTTTAATAATCCGCATTTGCATCCCGACATTAAAGACATCCAGGAGTTGTTTCAGGCAAGAAAAATGGTGGAAACAGGGCTTGCTGAAATGGCAGCTTCAAATCGTTCGGAAGAGGATTTGGAAATGATGAAGAGGCTTATTTCCGATGAAGCTATCCATGGATGGGAGGAGGATTACCAGTTTCATATGGTGATTGCCCGTGCAGCAGGCAATAATATCCTCATTCAATTTGTGCAATTTATTTCTGAAACATTAAAAAAGTCCATGATAGACTTTCACCATTATCTTGAAACAAGGTCTGACATGGCGAGAAAGATTGAGGAGCAGCATTTGGAAATCTATTTGTCTATTAAAAATAAGCAGCCGAATCAGGCACATAAAAACATGGTTGACCATTTGGAGTTGGTTGAGAAGCTTTTGCAGATGAGTATCCTTCAGGAACAATGATGTTTTTTTAAATATAATTAAAAACCTTGTTTGTTATTACGAAACAAAAGGCGGTGGATAGATTGATTGCAGCAGAGTCGATAAGTATTTTAAAAACAATTTTTAGAGAGAACCAGATAGTTCATAATGAATCTTCAAACTTATTTGGCAATTCAGGAGATATGGTTGTTTACCCTGAAACTGAAGAAGAAATTGCAGCTTTGCTAAAGCATGCAGGTTCGAATGGTTTAACCATCAACATTATGGGAGGCGGCACTAAACGAGGGTTCGGAGGATCAATCGAAAAAACGGATATTCTTTTATCGCTTGAGAACTTTACAGGGATTGTAGAACATACGCCTGGTGATATGACGTTAACAGTAAAAGCCGGAACTCGCTTTAAAGACCTTCAGGATCATCTGGCAAAGCATAATCAAAAAATATCTCTTGATCCCTTTTGGCCTGAAAATGCCACTATTGGCGGAATCATTGCAGCTAATGTAAGCGGACCCAAAAGATTGGGCTACGGTTCAGCCCGTGATGCAGTTATTGGATTAAGGACTGTATACCCGGATGGAAAAGTAATAAGATCCGGGGGAAGAGTCGTAAAAAATGTGGCCGGCTATGATATGAATAAACTATTTATAGGGGCAATGGGCACGCTTGGCGTCATTTCTGAAATCACCTTAAAGCTCCGTCCTATACCAAAATGCGAGAGTCTGGTTCTTGTTTCCTTTCCAAAAGGGAATCTGGAGGAAATAAAATCTTTTGCAGTGAAGGTGTTGGATTCTATGATTGAACCTGTCTCACTTGAGCTGCTGAATCCCGCACTTTCTGATAAGCTTGCCGGAATAAACGCCTACACTATTGCATTGAGTTTTGAAGATGTCGAAAGCTCTGTTCGCTATCAGGAGGAATTCGTGAGTAATCTGACTCCTGATGATGCTGAATTGTTTATATATCAGAAGAAAAAAGCGGAATTGTTTTGGCAGCAATTTTACAGGCATACCCCTAATGGGGCAGACTCTGAATTGCCAATTCAAACAGAAGCCTCCCTTAAAATTGGAACGGTAAATCTTGACGCAGTAAAAGTATTAAAGGAAACGGAACTGCTCCAGGATCAATTCAATGTAAAAATTGAATCGCATGGCGGTTTGGGCCATGGATTGAGCCAAGTAACCATTAGAGGTGCAGAGTCTGATATCGCTAATGCGGCTGCACATGTAAGGGATATTGCTGATAAAACCGGCGGCTATGCGATTGTCACCCATCTTCCATTCGAGCTCAGGAAAAAAATCGATGTATGGGGCAGTCAACCTTCTTATTTCTTTTTGCTTCAGGGGATTAAAGCAAAGGTCGACCCAAATAAAACCTTAAGCCCAAATCGATTCATAGGAGGGATATAAATGAGTGTGCGGGAACTCGATTTAAAGCAAGAACCGCCATGTACGTCAGGATTAGGGAACTATTTATGGAGCGATCCGCCAGATGAAAAGAAATGGGCAGACTGTGTCCATTGCGGCATGTGTCTGGAATCATGCCCGACATATGAACAGACAGGCCAGGAGCAGCATTCACCAAGGGGCCGGGTCCACTTAATCAAATCGGTGGCAGAAGGGAAGCTTCAAGTAAATGAGCAATTCATGGACCCGGTGTTTCAATGTCTGGATTGCCGCGCCTGTACTACTGCATGCCCTGCAGATGTCGATGTTGGCGGCCTAATTGAGGAAGCACGGGGGCAAATCCGTCAGGCAATGCCATTGACAGGTGTAAAAGGAGCCATCAGCAAGTTTTTTCTTCACGACCTTTTCCCTCACCAGAATCGCTTAAATACACTCGGCGGCCTTCTGAAATTCTACCAAAAGAGCGGCTTGCAAAAAGCAGTCCGGAAAACGAAATTAATTAATATTATGCCGCAGCACCTTGCCGATATGGAATCCATCATGCCTGAAGTGAAAACACCAGTAAAAAAGAAATACAAAGACGTAAAAGTAATCAAAGCAAAAGGGGAGACAACGCAGGAAGTTGCCATGCTGACCGGGTGTGTAATGGATGTCATGTTCAGTGATATTAATGAATCCACCATAAATGTCCTGACCCGAAACGGAAGTGATGTTGTCATTCCCCAAAACCAGACTTGCTGCGGAGCCCTGCATGTTCATGCTGGAGACCGTGATATGGGCAGGAAGCTGGCAAAACAGAATATGGAGGCCTTCGAGGACTTTGATAAAGTAATTGTCAATGCTGCAGGATGCGGGTGCATGATGAAGGAATACGCAGAGTTATTTAAGGAAGACCCTGAAATGCATGCAAAAGCTGAAGAGTTTTCTGAAAAAGTGGAGGATATTTCTAAATTTCTTCATGAAACAGGCTATGAAAAGCCAAAGGCTGAGATGAATACAAGAATTACCTACCATGATGCCTGTCATTTAGCACATGGACAGGGAATACGGCAGGAGCCGCGCGATATTCTCCTTGATATTCCCGGTATAGACATGGTTCATATGCCTAATTCAGACCGCTGCTGCGGAAGTGCAGGAATCTACAATATTACTAATCCTGAAATGGCCAATGCGGTACTGGAAAGCAAAATGGAGAATGTTCCCGATGATGTTGAAATGATATCGATGGGTAATCCAGGATGTATGCTTCAGATGGCAATGGGAGTTCAAAAATACGGCAGGAATCAGAAAATTGTCCATACTGTCCAGCTTCTGGACTGGGCTTATCAGAAGGAAGACCGTATGAGGGAGGGAGAAGAATGAAAGCAAAAGACCGGGTCAAATCAAAGGATAAACATATCTTAAATTTGGCGGATATTGTTGGCGGTGCCCGTTCTATTCTTTACCTGAAAGAAGATCTGGTTGCTTACGACTGTGACGGTTTTACAATTCATAAGCACTTGCCCAAAGCAGTCGTCTTTCCTAAAGACACACAAGAAGTGGCGGAGATTGTTAAATATTGCTCTGAAAATAATCTTCCGTTCCTGGCCAGGGGAGCAGGAACTGGGCTAAGCGGTGGAGCTATACCGCTTAATGGTGAAATTATCATCAGTATGGTCAGGATGAAAAAGCTTATCAGCGTGGATCTGGAAAATCGCCGTGCCGTTGTGGAGCCTGGATTTGTTAATCTGAAACTTACTAATTCCATATCCGATAAAGGGTATTATTATGCGCCCGATCCATCCAGCCAATACTGCTGTACCATTGGGGGAAATGTCGCAGAAAATGCCGGCGGTGCACATTGCCTGAAATACGGAGTTACGACAAACCATATTCTGGGGCTTGAAGTGGTCATGCCTAATGGAGAGATAGTGGAGATCGGTAAAGACGGTATTCCGGATGCTCCCGGCTATGATTTGCTTGGTCTGATTACAGGCTCTGAAGGAACACTTGGCATTGTGACTAAAATAACAGTGAGGGTACTGAAAAACCCTGAAGGAAAACAGACAGTCCTAGCCTACTTTGATCGGGTTGAAGATGGAAGCCAGGCAGTATCAGACATTATTTCTGCGGGCATAGTGCCGGCAGCCCTTGAAATGATGGATAAGACTGCTATTGAAGGGGTGGAAGCTGCTGCTTTTCCGGTAGGCCACCCAAAAGATATCCAAGCAGTACTCCTGATCGAGGTCGATGGAATCGCTGCAGGAATTCAGGAACAGATTGACCAGATCCTCGAGGTATGCCGAAAGAGGAATGTACGCGAAGTCCGGGCAGCCGGAAGTGAAGAGGAAAGAGCCAGATGGTGGGCGAACCGTAAGACAGGCTTTGGTGCCATGGGAGCCATTTCTCCAGATTATCTGGTTCAGGATGGTGTCATCCCGCGAAGCAGGCTGCCTGTGGTTTTAAGCAGAATCAATCAGATCAGCAGTGAATCGGGATTGAGGATTGCGAATATTTTCCATGCAGGAGACGGAAATCTTCATCCCCTCGTTCTGTTTGATGCACGTATACCGGGAGAATCAGAGAAAGCGCTGGAAGCCGGAAGCCAATGCCTGAAAGTATGTGCGGATGTTGGAGGAACCATTACTGGTGAACATGGTGTCGGTATTGAGAAGAGGGAAGAAATGAGATTTGTTTTTACAGAAGAAGAAATTGCTGCGCAGACAGAAATCAGGGAAGTCTTTAATCCCGATAATCTTCTGAATGCCGGAAAGCTTTTCCCATCACCGGGCAGATGTGCCGAAGTCAAAAAAGAGATGAAAGCTCAGGCAATTTCATAAGGTTTACCCAGCCTTTCCCGGTGAAAGGCTGGGCATTAAAATAAGATAAGAACAAAATTGTGTGAAAATTATTGAAAATCATTTTAAAAACATGCTATTATTTTTTTAAGAGAAGTTAGGAACGCTGTTTTGTAATAAGAAACAGCGAGTATTGAAAGCATCAATCAAAGGAGGAAATGAATAATGGATAATTATGTAAAAACAGGTAGCCTGCAGGTTGCAAGTGAACTCTATGAATTTATTAATTCGGAGGCACTGCCGGGAAGCGGAGTGGATCAGGAACAATTCTGGTCAGGTTTGGAAGCGCTTATAAATGATCTGACCCCAAAAAATAAAGCATTGCTTGCCAAGCGTGACGAAATTCAGCATCAGCTGAACACATGGCACAGGGAAAACCAGAATTTTGATTTTAATAGCTATAAGTCATTTTTAGAAGAGATTGGCTATCTTGAGCCAATGGCCGAGGAATTAAAAATTACTACAGAAAACGTGGATGATGAAGTAGCAGTAAAGGCAGGGCCGCAATTGGTCGTTCCAGTAAATAACGGGAGATATGCAATCAATGCAGCAAATGCCCGATGGGGAAGCTTATATGATGCTCTTTATGGCACTGATGCAATCAGTGATGAAAATGGTGCACATAGAGACGGCGGATATAACCCTGTCAGGGGAGAAAAGGTTATTGCTTTTGCAAGGGAATTTCTAGATCAAACCGTTCCTCTTTCAAGCGGTTCTCATAAAGAAGCTGTCCAGTACAAAGTGGAGGAGGGTAAGCTTGCAGTTGTTCTGAGCAATGGTGAAACTGCAAATCTTAAAGATGAAGCAAAGTTTGCCGGATATCAGGGAGAGCGGGATCAGCCTTCTGCAGTTCTCTTAAAGAATAATGGCTTATATTTTGAGATTCAGATTGACAGAAGCCACCCGATTGGAAAAACAGATGATGCCGGTGTGAAGGATGTTTTGCTTGAAGCGGCAATTACCACCATTATGGATTGTGAAGATTCAGTAACAGCAGTGGATGCTGAAGACAAGGTCCTTGTATACCGCAACTGGCTCGGTTTAATGAAGGGGGATCTTTCCGCATCCTTCACAAAAGGAGCCAAATCAGTGACACGTACATTAAATCCCGACCGTTCATATGTCTCTCCTGAAGGAAAGGATTTCTCTTTACCTGGACGCTCACTAATGTTTGTCAGGAATGTCGGACATTTAATGTCGATTAACGCCATTTTGGATGCTGAAGGAAATGAAGTGCAGGAAGGAATTCTCGATACGGTAATTACCTCCCTGATTGGCAAGCATACATTGCTTGGAAACGGCCCATATCAAAACTCATCAGAAGGATCCATTTATATCGTTAAGCCAAAAATGCACGGTTCAAAAGAGGTTGCTTTTGCAAACGAGCTATTTGACCGGACTGAAGATCTGCTTGGATTGGAGCGGAATACACTGAAAATTGGTGTAATGGATGAAGAACGCCGTACATCCTTGAATCTTGCAGCATGTATCCGTGAAGTAAAGGAGCGTATTGTTTTCATAAATACTGGATTCCTTGACCGTACCGGGGATGAGATGCATACTTCCATGGAAGCTGGCCCAATGATCCGCAAAAATGACATGAAAGCTACAGCATGGCTAAGAGGCTATGAAAAATCAAATGTCAATACAGGTCTCGAAACAGGATTCCAGGGCCGTGCCCAAATTGGAAAAGGCATGTGGGCTATGCCTGATATGATGGCAGATATGATGGAGCAGAAGATTGGTCATCTGAAAGCTGGGGCCAATACTGCCTGGGTGCCTTCTCCAACTGCTGCTACCCTTCATGCGCTGCACTATCATCAGGTGGAAGTTCAAAGGGTGCAAAACCAGCTGCTGGAGGACATTTCGGATCTTCGTGATGAAATCCTGCAAATACCTGTTGCAGAAAATCCGCAATGGTCTCAAGAGGAAATTCAGGAAGAGCTTGAGAATAATGCGCAAGGTATTCTTGGATATGTGGTCCGCTGGGTTGAGCAGGGCATCGGCTGCTCCAAAGTTCCTGATATCAATAATATTGGTTTGATGGAGGACCGTGCGACATTAAGGATTTCCAGCCAGCATGTTGCGAATTGGCTTCACCATGGCATCTGTACGAAGGAGCAGGTGCTTGAGACACTTAAGAAAATGGCTAAAGTGGTGGATGAACAAAATAGCGGGGATCCTGCATACCGCCCTATGGCAGCGGATTTCGATCAATCGGTTGCATTCCAGGCAGCGTGTGACCTTGTTTTCGAAGGCTATGATCAGCCAAACGGCTATACAGAACCGATTTTGCACAGACGCCGTCTCGAAGCGAAGTCCAAGTATGCTGTTAAGCAGTAATGGTTAAGAGAACAGGGCATGCAAGTGCCCTGTTTTTCTAAGAATCTTTTCGCTAGGTTTGTTATTCTATGTTATCATCTGAAGCGGGAAATCAGCGGACGACATTTAGAGCATTTACTATAGATTGAGGGGAGAGGTATAAATATGAAATTTACAAGATTTGAAGTTAATGGGGCAGTGCATGAAGGAGTATTGGAAGAAGGTATTTTAAAAGGAATTAAAGGTAATATTTTTGAAGATTGGGAGTATACCGGCCAAAGCTTTTCACAAAATGAAGCTAAATTGCTTGCACCGCTGGTTCCTAATCAGATCATTGGTATTGGCGCCAACTATGTGTCCGAGAAATCGGATCTCCCTGAGACACTCCCTGATATTCCTGTATTCTTCTTCAAGCCTGTATCTTCTGTTATCGGGCCTGAGGAGAATATTATCATCCCTGAAGGCGTTGAAGAGGTTAAATTTGAATCAGAACTGGCTGTAGTCATTGGCAGAGAAGCCAAAAATGTAGCAGAGTCAGATGTACTTGACTATGTTTTCGGATACACAGTGGGGAATGATGTGACTGCTCCGCAATTTTTCCATAATGATGGGCATTGGACCATTGGCAAATCCTTTGACAGCTTTACTCCGCTTGGCCCTGTAATAGAAACGGAACTAAATCCGTTTCAAGTAAAGGTTGAGGCAAAGTTAAATGGCTCAGAAAAGCAAAACAGCAGCACAGATCTCATGATTATCCCGATCCGAAAAATGATTTCTTATCTGTCTAATGTCATGACACTGAAGCCGGGTGACGTGATTCTTACTGGAAGTCCGGTTGGAGCTGAGATGGTCAGGTCGGGCGATGTTATTGATTGTGAAATCAAAGAGATTGGTACACTGCGAAATACATTTGCAGTGGCACGTGAAAGCGCAAAAACGGTATAATTCAAGTGAATTGAATTATGGCTTTTGCCCCCTGAGGTGAGTATGGTGGAAAGAGAAAATATGGTCAAGTCCGTCAGCAGGGCATTGGATATTATTACATTGATCAGCCTGAAAAAAAACGGCCTTGGCGTTACGGAAATTGCCAATCAGATAGACATTAATAAAAGCTCAGTATATCGTATTTTATCTACCCTTGTTCAATACGGATATATAGAGCAGGACAGCGAAACCGGCAAGTACAAATTAGGGTATAAGTTCCTCGAGATCAGTTCAAAGCTGCTCGAATCAATCGATTTGCGTGCAGAAGCAAGGCCATTTCTGCAGGAGCTTGAAAATGAAACAAATGAAGTTATTCATCTAGTCGTTTATGATCAGGGAGAGGTTGTGTACATCGAGAAGCTTGAAGGCAATGAGACATTAAGAATGCATTCGAAAGTCGGGAAACGCGCACCCATGCATTGTACATCTGTCGGTAAGGCCATTTTGGCACATCTGCCTTCAAGCATCGTGTCTGATATTCTAGAAAGAAAAGGGATGCCGGTCCATACAGATAAAACCATAACTGATAAAGATGAATTCATGAAAGAATTGGGTCAGGTAAGGCAAAAAGGATATGCTCTGGATCTGGAAGAAAATGAATACGGAATTACTTGTGTCGCAGCTCCTATTTTTGACCACCTTGGCAAGGTTATTGCAGCAGTTAGTATATCAGGACCTACAATGAGGATGACAGATGAACGGCTTGATGCATTAAAATCCATAATGGTAAAGACAGGGCAAAATATTTCCGCACGCCTTGGACATTTAAGCAGAATTAATTAGTCATTAGCTCAATATATCTTGATAAAAAGATATATTGAGCTAATTTTTTTGTATATACATATAAATTCTTTTGTATAAATATATAGATTAAATTTTCCAAATATTATTGAAATTACGAAAAATGTTTGTATAATGTAAATAAGCCTAATACCATGTTGTATAACAAAACCATTATAGTTATATAACATGTTGCGCTGTCCGCAACAAAATGCAATCATTGTTCGCTATTACAAAACAAAGGGGGAAATGTAATTTATGAGTACTGGAATGTTAGCTTTACTATCTTTATTGCCAATTATTGCAGTAGCAGTATTTCTTGTCGGTATGAGATGGCCGGCAAGTAAGGCAATGCCAATCTCATACCTTGTAGCAGTGGTCCTTGCTCTATTTGTATGGAAAGTTTCAGGAGCTACAGTTGCCGCTGCATCCATCAATGGCCTGGTTGTCGCCGGAACACTTCTTTATATTATTTTCGGCGCTATTCTGCTTCTAAATACTCTGCAAGAAAGCGGGGGCTTAATGACCATCCGTCAGGGCTTTACAGATATATCGCCTGACCGCCGAATACAAGTAATTATCATAGCCTGGCTTTTTGGTTCTTTCATTGAAGGTGCATCCGGGTTTGGTACTCCTGCCGCTGTAGCAGTTCCGCTGTTAGTCGGCCTAGGCTTCCCTGCAATGGCCGCAGTTATTGCCGGTATGGTCATTCAAAGTACACCGGTGTCATTCGGTGCTGTAGGCACGCCGATGCTTGTGGGCGTTCAGACCGGTTTATCGGGCAATGCCAGCCTAACAGATAATCTGCTTGGATTAGTAACTCAAATCGCAGGACAGGTAGCTATCCTCCACATGATTTCGGGCACATTGATTCCTTTATTTGTAGTAGCTTTAATGACAAGATTTTTCGGCAAAAATAAATCATTTACTGAAGGGATAAAGATCTGGAAGTTCGCACTTTTTGCTGCTTTTGCCATGACGATTCCTTATGTAATTGTAGCAAATGTCCTTGGACCTGAATTCCCATCCATGATCGGGGGATTAGTTGGTTTAGCCATAGTTGTGTTTGCTGCTAAAAAAGGCTTTCTTATGCCACCTAAGGATCAGGTTTGGGATTTTGAAGAGAAATCCAAGTGGGATCCTGAATGGACTGGAAGGCTGGAAATCAAAGCTGTTGCTCACAAGAGCGGTAGCATGAGCATGATGCGTGCATGGACTCCTTATGTTTTAGTCGGCTTGTTTTTAGTATTGTCCAGACTGAAATCGCTTCCATTTTTAGAGTGGCTCCAGGCATGGACGGTCAAATTTGAAAATATTTTTGATTCTGGCATCACTTCAAGCTTCCAGCCGCTGTATCTGCCGGGTACGATTTTTATACTGGTTTCTGTTATCACTTACTTTATCCATGGAATGAATTCCAGTTCCTACAAAAAAGCCTGGGCGGATTCGGGAAAAACAACCATAGCTGCTTCAACAGCATTAATTTTCACTGTTCCGATGGTACAGGTTTTCATCAACACCGGCGGAGGAGAGGCAGGCTATAATCAGATGCCGATCGAGCTAGCAAACGGTGCTGCAGCTCTTGCGGGAGAATTCTGGCCGTTCTTTGCCACCTTTATCGGGGGACTTGGAGCCTTCATTGCAGGAAGTAACACAGTAAGTAATATGATGTTTGCGTTATTCCAGTATGATGTCGGCTCACAAATCGGGGTGGATGCAACCTGGATTGTAGCCCTCCAGGCAGTCGGCGGTGCTGCTGGAAACATGATTTGTGTTCATAACGTCGTTGCTGCATCAGCTGTAGTTGGGCTTGCCGGAAAAGAAGGCGCTGTCATTCGGAAAACTTTATTCCCATTCTTCTACTATGCGCTGCTGGCAGGATCTGTAGGATACTCGATTGTCTGGTATTCGCAAAAAGGGATTTTCAATATCGGTTCCTTCATAGCAGTTGCCATCGCAGTCGCAGCTGTCTATATAATTGCCACAAATAACAGGCGTTCCAACATGATCATGCCACAGCCTCCTGTGAATATGAAATCGGCTAAATAATCAAGAACAACTGGCTTAGCCCTTCGGCTGGCCAGTTTTTTCTTTGAGTAAAAAAATAAAATTCCCTCTTCTCTTTTCCAAATACATATAATATAATCTAACTGTACTAACTGTACTATGAATCATAGTACACTACATACAGATGGGAGGGCAAGCATGTTTGAACTGGACGTAAGGAGCCGAAAACCCATATATGAACAGCTGGTTGAGCGGCTTAAAGAGCTGATCATCACAGAGGTATTAACAGCAGATGAACAGCTGCCTTCCGTTCGAATGCTGGCCCATCAGCTGACGATCAATCCTAATACCATTCAGAAGGCATATAGGGAGCTTGAATCCCAGGGCTATATTTATTCCATAAAAGGGAAGGGCAGTTTTGTCAGTGCATCGACTCCTAATCTAAATAGCGAAAAAATAGAAAAAGTGAAAAATGAACTTTCGAAGCTTTTATCAGAAGCTATGTACCTTGGTATCACAAAGAATGAATTATTTAAGCTCATCCAGGAAATTGAAACAGCTATAGGGGGAGGGATAGAGGATGATCAAAATCCGTAATGTGCGCAAATCTTACGAAGAGATGGATGCTGTTGAAAATGTCAGTATTCAAGTGAATAGAGGATCCATCTACGGCTTACTTGGTTCCAATGGAGCCGGAAAAACAACACTTTTAAAGCTTTTGGCAGGCATCTATGCAGAGGATGAAGGATCCATTGCCATTGACGGCCAGCCGGTGTTCGAAAATCCGCAAATGAAAGATAAGATCTTTTTTATTCAGGATCATCCCTATTTTCTGCCTCAATATACTGTTAAGCAAATGGCGCTGTTTTATAAAAACATATACAGCGGGTGGGATGAAGAGCGTTTTGAGGAACTGGCAGCTATTTTTGAAATGGATACGAATAAGAAGATTCATAGATTTTCAAAAGGCATTCAGAGGCAGGCTGCTTTTATTCTTGCTTTGTCTGCAAGGCCCGAAGTGTTAATTTTGGATGAGCCTATGGACGGGCTTGACCCTGTCATTAGGAAGAAAGTGAAAAGTCTGCTGATCGATGAGGTTGCTGAAAGAGAAATGACGATTCTTATTTCCTCGCATAATCTGCGTGAAGTTGAAGATTTATGTGATTTTATAGGCATTATGCATAATGGGCGTATGATTCTGGAGAAAGATCTTGATGACCTCAAAACAGATACACATAAAATCCAAGTGGCCTTTAAAGGATCTGTACCGGCCATTTTCGATTCGCTGAAAATCCTTCATAAAGAAAAAAGAGGGAGCATTATGATCTGCATTGTAAAGGGAGATGCAAAGGAAATATCATCATACGTAGAACAATTTAAGCCAGTGATTTTCGATATGCTTTCCTTGACATTAGAGGAGATTTTCATTTATGAAATGGGGGACATTGGATATGCAGTCCAAAACATCCTTGATTAAAAGAGAAATTTTAAAAACGATCTTCAGAAGTGTCGGCTGGGTTTCTATTGTGTATTTTCTTGGACTATTCTTTGCCATTCCACTTGATATCATAATGAATTCTTCAGAGGAACAGCGGAAATTCCTGGACATTGAAAATCTGTATCAATACAACTTCCAGCTCCAATTTATCCTTAGTATTTCAGTACCGGTGATCTTGTCTGTGTTCTTATTCAGGTATACACAGGTAAAACAATATAGCGATTTATTGCACAGCCTTCCTGTTAAGAGGGAATCCATTTTCCATCAATATGCGTTAACAGGAATTATGCTGTTAATTTTGCCGGTTTTACTCATTGCCCTGATTGTTCTGTTCCTTTACCAGCCCTTGAATCTGCAGGATTTTTATTCAGTCGGAGAGATCATCAAATGGGTGGGCATCACACTATTATTTAATATGGTTCTTTACATGACAGGGGTTTCTGTGGGAATGCTGACCGGTTTATCTGCGGTCCAGGGTGTCTTAACCTATATTTTTCTCTTGCTTCCTGTAGGTCTGATCATTTTGGTATCCATTAATTTGCCTTACTATTTATTCGGCTTTCCAGACCAATATTATATGACAAGCAAATTCGAAAAGTTCTCTCCTTTAATTACAATTACTCAGATGAATGAGCGTACACCATCTAGTGTGGAAGCAGTCATATATCTCTTGCTTATTGTGTGTCTGTATTTTGTTGGTTTGCAGATCTATAAAAGGAGAAGAATGGAGGCTGTCTCCCACTCGCTTGTTTTTCCGATCACAAAACCCATTTTTAAATATGGAGTAACGTTCTGTTCCATGCTTCTTGGGGGCGGTTATTTTGGTGAGATGCAGGACGGCATAGCCTGGATTATATCGGGATATGTGTTTGGAGCATTGATCGGTTATGCTGCGGCCGAGATGGTTCTCCAGAAATCATGGCGAGTGACTATTCATGTAAAAGGATTGATGATTTACACAGCCGTAATGGCGGCTTTATTCGTCTTATTCCAATTTGATTTGACTCAATATGAAAAAAGCATACCGCGGAGCAATGAAATTGAGCGTGTCTATTTCAGCGATAATTTTTACCTTTATAGTGATGCAGATCATGAAGAACCGTTATATTTAAAAGAATACGAAAATATTGATTTGGTCAGAAGGTTTCATGAGAAGCTTGTAGAGGATGAACACAGGCATGAGCATGTTTCAGGACGTGATTCTGTCTTTATTGTGTATGAATTGAAGAATGGCGAAAAGCTGGTACGCTCGTATAGCATTAATAAAAGAGAATATAAGCCATTTCTCAAGCTGATTTATGAATCGAAGGAATATAAAATGGCAACGAATGAAATCTTTCAGGTCTCATCAGATGAAACTGCGAAAATCACGATTACTCCAACCGGGCCAGTTACAAAGCGTGTGGTTATTACAGACAAACAAGAACTAATGGAAGCTGTTGAGATATTGACTGAGGAAGTGGAGACTGCTTCCTATGAGGAGCTGCAAGGTGACTATGAGCCATATGCAGATATTGAGATTTATCATAAAGACAGCAAAAAAGCATATATGACCTGGAATCCAGCGTACAAAAGATTTGAAGAATGGCTGGAAACAAAGTCATTGCTGAAGGATGCAAAAGTTAATAGTAATGATATTTCTTTTGCACTGGCTGCTAAAGTGGAGGATATCGAAATTAACTTTGCAGCAGGGTACTCTTATGAGGAAATTTTTGAAGAAATGACTGACAGCAGATCTTCAATCAAGATAACAGATAAAGAAAAAATAGAAAGCATTTTGAGGAATTCAAATGGATCCTATGAAGGAGACTTTATAATTGCATTCTATTTTGATGAACAAAGGTCAATTGATATTAAATGGTTCACTGAAAAAACTGTGCCGAACTTTATAAAAAAACGGCTTCAATAATTCGGGAGAAATTTACGGGAGGGGGGATTCCAGTGATAAAACCTTCAATGGATATGAGAGAAATCTGCAGGCTCTATAATAAGCGGCTTTATCATATTGCTTATAGCATTACCCGGGATCATTATCTTGCACAGGATGTTGTACAGGAAACCTTGATCAAGGCATATAAAAAAATGGACAGTATAGAAGATCAAGATAAGCTGGGAGCATGGTTATCATCTATTGCGACCAGAACTGCAATTGATTTTGTGCGTAAAGAAAGAAGGACGAATGAGAGGATACAGGATGCCGTTGATTTCGAAAACTGCATGGAAAGCAGATACAGCGATCCAGGGCAGGAAGCTGAGGTCAATATGCTCCAGGAGCAGATAAACGCTTATGTTGATTCCCTCTCCTATGAACAGAAAAGGGTTTTTCAGCTGAAAACAAAGCATGGGCTGAAAGAAAGAGAAATAGCGGACATTCTACATCTCAACCCGAATACTGTTAAAACAAAATTATATCGGGTCAGACAGCATCTTAGAGAAATACTTGCCGGCCGGAATTTGGCATAAACAAACAGCTTCTGAAAAGGAGCTGTTTTTTTGTTATTACCAGGTATTCATAAATATTCAGCCGGTCAGCAGGAAAAACCTCTTTACAAATGGAAATGACATCATAGAAAACCTGATTTATAAAAGGAGGTTCACTATGGAACTGAGAGAATGTAAAGCCATAATTACGGGCGGTGCCTCTGGGCTTGGAGAGGCGACAGTGAGAAAAATAGCCGGTAGCGGAGGAAAGGTGCTTATTGCGGATTTAGCGGAAGATCGGGCAGTTCATCTGTTAAGGGAACTGGGGGATAATGTTCTTTTTCTGAAAACGGATGTAACAAAAGAAGAAGACGTGCAAATGGCGGTGGCCTTCGCTTCTAAACAATTTGACAGCATTAATACTGCAGTTAACTGCGCAGGCATCGGGATTGCCTCAAAACTGCTGGGACGAAAAGGAGTCCACTCACTGGACATGTTTCAAAGGGTCATTTCGATTAATCTGATTGGGACTTTTAATGTCATTCGTCTGGCGGCAGAACAAATAGCAAAAAATGACCCAAATGATCAAGGAGAAAGAGGAGTGATTATTAATACGGCTTCAGTCGCTGCCTTTGAAGGGCAAATTGGCCAGGCGGCTTATAGTGCATCCAAAGGAGGAGTGGTTGGCATGACACTGCCGATCGCCAGGGAGCTTGCGGCTTATGGGATTCGTGTGATGACAATTGCCCCTGGACTGTTTAATACACCAATGTTTGAATCGCTGCCTGAGGAGGCAAGGGATTCTTTGGGGAAAATGGTGCCTTTCCCTTCAAGGCTGGGATTTCCGGAGGAATATGCCAGGCTTGCTGAAAGTATACTAGTGAATCCGATGCTGAATGGAGAAACAATCCGGCTGGATGGAGGCATCCGCATGCAGCCAAAGTAAATAAGAAGTTCTTTTACAAAGCTGTTTTCGCAAGGTTTGTTGCTTTTTTTTTACTCATTTGTTTGCAAAGAGGGGAGTTTGGAACGGAAATCAACCTTGATTACGAAAAAACAATTCTTCTAAATAGGTTAAAAATGAATTTTAAATGTTCTAAAAATATAGATAATTATTGTACAATATAATTGTAAGCCTTTACAAATAGGGTAGTTATCACTTTGTGTTATGCCAAAAAAATTTTAGTTTCGGAGGTTCATAATATGGCAGCGTCATATCTGCAGGAAGAGCATGAAATTTTTCGGGAATCTCTGCGTAAGTTTTTAGAGAAAGAAGCCTATCCGAACTATGCTAAATGGGAAGAGGACAGAATCATTCCACGTGATTTTTGGAGTAAGATGGGGGAGCAGGGTTTTTTGTGCCCTGATATTGATGAAAAGTATGGCGGAAGCAATGTTGATTGGGGCTTCTCAGTAATTATTAATGAAGAGCTTGAACGGGTTGGCTCAGGAATGGTGGGAATCGGACTCCACAATGATATCGTCATTCCATATATAACTGCTTATGGCACAGATGAGCAAAAAGAAAGGTGGCTGCCAAAGTGTGCATCGGGTGAAATTATTACAGCTATTGCAATGACTGAACCTGGCGCCGGCTCTGATTTAGCAGGCATTAGAACGACAGCGAGGCTTGAAGGGGACCATTACATAGTGAATGGCGAAAAGACCTTTATTACGAACGGAATTCATTCCGATTTAATCATCATAGCATGTAAAACAGATCCCCATGCAGTTCCCCGGCATAAAGGGGTAAGCCTGCTTGCAGTCGAGAGGGGGACAGAGGGGTTTTCAAGAGGAAGGAAATTAGATAAGGTCGGTCTTCATTGCCAGGATACGGCTGAATTAATTTTTGAAGATTGCAGGGTTCCTAAAGAAAACCTAATCGGAGAAGAAGGAAAAGGTTTTCTATATTTAATGGAAAAGCTGCAGCAGGAAAGGCTTGTCGTGGCAATTGCTGCACAAGTGGCTGCAGAGGAAATGCTTAAAGTAACAATAGATTATGTGAAAAATCGCGAGGCATTCGGAAAACCGGTCAGCAAGTTCCAGAACACTCAATTTAAAATAGCCGAAATGGCAACAGATATTGAGATGGGAAGGGCATTCCTGGATCAATTAATTACAGAGCATATGACAGGAAAAGATGTAGTTACAAAGGTTTCCATGGCGAAATGGAAGCTGACAGAAAATGCCCGCAAGATTGCAGCTGAATGCATGCAGCTTCATGGGGGCTATGGCTATATGGAAGAATACGAGATTGCAAGGAGGTTCAGAGATATACCAGTCGCCAGCATCTATGCAGGCACAAATGAAATCATGAAAACGATTATTGCGAAAAACATGGGTCTATAGGGAGGAGTATGTATGCGCGAAGCTGTCATTGTCGAAGGAGTCAGAACACCTGTAGGAAGAAAAAACGGTTTATTAAAGGATATAAGGGCAGACGATCTGGCCGCTGAAGCATTAAAGTCCCTTGTCACACGGGCAGGGCTGAATCCGGAATTAATTGATGATGTCATTCTTGGCTGTGTCTCACAAATCGGTGAACAAACAGGCGATATTGCAAGAGTTGCAGCGTTGATTGCTGGGTTCCCGATTGAAGTGCCGGGTACAACCATAGATCGCCAATGCGGATCCAGCCAGCAGGCTGTCCACTTTGCAGCACAGGCGATTTTAGCGGGAGATATGGATATTGTGATTGCTGGCGGGGTCGAAAGCATGTCACGTGTTCCTATCGGATCCAGTTATCAGGGAGCGGGATTCAGTGAAAAACTGAAAGACAGACATGAAATCATCCACCAGGGCTTATCAGCTGAACGCATTGCTGAAAAATATGGGTTTACAAGAGAGGAGCTAGACCGCTATTCATTCGAGAGCCATCAGAAGGCTTTAAATGCCCAGACTGAAGGCCGGTTTGCGAAAGAGATCACACCATTGAATGTGACAATGCCGGACGGGCAGCAAATGAAGGTGACCGAAGATTCTGGCCCGAGAAAGGAAACCACTCTGGAAGCTTTGGCAAGCTTAAAAACAGTTTTTAAAGAAGATGGAGTGATTCATGCAGGCAATTCTAGTCAAATCAGTGATGGAGCAGCAGCCTTATTAATTATGTCACGTGAAAAGGCAGAAGAGCTTGGAATGAAACCGAGGTTCAGTATACTGGCGCGTACTGTAGTGGGGTCGGATCCAACATTAATGCTGACCGGACCCATACCTGCAACAGAGAGCGTGTTAAAGAAAGCTGGACTAGCTCTTGAGGATATTGACGTGTTTGAAGTGAACGAAGCATTCGCTCCTGTACCGCTTGCCTGGCTGAAAGAAACGGGAGCGGATCCGGCAAAGCTTAATCCAAATGGAGGTGCCATTGCACTTGGCCATCCATTGGGGGGAAGCGGTGCCCGGCTGATGGTCACCATGATGCATGAACTCGAAAGAACAGGAGGGCGATATGGACTGCAGACCATGTGTGAGGGGCTTGGAATGGCAAATGCGACTATTATTGAACGATTAGATTAATAAATGGGGAGGAATGAAAATGACAACTACTATAGGAAGAATTTTTGATCTTACGGCCGGAAAGTTTCCGGATAAAGAAGCTCTGTATGATGTCAGAAAAAATCTGCGTTTTACCTATAAGGAATGGAGTTTTGAGATTAATAGATTGGCTAATGCCTTATTGAATGCAGGCGTCAGGAAGGGTGACAGGGTTTCAACCTGCCTCTTTAACACCGAGGAACTTGCAACAGCGTTTTTTGCCTGTGCAAAAATCGGTGCCGTTTTTAATCCGATCAACTTTAGGCTGATGTCAGAAGAAATTGCTTATATTCTGCAGGATGCAGAGCCAAAAGTAGTGTTATTTGAGCAAATGCTGGAATTCGGCATTACCCCCATTGCTAAGCGTTTTCCGCGTACAGAATTCTGGTACATTGATGACAATCCGCCCCCATACGCTTCATCCTACAGGAAAAAGGTGGATGAAGCATCACTTGATGAAATAGACATCGAGATACATGAAAATGATTTGTACGCAATCATGTACACAAGCGGCACTACTGGAAGGCCAAAGGGTGTAGTCCACAAACACAGGGATATGGCTGAACAAAGTCTGATTGTTATAGGGGCGACTAAGCTTGAAAGCAGTGATAATGGACTTGTGACTGCACCTATGTTCCATTGCGCAGAGCTTCATTGTGCCTTCTTGCCGAGGGTGCATGTGGGTGCTGCCAATACCATCCTCCACCACTTTGATGCAAAGGAAGTATTGCGGTTAATCACAGAAGAGAAAATCACCAAGTTTTTTGCAGCTCCTACGATGTGGAATATGCTGCTGCAGGAAAACTTATGCCGTTATAACCTGAAGAGCCTTAAGCTGGGATTGTATGGAGCAGCACCAATGGCTCCTGCTCTGGTTATGGCATGCCGTGAAAAATTAGGCATCTCCCTCGTTCAGGCATATGGAATGACCGAGATGGGTCCGGCGATTACGTTTTTATCGGAAGATGATCAAATCAGGAAAGCCGGCTCAGCAGGACAGGCCTGCTTAAATCATGAGATCAGGATTGTAAGACCGCATGAGAATGGTCCATCGAATCCTGATGATGTGGTGCCTTCAGGAGAAACGGGTGAAATCATTGTAAAGGGACCATGCATGATGAGTGGATATTTTAATCGGGAAGAAGCAACCGAACACGCCATGCATGGAGGATGGTACCACTCAGGTGACATCGGCTATCTGGATGAAGAGGGCTTTTTGTACGTCAAGGACAGAGTAGACGATATGATTATTAGCGGCGGTGAAAATATTTATCCGCGTGAAGTGGAGGATCTTTTATATACGCACAACGGTGTCCTGGATGTGGCAGTAATCGGGCAGCCTGATGACCGCTGGGGTGAAACCGTAACAGCATTTGTTGTCAAAAAAGATCCGGCACTGACTGAAGAAGAACTCGATGAATTGTGCAGGAATAGTGATGAACTTGCCAATTATAAGCGGCCGAGAAAATATGTATTCTGTGATGCATTGCCTAGAAATGCGAGCGGCAAAATTCAAAAGTTCATGCTCCGCAAGCAGCTGGAGGATCTTTTTGCTGAAGGGAAAATGTAGCCGGAAGAAGGGATTGCACGATGTTAAAAGGCATTAGAATTATTGATTTTTCCAACTATCTCCCGGGGCCGTTTGCTTCCCAGAGGATTGCAGAGCTTGGAGCAGAAGTGATAAAAGTGGAACCAGTATCCGGTGATCCCGGAAGGCATCTGGATATCAAAATAGAGGGTACCGGCGCAGTGTTTGCCGCAAATAACCGCGGCAAAAAAAGCATTACCCTTGACCTGAAGAGCGAAGAAGGGAAAAATGCAGCACTTATGCTGATATCAGAAAGCGATGCGGTGCTGGAAAGTTTTCGGCCTGGCGTCATGAAAAAGCTGGGCCTGGATTATGAAACTGTGAAAAAACACAAACCAAATATAGTTTATTGCTCTCTTACAGGCTACGGAGAGCATAAAGACTATCAATATTTAGGAAGCCATGATTTAAATTATATGGCAGTAAGCGGTGTCCTTGCCCAGCTGAAGGACCGCAGCGGGCGTCCTGTTCATCCCACCCATACTATAGCAGATTTTATGGGTGGGTTGGCTGCAAGTGAAAGGATACTGGCAGCACTTCTTTCCAGTAAAATGTTTGGCAAGGGAGGCTATCACTGCATTTCAATTGCGGAAGTGATGGCTTCCACGATGGGGAACCATTTGCTGATTGAGAAGAAAACAGGCTATACTAATGGACTTTCTGTATTAAACGGGGAAGTAGTGGCCTATTCTATTTATGAAACGAAGGATGCCCGGTTTGCAGCACTTGCGGCTCTGGAACCGAAATTCTGGATTAATTTCTGTGAAAATGCTGAGAGAGAGGATTGGATTGAATATCACCTCTCAAGTGCAACCAGTGATAATCCTGTCTATTTGGAGATAACCGAGTTTTTTAAAAGCAGGACATTAAAAGACTGGACTGAATTTGGCCAAAAAGCAGATTGCTGCCTGACACCGGTACTGGAGTCAGGCGAATTGGCAGACTTCCCCTTATTCAACCGAGTTTTAGATGCTAACGGAAAATACCCCTGGGTAAAAATGCATGGCGGATTTGATTCAGCAATAGGATGTCCTCCAGATTTAGGCGAGAATAATGAGGAATTATTAAGCAGCATCGCAAAGAAAAATATGAATGTTTAACCGGATAAATAAAGAGAGTCCCCAATTATGAGGGACTCTTTTGTTATGCCCTAAAAATGGCGACACTGGCGAAATCCAGGCGGTTCACTCTTCCTGCAGGGAAAGGGGAAGGGCCGGATAAAACAAGACGGATCTTATCGCCTTTTTTCAGCTCCTCCAGCATTAAAGTGGATGTTGCATAATCAATGTCAAAGTTGTTGTTATTAAAGGAGGTTTGAGAATTAACGATAGTTCCGCCATTACGCTGCAGCTCAAATTTCAGCGGCAGACTATTTTGATTTATAGTAGCAGCAAACACTTGTATGCTGAACTGAAGAAAATAAAGGCCGCTTTCCTCAACTGTTATCGTATTATTCACTGCATCAAAGTGAAAATTAGAATCTCCTTTAGCGCTGTTTAGGCGAACGGTGGAAGGAAGGGAAGTGTTCTCGTCAAAAAATTGGGGAATGAAATCATTGGTGACATAAATTTTGCCTGTATTTCTTGAGTACCTCTCTTTACCAGAGCAGGAGCGGTCATGGGATTTATTAGATAATAAACAAATCACCTCCTTATTATATTTAACAGAGTTTCAAAATTGGTATAGGACAAGTATCCAACACAATGGATTTTTGCCTTTGAATTTTTTGTAAGGGTGGGTTCCAGCTGAGATTAAATGGTATAATGAGAGGGAATATATATTAAAATAATCTTTTTTACAATTTTGGAGTGTGATGGTCACTAGTGCGTTTTATTAAAACAATCCCCAATATGGTCACTTTGGGTAATTTATATTGCGGCTTTCTTTCAATCGGCATGGCTGCCAATGGAGAATTTAAAAATGCAGCCATATTAATCTTAATTGGCATGATGCTTGATAGCATGGACGGCAGGCTTGCCAGAATGCTGAAGGCGGATAGTACACTTGGAAAAGAACTGGATTCTCTTGCAGATATTGTTACTTTTGGCGTAGCACCATCATTTTTGGTGTTTTATACATACTTTTTTCAATTTGGTATTCTTGGATTAGCGGTTTCAGGTCTTTTTCCTTTATTTGGGGCATATCGCCTTGCCCGATTTAATATCAGCCCTCCAAAATCTTCTTTAAACTATTTTATTGGAGTTCCGATAACAGCAGCAGGCGGGATCATGGCCATACTGACCCTTTTTGGGGATCGGATTCCCAATATTATTACAACAGTCGTTTTCACTGCACTCTGCTTTCTTATGGTAAGCAGAATCAGGATACCCAGCTTTAAAGAAGTTCCCCTTCCGAAATACGGAACGATTGTTACTGTATTTCTTGGAAGTGTCCTATACGTAATCTACAAGGGCTCTTATGGCCCATTTCCCGATTTGATTTATATTGCGATACCGCTTTACATTGCTTATTTGACATACCGATTCATTAAAGGAAAAAATAAAAAAGAAATTGACTAAATAAAAAAAAGGCCGGGATGGCCTTTTTTTATTTGTAAAATACTTTATCGATATTATATTTTGCCTGAAGGGCATTGATGATGTAAGTTTCATAAATTTCGCGTTCCATGCTGTCTTCCACATAAATAACCGCAATTTTATAGACGTCATCACGATGATTTTTTATAGGAGAAACATTGTCTTCAAAATGCTTTTTAACTCGCTGTCTTAATTTTCGGGCCTTCCCTACAAAAAGCAGATCTTCTTTTGCATCAAAAAACAGAATCATGCCGCCCTTATCTCTTGGTATCTTATGGTAATCTGTAAAACCATAGACACTGCTAAGGTCACTTTCTCCTGCCTGTCCTGTTTGTCTGCTTCTTGTAATTACGAGATTAGGCTCTGGTATTTCAATTTTTATCAATATCATCACTTCCTATTCTAAAAATAAAGATTAACATATACCAGCAAAGTAATCCACATTCAAAGAAAGAAATCGGTATATTTATTTCTTTTGCCTTCGAAATATATTCCATACTGCTCCTGGAGTGAACAATATTGCCGGATGTGCCTGCAGATGGAGCACTTTCATAAAGCGGTCATATGAATAGGGATCAAAGGAGCAGGCATTGACCACTTTTTTGACATACCACTGAAGAAGGGGCACTCCCAAAGGTTTAGATCCAGCCGTGTGCGAGAACCTGAAATCCTCAGTTGAAGCAATTAACCAGGGAATATCCACTATTTTGCTGAGTTTTTTATGGAAAATAAAAGGATCTGCATCTGCTTCTCCTGCACTTAAAAGGACTTCCTGCAATGCCTTTGCTTCCTTAGCTGCAATGCTCATACCCTGAGCAAATACCGGATCTATTCTGCAAAAAGAATCACCCATTACAAGCAATCCTTTAGGAAATGTCTTCATCTTTTCAAAATGATATCGCCTCATTGAGGGAAAGCGGTATACCTTTAAATCAGAAGCCGGCTCACCATTTTTTATACACTCATAAATATGCGGATTTTCGAGGTTTTTCGCTGACTCAAGGAATTCCTGGTTATCCGCTGGCGGATGATTGTCACCATAACCAAAGAGGGTAATCAACCATTCTTTGTTCTCGGTTGGTGAAATAGCTCCTCCAAAGGATTGATGCGGAGGATTCGGATAGATTAATAAACTCTTCCATTCAGCATCTGCCGGAATTTTTTTATAAATACGGCTGGCGTAAAATAAATTTATTGATATCTCTGTTTTCTTAGGCTGGCCGACCCCAAGTTTTCCGAGCAATTGAAATGCAAGGCTGGCGGCACCAGATGCATCAACAGTTAAATCTGCAGAATGAATGGCGTTACCGTCTGCATTTTCCGTCTCAATACCCGTAATTCTGGACGAGTTTAAGATAAAACCTTTAGCTTTTGTATTATATAAAGTATGTATATTTTTAATCTGATCTATTCTTTTGCGAATATAATATTCAAGAAAGGGGCGGCTTTGCTGAATAATAGAACAGCCTGAGTTATATCTGATTTTCCACCTCCCATGATGGTTCCAGGCAATGTCATTGGCAAAATTGGCTGGAACCGACCCTCCTTCTATCATTTCAGCTCTCAGGCCCGGGAAAAAGTCCTCAAGTATACTCTCTCCGCTCTTCAGCAGAACATGTCCTTGTGCGGCCTGCGGTATCCCTTTTCGAAGACTGCTTTTCGATTGTTTTCCATCTGTTTCGATGATCATGACCCTTTCAAAGAAGTCTGAAAGCCCTCTTGCCGCAAGCATCCCGGCAATACTTCCTCCTATCACAATGGCTGTTTTCTGTTTCCTGTCATCACTTTGAGTCCCAAGCATTCTAAATCCTCCATAACATTCAATGCTTTTATATTAGTTCCTTTTGACTAATAAAGATATCTTTAATAAAAAATATCGGAAATTTTAATTACGAATCTGCAAAAATTCAGCCTCCCATATCCCACCATATTCATAGTGAAAACAACTTTCATATAAGGAAAATGTCATATCAATATTTTCATTCACATAAAAATGAAAAATAGCTCAGGAGAGAAAAATATTTTAAATATAAAAAGGAGAAACTGGATGTGTAAAGAATATTTAAACTATTCATAATTTTGTAAATAATATTTAAACAAATGTAATGAAGGGGGTCGGAGGATTGGGGATTTTGGAGATTAAGGATGCAACTTTACGGTTTGGAGGCGTAACAGCTCTTGACCAGGTTTCATATGAAGTGCAGGAGGGGGAGATTTTTTCACTGATTGGCCCAAATGGTGCAGGTAAGACAAGTATGCTGAATTGTATTAGCGGGCTGTACAAACCTTCATCCGGAAAGATTTTTTTTAAGGGGGAAGATATTACCCGGTATAAACCCCACAAAAGAGCCAGTATGGGCATTGCACGTGCCTTTCAGAATATCGAGCTTTTTCCGCATTTATCTGTTTTGGACAATCTGATGCTTGGCAGGCATGTAAGAATGACAACCGGTCTGCTTGCAGGAGGGCTGTATTGGGGGAAGGCGCAGAAAGAGGAAATTGAACACAGGAAAAAAGTTGAGCAGGTAATCGATTTTCTTGAAATTGAGGATATCCGAAATACACCGGTAGGGACTCTTTCATATGGATTGCAGAAAAGGGTCGAAACCGGCAGGGCTCTGGCGATGGAACCTGAGATTCTTCTTCTGGATGAGCCTATGGCAGGCATGAATAGTGAAGAAAAAGAGGACATGGCCAGATACATTATCGACATTCACGAAGAAATGAATACCACCATTATATTAATTGAACACGATATGGGAGTGGTAATGGACTTATCCGATCACATTGCAGTACTTGATTTCGGGAAGCTAATTGGCTATGGGACACCTAAAGAGATTCAGAATAATCCTAAAGTCATTGAAGCCTACCTGGGAGAAGAGAATGCCGTTTAAATATTATTAGGAGGGGGGGAGCGATTCTATGAGCAAGACGTTTCCGCAGCAGCTGGTTGAAAGGGCTTACAAAAATGGTTCCCAAGTTGCTTTAAGAGAAAAAGAATTTGGAATTTGGAATGAAATTACGTATGAAGCGTTCTTGGACAAAGTAAAGAATTTCAGCCTGGGTTTGGCATCGTTGGGTCTACAAAGAGAAGATAAGCTTGCCATTATTGGCGATAACAGGCCCGAATGGGTAATCAGTGAGCTTGCTGCGCAAAGCTTAGGCGGCATTTCAGTAGGAATTTATCAGGAATCTCTAGCTGCTGAACTAAGTTACATTATCGATAATTGCGACGCAACCATAATTGTTGCGGAGGACCAGGAACAAGTGGATAAACTGCTGGAAATTAAAGACTCCATTCCTAAAGTGAGGACGATTATTTATTACGATTCACGCGGCATGAGGGGGTACCGGGAGGACTTTCTGCTGGAATTTAACGAAGTTCTGGAAATGGGACGAAGTTATCAATCAGGGCAGCCTGACTTATTTTCAGAGGAAGTTGATAAGGGGTCCGAAGATGACGTGGCGATTTTATCCTATACTTCAGGGACGACAGGCAACCCAAAGGGCACCATGCTTACTTACCGGAATCTGATCGATATGGCAAAGAATCTTTCAGAAATTGATCCGCTGACAGATAAGGATGAATATGTTTCCTTCCTTCCTCTTGCCTGGATTGGGGAACAGATGATGTCCCTTGCCATGGGGCTATACAATGGGATGACGATTAATTTTCCGGAAGAGCCGGCAACCGTTTTGGAAGACCTGCGCGAAATAGGACCACAGGTTATGTTCTCGCCGCCAAGAATCTATGAAGATATGGTTTCGCGTTTTCAGGTTAGAGTTAAGGACAGCGGCTGGCTGAAAAGAAAGATTTATAACTGGTGCAAGCCGATTGGCGAGAAGGTTGCAAAAGCTCATTTTGAAAATAAACCAGTCAGCACGGGTACAAAGATTCTTTATAAAATGGCCGATTACCTGATGTTCAGTGCAATTCGCGATCACTTTGGGCTCTTTAAGATCAAACGAGCTTATACAGGCGGTGCCCCTTTAGGACCTGATGTATTTGAATTTTTCCATAGCATTGGTGTGAATGTGAAAAGCATTTACGGACAGACAGAGGTAGCCGGAATTTCCATCGTACATAGGGACGGCGATATAAAGCTTGACAGTGTTGGAATTCCCATTCCGGGTACAGAAGTGAAAATTTCTGAAGAAGGGGAAATTCTGATCAAAAGCTCAAGTGTCTGCAAAGGGTATTACAAAAATGAGAAAAGCACAGCGGAAACTATTCAGGATGGGTGGCTGCATACCGGCGATGCAGGGAGGCTGGATGAGGAAGGTCATTTGTATATCATTGACCGGATTAAGGATGTGATCCGCCTCGATACGGGGGAAATGTTCTCCCCGCAATTTATCGAAAACAAGCTGAAATTCAGTTCATTCATACAGGAAGCGGTAGCAATCGGGAAGGATCGCCCCTATGTGGTTGCCATGATCAATATCGATATGAAAAATGTAGGACGCTGGGCAGAGAAAAATCAAATCAGCTATACCACTTATACCGATTTATCTTCCAAGCCTCAAGTGCTGGAGCTGATCGAAAAACAGGTGCAGGAGATCAATCAGGCTCTGCCTGAAAAAGCACGAGTGAAAAAATTCGTTCTTCTTTATAAAGAACTGGATGCAGATGACGAGGAGCTTACAAGAACAAAGAAAGTCCGCAGACAGTTTGTTGCTAAAAAGTATCAGGCCTTAATCGATGGACTTTATACAGAGGACAAAAAAATACGTGTCAATGGCACGATCAAGTATCGTGATGGCATGGAACAAACCATCCAAACAACGCTCCAGGTAATTTTTATGGATGAAGGAGAGGGGGCAGCTTAATGACATTTTTCTTGCAAATGCTCGTAACAGGCATTGTGGTAGGAAGCGTTTATGCTCTTGTAGCATTGGGCTTTGTACTTATCTATAAATCAAGTGACGCCATCAACTTTGCACAGGGTGAGTTCCTTTTAATTGGAACGTATGTCTGTTTAACGCTTATTACAGCCTACAACATTCCGTTTGCTGCAGCCCTGTTAATTGCACTGATGTTCAGTGCTGTTTTAGGCTTTGTCATTGAACGGGTCGTTCTGAGGCCGTTTATTGGAGAGCCTGTCATATCCATGATTATGGCGACAATCGGATTATCGAGTGTTCTTGCCGGCATTGTCCATATTATTTGGGGGCATGAAACACGTGTATTTCCTAAGATTTTCTCTGAACAGCCAGTTAATATTGGTGAGATCGTCATTGCGCCGGTCTATTTATGGTCATTATTAATCGTTGTGGTGATGCTTGTCATTTTCACCCTCTTTTTCAAATATTCCAAGCTTGGGATTGCAATGAGAGCAACCGCAGATGATCAGCAGGCTGCAATGTCAATGGGCATCAGCGTAAAAATGATTTTCGCAGTGGCCTGGGCAATTGCTGCCATTGTTTCTGCAGTTGGAGGCATCCTTCTCGGAAACATCAATGGCGTGAATGCATCACTTTCAGCGATCGGCTTAAAAGTGCTTCCGGTTGCCATTCTTGGAGGACTCGACAGTATTCCCGGTGCCATCATCGGCGGGCTGATCATCGGCATTCTTGAGAGCCTGACCGGCGGATATCTGGATCCATTGGTTGGCGGGGGTCTGAAAGAGGTTATGCCTTTTGTCATTCTCGTATTTATCCTTATGTTCAAGCCATATGGTTTGTTTGGAAAAAAAGAAATCGAGAGGGTGTAACCAATGAGAAATCCTTTTGTAATGGATTGTGGAGAGTTCCATGTGAATTATAAACAAGATATGGCTATCTGGAAGATAACCAGAGTAAGGATGAGGGTGTTCATTTTGCTCGCTGCCTTTGCTATATTTCCGATGTTTGCATCCGATTATATCATTGGACTGGCTACCCTTTGCGGGATTGCTGCGATTGGAGCAATTGGATTGAACATCCTGACTGGCTTTACGGGCCAGATTTCTATAGGGGTGGGGGCCTTTCTGGGGGTAGGCGGTTATACGTCGGCCATTTTGACAGCAAAGCTGGGGTTAAGCTTCTGGATTGCCATGCCGACAGCCGGGATTGTAACGGCGATAGTCGGCGGACTATTCGGACTGCCATCCTTAAGGCTAAAAGGTTTATACCTGGCAATTGCCACCCTTGCAGCACAGGTTATCATTTTGTTTGTCATTTCACGCTGGGATGCGCTGACTGGCGGAACAGCAGGAATGGTCCTATCCAGGCCTGAACTTGGCAGTTTTGTCTTTTACAGTGAACGGAGCTATTACTACCTTATGTTTGTGGTGCTGATTATTACAGCCATCTTCACACTGAACCTCTTCAGGTCGCGGGTCGGCAGGGCATTTATTGCAGTCCGGGACCGAGATGTGGCAGCTGAGGTTATCGGAATTGATTTATTCAAATATAAAGTATTGGCATTTATTGTAAGTTCCTTCTTTGTTGGCATTGCCGGCGCTTTACTCGGCCATTATACAATGGTTGTCAGTCCTGAGCTTTATAGCATTTCAGTGTCCATCGAATACTTGGCAATCATACTGGTCGGTGGTCTGGGCAGTGTATTCGGGTCAATTTACGGAGCTGTATTTATCACGCTGCTTCCGGTTCTCCTAAGATCCGGAGTAGAAATGATGAGTGGGGTGTTTCCTGACTTATCCGCTGTCCTAATCGGGATGAAAGAGGTAGTATTCGGCCTGGTAATTATCTTATTCCTAATCTATGAACCGCAGGGTCTCGCGAAAATATGGAAAAACATCAAAGACTATTTTAAACTGTGGCCGTTTTCCTATTAATTCCCGGGTAATAATATCTGAAAATTTTGAAAGTAACTCTTTCAAATTTTTATAAAAAAAGAGGAAAAAATGAGGGGGAACATTATGAAGAAGCTTTGGAAAGGTTTATTGGCAGCAACATTAATGGCTGGAATGCTGGCTGGCTGTTCAGGAGGCTCCGAGGAAGCATCAGGTGACAAGAAAGGCGGCACTGTTAAAATCGGCGGTATTTTTGATCTTACTGGCGGTACCGGTGATGTTGGAACACCATATGCAGAAGGTGAAAAAGCTTTTTTTGAATCCATTGCAGGCGAGGAGATTAACGGCTATAAACTCGAATTAATTGGTGATGACTATGCTTATAAAATTCCGGAAGCCCAAAAACTATATCAGAAATTAAAATCAAAAGATAAAGTATCGGCCATTTTAGGATGGGGAACAGGGGACACAGAGGCCCTCCGCCAGCAGGTGGCTGCCGACAAGCTTCCATTCATTTCGGCATCATACTCAGAGAACCTGAAGAATATTGACGAAAGTCCATATAACTTCCTGGCTGCGGCATCATACTCCGATCAGGCAAGATCCGTACTTAAATGGATAAAAGACAACCACACTGGCGGCACACCGACTGTAGCTTTAATTTACAATGATACAGCTTTTGGAAAATCGCCAATTGAAGATGCCAAAAACTTTGCCAAGGAAAATGGCATTGAAATTGTAGATGAACAAATTGTCGACCTAAAAACCCTTGATGCAACATCCCAATTGCTGAACATGGAAAAGAAAAACCCTGATTATGCGATTATCAACCAAACCTGGGGTGCAACAGCAACCATTCTAAAAGATGCTAAAAAGCTTGGATTGGACACACAATTCATCGGTTTAAACTGGGCTACAGGTGAAGGCTTGCTTCCAATCGCCGGTGATGCGGCTGAAGGGTTTATCGGGGTGGTTACACATGCCTTCCCATATGAAGATCTGCCTGGAATGGAAGAAATCAAGAAGTACGTTGAAAGCAAGGGAGAAAAGCTGGAGGACAAGAACCAGAAATTTATCCAAGGGTGGGTGTCCGCCAAAATTATGGTCGAAGGCCTAAAGCTTGCTGAAGACCCGACTTCCGGCGAAGGCATCCGTGCCGGTCTGGAGAAGATTTCAAATCTGGACCTTGGCGGATTAGCCGCACCGGTTACTTTTTCTCCTGACAATCATGCTGGTACAAACCAAGTCCGCTTGGCAGAAGTGAAGAATGGCAAGTTTGAAGTGTTCACTGATTATATCGGCTACTAACATGATGGGGGCGAGGTTTTTACCCGCCTCCTGTTCGCTTTTAAAGGCCTGTTGTGAACTTTGCAAAAAAACTCGAAATTTGGCAAAGGAAGATGAAGATTCGCAAACAAAGAACAATCCAGTATTTGACCTGGGAACGAAAATATAGAGATAACCGGGAGGGCAGATGTATGCTGACTATCAACAATGTAGAAGTGATGTACGATAAGGTCATCCTTGTATTAAAAGGGATGTCGATGGTGGTGCCAAAAGGGAAAATTGTTGCTTTGCTTGGAAGCAATGGTGCAGGGAAAACGACTACGCTCAAAGCGATTTCAGGCCTCCTGAAAAGCGAAAACGGTGAAGTCACGGATGGATTTATTGAGCTTTATGGAGAGCGCATTGATGTAAACGATGCGGAAACAATTGTAAAGAAAGGTATTTTTCAGTGCATGGAAGGAAGACGCGTGTTCAAGCACCTTTCTGTAGAGGATAACCTGATTGCAGGTGCGCATACCAGGAAAGACAGGAAGAATATTAAGAGTGATATCCAAAAAGTCTATCATTATTTTCCAAAGCTTGAAATGCTGAAGCACAGGCAGGCCGGTTACCTGTCAGGAGGCGAACAGCAAATGCTGGCCATCGGAAGAGGTATCATGGCAAAGCCTAAGGTGCTGCTGCTAGATGAACCTTCATTAGGACTGGCCCCGCTTTTAGTTAAAGAAATCTTTGGCATTATAAAGAAAATCAATGAAGAAGAGGGAACCACGATCCTGGTAGTGGAGCAGAATGCCAATGTTGCATTATCGATTGCCGATTATGGATACATCATGGAAAACGGCCGGATTGTGATGGATGGAACGGTGGACCGGCTTCTTTCCAATCAGGATGTACGTGAATTTTACCTTGGGATGGGGGATAAGGGACGGAAAAGCTATAAAGATATTAAATCTTATAAAAGAAGAAAGAGGTGGCTGTAATGGAAAAGCTGAAGGAAGTAATTCACCATGCATATGAAAATGCAAGCGGATTTAAAAGGCGGATTGAGGAAGCCGGTATTTCTCCAGGTGACATGCAAACCTTAAAAGACCTGGAAAAAATCCCAGTTCTTAAAAAAGACAGATTACCGGAATTGCAATCAGCAGACCAGCCTTTCGGGGGGTTCACAGCTGTAAAGCCATATGAAATGGAACGAATTTTTATGTCGCCGGGTCCGATTTACGATCCGCAGACGAATGGGAAAGATTTCTGGCGTTTCTCAGAAGCTCTTAAGACAGCGGGCTTTGGGAAGGGGGATATAGTCCAAAATACATTTTCCTATCATCTTTCACCAGCAGGCTTTATGTTTGACTCCGCCCTTCGTGAATTAGGAGCAACTGTCATTCCTGCCGGAACCGGGAATCGGGAGCTGCAGATTCAGGTTATGAAGGATGTCGGAGTGACCGGCTATGTGGGAACACCGAGCTTCTTTATCCTTTTGCTGGATGCCATCGCAGAAAAAGGATGGGAGACAGGAAAGGATATTGTCGTGAAAAAAGCGTTTTTCACTGCTGAAATGCTGACAGAACAAACGCGTAAAAGGTGTGAAGACAATGGAATTTCCGTATATGAAGGATATGGGACTGCAGATTGCGGTTGTCTAGCTTTTGAGGACAAATTGGGAACTGGACTGAGAATCACAGATTCTGCGATTGTTCAAATCTGTGACCCGCAGACTGGAGTGGAAGTGACAGATGGAGAAGGAGAAGTGGTTGTCACTCTATTTGATAAAAGCTACCCGCTTATCCGCTTTGGCACTGGCGACCTTTCCCGCTGGGTTAAAGGGTATGAAGGGAAAAGGATTGCGGGAGTGCTGGGGCGTGTGAGTGATGGTGTAAAAGTTAAAGGGATGTTTGTTAGAGAAAAACAGCTGTCACACTTCTTGAATGAAGCAGGGTATCCGGTTTATCAGGCTGTGGTAACAAATGAGCAGGGACAGGACCAGATTACGATTTTTATAGAATCTGAAAAAGGTTTAAACCCTGACCTTGCTTCAAAAGTCCAGAATGTGATCAGGGTTAAGCCGATAATTGAATTAACAGTGCCAGGTTCTATTAAAAGGGATGATAAGAAGCTGGTGGATAAGCGCAACTATGAATTAAAGAGGGTTTAATTAAGGGAGGCTGATTGAATCGGCCTTCTTTTTTTGGGAGAATTTGCGATGGTTAACTTTGATTAATGCCGAAAACGAGGTAGAGGAGGGGGAATGGCAATTAATCAGGAGGATTACTGCCGAAATGAAGTGAAGCAGAGGAAAGTGGTAGTTAATCAGAAGGAATAACGCCGAAACAAAAAAAGACCCCGAATATAAGGTCTTAAAATGCTATTTTTTCTCACAGCTAACAGGTGACCAAAAGCCATCTTTCTTTATCACTACCTCTTCAGCTTTATCAAAGTTATCAAAGCATTTCTCTATAATGAGTCTATTCGCTTGATCGTTTTTATGAATTTGGTTAAATACTAATCCGCCAATCGTTAGAATAGCGACACTTCCAACTATCGAGATAATCATATTTGTTTTATTTTTGTTCAACTATCGCTTCTCCTTTCGTATTTTTTAGTTGGTTTTCCTGCCAATGGGTATTATCTAAAGCAGCAATCCCCTAAGATAACAGCCTATCTCATTTAACAAAAATGGCGCCGTTATCAAGATTCTCACACTTCACCACCAGAAACAATCCTTTATAATAGGCAGTCACGTTCGTTATTTTCATGCCTGAATCTTGAATAGCCTGAAGTGTATTCCGGTTCAGGTGGCACCCGTCGCATATCCGCTTCCATAGAGGATTGAGGGCTTCCTGGGCAAATGCGAGAGCGGGCTGTTCCATTTTTACATGTTCAAAGAATAGTATTTTTGCCTGTGGCTTGCAGACCCGTCTGATCTCTGCGAGTGCTTTTTCAGGATTTGGAATTGTGCAGAACACCAGTGCGGCAACGGCAGAATCAAATGTATTGTCGGCGAATTCGAGTTTTTCAGCAGACTGCTGGTGAATTTGAATAGGAACTGCAGCCTCATATTTTCGAGGAAGTGATTTTTCAATCATAGCCTGATTCGGTTCAATTGCATCTACCCGGTCTGCATTTTTGTATAAGGGGAAGTTGATGCCTGTACCGGCTCCGATTTCGAGAACACGGCCGGAAGTCATGGTAAGAATCTCGCTTCTGATTTTCTGAAATTTTCTTTTTTCAAGAGGCTGCATGGCCAGATCATATAGGGATGGGAATAATTTGCTCAAAAATCCTCACTTCTCTCTTAATAGCCGTCTTTTTATTTTACCCTTTTCCCAAAATGAAACAGCCGGCACCTCTATTGGAGGAGCCAGCTCTTATTCAGGGAATGCTATTAAACATCTCGTTAAGCTTCTCATATGTGTCAGGATATTTTGCCTCATACTGAAGGTAGGCTGGGACAGGGTAGCGCACACCGCCTTTGTGGGTTTGCTTTAATCCCTCTGCAAAATCATCCGCCATGGAAAAGGGGATGGTAAAGGCCATTTCGTGATCATGTGTCTGACCGAAGACCCGGTCCCCATAGCATGGCAGAATAACCTGCGGCTTACCGGATTGAATTGTCTTAATAACAATATCGGCGCAATCTGCCCGGGCTGTAAAAGTGGAAGTAATTTCGCCGCCCGTATGATAGAGTGCACCAGCCACCATTCGCATGACTTGTGCCGAATTTCCGTAAACAGTAATTACATCCGGTTCAAATGCAGCTCTCCCCAGAGGTGCCATCAGCACGGTCCCGGCTTCCTCTTTTGTAAACTTAGGTACCGCCGCTTCGGTTAATGCACCTAGATTACACGTTTTTGTATACATCCCATCTGTTAAATTTCCCTCTGAGTAATAATCCAGTTCTTCTTCAAATCCGAAAGCAATTTTAGCAATGGGGCATGATAAATCCTCTCTGCCCATGGCAACCGCCCAGCCATATCTTCTTGACATCGTCACTCCCTGGCAGATGCTGAATGTTTTGCCGAAGTCTTTTGCCGGCCGTTTTACTCTGTCAGGCAATGCCTCCTCCATTTTCATTACTTTAATAGCAAGCGGAAAGGTGTCGGGACGAACGTATGTATGAATTGCAGTTTCCAGGTCAGATAGCTTTTGGGCGTGAATGGCTTCCTGCATTAATAATCCCTCCTTAAGATATAATATGTATTCTGCAGATTATATCGATCAACCTGCATAACAGGGCATTTATTTTTGCAAACAGGAATTGACATGAAACCAAAAGGTTTTATATAATCCATATGAAACCAAAAGGTTGTATTTTATAGACGAAGGAGAATAAGAAAATGGAAACAATTCAGGATATTAAACAAACTGTAATACTCAATGCGCCTATCGAAAAAGTCTGGAAGAAAGTTTCAACATCAGAAGGAATCGAAGCGTGGTTTATGCCAAATGATTTTAAGGCTGAGGTTGGATATGAGTTCCATATTCAATCTCCTTTTGGCCCGTCACCTTGTAAGGTGACAGAACTGGATGAGCCAAACAGGCTTTCTTTTCAATGGGATACTGATGGATGGGTTGTATCTTTTATTTTAAAAGATTTAGGCGGGAAAACTGAATTTACGCTTATACATGGCGGATGGAAACAGCCGGGTGAATTGGTTGAAAAAGCCCAGCAGGATAGTGCGGTTATCCGTGAAAGAATGTCTCACGGGTGGACTGGAATTCTTGCGGAGCTTGGCAAGGCTGTTGAGGAATAATGGGTGCTCCTGCCAGGAAACATGATGTGTTTCAGGCAATCGCCGATCCTACGAGAAGAGAAGTTTTACGGCTGCTTGCTGAAAAAGAGCGCCCAATCTCAGAGATAAGCGCGCATTTTCCTATAAGCCGTACTGCCATATCAAAACATCTTCGTATTCTTTCTGAAGCTGATTTAGTAAAAGGGGAAAAAGCAGGCAGAGAAAGAATTTATCATCTTCAGCCTGAGCCGCTGACTGAATTAAAGGAATGGCTCTCCTTTTATGAGCAATTCTGGAGCAATAAGCTGCAAAAACTTAAATATATTGTTGAAGATGAAGATTGATTTCCGGAAAAAGAGCTGCCGAAGCTCTTTTTTCTTTTGAATGAAAAAGAGGTCTTTCTTTTTGAAAATATAATATAATATTATTTGTGTTTACTATTTTGTAAAGGAGTCTTGAGGATGTATCAGACGTTTTCTTTACAGGAGAAGTTCAGACAAATCACATTCATGCTGCTTCCTATCCTCATCACGCAGCTTGGCATGTTTGCAATGGGATTTTTTAATACAATTATGTCAGGACGGTATAATGCTGAGGCCCTTGCCGGAGTAGCGATTGGGACCTCCATTTGGAATCCCGTTTTTACCGGGCTCAGTGGAATATTGATGGCAGTATCCCCAATCGCAGCTCAAGCAATTGGAGAAAAAAAGAACAAAGAAGTTTTATCTATTGTAAAAAATGGCATCTTATTGGGATTTATCATTGCTTTTACAGTCATCCTTCTGGGATCGATATTGCTTGATCCGCTGCTTGAGATAATGAATCTGCCTGCTGGTGTGGAGGAAACGGCTCATGGATATCTAGTGGGTCTTAGCTTCGGGATCATTCCTTTATTCATATTTAATGTTTTAAGATCATTCATATACGCACTCGGCAAAACGGGAGTTGTCATGGTGATTTTATTCTGTTCACTTCCCATCAATCTCTTCCTGAATTATGTCCTGATTTTTGGCCAATGGGGATTTCCTGAATTAGGAGGTGCAGGAGGCGGTTATGCAACTTCTATTACTTATTGGTTTATCCTTGTCTTGACGGCATTAATTATCAAAACGAAGGCTCCTTTTTCAAGCTATGCCATTTTTAGCGGCATGAAGGGGTTTTCATGGGATAAATGCAAGGAAATCTTAAAGATTGGTGTACCCATGGGACTGTCAATCTTCTTTGAAACTAGTATGTTTGCCGCGGTGACCATTTTAATCAGTAAATTCAATGTCACAACTATTGCTGCATATCAGTCTGCATTAAACATTGTTTCCTTCCTGTATATGATTCCAATTAGTATTTCAATGGCGCAGACCGTGTTAGTCGGGTTTGAAGTGGGCGCAGGCAGGTATAAGGATGCAAAATCCTACAGCTGGCTGGGCATCTATCTTTCTGTTTTAGTAGCACTGTTCACAGGGATCCTGGTTGTCATTTTCCGCTATGAGGTTGCGGGCTTTTATTCTACTGATCAGGCGGTTATTGCCCTAACTGCCCATTTTCTGATTTATGCCCTGTTTTTCCAGATTTCCGATGCCATTCAGGCTACAGCACTAGCAGCATTAAGAGGATATAAAGATGTGAATATTTCTTTTATAATCACACTGGTTTCTTATTGGCTGATCTGCCTGCCCGCGGGTTATGTACTTGCACACTATACAGACCTTGGTGCAACTGGCTACTGGCTAGGCCTTACACTCGGGCTTCTTGCTGCAGGTGTTTGTCTATCAATTAGGCTCATGGTTATCCAGAAGAAAAAATTTAACATGGAAGAAATCAGGGAAGCCGGTTAATGCCGTCTATCCGCTAATTGCGGTATGGACGGTTTTTTATATTTGGCTGTAAGGCGAGTTCGTCTAAAGTCATTGCAAAAAGAACCAGCAATTGAGGCCAATGCTGGTTCTTTTTGCTTGTTAATGTGACTAGCTTTTAACAATATTTCCTTCTGCTGGTATCGGGTGTGCTTTTAACTTCCGGGCAAAATGAATTAAATTATAAGCCATTATTTTGGCATGCTGTCTGGTGAAGTCATTTTCATAGCCTTTTGCTTCAATGAAGGATGGACCGGGGCCAGCCTCACCAACCCAATAGGTGTCAACGTTCGGCGGAATGGTAAATCCCATATGGGAGAGTGAATATATCACGGAACGTGCAACCTGTTTCGCGCCATCTTCATTGCCAGTCACCACTGCGCCGCCTACCTTGTTGTAATAAATATACTGTCCTTTTTCATTCGTCAGACCGCTTCCTCCATACAATCTCTCAATTACTTTAGTGGTAATGCTGCTTTGTTCGCCTAGCCAGATGGGAGAACCAAGAATAAGAATGTCTGCCTCTTCAACCTTCTTGAAGATATCTGGCCATTCGTCCTCCTGATCCACAGCTTCAGAAGTAATACCGTAGCCAATCCTAAAATCTGCCACTGTAATAACCTCGGTTTCCACTTCCGTTTTATCAAAAAATTTAAGAACCTCATCGATAAGTGCTCTGGTATTGGAAGGTTCACTGCTTTTTTTTAGTGTACAGTTTAGGACTAATGCTTTAATTGACATGTGACATCCAACTCCCTTTACGATATTCACTACACTTAATTCCCTTTGCCGATAATTAAAAACAATGAAAATGAAGGAATAGAGAGAAATCCAGCGAAATACATAATTTGGTATAAGAATGGAGGGAAGGAAATGATTTATGAAATGACAGTGCAATTCCGGGTACTGGATATTAAAGAAGGAGTGTGGTGGTATGAAACATTGCTTAATAAAAAACCTGATTTCATTCCCCATGAAGGATTTGCGGAGTGGGAACTCATTAAAGGGTGCTGGCTTCAGATAGCAGTGGGTGCCCCAAGTATAGGAAGCGGTCCAGTCAGACTTGGTGTGCCTGATCTTGAAAAGGAACGTGAAAGACTAATCGCAGAATTAAAACTCACTCCATTTGAAATCCACTCAAGAGAAGGAGTCCCTGTTAAGTGGGCTACATTTTCAGATCCTTGGGGAAATAGAATTGGGCTTTTTGAATATATCGATAAGCATGAAAAGGAAACACAAATAAAAAAAGTAATTGAAAATAAACTGGGGAGTTGACTGCCATGGATCATCATTTTATAGAAAGAGAGGAAGGCTTTACCCTTCATTTTTTGCCAGAAAGGCCTAGGAATGAGGACATATGAAGATTCGAAAAATTGGCCATTCAGAGCCCCCTCCAATGCATCTTCTGCTATTGGCCGATCCTTCAATTGAATTTATTAAGGATTATATAATACGAGGAACTACATATGTCGCAGAATTTAATGAAGCAGCAGTCGGCGTGTATATCCTTCTTGACACAAGACCTGGGACCTGTGAGATTGTTAATATTGCTGTCGAGGAAAGATATCAGGGAGGGGGCATTGGCAGAAAACTTATACAGCATGCAATAGAGGCTGCTTCTCAAAGCGGGATTAAGACCCTTGAGATTGGAACTGGTAATTCCAGTATTGGGCAGCTTGCTCTTTATCAGAAATGCGGCTTTAAAATCACCGGAATCGATAAAAACTTTTTTGTACGGCATTACAAAGACGATATCCATGAAAATGGAATCCGCTGCCGGGATATGATCAGGCTGTCAATGGATCTGCAGTGAAAGTGCCCAAAGGGATTAAAATTAGGAGTAAAAGGGGCAGACTAAAAGCTGATTTCATGAAAGTTGTGCTGGCAATGTGTTACGTTTATATTAGATCAATCAGAGAAGGAGTGTTTGCATTTGCGTGAAAAGGAAGCTTTAAAGGAAGAAATACTGAATGCCTATCAATTCAGGCATGCGACAAAGGAATTTGATCCAAATAAAAAAATTCCCGAAGAAGATTTCAAGTTTATATTAGAGACAGGCCGTCTGTCACCAAGTTCATTTGGCTTTGAACCATGGCGTTTTGTGGTTGTTCAGAATCAGGAGCTCCGTGAGAAAATTAAAAATGCAGCCTGGGGAGCATTCGGTAAACTGCCTGAAGCCAGCCACTTTGTTTTAATCCTGGCAAGAACGAAAAATGATACTAAATATGACTCGCAGTATTTGAAGGATCATTTTAAAAATACTCTCGGGATGCCGGAAGAGATGATGGAGAAATATTTGCAGCGGATCGAGGAATTTCAGAAGTCCGATTTTGATCTTCTGGAAGGAGATCGGCCTCTTTTTGACTGGGCCTGTAAACAAAGCTACATCGCACTTGGGAATATGATGACCGCCGCTGCACAAATTGGCATAGATTCCTGCCCAATTGAGGGGTTTGACATTGAAAAAATGAATAAGCTGCTAAATGAGGAAGGCTTGCTTGAAGAAGGCAGCTTCGGGCTGTCGGTAATGTGTGCCTTTGGGTATAGAGTGAAGGATCCTAGGCCAAAAACACGCAGACCATTCGATGATATTGTAAAATGGATTGATTAGGAAAAGAGCATTAACTCTTTTCCTTTTTTTATTGTTTAAAAAAGGAAATTAAAAGTATGGCTAGAAGATCTTATTAGAAATCAATCGGCCTGTATAGGAAGGGAACTTATCTATGAAGATACCGAAGGAAAAATTTGAAAAGACAAGCAGATGGATAAAAAGAAATGCAAGGCCTCTGGAATCAGCCCTATGGTCTTATCATTTTGAGGATCGTAACGATGAAAGGGTAATAGAGTGTATTGAAGCGTTTCAGAATGAAGACGGAGGATTTGGACATGGCATTGAACCGGATTTCTGGTCACCTCATTCGTCACCAATGGCTTCCTGGGCTGCCGGACAAATTTTACTGGACATTGAAGCAAAGCCCGAGTTGAATGTAGTACAAAAACTAGTAAATTATTTAGAAAGCAGCTATATGCATGAGAAGTATATGTGGCCATCTGTGATGCCTTCTAACAATGACTACCCGCATGCTCCATGGTGGCATTGGACCGAGAATGTCCAGGACAATTGGTCTTATAATCCGAGCGCAGAGCTCGCCGGGTTTTTATTGCATTGGTCAGCACCTGGAAGCAGTGCTGCTGAAATAGGATGGAAAACCGTAAAAAGTGCAATTGACTATTTAATGAAAGCAGATGAGATGGATAGACATCAAATAAATAATTTTCAGCAGCTGGTTAAGCTGATGCCTGGGCAGGAAACTGAATTCGATTCAAGAATTCATTACTCGCTCAAGGAAACGGCTGAAAAAGTGAATGCACTTGCTTATCAAGCTGCCGGTAAGAGTAAAGCAGTATGGTCAGAAGGCTATGTAGCCACTCCATTGGATTTTGCTGAGCAGCCTGAGGACTTTCTTTCTATGGAATTTGGAACGTACATAAATGATAATCTTGATTTCTATATTGAGCAGCTTTCAAATGAAGGGACTTGGGACATTAACTGGAGCTGGGGACAATTTGAAAATGAGTTCCCGGTTGCACGCAATCATTGGAAAGGGATACTTGCAGTTAAACGATATAAAATATTGCATTCGTTTGGAAGACTTGACGATTAATAAATGAGGTGAGAATGATGAAACTAGTGATGAAAACGGACTTGGCTGTGAGGCTGGATCAGGCAGAGACTGATGTGCTGCACTCCAGATTGACGGCTATTCAAAATAGGGACGGAAATCCAATGGGCGTGGAAATTAAAAGAATTGGCAGGACAACAGCGTTTACTGCCAATAATATGCCGGGACCAGCCTTCAATCTTGTAAAAGGTTTCAGTGAAGCAGATGCAGAGGTCCTGGATCAATTAATAGATTTCTATCAGGAAAAAAGAATACCGGTTCGATTGGAGATCACCCCATCTAACGGATCATCAGAATTACTGAAGCTGCTTCACCAAAAAGGGTTCTATCAATGTGATTTCCATACCACTTTATATGCGGAAACATCAAGTCTGGAAGACACTCCGATACATGCCGATATTGATATACGCAGGATGCAAAGAAGCGACTTTCATCTTTTCGGTGAGCTATATACAAAGGGATTTGGCTTGCCTGGATTTCTAAGCCAGGGGATAGCTGAAAATAATGAAGTTCTTTATAACAATAAAAACTGGTTCTTTTACCTTGCCCTTGTAAACAATGAATCAGCTGGAATAGGGGTTGTTTATATCGAAGAGAGAACAGCGAGTCTTGCGGCTGCAGCTGTTTTGCCAGCTTTCAGGAACAGGGGGGTACATGGGGCGCTAATACAAGCCCGAATTTACCAGGCGATTACCAATAATTCCGAACTTGTGACTGGGCAGGCAAGGTTTGGTTCAGTTAGCCAGAACAATATGGAAAAAGCAGGTCTGAAAATTGGATATACAAAAGCGATTTGGACAAGGGAATAAACCCATGCAGGAAAGGGAGCTTCACATATATACCAGAGAGGCAGCTAATGAGGATATTCCTCATCTTGCCAGACTAATGGTATCCGGTATCAAGGGAGCAAATGGAAAAGAGGCTGAATGCCATTTCTTTACATCCTGATTACTATACAATAGTGGCTTGCTTGAAAGATAAAGTGATCGGAATGGCTGGATTCCATATTGGTCTTTTATATAATGCAGACGGCATTCATATCCGGATCCTTGCCTTAGTTACAGATAAAGAGTACAGAGGAATCGGAGCAGGGAAGAAGCTGATGCAGGCTGTTGAACATTATGCAGAACAATTGGGGGCAGCAGCAATCGTTTTTAATAGCGGTAACAGAGCAGTACGCAAAAATGCACATCAATTTTATATAAGATTGGGTTTTCAGGCAAAGAGTACAGGCTTTGTGAAAAATCTTTCTTCCGTTTAAAAGAATTCGGGACTAGTAGGGCAAGCCAGGCGATTCAGCAACCTGGTTTCTTTGCTATCTATACATGTATCGATTCTACTTTTAAAAAAGAATAAGTTTAACATGTTCGGCTGAAGAGGTAAATATTAAATATCACCGATATTCTTCCTCAGAATGGGAAAAAATACGTTTTATGATGTACAGACTAGGAGACAATCATGATTAGAATACAAGCTGTTAATAAGAAAAATGAATTGAAGAATGATATTACTTTAGAGAGGCTGAAAGCGGAGTGGGAAAGTTATAAGTGGTTCTGGGTTGATTTTGATCAGCCAACCGAGACGGAGACAGCTGAACTTGAAAAGACTTTTAACTTTCATCCCCTGGCCATTGAGGATTGTGTAGTCAAACTTCAGCGCCCTAAAATGGACTATTATGAAGACTATAGCTTTTTTGTCACCCATAGCTTAAATCATATAAATGAGGATAAACAGGAGATTAACTTTTTTATCGGTTCTAATTACATAGTATCCTACCATCATGAATCATCCAGGGAAATGAATGAGGTTTGGGAAAGGCTTAACTTAAGTAAGAAGATTAATAAGTGGGATCCTTATCTGGTTATGTACCATATCATTGATAAAATAGTGGATAATTACTTTCCCATTGTTTATCAGCTGGAAGATCGCCTGAGTCTCATTGAAGATAATCCTAACGATGAAACAATGGAAGAATTATTGGAGAAATTATTTGATATACGCCATCATTTATTGCAAATCCGGTATACAGTGATTCCAATGAGGGATTTAATCTATCGGGTCATTAATTCCCATAGGCTTAAGGGTGTCAAGGAAAGATACGAATATTTTGCAGATATTCATGACCACTTATTGAAATTAACTGAAATGATTGATGAAAACAGGGAATTGACGACTGATATCCGTGACAGTTATTTATCGATCAACTCCCACCAGACTAACCGGGTGATGAGAGTTCTTACCGTGATAACCACCATTTTCATGCCATTAACTTTTATAGCGGGCATTTATGGAATGAATTTTGAAAACATGCCGGAATTATCCTGGAAATATGGATATTTTGAAACTCTGTTATTAATGTTTATGATTGCCATGGGCATGTTTTGGTGGTTTAAGAGAAAGGGCTGGTTCAGATAATGAAGGGTATAAGGCAGAATGCATTTTAATATGCATCTGCCTTTTATTTGTGTTTTGAGCTATTGATAGTCCTATTCCTTTATCAATTGATACAGTGTTAACATATCATTTTTGCCGAAGATTTTCGGCACAGGGTACAAGGGATTGGCTTCCTTCAAGGCACGTTCAGCCATTAACGGAATGTCATTATCTATAATTCCGCTCACCCTTTGTGGAATCCCCATTTTATGGTTAAGGGCTTTTATGCTGCTGATAAAGCTTTTTGCATTTTCTCCATCTGAAGCTGCAGGATCACCAATACCTGCAGCTATTGCTAATTCAGCTAAAGGTTCCCAGACTGTCTCTCCGTAATACTCCAGTACATAAGGAAGAATGACGGCATTAGCCAAACCGTGAGGGACCGAATAAAATCCTCCCAGCGTATGGGCGATAGCATGAACATTGCCGACATATGATCGCGTAAAAGCCAGTCCTGCAAGATATGCAGCCTTTTGCATGCTGGCTCTTGCATCCAGGTTTTCTCCATTCACATATGTTTCGTAAAGATTATCGTAAATCAGCCTGACTGCATCAATACTGAATTTTCTGGTCTCTGCAGTCGTGCTTCTCCCAATGTACGCTTCTATGGCATGAGTCATTGCATCCATACCGGTTGCAGCTGTGATATGAGGCGGCAGCTTAATGGTAATCAATGGGTCAAGAACGGCATAATGAGGGATTAAGTTCAAATCAATGATTGCGTATTTCTCATGTGACCGGCTGTCCGTAATGACCGCTGCAACAGTGGCTTCACTTCCAGTGCCTGCTGTAGTCGGAACGGCAAAAAGGGGAGGGAGAGTTTTTCTGACCTTAAATTGGCCTTTCATTTGCGGAATGCTTTTCTCAGGCCTCACAGCTCTGGCACCAACGCCTTTAGCACAATCCATTGGCGAACCCCCGCCAAATGCAAGAATACCCTGGCAATTTTTCTTGATATATACCTCAAGTGCTTCTTCAATATTACTAATTGTTGGATTAGGAATGGTCTTATCATAAATATGGTATTCAATATTTCTTTTCTGTAAACTTAATAGCAAACCATCCATCAGGCCAAGAGCAGTGATGCCGCTGTCAGTGACAATCAAAATTCTGCTGATTTCTTTCTGTTTAATTATATCCGGCAGTCTGTCCAGGCTATTGGGTCCTTCGATTAACTCCGGTTCCCGCCATGGCAGAAAAGGGGATAGCAGCTTGTAGGTTTTCTGGTATATTCGGCAGTATGCATTGTACATATTCTTACCTCCGTTTATTTGTCGGAAGATTCTAATAATATAATTCATATATTCCTTTATGTTTAAGAAGATGTCAATATGCTGAATCAACTAGGATAGATCTAACTTCGTTACTGTTTCTGAAAGATTGACATTAGTAAATATGTATTTTATAATTATCTCGAATTCAAGATAAATCATTTCGAAGTAACAAGCTTAATTATCTTGAATTAATAATATTCGACTTAAAATGAGTTTCATAGATTGAATTCTGGTTACATTAAAGAAGAAGAGGTGTTAAAAGTGAACAGAAAAACCAGTGGAATCCATCATATCAGCGCAATCGTCGGCCATCCGCAGGAAAATGCCGATTTCTATGCAGGCGTATTAGGTTTAAGGATGGTCAAACAGACTGTGAATTTTGATGACCCGGGCACTTATCACCTGTATTTTGGCAATAAGGAAGGGAAGCCAGGAACCATCATCACCTTCTTCCCATGGGCCAATGCCTTACGGGGAGTCATTGGGGATGGCCAGGTTGGGGTCACCTCCTATGCAATTCCAAAAGATGCCCTTGAATTCTGGAAGGACCGGTTGGCGAAATTTAAAATCTCTTACACAATCGAAAAAAGATTCAGTGAAGAATCAATAAGATTTCATGATCCGCATGGTCTCGTATTAGAAATGGTTGAAAGAGATGAGGGTGAGCCAAATACTTGGTCATTTGCAGGCATCACTCCTGATGTTGCAGTTAAAGGCTTTGCAGGGGCCATTCTTTATTCATCCCAGCCGGAACAAACAGCACATCTGCTCGAAAAAGTAATGGGTATAGAGCGAATGGGGGAAGAAGGAGAAATGATCCGATTCAAATCCTCAGCAGAAATCGGCAATGTCATAGATCTGAAAAAAATCACCGGCAAGCGTGGAAAGATGGGTGTCGGCACTGTCCATCATATCGCCTGGCGGGCAGAAGATAACCAGGCCCAATTGGAGTGGCAGGAATATGTGAGGTCCAATGGTTATGGAGTAACTCCAGTAAAGGATCGGAAATATTTTAATGCTATTTATTTTCGGGAGCATGGGGAGATTCTTTTTGAAATTGCAACGGACCCGCCAGGATTTGCGCATGATGAATCGTCCGGAAAAATGGGTGAAAAGCTGATGCTGCCTGAACAATATGAGACTATGCGAAGTCGCATCGAGCGAAAATTAATTCCTATTAAAGTCAGGGAACTGGAATAAACCTTAGAGAGGAAGATACGATGAAACACATATTTCAAAAAGGAAAGAATTCTTCAAAGCCTGTATTATTGCTGCTTCACGGAACGGGAGGAACAGAAACTGACCTGCTTCCGCTTGCAGGTCATATAGATCCGGATGCTTCTGTTCTTAGTGTGCGCGGTAATGTGCTGGAAAATGGGATGCCGAGATTTTTCCGCAGACTGGCAGAAGGTGTCTTTGATGAAAAAGATCTGATTTTCCGCACGAAAGAGTTGAACGATTTCTTAAATGAAGCTGCCCAAAATTACGATTTTGACCGTGAAAACATCGTGGCAATTGGCTATTCAAATGGAGCTAATATTGCAGGAAGTTTATTATTCCATCATGAGAACGCTTTAAGAGCGGCCATTTTGCACCATCCGATGGTTCCAAGGCGAGGTGTTAAACTGCCTGATCTTAGCGGAACATCCGTATTTATAGCAGCCGGAACCAATGATCCCATTTGTCCGGCAGAAGAATCCACTGATTTACAGTCTTTATTGGAAAGCGCTGGAGCGAAGGCAGAACTTCACTGGGAAAATTTTGGACACCAATTAACTATGGGTGAAGTGGAGGCTGCTGCCCGCTGGTATAAACAAATATAATGATTGTTATTAAAGTGTATGAAAAGGGAAGAGGATGAAAGAATAGGGAGTGCTGTTATGGGAATCCTATCAAGGTTATTTGGAAATTCAACCAAAAAGGAGACGATTAACATGGAAGACGTAAAATTGGCGGTCATTTTTTACAGCATGGGCGGAACAAACTACCAATTGTCTAAGTGGGCGGAGGAAGGCGGCAAAGAAGCTGGTGCGGAAGTAAAAGTGTTTAAGGTCCCGGAACTGGCACCTCAATCTGCCATTGAAGGCAATCCAGCATGGAAAGCAACTATTGAAGCGACAAAGGATGTCCCTGAAATTAAGCCTGACGATCTTGAATGGGCAGACGCCATCATATTCAGTGTACCTACCCGTTTCGGAAATATGCCTTCCCAAATGAAGCAGTTCCTTGATACAACCGGAGGTCTCTGGGCAAAAGGAAAGCTTATGAATAAGGCAGTAAGTGCAATGACATCAGCTCAAAATCCGCATGGAGGCCAGGAAGCAACGATTCTGTCTCTTTACACTACAATGTATCACTGGGGAGCGATTGTGGCTGCTCCTGGCTACACCGATCCGGTTCTTTTTGGAGCAGGCGGCAATCCATATGGAACAAGCGTAACAGTTGATCAGGATGGAAAAATGATTGAAGATGTGAAGGAAGCTGTTAAGCATCAGGCGAAAAGAACTGTCACAGTTGCCAGCTGGATTAAAAAAGGTAACCAATAATTAAAGAGGGAGCAATTGTTTTTGCAGTTGCTCCTTTTCAAATATAGGGAGAGGTGGCATATGGAGAATAAAAGAAATACCAAACGGGCTATTGCTTCAGTCAGGAATGTGACATTGCAGGAGCACAGTCCCATCCATGCAGCAGGACCTGTAATAGAACCGGGAAATTGGGAGAAGTATGATCCCTTTCTGCTTATGATGGAAGATAAATTTCAAAAAGGAGCCTTTGACGTTCATCCCCATCGCGGAATTGAGACAGTCACTTATGTTATTAAAGGAGCCATTGAGCACTATGACAGTCATTCCGGTGAGGGCGGTGTATTAGGGCCAGGAGATGTCCAATGGATGACAGCTGGCAGCGGGGTTGTTCACAATGAAGTGCCGTCAGAAGGAATAACTGCCCATTCGCTGCAGCTGTGGATCAATCTTCCGCGGGAGAAGAAAATGACTTCACCAAGATATCAAAACCTCAAAGGCAGTGACGTACCTGTCTGGGAGGAAGAGGGTGCTGTTATTAAGGTCTTCTCCGGTTCCTCCAAGGGTGTTGTATCTCCAACCTTAAATCATGTGCCTGTCACAATGGTTGAAGTAAGGATGGAAAAAGGCGCTAAAGTTTCACTGGACCTGCCTGGGAGCTACAAAGGCTTTATTTATATTATAGAGGGCAGCGGGATTTTTGGGGAAAATGGTGTTCAAGGGGCCAATAGCCAGGTCCTTGAATTGGAACATGGCGGAAACGGTGAAAGTGAAATAGCTGTTAAAGCCGAAGAGCCTATGCGGTTTCTGCTGTATGCAGGCGATCCGGTCAAAGAGCAGGTTGTGGCACGTGGACCGTTTGTTATGAATACAGAAGAAGAAATACGGACCGCTTATAGAGAATATATGAATGGGACCTTTCTAAAATAAGATACGGGTGAGGAGCAGTCTATGGCTGCTCTTATTTCTGGATATAAATGCAGACATTCTGCCTGGTAATCTAGTATAAATTACCAGGTTACTTCACTACAATAATCATATATTTTTAAATTAACTATATTATTTTGAAGGTGAGCCAATGCAGCCAAGTCTAACACCCATCAAGCCGATAGCAAGGCGTGAGAGAAAGAAGTTATATGTCTCTATTAATAAAAAGTTTGTATTCAGTCACCTCGTTTCAGCACTTTGGATGGTTTTTTCTATTTATCTATCATTGCCTTGGCTGAAGGATTTATCAGAAATAGTCACTCTCCCGATCAGCATTTTTATTATTGGCGGTATTGCTTATGTACCGGGCTATATGAATGCCTTTCTGGTAATGAGCCTGCTTTTGGACAGGCAGCCATCTTTTAAAAATGCTGATCCTGATAAGGAAGTGACAATGCTTATAGCTGCCTTCAATGAAGAGAAAACAATCTTTCAAACGTTAAGCTATGTGGCAAGTCAGGATTATCATGGGAAAATTAAGGTCATCGTTATAAATAATGGTTCTGCTGACCATACTCACCGTGAAGTAGAAAGAGCTCAAAGGGAGCTTAATCTTACGATTGATATTTTGAATGAACCTAAGGCCGGAAAATTCAATGCATTAAATAGAGGTCTTGAGCATGTGACAACAGAATATGTAATCACACTGGATGCAGATACACTGCTGCATCCTTCAGCAGTCCGCTTTTTAGTATCACGCATGGAAAGCAGTCCCGAAGAGGTAGGCGCGGTGGCAGGCTCCATGCTTGTACGTAATAGCCGGGAAAACCTCCTGACTAAAACACAAGAGTGGGACTATTACCTGGGAATCGCATCAATAAAAAGACTGCAGGGGTTATATCAGGGAACACTGGTTGCTCAAGGGGCTTTCAGTTTATACAAAGCTGACTCAGTCCGTCAGGTAAATGGCTGGCCTGATGCCATTGGCGAAGATATTGTATTAACTTGGAGGCTGCTGCAAATAGAATGGAAGGTATATTTTGAACCGCTGGCTGTTGCTTTTACCGAGGTTCCTTCTTCTTTATCTCACTTTGCCAAGCAAAGATCGAGGTGGGCAAGGGGAATGATAGAAGGACTGAATGAAATCAAGCCATGGAAACAGCCTCAAATCTACACAAAATATTTAACAGGGGTTAATCTGATAATGCCGTATTTAGATATGGTTTATACATTCTTCTGGATTCCGGGATTAATTCTTGCGTTCTTCGGTTATTTCTGGATTGTTGGCCCAACGACCTTGTTTGTGCTGCCGCTTACGATTTTAAGCTACGGTATTTTATATTTGTATCAAAAGCATTATGTGTTTAAAAATTTGAATCTGAAAGTCAGAAAAAATGTATTAGGATTTTTTACATTCATCCTTTTCTATCAAATGATCATGTCACCCATATCGGTCTTTGGATACATACAGGAGTTATTTAAATTAAAGCGTGTCTGGCAATGAACCTTCGCCCTGATTAAAGGAGAAGGTTTTTAATTTATATATGCACATTTTCCTCAATCCCTCTTATAATATGGAAGAAAAAACAATCGAATAGTCCTTTTTTATTGCTTTTGGTTTGGGTTGAAGATAAAATGTTTACCAAAGTAAACTTTTTAAGTTAGGCGCATATACTTATTGATATATATTTTTTTTATGCAAAAGTTGCCCTGGAGAAACTTTTTGGCAATAGAGAAAAAGGAGAGAGTGAAATGTCGCAGGAAGTATTATTTGCATTGGGTCTTACTTTGTTTGCAGGCTTAGCGACAGGTATTGGCAGTTTAATGGCTTTCTTTACTTCTAGAACGAATACGAAGTTTTTATCATTGGCACTTGGCTTTTCCGCAGGTGTAATGATTTATGTCTCCATGATAGAAATCTTTGTAAAAGCCAAAGATGCGCTTGTAGGAGCATTAGGGGAAGTTAGCGGCAACTGGGCAACTGTCGGAGGTTTTTTTGGAGGGATCCTTCTTATAGCATTAATTGACCGGTTTATACCTAAAAAGGATAATCCCCATGAAGTAAGAACAGTAGAAGAAATGAATGATTCCGGCAATGCCGTCCAGGACCCGGCACTCTTGAAAATGGGGACGTTTGCGGCATTGGCGATAGCGATTCATAATTTCCCTGAAGGAATTGCAACGTTTACTTCTGCACTCCAGGATCCTTCGCTTGGCATCGCCATTGCGGCGGCCATTGCCATTCATAACATACCAGAGGGAATTGCGGTTTCAGTTCCTGTCTATTATGCCACAGGAAGCAAGAAGAAGGCTTTTAAGCTCTCATTTTTATCAGGACTGTCAGAGCCTATTGGTGCAGTAGTAGCTTACTTGATCTTAATGCCATATTTAAATGATGTCATGTTTGGTGTCATTTTTGCTGCAGTTGCCGGGATCATGGTATTCATTTCTCTTGATGAATTATTGCCGGCTGCCAAGAAGTATGATGAGGCCCATACCTCCATTTATGGGCTTGTGGCAGGGATGGCTGTCATGGCGCTCAGTCTGCTGCTGTTCATATAACAAAAAAAGCAGTCCCGCACAGCAGTGTGTGCAGGGACTGCTTTTTTAGTGCGCAGTGCCTTTTTCAAAATTACTGCCGCTGACATCGGCAATATTTTCAATTGCCACTAATGCTCCAGGATCAATCTCTTCCACAATGGAACGGAGCGTTGACAATTCAATCCGTGTTACGATTGTATAAATAATCTTTTTGGGCTCTCCAGAAAAAACACCCTGTCCCTGAATATAGGTCATTCCGCGCCCCAATTGCTTTTGGAGTTCGGCAGAGATTTCTTCAGGCACATCAGAAATGATTGTAACCGACTTCAGCTCTTCCATACCTTCCACAACGATATCAATCATTTTGTAAGCAATATAATAGGTGATAATGGAGTACATGGCTGTTTCCCAGCTGAACACGAGGAAAGCTGCAAGAATAAAGATAAATACGTTGACAATCATGATAAATTGGCCAACAGATACCGGACGTTTCTTGCTGACCAGGATGGCGATAATCTCTGATCCATCCAAAGCTCCGCCAGTTCTGATCACAAGGCCAACCCCTGTTCCAAGAATCACTGCTCCAATGATGGTTGCCAGAAATAAATCATTTGTAATAGGCTCAAAATGATGGAGATATGCGGTACTTGCGGATAATACAATAACACCGAATAAGGTATGTATCGTGAATTTCATTCCTATCTTGCGGTAGCCAATATAAAGAAATGGCAGGTTTAGAATAATTAAGAATATACTCATGGTTTTCCCGGTCAGCTCTGCAGCAATTATGGATAGACCGATTATCCCGCCATCAAGAATGCTGTTGGGAACGAGGAAAAGCTCAAGTCCTGCTGCTGCAATCATCGCACCTATTGTGATCATGATGAGCTGTTTTACCTCTTTTATTACCCGTTTTTTCTTTGTCATTGCCATATAATCATGCCCCTCATTTTAAAATACTTACATATTATAGCACTTATCAGGGTGAATTTTTAAGTGAGAAATACTTTGGCTTTAAAAGAGGGAATTAAAGTACATATATTGAATGTATTGAAGCGGAAACGGCGAGGGAAGGTGATTATTTGAAAAGAATAATGGTGATGGGGGCATCGGCAGGCGCAGGGAAATCAACCTTCGCCAGAAAACTGGGTAAGAAAACAGGCATAGAGGTTTATCATCTGGATGTTTTATATTGGAAGCCCGGCTGGGTGGAAAGCGGACTTCAGGAATTTTCGGATGCACAGCATGAAATAGTGAAAAGAAGGCAGTGGATTATGGAAGGTAATTATACCAGCACCTTGGAAATCAGGGCAGCTGCATGCGATTCAGTCATTTATCTTGACCTTCCCCTGTATATTTGTCTGTACAGAGTAGTAAAAAGGTGGCTGATCAACCTGGGCAAAACAAGGCCAGATATGGCAGCCGGGTGCAGGGAAAAGCTGGACTGGAAGTTTATTAAATTCATTGTGACTACATATAAGCGCCGCAAAAAAGAAATGGCTGAAAGGCTCTCTCAATTTAAAACAGAAGGGAAAAGGGTTATAGTACTGAAAAACACTAGGGATATTGATTCTTTCCTGAATAATTTAGATGGCAGGACTGATAAAGCTTTATAAAAACCCCTGCACTATGGCAGGGGCTATTTTTAACTGATTTTTGAAACATTCACCCGACCTGAAAAGAACACGGCACCGCCGCCCATATCGGAAAGCCGGTCGGAGGTCAGTGAATTGACGAGATATTTGCTTCCGGGGATATCTGCCCATATTCCCTGTGAAACTACTGTACCAGGAAGGACAAGCTCTCCAACTGCCGCTTTCAATTCACATTCCCCGCGCTCATTCCAAATGCGGACGATATCTCCATCCTCGATTCCGGCATCCTTCGCATCCTTGCTATTCAAGTGAAGACGGGGCTCTTTCTCCATGCCTGCATGTTTTTCATTATTTGAAAAGGTTGAATTCAAAAAGTTATGATTGGGTGCAGGAACAAATAGAAACGGGAAATTGCCGTCTTCCTTCAGCGGTATATAGGTAGGCAGAGGAGGATAACCGTCATCTTTCATTCTCTGCGAATATAATTCAATTTTTCCGCTTGGCGTCGGCAGCCTGCCGGGAAACAGCGGTTTTACCGCAGCCTTGATAAACTTGTCTCGCTTCAGGGATTCAGCATTGATCTCCTCAATGAAGGGGTTAGCCGGAAAATTTAATGCGGCATCCATCATTTCTTCTTCCGTTTCATAAAATACGTCATCATGAAAGCCCATCCCTTCTGCAAGAAGCCGAAACACTTCGACATTTGACTTTGATTCACCGTATGGTTCAATGACTGGCTCTTGAATCTGCATATAGTGATGCCAATAGGATGAATAAATGTCCTTATTCTCAAATGAGGAAGCGGCCGGAAGCACAATGTCAGCATATTTGGCCGTTTCGGTTAAGAACAGATCATGCACGACAAGGAACAAATCCTTTCTTTGCAGCCCTTTCCTGACTTTATTCCCTTCCGGTGCAACAACAGCAGGGTTGGTTCCATACACATACATAGATTTAATCGGCTGGTCCTGTTCAAGCAGTGCAGAACTGATCCGGTTCATATTAATAGTTCGTGTATTCTTCTTTTGCAGGAGATCAGGCCTTTGCAGGGCTCCAGTGTTAAAAGCCAGATACCCGGAGTTTCCCTTGATGGCACCGCCGCCCTTTAGGAGCCATTGTCCTGTTAGGGCAGGAAGACATGAAATGGTGCGGATGCACATTCCTCCATTGTCATGATGCTGCGGCCCGTTGCCGATCCGGATAAAAGCTGGGGAAGTCTCTCCGTACATACGGGCTAATTTGATAATGTCCTCTTTTGGGACACCTGTTAAACGTGTTGCTGTTTCAGGGTCATACTCCTTCACATGTTCACGAAGTGCCTCATGGCCAACAGTAAACTCCTTCAGAAACGCCTCATCCACTAAATTTTCCGCAAACAGGACATGCATAATGCTAAGTGCAAGAGCAGTGTCTGTGCCGGGTGTAATGGGGATAAACCAGTCGGCCATTTTCCCCGTCTGGTTTTTATGAACGTCAATAACCACGATTTTTGCACCGTTTTTTCTTGCCGTTTGAGCAAGAATCATTTGATGCATGTTCGTGCTGACTGCATTAATGCCCCATAGAATAATGAGCTTTGAATGGATGGTATCTTCTGGATCAATCCCAAAGCTTCCTCCCATGGTGTACGAATATCCTGCTGTACCGGCAGATTGGCAAATGGTTCTGTCAAGCTGGGCTGCTCCGAGTTTATGGAAGAAACGGCGGTCCATACCTTCAGCGTTTAATCTGCCCATGTTTCCATAGAAGCTGTATGGCAGAATGCTTTCAGGCCCATTTTCAGCAATTAGCTCCTTCCATTTGGAGGTAATCGTGTCTATGGCTTCTTTCCACCCAATTCGTACAAAATGACCTTCACCTTTGGTGCCGGCACGTTTCATAGGATATTTGAGGCGATTTCTGTCATATATCCTTGAAGGCATGTTGCGGACCTTATTGCAAATATTCCCCTGTGTGACGGGATGATTGGGATCCCCTTCAATTTTTACGATTTTTCCATCTTTTTTATGTACCAGAAGGCCGCATTGATCCGGACAATCCAGGGAGCAAACAGATGGAAAAACTCCATTTAAGGTACTGCTGTAAGAGTTCATAACCAAAATACCCCTTCCTCTAAGTAATTTGATCATACCATAAAATTCAGATTATTTGATTGATGTCCAGGAGGAGCATGGGGATTTCTAATATGAAACATCAGACCTCATATTTGGAACTTTGCCTTGAAAAAACTTTTGTAAAATTGGTTCTATAGATTTTTTAGTTCAGAAAAAACTGAGCAGGTGAACAGATGGTAATGAAAATAGCGATAATAGATGATCATAAGCTTTACAGAGAAGGCATCAAACGAATTCTGGAAATGGAAGAGGGCATTGAAGTAGTTGCCGAAGGGGAAGATGGCCGTGATGCTCTTAAAATTGATAAAGCTTTTAAGCCGGATGTAATGATTATGGATATCGATATGCCTAATATGAATGGCATCAAGGCTACGGATAAGCTGAATGAGAACAAAACGAAAAGCAAGGTCATTATTTTATCTTTTTATGATGATGAAAATTATGTCACCCGGGTTCTGCAGAACGGCGCCGCCGGATACCTAATCAAAGATATTGGTGCTAAAGGGCTGGTCGAGGCAGTCAGGGTTGTTGCGGAAGGCGGCAGTTATCTGGATCCGAAGGTTACGAAAAATATCATTAAGGAATATAGAAGGCTGACAGAATTTAATTCAGCCAGCAATCATGTTTCAAGTCAAAGCTATCAGCGTCCGCTCCATATATTGACAAGGCGCGAATGTGAGGTGCTGCAGCTTCTGGCGGACGGGAATAGCAATACTGATATCAGCAAGGTGCTTTTTATTAGCGATAAAACGGTAAAAAACCATGTCAGCAGCATTTTAAGAAAGATTAAGGTCAATGATCGGACACAGGCCGTACTCAAGGCGATTAAAAGAGGCTGGGTCAATATCGGATAGATTTCACTATTGTACTGCTTTTTAAAGGCATGTTCACCGGAGCATGTCTTTTTGTGCTTGGGGATGAGTAAGTCTCGGCAGTAAAAGAAATGATAAATTGGAAGAGCCTGAAAAGATAGGTGATAATATGAACAGGTTTTATAAACGCTACTCAGATTTAATTTTTCATTTGCTCAGTGAAAATAAGTGGATCAGCTTAGCACAGCTGGCAGAACGAACAGGCTTTTCCAAAAGCACGATATGGCGTGATCTGGAATTCCTGGAGACGATTCTGCCGGAGAATTGGAAGCTGGAAAAGCATGAGACCTTGGGTATTAAGCTAAAAAAGCCTGAAAGCGGCACACTGGAAACAATCTTAAGTGAAATTCGAAAAAAAAATACGTATTTTCATACGTTAAAGCTGATTTTAAAGAGCGATGGAATTGACATTGCCCAAATTTCCAATAGACAGCATACCGCCACATCGAGAAGCTGCAGGAAGTGCTAAAGGAATCACAGCTTGCCTTAACTCCAAGTCCTTTCAAAGTAGTTGGGGATGAAAGAATTATCAGGCGTTTTCTTATGCAATACTTAGATTTGATGAGTTTTAGCCCTGAAGCTGAGCAGGAATGGCTGCATTCCGGGGGTTTTCAGCAGGATTTACTGGAAGTAACATCAGAACACTCTATTACATTGCGGACAGGAGCCATTCAACGACTCAAAATGGTTATATATATATCAAATCTGCGTATATCTATGGGATATTTTGCAGCGTTTCCAATAGGTTTCCTGAATGTATATAAAGATAGTAAATTTTTTCTCGCTGCTAAAGACTTAATGCATTATATCGCTAAAGAAAAGATTCCGTCCAGGGAGACACAGCTTCAGGAGATTCTGTTCTTTGCTGTATATTTAATGAGCGAGGAAAGGCCTACGAATCGGGCCAAGCATCTGCGGTATCTGCGAAGGAGGAGGATAGGCGAAAAAGAACATCCTTTTTCTGTCTGCTTAGAACGCCTTTCAGACATAGCCGGCTTCAATCTGACAGATGATGATATCTTTTTATTTCACATTTACCAGACCTTTAAAAGGATTCATCTTGGGAATGAATTTAATACTGAAACACTGCAAAGCTCAATGCTTCAGCATCTGCCGTATTATGAGACAAACCCGCTTTTTCAAACATTAGAAAAACTGGTAGCCGAGACATTCTCGAAAATCCCTCTTGTTTTTAGTAAATTGAATGTACTTGAGATTTTTACTCTTTTCCAGGCTGCTATCCTGCGAAGGAAAAATAAGCATGTCATACAGGCTGCACTGGTATGCCGGACATACTATGAAAAAGATTATATCAGGGAAGTATTAAAATATCATTTTGGACACAAGCTTGCCATATCAACCCTTGATTCATCAAGTGTTGATTTAATTTCAGAGTATGAGGAGTTTGATTTAGTCATTTCTACTGAGCTCAATCAGTCATCTAAGCTGATAGGACACCTGCCGGCCATTAATGTTTCTGCCTTTCCGACAGGGTCAGAGCTTATGGAAATCAGGCAATTCATTCATGACCATTTCTTTGAACAAATCGGGCTGGATAAAGAAATGATCTATCCTTTTGAAAAATAAGCAGGAAAAGAAGACGCCTTCAAAGCTGAAGGCGTCAGGCTGTCGAGAAACTCTCGACAGCTTTTATTTTTATCATTAACTTTATTAATTCACCGCGTTAATTTGATATAATATAATTAATTTTACTTAGGATGGTGGATGGCATGTTCAAACCGAAAAGAGAATCACAAAATGAAGCGGAATTTGTTTTTATTGAAGATTTAGTCCCTGAAGATCATCTTTTAAGAAAAGTTGATAAGTACATAGATTTTTCTTTTATCGGGGAGAAAGTCCGTCCCTTCTATTCAGAGAATAACGGGCGTCCTTCGGACCCCATTATGCTTTTTAAGATGATGTTCATTGGTTACTTTTATGGCATCCGTTCAGAACGACAATTAGAACGGGAAGTACAGATGAATGTGGCGTACCGATGGTTCCTTGGCTTGAAGCTCAATGATCCTGTTCCGGACCATTCAACCATCAGTTGGAACCGGCGAACTCGTTTTAAAGATACAAATATTTTTCAAGAGATCTTTGATGAAATTGTCCATCAAGCCATTAGTCATAAAATGGTCGGTGGAAGAGTTTTATTTACTGACTCCACTCACCTTAAAGCGAATGCAAACAAGCACAAATTCACTCGTGAAGAAGTAGAAATTGAAACTCGGGAATATATAGATGAACTTAATAAAGCTATTGAGGAAGACAGGTCAAACCACGGAAAAAAGCGCTAAAAGAAAGAGAGGAGGTGACAGAGACCAAGGAAATCCGAAAAAGTACAACCGATCCAGATTGCGGATTCATGTCCAGGGAAAATAAGCAGGAAATGTTCTGTTACTTAGACCACCGAACAACGGATATGAAGTTCAATATCATAACGGATGCCTATGTTACTCCTGGAAATGTCCATGACTCTATCCCTTATCTTTCTAGATTGGATCGTCAGATCGATCGTTTTGGATTTAAAGTAGAGGCAGTGGCACTCGACTCAGGTTATTTAACGAATCCCATTTGTAAAGGGCTTCACGACAGAAGCATTTTTGGTGTAATTGCCCATCGGAGATATCAGCCGACCAAAGGATTATTTCCAAAATGGAAGTTTACCTATCATAAAGAACAAGATATCTATGTTTGTCCAAATGGCCAGAAGCTAGTTTATCGCACAACAACAAGAGAAGGGTACAGAGAGTACAAGTCTGATTCTAAAAAGTGTTCAGAATGCCCACTCCTGAAGGAGTGCACAAGGTCAAAGAACAAACAAAAGGTCCTAACACGCCATGTGTGGGAAGAATTTAAAGAGAAAGTGCGCCTAAACAGACTCTCCCTCTCCGGAAAAATTCTTTATAAATATAGAAAAGAGAAAGTTGAGCGAAGCTTCGCAGATTCAAAAGAACTGCATGGGCTTCGCTATTGCCGGTTACGGGGATTGCACAATGCGAGTGAGCAAGTATTACTCACCGCAGCGTGCCAGAATATGAAAAAGATCGCCACTCACCTAGCCAAGCTAGGATAATTGTGGCGATCTATTGTTTTTCCATAAAAAAAGCCTATTTTTAAGTCAGTAATTGAGAAAATAAAAAAAGCTTGTGGAAAAATCATACCTTTCTCCACAAGCTGACGCCTTCAAAGCTGAAGGCGTTTTTTATTTATTTTCTGAAACATGTTGATTTTGATAATCATTATCAATTAAAATAAAATAAATGATAATCTTACACAAACATAGGTTATATTTTAAGGAGGCGTGGATTTGAATAAAAGCCCTCAAGTATCCGTACGCACTATGACTGACCAGAATTTAACGGACTTTATCCGGTGTCCTTATAGATTTTATTACACACATATCGAAAAGAAAAAGCATCCTCTTGGCTGGCGTCAGGCCATTCAGCATATTATCAATAAAGTCGTTTCATCCTATTTTCAGCTGCCGCAAAGCCATCGGACACCTGCAAATGTTATGATGCTGATCGATCAATATTGGAGAAGGCTCCAGCTGCGCATGTTTGACTCCCACCTCCAATATTATATGGCTGCAGCTGCAGTAACAGATGGGTTAATGAGAAACTTAAGCAGTGAATCGGAAATAGCTCAGCCGCTGTTTTTGTATGAAAAGTTTAAAATGAATCTTAAAGAGCTGAATGCAGATCTCTCATTAACTTTTGATGTCGCGGAATGGCAGCAGGATACTTTTATAGTGAAGAAATTCCTGGTGGATGCTGACGAGCAAATGCTTGAGCTTTATAGTCATCTAACAGTGGTTTTTTCAGAAAGGGTATTTGGAATAAGGCCGGCCAGAATTGAAGTTGTGACATTAATGGATGATGAGAGGCACGTATTCATTCCAAGTAAAGATAGCCTTGAAGCGGGATTAAACTATTTGCAGATGATGAAGACGCTTCTCGAAGACACAAACAAGTTTTCGGAATTGTACAATATGAATGAGTGTCCAGCCTGTCCTTTTCAGGATGTCTGTGACAGGGACGGAAAGATTGAGGGAAAACACAAATACTTATCCTAAAAGGCGCCTGGGAAAACCAGGCGCTTCTGCTGTTAATGAATTGATTTAGGGTGAATGTATTTCCATTGCTTTTAATTGGATTTCCCGCTAAAGTTTTTAGAAGGATGTAAGTAGAAAGGCTGTGAATCTTTTTTGAGAATACTTATTACAGGTGCAAACGGATTTTTAGGGAAAAAGCTCTCACTCAAGCTTTTGGAACAGGGGCATGAACTTTATTTATTAGTCAGAAGCAGAAAGCGGCTGGATGCCTTCATGCAAGGCGAAGCACGCGGCTTTTCCAGGAAGATTCATATATTGGAAGGCGATGTTACAGAAGAGCATCTTGGATTGAATAGAAAATTAGTGGATTCATTAAAAGGAAAGATAAATGCCTTTTACCATGGTGCAGCCCTTCTGTCATTTGATGAAAAAGATCGGGATAAGACTTTTGAAGTGAATGTGGGAGGCACAGAGAATGTTCTAAAGCTTGCTTTGGTAATAAATTGCCCAAAGGTTTTATATATCAGTACCGCCTATACGGTCGGTACAGAGGTCTCGGGTGCGGAGGCTCTATACTCAACGGAAAGGAAGTTTGTGAATCCCTACGAAGCTTCCAAATGCGAGGCAGAACACCTCGTTTATACTTTTCGGGATAAATTGGATATTGTTATTCTCCGTCCAGGGATTATCATTGGTGATTCCAGGTCAGGTGAAGCTGATACAAACTTCGGCTTATATGGTTTTCTAAAAGGCATCAAGATCTTAAAAAAAAGGGCGATGCGGAAACAGGACGGCCGAACCTGCAGAATCTATCTGGATCCTGAAGTGGCCCAGAACTTTGTACCGGTGAATTATGTTATAGATACTCTGAATGCTGCCTTGATTCATGGAGTGAATGGCGGTATTTACAATATTACAAATCCTAACCCGCCTTTACAGTCAGATATATATGAAATAGTAAAAGAGGTATTGGGTTTTTCGCAATTGGAGATGTGTGTCCCTGAATCCTCTGCAGAAATGTCTATTGAGGAAAAGACCTTTCATGAATCAATGAGCATTTTCCATAGTTATTTTCAGCGGACCATTTATTTTCCATCAGACAATACGGAAAAGCTGCTTGCAGCTGCAGGGGTTCCCATGCTGCAGATGGATCGAGAGGTATTAACGAGAATAATAGCAGGATATTTGCTTAATAAAACGAGTGTATCTTCTTAGTGGAAAAAGACCGGGATATGAATTCCCGGTCTTTATTTTTATTCACCCTCCCCCTGTTTCCAGGGGGTTTTTAAAATCCTTCGGTTTTTGACTTCCATCGTTTGAATTTGATTCAATTCCTCAATTAGGTCATGAATGGATAGAATCTCGTATAGAATAGCTGTTTCTGGCTGAACATGGTGGTGTGTGCGAGGTTTTAAACCGGCCCCGGGGTTCTGCTGTTTTTGCTCAAAAAACCACTGTGTTACTTCGCTGATTTTTTTATAATGACTATCTGTAATCAGGAAGTCCGGTTCATATAGTCTGTTTTTTAAATCCTCAAGAACTGATGCGGCAAGATTTTTCCTTTCCGACTCCATGTCTGGCCTTCCAGGCGGCAAAAAAACCAGGTTTCCAATGTGATAGGAGATTTGCTTTAAAATCGTCAGTTTTTTATATTCATAATGAAATTCACGCATATCTTCACGGCTGAATCGGTGAAACCTATATTCAGATTTTTGATAATGGCATAAAGTTTCGGTTTTATCGATATCTTTAATAAGGCTCTGGAAATCAGCACGGGCAGTGCCATTTGATTCCAGCATATTAAAAACCTCATGGCCTCTTTTAAATAATATGTCGCCCGATCGCCGGTAGAGGGCCTGGATATTTTTCATAATTGATTTTGAGTAATCGGGCGGCATGACCAATAAATTAACAGCTGTAGACACAACTATACCAGTCGAAGTAGTTCCCAGTCTGATGAAAAAAGAGGACAGATAATGGTCCTGGACGGTAGATATCATTGCAACACCCGTCAAGGTTGCGACAAGCATCCCATCTTGAAGCTTAAGCTTATGGCAGGCAATGATTGTCGCGAGCGACACTGAGGCATAACTATACGGACTGTCTCCAAAAATGAATGTAAATAAAACAGCAAAGCCCGCTCCAATAGCTGCGGCTGGAAATCTTACATATGCTTTCCGGATGGAGTCTGCAACAGTTGGCTCAATCGTAACGATTGCCGTAATTACTGCAAACATGGCCGGCCATTTCAGCATATGGCATATAAAGGCTGTTATAAAAACAGCCAGCCCGGTTTTGGCAATTCTTCCTCCAATAAATGTATATGGAATAGTCTGTTTCATAAAAAAACCTTCTTTAAACCTCTGGCTTTGAATTTATTAATATCTTAGTGCAACTCATCAATAAGAGCAAATGCAAATCTTCTGATAAAAAAGAATATCCCGGTGACATAATCAGATAGTATGTTAAAATAGACAACTATAAAGTGTAGATAATGAATATATATAAGAGTTTAACAAAGGGGAAGGGTGAGATTAAGTGTCAATTGAAAGTGTGAAAGCCCATTTTAAGAAATGGGATCGGGAACAGGATGTAATGGAGTTTGATTCTTCAAGCGCAACTGTAAAAGAGGCTGCTGAAACAATCGGTGTCAGCACTGCGCAAATTGCCAAGACTCTTTCCTTCAAAGGTGATGAGGATGAAGCAATCCTGGTAGTGGCAGCCGGTGACGCGAAAATTGATAACAAAAAATTCCGGAAAACGTTCGGTTTCAAAGCACGCATGCTTTCATCCGAGGAAGTTCTTGAACAGACTGGGCATGCGGTAGGCGGAGTTTGCCCATTTGGATTGAAGAATGACCTGGATATCTATCTGGATGAATCTATGAAAAGATTCGAAACCCTTTTCCCTGCGTGCGGTAGCAGCAATTCTGCCATTGAACTTACACCTGCTGAAATTAATACATATTCAGATGCAAAAGCCTGGGTGGATGTCTGCAAGGACTGGGAGGATGCACTGATCGTTGATCGTCCTCTTGAAAAAATTACGAAATAGGCAGTTTATCATAAAAAAATGTTGTATTATTATACTGGTGAATGAATAAATAGATTGCAGATTAGGAGAACGAATATGGGAAAGAATTTGATTATTAAAAAAATCGATGAACTTCAAAATGAGTTTAATAGAATCAGCACCTACATTGGCGAGAACCCTGAACTGGGACACGAAGAGTATAAGGCATGCAAAGTATTGACAGATGAGCTGAAAAAGCATGGTTTTGCCGTGGAAATTGGCACTTGCGGTTTGCCGACTGCTTTCACGGCAACTTATGACAGCGGGAAAGAAGGGCCAGTAATCGGTTATATGTCTGAGTACGATGCATTGCCTGAAGTCGGGCATGCATGCGGCCATAATCTTATTGGGACAATGGGAATTGCTGCCGGAATAGGTCTGAGTAAAGTGATTCATGAAATAGGAGGGAAAGTCATCGTCTTTGGAACGCCTGCAGAGGAGACAAAGGGCGGCAAGGTGACCATGGCTGAAGCGGGTATTTTTGACGTTTTGGATGCAGCGATTATGGTTCATCCCCTTGACAATTATGTGAAGAGCGGAACATCACTGGCGATGGATGCAATCCAGTTTGAGTTTTTTGGAAAGTCAGCGCATGCCGCTGCCAGCCCGCATTTGGGAATTAATGCGCTGGATGCTGTTCTGCAGACGTTCAACAGCATAAATGCTCTGCGCCAGCATATCAAGCCAGATGCCAGGATTCATGGAATTATCACAGAAGGGGGCAAAGCGGCTAACGTTGTCCCAGATTATGCTGTTGCACAATTCTATGTTCGTTCTGCGAAACGTGAATATGTAAATGAATTAGTAGAAAAGGTCAAGAAATGTGCTGAAGGGGCTGCTCTGCAGACTGGCGCTGAAATGAAATGGTCGTTTTATGAATTTTCTTATGATGATATGGTTACGAACAGCCCTTTATCGGAAGCGTTCAATAAAGAACTGATTTCCCTCGGTGTAAGTGAGGAGGAAATAATGGAGCAGAAGGATGGCTCAGGTTCTCTTGATATGGGAAATGTCAGTCAGGCAGCCCCCTCCATTCATCCTTATATTAAAATCTGCAATGAGGCATATGCCTGCCATACACATGAATTCCGCGAAGCTGCCATGAGTGATCAGGCCAGAGAAGCCATGATCCTCGGAGCCAAAGCAATGGCACTCACAGGGTATGAAGTGTTAACAAACAAGGAGCTTCTCCAAAAGATTAAAGCAGAATTTGAGTCAAGCCGGGCATTTGCTTAAGTGCCAAAATAAGGCCATGATCCTTAAATGGATCATGGCCTTTTTATTAGGATAAACTCTCCCATTCTGAATACAATCCGGTTCCATTACAGCCCTGGCAGTCAAATTGATTAGCATGATAAGCGAATTCATTCCCTGGATAGAGTGAAAAACCCCTGCCGTAACAGTCTGGACACTTATTTTCTTCCTTCATGCGATTAACATGGTTTTGATATCTCATTTCGCGCCATTCATTAAAGGCATTCAATAATCCCATCTTTTTCACCTCAGCCAATTTTTCCTTATTTTGAATAAATTGGGCAGATTTTATACACCTCTACACAATAATATATGCATAAAATAGGACTAGTGTGAAAAAAGCTTGTCTTATTTTTAGGTTTTTTTCCAAGGATTTTTGTCTTTTGTTTATGTTTTCAACTCGCTTCAGGCACATAGAGAACCGGCTGGGAGGACTGAGCCTCCCGCGGGACATTTAATAAGCTTCCTCGAATGAACATCGCACGAAGAGAATGCGTTAGCATTTTCGGCGATGGAGTGCACACAGCGAAGATCAGCTCAGCAAATTAATCTAGGTTAATATTATTTTTTTTTCCATTTTTCGCTAAGGGCTTCGATAAAAATGCTGACATTCCTTTTGTCCTGCATAATGGGGGAAAGTACATAGGAAAGAGTGCGTTTGAATTCGTGATTTTTCACCTTTATAATCGACAGATTGTTTTGTTTTACGTCCCTTGCCACCACACTCCCGGAAAGAATGCTCATTCCCAGCCCGTTAATGAGTGTTTCTTTTATCCCCTGGTTGCTGCTGATCGTCAGGAGAGATTTCACCTTAAGACCATTTGATCTGACCACATGGTTAAAATACTCCCTGGTTCCTGACCCATTTTCCCTCATAATCCATGCCTGATCCTGCAGATCAGCAATGGTTGCTTCTTCTTTTTGTGCCAGTGGATGCTGTGTGGAGGTTACAATAAATAATTCATCTTCTAAAAAGGGAGTAACTATTAGCTCTTTTTCATTTGTCTGGCCCTCGATTAAGCCGATATCGACATGATGGGAGCGGGTGGATTGAACAACTTCCTCCGTGTTGGCAATCGTAACATGAAGATTCAGTTCGGGATATTCATTCTGCAGGTCAAGCAGAAGGGAAGGAAGGACATATTCCCCTATCGTGAAGCTGGCCGCAATTTTCAGATCCCCTTTAATGGAATGCTGCTGATCTAAAATTTCCTGCCGGGTTTGCTCATAGATGGTAATCATCTGCTTGGCCCGGTCATATAATATTTCACCGCTGGGCGTAATCTTCAAGTATTTTGGAGAACGCTGAAAGAGCTTTGTCTGAAATTCCTTCTCCAGATTTTTGATATGAAGGCTGACACTGGGCTGTGACATGAGCAGGAGCTCGGCCGTTTTCGTAAAATTTTTTACTTCAGCCAAGGTGACGAATGTTTTTAACGCATCATAATGCAAAAATATCACCCTTTTTATAATTAATAATATTAATAGTTATGATAATTAATATTTATTTTACTAATGCTAAATCATTAGGTAAAGTATTAGATATATATTTTTTACTTATAAACCCGACTTTTTTTATAGGAAAAGAAGAATTTTAAAGAAATAAGAATAAACCAGCCTATTTCAGCTGGTTTGCGAGGTGGATCATGTTGCAACTTCAGGTAATGAACAGTCCGTTTAACCAGGAGCAGACAGAGCTCCTAAATCGTCTACTCCCAACTCTGACGGAGACTCAAACCCTCTGGCTGAGCGGGTATCTTGCCGCTGTACAGTCTTCATCATTGCAGGCTGCACCGGCAGTAGAGGAACGTCCAGCACCGGCAGCGATGCCGTCCATTCCAAAAGAAGTGACCATTTTATTTGGATCACAGACCGGGAATGCGCAAAATCTGGCAAAAAAAGCCGGGAAAACGCTCGAGGAAAAAGGCTTTCAAGTAACGGTCTCAAGCATGAGCGACTTTAAGCCTAATAATCTTAAAAAGGTTAAAAACCTGTTAATTGTCGTCAGTACGCATGGTGAGGGAGATCCTCCTGATAACGCGCTGACATTCCATGAATTCGTTCATGGAAAAAGAGCCCCGAAACTGGAGGACTTCAGGTTCTCTGTTCTGGCACTTGGAGACAGTTCTTATGAATTCTTCTGTCAGACTGGGAAGGATTTTGATAAGCGATTGGAAGAGCTTGGCGGAACAAGAATTACGCCAAGGGTAGACTGCGACCTTGATTTCGACGAGCCTGCAGCCCAATGGGCGGAAGCTGTTTTATCCGGTTTGAGCGAAGGGGGAAGCAGCAGTCTGTCTCCTTCAGCAGCGTCAGTATCAGCTGCTGCACCAGCCGAAACAGTTTATTCCCGTTCTAACCCATTCAGGGCAGAAGTGCTCGAGAATATTAATCTCAATGGCCGCGGCTCCAATAAAGAAACACGCCATCTTGAGATTTCACTGGAAGGTTCAGGGCTGACGTATCAGCCTGGTGACAGTCTTGGAGTATATCCGGAAAACGATCCGGAATTGGTTGATCTCCTTTTAACTGAAATGAACTGGGATCCTGAGGAAACAGTCAGAGTGAAAGAAGCAACAGTAACATTAAAAGAAGCGCTTATGGCACACTTTGAGCTTACTGTCCTGACCAAGCCGCTAGTGGAAAAGGCTGCAAAGTTCTCCGGAAATGAAGAGCTTCATCAGCTTGTCTCAGACAGCACTCAACTGAAATCCTATATTGATGGGCGCGATTTAATTGATTTAGTGCGTGATTTTAAGCCATGGAACAGCACGGCACAGGAGTTTATCTCTATTTTGAGGAAAATGCCTGCACGTCTTTATTCCATCTCGAGCAGCTTTGAAGCGAATCCGGATGAAGTTCATTTAACAATCGGTGCTGTCCGCTATGATGCCCATGGCCGTGAACGCAAGGGGGTCTGCTCGATTCTTTGTGCAGAACGCCTACAGCCTGGTGATACACTGCCAGTGTTTATTCAGCAGAATGAAAACTTCAAACTGCCTGAAAATCCAGACACACCTATTATCATGGTCGGTCCGGGAACCGGAATTGCACCGTTCCGCTCATTTATGCAGGAGCGTGAAGAAAGCGGCGCGGAAGGGAAGTCCTGGCTGTTCTTCGGCGACCAGCATTTCGTGACGGATTTCCTTTATCAGACTGAATGGCAGAAGTGGCTTAAGGATGGAGTGTTATCCAAGATGGACGTCGCTTTTTCCCGTGACGGTGATGAGAAGATTTATGTTCAGCATAGAATGAAGGAAAACAGCAGGGAGCTATTCCAGTGGCTCGAGGAAGGTGCAGCTGTTTACATCTGCGGCGATGAGAAAAACATGGCGCATGATGTCCATAACACACTCATTGATATTATTGAAAAAGAAGGCGTAATGAGCCGCGAACAGGCTGCGGAATATCTGGCCGATATGCAGAAAAATAAACGCTACCAGCGCGATGTATATTGATTTGGAAGGAAGGAGTTTTACAGCATGGTAAACCCAAACTTAAAAGCACCGGATGGCCCTCCAAGTGATGTTGAGGGAATTAAGGAGCGAAGCAACTATTTGCGCGGAACGCTGGCGGAAGTTATGCAGGACAGGATCAGCGCCGGTATTCCCGATGATGATAATAGATTAATGAAGCACCATGGGAGCTATCTGCAGGATGACAGGGATCTGCGGAATGAACGTCAGAAACAAAAGCTTGAACCAGCTTATCAGTTTATGCTCCGCCTTAGGCTTCCCGGAGGGGTCGCAACCCCCGAGCAATGGCTGGTTGTGGATGACCTGGCTGAGAAGTATGGCAACGGCACACTGAAATTAACTACACGCCAGACCTTTCAGATGCATGGAATCCTGAAATGGAATATGAAAAAGACTATTCAGGCTATCCATTCGACAATGCTTGATACAATCGCGGCATGCGGAGATGTGAACCGGAATGTCATGTGCATCTCCAATCCCGATCAATCGGAAATACATGAGGAAGTGTATGAGCTGGCGAAGATGCTGAGTGATGATCTCCTGCCGCGCACACGTGCCTATCATGAAATCTGGCTGGATGAAGAAAAAGTAGCCGGCTCTCCTGATGTTGATGAAGAAATTGAGCCGATGTATGGCCCGCTATATTTGCCGCGGAAATTTAAGATTGGGATCGCTGTGCCGCCTTCAAATGATATTGATGTCTTTTCACAGGATCTCGGCTTTATTGCAGTCGTGGAAGATGGCAAGCTGACTGGCTTTAACGTAGCTATCGGCGGCGGAATGGGGTTCTCTCATGGAGATAAGGCAACCTATCCGCAGCTTTCAAAGGTTATTGGCTTTGTGCCGCCAGATAAAATCTATGAAGTGGCTGAAAAGGTTATTACGATTCAGCGCGATTACGGTAACCGCTCTGTCCGGAAAAATGCACGTTTTAAATATACAGTTGACCGCCTTGGGCTGGAGACTGTGATTGAAGAGCTGCAAAGCCGCTTAGGCTGGAAACTGGAGGAAGCCCGCGGATTCAAGTTTGATTCCAATGGTGACCGCTATGGATGGGTTAAGGGCATCCGCGGAAAATGGCATTTTACCATGTTCATAGAAGGAGGCCGTGTGGCTGACTATGAAGATTATAAGCTGAAAACAGCATTGCGGGAGATTGCCAAAGTTCATAAAGGTGATTTCAGGCTGACGGCCAACCAGAACCTGATTATCGGAAGTGTAGCTGATGAGGATAAGGCAGAGATTGAGTCGCTTATTGAAAAATATGGTCTAACAGACGGAAGCCGCTACAGTGCACTCCGCCGCGGATCCATGGCCTGTGTTGCCCTGCCGACCTGCGGATTGGCAATGGCTGAGGCTGAACGGTATCTGCCTGGATTGATCGATAAAATTGATGAAATCGCCGATGAGGCGGGCTTGAGGAATGAAGAAATCACGATCCGCATGACCGGCTGCCCGAATGGCTGCGCGCGACATGCGCTCGGCGAAATCGGCTTTATCGGCAAGGCAGTCGGCAAGTACAATATGTATCTCGGGGCAGCCTTTGACGGAAGCCGCCTTAGCAAAATGTACCGCGAAAATATCGGGGAAGAAGAAATCTTGAACGAGCTGCGCGTCATCCTGCCGCGCTACGCCCGCGAACGTCTGGACGGCGAGCATTTTGGCGACTTCGTGATCCGTACGGGACTTATTGAAGCTACTACGGATGGAACTAATTTTCATGATTGATTGAGTTTGAGGAAAGACGGGGCTGGTGCCCTGTCTTTTTTTCTTGGTGTGCGAGTGAACGCACAGAAATAATTTTATCCGCACATATTATGGGCTTATGCGCACACAAATTTGGTTATCCGCACACAAATATCTTCTATCCGCACATAAACCCACTTTTGGGGCGTTTTTCAAAGAGAGTTGTAATAGATTTTTTAGTATAAATCAAGATTGGAGCGGTTAATGGACCCTCAAAGAGCGAAAAACGCCTTAATTGAGCTACAAACCTGTCTTTTTTTAATAGTGTGTGAGTGAGCGCACAGAAATAATTTTATACGCACATATTTTGGGCTTAACCGCACACAAATTTGGTTATCCGCACACAAACACACTTTTGGGGCGTTTTCAAAAAGATTTGTAATAGAAATTCTTGAAAAAAGCAAGATTGCAGTAGAAATGATTCTTAAAGACTGAAAAATCTCCTTAATTGAGCTAGGACTTTGTCTTTTCGCCAAGTTTGCCAGTGAACGCACAGAAATAATTTTATCCGCTCACATATTGGGCTTATGTGCACACAAATTTGGTTATCCGCACATAAACTCACTTTTGGGCCGTTTTCAAAGAGATTTGTAATAGAATTTCTAGTATAAAGCAAGATTGGAGCGGAAAATGATCCTCAATGAGTGAAAAATCTCCTTAATTGAGCTAAGACTTTGTCTTTTCACCATAGTGTGGAGTGGACGCACATAAATAATTTTATCTGTACATATTTTTTGCCTATGCGCACACAAAATCGTTTTTGCGCACACAAATTCATCTATCCGCACATAAATACTTTTTTAGTAGTTTTCCAAAAGGATTTCCAGATAGTATTGAAGAATCCACTAGTATAAAACAAGAATGGAGTGAAAAAATGATCCTCAAAAAACGAAAAATCCCTCTTTTAATATGTAAAACAGAAGCCCTCCTCCGCAGGCTGCCATCCCACCACCAAAAAATCCCACTCATAAACGAGGATTTGAATAAAAGACTTGCAGGTTATAAAGGAGAAGCTTCATTGGATTTTCCTCTTGATTTTCTGGATAGCAAGGAATATTTTATTCTTCATGATCTTCGCTTGCCGGATCATGATCGCTTTTTCCAAATTGATACACTCATCCTTACGAAAAAATTTGCACTAGTACTGGAAGTGAAAAATATTACAGGACTTCTTCATTTTGATACAGTATACAATCAATTAATACGTATTAAGAATGGCAAAGAGCAGGTTTTTCCTTGTCCTTTACTTCAGGTTAATCGACAGGCGTCACAACTAAGAAGTGGCTAAAAGCCAGTGGCAGTATGGAAGATTTACCTGTTTTATCTTTTGTAGTCATTAGTAATCCGCATACAGGAATTAAAGTTATCCCTTCACATATTGACCTCAGCCGTAAAGTTATACACCGAAATACTCTTCCTTTAAAGATTGAGCAAATAGAAAATTCCATTAAGAAAGAAATCAGTGAAAAAACACTTAAAAAGATCATTCGTTTATTAAAGAAGCAGAGCACAGAGCAGGAAAGCTCTATTCTATCAAGGTACCAGATCCATCAATCTGAAATACTTACTGGTGTATTCTGTCCTGCCTGCAGCTTTTTGCCCCTCCAAAGAGTAAGCCGCACATGGTACTGTCCCAAATGTAATCTGAAAAATATAGATGCTCATGTGCAAGCATTACACGACTATAGCCTTCTGCTGGGTAATGCCATCACAAACAAGGAACTCAGAAACTTTCTTCATATCTCTTCTTCCTATACTGCAACCCGACTTCTCCAATCCCTTAATCTCCCGCAAACCGGAGCTCAGAAAAATAGAACATATACACTCATATTCCCCGAGGAATCTACAAATCAAAAAGGAATTAAAAGAGGTATTCATTAGGAAATGTCGAAACATTTAGATATCTACATAACAGCCAAAGGAGGATTTTTATCATGCCAAACGAGGAAATGCTTTTAATTCCAGGACCTACGCCTGTAGTAGATTCGATTTATGAGGCGATGTCACAAGAGACAAGGGGACATACGGATCCGAGGTTTGCCGCTGTTTATAAGAGTGCGATTGAGAAAACGAGGGAGATGCTGAAGACGGATGGAGAGGTGCTTGTCATTTCCGGGTCCGGGACGATTGCGATGGAAATGGCTCTCGTGAACACGGTAGCAGCAGGAGAACGACTATTGATTATCAGCCAGGGCTTTTTCGGTGATCGTTTCTTGCATTTAGCTAAGGCGTTCGGAATCCAGGCAGATATTATTCAGTCTGAATGGGGTAAGCAGGTGGACCCCGCAGCAGTTGAGGAGAAACTTGCTTCTCATTCCTATAAAGCTGTGACGATTACCCATGCGGATACATCAACAGGTGTGTCGGCTGATCTGGATTCCCTGGTGCCTATCATTAAGAAGCACGGGGCACTTGTCATTCTGGATGGAGTCTGTGCTACGGCGGCAATGGAAGAGGATATGAGCAAGTCATATGGAGAAGGGAAAATTGATGTGGTCTTAACAGGATCACAGAAAGCAATCGGTGTACCGCCGGGACTCGCAGTTGTAGCATTCAATGAGACAGCACTGGCTGCCCGCGAACAAATGGAACATGTACCTGCCTATTATTGTGATATCTATAATTGGATTCCCATTATGCATGATCCGCAAAAATACTTTGCCACGCCGCCTGTGAATTTGATTTATGCCTATGACGAGGGAATGAGGCTGGTATTAGAGGAGGGAATGGAACAACGCTATAAGCGTCATGAAACCTACGGCAAAGCAGTACGTGCGGCACTTGCTGAATATGGAATGAAGGCAATTGCCGAGGAAAAGGCCGCATCAGCCACTCTCAGCTGTATTCTTTACCCTGAAGGGATGGATGATGCTGAATTCCGTTCATCCCTTGCGAAAAAAGGTGTCATTGTTGCCGGAGCACTGGCCCATCTTGCAGGGAAAGCATTCCGAATCGGCCATATGGGGAATACGACAGAAGATATGCTTGAAAAGGCCATTGTGCTGATCGGGGAAACAATGAACGAATTGGGTTTTGAGGCAGATATCCAAAAAGCAGCTGATAGATTTAGAGAACTGGCATTGCCTGTTGCTTAATAAGATGCCTGATTTGACTCAGACAGAACTTGGGGAATTAAAACTAATAGGGATCCGCATCATATGCCCGCCTGATCAGTATCCCGCTGAAATTCCTAAGGCAATTCATCTTTTATCTGAACGCCTAACAGAAATCAAGGGAGCTATAAATCCTGAGCAGCTTGTTGGTGCCTTCAAAGTGGAGGAAGATTCTCCTGAAGAAGACGGATATTGGATTGGCATAGAGGTGAAGGAATTTATTCGTGTTCCTGATGGGATGTTCTCATTAAAAATTCCACCGCAAAAATATGCTTCTATCCGGCACAAAGGACCTAATGATGAGATTGGAAATTCCTACAGGAAACTGCACAGATGGATTGAAGAAAAGGGATACAAACGGCTGAAAAATAAGTGGCACATAGAAATCCATCATAGCTGGGAACGGCTAGAGGATTTAGATATAGAGCTGCTGGATACGATCGCATGATGTTAAAGACTGCCTTCCCGGCAGTCTTTTCCCTGAAATAAAAGAAGGGAGAATAAAAGAGTGATAGAGTATCGAATTAAACATATGAAGGGATACGATGAAAAAATAGGAGACTTGGTTCTGAAGCATATTGCATTTGTTGAATATGTTCACCAAATCATTACGTTTGAAAACAGAGATCTAACGACCAAGAACATTTAAAATGGGCCGCTGCGTATGAACTGGGTGAAAAAGCAAGGCGTGAAATCAATAATCATCCCCTTGAATTTGATTTGGAGGAACTGTCAGCAATTAGAGAGAAAACGTTAATACATTTAACAGCGAAACAGGATAGCTGGCTGCTCAAAGGAAATAAATAAACCTGCTGCCTTTTTCCAAAAATATGAAACTTAAACTTCCATTAGTTCGTATATAAGGAAAACAATTAAAGGCGGTTATATTTGATGAAAAAAATGAATTGGGGTTTTTCGGGCAGCGGAATGGCTTTTGGACTGTCTATGGGATTAGTTTTTGGAATGCTTTTTGACAATTGGGCATTGGGCATTGCCATGGGAGTTGCCTTTGGGGCTTCGTTTGGATCAGCAGATAAGAAATAAAGGAGATTCTGCCATGATTAAAAATAAAAAGCTGTTTATGGCATCAATGATCTTATTCGTTATATCTATGGCTATGAATTTTCCTTTCCCGAATGAGTATCCCTTAGGTGATGAAGGAACTGCGGTTTTCACTATTCCTATCAATTCAGCAGAGGGCATTTATTATAAAGGTGTATTCAATCTCATTTTACTTATATTGGGAATTGTGTTCCTGCATCGTTCTCTTGAAAAGTATCATTTGCGATCATTTTTCGCCGTTATTATCATCTTTTCCCTTCTTCCTCCTTATCTGGCAGAGACGTATCAAAAAACGCTGGCAAATGGGATCAATGCTGTTTCTTATATAAAAGATGAAAGTCGTTGTACGTTTGAAATGACAGGTAAAGATACTTTGAAGGGAATTTGTCAGCTGCCATTTGAAAATTACAGCAATGATGAAGTGTCTTTTACTATCGGCTTTTATGACAAATACTTATTCGAAGAAGATGTAAAGATGGTTTCACTGATGAGCAGCGGCGAACCTCATTCCGTTAATTTGCACCCTAACGAATCAAAGCTTGTTCGGATTGAGAAAGAGATGGATGTGTCACAAATCCCAAATCACGTTACAAATGGGGAATCTGCTTATATAAGCATCATGATTAAGTCTGGTGAGAAAATCAGGAAATTGTGAGAGGGGCTGAAAGAATGAACATTTAGTTAAGACCTGTCACAAGAGAGAATTGGGAAGAAGCTATACAGATGAAGGTATATATAAAACCCGATGGCGAGGCAGTAGAGTATATTCCATTCTCCATATATGACAATGATAAAATGGTCGGGTTTATTTTGCACGCCTATGAACCGGATACAGTTAATATGTATTGGATCAACGGTTTTTTTATTGATCAGATGTATCAGGGCAGGGGCTATGCCCGTGCAGCATTAGCGAAGATGATCAGCTGGATAAAAGCTAAGTTTCCAGAATGCGAGGAAATCCGCTTAACGGTTCACAAAGATAATCTTCACGCAAAAAAGCTTTATAATAACTTTGGATTTTCTCCCACCGCAGAGATATGGGGAGAGGAAGAGGTTTACTATTTTTCGGTATAAAGGAGTTACGAATGATTAATGAAACACTTGAGTTAAATAAGAAAAGCTGGGATGCAGCTGCTAAAAGGTTTTATGGGAGAAATTCGCTGCCTGAATATGGGCCATTAGCGCCAACTGAAGATAATCTCCAATTGTTCGGAGATGTGCGCAGCTTAAAAATGCTGGAAATTGGGTGCGGAAGCGGGCATTCCCTTAAGTATTTGGACCAGCGGGGAGCAGGTGAATTATGGGGATTGGATCTATCCTCCAGTCAAATCGAATCAGCAAAGGCCCTTTTAGTCAAATCTTCTTCACCAGTAAAGCTGTTTGAGTCCCCGATGGAACAAAATCCTGGAATTCCTGCTGATTATTTCGATGCCGTTTTTTCTATATATGCGATTGGCTGGACAACGAACATAGAAGAGACGCTGAAAAATGTTCATTCCTATCTTAAATCTGGCGGAATGTTCATCTTCAGCTGGGAACATCCCCTATATAACCGGATTAAGGCTGAAAATAGAGCATTAATTATGGAAATCCTATCATGAGGAAGGCCCTTATCAGCACATTGCATGGAATCAGCCTGCCATTATGCAGCAATTTAAACTGAGTACATATATCAATCTATTAATAGAAAACGGGTTTGCGATTGAAAGGGTAATTGAAGATGTCAGCCTTACTAAGGGAGATGTTCAGCGGCATGCCAATAGCTGGTATTCCTATGAAAAGGCGAGAGCTGTACCCGCTGCTTTTATTATTAAATGCAGAAAGCTATAGAAGAAAAGGCGGAGAGACCAAATGACCTATCATATTAGAGTCAGAGCAGGTGCAGTTATTATAGAAAATAATTCGATCCTGCTGATTGAGTTTCAGGATGAAAAAGGCCTTCATTTTAATTTGCCTGCAGGCGGGGTTGAACCCCAGGAATCTGTAATTGATGCAGTGATAAGGGAAGTGAAAGAAGAGGCATCTGTGGATGTGAGGGTTGGCCCATTGGCATTTGTATATGAATATGCCCCACACTTAAATGAATTTAGTTATGGGCAAATACATTCACTGGACTTAATGTTTGAATGCCAGTTAATTGAAGGCTCCATGCCTAAAATGCCATCAGCCCCGGATCCTAACCAGACAGGTGTCAGGTGGGTGCCGCTTTCTACGCTTGCCAATATAGTGCTGTATCCTAATATGAAAGCTCACATCTTAGAATATATAAACAATAAACGAAACATAGATTTAATTGAAGAGCACACACTGGATGTGTACCCTATGGAGATGAAAAAATGAATGAAGAAATCATGATTGATTGCGGTGAAGTAATCCTCAGGGAATACCGGATGGAGGATGTCCAGGCACTTTTTGAAATTACGTCCCAGCCGGAAGTTTATGAGTTTATCCCAGGGGCAAAGGCTACTCTGGAGCAGCGGGTGAACTGGATGGAGAATTATGAAATTCCAGCCAATAACAAATTCAAGTCCTCATTGCCGGAACTGAAAAATGCCGGATTTTTGAATTTGGGAATCATTTTAAAGGAAACTGGAGAGTTTATCGGCTTTTGCAATACAGGTATAAAGGATGAACTGCCGGAACCGAACAGGGAAATTGGCTATGCCATTTCAAAGCACTGGCGGAATAAAGGCTATTCCACCCTTGCTGCAAAAGGGCTGATAGGTTTTCTTTTTGAGAAAACAGCCCTTGAAACACTAAATGCTGTTGCTTTAACCAGCAATGCCAGTTCCAATAGAGTTCTGCAAAAATGCAGCTTCAAGCTTGCGGGAGAAAAAATAATTGATGGAGAACAGTTTTTTCATTACATTATGAAAAAAACAGATTGGGCATAGACAAGTGTCAAAGACACCCGCCAATCAATATGGGGGTGTCCCGTTATTTTGTTATAAATCAGATTTAGGATTTGTATTAAATGTCCCGTTTTTATTTTCCTTTTCATGGCCCCGCACCTGGTCTCCGCCATTTCCTTTTTCATGCACCTTTTTGCCGCCGAGCTTTACATTTGGATATTCTTGTTCCCGCATGGTCTTCACCTCCATGTTAATTAAATTATCCATAAAGGAAAAAAATATATAAATTTTGAGGTTTTTAAATGGAAATAACACTAATCAGACATGGCAGGTCAGCGCAAATGGAAAATCACCGCATGACCAGCATGGAATACAAAAAATGGGTTGATACGTATAACCATTTAGGGATAGCTGAGGGTGAGAGAGGTCCTGAGGATTCAATCAAAAAAGGGGCATCATCATTAATTTTACTCACAAGTGATTTAAAAAGATCAATCGAATCGGCCAGAACCTTGAACCCTTCAGCAAAGGTACAATCAGATCCGTTATTCAGGGAAATGGAATTGCCATTGCCTGACATTCATCTGACGGGAGTAAGATTAAGACCAAAACATGGACTTTCTTATTAAGAATCCTGTGGATCTGCGGCTATTCACACGGGTGTGAATCATACATTCAAGCAAAGCACCGGGCAAAACGAGCTTCATTAAAGTTAACTTCTTTTTCGAAAGAACATCAACATGCCGTTCTCATTGGACACGGGTTTTTTAACCTCTATATTGCAAAAGAACTTCAGAAATCCGGATGGAACGGAAAGAGAAGAACTGGTTCAAAGCATTGGAATGCAGTCACTTATGTGAAATAACGGGGGCGTAAGAATATGATAAAAGCAAATATATCATCGAAATTCAAGACTTTTGGACAATTTGAATGCCGCGGTTCGAGTAATCTTTATGAATTCCTATCAAATAAAATTGCTGAGGATAATGAATTGCTGGTTTTGGCATCAGAGGCGAGAGACGGCCAGCCTGTACCGAACTTGTTTTTTGGGGCCATACATTATCTGCTGTTAAAAGGGAAAGATCATGAGCTTAAGGAATACTATCCAAGCCTGGAGGAGGATCCAAGAAACCCGCAGGATGCCTTCCAATGCTTTAAAGATTTCTGCAGGCTGAATTCACAAGAAATTAAAGAGATATTAAAAACGAAAATCGTTCAGACAAATGAAGTAAGGCGCTGTGCTTACTTATTTCCCGTATTCTCATATATTTTCCAGCAGGCACAAAAGCCGCTGGCCCTGATTGAGATAGGGACAAGCGCCGGTCTGCAGCTTCTCTGGGACAAGTACAGCTACTCATATGGAACAGGAAAAATATATGGGAATTCAAACGCAGACGTTCATTTAACCTCTGAAATCAGGGGAAGAAATGTCCCGATTTTTCCTGAAGAAATGCCCCCGGTTGCATCGAGAACTGGAGTTGACCTTCATATTAATGACCTGAATAATCAGGAAGATTTTCTGTGGCTGTATTCACTTATCTGGCCTGAACACCTGGAGAGAAGAAATTTATTTGAACAAGCTGCCAAGTGTCTGAAAGAAAATCCAGTAAGACTGATTGAGGCAGATGGTGCCAAGCTTTTGCCGGGTCTGGTTAAAGAAATACCTGACGACCATTCAATCTGTGTATTCCACACACATGTGGCCAATCAAATGCCGGCAGAAGGAAAAGAGCAACTGCTTGCTGAAATAACAGCTTGCGGGCAAAACAGGGATATTTTCCATATTTATAATAATATCCAGGACAGGGGTCTTCATCTTGATTATTTTCTTGGTACTAAGGAATTCAAGAGAATTGTCGGACATACTGAAGGACATGGAAAGTGGTTTACATGGGAATTGAATCTTTCGCACTCCGAAAATTTTGAAACTTGACATCATCTGTTATACTTATCTAGGTAAGTATATATTGTTTTAACCTATTAACAGATATATCTTGCAAATATTAAGTGATAGGTGGAAATACAAATGAGTCAAAAACCGTACAGAGTTTTACTTTACTACATGTATGTTACGATTGAGGACCCTGAGGAGTTCGCAAGTGAGCATAAAGCTCTTTGCAATGAACTGGGCCTTAAGGGACGTATTTTGGTTGCAAATGAAGGCATAAATGGAACTGTTTCCGGACCAGTGGAACAGACAGACCGCTATATGGAAGTAATGAAGCAGGATCCGCGCTTTGCGGAGATGGTTTTCAAAATAGATGAAGCAGATGGACATGCGTTTCCAAAGATGAAGGTTCGTGCACGTCCCGAGCTTGTAACTCTTCGTCTTGAAGACGACGTGAACCCGAACGAGCTTACAGGTAAATACCTTGAGCCAAAAGAGTTCTACGAAAGACTTCAGGATGAAGATACAATTGTCTTGGATGCACGAAATGATTATGAGTATGATCTTGGACACTTCAGAGGGGCAATCAGGCCGGATATCGAAAATTTCCGCGACCTGCCAAACTGGGTCCGTGAAAATAAAGAACTGCTTGGCGATAAAAAGATCATTACGTATTGTACAGGCGGCATCCGCTGTGAAAAGTTCTCAGGCTGGCTTGTAAAAGAAGGCTTTAAAGATGTAGCCCAGCTTCACGGAGGAATTGTCACATACGGAAAAGATCCTGAAGTACAGGGGCAGCTATGGGATGGCCAGCTTTATGTATTCGATGACCGCATTGGCGTTCCGGTTAACCAAAAAGAGCATGTTATCGTAGGTAAGGACTACTTCACAGGCGAGCCTTGTGAGCGCTATGTCAACTGTGCAAACCCTGCCTGCAACAAAAAAATCCTTTGCTCTGAAGAAAACGAGCATAAATATATGCGCAGCTGTTCTCATGAATGCCGCACGCATCCTCGGAACCGTTATATTGCTGAGCATGGACTTTCTGAGGCAGAAGTGGAAGAAAGATTAGAAAAAGTAAAAGCATAAGAGAATTAGAGCAGATTTCCTTCATGGAACTGCTCTTTTTTTTTAAAAGCTGATATAATATTCTTAATATTTTTATGAGGCGGGTGGGGTATGGATAATGTACTTTTATTTCTTTTAATGTCATTTCTGCTAGTCATTTTGCCCGGACCAGATACTGGCATCCTGATTCAAAACACGATTTCAAACGGGAAAAAAAGCGGCATTAAAACGATGTTTGGATCTGTCGCCGGGCTGCTTGTCCATACAATCGCTGTTGTTCTGGGCTTATCGGCCTTAATTGTAAAGTCTGCATACATTTTTACTTTTATTAAGTATGCCGGGGCACTATATCTGATTTATTTAGGCATCGTTTCGTTAGTATCTTTAAGGAACAACCAGGTATTTACTGACAGCGGGAGAAAGCTTAAGAAAAACAAATCGCATTTTCTGCAAGGGTTTTTCACGTGTGTGTCCAACCCGAAAGTAGCTGTGTTCTTTTTAACCTTTTTCCCCCAATTTTTAAGTCCTGATGGAAACCACTTTCTGCAGTTCACTGCAATGGGCTTAATCTATACGCTTATTACCATCATCTGGTTCTTTTTCTATGTGTACTTGATCGACATCTTCAGGACATGGCTGAAAAAGCCTGCTGTAAACAATGCAATCCAAGGCATTTCAGGTGTTGTGTTAATGGGCTTTGGCATTAAATTGGCACTTGAGAAGCAGCCTTAAGAAAAATGGACTGAATAGCCTCTAAGAAGGGAGAAGCAACTTGATTATTGCTGTTCAGCCCACTTTTTAATGATTCGGGCCATAGCCTGTTTGTTGTTATCAAATTGCTTAGCTCTGTGGCCATTTGCACCTGATGGATGAGGAAATCCGTATAAAATGGTATGTCCTGTAAGCTGGCTGGCTGTGTTTAGATGACGGATGACCCTTTCAATGGTTATCCCCAGCGGAATTATGAGAGCATGGCTTTTAATTAGACTCAGCTCTCCAGGAAATACCTTTGTAGCATACTGGGCAAGAATTTCAGTTTTTAAAAGATCAGGCTGGTGTCCGGTATAATTTTTGCCCCGGTAGAAAACTGGATACTTTACGACTGAAGTGGTGTGCAGGAGTGCTCTATTTTGTTCAAAAAGTGTATCTGAGCTGTCTATGCCAAGAGCATTCTGTAAACCGCATTGATCCAGCATGCTTATTAAATTTCTCCTCATTCCTCCTGCAAAACTGGCTGCTTCCTTAGTATCTTTCAGTATTGTCTCAAGCTTCTTTTCTGCAGCTATTCCTTTTGTGAATGATTCAAAGGCAGCCCTCATTTGGCTCCATCCCGGAGTAATCCCGACGATGACAACTTTCGCATCAATATTGATAAATTCGTTGTGGGGGGCATAATATATTTCCAAATCCCCGTACTTAGATATAAGAAAATCCCGGGTAATCAATTGATCCTTTGTCAGCGGCCTGCCTTCAGGAAGCTGCTGTATGGCCGGAAAAAACGCTGAAAACAATGAGCGCTCCATTAAATTCTCCTTTTAGTCACAGTTGTTATATGAATAATGTTACCAAATCATGAATAATAGACGCCATCTAAGAGACATTAACAAATAAAAAGGATTTTGCTATGATTGGACTGCTGATAGCCACCATTCTTTTTAATACCATTGCGTTTAAAACAAACAAGCGTTTGACAAAAAATCAAATTTTACATATATGGACATTTACAATATGTGCTCAGATGACATTTGATGTTATGATTGAGTTTAAATATTGGGGATATTGGTACTTTGACAAGAATCCCAATTGGGGAGGACTAATGGCACATATTGTGCTGGTCCCCCCGGTAAATATGATGTTTCTGAATTGGTATCCGTTTAAAGGAGATCGGATTAAGCGATTTTCTTATATCTTATTTTGGGTAGTGGCTATTTTGCTTTATGAAGTCATCGCTTTATTGCCGGAACCCTGGGGATATTTTAACTATGGCTGGTGGAGATTGTGGCATGCGGCCATACTTGACCCAATTCTGCTTGTAATAGTGGTGACATATTATAAATGGGTTAGCAGGCTTGAAAAGGAACTTAAATAATGGATAACTCAAAAGGGGGATCTGCACCCCCTTTTTGTGTTGCATAAAATGAATTTGGGCAGATGACTATGATACAATTTTGGTATGGATTTTCCCGGGAGGAGAACATTTGTGGATATTAAATTGACTCACAAAATGATAAAAGAACGGTGCGGTACTGTCTCCTTCAAAAGAGGAGACGCATTTTTCAGGAATAAAAAAGTAACTATACATAAATACAATGATGATATTTGTGAAGCATCGGTATCTGCCGGTGAAGATTTTTATGTTGAAATAGAAAAGACTTCAGGTAATGGCTTAAAAATAACATGCAGCTGTCCCAGGCTTGCATCATTTGATAAAGAGTGCCAGCACGCTGCGGCTGTATTGCTGGCAATTTATGATAGGCAGCAAACTAAAGCGCCAAACCTTTCTTCAGGCACCCTTGAAGCTTCTCCAGAACACGCCTTATCTGATAGCCTCATGACACTTTTCAGTGAGCACGCGTTAAGGTCAAGCGGGCACCAGCTTCATTTTGAAAACAGGCAAGTGCTCCATCCTGAATTTACCTGTGTGCCTGTCCATTTAGGAAAAGGACATTATCTGTTTGCCATTAAATGCTCCATAGGCTCAATGGATGTCCTGGATATCCGGCAATTTCTCCACTCAGTTAAAGAGGGGAAACCAAGCCTATTATCCCTGACTTTTTCCTATGATCCCGCCCTCCATTGTTTCCCGCCGGAAGCGGATGCTGTCTTTCAGCGGCTGATACAGGTAATACAGGATGAATCCATTTATATCAATGCTTTAATGGAAGATTTTGATTATACAGCGAGCAAGCATATGCTCTTAATCCCGCCATCATCATGGGAACGGCTAAAGCCTGTTTTGGCGCTCGCAGAAAAAGTGAAGCTTGAAATAACAGGTAAAACATTTGATTATATGGCATTTTCAGATGAGCGGCTGCCATTGCGATTTGATCTGGACGAAGCAAAAAATACTTATTACTTACGTGTTAAAGGACTGGAGCGGCTGCTGATCCTGGATTCGTATAGTGCTGTGGTGTCCGGCGGCAAGTTCATTACGCTCAAGAAGGATGATTGCAAGCGTCTTTATGATTTAACTCAAATGCTGGAGGCTGCCGGAAAAAATGAAATTCCGATAGCTGCTGAACAAATGGAGATGTTTCTGGAAAAAGTGGTACCTGGATTGAGAAAGCTGGGAGATGTCCATATTTCTGAGGACATGTCACACAGGTTTATGAAAACTCCTTTAACTGCCAAGCTGTTCTTGGACCGCCTGCGGAACCGGCTGCTGGCAGGAATTGAATTTCATTATGATAATATCGTGATCAACCCGCTGGAGGGCAGGGAGCCGAAGGGCGGCACAAGGATTATTAGAGATGTGGAATTGGAGGATGAAATTCTTCAGCTTATGGAGGAAAGTTCTTTTGCGAAGACGGATGGCGGTTATTTTCTGCAGAATGATGAGCTGGAGTATGAATTCCTTTATCGTGTTGTCCCTAAACTGCAGAAGCTGGTGCAAATATATGCGACTGCGTCTGTAAGAAACAGGATATTCAGAGAGAATGCCAAACCGCAGATTCGGATAAAAATGAAAAAAGAGCGGACAAATTGGCTGGAATTCAAGTTTGTATTGACCGGAATAGCAGATCAGGAGATACGGGATGTGTTAGCTGCACTTGAGGAAAAACGAAAGTTCTATCGCCTGAGAGATGGCGCGCTTCTTTCATTGGAGACAAGGGAGTTTGAGGAAATCCAGCGTTTTCTGAGAGCTGTGCCCCAACAGGCGGAGGATCTGGAGAGCGGGTTAAACATGCCGATTGTATCAGGTCTTAGAATGCTGGCTGCTGCTGGTGATCAGGAAATGTTCCTTCAAGAGGAATCCTTTAGGACATTTTTGGCAGAGCTTGAGGATCCATCAAGCCTGCAGATTTCTGTGCCGGATAATCTGGAATCGGTTTTAAGAGAATACCAGAAGAGTGGGTTTAAATGGCTAAAGACAATGGCGCATTATGGATTTGGCGGCATTTTGGCTGATGATATGGGATTGGGAAAGACAATCCAAAGCATTGCGTTTATTCAGTCTGAGCTAATGGATATACGTGAATCTAACGGTCCTGTCCTGATTGTCTGCCCTTCATCCTTAACATACAACTGGTTAAGCGAGCTGACGAAGTTCACTCCGGACATACAGGCAATAGTCATCGATGGAAATCAAAAAGAACGGACCGAGCTTCAGAAAGATATATCCGGAATAGATGTGGTGATTACTTCCTATCCGCTGGTGCTGAAAGATATTAAATGGTATGAGATGCAGCCATTTCACACAGTATTTTTCGACGAAGCACAGGTATTTAAAAATCCGGTCACGCAAACAGCTAGAGCAGTAAAAAAAATCCAGGCAAAATTTCGATTCGCCTTAACAGGCACACCTGTTGAAAATTCTGCAGAAGAGATGTGGTCTATTTTTCATGTCGTCTTCCCTGAATTGTTTGGTGGCTTAAAGGATTACAGTCATTTAACAAGGAAAACGATTGCGAGAAGGGTTCGTCCATTCATGCTCAGAAGGATGAAGGAAGATGTTCTTTCAGAGCTGCCGGAAAAAATGGAGCTGGTTGATTCCTCTGAACTGCTGCCTGATCAGAAGAAGCTTTATGCTGCATACCTTGCAAAACTTAGAGAAGATACCTTAAAGCATTTAAATAAGGACACAATCAGAAAGAACCGCATCAGAATCTTTGCCGGTTTGACAAGGCTACGCCAGATTTGCTGCCACCCTGCATTGTTCGTCGATGGATATAAAGGAAGTTCAGCAAAATTTGAACAGCTCAAAGGGATTATAGAAGAATCCAGATTGTCCGGCAGACGAGTGCTGATTTTTTCCCAGTTCACAAAAATGCTGGACCTTATTGGCAGAGAACTGGCCCTTATGGGTTTGCAGTTCTTTTACCTGGATGGACAGACACCTTCGGAAGAACGGGTGGAAACCTGCAGCCGATTTAATGAGGGAGAGCGCGATTTCTTCCTGATTTCTCTGAAAGCAGGCGGTACAGGCCTCAACCTGACTGGTGCTGATACTGTCATCTTATACGATTTGTGGTGGAACCCTGCCGTTGAGGAACAGGCGGCCGACCGGGCCCACCGCATTGGACAGAAAAATACGGTCCAGGTGATAAAATTATTATCGAGAGGCACCATCGAAGAGAAGATGAATGAACTCCAGGAGAAAAAGAAAAACCTGATCGAGGAAATTATCGACTCAAATGAAAATGCTGCTGGCAGCCTGACTGAAGAGGATATTCGGGAGATATTGATGATTTAGAATGTGCTGCGGTAGGATTTTAACGGTTATGGATGGCTGGCTGCAGAGTGCGGAGTTGCTTCTGCTTCGGGTTTTGACACAAAGTAAGTAAACCATGGCTGTTTGTGTCAGAAGTTGCCCCGGGTAAAGACACAAAAATAGGAAATCATGTCTGCAGAGTCAGAAGTTGCTTCGGGTTCGGACACAAAGTAATAAAACCTTGGCTGTTATGTCCGAAGTTGCCGCAAGTTCGGACATAAAATAATAAAACCTTGGCAGTTATGTCAGAAGTTGCCCCGGGTTCGGACACAAAACAAGAAAACTACGGCTGCAGAGTTAAAAGTTGCTTCGGGTTGGGACATAAAATAATAAAACCTTGGACGCAAAGTCCGAAGCAGCCCCTGGCTTTCAAACTCAAAAACCTTAACAGGTGTTTGTCTTTGTCATCCCATTCAAAAAAGTATAGGTCCAGCTGCCTGTAAAACAGATAGTTGTTATTGAAGTGACGCGTCCGGCATGGCGCGTCTTTTCTAACGCAAAATAATAAAGGAGGATTTTTCCATTAGGTAAAGAATTAATATGAATAAAAGTTTTAGGGGGAAACCTAGTGTGCAAATTGGTGTCAAAAGAGTTTAAAGCAATTGTGATAAGGAGCAATGGTCTTTTTAAGGATTATGCCCGCCTGGTACCTGAAGCAGCACAGGATTTTTTGAAGCGTGGCCATCTAGTTCAAAATAGCAGCGGTTTAGAAGTTGCCTTTTTTGAACCAAAGAGAGGGGAAGATCACTTAGAGGGAACCTTTTTTACCGGTTTTTTAGTTCATGAAAAAGCAGAAATACTGCCAGATGGGATGGAGTATTTAGAAGCCGGGCAAACTTATGCCTCGATCAGAGGAAAGACTGCTGAGATGGGCGATTTGCATATGCGGCTTAACAGCTGGCTCAGGAAGAATAATCATCAGCAGTTTATTGATCATTATATTATTGAAGTTTATTATCCGGCTGCAAATGAGGAGGAAGAGGCAGAGGTATTTATCCCAATCAAAGATTGAACCGCTCAAAAGCTTGAGCGGCTGGTGTTTTAAATTTCCTTTGATGAAATGGGAAGAAAGAGTTTTACCCCTCTTTTATTGAAGGGCAGGATTTTTAAATCAGCAACCAAATGGCTTATGTAACCGGCAAGGCAGGTATAATAGACTCCTTCTATGCCCAGGGACATTTCAAATCTTGAAGAAATGAAAGCAAAAAAAACAACTCCCAGCAAGGAATGGGTATAGCTGCGGTGGGAAACAAAGGAAGCTATCAATATATAAATCCCAAATAATATGAGCCAAAGTTCCTGCAGGGAGATTCCTCCTGCCAGGACACCGATCCCCGTTATGGTCAGCATATGTTTTTGCCTTATTTTCGCTGAGATGGCAGTCATTCCAATTCCAATGGCCATGCCGAGCCATTTTTCTTTCGGGGAGCCCTCATAAAAACTATAAATAATCATTAGGATTCCAATGATTTGGGCAACCGTTCGAACGACTTCATGTGATAGTGTTAGCCGGTCTCGGAGTTTTCCATCAATATCGAGGTCCGGGATTAATCCTGAAACACTCCCGAGGCCCACTAGTAAAAGTGTTGCAGAAGGGCTTGCATGAACAGTGTTCGCTACCACGTATCCTGCTGCTGCTCCAATTGCTGCATGGGCGGTACCATTCAAAATTTTTTCCACCTTTATGTGTTATTTGCATTTTTTTCATGCATTCTTATATTATATCAAAACATTTGTTCTATTTGGTGGCTAATAGACTAAAATCTCCCGGCAGTTCATGGTATAATGTGGACAAAGCTAAAGCCTGCATAATAGAATTTGTATCTAAGGAAGGTATTTATGTCAGAGGAAAACATAACGAGGATTCATTTAGACGGCAAGGAATACATACTGATCGGAACAGCGCATGTTTCGAAGCACAGTGCAGAACAGGTGAAGGAAGTCATTGAGGCTGAACAGCCTGACTCTGTTTGTGTGGAATTGGATGAACAGAGATATCAGTCGATTACAGAAGGCAGTAAGTGGAAGGAAATGGATATTATCCAGGTTATTAAAGAGAAGAAGGCATCACTGCTTTTAATGAACCTGGCGATTTCATCCTTTCAAAACCGTATGGCCGACCAATTTGGCATAAAGGCTGGCCAGGAAATGATCCAGGGAATTGAGTCTGCGAAGGAAACAGGGGCAAAGCTCGTTTTGGCGGATCGTAATATCCAGATTACATTTGCCAGGATTTGGGGCAACCTTGGATTAAAAGGAAAATCACTGCTTCTCAGTCAGGTAATTGCAAGTATTTTCAGCAAAGATACCATAACTGAAGAAGAACTTGAAAAAATGAAGAATCAGGATACGATAAATGCAATACTGAATGAATTTACTGAAAGTTTTCCGCGATTAAAGAAACCCCTTATTGATGAGCGTGATCAATATCTGGCACAAAAAATTAAAGATGCTCCGGGAGAAAAAATAGTAGCGGTGCTTGGAGCAGCCCATGTACCGGGAATTAAAGAGGAAATTAAAAAAGAACAGGACATGGCCAAATTGACTGAGCGTCCTCCAAAATCCAATGTGCCAAAAATCATTGGATGGAGTATCCCGGTGTTCATTTTAGCCATTATCGCCTATACATTCATTGCTAATCCATCGGCAGGGCTGGCACAGACGATCAGCTGGATTATCTGGAATGGTTCTTTGTCAGCACTCGGGGCTGCCATTGCAATGGGACATCTGCTGACCATTTTAACTGCCTTTGTAGCAGCACCTATAACATCACTGAACCCCCTTCTGGCTGCAGGCTGGTTTGCCGGGCTGACTCAGGCTTATATCCGCCGTCCAAGTGTAAGGGATTTTGAAACCTTATCTGAAGATGTTTTCAGTGTGAAGGGATTCTGGAGAAACAAAGTAAGCCGTATTTTATTAATTGTGGTACTAGCCAATCTGGGCAGCTCACTCGGAACCTTTATTGGGGGAGCCGATGTGATCAGAGTGTTTTTTGAAAATATATAATCATTTTGCGAGGTGAAACCCGGGTGGTTTCACCTTTTTGGTTCTTTGGATTCGTTTTCCAGAGGGGTTTATATGGAGTTGGAAGTATCTGCGGACTGCGCGCTTATATAGTGCAGAAGAGATTTTTTAAATAAAAATGTTAAGGAAGGGGAACCATATATTAGACAAAATGCAGGAGGGAAAGATATGCCTGGCGGAAATAAACAAGATAAGCTTACTGCAGCTGAACACGCAACCCTTTGGTCGCAATATGTAAATGATAGTCTTTCTGTTTGTATCCTGCGGTATTTTTTAAACCGTGTTAAGGACAAAGAGATTCGCAAAGTACTTGAATTTGCCCTTAAATTATCTGAAAGCCACATAGAAAAGATTAAAGGGTTTTTATCAAGGGAGAATCAGCCAATCCCTGTTGGGTTTACTGACAAAGATGTTCATGTGGACGCTCCGTTATTATTTACTGATGTTTTTATGGGAGTATATATCCATATTATGTCCATACATGGAGGCACAAGATATGCAGGTGCTATTGGCAATGCCACCCGGCAGGATATCAGGAAGTATATGAAGCAGGTTATAGATGAATCGCTGGAATTATTTGACCGCTCTTCAGATGTGCTGATTAATAAAGGAGTAATCGTTAAACCACCGATATTAAACAACCAGCAGGAAATTGATTTTATAAATAAACAGAGTTATTTAACGGGATGGTTCGGGAAGCGGAGACCTATAAATTCGATTGAAATCAGCGGGATTTACGTGAATATGCAGAAAATGATGATGAAGATTGTTTTAGAACTCGGATTTGGACAGGTTGCCCAATCTAAGGAAGTTCAAAAATATATGGAAAGAAGCAGGCTGATTTGCCGCAAGCATCTTGAAACTTTATCTGGTCTATTAAAACAGTCGAATTTGAATATTCCCAGTACATTCGAGGCAGAAGTAACGGATTCAACGATTCCTCCATTTACCGATAAACTTATGATGTATCATACTTCATCACTTCTATCAGCCTCTATAGGCTATTATGGAGAAGCGATGTCCATGACGCAGCGAAGGGATATTGCAGCACAATATGCAAAGATGATTGCTGAAATTGGAATTCTGGCTGAAGATGGGATGAATATTATGATAGACCATGGATGGTTTGAAAAGCCGCCTATGGCTACCGACCATGAAGATCTGTCAAAGAAAAAGTGAGGAAAAGCAGTACTGAAGTGAGGTCCAGCCGCCTGGTTGCAGGCAGCCGGGCCTTTTTTATCTGTCTGCAGCAATGGCCTTCCTTTTATAAAGTACAGACCCCAGAAGGAAGGTGACCGCGCCCCAAATCACCATCACGGCAATTCCGATCCAAAGTGATGCTGTAGCTATGCCGGTCTCGTAAACCATGCTTTCTCTTAAACCATCAGCGAAATAGGTGAGGGGAAGAATCGCCGAAATCGGCTGAATCCATTCAGGCATCGTTTCAATAGGGAAAAACACTCCGCTTAAAAACATCATGAGAAAGCTGCTGATATTGGCTACCCCCATATAAGCTTCTGTCGTTTTGCTGAAAGAAGAGAAGAAGTAGCCGAGTGCATTAAAGGATAGAGCGCCGAACAAAAATACAATAATCAGGGTAAAAGGATTAATATATAGGCTGGCACCGAATATAAAGACTCCTATTAAAGAGAGAAGGGTAATTTGCACAATGCTGAATAATAGTCTCATAAACATATCGCTTAACCCGAAAATCCCCATATTAGCCGGTGTCATGCGGAGTCTCTTGATTAATCCCTTTCTGCGCATTTCCACCAGATCCACCATGCCAAACATGCCGCCCTGGGCAATGGATAAAGCGATCATGCCGGTTAAAAGGAAATCGGTATAGTCTAATTCATTGGTGCTTGATGTTATCGATTCAAATTGAAGATCATATTTGGGCGCAGCACCTGCAGCCAATAAATTTGCCTGCTGGACAAACTTATCCAGAATACCGGAAACGGCCTGGGCTGCAGCACCCTGTTCATTTTCTTTATTGACAACAAGTAAAACAGAGGAGGCTTCCGCCGATTCCGGCAGGATAATAGCGGCATCCACTTCCTGGTCTTTTACCCATGCCTCCGCTTTATCCCTCGTAACAGGCTTTCCTGACTTAACCTCAAAAACAGGAAGCTCGCTGATCTGAGAAAGCATCATCTCGGATGCCGGATTTGGACTTGGATTAACGATGGCAACCTCTGTTTTAAACTCTTCATCTGAATTGCCGCTGAAGATGACCATGAAGATAACCATTAAAATGACCGGGAAAAAGATGCCCCAAAACCATGCCTGTTTTTCGCGAAGGGTTAGTCTCAGCTGTGCCAGAAACATCATTTTAAATTGATGAAATTTATTAATCTTAATCCCTCCATTCTTTTCCGGTAAACGAGATAAACACATCTTCCAGGCTCATTTCCCGTATGGAAACCTGTTCGACCCCGTATGATTTCTCTTTGGTGAATTTAAATAAGTCCAAAAGAGTTTCTTCCGGCTTTAACGCCCATATTTTTAGAGCAGCCCCTTCACGTTCTGTTTTGGATACAGATGCCAGCTCCTTTGAAAACAAATCAGCGTCCTCAGCCGCCTTTTCTCCATCCATAAAGCTCAGTCTTATTTCCCGCTCATCCGTCAGCATCTCAATGAGTGCGGAAGGTGAATCAAGTGTAACCACATTACCCTGGTCCACAATACATACCCGGTCACTTAGCTTTTCCGCTTCTTCCATGTAGTGTGTCGTTAAGATGGTCGTTTTGCCTAATTCCTTAAGGTGGAGAATAATATCCCATATATTTCTCCGGGCCTGGGGATCGAGGCCGGTAGTCGGTTCATCCAGAAAGATGATTTCGGGATCGCTAATCAGCGCCAGACCGATGGCGAGCCTTTGCCTCTGGCCGCCTGAAAGTTTTTTTACGTGATTCCTGCGGTGCTCAGTCAGGTTGACTATTTCAAGGATTTCTTCTGTTGTCCTTGCATCGTCGTAAAAGGAAGCAAACAGGTTCAGGTTTTCTTCTGGTGTCAGCAAATCAAACATGGCACTTGACTGAGGCTGCACACCTATTTTCTTCTTTATCGATACTGCATGCTTATTCCAATTCAGGTCGCCAAAATGAATTTCTCCATAGTCAGGTGGAACAAGGCCTTCAATCATCTCCAGTGTTGTCGTCTTACCTGCTCCATTAGGTCCTATTATGGTGAAAACTTCACCGGCATGTACCGAGAAACTGATATCCTGGACCGCCTTGATGGATCCAAAGGACTTTTGTAGATTCCTTACCTCTAAAACAGTCATTCATTTTCCCCACTTTCATGACAAGTTGAAAAGTTAGTATCCTGCAAAATTCCTAACCTTCTATTTAATACGTTTCAATTTTTGAAAAAATTCACTTTTTTAGTAAACTTAATAATATCAATGAATAGCCGTTTTCTAGAAGCGGGGGGCGAGTGTACCAAGAGGCAGCGCAGATTTGCGCGAGGAACCCGGCAGCTGCGCAGGTTTGCTGAGTGCCTGCAGCGAAAAATCAACGTGCAAGTTTACAAGAGAACACTTGGCTGCAGGATTATGAGGCTTTTTAAAGAAAGTCAGGGGAGAATGGCGTATGGGAGAACTTCCAATAGCGGTTAATGATCTCTAGAATATGTACCTGAATTATATAATGATTGCATATTGCGGCAATTCTGCACATTGAGGGAGAAGGATTTTATCTCTTAGCAGGAGGCCAGAGAGTGCACCTTAAAGCAATCGCCGGAAAAAATGGCACCCAATCATCCCGGATGCCATCAATATTCGTCTTGTTGAGAAAAATAGACATTATCCAATTAAAATGGATAAAATGAAAAGGCTATTAACCTGTTAAAAAATCTTAAAAGCTACCCCATATCCATAATAAGTGAGCATCCACTAACGTGAATTTCACTTTTGACTGGAGGCCTTATGTTAGCCTCATTGGAGCATTAAAGCTATGCGCATCCCGGTAGGATCGATAAGAAACAAATCTTTTTCCATGGGAGGAACCATCCAATTGAAGAATATGGTCATTGATGGTTTCCATATACAGAAAGTCTTCATTCGCATTTAGACGATAGAATGTGTATGTGTTGCCAAGGAGTTCTTTCTTTGTTATTTGCGTATCGGGATGCTGCTGGATGAATTCTGACAGCTGCCTAACAGATACGGAAGGAATATCGGCCATCTCATAATACTTACCTTTAATGTTGGCCTTTAGTTTGTTTACGGCACTCATTGCCTTTTCTTTGTATTTATTCCTGGACATGTAGTCACTCCTTAATACTGTGATATTAAGAATATTTTCCATTTGCAGAAAGAATAAACATTACCGTCTGGAAAGTCAAGAATAGCATTGAATTGATTGCTGAATTCTTTCCTTAAACTTTAAAAAAGGAAGTGCGAGTTTTGCCTGAAAAATTGAGTAAGTTAAGACCAGATTGTGAAAATTGCTTTGGGCTTTGCTGTGTAGCCCTGCCTTATGCAAAATCAGCAGACTTTGCTATGGACAAGGAAGCTGGCAGGCCATGCTCAAATCTGCAGACTGATTTTCGCTGCCAGATACATGCAGACCTTAGAAAAAAAGGCTTTAGAGGCTGCACCACATTTGAGTGCTTTGGAGCAGGCCAGAAAGTATCTCAAGACACGTTTAAGAATAGGGACTGGCGCAGCCATCCCGGTCTTGGGAAAGAGATGTTTGCAGTGTTTCCCATAATGCATCAGCTTCATGAAATGCTTTTCTACTTAACAGAAATACTATTTTTAGAAGCAGCCAGGCCAATTCATGGGGAAGTCAGAGGAATCTTGGAGGCAACAGAAAATTTAACTAATATGGAACCGGGTTTGATTATGGCTATTGATGTTCAGGCTCATAGGCATGAAGTTAATAAGCTGATCCTAAAAGCGAGTGAGATTATCAGGAAGAACTCGGGATTTCATCAAAAAAAATCGGCGAAAAAATACAGCGGGCGAAGAGACTTTATCGGAGCTAATTTAAAAGGTGAGGTGTTATGCGGGGCTAATTTGAGAGGTTCCTTGTTTATTGCTGCTGACCTGCGCAAAGCGGACTTAAGAAATACGGATCTTATTGGAGCGGACTTCAGAGACGCAGATTTAAGCGGAGCCAATTTAATGGGAAGTATTTTTCTTAATCAGGCTCAGGTTAACTCCGCTAAAGGTGATAGGTATACAAAGCTGCCAGGGACATTACAGAGGCCAGAGCATTGGAAGAATTAAGATGAAAGAGGAATGCCGAATGACTCAAAATGAAATCGTGCTGGTTTCCAGCACATCAATAATACATAAAGGCAAAGTACTGATGGTAAAAGAGAATAAAGCCTCAGTAAAGAATAAATGGAATTTTCCGGCGGGACGTGTTGAAAAAGGGGAAGGTATCCTTGAAGCTGCCTGCAGGGAAGTTAAAGAGGAAACAGGCCTGGATGTTTTGCTGACCCACACAACCGGAGTCTATAACTTTATCAGCAGTACAGACCATCAGGTCATCTTATTTCATTTTATTGGTCAAATGACAGGTGGCTTTTTGAGCCTTCAGGAAGAAGAAATAGCTGATAGCAAGTGGGTGGATCTAACTAACTTTACTAACTTTAAGGACGAGGAGCTCCGCGATCCCAAAGTCATCAGGCAAATTTTTGATGCCGTAAAAGCGGATAAGCTTTATCCCCTTGAACTGTTTCAACAAAAGTTAAGCTGACAAAGCGAAAGGAATTTTCAGGAATTTTGTCGAATGAATACCCTATCGAAAAAAAATAGGCGGGGTATGAATGGAGTTTATAATAAAGAATGAATACTTTAATAAAGCAATTGGAGAAGTTAGCAGTGCTGTTTCACCAAAGACTCCTTTTCCGATTTTGACCGGAATAAAGCTGACCGCATGTAAAGATCGATTAACACTTACTGGGAGTAATTCTGATATTGTGATTGAGAAGGTCATTTCTGCATATGACGAAGAAGCCGGCCTTAAAATTACTGAAACCGGCAGTGTTGTAGCAGCATCCAGATACCTGACAGAGCTTATTAAAAAGCTGCCAAGTGACATACATATTAGAGTTGATGAAAAGAATAGAATAACAGTACTGTCAGATGAAATCCTCACTTCCTTAAATGGGTTTCCCGCTGAAGAGTACCCAGTCCTTCCCGAATTTAAAGATACAGAAGGAATTGCATTTTCTTCTGCAAAATTAATAGAAATGATTAAGCAAACCGTATTTGCTGTTTCAAAGAATGGCACAAGGCCGGCACTTACAGGTGTGCACATGAATTTTAACGGAAACAGCTTTTCATGTGCTGCAACTGACTCATATCGATTAGCAGTTGTTGAGACCAGGATGCTTTCTCAGCTTAGCGGCTCTTACATAGTTCCAGGCTCCAGCCTTAAAGAACTGTTAAAGCTGTTAGCTCATCAGGACGATAGTGAAGTAGAAATCTTTTCATCAGATAGTTATTTGGTTTTCAAAACAAAATCCATCATGCTCTGTTCCCGGCTTATAGAAGGTAACTATCCGGTTGTAACTGGCCTCATTCCCAATGAAGCGAAAACAGTCATAAAACTGGATGCAAAGAGACTATTAAATGGAATTGATCGTGCCTGCCTGTTTGCCCATGAATGGAAAAACAATAATGTCCTTTTAGAGATAAATGGAGAAGCATTGAAAATATCCTCTGTTTCTTCTGCCGTTGGAAAAATTGAGGAAAGCCAGCCTCTATTAGAAATCACTGGCGAGCACGAACTATCCATTTCTGTTGATGGGGATTTTTTAATGGATGCCCTTAAAGCTATACGGGAGGAGCATGTTCTTTTAATCTTCAGCGGCACAATGAGACCGGTCATAATCAAGCCAGTCAGCAGTGAGTCCTATATTCAGCTGGTATCACCTGTCCGCTCATAATTTTTTTCATGCACCGTCCATCAGCATAATTAGCTGGGGGAGGGTGCTTTTTTGTTCCTTACAATTACAAGTCTATATTTCCATTTCTACCCATTATAAAATAATAAAAGTGCAAACTTAAGAAATACAGATCCAATCTTAAGAAATTCTTAAGATTTCTATTACATTAATGTTAAGATTTTGCGTTTAGTATAAAAATATGAAAAGAGCACCTTGAAAGCAGGGGGATTATGAATAACTATAATGTACTTGTTGTAGATGATGAAAAAGAGATCAGGGACGCCATTGAAATTTATCTTAAAAATGAAGGCATCACTGTGTTAAAAGCAAAGGATGGAATTGAAGCGCTGGAACTCTTGAATGAGCATCAGGTGCATCTGATCATTTTAGATGTCATGATGCCGAGGCTCGATGGCATTTCGGCTACATATAAAATTCGCGAGAAGAAAAACATTCCGATTATCATTCTGAGTGCCAAGACTGAGGATACCGATAAAATCCTCGGTCTGCAGGTTGGAGCGGATGATTATGTGACCAAGCCCTTCAATCCGATGGAATTGGTTGCCCGCGTAAAATCGCAGCTAAGAAGATATGTGTCCTTCGGAACGTTTGAAGGCATTAAAAAGGTGATCGATTTGAATGGCCTTATGCTCGATAAGGAAGCAAGAGCAGTAAGTGTTAATGGTGAGCCGGTGAAATTGACTCCAATCGAATATAAAATCGTGGAGCTGTTAATGACAAATGCCGGACGCGTTTTTTCCATAGATGAAATTTATGAACGGGTTTGGAACGAACCAGGGTATAACGCGGAAAATACGGTAGCGGTACATATCCGGAAAATCCGTGAAAAGATTGAAATCGATCCGAAAAATCCGAGATATTTAAAGGTGGTATGGGGAATTGGGTACAAGATGGAAAAATAGATTCATCATTGCAATAATTATGGTTTTATTTGCTTTCGGAGCAAGCGGCGTTTTGTCCGTTCTGATTAACGGCAGGGAATATATAAACCCGGATTATTTTCACACAGAACAGTTTCAAAGTGATATTGACAATTATGCCGCTTATCTGGAGTTATTTGAACTGAATAACGTGACAATCGAAAAAGCTAAAGAATCAATTGAAGTGACAGAAGAGGAAATTAATGAACATCGCTATCGTTATGGGGATCTTCCTGAACAAATTGATAATATTAGAATCCAATATGAGCCAAGGATTCAAGAGGCAAAGGATATAGAAAATAATGATCTTGCCAAGGCTTTAACTGATCAGATGAATAAAAAAATCGAAGACATCACTAAAAACTTTGAAAATGATGAACATGTGCGGAACAAAGTGGTGAAAGAAAAAGAAGAAAAGCTTGAGAAGTTTTTTAAGGAAAAAGAGCAGCAGCGGGACAGCTATGACTTTTATCAGGATTCATTTACCTATTATTTCAAGGATACTGCGACTGGAGAAGTCTACACCAATTTAACTTTATCCAAAAATGAATCTCCGGATGAAGTTATGAAAAAAGAGATGATCTATCATACAGAATACACGATGGATAAAGACTATTTCTTCCATTTTATTGTAGGGGGAGAATATGATGGGGTCGATGAGGCACTGGTTGCAACCCCATCAGGCTACTTTAAAGGCCAAATTGGCCTGGCTAAAAATCTTCCGGATTCAAATATATTCATGGAACAATATAATCATTTCAAGCAAAAGCAGATGGTTTTATTAATCTATGGCGGTATTGCTGTTTTAGCCTTAATTTCTGCATTGATAGGCTTTAGAAAATCAAGGGCCCTGTCTGAAGAAATCAAACGGTGGGAGCCTTTATTCAATAAGATGCCTATTGATTTACAAATCACTTTCTTAGTATTTTCAGGAATAGGCAGCATTTTGGCGCTTTTTCTGATAAACGACTTTCTAATGGGCTACTACTCTGCGACGCAAGTAATTGAATTGATTATTGCTCTCCTTGGAACATCGGTTCTTTGCGGCCTGACAATTATTCAGCTCAGATATCTCGCAATTGAATGGAAGGATTGGGAAAGCGCAATAGCAATTTTTAAGGGAAGTCTGATTTACAGGGCGTCCGTGAGTTTAAAAACGAGCCTGCAGGAAGCCTTTTTGAACCGGAGTACAGGAACACAGCTGTTTGTTGTACTTGCTTTAATCTTTGGTATGGGATTGGGTTCTGTTGCAATGTTCATACACCCGGTGTTCGCCCTGTTATATGTATTGATCTTTGTTTTTGCAGGTGTTCCGTTTGTTTTGCTCTTAATTAGGCGTGTTGGCTATTTTAACCGGATTGTTGAAACCGCAAGTGATTTGGCTTCCGGCCAGATGGGAGAGGACTTGCCGGTTAAAGGAAAAAGCGTTCTGGCTTCACTCGCGGGAAACATTAATATATTGAAGCAGGGCGTCAAAACGTCCCTTAGCGAACAGGCAAAAAGCGAAAGGTTAAAAACGGAACTGATTACAAACGTCAGCCACGATTTAAGAACACCGTTGACTTCCATTATTACGTATACAGAGCTCTTGAAATCGGGCGAAGCATCAGAAGAGGATCGTTCTGCCTATATTGAGATTATTGACCGTAAGTCAAAACGGCTAAAAGTTTTGATTGAAGATTTATTTGAGGTATCGAAAATGGCGAGCGGCAATATTGAGCTTCGAAAACAGAGAGTGGACCTGGTTCAGCTGCTGCAGCAGGCACTTGCAGAGCACGATAATGCTATTAAGGAATCCAATCTCCTGTTCCGTGTCACCACGACTAATGATCCGGCAATCGCCAATGTGGATGGTCAAAAGCTATGGCGTGTGTTTGATAATTTAATAGGCAATATCCTTAAATATTCATTGGAACATTCGCGGGTCTATATCGCCATTTCAAAAGCCAAGGGCCAGGCAGTCATTACATTTAAAAATGTTTCAAAATACGAGCTGGATGACCAGAGTGAAGAATTATATGAGCGTTTTAAGCGGGGAGATAAATCAAGGCATACAGATGGTTCAGGACTTGGGCTCGCCATTGCCAAGTCGATCATTGACCTTCATGAAGGGAATCTCGAAATTGATACAGATGGTGATTTGTTCAAGGTGAGCATTTCACTGAAATTAGAGGAGTAAGGGAAGAGGGGAATTATGGATATTGCAGAGCTGTATTCAAGCCATTATAAACGGCTATTTCATATATGCTTTTCAATGACAAGAGACGCGTATCTGGCAGAAGATATTGTTCAAGAAACGTTTATTAAAGCTTTGAAGAAGGCAGATACAATTATAGATGAAGAAAAAGCAGGGGCATGGCTGTCAGTCATTGCCAGAAGAACCGCACTGGATTTTATTCGGCGGGAAAAACGGAAGGCTGCAGTGCCGGTGGAGCAGGAAACGCTTGAAAGCTTCTGCCTCGTAACAAAGCAAGACGTCGAACAGGAAGTGGAATCAGGTTTTGCTGCAGAGGAAATCAAGTCGGCCATTGGGAAGCTTGCTTCGAACTACCGGGAAGTCCTTTTACTGAAGGTGGATGAAGGGTTAAAAGAGCAGGAAATTGCCGATGTTTTAAATTTAAAGCCTTCAACAGTGAAAACCAGGATTTTTAGGGCAAGAAAGCAAATGAGAGCCTTAGCCGGAATAGGAGCTTAATTGAAAGAGAGTTGACCAGGTGATTTTATGGTCAGCTCTCTTTTTTGGGAGATAAGGCTTTAGTGAAGAAAAGATAACCTGCACCATGAAATACATAACCAAATTTCCCAATCTGCAGGAACCCAATTGCTTCAGGGCAACCTTTTTGCAAGACTATAATGCTGAGCTTACTATGTAGGAAACAATATCTCTGCATAGCAGATCGATAAATAAGGAAATATATATGAAAACTCTAAATTGGGGAGTTAAGTTCTTGACATAGTTAGTACAAATAAAAGGCGGTTCTTTGTATGTATTGGTTTACCTATCTTTCATTTGCCATTAATCTCATTGTAATCAGGTTAATGCCAAAGCATTTAACAAATAAAGAGATTTACGTCAGCTGGGCTGTCATTGCATTGATTAACTTAAGTACAGATGTAACGCTGAGTTTATATTTTCGTCTGTACGAGTTAAACGGCGGGGGAGTGCAGCTGGGAGTCCATTTTATTGAACTGACTCTTGGTGCATCATTTGGGATTATTTTTCTGAATTTTATGCCGGAAACCATGCGTTCTTTTTTCTTTTATACAGCTGCCTGGGTTCTTTTTTCGGTGCTTTTCGAAATCGTAACAGTAAAGGTGGATTTTATTAATTATATCTCCTGGAAATGGTGGTATTCTATCTTCTACTATTTTGCAGCTTTTTTCTTTTTGCGCTGGCATTTGCATTTTATAAGATCATATTAGGGCTTCCTGCTGTTGCCGGAAGCCCGCAGTACTTCTTTATTCCTTTCCATTCTGTTATCAAATAATTTCCTGGCCTCATGTTTTAGCATACTTCTGATTCTTCTTAGTATTTTCATTTTCATCACCACTATAGAAATACGCTGTGAAAAAGTTTCTGTGCCAGTACGTGTATCGGTAAAAAAGTAAAAAAGACTCCTGCTCCGATTGCAGAAGTCTTTTAGAGTAATTATTTTCTTTCCGGATTGCCAGGCGGCATATAGCTAGGCGGGATTCTCAGCCAGCCTCTTTCTTTCATTAAATTCTTAAGGGGGGAGGAGAATTCCATTAAATGCACCTGTATGGAAAATAGCATCATCCCCACATCGGTTCTGATTGTTTTGATCATAGCCTGAGCACAATAGGTTATGCTTGCTGCGACTTTAACAGATATTAAATTGGCTATTTCATCATCTGTTAACCTTACGCCCTCAGGAACAGAATCAGGGTTGGAAAGTGGTTTTTCCGCATTAGTTAATGGCAGCGGCACACCTTCTTTAAGCAGAAAATCTTCAATCATTTTTGTGTCTGCCCGGCTTCCTTCAATGGCAGAACGGATGGTGTGCAATAGCGCTGTATCTGTCGTCATATTTAAAGCAATATAATAGAGAGAGTGGGCTTCGTGGAAAGCAGTATATAGAGTCCAAAGATCCATAACCTCCCCGACATGCAAAGGCGGCTTGGGTTCGTCATCAGTAAAATTTTTAAGGGTTTCTTTAATTGCTTCAAAGGGGTTTCGCATTATCTCACTCCTGATAATATACATTTTTTTTAGTTTTACCGGTATTTTCATTTTCATTCGATGTTAAGAATGAGACACATTTTTTGAAACCACTTTTGTGATTATTCGTAATACATTTAAACATTTCTTACTGGTAAAAGGGGAATTTCAAATTGAGAAATAGAGTGCTAAAACGACTTTCATATCTTTTTACTGGAGAATCAATTAGTCTTATTTTGTTTCTATACATCAGTTACCTGGTGAACGATACCTATCCGGATCTCTATTTATATTCACTGCTTGCCTTCTGGTCTTCATTTCTGCTGCTGGAGTTCATATTGTTTCAGGGCTCTAGTTATTGGTTTGTAAAATGGAAGCGATTAAAAAGAGAAAATACGTCAGAAGCCCCCATCAGGATAGTACGGGGGCTATGGATCATGAAGAAATGGAATCTGGGCATGATCGCAGTGATTCCAGGTGCATTCGTGGCAGACTTCATAATATGGCATACGGCAGTTCCTCCCGGGCTGGCGATTGCCTGCTTTATCTATGTCTTTGCCATTCTGGAATATATCAACTATTTTCATATTCAGCTATCCTATGACAATCGCTCTGACATTAACAGCCTTAAACAGGCTAAGCGCTTTAAACAGGCTTGTTTGAGCAAGGAATTTAAGAGGCTGGGGAATGAGGATGGCAAGGGATTACGGTGAGTATATGGAAAATTTGCTGTCTCGCATGCGGATTGATGCAGCTTGTCTGGATTTTTTAGGAAAAAGAGGTATCTATCATGTGGTTTGCAGCATTTCTTTAAATTTTGGTCATAGTAGTGGTTTCTATTAGGGGGATAACGCCCAAAACGGCGAGAGCAGGAGGAAACCGGTAGTTAATCGAGGGGAATAATGCCCAAAACGGCAAGAGCAGGAGGAAACCGGTAATTAGTCAAGAAGAATAACGCCAAACCCATGAGAAAAGAAGGAAAATGAGGAGTAAATCAAGAAGGAATTTTATGAGACGTGTCCTTTTGTAAAATGGTCACAATTCCTCCGGATAAGCCATCATGTAACTTCAAACACTCATGACAAAATGGTATAATCAGGAAAAACGAAAGAAGTGTTCATATTGGATCTAATTACAGGAAAGATCCTGTTTACTTCCTTATTCATCATTCTCATACATAGTATTGAAACCTTAGCCTACGCAGTCCGGTTATCCGGTGCCAGGGTCAAGCTGATTGCATCTGGGCTTTCTTTGTTCAGCACCATTGTCATTGTTTCTCGAATGGCGAACATGGGTCAGCAGCCGCTTATTGGGAGTATTATTGATACGGCTCCTAAGCAAAATTTTCTCGGTTTTGTTGAAAGTCAGTTTAGGGTATTAATTGGAGCTTCCACTATAGGGACCATCATTGGTATTCTGCTGCTGCCGACATTCATCGCGATTTTCTCAAGAGCCATTATCCGTCTTGCTGATCAAGGAGGGTCAGTACCATCGCTGCTAAAGGTCGGGTTAAGCTGGAGATCGGCAAAGAAAGTGATCAAACATTTAAAGTTTCCGAGATTGTCCTATCTAAATGGAATTAAACTCAGCGAAATACCGAAACGGCTATTTTTATTTAACATGTTTGTAACCGCCATCTATACAATTGGGGTGCTGTCAGCCATATATGCTTCTTTGCTTACCTACGAAAGCTCAAGAACAGCTATTATGTCATCTGGTCTTATAAACGGTGTAGCAACGATCCTTCTATCAATTTTTGTCGACCCGAAAATTTCTGTCATGTCTGATAATGTAGTGCGAGGGAAAGCCAAATATACGAACCTCAAAGGAATTTCCATTATGATGGTTACTTCCAGATTAATTGGCACTGTCCTTGCACAGATTTTGTTTATACCTGGGGCCTATTATATTGCTTGGGCTTCAAAGTTTTTTGTATAAAAAAAACGGCACTCATCAAAGAGTGCCGTTCCTATTTAAAGACTTTCGCTCTTGCGCTTGCTGATGATTTTGTAAGCAGCGAAAATAATGAGCCCCGCCACAATAACCAGGACCAGAGGAAGGGCATAGCTATTGAAGATCTCCTCTGCTTCTTTATAATGCGGACCTAGTTTAAACCCCAGATAAACGTAGAATGCGGTAATCGGGAGCATGGCCAGGAACGTATAGATCGAGAACTTCCACACATTCATTTTGGTCATTCCGCATGGAATCGATATCGCGGTACGGACAACCGGCATAAAGCGGGCAAAGAAAGCGACCCCTGAACCGTATTTTTCAAAAAACTTGTCCGAAGCATCAATCTGTTTTTGTGAAACTAAGAAGTATTTACCGTATTTTAAAACCATGGGACGGCCGCCATATCGGCCCAGAGCATATAATGTCAGCGGACCAATCGTACCTCCCACAGTGCCTGCTAATACAACCAGATAATAATTAAAGTCACCCTGGTAGACCCAAAAGCCGGCCAATGGAAGAACCACTTCTGCCGGAACGAATTCAAAGCAAAGTGAAAGTAATATTCCAAAATATGAGAACTGTTTTAAGAATTCAATTAAGCTAATAACAATTTCTGACATAGACACACATCCTGTAAATTTATAAAAAAGGTAATCCTTCAAGTACATAAGTCAGTCTAACGGGTAATAGGAAAACAATCAAGTATTTATATAGAAGCAAATGAAACGGCGGCTGCCGAAATCGGAGCCGCCGTTTTTTTAGGCTAATAGGGGCTTGCTTTTAAAAACCTCCAGGTAATGAAGCTGGTGCCCATCTTTTTCATGGACTTTAAATGTAAATCCATCCGCTTCAATCTCTGTTCCTATCTCTGCTTCCATATGCTGTGTAAGGAACCAGCCGCCAATCGTATCAACGTCTTCATGATCAAAATTAGTTCCAAGCAAAGTATTGACGTCTTCTATAAGAAGCTTGGAATCCAGGATATAATGGTCCTCGTTTAACTTTCGTATTTCAGGAACTTCATCTTCATCGAATTCATCACGGATCTCACCGACTATTTCTTCAAGAATGTCTTCAACCGTCACCAAACCGGACGTTCCGCCATATTCATCCATTAAGATGGCGATATGAATTCGCTCTTTCTGCATTTTGACAAGCAGGTCATGAATTGGAATGCTTTCGATGACATGAATAACCGGGTTAATAAAGGAGTCAAGATCAAGATTTTCCGGTGTAATCTTGTCTGTAAGACTGGCCGTCAAAAATTCTTTAACATTTATAAACCCGCGGATATTATCCTTATCTCCATCTTCAACGGGATATCGCGTGTAATTTTCTGTTTGGATAGTTTCCATAATTTCTTCCAGTGTATTATCCGAAGCAATCGTAATCATCTCAGTACGCGGAACCATGATTTCTTTTGCAATTCTTTCATCAAATTCAAAGATATTGTTCACATACTTCAATTCATTTTTATTGATTTCACCGCTCTTATAACTCTCTGATAAAAGTATTCTCAGTTCTTCTTCAGAGTGCGCCATTTCATGCTCAGAAGCCGGCTTTAATCCAAATAGGCCAGCGAGTACCCGGGCAGATCCATTTAAGAACCAAATGAAGGGAAACATCACTCGGTAGAACCAGATAATCGGTGCAGCGAACGCCATTGTAACGGCTTCCGCTTTTTGAATGGCAACTGTTTTAGGTGCAAGCTCTCCTACAACGACATGCAGGAAGGTGACTAAAGCAAAGGCAATACCAAATGATAAAATATGAGTGAGCGATTCTGCTATATCAAATCTTTCAAACAACGGATGCAATAGCTTTTCAACTGTTGGCTCACCAAGCCATCCGAGACCTAATGCGGTAATGGTAATCCCCAATTGGCAGGCTGATAAATACTCATCGAGGTGCGTAACGACTCTCTTTGCCGCTATAGCCCTTTTATTTCCTTCAGCAATCAGCTGATCAATTCGGGAGACTCGGACCTTCACAATCGCAAACTCAGTTGCTACGAAGAATGCGGTTAATGCTATTAATAATGCTATCAGTAATAAATTTATGGTTGTCAACAAGCAGTCTTACTAAAAAGTAAGACATACACCTCCTAAAATGGCAATAATACTTAATAAGTTCACTACTTAAATTGTGCCCAAACAGATATCCAAAATGCTCTAAATATCAAAAATCGATATCAGTTCAGCAGTAAAAGCAGTGACTGAATTAATGATAAGCTTTCATTTGAAATATTTTTTTTAACGTATTCATATTTTTCCGGATCTGATTTTTTTAGCTGGGAAAGTGCTTTCGTCACATCTTCTTCCAGATCCTGAATTTTTAGCCGCAGTTCAAGAACATCCACCTCTTCAGAAAATTGGCTGATGACTTTTTTCTTAATTTCCTCTAGAGACAATCCATCCGCTTTACATTTCTCAATGAATGCAATCCGTTCAATGGAGGAGCAGTCATAATAGCGATAATTAGAAGGTGAACGTTCTGCTTCTAAAAGGCCCAGGGAAGTATAGTAATCAATCGTTCTCTTCGTAACCTTAGCTTTTTCAGCCAATTCTCCTATTCTTAACTTCTCTGCCCCATTTGGTTTCCTCCAAACTGTTACGTGATGGTTATGAATCTAATTATACTAAACTAGTATAGAAAATCAATAAATTTGAAGGCAGGGAGAAAAGAGATGCAAAAAAATAACACCGGTAATCCGGTGTTATTTTGTGATTAGGCTTTCACAGCCTCTTTCTTTGCTTCTGTTTCCGCAACAATAACCGCACAAGCCGCATCGCCTGTAATATTGACAGCTGTTCGCGTCATATCAAGCAGACGGTCAATACCAATGATTAATGCGATACCTTCAACCGGCAGGTTAACGGAGTTAAGAACCATCGCCAGCATGATTAGGCCGACACCTGGAACCCCTGCAGTACCAACGCTGGCAAGAACCGCAGTTAGAACAACAGTAATAAGCTGGGTGAGTGATAAATCAACATTGAATACTTGCGCGATGAAGATAGTAGCCACACCCTGCATGATGGCTGTTCCATCCATGTTGATCGTTGCACCCAGCGGCTGCACAAAGCTGCTGATTGATTCAGGAACTTTCAGGTTTTTTTGAGCAGTACTCATGGAAATTGGCAGTGTCGCATTACTGCTTGATGTACTGAAAGCAACACCCATTGCCGGAGCAAAGCCTTTAAAAAAGGATAATGGATTTCTTTTTGCAATGAGTGCGATTGAACCGCCATAGGTGATAAGGGCGTGGACAAGCAGGGCAAGAACTACCACAATCATATAAAGTCCCATTGCTTTAATGGCATCGAGACCCTGGCTTCCAACAGCAGAAACAATAAGTCCGAACGTCCCATAAGGTGCAAATTTCATAACAAGATTAACAAGATACATCATTATCTCATTTCCCTGTTCAATAAGGTTTAAAATTCCTTTAGTTTTATTTCCAAGCATCGTTAAGGCAAATCCGATGAAAATGGAAAATGTTATGATCTGGAGCATGTTTCCTTCCGTAAAGGCTTTTACCGGATTGGTTGGGATAATATTTAATAATGTCTCTGAGACAGGAGGAGCTTCTTTAGATTCATACTCCACATTGGTTACGTCGAATTCCCCAACATTTCCTGGCTGGAAAACGGCTGCTAATGTAAGTCCAATAATAATGGCTATACTTGTAGTAACTAAAAAGTAGGATATTGTTTTTATACCAATTCTTCCTAGTTTCTTTGGATCACCAAGCCCCGCTGTTCCAAGTGCGATGGAAAAGAATACGATCGGGACAACCAGCATGTTAATCAGGTTGAGAAAGATTTTTCCAAGAGGTGTAAACAGATACTTGTCAAGCTCAGGGAATATTCCCGGCGCAAACAAATTAATTAAAAGTCCTGTAATTCCCCCTGCAATCAAAGCAATAATAATTTTAGTAGATAATTTCATATATGTTCCTCCAATGAATAAAGTAAAAAAATATAAAATAAAGACACGAGAATAATGTCCTTCCCTACATTACCCCCAAAAAACATAAACCTAACTTAAAAAGGCAACAAAAAAACACAGAGGTGTAACCACTGTGCGTATATGCAGTGTTTTCCTCTCAAAACGCTTACGAGGTTAGCTGTCGGGTTCGGGTCTTGAGAGTACCCTGCCTGTAAAGGATTCACCCCAGGTACTTTTCTAAAAAAGTACATTGGTTCCCCCGCTCAATTAAGATTAAGCGAAAATAGTTTATATTTTTTTAATATAATAACAAAGAATTGTGAAAATTGTAAACAGCACTTTAATTTTTAAAATAACTATTATTCTAATAATAATGCTTGCAGCGCGGGCAAATAGTCTTATTTACGCAGTACGGTAATAAATCCTTCCAGTATATCGTGACTAATAGCAAACCCCTTGCGTGTATAAAATTCAAGGGCATCTGTATTCCCGTTGGACACAAAAATAAAATGATCCTCCACATCATGGAATTGGCTTAACCATTCCATAGACATGTTAAATAGCACTGAGCCAATTCCATACTGCCGGTAGCCATCTCTGATAAAGAATTGTGATAAGCAGCCAACATTGTCTTTTTCTACTGAAGATAAATCGAAAAAAGTAGCGAATTCATTTGAGTAGGCTTCTTTAGGAGAAACATTGGAATAAACATAGCCTACAATTTCTTCATCATCTTTAACAATCACGATATAATTATGTATAGCAGATTTTACGGATGGAACCATTCTTGTTTCAAAATTCATGCTGTCAAAACGTTCAGATGCTATATGTGCCTTAGATTTCTGAAAAGCCATCAGCTCATTGCATAAATCCCGGCAAAAGCTGATCTTGTCTTCTGTTATCACTTCATAGTTTAAATTCATTCCAATTCACCCCTTAAGGTAATATTTTATATCGGAATGCCTGTATTCGTCCAAAATAAAAGAGGGAAACGAACTTTGAAAGAGGAATTACTTTTTAAATAACTGTTTTCGTTTATTTGTTGCTTTTTTTATACCTTTGTATAGTTTGCTGAGTTGATCTTCGCTGGGGGCAGTTGATCCTCGAAAATGCTGAGGCATTTCCTTCGTGCGGTGTTCATTCGAAGGAGCTTATTCAATGTCCTGCGGGAGGAGAGGGAAGTGTGAGACCCCGCAGGCGAAGCCGAGGGGCACATTCCTCCCCGCGGTTCGCTGTGTGCCTTTCGCTGCAATCAACGGGCACAATTTATTAACAAAAAACAACAATCTTTTAGAAAAGAGCCTTAAACTAATATAAAAGAGGGACTTCGATGATCAAGGAAATAAATATTAAAGACCGAAAAGCAGCTCAGCAGGTGCTAAGAGTACAGCTGCAAGCGTATAAAATTGAAGCTGAAATCATTGAATATCCAGACTTACCGCCTTTGAAGGAAACAGCGGATACTCTAAGAATAACCGGAGAGACTTTCTTTGGGTATTTTATTGGTGAAGAATTATGCGGTGCGATTTCGTTTAAAGAGAATAAGGATGTTATAGATATTCACAGACTGATCGTGCATCCTGAACATTTTAGAAAGGGTATTGCGCAAAAGCTGCTGAATTACATTGAACGAAGGCCGATGATAGGAAAAATGATTGTCACCACAGGCTCCAAGAATACCCCGGCTGTCGCTTTCTATCTAAAAAATGGATTCAGCGAGGTTGAAAGAATTAACATAAATGAATCCCTGACTATTACTGCTTTTGAAAAATACTTACCGAATAGCGATTCTTCCAATTAGGAAAGATCGCTATTTTTAAAAAATCGGAAAATTATGATATGTTTTTATCGAGTCCGCTATTACTCGTGATCAATGGAAAATACCTTAAGGAGAGTCTCATGTTAATTAAAAATAATTATAAAAAATTAAGCTCTATGATTAATAATATTGGTTTTTCTGGTTGTACTTGTCAAAGAAAAGAAAGAAATAGAAAAGGACTTTAAGATTTGATTTATATACCCACGCATGCTGTGTTTGCATTGACTAATCTGTAAAAATGGGGGCTGCTGAAATGATTTTTAACTTAAGTGAAGCTATTGAGATTCTTGAACGTACACCTGATACACTTGATGCACTGCTAAGCGGTCTATCTTCAGAATGGCTTAAAGAAAATGAAGGGGAAGGCACATGGAATGCTGCAGAAGTGGTTGGCCATTTGATTGACGGCGAGGAGAAAAATTGGATTCCGCGGCTGACATTTATTCTGCAGGAAGGGGAAAGCAAGCCATTTCCTCCATTTGACCGTTTTGCTCATTTAAATATATCAGGGGATTTATCAATTGAGGAAAAACTTGAGATTTTTAAGACGCTTAGAAGAGATAATTTGGCCACATTGAAGGGGATGCCTGATCTGGAAACTCAATTCGAAAAGAAGGGGCTTCATCCGGCATTAGGTTCTGTAAGAGTCAGGGAATTGATTTCCACATGGGCTGTCCATGATCTTACGCATATAGCGCAGATTTCAAGAGTGCTGGCAAACAGGTACAGGATAGATGTTGGTCCTTGGATTGAGTATTTGGGCATTTTAAAAAAGTAAGCTCTTTAATAAGGGTTGTAAAATGTAAAGTTTTGGGACCAATACCTCATGATATAGCCTATGGTGTTCATTTATACTTAAAGTTGATTGGACTTTTCTGATTATTCGAAGTCCTTTTAAAATAATATGGAGGCGAATGAATGCTGAATCGTAAGAGAAAATTTCTGCTGTTATCGCTGATTCTATTTGCTGCCATTCTGGTTGTAATGGTGCCCATTCAAGGTTCAATCATAAGGGCAGCTGCGGGAGATGGATCCTGGTCATCCCCTTATTCGGTTTCACAGGGAATCAATTCACAAAACAACGCTGGCAAAACTGTCCAGGGCTATGTAGTTGGACAGCCAACTGCCACCAATACGGTTATCACCAGCGGGTTTCCTAATGACTATGCTTTGGCCCTGGCAGATAGTCCATCAGAGACCAACTTGGCTAAGATGCTTTATGTACAAATCCCATCTTCCTTTCGTTCAGCTTTTGGTTTAAAGTCGAATCCATTGCTGATGGGAAAGAAAATCAAGGTAACGGGAACGCTGACTGCCTATTTTTCTCATCCGGGGTTAAAGGACGGTACTGCTTTTGAACTGGATGGAGGCGGAGCGTCTGATCCTGATCCTGAACCTGGCGGGTATTATGATGCAGCATTTGGAAAAACAGGTGAGTCTTTAAAATCAGCACTTCATAACATCATTGATGATCATACTGAAATATCCTATTCCAATGTGTGGGAAGCTCTTCGTGAAACAGACGAAGACCCGGCTAATCCGAATAACGTCATTCTCTTATATACGGGCCGTTCTCAGGACAAATTCGCCAATGGTTCTGGAGTCAATGACTGGAACAGGGAACATGTATGGGCTAAATCGCACGGAGACTTTGGCACAGCGATGGGTCCGGGAACTGACCTCCACCATTTGCGGGCAACAGATGTTTCTGTCAATAGCTCGAGAGGGAATCTCGATTTTGATAATGGCGGATCCCAGCATTCAGAAGCAATTGGAAATTACTATGACTCAGATTCATGGGAACCAAGGGATGCTGTAAAAGGCGATGTAGCGCGTATGCTTTTTTATATGGCTGTCCGTTATGAAGGAGACAGCGGGGAGGTAGATCTGGAGCTAAATAATGCAGTAAACAACGGTTCTGCTCCTTATCATGGCAAAATGTCTGTTCTGCTCCAGTGGCACAAGGAAGATCCGGTTGATGAAATTGAACGGAGAAGAAATGTAATTATCTACTCTGATTATCAGCATAACCGAAATCCATTTATAGATCATCCGGAGTGGGCATCAGCGATTTGGGAATAATCATGAGGAAAGCACTTTCTTTGTTGAAAGTGCTTTTTATGTTTCGTGAATTACCTATATATCTTGAAATGATTAAGGGCAATAACTGGCTATAATTAAATTAAGGAGAAAGCGTTTTTGTTCCTCCTTTCTGAAAATAAACGACTATCTACTAAAACTTTAAAGCAGATGGAGACAGCTCGCTGATTGCGAGTTAAAGGAACAAAAAAATATTTTAGATTTAATAAAAATGTAAAACCTTAAATGTGCAACCTCAAATCAATTGAACTGGAAACTAAGTACCTCTGCTGAATGGTGTTTATGATGGCAGTTTAGGATATTTACAGAATCACTATCTATGATTTCATCATAACTGGATTAATGGGGGTTTTGCAGGCAGTCTAACATTAGATAAAACTAAACTATAGGGTGCTTGAATATGCTGAGGCACCTCTTTTTCATATTCCAAAGTCAGTTTGTGAAGGATGGTACTTATACAAACTGGTGCATTAATTGGGTTACGGCTGTCAAAATGGCTGCCTTTTCTGGGCTCCTACATCTAAAGTTGTAGGGGATTTCAAACTATACCTGGAGGCAATCATTTCGTACTAATGTAAAAATAAATTATGAGGATTTTATATTTGTTTAAAGGGATTTATTTTCGAAAGAAATTAATAGGATGAAATAAGAATGGGAGGATGGAAAAGAATGACCATTTTAGTGGCAGGAGCAACGGGAACCGTAGGGCGGCATGTCGTAGATCAGCTTATTCGTAAGGGGGAAAAAGTGAGGGCATTGACACGTAATCCGCAAATGGCCAATCTGCCTGCAGGTGTTGAGGTTGTTGCGGGGGACTTAAGTGAACCAAGTACGCTAAGGGCTGCTTTGGCTGGCATTAGCGGTATGCATTTGATTACTACCGGCGCCGAATATACTCCGTTACAAACGGGACCAGAAATCGTTCGTCTTGCTGAGAAAGCTGGAGTAAGCAGGATTACCGTTTTATGGAATGGAGAGAAGGGCCCTTTTGAGAGTGCTGTTGAAGCAAGTGCCCTGAAGTGGACTCAGCTTCAAGCTTTTGAATTTATGGCAAATGCACGAAAATGGGCACATTCCATACGCTCAGAGGGGCTGGTTCGTGATCTTTTCGGGGGTTCTCCAATTGCTCCTGTTCATGAAGCTGATATTGGAAGGGTTGCAGCAGCTGCACTGACTGAGGACGGTCATGCAGGTAAAATATATACCTTAACAGGGCCTGAGAGTTTGTCAGTTAAAGATAAAGTAGGGATTATTAGCAAAGTAATCGGAAGGGATATCCGTTTTGTTGAGAGTTCCGAAGAAGAGGAACGTGAGCAGATGAGGAAGATGGGGGTTGAGGAAGATGCCATTGACTATGTGATAAACTGGCATCTTAATCCGCCTCCATCCGCTCATAAGGTATTATCGACCGTAGAGCATGTTACAGGAGATAAGCCGTATACTTTTGAAGAGTGGGTTAAGGCGAATACAGGATATTTTATTAATTCGAGCAGGCAGTCATTCTGGAGCTTCTGAACAATTTAAATTAACATTAAGGGTAGATCATAATTAACCCTATTAACAGATTGCCTTTTTTAGTAAGAAGGCTAGTATGATCCTGGGGTAATATAGAAATTCAACAAATGACTTAGGACCTGATGAGGAGGTCCTTTTCATTTGTTTAAAAAGACATCTTGAACAGCTTATGCCAAAAAGTTTGACAAGAGATTACCATGGGAGTAATTTAGATTTATTCATTTTTTTGTAATCCTAATTGCTGAACCATTTGTACGGGTAGGTCAAATAATGATATATGTTGTTTAACTTGGGGGGATTCTTAGCATATTAAGGCTAAGAAGGGATTATTCATAATCCCCAATCTGAAAGCTGACTCCGTATACCAAAATCGAGAGAAGGGTTATAGGGAACCATTGGCTATTCTTTAATAAGAGTGGTTTTTTTGTGTTACTTTTCAAAAAGAAGGGAATTTCTTCAATGAAAAAACAGTATGCAGTATTTGGTTTAGGCCGCTTTGGCGGCAGTCTTGTAAAGGAATTCCATGAATTAGGTGTGCAAGTGCTGGCGATTGATGTCGATCAGGAGAAAGTGGATCAATACGCACAGTTTGTAACATATGCCGTCCAAATTAATGGTATTGATGAAGCTGCTATTAAACAGACGGGAATCAAAAATATTGATCATGCATTTGTTTCATTTGGTGAAAACATTGAGTCCAGCATTTTAACATCTTTGCTGTTAAAAGAAATGGGAATTCCAAAGGTGTGGGCGAAGGCGCATAATGAGTATCATGCCAGAGTGCTCGAAAAAATTGGCGTTGATCGTGTAATTCATCCTGAGCGGGATATGGCAAAGCGGATCGCCCATCATATTGTTTCCGAAAAAATGGTTGATTTTATAGAGCTGTCTGAAGATTATAGTATGGTGGAGATCGTGGCAACAGATAAAATCGCCAACAAATCTCTTGCGGATTTAAATATACGGGCTGAGTATGGCTGTAATATTGTGGGTATTCAGCGCGGGAAAGAAGTAATGGTTACTCCTCCAGCGGAAGAGGTTATATTAAAGGGCGACGTCCTTCTTGTAATGGGGCACAATAAAGGGATTGGCAGATTTGAAAGGCATGGGGTTTAAGGATAAAACTTCGGATTGCCGTTTGTGCAGGGTAGAGTGGAGTGCTCTACCCTGGTTTTTATGAATCCGAAAATGAGAACAGCGTGAAGAAAAAGGTCGTCATAGAGCAGTCATGGAGCCGAAAATGAGAACAGCGTGAAGAAAAAGGTCGTCATAGAGCAGTCATGGAGCCGAAAATAAGTGCAGCAGCAAGAGAAAGGTCGCCATGAGTAAGTCATGAATCCGAAAATGAGAGCAGTGGGAAGAAAAAGGACGCCATAGAGCAGTTATGGAGCCGAAAATAAGTGCAGCAGCAAGAGAAAGGTCGCCATGAGTAAGTCATGAATCCGAAAATGAGAACAACGTGAAGAAAAAGGTCGCCATGAGTAAGTCATGAATCCGAAAATGAGAGCAGTGGGAAGAAAAAGGTCGCCATGAGTAAGTCATGAATCCGAAAATGAGAACAGCGTGAAGAAAAAGGTCGTCATAGAGCAGTTATGGAGCCGAAAATAAGTGCAGCAGCAAGAGAAAGGTCGCCATGAGTAAGTCATGAATCCGAAAATGAGAACAGCGTAAGAAAAAGGTCGTCATAGAACAGTTATGGAGCCGAAAATAAGTGCAGCAGCAAGAGAAAGGTCGCCATGAGTAAGTCATGAATCCGAAAATGAGAACAGCGTGAAGAAAAAGGTCGCCATAGAGCAGTCATGGAGCCGAAAATAAGTGCAGCAGCAAGAGAAAGGTCGCCATGAGTAAGTCATGAATCCGAAAATGAGAACAGCATGAAGAAAAAGGTCATCATAGAGCAGTCATGGAGCCGAAAATAAGTGCAGCAGCAAGAGAAAGGTCGCCATTAGTAAGTCTTGAAGCCGAAAATGAGAGCAGCGTGAAAAAGTTGCTGGAATGAAGATGAAACAGAGAGCAGCATCAAAATATATCAACATATCTTGCAGACTAAAATTCCAATCTTCTAAATTGCCAGGTAAATGTATTCAGTTCCTTCTATATTAATAGTATAATAATATACATATATTTCTATTTTCGGACGGCAGTATTTCAGTGAGTCAAACAGGGGGAATATGATGGCGAAGATTATGCAGATATCAGACGAACTGAAGGATTGGATTACAGGTGCGCTAAAAAATGAAGTGAGTCCGATTTCACTTGCGAATGCGTTGATCAAGAAGGGGTTCGATAGACGGTTTGCTTATGAGACTTTATTTAAAATTGTTGGAAATGAAGCAATTGGGACGACAGAAGGGCAGCAGATTCGATATAATTATGAAGTACCCGAAATAGGCAGGAAGGGGAACATCCTGCATGCCGGTGACAGGGAAGTCAAAGTCCTTTCCAGGAATGAAAAGCCGTTTGTTCTCCATTTGGACTCTGTGCTCAGCTCAGAAGAATGTGATGAGCTTATCAGTCTTTCGAGGAGCAGCCTGCAGCCATCCCGTGTGGTGGATACAGGTTCTGGGGAAGAACGGGCAGGCTCCGGCAGAACAAGCAGGAGCATGGCTTTCCGCTTCAGGGAAAATAAGCTGGTCGAAAGAATTGAAAAGAGAATCGCCGCATTGACGGGTTATCCGGCAGAAAATGGTGAAGGCCTTCAGATTCTAAACTATGGATTGGGTGAGGAATATAAGCCTCATTTTGATTTCTTCCCTCCCCATATGGTGGATAGCAGCAAAGGCGGGCAGCGGGTTGGCACTTTCCTAATCTATTTGAACGATGTGTCTGAGGGCGGTGAAACCGTCTTTTCAAAAGCCGGACTCTCGATAGTTCCCAAAAAGGGGTCGGCCATTTACTTTCATTATGCCAATCAGCAAGGGCAGCTGGACCGGCTGTCAGTCCATAGCAGTCTTCCCGTCAAAAAGGGAGAAAAATGGGCAGCAACCAAATGGATAAGGGAAAGTAATATTTACCAGCGCGTTTAAAGTAAACTCAAAAGGAAGTTTGATCAGGTGAAACTCATCAACAAACTATTCTCAAAGCAAAAAACATCTTCAATAGAATTTTGCCAGCGGAATCTGGATGAATTTTTAAAAGAAGAAAACTTATCTGAATTTAATCAATTCTTGAGCCGGAAGAATATTAACTATAAAGAATACGAATGCCAGAGTAAATGCAAAGAATGCAGGCAATCTCCCTATGCAGTAGTGGACGGAAAACTGATTGCAGCTGAGAATTCGAATGAATTATTGATAAAACTGAAGGAAGAAGTAAAGAAATAAAAGGAATCGGAGCAATCCGATTCCTTTTTTCATACAATATTCAAATAATTGTTTGAATAATTTCGCAGGCGGGGTATAATTTATTCAAATGAATGTTTGAATAATAAGGGGAGATCAGAATGGGCTCTAAAGATACATGCGATATTTACTGCTTTGATGAAGAAAAAGTGAACCGCATTCAGGGGGACTTGGGAAAGGAAAACCTTTCGGGAGCTGCCCAATTATTTAAGGCTTTAGCGGATGAGAACAGGGCGAAAATTTCATATGCACTAAGCCGGGACGAAGAGCTGTGTGTCTGTGATATTGCCAATATTATTGGCGCAACAGTGGCAACGGCATCCCACCATTTGCGCACTTTGCATAAGCAGGGGATTGTTAAGTTCCGGAAAGAAGGGAAGCTGGCCTTTTATTCATTGGATGATGATCATATCAAACAATTAATAATGATTGCGCTTGAACACGGAAGTGAGGTGAAAACCAATGTCTGAACAAGCTGGAATTGCGGAGAAAGAGACGGTAACCTACCGTGTTCAGGGCTTTTCCTGAGCAGGCTGTGCCAAGACGTTCGAAGAGAACGTGAAACGCCTGGATGGCGTTTTAGATGCGAATGTGAATTTTGGAGCTTCCAAAATAACTGTCACAGGAACAGCTTCAATGAAGGCGGTCGAAAAAGCCGGTGCCTTCGAAAATCTGAAGCTGCGCGCAGAGAAGGAAAAAGCGGTGGAGCGCGAGCCATTCTGGAAGCAGAAATCCAACTATAAAGTATATATTTCATCCTTAATTCTTGTTACCAGCTGGTTTTTGAGCGAACAGTATGGAGAGAATCATTTATATCCGATTACTGGGTATGCAGCAGCAATTATCATAGGCGGTTATACTTTATTCCTGAAAGGCTTCAAAAACCTGGCAAGATTGAACTTTGACATGAGCACCCTGATGACGATCGCCATTATTGGAGCAGCGATTATTGGTGAGTGGGGAGAAGGAGCAATGGTTGTCATCCTCTTTGCCATTAGTGAAGCCCTTGAGCGTTTCTCAATGGAAAAAGCACGCCAGTCCATTGAATCACTGATGGACATTGCCCCTAATGAAGCATTAATCAAACGGGGAAATGAAGAAATGCGGATTCATGTGGATGATATTCAGATTGGCGACATCATGATTGTGAAGCCGGGTGAAAAATTGGCCATGGATGGTGTGGTCATTAAAGGAACCTCTTCCCTGAATCAGGCAGCGATTACAGGAGAGAGCGTGCCCGCAGTTAAGAATGCAGGTGATGGGGTTTATGCAGGTACATTAAATGAAGAGGGACTGCTTGAGGTAGAAGTCACAAAGCTTGCTGAAGACACCACTATTGCCAAGATCATTCATTTAGTAGAAGAAGCACAGGCGGAAAAGGCGCCATCCCAGCAGTTTGTCGACAAGTTTGCCAGGTATTATACGCCTGCCATCATTGTTTTAGCATTTTTAATAGCCGTGATTCCTCCGCTGTTTGGCGGGAATTGGAACGAGTGGATTTACCAGGGGCTTGCCGCTCTGGTTGTCGGCTGTCCGTGCGCACTTGTCGTGTCTACACCGGTAGCGGTCGTTACAGCCATTGGAAATGCAGCTAGAAACGGTGTTCTTATTAAAGGCGGAATCCACCTGGAGGAAACTGGGGCGCTTAAATCGATTGCATTTGATAAGACAGGCACTTTAACAAAAGGTGTTCCTGCCGTTACAGACATGATCACTATTAATGAAAACGGAAAACAGCTGCTGCAAATCGCTGCTGCCATAGAGAAAGGGTCACAGCATCCCCTAGCCTCTGCCATCATGAAAAAAGCAGAAGAAACAGGCGCAGATTTTACTGGGCTCGACACAGAGGAATTTACCTCTATTACTGGGAAGGGAGTAAAAGCCAAAATAAATGGTGTCCTTTATTATGCTGGCAGCCCTAATTTGTTTGAAGAGCTTCATAACGGCATGGAAAGCAATATTCAAAAGCAGATTGCAGATCTGCAGACCCAGGGTAAAACGGTTATGATTCTCGGAACAGCAAGCGAAATTCTGCTTTTAATAGCTGTTGCAGATGAAATAAGGGATCATTCGAAAACGGTCATCAGCAAACTGAATGATATGGGAATTAAAACCGTCATGCTGACAGGCGACAATCAGAGAACGGCATTAGAGATCGGAAAGCAAGCCGGAGTTTCAGAGATTAAAGCAGATTTGCTGCCGCAGGATAAACTGGCTTTTATAAAAGATCTGCGTGCATCCCATCAAAGTGTGGCAATGGTCGGGGATGGGGTCAATGATGCGCCTGCCCTTGCTGCTGCGTCTGTTGGGATTGCCATGGGCGGTGCCGGAACCGATACTGCCCTCGAAACAGCAGATATTGCGCTAATGTCAGATGACTTGAGCAAATTGCCTTATACGATTAAACTCAGCCAAAAAGCGTTAAGGATCATCAAGCAGAACATTACGTTCTCACTTGGAATCAAGGCGATTGCCATACTGCTGGTTATTCCGGGCTGGCTGACCTTATGGATTGCCATTTTCGCGGACATGGGAGCAACCCTGCTGGTCACCTTGAATAGTCTGCGGCTTCTCAAAATAAAAAAATGAAGATATTGAGAGTGATGCTTTCGTGCATGACTCTTTTTTTGCGGTATATTTGGCTTGAATGATGATTTATCTGCCTGCAAAAAAAGAAGGAGCATTATTGCTCCTTCCCTGCACCAAGCTCTTCTGCTAATTCCATAATCGCTTTGTTGATTCTCCAGATGAAATAAAGGTGATGAATTAAATCACGCTGGGATTGCTGCCTTGTTGGCGCCAATCGTTCAATCAGTTCTCTTTCCCGGTCCAGACTATAAACAAGAGTACCATCTCCACTTTCTTTAATCAGATCCATTAATGTTTCAATATTTAATTCCAGTTTCTCCTCAATCCTTATGAACACATCGACCAGTTCATCGGGATAGTCGAATCCTTTCCGGTAGGAGGAAGCCACCAGATGCCTGGCATAGTAATTAATGGCTGAAAACATGGTGATCCACCTGTTAACGTCAGTATGGCGCGGAGATCCGGGTTTCTTTATCAGTGATTGCGCTTCAACGTTTATGGTTTTCAGCTTTTGATCCAATAAGAAGCCTTTGCCTGAAAGCTCCTTCACATTCACATCTTCCCGGAAGCTTCGCACATACGCCGTAACATACGGTTTCAGTTCTTGCAGGTAATCATTGAGCGTATCGGTCACTTTGTCCTTCGTTTTCTTTGGAAAAATAAATAGAGAAACGCCGAATGCAATGCCGGCACCGGCAATGGTATCGATCACCCTCGCACTGATAAGGGAGAATGAAATTCCGCCAAGTAAAAGATCATACATAAATGCGACCAGCATTGTAATAAACATGCTCATTAATGTATAAGACACTTCAAATAAATAAAAAGAGAAGAAAACCGCTGCAAAAATGAGCGTGATTTCCAGTACAGAATGCCCGCTGACCACTCTGGCAAGCGTAAATCCAATCACTGCCCCTAAAATCGTTCCAACTGAGCGCTGAAAACCTTTTGTATATATGCGCCCGATTGACTCGGTTCCGAGTAATACGATAAAGGCGGTCAAAAGAACCCAGTATGGCTGGTCAGGCGAAAGAATCTGCCCGGCTATGATGGATATGATGGCAGCAGTCAATGCCTGAAACGCCTTTTTGGTGGAAGGTTTTATGCTCTTATCCTCTGTAGATGTTTCTTCTCCTTCCGGTGTCTCTTCAGCTGCCTTTATTTCATTGTCTTTTACTTTATGAAGAGCCTGCTGTATGGTTATGCCACCCTCAATGACATGGTTTGCAAGGGACTCAATCCGCCTGATTAAGTAAAGCCATCCTGCCGGTTTGTCTTCCCTGTTGAACAAATCCATTATCAGCAGGCGAAGAGCCTGTACAGCAAGCTCTGCTTCACGGAGATTTTGTTCTTCATATTTATGTGCAAGAACTTCAGCGTCACGCAGAGAGCGGGTGACCCATACCAGAAGGTTTCTTAGCTCATCAATGTCAAGGGCATTCGCTTTTTTTAAGCTCCGGATGGAATCAGTCAGGGTTTCAATCAGCATTCCCGTATCAAAGATATATAATCTCAGCTGAGAAGGGGTCAGCCCGGGCCACAATTTTTGTACATCATCCTCATTGATATACTCAGACACGATTACAGCATAATCCCTGAGCTTCAGCACGTTTCTCCGCAATTCTTCCCGCTGATGAGCAGTCATGCTCTTTTCCTGAATCCCCTCAATTAAGAGATTGAATGTTAAATTACTTTGGAAATGAAAGGAGCGGATGCTTCTTTTCAGATTTTTCGAGGTGTTCTGAAAAAGGATGAAATTAAACAGGAAAGCATACGAGATCCCAATCCAGATGCCGAAGTAAAAGGAGGGAAGCTCACTGCCCGATAATTTCAGAATAGATGAGAAATAAAGAGTCATGAATCCGATCATGCATAATGAAAAATAGCGAACCCCAAAGCGGGTTAAGTAAAAACTTAAGAATATTATTAGAGCCATTGAAATATCGGTAAAGATTGTGCTTTCTGCCAGCAGTGCACCGATCGATATCCCCGCTATAGCTGAAAATCCCAGCAAGCCGGTTGTGAGCATTTTCCCTTTTTTAGAGTCATCCATCACAATCATGATGCCAAGCATGCCGGCCATTCCGGAAACAATTGCCGGAGTAAGGGCACCAGCGGCATCGGCACCAGCCAATTTCATAAGAAATAAAGTTGTAAAGACTGACGCCATTAAACTTAATGTAGCCCGTCCGGCTTTTTGAAATCGGATAAGTCCGGGGTCGGATGCCAGCATGCGTCCGAGCCACCTGTGTTTAGTTTGCAGCTGCTTCATTGTTTCACCAATCTTTTTTAGAGAGTTAAAATGTATTTTACCATTCGTACTTTTATTATCCAAATGAACCAACTTAAGCAATTTCTAATTTTTTGGTTTAAAAACAGAACAAATGTTCTATAATAGGGTATGGAGGGATTTATTATGCCGCTAAAAGATAGAGGAAAAATAAAATGGCAGCCTGCTCACTTCATGCCGGAACATCGGGCGATGCTAAAGAATTTGGAAAGGGAACAACTGGCGCAAAGCAAGCCCAAAATTGATGAATACGAATTGGAGGAGTTTGAAAACAAAATTCATTATGCAATGGAATTTGCTTTTCAGTTGAAAGTAAAAGTCTGGAGGGAAGGATTTTTCCGCGAGTATAAAGGGAGAATAAACAGACTGGATGGCATAAGCAGAAAGATCTATATGGAATTGGAGAGCGGGGATCTTGAGAAGATCAGCTTTGACGAAATAGCCGGGGCAGTAGTGGAAGAATGAATAATCTTTGTTAGATGGTGAAAAGCTATTTGAAAAATGACCAATAGGAGCTGTTTATGTATAAGCTGAAGCCGCTAAAGCTCAAAACAGAAAAATTTGATAAGGGCCAAAAGCTGACCTCTGCGGAAATGGGTAAGCTGTGGGCAACGTATATGGGGAATAGCATGTCAGCAAATATTCTGCGCTATTTCCTTAAGCATGTTGAAGACAAAGATATTAAATTTGTCCTCCAAAACGGGCTTTATTTAAGTGAATCTTTTTTGAATGATATATCAGCTATTTTAGAACAGGAAGATTTTCCGATTCCCATAGGCTTTACAGACAAGGATGTTAATCTTGATGCTCCAAGACTGTTTGAAGACGAATTTTTTTTGCATTACATAAAATATGCAGCCAAGGCGGGATTAAGCCTGTACGGGGTCGCAATACCTTTAGTTATGAGGGAAGATGTTCTTGATTTTTTTATGAGTGCATCAAAGACAACTGGGGAGCTTCTGGTACAGATCAACAAGGTGTTAATCGAAAAGGGCTTGCTCATAAAGCCTTCCCTGGCTGCGTGTGCCTAATAAAGTGAAATTTATAGAAAATCCAAGTTATTTTAAAGGTTTTTTAGGAGAGGTGCGGCCATTGCATGCACTCGAAATAACACATTTATACGATAATATAGAAAATAACGTCACCAGCAAAGCGCTCTTAATCGGCTTTTCGCAGGTAGCAAAAGATGTAAAGGTACAAAACCTGCTAATAAAAGGATTGGAGATAACAGAAAAAACAGTCGACCAGTTGAGAGAAAAGCTTCATAAAGAGAATTTGCCGTCTCCCTCGGTATTAGACCATTTAGTTACAGATTCTGCATTTGCTCCTTTTTCCGATAAATTGATGCTGTTCCATAAGGCAGACATGTTCTCCATGAAAATCAGATCATTTGCCAATTCGGCTGCTGTTAATGGAAGACGGGATCTGGCTCTTCTTTATGCTAAGTCTATCATGAAAGTAACTGCATTTTCAGAAGACGCTGGGAATTTAATGATTCAGAAAAGCTGGCTTGAACAGCCTCCTCACGCGGAGAATAACTCTATGGGGAATTAGTTTAATATTGCAGCAGACTCGGGGAACTCTCCCCGGGTTTTTATATTGACCGCAAAACCTGCATAATTTTCAATTTTTAGATATAATGGAGGAAAGGAGTGAGCGGTATATTACATCAAACATTTTTTCGTTATAAGGGGACTTATCAATGAATGAATTGTTAACGGATTTAATTGAGGATATGCAAAAGTCTAACGGAGGCCATATTCTTTACCACTATGATGACATGGATTGCTATATCCAAAATGCTGTCTCCTACATAACTGCCGGTATAAGATGCGGCGGACATGTCTTGTTTGTGGATAATGACCGCCATTATTTTCATATTGATAAAGAATTAACTAATTTGTTAGGAAAAGAGGAATTAAGCAGGGTTCACTTTATGAATAATTATGATTTTTATTACTCCAACGGTAATTTTAATCCTGATACAGTGTTCAGTTTTTTTCTTAAAAACATTCAGCCTTATTTAGATAGAAGCCATAAGATATTTACATGGGGTCTGGTCGAATGGGGAAATGTGAAGGACTACATTCCATTAGTGGAACAATATGAAAAGAATATAGACAAAGCCATTGCTCAGCAGGGCCTGATTTCCCTGTGTGCCTATGATAACTGCAGCACCCCTCTGGAATTAAAGGAAAGTCTGCTGCGCTGTCATGATGTGCTTATAACAGATAAAGAGTATAAATACCTTTAAAATAATTGCAGGAGAAACCGATGGAAAAGATTACTTTTCAAGATATTTATAAACCGGGACATACAGTTCTCGAAAATGCACTATTTATTCACAACCATAACCCTGACATGCTCCTTCAGTATGACAGCAATTTTATTTCCTTTAAAAGAATGCCTTCCGTTCAGGAGTTTGAGGAGGCGCATCAGTATCTGCGGGATTTTCATCAGAAATATGGCCAAAAGCATGTTAGATTTTATTTTCCGGATGACGAGGAGCTTTCTGAAGAGCTTTTGGCGTACTTTCAGAAAGATGAGGATTATACAATTGGCTTCTTAGAGTTATTTGCCATCCTTCCGGGTGATTTTCCGGAAGTCCATGTAAAGGAAGAAATCATAGTGGAAAATGTTACGGATGAAACATGGAATGATTATTTGGAATTTCAGTATGAGCATGATTCGGTCTATGGGGAAACTTTTGCAGAGAAAAAGAAGGCACAGCATCTTAGAAATTACAGAGATAAAAGCATTCAGCAGTTTATTGCATTCTATAAGGGGAAAGCTGCCGGTTCAGTTGATGTCATAATTAAAGAACGAACAGCTGAAATTGATGGATTGATGGTCCATGAGGAATTTCAGAAAAAAGGCATCGGCAGCCGCCTGCAGAAATCAGTGATGGATCAGTTTAAGGATAGAACAATCATTCTTGTCGCTGATGGAGATGATACCCCAAAAGAAATGTACCGCAGGCAAAATTACCTGTATTTAGGAAAGCAGTATAACCTATTAAAAGTATACGAATAAAGGGAGAACCTGGTTCTTATGGAGCCAGGTTTTTTTGTGTGAATAGAACATTGTTTCACTTAAAAAGATACAAATACTATTGATTTCCCACTAAAATACGAATTTTTTGTCGAAAAAACCCATGAAATTAAGAAGAAAATAATATTTTAAACGTAACAGTGTTATGTTACAATCAAATTAACAGAAAGGAGTCCTGGAATTGAGCGATGAATTAATTTCTAAAAAAGAGGTATTGGATTTAACGGGTATTTCATATGGCCAGCTTTACCGATGGAAAAGGAAGAACCTGATACCTGAGGATTGGTTTGTCCGTAAATCAACTTTTACAGGACAGGAGACATTTTTTCCAAAAGAAAAAATTCTCGAACGGGTTGAAAAGGTGCAGAAGATGAAGGATAGTCTCTCATTGGATGAGCTTGCTGATTTGTTTTCACTAAGTGCTTCAAATCTAAAGCTGACAAAAGAGAGTCTAATTGAAAAAGGAATCGTTTCTGAGCCTGTTATGAATATCTTTCTTGAAACACAGGGGGAAATGAACGAATTCAATTATCATGAAGTCCTGAAGCTTTATATTCTTTCCAACTTGCTGGAAGCGGGGGATATCCATATGGAGGAAGGGAAGATGCTTCTTCAGCTGCTGAATGATCATCAAAAAATACTGCAGCAGCCAAAGGCTGTGATTTGCTTCATACGAAAACTCGGGATATCCAGCTGTCTGGTTTCAATGAGCGGGGAAGGGGTCCTTCTTGAAAAAGGAACAAAATTGGCTGCCTCTATATCGATAGAGCAGTGTGCAGAAGAATTAAAATCTAAATTGACTTAGGAGGAATTGCGTTGGAAACGAAAGCACTGGGGAACTTAATCATTAATGGAGTTGGATCGGTTAATGGCGGAGCTTTTCATAAAGTTGAGATCAATGGTAAGGGAACAGTAAATAATGACATAGAATGTGAGAAATTCAATTGCAATGGCACCGGCACAATCCATGGAAACGTAAAAACCGAAAAAGGAAAAATCAGCGGTGCAGCCAAGATACATGGTGCAGTTAAAGCTGAAACCTTATCGGTCAATGGCTCTGCCTCCATTTCAGAAGCTGTCCTGTGCCAAAAGCTTGAGGTAGCCGGCAGCTCCTCTATCGGAGGCTCTGCAAAAAGTGATGAAATGGTAATAAACGGGAAAGCGAAAATTGCAGGAGACTGTGAAGCAGAGGTTTTCCGTGCAGAAGGGGCATTTAAGATAGAAGGTTTGCTGAATGCCGAAACAATTGATATTAAACTATTTGGAGAAAGTAAAGCGAAAGAGATTGGCGGAAGAGTCATAAAAGTAGCACAGCATAGAGAAAGCCTGTTCAAATTGATTAAATCAATCTTCCCCCTCAAGCTTGAGGCAGAATTAATTGAAGGGGATGACATCGAACTCGAGGGCACCTCAGCTCTGGTCGTCAGAGGGAAAAATGTCAAGATCGGCAAAAATTGCGAAATTGGACTTGTGGAATACTCTGGTGAGTACGAGTGTTCACCAGATTCTGAGGTAAAGGAATCACGGTTAATATAAATGCTGAAACCTAACCCTGCTGGTTAGGTTTTCTTTCTTTTGTTAAAAAATGTTTTTGCAATGGCTGCTGCTATTTGAATGAACTTACTGAGTTGATTGTATCGGGAGCATCAGGTAGTAAGATTCCGAAGCACGCATACACATCCCTTCGCTGCAATCAAGGAGCAGCCTTTATAAGTGAAAAACAACAATTATACCCAAAGAGCATATTGAAATTCCTAGCATCTACAGGAATTATTAGGTTAATAAGATTCCATTTTTTTCATTGTGTTAAAATAATCGTAAGCTAATGATTACGCACGAGGCTTTAAAAAGGAGGTCAGTTTATGTTTAGTTTTAATACCTTTAAAGATTTACGCTATTGGATTCTCTTTTTCCCGTATGTCCTCATCTTAATTGGTTTTGTTGTATTTTCATCAGGTTATCCGTATGCCTGGTTGTTTGTCTCCTTGTATGCAGGAGTATTTTGGGGGCATTACCATTTATGGAAGTATCTCGATGAGAAACGAATGAAAAATCGCAAATAATAATAAAAACGCTCAGATTATGAGAGTTTCTTTATGGTGTTCGTGTCTTGTATTCTCACCGACTGCTTTGCCTAGTTGAGGCAGTTTAGGTGGTCCGGTTAAGATTAGTGCGATAGCTAAAATTACAATTAAACCTGGAATACCGATGCTTGCCACAAATAACTCACTCCTATTTTTTAATAGCATAGAAAATGCCGATTTTAACTGAGGTTGGACGTTATCATTGTTTCTTGCTGCCATTAACAGGCAGCTGTCTTTAAATGCTTAAAAGGAGTTTATATTTATTATGAACAGAAAATCAATCCGGATCGTTTTAATGATTTTGATGTCAGCCATTTTTTTAGCCTATGCAGTTTACGTTTTTGTCTCCCCAGGTGTCAAGGAATTCACGTTTCTTACCGTTGTAGGCATCATAGGAGTTGTTTTTTCCTTAATAATTACCTATCAAGGAGCAGAGTGGTTATCGTTCATTTTTACGGCACTTCCTCTATAACTGCACTCGGTATCCTTTTTTGTCTATTCTATCCTGGATTCGAATACATTCCTTAAGATGGCATTATTCTTTCTAGCTGCTATTTATCTCATTCGTCTTGTTGAAGCAGGATGGAAAAAAGAAAATAAAATAAATCACTAACTTGTAGAATAGCAGTTTTTCATAAATCATCTGTTCTCCTGCATAATGTACAAAATCAGAAAAATATACTTTACTATTCCTCTAAAAAAATAATTTAATTTTTTTATAATGTAAGCGCTTTAGTAGGTTGAAGTTTTCAGAAGACTTTGATAAGATTTAAAAAACCGAAAAGGCTATGTGTAACTGGCGAGACGCGGATAACCGCGGGGGAGCACATAGTGTCGAAGCCGTTCGCCTGGGCAGAGGTAAGGGATTCTACCCTTGCCTCTTTCTGTTTAAAATCTGACAAAGTTAGTTGAAAAGGGGAGAATCGAGTGAGTATCATGACTTTAGACAAAGTGCAGACCATTAAAACACTAAATGCCATTGCGCCAAGCGGTCTGGAAGTGTTTAACAAGGATTATTTTACTATTGATAATGAAAGCGACAATCCTGATGCGATTGTTCTTCGCAGCTTTAATATGCATTCAATGGAATTTGGGGATCAATTAAGAGCAATCGCCCGTGCGGGTGCAGGCGTGAATAATATCCCGGTGGAGAAATGCACTGAGCAGGGAATTGTCGTGTTTAATACACCTGGTGCTAATGCGAATGCTGTTAAAGAAATGGTGCTTACTTGCTTAATGGCGTCATCACGGAATCTTTTTGCCGGCATCGCCTGGACGAAAACGCTGAAAGGTGAAGGAGAACAGATCCCTAAGCTTGTAGAAGCAGGGAAGAAGCAATTTGTCGGGAAAGAAATTAAAGGCAAAACACTCGGCGTCATCGGGTTAGGAGCAATCGGGGCACTTGTGGCCAATGATGCACTTGAACTTGATATGGATGTTATTGGCTTTGATCCATTCATTTCTGTCGATACGGCCTGGAATCTGTCCCGCAATGTACAGCGTGCCATGAGCATTGAGCAGGTGTTTGCAGAATCTGATTACATCACTGTCCATGTTCCGTTAACCGATGATACAAGGGAAATGTTCAATGAAGCTGCGTTTGGCATGATGAAAAAGGGTGTTCACATTCTCAATTTCTCACGCGGAGAGCTTGTGAATGAAGCTGATATGACAGCTGCCCTTGAAAGCGGAAAAGTGGGCAAATATATTACAGATTTCCCAAATGAGAATATCCTGAAAATGAAAAACGCAGTGGCCATTCCGCACCTTGGTGCATCAACAAAAGAATCAGAGGAAAACTGCGCAGTCATGGCAGCAAGACAGGTGAAGCACTTCCTTGAAACAGGCAATGTCAAAAACTCAGTGAATTTCCCAAATGCTGCGCTTCCTTACACCGGCAAGCGGCGTGTTACTGCTTTTCATAAAAACATTCCAAACATGGTCGGCCAAATCACCCTTGCCATTTCAAGCTACCAGCTTAACATCGCAGACATGGTGAACCGCAGCCGCGGTGAATATGCGTATACCATGATTGATATCGACAATAAAGTCAATGGCGATGTGATTCCTGGATTGCTTGAACAGATTAATCAGATTGAAGGCATTATCACATCACGGGTTATATAAAAATGCAGCCTCAATTCCGCCGGGATTGAGGCTTTTTTGTATCTGCACAGTATAGTTTCGTCGATGCTAAGAATAAACTGATAAAAATTTAAATCCCCCGTATCTTTTTGCTTTCTTATCCCGTTATAGAGGCAGAGATGTATTAAAGGAGTGAGCAGGTTTATGAAGCATGGGAAAGTTCAGGCTGAATCAAGTAATTCCTTCAAGCAGAGGGAAAGCTGTATGGCAGATATCTATCCTTCACTGCAGAGATATAGCCGGTTTCTTGCACAAAACCGCTGGGATGGGGACGATCTGGCTCATGAAGCAATCGTCCGCGCCTATAAAAATTATGCCCCTGAGAAAATTAATCAGGCGCTTTTAAAGAAGATTGTTTACAATTGCTGGATTGACACTCTTCGAAATAGAAAGCGGGAGCAGCTGGAGGAGTCCCCTGAAGGTGAAAAGAGGAATTCCAGCTCGACTGAAGGAGAAGCAGTCAGCCATCTAATAAATCGGCTGACCGCAAAGCAGGCCGTTATTTTTACAATGAAGGAAGGGTTCCGATACAAAACAAAAGAAATTGCAGATATCCTTCAGACTACTGAATTTGCAGTGAAGTCCACGCTGAACCGTGCACGGAAGCGGCTTCAGCATCCGGTTGAAGATAAGTCTTTAGAAGCTTTTGCAAATGAGGAGGAAGAAAAGCTTTTTCAACTGTTGCATCATTCAGTGGCATCAGAGGACCCATCCATCCTTATAAAGTCGATTCCTTTCCTGCAATCTCTGGAAAGCCATGCGAAGAAGCCTGTTCTGCGTGTTTCATCTCCTTCTAATACTCTCTGTATGGCGGCATAGATCCGCAAAGAACAGGAGGGATACAGATGACAGCAATACCATATGTCATTGAGCAGTCCAGCAGGGGAGAACGCTCCTACGATATTTACTCACGGCTTTTGAAAGACCGAATTATCATGATTGGTGAAGAAATCAATGATTCCGTTGCCAATAGTGTGATTGCGCAGCTGCTATTTCTTGCAGCGGAATCCCCTGATAAGGATATTTCGCTTTATATTAATAGTCCTGGCGGTTCTACAACTGCAGGGTTTGCCATCTTTGACACCATCCAATATATAAAGCCAGATGTCCGGACGATTTGCACAGGAATGGCAGCATCCTTTGGAGCGATGCTTCTGCTTGCAGGGAAAAAGGGCAAGCGCTACAGTCTGCCGAACAGTGAGATCATGATTCACCAGCCGCTTGGAGGAGCAAGAGGGCAGGCTACTGAAATCGAAATTTCGGCGAAGAGGATTTTAAAACTGAGGGAGCACATAAATGGAATAATTGCAGATAGAACCGGCCAGCCAGCAGAAAAAGTAGCACGGGACACGGACCGCGATTACTTCATGACAGCCGAAGAAGCAAAGGAATACGGGATTATCGATGAAATAATTTATAAAAGCTAGATAAATAGAAAAAGCAGCCGTTGGAGGCTGCTTTTTTGAGTTTGATCATTTTTCAACAGAGTAGTACTCGTCAATCGCACGAAGCCAATTAACACGAGCAATATGCCCGGCCTTTTCTCTGTCTTTTTGTTCAAATGCTTTTAATATATCTTCATGTTCTTGAATGGAACGTTCTTTTAAAATAATGGTTTTATTATAGTATAGCCGCATGACATGAGCCTGCAGCATGGAAGCTGTATTCGAAATATATGGATTTTCTGCAAGGTCAATAATGATATTATGAAACTTCTCATCCTTTTTCAAAGCTGTGAAGGTATCTCCTGCCATTAAAGCTTTAGCGAATTTATGGTTAATATCCCGAAGAATATTAATGGTTTCCTGGCTGACAACAGGTGCGGCCAGTTCAGCTGCAAGCGCCTGCAGCACACCTAAAGGAGGCAGGATCTTGCTGATATCTTCAGGGTTCACTGAAGTAACTTGAGTTCCTACACCCGGAAACATTTCGACAAATCCCTGAACATTTAGCAGCTGAAGCGCTTCTCTGATAGGCGTTCGGCTGACTCCTAATGCTTTGGCAAGATCAGCGTCATTCAATTTTTCCTTCGGCTGAAGTGTGCCGTCAATAATCCACTCCTGGATTTGGGAGAAGGCGCGATCTTTAGCGGATATACGGGTAGGTGATGAATAATTGGAGGGTATCGGCATAGCTGTAACCACCTTTTCATATCTTGCAATTTTGCTAGGATTTTAAAGTTATTTCCAATAGATATATATTTAGTATATAGAAGAAACTTGAAAAATTCAATATATCGCATGATTCGACAAAAAGTTTTATGCGATATATTGCATAACCATTTTGAATATGTTATCTTGAGTTATGCAATATATTACTAGCGTGAAAAAATAAAAATATTACAGTGCTGTAATTTTTCAGAAGATTTAAATTCAATAGACTGTTAGTATTGTATAACTTATCCACATTAATAGGAGGAAATGAAATGAACAGCAAAATACCATTATCATATATTGTGACAGTTGGTTTTATGCTCTTTGCCTTATTTTTCGGGGCAGGAAACTTAATTTTCCCTGCAATGCTTGGCCAGTCGGCAGGTACAAATGTATGGTCAGCGAATGCGGGCTTCATTATTACAGGCGTAGGCTTGCCGCTCCTGGGAATAATGGCTTTGGGCTTTTCGGGAAAAAGTGATCTTCAATCATTGGCAAGCCGTGTAAATCCAGTGTTCGGACTAGCTTTTACAGTAGCCCTATACTTATCAATTGGACCGCTTTTTGCCATACCGAGAACAGCTACAGTTTCATTCGAGATCGGCATTAAGCCTTATCTATCAGAAGGAAGTAGTTCAATCGGCTTAATTATAACTTCAATTATCTTCTTTGGAATTACAGCATTTTTCTCTTTGAACTCTTCAAAGATTGTTGATATTGTAGGAAAATATCTAACACCAATTCTTTTAATTGTAATTGCCGTTTTGATCGGTGCTGCATTCATTAATCCAATGGGTGCATTCCAGGCTCCGACTGAAGCTTATTTGAACGGTGCGTTCTTTAAAGGTTTCCAGGAAGGTTATCTGACAATGGATGCTCTTGCAGCATTTGTATTTGGTATCATTGTCGTAAATGCAGTAAAGGAAAAAGGCGCTGCAACCAAAAAAGATATTATGGTATCCATTGCTAAAGCAGGTTTAATTGCTTCAGGTCTTTTAGCACTTATTTATACATCGCTTTCCTTTATTGGAGCGTCAAGTGTCAGCGGTCTGGGAGCATTGGATAATGGCGGTGCTGTTCTATCAGGTGCGTCTTCACATTACTTTGGCTCCTTAGGTGCACTGCTTTTAAGTGTTATTGTATTTGGTGCATGTTTGACTACCAGCATCGGTCTGATTACAGCTTGTTCTTCATACTTCAATAAATTGATGCCAAAAGTGTCTTACAAAATGTTTGTAATTGTTTTATCCATTTTCAGTACAATTTTTGCCAACTTTGGATTAAGTGAACTGATTGCCATTTCCGTACCTGTATTGGTTGGAATCTATCCATTAGCAATTGCACTGATGGCTCTTACATTCCTTCATCCGATTTTCAAAGGAAGGAAAGAAGTTTATCAGGGAAGCATGCTTTTCACCTTCGTGGTAAGTTTGTTTGATGGTTTAAATGCAGCAGGCATTACATTCGCGCCAATCAATGACCTATTTACTGCTATTCTCCCTTTATATGATGTTGGATTAGGGTGGATCATCCCATCCTTAGCAGGTGGTATTATTGGTCTTGGTGTTGCTGCCATAAAGGGCGGCAGCCAGTCAAATTCTTCTGATGCGAAGAAAGCTGCATAATAAGTGCGACCTCCAGTTTTTAGCTGGAGGTTTTTTGTGGAATTGCGAATCACGAATGTTAAATAGTATTATTGGACTAAATGTTCGTTTTTAGGTTGCGTTCAAACGAATTATTTGTTATATTAGCAAAGTAAATTATGAATTTAATCACTCGTATATGCTCGGTAATATGGTCTGAGCGTTTCTACCTGGTTCCCATTGAAAGAACCGGACTACGGGTTAAAGTATAGAAAAGCTGTATACTATTGCAGCTGCTTTAACTCTATGGTCTGGAAGGTAGAAATCATTCTGCTTTTTTCAGGCCTTTTTCTATTACCAGCCCTGCGGGTACATCAGACAACAGGAGAAGGGGAGAACATAATATGAAAAAGAAATTAGCATCAATCGCTGCAGTTGCAGTCATGTCTGTATCTATGCTTGCAGGGTGCACTTCAGCACCAAAATTTGAAACAGAGGCAGAAGGAGCCCAAAAACCAATCCTTATCCAAGGGCCAATGCCGATTGAGGCAGAAAAATTTGCCCAGCGATTAGACAAGGTTAAAATTGAAAAATCAGGGAACTTTGTTTTCTATAAAGGAAAATTGGACAAGTATCCAGTCATCGTTGCAAAGACAGGTAAGGGCATGGAAAATACAGCAGCCGCTACCGCGATCGCTATTGAAAAATATGATCCTGCTGCCATCATCAATCAGGGAACTTCAGGCGGCCATGATCCGAGCTTGAATGTGTATGATATTGTATTAGGCGAAAGAACAGTCAATATCGGATCTATGAAAACTGGGAATTTGGAAAAAGGAGAAGGAATCGAACCAACCAATTGGATTCCGATGGACCTGATGGCTTCTGAAGGAAGTGCAGGGGAAGACCCTAATGCGGAAAAGATCCGCTACTTTGAAGGCGATGAAGATCTGCTGGCCGCAGCCAAAGCTGTAAAAGATAAGTATACAAAAGGTAAAGTAGTTGAAGGAACGATTGGTTCTGCAGACCTTTGGAACAATGAAGTAGACCGCATCAACTGGTTCCACGAAAACTACGAAACATCCGTGGAAGAAATGGAAGGTGCCGCAGCAGCGCAGATTGCAGGAGCATATGATGTTCCATTCATGGGAATTCGCGTCCTCTCCAATAACAAGACAAACGGGGGCAAATACGATCCCAATACTGCAGCAGCAAACCAGGATTATGTATATGAAGTTGTGAAGCAGTATATTAAAGAGGTTAAGGGTAAATAATTAGAAATCGGTAATTGGAGTTGTAAGGGATTCGGACACTATTAGCGGAAATCTAGGGTTTAGAGTCAGAACCTGATCTACCTTTGGACACAAAGGGCGAAAATTCAGTTTTCTAAGTCCGAATTCCGGCACAAATTCAGCCATAACCTGCCACCAAAATAATAAGTCAAAAAAAGAGTCTTCCCCCAGCGGGAAGACTCTTTTTTTATGCTTCTAACCAGGTCTGCGACCATTTTTCTATTTCTTTCATTAACGGCTCCATCGCAAGGCCTTTTTCTGTTAGGGAATATTCAATCCTTACAGGAGTTTCAGGGTAGACATTGCGTTTTACGACTCCCTCATTTTCCAGGTCTTTTAGCCGGTCTGAAAGAACTTTGCCGCTTATCCCGATAGAGGATTCGATGCTGCAGAACCGCTGTGGCCCGTTAAGCAACTGATAGATGATCAATCCGGTCCAGCGCTGGCTCAAGATGCCGATGGCTTTTTCGAATCTTGGACATATTAGTGATTTCTCCATCCTTATCACTCCTTGTTTACTTATTATAAGTATAAACCAAAAATTATTAAATAACTAATAATAAAATAATTACTTGACGACACTAAATTTAAATAATATACTAACTTACATAAAGTAAGTAACTAACGCAATTAACCAAGGAGGAATCAACATGAACAAAAACGAATTAGGCCAGTTCATTCTGCGTGCTATTTTAGGATTTATTTTCTTTATTCATGGATTATCAAAATTTCAGGGAGGCATCAGCAATACAGCCGGTTTCTTCGACAGTATTGGCATTCCTGGCTTTATGGCTTATATTGTCGCCGTGGTCGAGCTGGCAGGGGGCATAGCGCTTATTTTGGGCATCGGCACAAGAATAGTTTCAGTGTTATTTGCTGTTATCATGCTGGTAGCTATCTTTACTGCTAAATTGCCTCTAGGTCTTTTAGGGAATGGCCAAATGGCCGGGTATGAATTGGATGTAATTCTGCTTGCCGCATCGATTTATTTTGTTTTAGCGAAGGAATCACCGCTGTCACTTGGGAGCAAGTTACAATCAACGGCAAAATAACAGGAGGAGTAAACTAATATGAACTTTCATCAAAAACCGATTACCTTTGTTGCGCAGGTTAATATCAAGGTTCAGGATCTGCAGCGGTCCCTTGCATTCTATCAAGACGTAATCGGATTTAAAGTGCTAACTCAAACAGATAGAGCTGCCGAGCTTACTGCTGATGGCAAAACAGCATTGCTTACGATCGAACAGCCTGAAAACGCTGAACCTAAAATGGGAAGAACAACTGGTTTGTATCATTTCGCTCTGCTGCTGCCAAAGCGCACAGATTTGGCTAAAATCGTTCGCCATTTCGTTGAGAAAGGGATTCAAATCGGTTCCTCTGATCACCTTGTCAGTGAGGCGCTCTATTTGTCTGATCCGGATGGCAATGGCATAGAAATATATATTGACCGCAGCCCCTCGGATTGGACTTGGAAGAATGGGGAAGTCATGATGACCGTCGACCCGCTGGACTTTCCTGACCTGCTTTCCATAGGGCAGCAGCAGTCATGGAAGGGCTTGCCCGCTGAAACGGTCATGGGACATATTCATTTACATGTGGCTGAAATGGCGAATACCGAGAAATTTTACACAGAGGGACTTGGGTTTGAAGTGGTCTGCCGATATGGCAGTCAGGCATTATTCATTTCAAGTGGAAAATACCATCATCACATTGGGTTGAATACATGGAATGGGGTTGGAGCTCCGAAGCCTTCAGAAAATAGTGCGGGTCTTCAATCCTTCAAGCTCATTTATGAAAACGAAGCAGCAATAGATCAGGCAGTAGAAAATCTGAAAAGTCTTGGCGCGCCTGCAGCAGTAGAAAATAACCAGGTGATTACGAAGGACCCTTCAGGAAATCGAATTATTTTAGGAGTTTAAATAAGGTGGTGTGAGTCATGGGTTTTTTAGCTAAACTATTTGGAAAAAAATCTAAGGAGGCAGAAACAATGAGCGAAAAATTAAACATCGGAATTATTTTAGGAAGCACACGTCAGGGGAGAGTCAGCCCACAGGTCGGTTCATGGGTAAAAGAAATTGCTGATAAACGCGGGGATGCCAATTATGAGATTGTAGATATAGCAGATTTCAAATTGCCATTCTTAGGTGAAGCGGATTCGCCAGGAATTGCAGCATGGAATGAAAAGATTAACAGTCTGGATGGATTCATCTTCATTGTTCAGGAATACAACCACAGTATTACAGGGGCGTTAAAAAATGCACTTGATCTGGCCCGTGAACCTTGGAATAATAAAGCCGCTGGAATTGTAAGCTATGGGTCAACAGGCGGGGCGCGGGCTGCTGAACATCTGCGTGGGATTATGGGAGAATTAATGATCGCTGATGTCCGCACACATCCAACCTTATCCTTATTTACTGATTTTGAAAATGGCACAGTATTTAAACCTCAAGATCTTCATCTCAATAATGTGAACGCAATGATGGACCAGGTGATTACCTGGAGCGGGGCATTAAAAACCATTAGATAAAGCAAAAGCAGAACCCTCGAGGTTCTGCTTTTTTTATCTAATCGGTTTTAGCGTGGACTAAAAGGAAATAATTAAACAAAACAAAGTGAAGGGGGTGGGCCTGGTGTGGAATGCTGCATTTTGGGGTGCAGTTTCAGGTTCAGCCGTCCTGTTAGGCGCACTGGCAGCGATGCTTCTACCTATTAGAAAAAATTGATCGGTTACATAATGGCATTCGGTACTGGAGTTCTGATTGGCGCAGCATCATATGAACTTCTTGGGGAGTCTGTCCATAAAGGAGGGCTGCTGCCGACCGGCATTGGATTTTTGGCTGGTGCTGTCACCTTTACACTCTTTGATATCCTGATTTCCAAGAAAGGAGCCCAGCACAGAAAAAGATCAGGCCATAAAGCAGCAGCCAGCAGCGGAATTGTTCTTTTCGCGGGAACTATGATGGATGCCATCCCAGAATCGATCATGATTGGAACAAGCCTGCTTGAAGCAGATTCGGTCAGCTTTCTTTTGGTTACCGCCATTTTTATCAGCAACTTTCCAGAGGGCCTTTCAAGTACTTCAGGAATGAAAAAAAGCGGTTATTCTACACAGAAAATCATTCTCCTTTGGAGTTCGGTTTTTGTCATTTCAGGAATGGCATCAATGGCTGGATACATATTTTTGGCTGGAGCATCAGAGATGGTGCTGTCAGGAATTGCAGGTTTTGCAGGGGGCGCCATTATTGCAATGGTTGCGTCCACTATGATGCCTGAAGCCTTTGAAGACAGCGGTCCGGTAACAGGATTTATTGCAGCAATTGGTCTGCTGGCATCATTGGTCCTGGATTATTTTTCTTGAAATTTTCCCAAAATCATGAATGTTTGGCACCTTATGTGGAAAAGGCAAAACAGGGGGTGTGATTCATGAAGATCAAAAATATTGTGAGGGAACAGCAGGAGGATGTGCATATTGAGATAGGCGGCTACAAAATGGTCATTGAAAAGCGATATCAGGTTGTTTCGTTTATCAATGATCTGCTCCTCGGTGTTTTATATTTAACCGGAAGTATATTATTTTTAACAGATGTCAGCCAGACGGTTTCAATAAGTTTTTTCCTCGCAGGCAGCATTATGATGATCATCCGGGCAGGCTTAAATATTCTGAAGGATCTTCATATTAAAAAGATAACAGGAAAATAAAACGGGTTTTGCGGTTGGCCAAAACGGCAATACTAGCGACATAGTTAAAAATATATTATTTTTAAAGGAGAATCGAGATGGCTGAAGAAACAGATAAGGTAAGCATTGGAAAGAAAGCAGATGTTGGCGATACAATTAGCATCATAAGCGGTTCTGAAAAAGGAAAAAAAGGCAGAGTAGTCGTGGTACGGGATAACTCAGTTATTGTAGAGCTAGGGATCAATCCGAAAAAGGATGAACCCATCAAAACGGTGATCAGCCATAAGCGCTACAAAGTCGTTAAATAATGGGGGAGGTGCAGGAAATGAAACCTGATGCAAAACGGACCTCTGCTTCTATACCTCCTGAAGTCCGGGAAAAAATTATTAAGTTAGACAGGGATGAAAAAGCAAAGCGGCAGACAAAGCGGCCGCAGTAATAGGATTTTCCATGATAGACGAATTTGCTGTCATGGAATTTTTTATTGAATGGGGGAGTTGATAGAAATGCTGATTGGACATATTAGGGAGATTGTCCGCTATCCGGTGAAAAGCTTTCATGGAGAAAGCGTGAATAAAACGAATGTAATGAGCTATGGTCTGTATGGGGACCGCAGTCATGCCTATCTGGATGAGTCCAGGCCAGGAAAATACCTGACGATTACACAGTTTCCCGGGATGGTGCGGTATAAGGCAGAGTTTATAGGGGAGGAAAACCGGGATAAATATCCCCATGTAAGGATTACAGCTCCTGACGGAAAACAGGTCCCCTGGGATGATGAACGATTGATTAAAGAAATAGAAGAACATTCTTCTGCAGAAATTACCCCAGTGCAATATAGCCCTATACATGTTCCAGAAGGAGCAATTGAAGAAGAGAATATATTAATAGTGACAGACGCTTCTCTAAAGAAAATGAAAGAGCTATGGGGAAAAGAGAAGCTGGACTTTCAGCGGTTTCGCCCGAATCTGGTGCTCTCCCTGGTAAAAGATGAACCTTTCCTGGAGGATCAGTGGTTTGGGAAGAACATGAAGATTGGCCATGTGGAGTTAAAAGTGAAGCGCCATTGCGAACGGTGCATGATTATTACAGTAGACCCTGAAACCGGGGATAGGGATCCAAGTCTGCATAAAAAAGTGATCCGTGAAAGGAATAATTACTTCGGTGTGTATGCCTCCGTTCTGAAAACAGGTGAGATTGCAGCAGGGGATGAGGTTTACCTTTTTGAGTAACTTCATGTAAACTAGAAGCAAATGTTTTTGGGAGTGTACATATGTTTCAGGCTATTGGGTTATTTATATTGGCCGGTGTTGCTGAAATTGGCGGCGGCTATTTAATTTGGCAGTGGATACGAGAAGGAAAGCCCTTTTCATGGGGATTCGCAGGGGGATTCATCCTTGCATTATATGGTGTTATTGCAGCATTCCAGGCCTTCCCTTCATTTGGAAGGGTGTATGCTGCATATGGAGGTGTTTTTATCATTCTGTCCATTTTATGGGGTTGGGGCATAGACAAAAAAATACCTGACTTTTATGACTGGCTTGGTGCAGGCATTTGTCTTATTGGGGCATCTGTAATCCTGTTTGCCCCCCGCTAATAAAAACAAATAGCCCAGTTGATGGCTGGGCAATTTCTTAAATATTCAAAGCTGGTTTATCTAGAATATAATGTATAATACAACCTTTAAAATATGTTTTTATAATGTTCATTAAACACCTTGAAAAGTCTTTCATCTCCACCGCGGTCAGGATGGAGGGCTTTCAATAGTTTTTTGAACTCTTTTCGGATGATTTGCAGATCCTCATCAGGCTTAAGGCCGAGCAGCTTGGCAGGCTGAATTTTATCATCGGCAATCATTTTTTGTGCCTGAACCATTTTCTTTAATGACTTCACTTTGGATTCCTCTATTTGGACACGGGTATTCAGGATTTCAATTTGCCCTTTCAGGTCTTTAACCTGCAGCAGGACTCCTTCAAGCTTTTGCCGATGCAGCTTTTCTTTTTCCTGGATGATAAAATCAGCGAGATCCTTCATCTTTATGGAGTAGCTGATTTGCCTGCGCGCGCTTCGTTCCGCTATTATTTTTCCTTCTTCTATCCACCGCTCAACGTCTTTGCCATTCGCCTTTATTCCGGATTTTTGTATTTGTGCAACAGCATCAGTAATGTTCATTTTTCTTGCTCGCTCTCTATAAAATCTATACAGCAGTCAAAATAATCATATCACTGATCACTTTCAGAAAAATGACAGGGGAATGACATAGTATTAAAGTTTATTTACATGATTATTGCTGAATGAAAAAGAACCACCCTTTATAGGTGATTCTTTGGCAGAAATTACTTTACAGGACGTTCAAGCGTCAGGATCTCATCCTCCATCGAAGCATATTGCTGTTCCACAACATGCTTTACATCAGCGACGGCTGCATTGTAGAAATGCGGTGCCAATGATTCCTTAACAAAATCCAGTACTCTTTCTGCAGCGAACTCAGATAGATCTTCATCTCTTTCCTCAGAAAAGAAAATCTGGATATCCTCAATCATCCTTTGATGCTGCTCTTTTGTCATTTTTATAAACACGCCAAGCCTTCCTTTCGGGTTAGGATATATGCTACTATACAGGGAATTTTCATAAAATGGGAGGGCGAATTTGAAAGGCAGAGGAAAAAGAAAACCTATGCCTCATCCCCGTAGACATTAAATAAAGAGCTGTAGTAATCTTTTACATAAGTGTTCTTGTTTGCCTTCTTTTTCGGATAAAGGGAAATAGGAATGGCTGACAGGGCAAGAATAGAACTGCATAGTAAAACCAGATAGAATATTCCAGATAGAATGAACATGAAGGAAACCTCCTTTTAGTTGTTAAGAAAAGCTTAATTTATGAAACGCATTTCATAGCAAGAAAAAAAGTGAAAAAAACAGGTGGGTTTATGGCAAATATTAAAGATATCGCTAAAAAGGCAGGAGTTTCAGTTACAACGGTTTCGAGGGTGCTCAATAATCATCCTTATGTGAAGGAGGATAAGAGGGAAGCGGTCTTGCAGGCGATGGAGGACTTCAATTATCAGCGAAATATCAATGCAGTCCATTTGAGCAAAGGGGAGACCCTTCTTATTGGTGTGGTTGTTCCTTTTACCAATCACCCTTATTTTGGTCTGCTGGTAGAAGGGATTGCCAATGAAGCCATGAAAAACAACTATAAACTGGTTCTTTTTCAAACGAATTACGAGGAAGACAGAGAAATCGAAGCGTTAAAAATGCTGCAGCATAAGCAAATTGATTCCTTAATCATCTGTTCAAGAATCTGCGGCTGGGAGGTTATCAACCAGTTCACCGAGTATGGCCCTATCGTCCTTTGTGAAGATGCAAGGAATCAGAAGGTGTCCTCAACCTATATCGACCACTATTTGACGTTCACTAATGCTTTAGAGTATTTACATCATAAAGGGCATCACAAAATCGGGTACTGCATTGGAAGAAGATCAGGCGCCAACAGCAGACAGCGTGCAAAAGCCTATGCAGATTTTTTAACCCGGATTGGGGCGTCTTATAATGAAGAATATATCTTTAACGAGTGTCTGAATTTTGAGCATGGAGAAGAAGTGGTTCAGCGGTTATTGAACATGGATAATCCACCAAGTGCGCTGCTGGTAACAAGTGATTTAGCTGCAAGCGGAATCGTCACATCCTCCAGGGAAAAAGGAATTCGAATACCCGGAGATCTTGCCATAATGGGATTTGATAACCAGCCGATCGCCAAAATCATGCATATCACCACACTTCAAATCCCGCTTGTGGAAATAGGAAAAAAGCTGATGCTTCAAGCGATCGATAGGGAAAGCCGTTCTCACGAGGAGATACCGGTGAAGCTGATTGAACGGGAGACTGTTTAGGGGGGACACGCTGGGCTGGCAGTGGAACTTGGAGTTTTTTTGGACAGCAAAGTGTGCAGCGTTTGAGCTAGAAGCATGAGCTGTTTGGAAATTGAGTCGGTAATTGGAGCGACTTCGGACGCAGAAAGCTGAAAACGGAGTGATAGAGTCCGACCAGGAGCAAGTTTGGACACAGCGCACCGGAAACCCGGGATTTGAGTCCGAAGTTGGAGCAACTTCTGACAAAGCGCGCCGGAAACCCGGGATTTGAGTCCAAAGTTGGAGCAACTTCTGACACAACACGCCGGAAACCCGGGATCTGAGTCCGAACCTGGAGCAACTTCTGACACAACACGCCGGAAACCCGGGATCTGAGTCCGAACCTGGAGTAACTTCTGACACAACACGCCGGAAACCCGGGAACTGAGTCCGAACCTGGAGCAACTTCTGACAAAGCGCGCCGGAAACCCGGGAACTGAGTCCGAACCTGGAGCAACTTCTGACAAAGCGCGCCGGAAACCCGGGAACTGAGTCCGAACCTGGAGCAACTTCTGACAAAGCGCGCCGGAAACCCGGGAACTGAGTCCGAACCTGGAGCAACTTCTGACAAAGCGCGCCAGAAACCCGGGAACTGAGTCCGAACCTGGAGCAACTTCTGACACAAAAAGCGGTAAGTGCAGAGCCTGAGCGCGATCCCAGGCCCAACAACGGACACAGAAATATGAAATGACCCCTTTACTGCCCACCCTCTCATTTTTCAAACCAGAATTACACTGAAAGAAGCCACAAAAGAATAATTACCCCTTTGTCCGCCAATACTAACAAAAAAATCTGGGGCTGATGTTATATGGGGTTCGTACTTTTAATTTTTTTGGCCTGGCTGGTTATAATGATTTTTACTTCTATGAATAAGAAACTGACTTTTGTTGAAAATACATTTGTTTATCTGGCAGCGATGGTCATTCATATTAATTATACGTGGATTGTATATGAAGAGCTGAATGAGGCACATATTTCCCAGCAGATCTTAAATAATTCTGCCTTTTTAGTACATAGAAGCATAACGCTTCCAATTACAATAGCAATCACATTTAATTTATTAAGGACAGCGGATTCGCTGGGTTCAAAGTTTATAAAAATAGCGGTTTCCGTTGCATTCCTCGCTTCTGCTGTAATGATTGCGAGGTATTTTGAAATTGTGGAATTTAAAAAGTGGAAAATTGTCTATGAAATCATCTATTTATTCCTCCTCCATTTTGCAATGCTTTACTTATTAAAGTATTTTAGGCAGCTAAAAACAAGAGGGGTGAATGAAGCATGAAAATCTGGAAGGACTTCGGTGGCAATGAGCTTATTCTTTTGCTCATGATTGTTGCTGCCTACCTTGTTTATTTTCTCCTTATCAGAAGGCCGGACAGGCTGGCGAAGCAGATTACAGTGCTGAGTCTGCTGTGGGGAATGGCCATCGGCATACTCTATGATTTCACCATTGGCGGGGGCAGAACCGATTTTTATAAGGTAAATGATTTAAACAATTATGAAGTAACAGATGTTTTGTACTATTTATTATTCGCTCCATTTGGGTATTTCTTTTTTTACCTTTATGAAAAACTGAACATCAGCAAAAAAACGTTTATTATTTATGTGTTGGCCTGGGCACTTTTGGGTGTTTTCATTCAATGGGTTTTAACGGCAGCAGATATTATTTTCCTGCAAAAAGAGTATAAGCTCATGCATTCTTTCCCTATCTTTTTGCTGACTCAGACACTGACAGGTATTTATATTCAGGTACTCAAATCAAAGGAATCACTTACAGCTGAATAAATGGCCGCATATCCTGAAACTTTTAGCTGTTTCTGAGCGTAGTACTTACTAAGGACAGCTGAAAGGAGAATGAATTTGAAAGCCGAAAAATGTCCAAAATGCGGTTCAAATGAGTTGGGCAAAGGAAAGCATTCGGGTTATGGGGTCATATTTTCTGTAAATAAGATGAGTCTTGGTTCTGATAATGAATACCTTATTTACACAAACTGCGGTTTTATCATTGAAGGGTATGTGAAGAAGCCGGAGAAGTTTAAACATACAATGTAGGAGCATCATGAAAAAATATAAGTTAAAGAATCATTTTAAAGGATTAAAAAAGGGAACGCATTTTTACTTGATTGCTGAATCTGAATTTATCGGCATTAAAGAATATGTGCTGCGCACAAACGATTTATCGCATCGGATCTCGATTAATGAGGCCGAGCTGAACAGAAATTTCACGATCATCACCAAAGAATAAAAAAGAATGCTCAGTGCATTGTGCCCGGAGCATTCTTAAATATTTTATTACCAAATATCCCCGCGTTCTTTTTTCAGAGCCTTCATTTTTTCAACCCATTCGTCCACTCTCTGCTTGATTTCATCACTTTCCTTTTCAGCAGCGTTCCGATTTTTTTCATGAAGCTTCATATATAAATCCTTCATCTGGTCGCTGCGTGCATAGCTCCAGTCACGAAGTTCGGATCGCTGCTCATCTGTGATCCAGCCGTTATCTCCCATTATGGTGACGGCATCATGAATCCGATGTGCTTCGCGCCTGCCGACTGTAAATAATTGGCGTGGATATTCTTCTCCTATTTTATATTCGTCTATCATTTCCCATGGGCTTGGTGCCATGGTAAAAGCCCATGCCAGATCACCGGCAGATGGCAGCCACTCGTACTGAATGGTGTTTTTCAAATCGTCTGGACTGTCTGCTTTAAAATACTCCCCGTTGCCTGCTTCTGCTACTGCTCTTAATTGATCTTCAGCTTTGCCGTCTACATCAAACCCAATGATATTTACAGTATTGCTGCTATTATTTTTCACAAGGTCTTTACTTGCCTGTACTGGGTTGCCATCACAGGTTTCAGCACCGTCACTGACAATGTAGATTGTGGTTGAGCCGTCATAACCGCTGCTCATTTCTGCTGCTTTTTGAATGGCACCGGCAAGGGGCGTCCAGCCTTTACTTTCAAATGAATCTACTGCTTGGTGAAATTCCTTCTTTGAATATTTGCCCATAGGATAGACTTCCTCTACACCTGAACAGGAAATTTCTTTATCAGTGTCCGCTTCAGTGCCTTTATGTCCATAAACCACAAGGGACACATCACTGCTTTGGCCGATCGTCTGGGCGAAACTCTTGACGGCGCTTTTTGCAATATCCATTTTTACTTTGCCGTCTGCCTGCAGCAGCATGCTTGAACTGGCATCCAGCAGAATAATGGCCTGTTCTGCTGCCTTTTTATCTTCTTCCTTTGGTTCTGATTTTGTGGGATCCGGCAGGTATGGCTCTTCAAAATCAGGTTTGTAGCCATTGGATTTTTCAATGATGTTTTTATAATTGGGGCTCGCCAGCAGGGAAATTAGTCCTTTTTTTAGAGAGTCTGTATCTTTGGCTTCTTTTGTCAGCTCTTCCAGTATAGGCGTCATTTCCTGTAAAAGTTTAGGATCAGTCTTCGGTATAACTTCAATGGCCTCAATATCCTTTTCGTATGTAAGATCATCCATCAGTGTTCCATGAGGCAAACTTAGCAGGCTTTCTTCAGTGACCTCCAAATTAATAGCATCTGTGTTTGCTAGGGTTTTTTCCTGCTTTTCTTCCCTTTTTTGCACTTCTTTAACAGTTTCATCAGCGGCTGTTTTCTCTTTATCAGTGCTGCAGGCGGAAAGAATCAGTGCAGCGGACAACAGCCATAAACCATAATATTTCACAGAAATTCTCCTCTATGTTTATATTTTACTAATTATTGAGTGTAACATGGATAAAGGCAGTTTTGAAGTAATTTCCATATGATAGGATTTTTTTAAAGCAATTTGTTATAGTGGAAGTGAGAGATCATGCAGAGGAGGCAGTCCGTTGGAAAAAGCATTTCCGGTTCTTGAAACAGAGAGATTAATTTTAAGAGAAGCAACTGAAGAAGATGCAGAAGATATGTATGTATACCTGTCAGATCAGCTTGTTGTAAAGCATATGGGAATCTCAGCCTGTGAAACTCCCGAAGAGGTGCTCGGCGAAATAGAATGGTATAAATCCATCTATACAAATGGCACAGGAATGCGCTGGGGCATTACTCTTAAGGACTCGGGAAAGGTCATTGGAAGCTGTGGTTTCCTCAATAGGAATCCAAAACATTACCGAAGTGAAGTAGGTTATGAACTAAGCAGGGAGCATTGGGGAAAAGGGATTGCGAATGAAGCTCTTGAGAGGGTATTAAAATTCGGCTTTGAACAGCTGGGGCTTGAAAGGATAGAAGCCCTGATTGAGCCTAAAAATCTCTCATCCCAGAAGCTGGTCGAAAGGCAGGGCTTCACGAGAGAAGGACTGCTCAGGCATTATGAATACACAAACGGAAAATTTGATGATTTGTATATGTACTCCATTTTAAAAGGGGATTTATAGATCGTTACATACCAGGAGGATATTTTCATGAATTACAATGGCCGTACCTTTGTTTCTGTGCAAAATACTGAGAATGGTGAGGTATCATCAAAGACCTTTTTTCATTATAAACAGGAAAGTAACATTTTAACTGCTTCTTATAGCGGGGGAGAGATTGTTCAGGGAACGCTGATTGGACTTGTCCATGAAGACGGAACTTTAGAATTCAGATATAGCCATGTAAATCACAAAAATCAGCTTCGCGGCGGAAAATGTCTCTCTACCCCTGAATTACTGCCGGACGGCAGAATCAGGCTGCATGAAAAATGGCAGTGGCAGGATGCTGAAGGGACGAAAGGACTTTCGATTATAGAGGAAGTAAAAGCTTGAGGCATGCGGAGAGTATAAACTCTCCGCTTTTGTTTTTTCTTTTGATAATGAAAATAAACAAAATTCATAATACCAAAAACCTGTCCATCTGCCAGTCCACTCCTCGCACTGAATTATCTGCGATATCTGGAAAGCCATGTAAAACCAGAATGCCAGCGACAGCCTCTTTTCCCCAGTCGAATTTTCTATCAATTCAACTCCAATCTTAAATTCCCAAGGAATACTGTAAATAAAAAAATCCATGGCCCTATAAAGCCACAGATTCCAGCATTAAGAATTACAGATCATCAAAATATTACCATCAAGGTCCTGAAAGTTAAAGTAGGCAAAATCTCCAATACGCTCAATTTCTTTTACAATAGTAATTCCCTGATTTTTAACAAAAGCGTACGCCTCATCAATATCCCGTGCAAAGAAGTTAAATAAAACGTGCCCGGAGGGAGTCCATTTAAAGGATGGATCGAAGGTGTGATCGTCCAGTGTAAGTCCGGTTTCTGACGTGACCGGAATGTTGTATACCGGCGATTCCACCTCTTCCTTGTTAAAAGGAAGTCCAAGCAGGCAGCTATACCATTCAGCCGATTTTTTCAGTTCCTTGACATGAATAAAAACATTGTTCACATTGCCAGCAATCGGCGAAGCAATTGATTTCATATACTCACCTCTTTCATTGTGATCTTTTTACATATTCTCTATAGGGGGCTAATTCCCTTTTTTTGCTGCCTGAGGAGGGCGGGCAATATTTGTATACTAAAAAAGTCTGAATGGAGCAACATAGAAAGAAGCATGAAAGTAGATTGCAGGGGTGGAAACATGGAGGCATTTCCAGTCATTCATACTAACTTCTGGGATGCGGTTATAGCAGTTCCTTTAGTTGTTCTGCTGACTCAGCTGGGCAAGGTGCTCCTTAAACTTCCAAAGCCTTTTATTCCTGGGCTGGCCAGTGTCATTGGATTAATCATTTCTGTTTTCTTTGCACACAGAAATAATTTATGGGCAGGAATTTTTATGGGCTTTTTTTATGGAAATGCGGGAGTAGGGTTATATTCCTCCTTAAAAACACAAATACTGGCATTCAGGAAGACTGTTGAAGGAGGAAGTGAGAATTGATCTATATCTACCATGATTTTGGGGGAACTCATACGACATCGCTGGCAGCAGCATATCATCTGAGAATCATTCAAAATCGAAAACTCGAAAAAGAGGAAATTATTCAGGTGCCATTTTTTAATAAACTGACAAAAAAAGATGCAGGAACTCTTATTTTTCATGGTAAAGATGAAGAGGGTAATCCGGTATATAATCTCGGAAGAAGATCTTCAAAATTGACAATTGAAACCCTGCAACATTTTTGTCTGGTATTAGGTAACCGTAAAGCAATTCACGAGAAGATCATTCTCTCAAATACTTCACCGGCCGTTCCGGTTATTATGTCAATTGGTGGATTCTTGGCAAACGGCCTGGGCCTGGGGCCACTAGGTACACCGCTTTTGGTAAAAGGAGCTCAGCAGTGCTGCGGAAATATTCTTGACCTTGTAAATGAAACAAAAAAGACTGCTGCAGGCTCAGATGCAGCGGTCGTAAAAATTGATAATAAGAAGTTCCAGGCATAAGAAAAGAACATCTAAGATGGATCTTTTTATTGAGGACTATTGTCCAGAAACAGAAGTAAGCAAATTATGAAGCAGAGAAAGAAAAAGAAAAGAAAGCAAAGGAAAGAACTTCATAAAGATCATTTAGTATCAAAAGGCCTCTCCCACAAATAGGGAGAGGCCTTTTGATTTAATTTGCATACATCGCGTTTGCAGAGAATCATAAAAACAAGCTAATAATTTATGTGGCAGGAAAATCGATTTACTCAGGCCTTTTATTCTCCAGCCTACACTTGCTGCCGTTCCCCTGTCCAATTAAACTGGTCCTGGCGGCTGTGAAAACAGGTAATTCAAAAAAGAAGCATATTGTAAAGCTGTCCGGCAGTATAGTGAAGTAACAGCTATTTGACAGATCGCCGGAGGGAGAATCAGAATGGCCTACTATCGGAACCCGCAGTTATCTGCGGAGGAAATGCTTTCTATCATCAGAAACGGGCTCGGCATTTCACAGGTTCAGAAGAAAATTATAGTTGTCGGAGCCGGTATGTCTGGGCTGGTGGCTGCTTCGCTATTGAAGGATGCCGGCCATGATGTAACGGTTTTAGAAGCAACACAGAGGGTTGGCGGCAGGATTTTTACAATGCGAGAGCCATTCATGGACGATTTGTATCTGGATGTTGGCGCCATGCGAATTCCCCATGTTCATCAATTAGTTCTTGAGTATATTAAAAAATTCCGTTTAAAGGTAAATGAATTCAGAAACACAACACCCCAGGACCTGATCTTTGCCAATGGAATAAAAACCAATCGTACCGCCTATCAGCAGAATCCGGATATGCTGGGCTATCCAGTTGCTCCGCATGAAAAAGGAAAGACAGCGGAAGAGCTTCTGACGATGGCAATTAAGCCAGTTGCAGATTTTATTAATCAAAACCCCATTCAAAATTGGAGTATCGTAGTTAGAGAGTTTGACAGATACCCCATGAGTTTTTTTCTAAGATACAATCCAGCGGGGCCCTCTCTATCGCCTGGTGCACTTGAAAGCATTAAAGTTCTGCTCGGTCTTGAAGGGTTTCCAGAGCTGAGCTTTCCGGCCATTCTTCGGGAGCTGCTTCCTTTATTTAGCCCTGACATTCATTTTTACGAAATAGAGGGAGGCAATGATAAGCTTCCAAATGCTTTTTTACCACAGTTAAAAGAAGATCTTTTTTTCGGCTATCAAATGACAAAGATCGTACAGGATCCCGAACAGGTGACCATTCATGCAAGACATACCTTGAGCCAAAGGCCTTTGGTAATAACAGGTGATCTGGCCATTATCACCATTCCTTTTTCTCTGCTTTCGTTCGTTGAAGTCGTTCCCCGGAACTCATTTTCCCATGATAAATGGAAAGCCATTCGGGAGCTTCATTATGTTTCTTCTACTAAAATTGGACTTCAGTTCAAGCAGCGTTTCTGGGAACGTGAAGGGCTGCATGGAGGGAAGCTGATGACCGATCTTCCTATCCGCTTCGCAGCATACCCAAGTCATCTGATTGGTTCTTCGGGTTCCGGAATCATTATGGCGAGTTATACGTGGGAAGATGATACTTTATCCTGGGATAATCTTAAAGAAGGTGACCGGATCCGTAATGCCCTTGACAATTTGGCTGTTATCCATGGCAATCAGGTCTACGAGCATTTTTTAACAGGAGCCTCCCATAGCTGGTCACAGTACCCTTTTTCGGGCGGAGCCTTCTCCATGTTCAAGCCAAACCAGGAAACAGAGCTTTATCCAGTTATTCCTATTCCTGAGGGGAGAGTGCATTTTGCCGGGGAACATACTTCCACAGCTCCGGGCTGGATTGAAGGTGCAATTCAATCAGGCATAAGGGCAGCGAGTGAAGTCACCGATTTGCCCAGAGGCTATTACAGGTGGCAAAAATGGTAAAAATACGACAGAAATGTCTGTTTTTGACGTTAAAAAGTGCCAATGGGTAGGCACTTTTTAAAGATTTTCCAACAAATTGTACAAGACATCTGTAAACGCTTTCATTTATAATGGAAATAACAGATAGGAAAGGGGATGCGTTCAGGTGGAACTTTTAATGGAACAATGTGAACATGGCCGGCAGGAAGAACCTTGTGAAGAGTGTGCCCCCGATAAAGTAGGGGAAGAGAATTTCGATACCTCTGATTATGACTATCATAAGAGACTGTGGTTTTAGAAAAGCATTACTTAAAAACGCTTGGGATAGAATTCCCAAGCGTTTTTTCTATAGCTTCTTTCTTCTCATCCATTGCGTGGCAGCCCATTTGTCACCAACGGCAACAGGTGCTCCGCCATGTAGTGTCAGATCATTTAAGTTTTGGTCATTATAAAAATATTCAAAGTAAACAGCCATGCCCTTTTGTGGAGATACAGAAAAGTTAAGCTTTGGAAAATAAGTTTCCCCGCCCTGTGCCACATCATTCAGGTACATAACAAGCGTGCTGATTCTCGGATTGCTTGCAGCTCTGCTGCCTGAAGAGAAGAAGTCAAAGTGTGCTTTATATTCCTGGCCAATTTTATAATTCAGAATCTGGAGCCCTTCGCCATGCTCAACTGGAATGTTCATGATTTGTGAGACTCTTTTCTCGATTCTTGAGACGATTTCATTTTCCCCTTCCTGGAAAAAGGTGCTGCTGCTGGTTCTCAGTTCATCCACTTCAAGGGAGTTGGCAACTTTTGAACGCTGCATGCGATCTTTCGACTGCTGAATCAGCTGGTCACATTCTTCATCACTCAAAACATTTCCAAGTACCACGATTAATGGTTCTGCGAATTTGGCGATTATATGAATTTCCCGATCTTCTGTAATAATTTTATTTCCAGCATGATCAAAAATCGTTTGTTCACTAAAAGATACATCCATTGCCATGTACATCAACCTCTTTTATTTAGTTTTCTGAAAATTCAATATATTTAAAGGCTGCTTGAAGTAATCTGTTGTGCGTTTCTTCCTCCTATACAAATGGATGTCAGAGTCAGCTTTTCAGCTGGCTGAATTTATTTTACACTTTGATTTGAAAGAATTCTATCTTTTTTTCCTGGAAAACTACTAAAAATAGAAAGAATTGCGTCTGCATGATATTCATTTTCCGGAATATATTTCATTACATAAGCTAGTCTGAACAAAAGGAGATGGCCCGTGTATAAAAGTAGAATTCCACACTATTTAAGCCGGAGTCGAAGCGGTAATTTTACCGCATTTAAAAATGGGCTGATTATTTTGCTTGGAGCCACGCTAGTGGCGGTTTCGCTGCAATTATTCCTTGTGAAAAATTATGTCATTGACGGTGGCATTGTCGGATTGAGCATCATCCTTTCACACCTTTTTCACATTGATGTGGGTGCCTTAATACTGGTGCTGAATCTCCCGTTTTTACTGGCAGGGTTTTTCTTTTTAGGGGGAAGATTTTTGCTGTTAAGCCTGTTTGCCAGCTCGGTTCTGGCAGGGGAGACATACATACTGGCTCCATATGAGGAAGTAACTAGCCACCCGCTGCTTATTATTATCCTTGGCGGGCTTTTGCTGGGAATGGGAGTTGGCCTCATTATCCGATATGGCGCCTGCCTGGACGGTACGGAAGTTTTGGCTATTTTATTCAGCGAGCGGCTTCCTTTAACTATCGGTCAGTGCATTCTGATCATGAATACCATTCTCTTTGGAAGCTCTGTTTTCTTATTCGGCATCACAGAAGCCGCATATTCCCTTGCTACGTTTTTTGTTGCTTATAAAACCATAGATACCATTATAATGAGGCCTTAAACATTTCGTATATTTTTGAGGGGCGGGTATATCCTAACCAGTAAAAAGGTGAAGGAGATTACCCTGTGGATCCGTACGAAATTACCGGCATGATTGTGGATGATGAATTTGATGGGGAAGAATATGTGACGACAGAAATTCTCCATGAAAACAATACTTATAGCATCACATTTAAAAAAGCAGATCTTGAAGTGATCAACGCCTGGATTTTTAAGGAGGGTTCGTCGCTTCCGGCGAAATTGTCCGAAGAAATGATCGAGCTTATTAGAGATGATGTGAAAAATAGAATAGGACTAAAATAGAGGCTCTAAAATGAACCTCTATTTTTTTGCATAATAATAACCATCTCTCAAACAATACTTGTAAATACAATTGTATCTGCAAGTGAGGGGGAAACGGATGAACCTTTTATTGAAACAGCAGACATTGCTTGTCATAAGGGCCCTATACTTCTGCATGGAAAAGAGATGGGCTGAGCTTGAAAAGAAGTTTAAGCTGACGCCTGCCCAGCAGCATATTTTGTTCCTGCTTGGCACTCATAATCAAAAGCTTAGCCCAACCCAAATAAGTGAGCTTGGGTGCTGGCATCTTTCGACTGTAACCAGGCTGTTAAAACCGTTAAAGGAAAAGGGACTTATTGATATCACAGCCAATCAGGAATTGCTGCGCTATAAATGCGTAACTATTACAAAAAGCGGAAGGGAACTATTGAACCTGATTATGGATGAGGTAAAAAAGATGGACCAATTTCCTCTGAATATGAGTCATTTATCGGAAAACGAGCTTTTGTCCTTCCTTGAATATGGCCAAAAAGTATTAGGGGATCAAAAAGGAGATCTTTTTAGAAAAATGCTGACTGATGCACGGGTGGAAAACTATAATTATGCATGATTCTTTTAAGAAGGATGTGTTTTGGGAGGTTATTCTATGAGTTACAGCGAGTACTGGGAGCAAATATATTCACAAAGTGAAAAGATGAATTCGCTCATTACTTCATACTGGAGAGAGTTTTCAGGTCTTACGACATGGCAGTTTTGGGTAGTTCTGGCACTGATGGTCCTCCCGCTGATTCTCGTCTATCTTGCGGTTGACCGCAGCAGAATTTTTGAGATCTTCTTCTTTGGATATACCGTGCATATTCTTTGGACATACGCCGACAGCTTTTTCGAGAGATATAGTTATTTTGTCCATACCTATTTCTTATTTCCAATGTTTCCCTATGCCTTGAACATGACAGCATCAGCTTTACCAGTGGGTTTCCTGCTGATCTATCAGTACTGCACCAACCATAGGAAAAGCTTCTTGCTTTACACCATTTTAGGTGCTGCTGTATTTGCCTTTGGATTTGCTACTTTAGAAGAATGGGCCGGTATAGTCCATTTTAACAAGGGAATGAATCAATTCTATCTATTTCTGATTGATGTCGCGATTGCATTTGCAGCTTATTTTTTGACAATGTTTGTTAAGAGAATGAGTGAGAATATTAAGGGAAAGTGAAAAGGGGAGTGGCCGAACTGCACTCGGGATGTGGTTCGGACCCAGAATGGGTGAGAAGCACGATCTGAGTAGGAAGATGAGCTGAATTCGGACATAGAATACGATAAAAAATTGATATTATGTCCGAATACAAGCCTGGATCTAACAGGGGGAAAAAGCCACTAGGTACTTTTTCAGTACCCAAACTCATTCTCATGTTTTGTGGCTTGACTAGTAATTATTTTACTGTCTTGATAAAATAAATTCCATCAGCTTTCTGCTGGTGTGTTTCAGGGCTTCCTCGTGGTAGATCATATAAAAGTCCCGCTGCATTGAAATCCCATCAACTTGGATTTGTTTTAAAGTTCCGAGGCGAAGTTCTTTTTTTACAGCCGATTTTGAGATGATGGAAATTCCTAAGCCAGCTTCCACACAAGTTTTAATGGCTTCGGTGTGTTTCAGTTCCATTATGACATTCAATTTGGACGCATCTACATGAGATCTCCTGAAGGAATCCTCCATTACTTGCCGTGTTCCTGATCCTCTTTCACGAATAATAATCGGAACTGACAGCAGCTCCTCGATGGAAATTTGGTCTGTCTTTATAAATTTATTTTCGGGAGAAGCGATGATAATCAGCTCATCTTTGGCAAATGGAACTTGTTTTAAGGCTGGATAGGAGAGCATGGATTCAATGAATCCTATATTGATCTCATGATTTAATAGCTTATCAACAATATGCCTTGAGTTAAATACATTTAAATGAAGCTTGACTTTTGGATAGAGACTCGAGAAATCAGCTAATAAAAAGGGGAGGACATGCTCCCCGATGGTTAAGCTGGCACCTACCTTTAAATCTCCATGTACACTTCCCTTTAGTTCTTCCAACTCATTTTCCGTTTCATTCATTAAGGCGATCAGCTTTTTGACTTTATGATAGAGGATTTCCCCTGCGGGTGTCAGCGAGATTTTTTTGGTTGTCCGTTCAAAAAGCTGGCAATCCCACTGTTCTTCGAGTTGTTTGATTTGAAGGCTTACACTGGATTGTGAGAGGTGGAGGTCCTTGGCAGTCTGGGAAAAACTTTTATTATTTGCTGTGACATAAAATACTTTCAGATAGTCGAGGTTCATGGGTATCCTCCTTCAAACAGGTAACGTCTATCTTTCTATTGTAATCGATTAGAAGTCATTTAAAAAATTTTATAAAGTAAGAGCAGAAGCGGTGTTAAGGCAAGAAGACCGAGGAAGCCGGCAATAGCAAGAGCAACTGGCTTAAAGCCAACCTTCACAAAATCATTCCATTTAATATTAAGACCAAGCCCTGCCATACCCATTGCGAGGAGATAAGTGCTGAATAATAAAAGGATGCTGATAATGCTTCCAGGTATAGAGAAAATCGTATTGATCATGCTGGTTAGGAGGAATCCAAAAATAAACCATGGGATTGGCAGCTTTCCTATTTTCCGGCTTTGGCTCCTGTTTTTTCTGCTGTATAAAAGGCTTATGATAAAGGCAACTGGTATCAGTAACAGGACTCTTCCCAGTTTGACCAGAATGGCAGAATCACTGCTGACATCTCCGCCTGGAACACCCGCCGCTACTACATGGGCAAGCTCATGCAGTGTTGCACCTGCTAATATACCGTATTCCTGCTCGCTTATAGGAAGCAAAGGAAATAAGATAATATATAAAATCGCTCCAATGGTCCCTAGAACAGCTATACATGATACGGCTACTGCGGTTTGTTCTTCCTTGCTTTTAACAATTGGGGCAATCGCAATGATGGCTGCCGCTCCGCAAATGGCAGTGCCCGCAGCAAGTAAAGCAGATAATTTTTTATTGATTTTAAATGCTTTCCCCAGAAGCAAAATGAAACTCATGGTAAAGACAATGACCACTACATCGATGATCATGATGGAAAAGCCTGCTGATATAATTTCCTGCAAATTCAGCCTAAAGCCCAGTAAAATAATCCCTGCACGAAGCAATACCTTGCTTGAGAACTGAATGCCTGCATGAGCGTCCACAGGTATTGATAGGGTATTCCCCCAAATTCCTCCTAGCAGAATGGAGAGGAGCATGATTCCGAGGATGGAGAAAAAGGGAAGAGTGGCAATTTGGCCAGCCAGAAACGCAAGCAGGAGGGTCAGCAATACTCCTTTCGCAAACCCGATAGCCTTGTGTTTTTTTTTAGGTTCTTCAATTATATATTCTTGAATTTTTTGCGCTTCCACAGAAAGTTCCCCTTTCGTTCATTTGATACCTTAACCGTATCATAGGAAAGGAGAATCGCTTCACCGATTGATTAATAAGACTTATTGGATTTTTTAATGAGTCGATATTGTATTGCTCAAGTTCTTTTTTGACTGTAAAGTAATTGCTTCTTAATTGATAGGATTACTGCTTCTGATCAAATTTGGACAGAGAAGGCAGGGTTAATTGGTATTGAGTCAGAACCTGGTAGAAATTCGGACACAGAAGGCAGGGAAACTTGGTATTGAGTCAGAACCCTGTCCAACTTAGAAAACAGAAAGAAGGAAAATCTGGATTTGAGTCAGAACCTGATTCAACTTAAGACAAAGAAAGCAGAAAAATGTGAACCTGAGTCAGAACCTGTCCAACTTCAGACACAAAAAGCAGAAAAACCGGGTTTTAAGTCAGAACCCGGTCACCTTCAGATACAGAAAGTATAAAAATCAGCACCCACCCCACTCTCGGTCAGGATAGTAAGAACAAGTCTTACGCAATGGTTGAAGCCGTCTTTTTTTGTTTATGGCGCTTATCCTGCAGAACAAATTGATCCCTGCCTGCCCCAATGCCGGAAACCGTAAAGATGGCAGTATTAGCCAAAAGCAAGGCCAGCGGAACGGTCCAAGTCCCTAACAGGTCATACAGTGAGCCGATGAGAATCGGTCCTGCTGCAGCCAGCAGGTAGCCGACGGATTGTGCCATGCCGGAAAGACTGGCAGCCTGTTTCGCATTTTCTGCACGAAGGCCGATCAGAGTTAATGAATGGCTGATGGCAGCGCCAAGCCCGATTCCGATTAGGACGATACTAAGGTTTGTTAATATTACACTAAAATTCATTAGAAGCCCTGTTATGCCGGCAAAAGTGAAAGCTCCGATCCAAAAGGCAATCGCTTTTTGGTTAGGGAGCCGGTCTGCAAGAACAGGAATAATAAAGTTGACAGGAAGTCCGGAAAACTGGAGAACGGTTACCATCCAGCCGGCTTCTGCAATATCCCGTCCCTGGCTGTGAAGGATTTCCGGAAGCCAGGTAGTGGTGCTGAAGTAGACCATTGATTGCAATCCCATAAACAGTGTAACCTGCCATGCGATGGGGGAGGACCAGATAGACGTCTTAGGTGCTGTGACGGCTGGTGTTTCCGTTTTTTTCTCCCGCCCCCTGATCTGTGGAAGCCACACAATGATCGCAATAAAAATCAGGATTGCCCATGCCCCAAGTGAAAGCTTCCAGCCTAACCCAAGGTCTTCAGCAAGAGGGACGCTGAACCCGGGTGCGAGTCCCGCCCAAATTCCCATTGAGAATGTATAGATCCCTGTCAGCAGGCCGACCTTCTGCGGGAATTTTTCCTTGACCATTCCAGGAAGAAGTACATTGCAAAGACCTACGCCTAAACCTATTAAAATAGTTCCTATGTACAGTGGAGGCAGCATTCCCAGCGAACGGGCCGCAATGCCGGCTCCCAAAATAGTCAAACCTAATAGAATGCTCCATTCACTGCCAAGCTTTTGGGCAATCCTCGGAACAAAAGGAGAGAGCAGGGCAAAGGCAACAAGCGGCAGGGTGGTCAGGAGTCCTGCTGCGCCGTTAGAGATTCCCGTCTCATCCCTGATAGCTCCAATCAAAGGACCAACTGAGGTGATTGCAGGACGTAAAGTAAACGCGACAAAGATAATGCCGGCCATTAGTAATAGGTTTTTTGAATTCATTTTTGCTGGGCTTCTCAATGCGAACACTCCCTTAAGGATGAAACTTTCGGATAACGAAAGATAATATTCAAAATAGTATAATAGTTTTTTATATAAAAGTACATAGGCTAAGAGCTATGTATATATTTTTTGTTCTTTATTTAATTTCTAATATGCCAGGAACGAAAACGTTTCACCTCAGTCCAAAGGAAATCATAAGTTAATCAAAAATATAGTTGTAAATTACAAATAATATATCTATAATTAAACCAAGAGGTGAAAATTATGGAAAATCTTCGCGGCTTGTTTCAAGTAATGACGCGCCGTTTTGGCTTACTAAATAAGAATTGCTGCAGCGTCGGCGGTTGCGATATTTCCCTCATTCAGAGCCATATTCTTTATGAGATTGATAATCAGCATAATCCATCCATGCAGCAGATTGCTGATACGCTAGGGACCGATATTACTACTTTCAGCAGGCAGGTTCAATCTTTAGTGAAGATGAACTTAGTTAAGAAGATGCCGGACCCTGCTGATAAAAGAGTCAGTATTCTTTCGCTGACTGCTGAAGGCAGATTTATTGCAGGTTCAATAGATCAGCAGATGAATTCATTTTTACAAGAGGTCTTTTCACACATGAATGAGTTTGAAAAAGAAACAGTCATCCGCTCGATTCATTTGTTAAATAATGCTATGGAAAAATCCAGTGCATGCTGCAAGCCTATTCAGGGGTAAATTCCCCTGGGTTAAATACTTGTAATTTGCAAGTAAATTCGAATCCAATACAGGAGAAAAGAGGAGCACACACATGACTAATTTTAGTGTTGTCAAAGGCTGCTGCACACCTGAGAAAAACGAGTCAGAAAAGACATCATTTAGAGAGGGTGAAGGAAGAGAGCTGCCTGTTGCTATAATTGGCGCCGGTCCTGTTGGGCTGGCAGCTGCTGCACACCTGGCAAGCACGGGACAATCATTTATTTTGCTCGAGTCAGGAAAGCATGCTGGAGCCAATATAAAAAGCTGGGGACATATTCGGTTATTCTCACCATGGCGATACAATATTGATAAAGCTGCTGCCAGGTTATTAAGTGCAAATGGCTGGGTACAGCCGGATTCGGAAGCATTGCCTACCGGGGAGGAACTTGTTGAACAATATCTAAAGCCGCTGTCCAGGTTACCTGAAATAAAGCCATTCATTCATCTTAATACGAAAGTTTTATCAGTTGGCAGAAAAGACACCGATAAAATGAAAACTGGAAATAGGGGGAATATTCCTTTTATCATCCATGCTGAGCAGAATGGAGAGTATCAAACATTTGAATCAAGAGCAATCATTGATGCTTCAGGCACCTGGGGAAATCCAAACCCAGCTTCCTCAAGCGGTATTTGGCTGGCTGGCGAGAAGGAACTGAAAGAAAGGATTTATTATGGAATACCCGATGTTTTAGGGAGTGAGCAGCAGCGCTATCGAAATAAACGTATTGCAGTTGTCGGCGGCGGCCATTCAGCAATTAATGCCTTGCTGGATTTAGCCGCATTGAAAGAGTCCTATCCAGAAACAGAGATTTTATGGATCATGAGAAGAAATCAGGTTGAGGATGCTTACGGTGGAGAAGAAAAAGATACACTTAAAGCACGAGGCCGCCTCGGAAGCAGAATCCATCAATTGGTTGATAACTGGCAAGTGGAGGTCATTACTCCATTTCGCATCCAGCTGATCAAAAGGTCAGAAAAGGGAATTAGATTAATCGGGAGTCAAAATGGCAAACAGAGCAGACTGGATGGAATCGATGAAATGATTGTTAATACAGGAAGCCGTCCGGATTTTTCTATTATAAGTGAACTTCGTACTTCCATTGATTCTTCAACTGAAAGTGCAGAAGCATTAGCACCATTAATTGATCCCAATATTCATAGCTGTGGTACGGTTCGCCCTCATGGAGAAAAGGAGTTAAGACATCCTGAGAAGAATTTTTATATTGTGGGTTCCAAAAGCTATGGCCGTGCTCCAACCTTTTTGATGGCGACAGGCTATGAGCAGGTTAGGTCAGTGGTATCTCATCTAAGCGGTGATTTCGCTGCCGCTGGAAAAGTGGAGCTGGATTTGCCGGAAACGGGTGTTTGCAGCGTTCATCTGAAAAGTTCCTGTGATGCTCCTGCATCTTCCTGCTGCAATTGATTAAAGGGAGGGTAATCCTTCCCCTCATAACGATTTGAAGGTGATGACAATGACCATTAATAATGCTGGAGCGCTTAAAAATGAGTATTTTATAGCATATATGAAATTAATCATGAATGCTTTTGATTGTTCTGTCGAGAAAGCTATAGAAAAAGCTGTTTCGATGGGGGGAAAGTGAAATGGGACAGGAAACATATGCACAATTTTTATTGGCTTATCAGGAGTTGCTGAATCAAACAAAAGATTTGCTGTTTCATTGATGACTGGACTGAACAATGCCGTCCTGCCAGGCGGATTCACTGCGCTATGCTTCGATGTTTATTATGATATACCTCATTTATTAGCGATTGGGCCGGTTCAATAATCCTGCTTTTCTTAGCTGTGATTTGGTAAGCTTTAACAAGACACCAGTAATATTTTTGAAACCAACCAATTAGGGGGAAACTGGAATGTTGAGTGATACTTTTATTCGTGAAGCCAGAAAGACAGATTTAGAGACTATTTTGGAGATATATAATCAGGGAATACAGGATCGAATTGCTACATTGGAAACAGAAGCAAAAGACCTTTCCTATATGTCAAACTGGTTTAAACAGCATCAGGGGAGATATAGTGTGCTTGCTGCCGAAAAAGGGGGTATAGTAATCGGCTGGGCATCTCTGAATCCGTATAGCAGCCGATGTTCATATGATGGAGTGGCAGATCTGTCAGTCTATATCGCAAGAGAGTTCAGAGGGAAAGGGGCAGGCGAGAAGCTGCTCACTGCACTGGAATTGAAAGCAAGAGAGAACCAGTTCCATAAGCTTGTTTTGTTTACTTTTCCATTTAATAGACTGGGACAGAGTCTGTATATGAAAATGGGTTTTCGTGAAGTAGGTATATTTCGAAATCAGGGTTTGCTGGACGGAGAATTTGTGGACGTTATGGCTATGGAAAAACTATTATCTTGCGGCTAAAGTTTTAGCCGTTATTTGTTGGATGACGTAAAAAGCAGTGGCTCACCTAGAGACAGCTGCCACATTTTCGGTAAATAAGTAAAAACGATTTACTTATATAAGTAAATCGTTATATAGTTATATACGCAAAGCGGAGGTGGGATATTCATGAATGGAGGCACGCTCGAAATCGACAAAACTGCATCTATTTTAAAATTACTAGGCGATAAAACACGTCTTACAATCGTGAAACTATTAAAGGAACATGATTGCTGTGTATGTGAGTTTGTGGAGATTTTTAAAATGAGCCAGCCAGCCATTAGCCAACATCTTCGGAAACTAAAAGATGCAGGTGTGGTTAGGGAAACCAGAAGGGGACAGTGGATTATTTATTCATTGAATCAGGAAAGTGAATTTTATCCATTAGTTCAGGCTGTGCTGAATCACTTTCCAAGCCAGGATTATTTATTAACCGAATTGGAAGAGCAGGGATTGCGAATTTCCTGCGAGTAAGAGGGGGAAACAAATTGACTCAAATAATTTTAGCATCGGTGATTTTCATAGTCACCCTCACATTTGTCATTTGGCAGCCAAAAGGGCTATCAATTGGCTGGTCTGCATGCGGAGGAGCCATCCTTGCTTTAATAGCCGGTGTGGTTGATTTCAATGATGTCATAGATGTTACAGCCATTGTTTGGAATGCCACATTAACTTTTATTGCAATCATTATTATTTCGCTTATTTTAGATGAAATTGGATTTTTCGAATGGGCCGCCTTACATATGGCGAGAGCGGCAAAGGGAAGCGGAGTGAAGATGTTCATTTACGTTTCCATTTTGGGAGCTGTGGTCGCAGCATTTTTTGCGAATGATGGGGCTGCGCTCATTCTCACGCCAATAGTTCTTGCGATGGTCCGAAATCTGCAGTTTGAAGAAAAGTTGGTTTTTCCGTTTATTATCGCCAGCGGATTTATTGCGGATACTACGTCACTGCCATTAGTTGTCAGCAACCTTGTCAATATCGTTTCAGCTGATTATTTCGGCATCGGCTTTGGGGAATATGCCTCACGCATGATTATTCCGAACTTCTTTTCATTGGGTGCCAGCATCTTGGTCTTATACCTATACTTCAGAAAAAGCATACCAAAGAATTATGAATTATCTCATTTGAAAAACCCGGGAGAGGCAGTTAAAGACAGTAAAATGTTCCGATTGTCATGGCTGGTGTTAGGTATCTTATTAATTGGCTATTTCGCAAGTGAGTGGATTGGTGTCCCCGTTTCATTCATTGCGGGCATTGTAACGGTGTTCTTTCTGCTCATGGCGCGCAGAAGCCCGGCTGTGAATACACGAACGGTCATCAAGGGTGCACCCTGGGCTATCGTTTTCTTTTCAATCGGCATGTATGTAGTGGTTTACGGTCTTAGAAACGCGGGTCTTACCAATGTTTTAGCTGATTTAATTCAAATGACAGCTGACCAGGGACTGTTCGCAGCAACAATCGGAATGGGATTCATTGCGGCCATTCTTTCTTCTGTCATGAACAATTTGCCAACCGTGATGATTGATGCTCTGGCCATTGCTGAAACCGATACAAGCGGTGTGATGCGGGAAGCACTTATTTATGCAAATGTTATTGGATCTGATTTAGGACCGAAAATTACGCCGATTGGGTCCCTCGCCACTTTGTTATGGCTTCATGTTTTGTCTCTGAAGGGAGTAAAAATATCATGGGGAACTTATTTTAAAACAGGGATCATTTTAACCATTCCAACACTGTTCATCACATTATTCGGTTTGTACATTTGGCTAATGATTATTTAATAAGGAGAGTCCCAACATGACTAAAAAAACGATCTACTTTTTATGCACAGGCAACTCATGCCGCAGCCAGATGGCTGAAGGATGGGCAAAACAGCATTTAGGCGAAGATTGGAATGTTTACAGTGCGGGGATTGAAGCACATGGTTTAAATCCGAATGCTGTAAAAGCCATGATAGAAGCAGGGATTGACATCTCTAATCAGACTTCTGATATCATTAATTCTGAGATTTTAAATAATGCAGATTTGGTTGTAACGCTTTGCGGAGACGCAGCTGATAAATGCCCGATGACACCTCCTCTTGTAAAGCGCGAGCACTGGGGATTTGATGACCCTGCAAAAGCAGAAGGATCAGAAGAAGAAAAATGGGCTTTCTTTCAGCGTGTCCGTGACGAAATTGGCCAAAGGATTAAAACATTTGCCGAAACAGGAAAGTAAACATTCAGAGGGAGTGATTTTATTTTGAAAATAACAGATCATGCACGCGAGGAATTGATAAAAATGATGGAAGTGCAAAATGCCAGCAGCGTCCGCATCTTTTTTGACGGCTATGGCTGAGGACAGCCAAGAATAGGACTGGCTCTGGATGAGCCGGAATCAGATGATATTATTGTCACAATTAATGAAATCAAAGTAGCTATCGATCCGATCATTGAACCAAACACCGAAGACCTTGTATTAGAACGAAGCGGAAACGGAAGAGGAATCTCAATGATAGGGAACACAGGAAGATGCTGTTAGAAAAAGACCCAATGGGTCTTTTTCTTTGTCTATTGAGTTAATAGCTTTTTGCAGGCTCTTTTTGGATAAATTGTGTTTTCGCTTATCTATATTGACCATGATTAGTTTGGCTTGATTAGCATGGGCTGGGCCTATCTTGAGCTGAGCTGCCTATTACACTTATTTCCTTTTGTCAGAGTAAAACGTGCCAAAACGTTCCCAAATTCCCTCCAGTTTTTCAAGACGATCCTCAGATTCATTCATTCGATTTTTTCCAACATACGCTATGAGTGTATTAATAAGACTTAGCGGAGCAACAAAAGAATCAAAAAATGTTGGTAATTGACTTGAAGCAGTTAGCACAGCATCCCCATGAGGAACGAGCGGCGAAAGAAGATTGTCTGTAATGACAATGGTGGCGGCACCTCGTTCTTTTGCAAAATCCATAATATTGACAGTACTTGTTGAATAACGTGAGAAACTGATTCCAACTACTACATCTTCCGCATTCAATGCGTATAATTGTTCAGGTTTATTTTCAACAGGACCGAGTAAATGAGCATTTCCTAAAATAATATCCAAGTAATATTGCAGAAATAGCCCAAGAGATGTGGCGCTCCGGTTCGCAGATATGTATATTTTTTTCCCGTTAAGCAGATGGTTTCCCGCATCTGCAATCGCCTTTGAATCTAAATTTTCCATCGTCGATTTAATATTGGCTATATCATCTTTAAAAATATCGTAGATGGCCTGGTTTGAATCATCATAAATCTGTGAAGACATTTTTAACCTGTCCTTCGTCGTCAACTGCATCTGAACAGAGTTCTGCATCTGGTTCTGCAGTTCACGATAGCCGGAATATCCTAAAAAGACAGCAAAACGTACCACTGAAGCCTCGCTTACTCCTGCTTGTTTGGCCAGGGTTGCAACCGTATAGAAAGGAACCGTGTTCGTGTTTTGAAGGATATAGGAAGCCAGTTTTTCCTGTGACTTGCTCATGCTTGACATTTTTTCAGCAATTAATTGATAGACATTTTTATTACTCATAATGACCCCTTTTAAATTTTTACTTTAAAAATAGGATAGTCCTATCATCAAACAAATGCAACAAAAGTTTCATGTTCTATAGTTTTTTGAAATTTTTTGTTCAAAAAGGGTTCCAAAATCATTCATTCTCGCCTATTATGAAATAAATATTTCATTATTTTATGATTTTGAATAAAATATTTCTGAATGCAGGAGGATATTGTGATGACATTAATGGCAAGCCATTCCCTAACAGAGTTTGAGAACCAGACATCAAAATCCAGAGATTTTTTCTTAAAAGCTAAAGAAGTCATGCCAGGCGGAGTAACCGCTAATATCAAATCTTTTGATCCATATCCAATTATTATGGAAAAAGGGAAGGGAGCTTATTTATATGATCTCGATGGAAACGAGTATGTTGATTATCTGCTTTCCTACGGTGCTTTAATGCTTGGGCATGGACATCCAAAAATCATTCAAGCCATACAGGAACAGCTTGAGGGAGACGGGACTATGTTATTTGGAACTCCACACCGGCTTGAACTTGCTATGGGAGAGAAAATAAAAGAGCTTTATCCAAGTATGGAAAGAATCCGTTATACCAGCTCCGGAACAGAAGCTACTCTTCTGGCTTTGCGATTGGCATATGCTTATACAGGTAAAACAAAAATTGCTAAATTCGAGGGTCATTACCATGGAGGTTATGATCAGGTTCTTTTAAGTTTAAATCCTTCTCTTGAAGAAGCAGGGCAAGCTCATGCACCAAAGTCAGTGATTGAATCCAAAGGGATTGATCCATATCATGAGATACAAACCATAGTACTTCCTTTTAATGATCTCGAACATACCTCTGATATCTTAAAGAAGAATAAGGATGAAATTGCTGCCGTTATCCTTGAGCCCATACAGGGCGGATTCATCCCGGCAGAACCTTCGTTTATGAAGGGTCTAAGAAAGCTGACGGAGGAGCTGGGCATCCTATTAATTTTTGACGAAGTAAAAACAGGTTTTCGTGTGGGACTCAGTGGAGCTCAAGGACACTACAGCATTAAACCAGATCTCACAGCACTGGGAAAAGTGGCAGGCGGCGGTTTTCCTGTGGGAATCGTAGGGGGCAAAGAAGAAATCACGATGACAAGCGCTCCCACCGTTTCGTCAGATGTTTTTGACAGTAGTCACAGTAAAAAATCCAGTGCCAAAGATGTTCTATTCCACAGCGGAACATACAATGGACACCCTACGATTCTGGCAGCTGGTCTTGCTACTATAAATGTATTGGAACAAGAGATTGAACACGTTTTTAAAATGACTGACAGATTAAAAGAAGGGATAAAGGGTCTTTTTGAACAGCGGGGAATACCGATGCAAACAATTGGTCTGGGCACCATATTTAACGTTATCATTACGGAAAAAGAACAAGTAAGAAACTACAGAGATTTACAGCAGGCTAATTTTTCCATGAGAAAGGAACTGGACTTTGGTTTGCTTGCAAAGGGTATCTATACAAAGCCATTAAACAGATACAGCATGGCTACAGTCCATGGCGAAAAGGAAGTAGACCGTACACTTGAGGCGTATGATACCGTACTTTCTAAAATGTTTTAAAGGTTTTCGAGTGAATAATAAAATAAAAAAGCAATGCAGTTTTCATACGCTGCATTGCTTTTTAAAATTAACGTTCCGCTGTTTTCTCAGTCAAAAAGGTAATCACCACAAACAAGGCGAAGGCAAGCAATAGCAAGGTTCCGCCAACAATAAAGAAGACCAGAACAAAGGTATCCCCTAAATCGAAGGGATTTAATGTATACATCCACATGCCGATTGTTAAGCCTAATGCCCCTGCCATTCCAAGAATACTGTGAATGGAAACCAGCCTCTTATATTTTACGCGGTATACTTTATAAAAGATTCCCCATGCGAATACGGAAAGCCATCCTACCAGCAGGATGTGGGCATGAATGGGCCTTAATGAATAATCCATCTGCCCGGACATATGTGATCCAAGATAGGTTCCGATAATGCCAAATACGGCTGCAAATCTAATTAACCTGATACTCCATTTTTGTTCCATAACGCTTATTCCTCCCGTTGTTTCTCCCTGAAAAATGTAATGGTAAAGGATGTGCCATTGCCAGCCTGGCTGTCTGCCTTGATATCCCCATTATGCAGCTCGATTATCTGTTTCACTATCGAAAGCCCGAGTCCTGTACCATCTTTCTTTCTTGCCGAATCCACCCTGTAAAAGCGGTCGAAAATCTGGCTGATCTTCTCTGCGGATATTCCGATTCCGGTGTCTTTAAATACAATCTTAATTTCAGATTGAGTCTGAGATAGACTGATCAAAATGCTGCCGCCATGTGAGTTATATTTTATCGCATTTGTCAGCAAGTTGTCCCAAATATTCACCAAAAGCTCCGGATCCCCTTTAAAAATGACTGGTGCAAGCTTGTAGGAAACTTCAATTTCTTTTTCCTCCAGCCTCCATTGATGCCTGCGGATGGTTTCCTTGATTTGCTCATCCAATTTCACTTCTGAAAGTTTCATCGGATAGGATTTCTGGTCAAGTGAAGTTAGCAGCAAGAGCTGTTTGGTCAAATTGGAAAGCCGCTTCGACTCCTGATCGATGATTTGCACATATTCGAAATGTTCCTCATCTGAAAGTTGCTGTGTCTGCAGAAGCTCTGCATACCCTTGAATATTCATAAGAGGGGACTGAAAGTCATGGGACACATTGTTGATGAATGACTTGCGGGCTTCATCATTGTGCTGCAGCTGTTTCTGCATGCGGCGGAAACTTTCCGCGAGCTGTCCGATTTCATCCTTTTGCTTAATATTTAATGGGAAGTTGAAATTCTCACGTGTAATTTCCTTGGTTGCTTCCGTCAGCTTCGTGATCGGTTTGATCAGATGCTTCGCAAACCAGATCACTCCGGTAATGCTGACAACGGCAATGGCGACAAAGAACCATGCGAAAATCATATGAATATCTGAGAAAATCAGATTATTATCCGGACGAAGGAATAGCCCGTAATTTTGATTGTCCATGGTAAAAGGGACGCCGACTGTATTTTTAAGGTCGTTTGAAAAATGGCCCATCATCAGGAATTTGCCGGCAAAGCTGTCCATCCCATGATAAACCTTTTGATCGGCCAGCACTTTTTCAGCTTCCTCAGGCAGTTCGGTCCTATTGAACGGCTGGCCGAAGAATTCTCCATCGCCCGATTCACTTACAATATAAAGCTGATAGCCGAGCTTGCTCATGGAGTTTAAGTATGTTTTATATGTAGAACCAGAGGTATGCAAATGCTCAAGTCCACTCGCGATTTCCTCTGCAATCACCACATTTTGTCTGTCAATTTTCCCTTTTGTCGAAGCCATATAGACCCAGTTTGTTAAAAGGAAGGAAAGCAGGATGCTTATAGCTAATATCACAAGTGTAGCAGCGATGAATTTTCGGTAGAGCGTCTTCATTTTGTTTCCTCAAGCTTATATCCGATGCCGCGGATGGTCTGGATTTCAACGTTTGCCCCGTATTTTTTTAGCCGGTCGCGGACGCGGTTGATGTGAGTATTTAATGTCTGTTCGCTGCCTTCATAATCCGCACCCCACGCCTGTTCGATTAAAGCCGCTCGCTGGGTGATTTTATTTTTACGGGCAGAAAGCAGGCTCAGGAGCTCAAATTCCTTCAGTGGGAAAAGGATGGTCTCTTGATTGATTTCCACTTCAAAGCTTTTTCGGTCTATGGTCAGATTACCGGCTTTAACGACTGTTTCCATAGCCCGACCCGCTCTCCGGAGCACAACAGCTACCCGGAAAAGGAGCTCCTTCACTTCAAATGGCTTCACAATATAATCTTCAGATCCGGATAGGAAACCCTGTTCTTTATCACTGAGCTGCCCCTTTGCTGTCAGAAGAATAACAGGAATTCCGAAGTCGTCTGTCAGAAGCCTGGTGAGTTCGAATCCGTCCATACCAGGCATCATGACATCGACAACGGCTAAATCTGCTGTTTGTTCTTCCAATAATTTTAAAGCTTCTTGAGCATTGTCTGCACGCAGCACTTGATAGCCCTCACGATTTAAATGGATCGTGACAAGTTTTTGTATATGCAGATCATCATCAACGACAAGTATCTTCATTTAAGGTCCTCCTATTGGGAATAGGGAGGGACCCTCTCTATTCCGAAATGTTTTGCCGGGAAGTTTCCTTATCTTTTTCGAAAAATAAGATTAATGCCGGAAGCAGCATGCCTCTCACAAGGAAGGTATCGATCAATATTCCCATGGCAACGATGAAGCCAAATACGAATAAATCAGCGATTGGCATGGTCATCAGGGCGGCAAAGGTAGCAGCCAGAATAAGGCCAGCCGAAGAAATAACGCCGCCGGTATTGCGGATGGAAATTTCAAGGGCGTCCTTCACACGATGTTTCTTTCTTTCCTCCATAAAACGCGAAACCAGGATGATGTTGTAGTCGATCCCCAAGGCTACAAGGAAAATAAACGAATAGACAGGAACACGCGAGCTGATGGCATCAAAGCCGAATAATACATCTACCAGGAAAATCCCAAGCCCTAAAGCCGAAACGAATGAGAGCAGAATCGTTGCCATCATGTAGATCGGCATCCGGATGGATTTTGTAAGCCCAAATAACAGCGCAAGGATCAGGATTGTTTCAAGCAGGACAATTTTCATTATATCACCGCTGTTGATATCCTGTTCGTCCACTATTTTCGGAGTGACCCCGCTATAGTAGGATTCAGCTTCCACACCGATTTCTTCTAATAGCTCAGGTGTGTCGTCACGCAAGTTTCTCATAAAATCTATTGCTTCATTCGAATATGGATTGATGGATAGTGCCACATCCATTTTAGCAGCCTTGCCGTCTTCTGACAGGGCAGACAGGCGGACAGAGGCAATTTCATCAAATTCCTGGAGCTTATCACTGATTGCACCTGTATTACTTTCATCTAATTGCTCATCACTGACAACCAGCAGTGTCGAAGGAGCCAGCTCGCCCTTGTCATATCTTGCTTCCACTATTTCATAACCAACCCGTGAAGGAAGATCCTCAGGGAATTTTTTGACGGTGTCGAATTCATAATCAAGGTTGAAAATATTAAACGCTGTTATCAGCATGAAGATGCCGACAATTCCTCCAGATATGCCTGGCTTGTTTACAACAAATCTTGCGATTGGCCCCCAGACACTATGTTTAACTTCTGTTTCCGCACCAAATTTAGGAACCTTCGGCCAGAACGCCTTGCGTCCGAATAGGGTAAATAAAGCCGGAACCAGCGTAACGGAAGCCAGCATGATAAAAAACATCGCTGTTCCAAAAATCGGGGCAAAGTTCTGATAGTCACGGAAATCCGCGAAAAACAGAATCAGCATGGCAGCCAGCACCGTTCCGCCCGCGAAGAATACAGGCTCCCCGGTTGCCCGCATCGCATGCTTCATGGCTTCATATTTATTTTCATAATGATTCAGTTCCTCACGGTAACGGGAGAAAACAAATAACGAATAATCAATGACGGCAGCAAAAAGCAAAATGCTCATGATCGAGGTCGTCTGGTTATTGATCTCAAGACCGCCGGCACCCATTAGCGCAACACTCTGGTTTACGACCTGGTAGACGATTACCGTTGCCAGAAGCGGAATAATCGCCAGCAATGGTGAACGATAAATCGCTATTAACAGTACAAGAATAATGACAACAGTGGCAATCAGGAGAACAAAGTCAGCCTGTTCAAACAGCTTGACTGTGTCTCCAGCAATACCTGCCGGACCCGTAATATAGAAAGCTGTACTTTCTAGATCCTTTGCAATCTTATTGCCGACTTCAGACGCATGATCATTAATATCGGCATATTGATCATTGCCAAGTCCCTGTTCAAGCTCCATTGGTACAATCAGGGTAGACTTGTCCTCAGAAACAAAAGATTCGATGGCCTGCGGCGGAAGCTTGCTGATATCGATAATCGTTTTGATTCCATCGATATCCTCATTCATAATTCCTTCCAGTATTTTTTGAGCTTCATCGATTTGAACCTCGCCATTTTCATTATGGAAAACGAGGATGCCCGGTGTTCCTTGTTTGTCTGGAAAATATTCCTCTGTTTTATTCTGGGCGATAATGGACTTCGCCTCATCAGGAAGTGACTGGAAATTATTTGTTTTATAATCCCCCAGCAACGGACCGGCGCTTAAGCCAACCATAAGCACAAGCCAGCCGATAATCGTAATCCACATCCCTCTCTTGGTGGAAACCCAATCTGTTACCCCTTGCAGCAGTTTTTTCACATAAATGCCTCCTAAAACTAATTTCAATGGTTATTTTATAAAATGAAAATAAACTGAACCTCAACTTCTGTTTACAATTAGCCAGGTGCATGAAACTAGCAGTTTATATAGAAAATATAAACATACTAACAGTAGGAGAGACAAGGATGAGAACAGCATTATTGGTTTTAGACATGCAAAAGGGATTTGACGACCCATACTGGGGGAAGCGGAATAATCCCCAGGCTGAAAACAATGCATTTCGCCTGTTGACTGAATGGAGGAAGCGGCAGTGGCCTATTTTCTTTTCCAAGCATTTGTCGCTGGACCCGCAATCGCCTCTTTATCATAAAAATGAACTGGGAATCCAATTTAAAGATCTGCTGGCTCCAAAGCCGGGGGAACAGGTTTTTCCTAAGAATGTAAATAGTGCCTTCATTGGCACAGAGCTTGAAATTCAATTGCGGCAAAAGGAGATTCAATCTGTTGTTATCACCGGACTGTCAACACAGCATTGTGTGTCAACCACAACGAGAATGAGCGCTAATTTAGGGTTTAAAACGTATCTGGCATCAGATGCGATTGCCGCTTTTGACATCACTGATCATAGGGGAGTTGTCCATCCCGCGGAGACAGTGCAGGAATTGGAGCTCGCGGCCTTGCACAAAGAGTTTGCTGTAATCGTGACGGCTGATGCAGTGATAGGAAGGCTGACTTAAATAAAGAGGAATGGGAGTATTATCAAAATTTGAAAGGTGTGTGGCTTGAATATGCCAGTTAATGAAATGATACTCCGTGTAACCGTCTCGTTTTTGGTGCTTTTTATGCTCGCAAGGCTGATGGGGCGGAAGGAAATTGGACAAATGACCTTTTTTAACTGGGCTTCTGCCATCGGCATCGGGTCTATTGCCGGAAACCTTGCTGTGAATGAAAATACCCTCATTAAAGATGGTGTAATCTCGCTGGTTGTTTGGGCAGCTTTCACCATCGCATTGGATATTATCGACCTCAAATCGAAACAGGGAAGATCAGTTACAACCGGGGATCCCTTGATTGTCATTAAAGAAGGCAAGATTATGGAAGAGGCGCTTAAAACAGCGAGGATAGACCTGGATGAGCTGCAGGCGTTATTAAGGCAGAAGGATATATTTTCCTTTAAGGATGTCGATTGTGCGATCCTGGAGACAAATGGAGACCTGTCTGTACTGAAGAAAGAAAGTCAGCAGCAGGTGACCAAAACAGATTTAAACATTAAGAGCTTAAAAGAGGTTCTTTTTCCACTACCAACGGATGTCATTTCTGATGGAAAGATCAATTCAAAAAATCTGTCTAAATTAAATTTAGGAAAAGGCTGGCTTGAAAAAGAACTGCAAAAAGAAAATATCCAATCAGTTGAAGAGGTGTTTTTTGCACAAGTCCAGCAGGACGGTACCTTATTTATCGATCGAAAAAGCAAATAGAGAACAGAATCGGCTTCTGTCCTCTTATATTTTCTTGAACGTTCCCAGCAGCCGGTGAAAGGGGCATTTGGATATGGCGGTGTCATCATCCCGGAGAAAATATTGCTTCCACTCAAAATTGTCCTCGGCACCATAGCTGTTCAAATCAGGATGAATAGAGATGCTGTCGTAGTTTTGAAGCCGATTGCGGATCTGATTCTTAATGCGGGAAGCAAATGTCCCCCTCTTCATAAACTCCTGCAGCACCCATCTCGGTGTGATCGCCAGCATCATCGTATCAAAATGGCGGCTCTGCCGATTTTTATGAGCAGGGGTGGCACAATACATAAAATATTTTTCCCCGTGAAAGCAGAATTCCCATAGGGTGTCCTGCGGGTCTTTAGGAATGTCGTTTGGCCACTCCACTTCATCCCTCTCAGACAGCCCCGTCAGCACATCCCAGAAAAGCTGCTCATAATCCTCTGCGCTTAAATTTTCCTTTTGTTTATAAAAAATGATCAGTGACGTATAGTTTCCGTACTCTCTTGAGTGTTTTGTGTATTCCTTCAGGATGGATGCTGTCTTCTGGATGGAGGCCGGATCTCCCGGATCATTGGCAAACCCATAACGGAGCTGATTTTTGGCAAACCCGATGGTTGCCGGGATGCAGGGGAAAGGTTTTTCTTTATCGGTCATTTTTCTCTGGAATTTATTCAAGGCATTCTGCTGCCAACCTTCTAAACTTTGCGGACCGGAGGAGCTGGCAGTATATAAATGACTGATCTTAGTCACCCCCTCTAACTCCTACACTATATTCAATGAGGGATTAAGCGGGTGAGTGTCCATGGTGAAAATGGGCGGACAGATTGTGTGGGGGCTGGCGGTTGGGGGAAAACCGTTAATGCTGAAAAAGCAGGAGCGGTTGGGAAAATGGGAGTTAATAGGGAGGAATAGCGCCGAAAACCAGTGATGCGCAAGAAAAACGGTAGTGAAACGAGGGGATTAGCGCCGAAAATCATGGTCCCTATGAAAAACTTAATCGAGAGGAATAACGCCAAAAATCAGCAGTGCACATCAAAATCGGTAGCTATCAGAAAGTAAACCTCCAACAGCCCTCACATAGAAAAAGAGGCAGTAACCACAAATTGTACGAGAAAATTCATTTCGGAAGGTTTATTCTATTAAAAACTGGGGTAAGGAAGTATGTTTAGGATGATGCGGACTCATTTTTATAGGATTAAATCTAGGTGCTATAAGGGGGAGAACATGAATAATCAGATGCGTGTTTTAGGGGAAAAGATTTTAGAAGAGAAGGGTACCTTAGCGAAAAAGCTGCATATGGATCGGATGAGCAATATCGAAAGGACTGAACTAGAGAGGCTTCAGGCTGACAAAATAGAAGCGGACGCTGTTCAGATTTGTACTGAGTTTATTGAATTGTTCGGTGAAGCATTGCTGAATTATGAGAACGAAAACGAAGTAATGGAAAAGATCGGAAAATGGTGCAGGGAGACAGGCGAGTACTTCTTCCGGGTTGGGATCCCTTTGGATGAAGCTATAAAGAATGCAGGCTATTACCGGGCATATATCTGGAAAGAACTAGAGAACACGATGATGGAGCATGAGATGAAGGCTTCAGAGGTTATGAAGGTTGTCTATTTGGTAGATCCCCTGCTGGATCATTCCATTCATTGTTTCAGCATGGCTTATGTCAAATTCCATCAGGTAACTCTCGAGAATGCAAAGCAGGCTTTCCTTGAGTTATCTGTCCCGGTTGTTCCTCTTTCCAAAGGGGTGGGCATTCTGCCGTTAATAGGAAATATTGACACAGGGAGAGCTCGGCAGTTAATGGAGGAAACGTTAAAACAATCTGCACGCTTAAAGCTGTCTCATTTAATTTTAGACCTTTCAGGTGTAATGATCGTCGATACGATGGTGGCAGATCAGCTGTTTAAAGTCATTGAAGCATTATCGCTTGTCGGCGTTAAGACCGTTATTACAGGAATCCGTCCAGAAGTGGCGCAGACGATTGTCACGCTCGGCATTGATCTGAATGGCATTCAGGTAAAAGCCAATGTGTATCAGGCTTTTGAAGAACTGCATGGATAAAATAGTAAAAATAGCAGAGGAATTCAGGCAGAATATACTCTGCTATTTTTAATTTTACTCCCTTTCTGCAGTTGGCATTAATTCAATTTTTCCGCATATGAACCGTGTTAATTTTCCCAGCCGTGAATACAATGAATCAAACAGCACTTCAATGATTATTGAGGGGTGATGACATCATGTTTTCGGTAACGGGAATGCAGGGGTTTGAAATCTTTTCGCTTATGCATCTGGTTACGTTATTTCTTTTCTTTTTTACGGCCTGGTGGCTTGTGTTTTACAGGGAGGGGCTGAGGGCCTATCAGAAAGTCATAAAATGGACACTGTTTTTTACTTTGCTTGCCTGTGAAGTGACGTATCATTTATGGCTTGTTCTGACAAATCAGTGGGATGTGTCAAATCTGCCGCTCCAGTTATGTTCCTTGAGCACCTTCATTGCACTTTATCTATTTTTAAAGCCTAATAAAAAGGCTTTCTGGCTGCTCTATTTTATTGGTACAATTCCTCCGATTTTAAGCATGGTGACACCTGATATGGTTTACCAATTTCCTCATTACCGCTACATCAAATACTTTCTTCATCATTCAGCCATTCCATTAGCCGTATTATATTTTATTTTGTTTGAAGGCTACAGAGTGCCGAAAAAGGCGGTTCTGACAGGCTTTTTAACAATCAACCTCATTGCGGTGCCCATCTTCTTTTTAAATCTGCTTCTGGGGACCAATTTCTTTTATTTGGCGAGCCCGACAGATACTAAGACCCTGCTGTCATTTTTCGGAAATGGCGTCTGGTACTATGTAACACTTGAGGCTGCTGCACTGATTGTCTTTTTTGTAACATACTTACCTATGCATTTCCTGCAGAAAGCGGAACAAAAAAGGCTCCGTGACAATTGAAGGCCGTAATCCTGCTGCAGGGCAGGATTACGGCTTTTTTATCGTTTATTCTGTTCCTTTTCTTTTTCATACTGGCGCTGCGGAGTCATCTTTGAAATGGCATCATCCACAACCTCCTGGGCCTTCTTCGCTTCCCGGTCCTGTTTTTGTGCATCCTCCTGAATGCGGTTTACATCCTGCGGGGTTTTATCGGTCATCTTTTTGCCTCCCTTTTTGATATATGTAATTAATGTTTCCGAATTATAGGGAAATAAACAATCCCGAATCGAGACAGGTTTTCTCTTTTCATTTTATGTATAGACTTTCACCCATTTTAGCCCATTAAACTTGATTTCCTCTTCCGGCCAATTCTCCGGCATATCCGCATCAGTAATAACAAAATCAATAGCTGAAAAAGGGCTGATATGGAAAAATGCCCTTTGGTTCAGTTTTGAGGAATCGGCTGCCACATAAACCTGTTTAGATCTTTTAATCATAATGGAGGAGGCGGCGGCTTCATCCATATTATAATCGCATATTCCTTCGAGGTTCATTCCTCCACAAGAGATAAAGGCCTTATCAAAGAAAAAGTGTCCGAGCATCTGGTTAGTTAATGAACCTGATGTGGAGCGCTGCAGAGGATTGACTGTCCCGCCGATCAGAATGACCTTGCCATTGAACAATTGATTTTCCATTCTTGTATTTAAAATGTCTGCGGCGGCCAGGGAATTAGTTACGATCGTCACGTTCTCAACATTTTCAATCGAATCAGCTATATGAAGAGTTGTGGACCCGACATCCAAAACGATTGTTTCTCCATCGGAAATAAAGCCTGCGGCAGCTTGACCAATTTTCTTTTTAATGGGAAGGCTTTTACCAATCCTTTTATTTAGTTGCTGCTCCTTCTCTAAGCCAAAATAGCATATGGCGCCTCCATGGATTCTTCGTAATTTGTTTCTCCTCTCAAGCCGTCTCAGATCATTCCGGATGGTTTCCGGCGTTACACTTAATTTTTTGGAGAGATCCGCTACACTTACTTTATTTTTTATTTCTAATTCCCTGATAATCCTCCTGTGCCTTTCCGCAACCAATCCTTTTTTCATTAATTACAACCCCCGCTTTCATGTTATGGATAAGTATAGGGCTTGAGTTTTAAAAATTGAGGTCAAGAATATTAATTTGTTTAAAAGTTTAAAAACAGAAAGGTAAACAAAAGAATACAAAGAGAGAAAAGTCCCGAATTTCCTTCTTCCTTCCTATTAACCTCCGATGATCATGGAAATCCTTTTTTTTGTTTCTCTTTTTGTCTTTGTTTTCTTTACTAAACAATCTATTGAAATTAATACTTCTTTAATAGACTTACTCTAGAATTTTAGGTGCAGGGGAAATTATTATTTATTAATTCATGGAGGTAAGACTGATGAAGAAAGAAAATGAAAATAAAGGGATGGACAGAAGAACATTTATTAAAGCAGGAGGAGCAGGGACTCTAGCTTTAACCATGGCAGCCGCAGGTTTACCAGGAGACTTATTCGAAAGTAAGGTCCAAGCGGAAGAGATCAGTGAAAAGCTGGAAGGGCCGAGACTTTCCTTCAATTCTAATGGGAAATTTAAAATTGTTCAATTTAATGATACCCAGGATGATGAACGGATCGACATACGGACCATACAGCTGATGGAAAAGGTGTTGGATTCTGAGAAGCCTGATTTTGTCGTTTTAAATGGTGACAATATAGCAGGCGGCTGTGATACAGAATTAGAAATGAAACAAGCCATGAATAATGTCGTCCAGCCAATGGAAAAAAGGGGAATCCGATGGGCGGCTACGTTTGGAAATCATGATGAGGACTCAACTCCAAAGAGCGGCATGGATGAGAGCGATATGCTCAAGTTCTATATGAAATACAAGCATAATATGAACACTCCTGGACAAAAAGGTCTTACGGGAACAGGTAATATGAATCTATTAATCAAAAAATCCAGAGGAAATAAGGCAGCATTTAATCTATGGCTTTTAGACAGCGGCAGATATGCCCCTCAAACGATCGCAGGCCAGGATTTCAAAGGCTATCCAACATGGGATTGGCTGCGATTTAATCAGGTCAGTTGGTACTATGAAAGATCCAAAGCAATAGAAAAGCGGTATGGATATAAAGTGCCATCACTTGTATTCATTCATATTCCTCTATGGGAGCACCGTTTTATGTGGTGGGGCAGTGTGGATGGCAGAACACAGGCCGGGCATGATTTGGCTGTGGCCAGGCATCAAATCAATGGAGAGCGGAATGAAGATGAGTGCCCCGGCCCGATCAACAGCGGCTTGTTCACAGCCATGCTCGACAGAGGGGATGTTAAGGGAGTATTCTGCGGCCATGACCATATTAATACATATTGCGGTAACTACTATGGAATTCTGCTGGGATATGCCGGAAATACAGGTTTTGGCACTTACGGTCTTTCAGGCCCCGACAGGAACAGACTTCGGGGAGCGAGAGTGTTTAATTTAGATGAAAATCATGAAGGTGTTTTAGCAGAGACGCATATGGTTTTTGCCAAAGACTTCGGTATTGATTTAACAGCCAACGACCAGAGCATTGATCCGCTGCCGCTGGAAAAAGAATAGGCTAATGCAGGCCCACGATGTTAATAAGGGACGGTGTTAAGAGGAATATGGATAAATTGGGGAAGGAATTTATTAATCATGAATGATAATCGGACTGGACAAAGAGATGGAAATATATTTAAAAAAGAAATGGATCGCCGTGCCTTTTTGCAAAAAACTACCTTAGCTGCCAGTGCAACAATTGGATTATCTCTTGCTAACTCTCTTAATTTAATAACAGCAAGTGCCGCCTCTTCTGCTTCGATTATGAATTCTGCTGGGAAACCGGATTTAGTTTTCCCGGTAATTAGTGACATTCATATACATAACAGCAGCAATAAAACACTCGAAAAGTTTATAACAACTTTAGAACAACTAAATAAGGCTGTTCCGAAGCAGGATGCGTTTTTGGTTGTGGGGGATTTAACAGATTATGGATATGAATCCGAATTCGATAAGTTTATGTCAGCTTATAATGCCCACAAACAGCCTGGTACCGTTTCCATGTTTGCCATCGGGAATCATGACTATTGGAATGGCTTATCAACAGCAGATGCACAAAAGCGATTCCTAACAAAAACAGGCATGGAATCTATCTGCTATCACAAGGTAATCAAAGGCTGCCATTTTATCATTCTGGGAACAGAAGATGGATTAACAGAGGGCACATTCTCCGTTGAACAAATTAATTGGCTGGGTGAGCAGCTGAAGATTGCACATGAAGATGATTGGAAAAAGCCAATTTTTGTCTTTCACCATCAGCCGATTAAAGGGACGGTCTATGGGAGCGAATGGGGCTTTACTCAAAATAGAGACCTTTTTTACAACACTTTAAAGGAATATCCGCAAGTCATCTCATTTTCCGGTCATACGCACTATCCTCTTGATGACCCGAGAATCATTCACCAGAAGGATTTTACTTCAATTGGAACCTCAACTGGCGCCTATTTGTGGCTGGATGCCGGCAGAATTCAAGGGGAAGTGCCTGAGGGTGCAGATGTCCTGAATCAGGCATTAATTGTAGAAGTACATAATAATAAGGTGCTGATCAGGCGACGCGATATTCATCATAATGATTGGACAGGTGAGCCATTTGAAATAAACTATCCGGCAAATAAGCGGAAATTCTCTTACACAGAAGACAGGGATAAGCAGGCACCTTTTTTTACAAAAGATGCGATGCTTTCCATTAATCATGGAATGACTTCAGCCACTGGCATAGCCATTATGTTTACTCAAGCCAAGGATGACCTGCTGGTTCATGACTACAAGGTAGTGGCAAGACATGCAAATTCAGAGAAAGTTGTGAAGGAATTTCTTGCTTTCTCGGAATTCTATAAAGATCCTGTGCCAAACCCGTTGACGTTAACAATTGAAGGATTAGAGGCAAATACAGCCTATCAAATTGAGGTGCATGCACTTGATGCTTATGGGAATGTATGTAAGAGGCCTTTAAGAGCTTTAGGGAAGACAAAAACATTGGCTGCCGCAAAAACCGTTTGATCAAGACGGTTAGTAACAATACTCAGCAGGAGGGATGAACATGCTGCAAAATATAGGTATACCTGGACTAATATTAGTATTAGTTATCGCACTTATCATTTTCGGTCCATCGAAGCTGCCGGAAATTGGCCGAGCATTCGGCTCGACTTTGAGGGAATTTAAAAGTTCAACAAAAGAATTGCTGTCAGACAATCAGGAAGACAGCAGCAAAACTAAATAATACAACAGAAATGGGCCGACTTTTTGGGAGTTGGCCTTTTTCGTGAAGATTTTCTTGAAAAAGCTGTCTTCCAAATGGGGATATCGGTCACTTTCGAGAGTTTATCGGACAAAACTAGCATAAATCAGTCACTTTCACGGTATATCTGTCACTTTCACAATTTATCGGTCAGTTGCTTTAATGCCGGGTTTTTAATAAGGCAGTTCTATCAAACTGAAAAATCAAAAATGAGAATTACATATTCTTAACAGAAATTTACATCCCATTAACCTATTTGACATGGCACCAAGTTATTTTATTATAAAAGGCTTTGAATAGGAGGAATGAAATGAAAGCAGAGCTGCATTGCCATACAAATGTTTCTGATTGTCCACTTTCGATTGATGAAGTATTGAATCTGGCCATTGCCAATGAGGTTACACATTTGGCCATTACAAACCATGACACGACAAAGGGGCTGCAGGAAGCAATTATTCGTGGAAAAAGGTATGGAGTGGTGGTGATCCCCGGTATTGAAATTTCTGCTTTTGACTTTGACAGGGGACGCCGGGTGCACATTCTGGGCTATTTTATCGAACCTGGGCATAAGGCAATAGAATCGCTGTGCCAGCCGATTGTTGAGCGGAGGCATAAGCTCTCTTATGAAATGGTTCAAAGGCTGATTTCAGCAGGATACAGCATAACATGGGAACGCCTGGACATTTCTCCGCTTTGAGATTAACTTTGCAGTAGCCGTTGCCATGGGAGCAGCAGCAGGAGCCGGCGGAATTGGATTTGACATGTTCATGGCAAGCAGCTTTTACCTGGATACGAGGGAAATTGGGGCTATTACTTATTTTTTTGGCCGTTGCAGTAATCCTTGAAGTCTTTGTTGCTAAGATTAAGAGAAAGCTGAAAACAGCATAGTGAATAAGCCATTATTTGACCAGATACTGATGTGCCTGGTCTTTTATATTTTGTTTTCCTGTTAATCTTACTGTTGACAAATTTTAGGTATCAAGATCTTTGAAAAAGAATAGATAAAACCTGGATAAAAATTAAAAAAATATAAAATTTTCTGAATACACTATTGAAATTACAAGATTATCAATCTATAATAAATTTAATTATTTTCACCAGTGGAGAAAATAATATGTAAATAACCTTTTTATACCGAAAATACATAGGTTGTTTAATATATTTACTAACATGGTGAAAATAATTGTCAATTTTAAGCTCTTTTAGATAAAACAACTGTGAAAAACAACAAAAACAAACATGTTCAAGGGGGAAAGCAATTTGAGAAGGGTAAACGTGTGGAAAATGCTGTTTGTTGCTTTTGTGTTTGCCATTTTACTGGCTGGCTGTTCCAGCGAAGAAAGCGGTGGTACTTCTGAAAAGGAGAATTCAGGGAAATCAGCAAGCGGCAAGGATCAGGAGTTAGTCATTGCTGTTAATGAAAACTTCATTTCAATGGACCCGCATAATACGGGAGATACGAATTCAAATTCCGTCCAGACAGCTATGTTAGAGGGATTGCTGGGATCAGATGAAGAAGGGCAAATCATTCCGCAGCTGGCTGAGGAATACAGTGTCAGTGATAATGCACTCGAATATACATTCAAGCTCCGCCAGGGTGTAACCTTCCATGATGGAGAGCCGTTCAATGCAGAGGCGGTTAAGACCAGCTTTGAAAGAATTATGAAGGATGAAAGCCTCCGGTTAAACAGCCGCGGATTTAATCTTATCACCAGCATTGACGTGATTGATGATTATCAGATTAAAGTCACTTTAAAAGAACCATATGCAGGAATGCTGACAAGATTTGTTTCCGCTAAAATCTTAAGCCCGAAGCTGATCAATGATTCCTCAAGCGATATCGCCAAAACACCAGTTGGCACCGGTCCATTTAAATTTGTGGAATGGGTTCAAGGGGACCATTTAACAGTTGAAAGGTTTGATGATTATTGGAAGAAGGCTGATCGCGTGAAAAAGATTACGTACAAGCCTGTTCCGGAAAATGGCTCTCGAGTAGCTATGCTTAAAACAGGTGAAGCACATGTGATTTATCCGGCACCCGTACAAAACTTAAAGGAATTGGAGAGCAATTCAGATGTTGAAATTCATAAAATTCCTTCCACAATTGCCCGTTATGTATCCATCAATACGATGAAAGAACCATATGATGATGTCCGAATTCGCCAGGCCATTAACTATGCTGTAAATAAAGAGGCATTTATAAGTGTTGTCAATTCCGGGTACGGCTTGCCGCTGGACTCGATTATTCCGAGCAAAACCCAGTTTTATTCTAAACAGGAAACCTATGATCACAACATTGAGAAAGCAAAAGAATTAATGAAAGAGGCTGGATTTGAAGATGGCTTCAAAGCTGAAATTTGGGGCAACACCAATTCCGACACATTGAAGGGAATGCAGTTTATCCAGCAGCAGTTAAAAGAAATTGGCATTACGGTGGAGATTAAATCAATGGAAGAAGGCACATTATCAGATGAGATTTATGGTGCTCAGACACCGGAAGAAGCAAAGGTACAAATGTGGTATGTCAGCTGGTCTGCATACCCATCCGACACCACCAATGCAACGAAGCCATTGTTCAGCAGCAGTTCATTCCCGCCGGACGGAGCGAATACTGCTTATTACAAAAATGATAATGTAGATAAGTGGATCACAGAGGTAAATCAGACAGCAGATCCCGACAAGCAGGCAGAAGTCTACAATAATATTCAATCAACTATCTACAAAGATGCACCTTGGATCTTCCTTGGGGTAGATGAGATTCTGGCTGGTTCAAGGTCGAATGTCGAAGGTGTCTTCATTTCTCCAACAGGCGGAATTAATGTGACAGACGCAAATCTTAAGTAACAGCAAGGCTAGCAGAAGAGGCAAAGGCTGACAATATCCAATGCCTCTTCCTTCTAAAAAAGGGGGTTTCATTTTGCTTCAATATATCTTGAAGAGAATCCTGGAAATGATCCCGATTCTATTTATTGTTTCCATATTGATTTTTTTCTTCACTCATTTAATTCCTGGAGATCCCGCCAGATTAGTTGCCGGAAAGGATGCAACTCTTGAAGAGGTCAATATAATCAGGGCGGAGCTGGGGCTCGATAAACCAATTTGGGATCAATACATTACATACATGAGCAATTTGTTTCAAGGAGATCTGGGGACGTCCTTAAAAACAGGTCTCCCGGTTTCAGAGATGTTTGCAGACCGTTTTATGCCCTCCATCTATTTAACGTTCATGAGTATGGGCTGGGCTTTGGTACTTGGATTGTTAATTGGCACACTGTCCGCGGTATTCAAAAATAAATGGCCGGATTATTTCGGAATGGTCACAGCCGTTTCAGGAATTTCCATGCCGGGATTTTGGCTGGGTTTGATTCTTATTCAGATTTTTTCCGTCCAGCTTGGGTGGTTTCCAACAGGCGGGGCTGAGAGCTGGAAAAGCTATATATTGCCTTCCCTCACTTTAGGGGCAGGAATCATGTCCATGCTTGCCAGGTTTACCCGGTCATCTTTACTTGAGACGTTACGAGCCGATTTTATCCGGACAGGAAGAGCGAAAGGGTTAAAGGAATCCATTGTTATACCAAAGCATGCACTTAGAAACTCTTTAATTCCTGTTGTAACCATTGCCGGGCTGCAGTTTGGCTTCCTGCTTGGAGGATCAGTAGTGGTAGAAACCGTATTTAGTTTTCCGGGGATGGGACGATTGCTGATCGACTCTATTGCCTTCAGGGACTATCCGGTCATTCAGGCTGAGCTATTGCTTTTTTCCATTGAATTTATTCTTGTTAATTTAATCGTGGATATTATGTACAGTATGCTGAATCCGAAAATTCGCTACGTTTCCTAGAGGAGGGGAATCATGGAAATCATAAAAGAAGTAAATGCTTATACGCCAGTGATTCCAAAGAAAAAGTACTCACCTGTCAAAGAATTTTTTAAAAATTGGAGAAAGCAAAAGACAGCATTTTGGGCTAGCTTTTTTATTCTGCTGCTGATCATCATCGTGATTATTGGACCGTATATTGCACCCTATGACCCTTACGAGCCGGATTACAACACAACGCTTCAGGGCCCAAGCAAGGAACACTGGGCAGGCACGGATGAATACGGACGCGATATTTTCAGCCGTTTGCTTGTCGGTGCGAGAATTTCGCTGGGTGTCAGTTTTCTGGCTGTTTTTCTGGGAGCGGCTGGAGGAATCATTCTTGGATTAATGAGCGGCTATTTTGGGGGCTGGCTGGATCGTCTTATTATGCGCGGCAGTGATGTCATGTTTGCGTTTCCGGATCTGCTGCTCGCAATCGCCATTGTGGCCATCTTAGGACCGGGATTAACAAATGTGGTGATCGCCGTGTCCATTTTCAGCATCCCTTCCTTTGCAAGACTGGTGAGGGGCTCGACATTAGAGGGGAAAGAGACCGTCTTTGTGGAAGCAGCGAAATCAATGGGAGCTTCGCACCGGAGGATTATGTTCAAGCACATTTTTCCTGAAACTCTTGGAAGCTTAATCGTGTTTATTACGATGAGAATTGGTACGGCAATCTTAGCGGCCTCCAGCTTGAGCTTTCTAGGTCTCGGTGCCAGTCCTGAAACTCCGGATTGGGGAGCTATGCTCAGCCTTGGACGTGATTATTTAGGAACAGCTTCCCATGTTGTCATGATGCCGGGATTAGCTATCTTTTTGACAGTACTTGCTTTCAATCTTGTCGGAGATGGGCTCCGGGATGTTCTGGACCCTAAAACGAAGAATGAATAGGGGAGATTGAAGAAAATGGAGAAGCTATTGCAGGTAAGCGAGCTGGAGACGCAATTTACAAAGGATAAAGAAAAACTGAAGATTTTGCGGGGTGTCAGTTTTCATATCAATAAAGGAGAGGTACTTGGACTCGTAGGGGAATCCGGCTGCGGCAAAAGTCTAACCTCCCTGTCGATCATGAAATTATTTAAAGGCACTAGCGGAGAAATATCTGGAGGAAGCATTTACTTTAAAGGTGAAAATCTTACTCAAAAAACAGAGAGGGAAATGAGAAAGATCCGCGGAAAACAAATGGCCATGATCTTCCAGGAGCCGATGACTTCATTAAATCCTGTAATGAAAATAGGGGAACAGCTGCTGGAGCCCATCAGGCTGCACCTTGATATAAACGAAAAACAGGCAAAGGAGCATGTGATATTTATCTTAAAGAAAGTCGGAATCCCCCGGGCTGAAGAAATCGTGTATGAATATCCACATCAGCTGTCCGGGGGGATGCGGCAAAGGATCATGATTGCCATGGCCATGTCCTGCAATCCCCAGCTTTTAATAGCAGATGAGCCGACGACTGCATTGGATGTAACCATTCAGGCTCAGATACTTGAATTGATGAAACAGCTGCAGCGGGAGGAAGGAATGTCCGTTCTATTGATTACCCATGATTTGGGGGTCGTGGCAGAAATGTGTGACCGGGTATCCGTAATGTACGCAGGCCGGATAGTAGAGGAAGCGAATGTATTCGAGTTATTTGAAAGCCCGAAGCATCCTTATACGAAAGGACTGATAGGTTCTGTTCCAAAGATCGGACAGAGGAAGGATAAACTGACATCCATTAAAGGGAATGTGCCCGATCCCGGCAATATGCCGAAAGGCTGCAAGTTTGCTCCAAGATGCAATGAGGCCATGACTGTTTGTTTTGAGGAAGAGCCGAATGCCACGGATTTGGGAAATGGGAGAAAGTGCAGCTGCTGGATGATTGAAGAAGGGAGGAAAAATGTATATGCCTGAGACACTGCTGAAAATAAACGGGCTGAAAAAGTCTTTCACGCTTCCGGGTGGCATGTTTGCCAAAAAGAGATCATTAAAGGCGGTTCATGATGTGTCGTTCGGCATTGAGCAGGGAACTACATACAGTCTCGTTGGAGAAAGCGGTTGTGGCAAGTCTACTACAGGAAGGCTGATTTCAAGGCTGCTGACTCCCAGCCAAGGTGAGATCTGGATTGATGGCGAAGAAATTTCACAAAAGAAAGAATCACAGCTGAAATTGGTAAGGAAAAAGGTGCAAATGATCTTTCAGGACCCCTATGCATCTCTTAATCCAAGAATGAAAGTCAGAGAGATTATTGCAGAACCACTTGTGATCCATACGAAACTATCAAAAGCGGAACGTAATAGGTTAGTCAGTGAAATGCTTGAAGTTGTAGGCCTAACTGAACATCATGCAGATCGGTATGCCCATGAATTCAGCGGCGGCCAGCGCCAGCGGATCGGCATTGCCAGGGCGCTGATTATGAAGCCCAAGCTAATCATTGCTGATGAACCTGTATCTGCTCTTGATGTTTCCATTCAATCTCAAATCCTTAACTTATTAAAGGATTTGCAGACCGAATTTAATCTCACGTATCTATTTATTTCTCATGATTTAAGTGTTGTGGAACACATCAGCGACAGCATCGGGGTCATGTATCTTGGCACCATCGTGGAATCTGGACCAAAGGATGTCATCTTCTCAAATCCGCAGCATCCCTATACAAAAGCACTGCTATCGTCTGTGCCAGTCCCGGATCCAAGGCTGAGAAGGGAGCGGATTGTCCTGCAGGGAGATTTGCCGAGTCCCGTTAACCCTCCTTCCGGGTGCCGCTTTCATACGAGATGTCCTTCCTGTATGGATATTTGCAGAACCGTGGAGCCAGAGGTGAAAAAAGGGCTGGCTGATGATCATTTTGTTGCATGTCATTTAATGGATTAGCCAAACGTACCGATTCAATGGGATTTTTCTTAAGGATTTTACGCTCTGCAGGCATTTATCGGTCACTTTGCCCTGTTTAACAGTCAACTTTTAAATATATCGGTCATTTTTAGGAGATATCGGTCAGAAGTTAATTTTTTCGGTCACATTTTTAAAATATCGGCCACTAGGCGGTATATCAGCATTCCTGAAATTTACTATTAAAATACTGGAAATAGGAGAGGATTTTCATGAAGGTTGGGCTTAGCACGTACAGTTTAGTAAGAGAATTAAGAGATGGCAATATGACGGTTCTGGATGTCATTGACTGGATTGCCGAAAATGGCGGGGAGCATATGGAAATTGTCCCTTATGGGTTTTCAGTTGTAGATAATGTGGAGTTGGCACTTCAAATTAAGAAAAGAGCAGAAGCAGCCGGAATTGAACTTTCTGCCTATTCCCTGCCAGCCAATTTTGTTCAGCCGACACAGGAAGCATTCGAGCAAGAAGTGGAGCGGCTGAAAGAGCATGTGGATATCGTTAATCTAATGGGCATTAAGATTATGCGCCACGATGTAACAGCATTTCAGCTGAAGCCGGAAGAAATGACGATTCACTACTTTGAAAAGCATTTTAATAAGCTGGTAGAAGGAAGTCGTCAAATTGCAGATTACGCAGCACAATACGGCATTACGACAACCATTGAAAACCACGGATTCAATGTCCAATCGAGCGACCGGGTACAGCGGGTCATTCATGAGGTGGACCGTCCTAACTTTAAAACAACTCTCGATGTCGGCAACTTTCTTTGCATCGATGAGGATCCGCTTGTTGGGGTGAAAAAGAATCTAAAATACGCAGCAACAGTCCATTTAAAAGATTTCTATATTCGCCCATATTTTGAGAACCCAGGTGATGGAGTCTGGTTCAGGACTGTAAATGAAAACTATCTGCGCGGAGCCATCGTCGGCCACGGCGACTTAAATATTCGCGAGATTATCAGATTAATAAAGGGCTCAGGTTATGACGGTTATTTAACAGTGGAATTTGAAGGCATGGAAGATTGCAGGACTGGTTCCAAAATTGGCATGGATAATGTAAGAAGATTATGGAATGAAGTGCAGGCAGTGAATGAATCCAAGCCGGTTTTGAAAGGGTGAAGAAAGTGGAGCCATTAAGAGTCTGTATTATAGGAGCCGGATCCATATCTGATATGCACTTCAAATCTTTTGCCAATAATTCTGATGCTGTCCTGTACGGGGTTTTTGATTATTCTTCGGAAAGAGCGGAATCGAAGGCGCTGGAGTATGGAATAGGACGTGTATATAGGAATATAGAAGAGGTGTATAGTGACCCGAATGTTGATGCAGTAAGCATTTGCACCTGGAATAATAGCCATGCCGAAATTTCTGTTGGAGCCCTAAACGCTGGGAAACATGTTCTGGTAGAAAAGCCTCTGGCCATGAATGTGGAAGAAGCGTTAAAAGTGGAAGAAGCTGTAAGGAATAGTGGAAAAACCCTGCAGGTTGGTTTCGTCCGGAGGTTTGCGACAAATACAAAAGTGCTGAAAGCATTTGCTGATAAAGGAACTTTAGGCGATATTTACTATGCAAAAGCATCATGCCTGCGCCGTCTGGGTAATCCCGGTGGCTGGTTTGCAGATAAAGATCGCTCTGGGGGAGGTCCCTTAATTGACCTGGGTGTCCATGTCATCGATGTATGCTGGTACCTGATGGGCCGACCAAAAGTGAAGTCGATTTCCGGGAATGTATACAGCAAGCTGGGGAACAGAGGCAATGTCGAAAATCTACGCTTTTATAAAGCAGCAGATTATGAAAAAGACCGTAATACAGTAGAAGATTTGGCAAATGCCCTGATTACGTTTGAAAACGGTGCATCTTTATTTGTCGATGTATCCTATACACTTCATGCAAAACAAGATGAAATCGGCATCAAATTATATGGCACAAAAGGCGGAGCAGAACTGGAGCCTGAATTGGCCATTGTAAGTGAAGAAAATAACACCATTTTAAATATTCATCCGCAGATGGATCATTTAACATTTGATTTTGCCAATGCCTTTCAGAATCAGATTGATTCCTTTGTTTCAAGTTGCATAAATGAAACCAATCCTTTGGCGCCTGTTGAAGATGGAGTAGAAATGATGAAGATCCTCGCTGGCATTTATGAAGCGGCAGATAAGAGAAGTGAGGTGACGTTTGCTTAAAATGGAGACTGTAAAACTCGCAAATAAAATTGGTGTGATGCTGGATAGCCTCAGGCTGCCCTTATACGAAGGACTTAAGGTCTGCAAAGATATGGGGGCTGATGGGGTACAAATATATGCGGTTGAAGGAGCAATGGCTCCTGAAAATATGGATCAGAACTCCCGGAAACAGCTTAAGAGCTACTTGGAATCTATGGGTCTTGAAATTTCTGCCCTTTGCGGTGACCTTGGAGGGCATGGGTTTCAGGATGCTGATCAAAACCAGGTTAAAATCGAAAAATCAAAACGCATTTTGGATCTCGCTGCAGAATTGGGAACAAATATAGTGACGACGCATATTGGCATTATTCCTGAGGAGCAGAACAGCCACATCTATGAAGCCATGCAGACAGCTTGTGAAGAACTTGCTGTTTATGCAAGCAGCATGAATGCCTATTTTGCCATTGAGACAGGTCCAGAACCATCCTCCAGGCTCAAAAGCTTTCTTGATACCCTGAGCACGAATGGGGTATCAGTAAATTTTGATCCGGCGAATATGGTGATGGTAACAGGAGATGACCCGGCAGTCGGCGTTAAGCTTTTAAAAGATTATATTGTCCATACACATGTGAAGGATGGAAAGAGGCTTAAGCCTGCTGATCCCCGTGATGTATACGGGTTCCTTGGATATGGAGGCGGAACAGACCACGAGAAAATTGCTGAAATGGTTGCCTCAGGTGAATATTTTAGAGAGCTTCCGCTCGGAAAAGGAAACGTTGATTTCCAGGCTTACTTCAATGCTTTGAACGAGATTAATTATCAAGGCTACTTAACGATTGAAAGAGAAGTGGACCAAGATCCTTTCCGTGATATTACGGAAGCAGTAGGATTCATTAAAAGCTTTAGGTAAATGGATTCATGCTTTGAACAAAGTGTATAATGAGATGGGGATTTCCAATATAAGCTTCCAAAAGGATAAGTGAGGTTTTCTTTTGGAAGCTTTACGGGACTTGCACAGAATAGTGCTCAAGTTTTAAAGGATGATGTTGGTTTTTCCCATGAAGGCGAGAGTCAACACGATTCTTTAAATGCACCTTCAGAGTTGGAAGTCTAAATCTGCAGGCATAAAGAAGGTAGGATAATGGAGAAACACGATCAGCTTTTAATGAAAAGACAAAATAAAAACCTGGTTCTTGATATTATAAGGACTAAGTCTCCTATATCAAGAATTGAAATTGCGAAAATGACGGGAATGAGCCCGACCTCCATAACAAGAATTGTCACTGAGCTTCAGCTGCAAGGATACCTGAGGGAAACAGAAGCAGTTGCCTCAGGAGTAGGGAGAAAAGCAACCTTACTGGAAGTACGCGGTGATGTGTTATATACAATTGGCATTGAAATTGACAAATCGCTCCTGAAGGTTGGAATTGTCAACTATATTGGAGAAATGGTTTCGTTACATAAGAGTAAAAGAGATGAATCAGAAAGTTATATCGAAACGCTTCATAAAATAGACAAGGTCATTCGAAAGATCATGGAGGAAAACGAAATACCTGCAGCTAAAATATTGGGCCTCGCTGTCGGTTTACCTGGATATATTGATTATAAAAACGGGATTGTAAAGGTATCGGATCAGTTAAAGTGGAAAGATGCAAGCCTGGCTGAAGATCTGCAAAAGCTTACCTCTTTTAATGTCATAGTTGATAATGAATTGAAAATGAAGATTGTGGCAGAGAGCTTTACAGGCAAAGCAAAGAATTCACAGAATTCCATATTAATAGGAATTGGTTCAGGAATTGGTTCTTCTATCATGCTTAATGGTGAAATTTACAGAGGGGAAACCAATAATGCAGGGGAAATAGGGCATACCGTGATTGATCCTACAGGAAATGTCTGCAATTGCGGCAAGATAGGCTGTCTCGCAACCTATATATCGGAAGGAGCAATCCTTGCTGACAGCAGGAAGGTGAAGGATATTTCTTCTATAGAAGATGTGTTCCAATCCTACCGGGACCGTGAGCCCTGGGCAGTAAATATTATGGATAGAGCCTCCACATATATTGCATTGGCCATCAGCAATCTCCTTTGTCTTTATAATCCTGAAGTCATTATTTTGAGCGGCAATACGATTGAAAAATTGCCTGAAATGAAGGAAGCTATTGAGCAAAAATGTGAGTTATATATTTGGGAGCCTTTGAAGCAATCAGTGAGGATTGTCTATTCGGAATTAAGTGATAACGGAGTTGTTCTTGGTGCAGCCATAAAGGCCCAAAATCTTATGCTGGAGCTTGAGTAGTTAAGCTCATTTTAAGGAGAGACCTGAATTGAAATACACTGCGTTAGTAGAGGAAGTCAGGGGAGGATTGGTTGAGAATATTCATACAGGAATCATCTGCGGTGTGAATGATCAATTGGAATCCTTTTATCATGTTGGTGATGTAGAGCATTACACATACTTTCGCTCTGCTTCTAAGCCAATCCAGGCGCTGCCTGTGTTTCTGACTGACATCATTGATAAGTATAATATAACAGAGCAGGAAGCGGCATTGTTTACGGCCTCCCACCGGGGAGAAGCCTGCCATATTGCGGCTCTGGAGTCCATGCTGGCAAAACTCCCGGTAGAGGAAGAGGAGCTTTATTGCCCTCCTTCTTATCCATTAAATATACAGCCAAGAGAAGAGATGATCAAAAAAGGGATTCAGAAAAGAAAGCTTTTTCACAACTGCGCAGGCAAACATATGGGATTTATTACAGTATGCCGTGAATGGGGATTGCCTGTGGAGGGATACTGGAAAGAAGATCATCCGCTGCAAAAGCATATCCTGGAGATAGTTTCCCATTTAGCAGGCATCCCGGTCTCGGCTATTCATATTGGTATTGATGGCTGCGGTGCTCCCGTTTTTGCCATTCCTTTAAAAAAGATGTCCGAGGTATACCTAAAGCTTGCCTGTCCCGATCTGATTCAAGATGCTAAGCTCCAGCAGGCAGTTATTAAGATGACGGCCATTATGAATAATCAGTTTAATATGGTTGCTTCACAGCATTTTATCTGTTCGATTTTATTGGAAGACAAGAATATTGTTGCTAAGGGTGGAGCACAGGGTGTGTATTGCTTTGGACTTAAAAAAGAACGTACTGGATTTGCCCTTAAAGTGTTAAGTGGATCTGAGGACGTTTGGCCAAACATTGTAGCATCTATTCTTGAACAACTACAATACAGCAATCATGAAACCATAAAAAGACTGAGAAACCTAAGGCCATCGGTTATACGAAATGACGCAGGTATGGAAGTCGGGACTATACTAGAAATCTTCCAGTCTGAGAAAATGCCTTTAAAATAGCAGCTAATGAGAACTCACGATTAAAGGAGATACATACACATGTTAATAGAAGTTATAGCTGACACGCTGAGTGATGCGCTGATTGCCGAGGAAGCCGGCGCAGGCAGAATTGAACTGGTAACCGGGCTCTCAGAGGGCGGTCTGACACCAGGCTATGGCGTTATTGAAAGAGTGTGCAAGGAATTAAAGATTCCGGTAAATGTAATGATCCGTCCGCACAGCCGCGGGTTTTGCTATTCGGAGGAAGACCTTGACATTATGATTCAGGATATTAAAGTATGCAATAAACTAGGAGCGGCAGGTATAGTGCTTGGCGTTCTTACACCTGACCATCAAGTACATAACGATCATTTAAAGCGGCTGATCGATGCAGCAGACGAAATGGATATTACCTACCATCGCGCCTTTGATGAGGCCGATGATCAATTTGCGGCTTTGGAAAGTCTAAAGCAGTATCCGCAAATTTCGAGAATTCTTACATCCGGAGGCCGGAAAAGTGCTGCAGATGCCGCAGAAAGACTGAAGCGCCTTCATGAGCTCACGGCTGATAGTCATTTGAAAATTATGGCTGGTGCCGGTCTATCAGCTGGAAATATTAGAGCATTTTTGGATGAGGTGCCTGTTACTGAAGTTCATTTTGGTACAGGAGTCCGTGTGAAATCCAGCTATGAGCATGCGATTGATCCTGAGAGGGTGCTAAACATAAAGAAAATAATCGGTGCTTAATGTGAAAAGGGCTCTGACGGAATGGGAGAGATGAGTAATGTGGTATTGTATGTGCGAGTTATTACATTAACCTAAGAATAATACTATTAAAAAAGACAGGTAAATCACCTGTCTTTTTATATTACGAAAAGTCCTATAAAAATATTTTAAACGGCATAAGATTTAAGAAGATAGCGTTCAATAAACTCAGCTAATCCATCACTTTCGTGGTGTCCTGTAACAAAATCAGCTGCTGCTTTAACCTTTTCGCCTGCGTTCCCCATTGCCACACCAGTACCGGCTTGACGAAGCATTTCTATATCATTGGGACCGTCTCCAATAGCTGCGACTTCATTTGGGCTGATCCGAAGTTCGTTAAGTAAGCTTTTGATAGCAGCCCATTTGGAAACATCAGGAGCAACCAGCTCAAACCCGTCATTCCAATCAATGACAGCTGCTTCTGTTTTAAACAAAGCGGATAGTTCTTGGCTCGGGGTGCCTGTACGAACACTATATTTAAGAACATCCTGATAAGCTGCATGTCTTAAATCTCCGATATACTGCGGTGGAATTTGCCCAATTCGAGTCCAATAATCGATTTCTTCATTAAGTTCCTTACAATATAGCCCAGTTGATGTATGGATCATAACATTACATGGAATTTTTGCAGTAAGATGGTGAAAGCGTTCCTCGTTTAGTTGTACGGTTTTTATTTGCGTAGGCCTTCCTGTCTCTGCATCGTGAATAGCAGCACCATTCAAACAGATCATGGGAGTTTTTAAACCAATTTCTTTATGGTAGGGAGCGGTTACTTCATAGTGCCGGCCAGTGGCAAGAAACACCATAACTCCCTGGTCTATGAGCCGGTAAATGGCTTCTATGTTACGGCGGGAAATGCAGTTTGAGGCTTTCAGGAGTGTACCATCCATATCAATAAATACTGCACGCATATTCATTTATTTTGCCTCCTCATCTGTTGATAAACCAATCATATACTTTGAATATTAAAGTCATGTAAATTCATTGTATAGATTTGTTTTTTTCACCGATGAGCGGGAGAATTGCAAATCCTATTTAAATCGGAGCTGAAACATCCACAAAGAAAGAGGGATAGACTATGAATATTAATCGTGCCAGTGAATTAAAAGGAACTATAAGAAATGAGATGAGTGTCATTTTCGTAGACGGCTTTTATCAATGGCTGAATTATTTTTCAAAGGATAAAGCTAAACTTTACAGGACATTTGCGCATATGTTTAATACGGAAGTCTTCTATACGGCTTCAGTTGACAATCATATTGCGGCTCTAGCCGCATGTACAAACAATACCCCAGCAGTGAAATTAAAATATAGTGAGTTTAGAAAACATCTTGGCTTTATCATGGGCAGTTTAGCTTATATCATTCTTAAAAAAGAATTTGAGAAAAAGCAATATCCCTTTCAAGTATCTGAAAATATGGGTGCAATAGAGTTTGTGGCTACATCGGTTAATTATAGAGGACGGGGTATGGCGACTGAACTGCTAAAATCGATAATGGATTCTGCTTCATATGACGAATATGTTCTAGAGGTAGCAGATACCAATACAAATGCCATCAAGCTTTATGAAAAACTGGGCTTTGCAGAGTTTATGCGTATACCTCAAAAGCATAGTGAAAGAAGTGGTGTTAATTATCTTGTTTATATGAAGCATGAAAAGAAAGAGGCTGAATCACTGGGACCAATCCGCTGATGTGATTGCTAAATGGACTAGCTGAAAATCTTGTAAATCTGATTTGAACCATTTATCTAAAGTAGATTATACTCACGAAAAAGATGCCTAATAGAGGTAATAGTATAGATCTGTATTCAGAGAAGTGAAACTGTTTAGGATTCAGTTTGCCAGATGAAAATCAGAATGGAATCGAGTAATTAAAACCCAACAAATCCGCTATTCGAGTTAATTTCCTATCATAAAATAAAAGATTCTTACAAAATGTAAAACCTATGTTTTATTTTCATAAACTTTCTTAAAAGAAGGTTAATGTATGTAAAATAATGGATTGAAGCCTTCTATTTCCGTTCAGATTCTTCTATGATTACAACTGTAACAAATATAGCAGCCAAGGAGGAATTGGAAATGAAAAAATGGTTATTAGCTATGATGGCATCTTTGATGATTACAGGTGTGGCTACAGGCTGCAGCAATGAAGATGATACTGACGAGACGAACACAGAAGAAACTGAAGATACGGGAACAGAAGAAGGCACTGAAGAAGGAACAGAAGAAAGCACTGAAAAAGAAACTGAGTAAAGATTCAAATTCAAAGAAAGTGCCCCTTTTGAAGAAGGGGCACTTTCTTTTTGAATTAATGCGCAAATATCTCCAAATGCAGTTTGACGAGACAGGCATTTCCATGCTACATTAATTTTAATACAAAAAGGTGTGGTGAAGTATGTCGGTAGCAGGTGTCAACTAATTGTTATTAGTTGAATAAGGTGTTTTTTCTGGCGGATGCCAGCTTATTAAGAATGCCTTTCTTCAAACAAAATTGTTTGAATACCTGCTATAAGACTGCTTCCATTTCTATATATTCGTGTTGATGTAGACACTAAACCTGGTATAAGGTTTAGTCTGTTTATGCCTGTTCGAAAATAGGACGCCCGCGGAAGCTTTCTGCCCAAATAGATTGGCGGTGGGGGAAGGCTTTTGCGGGCTATTTTATTTGGAATGAGGCAGAGAATATGAATAATATGACCTTTGAAAAATTGCAATATCATGAATTGAAGAATAGAGTAAAACAGCATTGTGTCAGCAGTCTGGGAAAAGAATTAATCGACCGGCTGCAGCCGAGCTCAAATATGAAAACTGTCCGCAATCGTTTAAATGAAACAAGCGAGGCCCGAAGGCTTTTGGACGCCGAAAAGCATCTGCCATTAACCGGCATTTCCAATATCACAAGCATTATTGAGAAATTGGAAAAAGGCATCATATTAGCTCCATCAGAGTTAAATGCTGTATCCGATTTTTTAAGAGGCTGCCGGAAAATCAAAAAGTTTATGGCGGATAAGGAATTTTTTGCTCCTGTGCTTTACACATATGCACTATCTATGACAGAATTTCGGCAGATCGAAGAGGAGATCTTATATGCAATCAAAGGAAACATGGTTGATTCGGGTGCCAGCAAAGAGCTGAAGCGGATTAGAAATCACATAGCGAAAACAGAAGAAAAAATCGAAGAGCGTTTGAATAAGTTTCTGAGGAGTGGAGCAAATAAGGAGTATATTCAGGAATTCTATATCAGCAAAAAGGATGACCGTTTTACCATTCCCATAAAGGCTTCCTATAAAAACCAGGTAGCCGGAACCGTAGTCGAAACATCCTCCAAGGGGGCGACTGTTTTTATGGAGCCTGATTCCGTTTCAAAGCTAAATGTGGAATTGGCGATGCTGAAATCGGAGGAGTCGGTAGAGGAATATCAAATATTAGCCACCCTTTCCGGTGCCATTCTTGAATCCATTCACGAGATCCGCATTAATATTGAATGCATCAGCCAGTACGACATGATTTTTGCGAAAGCCAAGTACAGCAAAAGTACCGACGCCATTGAACCGGAGATTAATAATCATGGGTATATCAAATTAGCCGGAAGCAGGCATCCTTTGTTGGAAGGGAACGTTGTCCCGCTTGATTTTGAAATCGGCAAGAGCTATAGAAGTCTGGTCATAACAGGCCCAAATGCCGGCGGAAAAACCATTGTTTTAAAGACAATCGGCATCCTTACACTGGCTGTCATGTCCGGGTTTCATATTATGGCGAAAACGGGGAGTGAAATCGCCGTCTTTGATCAAGTTTTTGTTGATATTGGCGATAATCAGAGCATTGAAAATGCTTTGAGTACGTTCTCCTCCCATATGAAGAACATTTCCGAGATTATGAGTGCGTCAACTAATAATTCACTGCTTCTATTTGATGAGATTGGAAGCGGGACTGAGCCGAATGAAGGGGCTGCATTGGCAATTGCGATACTTGAGGAGTTTTATCATATGGGATGCATTACGATAGCCACTACCCACTACGGAGAGATTAAACGTTATTCTGAAATGCATGATGATTTTATGAACGCCGCCATGTTATTTGACAGTGCGGAATTAAAGCCTATGTATAAGCTGTTAATAGGTGAATCTGGAGAGAGCAATGCACTATGGATTTCCAGAAAGGTGAATATCCGCGAACATGTCCTGAAGCGTGCGCAAAGGTATATTGAAAACAAGGAATATAATCTGGGAGCAGTAAGAGAGAATAAAATAAAGAAGCCAGTGATTGAAGTGAATCAGAACACAGTCGAATACCACTATGAAATTGGTGACAGAGTTAAATGGATCAGCCAGAATGATTACGCTATTGTATTTGAGCCAATCGATAAATTTAATAATATCAAGCTGTTCTATAAAGATGAAATAGTGGAAGTGAACAGTAAGCGGATTGAATTGGACATTAAAGCAAGCGAGCTGTATCCGGAAGGGTATGATATGAATACCTTATTTACCAGCTACCATGAGCGGAAGCTGCAGCATGATCTGGAGAGAGGATCGAAAAAGGCGCTGCGAAAGGTTCAAAAGGAGATAAGGAATAGGAAGCAGAAATAGTGGCAAAAGGTATGAAGGCGATCTTCCATTTTTGGACAGATCGCTTTTTTTACTTACTTAATATTATGGAATTGCAACTTACTTTGACAAATCATTAACCTCATATGCAACTCGTATTCCGGATTCGATCGCCCCTTGAATCCATGTCCGTGTTTTGCTCGTATGCTCTCCTGCAAAATGAACGCGCCCCTCCGGTGAAATCGTACCGGGGAACAATTCGGTTTCCTGTCCAGGTTCAAAGAAAGAAAATCCGCCAGAGGCATAAGGGTCCAGTGCCCAGCTGTATGAAGCTCCTGCGACAAATTCCGAATAAACAATATCACCGTAAATGTCCGTCAGGTTTCTAAGCGCATAGTGAATACGCAATTCCTCCGGCTGACTATCCCATATATGAGCCTCATCCGCCCAGGTATAGCTGGCAATAAGGATGGCAGGGCCGCTTGTGCCAATTCCATGACTTGGAAGATAGGTAAATCGTATCGGCTGGTCTGTGATGGTTTTGCCGCCCATCTGGCCTGCTCTCTCCCAAAAACGGGACTTAAACTCAATCGCAATTTTGGTTGCTGCCATATAATTTAGTTCGCGGATGGCCCTCCGCTTGAAATAGGAAAATGAATGAAAAGGCTCGACCTTCACAAATCGCATAACTGAATAGGGGATGGTAACAATTGCTATATCACCTGTGATACTGGACTGTTCATTGGTCTGCTGATGAGTTAATTGGATGGTAACGCTATTTGTGCCCTGAATGATTCCGGTCATTTTTTGATGGAGATGAATATCATTTTTCAATTGAGGAAGGAAAGCCTTCGGTAAGCGGTCCATGCCACCTGATATTTCATAGTAAGTTCCTCCCAATGTCAAAATAATTAACTCACGTAAAACTTCAGTAAAAGACATTCCCATAAAGGCTTCCAAATCCAGCAGTACGCCGATCATATCAATTGCTCCAACTGAAAAGTAAGAGTTTAGCACAAAGCCAAAAGAATATTTTCTATAATGCCTTTCCAGAACGGCCCAATTTCTTACAGGGTCTTTGTTGATAAAGTCTATAAAAGGCTGTAACGCACCCAGCAGAAGTTCTTCAGCCGATTTTCCTCTCTCGTTGGGCTGGACAGGGAAGTTTAAAATGCCGGGATTCTGCTCATACATCTCGAGCCGGGCTTTGATGCCATTTGCGTAAAGTAGATCCATAGGATTACGGTTTATAAAGACATTTAGAGGGAGATTGAATTTTTTTATATAGGACAAGGTCAGCGCATGGACATGAGGGATCCTCATTGGGCCAGCGTTAAAAAATAATCCTTTGCTGAAGGGGGAGCGCATGGTATAGACACGGCCGCCAATTCTGTCATTTGCTTCCAAAATGGTTATATTATGCCCAGATTCCTTTAATAAAGAACCTGCCACCAGACCAGCCATACCGGCACCAACAATGACGATATGCTTTGGCCACTGAGTTTTCCGAAGGCCGTGAAGAATCACATTCAGCATTTGATCATCCGTTAATTCCGGTTTTTCGTTCCAGTTCATCATTCCGCCCCTTTGCAATAGGATTCAATGCAGTATATTCATCCGCATGAATCACTATGTGCAAAAGGGGATGCTGCAGCAGCCTGCGCGGGAAAAGATGACTAATGTCTTATGAAATGAATATCCCGCTTGCAATGAAAAGTCCTGCAGCAATCACACCGCCAATCGCTGAAACCTTCAATTTATACCGCGCATAATCCACCAGATCCATATCCAGAATCGAAGCAGTAGTTATGGTCGTATCACCAAGAGGTGAGGTTAAAGCCCCAAATGCCCCGCTTGCAAAAACGGCTCCAACTGTAAGCGGAATGGAGGCATCAGTCGAAACCGCCAGGGTAATTCCAAGCGGCATGAATAATCCCCAGGTCCCCCATGAGCTTCCAATAAAGTAGCCTACTGCAGAACCGAGGACAAAGATGGCCGCAGGGGTCAGAAAAGCTGGCAAAAAGCTGCCAAGTGAGCCCCCGATGAATTCGGAAAATCCAAGATCCTCTGCAGCCAGTGTGAGCGCCCAAATCAGAATGAGAAGGCTGATAGCCTCCATCATCTGATTGCCTCCGTCATAAAAATGGTAAAGAATTTCGTTCATCTTCTCCCGCCTGATAATGTAAAAAATAAAGGTTAAAACGAGAGTGATAAAAACAGCCAGCAGCATGACAAATGTGGCATCTGCCATCGAAAAGGCCTCGAAGATTGTATTAGCGCCCTGCGACATTCCATCCTGCCATAATAGGAACAAAGAAAAGGCAAGCAATAAAACTACAGGAACAATCAAATGCCAAGGCTGGGCTTTTACAAGAGATAATTCTTTCTTGATTCCCAACCGGTGAAATTCATGCTCTTCTTCTTCTAAATCGGTGTGGGATTCCCTGTTCTGGTCTCCTGTCTTTTTTCGCCGCCAAAATGTCTGCACAATCCCGATCAGCAGCATTATGATCGCGTAAAAATTAAACAGAATGCTTAATAAAAATATCTCATATGCCGACATTTCGAGGTCCAATCCGCTGATGCCGCCTTCAACCAATGACACCATGAAGCCTACAAATGCAGTCGCAACCGGAAGCAGCACAATCACTGATTCGGTTGAGATATCAAGAGTCATGCCGACTTTTTGCTTAGAAAGGTTCATTTTTTTTATCAGGGATTTGATAATTGGTCCGATCATCATAATTCGAAACATTGGCATCATGAAGGTGAATGGGAGAGTGATCCAGATGAACACAAGCAACCCGCGTTCAGAGCGGATCCGTCTGCCGGCCCATTCGGAAAACCCCTTAATGCCGCCCGCAATATTCATCATTCCCACTAGCCCGCCGAACAGATATAAAAATCCGACTATCTTGATATTCGTTTTGTCGGAAAGTGTGGTCACAATATATGCGACCGACTGTTCCGTCCCCGACAGCAGGTCCGCCGACACTATAATGGAGCCAACAAGGATGCCCGCCACCAATCCTGGAAGGATGTTCTTCAGCCAGATGGACATTCCGATTACGATTAAAAATGGTATGAGCGAAAGCCAGGTATTGTTCAAGTTTGTGCCCTCCAATAAAATGCCGTTACTCATTTAGTATTGCCAGGCAGAAGAGGTAAATTCCTGAAAATTGGCCCGTAAACAATGGGTTGTTCACTTTTTGGGTGAAGGGTGCTGTAGGCTATAAGCAGATAACAGCCTTTGTTGCTTTAAAACATCAACCAATTGAATATGGGTATTTGATTCAGTAACAATCCCCCATCCCGACACATATTTTGAGAAGAGAGTATCCGAAAAACTGACAGTTTCGTTATTGAATTTGGATGTTCTTCTTAATGTCCCTTCATGCTGCTGGCTCAATAAATAAATTCGGAGGTATGAACATGAATGATTTCCAAAACGAACTACAAATGCTGAATGTTGGTGATTTCCATGCGAACGAGGCGGTTCCTTGGGATCAAAACCAGGTATATAGTGATCAGTCCCGATTATGCGTGGGGATTGGTTTCGGCTTTAGCTGCTTTTTCTTTAACTGTTTCAATTGTTTCCGATGCTTTAACTGTTTCAATTGTTTCCGCTGCTCTAACTGTTTTAGATGCGGAGGCCGCTGTGGCGGGCGATGCGGTGGACGTTGCGGAGGCCGTTGAGTCGGATATTAGCCTTATCGATAAGGGAAAAGGAAGCCCCTCAGTATGGAGGGGCTTTTCATCTGAGGGTCAGACATATGAGACAAATCCCAATACATAGAATGAGAGAGAAAGTATGTTTCATAAATAGGCATAGTTTACGGATAAGGAGGAACGAAATGGAAAATTTGACCCCTTCTGTGCGGTTGAAGGTGAAAAGGGACACGTTATTTATCCCTGATCCGGTTAAAGGTGTGTATTTTCGGAATAATGAAAGCTCCTTCCGCATGGAAGGAAGTATGATCGATCAATGGGTCCAAAAGCTGATGCCGATGTTTAATGGTGAATATTCGCTGGTGGAATTGACTGCTGGCTTGCCGGGCCCGCATAGGGATCGGGTGTTTGAAATTGCGGAAGTGCTGTACCGTAACGGCTTTGTGCGGGATGTAAGTCAGGACCATCCTCATCAATTGGAGGAGCATGTTCTTAAAAAATATTCCTCCCAGATCGAATTTTTGGAAAGCTTCGGTGATTCGGGTGCATTTCGTTTCCAGACATACCGGGAGGCAAAAGTGCTGGCAGCAGGTTCAGGCCCTTTTTTTGTTTCGCTGGTTTCTTCGCTGATTGAGTCTGGATTGCCTAAGGTTCATATGGTCAATACGGACCCTGTTTCGACTAACTCAAAGCGGCTGAAGGAGATTATTGCACATGCCCGGCAAACAGACCCCGAAGTTGCAGTGGAGGAGGTAATACGTGAGAGTGAGGAAGATTGTTCCTGGGAGGAACTGATCCAGCCGTATGATTCGATTCTATATATATCGGAAGAAGGGAATGTAGAGGAACTGAAGAGAATACACGCTGCCTGCCGGAAAGAGAAGAAGATATTTCTTCCTGCAATGATTTACAAACAGGCTGGTATGGCAGGTCCTCTCGTACATCCCGAATCAGAAATCTGCTGGGAGAATGCCTGGCACCGTGTACATCAGACCGCATTTTGCAAAGACAAGCAATTGCACACCACCTCCTCCATAGCTGGAGCCATGCTGGCAAATTTGATTGTGTTTGAACTCTTTAAAGAGATTACTGGATTGACCAGTGCGGAACAGAGAAATCATTTTTTCCTTCTTAATCTGGCAACGCTTGAAGGGAATTGGCATTCCTTTCTTCCTCTGACTGGAGAAAAAGCTTTGGAATGGATTCAAGATGTCGATCAGAGGATCGGACAGAGTTCAGGAACAAGTAAGCCAGACAGTTTGTTTCTTTTTTTCAGTCAGCTGACTTCAGAAGAATCTGGAATATTTCATAAATGGGAGGAAGGGGATTTATGGCAGCTTCCCCTGTCACAATGTGAAGTGCAGGCAGCGGACCCGCTCTCAAAGGGACCGGCCGAGCTCCTGCCGGCTGTAATCTGTACTGATTTGCGGCATGACGAGGCACGCCGGGAAGCTGGCTTGACCGGGATTGAAGCGTATGTGTCGAAGCTGGCTGGCCGGCTTGATCTGCATCCGGATTTGGATTTATATGGAGTTGGCGCCGGTGAAACATTCGCAGAGGGCCTTTTGCGCGGACTGGATCGGTGTCTGGAAGAGAAGCTGGCGAATCAAGCAGTTCAGAGAACAGCTGCACCTTTACATTTAAGTGAAGTAGAAGATGAACGGTGCAGGTTTTATTTAGACGCATTGACAACCATGAAGGGAGCACCAATAATTTGCGAGGGTGAAGGAGTCTCCGGCTTCCCTGTGGTCTGGGTCGGCACGGACGATCGCTGGTTTGGCAGCGTCGGCTTTAATAGAACATTAGCTCTGAGAAAAGCGCTGCAGCATGTGATTGCACAGGTGCAAAACCAAAATGGAAGACATAAAGCAACCGCAGTGGAGGCGTCAGCTCTCCTGCTTGAAGAGAAGGAACCGCAAAGTCTGGTCATTCCTTATTGTAATGAGAAGGAACATTCCCGGCTATTGCAATCTGCCCGACAGGTTCTGGAAAAGAACAGCCAACGGCTTTTAGTGTGTGATTTTTCCTTCGAGCCCTTTATGAAAAAGAGTCTGGCAGGGGTATTTGGGGTGTTTGTACGAGAGGAGGAATCTCAGTGAGTGCTATCGTGGTAGTTGTCGGAGAGGGCCTGCTGGCGGACAGCGTATGCAAAGAACTGCCTGCCGGATATAAGGTAGTCCGTCATACGAATTTTGAGCCTGAACTGCAGGATGGCACAAATTTGATTCTGGCTCTGCAAGATACCTGGATGCCTGCAGTTCATAAAAAGGCGGAAGAAGTGTCCCGATCTACCGGTATTCCCTGGCTGCGGGGCTTTGTAGCGTTTGGTGAGGGTGTGATCGGCCCATTCGTCCACCCGTCTTCACCGGGATGCTCACAATGTGCTGACAGCCGAAAGCTCATGGCAGGGCGTGAGCGGGAAGAGATGTGGAAATTGCAGCAGAGATTCGAAGATAACAGCGAATTAGAAAGTGACGCCTGGGCATCGCGCACGGGGCTTTTACAGCTGTCTCACCTGCTTGTGTCTGAGGTGCAAAGGGCACTTGAAGGGAGCCTGGCGGATCTGGAAGGCCGAATGTATCTGGTCAGCCTCAAAACATTGAAAACCTCCTGCCACCTTATTCTGCCAAATTCATTGTGTCCGTTCTGCAGTTCCCTCCCTGAAGATTCACAGGAAGCTGCAAAAATTACTATGAAGCCAAGTCCGAAAATAAATGCAGACAGTTACCGCTGCCGCTCATTGGAGGATTTGGATCAAACGCTCGTCAGAAATTATCTGGATCCGCGGACTGGTTTATTAAATGGCAAAATGTATGATTTCACGCCGCCTTTTGCGGATGTAATCGTTAACCTGCCGTTGCTCGGAGGGGACGAAGGCGTAGCAGGCCGCACTCATTCCTATAAGGTGAGCGAGCTCACGGCGATATTGGAGGGGCTTGAACGTTCCTGCGGCATATCGCCCCGCGGAAAAAGGACTGCAGTCTATGACAGTTACCGTAACCTGGAAGACCTGGCTCTTAATCCTCTAAAAGCAGGTGTGCATGCAGATGAACAGTATGAGCGGCCGGACTTTCCATTTAAGAAATTTAATCCTGATATCCCGATGAATTGGGTATGGGGTTATTCGTTTTTGCAGGAACGCCCGATTTTGGTTCCTGAGCTGCTTGCCTATTACAGCCTGGGCTGCGGGAATGGATTTGTCTATGAAACATCTAACGGATGCGCACTGGGCGGCAGCCTGGAGGAAGCGATTTTCTACGGAATTTTAGAAGTGGTGGAGCGTGATTCATTCCTGATGGCCTGGTACGGTCAGCTTGCCCTTCCGCGTCTTGATCCTTCTTCCTCCAATGATTCGGAACTGCAGCTGATGATTGACCGGATAAGGACCGTGGCGGGATATGATCTGCTTCTGTATAACGCGACAATGGAGCATGGCATACCAAGTGTTTGGGCGATGGCAAAAAACAGGAAGAAAAAGGGTTTGAATATCATTTGTGCAGCCGGAGCCAATCCTGATCCGGTCCGGGCTGTAAAAAGTGCAGTTCATGAGTTAGCTGGAATGATGGGGACAATGGACGATGATTTTGAAGCGAACAAAACAAAATTAAGGCAAATGCTGCTGGATTCTTCCCTCGTTGGCAAAATGGATGACCATGGGATGCTATACGGATTGCCGGAAGCAGAGGAGAGGCTATCTTTTTTGCTGGATGAAAACCGTCCGCTCCGAACGTTTTCCGAGGAATTCAAGCGGGGAAGAAAACATGCAGACCTGGCAGAGGATCTAAAGGACCTTCTTCAGGCCTTGCACAGGCAAAACCTTGATGCCATAGTGGTGGATCAGACGACATCGGAAATAAAGAGGAGCGGATTGCATTGTGTCAAAGTGCTGATTCCGGGGATGCTGCCCATGACATTTGGACACCACCTGACACGTGTAAAAGGACTCAAGAGGGTGCTGGAGGTTCCAATGAAACTCGGATATGAAAAAGAACCCCTTACAGTTGATAAGCTGAATCAGCATCCCCACCCATTTCCATAAGCCCTCACTGGGAGGTGAAAAGGATGAATCCAGATACATTTCTGCACAATTTGCATTTTGATATTGACGGAATAACCCCGCCAGATTGGGAAGTGGATTGGGAAGATGCGCCACTGGCCTATAAGCTTTACCGGGGCTTGCCGGCTGTCCCGCTGTCATTGGAGGTTCCCCTTTCTCTAAAAGAATGGGAAGCACCGGCAAAGCCTGATCGCAGGAGAATCGGAAATTTTCTCTGGTACACATTCGGTCTCAATCAATTTTCCCAGTCTGTCTCCCCATTCAGTTCGGAGGAGCATTGGGATATTATGCAGTCGTTACGGCGCTCTGTGCCTTCTGGCGGAGCGCTGTATCCTAATGAACTATATATGTTTCTGAAACTGGAGGATTTGCCGGAGGGGATCTATCACTATGATGTGCTGCACCACCGCCTGGTGCTGCTGAGAAAGGGTAATTTCGATTCCTATATAGCCCGTGCCCTTGGCGGCCGGTGTGATGTGTCTTCCTGTTTTGGAGCTGTGTTCGTGACGACCGTGTTCTGGAAAAATTACTTTAAATACAATAACTTTGCGTACCGTCTGCAGGGTCTGGATGCCGGGGGAGTGATTGGACAGTTAATAGAGGTTTCAAAGAGGTTCGGTTTTGCAGCGGGAGTTTACTTCCAATTTCTTGATCGAGCCCTTAACCATCTCCTTGGACTGTCTGAAGACGAGGAGAGCGTATATGCTGCAATTCCGCTGTCTGTTGAACCGACCGGCTGGGCAAGCGCGAGAAGCAGGAGTGAAATAACAACTGCCTCTGAATTATGCGAGGAAATAACCCCGATTCGGACTAAAAACTTAGTCAGATCTAAGAAGATAAAAGATTACCAGATGTTAACCAGCATCAATAAAGCGTCCATGCAGGAATCCACTAATTCGTTTAGTCAAATCATGCCTCCAGAGTCACACAGTGAGGGACGGCCTGTGACTCTTCCTCCTGTAAACAGGATATCGTATGATTTGGCGTCGGTCTGCCGGGAGCGATTTTCACCGGATATGGATTTCGCTTCAGGGAGGGTTAGCCGGGAGCAGCTTGCTGCCCTGCTTCAGGAGGCGGCCGAATCGTACCTATATCGAAACGACTTAGATATGGCAATTGAAAAGCGCGCGTCACGCGTAACTATATATATGTGTTTGAATCATGTTGAGGGAATCCCGGATGGAGCCTATTATTATGACAGCGATGCCCATTCGCTTAGGGAGATTAGTCCCGGAGACCATCGGCTTGCGCTGCAAACCGGAATGCCTGCAGGCAATGTGAATCTGTTTCAAGTCCCGCTATGCTTTCATATAGCAGGGGATAAAGCTTACCATAAAGCAGAATTGGGCTGTAGAGGCTATCGCATTCAGCAAATGGAAGCTGGAATGCTTATGCAGCGATTACTTATTGCAGCGACAGCGCTAGGGATGGGCGGACATCCGCTCCTCGGGTTTGATGCGAAGATAAGTGATGTAATTTACAATTTGGAAACACAGGGAAAAACGAGCCTTATCCAAATCCCGATTGGCTTCTACCGGGCCCGTCCGTGGCTGAGGGGGAATTTAATTAGCTAGATTAGAAGATGATGGTGACTGAAGATTGGCGGCCATAATGAGGAGTGAAGAAGTAATATTGTTGTTAATAGAGTAAAAATGGACGTTAAAGTTTTTGATTAACGACCAATTTTTTTAGTACAGAAGGAAAATCGTCGTTAATGAAGATGATTAACGCCCGAAAATCACGGAGCATAGTAAAAAGGGTCGTAAAAGTCTCTGATTAACGACCATTTTGTGTAGAGGAGAAGGGAAATCTTCGTTAATGGAGATGAATAACTCCAAAAATCATAGAGCATTGTTAAAATGGTCGTTAAATCCCCTGATTAACGACCATTTTGTGTAGAGGAGAAGAAAAATCGTCGCTATTGTAGTTGATTAACTTCTAAAAAGCACAAAGCGAAGAAAATGGTCGTTAAAGAGAATTGGCATAGAGAAACGTCACACTATATCAAATGGTATAAAAAAGGAACAATATTTCCGCCAAGTCAAAACTGTATGAAAAAATCCCCCTCTTTATTAGCACTTTGGACAATTGAATTTTCTGAAATATCGAACTACTATTAGAACCAAGCAATTCTTTTATGGAGGGGAACAAAATGATCTCAAGTTCAGTAAAGGGAAGAACAGATTTTTCCATTCGTGATATTTGGGAAGCAAAGAAACGGATTTCTTCGCTGGTCTATAAGACTCCACTGATTCAATCGGCTATCCTGTCTGAGAAATTGGGCCGCAGGGTATTTTTGAAGCTGGAGAATGTGCATGAAATTGGCGCCTTTAAGGTCAGAGGGGCGGCGAATAAAATTTTGAGTTTGAGTCCTGAAGCGAGAGAACGGGGAGTTGCTACCTATTCGACAGGGAACCATGGTATGGCTGTTGCATATGTAGCAAAAAAACTTGGTATTGAGGCCGTTGTATGTATATCAAACCGTGTTCCAAAAGCGAAGGTTGATTCTTTAAAAAGGCTGGGAGCCAAAATCGAAATCTACGGTGACAGCCAGGATGCCGCCGGGGAACGATGCTTTGAATTGGAGAGGACGGAAGGGCTGACGGTGATTCAGCCGTTCGATGATCCCCATGTGATTGCCGGACAGGGAACGATTGGGCTGGAAATACTGGAGGAGCTTCCGAATGTAACGGATGTGATTGTTCCCCTTTCAGGCGGCGGGCTTCTTTCAGGGGTTGGACTCGCAGTAAAATCAAATGATAGTGAGATAAGGGTTTCCGGCGTTTGCATGGAAAAATCGGCTGTCATGTATGAGAGTTTAAAAGCAGGAAAACCGGTAGTGCTTGAGGAGAGTGAGACTCTTGCTGACAGCTTGCTGGGCGGAATCGGTCTTGATAACAGCTACACCTTCCGAATGGTTCAAGAATACATGGATAATGTTTATCTGATTCCTGAAGAAGAGATTGCCTACAGCATGGCTTTTATGATGGATAAGCACAGAATGATTATGGAGGGAGCGGCAGCAACCGGAGTAGCAGCGGTTTTAGGCGGGAAAATTCCCCGGCAGGAGGGGGATGTTGCTGTCATCATTAGCGGGCATAATGTGGATCTTTCTGTCATTCAGCAGATCATTCAAGATTATTCATCGTGAGTGAATCATCTTGAAGGTCAGATTTTCCTTTAACTGTCAATATGGAAATATACTTAAAATATTATAGTAATAAAGTAATAATTAGAAAAGTGTGAAATTTTTAGTGGACGTCTCTTTCTGAATATGGTTACCTATAATTAAAGTCTTCTATCATTTTAATCTTAAGGTGTTCAGAGGGGAGCCAACATGAGATTAACAGTTAGTGATGTACTTCAAAACCAGATACTTAATGGTGCTAAGGTTGTTACCGGTAAAGAATATGCTGAAAAACGGCATATTCAATGGGTTTCAGTCATCGAAATGCCCGTCGAAAACTTTGTCCGAAAAAATGAAGCGGTATTGACAACAGGGATCGGCTGCGGTACAGATGTTGAAACGTTCAAAAGGTTTGTACAGGATGTTATCGATTCCGATGCTTCGGCCCTGATGGTCGCGCTGGGAAGATACATTTTCGACATACCAAGTGAAGTGGTTGAACTGGCTGAAAAGAATAATTTTATTATTATTGAACTTCCATGGGAAATCCGTTTTTCCAGTATTATCGAATTGGTCATGAAAGAGATCAATGACATCGAATATAAAGAGCGAAAAAAATCAGAGAAGGTTCAGCAGGAGCTTCTCCAGCTAATCTTAAAAGATACCAATCTGAAGGAAATCTCTAAATTCGTGGAAAAACATATCGGGTATCCCATCGTTATTACAGACCGATCTGGAACCCTCCAAGAAAAAAGCATCCATACGCAATCCTTTATAAAGGAATGGAAAAAGTTTGTCCTGCAGGGAATTTTGCCAACAAGGGAAGAGAACACTCTTTTAAAAGGGGACCCTATGTTTCAGAAGTTCCAAATGATTCAAGTAGAAAACCGCATGGTTTATCAAATTCCGGTGCTCCAGGTAGCCGACAATCCACAAGGATATATTTTTGTATTGGTCCCAAAATCCGAATCAATCGAATCCTTTCTCACTCTTTTTCGGGTTAACGTGTTAGAGCATACGGCCACAACGATTGCTCTTTGGCTTTCAAGGAGAAATGCCATTGAAGAGACCAAAATGCGCCTGCGCAGCGATTTTGTCCATGAGCTGTCCAAGGGCGAATTCCTATCACTTGAGCAAGCCGATACAAGGGCAAAGCTGCTGGGTTATAATCTTAAGCTCCCATATGTGTGTATTGTCGGGTATCCGGAAAATATGGAACTATTATTCCAAAAACGCAAGCAGGACTATGATTCCTATGAACATTGGCTTGTAAGCATGATTCAATATATCGAAGAGGAAATCTACTATGCTGCACAGTCTCTTAAAAAGGACTTGCTGATGACCTACCAGGGGGACCAGCTTGTACTATTCCTGGAAATACCTGGGATAAAGGAAAATGAAAACGCTACAAATTTTCTTGATCTGGTGGAACGGCGCCTCGGAAATCTGCTTCCTGAAGTAGTCATATCCTGGGGAATCGGCAATGCGTTTGAAGGCATTTCAGGATTTGGGGAAAGCTTTCGCCATGCAGGCACTGCATTAAGCATCGGGCGGAGGAAAAAGGGTCCCGGCCATCGGATGCTGTATGAGCAGACAAGAGTTGACAGGGTTCTATTAAATTTGGCCGGCAATAAAGAATTGGAAGAAATAATCATGTCAACGATTGAACCACTTGTACAATATGACGAGCAGCGGCATATGGATCTGATTGGCACGTTCATCGCCTATAATCAATTTCACGGGAATGTAAGCCAGACAGCAAGATCACTCAATCTTCACCGGCAGTCCCTTCTGTACCGGCTAAGGAAGATAGAATCTTTAACGGGTCTTTCCCTTATTGATCCCGATGATTTATTTCTTTTGGACCTGAGCATTAAGATTTGGAAAATAGGAGAACATGCCGAAATGGCAAGACAATATTAAATATTATAAAGACTGCGGAAAATCCAGAAAGGGTTTCCGCAGTTTTTTTGATTATATTTTGAAAATTTATAACCTTTCAATAATTTGACTGAAATAAAAATTGAATCTTCATACAATTTTGCGGATGATAGTTTTTCTGTGCTGACCCTATAATGAACCTACAAACGAAATAAGTTAATTTTACCCGGTTTGGTAGGAAGGAGAGCCACCATGTCATTTGGAACAGCAGAGTATAAAACAAGAATCTTGAAGACGAAAGAAAAAATGGCAGCAGAAGGGATCGAGGTATTGCTTATTACCGACCCCGCCAATATGAATTATTTATCCGGCTACGACGGATGGTCCTTCTACGTGCATCAAATGCTTGTCATCATTATTGATGAGGATCAGCCGATCTGGATTGGCAGGGGGCAGGACGCAAATGGAGCGAAGGTAACGACCTGGCTCTATCATGAGAATATCATCCCGTACCCTGATGATTATGTACAATCTGACACTAAGCATCCAATGGATTTTGTGGCCGAAATTTTAAAGCAAATCGGACAGCAAAATCGTTCCATTGGGGTTGAGATGGATAACTATTATTTCACGGCAAAGTGCTATGAGCAGCTGAAAAAGGGACTTCCCAATGCCCGTTTCCAGGATGCATCCCTCTTGGTCAACTGGGTACGCATTATAAAGTCCGATACAGAGATCGAGTATATGAAAAAAGCAGCCAAAATTGTGGAGAGCACAATGGCAGCAGGAATTGAGCTGGTGAATGAAGGTGTACGGGAATGTGATGTGGCAGCAAAAATCTTTCATACACAAATCACAGGCACAGAAGAATTCGGAGGGGATTACCCGGCAATCATGCCTCTTCTCCCATCCGGAGAAAGAACTTCCACACCGCACTTAACCTGGACGGACCGGCGATATAAATCAGGCGAGCTTGTGATTCTGGAATTGGCCGGATGCTATAAACGCTATCATTCCCCACTAGCCAGAACCGTCCATATCGGCCAGCCATCAGAAGAAATCAAAGTTCTTTCCGAGGTGGTTGTCGAAGGGTTGAACGAATGTCTGGATATGATTAAGCCAGGGATTGCCTGCGAGGAAATTGAGGAAGCATGGAAAAAATCGATTGAAAAAAGCGGAATTATCAAAGAATCGCGCCTGGGATATTCGATGGGTCTGAACTATCCTCCAGATTGGGGCGAGCACACAGCAAGCATCCGCAAAGGAGACAAAACGATTCTTCAGCCGAATATGACATTCCATTTAATCCCGGGCATCTGGCTTGATCAATACGGATTCGAAGCAAGTGAATCCTTCAGGGTAACCGAAACGGGATGCGAAACATTCGCAGAGCTCTCAAGGGACTTATTTATTAAAGAAGCATCACTTTCAAAAATTTAAAGGGGTGAAGCCGAGAGATGCTCATTTTTACAGAACAGGAACTGAAACAGCATGTGCAGCTGAACAAAGAAGCAATCAGCATTGTGGAAGCAGGTTTTACGAAGCTTGCAGAGGGTGAAGCTGTCATGCCGCCGATTATGCGGGTGGACCTGCACGGCCAAAATGGCGAAGTGGATGTCAAAACCGCTTATGTCAAAGGTGAGGACATGTTTGCGATCAAAGTATCTTCCGGATTTTTCAATAATTATAAGCTGGGACTTCCAAGCGGAAATGGACTGATGCTTTTGATCAGCACTCAAACAGGCATCCCGCAGGCAATCCTTTTGGATAATGGCTATTTGACCGAGGTGCGGACCGCTGCAGCGGGAGCGATTGCTGCAAAGTATCTAACCAGAAAGAACATTGAAACGGTTGGCGTGATAGGAGCAGGAAGTCAGGCGAGGTTTCAGGTAAGGGCGCTCAATCTGGTGCGTGATTTTAAAAAGATTCTGGTCTATTCCAGGTCAGATGATCGTTCCAGAAAGTATGCAAGTGACATGTCCGCTGAATTAGGGGTTGAGGTCCAAGTCGCCGAGAGTCCCGAATATTTAGTCCGAAATAGTGATACGGTCATTACGACGACGCCGGCAGCAGAACCGGTGATCAAAGCGGAATGGCTTCATCCCGGACTTCATATTACGGCTATGGGATCAGATGCTGAACATAAACAGGAGCTGGAAGCAGAAGTCCTAGCTCGTGCGAATAAGCTTGTCTGCGATGCAAAAAAGCAATGTGCCAGACTTGGAGAATTGCATCATGCCCTGGACAAAGGAGTATTAACGAATGAATCGCAGGTTATTGAACTGGGTCAATTAACATCCGGAAAGGTAAGCGGCCGGATCAATGACGAGGAGATTACGGTTTGTGATTTAACCGGTACTGGAGTCCAGGATACTGTTATTGCCCTGTTTGCCTATAGTGAGCTGGTCAAGCGGGACATCGGCTTGAAGATTGAGAACAAAGAATTGGCATTAAAAAATAGATAAGGAGTGATCGTATGGTAAAAGAAAACGTTCAGGCAGGTACAAAAGCGGTATGGGCTGGGGAAAAGGAATATTTGGTGCATGGAGCTACCCAGGTGCCGGTCGTACTCAGTGTGGCATATGGCTATGATGACATGGATGAGTGGTATGATGTAGCGATTGGAAAGAAAAAAGGCCATATTTACGGAAGAAATACAAATCCAACGGTCCAGTCATTTGAAGATAAAGTAAAAATCCTCGAAGGTGCCGAAGCAGCAACAAGCTTCTCGACAGGCATGGCTGCCATCAGCAATACATTATCGACATTTTTGGTGCCGGGAGACCGCATTGTATCCATGAAGGACACTTATGGCGGAACGAACAAGATTTTCACAGAATTCCTGCCGCGCCAGCAAATCGATGTGGTACTTTGCGAAACGGGGAATCACGAGCAGATTGAGGAAGAAGTGGCAAAAGGCTGTAAAATTCTTTACTTGGAAACACCGACGAATCCAACGGTTAAAATCACGGATATCGAACGGATGGCAAAAGCAGGACACGAAGCCGGTGCGATCGTCATTGTCGATAATACGTTTGCAACGCCAATGAATCAGAACCCTATTAAACTTGGTGTCGATCTGGTTATCCACAGTGCTACAAAATTCCTTGGCGGGCATGCCGATGCACTTGGCGGAGTCGTTTGCGGGCCTCATGATTTAGTAGAAAAAATCTATCATTATCGCGAAATCAACGGCGCCACAATGGATCCGATGGCAGCTTATTTGATGATCCGCGGAATGAAAACGCTTCACCTCCGCGTCCGCCAGCAATGTAAAAATGCGATGGCGCTCGCCAAATACCTGCAGACAAAAGATATGGTGGAATCGGTTTATTACCCGGGACTAGAAACACATCCAAACCATCATATTGCCAAAAAGCAAATGAAGGATTTTGGCGGGATGCTCAGCTTTGCTGTTAAAGGCGGAGTCGATACTGTCCGTGACCTGCTGCCAAAATTGCAATTCGCTAACCGCGCTGCAAACTTAGGTGCTGTTGAAACAACAGTAGGGCCGGCCCGAACAACAAGCCATGTGGAATGTACCCCTGAGGAGCGTGCTGCTGTCGGCATTCCGGAAGGATTAATCCGCGTCTCCTGCGGGATTGAAGAAATTGAGGATATCATTGCAGACTTTGAGCAGGCATTCAGCCATGCAGAAAGTGTTTTGCAAGTAAAGTAGATTACTAGTTCCAATTGAGGTGAGAGAGGATGTCAGATCATCATCCTACGTTTGAGCAAGCGAATAAACTGGCTGGCCGTCTCGCAGAATGGCGCCGTCATCTTCATCAGCATCCCGAACTCAGCTTTCAGGAGTTCGGGACCTCCCGCTTTGTTGCGGATGTGCTAAAGGAAATAGGCGGAATCGAAGTAGAAACAGGAGTTGGCCTTGAAACAGGAGTGGCAGGCACTTTGACCTCGGGGGATGGTCCAGTCATTGCCTTAAGGGCAGATATGGATGCCTTGCCGATTACGGAGGAAAATAGAACAGGCTATGCATCCAAAACAGAGGGTGTGATGCATGCATGCGGACACGATGCACACACCTCCATTCTACTCGGAGCAGCTTCCATCCTTTCTGACCAATTTAAAAAGGGTGAATTGAAAGGGACGGTTAAATTCATTTTCCAGCCGGCTGAGGAAAGTACGGACGATCATGGACTTTCCGGTTCACCATATATGATCGCTGCAGGGGCTTATGACCAGGCTGATGCGGCCCTTGCCCTTCATGTCTGCCCGTGGCTTCCAGTCGGGGAAGTCCAAATCAGCGATGGCTACAGCATGGCTAATGTGGACGTTTTTGAAGTGAAAATTCATGGCACAGGAGGCCATGGAGCTTATCCGGAGCTTGGCACAGATCCTATTTGGATGCTTGGGCCGGTTATGCAGGCGCTGTATGGAATTACGGCAAGGAGAGTCTCAGCGCTGGATGCTGCCGTTATCAGCATAGGCCAAATCCATGCAGGTACAGCAAGCAATATCATCCCAACTGAGGCAGTTATTCAAGGCACCATTCGGAGCTATACACCGGAAGTCCGTGATTTATTGGCATCTGAAATAAAGAAAGCGCTTTCTATTGTGGGGCATCTGGGAGGTACCTTTTCCCTGAGCATCCAAAGAGGGGAGCCGGCTTTAAAAAATCATCCTGCCGTCAATGAATGGATAACCGACGCCATTAAACAGACGTATCCAGGCATGGGAATTACAAGGCGCCCATTTGGACTTGGCGGAGAAGATTTTGGCTATGTGACTGAAAAAATACCGGGATCGATGTTTTTCCTTGGTTGTGCATCAAGAGAGGGAGGACAGCGCGATCTTCATACTCCGATTTTTGATTTGGATGAAGCCTGTTTGCCGATTGGGACAGCCATTTTGGCACAAACAGCAGGCCTATTTTTAAAAAAGAAACCGAAAATACGAGGAGACCAGAATGTGGAGGTGGAAATGCTTGGCACATAAATTGGCGTTTATAGGATTTGGGGTTGTTGGCCAGGGCTTGGCGGAAATTCTCCGTGATAAAAAGCAGAACCTGAAACAGAACGAAGGATTTGAAGCTGAAATCGTGGCTATTTCCGATTTGATGAAAGGGTCGATCTACCATCCGGGCGGCCTGGATATCGATACCGTTTTGCAAGTAGTGCAGGAAACCGGAAGTTTGGAAAATTATCCGGAAACACCGGGGCTGATCAGGGGATGGGACAGCATCCGAACAATCCGGGAAACGAATGCAGATACGGTTGTCGAGGTTTCCTATACAGATGTCAAAACCGGTCAGCCTGCCATAGACCACTGCAAGGCTGCTTTTGAAAAAGGAAAAAATGTGGTGATGACCAATAAAGGTCCCGTTGCCCTTGCGTACCAGGAGCTGTCCCAGCTGGCACAAAAGCATAACGTCCAATGGGGATTTGAGGGCACGGTCATGAGTGGCACACCAGCATTACGAATGCCGGCAGCTACTCTGGCCGGGAATGACATTACGGAAATCCGCGGCATATTGAACGGGACAACCAACTACATTCTGACCAAAATGGAACAGGAGGGCGTTTCGTATGAAGCGGCTTTAAAAGAGGCGCAAGAGCTCGGCTATGCGGAGGCAGACCCTGTCAGCGATGTAGAGGGCTATGATGCCAGATATAAAATTGTCATTCTCGCAAACCATGTCATGAACGCGCCTTTATCAGTCGGGGAAGTGGAATGCCAGGGCATTACAGGCATCAGGCTGAACGATATTGAAAAGGCGAAGGCGGAAGGGAAGACCTGGAAGCTCATTGCAAAAGCCAAAAAAGAAAACGGAAAGGTGGTTGCCTCGATCGCTCCTGAGAAGCTGGATGCTGCAGATCCTTTGGCTTTCATTGGAGGAGCTGTCAATGCCGTTACGTATCAATGCGATCTATTGGGCACAGTCACCTTAAGTGGTGCAGGAGCTGGGAAAATAGAGACAGGATTCTCCTTATTGATTGACTTAATTTCCATTCATCGGCAAAGGCAGCTTGTTTCAATCTAATACGGAAAGGCGGTAATAAGCATGACCACTCAATTAACCGGACAAAGAATGTTTCTCGCAGGCGAATGGACGGCAGGCGAAAGATTAATTGAAGTTCGTGATCCGCAGGATAACAGCATTATTGATACGGTACCTGCAGCTTCGAAGGAAGATATGCTGAATTGTATTGAAGAAGCGAAAAAGGGAGCGAAAATTGCGGCTTCCCTGCCGGTTCACCAGCGCATGGCGATTATTAATCGGGCTGCAGACTACATTGAAGCCAAAAAAGAAAAATGCGCCCGAACGATTGCAAGGGAAGGAAGCAAAACCATCCGGGAAGCTTCTAAAGAAGTGGAAAGAGCCATTCAAACCTTCCGGATCAGTGCAGAAGAAGCAAGAAGAATTCATGGAGAAACCATTCCGTTTGACCAGATGCCCGGGAGTGAAAACCGCCTGGGATACTACCGCCGTTTCCCGATTGGAATTATAGGCGCCATTACACCATTTAATGATCCATTAAATCTCGTAGCACATAAAGTCGGTCCTGCGATTGCTTCCGGGAATGCGATTATCGTAAAGCCTGCTACTGTGACTCCCCTCAGCGCTCTTTTAATCGCTGAAGCCTTTGAAAAGGCTGGACTGCCTCCTAAAGTGTTATCCGTCATCACGGGGCATGGAAGCGAAATTGGGGATGCGCTTGTGACCCATCCTGCCGTGCGCATGATTACCTTTACGGGAGGACTGGATGCCGGGGAACAAATTACCCGGAAAGCGGGATTGAAAAAGATTAGCATGGAGCTGGGATCTAATTCGCCTGTCATTGTCCTTGAGGATGCTGATTTGGAAGAAGCTGTGGAATCAACGGTTTCCGGAGCGTTTTGGGCAGCAGGGCAAAATTGCCTCGGTGTTCAGAGAGTGTACATCCAGGATTCCGTATATGAGGCTTTTCAGCAGGCATTCGTTGCCAGGACCAATCAATATCGCGTAGGGGATAAGCAATCAGAACAGACAGATATGGGGCCGCTCATTACGGAAAAAGAGGCTGTTCGTGTGGAAAAGATGGTTAATGAAGCTGTTGAAAAAGGAGCAGCCGTCTTAACAGGCGGGAAGAGAAGCGGGGCATTCTACTCGCCTGCTGTTCTCGCAAATGTACCGGAGAATTGCACCATTGCAAAAGAAGAAATTTTTGGTCCGGTTGTACTTTTATACAAAGTATCGTCTCTTGACGAAGCAATCAATAAATCGAATGACATAAATTATGGCTTGCAGGCCGGAATATTTACAAAGGATATTGAAAAAGCACATAAAGCCATTGCCCAAATGGATGTAGGCGGAATCATGATCAATGACAGCAGCGATTACCGAATTGATGCGATGCCATTTGGCGGTGTGAAAAATTCCGGGTTAGGCAGGGAAGGAATCAAATTTTCCATCCAGGAGATGACAGAACCGAAAGTAGTCTGCTTTAAATTAGCAAACGCTTAACAGTTTATTAATTTCATAATACAAGACAGCTGTCAGGCTGCCTGAATAGGGGTGAGGAAGAACCATCCGGATGCTCCGGGGGTCTTCCTTTCTTATTAGATAGCTGAAGTCATACTTTATGTCATTCAACACCATTCCTAAGCCTCTGAGGTGCGGACAGGCTTTAATGGAAAAACTCTATCAAACTCGCAGGCACACAGGTACCAGTGTCAAATAAAGGATAGATTAATAAGGAGGATTTTATTTTGAAGAAAAACGGGGACCGAGCTTCATATAACAATCCAGTCTTTAAAATCTCAGCGATCATAGTCGGACTTTTTACGATTTGGGGAGCTTTTTCACCTGATAGCCTTGCTAAAAATGCTTCTCTCGTTTTTAACTTTACAAGTAAATCATTTGGATGGCTTTATTTATTCAGTGTAGCTCTTTTTGTTTTCTTTTGTTTATACCTTGCTTTTAGTAAATTTGGAAACATAAAACTTGGGCCGGAGGGAGAAAAAGCGGAATACTCCTTATTTGCCTGGATCAGCATGCTGTTCAGCGCAGGTTTCGGGGTAGGAATTGTCTTCTGGGGTGTAGCAGAGCCGCTTTCTCACTTTTCCACGCCGCCGCTTCCAGGAGTAGAGCCGCAATCGGCAGAAGCCGCACGGGTAGCTATGCGCTATTCCTTTTTTAACTGGGGCATCCATCAATGGTCTGTCTTTGCCGTAGTCGGACTGGCTCTTGCTTATTACCAATACCGTCATAAAAGAAAGGTGCTTGTAGGTGAAGTATTAAGCGCCAATCAGCCCCAAAAAAGAAAAAGGCTTAAGACAGCAGTGAATATACTGGCGGTTATTGCGACAGTAACAGGGATTGCGACTTCGATGGGAATGGGCGTCCTGCAGATTAATGGCGGCTTGAACTATGTCTTCTCAATCCCGAACAATCCGCTGATGCAAATCGGCATTGTAGGCATCATGCTAGTCCTTTATCTTGTTTCAGCGACAACCGGTATTGATAAAGGCATTAAGATTCTGAGTAATACTAACATGTTTTTGGTTATTGCTTTAATGGTGATCTTCCTGTTCAGCGGCCCTACTGTATTCATATTTGAAAGCTTTGTTCTGGCCATTGGCGATTACATCCAGCATTTTGTTGAAATGAGCTTCTATTTGACCCCGTACACTGGTGATGCGTGGGTTCAGGATTGGACCATTTTTTATTGGGCATGGGTGATTGCCTGGTCTCCATTCGTCGGTTCCTTTGTTGCCAGGATTTCAAAGGGAAGAACGATCAGGGAATTTGTTATAGGCGTCATGATTGTCCCTCCAGCTATCGGTTTTGTATGGATGGCCATTTTCGGAGGAACCGGATTGTACATGGATTTATTCCAGGGTACCGCCATATCAGAAGCCGTTTCAAAAGATGTGACAACTGCCATTTTCGTTCTGCTGAAAGAATTTCCATTATACTCACTAATGTCAGTGATTATGCTTGTCCTTATTGTTATTTTCCTTGTTACTTCAGCGGACTCGGCTGTTTTCGTTCTGGGGATGATGACCTCAGATGGAGATTTGAATCCATCTAACATGGTTAAAGTGATTTGGGGAGTCTTAATGGCTGGCATTACCGCCGTATTAATTGCGAGCAGCGGATTAAAAGGGCTGCAAACGGCCTCCCTGGTCACCGCTCTACCTTTTACCATCATACTGGGCATTATTAGCGTTTCACTGTATAAATCATTGTCCAGGGAGACGAAAGAGATACAAAAACAAGCTGAATCGGTTCCTCTGAAGAAAGCACAGTAATAATTTCTCAAGAGGGACTGAACAATAAAATCGCTATTCTTTTTGTCATGTTATGGAAAGGATAGCATTTTTTTTAGATTCAAAAACTTTAAATGGAAAAGAGGAAAGGGATATTCATAATATACGGTGAAATATAAATATAGATTGTGCGGAGTTGCAAAAAATAGTTTTGCTCTAAACTGTATAAAATGGGGGGCTAAAAATGAAAAGAATGTGCAATCAGTGTCAAACTGAAATGATAGCAGATTGCAGAGCAACTGTTGAATCTGACTTGGCTGGAATTAAAATTAGTCAAAAGCGTAAAGGGCTTTTTAAAAATGTCTCCGCAAAGACGAAAGCTGCTGTCTGCCCGAATTGCGGCAATGTTTCTTTCTATGTTGAGGATTATCAAATATTTATTAACTAATTTTAAAACACTCAGAGTCTATAACTCTGAGTGTTTTAATTTCAGCGGGCGGTTACTGACCAAACTTCCTCTGATAATGAGCCAAAGCAATCAGCGGAAAGATATATCGGTAGCTATGATAATGAATGTAAAAACTTCCGGCCATAGCCTGCCCTTTTGGATAGTCTGTCGTCCAATCTTTTTTTTCAATATTGCTAAGCAAATACTGAATTCCCCTTTGAATCTGTTCAGTTGGCTGATTTTCAGCTGCAATGAGGGCATCCACCGCCCATGCCGTGTCGGTGAGGGTACTTTTATTCAAAGGTACGTATGACTTCTGGCTGTCGCTCAGGCACGATTCCCCCCAGCCGCCATCCTCGTTTTGTATTTTTTTCAGCCAGTCTATAGCCTTCCTGACAGAAGGATGGCTGGAGTAGCCTGTTGCTGAAAGCCCTGTTACTGAGGCCCATGTGCCATAAATATAGCAAATGCCCCATCTGCCATACCAGGAACCATCTTGTTCCTGATGATCAAACAGCCAGTTAACTGCATTTTTCATCAGCGGGTCGTCAGCTGGGAGATTCGTATAATTCCCCAAAAATTCAAGTGTCCTCCCGGTCAAATCTGCTGAGGTTGGGTCGCCAAACATGTATTCACCCTTTTCAATTGGAAGGAAATCGAGCCATGGATTTTCGGTATTTCGCTCAAACGAAGGCCATCCGCCATCATCATTCTGCATGGATAAGAGCCACTGAATGCCGCGGTCCCAGGCACTCTGGTATTCGGAACTTTTCTCGGCACCTCCGGCGATTGCCCGTAATGAAGCAGTGGTATCATCGACATCAGGATTAAGCGTGTTGACATCGGAAAATCCCCATCCGCCAGGCTGTCCATGGGGGTTATGAATGGCCCAGTCCCCATACTTAGTATGCTGGCGCTTCAGCAAATAAGAGTTTGCCCTCTTTACTGCCGGGTCATCTGGCGTGACACCTGCTAATTGAAGAGCAGTGCTGATTAGAGATGTGTTCCAAACACTGGCGTCTGTGTACTGCATATGAGGGTGGGCGTCTATATCTGCCTGAAACGATTTCAGCCCCTCAACTGCATTCCTGATAACAGGCTCATCCTTGGAATAACCAATAGAAAGAAGCGCAAAAATCATTAAAAAGGTAGAGCTGAAATAACTATAGAAGGTCCCATCCGGCTCTATTCGCTGGAGCATATATTCCTTTGCCCGGTCCATTGCCAATGAGTGAAGATGTTCAGGAAGCCCTAAAAGCCCTTCAATGCCATCTTTGATGAGGGATAAAAACGATCGGTATTCCGGCAGAATGTCCCACTGGGCTCTTGTTAACAGCAGGTCTGAAAGGTCAGGGCTGTTTTTTGCTCTGATGCTGAATTTCTTTTCAGAAAGAATCAGAATGGGGGCCAGATTCACACGCCCATACACCGAAAATTGATAAAAGTTGAAAGGGAAGGACAGGGGCAAAAGCATAATTTCAACGAGAAGCGGAAAGTTATCAGGCCATGGGTACTGCCCCGTAATGGATAGCATGATTTTGGTAAAAATATTGGCTTTCTCCATTCCGCCATGCTCCCGTATAAACTTCCTGGCTGCCTGCATTCTTTTATCTTCCTTCCCGATATATCCTGAAGACAGCAGTCCATAATAAGCCTCCAGCGTAGCATTTGCATTTCCAGCCGGCTCATCATGGAAAAGCTTCCAGGAGCCATTATCTTCCTGCATGCTCAGAATTCTTGAAGCCAGCCCCCGAATTAATTTTTCATCATGTATCTCCAATGTCCTTAATAAAATGATCATATAAGCGTCTGTTACAATGCCGGTCTCAAAAGGATATTTCCATGAACCATCGGGGGACTGCTTTTTTCTTAATGCGGCGATAAGTCGTTTCATGCCAGCAGCGGTATTGGTCATTTCATGCACATTCCTCTCCGGTTAATCTATTCCTATAAATACATATTCATATCACGGTGAGAGAATTCATGGAGGAGGGATGCCTATCTTTTTTAAAAAGAAACACACAATGGGCTGGTTAAAGGAAGAATTAAAGAAAAAGGCAGCAGTAAAAAAACATATCAACCTTTCAGATGAAGAAAAGGAGATCCTGGACCAGGTAAAAAGGGAGACCATAAAATGGAACGTGAATAACGTCACCCGGACAAAAGCCTATCTTGATTTTTACCGGCAGCATCCTGAAATCCATTGGGCCTTTTTGGGCCATATGGTTTCACGCAATGGCGGCTGGAATATGACTGATTTAAAAGGGGAGCTCTTATCCCGTTTATTATCACATCGTGAAAAGGAAACCTTTTTTGCTTTTTTGGAAAGAGGGAACTGGCTCATTTTTCAAGATGCCTATCCGCAATTTTTGATATACAGGGAAAGCCTGAAGCGGAACAAGCCCTTGTTTCACCTGTTTTCATCCATTAATATCTCCGTTTTTATGGAAACAGTCTGGAGCTGTTTTTGGAGGAAGCCTGATCCCTATGTACTCACCATTGCCCTTATCATCAATGAACAGAGCTATTTAGAAAAAAGAGTCATTCAAAACCCTCAATATAAACTTCAGGTATTTCAAAAACTTGAATTTAAGCTGCAGGAGCTCCTGTCCTTCAATCACATCCTTTTTCCTTATGAAAAAAAGGGGGCCATCCAGTTGAAAGGACAGACCTTAAATCATTTTGAATCGCTGCACGAACGAATTACATTAGGAAAAAGACTGTACGATGTTCTGTTTAAGGACAAAGAGGGGCTTGCATTAACGGAACAGTGGGCAAATGCCCATCCGCATACCGGCTCAAGGAAGGATTATTGGCCGCATATTTTCAATGATGTCCATGAAGGGCTGCCAGGCGAGCAATATCAGTTTCAGCTGAAGTCGTGCCAGCTCCGGCCAGGGGGAAGAAGGATTTTCAGCCCAAGCCTTGAAATTGCCTGGAAAAACGTCAGCCAGCCTGAAGCAGAGCCAGGCGACTGGTATGTAAGTGATCATGTATTGGATTATTTTGTGGAATTAGATGATTTAATAAATGGGGAGATCCGCAATGCATACTGTAAAACACTTGAAAGGCTTGAGCTCGCAGCCCTTGCCAAAAAGGCGGTCTGGAATTAAAAGCTATATGCCGGCCATGCTGCTGGCATCACTGTTAGGAACATATTTAGATTTATATTTTACCGGGAAAGGGATGTACGCTTTCCCAACGCGGCCATTCTCAGACATATTTACGATCAATATTGTATTTACCCTGGCCGTCCTGCCAATCTTTATGATTCCTTTATTAAAGATAATGGAAATCGTGAAGGGCTGGTTTCGGGGAATGTTTGTTTTGATCATAAGTCTAGCGATGGCAGCCGGAGAAAAAATGGCAGAGAGTTTCGGAATGTTCGTTCATGCTGAAAACTGGGATCATCTTTATACCTTTATAGGCTATTGCCTGTTTATTGGATTGGTCGCTTCCTTTCATGGATGGATGAATAGGAAGGGATAAAGGGTTCCGGTTATTGGTGATAGATTAATGCTTGGACACGAAGGGGTAAACATAGGGGGCTGCTCTAGCAGCTCCCTTTCTTATTGTGCGAGAGCTGCTTCACCGTATAATGTGAGTAAATTGTGGGAAGCTATCTTAAATTAATCATCATACAGGATGCTGGGCAATGGATAATTTTGAAAATGATAACACCGCAAGGTATTACAAAGCTCATGTGAGCGTTTGGGGCACCTCTCAAATTCATTTGAGAAATCCTTATATCATCGGCTGGTGGTCAGCTGCGTTCCCTGGATTTGGACATTTGCTTTTGTCAAAATTTCTTAGGGGTTATGTCTTATTTATTTGGGAAGTCCTCATTAATATTAAAGCGAATGTCAACTTAGCTATGGTTTACTCATTTCAAGGCCATATTGATATGGCGAAGGAAATTTTGGATACCAGATGGCTGCTTATGTATATTCCTGTCTACTTTTTTGCTATATGGGACAGCTATCGAACCACTGTAGATATGAACAAAGTATATATATTAGCCAAAAATGAAGGACATAGAATCAATACATTTAGTTTAGGACCAGTGGAAATTAATTATCTTGATAAAAGAAGCCCACTTATGCCCATTATGTGGTCATTATTTGTACCAGGACTTGGACAGCTCTATATACATAGAATTTTGACAGCATTTTTTCTTATATTCTGGGTTGTGGTCTTCTTTTATCTTTCGCATGCACAGCAGGCAGTGTCTCTCTTGTTTCTTGGGAAAATCCAGGAGGCGACCTCTGTTTTAAATCCGGAATGGCTCCTATTTCTTCCATCCCACTATGGCTTTGCAACGTATGACTCCTACATAAATACAGTCGAAAATAATAAACTTTACGAAGAGGAACTAAGAAGGTATTTAACAGAACATTATCAGTCAAAGGGTCTCCAAATATTGAAAAGACAAAAAGGTGGCGTGAATAAAATGCAGTTATTTTCAACTTTTGAAAGTAACTCCTTTTTAGAATTGGCGATTTCTACACTTGAGAAAAACGGGATACGAAAGGAAGATATTTATGCTCTTCCTCTTTGTAATCGTATAGAGGCACGCAGGGTTTTTGACTCACTTCATCGCTCAGATGGCACGTCTCTCATTGATATAGGCATAGCGCTTGCAACAGCCTTTGGTGTCATTGGGGCCAGCATTGGATTCAAATTAGCATGGGGACCAATATATTGGGGACTTATCGCTGCGTTCATCGGTTTTGCAGTAGGTTTTTCTATTAGAATATATACTGAAGTCATTTTGAAGAAAAAGAAGAGGCTATTAAAAGGGAAGCATTCAGAAATAATTCTTATCGTTAATTGCGAAGAACAACAATCTGAGTTAGTAAAGGACATACTGTTCAAACATTATGCAATAGGTATTGCGGCAGTCCAATGAGTTTGTGGATTGAAGTAAAAAGATTTCTTTCATTGTTTTCTGTTAAGTCTCAGACTGCAGGAATACCAAAGATATTATTATCGAAAAAAGGTGAGTGTTTTGAGACATAGGAAAGAAAAATTTATTGAAACGGCTTCCTGGGTTATTATGGTGCTGGTACTGATTAAATACGTACCAAGGAATCGCCTTAGGGAAGCAAATATAGCCTTTTTATTTAAACAAGTTATTACTTGGCTATTTGGATTAATGGTTACAGAATATAGACTTATTAGGTATCCTTACAGAATGTTCTTTAGAAGATCCACCAAATCAAGCTTTACCTTTGAGTATTTTGTCTATCCTGCTTTATGCGTTTTATTCAATCTGTATTATCCTGATAAAAAAAATTATTTGTATAAAGCTTTTCATTACTTTTGGCACACAGGCATTATTACTCTTTTAGAGCTTTACGCTTTAAAGTATACACGGTTGATTGTGTATAAAAGATGGACTTGGTATTGGACTTTTGCTACTGTATGGATTACTTATTATATTTCAAGAGTATATTACAGGTGGTTCACAAGAGAAAGCTAGGTTACGATTAGGGTAAATTTGTACTTTACCGCATTTAAATTAAGAAGGAATGTTACCTTTACCTCTGCTGACTCACAGTCCCATTCGTGTGGATAGTATCCTAATGGGGTGCAGATGATTTCCATTCCTTTTTCCTGTTCATGATCTCGTGTATGAATATGGCCAAATATATATTTTTTCACACCAAATTTCATTGCTAATTCACCGAAGTATGAACTGCTCATCGTAGCATTGAAAAAATCCCGGCTATGGTCGTCCTTTCATTTAACAAATCTAGGAAAAGGAACGAAATGTGTAACCATAATAATATTTTTCCCGTTATACGCACTTAACCATGCCTCTGACTTTTCACAATACCGCTCCGTTTCTTCATGATCCAGCCCAGGCCAATTTGCATATAGTTTGTCTGGCCAAGTGATATTGAACCATTTCTTCAGGACTTAGTAATATCCCTCCCAGGTTTTGATTTAGTTATTACCTTTCGGCAGCAAATCCTCTTCTTTAGTGGAAGACTAGCTTTTTCCCAGTAGATATAATAGAGGAAGAGGTATTTATAAAAGTTTACTATTTTTCCTGCAGTAAACATATAAAAAAGAAAGGAATGTGTGATGATGACAAAATTATCTTTTAGTGGTTTAAAATATGGAAAAAATGATGTGGAGGTAAAATTAGTGGCTGATATACAAAATGATTGGCTTGAGATCACACATACCAAAGAAGTGTCCCAAGTAATGAATAAAACTACAGGAGAATATATTCAGGTGAAACGGCATACCTTAAAATCTGAAGCTGCCTCGTAACATGAAATATCCTGCATTTTTTTACTACAAGATAACCTTACTGCCAAGGGGAAGGTGCACCACTATGTTAAATATACAGAAAATTCATAATTAAAATACAGTCTATCATATTGTGGTTTAATCTGTTTGAGATTAATACTTCAATCTTATTTTTAACAGATTCGTCTGCAGCAGTGGCTGGGCTGTATATCATTAGATGTTCTAAAATCAACTTCCTTAGATCCTCATTGATTGATTTAAAGCGTACATGAACTCAGGCTAATTCATTTTAATTGTTCCTTATATTCTCTAATTGATCCGGTCTTTTCCAAGAAAAAGCAAGTTCTTTATAATTTATATGTTTGGTGATTTTGCACCCCGAAGGCTGCATTTATAATAAATGCAGCCTATTAACTATGAAGAAATCATCCAGGGACCCCAATTTATAACAAATCCTCAGTTAAAATCAAAAAGCTATTTTTCGTAAAGTCTACAATTTAAAGTTCAATATTCCCAGGAATTCTTCTATATTTCCTTCAAAGGTAAAAAAATACGGTCTGTTTTCATCATCAAAAACCATTAAATATGGATTTTCTTGACCAGAAAGTATAATAGTAACTTCATCTACAAGGCCATCAAACCATTTGTTTCTTACCTTTCTATTAGGCTCTAAAGGAATTCTTATCATAAATCCTTTATTAGGAATAGGATTGTATTTAACATAGACACCTGTTATGCCCTCAAGAAATTTCTCTGTTTCTTGTTGTACTTCAGGGTTCATTTGTAAAACTTTTATTACCTTCCCTTTATTTATATTGAATATTTGTATTTGCTGCTCTGTTTGGGCAATACCAGTTGTTGAAATTAGTTGAAAAACGAAAATACATATTAAAACCTTTTTAATCACATCAGCCACCTCAAAAGTATTGTCCCCAAAAAATAAGGTAATATCAGTAACGTATTTAGTTAAAAACAACCATCAGAAAACGCCAAAAACGGACCCCGGGCTTTATTGAATGGGGATTGGCATTTTCCTGATGAGAAATTCATTCATTATTTTGCATTTATAAAACAAAAAAGTCCCTTTATTAAAGAAAGATAACACTCTATTTACAAATTGATAAAGCTCTGATTGTTCGACATTTTTTTAATTATGGCTTGTTATAATGACATTATTTTAGAAGGAGGGGAGATGAAAACTGGTCAATTCTTAGCAGCGAGAATAAAATCCACCTATAAGAAATAAGTCCAATCATTGGGGGAGGAACCATGACAGAGATATTGCTGTATGTCGGTACATATATTTCTCTAACGATAGCCCTTGGATGGCTGATCACGGTTGCTTTTAATTTGTTTTTAAAATAAAAACCTTTATTAAAAAGCTATTAAACTCCTTTTTCTCTGCATGCACTCAGGACGATGCGGCTCATGCACATCTTTAACGAATCATATCTCCAGGGAGGAATTCGATATGTGGATATTAACACTATTTTTACAGGACCGGATCCAAATGTTTGAGTATGACAACAGGGAAGAAGCAAGAGCTGAGCTTAAGAAAGCAAGCGGATGCAAAATTCTATCTGAGATCATACATTATAGGGACTTTGAAAATAAATAACATACAACTAAATATTGGGAATTCTAAAATAAAAAAGATCTTCTCCGTTGAAGGTCTTTTTATTTGACCTTTTTTAATAAACAGATGCCTAGTTTGTTTAAGATTAATAAAACAAAATAATAATTTGTTTATAGTTCATTGACTATAATCAAACGATAGTATATTATGTTTAACATGAAGCAAACAAATATTAAATTTGTTTATATAGATTAGGATGTGGTTTAATTAATGGAATTATCAAATCAATTTTGGGAGGCTTCCTTGGAGGAGCTAAAGCAGGGCTTCACCGAAGAAAAAGAGGCATACACTTGCCTGTTATGCGGGGAAAAGACGGAAAAAGGAATCGTCTACCCATACAAGGATCGATTTTACGAAGCGGAACGCTATATGCGCATTCATATTGAAACGGAGCATATTTCAGTATTTGACTATCTGCTTTCTATGGATAAGAAGCTTACAGGGCTTACGGATCATCAAAAAAGTCTTTTGCAGCTTTTTTACCAGGGGAAAAGCGATAAGGATATCCAAAAGGAACTGGACATGGGGAGCACTTCGACCATTCGCCATCACCGTTTTGCCTTAAAGGAAAAGGAGCGTCAGGCGAAGACTTTTCTCGCGATCATGGAATTGCTGAAAGAAAAGGATGAGCACGCACCAGCTTTCCTGCCTGTCCATAAAAGTGCCACGATGGTGGATGACCGCTATAACATTACAGAGGAAGAACAGGTGAAGGTTCTCAAGAAATACTTCGCTGAGGGTCCTGGTATGCCTCTTGCAAAGTTTCCGCCAAGAGAGAAGCAAAGGCTGATTGTATTGCGGGAAATTGCTGGCAGGCTGAAGCCTGATCAAACTTATGGCGAGAAAGAGTTAAATCAGGCACTAATGGCCATTTATGAGGATTATGCTTTGATCAGAAGGTATTTAATTGATTATGGATTCTTAGACAGAAAGCCCGATGGCAGCGAGTATTGGCTTAAAAAATAGAAAAACGGGGGATTACCATGGAACGCAAAAGAGAATTAAAGCAGCAGTTTAAAGAAACGCCCATTGAAGCTGGGGTTTATCAAATAAAGAATACAGTGAACAACAAGATCTTCATCGGCAGCACAAACAATTTAAAAAGCTTGAACGGTGTTAGATTTTCCCTTGAATCAAACGTCTATATGCCGAATCGGGAGCTGCAGGAGGATTGGAATCAGTATGGGAAAGGTGCTTTTGAAATCAGCATTCTTGAGAAGCTGAAAAAGAAAGACGATCCGTATTTTAACGAGAAGGAAGCCCTGGGGAAATTGGAGGAAAAGTGGCTGGCGGAGCTCCAGCCATATGGAGATAAGGGATATAACAAAAAATAAAGTTAAATTAGGTAAAAAATGACGTGTGCTTAACTACACGTCATTTTTTTGTGCGCAAGGGAGAATATGGACTGAACAATTTCATTTAACTTTTTTGTAAATTAGGTAAACCCATTTTTAATAATAATGGCTGATACTGAGGAAAAGCCCCACAACAAAATATGTATTCTAACTATAATATATTAAGTTTCTTGAAGGGAGTGAATCACATGCGTGATAAAAGGCTTAATAGAAAAAAGGACAAGGTACAGGAGCTGCTTGAAGATTTAAACACAATTGAGGCCACAGAAGAAAATGAAAAAATCAGAGGCAAACTGCAGTCAAAAGTAGAAAAGCTACAAGCTCAAATTGCAGAAATTGAGTCTGAGCCTTCGACTGAAGAAGAATAGATCATTACAAACTGTTATGAAACTATTTGAGAAATCGAAGTTAAGTAGAAAAAAGTAAGAAATTAATCAGACGAGTGTAAAATGCCGACAAGTCAAAGGTAAGAAAACCAACAAAAAAAGACTGATTATTTATCGCGTTCCTGCGCATGAGTCATAGATTATTTTCCTAGAAATTAACGGTTCAGGAGCATTTTATATAATCAGAAAGGAGGAAAAGATGGGTTGGCAGAAGAAAAAAAGCAAATTGAAAAAAATCCAAAGATTGCTTGAGAAACTACAGGCACTTGAGAACAATAGTGGAATTTCAGAATCGGATTATCAAAGCATAAGAGATGAATATCTTGAGAGATTATCTGACCTAGGCTTTGACATTGGAGATATAGATGTAAATACCGGATTGGCATCAGATTCTGATTCTAATGCAATAGCCGACGCTGATGCCAATGCGATAGCTGCTGCAGAAGCAAATGCTGAGGCAGAAGCAGAAGCAGAAGCTGATTCAGAGGCAGAAGCGGAGGCGGAAGCAGATTCGGATTCGGATTCAGATTCTGAGGCAGAAGCAGAAGTTGATGTAGAAGCAGAGGCAGAAGCGGAAGCAGAGGCGGAAGCGGAAGCAGAAGCAGATGCAGGAGCAGAAGCTGATTCTGAGGCAGAAGCAGAGGTTGAAACAGAAACGGAAGCAGATGCAGACTCAGATGCAGAAGCAAGCGCTGGGGTTGGAGTAGGAGTTGGAGTATCAGTCTCAGAAGCAGAAGCAGAAGCAGAGGCAGAGGCAGAGGCGGAAGCAGAGGCGGAAGCAGAGGCGGAAGCTGATTCAGATTCAGATTCAGAGGCAGAAGCAGAGGCAGAGGCAGAGGCAGAAGCAGAAGCAGAGGCAGAAGCTGATTCAGATTCAGAGGCGGAAGCAGAAGCAGAGGCAGAGGCAGAGGCGGAAGCTGATTCAGATTCAGATTCAGAGGCAGAAGCAGAGGCAGAGGCAGAAGCAGAAGCAGAGGCGGAAGCTGATTCAGATTCAGATTCAGAGGCAGAAGCGGAAGCAGAAGCAGAGGCAGAAGCGGAAGCAGAAGCGGAAGCAGAAGCAGAGGCAGAAGCGGAAGCGGAAGCAGAGGCAGAAGCGGAAGCAGAGGCAGAAGCGGAAGCGGAAGCAGAGGCGGAAGCAGAAGCAGAAGCAGAAGCAGAAGCGGAAGCAGAGGCAGAAGCAGAGGCGGAAGCAGAGGCGGAAGCAGAGGCAGAAGCGGAAGCAGAAGCGGAAGCGGAAGCAGAAGCGGAAGCGGAGGCAGAAGCGGAAGCAGAAGCGGAAGCAGAAGCAGAGGCAGAGGCAGAAGCGGAAGCGGAAGCAGAGGCGGAAGCGGAAGCGGAAGCAGAGGCGGAAGCAGAAGCGGAGGCAGAGGCGGAAGCAGAGGCGGAAGCAGAGGCGGAAGCAGAAGCAGAGGCAGAGGCAGAAGCAGAAGCAGAGGCAGAGGCAGAAGCGGAGGCAGAGGCAGAAGCGGAAGCAGAGGCAGAAGCGGAAGCAGAGGCGGAAGCGGAAGCAGAGGCAGAAGCGGAGGCGGAAGCGGAGGCAGAGGCAGAGGCAGAAGCAGAAGCAGAGGCAGAAGCAGAAGCAGAGGCGGAAGCAGAAGCAGAAGCGGAGGCAGAGGCAGAGGCAGAAGCGGAAGCAGAGGCAGAAGCAGAGGCGGAAGCAGAAGCAGAGGCGGAAGCAGAAGCAGAGGCAGAAGCAGAAGCAGAGGCAGAGGCAGAGGCAGAAGCGGAGGCAGAAGCGGAGGCAGAAGCAGAGGCAGAAGCGGAAGCAGAAGCAGAAGCGGAGGCAGAAGCGGAGGCAGAAGCGGAAGCAGAGGCAGAAGCAGAGGCGGAAGCAGAGGCAGAAGCGGAAGCGGAAGCAGAAGCGGAGGCAGAAGCAGAGGCAGAAGCGGAAGCGGAAGCAGAAGCAGAGGCAGAGGCGGAAGCAGAAGCAGAGGCGGAAGCAGAAGCAGAGGCGGAAGCAGAAGCAGAGGCGGAAGCAGAAGCAGAGGCGGAAGCAGAAGCAGAGGCGGAAGCAGAAGCAGAGGCAGAAGCAGAGGCGGAAGCAGAAGCAGAGGCGGAAGCAGAGGCAGAGGCGGAAGCGGAAGCAGAGGCAGAAGCGGAAGCGGAGGCAGAAGCAGAGGCAGAAGCAGAGGCGGAAGCAGAAGCAGAGGCAGAGGCAGAAGCGGAGGCAGAGGCAGAGGCGGAAGCAGAGGCGGAAGCGGAAGCAGAGGCAGAAGCAGAAGCAGAGGCAGAGGCAGAAGCGGAGGCAGAGGCAGAGGCGGAAGCAGAGGCAGAAGCAGAGGCGGAAGCGGAAGCAGAGGCAGAAGCAGAAGCGGAAGCGGAGGCAGAAGCGGAGGCAGAGGCAGAGGCAGAGGCAGAAGCAGAGGCGGAAGCAGAAGCAGAAGCAGAGGCGGAAGCAGAGGCAGAAGCAGAGGCAGAAGCAGAAGCAGAGGCAGAGGCGGAAGCAGAGGCGGAAGCAGAAGCAGAAGCGGAGGCAGAGGCGGAAGCAGAAGCGGAGGCGGAAGCGGAAGCAGAAGCAGAAGCAGAGGCGGAAGCAGAAGCAGAGGCAGAAGCGGAGGCGGAGGCGGAAGCGGAAGCAGAAGCAGAAGCAGAGGCGGAAGCAGAAGCAGAGGCAGAAGCAGAGGCGGAAGCAGAAGCAGAAGCAGAGGCAGAGGCAGAGGCAGAAGCAGAAGCAGAGGCGGAAGCGGAAGCAGAAGCAAATAATAGCTTTGATAATAACAGAATTATCGCAAATACAGGGCATAACGTAATGATCGGCTATTGTGATAATAATGCTTCGTTCATGGCTATCGCACTATCACAAATCGCATTACTTGAAGCTTTAAGAGGAAATCAAGGCTCTTCTAATGATGATGCATTAATTGCAAGCTTGAAAAATACAATAATGCAAATGGGCCAAGATGGAAACAACAATCGTCAGGCAATCCTGGATGCTCTTAAAAACCTCAAAAAAGAAGATTAATACTAGAAAAGGAGGAGATTAGATGGCAAAAAGGAATGTATCTCGCTGCAGTATTCCAGCAAAAGGAAAAGAAAAGCTACTGGTAAAAATAAAGAATAGCAGCGAAGAAAACAGCCGGACATTTAAACTAAATGCGTATGATAAAGACTCTGAAACAAAAGAATCGCTTTCAATTAATGATAAGCCTGCTTGCCAAGATACCCTTGGACCTGGATCCGAAAAAGTATATACAATTGATGCAGCAAAGGTTAAATCAAAGGTAGTTATGGAAATTATTCAGGAAAAGGGCGGTTCTGGAATTTCTGTTTCCAGCAAAAATAGAGGGTTATATAATGCGCTAATTACTTTGAAATAATAAAAGGGGCCGGATTAAAGGATGCTTTTTTTCCTGATAATCCGGCTCTTATTCTATTTTACTCGCCTATTTCTTTTTTTTGAGGTAATCTCACGGTAAGTATTTTTAATAGAAGGGAAAGGAAGATTTAGTTAAACGTTTTTTGGAACTTTGGATGTGCACAATCTAATGGAATAGGAGTAAAGCTAAGGGATGAGAAGTCAGCGGATAGACACTTCCTACGCTTCAAAGATAATACAATCTATTTTTGTAAAAATAAAGAAAAAATTGAATGTATTCCACTACACCATACAATATATAAATTTGCTATAGACCTATATCAATAATTTTTAAAACAAAAGCATGTTACATACTTTATGGAGGTTCTCTGTAATAGCTAAAATTAAATTTTAGTTTAAACAGATAATAATCAAAATTTCAATATTATGAGGAGTGTTTTACATGTATGTACTAGGTATTGACGGCGGCGGGACAAAGACTAAAGGTGTTATCTGTGACGAAAAAGGAAGGGTTCATGCAGAAGCAGCTGTCGGACCCACTAATCCTAATAGTCTTGGTTTTGAATTTGTAGAAAAAGAGCTAAGCAGGTTACTGCGGGATTTGCAGCAGCGTGCACCTGAAAAGTTTGCCGGTTTAGGTAGTTTTTTTGCAGGGATGTCTGGAGTTGATCGTGAAGAGGATAAGAGAAAAATGGGGCATTTATATAAAAAATACCTTCCGGCTGATTGCCTTTTTAAAGTCGATAATGATGCTGTTAATGCCCTGTATTCGGGAACACTGGGACAGCCCGGTGTTGTCAATATCAGCGGTACAGGTTCGATTACTTTCGGAATTAATGATGAAGGTGAGCGGACAAGAGTCGGTGGATGGGGATTTTTGCTTGACGACTCAGGAAGCGGCTTCTCAATTGGAAAACATGCGCTAAAAGCCATTTTTGACGAGTATGATGGCTTCGGGGAAAAAACGGATTTAACATCTGCTATTATCAATACCTTAAAAGTGAAGAGGGTGCCAGAGCTGATTCCAGTTATCTATGACTTCACAAAAGCCAGAGAGACGATAGCGTCGCTAAGCAGATTGGTTGTTGAAGCTGCAAAAGGCGGGGATCTCGTTTCGCAAGAGATTTTAAAGCAAGCTGGCATCGAGATGGGGAAAAACATTCGCAGACTTATCCTCAAATTGTTTAAGAATCAAGCTAGAAATAAAGAGCTCTCCATCGTATTAGCAGGGGGAAACTATAAAAGTGCAGAATGGTTTATTCCTAATATAAAAGAAAGTCTTCAATTTCAAAACAAAAAGCCGGCAATTATTTTGCCTGATTTACCGCCTGTCGCTGGTTCGGTTATTGCAAGTTTGATAAATGCTGGTGCAGAAATTGATAAAAGTTTTATAGATAATTTTAAGAATAATTAGGGGACAGACCTGTGCAGATCATTCCTCCCAGTAAGGAGAGTGCAGATGAACTTTGCGGCTTTGGAATAATGAACTGGGGAAGGACTTCCCGATGAGAGAGAAATTGCTGCTGCAAAAAAGTTTCGAAAATGAAAAAGTTATACACATCGCTTCCTCTGTTGCCCTGGACAAAAACGGAAATGTAATAGGTTTTATTCTGGCTAAAGCCTGGTAGGAGAAAATAAATGTAAACATGAATAAAGAGAGGCAGGATTTAGGTCCTCCTTGTAGATTCAGATTTTCGCGGCCAAGATATTGGAACAGCTTTATATATAAGGCGACAGTATGAATTCCTTTTCCGATTTGCATTTTGCGGCAACAGTGACTGCGAATGCAAGCGAAGATGATGTAGTAGTAGTAGTAGGCATTTCTTTCTCAGGTCAAACAATTGAAGTCGCCAAGCTTCTTGCGCTTGCCAATCAAAAAGGGGCCACAACCATAAGCTTAACCAAATATGGATCGTCCATTGTATCTGATCGAGCTGATATCCGCCTCTATACTTCTACAACAAAAGAAGCAACCTTCCTCAGCGGTGCCACTTCCTCACGGATGGCTCAGCTGCATGTAATTAATATTCTTTTTATGCGCGCAGCATCCCAGGAGTATGAAGAGACTGTGACGCATTTGGATAAAACGAGAGAAGCCGTTGATTTTATTAAAGGAAAACATAAATCGAAGATAAAATAGGTGGGTTAATGCTTGCTTTTATGGGGAACCTTAAGCATCCGCAATTAAAAGGTATAACAAGAAAATAAGACGTGTGGAAATTTCCACACGTCCTTTCTTTAGGCTTGTTTAATTAGCAATGATTCCTTCAGCCAATTCTTCCCTTCAACAATCCGGCTGACCATCATGGCCGAAACCGTATTGCCGGCTGAATTCAGGAGGGTAGCCGGTGCATCAATGACCGTAGATATAACAGCGATAACCGGCAGCACCTCAGGAGGGAAGCCGAACACACTCAGGATCAGCATTTCGCCTATCATCCCGCCGCCTGGAATGGCACCCATAACAGCTCCAACCAGGAACGAAATAACAAGGATCGTAATGATGCTTGTCATGCTCGACATGTCTTTTCCGAACAAGCTGAACAGGAAGACGATCTTAAAGACTCCGCCAATAACAGAACCATCCTTATGTGTGTTCGCTCCAAGCGGGATCATCGTCTCCGCAATGTCCTGGGGTACACCCATTTTTCGGACAGCGGCCAGGTTAATTGGGATACATGCTGCACTCGAGCATGTGGCAATCGCACTGACAGAAGGAGTGATCGCATTTTTCCAGAACACCTTGACGCCATCTTTACCGCCAGCCGCAAAGGCGTATAGCGTAAAGAAAACAAAGAAGTAAATAAGAGTCAATACCAGATAAAGCACAAACACACGGACATATCCGCCCAGAATCTGCGGGCCAAGCTCACCAATGATGGTAGCGAAGTAACAGCCAAGACCGATTGGCGCATAGTACATGACAAATCCAACAAACTTCATCATCACGGCTGAACCGGATGAAAGGAGATTGGCAATCGGTCTGCCTTTTTCACCTGACATCGCTGTGGCCAATCCAAATAAAATCGAGAATACAATCAGCTGCAGCATGTTGCTCTTTGAGAACAGCATTTGGAAATCAGGAACCGTGAACGCCTGAACCAGCTGGCCCAGGAATGTGATTTCTTCCGCTTCAGGATCGATAGTAGCTTCCGCCATAATGCTCTTAATTGCAGCGACATCTGTATTCTTCAGCGGATCCACAATCGAAATCCCGATGAAGCCCAGGATGGCAGAAATGACAGCCGTAATAAAAAACACGGTGAAAATCCCGGCCATAATCTTCCCAAGTCTTTTCATACCGCCCATATTTGCAAGGCTGGAAGCGATGCTAAAAAAGACGAGCGGCACTATGATCATAAACAATAAATTCAAGAATAAATCCCCAAACGGCTTCACAACCGCAGTCTTGGGGCCAAAAACCACTCCGGCAACTCCGCCGATGAGGATGGAGAGGAGCAGGAAGATGGTTAGCTTGTAATTTGCAAAAACCTTTTTCATGTTGTCTCAACCTTTCTGTAATATCCAACACTCTATTATATATTAAAATGGTTCATTAAAAGAAGACTGCTGCCATATTTCTTACTATTCTGTCAACTTAAGCTCTATCAGTCAAGCACCATTTGACATCCTCCAGTAAATGTCATACAGTGAGATTATTCAATGCTGAAAGGGTGAAGAAAAGCACATGATCCTTTAATCCTGCACTTAGTGAAAACCGATAGTACAGCCTCCCGTTCAAGTTCCACACCGTGTGGGAATGGGCTTTATTTATCGATGATTTTTCTGAGACAGGATTGAATGTGTGTGCTTTTTGACTTGAAGAACGGCTTTGTTTCGAAGAGCCTATTTAAGTCCAAGGTTGTGCCGCACTGCCTCCTGTCTCGGAAAGTGAGATAGGAGGCTTTTGTTTTTTGGGGAAATTATAGTGGTTCGGAGGTAAAAGGATGGAATTTAAATTACAGGAGATAAAACCTGGCCGCACAAATACAGGCCCATATGGAATCGCTGTTTCAGAAAAGGGAGAGGTCTGGTTTACACAGCATAAAGCCAATATGATCAGCTGCATCGGATTGGATGGGGAAATAACTGAATACCCGCTGCCGACGCCGGATGCAAAAGTCATGTGTGTAATGGTGTCATCAAAAGGAGAGGTCTGGTTTACCGAGAATGGGGCAAACAACATCGGGAGAATAACGAAAGAAGGCTCTATCGAGGAATATCCCTTGCCCCAGCCAGATTCAGCACCCTATGGGATTACGGAAGGGCCGAATGGTGATATCTGGTTTACCGAAATGAATGGAAATCGTATTGGGCGGATTAAGGATGATGGTTCTATCCATGAATATGACCTTCCGGTTCCAGGTTCGTACCCTGCATTTATCACGATGGGGTCTGATAGCGCTCTGTGGTTCACAGAAAACCAAAATAACGCTATCGGAAGAATTACGGAAAATGGGGACGTGACGGAATTTGCCATTCCCACCCCTGCTTCCGGGCCGGTTGGAATAACAAAAGGGAACGATGGAGCCCTCTGGTTTGTCGAGATTATCGGCAATAAAATTGGGCGAATTACTGCTGGTGGAGAAATAACGGAATATAAAATTTCAACCCCAAACGCAAAGCCGCATGCCATCACAGCAGGGGCAGGAAACGATTTATGGTTTACAGAATGGGGCGCAAATAAGATTGGGAGACTTACAGCCGATGGGGTGATTGCGGAATATCCGATTGTAACAGCTAATGCTGAACCCCATGGCATTGCAACCTGTGATGGGAAGACTATCTGGTTTGCATTGGAAGCTGATATGATTGGGAAAATCACTAGAAACGATTAATTGATCAAGTTAATAGATTACTTACCCCCGCCACTTCAGTTTGGGCGGGGTTATTTTTGCTCGTTTTTACTAGCTTTATTTTAAGCGGGGTCTAACACACTGGGGGAGCCGGTTTTACCTTCAGTGTGCCTGGCGTATTCAAAGACCGTACTTCCTTCTATAATATTAAACTTGTGAGTTTGGGCATTGTTATTGTCGCGCTGAAGCTATTTACAGAATCGTCCACAGGCGAGCGCTAAAAGCATGTTCCGGAAGGAAGATCGTCAGAAGCCTTAGGGTATCAAGCTCTACCCTATAAACTGATTGCCAGAGTAACGGCCGGAGTGGCTGCTTCCTTTAGTGGAGTCATGTATGCCATATCACTCCGATTGATTAATACCAATGCCTTTTCAATTGAAGTAACTCTGGATGCTCTCTTAATGACGGTGATTGAGGACGGGAGCTCCCGCGGGTGCCATGGCAGGAGCAGGTTGGTAAACAAGGAATTTAAACTATTACTGAAGAAGTAGTAATAATAATTCCTAAAGTATATTTTAAGGTTAATACATTTCTTATTGCGGATTGGGTATTAAGCAGCAGGTTTGCTGAAAAGGAATTACGAGATTCAAAAAAATAGCAGCTTGTAATGACAAGGAGTTGTGAGGATGAAATTACTGCTTACATCTGCAGGCATTAATAACAAAAGCATACATGACGCGCTGGTTGACATGCTGGGGAAGCCAATCGCCGACTCCAACGCCCTGTGCATACCTACCGCGATGTATGGACACCCCTTGGTCGGTCCCGGTGTCAAAGCATGGGAGTTTATTAGCGGAAAAGAAGAGAATCCGATGGTCGCCCTGGACTGGAAGTCTGTCGGCGTATTGGAGCTCACAGCGCTGCCAAGCATCGGCGAAGACCGCTGGGTGCCGCTGATCCGGGAGACAGACGCCCTGCTGGTGTCGGGCGGCGACGCCCTCTACCTTTGCCATTGGATGAGGAAGTCAGGGCTCGCAGACCTTTTGCCGTCGCTGCACGCAGTCTATGTGGGAATGAGTGCCGGGAGCATGGTGATGGCACCAAACATCGGGGACTTCTTCGTTGGCTGGAATCCACCCAACGGTGGTGATGAAACGCTGGGACTTGTCGATTTTGCAATGTTCCCGCATTTGGATCACGAAATGCTGCCGTATAACACGATGGCTAATGCAGAGAGATGGGCCGCCGGGATGAAGGGGCAGGCATATGCAATTGATGATCAAACCGCCCTCAAGGTGATCGAAGGAGAGGTCGAAGTGGTCTCCGAAGGGCAATGGAGACTGTTTCCGAAATGAAATTACTCCGCCGTTAAAAAATTTTTTCTAATATTGTCTGCTTATGATAAAAAAGGTTCGATAAAGGGGAAATGACAATGGAAAAGGTTCTAATTCTTGGTGCAAGCGGTCTAGTAGGAAAAGCTTTAGCTGATGAACTTAAAGAGGGATTTGACCTGTATGGAACATATTCTTCTTCATTTACAAGCCTTACCGAAAGTAAGGAATTCCAATTGGAAGTCCAACAAATCGATAAGATGAGACAAATTATACGATCAATTAAGCCTGACGCAGTGATTTCTTGCATAAGAGGGGATTTCGTTGACCAACTCCAGTTTCACAAAGAATTGGCTATGGAGTTAAGGAGTATCGGCAGCAGTTTGTATTTCTTTTCTACCACAAATGTTTTTGATGGTGACTTTTCAAAACCGCATACAGAAAAGGATATACCGATTTCTGAAACAGATTATGGGAAATTCAAAATTGAATGTGAGAATATGCTAAACGAAGTTTTAGGTGAGCAATTGATTATTATCCGAATCCCTGCGATATGGGGTAAGGATTCTCCAAGATTGAACTTAATTAGAGAAAGTTTAAAACAAGACAAAATGATTGATGTGTATAGAAATTTAATATGCAGCAATCTTTTGGATGTCGTGTTAGCAAGACAATTACGGTTCATCATTGAAAATAAACTAAAGGGCATCTTTCATTTAGCTTCAGAGGATCTATTTGCTTATGGACAATTCTTTGAACAGATTGTAAGTACAGTTGCAAGTGAAAAGAATATTTTGCGATATAACCTTTTTCAAGACAATGAGAACACCCATTATTTTGCATTGAAATCAATTCGTGAAGATATTCCAAGTTCTCTGCAATGCAAAAATAAAGATATTATTACTTATCTGCTGGGAGAAATGACCCCTTGAAGCTATTAAACTAACACAGGTAATATCATGGCACTACAGGGCAGGTAGGTTAGCAAAGTTCCATACTATATTCATACAAAAAACGGAGGAGGTGTTTATGACCTTTTCCGTTTTTTTATCTAAGCGATAGCCTCATCATCATTTTCACAATTTATAAGATCTCCGCTATTTCTTAGCATTAAGTAATAGAAAATTAAATAAATTGACGCATTTACAACACTCTATGTTTTATTTAGACTGTAAAAGTTGGAAAATTAAGAATTTTGCTGACCGTCGGAAGGATACGAAAATACAAAGGGGAGAGAATCATGAGCAGGAAAATATGTATTATAGGCAGTGGTACAGCAGGTTTACAACTGGCTTATTCTCTTAAAGAAGAATTTGATGTAACTATTATTCACTCAAACTCTTCGGAAAAGATTCAAAATGGACGAATTATGTCTACCCAAGTGCACTTTGGTCCAACAAGAACCCGGGAAAACCGTTTTAACATGCCAAAGTGGGATGAAAAAACGCTTATTAATAGTATCCATATGACGATAGGTGATCAAAAGTTATTTGTTGGAAAGCTACAAGAGCCAGCGTTATCTGTTGACCAGCGTCTTTACTTCTCCCAATGCTTGGATGATCTTGAAAACAAGGGTGTATCTACTCGGCTTTTAAGAGTTAATAAAGATCAGGCAGAAAGTTTGGCAAATGAATTTGATTTAATCATTGATTGTACAGGAAAATCGGGCCCTATCTTTCCATTTCCTATTGAAGAGGAGCTTTCTCCTTTCCAAGTGCCTCAGCGAAAATGCATCGTTGGTTATTTTACAGGGATAAAGCCAGTTGTTCCTCTCGGTGTAAGCGTAACAGTTCTGCCTGAAATAGGTGAAATGTTTGAAATTCCTGCAATCACAGAACACGGGCCAGTTACGATATTGTTCATTATGGCCATCCCAGACAGGGAGTTAGATGTATTTAAAGAAATTAAGCACGAAAAAGAATTTACAAATCAAATGAGGAATGTAACAAAGCAATATTTCAAAGATATCCATGAACGAATCGATCAGGATCGCTTTGCTCTTTCCGATGAAAATGCCTTCCTTAAGGTTGCCATTAAGCCTGTAATTAGAAAGCCTTATGCAACGATGAAAAATAAACTAATAGTTGGCTGTGGAGATAGTGTCTTTCTGAATGATCCGATTACTGGCCAAGGCTGTAATCTGTCTTCTTACTGTGCTGAACAATTATACGAAACTATAATCCAGAATAAAAATTCTAAATGGGACAACCAGCTTGGGGAGGAATATTGGAATCGTACAAAACCATTTGTAAAAGAAGTAACAGCATGGACCAATGCAATGACGCAGGCACTGCCTGAGCATGTTGTTCGAACCCTGTTATCAGGCGCAGAAGATCAAAAGATTGCAGACGAAGCAGCCGAGTGGTTCGAGAATCCGCGAAAAGCTTATAGTGCTTTTTTTCAACCGTTGCATTAAGAACAGTACAAGTTGTCCTGTATAAGGATGAGAGGGGATCATACAAAAGAATTTTTGACACTAAAGAAGCCTTCCGTATAGGGAGGCTTCAGACCGTATACAAACCCCAGTTTCATTTTGTGAAACTGGGGTTTTATCATATTTTTCAGTTGGCATACCTCAATAATTAAGCTGGACATGGTCCTCGCCATGTCCAATTTGCCAGTTTCTTAAGGTTCATAGCAGCGAAAGTAAGCATCGCCTGCATTGAAACTTTTTTAAGCCCTCTTAGGGTCGTCCAACGCATGCCATGCTTTTCTTTTGCATCCGCAAAGACACGTTCGATCGTTTCTTTGCGCTTTGCATATAACGTTTTATTCAGTTCGGTATGTCTCAGATGTTCCACTTCATCTATGTAACCCTGCCATAAATGCCGATGAATCATTTTAGTGTGATTTTGGCTTTGAGTACAACGTTCTAAAAGAGGGCATTCTTTACACTTTTGTGGATTTGAAGTGTACTGTTTGTAGCCATCTCTAGTCGTTGTGCGGTAAGGAAGGATTTGTCCTTCAGGACAAATATAGCAATCAAAATGTTCATCATATACGTAGTCGTACTTTTTAAGATATCCGTCTTTTGTTCTCGGACGAGTGTAGGGCATAACGGGTCTAATCTCTTGATCCATAAGGAATTTTGCTATGTGGGGTGTCTTATATCCAGCATCAACTGCGATAGATTCAGGCTTTCCAACTTTATCCCTGACTTGAGTGACGAGTTGGTCTAACATGCGACTATCATGAACATTTCCACCAGTGACAAGAGAACCTAAGATAAACCCACGAGAATCACATGCTGTATGAAATGAATAAGCAAATAATTTCTCCCGTTCATCTTTTACATAATAGCCACTTTCAGGATCTGTTGTACTGACCTTTATTTCTTTTGACTCTTCTTTATTCTGTGGGGGGAAGGGCTTTTTTCCGTGTTCCTCACGGTCGATATTAATTTCTTCATCTAGCTGAGCTTGGTAACTTCTTGTTTCAACACGAGCTATTTTCTTCTCAAACTTCTTTTTATTCGCATTCGCTTTTACATGGGTAGAATCAATAAAAGCAACTGATGGGTCGACCAATCCCTTTGTCATGGCTTCTTTTAAGATACGATAGAAGATTTGTTCAAAAAGGTCCGTATTGTGAAAGCGTCGTGCGTAGTTTTTACCGAAGGTTGAAAAATGAGGAACTTTCTCTGTGAACCCATACCCAATAAACCAACGATAGGCTACGTTGGTCTCAATCTCTTTAATTGTTTGACGCATCGAGCGTATGCCAAATAGATATTGAATGAACACCATTTTAACAAGGACAACAGGGTCAATACTAGGTCTCCCATTGTCTAAGCTATACTTATCTTTTACTAGGTCATAAATGAATTCAAAATTAATAGCTTGTTCGATCTTTCTAACCAGGTGATCTTCAGGCACTAATTGGTCAAGAGCGACCATTTCTATTTGATTTCTTCCATCTTCTACGTGTTTTGATAACATTTGAATCCCCCACAAAAAATCTTTTCAATCTAATTATACAAAAAAAGCTTGTAGACGTGGTCTGCAAAGCAGACTTTGTCTACAAGCTGAAGCCTCCCGTATAGGGAGGCTTTATTATTTATGGGGAGCCACTGCTCAAATTCCGATATTCTACAAGCAATAGATCCAGGAAAAGTTGAAAGGGTGCCCGGGAGCACATATCAATGTCATCAAGGTAGCAATGTTCAATAGGGGTGTAAAAAACAAAATCCGATAGTTCTACTAAACCGTTTGATGGGGTTCCGACAATGGATAGCATTGTGATGCCGCGCTCTTTTAGAATGTGTGCATACTCTAAAATATGCAAGGTTTCTCCGCTATAGGAGACAAAAATAGCAAGGTCATCCGTTCTTACGTTGAGGGCGGCACTCCGCAAATCATCCCAATCCATTCTAGCCGTGCTGCTCTTGCCTAGCATCAGCAGTTTTTTGGAAGCATCCCAGCAAACAGAATAGGAATGGCCCATACCGAACCATTCTACATGTCTTGCCTGCTTAATCAGCGAAGCAGCTTTATTCAGCTTCTCTTCATCAATTCTATTTAATACTTCCTGTATATCTTTTTCATAGCGTTTAACATGGAATGATAAGGATTCTGAAATTCCCTGGCTTTCACCTTGATCATTATCCCTAATGTTTAAATGCAGCTGGAGTTTAAAGTCCTGAAAGCCCTGAAAGCCGAGTTTTTTACAGGTTCGGCTGATGGTAGCAGTCGAAACATACATTTCCTTTGCTGCCTCTTCGAGTTTTAAATTAATAATCTTCTTAGGATAGCGTATGATATAATCCAGTACCTGCTTTTCAAGCTGACTTAATTGATCCCGATGCTGGGCTAGCCGTTTCATAAACGATTGCATGATATCACCTTTTCACAGCCATGGATCAAGAGTTCTTATCAGTTATGGTGTAAGAGATAGAACCGCGCGTTTTAGTCTCTCTAAACCTTCTATGACTTTAGATTGAGGGCAGCCAACATTCATTCGTAAAAAGATTCCTCTTTCCTCACCATAGACTGCGCCAGACATGATTCCGACCTTTCCCGCTTTAACAAGGGCCTGCTGGAGCTCTTGATTGGTTTTCCCAAGTTCAGTGCAGTCCATCCATGCTAAATATGTGGATTCAGGGATACGAAATTGAATGGATGGCAGTTCTTGATCGATGAACTCCTTCACTAATTTCATATTATTATACAGGTAGGAACATAGTTCATCAACCCACTGATCACCATGACGATAGCCTTCGATAACGGAAATTTCTCCAAAAATTGAGGCGCTTGAAACGCCATCCCGATATTTTAAAAGCTTCATATAGCTTTCTCTCGTCTTTTCGTTCGGAATCAATAGATAGGAGCCGCCCAAGCCGGGTGTATTAAAGGTTTTACTGGCAGACGTACAGATATAGATATTTTGCAGATCATCTGCCACACTGGTAATAGGAATAAACCGGTGGTCTTGAAAGGTAATATCCATATGAATATCATCAGAAATGATCTTTACCTGGTATTTGGCACAAAGGTCGGTGATTTTCTTCAGCTCCTGCTCTGTCCACACCCTCCCGGTCGGGTTATGGGGATTGCAGAGCAATAAGATTTTTGCTTTTGGATGACGCAGCTTTTTTTCCAAATCCTCAAAATCAATTTCATATTTTCCATTCTGGTATAAAAGCGGGTTAGGAATCAGCTCCCGTTTCGACTGGTGAATGACATGAAAAAAAGCATCGTAGGCAGGCACCTGCATAACCACTTGATCGCTTTCAGATGTTAAAATCTCGATCAGTCTTGCAATCGAATAAATGACACTCGGACTATAGACTACCCAATCTATTGGTATTTCGTTATCGAACCTTCTTTTATACCAGCCGGCAATGGAAGATTTATAGTCTTCATGGTTCCATCTTGTATACCCAAAAATGCCATGGCTGGTGCGTTTTTGTATCGCCTCAATTATCTCTGGAGGGCTTTTAAAGTCCATATCTGAGATGCTAAAAGGCAGTAAATCACTTGAACCAAATCGATCCTCCATATAATCCCACTGGGTGCAGTAGGTCCCGATTCGACTGATAGATTGATCAAAATGACGTTTCATAATAAACCTCTTTTCTCTAGTTGTTTTCAAAGCTGCGTAAGATGAAAAAAGGGATGAGAGATTTCTCATCCACTTTTCACTTCATGAATGTCTATAAGCTTATCTATCTCAACTCGAACATGATTTACTTGTGGGCCAATGACCACTTGAAGATTATGGGCATCTAATTTAATCACGCCAAGTGCACCATTCTTCTTCAATGCCGGTTCATTGATTTTTTGAATATCATCAACCACAAGCCGTAATCTGGTAATACAGTTATCAAGCGAAATAATATTTTCTGCACCACCTAAGGCATATAATAATTCTTTTGCCTGGCTGCTCGTTTTTCCGTCGATGCCTTCTGGTGCAGCCGATCCTTCAGTTTCTGTTTGATCTTCTCTGCCTGGAGTCTTTAAGTTGAATTTGACAATGGCATAACGGAAAACGGAATAATAAATCGCAAACCAAACCAATCCCACTGCTGCAACCAAATACCATTTTGATTCAGCTCCTTGCAGGATTCCAAAAATAAAGAAGTCCAAAATTCCGCCATCGGTATTCCCGATTTTTACATTAAGAAGGGCCATTACCATAAATCCTAGTCCAGTTAATACCACATGGATTCCATATAGGGCTGGTGCAAGAAACAGGAACAGAAACTCAATTGGCTCGGTAATCCCCGTTACAAAAGTAGCAATGACTCCTGAGATTAGCAGCCCCTTAATCTTTTGGCGATTCTCTGGTTTTGCTGTGTGATAAATGGCTAAAGCAACCGCTGGAAGACCAAACATAAAGGTCGGCATTTTCCCTTGTGATAGGAAGGCTGTTGCTGAAGAACTGATAGGCTCTCCGCTTTGCAGCTGGGCATAGAAGATATTGAGCGCTCCTGAAACAGTCTCACCATTTACCACCATGGTTCCCCCAGCTTCTGTAAAACGAATCATGGCTACTAAAATATGATGTAATCCAAATGGAAGAAGCAATCGTTCGCCGGCGCCAAATAGGAATGGACCGAACACTCCGGCACTGCTTATCATTGACCCTATTCCATTTATAATCATGGTAAACAATGGCCAAATCATTGGAATGAGTATACCTGCGACTGACATGACAATAGAAGTAATGATAGGAACGAATCTGACCCCTCCAAAGAAGGCAAAGGCATTTGGCAGCTTAATCGTATGGAAGCGCTGATGCAGCAAATAAACAAGAATACCCGCGATAATCCCGCCTAAAACACCCATCTCGAGACTCTGAATGCCAAGGACCATCCCTTGACCTTCTTGTCTCATCACATCTGCAGCGGCAAGCTGGTCTGTTTCTGTTAAGTAAAAATTAATCGATAAATGCATCATGATATAACCAATAAGACCTGAAAAAGCGGCGACCCCTTTTTCAGAGCGGACTAATCCAAGCGGAATCGCTACAGCAAATAAAAGCGGCAAATAAGTAAAAGCAAAACCGCCAACCATTGACATAAAGCGTAAGACAACCTGAATCACGCTATGATCCAGAAAAGGTAAATTTTCGATGGTTGCAGGACTTGTAAACGAACTGCCGATACCTAAAAGCAATCCCATAAATGCTAAAAGTGCAACAGGAAGCATAAATGTCTTTCCAAGCCCCTGGAAAAACTCCCACCCGCTTGAAGACTTCTTCACCTTCGTATTCATTACTTAACCCCCTTGACGTAGATGTTGAACAATTACCCTAACTTTACTTCCATATCAGCTCGTTCGCAATCGCTTTCATAGGGAATGTAGCTGTATACAATTTTTGTATGCGCAATACAAAGATGGGACTGAGACAATTGGAGGAATCTCTAATATAAAAGAAGACTATAAGATTAGATCAAAGTATTGGGAGTCGCTGAAGTGAATCAACTGGCGGACGAAGGATGCAGTGGAACCAAAAATATTCCAAGAAGTCAGAAGCGTGCTCGAGTAAAGGAGGTGAAAAAGGTACTGTTTGGAAACTCCTCTTTGAAATGATCGAAATAAATGTTCGTATTTTTATTTTAAATGTATAGACATTTAAAATAATTTGTTTATAATTGGAACTGTAAGCGGTTCATTTAACTAATCTACTAAAATTTTTTAAGGAGTTTGATAGTCATGAAAAAAATTCTACTAGCCTGCAGCTCAGGAATGTCAACAAGCCTTTTAGTAACGAAAATGGAAGCGCACGCAAAATCGATTGGTGAGGAAGCGAAAATCTGGGCAGTCGGTCAGGATCAGGCCAAAAGGGAGATGCCGGAGGCTGATGTTGTGCTGATTGGCCCGCAAATGAGTTTTCTTAAAGAGGAATTTCAGAAGGAAGCGAATCAATATGGCATAAAGGTGGATGTCATCGATATGATGGCCTATGGAATGGCAGATGGCCAAAAAGCGTATGAACAAGCTTGCAAGCTGATGGGGGATAAGTAATGGAACTAGCTGAGTTAGAAAACCTTAATGCAGAGCAAGTGAATTTCATGCTCATCCTTCATAGCGGGAATGCAAGAAGTAAAATACTGCAAGCACTGAGGGAGTATCGTGAGGATAGGGTTGAGAAGGCAGACAGTCTCTTGCTTCAGGCGGAAGAGGACTTAAAGCAGGCGCACGGTATCCATTTTAAGATGGTCCAAAAAGAAGCTTCTGGTGAAAAAGTTGATTTTGCATTGTTATTGATGCATGCGGAGGATCATTTAATGTCCACGCTGACCATGAAAGAATTAGTAAAAGAATTAATTGAATTATTCAAGAAAAAAAGTATCTGATTTTAATAGGTATTGGAGGGAAAGTGATGTTTGAAAAGCTGAGCAAATTCCTGGTGCCAATTGCTGGCCGGTTAAATAACAACCGATATTTAGCTGTTCTTCGTGATGCGTTTATGCTGGCATTTCCATTGACGATTTTTGGGTCCATCTTTGTCGTATTAACCAATTTGCCATTCCTGGATAAGCTGATGAGCGATGAAGCACTTAACACATTCCGGGGGATGTTTGGAAACGCTTCATCGGCTACAATGGGCATCATGTCCATCTTTGTTGTGTTTGGCATAGGGTATTATCTGTCAAAAAGCTACGATGTGGAAGCGATATTTGGGGGAGCCATTGCTTTAGTATCCTTCCTGCTGCTGACGCCGTTTGTGCTTCAGCCTGAGACCGGAGAAGCGATACAGGGAGTTATTCCCGTAGATCGCCTGGGTGCAAAGGGAATGTTCCTTGGAATGATAACGGCCTTTCTTTCTGCAGAGATTTACAGAGGGATTGTCCAAAAGAATATTACCATTAAAATGCCTCCGGGTGTCCCGCCGGCAGTTGCGAAGTCATTTGCTGCCCTTATTCCGGCTGTTTTAACGTTAACTGTGTTTTTAGGGATCAATATCGTTGTTACTCTGGGCTTCAGCACGAATATGCATGATGTTATCTACAAAGCCATCCAGGCACCGCTTGTTGGCTTGGGAAGCGGAATTATCCCGACGCTGATCGCCATCTTCTTTATTCAAATCCTTTGGTTCTTCGGTTTGCACGGCCAAATCATCATCAACTCGGTGATGGACCCGATCTGGAATACATTAATGATTGAAAACCTTGAGGCATATACAAAAGGTGAGCCTGTTCCTCATATTATTTCAAAGCCTTTTATTGAGATCTATACAGTTGGCATGGGTGGTACAGGCATGACACTTGCCGTTGTTCTGGCCATTCTGTTCTTTATGAAGAGCAGGCAAATGAAGCAGGTCGGAAAGCTTGGTCTTGGACCTGGTTTATTCAATGTAAATGAACCGATCATCTTTGGTTTGCCAATTGTGATGAACCCTGTCATTATCGTCCCGTGGATTTTAGCGCCAATGGTGGTTACGTTAGTTTCCTATTTTGCCACGGCCTCTGGTCTTGTGCCGCCGCCAACAGGCGTTTCGGTTCCATGGACAGTTCCGGTTTTTATCAATGGCATCATGGCCACAAATTCCTTGGCTGGAGGAATCCTTCAGCTCGTGAATATGGCAATTGTATTTTCAATCTGGTTCCCATTCCTGAAAGCCATTGATCGAATAAATACGAAAAAAGAGGAAGAAGAAAGCAAGGCTGCATAATTGAAAAATAAATGAAAAGGGCAGGTGTAACGGAAAAAGCAGCATAACCATCTGCTGGACCGGTTCTACTGCTCTTCTTTATTAAAGGCTGTTTTTGCAGCGGTTCTTGCTAGTTGAATTTTATTTACAGAGTTCATTGCAGCGGAAGATTCGAGACTCTGGGGGAGCAGCGGGACAGGTGATACCCTGCAGAATGCTTGAGCACCCATTACTGCAATTATCATAATAACCAACAATTTATACAAAATGATACTTTAAAATAAATAAATGAATAGAATAGGAGAGTTTCATATGACCAGCATGAACAGCAATAATGAAATCAAATACAGTTTCCCTGAGGGGTTCTGGTGGGGGTCTTCTGCTTCAGCCACTCAAACGGAAGGTGCAGCAGATATAGATGGAAAAGGCAAGAATATTTGGGACCATTGGTATGAAATCGAACCCAACCGCTTTTTTGATGGAGTAGGGCCGGAGAACACCTCGCAGTTTTACTATAAATACAAAGAAGATATTAAATTAATGAAGGAAATCGGCCACAACTCCTTTCGGCTGTCAATTTCATGGGCAAGGCTCATTCCCAATGGAACAGGGGAAATCAATCCAAAAGCCGTTGAGTTTTATAACCGTGTAATCGATGAATTGCTTGGAAATGGCATCGAGCCTTTCGTTAATTTATTTCATTTCGATATGCCGATGGAATTGCAGAAGCTGGGGGGCTGGGAGAACAGAGACGTAGTAGATGCTTATGAGGTATATGCGAAAACCTGCTTCGAGCTATTTGGAGACCGGGTGAAGAAGTGGTTTACCCATAACGAGCCGATTGTTCCAGTTGAGGGCGGATATCTTTACGATTTTCATTATCCAAATGAAATCAATTTTGGGAAAGCTGTTCAGGTAGCCTATCATACCATTTTATCAAGTGCCAAAGCCATTAAGGTCTATAAGGAGCTGAATCAAGGCGGAAAGATCGGCATCATCCTGAATTTGACTCCTTCCTATCCAAGAAGCCGGAACCTGGCTGATGTTAAAGCCTCTGTTCTTGCGGATGCATTTTTCAACCGTTCCTTCCTTGACCCTTCTGTAAAAGGTGAGTTTCCTGAGGAGCTTGTTCAGATCTTAAAGGAAGAAGGATTTATGCCTGCAGTGGAAAATGGGGATTTAGAGCTGATTAAAGACAATACAGTCGACATACTGGGTGTGAATTATTATCAGCCGAGACGTGTGAAAGCAAAAGAGAACCTTCCAAATCCGGATGCGCCTTTCATGCCGGAGAGATTCTTTGATAACTACGTCATGCCAGGGCGCAAAATGAATCCTCATCGCGGCTGGGAAATTTATGAGAAGGGGGTATATGATATCCTTGTCAATTTGAAAGACAACTATGGAAATATTGAATGCTTTATCTCTGAAAATGGCATGGGGGTAGAAGGGGAAGAAAAATTCCGCGATGAGAGCGGCGTCATTCAGGATGATTATCGGATTGAGTTTATTCGGGAACACTTAAAATGGGTCCATAAAGCTCATCAGGAAGGTTCGAATGTGAAAGGGTATCATCTTTGGACATTCATGGACAATTGGTCATGGACAAACGCCTATAAAAATCGCTACGGATTTGTATCCGTTAATTTGGCTAAAGACGGAGAACGGACGATTAAAAAAAGCGGTCAATGGTTTAAGACTGTATCTGAACATAATGGTTTCTAAAGAAGATGGTCATATGACCATCTTTTTTGGGTAATTAGCCAAATTAGTATATATTCTATTTATAATGTTAAGGTAAGACCAATATATTTATTTAGGGTGGATCAGTTATGACCAAATATGAATCTATTTCTGCGGAAGTCAGGGAGAGAATCAGCAGCGGAAAGTATTCAGTTGATGAACCGATTCCTGATGAGATAACGCTTGCGAAGGAATTCGGCTGCAGCCGGATGACGATGAAGCGTGCACTTGATATTTTAGTACTTGAAGGTCTTCTATACCGAAAGAGAGGACATGGGACTTTCATTGTAAAGTCAGCCATCCAAAATGGCCGTGTGAATGTAGTAGGTAATGAAGCGGCCGGGCTGACAGGCCTGCTGAAAAATAAAAAAGTGACGAGTGAAGTGATTAAGTTTGAGGTTCAGTTTCCGAGCGAGGAAGTTGCCTCCCATCTGGCAATTGACAGGAAAACCCCGGTATACTATTTAATCCGTTTAAGGTTTGTGGAAGAAGAGCCTTATGTACTTGAAAAAACCTACATGCCGACAACGCTGATTACCGGTATTACGGATGATGTCCTTTATAGTTCCATCTATCAGCATATTAAGGAGAAGTTAGGACTGACCATTGCAGGTTCACATCGGAAAATCAGAGCCTGCAAATCGGATGAATTGGATCAGGAATATTTGGAATGCAAGGCAGATGATCCAATCCTTGAGGTAGAGCATGTGGGATTCCTGGATAATGGAGTTCCTTTTGAGTACTCGTTTGCGCGGCATAGGTACGATAAGTTCGAAGTCACAACAGTGAATATAAAGCGATAGGAGTAAGGGGCATTTCTGTTGAGGCCGCCAAGGGGCATTAGAGCTGGTGCCGGAAGTAAAGCTTAAATAATGTTTTGGAGAACTTTTTTTGAGAAAGGGGCAGGCTAATCTGCTCCTTTTGTATTTCTAAATTACATTATTTACAGAACTTTCTAGGTCTGTTGTACTTCTCTTAATGCCTTTGTACGTCTCTATGATGTTCAATTCTTTGTTTAATGACTCCTTAACGGGGAATAGATTGGAACAGCGAATAGTTACTATAAGTTAGTACCAGGAGCACTAAACGAATGAAAACTAATCTATCACGCAAAGGGGACTTGTCAAAATGATGAAGATAGAAAAGAAAGTGTACACGGCTACTGTAAATGTTCAAGGCGGCAGGGAAGGAAAAGCGGTATCTGATGATAATAATCTGAATGTAGATTTGGGGTATCCAAAGGAGTTAGGCGGGGATGGAAAAGGAACCAATCCGGAGCAGCTATTCGCTGCAGGCTTTGCTGCTTGCTTCGAGGGAGCCATGGGCACGGTTATGAGGAAAAAGAAAGTTAAAGCTGACGGCATTAATATTGATTCAAAAGTTACGCTTGGAAAGGATGCGGACGATGGCTTTGTTCTTGCCCTTGCCATGGATGTCACCGTAAAGGGCGTTGAAACCAGCGTGGCAGAAGAAATCGTTGCGGAAGCACACAAGGTTTGCCCTTATGCAAGAGCAACTGAGGGGAATATCGAAGTTGTAACAAATGTTGTTGGGTAATCATTCTAAAGTATTCACATATGGAGTGTCTATCTTGAAAAAAGATAGGCATTTTTATTTTGATTTAAAACCATTTCATTAAAAAAAAACAGGTACACTTAGTAAAATGAATTTTTAGGGGGCCTCTTCTTACTGCTGCTTCAGGTGTTTGAGTTTTATGGCTATCATAATATGACTATTTCTTTGAAAAAAAATAGGAAATAATAGAAAATGAATAGGTCATGATTTACTTGAAGTATGATCATTTTTTAGGAGTGGAAAGATGAAAGATATATCAATTTTAATTGCGGATGATGAGGAGGACATTGCGGATCTGGTTGCCATTCATTTAGAAAAAGAAGGGTATCGTGTGATTAAGGTTTCAGATGGCGTGGAAGCGGTCCGGGTTGTTGAGACGCAGCCGGTTGATTTGCTGATTTTGGATATCATGATGCCGAAGATGGATGGGTATGAGGTAACGCGCCGCATTCGTGAGAAGCATAATATGCCCATCATCTTTTTAAGTGCCAAAACATCTGATTTCGATAAAGTACAGGGGCTGGTCATTGGAGCAGATGATTATATGACGAAACCATTCACCCCGATCGAATTGGTTGCCCGTGTAAATGCGCAGCTTCGGCGTTTTAAACAGCTGAATCAGCCGAAAGCAGACCCTAAAAACTATCTGGAATATGGCGGGTTAGTGATTACACCTGATCAGCGCTCAGTAACCCTCTATGGCGAATCCATCGACCTTACACCGAAAGAGTTTGACATTTTATATTTACTGGCCAGTCATCCAAAGAAGGTGTACAGTGTGGAAAATATTTTTCAGCAGGTGTGGGGAGAAGCTTATTTTGAAAGCGGCAATACTGTGATGGTACATATTCGTACGCTAAGGAAAAAGCTTGAAGGAGACAGACAGAACCACAAATGGATCAAAACCGTGTGGGGAGTCGGGTATTCGTTCAATGGGTAAACTGGTGCGAAGCTTTCGGTCAAAGATGATTCTGCTATTTAGTTTAAGTATGGCTTTTTCCGGACTTATCACGTTTATTGTCTTTAAAGCATTGCAATTATACTATCACGAGAATGTCCAGTATGGGGACAGGCTGCAATACTATCGTCTATTGATAGCACAAATTGGCGACATTAACGTCTTTTTACTATTGTTTATCCCGCTTTCGTTTCTATTTTTTTACCTGCTGACAAAGCGGTATTCCATCTATTTTAACGAAATCTCAACCGGAATTCATCATCTCTCCAGGGGGGACTTTTCGCATCATGTTCACATAGAGTCCAATGATGAATTTCGGGATATTGCCAATGACATTAACCTGGCAAGTGAAAAACTGAGACAAGCGGTTGAAAGAGGAGATTTTTCCGAAAGCAGCAAGGATCAATTGGTCGTAAATCTGGCGCATGATCTTAGGACTCCGCTTACTTCTGTGCTGGGTTATTTAGATTTAATCCTAAAGGACAATACCTTGACTGAAGAACAAGTCCGGCACTTTATGACCATTGCCTATACGAAATCACAGCGTCTGGAAAAACTGATTGATGAATTATTCGAAATGACGAGAATGAATTATGGCATGCTCCCAGTTGAAAAAAAGAGTTTTAATTTAACGGACCTGCTTAATCAATTGAAGGAAGAATTGTATCCTGCCTTCAAAAAGAATCATTTGACTGCCCGTATTGATTGCATCCCTCATCTGCCCATTTTGGCTGATGGAGAACTGATCGCGCGTGTATTTGAAAATCTTCTAACCAATGCGATTCGCTATGGGTATGAAGGCCAGTATGTCGATATTAACGGAACCATTGATGGGGATGAAGTGGCCGTTCAAGTGGTGAATTACGGGGACAGCATTCCTCCGGATGAGCTTCCACATCTATTTGATATGTTTTATACCGGTGATAAAGCACGTACCCATCAGGAAGACAGCACTGGTCTGGGATTGTTCATAGCGAAGAATATAGTAGAGCAGCATAATGGTACTATTACCGCAGAAAGTAACGTCATTCGGACTATTTTTGAAGTCCGTCTGCCACTAGAAAGTGAACCAAGTAATGAAGATTAGTTAGGACTTAAGAAAAATTTAAACTTTACCCTACTCTTTATTTAAATAGTTTTTCCTATTCTTAAATCAAGGAAGAATAGGGAGGAAGCTGTAAAATGAAGATGTGGGGTTTTTTACTAGTCGTATTCATAGGGTTGACATTCGTAAACCTGGACTCATTTTTTGAACCAGACGTTAAGATCCAAAAGAAAATAGGAGATAGCAGCTCTACTAATGATTATAAAAAAGAAATAGAGGAAGAACAAATCTATCAAGGAAATCTGCTTTTAGTGAATGATCAATATCCGGTTCACCCGCAAAGTGTGAAATCAGACATCATCAATCTGTCTGAGGCCTATGAAGGGACAAGGGACTATACTGTGCTAAACAGAGACACTCTTTTGTCAGAGGCTGTGGAACGGGAATTTTCTAAGATGATCGCTGCCGCTAAAAAAGAAGGGGTCCGCAATTTCTCCATCACCAGCGGCTTTCGTGGGTTTGACGAGCAAAGTATGCTGTATCAGGAGATGGGTTCTGATTATGCGCTGCCAGCCGGATATAGCGAGCATAATGTAGGGTTATCGCTTGATGTAGGTTCCACGCAAATAAAAATGGCGCATGCACCTGAAGGCAAGTGGATTGAAGAAAATGCATGGAAATACGGGTTCATCCTGCGCTATCCAAAGGACAAGACAGACATAACAGGAATACAATATGAACCTTGGCATATCCGCTATGTCGGCCTGCCTCATAGTGCAATTATGAAGGAAAAGAATCACGTTTTAGAAGAATACTTAGAGTATTTAAAAGAAGAAAAGCAAATCTCTGCTGAAATTGATGGAGAAACATACACGATTACTTATTACCCTTTATCCAAGACAGGCACGATTAATGTACCGGAGGATCGCCAATATGAGATTTCAGGCAACAATATGGATGGCGTGATTGTGACTGTAACGGGATGAATTCAGGGTATCCGGCAGCATTAGCTATTATTCCAACAAGCAATGTTGCTGCAGCTTTTTATGCGTTAAATTTGAGCTATTAATTTAAAAGGAGATCCGTGCATCTTGCGGATCTCCTTTTCTATCTAAGTAAATATCCTTCTGATTTCTAAAAGTGTCACAATAGGTTAAGAGAGAATATCCATGAGAATTAAAAAAGGGTGGATCATTAGTAACTCGCCCACCCATGCACCAAGATTCACCTTTTGTCGCCCTCTGGCTGAAATTCACCAGGACTAAGGAGAGGTTTAAGGTTCTCCCAGTTACAATCCATTATATGCCGGTTATTGCTTGTTTATGTCCCACTGGCTGTCCGGCAGTTCCGGATTCCAATGTCTATATTACTTCTATTTCTCCGACGCTAATTCCAAGCCTTTTTGATAATATTGTGCCATCATTTCTTCAGGAACCATGCTGCCACCAGTCGCCCAAACAATATGTGTACCCTTATTCATTGCTTCCGTCAAACCATTCATCTTTAAATAATCTCTGCCTTCGTTAAATAATTTACTTGGTCCAATCAGTCCGGCTAGTGCAGAAGGTTCTAACTGGATACCCTCTGTATCAGCTAGTTCCTTTAATAACTTATAAAGCAGCTCATCACTAACAGTATAATTTCCACCTAAAAACGGCTCAATAGTTTTACCAACAAACCCTGATGGTCTTCCTACAGCAAGCCCATCAGCGTCTGTAAGATTATCAATGCCAATATCTTGGACAGAAACTTTATCATGAAGACCAGTCATTAAGCCGAGCAGCATGCATGGTGAGTGGGTAGGTTCTGCAAAAAAACAGTGAACATCGTCCTGGAACAATAATTTTAAACCGAAAGCTACGCCTCCTGGACCGCCGCCTACTCCACATGGAAGGTAAACAAACAAAGGATGATTTTTATCAATTATTACCCCTAACTCTTCTAATTGCTTCTTTAATCGAGATGCAGCCACTGCATAACCTAAAAATAGGTCGTGAGAATTTTCATCATCTACAAAATAACATGCTGGGTCACTATATGCTTGGGATCGGCCTTCTTCTACCGCTTTACTATAGTCAGCTTCATATTCAATAACTTTGACCTTTTTGCTTCTCAGCAAATCTTTTTTCCACTGTTTTGCATCAGCCGACATATGTACAGAAACATTAAAACCTAACTTTGCACTTATGATGCCAATACTAAGTCCTAAGTTTCCAGTCGAGCCTACTGCGATTGAGTATTGTGAGAAAAATGTCCGAAATTTTTCACTATCTAAAATCGAATAATCATCTTCAAGGGTTAACAATTGATGTTGAATAGCTAATTTTTCTGCATGCTTGAGAATTTCATAAATCCCGCCTCTTGCTTTAATAGATCCGGATATAGGAAGGTGACTATCGCATTTTAATAATAATTCTCCCGGAATAGGCTGCTGATAATTCTGTTCTAAGGATTTTTTCATTGAAGGTATTCTCACTAGAGGAGATTCTATAATACCATGGGATTCTTTTGTTTCAGGAAAAGCTTTAGAGATAAAGGGTGCAAAACGATTCAGCCTTTCCTCTGCATCCTTTACATCTTCTAGAGTAAGGGGAGATTTTTTAATTCCAGATTGAAATTTCTCTAGATTAGGATTGATCCAAAAAACCTCTTCTGTCGATATTAGTTTGTTTAGTAAAGGATATTTGTCTTTCCATCCTTGTAAATCTTTCATTTGTTTAATCCTCCTAAATAATGTGCAATAATGCAATTCTGAATTTTTCCATTCTTTCATCTTACTTTTAATTTAAATTTTTTATTGAGGAGGGCCAGCCAATGAGCTCTGGCATTTAAGTGTATACCCTTGCCATCCATAATGGTTGTTCAGTTATGTATTCGATGGGAATCTAGTTTAACCTTCAATTCTCAAGATTTTCAACTAAGATAGGTAAGTAAATGGAAGAGAAGATCATTGAATAATCGAAAAAACGCAGAGTTTAGCTGTAACCTCTGCGTTTTTCTGTGTGATTTTGTTGTCTAAAAGTGTGTGATATAGACTGATATTGCCTTTTAATTTAGTACTACATGCTGCTCTTTGAAAAATATTTTCGGGTTTCTTCACGCGTTTGATTTGGCAAGACACGATCCAGTTCTTCATTTAACCAGGAAAGTGTTTTGCTCCGCAGGAAATCACGCATTTTTTCTTCTGCTGAGAGCATAACTAAATTGATGGTACAGGATGTACCTGGGGAGCAGATATTTTCTCTATACAAATAACCATTATCTTTAATGTTTTTACATTGAAAAATAGGCTTTGGACCTTCAACTGCTTCAATTACATCCCAAAAAGATATCTCTTCTGGAGATTTAGCGAGTTTATAGCCACCCTTAACTCCAGGAACTGAACTAACAATCCCTTTCTTAGATAATTTACTGAATATCTTTGATAGGTAGGTTTCGGAAATCCCCTGAAAGGTGGAAAGTTCCTTTATTCCGATGGAAGAATCCTCTGTATTATCAATTAGATATACAAGACAATGAAGTGCGTATTCAACCCCAATACTATATTGCATGACTCACACCTCTTCATAAATGAGATTAATTTATCTTAAGAATTTTCTACACCATTGTCAAACATATTCAATTGGCACTAATTAACAAGAAAAGTGGTTTGACATAATAAAGTATACAATTTATTATAGAGTATATCAATCGCCGATTGATGTTATCCATGATTTGAATTTCAAAATGCGGTTCAATTATATATTGAATCAGCTTAAGGAGGAATTGAGATTGGAACAACGAATTGATTATTACAATTTAGCACCAGAGGCAATGAAAATAATGATGGAAATGGAGAAGTATACGAAAACAACAGGATTAGACCGTAAACTTCGTGAGCTTATTAAAATTCGGGCTTCTCAAATAAATGGCTGTGCCTATTGCATTAACATGCATACAGCTGATGCGAGAAAAATGGGAGAAACAGAACAGCGTTTATATTGCATTAGTGCATGGAAAGAGTGCACGTTTTACACTGAAGCAGAAAAGGCAGCTCTTGAATTAACAGAGCACATAACTCTAATCCCGACAAAACGTGTGCCAGATGAGCTTTATCAGCGGGTACGTGAACATTATGATGAGAAGCAATATATTGACCTTGTTCTAACCATTAATCAAATCAACAGCTGGAATAGAATTTCTATTGCGATGGGGAATGTAGCAACTGAAAAATAATAATTTCAACAGATAGTGCCATAATTTATAAACGAGGATGCTCTTTTTAAAATTACCTTACCTTCTAATAAGTAAAAAATCCGCCTTCGGACAAAGAGAAAGTCCAAAACTAACTTGGCAGAAATAGTCGTTGATGCTCATAAAGTTTTCCCTTAATGCGAAAGCTACTCGTGGTAATATCGCAGCAAAAATTACTAATCCATTATAAAAGGGGAGTTCTAAAATGATGAAAATAGAAAAGAAATTGTACACGGCTACTGTAAATGTTCAAGGCGGCAGAGATGGCAAAGCGGTATCTGACGATAATAATCTGAATGTAGACTTGAGATATCCAAAGGAATTAGGAGGGGACGGAGCCGGAACCAATCCGGAGCAGCTGTTTGCTGCAGGGTTTGCCGCATGCTTCCAGGGAGCCATGGGGACTGTCCTTAGGAAAAAGAACATTAAAACAGAAGGGATCAATATTGCTTCACATGTTACACTTGGCAAGGATGCGAATAATGGCTATGTACTGGCCATTACAATGGATATCACTGTAAAGGGCGTAGAAACCAGTGTGGCAGAAGAAGTCGTTGCGGAAGCTCATAAGGTGTGTCCTTATGCCAAAGCAACTCAAGGTAATATCGAAGTTATTTCAAACGTAGTTGGTTAATTAGTCTCCGGAATTACTCAAAGAGTGCCTATCTTTCAACAAGATAGGCACTCTTTTTTTACTTTTCATAAACCTTTGTCTAACCGATTCTTCATAAATTGGCTTTTAATCCATTTTATAGTGAGAAGGAGCGGCAGATAAACATATACAAACCCAATTCCCGCATTAGAAGTAAAATTGGCCAGATAATCAATACTCTTAAATTCCTGAAGGTATACAGAAACAATCATCTGTGCAAACAGTAAGACTAGCAAAGTCGCTTTAGGAGGAATTGAGAAAGTCCTTTTTACGATTCTTGTACATGCCCACAAAGAAATACATATAGGGGATATGATCACTAACAGCCAAATAAAGATGAATACATATTCAAATCTTTCCAGGAAAGAGAATTTAACGATCTTAACCATCATTAGAGTGGGCCAAGGTAAATGCTGTAATACCTCTTGATTAAAGTATAAGAATGATATTATTGTTATAATTAGGTACACAATGAGAGTATATATATTGCCAAGATACGCCCATTTTGAAATATCTCTGTTATTTGAACTCCTAAGGAAGGGATAGTACATCAGGATCCACTCGAAACCAAGAAAAAGCAGGGCATACCCTTTAGAAGATAAAAATAGCTCACTGAGGGAATGACTGAAGGCGGGGAGCAGGTAAATATAATTCGCATGCATCAATGGGAAGTAGATTAAAAAGAACAAGAAAAAAGGCAATATAACTCCCCAGAAACTAAAGCCGGTTAAACTGCGGAAGCCGCTTGAGATAATATAATAAAATGTGAGTCCGAAAACGAAGCATAGCTGCCATGTTTTTATGGAAGGATACACCCATATTTGGATGACCTCAATATAGGCACGGAGGACCGTCAAAGAAGCCAGCCAGAAATAAACCAATGCAAGGACAGACATTATGCCGCCAACCGCTTTTCCAAAGCAATACTGATGAATAGCTACTAAATCATTAGTTCCCCCGCCTAATAGCTTAAAAATAATATAGAGTATGATTTGGGTGGTAACCCAGGTTATAATTAAAGAAATCCAGGCGTCCTGCTCAGCATGTTTAATAACCTGGCTTTGAAAATTTAGGATACCAATTCCAGTTTGTGAAGAATGAATGAGAAAAAATGTGAAAAAAGCCGAAACTTGAAATTGTTTTTCTACTTTTACGGTCACTAATTTCCCACCCCAGTTTGCCTGACTGTAATTTTTGTAATTACTTCATATTTCATATTAGGATATATCCTATCGTAAAAGCTCTGTTCAGAATAATTTCTGTGATGTGCTATATACACTCTTCCTAAACCTAAAGGATCTACACCATTTGTCTGAAAATCCCTAAGTAGTATTTCAGCATCGTTTGAAATTGATTTCTGTACGGCGTTTTTAAATAATTTAAGATCCTTTTCATCTTCTAAATTGATCCATTCAGGCAAAGCATCAAGTTCTACATCTAAATTAAGGCTTATTCTAACTTGTTCCCCGAAGTTTTCCTTGATGAATTTCACCTTGTGTTTTCCATAGTTCGTTCTGACCCCAATATTAGCTTTGTGTCCATGCATTTTCAGGTCAAAACTGTATACTCCCCTTTTGTTTTTATCAGTCATTAATTTTAATAAGAAGGTTTCTTTTTCGGAAATCCTAAATGCTAATTTTTCACCTTTAAAAATCCCCATACCATCGACTTTAATTTTACCTTTAGAATCAACTGTCAGATTTGGAAAGGACATATCAATTCCACTTCCAAAAAACTGGTCATACATTACATGGGAGTTAGACTCAGGAATTCCTTCATTTTCAATACTTTTATCAATCAAATCCATTAAGAATAGCGGACTTTCATTAAGTGTTTTACTTAGTATTAAATCTGGAGTTCCATCTGTAATAACAATTCTTACTATGCCGATTTTTGGATCCTTACAAATGGGGTCTAATATAGAAGCTAAACCATCTCTGCTTAGTTGATCCCCAAATATCATTACTCGTACTTGACCTATTTCAAATGGAAATTGAGACTTATGGCTAAGTTCTTCCTGCAGACTGGATGGATTTTTAGCAGCAGCTGTGATTAAAGCAGGATTGTCACTTTCGGCATAATTTGGATAAACAACACTTGCCTTTAGCATCTCATCTTCTTTGTCATATCCTACATTATGCATCAGAGAGACTTCATTAATAATATTGTGAGGCACACATCCAGTCAGGATTAGAATTAGAGCAACAATTCCCATTTTAATAAATGTGTTATTCGTCATTAATATCTTCCTTCTTTTTGTTACTCTCTTTTGGTGAATATTTAATTTTATCTTTAGGTCTCAAATATTCCGGCCTTTTGTTTAATTTAGTATAAGGCGGCCTTATGATACTATCCATAAGACTATTGCTGCGGAAAGGATGCAAAGGGACCATGTAAGGAGTGTCAAACGATTTTAATTTAAACAAATGACATAGCAGCACGGCAAAACCTATCATAATACCCAGCCCGCCCAGGAATGAAGATAGGATGATAAAGGGAAATCTTAAAATTCGAATGGTATTGGACATAACGATAGTTGGTGTTGTGAATGAAGCTAAAGCTGATAAAGCGACAATAATTAATAAGATATTACTTGTCAGTGCTGCCATAACAGCAGCCTGTCCGATGACAATACCGCCAACAATGCCCAATGTCTGTCCTACTTTAGTAGGCAATCGGGCTCCTGCCTCTCTTAATAATTCAATGGTCAATTCTAAAAAAAGAACCTCCAGCAGCGGCGGAAATGGAACGTTTGCTCTGGACTCTATTAGCGGGCCCAGTAAATCTGCAGGCACCACCTCATAATGAAACGTCATAACCGCAACATAAATGGCGGTAGAGAAGATTGAAAAGATGATTGCAAGTATTCGTGTAAAACGGAAGAAAGACCCGATGATCCAGTTATAATAATAATCTTCGGATGAGAGAAAAAAATCAAATATGGTAGTAGGTCCTGATACTGCGTATGGTGAACCATCACTAAAGATAACGACCTGGCCTGAAGTGAGTGAATATGATATTCGATCCAGCCTCTCTGAAGAAAAGTAAAGCGGAAAAGGCGTATAAGAATTTTCCTTGATTAGCTGGATTAAAGCAGAAGTATCCCAAATAATATCAAAATCTATTTCAGAGAGCCTTTTCTTAACAAATTTTATATGCTGTTCATTTGTAATGCCATCTAAATAAACCATCATTACTCTTGTTTTTGACAGCGTGCCCAGCTCGATCTCTTTAGTTGTTAATAAAGGAGATTTTACCTTTGTGCGAAGTAAAAGAATGTTCGTATCAAGACTCTCAACAAAACCCAGTTTTGGGCCGATAACATTAAATTCATTCTCAGTTTCGTTAGATTCTCTTATGCCTTTAGATAAATTGCTTACATTCACTAATAAATAATCTTCAGTTGTATTCTCAATTTTTATTAAGATATAACCCTGATGTATTTTTTCTTCGATCTCTTTTGCTTCTTTCGTGCTAATAACATCTTCAAGCGGCAGGCTAATTTTAAATTGATTCATATCAAAAGCCTGGTCAGTTTTTTTTTCGCACTCATTAATATATGGAAGAAATATATGCTCCATCGTCTTGTGATCGATTAGTGAAGTGAAGTATAAAATGAAAATCTTGATTCCGGAAAGGTTTTTTTGAATCTCTTTAAAATCAGATGACTTTTTGGCTCTCTTCACTACGTCTGCAGGTCTCATATTACTTTTTTCCATTACCATAAAAAATGTACTCCCCAACATGTATTACTACTTATTATTATTACTATCAAAAATTGTATGCACTTTAACATTTTTATTAAGGCATGGTATTAGTCACCATCTTTAAATGATAGGAAAAAGGAAAAAAACCGTATGCGTATGGAGTAAATGATATTTTTCATATTGCGATGATTTTAACTCTGGCCTTCCATATTGACACTTACCTATTAGTAAGTTACTATCGGAGTATGGAAAATAGAAAAAAACAGATTGTAGACTTAGCACTTAAATTGATACAGCAAAAAGGGTTTGTAGCCTTCAGCTATGATGACATTTCTAAACAGCTTGGCGTGACCAAAGCAAGCATCCACTATCACTTTGAGAAAAAGGAGGATTTAGGGGTCGCAGTTACTGAGCGTATTTTATTGAAACTGCAGGAATCTTTGACGTTAATTAAAAATTCGCCGGCTCCCGCTGAAGAGAAACTGAAGCAGTTCATCGAGCAGCAGGCTCAAAGATTTGAATGTATTGAAATTTGTCCTATTTCTTCACTGCAGACGGATTATGAATCATTGCCAACTGCAGTACAAGAAAAGCTTAAAGAAGTCAGCAGGCTGGAGCTCAGAGTAATGAAGGAATTAGTTGCGGAGGCACAAGCGGCAAATGTCATAAATAGCTCTGATGATGTCAATCAAGTGGCGGCAACATTATTATCAAGTGTAAAAGGCGCATTATTATACAGACGTGTTCTGGGAGATAATGTATTAGCAGAAGTAGTAAATCAGTTAAATCGATTCTTAAGAAAACCGTAGAAACGGTTTTTTTAAGGAAGTTTACTTACCTTTTAGTAAGTAAGTGTTAGGGAGGGTGAATTTCAATTGTGATATAAGAAGCTTTTGCTGGATTTAAATAAGTGCCAGCAGAATTAATAAATTTGGAAAGACTACGATTCAAACTTACCTTCTAGTAAGTAAATTCATAATTGAAAGTGGGGATTTCCTCAGTGAAAAGAGTGCTATTGGTTTCATTATTGATGTCTTGCGGGGCTACCTTTATCACCCCGTTATTCCCTTTATATAGTGAAGCTTACCGGCTGAACAGTCTGCAAATCACAATCTTGTTTGCCATTTATGCGGCTTTCTTGTTGCCGACCCTGTTAATCGCGGGAGAAATAGGCAGCACTTGGGGACTTAAAAGGGTAGTTCGCATCAGTATATGGATCTCCATCGCATCTACATTGATCTTTCTGGCTGGCAATCATTCCTGGATGCTCTATGTCGCCAGGTCATTGGAAGGAATCGCATACGGAGCCTTTACAGGTACAGCTGCTGCTTTTCTAATAAAGCAAACTTCTCCCGGTCAAATAAGTGCAGCTCTTAAATTATCAGGTGTAACGATTCTTATTGGTTTCGGTCTGGGACCAGCTATAGCGGGTTTGCTCGTCCAACATATACATTACATGCCACTCCAGCTGCCCTTTTGGATTCTGCTTGCTCTGCTCATCATCTCATTAATCGTGCTGGAAACAGTTCCTAAAGACACTGTTCCCAAAGGACATATGCCTGGAAAAACTAAGATATCACTTGGTGTGCCAAGCAATATTCGTTCTCCATTTTTCTCAATGGCCGGAGTGCCTATCTTCACAGTTTTCACAATCCAAGGAATCGCGTTTGCTCTTATTCCTAATTTTGCAAAGAATGTCATTCATACGTCGAACCTATCTGTGTCAGGATTAATCATTTTTGCGCTTCTCAGTGGTGCAGCATTGGCTCAGTTCATTCCTTGGCCAAGTCACCCCATTACACGTATGAGATTCGGCATCCTGCTTCTTGCAATAGGGTCATGGGTTATTGTTTCTTCTGGTTTAACATCAAGTTTGCCGCTGCTCTGGTCAGGCATTTTCATCCAGTCTATCGGGGGCGGGTGGGCTTTTCAAATTGCCTTGCGACTCACCGGACAGCTGCCGGAGCCAAAAGAACGTACGCGAGTCATTTCGGTTTTTTATTTGTGTGCCTACTCAGGATTTATCGTTCCCGTAATTGGAGTAGGAGTGCTTACTCAGTTTTTCAGTTTGAACCATTCACTGATCGTGCTGAATCTGTTTGCCGCCATTATTGTTATTTATGTGCTGATCTATTCTGTCAAATTTAACCGCACTTATTCGGTATAATATAAAGAATTTATTACTGACGTTTAAACTTAATCATGAGTGATTGAAACCAAGCTGCCAATACGGCAGCTTTTTTTCTCCCAAATGGGAGTTTAGTTGGAAAAGAGTCCTTACATAATAAATGTGGTGCTGAGTAATAGTAAATGTAAACTTCCGTCAATTAATAGATGGCAACAGGCTGCTGCTCTTTAAAAGGACACATACAAAAGAGATATGGTAAGGGGCTAGAATAGAATGGCAACATCTATAGAAAGGCTATTATGGAGTATTGCACTGCCCGGTTTTGGACAATTTTTAAATGGAAAATTAATAAAGGGAATAGTTATAGTATTTTTAGAGTTCCTTATAAATGTGCAGGCGAATTTCAACGGGGTCATTATTTTAAGTTTTCATGGAGATATTGAAAAGGCAATTGCAGAAACTGATTATTTGTGGCTGATGTTTTACCCTTGTTTGTATTTTTTTGCTATGTGGGATTCCTATAAGGATGCGGGTGGAGGGAAGAACAGTTATTCTTTTCTGCCGTTTGTATCTTCTGCCTACTTTGTTACAGTGGGGTGTATATATTCCTCTACTTTTAAGCTTTTTGGAGTATTATTAGGGCCAATTTGGCTGCCCATTTTGTGTGTAATTCCAGGTGTCAGTGTGGGTCTTATTTTAATGAAGATAATAAGGAAAAAAAATATCGAACCCTTTTAAACAGGGGTGCCATTACTATTGTAAAGGCTTAAATAGTAGGCAATGTCATGAATAATTACCAGTTTCAATTACAAACTAAGAAAAGAAAAAATTTGTGAAGGGGCATTTAAATGAATTTAACCGAATTAGGTTTTCTTTGGTACTTACATTCAAGTTCGAATATGGTCAATATTTTTTTGGGAAATCTGATTGAAACTGCTGAAGATCCTGATTTGAAGGAAGTTTTAAATGAGATTAAAACACTTTCAACATTTCAGGAAAAAGAGGCTTCAAAATTCCTGGCTGATAATGGATTAAATGCTACACCGTTTTTTAGTGAAAATGATTTACATAGCCCCTCAGAAAAGATATTTTCTGATCAATTAATGATAGAAATAATTAAGCATATAACCAGTAATGGAATGGGTGTCCTTTCTTTTCAATATACAGACTTAATCGTCCCAGAAGTTAAGAATTTCTATAAAGAAATACTCAATAGGTTAATGCAAATTGACATTTCTATTTTAAATCTGCTGGAGCAAAAAGGCCTGCTGCAAAACAAGTCTTTTTCATACCAACAGGCTGAAGGCAGAGAAAGCAGGTTATTTAAAGTGGCATCAACCCAGCAGAGGCCGCTTAATGCTGTAGAATTAGCAAGTATGTTTGGTTCAGTTCAATGTAATAATGTTGGCTTAGCATTATGTACTGCTTTTTCGGATGTTGCAAAGGATGGAGATACCAAGAGTTTTTTGGAGGATGGAACCAAATTGGCGTATCATCATGTCGATGTTTTATCCGAAATATATAGAGAAAACGGTGTCCCGACAACCACCGGACTGGAAGCTCACGTTAATAAGGTGAATAAATCACCGTTTTCAGATAAACTAATGGCTAACTTAATTATGTTCTTGAATCCAATCGGAATCGGCAATCTGCAAACTGCTGTGGTTTCCAGTTATAAAAAAAGTCACGTGAAAAGACTAAAGGAATTAATTCAACAGGTAGAAAGCTATTCAGAGCAAGGGTTTAAGTTATTGGTGAGGAAAGACTGGCTTAATGAACCCCCGGTAGCCAATAGGTCAATTGATAGTTAGATGTTCGGAGAGCCTGAAAACTCTGAATGATGTCTAAAACTGCTTATCTAAAAACTAAAAAACGCTCGGCAATCTCCGAGCGTTTTTCACTTTCCCTCTTATACCAGGTGTCAGAATAGGGGTTATTTTGCTGAAGATAATAAGGGACATAAGAGTTCAATTATGATCAGTGTTTTTTGAGATATTTTATAAAACATTTTTGGTCATTTGGCACTATTAGAACATAAGTTCCAATTATGGTATAATATAGAATAGCTACAAGGCAGGGTATGGGAGCGGTGGCTACCCCCGAGGTCAGGAAGGGGGTGCTGTCGTGTACGTAACGAATGATGATCTAAGTGTTATGATTGCTTTCGCTACTCTAGTCGTCACTATTATTGTCGCAGCACAATCAGGCAAAAATAAAAACGACTAGCCCACCCTGATTTGGCCGTCGGGTCGTGGAACTAGTCATTTCATATCGCGACCTCAGCCACCGCAAACTTATACTGCGGAGTAGCTAAGATGGAGACTTGGGTGTGACAGCACCCGAGTCTTTATTTTTATGTTGTGTTCTTATTTAAATAATATACTAATACATTCTATTCATCAAGTGTTCTGATTATTCAAGCAGACTTCTTCCTATGTACATCCTGAAGATTCATTATGCTAAGAAAATCGCTCGACAAGCTGAACGTTTTATAGGGGGGGAGTGTCCACACCTAAATGAACCCAATCCTCTTTCGGCGGGCCATAAACCCCAAAAGGCTTTAACCCTGCCTGGCGGATAAGGATCGTCAATTGCCCCCTATGATGCACAATGTGTTTAATTAAGCCCATTAAAATTTGTGCATTGGTTTCTTCTCTGCCAAATGCGTTCTGTGTCTGGCTCAATGTGTCCTCTGTCCATTGCTGCTGGATAGCCTGAGCCGCTTCCTCACTCAGCCTTTTGAATGTATCCGCAATTTCTTTTGCCGAAGCGGGCACATTTTCTTCATCTTCTTTCTTCGGCACTTCTACTCCGAAGTGAGCTAAATAATCCGGAATACTTGCTGTTAAATGCCACGCAATTCTTCCTAATGTGCGTCCTTCCGGGTAAACCTGCTGTTTTAAGGATTCATCTGTTAAACCTTCTAAAACGTTTTGAGTCAGCTGTGCTTCTTTGTTCCACTCTTTAATAAAGTCTGAGACTGTCACGTACATAAAGTATCCCTCCGTTCATTGAACTAAATTATAAAACATTTGTTCGTGTTTTTCAAGGAGCTCATCTTGTCAGTTTGGAGAAGCAAGACATAGAACTGTTACAAAATCTTCACAATTCATTCGACAATATTCGCGCGAAACTGGCGGCTGATTTCTATATAGTGAAAGGTGTAAAATGGTACGTTTTGAATAGATTGGGGTGTAAAAATGAGAACGTTAAAGATAAAAGACTTAACCCTTGATGCGCTGGAAGAACTGGAGCATGATATGCATGAAAACGGCGAAAAAGGCGATTACGGCTATTACATGCAGCTGGTGATCCTCTATGAAACAATGTTTAAAAAGCTTACCAATCTGGCCAAAAATAATGGCCCTTACTACGATGACGCCCTTAAGCAAACGAAGAGACTGCTTGTATCCACACTTATTAAATATGGTTCCTATTTAAAAATGAATCACTTCAAGGATGATGGGGATGCGGTGGAATCACTCTTAAAAGCGATTAGAGTGGAACAAAAGCTGCCAATTGCGTATTACCGTCTCGGCTGCCTCGCTTATAAGCATGGCAAGTACGGTTCGGCTGTCCGCTATTTCCAGCAGGCCTTAAGCAAGCACCTGATCGGTGACCCAAGCTGCAGCCTCAATCAGCAGCAGGAATTCCATGCCCATATTTATTTGGCCAACAGCGGGCTGCATGTTGCGAACGAAACCTATGAGATGATGGAAAAACTTCCATATCCGGATAAGCTTCCTAAAGCAGAGCTGTCCCCGTTAGCTGAAGCATTAACAGCCAACGAATCCTACCTGCATAACCACGCCTTCTACAAAATCACAAAAAACAATACTGAAACCTGCTCAAAGGAAGAGTGTGAAAACATCTTTGGAAACAGTGAAGCTGATGAGCTGGTTCTGTACTTTAATGACCGGGAAAATATTCTCCTATTAAATGGGCAGGATCCCATCATTACCCCAACAGAGGCGAATATGATCAGACATTTTATGCTGTCTTCCAGCAGGGAGAATCCATGTACAAGAATCACCATGCGGGATTTCTTTGGAAGAACCGGAAGTGATGGGGAGGTTAAAAAGAGCACCTTCACCAAATCCATTGAAAGGCTCAGGGGAAAGCTGCGGAATTTTGATATACCAGAGATCATTGATGCAGCGGAACACAGGGGAGAGCCTGCGTATTATATTAGTGATATCCATCCATATACTGTCCTTTTCAGGGTGGATGATGCGTTTGCGAATGAGTATGTGAACTGATCAGTTTGATTAGTCTCCTTTGCCTGCTAGATCGGATTGTAAAAAGCCCCTTATTCATGATGAATAGGGGGCTCTATGTGTTGAAGGTCATTGAGTAAATTATTTAATGCCTGATCCAGGGCTGCATGATTCTCAGAAACCAGCCAGTTTTCCGGTATTATGAGATAAGAGCAGCTGCCGCTGTGTAAATAACGGTAAATAATATGTGCTGCATCGATTTCATGTCTGCTAATCTCTCCAGCGGCCTGTGCTTCATTATTTTTAAAATGAGCTAAAATGTCCGTTTTTATTTTCTCCTCGATATTTCCTACTGCATAGCTCTTGCTGAACAGAATATCTGTCCTTTTAATAAGGAAAAGTTTAAAGGTTGAATCTGATAAACTTTCAATCGCTGCGATATTATGGTTTTCTTCCGTGAATTCGAGCACTTTTTCTTTATTTAGCAGGGAGCCTACTGCCTGTATATGATCCCGATAGGCGGACGCCGCTTCAAACTCAAAGTTTTCAGAGGCATTCAGCATCATTTGATTCATGTCCTCTAGGATACTCATGTCCGTGCCCTTCAGAAAACCGATAAACCTGTTCAAAATGTCATTGTACTCTTGTTCCGCAGGCCCTCCAAGACACCGGCCAAGGCATGAGCCTAAGGAATAATTCAGGCAGGCTGAGTTTGTTCCATTAGGATTGCTGCAATTCAGCTTAAAGCAATCCTTTAACGCACGGATAGCTCTTTCCACATTTCTTCGGCTTGTAAAAGGGCCAAGATAAACCTTGCCGTCATTTTCATTGGGTTCAAAGACAATATCAATCTTACGGTGATTGCCGATAAGACCAATCGAGATATAAATGAATGACTGCGGACTCTTCATCATTCGATTATAGAGCGGCTTTATGCTTTTAATTAATTGGCATTCAAGCATAAAAGCCTCGAATTCGGTATCTGTCTGGATATAGTCAAAATCCCTTAAATGTTTGACCAGCTTTTTTATCTTTGGTGAATGATTGGTAGAGTTCCGGAAATAAGACTGGACACGATTCTTAAGATTCTTCGCCTTCCCCACATACAGAGTTTGACCCTGGGAATCCTTCATCAGATAGACGCCTGGAGTTGCGGGCAGGTTTTTTACCTTATCAGGGAGATTAATAGGGATTCATTCCTTTACTAGATAGTATAGTAGTATTTTATCATGGGATGGGATTTGGCAGCTATTTCTCTTAATGGTATAAAGGGGAGTGGGAGAAGCAGGACAACTGTTATTAGTCTAAGATCTTGCGGAAACTGTGCCCCCAGCCGGAGTCTATGCGTTAAAATAGTATGTTTCTAAGCAACTTAAACAGTAAGTTGCTTATTTTGCTTGGAAAAATATTGAGTTAATAAACAATCGAAATTGACATCGGAGCCAATCTCTTTTTGACTTAAGGATATTGAACAGGATCTGGACCAACAGGATCAATCTAACCCATTTTGTAAAGTGTCCGTCAATATGCTAATCAATATGCTATACATAATTAACTTAAAATATCGAAATTTTCCTAGTAAAAAAGTTATATAAAAAACCACTAGTGTCATGAATATTCAGAATTTTCCAGAGGTTTTTCAATTTTCGAATCGAATGATATATCATGAAGCAATTCTGAGAGACAGATAAACTTTCCTGCTCATTAGGAGGAACTAATGTATTAGGAGGATATAAATGGGTAAATCAATCCTTTTTGAAATTCAAGAAGAAGTGAATTTAGTCGCAGAAGCCATTAAGTCTGTATTGTCTTTAGAGGTGATTATTTACGATAAAAATAAAGTTGTTGTTACGGCTACAGGCGGGGGCACGCATGCAGTTGTAGGTGAGCCGGTTCGGGGACACATCATTGAAGAAGTCTTAAAAACAAATCAGCCTGTTTACAATTTAGAGCCAGGTTTCCATGACGTATGTAAAAGCTGTATCCTTCATCAAAATTGCCCTGAAAAATCAGATGTTTCATATCCATTAACACATGAGGGCGAGATTGTCGGGGTTATCAGTTTAACTGCATTCTCTGAAAAACAAAAAAATGAATTTAAAGAGAAGCACCGTATTTTATCAAATTATCTCGATAAAATGGCGGATTTAATCAGCAGCAAAATAAATGGAACATCACTCTTAAAGAAATATTTATCAACCTCACAAATGCTGCAAGTGACGATTCAATCCATGTACGAGGGCATCATTGCTGTTGATCAAAAAGGATTTATATTAGAGATGAACCGTTCCGCAGAAAAAATACTAAATATAAAAAAACAGAGTGTATTAACTTCAAATATTTCAGAAGTTATTCAAAATCTGCCGATTACAAAAGTATTTTCTACCGGACAAGGATACTCAGATAAGGAATGTTCTCTTGTTGTAAATGGAAAAGTGATTCAAGTCATCATCAGTGCTAATCCATTGATCCATAACAGCCAAATTATTGGATGTGCGATTACGCTCAAAGATCTAGCTGAAGTTCAAAAGTTTGCCTATTCTATCACATCAGAGGTAGATGATTCTACATTCGATATTATAGTAGGGAAAAGCCATGCTATATTGCAAACAAAGGCTGCAGCCAAAAAAGTTGCGGCAACCGATTCTACAGTCATTTTCCTGGGGGAGAGTGGAACGGGGAAGGAACTTTTTGCGAGAGCACTGCATCAAGAAAGCAAAAGATTTAATAAACCATTTCGGGCCATAAATTGTGCCGCCATTCCTGAACATTTACTGGAAAGTGAATTGTTTGGGTATAGCGAGGGTGCCTTTACGGGTGCAAGGAAAAATGGAAAGCCTGGAAAATTTGAAATGGCACAAGGAGGCACCATTTTTCTGGATGAAATAGGTGATATGCCATTGCATTTACAAGTGAAGCTGTTGAGAGTGCTGGAAGAAAGAAAAATTGAACGAATTGGATCTAATACTTCTATTGATATTGATATAAGAGTGGTTGCAGCAACCCATAAAAACTTAGAAAAGATGGTAGCTGATGGGGAATTCAGGCAGGATTTATTTTTTAGGTTAAGCGTTATTCCGCTGCATATTCCGCCACTGAGGGAAAGAGAGGGTGATATTCCCGTCCTGCTTCAGCATTTTGTACAGCACTATGACAAAATTACTGGAAAAAAAGTGAGAGGTTTCACTCCTGATGCGGAGAATAGGCTGTGTTCGTATAATTGGCCAGGTAATATACGTGAACTCCAAAATGCGGTTGAATATGCCATAAACATGGCAACAGACCACTGGATTAGAGTAGAAAACCTGCCTCCAAGAATCCGTCATCAAAATCCCCTGAACGATGATAAAGAAAATATTACTCTAGCAGAAATGGAAGAAAGAATGATAAAGGATGTATTAAAGAGATATGGTGATACTCTAAATGGAAAAAAACAAGCAGCAGATGAATTAGGTATAAATGTAGCAACGCTTTACAGGAAAATTAATAAATACGAGATTAATCGCAAAATGCAATTATAGTTCGCAAATTGCGATTAGTTTAGAAACATAGCAGATTTGTCTTTTTTTTATATTTTGGACAGATCTTCTATGTTTTTTTTGCAAATTGCGAACAATGGACCTTAGTGATATTTACAGCAAAATAGAAGTTGTCCTGTAAATCCTTTATAAACAGGGAGTGTAAATGAAAAATATAGAAAAATCACAACTTGGCACGGTACTTGCATTCTAACTAGTTGAAGGAAAAAACGAGGGGGAGTGCAATGAAAATCATAAATAAAATGTTTATGGTGAAATCCGTTCAGACATTATTGAAGACCTGTTTAAATGTAAAGTCTGGAGAAAGCCTATTGATTCTAACGGATACAAATACAACAGAAATTGGGGAGGTTTTTGCACTAGTTGGTGAAGGCATGGGAGCAAAAGTGGTGATGACAATCATGAATCCCACTACAAGGCATGGGGATGAACCGCCAAGAATCATTGCAGAGGCAATGAAAGCCGCTGATGCCATCGTTGCCCCGACAACTTTCTCTATTAATCATTCTACTGCCAGAAAAGAAGCCAGTAATGCAGGTGCCAGATTAATATTTATGCCTGATGCTAATGAAGAGGTTTTCTTAGATGGTTCACTGGATATCGATTATTTTGCCCAGAAGAAAATAATCGATAAAGTATCCGCCATTCTTGAAGAAGGAGAACGATTAAGCATCACTACCCGTTTAGGCACGGAAATTTCCATGTCTATAACCGGACGGCATGCCGTACCTCAAACCGGGATTTGTCATGAGCCTGGAAGTATTTCTCCCCCTCCTTGCATTGAAACAGCTGTGGCACCAATAGAAGGAACTACAGAAGGAGTCATGTACATTGATGGGGCGATTGTGCCGGGCAGGGCTTGTGAAGATCAGGTTAAAGTCGTCTTTAGAGAAGGGAAAATCGTCTCCATCGAAGGAAAAGAAGATGCTGAAATGCTTAAGCAAACGCTGGAAAGTTATAATCATCCCAATGTATATTGTGCAGTGGAAATGGGTATCGGCATGAATCCAAAAGCGAAAATTGGCAGAGGAGGCCAGCTGGAGGACGAGGCAGAGTTCGGAACGATGCATATTGGAATTGGCAATGGAATCACATTTGGAAGCAGTATCAGAGCCCCTGGGCATTGTGATTTAGTGATTCGAAAACCGACTATCAAAGTGGATGGGAAAATCCTTATGAAAGACGGAGAACTCTATATAGATTAGGGGGAGGAGGTTTATTTGGGAGAAATAAGTTTAATCGGCGAATCGCTGGCCAGTTTCTTTACATTTAAAATCATGCTTTTGTTTCTTATTGGCACAGTTGCGGGGATGGCAGTAGGTGCACTTCCGGGTCTGACTACTACCATGGGAGTATCCTTGCTGATTTCATTTACCTGGGGGATGGAATGGATAGAAGCAATGGTTTTAATTGTGTCTGTTCATATAGGAGGAACCTATGGCGGATCCACGCCAGCGATCTTCTTAAATATTCCAGGTACGCCTGCCTCCGCTGCAACGGCTATGGATGGTTATCCAATGGCTCAGCGGGGGGAGGGAGGCCTGGCAAGAGGACTTGCCACCTTTCAATCTTTTCTAGGTACTATTCTGGCAGCTGTTTTATTTCTAATAGGGGCTCCGCTTCTTTTGGATATAAGTATGAATTTCGGATCATGGGAGTATTTTCTGCTTGCCATGTTTGGAATTATTCTTAGTGCAAACCTAACGGCTTCATCACTATCGAAAGGGCTTATTTCCGGGATATTAGGATTAGCTTTAGCCACTGTAGGAATGGATAAAATCACTGGTGCCCAGCGTTTTACTTTTGGAGAAAGCGCTCTCATGGACGGTTTTAGCCTAATTGCCGTATTAATTGGGGTATTCGGAATAGCTGAGGTAATCGACTCTATTATGCAGCTAAAGAAGCCTTTAAAGGCGGATAAATTCCAATCTATTATTCCCCCGTGGAAGATGTTGCTGAAGTTTTTGCCAGCCGGCGGAAGATCTTCAATAATTGGAGCATCTATTGGAGCGATTCCAGGTGTTGGAGCAGATGTTGCAGCCTGGGTTTCCTACGATGTGGCCCGCCGAAGAAGTAAGAAGCCTGAGACCTTTGGAAAGGGAAATCCAGAAGGAATCGTTGCTGCAGAAACAGCGAATAACGCTTGTGTGCCAGGTACATATATACCCATGTTAATACTTGGCATCCCTGGTGATGCAGTTACGGCAGTAATTATAGGAGGGCTTTTGCTCCACGGATTGCAGCCGGGTCCACTTTTGCTTACACAAAACCCTGATATATTAAATCAGTTTTTCATCATTTTAACAATATCTGCTGCGTTCATGCTGGTATTTGGATTATTTTTCTCTTATTTTTTTCAGAAAATCCTATCTGTTCCCAGAAGTATAGTTTTGCTGATTGTAACAGTATTTAGTGTGGTAGGGACATTTGCAGTAAACAACAGGCCATTTGATATTGGAATTATGTTTCTTTTTGGGATCATCGGTTTTCTTATGCGTAAAGTTGGGCTCGCTGCCCCTCCTCTAGTGTTAGGGTTAATCCTTGGTTTAATGGCGGAACAGAATTTCCGGAGGGCCATGGTTAGTGCGGATTATTCATTCGGGCCATTCTTCACGCGGCCAATTAGTCTTTTCCTGCTGGTCTGTATTGTATTTCTGCTTTTAAATCAAAATGGATTCCTGACAAAACACTTAAAACACTTGTGGGGGAAAATAAAGCCTAAGGGGGCAAACGTATGAAAATAAAAATGATGTGTCTGATTCTATTTTCAGTGGTTCTGATATTAGGTGCCTGTGCAGGCAGCCAGTCAACTCAAAAGGCATCTGGAAACAGCAAGGAAGCAGCCAATGATTACCCTTCTCAGCCTATTGAAATTATAGTCGGTTTTGGTGAGGGAGGCGGTACTGATACGATGGCCCGGACCCTGCAGCCAATCCTACAGGAAGAATTAGGAGAATCCATTGCGGTAAGAAATATGCCTGGAGCCTCCAGTGCATTAGCCCTTGAATATGTTAACGAACAAGAGTCTGACGGACATACCATCCTATTTCAAACAGATCTGGTCCGCGTCTTTCCAACAATGGGCATGACAGATTTAACATACAAGGATTTCGAGCAAATAGGAATTGGTGCAATGGGAATTGCCAATTTTACAGTCAAAGATAAATCTGACCTGAAGACATTTGATGATGTGATTCAGCTATTGAAAGATGGAAATGCAAAGGTTGGTGTAGCAGCGATTGGGGACCCATGGCACCTCACTCTGGAGATTGTGAATAGTGTTGTGGGTGGAGATGCCGAAATTATCACATACGATTCCGGTTCAAATGCTGCCATGGCTGCGATGAAAGGTGAGGTTGATTTTTCAATCAGCGGTGTAAATGAGGTAGTAGATCTGCTTCGGGCAGGTGATTTACGTTCACTGGCTGTTATGGATAATAAAGCGTTTGAAGTAGATGGAATTGAATCAATCCCGCCGGTCACTGACTTTGTTTCTGATTTGGAAAAATATGTACCGGAAGGAACCTGGTGGGGGCCAGCTGTAAAGCACGGAACACCTGAAGAAATTGTCACTAAAATTAGAGATGCATACAACAAAGCAATCAACAGTAAAGAATTTCAGGCTTTTGCAAAGAAAAGGGCGATTGTTCTCACAGATATTGAGGATAGTCAGGAATATACAAAAGAAATCACCGAAAAAACAAGCTGGCTGCTTTGGGAAATTGGTGTTGGAAAACGGTCACCTGAGGAAGTAGGAATTAGCCGGCCAAAAGAGTGATAGAAAGGAGAAAAGATGAGAATAAATAAAGATTATCTTTTGGCGGGAATTGTTTTTGCGATTGGACTCTTTTTCGTAATAGGCAGTTATGATTTCCCGCCAGGAGAACACTTTTTAAATTCATCCCGTTCATTTCCCACGCTCCTCGGCTATAGTTTGATAGGTCTATCAATCTGGCAGCTTATTCAAACGATCAGAAAGAATAAAGAGGAGGAAGGGGAAACAGGTTCTGCCTCCATTCTGGAAGTTAAAAGAGGAATACTGTATCTGCTATTTACAGTTGTTTATATCTTTTTGTTAATACCTTTTATCGGCTTTCTATTTTCTACCTTAATCTTTTTACTCATTGGCATGCTATATTACAAGGAAGTTCGCTGGTATACTGCGACATTAGTATCCATAGGGATGATTGGATTCATCTATGTGGTGTTTGAAAAACTCATGTATATTCGATTACCGTAGAAAAAATCGAAATCGTAAATGATCGAAATAAAAATACTAGTCAGAGAATCAGAATTAAAAATCATTGATGTAAAAGGATATCAAATAATAGATATGGCGGTGATTTATATGAGGATAAAGCAAACAATTGAAAAAGTGCCTGGAGGTCTGATGGTCATCCCTCTGATGCTTGGTGCTTTATTTAATACGATTGATCAGCTCCACATTCCAATTGTAATGAATTTCCTTAAGAGTTTAGGGGTATCGCCGGTGGAAGAAGGAATTTATGAGTTTATGAGAATTGGTGGGTTCTCGGAAGCACTTTTTAAAACTGGAACCCTGACTCTCATTGGCCTGTTCTTATTCTGTGCAGGCAGCCAGATGAATTTGCGGGTAGGCGGAAAGGCCTTAAAGAAAGGAATTCTATTAACTGGAAGCAAGTGTTTGACCGGGATTGCATTCGGTATTTTATTTGGGGTATTTTTTGACCCAATGAACGGTCTGCTGGGATTATCTACTCTGGCTATTATTGCCGCCATGACCAATGGGAATGAAGGAATGTATGCAGTGCTGACAGGACAGTATGGGAATCGGTCAGATGTTGGAGCGATTTCCGTCCTGACTCTGAATGATGGTCCTTTTTTCACCATGCTGGCTTTAGGGATGGTTGGCGTTAATTTTCCTTTAATCGCATTCATCGCGGTCTTGCTGCCAATTGCTTTAGGAATGCTTTTAGGAAATCTGGATGAAGACATACGGGAGTTTTTAAAGCCTGGTGAAACGCTCCTTGTACCATTCTTTGCTTTCTGTCTTGGCGCAGGAATGAACTTCATGAGTTTCTTTAATGCTGAAGCTGTTTGGGGCGGTCTGGCTCTCGGGTTTGCCACAGTCATATTTACAGCATTAACCGGAATCCTGGTTTATAGGATGTTTGGAGAAAAGAGCACAATTGGCCCTGTTGCAGAAGCATCAACAGCAGGGAACGCAGTGGGTACACCTGCTGCGATCGCAGCAGCAGCATCAGTGGCAGCGGGTGCAGGATTGATGACGGTGGAAAAGGCTCAAAGTTTTCAGGAGATTGCCAATTTGGCAACAATCCAAATTTCAATTTCTACTATTACGACTTCAATATTATGCCCGGTAGCCGTTATTTTGTGGGATAAGTATCAACGAAGCAAAGGCATAGATGGACGCCTGGAGGATATACCCAGTAAAGAAATAAGAATCTCTGCAGAGCTTGAACAGGAATCATAGAAGGGTGATGAAAAATTTGGAAAAAATTCATGCTGAGATATCAGATTTTATTTGCACCATTACCATTAAAAACCCGCCAATGAATATTTTGACGAAAGAGTTTCGGCAGGAGTTTGTTCCTTATATGGAGGAGCTTAAAACCTCTTCGGATGTCAGGGTTATTGTCCTTACTGGAGAAGGGGATCGGGCATTTTGCGCAGGAGCCGATTTAAACGAAGAAGGAGAGCTGACACCTGAATCCGTCAGGCACTTCTTAGAAGAAGATTGCAGAATTTACGATATTGTCAATGAAATGCCCCAGCCTGTCATTGCCGCAGTTAATGGCTATGCGTTTGGCGGAGGGTTCGAGCTTGCCTTAGCCTGTGATATCCGGATCATGTCGGAACGTGCGAAGCTATGTGCAGCAGGGGTAAAGGTTGGACTGGTTGTCGGGCCAACCAGGTTAGTAAGACTGCTGGGTGAAGCATATGCCAAAGAAGTGATATTGACAGGCAGAACCATAACAGCTGAGGAAGCATTTCAAAGAGGGCTGGCCAGCAGAGTGGTATCACATGACAAGCTGCTGGCAGAAGCGCAGGAATGGGCACAGCTGATTGCTTCCCGTGCTCCAATCGCAGTCAGACATGCGAAGAACACGATTCAGAAGACCATGGATGCAGAGTGGCAGGAAGCAATGAAACAGGAATTGGATGCGTTTATTGAATGCCAGGATACATGGGATCACAAGCATGCGATTGAATCGTTCTTTAACAAAAAGCCGCCAGTATTTAAAGGGATATAGTTAGTTATAAAAATTGAATCAGGGAGTTGTTTTAAAAATGAAAGAAGCACTAATGTACCCGGCTGCTACTGCACTAGTAAAAGTTCTGGCAGGTGTTAAGAGCGGGGAAAAGGTTGTCATCTTAACAGATTTTTTAACGGATGGAATCACAAAAGTTCTGGCATCTGTTGTTTGTTCACTCGACGCAGAGCCCATCACAATCTCAATGCCGCCAAGGAAAGGGCATGGAGATGCATTGCCGGATGCAGTGGCAGCGGCTATGAAAGAGGCAGATGTGATCATCGCACCGACAACCTATAACATTGCCCATACAAAAGCACGCCATGATGCGCAAAAGGCCGGGGCCCGCGTATTAATCTTACCTGAAGCACATGAAGACATTTTATTAAGCAAGGGGCTGCGTGCTGACTTTGCTGCACTAAGACCTCAAGTTGAGAAACTGGCAGACATATTGACAGATGGAGAATCTGTCCGCATTACGACATCCCTTGGCACAGATTTGAGATTCTCCATCAAAGGCAGGTCAGGAAGAGCCTTAACAGGGTTTGCAAATAGCACGGATGTTTCGGCAGCGCACTGTATCGAATCCAGCATTGCCCCGGTTGAAGGAACCGCTGAAGGTATTTTAGTGGTGGATGGAAGTATTCCGGGAGTTGGTTTAATGGAGACTCCGGTTGAAGTGGTATTTAAGGAAGGAAAGGCCGTTTCGATTACGGGAGGCAGAGAAGCGGAGCAATTCAGGAAAATATTAATGGAGAAGAATGATGAAGAAGGAAATATTTATTTTGCCGGTGAGTTTGGCATAGGCATGAATCCGGAATGTGAATTGGAAAACAGCATGCTGAGTGATGAAGGCGTTTTTGGAACCATCCATATTGCTTTAGGTACGAATGCATATATTGGGGGAACTGTTAAGGCCAAAGGGCATTACGATATGGTCGTGAAGGATCCCCGGGTAGAAATTGACGGCAGACTTATTCTGGACAATCAGGAACTCTATTTAATTGAAGATAAAGCCTTAAATAGACTTTGAGACAGGAGATGATTTGAATGGGTGCATTGGAAGGCATTAGAGTAATTGACTTGAGCCAGGTCATGGCAGGACCATATTGCGGTATGCTGCTGGCCGATATGGGCGCTGATGTTATAAAAGTGGAACCGCCAAAAGGTGAGAGTACCAGAAGATGGTCCCCTTATAAGGAAGGGGAGAGCGGTGCGTTTATGGCGATAAATCGCAACAAGCGCAGCATAACGCTTGATTTAAAAAGCAGTAAAGATCAGAAGGTATTTTACAAGTTAATTGAAACTGCAGATATTTTGATAGAAAATTTCCGCCCCGGGGTTGTAAAGCGTCTGGGAGTTGACTATGAAACACTCAATCAGATAAATTCGAAACTCATCTATTGCTCTATTTCCGGATTTGGCCAGTATGGCCCATATTCATCCCGTGGCGGTTATGACTTAATCGCACAGGGAATGACCGGAATTATGAGTGTGACAGGTGAACGGAATGGCAACCCGGTGAAATGCGGCCTTCCGATTATCGATTTGGGTTCTGGCCTGTTTTCTGTCTATGGTATCTTATCCGCATTGTATGCCAGGGTTCATTCCAATGAGGGGCAGTATATTGACGCATCTTTATATGATACGGGAATCGCATTGTCGGTTTGGGAAAGCACTCAATATTGGTTTACGGGAGAAACACCTGCACCTACTGGAAGCGGACATCGCTTGTCTGCTCCTTACCAGGCATTTCGTGCCAGTGATGGTTATTTTACTGTTGGTGCAGATACACCGCATCATTGGCCCGTGTTCTGCCAGATCATCGGCAGACCTGAATTCCTATCGGATGACCGATTTGTTGATGATGCCTCCAGAATTCAGCATTTAAATGAATTTGTCAGACTAATAGAAGAAAAAACGAGTCTGAATCCCAGACATTATTGGCTAAAAAAATTCGAGAAAGCAGGGATTCCTGCTGGCCCGATCAATACCTATCCTGAATCTTTAAATGACCAGCACACACTATCCAGAAGAATGATAGAAGAGGTTGTGCATCCAGTTGCCGGGAAAATAAAAGCTTTAGGAATTCCTGTCAAACTATCAAAAACACCTGGAAAGGTTGCAAAAGCTGCACCTGTATTGGGAGAACATAAGGAAGAGATTTTAAGAGAATTAGGGCTCGCAGCTAAATAACATTTAAATCCTGCTACTCAGTAAGGAGAAGGATATGCATGATTAAACCTTTAAAAGGACGTGTTCCATCCATTCATGCCGAAACCATGATACACGGCTCGGCACAAGTGATAGGAGACGTCAGAATAGCCAAAAATGTGAGTGTATGGCCTCAATCAGTCTTACGGGCAGATGATGATAATTTTATCGAAATTGGTGAAGGAAGCAATATTCAGGACGGGTGTATCTGTCATGTGACACCAGAGGCTCCATTAATGATAGGGAGAATGGTAACGGTCGGGCATGGTGCCATTTTACATGCCTGTACGGTCGAGGATGGAGCATTGATTGGCATCGGTTCTATTATCTTAGATGGAGCGGTCATTGAAAAAGGAGCACAAGTGGGAGCGGGTGCATTAGTTCCTCCAGGGAAAGTGATCCCAAAAGGTAGCTTGGCTGTTGGAGTTCCTGCCAAAATTGTGCGTGAACTAACAGAGAATGAAAGACATGACCTGGAAAAAAATGCAGAAGAATACATTGAGCTATGGAAACGAGATTATCGTGAAGAGAGTGAGGAGTCATTATGATTTATGAGAATAAAAGTTTAGCAGAAAGAGGCGACCGTGTTTTGCCCCCGGCTGCCAACAGAGTAACGAGGATAGGTGTAACGAAAGCATTTGGCTCAACCATAGAGGATGAGAACGGAAAAAAATATCTCGATTTTGCCAGTGGTGTAGGAGTAAATAATGTTGGACACTGCCATCCCGATGTAATTGAAGCGGTTAAGCGGCAGCTGGATACCATGATTCATGTTGGCCATAATGTGGCTTACTATCCATCCTATATTCAATTAGCGGAGGAACTAAATGAATTAACTGGAACACAGAAAATGGTGTACTTTTCAAATAGCGGAGCAGAAGCGAATGAGGGAGCAATCAAATTAGCGAAAAAAGCGACAAAGCGTCCAGCCATCCTATCATTCAAACGGGGATTCCATGGACGGACACTTGCAGCCACATCGATTACTTTCTCAAGCTCAGCTTATCGTCAGGATTATGAAGGCCTTCTTCCAAGCGTATATGCTTGTGAATATCCATATCCTTTTAGAACCGGGTTAAGTTATGAAGAAGAGACGAAACGGTGTATTCAAAGCATCAATGAAGTATTCCAGTATCAAGTTGCTCCATCCCAGGTAGCAGCCATTATCCTTGAACCTGTACAGGGAGAGGGCGGGTATATTGTACCTCCGAAAGAATTTTTGAAACAAATAAGGGAAATATGTGATCAGCATGGGATATTACTTATTTTTGATGAAGTTCAAACCGGATTCGGAAGAACAGGAAAAATGTTTGCTTATGAACATTTTGGAGTTGAGCCGGACATTCTTACCTTAGGAAAGGGAATTGCTTCAGGCTTCCCTTTAAGTGCCATCATTGCCAAGAAAGAAATTATGGAGAAATGGGAGCCGGGAACACATGGAGGCACTTATGGCGGAAACCCTGTCTCCTGTGCGGCTGCCCTGGCTTCCATTGAAATTTTAAAACGGGAAGGTATAGATAATGCCCAAACTTTAGGGGGATATCTAAAGCAGCAATTATATGATTTACAGTCAGAATATTCTGTAATTGGCGATGTTAGAGGTCTGGGCCTGATGATCGGCATTGAGTTCACTGATGAAAAAGGCTGCCCGGATGCCAGTACAGTAAATTGGCTGAAGAATTTTGCTTTAGAACACGGAGTCATTCTTTTAACCTGCGGCACTGAGAAGAATGTTTTACGGTTTATCCCGCCTGTAACGGTATCAAAAGAGGAACTAGACCAGGCAGTTTCTGTACTAAAAAAAGGATTGCAGCAGCTAGCAAAAAAGGAGAACGGTCATGCTATATATTAATGGTGAATGGAAATCTTCCATTAAAAATAAATCGATAACTGTGTATAATCCTGCTACTTTAGAAAAATTCGGTACGGTCGCTTATGGAGGAAAGGAAGAAGCGGAGGAAGCAATCCAGGCCGCATCCGCTGCCTTTCAAGACTGGAAGAAAACAAGCGCAGTTGAAAAATCGCAATATCTTAGAAAAATTGCCGATTGTCTAAGAGACAGAGAAGAAGATCTGGCAGTAACCATTACGAAAGAGATGGGGAAACCCCTGAAAGAATCCCTTGGTGAAGTCAAACTGGCGATCTCCTATATGGATTGGTATGCAGAGGAAGCGAAGCGTATTTATGGAGAGACAATTCCAGCGTCCAGCCGGGATAAGCGCATACTGGTACTGCAGGAGCCGGTTGGAGTGACGGGCGCGATTACGCCATGGAACTTTCCAGCCGCCATGGTTACCCGCAAGATTGCACCAGCGTTAGCTGCCGGGTGTCCTGTCATCCTAAAACCAGCTTCAGCTACTCCTTTAACGGCAGTGAAAATTTTTGAAGCCATTCATGAGTCTGGTCTCCCAAAAGGAGTAGCCAATCTGATTATTGGACCTTCTAATGAGATTGCCCAAACGTTATTAGACAGCAAGCAGGTGCGGAAACTGACTTTCACAGGTTCAACGGCAGTTGGGAAAAAGCTGATGAGAGACGCATCAAATACGGTCAAAAAAGTTTCAATGGAATTAGGCGGTCATGCCCCTTTTATCGTATTTGAAGATGCTGATTTAGAGAAAGCCGCAGAAGCAGCGGTTGCAAGCAAGTTCAGGAATGCAGGACAAACGTGTGTATGCACAAACCGGATTTATGTTCAGAAGGAAGCCGCAGAGGAATTTACCCGCTTGTTTGCAGAAAAGGTAAATCGTCTGCAAATCGGGAATGGCATGGATGATGATACAGATATTGGTCCACTAATTAATGAAGAAAGCCTTGATAAAGTTGTTGAACATGTGGAGGATGCCAAAGAAAAAGGCGGTGTGGTCATTTGCGGCGGATCACTGGCAGATATGGATGCTAAAGGTGTATTCTATCAGCCTACTGTTATTCAGCATGCAAATGAGTCGATGAAGATTGCAAGAGAAGAAACATTTGGCCCAGTGGTGCCGATTTTCACCTTCGAAACGGAAGAAGAAGCAATCGAACGGGCAAATCATCCAGAATACGGACTTGCATCTTACTGCTTCACTTCAGATTTAAATCGCGCCTTCCGGGTAATGGAATCTCTCGAATATGGCATTATTGGCATTAATGATGCGATGCCGACAACAGCACAAGCCCCGTTCGGAGGAATGAAGGAAAGCGGTGTAGGAAGGGAAGGCGGCAAGTATGGATTGATGGAGTATCTGGAAGAGAAGTTTGTCTCATTGAATATTGGATAATCAAAGGGGCCATCAGAATGGAATTATTAATGGAGGAAATAAGAAGCATAATACCTTCAGACCAAATTTTAACGAGTTTAGCTGATCGCTATAGTTATAGTTATGATGCTTCATTCGGCAGCTATCTTCCTGAACTGGTCATCCAGGTGAAAAATAAGGAAGAGATTTCTTCACTTTTGAAATTGGCCAATACATTTAATTTCCCGGTATACCCAAGAGGACAGGGGACTTCTTTAAGCGGAGGTCCTCTCCCTGTTAAGGGGGGCATGGTTTTAGACATGTCCCAATGGAATGGTGATTTAAAAATTTATCCGGATGATTTGGTAGCAGTCGTATCACCAGGTGTACTGACAGCGAACATCAATCAGGAAGCAGAAAAGTTTGGACTCATGTACCCCCCTGATCCAAGCAGTGCCCATGTATCAACAATTGGAGGGAATTTAGCGGAAAACTCCGGCGGGCCAAGGGGCTTAAAATATGGGGTAACGAAGGATTATGTTATTGGTTTGGAAGTGATAACACCTGAAGGAGAAATCATCAAAACAGGCGGAAAAACAATTAAGAATGTAACTGGATATGACTTAACGAAATTGATTGTTGGATCGGAAGGAACACTTGGGATCATTACGGAAGCGACACTGAAATTAGTGCCAAAGCCCCCAGCATCAAAAACCATGATGGCTGTCTTTGATGATCTTGTCCAGTCAGGACAAGCGATTTCAAAAATATTAACTTCCGGCATCCTTCCGGCCAAAATGGAAATAATGGATCAGACTTCCATAATAGCTGTGGAGAACTATCAGCCGCTGGGGCTCCCTATTGATGCAGAAGCCATCCTCTTAATAGAACTTGATGGCCACCCTCTGGCGATTGAAGAAGAAATGAAAAAAATAGAAGAGATTTTTACAGATTTTGAATCTGTGAAAGTGAAAATAGCCGAAAATCAGGATGAAGCACAGAGTTACTGGAGAGCAAGGAAGCTGGTATCCCCCGCTATTGTCAAAATTAAACCGACGAAAGTATCTGAAGATGCAACAGTGCCCCGCAGCAAGATTCCCGATATGTTCCAAAAACTAAAAGAAATCCGCGAGAAATATGATATTCATCTAGTCGTGTTTGGACATGCGGGTGACGGAAACCTTCATCCAAATATTATCTGTGATAAAAGGGATACAGAGGAAATGATACGGGTTGAAAAAGCAGTAGAAGAAATCTTTAGAGCTGCTGTTGAACTGGGAGGGACACTCTCGGGTGAACATGGAATTGGAACATTGAAAGCCCCTTTTATGGAAATGGAATTGGGTGCAGCCGGACTTGATATGATGAAACGAATTAAACAAATATGGGACCCGAATAATATTTTAAATCCCGGTAAAATCTTTCCTGAAGAAGGCCAGAAGCTGGTGCTTAGGGAATGAGTGCGGGAGCCGGTCTAAAAGACAGATTACATTATAATGAGACGTTTAATTGTGTCCAATGCGGATATTGCCTGCCGGTTTGCCCCACTTACGAAACGATGAAGAGCGAGGTGCATTCGCCGCGCGGCCGCATAAATCTTGTCAAAATGCTGGCAGAAGACAAAATCAAGGCAGAGGATTTACGGGAACCCATCGAAAAATGCCTGGGATGCCGCGCCTGCGAAACAGCCTGTCCCACCAGCGTACAGTATGGGAAGATTTTAGAAGGAGCAAAAGAAGTTCTAGAATTTGCAGAGCAAAAAACGAGAGCGCAAAAAATAAGTGAATCATTGATTTTTAATCAAATATTTCCATCAAGGAGATGGATGAATACAATCGGTAATCTTTCATGGTTTTATCAAAAGTCCAGGCTGCAAAAAATGGCACAAAGAACAGGAATAACCCAATTGGCCCCGCTTCATCTGGGGAAATTTGAGTCCGTTCTCCCTGATCTTCCATCTCCCGCAGAACGGAAAAACAGGGCCCACCTCTTCAAAGCCATTGGTTCCAGGAAAGTTACTGTTGGATTTATTACCGGCTGTGTAATGGATGCCATCTTCTATGAGACGAATAAGAACACAATCGACCTGCTGACCAAGGCAGGAGCTGACGTACTTATTCCTGCTAATCAGACGTGCTGTGGAGCGCTTCATGCACATGCCGGAAAAATAGCGGACGCTAAAGATCTTGCCAAAAGAAATATAGAGGCATTTGAAATGGAAAAAGCAGACTATATTGTTAACAATGCTGGTGGATGCGGTGCCACCCTTTTGGAATATGGTGAACTATTCAAGGGAGACATCGAGTGGGAAAGCCGTGCACAAGCTTTTTCTAATAAAGTAAGAGATATTTCACAGGTGCTTTCTGAATTAGATGGTTTGAGCTTTACAAAGGAAGTGAATGGAACCATAACCTTTCAGCCATCCTGTCATATGATCAATGTTCAAAAGGTAAAAGATGAGCCATTATCTTTATTAAAGCAAGTAAAAAGCAAAGGGTTCCGCGAAATGAAAGACAAAGAACGGTGCTGTGGATCCGCTGGCATCTACAATATTGTTAACTATGAGGATTCCATGGAAATATTAGATATTAAAATGAAAAATGCGAAAGACACAAATGCATCAATTATTGTAACTTCAAATCCAGGATGCCTGCTGCAGATGAAATTAGGCATCCAAAGGGAAGGGCTTGAGAAGAGTGTAAGAGCTGTACATCTTGTGGATTTGCTGGTTGAGGCTGGGGCGGTTTCTAAATAATTTATAAATAATAAAATGAAGCAGCTGTAATAGATTCAACAGTTATCCCCATTACACATGGTTTTCTTGAAATAAGAGAGCGCCATCCGCACAGTGAGAATACTGTGCGGTTTTTTGAATTGAAATTTATTGATTTAATGTGTCTGGGGATAGGCCTCTATCTTTAACAAAATTTTGTTGGGCTGTTTATTATGGTCCTTAAACAAGTCTCTTTGAGATAGTTTTACTTATTAAGATGACATGAATGCGAAGGTTAGATATTGAGCAAGCAAAGTTGACTTGAGAGGATATTACTTATAGAAAAGCCTATTCATAAAGTTATTTTACAATAAAGACTAAGAAATTATTTTTATTTATTTGAGTGTACTATGGTAATCTACTAAGGAATGAGTAATGCTTTATTTCTAAAAAGGTCTTTGTTATTGACATTTTTGTCAAGAAAGGTTTTAAAGGAGCTAAGCTATCATAATTAATAGGGGGTAAAGTAATGGACTTTTCATCTCAATTTGAGCTAGTAAAAGATTCAATAGTGAACGTTTTGGTTCTTGACCAGAACCGGCAAATTGTATCATCTGGAACTGGAGTTTTAATTGAAAATGGAAAAAAGGTAGTAACTTGTTCTCATTGCATTTTTCCAGATTTGATTAATGGTGTGAGATTCTCAGGTTCAGGGAATTTTCAATCGGGAAATATTATTTTTAATGATCCAGTATTAGATATCGCAGTTCTTGAGTTTACCATGTCGTTGGGTAAAGGAGTTGTCATTCGAAACTCTGATAATATTAAAATTGGTAACGAAGCATTTGTGGTAGGGTTCCCATCTAAAATTATGGAGATAACAGCGTTATTTGCTCATATTGCCGGTTTTTCACCGACCGATAAAGGTTATGATTTAATCAGGATTGACTCATCAGTTAATCATGGTAATTCTGGTGGTCCTCTTTTTAATAAGGATGGAGAGTTGATAGGAATAGTAAATGCCAAGCATGGCTCATTATCGGCATTTTTAAGGAGTGTTCAACAAGCACAAGCAACTGGTGCAATTTTTGTTGGTAGTCTTGATCCGGTAAAAGCAATTCAGGAGTTAATCAAGGAAATGCAGCAAAATCTTAATCTTGGAATAGGTTATGCAATACCAATTAATGAAGTCGGAAAAGCCTATCCACCTATTGTTGCTTTGATTCAGGACTAATGAATTTCGGGAATAAAAGAAATTTAGTCCTTTGAACTAATCCTAATTAATAAACAAAGAAATGGATTTTTAATCCATCCATTTTTACAGAGCCTGTCTACAACATTTTTTTGCTATTAGTGTTAAATTTTTTCTCGTGTTGGTATAAATGTTGTCAAGACAATTGGAAGATGGTTAGAAATTAATTATAAAGCGTCGCCTTTGATTATTTGGTCCAGAAGAACACTTAGACTCTTTGGTCCTAATCATATGATAAAATTTCATTGTGATTTTTGGAAAAGCTGGCTATTTAATTGGACACATTCTTTATTATAAAAAGGCGGGTGGATTTGTCTTAGTGCTGAAGTTCTCTCTTTCTATCAAAGAGGGAAGTTTATTACCCCTCTTAATTTTTGTACAGGCTAACTGGTATACTATATACCAAATGGGTGGTAAAAAGGATGAATCTATTTTGGTTCATCCTTTTATGATAATTTAAACAATAATATTACATTTAAAGCAATTTCTTTGCTATATTCAAGCTTGTTAGTTGATGGAGTTCCTCGTAAGCATGGGTATTGATATTCTCGGCATTGATGATGGAGTCGACTACCACTGTTAATACTTTTAAAGTCATGCCAATTACAAATTGAGTTACCTGTGGATTGTATTCTGGTATTCTACTTAAGAATGGGCGTAGGTGAGAACCACCATGTGTGAACCCCGAACCTAATGAATATACACTATGGTACAAATCAATAAGACCACCGATTTGAGCCATTAGCTTAATACTGGGGTTTTTCCCTCTAAATGCAGAATCAGTGTTATATATATGATCGTTCGTAATGAGGTCCTTCATTTCTTGGTGATACCATCCATTAGAGAATCCTTGTGATTCATTAATTTTATACTTACCTTTATGCGTGTTATAATTAGCTTCAAACTGATGTTTATCTGCGTCTGAAGCAAGGAAATATTGCTCTATATATACATGGTCAACAAAGAGAGTGCCTCTTTTTGTTGGGTCTAAGCTAATATATTTTGCAGAAAAGGCTGTGTCGGTCATACTTCGCAATACTTCTAATGATTGGTAAATCATACCATCTCGTAATAAAGTATAAATAGAATATAAATCCCCCATTGTTTTTGTATAATGAATGATTGACCATTGAGATGAATTTGCCATGTCCGGTTGTTGTGCAAGATACTCCATAAAAGTATAGTATTCCATTAATAATTCTAATTTTTTATCCTTTCCTGTCGTAGAACGAACATTAGTCAATTGTGTATTGAGGTTTTTAATGAAATTAATAGCAAAGTCGTCATATTCATTAGTAAGTTCATTTAGCTCTTTTCTAGTTACGCTCATCTAGTTATCCCTCTCCTACTAAAAAGTTTTGTTGTTCCGTTAGATTGTACCTTATTACCACACTTTCCCTCAATTTTTTAATAAGTAAAAATTACCATGGTAATGTCTAGGGATGGGTTCAATTAAATCTTGTTCTTTTGCTTTAGCATATATGGTTGAACGTGGAATGCCCGTCATCTTAACAATATCATTAACACTTAGCCCATTTGATTCCCGTTCTGAATAGAGTCAATGCCTTCTTCACGTCCTTTTCTGCCTTTCCAACACGCCCCATGTGTTTTCCTTGGGTTTTGGTTTTTGCCCTTTCACGTCCTTCTGCCGTTCTATAGGCTATCAGATCACGTTCAAATTCAGCTATGACTCCCAGCATGGTGAACATGAGCTCTCCAGCTTTTATTTTTTGATAGGGTTATTTGATATCTTAATTTATATAATGTGGAATTCCATTTTCTTAAGTTTTGTCTTTAAATCTATTTACACTCTGTAAATATAAGTAAATCCCCATCTCTACCTATTTATATATTAAATTTTTGTTATAATTGTTACAAACCTAGTAATGAAACGGAGTTATTCGAATGGAAACCGTACTGACTAGACCTTCTGCGGCGCCTGTTATTCAAGCGCTACGTTCGATTGGATATAATGCAAGTACAGCGATTGCTGATTTAGTTGATAATAGCCTGGATGCCAGGGCAGTTAAAATACATATTAATTTTGCCTATGGAGAAAGTGATGGGATAATAACGATTTCGGATAATGGCACTGGCATGGATGAAGAGATGCTCCAGACAGCCATGAATATTGGATCTAAAGATCCGAGAGCAAAAAGGGGAGCTAATGAACTCGGACGTTTTGGGATGGGTTTAAAAACTGCATCCTTTTCGCTTGGGAAACGGTTAAGTGTTCTGTCCAAAAAAGATGGAGTTTATAACGAGAGATGCTGGGACCTGGATCATGTATCTGAATGCAATGAGTGGCAGCTGTATACCAAAATTCCTGCAGATGTCAGGACTAAGATGGGTGACATTGAATCCGAAAGCGGAACAATTGTCTGCATTGATAAGCTTGATCGCTTTATGGGGTATGGAGGAAAGCGCAAGCTGAAAGAAACCAGCTTCTATAATAAAGTGGCCAGGATTAATAGGCATCTCGAATTCGTATTCCATTCTATCCTTGAAAAGAGCGAAGTCGAGATGTTCATTAACGGAAAGGAAATTGTGCCATGGGATCCTTTCATGCGTTATCATCCAAATACCATGGAAGGCGAAATGCAGATACTTAGGATCAATGAAAATCGAATTAAAGTTCAGTACTTTATATTGCCGCATGCTTCTCATTTAACAGAGCCGGAATACAAAAAGGCTGGCGGCTATAAAGGCTGGCGTGATCACCAGGGGTTATATATTTACCGGGAGAATCGCCTTCTTTATTTTGGTGATTGGATGGGGCTGTTTCCTAAAGATGCAGCTTCACAGCTTGCCAGGGTGCGCATAGACCTTCCGAATGCAGCGGACTCAGACTGGCAGGTGGATATCAAAAAGTCAGGCATTAACCTGCCGGAAGATGCAAAAAGAAGATTGGAAGCCATTTCTTCCATTGCGCGCAAAGTCTCTAGAGATATATTCTATTTCCGCACCCAGCCAGGTCCTAGGAATCCTTCCATAAAAGGCAGCCTGAATACATGGGAACAGTCCGGGAGCGAAGATGGCCCGCAATTTATTTTAAACAGAAATCATCCAATTTTGTCTGAACTTCTAAAGAACCTGGATGATGAAAATGCAAAGCTATTAAACTTGTATCTTAAATTTGTTCAGCTTGGATCCCCAAGCAATATTATAGATTCTCCAAAGGTCCCGGAAGAAGAAGTGCAGGATGTGCCTGACAGCCAGAAAGAGCTGGTTATCCAATTTGCTTCTTCCATGCTGAATCTGAATGTGACTGAAAATGAAGAGCAGCTGTTTAACATTCTCTTAACGCAGCCGGCCTTTGACGGCCTGAACCGGGCAACCATAAAAGCAATCACAACGGAGGCGAATTTGATTGTCAGCAATTGATAATAAGAGTGTTTTTGAACAGGCTTTTACGAATAATTATTATATGTTAAAAGCGATGTCTGAAAACCAAGAGGAAGCTGCAGAAAAGGCACTTGAATTAGCGAGAGTTCTGGCATCAGGGTATGGTCCTATTGACGATGCTCAATTTCAGAAGTGGTCTCTTGAAATGTTCATGAAATATAAAATTGGCTTGGAAGTACCCAAAGATTATGTGATGAGGAATTCCAAAGAAAAAAGCTGGTTTGAGCCCAAAATGGCTGCGAGCGGATTTTTCTGGACCAGGTACCGGCGTTATTTGACAGAGGCGAAAAACTGGCCGCTGGAAGCGGTGACGGCTATTGATGAAACAACCAATCAAATTATGGCATCGATAGGAAATCCAAACTCCATGGAGCCATTTGATAAGCGCGGCCTTGTATTGGGTTATGTTCAGTCTGGTAAAACAGCCAACTTCACAGGCTTGATCAATAAAGCTTATGATGTCGGATACAAGCTGATTATTGTTCTGTCAGGCATTCATAATGACTTAAGAGCTCAGACGCAGATTCGCCTGAATGAAGAGGTCATCGGCAACCGGACGGACAAAGATGGGAACCCAATCGGAGTTGCCCAGATATACGCTAATACGGCTGATCATATCATTTCATCCTGGACAACAGAAGAAAATGATATCAAGTCCAGCCAAAGAGGAACGAGCAACCTGAACTCGCCAACTTTAATGGTTGTGAAGAAGAACAAAACCGTCTTGGAATCTCTCCGGGATCAGCTGATTACACACCGTAATTTATATAATCTGGATATCCCCGTCTTAATTGTTGATGACGAGGCAGACCAGGCGTCCGTTGACACTTCCAATCCTGATAAAAATGAAGACCCGAAAACAATTAACCGTCTAATCCGGCAGATACTTGAAGTGTTTAATCGAAAAGCTTTTGTGGGCTACACGGCAACACCGTTTGCCAATCTTCTGATCAGCAAAGAAGGAAGGACAGACCAGGAAGGGGATGACTTGTATCCAAAAGATTTCCTCGTCGGTCTGCCAAAACCTAAGGAATATTGCGGTCCTGAAGAATATTTCAATGTGGAGGAAGATGCAGAAGACACTCGCCCTAGTCTGATCCGCCATCTGCGGCAGGAAGATCTTGAAGTATTTACGACGATTAAAAAGAAATCCGATGCAGATAAATTTGAGGAAGTGCCTCCGCAAATGCGTGAAGCCATGCTGGAGTTCCTTCTTGTGATTGCCATCCGCAATATGAGAGGGCAAAGAAAGAAGCATAATTCCATGCTAATTCATACATCACGTTTCAAGGACGTTCAATCAAGCGTAAAAGATGAGGTCTCGCGTACCTTCGATGCCATTTCAAAACAGCTTCAGTATAATCCTGAAAGCAGTGTGATTGCGGAGCTTCAGGAGCTTTATGAAAATGATATCCTAACTACTAGCAGGGATTGGCCAAATGAAAACCACCCAGAATTCAGCTGGAATGAAGTGTATGAAGAACTGAGAAAATGCTGTGAGACCATTCAGGTTTTCGAAATTAATGGTAATAGCCGGGATGCTTTGGATTACCACCAATATAAAGAAGATGGCCTGAATGTAATAGCCGTAGGCGGAGACAAATTATCCCGCGGTCTAACACTGGAAGGCTTAAGCATCACCTATTACTTCCGGAACACGCTTATGTATGACACGCTCATGCAGATGGGGCGCTGGTTTGGTTACAGGAAGGGGTATATGGATCTGTGCCGCATCTATACATCAGATGAGATTGCTTCGAATTTTGAACATCTGGCCATTGCGATGATTCAGCTGCGCCAGGAATTCGACAGGCTTGCTGCCTTGAAAAAAACTCCTTCTGAATATGCTGTAAAGATGCTGAGTCATCCAACAATGATGCTTACCAGTCCGCTGAAAATGAGAAACGCAGTATCGACTAATGTCATTTATGCAGGCACTCTTCAGCAGACCAGGCTATTTGATCCAAGTGAAGAAATTCTAAAAGGGAATATGGAAGCCGCGGTAAAGCTGGCAAATAAGCTTCCCTTAGAAAAGACTGCCTATAGAAAAACAAACTTTTATACGGCTTCTGATGTCAAATCAGACATAATTAAAGAATTTCTTTCAGATTATCAGACTGCCGACAGCAATATTGTAAATTCAGTTTTGATTGCTGATTATATTGATCGCGCTAATCATGAGGGTGAGCTGACGGATTGGACAGTTGCAATAGTAGAAGGGAATCCTTCAGCATCTTCTGGTTTATCAGATTACCCTGTTGAATTAGGAAAGATCCGTTTGAAATCTGCAGCCCCTCTTGGTAAGAAAGTAAAAGCGCCGGAGAGCAAGCATCAAATCAGGGACATTGGGGCCATTGTGTCTCCAAACCATGAATACATGGACCTTGATTATGAAGAAATTAAAGGAATCAAAGACCGTACAGAAAAACGCAGAATGCGTGACAAAGAAAAAGGTTTAATGCTGATTTATCCGCTGCATCCAGAAGTCCCAATCTTTAGCAGTCTGGATGTTGAATTCTCGTCAAAATTAGTGCCAATTGGAATCGCCTTTTCTTTTCCGGGCACCGAAATAGACGATACAAGTGTCTATCAGACTAATAAAACGGTTTGAATAACTTTATTTAAGGAGAGTAGCTGTGTTGAACCTAAAAATAGAGTTTGAACAAATGATCCAAGAGCTTAAAAATCAGGACGATAGTGAGGTATATAAGCTGAATGTCCTGACATACGAGAGCCCTGTTATGTTTGCAGGAATTGATCCTGCAAATCATCACCGTCAGCTGTACATTGATCTCGGAACGGAAGCATGGGACGACAGCCAGGAAAGAGCCCTTCCAAAATGGCGGGGCATGTCTGTCAAAGTGGAATACTTTGAAAAGCTCTTTCTCTTAAAAGAGCATTATTTTCTTGTAATTCGTCAAGAGGATGAACAAAGCCCTGAAATTTTTGATGTTGTCCTCCAGAATCTTGCTGAACATTTAATTGCTGAAAAGGAAGATTCGCTATTTTCTACTGTATATAAGGTGCTTGACAGATGGAGGACTTTCTTTCAGCGAGGCGGATTTAAACGGCTTTCTGATGAACAGCAGCGGGGGCTATTCGGTGAGTTATGGTTTATCAATGAATGGCTGGACAAGCACCCAGGCCAGCCCCCTCTCATTATTGAGCAATGGGAAGGGCCGACCAAGGGGCGGATTGACTTCAAAGGTTCCAGGTGCGGGCTTGAAATTAAAACAGTGATTGATAAGTTATCCAAAACCATTAAGATATCAAATGAGAACCAGCTTAAGTTAAGTGAAGCCGTTTCTTCAATTTATCTATATGTCTGCTTTCTTGAACAAAGCCGGACACATGGCATGAGTCTTCAGGAACTGGCCGGACAGGTCCGTGCCAAGCTTGCAAAGCGATCTGAACGAATTGCACTTATATACAGCGATTTAATGACTGATCTCGGCTTTAGGGAAGAAGAATATGGAGATACATTGTTTTTTGTGGAAAAAACAGAGGTTTACGAAGCTGGGGAAGATTTTCCTCGACTGTTAAAAGAGCATCTGCCAAAGGGAATTTCCCATGTTAGCTATAATATTGATCTGACTCATTGTACGGAATATGAGAAAGATCCGGAAACCATATATCAAATGTTTAGAGTGGAAGGGTAAAAGATGATAGAAACTAGACAAAGAAAAGAATTTCTCCTCGATTTCATGGAGGAGCTAGAAGAAAAAGCAATAAAAACGGGCAGCTATCAGGTTCCATTCCTGGAGAAAATGATTTCCTTTATGGACAGGCCTGACGATCCGGAAATCCTTATTCCCCCTTATAAAGATACGGCAAAAAATATTGCTGTGAATGCATATTCTTATGATGATGAGAACCAAGTTTTAGACCTGTATGTGGCCGATTACAATTTTGAGCAGAACGAAGAAGATCTGCTTACTATCAATATGACTGCTGTCACGGAAATTGCCAATCGGGTAAAGCGCTTTGTCACAAATGCAAAGTCTCTTCTTCAGACCATTGACCATTCATTAGAAGCTTATGATCTTGCTAAAGTCATAGATGAAGAGATGGAGAAAATTAATGAGATCAATATCTTTGTAGTGACAAACCTGTATTATTCTTCAAATAAGCCGGTAGAGATGACAATTCCAGGCATCGAAACGGTGAACGTCCAGGTTTGGGATATTGACCGAGTCCAGCAGCTGATCACTTCCGAGCAGGCTGTCGAGACCGATTACATTGATTTTGAGAGAGACTACGGTGAAACATTCGAGATGATGTTTGTCCCGGATCCATCTAGCGGAGTAAAGGAATTTGACTGCTATGTTGGCTATATTTCAGCTGAATTGCTTGCTAAAGCTTATGATGAATGGGGCCAAAAGCTGGTCGAGCGAAATGTTCGTTCTTTCCTTCAGGCAAGGGGCGGAACCAACAAAGGCATTCGCGATACGCTAAATGATCCATTCCAGCGCAAGATGTTTGTGGCCTATAACAACGGGATATCAACCGTGGCGCGTACAGGTGAATTTGAGACTGTAAAAGATGGAGTGAATCAATATAAAATCAAAGGCCTCAGCGGCTGGCAAATTGTCAATGGCGGCCAGACAACGGCTTCCATTCACAAGGCTTATAAGGAAGGAATCAGCCTAAAGGATGTCTACGTCCAGGCAAAACTGACAATCCTTCAAGTTAATGAATTCGTTTCGAAGGATCAGCACCTGCTGGAAGATGAAATGATCTCCCGCATTTCACAATATGCCAATACGCAAAACAAGATCAATAAATCTGATCTTTTGGCCAATACACGATTCATGTCTGATCTGGAGAAATTCTCGCGCAATATCTGGATTCCGGCAAAAGACGGAAGAAGGCCAGAAAGCAAATGGTACTTCGAGCGTGCCAGAGGCCAGTATATGGTGGACATCAACCGCCGCAAGCGCGGAAAAGAACAGACAGATTTCAAAAAGCAGTACCCGAAAGATAAGGTCCTTACAAAAGTCGATTTGGCTAAATACTTCATGTCTTGGGAAGGCTATCCTCACGTTTCAAGTAAGGGCGGCGAGGAAGCATTCAAGAAGTTCATGGACCTGAACAAGACCTTCTGGAGCGGCAGCACACAGGATAAGATTACTCTATCCGTCTATCAAAAATTAATTGCGAGAGCCATCATTAATCAGCGCGTCAAAGAAATCGTTGATGAAATGAAGCTGAGAGGCTACAAGGCAAACGTCATTTATTATACAGTGGCAATGCTTCACCACCTATACGGAGAGCAAATTGATATGGTTGGTGTATGGGAAGAACAGGCGCTATCAGAGAAATGGGATGATATCGTACGCACCATTGCAGATAAGACTTTGTTCTATCTGAAAGAATCTGCTGGAGAGCGGAACGTGACACAGTGGGCGAAACAGGAAGCTTGCTGGATTCAGTTTAAAGAAACCTGCTCCCAGGAACTGAAAAACTTAATTTAACAGAAAACACCCTAATCTTCTGATAAAGATTCAGGGTGTTTTTCCTTTAAAGCTGAATTGGTTCTAATAAATTCCGCGATGGAATCAACTGCAACATCAAAGTTTTGCTTGAACTCATGCTCCCAGATGCGCATCACTTTCCATCCGTTTTCATGATAAAACTGATTTACTTCCTGATCCCGGCTCACGTTGCGAGCCAGTTTTTTTGTCCAATACTCCTGATTGGACTTGGGCATATTCCCGTGAATCGGACAGCAGTGCCAGAAACAAGAGTCTATAAAGATGACGACTTTATATTTCTTTATGGAGATATCCGGTTTGCCGAACATTTTCGCATTTTTACGGAACCGAAAGCCGTGCCTCCAGAGAGCCTTTGTGATGGCATTTTCCAGCATAGACTGAGATTTGATGGCTCTCATGTTATTAGATCGCTGTTCTTTTGTTATTTTTTCAGGCATGAAATCACGTCCGGTTTTGAGTTTATATTGGAATTTTACCCAGCATGGACGATAGTTACACCGAATATTTTGATATATGTGTGATTTGGATTTATCTGAAAGTCTAAACTTAATAAAAAACTGCACCGTGGGGTGCAGTTCAATTAAAAGGGAAAATATTTTAGAGAATGCTAAGGATAAGCTTATTGGGTTTCTTGTATCGGTCTTATAAGTATTTTTATTTGTAGTTTCTAATTACATTTATTTTGTAAGTTCCTGAAGCTCTTTATCCATATCCAGCTGTTTTCCGGCTGCCTTTTCTTTACGTTTCTTTATGTTGTTTTCCAACACTTTTTGCACTTCGCCTTTCCATTTTGGTTCTATAAATGCATAAGGGATTTTTGCAAAAGACTTTAAAACAGCTTCTACTATAACTTGTGCACCTAATGGAGGAACAGCCATCCCGATTTGTTTGCGTACCGATTCTTTTCCACCTAAGAATTCAAAATGATCAGGGAAGGTTTGGAGTCTTGCACGCTCACGGTTCGTAAGTGCACGGGGCTCGTTGTAATGATACATATGTGTACCGCCTCCACCTGACCCCGTTACTGTATAGGAAGGAAAAGCAGGATGAAGACGTTTGTAAATATTACTTAATTTTGCTCCTTTAACATTTAGTCTTAAATCTTGAGGAATTTCTTCTGACCATGCATTCCCACCTTGAGGGATATAAGAAAGCATTTCCACTACTTTTTCTTGATGACGAGTAAAATCATGGTTAAAAGCATTTTCAGGAATCGGCGGACTTTCTAAAGCCCTTTTGGATGTTACCCATGTTGTTTGAGCTTCATGAGTAGGGGCCGGAATTTTAAACTCTACATCTAAATCTTTTCGAATACCTACAATTATTATCCGATGGCGCGCCTGAGGAACTCCATACTGTTCAAATTTATATAAATGAGGAGTAAGTACGTATCCATGTTCTCCAGCTTCTTCCAGATCATTTAGGATTTGCAAGAATGCACTGCCTTCATTGGCACTTTCTAAACCACCAACATTTTCTGCTAAAAACCATTGAGGACTAAATTGGTTTAATACGTTGACTCCATACATATATAGAGGACCGTATTTTCCACTGAAACCTTTCTTTTCACCCACGTTGCTGAAATCATTACATGGAAATCCAAAAGAAAATGCATCAATAGGAGGCAATTTAGATATATCAAGTTCTCGAACATCCTCACAAATTACACTCTCTGGTTTGTCAGGACAAATATTATGGACAAAGGTTCGGCATGTATTTTCATCAATATCGTTTGCCCAGGTATGTTCAACGAAAAATTCTTCGCCCATGTCATTTCTTACCTTTGGTTTACTTGCTCCATACGATAAGCCGCCTGGACCACAGAATAATTCGCCTTTACGAAATTTCATTTTGATGTTCACCTTCTACTTTCTTTGGAGAAACATTATGTTAAAAATTGTTTTATCCATTCATTACTCTTATTTTATCGTTTTTATCAGTATTCGACAATGAGGATGCCTAAGAATAATCTTTCATTTTATGCACTATATTACATTGTAAATGGCATATTATTACTCAAATAATTATCTAATATTGTTTTTAGTAAGTGGTGCTTAAAGTCAACTTCAATGATTTTTAAATATAAATCAAAGGTAAACTAAATCTGAAGCACTAATCAGTCGATTACATTCAAAAAGATCTTTTAGTCTTAGGTGATCAATAGGTTTGATTTGATGTTTACGAAGTATTTTCATAAAATCTGCTGCTTTAATACCACAGCCGTTTATTCCTGTAGTTGAAGCAATTTTTTGCACTTGACTATCAAAGTTTTTACCAAATCCGCCAGAAATGTACATAAAAAAGCTTAAATTAGGGTTATTCTTTTGGAATATTGGAAGATAAGAATTTATCATCTTAAGCTCATATTCATGAGTAATAGAAAATACGTGGTATGCTTTGTTATCAATAATCCCAGAATATCCACTTTGTGATTCTATAAAAATATCAGGATTTCTAGGTTTTGTACCAACGTGCTCTGAGAGGAAACCGAGTTCTCGAAAAACATCGAGTGTGGCTAGCTCAAACTCTGAAGCGAACTCTCTGCCGCTAAATGCCATATCAACATAATTCGTTTCAAATAAACTAAAAGTATCAACCCGGAATTGATCTAGGACATTTTGAACTTGTTTCAACGGTATACCAGTATGTGTGGAAACGGTTCCCATTATTTCTTCAGTAATATAAGAAATAGGAGTTTCTCTTGCTACATGTAAAAATTCATTCCTAACCATTCTTTCAATAATGATATTCTCTGTAATTTTATTATCATCAAATCTACGATTATCACGACTTTTACTTTGTAAGAGTCCATAATTTCTTTGGAAATTTTCTTTCCAGTATTTATTTTGTTTATTCAGGACCTTTATTGTGGTTCCGTCATTAACTATTGCTCTGGCCTGGTCAATACGATTTACAGGAATGTAAATAGGTTTTCTAGGATCGTCTCTTACAACGAGCTGTGTGTATTCTAAATAATTGATAAAGGTGTTAGCATTATCTTCTAACGCTTTTATTGTTGCTTCTCTGTTTCGAATACCGGTATTAGTACTAGGCACGTTTTGTTCAAAGCCATCTGGTAATGCATCATATCCAGTTTCTCTGAATTGTAATATTCGTTGGACAATGTTCTCGTAACATTTGTCAGTTTCATTTTCACCATCAATGGAAACAATACAACCAATTTCAGATTTAGTTAGTACCGGTTTAATATTATCAGCACAAAGTGATAATCGTGCATCTAAAAGTAGCCGAAGTAAGAAACGAAATGGACGAATTTTAAATCTCTCATTTATTTGTACACGTCTACGCAGGGAATAAGGGGATGGATATTGAAATTGCATGAGCTGCTTTGTTATTAGGGGTACAGGAGGTTCCCCATTTACCAACGCTTCACCCACCATTGTTAAAAGTGTCTTCTTGCTGTCTGTCTCTTCAAAAATAAGACCTAATGAGTAAACCCATGCTTCATATGTTCTTGCACCGCCACCTCTTTGATCCCTTCTGGTCCCTTTTCTTTTTAACCCCTTTTCTTCTAAAATATCTTCAAAATCCAATTGTCGGTTTATGTCTTTTACCCAAATGTCGCCTAAGTTTTGTAATGAAAAAGCTGAAAGTGAAGGAACAATTGGATACAATTTTCTTTTATTTCTAGGTACATGCCAATTGTTAATCAATAGTAACACCCACCGAATTATTTAATAAATTAATTTTTACATACATATTATTTTATCACATTACTATATAAAAATAGAAAAATATTGTAATATTTGTATGATATTAGAACTAACTGTTTTATGAAATATTAACTTTAGGGGTTAGTAGTGAATATTATTTAATGAAATTTTCATTTTGTATAAATCGTTTTATAATAGTTATTAGTGATAATAATTTATTTAAAAATTGAGGTGGTTTTATGGCTAGAATTATAGGGGATGAATTATTTAAGATAAACAAGTCAAGAAACCTAATACATCAAAATGTAGATTGTTCATTTTCTACTTTTTTTGATAACAAAGGAAATAAATATTTTCAGCTAGACACATATGGATCAAACATTAGAGAGTTTAAAGGGAAAATAAGTCAGTCTTTACAACTAGACAAAGAGACAGCAAAAATTTTAATAAGTATATTAAATGAAGAATTTAACATTAATTCATGAATAAGTAGAAAAACATACTAATAAATGGAGGTTATTACATGCCAACTTACAACAAACTAGTCCGTGACCAAATCCCAGAAATAATCGAAAAAACCGGAAAGAAATTTTCAACAAGAATACTAGATGATAACGAATACATAAAAGAGTTAAAGAAAAAAGGCTTCGAAGAGCTGCAAGAGTACGTAGAAACTAATAACAATGAGGATGCCATCGAAGAACTAGCCGACGTGCTGGAAATCATCCATGCCCTAGCTGAGTACCATGGTGCATCAATTGAAGAGGTAGAGGAAGTCCGTAAACAAAAAGCAGAAAAGCGCGGAGGGTTCAAAGAGAAGATTTTTTTAATTGAGGTTGAAGATGAGTAACGTCCAGTTAATCACCAATCAGTTGGGAACACATTTGTTGAAGCAGATTGAGTCTGCTTCTTCTATTTGTATTCTGACATCTTTCACAATGAGGTCAGGGGTTAGCTTTCTTGCGAATCACTTGAAAAAAGCTGCAGAACGTGGCGCTGATATAAAAATTTGCACAGGTGATTATTTATATATTACACAGCCAGAAGCACTTGCTGCTTTATTATGCATTCATGAGAAGATTGAAATCCGTATTTGGAGAAGTAATGGGACATCTTTTCATCCTAAAGCTTATCTATTTCAAAATGATTCACATGATTGCTTTATAGTGGGTTCTTCCAATCTTTCAAAATCTGCCCTCAGTAACGGCGTGGAGTGGAATCTGTCCGTCAGTGATGAATCTGAAAATTATAATGAGGCACTTGAACAGTTTTTACATCTTTTTTATGCTGATCAAACTCTACCATTAAATAAACAAACACTAGAGAATTATCGTCTAAATTATGCCTCCTATCATCAAAAGCACCCTAATTTATCAGCAAAGTGGTCAGAGATGGAAGAAAAAGACTTAATGCTCCCTTCGGAAAGAGAGATAGAACTGCAGACAAAAGTGGTAGTTCGAGAAGAACAAGAAGCTTATGGAGAGATCAAGCCTCGATTTGCTCAGTTAGATGCACTGGAAGAATTAAATAAAACACTAGAGGAAGATTATAACAAGGCATTGGTTGTAATGGCAACGGGACTTGGGAAGACCTATTTAGCGGGCTTCTTTGCACAGAAATTTAAAAAGGTACTATTTATTGCCCATTTAGAAGAAATCCTTCATCAGGCAAGAAATTCGTTTTATCAAATAATGTCTGAACGAACAGGTGGGATATACAATGGAAAGCAAAAAGAAGAAAATGCAGATACAATATTTGCTTCCATTTATACGCTCAGTATGCAGCGCCATTTAAAGGCTTTTGAGCCGGATGAATTTGATTTAATTATCGTAGATGAATTTCATCATGCTGCAGCTGACTCATACCAACGAGTCCTCAGTTATTTTAGACCTGATTTTTTATTGGGGATAACTGCGACTCCCGATCGAAACGATAACAAAGATGTCTATGCCATTTGTGATGGGAACGTCGCTTTCCGTCTCGATTTTTTGGATGCAATCGAACGTAAATGGCTTGCTCCATTTAAATATTATGGTGTATATGATGATACTGATTATAGTCAAATCACCTGGCTAGGGAACCGTTATAATGAAGAGGAATTGCTGCAGCTTCAATTGCGGGATGATATGGCTGAGAAGATATTACAAGCCTGGCTGGACAAGAAGCAGACAAGAACAATTGGATTTTGTTCATCTATAAGACAAGCCAATTTTCTTTCAACCTATTTTAATAGTAAAGGTTTTAAAACAGTTGCTCTTCACTCAAAACAAATTAATATAGGCAGGCAGGATGCCATTCAAAAATTAGCAGTCGGAGAATTAGATGTCATTTTCACAGTGGACCTATTCAATGAGGGAGTAGATATTCCAGCTGTAGATACCCTATTATTTGTGCGTCCTACAGAATCATTAACCGTGTTTACCCAGCAAATCGGCCGTGGGCTTCGTCTTCATGACTCAAAGAGCCATTGCGTTGTAATCGATTTGATTGGTAATTACCGAAATGCAGATATTAAGTTAAGCTTATTTGATACTTCAGAAAAAGGATCAAACAGAACACTGGAACCGATGCTTCCGGAATTATGTGAAATGAATTTGGATGTTCAAGTCATTAATCTTCTGCAAGAAATGACAAAGAAGAAGCAGCCGCGTAAGGAAAAGCTTCTTCAAGAATACCAGGAATTAAAACTCGAATTAGGCAGAAGACCGACTTATTTGGAATTGCATCTAAAAGGTGCGGCAGACTCTGTCCAATATAAGCAGGAATTTAAATCTTTTCACGGCTTCCTGGCATGGGCAGAAGAGTTAGATGAAAGTGAGAAAAGAGTGTACAACCGATATAAGGACTGGTTCATAGAGGTTGAAAGAACTGGAATGGCAAAAAGCTATAAAATGGTTGTACTGCTGGCAATGCTCGAGAGAGGGCAAGATCACTGGTATGATTCTTTTACTCCAGAAGAAGCTGCACCGTTTTTCCATCACTATTTAATGGAGAAAGAACACCGGAAGCGAATTGATTTTTCGGACAAAGCATCTAAGAAATTATGGGATTATGATCAAACAAGTGTAAGCAGTTTAATCAGCCGAATGCCTATGAGTAAATGGAGCGGCAGTTCAAAGGGGCTGACTAGTTTCGAAGATGGAATTTTTAAATTGGCTTTCGATGTTCATAAGGAAGATGAAGAGATTTTATATAATTGGACCAGGGAGATTTGCGAATATAGATTACATTGGCATTTTGAGCGGAAGGGCAGTTCGTCAATTAATTAAGAAATTACGAAGAACCGATCAGGAGATCGGTTCTTTTTTATTTGATATCGTACATTGCCCTAAAAAAGCCTTTGCGAAGGTCTTCTTAATAAAGAGGCGCATCTCTCGTTTTCAAATTTAGAATTTTCACCGCTAAATATATATTAAAAATTTTCTTTCAATTCAAAAACTTATATGCTATTATACTCTTAATTACAGTAATACTTAAATTACATTATACCTACACTATAATTTTTCAGTACTGCTTCAAAGGAGTTCATTATGGAAGAAATTTATAAGAAAATTAAAGATTTAAGGCTTCAGAATGGCTATACCTTAAAAGAATTAAGTGAACGCACTGATTTATCAATCAGCTTTCTTTCTCAAGTGGAGAGAGGAGCAACCTCACTAGCTATTACTTCATTGAAAAAAATAGCGGATGCACTGAATGTTAAAATTTCTGAGTTTTTCGAAGATGAGAAACCCAATCAGAATTTTATGGTGAAGGCAAGCGAGCACAAGCCATTTACTATCAAGGGGTCGGAATTTACCTATGTTCGATTGAATGGTGATTTTTCAGGGAGAAGCCTGGAACCGCTCCTGGTAACATTAGCACCCAATCAAAAACAGACCCAGCAGTTTGGCCACGCTGGCGAGGAATATTATTACGTGTTAAAAGGCCTTGTTATTTTTCATGTAGATGGAAAGGAATACGTGATCCGCGAAGGTGATTCCATTCATTTCCCATCCACTTACCCGCATACAGTTGAAAATCCGATAGGTGAAGAATCAAAATTACTTTGTGTTTTAACGCCAGTTATTTTTTAATTGGCCATTATCAATAAATCTATTAATACAGAAAGGTGGAGTATCATGCGTGTAGCTACTGATATTGGCGGAACTTTTACTGACCTGGTTTATGTCAATGAAGATGGTGAGATTGGGGTTGCCAAAAGCCATACCACACCTCCCAATTTTGAAAAGGGGGTTATCGATGTTATTGAGAAAAGCGGGATAGACCAAAGGGCTATCCAGACTTTTATTCATGGCACTACTGTTATTATTAATGCTCTTACTGAACGAAAAGGTGTAAAGACAGGTCTGATTACAACTAAAGGCTTCAGGGATGTACTAGAAATTGCGCGTGGAAATCGTCCGGATTTATTTAATGTCAGGTATCAAAAGCCGGTTCCATTTGTTGAGCGGTACTTACGTCAGGAAGTAGAAGAGCGCTTAAACTATAAAGGAGAAGTGCTGTCATCGTTAAATAAGGAACAATTAAAAGAGATTATTGACTATTTTAAGGAACAAGAAGTGGAAGCGATCGCAGTTGCCTATTTACATTCCTATGTAAATCCGGTTCATGAAATTGAGACTGTCAATTTGATTAAAGAGCTGTGGCCGGAAGTGGCTGTCACGGCATCACATGAGGTAACAAAAGAATGGCGGGAATATGAGCGAACTAGTACGACGGTTCTTAATTCCTATGTAAAGCCCATTGCTGCCTCCTATGTGAACCGATTACATAATAAATTAATAGAAAACGAGACTGATAGCCAAAATTACATTATGCAGTCTAATGGCGGTACAACGACCTTCAATAGTGCAAAGCAAACGCCAATTAATATGGTAGAGTCCGGTCCTGTAGCTGGGATTTATGGTGCTGCTGTACTTGGTGAAATCCTGGATGAGAAAAATATTATTGCCTTTGATATCGGCGGGACTACAGCAAAGTGTTCCCTGATTAATCAGGGAGAGGTTAAGGTTTCTACTGATTATTTCATTGAAAAAAATGAGCGCAGTGCGGGCTATCCAATCAAGGTGCCGGTAGTTGATATCGTTGAGATTGGAAATGGCGGCGGTTCGATCGCATGGATAGATGGAGCAGGTTCATTAAAGGTGGGTCCTCAATCTGCAGGAGCTTTGCCAGGACCAGTGGCCTATGGCCAAGGTGGCACAGAGCCGACAACCACTGATGCGAACCTGATTACGGGAAGACTTTCTCCAGAAAACTTTGATTATGAAGTAGATTTAGATAAAGTGAAGGCTGCCATTAAAGAGAAGGTTGCCGATCATTTCGGCATGTCTGTTGAAGAAGCTGCATTAGGCATTATTCGAATTGCAAACTCCAATATGCTAAATGCCTTGAAGCTTATTTCGGTTCGAAAGGGCCATAACCCTCGTGAATTCTCACTGGTGGCTTTTGGCGGTGGAGGATCGATGCATGCACCGGCATTGGCTAAGGAGCTTGGTGTTAAGAAGGTTATTGTTCCAGTTGCGTCCTCTGTATTTTCGGCATGGGGCATGCTCATGACTGACTTAAGGCATGATTATATCCAGACATACATTAGAAGATTAAACCAATTAGATCCTAGTGAGCTAAATAAAGAATGGAATTCAATTGAGACTCAAGCACTCAAGCAATATCAAGAAGAGGGAGTTTCAGAAGAAGATGTGTTATTCACAAGATTTGCGGATATCCGCTATCTGGGTCAAGAACATACTGTAAAGGTTCCTGTTCCGAATGGGGAATGGTCTGAAGAAACCATTACAGAGGTAGTTGAACGCTTTGGAGACCTGCACGAACAGCATTACACCTTTAAGCTTGAAGGGACTCCAACAGAAATTGTCAACCTGCACCTAACAGCATTCGGGAAGGTATTGAAGCCTGAACTAAAAAGGTTAACTTCTGCAAGCAGCGATGCACAAGAGGCTTACAAAGAAATTCGTCCAGTCTATTTCGAGGACAGCGGATGGGTGGAAACGAAGGTTTACTACCGCAGCTTATTTGGTAAAGGCATGAAGATTTCTGGACCTGCCATTGTAGAGGAACCGTCTGCATCTACAGTAATTTATCCTGATCAATCCTTAACTGTAGATGAGTATGGGAATTTAATCATTGAAACAGGGGTGGAATAAATGACACAGGTTGTTCGGAGTAAAGTTGATCCATTTACACTTGAGATTGTGAAAGACTCACTGGTTGCTATTGGAGATGAGATGTTTATTGCCCTTGCTAAAACCTCAATGAGCCCGATTATTTACGAGGTATTGGATTACGCCAGCGGCCTGACCGATGCAAAGGGGCAGTTATTGACACAAGGTAATGGTGTAACCGGATTTATCGGGATGCTGTCTGACATGGTTAAACAAACACTCAAAAAGTTTGGGGACGGAAAGTTAAAAGAGGGCGATATCATTATCATTAATGACTCATACGGCGGTGGCGGTTCACACCTTTCGGATGTTGGATTGGTCATGCCGATATTCTTTGATGGAGAAATTGTTGCTTTTTCGGCCAATAAAGCCCATTGGACAGAGGTAGGGGGAAAAGATCCAGGCTCCTTCAGTAATGATGCTACAGACATTTTTCAGGAAGGCTTACAATTTCCGAGTGTAAAGCTTTTTAATGAAGGTGAAATAAACCAGGCGATTGTCGATATCATAGAAGCGAATGTGCGTTTTCCGGAACTATCCTTAGGGGATATGTGGGCACAGGTTGCCGCACTGAAAACGGGTGAAAAACGAGTCAAGGAATTATGTGAAAAGCATGGGAAAGAATTATTTTTATCTTCAGTAGATTATCTGCTTGATCATGGTGAACAGCTTGCACGTCAGGAGCTAAGCAAATTGCCAAAAGGCACTTTTAACGCAGAAGGGTTTATTGATGATGATGGTTTCGGAAATGGCCCTTTCAAGATTAAAGTGGAAGTAACTATAACCGATGATCAATTCGTTGCTGATTTTAGAGGCAGTCACCCTCAGGTTCCAGGTCCTGTTAACTGTTCTTATACTGCACTGGTCTCTGCTGTTCGAACGATTTTCCTGGCGATTACGAATCCTTCGCAGGATGCAAATGATGGAGTTTTCCGCCCATTAGAAGTTATTACAGATAAGGGGTCGGTTCTTTCCGCAGAACGTCCTGCCCCTGTGTCAATCTATTGGGAGAGTATGCTTGCGGGAGCAGATTTGATATGGAAAGCCCTTGCTCCGGTTGTTCCTCATAGGCTTAATGCGGGACATTTATTATCTGTTTGTTCAGTTGTCTTATCAGGGCAGCATCAGGATACAAATGAACCTTTCTTAATTGTTGAACCATCAGTTGGAGGCTGGGGTGCTTCTGAAGGTCAGGATGGTGCCAGGGGACAATTCTGTATTGGTGATGGAGAGACCTATAATGTCCCGGTGGAAGTGGCGGAAACCAGGTATGGAGTAATGGTTGACGAGTACAGCCTTCATACAGATGGTGCCGGAGCAGGGGAATATATAGGCGGTTCTGGTGTCATTCGTTCTTATAAAGCATTAAGTGACAACCAAATGGTGTCTGTAACATTTGGACGCAATAAGTTTGTTCCATGGGGAATGAAGGATGGCCAGGATGGTTCCTCAAATGAGGTGTATATTGAAAAAGCCAATGGAGAAGTCGATGGTCCTTTTGGAATTTATCCTAGGTATCCGCTGAATAAAGGTGATGTCGTTAAATTGGTAACCGCTACAGGCGGCGGCTATGGAGACCCATATAAACGCCCTGCAGATAAAGTAGCCTTAGATGTGAAAAATGGCTATATCACTGCTGCGCAGGCAAATGAAAGCTATGGGATCATAGTAAATGAGAAAACATATGAAGTTGAAGGTATAACAGAAGATCGTCAGCGGAGGGGGAAATAAAGTGGAGGTATTAAATATAGAAGGTATTAAGGCCGATCCAAATGCGGCTGTTCCACTTAAAACGGTATTCTCACAAAAAGCGCTGGCTGGTGACTTGAAAGTGGGTACAATTGTTATACCACCAGGAAGTCGAGTTCCTCTGACTGGTGTTTCTAACCATACAGAGAATGAGTATTCCATTATCGTAAAAGGTTCCATTGTAACAGAAACCAATGGAAAAACTTATCGGGTAACAAGTGGGGAGGCAACTTATATTCCCGCTGGGCAGGAGCATATTGCCTATAATGACAGTGAAGAAGATTGTGAAATTGTCTGGGTGCTGGTTGGCTAGCATTATTCACCATAGAGACCTTGCTATTTGCAAGGTCTTTATTATAAAGAAATTTTACAGAATATTCCGATATAAATTAATAGGAGTTGAATAAAAATGGAAGATGTATCTCTAAGGAAAAGCAGTGGAAAAGATGAAGCTCTTGCATCTGTGCCAATGAGTGAGAGGCAGCATTGGATATCACCTGCAGTTATATTTGGGGGATTGGAATTTACCATTCCGGTGTTAATGGTAGGTGCCACGTTAACAGCCAGTTTTGGACTCGGAAAACTATTCTGGATCCTGGCAGCAGCTCTTTTTGTCTTCCAATGGATCGGTAATGCGCTCGCAGGCTATATAGGGGCAAAAACTGGCCGGTCTTCTTCCGTAATTGCCAGAACTAGCTTTGGTTCAACACAGGCACGGTTTATCGTTGGATTGACTATCTTTATCGTTTCAATGGGCTGGTGGGCTTTGCAGACAGCAGTTGCCGGAAATGCCATTTCAGCAATGTTTGGAATTGACTATAAGACGCAGTGGTTCCTTTGGGCGCTTGTTACAATCGTAGCTGGTCTGCTATTTGCACTTCCGTCCATTATTGGCTATTCATCTATGAAATGGACTGATTACTTAGCTGTCCCTGCTGGCCTTCTATTAATTGCGGGCGGTATCTTCTATGCTTTAAAAAATATCGGCTGGGAAAAGATCTCTTCCTGGAACCCTGAACCGCAAATGACTTTTCTTGCTGCCGTTAGTTTAGTCATCGGTATTAATGTTTCTCAATGGGTTATTGCCTCCGATTATACCCGCTATGCAAAACCGAAAGTAAAAGACAACGTACTCATTCCATTAGGCATCATTGCAGTAGGTTTCCCGCTATTCTATGTTGGAGCCATTATGTCCATAGGAGTGGGCGATGCTGATATTGTCAATGTTATGATGAATTTAGGTTTTCCCATCTGGGGCTTTCTCATTTTATGGTTAGCAACCTGGACGAGTCAATTAGTAAATAATTATAGTATGGGATTGGCTTTAGCTAACATGCTGAATGTCAATTCTAATAAAGGAAGAGCACTTCTTACATTAGCTGGTACGATAGTTTCCATAGGCATTGCCTTGGCGGGAATCCTTGATTATTTTATGGACTTCTTATATATGACTGCTTTAATCTATCCAGCCATAGCTGGTATCATGATGGCTGACTTCTTTTTTATCAGAAAACAGCAGTGGGTCGACAATAACGGATGGAACTGGATGGCAACCATCGCATTAGCAGTAGGAACTTTGGTTGGATACTACACGCAATACGTATATTCATTTGGATTGCCTGCCGTTCAATCAATTGTTGCTGCCGGGATTGTATATATGATAGCTATGAAAGTTAAAGCAAGAGTTGCACCCGATCACTTTACAGAGATTAATAACCAGCCAGAACTTATTACTTCTGATAATTTAAAAGCTCAATAAACTTTAGAAACTGCAATAATTCCATAAAAAAAGGAAAAGTCCTCATAAATGGATTTTTCCTTTTTTTTATTTTACATTGGCTTTTGCTTTGTGCCTGTGACTGTTGCTTTATTTCTTTTGTTATGAGCTATGCCAGTTCCTAAAGCGATGACTGCTGAGCTGACAATAAAAATATTTATTAAGCCAATGATATTTGCTAAGGCACCTAAAAAGATAGGGGTAAAAACTTGGGTTAATCGATTGACAGTCAAGCGAATCCCCAATGCTTCTGCCACACGTCCATTTAGAGCGTTTTGAATGGTGAGTGAAATGGAAAGCGGCTGGCCAATACCTAGTCCAATTCCCAGTATGAATGCTATTATTCCTGCAATGATGATTTGAGGGAAAAAGGGCAAAGCAACATAGGAAACGCAAGTAACAAACATAGAACCTATAAATACAGAAACTGTTCCATATCGGTTAGTTAATGGATTTAGATAAAAACGAATGATTACACTCGCAATTCCGTTTATCGAAAGAAGAAAGCCGATCGTTAAATGGCTGTAGCCAAACTGCACACCAAGAATGGGAAAGAAGGTTAAATATAGATCCTTTGAAAATAAGATTAAGGTGCTAAAAAGCAACGCCAGTCTTAGACCGGGAATATTCAGCAAATCCACAAAAGACTGGCGCCCGTTCTCAGGTGCTTTTTCTCCTTTTTTTAACGTGGCGGGTTCTTGATTTGGAACGAAATGGACTAGAATGCAGCCCATAAATCCAATAAATGCCATGGCATAAAAGGTAATGGAGAATCTAAAGTAGTCTGACAGGATACCGCTCAATAAGGGGCCTATTAAGGTTCCAATAGCAACACCAAAGCTGAACCAAGAAACATATTGATTTCTGTTTCTTTTGGTAGATATTCTTCCTACATAATCCTGGGCAGCTAAAATGAAGATTGTTTGAGCGGAGCCAGCGATGAGCTGTGATACGATCAGCCCAAAAAAATTAGGAAATAACCCTGGCAAGAGTATGCCTATAATGCCAAGGTAACCTCCAGCAAGCAGTGTTTTTTTGGAATTTAACTGGTCTATTAGTCTTCCTAGGAGTATTGCGAATAGAAGAGGGAACAACGAAAATAAACTGGTGATGAGCCCAATGGTATTTATGCCTGCACCCATATCATGCGCAAAAAGAGAAACCGTTGGCCGAGTTCCCATAATCATGGACATATAGATTCCAGATATACAAACGATTAAAACAATTTTCATTTTACTCCACCACTTTTTAAAAACCTATTAGGATAACTGATAGGTTCCTCTTTTCTTTAAGTACTCTACTAATCCCCCATCCCTAATGATATCTATCATGACAGTAGGCATATCCGCCCCCTTATAGATTATTGACTTTGTACGGTTGTGAACTTCTCCTGTTCTTAAATCAACGTGCAGATGATCCTTATCATTAATCGTATGATCTTTGATTTCAACGATTGGCAGACCAATATTAATAGCATTGCGATAAAATATTCGTGCAAATGATCTGGCAATCACAACTGAAACACCTGCTTTTTTTAAAGCCAATGGAGCTTGCTCCCGGGAAGATCCGCATCCAAAGTTTGTTCCTGCAACCAACATATCACCGGATTGAAACTTAGTTCGGAAATCAGGATCCAAATCTTCAAATACATGATCGGCCAGTTCCTGCATATTTAGTGTCTTTGTATATTTGCCGGCGATAATTCTGTCTGTATCAATGTCATTTCCATACACATGGGCTATTCCATTCAGGATCATTGGATTGCCTCCTTTATGAGGGATAGAGGGTTGGTTATTTTTCCATAAAGAGCAGATGCAGCCACAGTGGCTGGCGAACTAAGGTACACATTGGAATGTCGATTTCCCATTCTGCCCCTGAAATTTCGATTCGTGGAGGAAATAATTCCTTCTTCATTTCCTGGCACTCCAAGATGAGTGCCTACACAAGGGCCGCATCCCGATGGAAGGAAGGTTGCTCCAGATCGTGTCAGTATTTCTGCAGTCCCGTCTTGAAGCGCTTTCAAGTAAACTTCTTTTGAAGCGGCAGCTATCATAAAACGGACTTCTGGATGAATGGTTTTTCCGTTTAGAATATTTGCCGCTGCATGTAAATCTTCTAACCGGCCATTTGTGCAGCTTCCGAGAAACGCTTGCTGTATGGCAATTCCTTCAACTTCTGAGATGGATTTTACATTATCTGGTGAGTGTGGAATGGAAATCTGAGGTTCAAGTTCTGAAAGATTAAAAGAATAGATTTTTTCATAAATGGCGTCATTGTCCGGCTTAATATCGTTGTATTCATATGGAAGGTTCAATCCTTCGGTATCAACAAACCCAGCCTTTGCTCCCATTTCGATTGCCATATTAGCAACCGTAAGACGGCTGTCCAGGCTTAGATTCGTTAAAGCTTCCCCTGTAAATTCAATGGCTTTATAAGTGGCCCCGTCAATTCCTAGCTGTCCTACCAAAAATAGAATTAAATCTTTAGCGGATACTCCAGGCTGCAGTTTCCCTGATAATTCAATTTTAATCGTCTCAGGTACTTTAATCCATGTCTTTCCCGTCAGTAAAACTGCCGCAAGATCTGTAGAGCCAACTCCTGTAGCAAAAGCCCCTAGAGCTCCATAGGTGCATGTGTGAGAATCTGCTCCAAGCACCAATTGTCCGGGCTTTACGTGGCCGTTCTCTACCATTAGCTGGTGACAGATCCCGCTGCCGGCATCATATAGGGTAATTCCTTGTTCTTTGGCAAAATCACGCATAAAACTATGTAGATTGGCAATCCGCTCATTTGGAGCCGGTGCTGCATGATCAATGACGAAAACCACTTTTGAGGAATCCCAGACTTTCGATCCTCCCATTTCGCGAAAACCCTTAATGGTTAAGGGAGCTGTGGTGTCTGAGGCCATTACAGCATCGACATCAACGATCGCAATATCATTTTGGAAAACGGGCTGATCAGCATGTGCTGAAACAATTTTCTCGATTAGTGTTTGACCCATTATAAACCCTCCTTTGTAATATAAAAACAAATCAAACCGTATAATGGAATGCAAGTTCATTCTACGGGATAGAAAAACGGTTAGTCAACACATAATATTTGATTATTTAAATTATTTAGAAAAATATACATTCTACAAATATTGATATATCAAGGTTTGTGCAGATATCTATTAGATTTTTCAGAATTTTTTATTGACAGTCTTCTTGAACTCCTTTACGATGAAATCAAATAAATTTGGATTTGTAATCCGTATAGCGGTTTGAATATATAAAATATTTATAATCAATTTCGTACAATGGATTGAAATCCTATACACCTTTCCATTTTGAACAATAGAGGAGAAATAGAAAATGAGTGAAACAGTCCGTTCTGTAGAAAGAGCCATTGATATCCTTACCAGCTTTACAATGGAGAATCCCGCTTTAACCGTTCCTGAGTTAAGCCAAAAAACGGGCTTAACCAAATCAACTGTTTTCAGATTATTGGCTTCCTTAGAGGCAAAAGGGATGGTGGAAAAAAACCCGTATACGCATGAATACAGGCTTGGGATTCGCATATTATCACTTGGCAATGTGGTACAAAGTTCTTTGGAGCTGGTTGATGTTGCCAAGCCAATAATGAAGGGACTTTCTGAAAAAACACAGGAAACGGTCAATATTAATATTGTTCATGGAACGAACCGGGTCTGTGTTGACCGGATTGATGGAAATCAAGCACTAAGAAAAGTATCTGAAGTAGGAAAACTGCTTCCATTACATGCAGGGGCATCAGGTAAACTATTATTGGCTTTTTCAGATCCCGAAATAATCACACATGTACTAAAAGAGCAAAAAGAATTAATGGAAGAATCTGCTTTAAATAATCTAAAACTGGAGCTTTTTGATATTAGAGAAAAAGGTTATGCCGCAAGCTTCAGTGAGCGGCTGGAAGGAACTGCCTCTATATCTGCACCCATTAGGGACTACACGGGAGAAGTTATTGCAGGCATTACGATCTCTGGTCCTCTAGTAAGATTTACAGAAATAAAGGTTGAACAGTTTATTCATGACATTCTGGATGCAAGTGAAAAGATTTCAAGAGAAATGGGATTTATGAAAGGCAAATTAAAGAATAAGCTGCTTTAATATCCACATTCATAGGGGGGAGAGAATGGAACGAAAGAAGCTAGTTACAGATGTTCTCATTATAGGCGGAGGCTCTACAGGGCTGATTGCTGCACTTGAAGCTGCGAATCACTGTTCAGATATTACGATTATTTGCAAACAAAAGGCTGGAAGAAGCGGAAATACAATCGTTTCGGGATCCGCTTTTTCCGTTGTTGTCCCAGAAGAGGGCAACCCTGATTCTGAAGAAACTTATTTTAATGATTTAATTCGCTCTGGAAAAGGCATAAATCAAAAGGAATTAACGAGAACATTGGCCTCTCTATCTGGGGGAACGATAAAATGGCTGGAGAGCTGCGGCATGGAATTTTTTAAAACAAATAGCCAGTATGTAAAAAGACAGCCGCCAGGACATTCTCATCCCCGTTCTGTCCCAACAATATGGGATGGATACTCCTATTTAGCTAGAGGCTTATCGTTTATGAAACCTTTATCCGAAAGTGTGAACAAGAGGCGCATAAGAGTTTTGGAACAAACAGCTGTAACTCATTTACTTACAGCAAATGGCAGGATTGCTGGAGCAATTGCCATTGATGTAAATGAAAGCGAATTCATAGAGATCTCCTGTAAAGCTATTATCTTAGCAAATGGAGGAGCAGGAGGCATGTTCGCTCATAATAATAATACGGTTGGGATTACCGGCGATTCCTATGCCCTTGCCTATGAAGCCGGTGCTGTCTTAAAGGATATGGAATTTGTCCAATTTTACCCTACCCAGATGATTAAGCCTATGAAGATGCCTGCATCCAACCCGCTTTTTGGTGATGGTGCAGTATTAAGAAATAAGGATAAGGAATTATTTATTCACAAGTATGTAGAAGGCGGTGATAAGGCGGCGACGAGGGATAAAATGGCCCAGGCTATATTTCAGGAAGTAGAGAGGGGCTATGGAATCGAAGGGGGAGTGTATTTTGATTGCACTGGCATTCCGGAAGAAGTACTGGATTCAAAGTATACTCATTTCTGTAACCAGCTTAAGAAAAAAGGTGTAAACCCTAAGAAAGATATGGTGATCGTTTCACCGACCACTCATTACTTTTTAGGCGGGGTAAAAATTAATACTAATTGCGAGAGCAGCATACCAGGCCTCTATGCAGCTGGAGAGGCTGCAACAGGCACACATGGTGCTAATAGACTTTCCGGAAGCTCTATAGCTGACACTGTTGTTTTTGGGAGAATTGCAGGTAAATCGGCAGCTGAATATGCAGCAGTTACCCAGCATGAAAAAATAAACCCGCAGGATCTGACCAGCAAATTGGAAGAATTAAAGCTTCATCCTAATGGCGACGTGCCCCTATCTGAAATGAAAGAATTAGTGAGAACCATCATGTGGAGATGTGCGTCGGTAGTTAGGGAAGAATCGGCACTTCGATCAGGACTTAAATCGCTTTGTAAAGTAGAATCCAGCCTGGATAATATCGCTGTTCGAAACTTCAAGGAAGTTGTTTCCTATCAGGAATTATCCAATATGGTTACAGTGGGTAAGCTGACCATCAAAGGGGCACTCGAGAGAAAGGAAAGCAGAGGATCTCATTGGAGAAGAGATTATCCAAATGAGAGGGAAGTCTTCCTTGGGAATTTTGAATATTCGAAATCATCAGATGGAGATGGAATCAATTACCGTCCTTTGGATGGATTATTAATAAATAATTAACATTAGGAGGTACATAATTAATGAAAAAAAGCTCACTTATTGGTCTTGTCCTTGTAGTAGTCATGTCACTTTTCCTATCTGCCTGTTCATCTTCTTCTGAAGCGAATGGATCTGGAGAAAAGTTTTTAAGAATTGGCACTGCTAGTATGGGAGGAAATTTCTTTCCTCTAGGAAGTGCTATTTCAACCATTATTTCTGATCATGTTGATGGGTTTGTTGGAAGCGCACAAGCAACAGGTGGTTCCGCTGAAAATGCAAATTTCCTAGGAACGAAAGAAGTAGAATTAGCCTTAGTCCAGTCTGGGACTTTAAGAGAAGCCACTACAGGTACGGGAGCTTTTGAGGGGCGGAAAATAGAAAATATGAGAGGCCTTACCTCCATCTATTTTAATGAGTTTCATATTTTAGTGAGAAAGGATGCCGGCATTGATAGCATTGAAGATATTAAAGGTAAAAAGGTAGCGGTAGGACCTGCTGCAAGCGGCATTGAGATTAATACGAATCAGCTGTTAGAACAATATGGTATTACGCCAGATGATTATAAAGCCGTCCATGGCACTAGACAGGAGGCTACTGATGGTTTACAAACTGGCCAGGTTGACGTTCACATTTATGGAACTGGGGTAGGAAGTGCTCAAGTATCGGAACTGCTTCGTACAGGTGATGTTAAATTATTGCCTATGAGCCAGGAAGCTATTGACAAGATGGTTGAAGCATACCCTGACTTTGGACCAGCTGCAATTCCTGCAGGTACGTATGAAAATCAAGAGGAAGAGATTCCAACCGTTGCAGGTGCATCTGTTCTTGTCGCACATGATGGAGTAGATGAAGAGGTCGTTTATAGTGTAATGAAACAATTATATGAAAATAAAGAAGACTTAATTAGTGCCCACCAATATTTTAAGCAGATGAATACAGAAACGGCTGCAAACGGAATGGTAGTGGATCTGCATCCAGGAGCTGAGAAGTATTTGAAGGAAGTTGGCGCGATTAAGTGATCGGAGGTGCAGTAAATGCAAAAAGGAAATACGGAAAAGACAGTTCAAACGTTAACTGGCAAGAGAAGGAAATTCACTGGAAAGTGGAAAGTCTCCATCACTATATTGACCATATTGTTATCTCTTTTTCAGCTTTATACAGCAGCATTTGGCACGTTCGCTCCATTAATCCAGCGCAGTATTCACTTAAGCTTTATTCTAACCTTAGTCTTCCTTTTATTCCCTGCAACCAAGAACTCTCCTAAACACAGAATCACTTTCTTTGATATGGTTTTACTCTTATTGGCCACAGGCAGTACTCTTTATCTCGTTTGGAGATACCCTCAATACATTAGTACAGGAGGGCTTCATAACCCCCTTGATACTTATATAGGGATAGTCAATATCCTTATGGTCATTGAAGCTGCCAGAAGGGCAATTGGGAAGGCACTGCCTATTATTGCGTTTATATTTATCGCCTACATCTTTATGGGACCTATGATTCCTGGGCCCCTAAGGCATAGCGGGTTTTCACTGGATCGTATTGTTCAGCATCTCTACTTAACAAGTGAAGGCATTTATGGGCAGATTTTAGGTGTTTCTGCCACGTATATTTTCCTTTTTATCTTATTCGGCGCGTTTCTATCAGTAACAGGAATGTCAAAGTTATTCAATGATGTTTCCATGGCGATTGCAGGACACACAAAAGGGGGCCCTGCTAAGGTATCTGTCATCTCAAGTGCGTTTATGGGAACAATTAGCGGCAGCACCTCTGCAAATGTCGTGACCACTGGTACTTTTACGATTCCTTTGATGAAAAAGATCGGGTTTAAACCTCATTTTGCAGGCGGAGTGGAAGCAGCAGCATCAGCAGGCGGACAAATCATGCCGCCAGTTATGGGCGCGGCCGCTTTTATAATGGCTGATAGCCTGGGAATACCGTTTGTTCATATTCTTGGGTACGCGCTAATCCCAGCGATCCTTTATTTTTCAGGTATCTTAGTCATTCTTCATTTAAGATCTTCTAAGATTGGCTTAAAAGGGCTGGAAAAAAGTGAGCTTCCAAGATTAAAGGATGTCATGAAAGAGCAGGGGCATTTATTTTTCCCGATCGTTGGGCTGGTGTATCTCTTAATTGAAGGATATGACGCTTTGTATGCCGGGGTATGGGGAATTGTGTTGGCCATAGTGTTTAGTTCATTCAGGAAAAGCACCCGAATTAATCTAAAGAAATTAATAGAAGCTTTACAATCGGGTGCGTTGAATGCGATTCCGGTAGCCGCAGCTTGTGCAGTTATAGGGATTGTTATCGGTGTATCATCCCTTTCCGGTGCTATTTTGGCAATGGGAGCAGCCGTCTTAAAAATGAGCGGCGGATATTTAGTTACCACTTTAATCCTTACGATGATCCTTGCCATATTAATTGGGATGGAGCTTCCTACAACAGCTAATTATATTTTGACTAGTGCCATTGCGGCTCCGGCCATAGTTTCTTTGGGAATTGAGCCAATTTATGCCCATATGTTTGTCTTCTATTATGGAATTCTTTCTACAGTCACGCCGCCTGTCGCAATAGGAGCGTTTGCTGCTGCAGGAATAGCAGGCAGTGACCCGAATAAGACAGGATTCTCAGCATTAAAGCTTGCGATCGTCGGGTTTATTATTCCTTACATGTTTATTTATTCTCCCAGCTTGTTATGGTCACCAGATTCAACCCTATTGGAGCTCTTGCCTTCATTAATAACAGCCTTGATTGGAGTTTTATGTGTGGGATCTGTAATGGAAAAATATTTGCTGCTCCGAATGACGATTCTAGAGCAAGTCATTATGGCAGTTTCAGCATTATGCCTAATTAAAAGTGGTTTATTAACAGATATTATCGGGATCTCATTATTTGCACTGGTTGCGGCCAATCAATTTAGGCTTATAAAAAGCAAAAAAAGGGCAGAAATGGATCAGGAATTAGTTGTTTAAACGGGATGGTGAGACTAATAGAGTCAACAAACTCCATTAGTCTCCCTATAAATTACATTCTTAAAGGAGTTTTTCTATGAGTATAAACTCAAATGGTCCGTTAGCGGGCATCAGAATATTAGATCTCTCAACTATGATTGCAGCTCCTTTTGGGGCAACTTTGCTAGGGGATTTTGGTGCAGAAGTAATAAAAGTGGAAATGCCCGGCAAGGGAGATTCTCTTCGCCAAATGGGCCCATTCCATGGGGATGAACCACTTCGCTGGCCTGGTCTTGCAAGAAATAAAAAATCCATTACTTTAGATTTGCATACAGAAGAGGGTCAGCAAATCTTAAAAGAATTGGCAATGAAATCAGATGTTATTATTGAAAACTTCAGGCCAAAAACCCTTGAAAAATGGAATTTAGGATATGAGCAGCTTAAAAAAGTAAATCCTGAATTAGTCATGATTCGAGTAACAGGATTTGGACAGACTGGTCCAAACTCAAGTAAAGCAGGGTTTGGCACACCAGCAACCGCTTATAGCGGATTTACGTATCTTCATGGGTATCCTGATCGCCCTCCAATCAGTCCCTCATTTTCATTATTAGACTATATTACAGGCATTTACGTAGCTTTTGCTACAACTACAGCGTTGTATTACCGTGACAGTCAAGAAAGCGGTACGGGGCAATATGCAGATATAGGACTTTATGAAGCGATGTTTAGAATGATGGAATTCCTTGTCGCTGATTATGATCAAAATGGAGTTATAAAAGAAAGATCACCTGGATTAAGCGGACATTCAAGTCCTGCCGGAACCTTTCAAACTAAGGATGGCCACTGGGTCGTGCTCGTAACAAGTTCGGACCGTACATTTAATCGTCTCGCTAAAGCAATGGGACGGGAGGATATGCTCGAAGATGAGAGATATTTTACAAATTCAGAGCGCCTTAAACGATTTGAAGAAACGAATGGAATTGTTGCCGATTGGGTAAAGACCATGACCCGAAAAGAACTGCAGGTACTGCTCGATGAGCATGGAGTTCCAGTAAGCCCAATCCAATCTATTGAGGATATTTTTAATGATGAGCATATAAAGGAACGCGAAAATATTATCGAAGTTGCCCATCCTCGTTTAGGGAAAATCAAAATGCCAGGTATTGTTCCTAAGTTTTCTGAGACTCCTGGATCAGTCTATCGGATTGCACCTGATTTAGGGGAACATACAGAGGAAATTCTCAAGGGCATTTTAGAATTGGATGAAAACAGAGTTCGAGAACTTAAAGAAAAGAAGGTTATTTAATAAAAGAGAAAAAGGAGAAATGGTTATACAATGTCATATCCAAATGAAGTGACCATTACAGAAGTATGTCCTAGAGATGGGTTTCAAAGTTTGTCAGAAGTCATTCCGACAGAAGAAAAAGTTGAATATATAAATAGATTAATTGATTGCGGCTTTAGGCAAATCGAGGTAACTTCATTTGTACACCCGAAGGCAATTCCGCAATTAAGCGATGCGAGTGCCGTTTTAACTAAAATTAAACGAGTCCAAGGAGTTAAATTAAGAGCTCTCGTACCAAACGTAAAAGGGATGGAAAGAGCCATAGCGGCCAATGTTGACAAAGTGAAGTTAATGCTGTCTGCTACAGACTCTCATAGTTTAAGCAATGCCAATACCACAACCTTTGAAGCAATGAAGGCGTTTGAAAGTCTCGTCAAATCTGCTGAAGACTCACTTGTTCAAATTGGCGGATCCATCTCTGTTGCATTCGGATGTCCTTATGAAGGAAATGTCCCAATTGAGAGGCATCTTGAAATTTGCAGGCGATACGAAGAACTGGGTATTAAGGATATCTCATTAGCGGATACAACCGGGATGGCAAATCCGGTGAAAATAAAAACCGTTGTTTCAACACTAAAGTCTCAGTTCCCAGATTTTCATTTTTCGCTGCACCTGCATAATACTAGAGGTATGGCATTTGCTAATGCAGTTGCCGGACTGGAAACAGGGATCAAGGATTTTGATAGTTCTGCTGCAGGTCTTGGTGGGTGTCCCTATGCACCAAATGCAAGCGGAAATATTGCTACTGAAGATCTGGTTCACGGATTTGAGGAAATGGGAATCAGAACAGGCATTCAGCTTGATAATGTGATGAAAATTGGAAGTGAGTTAAAAGAAAGATTTCCGGATGAATCAAACAGCTTCATCTTAAAAGCAGGGAAATGTTCCGACCTTAGTAGATCACCGAATGAACAAGTAAAAATTGGAGAATAAACAAGAAAGCATATTAATAGAATATCCTCGAATTTGTTATTTCTTTATCGGTTACCCGGTATTTAAAATCGGGTAACCAGATGGATTAACATCTTGATAGTTCCTCAATCTTATTTTTTTCCCTTATTTTATGGTGCCCCTATACTTACACCAACTCTCTTTAACCAATCGTTTACTTAAGATATAAACTAATTTAATTATAAGCGTCACAAAAAGAACCCCTGCATCGTTTTATTTATGAACACAGCCAAGGGAGGGTGATTCAACCAAGATAGTGCTAAAAAACAGTAAACATTTCAACGTTAGATCAAGAATCATTGCTAATTCATAAAAGAAAAGGGGTAACCAAAATGACACAACGAATTAATTACATGCAACATTCACCAGAATTCCTCAATAAGATGATGGCACTGACTAATGCTGAGAAGGAAAGTTCCATTGAGGAGAAAATTCTACACCTCGTTCACATTAGAGCTTCACAAATGAATGGATGTGCCTTTTGTGTGGATATGCATATCAAGCAGGCAAAGATTCATGGCGAGGGTGAGCTTCGTCTTTATCATATACCGATTTGGCGCGAATCCACTTTATTTAGCCCTCGCGAACGAGCAGCGCTGGAATGGACTGAGATTTTGACTAAGCTGCCTGAACACGGTGTTCCTGATGAAGTTTATGACAGTGTTCGTGAACATCTTTCTGAAAAAGAATTATCTGATCTTACCTTTTCCATAATGGCAATCAATGCCTGGAACCGTATCAGCATAGCTTTCAAAAATGTGCCGGGTTCTGCTGACGCTGCTTTTGGATTAACTAAAGCAGGACTGTGAGTGGCAGAACAACGAAAAGCTCATTCACCTTAAACATACAAAAAACCAGCTAATAGTTTGTCAATATTTTTCAATAAAAACTTAAAATATCTCATGCTATACTAAAAATGTGCATGCCAAATAACCTTCCGTTATTCTGGTTTTGGAAGGTTTTGTGTTATTTAGTTTATTTTTGGTTCTAAGCTAAATCTTGGAAAGTGGTTCTGTTCTTTAAAAGGGCAAATATCCAATGTAAGAGTTTATTTACGCATGCAATTACAGTTACTTTAAAGGGTTTTCCTTCGCCACGTTTCTTGTCGTAAAACTCTCGCATTTTCTTGTTGCGAGGGATGATTTCATCCGTTGTTTTCTTTTTACGGCAATCACGAATCGCACAACGAACAGCCATATATAAGGCGTGACGAAGCCTACTTGACCCTCGTTTTGTAATTCGATTCTTTGTGGCTGTAAACTTACCAGATTCGAATACACTTGGATCAACTCCAGCGAAAGCTACCAGCTTTTTAGGATTAGTAAATCGATCTATCTCTCCAATTTCTGAAATAATCGTTGCAGCGATTTTTTCCCCGATACCAGGGATAGATTTGATAATATTATATTCTTCAATTTCTTTAGCGAGGGCATCTATCTCCGACTCCAACTTTGATAGGTGCTCTTTGTATTGAAGAATCATATTAATATACATACCAAGGCTTAAAATATGACTCTGGTAGACTGTCTTTTCAAAAGGGTTACGAGCTGCCGCAGCCTTAAGTTTAATCGCACTTTCTTTTGCCCACCTAATTGATCGACTTTTACATAATTCATGTATCTTATCTGTAATTGTTTCTTCACTTGCTTTAATAATATCCTCGGAAGAGGGGAACTCTGAAAGCGTTAAGAGTGATACCACCGAATATAAATCTCCAAAAACCCCCTTATATTCTGGAAACACTTGTTCAAGAACAGCTTGAAATTGAAGCTTCGTTTGAATTGTTACTCCAGTAATATTTTCATGCTGTCTTGTAAGATTTCGAAGGTTTAATAATTGAACACCTCTCTTTTTATAAGGCTCTAACTCCTCTTTGTAGAATAACTCACAAAGAAGATAGGCATCTACAGCATCTGTCTTTACTTTTCTTAAACTTGAGCCTCTTGCCTTGTATGAAATCAACGGGTTGATAATAATCAATAAATAACCTCGTTCTTCCAAATAATGAACAACAGGAGTTTGATAGTGCCCAGTAGCTTCTAGAATGATTGAAGGCTTCTTACCAGACTCTTTTTTCACATCCTCCAGAAACGATACAAGATAACTTAGCCCTTCAACTGTATGAGATACTTTAAAACTCTTTCTGAATGGTTTGCCTTTATCTAAAAATGCTTGAACTTGACTTTCCCCTTTTGAAATATCCAGACCAACGACTGGATTCATTCTAAATCCTCCTCCTAAACATGTAATTTACCAGTACCCCTAATTTCTCCTTGCAGTGTCACAGCTTCGCTTGTTATACGAGATCAAAGTCCCAACCAGCCTCAATCATGTTTCTACAAGTAGGGGGCGAACCGTTTAGCTGACGGGGTCTAAGCCCCACGAGCAGTTACGTTCTACCCTGGCTACTGATATAATAAGACCCAATAAAAAAAGGTCAACCAGAAATATTTAGCATTCTGGCTAACCTTATAATACGAAAGACCGGTAAGATGGAAGAAATCATCTTATCGGTCTCAAGAATTAAACCTCTGTAGGCTTCAATTTGTCCGGGTTTCGGACAATGTATATATTCCGAATCCTATTTCCCTCAGTATGAATGATGCCCACCGTCTGAATCCCATCATCAGAACGCTGAATAAAAGCAGGCTGTTCATTGATTATGCTGATTTCAATTGGCATTGCTCTTTCATCTCTTGATGCTTTGTGTACAGTTCCCATGAGAAAGCGGGCAACATGATCACTTGTTTTAATAGGAAATATAGCAGCTTTTGCTTTTCCTCCGCCATCAGAGACCAATATTACATTAGGATCAAGCATGGATACCATTCGCTTCATGTTCCCTTGTTTGAGTGCTGCCAGAAAGTCCGTAACCAGTTCATTAGGGGCTGTTTCCGTATGATCAAGCTCTTCAGAGGAAATCCCCATTTTTGCACGGGCACGACTGAATAGTTTACGGCAATTCGCCTCGCTTTTTTCGATGAGCTCTGCAATTTCCCTATAATCAAAGCCCAGTGCTTCACACAGGACAAAAACAACACGCTCCGCTGGCGTAAGCCGTTCAAGCAGTACGATCATGGCATAAGACAATAAATCACCACGTTCAACCGATTCGATGGAATCATCACCAGTATTCGAATGAAACAGCGGTTCCGGCAGCCATTCCCCATAATATTGCTCCCGCTTTTTGCGGGCCGATTTTTGTATATCATAACACCGATTTGTGACCATTTTACAAAGATAGGCTTTAGGATCCGTCAGCTTCTCCTTTGGCACATCATATATTTTCAAAAAAACATCATGTACAACATCCTCTGCATCAGAGGCAGAACCTGTCAATTGATAGGCCAGTTTAAACAGCAATCCTTTATATTGCATGTACATTTCCTGCATCATTTCACTTCCAATCTTATTCGGCCAAATGCTGATACAAAGCAAAGGCTCCAAAAATAAAACGAGTAAAGGAGAGTTTTTGTGACAAAGAGGAGAGGTGTTCAAGAATTATTACACAAACTTCTTTTTACTTAACATGAGTGTTGGCTTAGGAAGAGTTTATTTTTTAACTAACTATAAACAGCTTTGGAGTTAAAGTACCGCATTTTAACAAATTATATAGCAGAAAATCAAAGGAAACTTTTTGAAAAACAGATGTATTTCATTTTAAACTTGGGATTTTATATATATTATATCTGGGGCACGTTGCTTGATAGAACTTTTTTGCTTTCGGTGAAAAATTAAGGGAACCGTTTTTGACATGCGTCTGTATGATGGAAATTTCTTGACTAAGAGCTTGCTGTCTTAAGATGCATTTCCAAAAAAATCACCTATAAGTTCCAGCATTAGAGAATAACTAATAAGCCCAGCAGGTATAAGAATGTGTACGAATTTTTTAGAATTTATAAATCACTGAGACGAGTTGAGTGCAGGCTCTTTTCATACACATCTTACATCATGATAAAGGTGTGTGCCTGTCCCCTAATTATATAGGCATTACTATACTTGGGGACAGGCAACTTTTTAAATTGTTTATTTACAAAAATTTCTTACATAGCCAGTGACAACGGCCAATAGTAAAAAACATATGTAAGTAAAATAAAAACGATGCCGCTTATTCGAGCAGCTCTTTCTCGTATACATTTCACTCGAAGAAGTGCCTGTCTGTCCATTCCATTGAAAGGGCTGGCACCAAGTTTCAGCATTCCTCAATGTTAAACTATTCCATAAACCCAAATAAATAACTTTATAAAAAATATGCTTTTAAATCCAGAACAATAAGTCTATTATAGTAAATAAAATTAAAAAAGGAGATTCATATGATTTCATCTATTCAAGATCAACTTCAAGTATTTAGAGAAAGTCAAAAAAACAGGGGGCGGCTGCTTATCAATTGTCCTGATCAACCGGGTATTGTGGCTGCTGTTTCCCAGTTTCTGTTCCAGTATGATGCTAATATTATCGAATCAAGTCAATATTCGACAAATCCAGAGGGTGGCACCTTTTTTATCCGAATCGAGTTTGAATGTCCTGGTTTACAGTCGAAGGAAGAAGAGTTGAAGAGTCAATTTAAGGAAATCGCAGAAACATTTTCAATGGAATGGAAATTAGCATTTGTTTATGAATTGAAGAAGACAGCTATTTTCGTATCAAAAGAACTTCATTGTTTACGTGAGCTGTTATGGGAATGGCAAAGTGGTGATTTGCTTACCGACATCGCTCTTATTGTGAGTAATCACGAGGAAGCAAGACAAATTGCAGAATCCTTGCATATTCCATTCTTTTACATACCAGCAAGCAAAGAAAATAGAGAGGAAGTGGAAGAAAGACAGCTGCAGCTTTTAAAAGAATTTGATATTGACTTAATCATCTTAGCCAGATATATGCAGATTTTGACGCCGGTTTTTGTAGAGGCTCATCCATTCAAGATCATTAATATTCATCACTCTTTCCTTCCTGCATTTGTTGGTGCGAGGCCATATGATCGAGCCCATCAGCGCGGAGTAAAAATAATTGGGGCAACGTCTCATTATGTTACAAACGATCTTGACGAAGGACCAATCATTGAACAAGATATCAAGCGTGTCGACCACCGGGATCATATAGATGATCTAAAAAAGAGCGGACGTTCTATTGAACGAAGTGTTCTTGCCAGAGCGGTTAAATGGCATTTAGAAGACCGGATTATTGTTCATGAAAATAAAACAATTGTTTTTTAAGAAAAAGGATCTGTAATGAGCGCCTGTCTCTCAGTTTAGTAATGCATTTTCTTGTGATCTGCCCATGTCAAGCAGACAGTGGAAATAATAAAAAAGCCTTAGGCAGCCTTAGCTCTATATCCCATAGGGCTAAGGACTTTTAAGTGTTTTTTGTTTTCTGCTGAAGATTTTTACCGAAATGTAGTGGGAAAAAGGTGTACAACGATTTGAATAGGAATAGCTTAGAGGCAAAATGAGATTGAGGCAGCCATGGAATCAAAAGTGCATGAACAAATCCCCCATTTTCCTTTAGATGCGCTTTGGTGGGGGGAGTTATCAAATTTGAGCAGAAATAACATTTACCAAATTGGACAGATAAACTATATATGTTAATATATGGTAATGTTGATATTTATCAAAGTATAAAGGGCCTGACGCCGGTTGCGTTAAGTTAATACGTTATTTCAAGAAGGGACAGCTCCTCTTTTTTGAGGAATTTTTAGTAGTCTAAATAAGATATAAGTGATTACTTCTTGGGCTGCTCAAGTGCTTGGTAAGCTGCCTGATACTTTCCACCATCCGTAACTTCTGAATGGTACAAGGCCTTTAGGGCATTGTTTTTTTCAAGACCATGCTCAACCTTCAGTTCTTTAAAGCGTGTATGCAATTCTTTATTTTCCTTAATTAGTTGTTGCATTTGCGATTTTATATACTTCAAAATATTTATCTCCTTTCTGAATCTCTGAGTTTAGCCTAACTTTTAATAGAAATAACCTGTCTAAAAAGATCCCTAAATTGCTCCCGGTCTTCTGCTGTAAAAGGCTTTGGTCCCTTTGTTCGCTGTCCGCCTTTTCTAGCCATTGCACTTAAATAACGTGTTTGTAATAATTGGTCAATATTTTCATTTGTATATCTAAATCCTTTATGGTGAAGTACGATCACTCCTTTTGCTAATCCTAGTGAAGCAAGACCATAATCTTGCGTGACGATAATATCTCCTTTTTCCACTAACTTCACAATTCGATAATCTGCAGCTTCTGCTCCAGAATCAACATAAATAGTTTCCACTCCGGATGGCTGTTTTGCATTAGAAAAATGAGAAAAGCTTGTAACAAGGATAACCGGAATTTCAAAAGTCCTTGCTTCAGAAATAATAACTTCTTTCACCGGACAAGCATCTGCATCCACATAAATTTTCATCTTTTCCCTCCTGTTAAGAAGTTCTACTTAATAAAACTTTACCTTTTCAAAGGGATTTGTGACTTTGTTTGAAATGATCAAGAGTTCTTTCTTTTGCTATAATTTCTTTCCTCATATTATACTTTATAGATTGTGTTGGCAAATGGTGGTTCAATTGCGCATTAAAGGAGAATCCTGGTACTGGTTTTGGCAGCATTAATTTTGCAGGGGTGTAATGATATGTCTAAGGAAGAAAAAGAAGAGATAGTTGAAAAGTCCACTGAATCTGCAGTTCAGTATTATCGCAAGTACTTGAATGAAACAGCAGTTCAGGCAGCCATTCCTCAAAATATTGCTCCCGTTTTATGCGAGCCGATTTTTGTATATCATAACACCGATTCGTGACCATTTTACAAAGTTAGGCTTTAGGATCACTCAGCTTCTCCTTTGGGACATCATATAACTTTAAAAAACATCATGTACAACATCCTCTGCATCAGAGGTATAACCTGTTAATTGATAGGCCAGTTTAAACAGGAATCCTTTCTATTAAATCCAAGCAGTTAAGTTAGCATGGGATTTTTACAAAAAGCATTCACATTTTATTATTGACATTATAAAGAAAACATTACAGTAACATGACGCTGATCATTACCTGGAATTGCTTAAAAAAGGAAAGAAAAAAAAGCCGTTTAGAAGTGATATTGTTAATGGCTGCATGGGGAGTATTTTAGGAGTTCTGTAGGAAATACATTACAATATTGCTTTCAGCGTCAGCCCACAGGGCCGACGCTATTTTTTAGAATCAAAAGGATGTGGGAAATTTATAAAAAAATGAAAAAAGGAAGAGTGTTACTATCTTCTTCGGTAACTCTCTAAATTTATCTGAGTTTAATAGGATAAAAATCCCTTATGTATTCCAAAATAGAGAAGTTAGGACGACATTTCTCTTCTTATTGGTAATGTACAGCAACGGAAAGAACCACCAGATTTAATGATTTCATCAAATTCAACTTCAATGACTTCATACCTGTGGAGTTTTAGTTGGTTATTTACTTTTTTGTTATTTGGCAAACTCACAATTCTGCGGTTACCTAAAGATAAGATATTGGTGCCGAGAGAAAATTGCTCTTCTTGATCAACTTCAATTAGATCATATTTTTCAGATAGGAGATTTATTTCTTGCCTTGAGAAGGCAGGTGAATAGATTAAAGCTAGATTTTTCGACAAGATATTAAATACGCAATCCAGATGTAAATATTGATGTGAGAAGGGGAGGGGGGTTACTGTGTGTTCATTTAAAAAATGTTTAAGTTCAAGATATGAACTCCAATCTGTTCGCTGACTGATTCCTACATATACAATTTCATTATCAATAATCACATCCCCGCCTTCAATAGACTGATTAAATATATTGTAATAAGGGATGCCGTTGCTCGATAAAAAATTTTGTAGTACTGATGTCTCTTCTCTTCTTACTTCACTTGCCATCTTGCCAACTAATAGCATATTTCCTATAGTAAAGCCAATATCCCTGGTGAAGACTTGTTCGTTCAATAGTCTTTTAGTTGGTAATTCAAGCGTATCTATACCATTAGACCTTAGTATCTTTGTGAAATGATCGAATTGAATACGAGCCTGTTGGACATCTACTCCTATAGAAATGTAATGCTTTTGAGTCTCATTTATTAAACTATTTATGTTTATATTTTTAGGTTCACAAACAATAACTTCCTTTAAAGTATCGTATTCATTATTACAAAAAGATCTTAGAAGTTCAGCATCTGCATTCATCATTATCCCTCACTTTGTATATGATTTTGTGATTTATTGGCTTTATGGGTATTATGCATTGTATTTAGTTAGGATAAATCCACTATGCTATTTAATGGATTATCATCAATAAATCTAATTTTTGTATACGGCTGTTCACTGCAAATTGCAGCTGCGTAATTCGAATGTTCTATAATTTTAAAATGATATCCCGAAGCATCTTCCCTATGAACTTTCAATTCCACTGCACCTAATCTCCACATATCCATATCAAAACCAAAGTGTGAAAAAGAATCTGTAATACCTGTCCCTATAGCCTTCACATAAGCTTCCTTCAGTGTCCAGATTTTATAAAAAAACAAAAGGCGTTCTTGATCTTGCAGGCTGTTAAAATACTTCCTCTCTTCTTGTGTGAAACAGAAATCAATAATAGACAGGTCTAATGGCTTGATAGATTCGATGTCTACACCAATCTTACCATTTGAGGAAAAGCCGCATATGATCTTGTCTTCAGAGTGAGAAAGGTTAAAATCTCCTGAAAATGTATGGGTGGATGGACACAAATAAGGTCGGCCATTACTAGATCTTTTAATATTTACAAGGTTACAATTTAGTGCCCTTTTTAGTTTCTTTCGAATAAAAACCTGAGCAGCCAAGGATCTTTGCCGGTCTGCCTGGTGATGATATTTATTTATTCTATTTTGTTCAGATAATGGCAATTGCTCTAATTGTTTTTGCATATCATCCGGTGTTAATAAGGGACCTATTTTAAAAATATAAACCTCTGCATTCTCATTTGTTAAATCCATATAGACCTCACAAAAATTTTGAATTTTTTAACAAATACATATACAGCCTATATTTTGTAAGAAATGATGTCAAGAAATTGCAACATAAAATTTACTTTGAATAATCTTTACCTTTTCTTTAACTATTTCTACAATTTTATAACTATATAAGCACAAATAACCATTTTTAATGGTATTGATAAAATTTTCTAAATTTTGTTGATATTAGAGAGAAATTTGCGTTAACATTATTTTGCATATATTACAAAAAATGAATGGAGGGGAATGGGGGATGAACAAAACCGATGAACTGCGACGTATTGTTTCGAATACTGAGGTAGAATTCTCAGGAGCTGTCTTAGTTCGGGATGACCAAGACACTCTTCTAAAGGAAGGATATGGACAAGCTAATCGCAGCGAGGGTATTCCTAACAATGTGGACACAAGGTTTGGTATGGCATCAGGATGTAAAATATTTACGTCTATAGCGATTTGTCAGCTTGCAGAAAAAGGTGTGCTGGATTTTCAAACACGTTTAAAGGATTGTTTAGATATACAATTCCCTAACTTTAGTGAGGACATTACAATTCATCATTTGTTAACTCACACATCTGGGGCACCGGATTATTTTGATGAAGAAGTCACAGATGATTATGAAGGCATATGGAACGAGAAGCCTATGTATTCTGTTCAATCACCTGTTGATTTCGTACCACTATTTCAAAATGAAAAAATGAAGTTCATCCCTGGAACAAAGTTCTCATATAGTAACTCGGGTTATATTATTTTGGGACTCATAGTTGAACAGACTACAGGAATGGCTTTTACTGAATATGTAGAGAACCATATTTTCAAACCTTGTGGAATGACAGACTCTGGTTTTTTCAGAATGGATCAACTGCCAGATAGAGTCGCGCTGGGGTACATAGATGATAAAGATGGCTGGAAAACGAATATATACTCTGTTCCGGTAAAAGGTGGACCCGATGGTGGAGCTTTTTCTACAGTTAACGACTTAGAAAAATTCTGGAATGGGCTTTTGAATGACAAAATCTTAAGTGAGAAATATAGAAAAATCTTATTAACACCTCATGTGAACAGTAATGACAATATCTTTTATGGTTATGGAGTATGGATTTCTATGGAGCAAAATGATGTATTGAAATATTTTGTATTAGGCTTCGATCCTGGAGTCAGAATGCATTCATCAGTTAATATGAAATCTAAAATTCAAACACATATATTGTCTAATATTGATCAAAGTGTCTATCCAATAGTAAAAGAAATTGATGACCTTTTTCAGCAAATTGCTAAATAAATGAGATAGCTTTATTTTAAGTAATATAAATTCAGAAGAAGGGATTAGTCATTGACGAATCCCCCTTTTTTATGATTCTTATCAAGAATCTTGGAGTTTAAGATTGTCAAGCTTGAATCCTAGTGAAATATAAATGCATTAGAAATGTAAAAATATATAAAAAGGAGTCAGAAAATTGAATAAAGAGGCTGGAGTTTTAGATGGAATTCCTCATCAAGGCTTGGAGAAGCACCGTTTTACTAAGGATATCACTTTAAGGATTTTTGAACTTCAACAAAAGAATAACTGGTATAACTTTTTTGCGATTGGTCTTGACTGGTTAATTATTTCTTCAGTCATTACCCTCCACCAATACATCACTAATATTTGGGTGTATTTGTTGGCAATTCTTATCATAGGCAGCAGAATGCGAGGGCTCGATATAATGATGCACGAAGCGAGTCATCGAATGCTTTTTAAAAATCAAAAACTAAATAAATGGGTGGCTAGTATTTTTGCTGCTTACCCTATATTCATTTCTTATAAGGCTTATTGCAGCAGTCATATGAATCATCACAGGTTTTTATGGAGTGAAATAGATCCTGACAAACAAAGATACAAAATTGTAGGCTTAGATAATCCTTCAAAGAATAAAATTTCTTTTTTTATAAGTCACTGTGTTAAGCCGGTTTTTTTGGTTCACGTTCCTAATTATTTAATAGGCATGATAAAGGTTACAGCATATTCAAAAGGTGAACCGCTTATAGATCAAATTGTTAGAATTTCGTTTTGGTGTGTAATTCTAGCGAGTTCTATTTACTTTGGTTTTTGGCAAGAGTTAATTTTATACTGGTTTGTCCCTTTTATAACTACTTTTCAAATTTTGAAATATTGGGCTGAAATGGCTGAGCATGCAGGGCTTGAATCTGATAAAGAAATCTTTGCATCCAGAAACTCCTTTGGAAATTGGCTCGAACGTTTATTACTACATCCTCATAGAAATTCATACCACTTAGTTCATCATTTGTTTCCCGCTGTTCCACACTACAATATTAAGAAGGCTCACATGATATTACTGGAAGATCCCGATTACCGTAACGCTCATCACTGTACAGGATTCTTTTTATCATTTGCACCTGGTTTCTCCTCTGTTATAGATGATATTCAAGGGCACATACCTTTTTGGAATAAATTAAAAGATAAACAATAGAATGCTAGATTACATTTAATCTAACGAACATGGTGTAATTAAACACTAAAACGAAGGGGTTATAAATTTGAGTAAAGTAGTTTTATTTTGTTTCCCGTATGCAGGGGGATCTGAGGCGGTCTTTTATAACTGGAAAAAACACCTTTCACCCAACATTGATTTACAGCCGATACACTATGCAGGGCGAGGAAAAAGGTTCAATGAAAAGTGTTATTCCAATTTTAATGAAGCTGTGAAGGATATATGTGAACAGATAATTCCTGTGATAAAAGAAAGGGATTATGCTTTCTTTGGTCATAGTATGGGTGGGTTAATTGCCTATGAGGTATGTGTCTGCCTATTGGAGAAAGGATATAAGCCACCTGTTCATTTGTTCATGTCAGGTATTAAACCGCCAAATAAAATCCGGACAAAAAAAATTCATCAGTTGCCTGATCAAGAGTTCAAAGAAGAATTATACAAATTTAACGGCACACCTTTAGAGGTTATTAATAATGAACAGTTAATGGAGATTTTTATTCCTATTCTTCGAGCTGATTTTAAGTTGATAGAGGAGTATGTTTGTAATTCCGAAATAAAGAAATTAAATAGTGGAATCACTGTAATGTATGGTTGTGATGAAAATATGTCTGATCAAGAAATGAGTAAGTGGTCTGACTATACTCATCATGACACGGAGGTATTAAAATATCCAGGTGACCATTTCTTCATTAGCGAACATTATAAGGAAATAGTAAATAAGATGAACAAAACATTGTTAAGAAGAGGGGTATATTATGGTTACTACGAATAGTTTTAAAACGGAAGAAGAGAATTATTGGGCTGCAAAATTTTCGAAGGGTTTGGAAATAAGCAGTTTTGCTCAATTTGACTCAAGTAGAAATATTCGTTCAAAAGGGTATCTTACGTATAAATTACCAGATGAAACCTCATCTGGATTGTGTGCTATGAGTAATCAATCTGAGTATGGGTTATATCTTATTTTAATAACTGGTGTAAAATACCTCCTTTCTGTATATACACGTTCAAGTGATATCTCAATTGGAACGCCGGTAATAAAATCTCCTGCAGGCGCCGCATATCAAGACAATCCGCTTATAATTAAAAGCTGCATAAAAGAAAACATGAGTTTTAAAGAGTTCCTCCTTTCAGTTAAAGAAGATGTGGTATTATCCAATAAAAACCAGCAAATATCCAAATATACCTTAGAAAAATTACATGGCAGCGGCACAGAAGAAGGATCTATCTTCAGACCCCGCACAATTGTCCAGCTATCAAACATCAATGCACCTGTTTCCAGTTATAAGGAGTACGCAGATGCCGTATTCCAATTTTGTTGGGATGAAAGCGGGATACATTGCAACGTTACCTATAACAAGCATACAGATGAGTTTGTACAGCGTTTAATGGAACAGATGAATCGTTTTTTTACTAGAGTGATTCAAGATCCAAATCAGAAGCTTCAAAACATAGAAATTGTATCTAATGAAGAACGCCGCTTAATTGAGCATGACTTTAATAACTCATCTAAGCCTTACCCTAAAGGGTCTTCTGTTGTTGAATTATTTGAAAAACAAGTTTTAAGAACACCAGATGACACAGCTGTCGTTTATCAAAGCCAAGAGCTAACTTATCAGGAAATGAATAGTAAGGCCAATAAGCTGGCTAAGCATTTAATAAAGAACGGTGTTACAGAAGGTGATGTAGTGGCACTGATGATTGATCGTTCTTTAGAATTACCAGTAGCTGCATTAGGAATATTAAAAGCCGGTGCTGCTTACATGCCCTTAGACCCGAGCTACCCTAAAGAACGCATTAAGTATTTACTGCAGAATACTAATATACATTACATACTGAAAGATAATAAAATTTCGTTAGACATTATATCGGATCAGACTACTGTTAACATGGATCATTTTATGGAATGTGATGAATCACATGAAAACCCTAATTTAGAGGTATCACCTGAGAGTTTAATGTATGTCTTATATACATCAGGAAGTACCGGTGAGCCTAAGGGTGTGATGGTTAAAAGGAATTCATTTGTAAATTTGGTGAATTGGTACACGAATGAATTTAAACTGGATTGTACAGATCATGTTTTATTAGTAGCTCCAATAAGTTTCGACACAGCCCATAAAAATATATTTGCCCCTTTAATTATCGGAGGTAAATTACATATTTATGAATCAGGTGTGTATGACTATAACAAAATGTCCGATTATATATACTCCAGGAAAATTACCGTATTTAATAGTACACCGAGTGGTTTTTATCCTCTTGTTTCATATAACGAGGGTTCGGATTTCCACAGATTGACTGCACTTAAGTATATATTTCTCGGTGGGGAGCCAATAAATAATAAAAAAATAAAACCGTTGATGGATTCTACAGCCTTGAATTGTGAAGTGATAAATACGTATGGACCTACTGAATGTACGGATTTAGCATCCTTCTATCGTATAAATGATCATGATTTTACTAAAGGGGAAAGTATTCCTATAGGTAAGCCCTTAGATAACACAGAATTGTATATAGTTGATCACAATATGAACATGGTACCTATTGGGGTTGTAGGGGAATTATGTATAGGTGGAGCGGGAGTATCAAAAGGATACATCAATGACCCAGGCCTTTCTGACGAGAAGTTTATTAATGTACCATTCAGTAACAGTAATAAAGTTTATAGAACTGGCGATTTAGCTCGATGGATGCCAGATGGCAATATTGAGTTTATAGGCAGAAAAGATAATCTCACAAAAGTCAGAGGTTATCGGGTTGAGATAGGAGAAATTGAAAATGCATTGTTAAAACATCAAAATGTTGATGAAGCAGTGGTGATTGCACTTGCCGATGAAGTTGGATCTAAAACATTATCTGCATTTTTTTCATCGGATTTTAAAATCCCAGCTTCTGAATTGAGAAAGTTTTTACTGGATCTGCTTCCTGAATTCATGATCCCAAATAACTTTATTCAATTAGAAAAGTTTCCTTTAAATCAAAATAAAAAGATTGATCGAAAAGCACTGACAAAATTGGAATATCTCCCCACTTCAGACTTTAATTATGTTGCACCTGAGACAGAAGCAGAAAAGTACATCGTTAAATTATGGGAAGAAACATTGAATATCAATCCTATAGGAATAAACGATGACTTTTTTGAAATTGGAGGACATTCTTTAAAAGCAGCTGCCATTATTTTAAAGGTAAATCATTCATTTAATGCAGGGTTACAGATAAGCGACTTATTTAAACACCCGACGATCAAGGAACTTGCAACATTAGTAAATAAACAGCAAAAGAATGTTAGTGCTGCTATCCAGCCTGTGGAATCAAGGGAGTATTATCCTGCAACTTCCCAGCAGAAAAGACAATTCATTATGTGGCAAATAAATAAAGAATCTGTAGCTTATAACTTGCCTGCAGCGACTATGCTGGACGGTCCACTTGATTACGTGCGTATTGATAACGTATTTCAAGAACTAGTCCGAAGGCATGAATCACTTCGAACTTCCTTCTCTTTTGTCAATAATGATTTAGTTCAGAAGGTTCACCCAGAAATGCAAGTAAAAGTCGAATTTATTGAAAATCTAGATAGTGATATAGAAGAAGAATTAAAAAGTTTCATGAATCCATTTAATTTATACACACCCCCGTTATTCAGAGTGAAGTTAGTAAAAATAGAAAACAACAAACATTTGTTATTGACAGACTTCCATCATATTATTTTTGACGGCATATCCATGGATATAATCATGGATGATTTTATAAATTTATATAACAATAAAAAACTGGAAGAAAATAATATCCACTATAAAGATTATGCAGTATGGCAGGAAAACTTTTTTAATTCTGAAAATTTTAAAAGCACTGAAGAATATTGGTTGAACAAGTTCATAGACGGAGGTGCTCGTCTTGAATTAAATACTGATTACCCCAGAAATACAGAACAGAATATATATTCTGATCAAATGACCCTAACTCTGGAACCGCATTTGGCAGCTAAATTAAGAGGAACGGCAGCTGAAAACGGCAGTACGCTTTACACTTTAATGTTAACTGCATTAAATATATTACTAAATAAATACACAGGACAAGATGATATTTCCATTGGCACTCCTTCTTCCGGCAGATTTCATACCGGTTTGGACAATGCTGTTGGCATGTTTGTAAACACTATAGTAATGAGGAATTTTCCTAATCCTGAAAAAAGCGTCAGAGAATTTTTAGAAGAAGTAAATAATTGTGTAGTTGAAAGCCTTGACCATGAAGATTATCCATTTGAGGAATTAGTGGACCAAATAGATGTTGAACGTAATTCAGAAAGAAATCCTCTTTTTGATATAATGTTCTCTCTTCAAAATATAGAAGAAAATGAAAATATTATAAGCGAAAATGAGGAATTAACCTATTACAAATATCCATTTGAAAGTAATATGACGCAGTTTGACATCTCAATAGACACCTTTGTTCAAAAAAATAAGGTAGAACTGAAATTTAAATATGCTAAACAACTTTTTAAAAAAGAAACACTAAAGAGAATGGCACAGCATTACTTGCAAATACTATCTTTTATTTCTGATAACACTGAGAGCTCAATAAAGGATGTTGAGATATTATCTCGTGAGGAAACAGAGCAATTATTAGCAGATTTTAATCATACAAAAACATTTGCTAAAGAAGGAACAACTATACAAGATTTATTTATCTCTCAGGCTATCATTTGTAATACAGAGGCTAGTCTTGTGGATAACAATTCCATTGTTAGTTATGAGGAATTAGACAAGAGGTCAAATCAGTTATCACGTTTTTTGAGGAAAACTGGAGTTAAACGGAATACTGTAGTCGGGATAATGGCTGAACCTTCTGTAAATATGGCAGTCGGGATGCTTGGTATTTTAAAAGCTGGAGGTGCATACCTGCCTATAGACCCAAAATTCCCTCAACAGAGAATCAATTATCTTATTAAAGATAGTCAGTGCAGTATAGTGTTAACAGACCAGGAAAATGAACATAAATTTGATGATAGAGTTAGAACTGTGCTGTTAAATCATACTACCTATAAAGAAGAACTCTCCCGCTATATTGAAAACATAAACCAGCCTGAAGATTTAGCCTATGTTATATATACGTCTGGTACAACTGGCAAACCAAAAGGCGTGATGATCGAACACAAAAATGTAGTAAATCAGTTAGTTGGATTAAGAGATACTTTTAATGTAGAAAGCGGATTACATCATATATTACTAGCTAAATTTACATTTGATGCTTCAGTCCAACAAATTTTCCTTCCATTAACAACAGGTGGTACATTATATATTCCTAAAGTGGAACATACCTTTGATCCTGATAAGATCTGGGAATATATAGTCAGCAATAATATTAAGGTATTGGATATTGCACCAACACATTTAAAAATGTTAATGAGCAAAATGGATAAAATGCATAAGTTTCGATTTATCTTTTTAGGTGGGGAGGTATTATCGAAGAGTCTTTATAATGCTTTGGTGAAGACATCTGATGTTGAAATGGTCGTAAACTTTTATGGGCCAACAGAAACAACGATTAATACAACTTACCATATTTGTGAAGGCAGCTATTATAGTTCTATACCGATTGGAAGGCCGCTAAATAATTATAAGGTTTACCTCTTAGATCAAAATTTAAAGCCTGTCCCAATTGGAGTCACTGGCGAGTTATGTATAGCGGGTGAAGGGGTAGGGAGAGGGTATCTTAATAATGAAGCTTTAACTCAAGAAAGATTCGTATGTAATCCATTTGGCTCTGAAGGCTATACAAGGATGTATAGAACAGGAGATTTAGCAAGATGGCTGCCGAATGGAGAAGTTGATTATATAGGAAGAGCAGATCACCAGGTGAATTTAAATGGAGTGCGACTGAACTCAGAAGAAATTAAGGACGAACTTCTTCAGCACGAGGACATTACCGATGCTGTAGCGGTGGTTAAGAGAAGTGGAGAAGATAAAGAATATCTATGTGCTTATTTAACATCTCACCGTAAATTGACCAGTACGGAACTAAGGCAGCATCTCATGAGAAATTTGCCGGAATACATGATTCCTTCCCACTTTGTGAGGCTAGAAAGGATTCCTTTAACAAGCAGCGATAAGGTAGATATTAACTTTTTAATGCAATTAGAGGACAATGAGTACCTTTTTTCCGGTACACCATATGAAGCACCTGCAACAAACTTAGAAAAAGAGATTGCGGATATATGGAAAGAAGTATTGAACTTGTCCGAAGTTGGCGTAAATGATCATTTTTTTGAAATAGGGGGAAATTCTTTAACCATAGTGCAGGTTGCGGAAAAGCTAAACAAAAAGTTAAATAAAGAAATTAGTGTAGTGACATTATTCCGATTTACCACTATTCACACACTTGCTAATGAGTTAAACAAAGATGATGTATTTGATGTTAATGCACAGAATGAAATAAAGAATAGAGAGCAGGGCAGAATGAATGCCCGAAATAGATTATTGGAAAGAAGGCAAAGAAAGGGGGGGGAAGATGATACAAACCAATAATGATCAAACTGGCCTGGAAATTGCCATTATAGGTATGTCGTGCAGGTTTCCGGAAGCTGAAAATGTTGATGTTTTCTGGGAAAATTTAAAGGCTGGGAAAGCTTCTGTTTCTAAATTTACCGATGAGGAATTACTTCACTCAGGGATAAGTGAAGAGACTATAAAGGACCCTAGATACGTTAAGGCTGGTGGAGCCATTGAAGGGACTGAAAGCTTTGATTTAAATGTTTTTGAATATTCACCACGCGAAGCAGAAGTTATGGATCCGCAATTAAAAGTACTGCACGAGTGCGCATGGGAGGCATTGGAACATAGTGGGTATTTAACGGCCGACCATCAGTTCCTGATAGGTACTTATATAGGCGCTTCTACGAATTTGTACTGGATGGGTACAGTTTTTAATAATGCTAAAGATTATTTAAAGGAAGCAGAGTTATTAAATGGATCTCAATTCTTTAGTACGAGGATTGCACACAAATTAAATTTGAAAGGACCCAGCTATACTGTTCAAACTGCATGTTCTTCTTCTTTGGTAGCAATTCACTTGGCTTGCCAGGCTTTATTAAGTGGAGATTGTGATATATCTTTGGCAGGTGGTGTCTCTCTAACGTTACCCGAGAAAAGGGGGCACATGTATCAGGATGGAATGATTCTGTCTCCAGATGGACAATGCAGACCGTTTGATGAGGATGCAAATGGTACAGTTAACGGAAATGGGGCTGGATTCATTGTCTTGAAGCGGCTGGAGGATGCTATTAATGATGGAGACTCTATACATGCAGTGATTAAAGGGTCTGCAATAAATAATGATGGGGCTGATAAGGTCAGTTTTACAGCCCCTAGTGTAGAAGGACAGGCAAATGTTATTAAAGCTGCACATAGAATGGCAGATGTTGAACCTGAAACGATATCATATGTAGAGGCTCATGGAACAGGAACTAAGTTAGGTGATCCGATAGAGGTTGAAGCACTAAAACTTGCATTCAATTCTAAAGAAAAAGATTTTTGCGGGCTTGGATCAGTTAAAGCTAATATAGGGCATCTGGATAATGCTGCGGGTATAGCGGGTGTATTAAAGACTGTACAAGCTATAAAGCATAAAATGATTCCACCAAGTATTAATTACAAGAAAGCAAATAAAAACATTAATTTTGAGTCTAGTCCATTCTATGTTAATTCGGAATTAATAGAATGGAATAGCCCTTCTCCATTAAGGGCGGGAGTAAGCTCATTTGGAATGGGGGGGACTAATGCTCATATTGTACTTGAAGAGGCACCGAAAAAAGAGTCTGAACTCGAGATTAAAACGGATCAACTCCTTTGTCTGTCTGCACAAACAAAAGAATCACTCGAAAGTCAGACAAAACGTCTTGCAATATATTTAAAGAATAACCAAGACGTCAATCTGGCTGATGTTTCTTATACACTTTTAAATGGCAGAAAAAAATTAAAGTATAAAAGAGCAGTTGTTGCATCAGATGCGAAAGATGCCAGTGAAGTACTTGAAACTCTTGACCCGCTAAGAGTTATGAATGGCAGTTCTAAGGGGAACGGCTCACAAACTGTCTTTATGTTTCCCGGTCAGGGGTCACAATATATAAATATGGGGTTGGATTTATATAAGCAATATAGTGTGTTTCGTAATGAAATAGATAGGTGTTTTCATCTTCTCCAAGAGATTAGTGGTACTGACTTTAAAAAATTCTTATACCCTTCAGCCCAAAAAGCCATAGACAGTGAAGAATTAAATCAAACATTAAACACTCAGCCAATTATGTTTAGCTTTGAGTATGCAACAGCTAAATTGTTAATGCATTGGGGAATACAACCCCAGAAAATGATTGGCCACAGTCTGGGTGAATATGTTGCTTCCTGCTTATCTGGTGTTCTTTCTTTAAAAGACGCGTTAAAGCTAGTGCACAAGCGTGCAACATTAATGCAAAGTTTATCACAGGGCAGTATGGTAAGTGTTTTAGCTTCCGTGGATCAGATCAAGCCCTTATTGACACCAGGATTAGCTATTGCGGCAGTTAATAGCAGAGTATCTTGTGTAGTTTCAGGGAATTTCGATACAATGAGCATTTTTAAAAATCTATTACGTGAAATGGGCTGCGAATATAAAGATTTGCCAGCCTCACATGCTTTTCATTCTCCTATGATGGAGCCTATCTTAAGCGAATTTGCTGATTTTGTGGAGAGGGTTGAATTAAATAGTCCGGCAATACCTTATCTTTCTAATGTTACTGGTGACTGGATTACAGTTCAACAGGCGACTAGCGCAAGATATTGGGTTGACCATTTGCGGCATACAGTCCTCTTTTCTGATGGCATTCGCGTCTTATTGAAAGAAAAGGAAAATGTTTACCTTGAAGTCGGCCCAGGAAGAACACTAAGCACTTTGCTTATGCAAAATATAGTTGAAGAGCTGCATCCTCTCATAATTAATACTGTACGTCACTCAAAGATGAAAATGGCAGATGACTCCTTTTTATTGCAAAATTTAGGTAAATTATTCGTGAATGGTATTAAGATAGATTGGATGAGACTCTTCGGTTCTGAGAAGCGAACAAGAATCCCTTTACCTACCTATCCTTTTGATAGGACTCACTATAGTGTTTTAGGCAAGGAGAAAAATGTTGATTCAGATGTCGTTTCTAAAAGCATCAGTGAAATTAACATATCCTCTGTGACTAGATCAAAATTCAGTAAAGAAGAAATTGTGTTACAAACGTTTAAGGATGTAACTGGGTTAGTGAATATTGACTACTTCGATAATTTCTTTGAAAAAGGCGGGGATTCCTTAACCGCTGTAAATGTTGTAACACGGCTGCAGAAAGAGTTTGATATAACTATCAATCATTTATTTGAATTTCCTACTGCATATGAGCTTGCAAAAAGCATTAACCATTTAAAAGATAAACAATTTAGCAAAAAGGAATTGGCTGAATTTTTGACATATAGAGGAAAGCGACATCAAATGCTTAAGGGAAATAAAGAAGAGTATATTGAAAAAAAGAAAGAGTATGAGAAGAAGCTGATTTCAATTCAGCAAGAACATGCAGTAGAAAACCTAGTCTATAAAAATATCTTATTGACAGGCAGTACTGGATATCTTGGTATCTATTTATTACGTGATCTTCTTATTCATACAGGAGCTGCTGTTCACCTTATTGTAAGAGGCAATAATGTGGAAGGAGCTAATAAACGGTTACAAATGAAAGTTATTTCATATTTTGGGGAAGCGTTCTACAATGATTTCAGCCATAGGTTGTTTGTTTACGCTGGTGATTTAGTAAAGAAAAATTTAGGACTGGATCCACATGAATATGAAAAGCTCAGTAAAAGTGTCGAATGTATAATACATTCTGCAGGTAACGTTAGCCATTACGGTAAGTATGAAGATTCCTTTAACATGAATGTTAAGTCTACTAAAAATTTAGTCGAATTCTCTCTTCGGAATGTAAAAAAGGATTTTAATCATATCTCTACTTTAGCGGTAGCCTCCGGGAATATTGATGGCTATAAGGATATATTGTTTACAGAATATGATCATGATTTAGGACAATCTATATCTAATCCATACCCAAATACAAAACTGGAAGCAGAAAAGGTCTTGACAGAAGTTAGAAGAAAAGGAGTATGCGTAAACATCTTTAGAGTGGGGAATATCGTGTTTGATTCCGAAAGTGGAAGGTTCCAAGAGAATATTGAACAGAATGCTATTTATACAATGTTAAGGTCCTATATTGCGCTGGGGTTTGTTCCTGAAATGGAACGTGATACTGATTTCAGCTGTGTTGATGATGTGAGCAGAGCAATTACATGCTTATTTAATAAGAAAGAACTAAGAAATGAAACCTACCACATTTCTAATCCTGAACATGTTAGTTTTTCTGATTTATTAACAATGCCAGGTCTTAATATAGAAATCAGCAAAATGACACTTCAGGAGTTTATTTATTATATCTATGATGACGAACGGTATGAGCAGCATGCGGCTAACATTTATAATTTACAACTACACAGCGTTGGGGAGGATTTATCCCGTGTAAATCATGAAGAAGAAACTGTATTTCATATTAAATCTGATAAAACGAATCAACAATTAAAGAACATTGGATTTGAATGGAGAAAAATTGATGATCAATTAATTAAGAAAATGATTCAATATGGCCAGGAAGTTAACTATTTCCAAAACAAAGAAGGGGTGACTCCGTGAAGAAACTAGAGTACTTTCCACTTTCTCATCCTCAGAAAAGAATATGGCTTATAGAAAAAGTTAATCCAAGTCAGCCCATGCATAATATTGGCGGGGTTGTTAGAATTGCTGGGAATGTAGATTTTCCCTCATTAGAATATTCTATTAATGAGTTTATAAAGAATAATTCTGGTATCCGACATCGTTTTACAGAAACTAATAATGATGTAAAGCAATATATTTGTGAATATCGATGGCTGAATATAGCTCTTTATGAATTTAACAATGAAGAGGAGCTGCAAGCATGGATTCGAGAAGAAGCAAAGACTCCTTTTAATCTCTATGAAGAGGATTTGTACCGATTTAAATTTTTTAAACTAACTGATTCCGGCGAAAGTGGTTATTTGGTTAAGGTGCATCATATAATCTCTGACGGCTGGTCTATTAATATATTAGCTTCCGAAGTCTTTAACGTTTATAAAGAGGTTATTAAGGGTGGAGCAGTACCTGTTTCTAATAAAGAGACTTATACTTATTTCCTAAATAGGGAAGAAAACTATTTATCTTCTAAACGTTTTTTTAAGAATAAAGAGTACTGGATGAAGAAATTCACTCCTGTTCCTTTTAGTACAGAAAAAACTGTATTAGAATGTTCGGTTGGGGAAAGAAAATCCTTTAAAATTTCAAGTCATGTTACTAGAAGGGTAAAAAGGTTTACTAGTGAACATGATGTCTCAATATATTCTTTCTTTGTAGCATTATATTATATGTATTTATATAAGGTTACGAATCACAAGGACCTAACGATTGGAATGCCAGTACTTAATAGGGCTGGCAAAAAGGAAAAAAATATATTTGGGATGTTTACGAGTACAATGCCTTTTCGGTATATCTTGAACGGAGAAATGACTGCAGCAGATGTTGTAAAGGGTATTAATAACGAGCTAACAAACTGTTACTTTCATCAAAAGTATCCCTATAATTTACTCGTACAAGATCTTGAGTTAAAAAAGAAGGATTTTGGGGATTTATTTTCTGCCTGTATTAATTATTACAACACGAATTTACCTACCGAACTAGATGGAGCGAAAGTTTCAAATGAAGAATTTTACAATGGAACACAAATATACGACCTTCAGGTCATTATTCGTGAATGGTCGGAGCATGAATTTAATTTAGATTTTGATTATAAGACTCATAAATTTGAAGACACACAGATAGAAATGATCTTCGAATGTATGATGTTTCTCATTGAACAAATGTTAGATGGAGGAGAAGATCAAAAATTAGATGATATACAGCTATTGTCAAAAAGAATGAAATCTCAATTAATTGAACAGTACAATGATACGCAGGTTGAATATCCAAAACAAAAAACGATACAAGAGCTTTTTAAAGATCAAGTGGAGAGAACACCTAATAAGATTGCCATAACTTTAGGAGGCAGCGCTCTCTCCTATCGAAATTTAGATAAAAAATCGAATCAGATTGCAAATTATTTAGTCAGGAAGGGGGTTACCACAAATACAGTAGTTGGGGTTGCAATGACCCACTCATTCGAAACAATTATCGGAATATTAGGTATCTTGAAAGCTGGAGGGGTTTATTTACCAATCGATCCTCAGTATCCTTTGGACAGAATTAATTACATGATGAAGGACGCAAATATGTCCATATTATTATCGAACATCAGTTTGGAATATTCGGAGATTACAGATCAGGTGGAAATAATAGACTTGAGATCTTCCGCGATATACGAAAATACTCCAGTAGCCTTTGATAAAAATGTAAGGTATTCAGACCTGGCATACATTATTTATACATCTGGGTCAACTGGTAAACCTAAAGGAGCGATGATAACACAACAGGGCTTAGTCAATTATATTACTTGGGCTCAAAAAGAATATATAGGCGCAGGCGAAGAAGAAGTTTTTCCTTTATATTCATCCCTTGCTTTTGATCTGACAGTAACATCCATTTTTACCCCCTTAATTTCAGGAAGTCAAATCGTTATATACCCTCAAGACAAAAATGAGTATGTCTTATATAAGATTATAAAGGAGCAAAAGGCAACAATAATAAAACTCACTCCTTCTCATTTGTCCATACTGTTAGATGCAGATTTAGACATGACTGCAATTCGCAAAATTATAGTAGGGGGGGATAGTTTCCCGGTCAAACTGGCGAATAGATTACAGGAAAAAACAAAGGGGAAGACTATAATTTACAATGAATATGGTCCAACAGAAACCGTTGTTGGGTGTATGATACACCAATTTAATACTGTTCAGGATGACAGACTGACCGTACCGATTGGGAAGCCTATTCAAAATGTACAAATCTATTTGTTAGATTCCAAACATAGCCCAGTACCCGTCGGAGAGGCAGGAGAAATATTTATTGCAGGAGCGGGCGTGGCGAAAGGTTATTTAAATAACCCTGAGTTAACATCAGAGAGATTTATAAATAATCCATTTTCATCTGAAGGGCTGATGTATAGAACAGGTGACTTAGGCAAGTTTATAGAAGTGGATAAGATGGAGTACATAAGAAGAGTGGATGACCAAATAAAGGTTCGCGGATTTCGCATTGAATTAGCAGAGATTGAAAGGAGTATTGAACGTTATCCTGGTATTAAGGAAGCCGTAGTTGTGAAGAAACAATATGTTAATGGTTCGGAATACTTATGTGCCTACTATACAGGAGATGCAAAAATAGCTTCAAAGGAAATAATGAATTTATTGAGAGATTTCTTACCAGATTATATGGTGCCTTCTTATTTTATACAGCTTGAAGAACTACCTTTAACTACTAACGCAAAGATAGACCGGAGTGCACTGCCAGAACCTGAGTTCGATAAGAGTTCTATTTCCAATGCAAATAAAACTGAAGAGTTGTTAAGTGTGGTTTCTGACGTATTAAATACACCAGATGTGGATATACAAGATAATTTTTATTATCTTGGGGGGGATTCCATCAAGGCTATACAGCTGGTATCCAGACTGAATGAAAAAGGATTTACTATTAAGACAAAAGATATTTTGGCGAATCCCGTAATGGCTGACATGATTTTATATCTAGAATTAAATCACAATGGCTCAAACAATATTAATCAGCCAGGTGAGGGTACATTAAAAGGTTTACCTGCTGCAGATTGGTTTTTCTCACAGGATTTTTATAACAAAAATCATTATACACAATCATTATTGCTTAAACTATCTGATGATGTAGATTCTGAATTACTAATAAAGGCATTGCAATATGTAGTGCAGAGACACGACTCTTTTTGTTTGAATTTTTCAAATAAAGATCATTGTCTTTATTTTAATGAGAGCCACCGGAATAAACAAATAAAGGTGAAAAGGCATGATTTATCGGGACACTCCACAGTAAAACAGCTGAAAGAGATTGAGAGAACCGGAGAACTGTTAAAAGCGAGTATAAATATAAACAGCGATTTCTTATTGAAGGCAAGTTTCTTTGAAATGGGTACAAACGGAAGAAGGCTGTTGATTACATCACATCACCTGGCCATTGATGGGGTTTCATGGCGAATATTACTTGAAGAGTTAAATCAAACCTATTCCCAGCTAGAAGAGAAGAAAAACAATCTAAACCTTCCTTCTCTGAATAAATCGATAAAAGACTGGGCTGCGGTACTACAGGATTTGAGCAAGAAAATATCAAGTGAAGAAAAGCAATATTGGAACAAGGTAATTCAGAAATCCAGAACACAATCCTTCTCCGACTATGAACCAGGTCAGGACCAGCTAAAAGAATGTGAATCTTTAATAGAGAATTTAACAGAAGAGGAAACTTCACAACTATTAACAAATGCAAATAAAACTTATCGTACTAAGGCTGACGAATTAATGATCACTGCACTTGCCATGGTTTTAAGCAAATATTACAAAAGCAATGAAGTAACGATAGAGCTAGAAGGCCATGGACGTGAAAACATTTCTGAAGAAATAGATGTATCAAATGTAATTGGCTGGTTTACTAGCTTATACCCGATTACGCTAAATATTAAGGGTGAGGTTTTATCTTCAAACATCAAAAATGTTAAAGAACAGATGCGGAATGTTCCAAACAAAGGACTGCATTATGGAGTTTTGAGATATATTACTCAAGAATTCATACATGAACAACCAAGACTAATTCGTTTTAATTACCTTGGTGATTTTAACTCTTCTTTTTCTAATAATTTGTTTCAATTAGCAGAAGAGAATTCCGGAAGAGATATAAGTGAGATGAACGAATTAGATAGTTTAATTGAAATCAATAGTTATATTGTTGATAACAAATTAATGTTTTCTTTTACTTACGGCCGAAAAACGTTTAAATCTGCAACTGTTATACAGCTTGTTAAAGATTATATGGAGAAATTAAGAGAGTTAATAAAACATTGTTGCTTAAGTGATCAAACTGAATTCACCCCTTCTGATTTTGATACGGTAGACCTTTCAAGTGAAGAACTGGAAGAAATATTTGATTAATAGTATAGGAAGGTGTGACCTAAAAGTAATGAAGGCACATAAGCTGGTTATCTTGTTATATGTAATTCTTTTACTATTCCAAATAAATCCATCAAATGAAGTTCTGGCGGATAACTTTGATGATGGAGAAAAGCTGGAGTCATTTGTTAAAGAGCAAATGAACAAAGGAAAGATACCTGGATTATCTGTAGTAGTGGTGAATGGTAACGAGTCTGTTTATAAAAAAGGTTTTGGGTATGCAGATCTAGAGGACGAAAAGCCGGTTACAGAGGAAACGTTATTTGAAATTGGATCCAATAGTAAAGCATTTACAGCTCTTGCAATTTACAAGCTTGTTGAAGAAGGAAAAATAGGGCTGAACTCAAATGTGAATGAATATATACCCTGGTTTAAAATGGCGTTTCACAATGGCGACAAAAAAGTGAATGCTGATATAACCATTGAAGAACTTCTCCATCATACAAGCGGTATACCGTTTCACACAATTAAAAATATACCTGAATCAGGAAGTGATACTGCACTAGAAGATACAGTTAAAGGAGTAATGAAACAGGAGCTAAATGCATTTCCAGGTGAGGAATTTGAATATGCCAGTATTAATTATGACATTCTAGGTTTGGTAATTCAAAAGGTTACTGGCCTTTCATATGAACAATATATGGATGAAAATGTACTTGCTCCATTAGATTTGAACAATACTTTTCTTTTTAGTAATGAAACATCTTCAAGTATGGCAAAGGGATACAAACTTGCATTTTTAAAACCCATGGAATATAAAGCACCTATTTTTAGGGGGAATACTCCTGCGGGGTACTTTATTTCAAATGCAAATGATATGGAACAGTGGCTGAGATTGCAGATGGGGGAGCATGAAGCTGGTTCAGCTTTTAACGAGGCTGTTCGCGATTCTCACATACCTAATCGGTCAGTCCCCCCATCTTCTGATGGTTCATCATATTCAGGTGGATGGGAAGTTTATCAGATAGGTTCAGGCGAGGTTTCCCATTCAGGGAGCAATCCAAACTATTCTTCTTTTGTTATTTTTCGCCCGGAAGATAAAATTGGTGTTGCAGTTATGGCCAATTTAAATACTGCTATTACCGAGGATATAGGGCGAGGGGTACTTGATATTATATTAAACAGGGAAGTAATGGCTAATTCTAAAGATATGTATAAGAGCATCGACGCATTTTCTTTTACCCTGATTATATTCTTGATTCCTTTTATATGTATAACTCTTTTCTTTATATCTCGAACAATTATTCAATTGATCCGTGGACAAAGGGTTCTTCAAAAGAGCAAGGCTAAACGATATGCTGTGCCATTGATTAATATACTGGTAGCAGCAGTCTTAGCTTATGGAATATATAATGTTCCTTCTGTGTTTCTAACAAACATAGATTGGGGATTTGTTAAAGTTTGGGCGCCTATAACAATGTTGATTGCTGCATGGACTGTGTTAACAGCAATTGTTTTATTCTGTCTGTACTTATCTCTTATCTATGTGTTTCCAATGGAGAATAATAACAAAAACCTTTTCCCTTTATTCATCTTAAGTGTAACAAGTGGATTTGGGAACGCGATGATAATATTTATCATTAATGAGGCCCTAAATCGTTCCAATAACTCCAATTTAGATTTATTTTTGTATTTCTTTATTGGAATCCTTGTATATGTTTCTGCACAGAAGCTTGTACGTACACAATTAATTACTCTTACAAATAATCTTATTTATCAAAAGAGGGTTACATTATTAAATCGAATACTCAACACTCCATATGAAAATATGGAAAGAATGAATACTGAAAAGATACAAACTACCTTAAATAATGATACAGAAGCTATAAGCAATCATGCTCCTACTATTATTACAGGGTTGACTGACTCCATTACCCTTATATGCTGTCTCGTGTATTTGGGGGTTATAAATATTTACGGCCTTCTTATTTCTATTGGGGTAATCTTAATTGCCGCAGGTATGTACTATATAGCAGGACGGTCAGCAAACAATTTGTGGGAGAGGACCCGAAACATTCAGAACATATTTTTCAGATACATTAATGATTTAATTGGCGGGTACAAAGAGTTAAGTATTGGAGAGAAAAAGCGCAACGAATTTGAGGACGATATGAAGGAAAGTTGTGAGGAATATAAAGAGAAAAGGATAAAAGGCGGACTGAAATTTGCTAATGTTTTCATAATCGGCGAGCTTCTTTTTGTCTTGGTAATTGGTGCTGTTACATTTCTTTTTCCTTTAATGTTTAAGCATATTCAAAGTGAGTTTTTACAAAGTTATGTATTCGTGTTCCTTTATATGACTGGACCAATAAACAGTATCCTTCATGCAATACCTAATGCCATTCAAATGCAAATAAGCTGGAAAAGAATAAACGAATTTCAAACCAATTTATCTTCAATGGAGAGGGAATATCCAAACACTCCTTTCGGTGTAGATAACACTAATAGAATCAATATAAAAGTAAGTGAAGTCGGGTACCAGTATGATAAAAAAAATCGTGATTCTTTCCATGTAGGGCCGTTTAATTGTGAATTTGAGTCTAATGAAATCACATTTATTACAGGTGGAAATGGCAGTGGGAAATCGACGTTTGCAAAGTTATTAACAGGCTTATATGTCCCGGATCAAGGAAAGATTCTCGTGAACGATAAGGAAATCGGCAGTGACGAGTTAGGAGAATTATATTCTGCTATATTTAGTGACTATTACTTGTTTAAAAAAGTGTATGGAGTAGATTGCTCAAAGAAAAGACAGAAGATTGAAAAATACTTAAAAAAGCTGCGTATGGATCAAAAGGTAAGAATAGAAAATGGAACATTAAGTACAACTAAATTATCCACCGGCCAAAGAAAGAGACTTGCTTTATTAATAAGCTATTTAGACGAGAAACCGATTTATCTATTTGATGAATGGGCAGCAGATCAAGATCCGGAATTCAGGCATCTTTTTTATATGGAGATACTCCCTGAATTGAAAGAGGAAGGTAAATGCATCATAGCCATAACTCATGACGATCGTTACTTCTATGTCGCTGATCAAATAATAAAGATGGAAAGGGGCCAGGTGATTGAGTTAACAGACAACTCTAGGAGTGAAGCTTTTTACAATCAAAAGGAGGAACTTGCTAATGGCTAAATTGGATAAACAAAATGTAGAGGACATAGTAAGTTTAACCCCAATTCAAAAGGGGATATTGTTTCATTATTTAAAAGACCCCCAAAGTGATGAATATTTTGAGCAAATATCTTTAAGAATTGAAGGATCCATTGATGTAGAAATGTTTAAAAAGGCATGGAATATAGTGGTTCAGACAAATGAACAATTAAGAACAGTTTTTCGCTGGGATAAAGTCAAAGAGCCGATTCAAGTCGTGCTAAAAAAGCATGAGCCGAAAATTTCCTACTATGATTTTAGGAAGACAGAGCCATTAAATAATAGGAGTAATGTACAAGCGGTCAAAAAAGAGGATATGAAAAAGAAATTTGACCTTCGCTATGTACCGTTTCGGATCACACTTTGTAAATTAGAAGAAGATGTTTATGAGTTGATTATAAGTAATCATCATATTTTATATGACGGTTGGAGTAATGGAATTATTCTTAAAGAATTTTTACAGGCTTATGAGAGCCTGGCGAATTTAACAGAAATAAATATTCCAAATAAAAAGAAGTATAAAGACTTTGTTAAATTTATTAATAGTCAGGACAAAAATGAGCAGAAGGTGTTTTGGGAAGAGTATCTGAATGGATTCGATAGCCCATCGATGTTAGAACAAAAAAGAGCTAGAACAGACGTTAATCGCAGTGATAGACATATCAGCATTAATTTATCGAAAAAAAAGCTGGAAGAGTTTTCGAAAACAAATCAAGTTACACTCGCATCCTTAATTTATACAATCTGGGGATTGGTTCTGCAAAAGAATAACAGGACGAATGATGTTGTTTTCGGGACCACATTATCAGGCAGAGCAGGAACATTCTCAGGAATAGAAAATATGGTGGGACTATTCATTAATACTTTACCGTTGCGGGTGACCAAGAAATCTGGTGACACTTCTTCTGATTTAGTTAAGTCCGTTAACAAAACGATTCTTGATTGGGAAAGATACGGACATACACCGTTACCAGATATTAAAAGATATAGTCAGATAAATGATAGTACAGAACTATTTGATTCTATTGTTGTTTTTGAAAACTATCCTTTGGATCAAAAGGTTTTAAATAAGGAATCTGCTATTTCATTTCACTCGTATTCAGCATTTGAAATGACCAATTATGAATTAACAATAAGTGTAATTTCTTTAGAAGATATTGAGGTTACTTTTAGTTATAATGAGCAACTGTTTAAAGATGATTTCATTGAAAATTTATCTAATAGTTTTAAAATAATCACTGATCAAATTTTGCAAAATAAACCATTAGATGAAATCGAAACTGTATCAAAGGAAGAAAAAAATGTTATCTTGAAGAATTTTAATAATACCTCAAAACCTGCGAATTTAGCCTTAACTGTAACTGAAATGTTTAAACAACAGGTGAACCGTACACCGGATCAAGCAGCAGTGGTATATAAGGACCAATCTCTTACCTATTCAGAATTAGATCATCTAACAAATAAGTTATCACATACTTTGTTAAGTAATGGAGTCTCAAAAGGTGACATAATTGGAATAATGACCAATCCTTCAATAAATATGATTGCAGGAATTCTGGCTATTATTAAGTCTGGAGCTGCATACATGCCTATAGATCCTCAAAATCCGGAGGATCGGACAAAGCATATGCTTCTGGATACTAATTGCCGTTTTTTATTAACAGATACGGATTCTGTAAAAGGCAATGATTATATTTTTGAAGACTTCCATAATACTTTATTGTGTTTAGATGATGAGAATAACTATTCTTCGTACTCAGAAAGTCCAACTATAGATTTGACCGGATCCGATTTATTCACAGTATTTTACACTTCAGGGACTACAGGAAAACCAAAAGGAGTATTGATCGAACATAAAAACGTAATAAATGTAGTTGAGTGGTTTGGGAATACGTATGAAATGGGAAAGGGTAAAAACCTTTTGCAATTAACAAATTATGTGTTTGATCCAAGTGTGGAAGACTTTTTTGGAACATTATTATTTGGCTCTACATTACATATTGCTGAAAGAGATTTAATACAGAATACAGATAGTTTTTGTGAATATGTAAATAAGCATCAGATTCATATTATTAACTTTATTCCAACTGTCCTCAAAGGTTTATTGTGCCATGACCGAAAACTCCCCAGCTTGAAGACAGTCATCTCAGGTGGTGAAGCACTTGAAGAGTCTTTAAAGGATGAATTAATTCAAAGGGGTTACGATTTATATAATAATTATGGTCCAACGGAGACAACAGTTGATGCCTTAAGTAAAAAGTGTACACCAGGAAAAGTAACATTAGGTAAACCTATATCTAATGTTAGATGCTATGTTATGGACCAAGACAGGAACTTAAATCCTATCGGAGTATCCGGGGAATTATATATTGCTGGATCTGGTGTTGCCAGAGGATATCTGAACCTGGAAAAAACGACTGAAGAGAGTTTCTATACTGATCCTTTTTATCCCAATGAAAGAATGTATAAGACAGGTGATATAGCAAGGTGGCTGCCAGAAGGAGAGATTGAATTTCTTGGAAGGGAAGATCAGCAGGTTAAAATTAGAGGTTACAGAATTGAACTTGGGGAAATCACTCATTCACTCCTGATACAGAAAAATATTATAGATGCGACAGTAATTGATTGGGAAAACCAGTACGGGAATAAGGTTCTTTGTGCTTACGTTGTGTCAGATCAGGAAGTTAATGTACAAGAAATAAAAGAACAATTAAAAGAAAAATTACCTGAATATATGGTGCCACACTATTTTATTCAAATAGACAAAATACCTTTAACATCAATCGGGAAAATTGATAGAAAAAATCTTCCCGAACCTGCTATGGATATAAATAAAGTATTTACTCCTCCTATAACTAATATAGAAAAAGAGCTGGTGGAAATATGGTCGTCCGTCCTTGGCATCGATCAAAAAGAAATCAGTACAAGTGATAACTTTTTTGAACTAGGGGGAGATTCGATTTTAAGCATTCAAATAGCAGGCAGGTGCATACAAAAAGGAATAGAGATGTCTGTAAGTAAAATGTTTCAGTATCCTACTATTTCAGAATTAGCCAATGCTGTAAATTGGGTGGGAATAGAAGAAAAAGATGTCCAAGCTGCTATATCGGGAGAGGTCTCCTTAACACCGATTCAAAAGTGGTTTTTCAATCAAAATATAAGGAACTGGCACCATTGGAATCAATCTATATTGCTGGAAACAGGTGCAGATATAGAGCCTGAAAAACTTAAGCTAAGTCTAATAAAGCTTACTGAATATCATGATAGTTTCAGACTTAGATTTCAGCAAAAAGAGAATAAGTGGGTACAATGGTACGCTGAAGGCCAGAGTCATATACTATTCAACGAATATGACATGGAAAATCAAGCTGTCAACATGGAAGAAGTTATTAACGAATTGCAGTGTGGATTAAATATAACTGAAGGCCCATTAATACGTGCAGCCTATTTTAACTATGGCAGTAAGACAGAAGGTAAGCTGTTTATTACTGCTCATCATTTAGTAGTAGATGGTTATTCCTGGAGAATTATTTTAGAAGATTTGCATAATATATACGGTCAATTAGATGTCAAAGGAGAAGTTCAACTGCCGGCGAAAAGCATCTCTTTTAAGGAATGGTCTGAAAAACTTTATGAGTTTGCCAATTCAACAAAGTTGAAAAATGAAGTTGAATATTGGAAGGAGCAAATCCCATCTTCTCTAGATCCTATTCCGATTGATTTCAAAAATGGACCTAACGATGAGAAATCGGCTAATACTCTTTCTTATACATTAACTGCAAATGATACTGATTATCTCCTTCATAAAATACATGATTCGTTTAATACAAGAGTTGATGACATCCTTCTTTCCGGCTTGTCTCAAACACTTGGGAATTGGAGTGGGAAAACACTCGTTGATTTGGAGGGGCACGGCAGAACTCCATTACTTAAAGAACATGATACTTCTCGGACAGTTGGCTGGTTCACTTGTGTATATCCTATGGTGCTGGGAGATTTACATTCCAATAATCAGACTGATGGCTTGATCATGCAAACTAAAGAGAGGTATAGAAATATACCAAATAGTGGTGTCGGCTTTGAGATACTGCAATATTTAGCTAGTGAAGAGATTCGCAGTGAAATTCTTTTAAAGCCTAAGGCACAAATTAGTTTTAATTATCTCGGCCAATCAAGACAGATTTTTAAAGACCAAAACACCTTTAAGATTAGTGATGTGAACTCTGGCATAGCGCGTGATCTGAATGGACTAAGAAGTCATCTGATAGATATAGATTGTATGATAGTAAATGGACAGCTGCGCATAGATTGGAAGTATAGTGAAAATACCCATAAAAAAGAAACAATTGATGCGTTAGCTAACGAATATATTAATCGATTGAGAGAAATCATTCATTTCTGTAAAAGTGTTCATAACACTCATTTTACTCCAACCGATTTTCCATTAGTCTCAATAAATCAAAAACAACTCGATTACTTATTTGATAAGTTCTCTTCTATTGAGGATATCTTGTCATTATCCCCTGTGCAGAAAAGCATGGTATTCCATAATATCTATTCACCGGATTCTTCTGTCGCGGTGGAACAAACGATTTTTTCAATTAAATCTGATTTAGATGTTGAAGTCTTTAAAGAGGTTTGGCAAACATTATTGAATCGCCACGAAAGCCTTAGAGCGTCCTATCATTGGGAAGATTTAGAAGAACCTGTCCAAGTTGTACACAAAGATTTGGATGTGCCTTATAAGTTCTTTAATTGGAGCCAGTATACTGAATCAGAACGCTCAGATTTATTAGAAAAATATATAGAAAAAGATCGCCAAACTGGTTTTGATATTTCTAACCCGCCTTTAATGAGAATAACCGTTATTCAAGAAGGGGATCAGGCTTTTGAGGTCATTTGGACTCATCATCATTTGCAGCTGGATGGTTGGTGCAATAGCATCCTTCTTAAGGAAATCGGAGAGTTATATAATGCATACTGTGCAGGTGCAGAAATTGACTTGGGTGATGCAGTACCATATAAAGAGTATGTAAAATGGTTATGCAAGCAAGATGATCATAATCTGGAAATATTCTGGAAAGAACAATTGAAAGGTTTTAAAACTCCGCTGCGTTTTGGTGATATTTTCACAAAAAAAGCAGAAGTAACGAACAGTCCAACATATGGTGACGTTATTTTTAATTTATCAAGTAAAAAGAAAGAGGAATTACAGAGTTTTGCTAAAGATCATAAGTTAACACTAAGTACCTTGATCCAGGGAGCATGGGCCGTTTTATTAAATCAATATTCGAATGAAAGTGATGTAGTCTTTGGAGTGACATCATCAGGAAGGCCTGCTGACCTGAACAGGTCAGATCAGATGATTGGGTGCTTTATGAACACGTTGCCATTCCGTACAAATCTCCATCAGAACATGAGTCTCACTTCATGGTTAAAAGATTTACAGCTTAAACTGGTTGAGATGCGGCAATATGAGCATGCATCGCTTGCTGACATTCGCAGATGGAGTGAAGTTCCAAGAAATTCTGCTCTATACGACCTTTATGAGAGTATTGTGATTGTTGAGAATTACCCCTTTGATGAGGCTTTAAAAGATGGTATTGGCAAATTGCAAGTAGAGTCTGTCCGAGTGGAAGAGCAAATGGACTATCCGATTGTACTATATTGTAACCTGCAGCCAGAATTACATTTTAAACTTCTTTATGATACAAGGTTCTTAAATGAAAAAGAGGCGCGTCAACTTATTACGCATTTAACCAATATTTTATGGGAGATGATGAGAGGGCATGACATAAAAATGAATGACATAACCATGCTTTCTGAATATGAAAAATCATTTCTATTAAAAGAGAATAATCAAACTCATTTAGATTACCCTCATGCATGCTTTCATGATTTATTTGCAGATCAAGTAAAAAAGAGAAATAACGAGCCTGCGGTGATACAAGGCGATCAAGTACTTACTTACAAAGAAATGGATACTTTATCAAATCAACTGGCACATAAATTGATAAGGGAAGGTATCGGTCCTGATAGTCCGGTCGGAATTTACCTTGAAAGATCCCCGAAAATGGCTGTTTGTATACTGGCTATTTTAAAGGCAGGGGGAGCATTTCTGCCGATTGATGCTGATTATCCTGGTGACAGAGTGAATCTAATGCTAACTGATGCAAAGGTACCGATTCTATTAAGTCAATCCTCCCTTGTGGAAAAGGTGCCAGTGCATGATGGCAACACTATATTGATTGACAAAGAATGGGACACATTAGAACTAGAACCGAAACTTACGCCAAACACTGAAGTGAAGCCTGATAACCTGGCTTATATCATTTATACTTCAGGTTCATCTGGGAAGCCAAAAGGGGTGATGATGCCTCACGAAGCGGTAGTTAGTCATTCAATTGATATAATAAACCAATTTAATCTGGTACCAGAAGACCGGGTGCTTCAGTTTTCATCTATAAGCTTCGACATATCTTTGGAGCAAATTTTCTCCACATTCGCTGCAGGAAGTACTTTGGTATTCAGGGATAAAGATTTATGGACACCAAGCCAGTTTTCAAAAAGGTGTGCTGAACTGGATTTATCTGTTATAAATCTACCAACCTCCTATTGGGCAGAAATTGTACAGGCCTGGCATTCCAGACCACAAGAGATTCCAGACTGTAACTTAAAAATAGTAGTTGTTGGCGGTGAGCAAATGCCAGCAGAGAAAGTTAAGTTATGGGAGCAATTGAAGTTAGAGCATGTGAACCTTTTAAATGCTTATGGACCTGCAGAAACGGCTATGACAAGTACACTATATAAAGTATCTGGCAACGGGATTAAGAGTGGAGACTTAAAATTTATCCCTGTCGGTAAACCGCTGGCAAACAGAAGAATTTATATTCTCAACGATCAATTAAAGCCTGTTCCAGCAGGAGTAAAGGGCGAAATTCATATTGGGGGCATACCATTAGCAAGAGGCTACCTGAATAAACCGCAAATGACACAGGATAAGTTTATAGAAGATCCCTATCATACTGGATATGGTTCCAAATTATATAAAACGGGTGATATTGGTAAAGTTCTTCCTGATGGCAATATTCAAGTATTGGGCAGAAAAGATGATCAATTAAAAATACGAGGCCATCGAATTGATATTGGAGAAATTGAAGCAACTCTTAGTCAATATAAACAATTTACCGAAGCAGTAGTAGTTGCTAAAGAGCGTGATACTGGGGAAAAGTATCTTGTCATGTTTTACGTAACGTCTTCTAACGATATTGACAAGGCTAGTATTAGGACGTTACTTGCTAAAAAGGTGCCTGAGTATATGATCCCTTCATTCTTTTTAAAAATGGATAAGTTCCCTTTAAGTCCTAATAGTAAGATTGACCGTAAAGCACTTTCTGCTATGAAGGTTGATGTCGACTTTGCTGAGCAGGTTCAAAAACCAACTAATGAGATTCAAAAAAGGTTACTCGATATATGGGAGAAAATACTTGGGATTAAAGGGATAGGCATCAATCATCACTTCTTTGAAGTTGGCGGACAATCACTCAGTGCGATTACACTAGTGTCAAAGATCAACATGGAATTTGGGGTTGAACTGCCTCTTGCAGATGTGTTTGAGTCTCCTACAATAGCAGAGTTATCGCTAATTATTGAGAAAACTAAAAAGGATGATAATAAATATCTGCCAATTACAATAGTGGATAAAAAAGCATACTATGAAGTCTCTCCTGCCCAGAAAAGAATGTATATAGTTGATCAGCTGGCTGATAAGAATATCAGCTATAATATCTCCGGGGCAGTAGTTCTTGAGGGGGATGTAAACGCATCTCATATAGAAAAGACTTTCCAAATGTTAATAAAACGTCATGAAAGCTTAAGAACTTCATTTGATCAAGTTAACGGGGAAGTTGTACAAAGAGTTCATGATGAGGTTTCCTGGTCAATGGAACACTATGTTTCCGATGAAGAGAATATCACAGAGGTTATTGAAAGTTTTATACGGCCATTTAATTTAAATGATTGCCCTTTATTTAGAGTTGCCTTAATTAAGGTGTCATCTGCTAAATTCGTTTTAGCATATGATATGCATCATATTATAGCAGACGGACTTTCAGTTGCAGTGCTGATAAGGGAATTTGCCAGCTTATACGAAAATCATGAATTATCTCCTGTAAATATTCAATATAAGGATTTTTCATCATGGCAAAATGAACTAATTAAATCTGGTTATTTTGACAAACAAAAAAACTTCTGGCTTAAAACCTTCTCAGGTAATATACCATTGTTAGATCTGCCGACAGACTTTACTAGACCAGAGTCAGCATTGTCTATAGGAGATAGCATAAGTTTCCGCTTAGATTCAGATTTAAGCAAGAGACTTAAGCAGTTCTCAAAAGAAAATGGAGTAACTTTATACACAATTTTACTTTCTGCATTTACTATTCTTTTAGCCAAACACAGCGGTCAAGATGATATTGTCGTTGGTACTCCAGTTGCTGGAAGGACACAGGCTGAAATGAAAAGTGTTGTGGGCATGTTTGTAAATACCTTGCCACTTAGATCTAACCCAAAGGACAACTTGCAGCTTGGTGAATTTATTAAAAAGGTTGCTGCATCTACTGTTGAGGCCTTAGAGAATCAGGATTACCCTTTCGAGATGTTAGTTGACGATTTAGATATTTTAAGAAGTTTGAACCATCATCCATTGTTTGATGTGATGTTTGCGTTTGAGAATGTTGATAACGCACAAGCAGATGTGAAAGATTTTGAAATTAAGCCATTTGATATTTCTAGTAAGTCAAGCAAATTTGATTTAGAGCTTAAGGTAACTGAACAAGATAAGCAATTGCAATTTGTCTTGGAATACAATAAAGGCTTATTTGCTGCCAGCCGTATATCAAGAATGGCTAATCATTTATTGATCATTTTAAACCAAATAGCAGATGACTCTAAAAAGAAAATAGGAGCGGTTAATTTAGTTACACCTGAAGAGAACTATGTCATAGAAAGGGTTAATGATACAGAATATAATTTTCCGTCTGAAAAAACGGTGAAGCAGCTGTTTGAAGAACAAGCGATTAAACATTCTTCTCGTGTAGTCCTTGTTACTAGCGAAGGTGAACTAACATATAGTGAATTAAATAAACAGGCTAATAAACTAGCCCATACCTTAATTAGTAAAGGATTCGGCCCAGACAAAGTAATTGGCCTCTATGCTCAGCCATCTGTTGAGTTGATGGTGGGGTTACTAGCCATTATTAAAACGGGTGCTGCCTATCTTCCAATTGACCCAGAGTTTCCGGATTACCGCATTTCACTTATTTTGGACCAAAGTCGACCTCAAGTGATATTGGCTCAGTCTCACTTGCTAAATTCGTTAGATAGTAAATATCAGGTTTTGGAATTAGAAGATGAAAGCATATATACAAATGATAGTTCAAATCCGGCAAATCGAAGTACCAGTGATCACAATCTATATGTGATTTATACTTCTGGTACTACCGGGGTGCCAAAGGGAGTACCTATAAAGAACAAAAGTGTTGTTAACTATATAACCTGGTTCTCAAGAGTCGCGTCATTGTCTTTTACAGATAAGACCATACTATTATCATCGTTTGCATTTGATTTAGGCTACACAAGTCTTTATAGCTCGTTACTGAATGGCAGTGAACTTCACTTGCTGACCAGAGAGGAGTATTCCATCCCTGACAATCTCTTAAAGTATTTAGCCGATAGAAATATTAGCTATATTAAACTTACTCCTTCACTATTTACTCACATGGTAAATAGTAATTCTCTTAATAAATATCAAAGTGAATTAGACTTAAAAATGGTCGTCTTAGGTGGAGAGAAGTTATCTTCAAGAGATGTTCTGAAATTCAGCAATCTCTATCCGAATACACATATAATGAACCATTACGGCCCTACAGAAAGTACAATAGGTTCTGTTGCAAGGATCATTAATTTTAAGCACACTAAAGATCAATCAGCTGAAGGAATTATTGGACAGCCAATTGATAATACTCAAATTTATGTGCTTGATAAAATCGGAAATGTGTTGCCGTTGGGAGTAAAGGGTGAGATATGTATAGCTGGTATCGGAGTGACCGAAGGATACATCAATGATTCTTCGTTAAATACAAATAAATTTATTAAGTTGAATAAAAAAGGAGAACAGAAGTGTCTCTATAAGACGGGGGATGCTGGAAGGTTAACTCATGATGGTCAAATTGAATACCTCGGCAGGATGGATAACCAATTAAAAATTAAAGGGTATCGAGTAGAGCTTGAGGAAATCATAACCGTTCTCAAACAACACCCTGCTGTCAGAGATGCAGTAGTTGTTCCGATGTTACAGGATGATAATAGGGAACAAGAACTTGTCGCTTACATGGTTTTGAAAGAAGAAGAGGACGGAACCGGTGTCAAAGAGTTTCTTTCTCAATCTCTGCCATATTATATGCGGCCTTCTAAGTATTTCCGGGTAAGTTTAATACCGCTAAAACCGAATGGAAAGGTTGATGTACATGGTCTTTCACGGCAAATTGAAATGACATCAATTCCTGTACAAAATGTTGAACCAACAGATCCGGTCGATTTAAAAATTTCAGATATCTGGAAGAAGAATTTAGGGGTGGATAAAACAGCATTAAATGAATCATTCTTTGAACTTGGCGGTAACTCACTAAAATTAATGCAAGTAACAGTCGATATTCATAAAGAATTTAGAGTGAATATACCGCTTAGAGAATCATTTAAAAATCCGACCATTGCAGGAATGGGCAAGTTTATAAAAGACTCGCCCATAAATTCTTATAGTTCGATAGAGCCTGTGAAAAATAAAAGATTTTACGATCTTTCATCTGCACAGAAGAGAATGTACGTTCTGCAGCAAATGGAAGGTGTTGGGACAGCCTATAACATGCCTAGGGCTACACTTTTAGAAGGAGAGCTTTCTCTCACTGAGTTACAAAGAGCTTTAAATGAGCTTATAAGTAGAAATGAAGCTCTCAGAACATCTTTTAAAATAGTTAATGGGGAACCGAAACAACATATAACAGATGAAGTTAAGGTTGAAGTTGAAGTAATAGAAGCAGGAGAGAGCCCACAAAGCTTTAATTCTAGTCTGGAACATTGGTTTGAGGATTTCATACGGCCTTTTGAGTTACACGCGGCCCCTTTGATTAGAGTCAAATTGATTCAATTATCATGGGATACCCATATTCTGCTTACAGATATGCACCATATCATATCAGATGGGCATTCAGTGAATGTTATGCTAGAGGAACTAGCATACTTGTACGAAGGTAAGTTACTGCAGGATAAGACCATTCAATATAAAGATTTTGCTGTTTGGCAGAATAAATTCCTCCAGTCTCCTGAAGCGAATAAGCAAAAGGAATACTGGTTAAGCGATCTTTCTGGAGAGTTACCAGTATTAAATATTCCAACAGACTACCCGAGACCGGAACTTCAGAATTTCGAAGGTGATAGTTTGTCATTTAATACGGGTTTAGGTCTGAAGAAGCGGTTAGAAGAATTTTGTTGCAATGCAGATATCACAATGAATATGTTAATATCTGCTGCTTACAGTATTCTGCTATCGAAATACACATCACAGGAAGAAATTGTAATTGGTTTACCAATTATCGGGAGAGGCCATTTTGATACACAAAATATGATTGGTATGTTTGCAAATACGATTGTATTGAGAAGTTTTCCGGAAAAGAATAAGACCTTTGAGAAATTCTTATTAGAGGTGAAAGACAAACTAATCAAAGCATACGACAACCAGGACGTTCAGTTTGATATGTTATTAGATATGTTAGATATCAGGAGGGAAAATGGCAGAAACCCTATCTTTTCTACTATGCTGGCATTGCAAGATGATGCTGGGCTTAACAGCTATATAGGTGATATTAAGTTAACACCTGTTCAATACCATCATAAAATATCTAAATTTGATTTTTCACTCTATGTAGACATAGGAGAAAACATTGAATTTGAATTGGAGTATGCAAAAAAATTATTTAAGCATGAAACTATAGAAAAGTTTGCTAAAGATATTATCTTTATTTTGGAAACCGCAGTAACCAATCAGGATATTAAATTGAAAGATATTGATGTTGATAGTTTAATAGTAAGAAATCAAGAGATTGAAGAGGTCATGTTCAAATTCTAAATATCACATAAAATAACAAAGACCCTATAAAGTTTATTAACTTTATTAGGGTCTTTTAAGTATGGGGAAGCTAAAGCACAAATTACAAGTAGGAGAAGATATAGCCACGTGATATGTGCATTACGTAAGTGAACTTGAAATTAAGTGATTCTCCTTCTCATTTGCTTGATGTTGCCGAAAGCGTAGGAAAAATTAATGAAAGTATTATGGATGAGATACCTGATGTGGTAATTGACATCAGACACAAGCTGATCGAAAATGGTGAGCGCTCAGAAACGATCAGGGATAGTATGACTCAATTGTATAACTGGAAGGGAGAAGCCAAAGAACGCGCAAGTCAATGGTCGGCAGATTTCTTCCTGGAACCTCTAAAAAGATCCATCGATTGGCAGGCAAACGGTATGATATAATCCAAACAAGAAAGAGGCTGGATTCGCTCATGCGAGCTGATTAATTTCGGTCCGAAGGGGTAGGAGGGTCCTTTTACTGGTTTTGGCAGCGCTAATTCTGCAGGAATGTAATGATATGCCTATGGATGAAAAAGAAGAGATCGTAGGAAAGTCCACAGAATCTGCAGTTCTATTTTAAGGAGCAAAAAGCGTGGGACGTTGTAATCAATGAGCATGAGTTCACAGATCGTACATATGGGTCAGAAATATTTCTTTTCGGATATGAGAAGGGAATAAAGACAACCGGGTTCATGCAATGGTCAATTTTGCTGAAGGAAAATATGAAGTTTCATTAATTAAATTTGACGAAGATAAGTAAGTATTTTCATCTCAACTATATTCCATTAATAGTATTACTATATCAGAGCCCGGTTTTATCCGGTGTTCTTTTTTGTTTTAAAAGAATTCGTATAGATTTTGTTTTTGCTTGTAGGAAACAGAAAATGGTTAATTTAGTTAATAAATGATAAAATAAGCAGTTGTAAACCCTCAAGAAACGGGGTCATACCATGAAATCCTACTGGCTATGGATCTTACTAAACTTAATTGTGTGGCCATTTGCCATCGCCTATCTACAACTTCCTGTAAATCAATTACCAGCATACATATTGGGAGCAGCCCTTTACTTCCTGCTCTTTTTTATCGTTCCTATGTTTCAAAAAAAGCTTAATTTATTATTGCTCATCCTATGCACGAATACGATCATAGCAGCAGCAATCCTATTTCCCTACAATCACGACTTTAACCCTTTTCTCATTCTTATTATATCCATGCTAATCGCCGAGGGCTTTTATCGCCTGCCGCTTCGGTACAGCATAGGGAATGGGATACTTGGAGTACTGAGTTTAGAAATCACGGCTATATATAGTAATCTTGATATTTCTCATCAAATTTTTATAGCTATTTACATTCTTTTTTTCTTCCTAGCCCTCATCCATTATAAAAAAATGAAGAACCAGCTAATCGATCTGGCCGCAAGGTATGAGGCCATTTTGGGTGAGTTTCGTGATGTAAAGAGGCGAGCAGTCTCAGAGGAGGAGCTGGCCAGGCAGGAGGAGCGGGTGCTGATTGCCCATGAAATCCATGATTCGGTTGGCCATAAGCTGACAGCTCTCATCATGCAGCTGGAAATGTTTCGGCTCCAAGCCTCTAAGCAGGAACAGGAACGAGTGGAATCATTAAAGAAACTGGCGAATGAAAGCCTTGATGAAACACGCAGGGCTGTCAAATCCCTGAAAGCTAACGACACCGGCGGCCTTCCAGGCATCCTGCGTTTAATTCGTAAGCTTGAGCTCGAAAACATGATGCACATCCATTTCTCTGTCAAATACGGGGCCTTTTCCGCTCCGCTGACGGGTGAACAATCCTTTGTGATCTACAGATCCGTCCAGGAAGCATTAACCAACATCATGAAGCATAGTGATGCAAAAGAAGCAGACATCACCTTCGAAGCACCAGGCGGCAGCATCTTCCGATTCGAAATACGGAACCCGGTAACCGGAAAAAATACCTATCACGAAGGCTTCGGACTAAGTCAGATGCGGCAGCGTTTAGAGAAACATAATGGCGGATTAAAAGTGTACCAAACCGAAGGACACTTCATAGTTAACGGATATATTAAAATAATTTCGCACTCGTAAAGGCTCTTAAGAGGTTAATCAAGTATTATCACTGAGTTGATTGAAGCGTAAGGCGCGAGACTCCAACGGGAGCAGCGGGACAGCTGAGACCCCACAGACGCAAAGTGTCGAGGAGGCTCAGCGCCCGCCTCGTGGAAAGCGAGTGCGTGGAGCGGAAGTCAACGGGAAACATTCAAAGACATTCTATGAATAGAGGTGACAGCCATGATTCGAATCCTCCTAGCCGAAGACCAGGTAATGGTCAGACAAGGCTTAAAAATGATGATCGAAACCGAAGAAGCATTCAAAGTAACAGGAGAAACAGACAACGGCAAAGAAGCCATCGCCCTCTGTGAAAATAGTCAATTCGACATTGCCATCCTCGATATCCGCATGCCTGTCATGGATGGACTAAAAGCGGCGAAGATCATCCAATCCCGCTGGCCCCAGACAAAAATCCTCATGCTGACAACCTTCGATGACGATGATTATGTCATGGAGGCACTCCGGATTGGCGTGAGCGGCTACATCCTAAAAAACGGTGACACGGACTCACTGCTCCGTTCAATCAGGAGTGCACAAAAGGGCGGCTTATCCATAGAAGAAGGGGTTGCTGCAAAGGTCGTTCCCCAACTAATGAAACAGCAGGACAGCAAGGAACCTGATCCATCCCTAACACCAAGAGAGCGAGCTATCCTTAAATGCATCGGGGAAGGTCTCAGCAATAACGAAATTGCGGATCAGCTCGCCATTTCAGTCGGCACCGTGAAAAACAACACAAGCCAGATACTAGCGAAATTAGATTTAAGAGACCGGACGCAGCTCGCCATCTATGCGATCCGCCATAACCTTGTTTAAATTTTAATTAAAATGATTAAAGTAATGGTGAAATACATAACTCGTGACGGGAGACAGTAGTGAAGCTGTTTCCTTTTTTATATCCTGAATGTATCAACTCAGCAAAAGGAGTGCGAAACCATGCTCGAAACAGTCAAACTGACGAAAATCTATAAAGATAAAAAAGTAGTGGATGAAATTAACCTATACCTGAACGCGGGGGAATCAGTCGGTCTGCTTGGACCGAACGGAGCCGGCAAATCAACCACAATTTCCATGATGTCCTCCCTCATCCGGCCGACATCGGGGGATGTGAAGCTTGATGGAAAAAGCACGATTCAAAACCCTTCAGAACTTCGAAAAGTGCTGGGGGTGGTACCGCAGGAAATTGCCCTCTATGAGGAATTATCAGCATATGAAAACCTGAAGTTTTTCGGTAAAGCCTACCGGGTGGAGAAGGAGACCCTGGAGGTCCGCATACAGGAAGTACTGGACATGGTCGGTTTAAAGGATCGCCAAAAGGAATTGATCAAAACGTTCTCAGGCGGCATGAAACGAAGAATCAATATTGCCGCTGCCCTGCTGCATAATCCAAGAATTCTCATCCTTGATGAGCCGACTGTCGGCATTGATCCTCAGTCGAGAAACCATATTTTAGAGACCGTCCGGGAGTTAAACCAGACTCATGGCACGACCGTCCTGTACACGAGCCATTACATGGAGGAAGTCGAGCAATTATGCAATCGGGTCTACATTATGGACCATGGAAAAATTATCGCCACAGGCAGCAAGGAAGAATTGCTCAGTATTTTATCCAGTGAAGATACGATCAGGGTTCAGCTCAGCAAAAGAAGTGATGTATTCACAGACAAAATTAAAGCCTTGCCGGACGTCCTTCAAGTGGAACAAACGAAAGAGGGTCTGCGCATTTTGGCGAAAAAGAATCACAGTTTGTTAAGCAGCCTGGTCCATGCTGCTGATCAGGAGGGCATGCAAATCATGAATTATCAAGTGGAAATCCCTAGCCTGGAGGACGTTTTCCTGCACCTGACAGGGAAGACGTTACGGGATTAAGGAGAGATGAAATCATGAGTACTTTTATTAAAAAAGATCTGCTGGTTTTCTGGAGAGACCGCAAAGAGATCCTTTTGGCCTTATTGCTTCCTGTCCTTATTATTGTCATCTTGAATTTTACCTTTTCCGGCCTTTTGAAGGATGAAGAAGCCATTCAGATCGATGTTTCGTTCATTCAGGAGGATGATGTTGAAAAGGGGAAGGAGCAGTTTGCAGCTGCGGTCGAAGAGAAGGGGATTCCTGCGGAAGAAAAACAAGCCATTTTGGCAGCGGCATCGGGTCTTGATCCTGTTGAGCTTTTACAGGAGTTCCTGAATAGCTCGGATTTGAAGGAATGGGTAACGGTGAAGGACGTACCCCGACAGGAAGCAGCCGAACAAGTGAAAAGCGGGGAACTGGATGCCCTTGTTTCAATTCCAGAAGGATTTACGTACGCAACGTTATCCCACCTGTTTTTAGGGGAAGCGTCCCAAGGGGCTTTTCATATTCAGGCTGAGGAACAATCGACAGAGGTCAATTCACTGCAGGAGATCATGCAGAACTTTGTCAATACACTTAATATGCAATTTGCTCTCGGGAAGCAAGAGGCTGAAACCTCTGCAGAACCGGTACTCCCGAAAGGCGGCAGGGAAGTGGTTGAAGGCGTGGATGGCGCTTCCGCTTATACCTTTGCCCAATACTTTACCATTGCCATTGGGACGCTGTTTGCTTTATTCATGGCCCAAACAGTCGCTTTAAAAACAGTAACAGAGAAACGGGAACAGGTATTCAATCGGATTATTTTAACCGATCGTCACCCGCTATTCTTTTTACTAGGAAAATCGGTCTCGGCCTTTCTTCTGGCTCTTATGCAGTTCGCCATCACCCTGACAGCTGTTCAATTGCTGCTGGATGTATTTCCGGGTAAATCCTTCACCTTTTGGGCTGGAGTCACGCTGATCCTGATAGTCTTTGCCTTAACGGTCGGGGGATTGTCAGCCCTATTAACAGCCCTTACACTCCATTTGAACGATAGTAATTCAGCTAGCGGAGTATCTACGATGATCATTATGGGATGTGGTGTTCTGGGCGGAAGCTTTTTCCCGCTTGATGGATTGCCGGAGCCGATCCAGAAAATCGGTGAATGGACACCTAATGGCCTGACTCAGACAGCGATTATTGAATGGGTTCAGTATACAGAATTCCATGATTTACTGTTCCCGATTCTTTTTCTTGCAGCTGTATGTATCATTTGTTTTGCCATTAGTTTGTCAATTTTTCCAAAAAGGGGGCGAAGCTAATGTATCCAGTGTTTTACGCTCAATTCTTAAAGGACAAACGAAAACCGCTTCTCATTCTGTTATTTATTGGACTCAGTATTGTGGCTACCTTTATATTTGGAAATTCAGCATGGGGTTCCAAAACCTCTGTCAGCATTTTTGCCTCCGGGCCAAATGCCGGGGAAATTGAACAAAAGTGGGTCACGTTATTAAATAAAAATACAGATACGAAATATGAGATCTCGGACGAAGCAACGGCGCGCGAACAGGTAAGAGAGGGAAAAAGGGATGCGGCCATTCATGTAATGGAAGAGGATTATCGTGTCATTACAGCTTCAGATATGCCCAACATTCATCTGATCGAGCAGGAGGTTCATAAAGTTTTTACAGAAGAGGCGCAGCTTAAAGCTCTGGCGGGCACAGAAGAAAAAGCTGAATTAAGAGAATCAGTGGATCGCTTTATGGAAAATCCCCCTATGGCCGTTGGATTAAAAAGCCTGGATGGCGGGGAATTATCGAGCCATGATATGGGGACACAGCTCCTGTTCGGGTTCACTTTATTCTTAGCGATGTTCACGATTGGCTTTAAGGTGAATGGCATTAATGCGGATAAAGTCAGCGGGGTCTGGAATCGCCTGAACTTATCGTCTGTGAGTAAAATTAATTTGTATACCGGTCATTTGCTGTATAGCTTTATCATTGGATTTTTCCAAATGACGGTAGTGTTTTTACTATTTGATTATGTCATGAACTTTGAAATTGGCCCGCTTCCCATTATTCTGGTGATCGCAGCTGTCTTTACTTTAAGCAGTGTCAGCCTGGCTATGCTTCTTGCGGGTGTGGCCAAAACACCGGAAAAGTTTAATATGGTTTATACGTCCGTTATTCCGATTATCCCGATAATCAGCGGTGTCTATGTGCCGCCAGGGGTAATGGATAATCCGGTATTCACCTTTGCAGCTGGCTGGTTCCCAATGGGGTATGCAGTCGAGTCTATGATGGATGTGGCCCTTTTTGGTGCAGGCTGGAATGATATTCTCCTGCCGATTTCAATCATGCTGCTTATTGCCGTTTTGTATATGGGACTTGGGATAAACCTGGGGGAACGCGGCGGGCGCTAAGGCTGGGATGCTTTTCTTGGCACCGGGTGCAGCAGCTCATATCGCAATGCCGAAATGATCGTTCCTCATTTGTAAATTAAAAAGCAGCGGGACTTTATCGTATTTCCGATAGGGTCCGCTGCTTTTTTCCGTTGCTGCTTCATTTTCTTTTCTTCTTTTCCATTAACTCTTTTTTCAAGAAAACCTCAAACAGGAGGTCAATCAGCATGACAAGCGTCGATCTGGCGGTTAAGTCGTATCCGGCATAGGTTACCCGCTGGACGTTCGCGCTTAGAGAATATTCTGTTAAGTTCGAGAGTGTGCTGTCCGGTGTATTTGTGATAGAGAGCGTCTGCATCGTTTTATATTTAACTTTTTCGGCGACTTTGGTTATCGTCTTTGTTTCTCCGCTCGATGAGATGAAGATAACCATGTCCTTTGGTTCCAGCATGTTCGTCAGGATGTCAATGATATGTGATTCGTAGACATATACAGTCGTCTTGTTCACTTGCATGAATAGCTTGCTGAAGTATTCACCCATCATTTTGGAAAGGCCGACTGCCACGATGATTACGCGGCTTGATTTTACCATTTGCTCAGCAGTCTTCTCAATTTCTTCCAGCTGGATGGATTCCAGGGTCTCATTCAAATCATGCCTGTAGCGAGCCAGAGGATTCGTTTCTGCTGGCAGACTTTCATCATCCATTCCCCTAAGTATATACTTCAGTTCCGTGAACCCCTCAAGGCCGAGCTTATGGCACATTCGTACGATGGTCGTAGTACTGACATTGTTTTCCGCAGCCATTGCTGTCAGGGGCAGGTGCTTTGCTTTTTCCAGGCTGGATTCAATATAGTAGAGTACGTGCTTCTCGGCATGTGTAAGTGAGGGAATGGCGTGAGCGAAGTGTTCTGTGACTTTTCCCATTGGAGCTCCTCTTTTGCATTGTTTTCCTGATTATATCACACCGTACAGTGCAATCTATACCCATTGATGTTTTAAGATTTATTAAATGTTGTACATTTGTACGCTGAATGTACAAAGAGAAGCAGCGGATTCATGTTAAAACTATAATGTAAGCGATTTTAGAAAAGGCTTTCTTGAAACTGAGTTGATTTGAAAGCGCTATTCATAGAGAAATAGATGAGGAGTGAAAAGACATGGAATTAAAGAACATGACTGACAAAAGTCTGCTCTTTTTCGATGTTGAGTGGGGAACCAAGGAAGAAGTCATCCGCCATCTGGTGGACGCACTTGACCGAAATGGCTGCCTTAGCTCAAAAGAAGAGTATTATCAGGCTGTAATGGATAGGGAACAGATTTCACCTACTGGCTTTGAAAAAGGGCTTGCGATTCCTCACGGTAAGTCTGCAGCTGTAAAAAAAGCTGCCTTTGCCGTTGCCCGTCTAAAAAATAAACTGAATGAATGGGAAAGCATTGACCCGAATAATGAAGTTGAGCTTGTGTTCCTATTGGCGATTCCTAGCGCTGAAGCAGGATCTACTCATTTAAGCCTTCTATCTGAGTTAAGTACGCGTTTAATGAATGAAAGCTACTATCAGCGTTTAATGAGTGCAAATAATGCTGATCAATTCCTGGAAGCAATTGACCAGGTTGAGGAGAAGCAAGCACATTCAGAAGAGTATACAAAAACGGTACTGGCCATCACGGCCTGTGCAGCAGGCATTGCCCATACTTACATGGCTGCAGAGGCTTTGGAAAAGGCAGGAAGAGAAATAGGCATCCGTGTCATTACCGAGAAGCAAGGTGCCAATGGGCTTGAGGACCAGCATACAAAAGCCCTGATTTCTGAAGCGGATGCTGTTATCTTCGCAACTGATATCTCTCCAAGAGGAATGGAGCGATTCAATGGCAAGCCTTATGTACAAACAAAGGTTGCTGAACCTTTAAAGAGCGCCGGGGACATGATCAATCGTGCATTGAACAATCCGGATGGTGTGGTACAAGCTTCAGGTGAAGATGGAGATTCCGGCATGGATTCAGATGACAAAAAAGGGTTATGGTCTGAAATGTCACAGGCGATTCTGACCGGTATTTCTTACATGATTCCTGTCATTGTTGCGGCTGGTTTAATGATCGGGATTGCCAAGCTCGGAGCCATGCCATTTGGCTTGTCTGGAGAGATCCACGATGCAAAATATATTGAGCATTCGAATGAATTATTAGTTATCCTGCATCACCTTGATAAATTTGGGGGACTGATCTTTAAGTTCATGTATCCGATCTTCGGAGCGTTTGTCGCTTATTCACTGGCAGGACGTCCAGGACTTGTATCAGGTCTTATTGGCGGAGCATTCGCAGCAGGCCTTCACTACACGTTCTGGGGAGTAGAAGATGGAATCCCGTCTGGTTTCCTTGGAGCATTGATTCTTGGATTGGTTGCCGGTTATGTTTCCAGATTCCTGAATGAAAAAATCAAACTGCACAAAAACCTGCAGGCCATGAAACCGATGCTGATCATTCCGGCTATCAGCGTATTGACGATTTTCTTCCTGAATTTTTACTTTGTGGATCCTGTCTTTGGAGCCCTGAATACAACCATCAGAAATTATATTGAATCAGCACAAGGCTCAGGCACCTTATTCCTTTCCGCTGTTATCGCAGCGGCGACAGCATTTGACCTTGGCGGACCAATCAATAAAGCGGCAGGTGCGATTGCGATTGGCCTTGCCGCAGATCAGATTTTCCCGCTGACTGCAAGGGTTCTGGCGATTGTCATTCCGCCAATTGGTTTAGGCCTTGCGACGATTATCGATAAGTATGTTGTTGGCAGAAGAGTCTTCGATGAGAATCTTCGTGTCACAGGTAATACATCACTATTGCTGGGATTTATCGCGATTAGTGAAGGAGCGATTCCGTTCATGCTACGCAACCCGCTGATCACCATTCCGCTTAACATTATCGGAGCCATCGTTGGTGTTATCACTGCTGTTGCACTTGGAGCCGTTCAATGGTATCCGCTGCCTGCCGTCTGGGGCTGGCCGTTAGTCGAAAATTTCTGGGCGTATTTCGCCGGATTGCTTGCCGGTGCCATATTCATCGCACTAAGCAATATCTTCATACGCTTCGCTCTTATCAAACGAAAAGAAGCAGCTAAGTAAAAAAACGAAAAAGGTGTCTGTTTATACAGGCACCTTCATCACTTTCATAGAACGATACACCATTCTGCAGGGAGGCTAGTCTGATGAAAAAACAAAAATATGTATATGTGGTCCCGCATTCCCACTGGGACCGGGAGTGGTATTTCACTATAGAGGATTCCAACGTCCTGCTTGCCGAGAATCTTGATCACCTTATGACAGTACTTGAAAATGATGAAGATTATCATGGCTATGTATTTGATGCTCAGGTTTCAGTTATTGAGGAATATTTACAAATCAATCCGGAAGACAAAGAGAGGATTCTAAGGCTAGTTACGGCTAAAAGATTATTCATCGGACCATGGTACACGCAGACCGATTCATTATTGGTCCATAAGGAATCCATGATCCGCAACCTTTTATATGGAACGCGCATTGCCAATGAATTTGGACACAGTATGGAGGTAGGCTATCTGCCTGACATCTTTGGGCAAAATGCGTATTTGCCTTCCATTTTTACCGGATTCGGAATAGAAAACAGTATTTTGCAGAGAGGGATTTATACTGATCAGCTGGGAGAAGACTTGAATTTCACCTGGAAGTCACCGGACGGGAAAACGGTCAAAGCGAATAATATGTATTTCGGCTATGGCCCTGGAAAATTCCTTGCAGCGGATGAAAGCTATTACGAAGAACGCCTGCAGCCTATGCTTGAAAAATTGGCTGATCTGAATGGGAATACCGGACATTTGCTGCTGCCTGCAGGAGGGGACCAGGTGCTGGTGAGGGAACATTTCCCGAAAACGATTGAAAAGCTGAATGAAATGGATCCGGTACACGAGTTCATTCTTTCTGATTTTGAAAGTTTCATGAAGGCTGCCTGGGAAAACGGGAGCTTCGAAAATGTGATTGAAGGGGAGCTTATCGCACCGCAAAAATCACGCATTCATAATACCATCCGCTCCCAGCGATATGACATTAAAAAGCTAAATGATGAGGTTGAACAAAAAATCCTTCACACGCTTGAACCGCTCGCCATGATCGGACTGACGCTTGGCTTGAAGTATCCTCAGAGATGGCTAGATCAAATGTGGAAGCAGCTATTTGATGTTCATGCTCATGACAGCATCGGCGGCTGCAACTCGGATGATACCAATTCAGACATCATGCAGCGCCTTACAAAGGTTGGCCGAATTGCGGATGGACTGATCAATATTTTGAAAAAGAAGCTGACCCGGGCAATCAGTAAAAAGCTTGGGAAAGATAACCTGAACATTGTCTTTAATACACAGGCAAAGCCATATGCCGGTCCAGTAGAAAGTGTTATTTTCACGAAAGAAAAGGAATTTGCTGTTACTGATTTAGACGGCGATAAACTTCTCGTTTCTGTGGCTGAGCAGGAATACATCAGCGGCGGGAAGATGATTGTTGTCACTGCTGAGGGTGAGAAGGAAGTAGAACAGCCTGGATATTACCGCAATGCTGTATTAATTGACCTGGAAGGCGTCCCTCCAATGGGATACAAAACCTTATTGATTGAAGAAGGGCTAAGTGGCAGTCCGGGAATGAGTCCTTCTCAAGATGCTCAGATTGAAAATGGATTCTATTCATTGCGTTTGAATGACGGCAGGCTTGAATTGCTGAATAAAGAATCAGGCATGGCACTAAAAGACTTTCTAAAGTTCGAGAATGTCGCCGATGCCGGTGATTCTTATGACTTTTCGCCATTCGAGGGTGATGAGCAGCATATCATTGACAACGCATCCCTTCTTGGTGTTGAAAAAGCGGAAATGGCGGAAAAGATGATGGTGGTTCATGAAGCACTCATTCCAGGAAATCTGGAGGAAAGACAAACGGGCAAGGCCACCACAGCTCTGAAGATTATCAGTGCCTTTGAACTTCGAAAAGGCGAGAAAACGGTCAGAGTGACCCATGAAATCGATAATCATGTATCTGACCATCGTGTGCGAGTTCTTTTGGATACACCTGTCGCAAATCCGGCGGTTTCCTATGGGGATCAAGCGTTCAGCGTACTGGAGCGTCCGACCGAGAACGCCCACCTGGCCCATTGGAAAGAACGTGGCTTTGCAGAGGCGCCGGTTCCTTACTATCCAATTGAAAACTTTGCAGTCGCTGCTGACGAAGAAACGACTTTTGCCGTACTCACGAAGGGAATCAAAGAGTATGAACTGATCAAAAAATCCGGAACTCTGGCTTTGACGCTTTTTAGGAGTGTTGGCCTGCTGGGCCGTGACAATCTGGCTTGGCGTCCGGGGCGTGCATCTGGGATTAACAACAAGACAGTCTATACTCCTGATGCGCAAATGCAGCTGAAAATGGAGTTTGAATATGGAATTGTATTCCTTGATGAAGCTTTTTCTGAGAAGGTATTGTTTGAGGAAGTCGAGAACTATCGTGGACGTTATGCCACATACCAGCTGCAATCCTACAACACATTTGAGGAAAGACTCGAGCGTTTCGAGCTGCCTCAGCCGATTGAAGAGGCTCCAGAAGTTTTTTCCTTGTTTGAACTGGATCATGATGGGATCTTTGTCAGCACCTGCAAGAGGGCGTATGAGGATAATAGCTTGTTAATCAGAATGTTCAATCCTTCCGATAGGGATGAAACCTGCTCAATCGCAAGTGATCATTTTACACGAGCAGTGGAAACAGATCTGTATGAAAAAGAAGGATTGGATACTAATCTGCATTCAATCACCGTTCCGGCAAAAGGGTATATGACATTAAAATTAATGGGGGAATAAGGATGACGGCCGTTCTCTTTGAAACAATTCAGCACCAATTGAAACAAATTTACGGTAATAAGTATGAAGAACGATACATGGAGATGACCAAAGAGCTTATCCGGAAGTGGTCTGAAGCTGCTTGGCAGCAAAATGACCTTATCTCCGAAAAAAATGTTTATTTGATCACCTATGGTGACAGCATCTATGAAAAAGGGCAGCCAACCCTTGATACACTGCACCGATTTTTAAATGAATACATTAAGGGGATTATTACGGATGTGCATTTGCTGCCAATGTTCCCCTATACCTCTGATGATGGTTTCTCCGTAACCGACTACCGGAAAATCCATCCGGAGCTGGGGGATTGGAGCAACATAGAAAGTCTGTCAAAGGATTATCGCCTGATGTTCGATTTTGTGGCGAACCATATTTCTAAGTCAAGTGAATGGTTCCAGCGCTACCTTCAGGATGACCCTGAATATAATCAATATTTCATTCCTTCTGATTCCGAGTTCGATACAAAGAGTGTCGTAAGGCCGAGAACTTCTCCTTTATTTCATGAATATGAGGGGAAGAATGGAACAAAAACAGCCTGGACCACCTTCAGTGAAGACCAGGTGGATGTGAATGTCGCATACTTCCCGCTGCTGCTGGAAATGACGGACATCCTGCTCACGTATGCATATAAAGGCGGTACAAGCATCCGCCTTGATGCCATTGGGTTCTTATGGAAGGAATCCGGCACAAGCTGCATGCACCTGCCGCAGACCCATACAATTATCCAAATGTGGCGTACACTGCTGGATCATTTCAAGCCGGGAACGCAGATTATTACCGAGACAAATGTGCCGCACAAGGAAAATATCAGCTACTTTGGCGATGGTACAGATGAAGCTCAAATGGTCTACCAGTTTTCATTGCCGCCGCTTGTTCTGTATACGTTGACTACACATGATTCCGGCAAGCTGACAGAATGGGCAAAGACGATTGGAAAGGTTACCGACACAGCTACCTACTTTAATTTCCTGGCGAGTCATGATGGAATCGGAATGCGTCCGACTGAAGGGATTCTGACTGAAGAAGAGAAACAGCTGCTGGTCGATAAGGTTGTTGAAAATGGGGGCCGTGTCTCCTATAAAAATAATAGCGATGGCAGTCAATCAGTCTATGAATTAAATATTAACTATAGTGATGCACTCGTGAATAAAGGCGAAGATCTCACGGATGAACTGAAGGTGCAGAAAATGCTTGCGGCACATTCCATTCTCCTTTCCTTCATAGGCGTCCCTGCGATCTATTATCATTCTCTGCTTGGATCGCAAAATGACCAGCGCGGAGTGGAGGAGTCCGGAATCAATCGCCGGATTAACAGGGAAAAATTCGATTTCAATACTATTTCACGTGAATTGACTACTAGTCCGCGCAGACAATCCATTTTTGGCGGACTGAAGAACATGATTGAGATTCGCCAGGCACATTCCGCCTTCTCACCGTTTGCCGAACAGGAAGTAGTTGACATGGGATCTGATCTCTTTGCACTGAAACGCTTCAATAAAGAAACGGGTGAAGAAATACTGTTTGCCGTTAATGTCAAAGCGGAACCGGTGAAACTTTCATGTGACCTAATAGGCACTAACCTGCTTACAGGTGAACAAACGGATAGTGAAGTCACTTTACAGCCATATGAATTTGTTTGGATTCTCAAATAAGGTGTTGTGTTTATGTTTCCTCAATATAGGCAGGTGTGGTAATTAAAAAGGGCCTTAATGGAAGACCCGATGCTTCAGTCAAGTTTGCCCGAAGACTGTTGGCGGAGAAGGAACAGATGAAGCAATTTCTGTAGGCCCGGTTACAGCAGCCACATACGCCAGGCTCACAATAAAAAGATTATTGGCCTTGGTGGAAGACTCGATACTGAATTAAAAGAAATGTACGAATATCTTGAAGCTGTTTTCTCCATCCAGACGGAGTGCAGGACACAGGACGCTGCAATCATCACCCTGAAACAATTGGAGGTCACAGCCAGCCAGGTGGTAAGAGTGCCTGAGGCAGAGATGAGCATGGGAGTGGATCTCATGCTCTATTTCTGTTGTATTCTACCACTGAAAAATAAAACTGAATTATTAATGATAATATACAGATGATATTCGTCGTTGAAAAATACAGATGTTCCGGGAGGAGAGACAAGATATAGATATGTAAGGATGCCCAATGGTACTGTTCGTAGTATCGATGGGCATCCTTTATTAAGACTAAATAAAGTTGATCTTCCTATTTTAGTTCTTTACTCCTGTATGATGAATAACCCGTTCCATCGCTTGAATATGCCCCAAATGGTTTGCCTCATGAAACAACGCAAATTCTGCTAATTCTCCAAAGGTTTCAAGTCCCAAAAATGGTTTATCCAGCTTTTCATTTAACCGTTCTGCCGGAATTTGCTGTATTCGGACCAATTGATCCTTCAGCTGAATAATGATCTCATCTGCTTCAGGAATATCACCTTTCCAATCAGCCGGCTTTGTCCCGTTCCCAAATAGTTCAATGTAGTTTGCAGGGATATGGGTCGTTTTGCGGGGAAAGCCAAACATAAACTGTTCACAGACCGTTAATACATGGCCAATATGCCAATGGATCGTGTTGTTAAACCCGTCTGGCTGGATACTTGCTACATCCTTTGATATTGACTCGATCTTATTAATAAAATAACCTCTTGTCTTCTCAAACTGTTTAAACACTAGTTCATTCATTCTTTTCTCCCCTTCCAAATATTCTCATCTGTTAATATACCAAAATTCCAGAAAAATAAGGAGAGTCAATGGACTGAAAAATTGATTATTGATTTCTTTTATTTTACAGCGGAGGTTTAGTTTGAAATATGGCTGGACCTTACATTCGACAATTATAATGTCATTGTTAATTTGGGCATGTAATCAAGTTCACCGCAACCAATCATAGCAATGCCAATCATTCTGCCGGATAATATAAAATCATGCTGACACGTGCCATTGATTTCCCTGAATTATGATAGGTATGGGGCCGATCAGCTTTAAATCTGATGGAGTCACCGCTTTTTAACGTAAATTCATCGTTATTAACCCGGATGGTTATTTCCCCATCAAAAACCACGATCAATTCTTCGGTTCCCTCGATATGCGGTTCAGCGCTAAGGTAACCTCCTTTGTCAATTTCGACAGTATACACTTCAAATCGCTTCTCGTTTTCGAAAGGAAAGTAAGGATATACCCGATACCTGCCATAATCTTCTGATAATGTCTGAATGTCCTTCTTTAAAACAAGCTGCGTCTCCGGCTGGGGATTATTGATCAGTGAGGTAAAAGAGATCTTAAGACCGTTCGCAATCTTCCAGATCGTTGTAATGGTAGGGCTTGATTCACCCCGTTCAATTTGGCCTATCATCGTTTTGCTAACTCCCGTTAATTCGGCGACCTTCTCTAAACTTAATTTTTTATTTTCCCGATATGCTTTTAGATTTTTTGCAAGAATTAAATGAATTTCCTCCATTGCTGCATTCCTTTCATCTGTACAATATAACGTCCGTAATATACAATATGTAGTAAATCGCTATATTGTCTTTTCTGTACATTATAGCATACATGAGGAGGAGGAAAACAGCTGTGTCTTTATTATCATTTTTCTTATATGTGTTTGTGACCAGCTTTACACCAGGCCCAAACAATATTATGGCCATGCTATTCGCCAACCGGTTCGGTTTAAGAAATACGATCCAATTTTGTTTAGGGGTCGGTGCAGGGTTCTTTGTCATTATGATCCTTTGCAGCTATTTTAATCTATTTCTGCATCAATACATTCCAAAGGTTGAATTGGTCATGACCATCATTGGAGTTATGTATATGCTGTTTTTGGCATTTAAAATCATGACCAGTAAATCGGATGATCCAAACCATAATGATGGGAAGCATAACGGCTTTTTAATCGGGATGCTTTTGCAATTTATTAATCCAAAAGGGATTTTATATGGGGTTACCGTTATATCCACCTTCATCCTCCCGTATCACACTTCCCATGCGAGCCTGATTTTCTTTTCCATCCTCCTTGCTTTTGTAGGTTTTCTAAGTACCTTTTGCTGGAGTGTTTTTGGTTCTATTTTTCAATCCTTCCTGGTGAAGTATCGAAATCAGTTTAATGTCATAATGGCTTTGCTCTTGGTGTATAGTGCCGGGTCAGTTCTTGTGGGGTATTTTATTCGGTAAATGTCTTAATAATGGGGTACAGCCAATATGTACCCCATACTTGTTTAAATCATTAGTTTTATTCATTTTATTTAACAGAAGTTGCCTTTATAATATAAGCAAACTATTGGATACATATAAGAAATTGATAGATAAGTTTTTTTTCAAAGGGGGGATTCTTAATGATTACAGTCAACGAGTTTGCAGATGTGTTAGAAGGGGAAAATATTTTGCTGGTGGGCGGCGGCAGGCAAAATATGAATAAAGAGATTGCCTACTTAACAAGCATGGAGCTTACTGAAAAAACTTCCCGCATGAAAGAAAAAGGCTTTGTTATGACTACATTTCACGCTTTTAAAGATGTGAATCAAATGGTTAGCCATCTAGAATGGATGCAGGAAATCGGAATAAGTGCTATTGGTTTTCATACAGCCGCTTTGAAAGCAATACCAAAAGAACTTATTGACTACTCCAATGCCCATTCTTTCCCGCTTTTTGAAATCCCCCAAGAGGTCCCATACTATATCATACACGAGAAATATAATCAGCTGGTAAATAAGAAAGAAAATGAACAGGCTTCGAAATTACATAGGTTAAATGAAAAGCTGATGGAAATTGTTCTCCTGGAAAAGGATTTGAATTCCATTGTAAAAGTGATAGGAGAATATATAAACAATGTTGTGTGCGTGTTAGACCCGTATTTCGACTTGATTGCTTTTTGGAAAACGAAAAAGCAAACCAGAGATGAGATAAAGCATTTGATTAATTTAATCATAAATCAGCATAAAGAGAACGTATTAAAGGCCCGATTTACCAATCGTGAATCAAATATAGCGGTGAAAATCCATTCTGGTTCTTGCCAGGATTTCAAGGTAGCCCCGCTGTTTTCTAAGATGAACTTTCTTGGCTACCTGATCATTTGTCAAGATGGAACAGCGGATAAGTTTTCAGAAGAGGTCATTAAGAACGGAATACGTGCCTTAAGCTTAGCAGCCTATAATAAAAATACAATGCTCCACTATCAAAAAAGCAAGGATATAGAAATGCTGGAGAGTATTTTTCAAGGAGAATCTGGCGAAAAAAATCTATCAGATTTTTATATGGACCTAAAGAAAATAAGATGTACTTTCCAGGTGCGGTCCTCATCTCCTGAAGCACTTCAGTCAAAACTTCAAAGGCTTTCAGAGAGTTTAGTAGAGGATGAAACAAATTCCCGATTATGGATTTATAACAGAAGAATTGTCGGGGTGATGGATTCAATATTAGACAGAGAGTGGTTAGCGGCTATTCTGAGAGACTCCCCAGGAATATTCATCGGCGTAAGTGCGATAGAAGAAGTGAAGCATTGCAGCCAATTGAAGGCTATGTTTGATCAATCATCAATGGGGCTGCTGCATGGTCAGATTCATGATTCACCATTAGTGTTTTGGGATGAGATGGGGATCGAAAAAATCGCTTATAATTTACAATCCCATCATTTATTTCAAAACTTTGATGAAGAATTACTGGGTCCATTGATTGCCTATGATCTGGAAAAGAATGCGTCCTTTACCGAAACATTATATACATATTTAAAACACTTTTTTAATCTGCAAAAATCAAGCAGTGAATTATTCGTGCATCCTAATACGGTAAAGTACAGATTGCAGAAAATAACCGAATTAATGCAGATGGATATTCAAAACCCGTCCAATTATTCAATGCTGATGCTTGCCTTTTCCATATACAGAATTAAACAAAAAGCCAATCAATTCCAATAGAATTGTTATTAAGGGACAAATTGCTGTCTCTTTTTTGTTTGCAGGTTACAATGATAAATAATCTTTCTATTGTTATGATTTTGAATAATCAAACAATAGGAGGACTTCAAAATGCCAACAGACACGAATTGGATATTAAAAGGCGGCAGCATTATTGACGGACAAAATGATGAGGTGATGGAAAATTCGTATATCAAGGTTGAAAACGGAAGAATAACGGAGGTCCAGCAAGGGGAGCCAGATGATACAGAAGGGTTTGAAGTCATTGATTGTACCGGAAAATATATACTTCCCGGACTGATCGACTGCCATGTGCACCTCGTCTGGAATGGCAGCGCAGACCCGCAATCGGTCATAAAAAATGAAGAAAATGACAGAATCGCTTTGGAAGCCTATAAACATGCATTGGATACCCTGAAATTAGGCGTCACTACTGTAAGAGATTTGGGTGCACCGGATCGAACTGTATTGCATGTAAGAAATGTCATTGATTCCGGCTTGCTTTCAGGGCCTACCATTATTGCATCTGGTGCACCTATCTGTATGACAGGGGGACATGTCTATTATTTAGGCTATGAATCGGACGGGCCTGATGAAGTTCGAAAGAATACCAGAAGGGTGCTGAAAGAAGGGGCAGACCTCGTGAAAGTAATGGCAACGGGCGGTATTTATACAAAAGGGGAAGAACCCGGCTCAGTTCAATTAACAATAGAAGAACTGAGTGCAGCAAAAGAAGAGGCATTAAAGAAAAACAAGAAGGTTTCTGCCCATGCAGATGGAATTGAAGGGATCATGAATTGTTTAGAGGTTGGGATTGACACAATCGAGCATGGAATTTACGCAGATCGGCAGGCTCTTGAAATCATGAAAAATCAGGGAACCTTTTTAGTGCCGACAATGGCTGTCATGAGACAGCTTATAAGCAGTCCGGACATTCCTGCATATGCTCTTGAAAAAGCTAAGCAAGTAGTGGGGCCGCATTTCTCGATGCTGCAGGAAGCTGTTCAAATCGGAGTGAAGATTGCAACGGGAACTGATTGCGGCTCTCCATTAACCCCGCCCCGCTATTATTATGATGAATTAGCGATTATGCATGAAGCCGGAATGTCAGAAATGGAAGTCATAAAAGCATCAACGAGTGTTGCGGCTGAATGTCTTGGAATCGAAGCTCAGCGAGGCAGTATTTCACCTGGAAAGTTCGCAGATTTGCTGATTTCAGACAGCGATCCTCTGAATGATTTAAATAGTTTGCGGGGTGATAAGCTTGTGATGAAAAATGGTGTTTTGGTCAGTTAACTTTCACAATTCAAACGTCATGATTCTGTTAACTGTAACGGGGCTCTGCGGTTGCTGAGTCTCCCTTGTATACCAATTTTAATTAGGAGACATAGATTACTGTTCCAATTTTAAATCTGCATTAAGCTGCCACACAGCCTTATATAAAAATAGGAAAAGGGAGTGAGCTTATTGAACATTTATTTAGTTGCAGTTGTGATTTATCTTGTTTTCATGGCGTTGATTGGTGTGTATTTCGCAAAAAAGTCGGTGAAAAACAGCGATGACTTTATGGTCGCAGGCCGAAGTCTGCCTCTATTCGTCGTCATGGGAACCCTTCTGGCAACGTTTGTTGGATCTGGAACTGTTGTTGGCGGAGCGAGCTTTATATACCAATACGGACCGTTTGCCGCTATTTTTAATCTGTCAGGGGGAATTTTTGGGACTATCATCTTGTATTTTATAGCTTCCAAGATTCGAAAGATTGAAATCTATACAGTTCCAGATCTTTTGGAAAGGCGTTTTGGAAAAGCAGCTCTTTATATATCATCCATTATAATCATCTTTGCCTTTGTCGGAATAACAGCCTACCAGTTTACAGGTGGAGCATATGTGCTGCAATTAACTACAGGCATTCCACTGGAAACAGGAGCCATCATTATGTGTGCATTAGTTATCTTCTTAACTGTAAGCGGAGGGCTATTTTCAGTTGCTTATACTGACGCACTAAGTGCCATTTTAATTATTATTGGCTTTCTTTTCGGGGTTCCTTTTGCATTGAATGCTGTTGGGGGATTTGAAGGATTAGCTCTATCTTTGCCTGAAATTAATAAAACCTGGAATGGCGGCTTATCATTTCCTCAGCTTCTCGGTTTCTTCCTGCCATTGTTTTTACTTGTTCTGGGGGATCAGAACATGTATCAGCGATTCTCTGCAGCAAAAGATCCGAACGTAGCCCGGAAATCCACTATCGGCTTTTTTGTTGGCAGTGTTTTTGTTATTAGTTTAACCATCATCTTAGCAACTACCTCAATCGTACTCTTTCCAGAAATCAAGCCTGATACAGCCATTTTATCACTTGCGATAGATGGTGTACCCCTTATTATCGGATTGCTTATTCTTTGTTCAGCCGTTGCCTTCATTATCACAACAGCTACCTCTTATCTTTTATCAGCATCAGGAAATATTGTCAGTGATTTAATCCAACGCTCCAGTAAAAGCAAGCTGTCAGAAAGTAAACTTCTATGGTACAACCGTGCCATTGTCGTGGTATTAGGGGTCCTTGCATATGTATTAGGGCAATTCTTCCCAAGCGTACTGGCCATCCAAATGTATTCCTATACGATGTATGGAGCGTCCTTAACACCGGCCATTCTTGCAACTGTATTATGGAAGAATGCGACAAAAGCAGGTGTCATCAGCTCCATGATTGCAGGGGGTTCTGCAACGATGATTTGGGAAATAGGGCTTGACCGTCCTTTAGATTGGAATAGTGTCCTATTTGCCCTTCCTTTATCAGTCTTAACACTCATTATAGTCAGTTTGGCAACGAGAAATAAAAACGTCACAACAGACATCACTACTGATCATACAAGCTAATAGGACTTAAAAGGAGTTGGTAAACGTGGATTCAACGAAACGAATCAATCGATTAAAAGAGTATATGAAAGAACAGGCAATATCTTCCGTATTGGTATTTAATCCTGACCATCAATTTTATTTAACGAATTTTAAGGCTTTAATTTATTCACGTCCCATTATCTTTCATTTAAGGGACAAGACAGCTATGATTGTTCCTGGTCTTGAAGAAACACATGCACTGGAACATTCACAGGCAGATAATGTCCTAGTCTATTATGAACATCCTTGTGCTGGCAGGGCTGAGACATCGCATATGGAGCATATACGTGCATTGCTAAAACAAAGTCCTGACTCTTCAAAAATCGGTGTAGATCTAGCCTTCATTCCAGGTGAGGTTCTCGTTTATCTTCAGGAATCAGGCTATCAGGTAGTTGATGTCGGACAATTCATTTATCAAATGCGATTTATTAAAGATGAAGAAGAAATTCACATGCTGGAGCAGGCTGGACAGTTAGTGAACCTGGCAGTAAGCAAGTCATTAGCGCAAATTCGAGCGGTTATAACAGAAATGGAAATTGATGCAGCGGGAAATGCAGCACTGTTTAAAGCAACTGCTGCACAGTATCCGGATTCGGTTATTGATATTGTAGTGATGTCGCCTTCCGGGTTAAAACGAAGCATTATGCCGCATGTCTTTTCCAACACAAGAAAAATTGAAGCAGGAGATGTCATTATTCACAGCAGGCAGGTTGGCCTAAATGGATATCGTGCTGAATTAGAGAGAACCATCATTGTCGGGAAGCCAACATCAGAACAGGAAAAGGCATTTCAAGCTGCTATAGAAGCACAGCAGCGTGCGATTGATTTTATTAAGCCAGGTGTGAAATATTCAGAGGTAGATGGAGTTGCCCGTGAAGTGTTTGAAAGGGCGGGACTTGAAAAATATGCGATTCACCGTACCGGACATGGAATAGGTGTATCAGCACATGAGCAGCCCTTTTTGCGTTATGACCATCATGATGTGGTTGAAGAAGGAATGGCATTCTCGATTGAACCGGGGATTTATATACCGGAAGTTGGCGGTTTCAGACACTCTGATACTGTTCTTATCACATCTGATGGATGCCGATTAATCACAGAATATCCGCGTGATATGGAGTCCCTGCTTTATTAACATATATATCAAACTTGAAAGGGAGAAGTGTCACACTTCTTCCTTAAAATGATAGGAGGAACATGTGATGGAGTTTGTGATATCGAATGTGCAGCTATTGTGTGGGGAAGAATTGGATTGTAAAAAGGGGTTAGCACTTTGGATAAAAGATGGTTTGATCAAGGAAATTATTCGTGAATCTAAACTGCCAGCCGGCGTAAAGGTCATTGATGGAAAAGAAGGGTTTCTAGCTCCAGGCTTAATAGATTTACATATTCACATGATGTGGGACGGCTCATTAAATCCAGTTCAAACCTCTGAAACAGAAGGCTATGAGCAGATGCTTATAAGGGCTGTTGCCAATTGTCAAACATATCTCAAGCACGGTATAACGACTGTCAGGGATATTGGTTCCATTGATGACATTGCTCTGCATGTAGCAAAAGGGATCAAGAGGGGGCTGATTTCAGGTCCAGATGTGATTGCGAGCGGAAAAACCTTAACCATGACAGGCGGGCATGATCCGTTCTGGGCAAGGTTTGTCGATGGGAAGGATGAGGCTTTAAAGGGTGTACGCGAACAAATTTTTAAGGGTGCTGAAGTCATTAAAGTAAGTGCAACTGGCGGGGTCTATGGAAGAATAGAAGGAGAACAGGTCGGCAATGCGGAGCTAAGTCTGGAAGAGCAGGAAGTCATCTGTAAAGAGGCACATCGTTTTGGACTCAAAGTGGCGTCCCATGCGATTGGACGTGATGGCATACTTAATTCAATTCTTGCTGGTGTGGATACAATTGAGCATGGTCATTACATGGATGATGAACTGGCTGCCTTAATGGAAGCACGGAATACTGCCTGGATTCCAACCTTGTTCGTCTATAAGCAAATTGCAACACAGGAAGGGATTCCATCTTATGCACGAGATAAAGCAGAGGAAATCGTCAGCGTTCACCGGAATGCATTTGAAACCTATTTTAACCGGAATATTTTAATTGGGGCCGGTTCAGATGCGGGTTCACCATGCACTCCTCACGGGGCGCTGCTGGATGAATTGTACACCATGAATGAGATTGTTTCAGATGCGAAAAAGGTGCTAAAAACAGCCACAGTTAATGCCGGAAAAATTCTAGGACGAGACGTTGGGCAAATTAAAGAGGGATACAGCGCAAATCTGATTTTGCTTAAAGGAAATCCTCTGGAGTGCCTGAGTAATTTAGAAAGTATAAAGATGGTTGTAATCAGGGGAGAAGCTGCTTATGAAGCATAACAATAAAAACCTTGATTAGCAGAGAGAAATAAACTGTCTTCAGGCACTAGTGTCTGAAGGTTGATATTACTAGTAAAATAATTTCAATATAAACACTTTACAGATATAATTAACTATGATAAATTCTATTTATCGAAGGATTCTGAAATTTCAAAAAGATGGTGTGAGTGAATAAGTTGGACGGCTGGCCCATTTAAACAGGAGCTTATCAAGGACTATAACAATATCAATCTTCTTTTGTTTAACATTGGTGTCAAAAGTCAAAGAGTCGAGTTTTTGGGGGATAAGATATTAATTTTCGCCTATCATAAGAGAATTCCATCTCTTAAACATTTGGACGAGATTAATCGCTTTGTAACCCGAATGACTGACATTGCCATCATAGATAGTTATAAGGAACATTTAAGGAATGTCCTGGAAGAAAAATATGGAATGAAGGTACTTTCCATATTAAAGGATTATGATCCCGTTACAGAACTCTCAGGAACGATCATTACCCTGGATCGGGATACAAATGCCTATATTTCCAGGTAACTAAATACTGGTGACTGGTCCATTGAACTCTTACGAGTGCATAAAAACCGTCAGTACAAGCTTTCAGACTAGTGTCTGTTTGTTTCGTGCTGACGGTTTTTTTTATAAAAAAATAGAGGAGGCAGCAACATTATGAAAACAGTAGAAGATGTATTGATTGCGCTGGATGAGCTGACAGGAGGAAGAGTGATTAAATCTCTAAATGACATTACGAGAGGTGAGCATCCTTTTGTCATCATGAAATCTTCCAACATTCCCGGAAAAGAGATCATTGAAACGCCTGGTCTCGTTTATGGCGATATGAAAAAAGAAGTGAAAAAAGTAGCAGTTGCTATGACCATGACAGAAGGATGTATCGAACTTGCCGGCGCTACTGGTGTCGATGCCATTGTTGCTCATCATCCGATAGCAGAAGCAGCTAATTCGGGTGGAGTAATCTTGAAAAACTATCTGGATTTGTATAATGTCGCTGCATTTGAATTGCATGAAGCTTTCCATGGGCTGCATCCCGGCATTCCTTTTTTGCACGGCCATCAGGTATACCGGACAGAGGTTTCTTATGGAGGAGTACACGGAAATATTTTTTATGCGGGGAAAGTACTTCCTGAGGTGAAAACGCTGGGAGAAATCTTAACAAGGCTGGACAATTTTATGGGTCTGAGAGATGAAGAGGAATTGTTACATACGGAAAAGGAAATACGAAATAGTTCATCTCTGTCAGAAACAAGTATAGTGACACGCGGGAGAATTGTTCATGGAGAAGAAACAAGTCCCGTGAACAATATTATACACATTTTCCCGCATACAGGATTTTCCCCTGACCATTTGCGTCAAGCCATTCAGGAACACCCGGAGGCTGACACTGTTCTCGCTTCCATTAGCCGGGTTTATGATGGACATCCACTTATTGAAACAGCTAAAGAGTTAGGAGTGAATTTTATGATCGGAAATTGCCATGTGTTAGAAATACTTGAAAATGGTTTACCTTTAGCTTATGCCTTAGACAGACTGCTGCCTGATGTTGAAGTCGTGGTTTTTCGGGAACGTGTGACAAGCATATCCCTAAATGAAATGGGATCTCCTCATCTAAAGAAATATGCGGAAGAAATGGCTGCGGGTTATCTATTGAAAAAAACGGCTGTCCATACAGTATAAAAAAGGAGTGCAGGTAGATGAGCGAAGTTAAATCCTTAGTACAAAAGAATCTTGAAATAGAAGAGAAAAGTGTCCCGATTCCTTTAACTCGAAAATGGACAAAAATCGAAGTGGTAGGTCTGGGTTTAGTCATTATCTCACTGCTGGTTTTGTTAATCACTCCAGGTACATTAGCCGGGTTATTTACTTCCATTGTCGACCAGGTTTTCCCGGTCATCGTAGAGATATTCTTAACCGGCACGGTAGGGGTTTCCATTATTGTCAGTGTCATTATAGGCCGGGTACTGGAGAGACTGGGATTTACAGATGCACTAATTCGGATATTCATTCCTGTTACAAAGCTGATGAAAGTGAATTCGGCTGTTATCATTCCAAGTATATATAATATTCTTGGTGATATTAATGCTGCCGGAAAAATTGCCGGACCAATTTTAATCCGTTCGGGAGCAACAAAAGCAGAGCAGAAGATAGCGGTAGCCACCATGGTTCAATCCCAGCAGTCCTTTGCTACATTTATGTTAGGCATGGTTGCTTTAACGGCAGTAGGGGCCAATGCCTTTGTCGTAGTTGTGCTGGCTGTTTTCATGCCTGTCATTATTGTCCCGTTCCTGCTATCTAAAACCATTTATAGGGATACGAAAGCTGTCCAAATTGCAAAACTGCCTCAATTTACGCCAAAGACTGGCTTTTTACCCACTCTGTTTAATGCAGCCAGGGAGGGAGCAGAGCTTTTATTCCTTTTGATTATTCCGGCAGCAGCTGTCGTGTTCGCTGCTATAGGTGTTCTGGACTATATTGGTGTTTGGTCAAAATTCGAATCTGGCTTATCAGCCGTTTTGTTAACTCTAAATATTCATCCTGAGACCGGAATTCTCTCCATATTGGCTAGCCCGACGCTGGCTATGGCTCAGTTATCGGAAGTTGCTGGTTCTTTGGATCCGCGATTGGTCATCGGATCATTTGTTTTAGCTTCATCCGGTTTGCCTTTGTCAACTATCTTTGGTCAGGTTCCGGTTATATGGGCAGCTAATTCTGACCTTAGTGAAAAGGAGGCAATGGGAGCGGCTGTATTGGGAATCATTATGCGGATATTGACAGCCTTTTTAATTGTTTATTTCTTAACACCGATATTAGTTTAGTGCTCGGAGCGAAGGTGAAAAAATTGCTAAGAACTATATTTTGCCTCGTAAAAAAGAAAGGTCGATAAAATATTGATCTGGAGGGTTATTTTCAATTGATTGGGGATCCAGGTGAAGCTCTGTTTTTCTTAACAGATTGTTTTCCTTTCTCCAAAAGAAAAGAACGGCCGTTTGATGAATGGGTTCCCTAATCCCTTTCTTCGGTGCAAGAAGTTCAATCTTAAGATCGTCCAGGGGAAAATCAGGACGGCAAATAAGCTTACAAGGTGCTGTTTGTAAGGGTTCATAGTGATTTATTGTATGATCAGACAGATGATGGATCCTCCCGGTAGCTGCAATTCTTTTATCAGGGAGGATCAGTCCAGGTTCATGATAGAGATCTCTTCCGATGGAGGAAGGGATCTTTTTTTTGTTCCATAAAATCGACATCGAAAAAGTGTGGCCAGGCAAAATCGTCCATGCTCTTTTGGCTATCAGTTCAAATCCGATAAAGGACATGGCTATCCCTCTTTCCTGTTGCTCTATACTGATGTTTATGCTCGAGGAGGAAAAAATATCTGCTATGCCTCCACCAACATAAAACTTACTGATTATGATAGCTATTTCTCTCTAACCCTCTTTTTTGAGAACCGGCCTGTTAGATGTTTGCTTACCAACTAATAAAAAGTACCCATCTCTAATAGAACAATAAAAAATTAGCTTTCTCCAGCATGCAATAAAGTATATAAACAAACTCTTGGATGCAGATAAGAAATTCTAAGATAAGTATTTTTCCAATGGGGGGATCTTTTATGATTACAGTAAAAGAGTTGGCAGCAGCTGAGTAATCTAAGATTTTAGTTAGATGGAAGTAATGATCTCTAACAATTAATTTTCCTGTGACAAAAAAATACAAAAATTTTTATTAGGATGTCTCACCACTATGTGTAAAAATCTGCCTAACCAATTCCTCCATATTCCAAACGTATACTTGCTGCATGGTTTGTACATGTTAATGGAAAAACTAAGGAGGAATTTTAGTTGGAATGGATTTACTTTCTATACCTGTTAAATACGGTCTTTATCTTATTCATAGCCATTTGGGAAGTTCGGCGGCCTTCCAAAGCTTTGAATTGGATAGTAATCGCCCTTGTTTTGCCTGTCATTGGTTTCTTATTATATCTTAGCATATCAAATCCCAATCTTATTCATCGTAAAAGATTGACCTTTTCTGATAATAAGTCTGATAAGTTGCCTGAGACATATAGTGATTCTGCATCGATCATCGCCAATGCTTTAAGGTATTTTTCTGTAGGCGGGCTTCGAATCGGCAAAGTCCAAGTACTAAACAATGGAATCGCAAAATATGATCAGCTTATCGAATCCCTTCAAAAAGCCCAAAAAACCATTGATCTGGAATATTTCATCTATCGTAACGACCAAATTGGTAATCGTATTACAGAACTGCTGATAGAAAAAGCAGTAAATGGAGTGCGGGTTCGTTTTATTAGAGATGCTTGGGGGAGTAAAAAATTTCCGCGACAAAAAATTCTTCAGATGGTGGAAGCAGGGATCGAATGCCGGACAATTTTCCCTTTGAAATTTCCCTGGGTTTTGTCCAATTGGAATTATCGGGATCATTGTAAGATTGTCACTATTGACAGTAAGGAATCCTTTGCTGGCGGTATGAACATTGGGTATGAATATACAGGATTAAGGCCGGACGTTGGATTCTGGAGGGACACTCATTTGCAAATTAAAGGCGAAGCAGCTGGAGACTTGCAGGCTATCTTCGACGTTCATTGGAATATCGCTGTACCAGAACGGATAAAGTCAAAAGCGAAATCTGATGCAACGAAAAAGAGTACCAAAACCCAAAAATATAAATCAAAGGAAATCAATCCAGCCAGCAGCATAGATCTTTCAAGATGGTCTGCCGAATTAGGATCTGAGTTATGGCCTATAGAAGGTAAAACAGACAATACCCAATCAAAGACAGGAGAATTGCATATGGCATACATCCATACGCTGGAAGGAAACCCTGGAATTCCCACACCATTTATTCGCCAAGCTTTCTTTATATTGATAACACAAGCGAGCAAAACCATTGATATATCAACGCCTTACTTTATACCAGAAACAGATATTATTATGGCATTAAAGACAGCTGTGGCTCGTGGTGTACGCGTAAGATTACTGGTTCCCCGCCATATTGATAAAAAAATCGTGGGTTTTGCAAGTCAAACCTATTACGGAGAGCTTATAGAAGCTGGGGTCCAAATCTATCAGTACGATAAAGGAATGTTACATGCAAAACTGATGATCATTGATGGAGAAATTGCAGAAGTAGGCGCAGCAAACTATGATATGAGAAGCTTTCGCCTGAATTATGAAGTGTGTCAAGTCGTGTACAGTGCTGATGTGGCAAGGGAACTTACAGAGCAGTTCGAGAGGGATCTTTCTGATTCTATACCATTAAGAATTGAAGACTTAATGCAGCGATCCCTGACCATGCGGTTTGTTGAACAGGGTGCCCGCCTGCTTTCTCCATTATTATAAGTTGATGTATCCTGTTTTTTGTTCTTTGAAAAATCGAAAACCCATGTTTAAGAACTCTGAACACGGGTTTCGATGGTTCATTTACTAAAAACGGTAATACAAAACAGGTAGTTCAAAGAGTTTGAATTGCTTTTTAAATAAATATAAATGACAAATGTATATCATAAGGAAATACGTTTATTAGAACTGCATACCTGCCTTTAGATCCTCGGACCTTTCCGTATGATATTCAGCGGTATCGGCAGCCAGTTCTCTAGCCTCTTTATCGAAACCTCAAGATACAGCTAAGTAAAATGTAAACTGGAGGAAAAACTTTGGAAGAAATTCATATTGGTTTACTGACGATTAAAGTCATCGTTGGTTTTGCAACTTTATTTTTTATCATTATCATAACAGGCAGAACATCCATAAATCAGTTAACCCCGTTTCACTTAGTTTTTGTGTTAGTACTTGGAGATTTATTAGGAAATACCATTTATCAAGATCAGGTAGGGGTCTTACATTTTTTATATGCAATCGGATTGTGGACGTTTCTTATGCTGGGAATAGAGTTTATGACTCTAAAAAATAAATCGGCACGTTCTCTCTTATTAGGCAATCCTAACATCATCATTCGAGATGGTGTTATGGACAGAAAGTTACTTAAAAAGAACAAACTGGATGTAAATCAAGTATTGAGTATACTTCGTCAAAATCATGTCTTTTCAATTCGCGAAGTCAAATACGGTATATTGGAAGCTAATGGACAAATAAGTTTATTATTAAAATCCAAGTATCAAAAACCAGAAAAACAAGATTTCAATCTCCCGGAAAGTCCAGCAGACCTCCCAACATCGTTAATTATAGATGGGGAAATTCTATGGGATAATTTACATGAACTCGGGTTTGATCAACAGTGGTTAGATAACCAATTAACTGCCAATGGATATGATAGTGTAAAGCGTATCCTATACGCAGATTGGCGAGAGAGTGACGGCATACACATAAGTCCTAAATAAATTTTGTTAGGATAAAGCAGGGATTTAAATTGAAAAAAGAAATGGCCAGCTAAGACCAAGACAAGGGAGAGAATTTATATTCTCTCCCTTTCAAGAGTAATAGGAAGAATGAATGGCATTGGTTTACAAAAATCGCTATGACATAGTATCTCATCAAGAATGCATAAGGGTGAAAAGTGGATCTCTTACAAAACGTATCGATTTTGCGTAGGAAAGTACCCCTAATAAAGAATTGACATAAATTCTCGCTTGGTTAGCCAAAGTAGGTTTTATCCGGAAAATTTTAAGCATAAAAATCGTTTTTTAAAGCATTCTAAAAAGGTCCTAAAAAAACAAAGGAGGTGCCATTCATGACAGTCATCAATGACGTTAAAACAGCTCTGGCAGGACTAAAAAGTGCTCAGGCGAGCTTTGAAACATTTGCTCTTAGTACAGATAATGAACAAGCGAAGCAGCTGTATCAAGATGCCGCTAAACAAACTCAAGCCTTAGTGGACAGTATTTCACCGCGTGTTCAGCAAATCGAACAAGAAGAACCTCAATACAAACAATAATCATTAACACGATACAAAAGGTTGGTTGGATATCGGCCAACCTTTTTCCCGATTTTGAATGGATAAAATGAGGTGATTTTCATGAAAGTCAACATAGCTAATTTTAAAATTCTTATATTATTGCTAATCATTATCGGACTAAGCTCTGGATGTAATGAAAATCAATTGGATAATAACAATAAAAAGTCTAGTGTTTCGCAAGTGCATACAGGGAAGCCAATCGATCAATCTATCGCTAACCACGCTAAAGAAAAGATTATAACTAAGGACGAAATTACGGATGTTAGGGCTGTGAATACAGATAAGGAGCTTCTAGCGGCGATAAAGGTAGAAAATTTCGACCGTTTTCGCTTAAAAAGTATCGAGAAGACCGTAACATCCGACTTGGAAAAAATGTATCCGAATCACATGGTTGTCGTTTCGTCCGATAAAAAAATGTTATGGGAACTCCAAAAAATTGAAGAAAGACTGCAAAAAAACAAAACGAATAAGAAAAACTTAAAAAAGGATTTGAAAAAACTTAAAAGTCTTATTAAGGAACAGACGTAAAGTGGGGGATGAAGCCATGTCAAATAATCAAAAGAAACAGCTTTCACCAGTCCAGCAGGAATACCAGGAACTGCAAAAACAGCGCGAAATCAAAAGGCCGGTTGTGAAAAATTGTATAAAAGCCTTTCTAATAGGCGGTCTCATCTGTCTTATTGGCCAGTTTATTCAGGATTTTTACATTTATTATTTTGATTTTACAGAGCAAACGGCCGGCAACCCGACGGTTGGAACGTTAATTTTTATTACAATGCTTTTTACTGGTTTTGGTGTATATGACCGAATTGCCCAATTTGGGGGAGCTGGGACAGCGGTACCCGTAACTGGTTTTGGCAATGCAGTCATATCACCTGCCATGGAACATCGAACCGAAGGATTTGTCTTGGGCGTAGGCGGTAATATATTTAAATTGGCGGGTTCGGTTATTTTATTCGGTGTTTTTTCTGCCTTTGTCATTGCCTTAATTAAGACAATTTTAATCAGATGGGGTGGTTTATAATGCTTGCAGGCCATCGTACATGGATATTCGAACAAAAGCCCGTCATTATTTCGACTGGAACTATTGGGGGACCCTTTGAAGCCAATGGAGCTATACCGGATGACTTTGATACTCTTCATGCTGATTTATGGCTTGGACAAGATTCCTATGAAAAAGCACATAAAGTCCTTTTTGAAGAAGCTTGTCAGAAAGCGATGGAAAAAGGCGGAATCCAAAAGGATCAAGTACAATTTATCTTTGCCGGTGATTTAATTAATCAAATAACGCCAACCAGTTTCGCTAGCCGGACAATTGGAGCACCGTATTTTGGTTTGTTTGGTGCCTGTTCTACTTCAATGGAGGGGCTTGCATTAGCTGCTTATATCGTTAATACCAATGGAGCTAAATATATACTGACTGGAGCCTCCAGTCATGATACAGCAGTTGAAAAGCAATTTCGTTATCCAACTGAATATGGCGGACAAAAGCCTCCTACTGCCCAATGGACAGTCACAGGTGCTGGCGCGGCCCTTTTAAGTGATTCTGGTGAAGGACCAAGTGTTACATCTGCAACAATTGGCCGTGTAATTGATATGGGCTTAACAGATCCATTTAATATGGGAGGGGCCATGGCTCCTGCTGCGGTAGATACCATTGAGGCGCATTTAACGGAAAGAAACATTGATCCATCTTATTATGATTTAATCGTCACCGGGGATCTTGGCCAAATAGGGCGTGAAGTTTCCCTTGATTTATTTAAAAAGCATGGAATTTCCATCAGTGAAGAGCAATACCAGGATTGCGGTCTTATGATTTATCGGGAGGGTCAGCCAGTCCTGGCAGGTGCAAGTGGTCCAGGTTGTTCAGCAACCGTCGTTTATGGGCATTTATTAAATCGCATGAAGAAAGGAGAATTTAAAAGAATGTTAGTCGTGGCCACAGGTGCCTTATTATCTCCACTTTCTTTTCAGCAAAGCGAATCGATCCCTTGTATCGCCCATGCAGTATCCATTGAATATGGGGGGCAATCATCCATATGACCTATTTTTGGGCTTTTACCGTAGGCGGTTTGATTTGTGTCATTGGGCAGATTATGTTTGATGTGTTTAAATTGACACCCGGACATACATTAAGTTCTCTTGTCGTAGCAGGGGCTATTTTAGATGGATTTGGATTATATGAACCCTTGATTGATTTTGCTGGTGCAGGCGCTACTGTACCTATTACAAGCTTTGGCAATTCCCTTGTGCATGGGGCTATGCAGGAAGCAGAAAAACACGGGATAGTTGGTGTACTCACGGGAATGTTTGAAGTAACCAGTTCAGGTATTTCAGCTGCCATTATTTTTGGAATGCTGGGAGCCCTTATTTTTAAGCCAAAAGGATAAGGAGGATGTTAAATGACGATTGCATCAAATGTAAAGCAGACTCTTGCCAGCCTTAAAGGTGCAGAAGCCGATTTATCCAGCTTAGCACTTAGGACTCAAGACTTTGAATCAAAGCGTACACTCCATGAAACCATGATGAGTGTCCATGAGGTAGTAACGGATTTAAAAAAGCGAATAGGTGAAATGGAACGGGAAGAATTTCAGTATAAAGGTTTTTAAGAGATATTATTTTTGCTGGGGGTGTTAATCAGTGCCTGCATGGTTAGATATTGCCGTACGGTCAATTTTATTTGTTGTAATTTTATTCTTTATTACGAAATGGTTAGGAAAGAAACAAATATCAGAGTTATCTTTCTTTGAATATGTCACTGGTATTTCTATTGGGAGTATAGGTGCTGAGGTTGCTATGGGGCTTGAACGGAGCATTTTTCACGGGATCATCGGAGTTATTATCTTTGCAGCGATACCCTTTATCTCTGGTGTAATTTCCTTAAAAAGTAAAAAGTTTCGTGATTTTGTAGAAGGTACAGGAACTATCTTTATAAAAGACGGAAAAATCATGGAAGATAACATGAAAAAGGAAAGATACACGACAGATGAGTTACTGGAGCTGCTTCGCAGGAAGGATGTTTATCAAGTGGCGGATGTAGAATTCGCCGTATTAGAGCCGACTGGAGATTTGTCCGTCATGCTAAAGAAAGAAAATCAGCCATTAACACCAAAGGATCTAAACTTGGCGATTGCTCCAATCAAAGAGCCTCAGACTGTCATTATGGATGGTGTTATAATGGATGAACCGCTTGCCACGATCGGACGAAGCCGGGCCTGGTTATACACTGAATTAGATAAGCTTGGTGTAACGGTCGAAAATGTGTTTCTGGGACAAGTTAACTCTTATGGAGAGTTAACAGTAGACCTGTTTGACGATCAATTACAAGTCCCATCACCTCAGGATAGAGCCCTAATTCTTTCGACCCTGAAAAAATGCCAAGCAGACTTAGAGCTGTTTGCTCTTGGAACCGAAGTAAAAGAAGCTAGGCAGATGTATAGTGAAAATAGTGAAAAACTGCAAAAAGCAATTGATAAAGTGATGCCTATTTTGAAAGGATGATGATGCATTAACAGTAAAGCAGGACCTTTTTATTTTAAAACTAATTAGTTAACCCCTTAGCTTGATTTCAGACTAAGGGGTGTTTTCCTATATTATAGTCAAGTTATCTACTTCTATTTCCCCGATGCTAATTCCAGCCCTTTTTGATAATATTGTGCCATCATTTTTTCAGGAACCATGCTTCCGCCCGTCGCCCACACAATATGTGTAGCCTTGCTCATTGCTTCCGTTTCTAGAGTAAGGGGAGATTTTTTAATTCCAGTTTGAAACTTTTCCAGATTAGGATTGATCCAAAAAACCTCTTCTGTCGATATGAGCTTATTCAGTAAAGGATATTTGTCTTTCCATGCTTTTATTTCTATTCTTTCAATGTCTTTCATCTTTTTTATCCTAAAGAAAAGAGGGTTATTAAAAGAAGGATTTGCGGCTGATATTGTTATTTTTGATCCACTAACCATTCGTGACAATGCTACTTATGAGGATCCGTTACAAGAGCCCTCAGGTATTAACTATGTAATTGTTAACGGACAGCTGGCTGCAGAAAATGGGAAGTACTTAGGGGTAACCGCTGGTCAAGTGTTAAGGCGGGAACCTGTATATGCCGAGAATGTTTCTGTATAAAGATTTACAGAATTTAGCCACTTACCGGAAATCTGCAAATTGAAAAATTCTTGACGATAATGATGTCTTTTTCCCTTTCAATTAAAGTTATTCAAAATGAAATCCTCTGAGATCAGAGCAGAATGCAGAGTGAAGGTAATTGGGAAAAAGACTATTAATATATCCATTAGAAGAAATAGCTGAAGCCGAAATTGTATTTGGAAAAAATTTATGGGAAAATGGTATTAAGAATAAGTTAATAAATAAAAAGGCTAGAAAAGACTAACGTCAATTTTCTAGCCTTTTAAAAAAGCAGGGTAGATTACATCCACGATCTAGTTAGAAAAAACTACTGAAATTTACGTAGAATCCCGGTAGAGCGTCCACTGCATTAGCCAGACGGGTATAAGGATCCTTCAGAAATCTACTAGGTGCAGCAATATTGCTATGTGAATATCTTGTCCTTTTTCTTGTATGTGTCTTTAGCGGCTTCCTTTAGATTTAGGATTGGGGGTAATCATATAGCTCCTTACTTGCAAGATGGCTGGTTTTCAAACTCATTCATTTAACGATGGGGTAAAGTGGATGGGGAAAATTATGCTGTAGTGGATGGTTGTTTTATACTTTTAGTAAGTTATCATTTAGTTAAGTAAAATAACGATCCAGAAGTAAGAAGAGGTGAGCTGAATGAAAGTGATGTTAGGTTTAGTGGTATTGATCTTAATTCTTGCTGTTGTTTCTACGTTGGTGCTGACAGGCAAATCAGACGAGGACTACGGAAATTCGGCTAAGAGAAATACAGCAAATTTAACTTTAATATATGTGGTGGTTATATTTATTGCTCTCACTTCACTTGGAATCTATATTTGGCGGGCTTAATTAGCTAAGGGAGATGATGAGAAGTGACATGGGCTGTTTTAATTCCAATTATACTCGTTAGTTTATTAAAAATAGTCATAACCTGCCTGCCAACGGGTACTGTCAATTGGCTCCTCAGCAAATTTGAAACACATTCCAAGCTTAAAGAGGAGGACGTCACCGTTACCTTTGGAGATAAGATTCTCGAAGGCAAGGAAAAAATAAAATTTATTGATCAATTTAACGAAGGAATTTTTATCAAGAAGCACTATATCCATCCTGGGAACGAACAAAATTTTTTATCGCCGCCGAAAGCCGGCACGCCCGTAATAATGGATGTAAAGCGGGGGGAAACAAACCTCAGGATTATTGTATACAGTTATAGTGATCGAATTGATGTGGTAAAACAATACAGAAAAAAAGTTGTTGCCTATAGCCTGATTTCCGAGGAGCTCCAGCATAGTCGTTTGGCTGTATAGGGGAGATAGTTTAGAGACAAAAATGAATAAAAATACAGCTGAATATTGGCCAGAAAGAATCACGCATGGGTAAAAAAATCCATGCGTGATTTGTCTTTGCAGTATTAAACCGCCGATAAACTGACTGACATCCTTAAAATTGATTGCTGCTATATGAATGCAAGGGCTTCAGCAAATCGTTTAATTCCTTCATGAATGTTTTCTTCTTTTTCCCTGGCAAATGTAAAACGGACAAATCCTTTCTCAGTTCCCATTGAGTTGCCAGGAACGTAGATGACGCCTCTCTTAATAGATTCTTCGAGTAATTGAATTTCATTAAAATCCTTCTTGATTCTGCACCATAGATGTATACCGCCTTCAGGGACGTTATATTCAACTTGATCATGAAGAAAGGTCTGCAGACTTGTATCAATCTGCTTGCTTCGATGATCTAATTGCTTCACTAAATGCTTAATATGGGATTCAAATTTGCTGGATTCAATAAAATCATTGGCAATCCATTGAGAATAGCTTCCATGTCCAAAATCGACCTGCTGTTTTGCATCTGACAATCTTTCAATTACCGGTTTCGGCCCAATAATCCAGCCTATTCTTAGGCCTGAAGCAACAATTTTTGTCAGAGAGCTAATATATAGAACATTTCCATTTTGATCAAGGGATTTAAGAGTTTTCATTTTTTCACCTTTGAAAGAGGTTAAGCTATATGGATCATCCTCCACAATGGGAATGCCATATTGAGAAGAGAGTTCCAGGACTTTTCTTCGTTGGTTTTCAGGTAATAATGTACCCGTTGGATTTTGGTATATAGGATTTAAAAAGATCATTTTAATTTGGTGTTTTTTATATAATGCCGTGATATCGTCCGGATCAATTCCATCCTTATCTGTTTTTAAGTAATAGGTTTTGATGCCGGCAGATTTAAAGATGGGGAGGCTATAGTGATAAGAAGGATCCTGGATCGCTACAGCATCACCCGGTTTCAGGAGACATTGAATGACAAGATGCAAGGCTTGCTGTGCCCCTGACGTAATCAGGATAGAAGAAGATTCAGCCTCAATGTCCCGAAATGTTTTTACATGGGCAGCAAGAGTTTCTCTAAGAATTTCATTCCCTTGGGGATGGTCATATCCCAAAGGGCCAATAAAGGATCTGCTGGATGTAATTTCTCTTAGGGACGATAAGGGAAAAAGGTCTTGAGACAGTTCCCCGCTGGCTAAGTTAATCAGCTTGGTCCCAGTTAGTTCCCTATGGATTCTTTTTGTAACAGGGAAATTAGGCAAAAAGGAGCCCGCTTCAATGTATCTGTTCCAGCTTGGAATCCTTCTCTTTGTCATCCCCCAAATATCCTTGCTGATCGTTGTACCGCTTCCCTGATTCCGTTCGATGATTCCATTGGACTCCAGTTCATCATATGCCGCAACAACCGTGCTTCTGTTGATGTTAAACTGTTTGGCCAATCCTCTTTCAGAGGGAAGCGGCTTATCCGGGGGAAAAGTGCCATCTGCAATCCCATTTTCAATATAAAAAGCAAGCTGCTTATAAATAGGTGTTCTCGACTTTCTGTCAGGTATCCAATCCAATTGAAACAATCCTTTTCATAAAATAATGGCCTTTTTTGATATTATAACACCTTTCTTTTAATGATGGATTGACTGGAGCTGCCAACTAGCTTTATCGAAAACACCATTATTCAAAAATTCTCGTCCGATGGGCAGACTGAGGAGTATTTGAGGAAATTTTATGTTACTGGTTTTTAACTGGTGCAAGGTGAATTTTTCACTCTAATTCAGAAACTGTTCTTTCATTGAGAGGCTGAATTGGCCTGCTATTATGAGGGAAAATAGAACCAAATGCATTAATTTGTTCTTTTGACAGCTCAATCGGCTGCTCTAAGACGAACCATTTTACTCCCTCAGAACAAGGCGGTGTCGTTAATGACCCGCTATAGCTGAAGAGTTTTCTCTCTTTTGGCAATAAGTTTTCAAGGTTTATAGTCTTGTCCAAAATAACATCCTTTTCCGTTTTCTCTTTTGGAAGTGCGGCCCAGACTTCTTCAAGTACTTTATTTTCATTTCCAGCATGAATAAGAAATCCAAGAACAGCCAACTGTCCTTCTTTGTTTTGATGAACTAAATGTCCCTCCATTTCAAACTTATTTCCGTTAAGCTGGTGTTCACTGGGATTATGAAAGTGCATTTGCTTCAGTGTATACTCTTCATCATTTACTATTATGTTATTTCTGCCAGATGTATCATTAGCTTGTATAGTATGGCCATTGTTCATAAGTGTAAAAGCTGTAGGGCTATAGTTTATTTTAATTTCACTTAATGCTTGATCGGTCTGTTCATTAGTTTGTTCAATGTCGATTGGTGACTGTTCTGTACCATCTGCGCACGCAGAAAATGCATCGATTTTCCCCCAATGTTCCGGACCGGTATCTCCATTGTAAGACCAATGAGTCTCACTTTTATCCGAATTCTTTTTCTCAGGTGAAGTTTGCGTAGCAGAAGTACAGGCAGTCATGAATAGTAAGACAGTTCCAAGAAATAATTTTGTAAATAAATTATTTTTCATATACTCTCCTTTCAAATTACAGGTCTTCGTCTAAAGGAAATTCTTCCCTTATTATTATTGTAAAATTTAGAATAAAATGGAACATGTCTTTTTACTTAATTTTTTCAGTATAAATTAAGTGAATAGTGAATAAGAATATGCCTGCTTGGTGCCTTTTTATATAATGTTAGTTGAATGATTCAATGATTATTGATATATATATAATTAGGTAGATAAGTAAGGCGGGATACTAACATATTGGTTTATGTTGTTCAACAATGCTATACTGAAAAATATCCATCGTTTAAGAAAAATATTTATTCTTATTAAATCATGCTACTTGTTTAATAAGTTTGAATAACATCTTGACCAATGATAAGGTAAATAATTATCTCTTGTGAGAAACGTGGTTAAAAATATTTGAATACATATCGGGGGCTGGTGGAAACTGGCTGAGATTGCAACTATTCCGTTGCTGACCGTGATAACCTGTTGGATAATGCCAGCGTAGGGAATGTGATTAGGGGAACTATGAGCACTTTGCGCCTGCAGAGTGCTCTTTTTGTTTTCCTAAAGTAAAGGGCCAGCAAATAAATATAGTAAGCTCTTAGTTCAGCTTTACATAATTTCAAAAAAGAGGGTGACGAAATGAGAAATGAAATCGTAGACCGTGTTCTTCATTTTATGAGAAGTGAAGATTTTTCTGATGAAGCCTTTAATGACCTGGCATTAAATATATTTCGGTACCAATATTCGAATAACAAACCTTTTCAAATGTATTGTCGTCAGAAAGGGAAAACACCTAGGATGGTCAAAAGTTGGAAGGATATCCCTGCGGTGCCCATAAATGCATTCAAGGAGCTCACCCTAAGCTGTGAGGATACGGAATTTGCAGAGGATGTGTTTATGACAAGCGGAACAACGAAAGGGGTTAGAGGGAAGCATTACCACCCAACATTAGAGGTATACAATCAATCCATGTTAAAAAACTTTAAAGCTCGTTTTATGAAGGAGCATAAACAAATAAAAATGGGTATCCTGTTTCCCACTGAAAAGAATATGCCCAATTCTTCTCTGTCACATTATCTAGCATTGGCATATAAGGAATATGGGACACATGACAGCCAATATTTTGTCGATGAACAGGGCTTGAAGGTTGATTCCTTATTGCTCGCCTTAGAGCAAGCTGAGGAATTGGGTCAGCCAATAGCGCTTCTTGGTGCATCCTTTAGTTTTGTTCACTTGTTTGATGAGCTGCAAGCAAAGGGGAGATACTTCCGCCTTCCAGCTGGAAGTAGAATTCTAGATACTGGTGGCTTTAAGAATAAATCAAAGGAGCTGGATTTAGAGACGTTTTATACCCAGCTTTCGACATTGTTAGGGGTTGATAAGTCGGAATGTATCAATATGTATGGAATGACTGAATTGAGTACGCAATTTTATGATCATGGGAATAGTACAGTACCATCAGTAAAATCAGGTCCACATTGGATACGAACAAGGCTGATAAACCCATTAACAGGGGAAGAGGTTGTGAAGGGAGAAAAAGGAGTGCTGGTTCATTGTGATCTAGCAAACTTTAATTCAGTCACAACGATTTTAACGGAGGACCTCGGTGCAGAGAAAGAGGAAGGATTTATATTATTAGGGCGGGCACAAGGAGCAGAGGCAAAAGGATGCTCAATGGCTGTAGATGAATTCATACAGGCAGCAAAGGGGTCATTTCAATGATGGAAATCGCAGGCTATCTTCCAAGCACTCTCAAGGGGGAGCCAGAATATAAAACCTTAACCTTTGAAGGAAATGACAGGAAGCTAGACGTACAAGTTCCACTATTATCACAACAGCAGCTTGATCAGGTTATTAATGTGGTAAAAGCTTCAGCTGCCTCGGTACTTAAATCCTTGTCTGTGACAGAAATTATTGAAATCATTGATAGAGTTATTGAGCAATTGCTGGATCGATCTAACCCCTATCGGCAAAAGGCAGAAGAATTATTGCCAATTGTAACAGGTTATAACGAGGAAATAATTAGGCTTGGGTTAACAAATTATCTAAAAACCTTTCGCAAGCAAAATCTGCAGCGTTTTATTGCGGAGGATTTTGGCAACCCTTTGCTATTAGACGACTTTCAGCCAAGAGTCAAAAAAGGATTTTCTAAGGCTGTAGGAGCAAATATTACGGTTCAAGTCTGGTCTGGGAATGTTCCTGCTCTTCCACTTTGGAGCCTCATATCAAGTTTAATCGTAAAATCAGGCACCATTGGCAAGCTGCCGAGGGCGGAACCCTTATTTGCAGGCTGGTTTGCAAAGATGATTGCCGAGGCTGAGCCAAAACTTGCAGATTGTTTAGCCGTCATTTGGTGGAAGGGCGGTGACGAAGAAAAGGAGAAGCGTGTATATCAGCATGCGGATATTGTTCTTGCTTATGGCGGCAATCAAGCACTGGATTCAATAAAAAGCCGTGTTCCAATTACCACCCGCTTCCTTCCATTTGGTCATAAAATTAGTTTTGGTATTGTTTCAAGGGTTAGCCTTGACTCTCGTAAGGTATGGAAAACAGTCCGGGATGCTGCATATGATGTAATTCGGTATGATCAACAAGGCTGTTACTCTCCGCATGTTTTTTATGTGCAAAATGGCGGGAATATTGAACCGAGAGAGTTTGCCAGATATTTAGCCCATGAATTAGAAAGCTTTGAAAAGAGGTACCCTCGCAGAAGTCTTTCATTAGAAGAAGCAGCAAAACTTGTTGAATGGAGACAAAAGGAAGAGTTCAGTTTATTTACTAACCAAGAAAAAGAAATCCTTGGTGAACAAAATAATTCCTGGGTGGTCGTTTTTGATAAAGCTGAAAATGAGTTAACACCAAGCTGTTTAAATCGAGTCATCAGAGTTGTTGAAGTGGACGAGTTAGTTGATATCCCGTCATATATCGAGAACTCAAGATCGTATCTGCAAACGGCCGGAATTGCAGCGTCACCAAAAGAACTCTTTGAAATCGCAGAGCTATTAGGAAGAGTGGGAGTAACACGTATAACAAGGCTGGGAAATATGACAGCCCCAGAAGCAGCATGGCATCATGATGGACGTTTTAATTTACTGGACTTAGTAAATATGGTGGATATTGAACACCTTGCGGAGGAATATTCAGAAAATCTTGCCTCTTATGTAGATTAGGAGATAATACTATGAGTTTTTTAATCATTGACAACGTAACCTATAGTTATGATGGAGAAAAAAATATAATAAATGATACATCGTGGGAGATTAAAAAGGGAGAATTTCACAGCCTATTAGGACGAAGCGGCTGCGGGAAGACAACTTTATTGAAAGTAGCAGCAGGACTTCTTGAGCCCACTACGGGGGCTGTTGCGTTAGGAAATAAGAAAATAACCGGACCTTCATCTGACATCGGCTTTGTTTTTCAGGCACCTACACTACTGGAGTGGAAGACGGTCCTTGAAAATATTCTTTTGCCCATTTCATTAAAAAGAAAGCCAACAGCGGAAGATTGCGAGAGAGCCAAGACATTATTAAGGATGATGAAGCTAACGGATTATGACGGCCATTATCCATCTGAACTATCAGGTGGCCAGCAAAGCCGTGTCGCTATAGCACGAGCCTTGATTAATCATCCTTCAATGTTATTTTTGGACGAGCCTTTTGCTGCACTTGATGCCATTACAAGAGAAGAGCTGCAGGATGATTTATTATCACTGTGTCATGATCAAAAAATGACAGTATTATTTATTACTCATGATATAACTGAGGCAGTGTATTTATCGGATCGGGTTGCAGTCATGAAGAACGGAGAAATTATTTTAGAATTAACCGTACCACTGCCGAAGCCGCGTCAAGCTTCTGATCGGTACAGTTCCTCGTTTAATGAGCATTGCTTAAAGATTCGGACTGCCATGAATGGGTGGGAAGGATGAAAAACTACAGACTTTATTCATTCGTACTGTTCCTCTTGCTAATGATCCTATGGGAGCTTATCGCAGGTACGATGTCAGAGCTTATTTTACCTGCTCCTTCAGTCGTCTTATCTGTACTTTGGGATGGAATGGTGTCCGGGTATCTCTTGCCGCATCTTTATAGGACATCCTTAGAAGTTATTTTAGGACTTTTCTTTGGAAGTCTAATAGGTTTAATAGCGGGTATGATCTTGGGAGAAATTGATTTCTTAAGAAGAATCATTCTTCCCTATGTCATTGCCAGTCAGGCTGTGCCAAAGCTTGCACTTGCCCCGTTATTTATCTTGTGGTTTGGCTTTGGGATGACATCAAAAGTAGTCATAACTGCACTTATTTGCTTCTTTCCGCTGCTGGAAAACACTATCGTGGCAATTCAGCAGACTGATTCAAATAAAAAAGAATTATTTCGAGTTTTAAATGCTACAAGATGGCAGACATTACTTCATCTAAAACTTCCCTCCGGGCTGCCTAGTATTTTGGCTGGATTTCGTGTCGCGGTAGTATTAGCGGTTGTTGGAGCCGTTGTTGGGGAGTTCATTGGAGGCAGTGAAGGATTAGGAGCCATGATTATTGCATCACAAGGGATGATGGATACACCCCTAATGTTCGCTGTCCTTATATTACTCACCCTGCTGGGGATGTTTTTTTATGAAGGTGTGCGACTGGTAGAGAAATGGCTTATAAAGCCCAAAAAGAAGGAGAAAATGAATAGAAAATGAAGACCATGATGAAGGCATTTATTATAGCAATTTTAACAATCTTAACAGCATGTAACCAAGATTCAACTAGTACAACACAAGAGAAAGCAACGCTGGAATCAATTCGAGTAGCAAGCTGGAGCAAACCGATTACAGAACAAACAAACCTGCTTGTAGAGGAGAAGAAAGGGTTTTTCAAAGAACAAGGATTAAACATGACCTTTATTCCTGGTGCAGGAGGGGGAGATGCCATTAAAAATATTTTAACAGGAAAAGCCGACATTGCTTTTACTGATCCAGGCTCATTATTTTTTGCCTTAGACAAAGGGGAAAAACTAAGAGTTATATATAATATCTATCCTCAGAATGTGTTCAATATAGTTTCATTAAAAGATAAAAACAAGAGTTATATATAATATCTATCCTCAGAATGTGTTCAATATAGTTTCATTAAAAGATAAAAACATTACGAAGCCGGAAGACTTAAAAGGGAAAACGATTGGTGTTTACAGCCTGTCAAGTGGGACAAGACAAAATTTATTAGTTTTATTACACGAAGCAGGCTTAACAGAAGAAGACGTGAAGATTGTTGAAACAGGCATCTTAAACTTTGCTCCTTTAATGCAAGGACAAGTGGACGCAACAGCTGCTACAGATACTGGTTTATTTATAGGCCAGTAGAAGGACCTTGGTGAAGTGAATGTCATGGAGGTGAAGAACTATCTAAACTTTCCAAGTGATGTATTCGTTGTAACAGAGGAAACATATCAGAAGAAAAAGGAACTTTTAAAAAGCTTTATCATTGGTTATAGAAATAGTGCGGAATGGATGATACATAATCCGGATGAAGCAGCTTCTTTAGCGGCGGCCTATGCGATTGATGGGAAAAATGAAACCAGCAACCTGGAAATTATTAAGCTTCGGAACAAATCAAGTGTTTCGACAACAACTGAGGAACGCGGCTTAGGTACTTTTGACATGGAAATGTTCCAAGTGGCAGCAGATACGTATAGAAGATTAGGATTGGTTGAAAACCCACTGAACATGAAGAATATTGTAACAGAGGAGCTTATTCCGAAAAAATAATAGGAGATATGGAATGAAATTTCAAAACAAAGTTGTGCTTGTTACAGGGTCAAGTCGTGGAATCGGGGCATCCCTGGCAAAAGGTTTTGCCAAAGAAGGTGCTACTGTTGTCATTAATTATTTAAAAAACCAAACAGCAGCTGAAGAGGTTGTTTCAGCTTGTATTGAACTTAGTGGAGATTCCTGGGCCATACAAGCTGATGTAACACAGGAGCAAGCTGTAAAGGATATGGTTGATGAAATCTTATTAGAAGCAGGAAAAATTGATGTAGTCGTAAATAACGCTTTTAGACCATATACGTTTAATCCAGATCAGCGAAAATTAGCTTGGCAACTCACTTGGGAGGATTATCAGGAGCAAATGGATGGTACACTTCGTTCTACTCATTACCTATGCCAGGCTGTTATTCCAGCTATGAAAAAACGAGTTCAAGGAAGCATTATCAATATGGTTAGTAATTTAGTAGAACGGCCGATTGTACCATACCCTGACTATACAACTGCTAAAAGTGCGCTTGTGGGTTATAGTAGAAATTTGGCTGCGGAACTTGGGTCCTTTGGAATTAGAGTCAACTGTGTAGCGCCTGGATTAGTCTATCCTACAGATGCAAGTCGTGATACAAAAGAGGAAGTAAAGGAGATGATTATTTCCCAAACACCATTAAGAAGGCTTGCTTCACCAAGTGATATTGAGGGGCCGGTCTTATTTTTAGCTTCAGATTGGAGCGGATTTATGACAGGGCAGACACTTTATGTAGACGGCGGCCTTGTTATGCAGTAAAGAAAGTGGAGGGATTTAGTTAAATAGAGCGTCAATTGCTAAGCAATTAAGCTTTTACAGTAATTCTTTAATTCTTTTTTTCTATTAATTTTTTTTGCAGTCTATTGAAGGTAGCGGGAACGCATAAAAGATACGGCCATTGTGGTCGATGGAATATTACTTTATTTGTTTTCTATCGCCCCGAGGCCGTTTTTTTTGTCAAATTTTCAAGACAAAAAACGAAAGGGTTGAGGTATTGTATGATAACAAAGATACAAATAGCGGTATGGATTGTTTAGTGATAGGTGTGTTGTCTCAGGCTAAGAGGCTCATACATTAAAAAACAAGAAACATAAAGAGAATATTCTGCCCAGGGTTATAAACCGATATGGCATATGTGGTTTTAGCTGCTGTATCAGTGGTTTTGGGGCAGACCCAAATGGTATAAAGAGACTAATTCTAACATCGATCTTAGGCGGCTATGCCGGAAGATTGTTTTCTTCAGACACTTCAATGGTTAAAAGATCCTCCTTATAACTTAATTCTTCATCATTGGATTTAAATCAACCAATCTTTTTTCATTAGTTTCTTAATTACTCACCCCACCAAATAAAATAGAAATTAAACACATTAACACTTCCCACTAAAATATCTTATTAATAAATCATAATGCCTTGCAAAGGGGGCTCAACAATGTTCTGATATTGTGTTTCGTGTTGTCCCTATTAAAAATAATGTTAATGTTCTATATGTTTATGTAGATGGTTTATGTGACACCAAAATTCTTGATGAGATAATGTCAAATTGCTTCATCCTGTCTGAAAATGAAGAAAGATTAACATTTGAAAAAACCATACAAAAACAGCTTGCTGCTGTAGCACAAATAAAATTTACCATGAATGTAAATGAGTTAATTGCAGGTATTTTAGAGGCAAACGTCGCTATTTTGGTTGATGGGGAGTCTACAGGGTTACTTGCAGATTTAAAAGGATTTGAAAAACGATCCATTGAAGAGCCTTCTTCTGAAACGGTTATACGCGGTCCTAGAGATGGGTTTACTGAAACATTGCGGGTAAATACAAGTTTGCTTAGAAGACGAATTCGAAGTCCAAAATTGAAAATAGAGTCTTTTACCATTGGAGAGTATTCAAAAACTGATGTAGCAGTTGCGTATATTGACAAAATTGCAAGTGAAGCTGTAATAGAGGAAGTTCGAAAAAGAGTGGGTTCAATTAAAATTGATGGAGTTATGGAAACTGGGTATATTGAGGAGTTTATTGAAGATTTACCCTTTTCTCCATTTCCTCAAATTCAAAACACCGAGCGCCCTGATTTATCGTTTGCGGAAGTTTATTAGAGGGAAAAGTAGCAATTCTAGTCGACAATACTCCATTTGTTCTCATCGTACCTATGACCTTCTGGTCGGGATTGCAGGCTGCTGAGGATTATTATGAACGGTTTATATATGTAACTTTTATTCGCTGGATTCGCTATTTTTTATTTAATATTTCACTGTTGCTTCCCTCCTTATATGTTGCTGTGACAACCTATCATCCACAGTTAATTCCTGCAAATTTGTTAATCAGTATAGCCTCCGCAAGAGAGAATGTTCCATTTCCAGCAGTGCTGGAAGCTTTGATGATGGAGTTGATGTTCGAAGCATTGCGGGAAGCAGGGGTTCGCCTTCCAAAAACAATCGGTTCTGCTGTAAGTATTGTGGAAGCGCTTGTAATTGGGGATGCCGCAGTACAAGCTGGTATTGTTTCTGCTCCTATGGTGATTGTGGTAGCAGCTACAGGGATTTTGCCATATTCGGCTATAGTCTCAGTATTGGCTTCATTCTGATGATCCCTGCTGCTGCAATAGAATTGCCGCTGCTTTCAGTGGATAAAATTAATTCTGCAGAATGGGCTGCGCTCTTTTATCTAGGGATTTTCCCCTCCGTGTGTTCCTTTTTGTTATGGAATCGTGCAGTTGTGTTAATAGGACCTTCCAAGTCATCAATTTTTTTAAATTTGATACCAGTATTTGGAGCAATTGCGGCTTATTTTTTTCTGGGAGAAGTCATTACCGTTTCTCAAATGATTGGGGGAGGCCTTGTATTTGCGGGTGTATTTCTTTCTTCCTATACAAAAAAATCGGCTCTGATGGGTAAATGATTCTATTAACATTTATATGGTGTGTTTGAGTATAAGAGTTTTTCAAAATGGAAGATTCTGAAGTACCCCAAAAAGTTAGACAGCTATCTAATTTGGCATTTGGGCTTGAGTCGGTATTCTAAAGGGCTCATGCTTTTATTTTTTGTATGACTATAAAATATCCATAGTGATATTCGACTGCTTTTGGCGAACTGTCAAAAAGTGATTTGATTACAGCGAGATTGTTACGATTGAAATGGAAGCTCTAAAGCAGGGAATTGGGAAAGGAAGGAATTTTGTTGATACCGGGAATATTTTAAAATCAGAATATTGCCTTTGTTATGATAGAATTATAAATTATTTGATAGTTGGGGGTGATAGCTATGCTGGAAGAATTAATGACAGAAATAAAGTCAGGTGCCGCTAAGTTTTTTCAGTCATACCCTGTTAGCGCAGATGTATTGCTGGCAGGAGGAGAATGGAAGGATTTGCATCTAAAATGTCAGATTGCCTCTAAGATCATGAAGACCGGAATCACTACGATAGTAAAGCAGAAATCTGATCATAGTACATGTATGTCTTGTTCTGCGAAAGATCTTTGTTCAATTGAAACTGCTGCATTTTCTCCCATTTTCATCCAAAAAAGAGTAGCAGGAATAATAGTAATTACTCCCATAAAAGAACAGAGGGAGTGGTTTTTAAATAATTGGGATTTTCTAGAGCTTCAGCTTGATTTATGCAGTGAATGGGCAGGTGCGAAACTAGAAAATCATGAAATGAAAAAGGAGAATAATCAGTTTTTAGGAGAGATAAATGGAATTTTTCATTTTATCCATGAGCCTATATTGATAGCTGGCAGGGACGGAACCATTCATAACATCAGTAATAGCCTTTGCAGCATGCTAAATAAAACACAGGCAGAATTAATAGGTGAACATATTTCAGAAATCATTTCGGTTCCGGATTGGCTGAAGTTAACCAAAATAGCCAATCAGCAGGAAATGAATGTCTCTCTCTATACAAGTAAGATCGTACGAAAGTCAGAGCCCTTTCTGGCCCGATTAAAGCCTATTTTATCAGCTGGACAAATAGAATCAATTCTTATCCAGTTGAATCCGATTTTAAAAACAATGAAAAAAGAAGAAAAAAAATTTCTGTACTCCTTTCATGATGTTAAAGGGACAAGCGAGGCCATTCAAAGAGTGGTTGAAATAGCAAAAAGAGTAGCTCCAAGTGATTCTTCCGTTTTACTTAGAGGTGAGAGCGGTACTGGGAAGGAAGTATTTGCCCAGTCCATACATCAGGCGAGCAATCGAAAAGACGGCCCATTCATCGCCATTAATTGTGCAGCCATACCTGAATCGCTGCTGGAAAGTGAGCTTTTCGGACATGTAAAAGGGGCTTTTACAGGTTCAAATGCAGATAAACCAGGGAGATTTGAAATGGCCAATGGCGGAACGATATTTCTGGATGAGATAGGCGACTTATCTCTTCATCTCCAGGCTAAATTGTTAAGAGTGATTCAGGAAAGAAAAATAGAACGGGTAGGGGATACGAAAACTACTGGAATAAATGTACGCATCATCACAGCTACTCACCGAAATCTGGAAGAATTAGTTTCCGAAGGGCAATTCAGGGAGGATTTATATTACAGGCTAAATGTAATTCCAATTACCATACCTCCCCTAAGAGAAAGAAAAGAAGATATTCCTATTCTTGTCGAATACTTCTTGAAATCATTTTCTCAAAAGCTCTTCCGATCACCAAAGCGATTATCTAAAGATGTCATTGAAATTCTGCTGCAATATCATTGGGCAGGTAATATACGGGAACTCCAAAATGTTGTCCATCACTTTATGCAGCTGGAGATCGGTGATTTGGTCACGATTAAAAGCTTGCCTGTCTATTTAAGTGAACTATATAAAGGCCAGGTAAACAAAAATGCTCTTAAGCAAATACCGGCTGTAGCTTCAGGCAGAAGACAGAAACATTCAGATGAAAAGGAGCAAATTCTAAAGCTATTAGATCAATTTGGCAGAGATACAACAGGCAAAAAGAAAGTAGCTGAACAGTTGAACATAAGCCTTCCTACATTGTATAGAAGGATTAACAAGATGAAAATTAAATGAGTCTTCAGCAGAAATAAAAGGTTTAAAATATGATAAAAAATCAAAAAACTGAGAAAAAATGAGAAAGTTTGAGAAAAACGTTTAAATCATCATGATTTTTAGATTTTATTTCTTTCTCATTCTCAATAGTTTTGCACTCGAAAAAATCATAAAGCTTAACAATCCTATGCTCCTCAAGCCTGAGGGGTTTTCTCTTTTCTGGCACAGTTCTTGCATTAATAAAATTTGAAAGGGGCAGCACATCATATGTCTTGGCAGATTAGAAAGAATGATATTCCCATTTTAGCATTAGGGGCAAAGCTATTATCCTGCGGAGGGGGCGGTGATACAAAAACAGCTGAAAATCTGTTGATGTCCATTATGAGAGAAGATGATGTCATTGCGGTCAAAACCATTTCAGATCTTGGGGATGAATGGGTGGCTGCAGCAGGTATTATGGGATCCATTGTTTTATTTAATGAGGATATTCCAGGCGGACATGAAGGGGTCCAGGCTTTAAAGCTTTATGAATCCGTCATAAACAAGAATGTAGGAGCCCTTATTTCAATCGAAATAGGCGGTGTTAATTCTTTAATACCTTTAGTAATAGCAATCCAAGCGAATTTGCCCGTCATTGACGGGGATGGAATGGGAAGAGCCTTTCCGGAGTTATTTATGACTGCCTTCCATTTATCGGGGATTCCGTTATCACCGATGGTTTTACAAACCCACGTCACGAATAGGGTTATTTATGACGCGGATAATGCTCATTACACAGCAGAAACGGCAAAGGTGTTCACCGTAAAAAATGGTGGCCATGCCCATTTAATTGGATATGGAGCTAAAGGTCGGAAAATGAAGACGTCTATGATTCCCGGAACATTAAATTTAATATTCAGGCTGGGGAATGTCCTTAAAAGTGAATCATCAGCAGGTCTTAAAATGGATAATTTGATACATGTGTTTGAAAACTCCATTTATGGGAAGCCTCAGCAAATCATTAGCGGAGCAGTAACAGAGGTGAGCCGCTGGTTTGAAAAAGGCTCGCTTGTAGGAAAGTTCATTGTTGAAGGGCGAACTGCATTTTCGGATCAACGGATTGAAATAGAATTCAAGAATGAATTTATATCCATAAAAAATGGCCAATACATTTGTACAGCACCAGATCTTATCCTGGTATTAAATCAGGAGAATTTAATTCCTTACAATGTTTCTGAAGTTCAATCAGGTCTTTCTATTACCATAGTCGCTGTCCCTGCGCCTAATATTCTTCGTACAAAAGACATGCTGGAGTTAGTTGGTCCGAGCAGCTACGGATTAGCCTGTGCCTATAAACCATTTCAGGAGGATTCAGGCTATGAAACTTGGAATTGATGTGGGCGGTACAAATACAGATGCAGTAATCATAACGAACGGCGGCAAGCTTCTTTCCTGGTCGAAACAGTTAACAACAAAGAATATCATTACCGGCATTGAATTAGCAGCAGGCGAAGCTTTACAGGAAGCGAATATTCCGCCAGACAAAATTGAGGGTGTATTCCTGGGGACTACTCATGTGCTCAATGCCTTATACTACCCTAACAATCTGGCAAAAACCGCGCTGATCCGCATGACCAGGATACCTTCTTTAATTGGACCTGCCATCCAATGGCCCTCGAATCTTAAGAAGTATATAGGGGGAGTGTATGACTTTAAGAGTTTGTGTGATTACAAGGGGAATAAGGAAGATTTATTAAATCCGAATTCTGGCCAAATAAACAAGCTGCTCAGCGATATTGAAAAATACAACTTTGAATCCATTTGTATTGTGGGGGCTTATTCTCCTTTATATGAAACGGAAGAACAGGAAATACGGAAAATCATAAAGGAACATTATCCTGAAATACCGGTGACGATGTCACATGAAATCGGAAGCACCGGTTTTATAGAAAGGGAAAATGCAGCCTTATTAAATGCCATTTTATCAAAAGTCTTAAGGCAGGCCATGACTGACTTATCAAAGATATTTAAGAATCTGTCATTAAATTGCCCCTATTGGCTGACACAGAATGACGGATCACTTATGGAAATACATGAAGCTCTTGAATATCCCATCCTGACGATTGGTTCCGGTGTGAGCAATAGTATTAGAGGCGCCAGTATCTTAAGCGGTTTAAAGAGCTGCATTGTTGTGGATGTTGGTGGAAGTACTATTGATATTGGAAAAATAATAAATGGACAGCCCGAAGTTTCTGTAGGTTCTTCTTCTATTTTTGATATTCAAGTTAATGTCCGTGTTCCGCAAATTCATTCTTTACCATATGGAGGCGGAAGTCTTATCACAATTGAAAACGAATTAGCGGAAATCAAGGATACAATTGCTAATGATATCGAACAGCAGGGGATGGCATGGGGAGGACGTACATGGACGTTAACCGACTCCTTTCTTAAACTATTTCCCGATTCTTTTCAGGATGAAACTTTACAGCTGAAAGGATTGGACCTTTTATCAAAAGAAGACTGCAGAAAAGTTATTCAAGTGGTAACAAAAGATATTAAGGAGACCATCTCACGGCTCCAGCCAAGTGTCGAGGATCTGCCTGTCATTCTTGTTGGAGGGGGAAGTCCGCTTCTCGCTAATCGGTTATTTGGCAGATATAAGAAGGTTTTGCATCCGGCTGGCTACCATATTTGCAACGCTGTTGGAGCATGTTTTGCTCCTCTATCTGCAGAATTAGATAAAGTTTTCTGGTTAAATGGCATAACTAAACAGGAAGTCATTGAACAGGCAAAAGATCAGCTTTTTCAGCAGCTTCTGCAAAAGGGTGCAAAAAAAGAGAGCATCGAGCTTGTCTCATTGGAAGAATTCCCATTTGATTATCTGGAAGGAGAAGTGTTAAGAGTTCGGGTAAAGGCTTTAGGAGAATTGGCCTGACAGGATTGCGCTCTTTCCATAATAAATACAATGAAAAATTTTAAAAAAGGAAGTGTATAAGAATGAAGATCAAAGTGATCATGCCTATTACATCGGATATCTTTAATGAGGAAATTAAAGAGGAAGTTAAATACTATGCATCCGATACAACCCAAGTGGGCGTTACAAGTCTGGATTATGGGCCTGCCTCTGTTGAAAGCGAATATGATGAGGCCTTATGCGTGCCTAATTTCTTAGAAAAAGCAAAAGAGGCAGAAGAGGAAGGCTATCAAGGCGTTATTAGCGACTGCTTCGGAGATCCGGGCGTCAAGCCTGCCAGAGAGATCTTGGATATTCCAGTTGTGGGTGCATGTGAAGCCTCTATGCTGTTCGCAAGCTCTCTTGCAAAATCCTTTTCAGTTGTGACCGTGCTTCCAAATGTTGTCCCAATGATTGAGAATATCAGCAAGACTTTAGGTGTAAACGGAAATTTGGCTTCAGTACGTTATGTAAATATTCCGGTTTTGGAAGTTCACGATAAAGATAGGCTAAAAAGAGAATTATACGAGGAAATGATCAAAGCAATCGAGCAAGATTATGCACACGCACTTATTTTAGGCTGTACAGGCTTTATGGGTGTTGCCGCCGAACTGCAGGCACGCTTAAAAAAGAACGGCTATGACGTACCGGTCATCGATCCGGTGTTTGCTGCCACGAGACTACTTGAAAATCTGATTGTCATGGGCGTTAAACAAAGCCGCCTGACTTACATGACACCGCCATCTAAAGAGCGTGTTAAAAGCTCATAAAAGTAAAAGCTTAATTATTTCACAGTTTACTTGTCCCCAAAGCTTTTTACTTAAATGCCAAGGCAGAAGAGTGAAAAATGTAACAGGAGGTAGAAATTCATGGAAGATCATTCAAAGTTAGGAGACGATTACTCTCTGTCCAGAGTCCCCAAGTCAGCACGTTTGCCAATGTGGGATATCATGCTTGTCCGTGTTGGTGCTCTGGCGACACTCTCTCAATTTATGCTTGGTGCTGCTTTGGGATATGGAATGACTTTTTGGCAGGCGTTCTGGGCCATGATGCTCGGAAGTGTTATATTGCAGGTCGTAAGCTTTCTAATCGGCTATGCGGGGGCGCGTGAAGGACTATCTACGAGTCTATTATCCCGCTGGACAGGATTCGGCAGATACGGTTCGACCATAATTGGAGCTGTTATCGCTATTTGTACAATTGGCTGGTTTGGTGTGCAGAACTCTGTTTTTGCCAATGGCCTGGTTCAGGCCACAGAAGGCAAATTAAGCCTGGCTGCCGCAGCAGCAATTACTGGATTAGGCGTAACCGTATTGGTTATTTTCGGATTTAAGCTTTTGAGCATGACTGCGAAAATTGCCGTACCAGCTTTCCTATTGGTAGTAGGGGTTGGAATCTACCAGGTATTAAATGACCACTCCATTTTTAACCTTATGAGTACTCCTCCTCCCGGAGAAGGACTTTCCATAGGGGTAGGTGCAACAATGGTTGCGGGAGGCTTCATGATTGGTGCAGTCATCACACCTGACTTCAGCAGATTTGCCCGAAATGGCAAGGATGTATTTTGGATGACCACAATCGGAACCCTTGTGGGCGAGCTTGGTGTCGGAATGATAGCGGTTCTTATGGCCCACGCAGCAAAAACAAGTGATGTAGTCAGCATTATGCTTCAAACATCGGGCTGGCTTGGAGCTGCAGTGGTTGTTTTTTCAACCGTGAAAATTAATAACTTAAATCTATATTCTTCTTCACTGGGATTTACCAATATCATTGATTCCGTCTTCAAGGTAAAAGTAAATCGCGGGCTCATTACCCTTATCATTGGTGCGATTGGAACACTATTATCCATTCTCGGCATCCTGGACAGATTTGTGGATTTCCTCGTTCTTCTTGGAATCATGATTCCTCCTATAGCCGGTATTATGGTGGTGGATTACTTCGTGTTAAAAACCTATCGTAAAGCACTTGATGAAAGCAGGGAAAAAGGCATCTTGCCATCAGAGCCGGAGAAATTAAATCCAGTGACTTTATTTGCCTGGGCTGCAGGATTTGCAGGCGGCTATTTTATAACGCTTGGAATACCATCCATTAATTCGCTGTTAATAAGCGCTATCATCTATTACCTCGGTGTAATAGCGGTGAAAACCATATCCGGCAATAAAGAGGTTAAAGAACATATTGCGTCATAAATTTTTGGAATATTGGGAGGTTTAAAAAAATGAGAAAATTAGGCAAGCAGGAGATTGAAGATATAGCAGTAGGTGCCGCCTTACTTGGAACAGGAGGAGGGGGAGACCCTTACATTGGAAAGCTCATGGCACTGCAGGCGATTGAAGAATATGGGGAAATTACACTTTTAGATCCGGATGAGGTGCCGGATGATGCATTAATTGTTCCATCCGCCATGATGGGGGCGCCAACCGTTATGCTTGAGAAGGCCCCAAGCGGTGAGGAGGCAGCTGCAGCATTCAAAAACCTTGAATCGTATTTAGGGCAAGAGATTTATGCAACTATGCCCATTGAAGCAGGCGGTTTAAATTCCATGCTGCCCTTGGCCCTTGCTGCCAAACTTGGCCTTCCGGTTGTAGATGTGGATGGGATGGGACGAGCGTTCCCTGAACTGCAAATGGTTACATTCTACTTGGATGGAATCTCTGCTACTCCAATGGTGATCGCAGATGAAAAAGGCAACACAACGCTATTGTCGACAATCAATAATGTCTGGACAGAAAGGATAGCCCGGGCGGCAACGATTGAAATGGGCGGTTCTTCCATGATTGCCATCTATCCAATGACCGGCAAAGATATTAAGGAAAGCGGAATTAGCAATATCTTAAAACTGGAAGAGGAAATTGGCAAAGCGATCCGGCTTGCTAAGGAAAATAATGCAGACCCTATACGCGAAGTCCTGAAAAAGGCGAAAGGGTTTGAACTGTTCCGCGGCAAGGTCAGCGATATTAATAGGAAGACAGAAACAGGTTTTGCAAGAGGGGTGGCAGCCTTCGAAGGAATCAATGAGTATAAAGGCGAGACTCTGGAGGTTCGATTCCAGAATGAACATCTTCTTGCCCAGACGGATCAGCGCCTGCTTTGTGTCACACCTGACCTGATTGCGGTACTTGATGCGGAAACTGGATTACCTATCACAACAGAGGGGATTAGATACGGTGCGAGATGTGTCATTATCGGAATGCCTTGCCATCCAAAGTGGCGAACTAAGAAGGGGATTGAAACAGTTGGTCCAAAGTATTTTGGATATGATGTAGAATATGTCCCTGTTGAAGAACTAGCCAAAAAAGGAGTGACGGTATAATGGGTGTTTATCGCATTGGAATTGACGTCGGGGGAACCCATACAGATGCAGTGCTTTTAGATCAGGATAATAATGTCATTTCGGAAACAAAATCACCAACAACCGAAGATGTGGCAACAGGCATTTATACAGCTATGAAAAAAATTATTAAGGATGCGAATGTCCCGCGGGAAGAAATCAAATATGCGATGCTCGGAACCACACACTGCACAAACGCGATTGTTGAGAGAAAAAGACTGAATAAAATTGCTGCAATCCGAATTGGAGCTCCTGCAACTCTCGCGGTTAAGCCGCTGATTGGAGTGCCTGATGACCTTCGTGCTGCACTAGGAAAATATGTTTACCTGATCCGGGGAGGACATGAATTTGATGGACGCGAAATCGTTTCTTTAGATGAAGAGCATTTATATCAAATCGCTGAGGAAATCAAAGGGAAAGTCGATTCTATTGCGATCACTTCTGTCTTCTCTCCAGTTTCGCAAGCCCATGAGCATAGGGCAAGTGAAATCTTAAAAGAAGTGCTGGGAGATGATATTTCCATTTCCTTATCATCAGAAATTGGATCAGTAGGATTGCTTGAAAGGGAAAATGCAACCATTCTGAATGCGGCCGTTGTCAATGTTGCCAAAACAGCAGCGGACGGATTTATCGATGCTTTAAAAAATGAAGGCATTGAGGCTAAAGTCTTTTTCGGACAAAATGATGGTACCCTCATGTCCGTTGAGTATGCGGTGAAATATCCGATCTTCACAATCGCTTGCGGCCCAACGAATTCACTGCGCGGTGCATCGTATTTAAGTGATTCCTCGGATGCTATCGTAGTGGATGTTGGCGGTACAACGTCTGATGTCGGGGTTCTGGTTCAGTCTTTCCCTAGGGAATCCTCCCTGGCTGTTGAAATTGGAGGAGCCCGCACGAATTTCCGGATGCCGGATCTGATCTCTATTGGACTTGGCGGCGGAACGATTATCCGAATTCAAGAAAATGGCAGCTTTACAGTGGGACCTGATAGCGTTGGATATCGGCTGCCGGAAAAAAGCCTTATTTTTGGAGGGGACACGTTAACCGCCACTGATGTTGCAGTAGCACTCGGCAAAGTAAATCTTGGAGATTCTTCAAAGGTAGCACATCTTGATCAAACAATATTGAATAAGGTCTATGATAGGATGGTCGAGCTTGTGGAAGAAGCTATTGATAAAATGAAAACAAGTGCCGCACCCGTACCGGTAATCCTTGTTGGCGGAGGAAGCATCTTGCTGCCGGAAGAATTGAAAGGTGCATCAGAGGTCATTCGTCCTGAACATTCAGGAGTAGCAAATGCCATCGGAGCAGCCATCTCCCAAGTCAGCGGACAAATTGAAAAGGTATATGCCCTTGCCGAAATCGGAAGAGAAAAGGCACTTCAACTTGCTAAAGAAAAGGCTATGTCTGAAGCAATCAATGCTGGTGCTGATCCTGATAGCCTGGTCATTGTAGATATAGAAGATGTTCCGCTTGCCTACATGCCTGGCAATGCAACCCGTATTCGCGTAAAAGCGGCAGGAGATTTAGCCCGCATGGAAGTGAATGAGTTAGTGTAGGATTGGCTGACATGGTAAAAGCTCTAGTAATCTTGCTAGAGCTTTTTACTCATGATTGACAGATTGGACCGTAATTTTATATTTGGAGGCCTAGTGAATGGAAACAGCAGCATATATAGATCAGATTAAAAAACACAGTCTAATTATTGATGGTCACTTCGACTTATTGATGGACGTGGCAATTCAAAGAGAACGAGGAAAAAAGAAGGTGATTGAAACCGATTATTGGCCGCGCTTTAAGCAGGGCGGTGTGAATATCATTATTGCAGCTATTTTTATAGATAGCGGTTTTTTGCCGGAAATGGCCCTGCGGAAAGCCTTGAATCAAGTAAGTGCTTTGTTGGAAGAAGTACAGGAATCCCCAGATAAGTTAATGATCTGCAAAAATAGTGAAGACATGCTGCTTGCCCAGAAATCAGGCAAAATCGGTTTCCTGCTTTCTCTTGAGGGTGCAGAGCCAATTGGGACAGACTTAAGCCTGTTAAGGATATTCTATGAATTGGGTGTCCGTAACATGGGCTTGGTGTGGAGCAGAAGAAATGCAGTCGGTGATGGAAGCCATTTCAGCCCGATACGGGAAGGCAGGAAAGGAGGCGTATCCTCTTTTGGTGTCCAGTTAATTGAAGAAGCCGAACAACTGGGTATGACGATTGATGTTTCGCATTTGAATGATGAAGGTTTTTGGGATGTCATTGAAATTTCAAAAAAACCTATTATGGCTTCCCATTCAAATGCAAGGGCTCTTACAAATACGATGCGCAATTTAACGGATCACCAAATAAAAGCTATTGCCTCCAAAGGCGGTGTTATCGGAATAAACGCGGTCAGCATCATTGTTGCGGCAGAAGACGAAAACAGCAATCTGGACCAGTTGATTAAACATCTTGATTATATGGTTGAGCTGGCTGGCATTGATCATGTTGGATTAGGTCTCGATTTATGTGATGATTTCTTCAAATATGTGTCTGCAGAGGATCTAGCCAGCATGCCGCGAAAACCGTTCGACGTGATTGACGGGCATGGAAACCTGGGTCAATTGATTAAGGGATTGGCAGATAGAGGGTACAAGACGGAAGATATAGAAAAGATTTTGGGGCGGAACTTTTTGAGAATTTTTCAAGACTGAAGCTGGTAAAATATTTTTGGTGTTTTAAATTGGCCTATTGTCACTGCCTCCAAGAACCCTAGCAGCTGGGAAAGTTGTTAAATTTGAGGCTTTAGCAGCTGCCATTGATATTCCGAAGGGAAAGTGTAGATGAGACATTCGCATTCCTTAGTATTAACTTACAAAGAGAAATATTGCTTTGGTCTTGAACATTCTTCAAATGAAAAATTAGAGAATTTACAAACACTTCTTTGGTAAGGCTTGAGGCTCCAGCACCTGGAACGTATAGTTAAAGCCTTATTATAGTTGCAGATGCTAAATGATAGCTCCTTCAAGACCGTGCAATAATGCAACTGTAATTAATACGTAAACAAATCTAGATTAATATAAATCAAGCTCATTGTACTAAAAGGTTCGAAACCGCTTCTGGTACGGCTTAGTGCCGGGAAAGCTTCATAAACACAGGGATGGTTCTGGCGATTCACCTTGATACGCTGGACAGTCCCTGTGTTTTCTGTTCTTGCATGAATGAAGAATATGTGATTAAATGATTTATAAATCGTAATAATTACGATTAATATCTTTGCTTCGTAAGAACGAAATAGCAAAGCCTTATATATCTTAAGAAAGAAACCCTGCAGAAGGAGACAAAAGGATGACAGAATTCTGGGAATCAAGTTTCATAGAGAAGCAGACGATGTGGGGATTTGAACCTTCAGACTCAGCCATTTTGACAAAGGATTTTTTCCTTGAAAAGAATGTGAAGGATATTTTAATTCCTGGTTTTGGTTATGGCAGAAATGCGAAGGTTTTTATTGACCATGGTATAGATGTTACAGGAATTGAGATTTCCAAAACAGCTATTGGGCTGGCAAGAGATAATGGACTTACAATGCCAATCTATCATGGGTCCGTAGCCGATATGCCTTTTGATGACAAGCTTTATGATGGGATCTTTTCTTATGCCCTTATTCACTTATTGAATGAGCGTGAGAGAGAGAAGTTCATTCAATCTTGCTATAATCAGTTAAAGCCTAACGGATATATGATTTTTACATCGATTTCAAAGGAAGCCCCCATGTATGGAAAGGGGAAGAGATTGGGCAAAGACTATTTTGAAATCATGGACGGAGTAAAGATGTTTTTCTACGATTCCGATTCAATTAAACAGGAATTTGGAGAATATGGCCTGATCGAAATCTCAGAAATGGTGGAGCCGCATAAGGATGATGAAACGAAGCCTCCTTTTACATTCTCGATGATTATATGTCAGAAAAAGTGATATGGGACACTCATTAATATAAATGCCTGCCTATTCCTATAGGCAGGCCAACAGTATTCCTATCGCTTATAATTAACACTTTTCTCAATCTTGATGTCAACTTCAATCTTTTCAACAGAATTAAGATCAAACGATTGGATTTCAGAAGGTTTCCAGGTTTTCATATGATACCGGTAGGCAGCTTCACTGATATTCAGCAAATCCGCATTCAGTTCATCGCCTTTTTCCAGCGTTTTCTGGATATCCCGTTTTACCTTTTTGTTAATTTCTTCTTCAATTTTATCCATGCTAATATTATCCTCATTTTGAATCAATTCTGCTTTCCCTCTTATCATTAATTCATAAGTGGGTCTGTTTCCTTCCAAAACTTTAACAAACCTTTTAGGTTTATTGACCACGACGCTCACTTTCTCGTCAAAAAAAGAAAGAGGAATCCTTGCAGCCTGATTGGAGGTCCATTTAACGCCGGCCAAATCACCTTTAGTAGCCAATCCTTTATATTCCTGGCTGGAGATGACAAAACCACCCATTATAGTTGAAATTTGCTTTTTTTTCTCTTTTTCTGAAAAATGTGAGTCATTTAGAGTTATTCCCGGAACGATAAAGGTTCCAATGGGCTCATAATAAGTGGAGATGAACTTATTGTACTTTTGAACAGGGATGATAAAGTTATTTTTCGTCACTTCCTCCGGGCTGTGGAGGATCGTATATAACGATGGATAGTTAAAAAAGCTGTCACTATTGAAAAGATCCTTTATGGATTGATTTGTTCCAAAAAAATTTGAAGTATACCTCAGGAAATGATCCTGTCCTATAAACTCGACAACCGCTTTTATTTGTTCCTTAATCGCATTTTCACTTAGTACAAAGGTTTCAACATGGCCGAAATAGAGCGGATAAGCTGCTTTTTGTTCAAACTTGCTAATGGCTGATTGTATGGTTTTTCCTTTTGCCTCGCCAATGATATTGGGGACTGATTCCTGTAAAGACGAAGCACCTTCCTGCTTGGCTATATTGGCAAAATTCATCGCCTGGATATAAACAGTGAATTCATCATCGGCGAAATCGATGCCGATGCCTGTTACATAAACCTGACTCTGTATTTCTTTCTTCCCCCAGCATCCTGTCAATCCCAAAAGCAATCCAATGATCATAATCATCAACAATATCTTCTTCATACCTTACTCCTTTTGCCTGTCATTGCCGAGAAGAGTATGGGTCCGGTTTTTTCTGGTCAGAAGCTGGAAAGGCTGTTTGATGGCAGACCTGATTCGATCACCTAAATTAGGTTTGATCAAGTATGATACATAAGACTGCCCAAAGCTCTCGAGGGATACCACCGATGTCAGGATCAGAAACAGGGAAATAAAAAAGCCATACATTCCAAAAATGGACGAGATGATTAAAACGAAATAGCGGAGGATCACAATATTGCCCGAAATGTTTTGATTAATAAGCGTATAGCCTGAAATGACGGTTATGGCGATAATGACCAGACAGGAAGGAGAGGTCAATCCTGCCCGAATTGCCGCATCGCCTATAAATAATCCTCCCAGCACTGCTACAGTCTGTCCCACTGCTTTTGGAAGACGTACGCCAGCTTCTTTAAATAACTCAAATAAAATAAGCATGATAACCGTCTCAACAGGTGCCGATAATGGCAGCCCTATTCTCGATACAGATATGGTTGCAATTAGAGGATAAGGAATTTGATCCAGCTGAAAAGTGATCAATGCGATATAAAAACCAGGTAAAAAGATCGTCGTTAAGAAGGCCCCCATTCTTAACAGCCTTATAATGCTTATATAAAAAAAACTATCGTGAAGATCTTCTGCAGAATAGAGCAAATGACTAAACGTAATGGGGCCCACCAGACACGTCGGATTGCCGTCCACTAAAATGACAAAACTCCCTTGTGTTAAGGCATTCACGGCAAAGTCAGGTCTGCCGGAGCTGTCCATTAAGGGAAACAGGGAAAATGTTTTATCATATAACAATTCTTCAATTTCGGAGTTGCTTGCCACTATGTCCAGCTTGATGCTGCCCAGTCTTTTTTTGGCTTCCTCAAGTACACAAGAATCTATTTTATTCTCCATATAAAGTAAGGTCATTTTGGTCCTGCTGACTTCGCCTATCGAGTACTCAATACTTTTAAGAGAGGATGATTTCAGCCTTTGCCTGATTAACGCCATATTATTTGAAAGGCTTTCAACCAATCCGTCTCTTGGGCCTCTAATCGAGGTCTCAATATTGGATTCCTCTGGACTTCTTTTGGGAATATTGGAAACGGATGAAAAGAAGATTTCATTATTCTCCGGATTAAGGATCAGCAGTTCACCTGAAAAGAGCTTTTGCTCGGCCTCGGTTTTCAATTGGCCCTGCTCTTCGGGCTGGGTTACCTCTAATTCATTTAACAAGTCATGCTTGTTCAGCTGTCCGTTCTCCAGCATGATATTTTTTATCGCCGGGAATATCACATCATTCATATATTTTATATCCACTAAATTGGAACAGTACAGAAAAACAAGGGATTGTACACCCTGACTATCCGCATAGGCTTTTTCCTTAATCACCAAATCGGATGAATCCTTAAACCATTCTCTTAATTGGTCCGCTATTTTAGGCTGAATTTTTTTCATGTTTATCACCACTTATCTTAACTAGAATTAGGACAAACAGGAGTGCGCAAACCTGAAATATTAGGCTAATAGGGAAGAAATATTGCTGTAAAAAATAATAAAAGGAGGTTGCGTCCCAATTAACAGAAGCGCTTACGATTAAGATCAGATAAAGGATTGGGAGGATCCATCTGCTTTTCAATTTGAATGATAATAATTTATTTGCAATAAATAGTGTCAGGCTGACCCGGACAAATGCACCGGAAAGCCATTGAAAGATGGACAGGAAATCAAGACGGGTAAATTGGTCTCCAATCTGTAATAGCCTCCATTGCTCATATGCCGGATTTCGCATTTTGGCCGCTTCCTCTACACCAAATTCCGAAATGGCCCCTATTAGCGGGCCAAATGTTAACAGGGCAAGGATGACTCCAACCAATATCATCCACTTTACCTTAAGTTTATCTTTAAGAAAGGGTGTCAAAAATAAAATGGCTATGATGTCAAACAGTCCTGCACAAGAATAAAATATCCCTTTGAATAAACCATCTATGCCATTCTCATAAAGCGGAAAGAGCAGCTCGTAATTTTTATTTGGCATATTCCCTGCTCCGACAAAGAAACCAAAAAAAGAAACAAACGGCAGGATAATCAAGGCAATGGCGCTTATCGTCCGAATTCCTTTGGCAGATGCATAAAAACAGACAAGGGAAAACAGAAGAACAATAACAAAATTCGGGACTTCAAAAGAGTAATTTGTTTTGGCCCAGATAAAAGTGAACTTTAGGGTGATGAAGGCTGAAAACAAGAAATAGATCCCGAACAAAAATGAAATAACAGAATACATCCATGCAGGTGATCGCTTTCTTTTCATTAAAGTGATCAGGTCATTTTGAGGCTTCATTTTCTTATAGATATAAAAAATAATTAAGCACCAAAGAACGACAGGCACGATACTAAAAAGCACGCTCAGCCAGGAATCCCGTTTCGCTGTGGAAAGCAGGATGGGCAGAATGAGCACATGCACCAGGAATCCTGTAGAAATAATTTGCAGAATATATATGTGCACGGATTGAATTACTCTTTGATTCATTCGATCACCTTTGAATTCTATAATATCTTTTCACATAGTTTGAACTTGGGTTTGTTTAATTATGTAAATACTTTTCTTGAAGGCAAAGAAGAGGCTGGGGGAAGATGAAACAGTTCTTTTGTTCGAGTTATGCTGGGGATTGAGACAACTTGATTCCCTTTTTGCAGGATAAGAGGTATCTATCCTGCGCATATAGGCGTTTTTTTCCTTTTGGAAGAATTCTCGTCCTGCACTGAGGAAACAGAATTCTTTTTGAATTGGTAATCGTTACTAAATATCATTCACAGGCTTATCATCTATTGAATGCTGGATCCGGCGCATTCATTCCTGAAATCTGTTGGAAGGATTTATTCAGGCCTTATATCCATAGTAAAGATTCTCCCATTATTCAGCTCGCACCAATCTAACCCGTCATATGTTTCCTTATTTCCATATTTATCGAAAAAATCTTCCTTGCTGTCGAATACTTCCACTAAGCCATCTTCCATTAAGTTAATCATTTGAAAAGTATTTAATTTAAACACGCTGGAAACAGCTATTAATTCTCCAATATGTACATTTTCAGCAACATTTTTCATGATTTCCTCTCCTTTTTCAGAAACTTTCTGTAGAATTAACATTACCTATCCATTATTTTTAATATGAGCTTTGCGTATGAATGTATGCGTCACCTTTCCTATCAGAAGCGTTTAGCGCATGCTGTTCCAATACATTTCAAGAGTCACCGTATTGGGATATGAAAACCTAGAGTAAAAGGTGCTCCAATATCGATTTAAAGGGGGATAAACAAATGCAATTTATTATTACGGCTTATGACGGCAAGGATGAAAAGGCCCTGGAACGAAGATTACAGGCAAGGGAGGAACATTTAAAAGGTGTAGAGCAGAGAAGTAAAGATGGGGAGCATTTATATGCTGCAGCCATCCTGGATGAAGAGGAAAAAATGATTGGCTCCATGATGGTGGTGGAGTATCCATCAAGAGAAGAATTAAACCAATGGCTTAAAGAAGAACCTTATGTAACCGGAAAGGTTTGGGAGAAAATTGAAGTGCAGCAGTGTAAGGTGCCAGCCCTTTTTACGCAGCTGAATAAGGATTAAAGATTGTTTTCTGCCGTCTGTAAAAGGGCGGTTTTTTACTGTGAAGGGAATGTGCTAAGGCAGTTAATCATTTAAATAACAATCGGTATTCTAATCAGATTCTTATTTATTCTCATATAGATATTCCGTTTGCAGCTGGGACCTTATAAAACCGCCGACCATTAAGGCGATAAAAAGCTTCCGGTCTTGTTTTTTCTAATCTTCTTCCTGGAAATGCAGTAAGAAATGCGGTTAGGACGTGAGCATATACAGGGAGGAAAGTTCTCATCTTTAACACCCATTTCATTTTTTAAAATTTAATCTTCCTGTTTAGTAAGACTGATATTCAGGTGAGAGTGTTCCCCGTTTTTCACCCATTTTCGCAAAACGAACCAGGTAATAGAGCTAAGGGCTATCAATAAACATTCCAAAGTAAAGATATACCACGGGTAAGGACCCAGTAAGTCAAATAAACTCGGGCTTTTCGGCTTGTGCCGCAGGAACCAGTAATTTCCGCCGGCCTGATTATTTACGAAAAATATGACTGGCACAAGGAGATTAATAAAGATCAATAGCTTCCATAGCGACCGGAATGACGGATAATAGCCTTTTGCCCAGGTAAAATATAAAGCAGCCCATACTACCATTAAATGCTCATAAAAGAAGCGGAAGTAACGGAAGTGCGGAAAATCATATGTCAGGGCTGGGGTGATAATCGCTTGTGTAGCACCCAAAACAGCTATAAAGAACATCAATTCATAGAAGATTCTTCTTCGTGTTATCAGTAAAAAAATACATAAAATAAGAGCAATGTTACACAATTCCAAAGGCAGGGAGCGGTCGAAGCTCCATACTCCATTGAGGTACATCCATACCTGATTCAAGCCTTCAACCAGGATCAATGATAAAGCTGCCCCAATCTCAAACCTTCTCCATTTTTGATTATTTAATTTCTTTCGGTTTAGAAATATAGCTGCAGCAACAAGCACAAAGATGCTTAAAACAGCAATGTGATTTACAGAGAACATGTTAAATTGGACAGACTGACTGCGGCTAAACCACTCCATGATTTTCCACCCCACGATTGAATAAGAGCAACCATAAGGTGTGCTTTTTTGGTGAGTTTTATACATTTGCGGTGCAATCCAGCCTGAAAGTAAAGACGATACATTTTTCTAACGATAATGAGGAATATTTTAAAAAAAGAGGAGGGAATTCCATGCCAAATATAACTTCTTCTAAACTGAAATCCAAGTCTAACACTGTTCTTTCAGGAGCTGTATCATCAGACGATGAAATAACAAATGGACTCGCATTTAATCTCAATACATACTCCCGGCTTGGTGCAAAGAGACAGGCAGTTAAGGTACGTCATCATGCAGGCAAAATGCTGATTGAATTCTTTCTTGAGTGGGCTATGTCCGGTGGAACTCTAAAGACATATATGCTAAAACGAGGGTGGATAAAGGTTCCGCTTCATTATCAACCACATGGATATCCGATTAAGCAGCATACCAATTCTTAAAATCTGAATTAGCTTCATTTCAATTTCGTCGTTTTTGGGCTTTGACGCAGTTATTTTCACTTATTTAAAGCAGTGTGAATTAACAGCAATATCCTGTTCAATTTTGCAGAAAAGGAAAGAAAAAAGGGTTTGGAACGAAAATATTTGCACATAACCCTGTCAAGTAGACAATGAAAAAAGAGTATACTAAGCTGCGGCCTTTTCACGATATTCAATTGGGGAAAGGCCGTTAAACTTTTCTTGGAATCGTTCATTATTGTAAAAATTAATATATTCCTCAATCGCTAAGTAAGCTTGCTCAATCGTTTTAGGACGCACTAAATATAACTTCTCTGTTTTTAAATGGGAGAAAAAACACTCAATACATGCATTATCATGACAATTTCCTCTTCTGGAATGACTTCCTTGAATATTCAACTTCTTTAGGTGATTTTCATACACTTTAGTTGTGTATTGAAATCCTTGATCGGAATGTATTAGTGCTTGTTCTTTTAATGGTTTGCCTTCTAATTGCTTTAATGTATTTAACACTAATTCAAGGTCATTTCTTTTAGATAATTTCCAAGCTACAATCTCATTATTATATAAATCCAAAACTGCAGAAAGATATGCGAAATCCTCTCCAATTCGTACGTATGTTATATCTGTTACGAGTTTTTCAAACCGATTCTCGGCTGAAAATTCCCTGTTCAATACATTTGGAAATACAATTGAACCTCTATGCCCATAGAAAGGTCTTTTCTTCCGAATAACTGATTTTATGCCTAATTCCCGCATTAAACGTCGAACGCGCTTATGATTTATTACAATTCCTTCTCTAGATAAAGCCCGCGTCACTCGCTTATATCCAAAGTAAGGGTGTAGTTTATGAATGGCTAATATATGTTCTTTAAGTAAAATATCTTCTTCCATACGTAAAGTACGCGTTGAACGGGTTCCACGCCATTTATAATATCCAGCTTTAGATACTTCCCCAATCTTAAATAGCCACGCAAGTGGATACTTTCTTCTTATTTCATCAATAATTTGAAACCTTTCGGATTTCAAGACCACTCCTTCCCGTGTAGATTTGGATTGCGCTTTTTTAGGTATTCGACCTGCGCTTTCAAATATGCATTCTCTTCTTCTAAGCTGTTAAAATTCTTTTTGTTCCAAAGTCCACGTTGATCTTCGAAGGATTCATTATTATTTACTTTTTTTACCCAATTCGCTATTTGGGCATCACTTTTAATTCCAAAGCGTTCACGAAGCTGACTGTAGGACCAGCCCTCCTCCAATTTCAAACGAACTACTTCACGCTTTAATTCCTCAGTATACGAAGTAAATGTTTGTCCTTTTTTGGCCATAGAAAAATCCCCTCCTGGTAGACTATTAAGAACATCATATCATGTCCTCTTTTTTTCAAGTCTACCTATTGGGGATAATACCAATTCCAACCCTTTTTTATGTGGACTTTATATTGTTGTTAGTCATTATTTAGATTTGTCACAAAATGTTCGAAATTTAAAAAATATCAATTTCCTTGTAGTTTGAATTTTTTGTCAATAATCAATATGAAGCATCTTCAAAGGATGTTTTGTGACATGAATCACAAATATGGGCCTTGAAATAGGTTTTGAAATTATGCCGCCATATTATAGTGTCTGAACCTGTGACTGTCAATAGTAAGAAAACGGACATTAATACTAAAATAAGTCCTATATAGAAATAGTACGGTATGCGGATGAAATAAGATTTTACAATAATCAGATAACATGCCTATAATAATTTTCGGGCAGGAAATATGACCTATACTTGAATAAAGGTTATTTCTCGGCAAGCTAACTAAAAGTTCCTCTCAATTTCACAGCTGCGCTTGCTTGTGGCCACTTTTCTGGCAGGAATGCTATTAAGCAGACAGGACGAATGGAAGGATGGAGCCTATATGGATATCGTAGTACCTGGTTTGATAAACTCTTTGCCTTTGATTCTTCTAAAAGAATTGGAAACTATCAGGAAACCATGCTGGCGAGATTTCCGCTCATGAGGAATCAAAGAGTAATAAGCTTGGCTGAGCGGATGGAGACTCAAGGAGGTGAGCACGATGTGAAAGCATAAAAAACCCTCAGGCGGGTCTTGGTGGACGATAGCCTGAGAGTCTCAGTGAGATGGAGTATCCCAGCTCATAAGCTAGTATACTCCTTAATTTACAATTTTTAAATAGTTAAGTTAAAGGGAGGATATTAGTACAATGAATTCATTAATAGTAAAGAAGTATATAATCGTTCCGGAAACGAAATCAATCAGATCCCATTATAACGATGATGGCGATTACTGCAGTTTGGTTTTGGAAGGGGATTATACGTTTATGGTAATGATGAAACCGATTGAGATTATTGACGAAAGCATAAATTATTATGGCTTTGATCTAAATGGTGCAACGAGCGGTTCGAAATCCATACTGGGTCCCTGCAGACCAGCACCAGTACGAATTCCGGGTGGAATGGAAATGTATTGGTTTCCTCATACATCACCATTGCATGAAGATTGTGTGTGGTTTGCGCTGCATCATATAGATGCTATCATGCCTGATGGCCCAAATACCTCAAACGTTTATGTGAGTGGAGGTCTTTGTTTTAAACTGAATGCTTCTGAAAAGGATGTTTCAATGAGATATGATCGCGCAGAAAAGCTGGAATCAAGAATAGCCAGGAGAAAGGTAAATACCTTCAGCTTTATTATGGAAAGAACCACCGATACATACTCGGTTAATAAAGGAAAGCGGAATTATATTATTGAAAGAAAAAAAGAGTAGTATCTCTTCAATCAAAACGGAAATGCGACAATCATTTCTATACGGTTAATGATATAGACTATTACAAGTGAAACCGGTACATCCATACCTTTGAAAAAGTATCCTATATCCAGAAGGCTGAACGCGAGGAAATTGGGTCAGCCCCTGGGAGAAGCATTTTCTAATCGATTTGAAACAAAGATGTCACGATTGTAAGTCCCATTACCATGCAAATAATGTTAGAATCAACAAGGAGGACTAAGCGTCAGGCATGGTTCTCTTTTCGTTTTGCAGGGAGTCTGACAGCCATGGGATTTTTCAGAAATCATTGTGCATCAACTCCTGTTATAATAAGTGTATAATAAGAATTGTCTTTATGGGAAAGAGAGAATAATTTAAAGGGGAAGAAACGATCATGAAAGAGGAAGAGACCCTGAAAATGCAGGGACGGCCTTTATCAAAGATCCTCGCACTGACAGTTAAAACAGGGATTATTAAATCCAACCTGATCCCGATGTTTGCAGGATTAACACTGGCCTTATATACGTATGACTTCGGCCTTCTGGAGAAGCTGCCCGAGATAATACTTGCCTTTATTGGCTCAAGCCTTGTAATGGGCGCAGCCGGGGCTTTTAATAATTTATATGACCGTGATATTGATTCGATCATGAAGCGGACCCAAAGCAGACCAACTGTCACAGGGGAAATCAAGCCAAAGCAGGTACTATGGCTTGCAACCTTCATGTCTGTGCTTGGAGTCCTCGCTCTTGCCCTCACAACTCCGTTAGCGGGTTTACTTGGATTTTTGGGGCTGTTTTTTTATGTGGTCCCTTACACAATGTGGACCAAGAGAAGAACGATTTATAACACAGAGGTTGGAAGTATTTCAGGTGCGATGCCGCCGCTTATCGGCTGGGCTGCCATCCATCCGGATGTCACGCATCCTGCTATTCTTGGCCTGTTCATCATCACCATCATCTGGCAAATGCCTCACTTTTATGCGATTGCCATCCGGAAGCATGATGAATATAAAGCGGCCAATGTTCCAATGCTACCTGTTGTTAAAGGCGTCAAAAGGACATACATCCAGACGAATGTTTATTTAGTTATTCTGATCGGGATCAGCTTCCTGTTAGGCTCCTTAAGCACGGGTCTTATGCTTGTGGCACTGCTCCTCGGAATTGCCTGGCTTGCGCTCAGTGTCTATGGCTATAAACGAATGGATCCTGAAAAGTGGGCAAAGTCTCTGTTCATCTTTTCACTTGTCCATATGACCGTTCTATTTTCGACGGTGATTATTTACTCGATTATGGGGATTATTTTTGATTTGTAAAAAGGGAAGCATCATGCGGCAAGTTATAACCCGGTTACGTTAATAAGTTTAGATGGCATAAAAAATGACGTGTATGCTGGTACACGTCATTTTTCTTGTTTTTTAATGGGTTCTTAGTCTTTTTCTTCGTTTTTTACATAGCAATTTATATTGGATAATAAATATTGAACGAGTAAATGCCAGATTTGCTGTCATCAACTATTGAGACAGCTTAACTGAGGATAGGAGAATACTAAAATGAAAAAGAATATGAACATTTTATTCTTACTTTTAACATTAACACTTATGGCTGGCTGTACCAGCGCAGAAGATACATCCAATACGGTCGCAGAAACAGAGTCACATAAGGAAGCAGCTGTCGAAGAAAATAAAAATAATGCAAAAGAAGAAACTGTCACCACGGCACCGGAAGAAACAGCAGCCCAGCCAAATAATGACCTGTTCTCAGGATACAAACTTATTGAAGTTGATGGCGGTGATCTTTCTGGACATCGTGAACCTAATGTTGTCGTCGACATTGGGTACGGGGACCGTGAATATTGGGCATTTACTAATGAATACGGGCAGCTGGTACGTGTCATTGCTGAGGAAATCATCCTGCAAGATGACAGCAGCGAACCTGTATTATCATCAGGCAGATACTATCGCGATGAGGCAAAGGTTCCAGGTGTTGAGAGCGAAACATTAGATGAAGGACATATTATTGCCGATTCTCTTGGAGGGGATAGGATACTTTTTGAACAAAACATAAAAATCTTACTATATATTATCTGAAAACCTTTCACATCAATGATTGTGGGGGGTTATTTTTTTGTTCAAAAATAGTAGATGGTGAACAAAACTATAATATACTATGTTATTATTAGGTTACTACAATTTAAAATAATTATTATAGGAGTCTTAAAATGAAAAAGAAAATGAATTATTTAATCGTCCCTTTAATGATCATCTTTATGGTTGGTTGTACAAACATAGAAGATGTTTCGAATACTGAGAAAAAAACAGATTCACAAGAAGTAACAACAGTTAATGCAACTGTTGATGAACCAGTAGTAGAAGATACATCAACTCAATCAAAAGATGAACTGTTCAAAGGCTACAAATTAATCGAAGTGGATGCTTGTGATTTATCGGGACATCGTGAAGCTAATGTTGTGGTAGACATTGGTTATGGTGTACGAGAATATTGGGCATTTACGAACGAGTACGGTCAACTAGTTAAAGTTATTGCTGATAAAATTATTTTACAAGATGACCGTACTGAACAGGTCACATCATCGGGAAGATACTGCAAAGATGAAGCAAAAGTGCCTGGAGTAGAAAGAAGTGACTTAGATGAAGGGCATGTTATCGCAGACAGCATGGGCGGTGTATCCAATGCTTATAATATCACAGCTCAAGATAGTACATTAAATAGACACGGCGACCAAGCTTACATGGAAGATGCTATTCGTAAAGCTGGTGGAGCTACTGATTTTGAGGCAACCATCACATATCCAAATACTGAAACTCAAATTCCCTCTCATTATAAGTACACTTACACTATAAAAGGTAATAAGATTGTTGATGAGTTTGACAATGGCAATCCTGATGAAACCAATAAATCTCTAGGTTTAACTGAAAGTAAATCAACGAACTCAAATAATTCTAATGTTTCTAATGACGATAAAGATATTTCTAGCATTGATACAAATGGTGATGGACAGGTAACAATTAAAGAAGCTAAAGCAGCTGGCTTCAAAATGCCAATAACAAAAGATCATTGGTTATATCAATATATGGATGATCGTGATGGAGACGGTTATGTAGGCGAATAGCAATTAAACTCAAGTTAGTAGTTTTAAGTTGTTTTTAGGAGGATATAGACTTTGTAGCAGGTCATGTTTTAGAAGGCGTATGAAGTTTTTAAACAACTTAGAACAATACGAAATAAAGAGAACAGCTTTAATGATATGGGAGAAAATATATTACAGGTGGGAAGATAAATGAATAAAGCTTCAAACAGTCAAAACCATAGCAATGTTGTGGGAATAAACAAAAGATTGGGGGTTTATAGGTACTACTGTAAAAGAGTATCAGCAACAGAAACTTTACCTAACGGTAAAAATCATACTGTCGATAAGATGATGATTATGTTGGAGCAGAAGAAAAACGGATATGCAGTAAGTGTTGTCCACCCTATTTCAGAATTTATTCATCTGCCATTAAAAAAAGGCGGTATCCCTAGTATTAAAACACAAGAACAAATTGCTAACTCTATTGTGAACTTCCTAAATTTTGTGTTTATAGAAAATCACGCAAAGTATAAGTTATCAAGCGTAAAAGACCTTCTTTTTGAACAGGGAGAGGACTATTTGAACGTTTATGGATTAATGGGACGAAATAACGCTCCAGTGAAAAAAGAAACAGTCAAAAGATGTGAATGGAATCTTACTCGTTTATACTACTTCCTAGCCAAAAAAAATATTTTAAATCATATAACAATAAATGATTTCGATTTCAAAGAATACACGTATGAAGATTTAGAAGTCAAAAGGAAGCCAGAAAGCCCTTTTATCAACGTGAACTATCCAAATGATGAGGAAGAAACATTTCTTATCCATGACCTTCCTCGCGAGTTAATTATCCCCTTCATACAAACTGCATATACATATACACCTAGAATAGCTCTTGGTGTGGCATTTCAGTGTTTCGGGGGCTTACGTGCTGGCGAGGTTGTAAATATCGCTAGGACTGGTATTACTCCATCAGGAGAATTCGGATTATATGGATTTCAAGTAATAATAAAAAATCGTAATTTCAGACCCGAACTAAAGGATATCAAGGGAAAAGGAACCGTAAAAAAACGAAGAAGACAAGGTATTTTCCCTTTTAATGGCGAGTTATTACAACTTCTATATAAGACGCATATTGAAAAATATAAACCTACCGATGGTAGCAACGCTCTCTTCTCCAACAGAGATGGAAAAGCAATGGAGAAATTCACTTATCAACGGGAGTTTGGAAAATTGAAAAATAGATTCTTAACTTTATTGTTAGAGTCTAAAGATCCTTTACTTAGAACATACGGATTGGAATTAAGTAGCGCTAAGTGGTCTACTCACATCGGACGTGGAATCTTCTCGAATTTGATTGCAGCAGAAGCAACCAATGTACTTCAAGTTATGACAGCACGAGGAGATGACAACCCCATGAGCAGTATAACGTATCTAAACAATACAGATAAAATACTTAGACTTCTAAAGGGTAACTACGATGATATGTATATGGATTTATTAGAAGTAAAGGAAGAGATTATTTCTGAATTAAAATTAAACAGTCGGAATCGAAAAAAAAAGGATGATTAAAGGTGTCAGAATGGTATACAACCGAAGAAGTAGCTAAATTAATCAATAGAAATGCTTCAACATTACGAAGACACGCACGAACAGGGTTAATACCCGATTCGTTTTTGAAAGCGGCACTTTCTTCTGGAAGCACCAAATATTTGATTCATGCAAGCTATGTTGAGCAGCAACTATCCTTGCAAGCTAAACTTTCAAACGATTATTACAAAAAAGCCGAAGTTAAAAGAATGCTAAATGTATCAGACAAAACACTAAAGATTTTACAAGAGACAGGAGTATTCGAGGATGTCCTGCTTTTTGAGGCAATTCTATATTTTTCAAAAAAAGAAGTTGAAAAATATATAAACAGAAAAACAAGAGCAGTTAGTCTAGTCAAATTAATCAAGAAAGAATTAAGTGTATCAACAGATAGACATACTATAGTTAATTTTATATTTAACGATCCTCTTTTATCGAAACTTGTATACAAAGAGGCTCAAAGCTACCAAATTAAAATTGAAGATTGGGAGGAATACAAAAAGGGATTAGTCGATGTTGAAGAGGCTTCTAGGTATCTAAATACGCCTTTAGAAGTGATGCAGATGTTATGGCGTAAGAAACACATAAAATCGTTTACCGCGAACGCTAGGGGTGTTAGAACGCATCTTGCTTACTTAGATGAGTACAAGCAACGTGGACTAATTCCAATTGAGCAATTAGCATTGGAGATGAACACATCTTTGAATGTTATAAGGAAATTTTTTAACTCTGACGACTATATTCTTCTTCCAGATAACAAAAAAGATTTTTACATCAAAAGAGAAAAAGCTGATGAACTTATAAATAGTTACGCTGCGATACAAATCAAGCACAATCATAATAACCATCTTGCAGAAACTAACTATCATCAATTGTTTGAAGACAGTATCACTTACTTTAAGAACAAAGCCAATATAAACCTTACAGTGGATTTATATAACAGATGGGCTAGAAAAAAAATAAAGAAAAGCACACAGCCACTCAAAACAATCACCCTTCATTATTTGCGTGTTTTAGAGGTTTTAGCATCTCAACTAACTAATGAATTGATGGAATATACAGATTTAGAATTAAAACGATTATTTGAATCACTCCATAAAGATCAAACTCGTAGAGTTACCCAATTTCTTGACTATTGCAAAGAGAAAGTTGATTGTGCTTTTAGTGGCGATTATGTTTTTAAAAAGACCTTAAATGCCGATGATGATGAAATGTATACCAAAGAAGAGTGGAAAATGTTAATCCTTCATGTTTTAGATGTGAATAAACATTTCGAAAATGCAGTTAAAAACAGAGAGTATGCTAATACATGGCTATTCTGCTTGTTGCATTTTTCATTGGCGTGGAGACGCTCAGATATGTTTTCATTTAAACCGATATCACTTGATATAGTTGGCATTGATGACTTTGAATGGTTCAACGAACACACATTGAAATTAGAAGACGCTCAAAACATATTAAAAACAGTCGAAAGAAGTATGCAAGAAAATTTATCAAGAAAGAAAAAACAAAAAACCGTATTCGTTGTCCCTTTTATTTTTGAAATGCCTACGGCATTAGCCTTCATTCTTAGCGAACTACACCGTAAAAAAGAAAACGCTAATAGCGAAATATTAGTTAAAAATATAAGTTACAAAAATACTAATTATTTCTTCGGAGAAGATTTGCCAAAGTTCAAAAATAAAATGAGTAACAAATCTTTAATGACTTACGGTTGGGAAACAGCGGTAAAAAACGGTAAAGGCGTATTAGCTTATTGGCTTAGTGGTTTTTCTCGTTCTCACACTCATAAAATTGCAATGCCTAACTCTATCACTCAGGTATATCTAGTAACGCGAAATACTGATGTAGATGTTGAAGAAATGGCTCGTCACGCCTTCGATAGAGGGATTTTTGGATGGCAAGTAAAAGTTATGATAGACGCAATAAATGAAAATGAACCGATGAGCTTAGAAGAAATGACAACAGCCATAACAAATATCAACGAAGAATATTCACCTGTAATGATAAACGAATTATCAAGATTTGCTGTCACTAGGCACGAGCAATCAATTGCATTATTAAAAGACCTTATGAAAATTCCAAAACAAGAGTTAAAAGACAAACTAAAGGAGATTTCCAGATTACGCTCCCCTTCATTGCTAGACCATTCACAATGTCTCGTAGGTTTGGAAAATTGTCCGTTTAAAAAAGAGGTTGAATATAATCTAGAAATGCCATGTCTCGGTTGCAAAAATCGCATCGATACAAATTATATTTTAGATATTGTGAATGTGAAAATATTTTCTTTGATTGAACGACTAAAAAAAACAAATCAAGATGAACATATCACACGCATCAAATATACACACATGATTAAATCGCTTTTGTATATCCTAATGGATTTCAAAAGAATGTACGACCAATTTGATACGAATTATATTCGCAGTTTCATAGATTTGGACTTGTTGCAATTAAATATCAGAGAATTAAATGTCACAAAATTTTTAACTATAGACAAGGTGAATAATTGATGGCTGTAAAAAAATTAAAAGTAGGTAATATAGATAAAGGATTACTTATTTACGAAGAGACTTCCAATTCAGTTGCAGAAAAAAAGTACCTCAAGTACAACAAAGATGAGTTAATTCAGTATCAAGAAAAATTCGAGCTTTTACAAGACGATGGGATTATTGAATCCACATCCGAATTTCTTGACCACCAATGGAACGTAATAGGACGCGAATATTATAGGAGTCTTGATTTTACGGAAATAGAATATAATAAAGAGCTTTATTTATCTTTAAAATGCTACGTAATTGTACAACTATATGACCGAAATATATCCCCAGATAGCATGTTTGAGGGGTTTCACAACATTTTAAACATCATTAGATTAACAAGTTGTTATGACAATCGAAAACTACTAGAATTCGAAGAATGGAAGTTAGAAAAGGAGTCATCAAAAATTAATTTAGATAGATACAAAACCTATAACTTGGGATTCTTGTACTTTAACCCCATAAACGACGCGTCTGATTATATCCCTTTATTCGAATCCATACAGGGCGCTGATTGGAATGCGGTCAGAGAAATACCTACTTATGAAGAATTCGTCCGTTTTGATTTTTTAATTAACGATTTCATGATCAAAGCAACAAATTATATGCGATCAAAATACTATCCAATCTTTATTTGGTGGAAATTATCGACAATCATACCTATTCGTCCAATAGAACTCGTTACAATAAAAAATAACGATATACGGTATGATGCGAAAGAAGAAAAATATTACCTTACAAAAGGGAAAAGAAAGCAATCCCCTTCCAAAAAAGAAAAAGGAAAGCATCACGTCGCCATCCCCCACGAAATTCAGATAAACAAGGAAGTATTCGAAATTATAGAAGATTATAGAAAGATAACTAATAGCGAGAACGAAGAATATCTATTTCATCTCTCTCACCATTATGAACATTTAAAAATGCCTAATCGTAGTAGCTTCATAAATAGAGGGGAAACAATAATTCATGCCAACCATCGAACAACCACTTTAATGACAAAGCTATTGGATTCATTTTTCGATGAAGTGATACAAGACGGAATGGGTATTAACATTGTAAATTCAAGAGACGAATTAGATTTAGAAAACCCACACAAAACCATTACTCGCTTTAATCTAATGGATACTCGCCATTTCGCTATTTGTTCAATGATGATGCAAGGATTCAGCGAATTAACGATCGCTCAAATGGCAGGTCATAATAAGATTGAAACTCAATCCGCATATGCATCTCATATCGATGATTTTCAAAGGTCTTATTCTAATTTACTAGCTAAGGATATCCAACGAAGTATGACAAACCTAAATACTTCAGGATTTGAGCATTTTACATTTCGTCAAAAGCAGATATTCTCTTATTGGAATTCTGACTACTCTAAAGAAAAGAAAATAGATTATGGTTACTGCCAATCAAAAAACTTTCCGTACGAATGTTTCGAAGATGATTGTATCTTTTGTAATAAGATTCATATAGATTTATCTAATCTGACCACTTGTGACCGTCAAGTAGAATGATACAATTTTTGCTGATTAATTTGAGACACTTTGTTCACCAAAAATCGTTTTTCGATGTTTCATTCTCCAACTATCTTCATTTAAATGAACTATTTCCACTCGATGTAAGATCCGGTCCAGTATAGCTGTCGTGATGGCTTGGTCGCCCAATAGCTCACCCCATTCTTTAGGCCCTTTATTAGATGTAAGTATAATCGAGGTTTGGTTATAAAGGGTGTTAATGAGATGGAAGAACATATTAGCTTCCTGTTTATCCATTGCCATAAACATCAAATCATCAATAATAACCAAATCTGCCTCTCTTATTCGCTTCATTCTTGTTTTGGATTTCCTCGTTATTTCTTCAGTCTTTAATGCCTGAATTAAATCTCCCATAGTGGTAAAGATCACTTTATATCCCTGGTTTAAAGCTTCTATTCCTAAACCTATCGAAAGATGGGTCTTACCGACACCTGGCGGTCCTAGAAAAATGATGTTATATAGCTGCTCAATCCATGTTAAATCTTTTAACTGGTTTAACTTCTTACTGCTCAAAGACTTTTGCTCATTCACATTATACTCATCCACAGTACTATGGAAGGGAAACGTCGCCCACTTAAATCGCCTTTCCAGCTGCTTTTCATCTCTGCGTTTTTGTTCATAGGTTACTACATCTAGTAGAAACTGAGTAAAGGACAAGTCCCTTTTCTCAGCTTCTCTTATTAACTCTGGCAATCGATCAGCTGTTTCAGCTAACCGAAGGGACCTTAATTTATCTTGGACCTCCTGAAGCTGATTCAACTTTGATCACCTTCTTCCAGTAAAACCGTATAGGCATCTACATTTCTCTTTTGTGCTTCTGTTTCTATTATCCAACCGGATATGCTATTTAATGGTGAAACAGTCTCAGCTTTGTCGTTTGTTGTATCATGAACCTGTCGTTGTCGCTTGAGGTATAAAATGATATCGCTGAAATCTGTTGCACTATATAAGTTTCTCTTGATACATTCCGAGAGGGCTGCTGTTAGAAGCTGCTCGTTATTTTGTTTTGTTTCTTTTAGTATCATTTGTAACTGATCACGAATATACCGTGGGTACTTCTCACGAAGTTTATCCAAGTAATCGTAGGCCGTTTCTGTTTCTTCGAATCGTTTTGCCACAGTATCAATAAATGTATCGATTCCTTTTGAGCGATCTCTTGTATGCTTTCTGTCTTTAATTAATTGTCCTTTACCATCCGGAATCTGATGTTTGGCCAGGAGTTCTCCTGTCTCAGAGTTATAGATTAATAGTTCTCTGTCTTTTGTTTCTTTTATTGAGACCATTTCATGCTTATGAAAAGTTCCAAGTGGAAGGGAGTACCTATTGGATAAATACCGTATGGTATTGTCCTTATGGATGCTTCTTGTTATACTATTTTCATGATTGTTTAGGAAATTAATGTTTCCTGAGACTGGTCTTAAGTGTTGCTTTTCCAAGGAGAACACTTCGACCGGTCTTTTTTTTGTTGTGTTGTGGATTTTTCGATTACCTGTACGATTTAGCCATTCCCATCCTTGCTCATTCCAAGAATCAATATTATTGAACACTCTATACTTGGCGAAATTGTACTTAATAAATCCTACAACGTTCTCTATTTTCCCTTTGCTTTCTGGATCGGCTTTCCTACAAACCCGAAGGTTTAAATTTCGAGTTTGCTTATAGTGCTGAAACTCTTTCGTTAAAATGAGATCTCCGCCATTCTCGCTCACCACAATTAAGCTATCCTGATCATACACGAGTTCTCCTGGGATCCCACAAAACCATTGAAAAGCATTTTCATGAGCTTGAATGACATCTTGAGTTGTAAAGGGGCGATCTAACCACTCTTTATATTTGTATCTCGAGTTAGATAGCACAAAGGCAATAAAGTTCAGCTTTACTTCTTTATTATCAGACGTTTTCTGCTTGGTGTGCCCAAAGTCAACTTGGACCTGTTCCCCCATTGGTGAATCAGGTATTGCTTCATAATCCCTTGGTGAAGATTCCTTAGCTATTTTATATTCAACTCTTAGCTCCCTTACGTAAGCACGGACTGTGCTTTCACCCACTTCAAGTTGTTCCTTATACCTTTCCATCAACCAATCTTCTACTTGTGCTGCTGAAAGATCAGGATGTTCCCTTAACCAATTCAAGATTAACTCTTTATAAGGATCCAACTTTTTCTTTCTTGTTTGTAAAGATTCAACCCATTCTGCCATCTCCGAAGGAGATCTCTTAAGATGCCGATATACAGTTGCCCTGGATACCCCCAGTTTATCTGCTACTTTGGATTTACTAAAACCTTTCTTGAGTAACTGCTGAATTTCCATATACATTTCCCACTTATCCACCTTTTCTCAGCCCTCCAATGATTTAAGAATCAAACCATCATCATACAATGGAGGAGCTATATATTTTACTGGTATATTAGGGTAAATAAGTGTTTCATCTTATCTAGCAAAAACTGTCTACTTTAGTTTAGCAGTCACACCACTCTAGAACAATCCGAATTGGCAAACAAAATCACAAAAATCCAAGATGAAATACAAATTAAATTAAATTTCATCAAAAAATATTATCAATCAGCTTATAGGAAAAAGGAGTCAGAGTTCGATAATAACGAAAAAAACTCTAAAGACCTTGAACGAAACAGCGCAAATCTCGCAATTTTATTAAATAGAAAAGCAATGTTAGAGGCGCATCTAGCAAAAAAAAATGGAGGTACAAGATGACAACTGAAAAGTCTAAGGGAGGCAGACCGCAAAAATATCCATATGAGGAACTAAGATCTGTTTTATTCGAATACGCAAACAAAAATAGTGGGAAATTAATTACTCTCGCAGATTTAGGGCGCGAAACGAAGTTTCCTCGGTACGTATGGAGAAATAATGAAAAAATTCGAGAAGACATTGAAAAGCTTAATCAAACCCCTATGGCAATCGTGGGTTTAATGAAAGAGAATGTAAAAATTCCTTCGGCTGAGGATTTAGTAAATTCTAATTATCACAATAAAAACCTACTAATCACAAGGGTTCAACAAGTCCTTGACGCATATCAAACTACTTTTGAACAGGTGTTAAAGACAACTGAATTAGAAAATAGACTAAATACTAAGGAGAAAGAAATAGCCTCTCTAAAAGAAGAAATCGACGCTCTGAAAAAGCAATCTGCATTCTATCAAGAAAAATACGAATCGATGACATTGCATAGCACTTCTCTTCTTAGTCGTAAAAACTTTCAGTTAAAGGAGAATGTCATAGATGCGGAAAAGAAATTTAAAGAAATTGACGATGAATTTGAGGATTTATTCAAATAATAAATTAATCTTATAATTCGAATGTTTATAAAAATGAAAATTCCTTCTATTAAACGGAGGTTCCTATTGCTTCTTTAATATCGAGGTTGCTAACTATGTGATTATACGAGCTAAGGATGGTAGGCTGACTACATATGTTAGTTTTTATGGTGAGAAACCCGGTAAATTGACATTAACAGATAGTTATCAAGGTGAGGTTTTTGTAGACGGTCTTATTTGTAATTGGAGGAATAGAGAAGAATTCCGATTAGACAATTTACAGTTGTGAAATTTTGAGGAACAGATAAATAAACATTTCAATAGAGGACATTTTGCTATGAGAGCATTCCACTAGATTTGTGTAGATTTACAATGTTAAGCGAAGTAACGCACCCAAACAGCGCTTTAGGTGCATTTTCGTTATTCAACAAACGGTCCAGATTGTGGAGCAACTGTTATGTCGTAGTAGACCTATTCTGTGCAACAAAGAACTCACCTTTTAGGTGACTTTGAGAATAGATGTACTTTAGCTAACGATTCTGTTTAATAATTTAATAAGAGACTTTACTATTACATAAAAATTTTTCTTATTAAGTTAGGAATTAATTTCCTTTACAATATGTTATGATGAGAATGTACGTTCGTGTTTGGTGAAATATACTTATTAGGGGAGGTAACAAATGGAGAAAGTAAGCTATTCAAAAGTATGGAATCTAGATACGGTCTTTATGGGGGGGAGCAAATCAAGTCAATTTTTAGTTCATATCAATCGATTAGAAACTCTTGTATATGAACTAGAAGGTAGTATTAAAACATTAATTACTCCGCTTTCAAAAAAAGAAATAATTAAAGTGGTCAATTTAATAGAGAATATCGGAAACATTCGCTTGTACTTATCTCAAGCTCATTCGTTTATCACTTGCCTTCTTGCGGAAAATCCAAAGGATCAAGATGCGGCGGTTTTACGAGGAGAAGTTGCCAAAAAAGAATCCCGCTTTGAAAAAGAACTATCGAAAGTAAAGAAGATACTAATTAGTATAAAGGAAGATGTTTGGGAAGGCATACTAGAAACCAAAGAATTACAAGAATATAGATTTATTCTAAACGAATGGCGAAAAAATGTAGATAATATTTTGTCTGAAGAAGAGCTAAATTTAATTTCAGATCTTATGGTTGATGGGTATCATGCATGGGGAGAATTCTATAAAGATCTAGTAAGTAGTATTAACGTGAAAATTATGATTAATGGTAAAGAAGAAAATCTATCAGTTGGACAAGCCATTAACTTGCGATCGCACCATAATGAAAAGGTGCGAAAGGAAGCACATTATATATTAGAATCTAAATGGAAAGAGAAAGAAGAGTTATTTGCTAAAATAATAAATCATATTACTGGCTTTCGTTTACAAGTAAATAACAAACGTGGGATAAAAAGTGCAATTGAAGATCCTTTGAAAAATAACAGAATGAAGGAACAGACACTGAATACAATGTGGACAGTGATCAGTAAATATAAACAACCTTTCTCTAATTACTTGAAGCGAAAAGCGGAAATGATAGGCGGTTCTAGTATGAAAGCTTATAACTTCTGGGCTCCAAGTATAAAAAGTAATAAAGAAATAAAATTCGACGATGCTGCTAACCTTATTACAGAACATTTTAGTCAATTTGGAACAGAATTAGAAGGCTTCGCTAAACAAGCGTTCTTAGAAGGTTGGATTGAAGCAGAAGACAGACAAAATAAGTCAGCTATTCCGTTTTGTGCTAGTTTTCCACTCACAGGTGAATCAAGAGTTTTTATGACATTTAGCGGTACTTTTTTAAATGTGTTAACTCTTGTTCATGAGTTGGGGCATGCTTTTCATAATCACGCCATGAAAACTGTTAATGGATTGAATAAGCGTTATCCGTTAAGTATTGCTGAAACTGCTTCAACCTTCTCCGAAATGATTATTTTTGATGCTGCAATGAAAAAGGCAAATTCAAAAGAAGAAAAATTGTTTATACTTGATGAAAAGTTAAAGCGTAGTGTCATGAATTTTATGAATATGCATTCGAGATTCATATTTGAGCAGAGATTATACGAGGAACGTAGTGAAGGGATTATTTCACCCAATCGAATAAATCAGTTAATGGAAGACTCAATAAATGAAGCATATGCTGGTTCCCTTAAAGAACCTTCCATTTATTCTTGGGTTTGGACACCACACTACTATATTACTCAATCGCCTTTTTATAATTTCCCGTATACTTTTGGGTATTTATTTGCTTTAGGTATTTATGCAAAGGCAAAAGAGAAAGGTAAAGATTTTGAGAAAGATTATTTGAACTTACTTCGTGATTCAGGAAGTATGACTGTAGAAGACTTAGTTATGAAGCATTTAGGAGAAGATATTACTTCAGAGGATTTCTGGGAAAAAGGAATGGAATTATGCGTGAAAGATGCAGAAGAATTTATTAGATTAACTTCTTGATAACCTATTGGATGTTAGTGAAGAAGAACAAATAACAAAATATAGTTACGTTGCTGCGCAGTACAAATATACTCTGCAATAGAAAATGCTCTTTCACAATCGGGCGCAATTGTTGAAGAAGCGCCTCTAAATTCAAGATACCTTAGTTCATTAAAGATTTATAAAGTATGCAAAATTATTCAAAATAACGTTCCCAAATAAAAGTTTGGGCGCAAACGAAAATCCTAGAAATCTTGCTTTAATAGTATTTCTAGGATTTTTATATGAACATTGTTTATAAGGTATTTTATGCATTTCTCTACAAAGCCACTTACAGCATTTGAGGGTTTTCTAGTGATAATACAGCGTTGATGTCGTTGCATAAATTCGTGCATATTCTTTAAGGTTGTAAATACGCATCTTTCTTACACTAACCCTACGATAAAAGTGTAGGAATTTCAAGTTTTGTTCATCATTTAGTTTTGTTCATCGCTCAAATTGAGGTGTATCAACAGCTAAAAGGTTTTATCTCTTAAAAGAATATCCTATACGGGTGGAGTATCTAATGCTTACAATATTACTCCACAAGAAAGCACACTCAATCGTCACGGTGACCAGGCTTATCTGGAAGACTCAATTCGTAAAGCGGGTGGAGCTACTGACTTTGAAGCAATTATCACATATCCTGATACAGAAACGCAGATTCCTTCACATTATCAGTACACCTATACTTTAAGAGGGAATAAGATTGTTGATGCATTCGATAATGTCAATCCGCCAACATTTCAACTGTTGGTGGTATCCGTCTTTAGAATATACATAATTGACATATCTTTCAGAATATTGTTATAATTTTTATAAACTGAAACCTTGTTTTGTATTTAAAACATCAAATCAGGTTATCACCTATCGCATCTTTATGAGCAGATTTTGCAGATGTAATTAATAACAAAATGAGATTCCGGTGTAAATTGGAGGGGGTTGGAATTGAAAAAGAATAGTATAGGATTACTCACTATTTCTTTATTACTGGGGGCAGGAATATTTTCTCCCCAAATAATCCCAAAGGGAGACCACATATCAAAGGAGCAGGTACAGAAAATACAAGAGGAAAAGACAAGCAATTTTAGGGTTACCCTCCTTGGAACCGGCTCCCCCCTTTTAAGTATGGAGAGGTTTGGTCCTGCAACCCTAGTGGAAGCTGGGGATGAAAGATTACTTTTTGATGCAGGCAGAGGAGCTGCATTACGGCTGAGCCAAACCAATACGATGCCAGGCAAGGTTAACAAGCTGTTTCTTACCCACTTGCACTCTGATCATACGATTGGCATTCCAGATGTTTGGTTGACTGGCTCATTACCTACTGCAGGTAAAAGAGAAACATCTTTTGAGATCTGGGGGCCTGAAGGAACCAAGGATATGATGGATAATATGGAAAAATCCTTTGAGGCAGATATCAAAGTACGCAATGCCAATCAAAACGAAAATCTCGAAGGCTTAGATGCAATTGGACATGATATTGAGCAAGGTGTAGTATATGAGAAAAATGGAGTTGAAGTAATAGCCTTTCTAGTTGATCACGGTCCAATGGAACCAAGTTATGGATACAGAGTAAATTATCAAGGACATTCCGTAGTCATATCTGGAGATACACGATACAGCAAAAATCTGATCCGTTATGCCAAGGGGACAGACCTGCTCATCCATGAGGTTGCTGCAGCCAGGCCAGATAATAAATTGGCAGCAATACAAAAGATCCTTGATATACACACCACGCCTGAGGAAGCTGGAAAAGTATTTAGTAAAGTTAAGCCCAAACTCGCCGTATATTCTCATATTGTATTGCTTGGTGGTCTAACTGATGCAGAGAGTAATTTAGCAGTTAGAACGAGCAAGGTATACGATGGACAGGTTGTTATTGGTGAGGACCTCATGTCTTTTAATATTGGCGATAAAATAGGTATACAAGAGGCGAATTATGTCCTTGAAAAAAAATAATAAGTGATAGGTATAGTGAATAAGTTATCCTAAGCCTGTATATTTTATCCACTATTGGTTTACTAAAGACTTTAAGTGGATTACTTTGGAGAACTTAATGAAATTGCGTTGGATTATAACCTGTTTTTAACTAGTCAAAACGGATAACTTTACAGTATTTGATGTAAAGTTATCCGTTATTTTTTTGAAGTGGCACAGTCAATATGCCGATCATACCAGCCTCTCCATGAAAGCAGGTGCTTCAAAATGGAAAAAAGCGTCAGTCCTATCTATCAGAAACTGTTCAGCTCCGACTTAGCGGTTACATTAGCTCGTGCCGATGTGTTTATAGTGATTGGTCAAATATTAAGTATTGGGCAGTTTTCTGCCCACTAAGTGATGCCAGGAAAAAATAAACTGCTGGACATGAGGTTGGCCACTCTCCTGGTTTTGATCATGAAGATGATGTTCTTTCGACGAAAGGCCCTTTGTGGAGAGAGCATAGTTAATCCATCTATCAGCCTTTTGGATGAGAAAAAGTCCCCACTTATGAAGGATTCCTGTATTTCATCCATAATATAAAGTTGTAGATAACCATTTTAGTAAGCTTTCTATCCTAATCTAGAGGGGTCATATAAATTTCATTTTAGGGAGTGATTCCATTGTCAGAATTGATTTATGCAGGCTCGTTAAAGACGCTTGAGATGAAGGTGCAAAGGTAATTAAAGCTGGTAGTCATGCAATTGCCGTATTTGTTTACGAAAAACAAGTCTATGCGGTGGATAACCGCTGCCCGCATATGGGTTTTCCCCTCCATACAGGAAGCCTATGTGATGGGATTTTGACGTGTCACTGGCATCATGCGCGCTTTGATATAAAAAGCGGCGGAACCTTGGATCCTTGGGCAGATGATGTCCCTGCTTATCCTGTCGAGATTAAGGCAGATGAGGTTTGGGTTCACCCGGTTCCATTTAACAAGGTGACAATCGAAAAATTAAAGAAGCGATTACGTGACGGCCTTGAGCAAAATATTAGTCTTGTCATCGCCAAAGCAGTTGTAGGATTGATGGAAGCGGGTTATCCGGCGACAGAGATTGCAAAAATCGGTGTCGATTTCGGAACAACACATCGAAGGAGTGGATGGGGATCGGGATTAACGATTTTAACAGCCATGACAAATGTATTGCCTAAATTGGATAAAACTGGCCAGATAATGGCTATGTTTCAAGGCCTGGTTCATGTTGCACGGGAAAGTGCCGGAATGGGAACACGCTTTTTACTTGGATCCCTTCCTGTATTAAATGAAAAGAATACCCAATCATTCGAACAATTATCAGAATGGTATCGTCATTGTGTGGAGGTGCGTGATTCGCAGGGAGCAGAGCGGGTGCTATTGACCGCGATAGAATTGGGGTTCTCGGAAGAACAGCTTGCTGACATGATGATGACAGCGGTCACGGATCATTTTTATGTAAATACTGGTCATACTCTTGATTTTCATAATAAAGCATTCGAGATTTTAAATCAGATTGGTTTTGAGAATCGGCCCTATGTATTGTCATCCTTGATACCTGGTATCGGTGATGTATCCCGCAGTGAAGAATCCCATAGCTGGCAATCTCCTGTGAACCTGGTCAAACCATTAATGGAAGCGTTCCGGAAATTACCTAATATCCTTGCTGATGACACCTCACCAGGGGGCAATTATATAGATGAAACAGCCTTGACTCAACAAATTTTATCTGATGATCCTATCAAAACGGTAAATACCATGGTAGATGTACTTAAAAACGGCGTCACTCCTTCCCGTTTGGCCCAGATCGTAACCTTAGCGGCTGCAGACCGGATTTCCCGTTTCCATGTTCAAAATGATTTCAGGGATTGGATTACCGTACTTCATACTTTTACTCACGCACATGCGGTACATGAATCGTTACGCCGCTCTACAACACCTGAATTGACCAGGGCTGTTTTCCACGGAGCAATGAGTGTGTATCTTGACCGTTTTCTCAATACACCGTCTGCAAGAAGACCGGAACCAAAGGATGGAGAAACTGAACCGCAGAATCATTCAGAATTATTGGAGATGATGAATCAACAGCAGCAGGTTTCAGAATCAGCAAGATGGGCAGTAAATTATCTTGCACGCGGCGGTGATAAAAGTCAACTCTTAAATACGCTGGGACACGCTTTACTAAGGGAGGATGCAGAGTTTCATTCATTTCAAATGTATGAAGCAGCAATGATCGAACATGATCATTGGGAAAAAGAGGATTCCGAGTTTGCCAGGTATGCACAGGAAACATTGATTCTCGCGGTAACACGTTATCTGGCAGGCCATGCCCCAACTGCCAGGGAAATGCCGCATACAGCACAAATTGCCATACGACTCCACCGAGGAGAAAAATTATTTGAAGATGATTAATCAACGAGGACAACAAAAAAGATGATATCTCTAGTGTCGATACAAATGGTAACGGCCAAGTGACTATACAAGAAGCAAAAGATGCAGGTTACAGCATGTCCATTATGAGCGATCATTGGCTATATCCTTATATGGACGATCGTGATAACGATGGGATGATAGGAGAATAAAAGGGTGTCTGTTTTTTTATGTATTGAAAACAGACAACTAATTTATAGGATATGGTAAAGGCATTAATACGAAATTGGGAGAACAGCTGTTAGGCATGTAAAAATGGTATATCATTGAAAAGATCGATGTTTATTTATCGGTCTTTTTTTTTATTAATCAAAGACTAGCACAAACGCTGCGTGCGTACTAATCCGCCATCATTTCGCAATGTGAAATCTGAAGGAATCGCTCTGCTTAAGAAGATTACATGCTGCTTAATTTCCTGAGGATGAAAAAGCCTATAATACTCTAGGGGGAAAAAAGGGCTTTTTTGACGAAAAGTTTTTTTGACAAATAGCACTAATCTGTAATACTATATAGTAGTAGTCAGTGATAATGAATACCAGTAACACATAATACCATAATTAAAACCCTTAATTAAAGTTATATCAGAAAGGAGGAAAATAATGGAAAATATTACAGAGATGCTGAAAGGGGTGCTTGAAGGCTGTGTTCTTGAAATCATCAGCCGCGGTGAAACTTATGGCTATGAAATCACACAGCAGCTGCGAGAGCTTGGCTTCACTGATGTAGTTGAGGGCACAGTTTATACCATTACCATGCGGCTTGAGAAAAATAAATTGGTGGATATCGAGAAAAAGCCATCCAATATGGGGCCGCCAAGAAAATTTTACACACTCAACGCAGCTGGTAAAGAGCACCTCGAGCTATTTTGGAAAAAATGGGATTTCGTCTCAAGTAAAATTTACGAACTTAAGAGTAAAAAATTAAAAGGAGTGAAGTAATATGAACATTTTTGAGAAAATTATCGGAAGCCTGGAAGGTAAGCGGGAATGGAGGGACATGGAGGCACGTGCGAAGGCACTTCCCAATGAATACCGTACCGCTTACAAAGCTATCCAAAAATATATGTGGACTGCCGGCGGTGCTCCAACCGATTGGAAGGATAGCAGCCGTATCTTTATTGGCATTCTCGACCTTTTCGAAGAAGGAGCAGCTGAAGGAAAGAAGGTTACAGATCTTACCGGAGAGGACGTGGCTGCTTTCTGCGACGAGCTGGTGAAGGATGAGGAAACTTGGAAGGACAAATATAGAAAAAAATTAAACGACACGATAGATCGCGGGTGACTGCGAGTTCCAAAGGATCAAGTAGATAATTTCGGCTGAATAGTTGATTACCGATGTTTCAATTACACTATTCAGTTATATTTTTTGACCGGTAGTAAGTATTACAGATTACAAGTGATACTGAGTAGTGTAGTATATGAGCCTTGTATATAGGAGGGAAAAAATATGAGTAATCCAGCCATTTCAGTAAAAGGATTAAAAAAATCTTTTAACAGCAAGGAAGTCTTAAAGGACGTGGACCTTGAAGTGAGTCGAGGTGAAATCTTCGCACTGCTTGGTTCAAATGGAGCAGGCAAGACAACTGCAGTTCACATCCTATCGACTCTGATGAAACCAGATGGAGGCGAAGTGTGTATTTGTGGATATGACACCCAAATTCAATCAGAACATGTTCGCCAGAGTATTAGCCTGACAGGACAGTTTGCAGCTTTAGACGGCATACTTACCGGGAGAGAAAACTTGATAATGATCGCAAAGTTGCGGGGAGTTTCTAAACCGGCTCAAGTCGCAGACAACCTGCTTGCAAGATTTAGTCTAACTGAAGCTGCCAATCAAAGAACCGAAAAGTATTCGGGAGGAATGAAGCGACGGCTAGACATCGCAATGAGCCTGATCGGGACGCCAGCGGTCATTTTCCTGGATGAACCGACAACAGGGCTTGATCCTGAAGCCCGGATTGAGGTCTGGGATACCATCAAAGAGCTTGCAGGAGGAGGCACCACCATATTTCTGACGACCCAGTACCTGGAGGAAGCTGAAAAATTGGCAGATAGAATTGCCATCCTGCATGAGGGAAGAGTCATCAAGACCGGTACTCTTACTGAACTAAAGGAGATGTTCCCTCCAGTAAAAGTGGAATACATTGAGAAGCAGCCGGCATTGGAGGAAATTTTCCTTGCGATTATCGGCAATAAAGGAGGATTAAAATGAAAAGCAGCACTGGGGTTTTATTAGGGCGATTAATACGAAATATCATGCGCAGTCCTGATACAATTATCACGGTTGCCATTACACCGATTATGATGATGCTGCTGTTTGTCTATGTATTTGGCGGAGCTATTCAGACAGGAACGGAGAACTACGTGAATTATTTAGTGCCGGGAATCCTGCTAATCACGATTGCATCAGGTGTTGCTTATACTTCCTTGCGGTTATTTAATGATGTAAAGGGCGGTCTGATGGCGCGTTTCATAACCATGCCAATAAAACGATCTTCCGTATTATGGGCTCACGTATTGACCTCGCTTATTTCCAATGCGTTCACTATTATGTTGGTTATTCTCATCGCCCTTTTAATAGGCTTCCGGCCTAACGCTGATCTTTTGGATTGGCTTGGGGTAGTGGGTTTACTAGGGGTGTTTACATTGGCACTAACATGGCTTGCGGTCATTCCCGGATTGACAGCAGGGTCTATGGAAGGGGCGACAGCGTACTCGTATCCGCTTATTTTCCTGCCGTTTATCAGTTCTGCTTTTGTCCCTACTGAAACCATGCCTAAAATAGTTCGTTTGTTCGCTGAGAATCAGCCAGTGACCTCAATTGTAAATTCAATAAGAGCCCTATTGTATGAAGGAGAAGCTGGCGATGGTATCTGGACCGCCCTAGTCTGGTGCGTCGGCATCATGCTCATCGCATACTTCATTGCCATCAAAGTATTTAAACGCCAATTAGGATAAGCACACCAAAACATTTAAAAAATCTGGGTAAATATGTTAATTTCGGTTTGTAATCTCCTATCCTGGTTTAACAAACTTAGTTTAATCAGCAAAAAAAAGGGAGGGTACCTTATTTTAGGTATGGTCCCTTTTATCATTTTTTAACCCAGCAGCAAAGAGGGGGCCATTAGCAGTCATAGTTGATAGAATCCGTGCCATTTCTTGGGGAGATTCCTTCCTGCCACTATCCAGCCATTGCTGAATGACTCCTATATGTGCAGATGCGACGTAGGAAGCTAAATATTGTCCTGGAACCAGTAAATCATCTTCCTTAATCAATGCATCCGGATTATTTCCAAACATTGTTTTCCAAATAAAATGTTTCAGCCTGGATTGAAATGATAAGTCTCCCTTAGGGCCTAATACAGCTTTCATAAAATCACTATTTTGATCTATATATTCAAAAATTGAAACAGCAGCGGGAAGTGGTGTTAACGTCGCCGAATTGGCTTCAAGTATGGCAATAACTCCTGGTAAGTTCTGTTTGGCAATTCGGTACATCTCAAGCATAATTTCGTCTTCACATTTCATTATTAAGTCAAATTTATCTTGATAGTGTGCATAAAATGTACCTCGATTAATCCTTGCTCTGGTTGTTATGTCTTTAACTGTAATCGCCTCGAAACCTTTTTCCTCGATTAATTCTACGAGTGCATCCCGGATGGATTCTTTTGTCCGAATGACCCGTAAATCCGTATTACTTTCACGCAAGGTACTCCCTCCCAAAAATATTATCCAACACATTTATATAAAGTGTTCCGTAACCAACACATCTGACATTGTTGATGATTGAGCAGTAAGCAATTCAATAATAAGATTAGAAGTATAATAAACAACAGGTTGTTCGTTATTATAACAAAAAATACGGGGAGGAATAAATATATGTTCAAAAACAAACTGTTATTAGCTGCTCCAATCATCGCATTGGCCATTATTTTTATATTCTCGCTTACATTGTTTCCATCAGTACAGCCACAACCGAAAAATCTGCCGATTGCCATCGTAAATGAGGACGACGGAGTGGAAGTTCCAAATCAGCCAAATTTGAATATGGGGAAAACGATAATTGAAATGATACAAAAGAATTCAGGTTCTGCAGATGGTGAAGACCCAGCTGTGAAATGGGTAAAAGTAAAAACAGCAGAAGAGGCACAAAAAGGAATGGATCATCAAAAATATTATGCAGCATTAGTCATTCCGAAAGATTTCAGTGTGAAACAGGCTTCTTTCAAGACGGCAGCACCTTCCTCACCTGAAATTCAAATATATATTAACCAGGGAATGAATACAGCAGCTTCTACAATGGCAGGACAGTTATTGAATGGAATAGTTGACAATATGAATAACAATATCCGTAAAGAACTCTTTGATGGTGCTGAAAAACAGGGAGCAACCCTTACAGCGAAACAAGCCGCAAGCTTAGCAGCTCCTATTACAAAAAAAGTTACGAATGTGAATGAAATCGGTACTAATAGTGCAAATGGCAATTCTCCTGTATCCTTATTCCAGCCGTTATGGATTGGCAGCTTAGCAAGTGCAGCGATTCTCTTTCTTGCCGTTAGTAAACTGCCAATAGCTAATCGAAAAGAGAACCTTAGGGCAAAGGCAGTGCAAGTTTTAATGGCTGCAATGATTTCCCTTGTCATTGGATTTGGATTAACGTGGTTAGCAGAGGGAATGGTAGGATTTAATATACCGGATTTCCTTGATACAGCATTATTTTTAGCAGTTACTTCATTCAGCTTTATCCTAATGATTTTAGCTGTACTTTCATTCGTTGGCATTAAAGGTATCCCAGTCTTTGCCTTATTGTTATTCTTTGGCGCACCTTTACTGGCACTGGCACCTGAAATGATGTCTCCAATATATCGAGAGTGGATTTATTCTTGGCTGCCAATGCGTTTTATGATAGAAGGTTTGCGTGAATTATTCTTCTTTGGTAAGGGACTAACCTGGAGTTCCCCTTTATCTGCCCTTGTATGGATTGGAGCAGTAAGTTTGGCCATCATACTAGCTTCTGCTTTAAAAATGAATTCATTAAAAGAGCAAACACAGACTGGAAATTAGAGATGACCATAAACAAGCGGTTTCCTTATGGGAGAACGGCTTGTTTTAGAAAAAGCGGGAGCGATACTTCAATATGAGGTGTCGCTTTTTTTATTGAGCTAAGAGCAGTTAGTTTAATAAGAAGTTCCTAAAATACTTTTAAGTGTACAGGAGCAATATGCTTAAAAATTGCATAAGTTGGATTGGTGGGTAATCAGAAAAAAAGAGGAGGAGATCCCTATTTTTTATCATATAAAAGAATTGCAGTATCAGGCTAAACCTGAAAGGCCTGATCCAATTTTTGCAAAAAAGTTACAGGAAGTACTGGGAGGGCAATTTGGTGAAATCTCTGTTGCACTTCAATATTTATTTCAAGGGTGGAATGTAAGAGGGAATGGAAAGTATAAAGATTTACTAATGGATACTGGGACAGAAGAGCTTGCACATATAGAGATGCTGGCAACTATGATAGCCCGTTTGTTAGATAATGCGCCAGTAGGAGACCTGGAAGAGGCCGCGAAAGATCCAGTCTTAGGAGCTATTCTGGGTGGTATGAACCCGCAGCATGCGATTGTGTCAGGACTGGGTGCAATGCCATCTGACAGTGTCGGTAACCGTTGGAAGGCAGACTATATTGCTGCAAGTGGCAACCTTTTAGCTGACTTCAGAGCTAATTTAAATGCTGAATCTCAAGGGCGGCTCCAGGCAGTTCGTTTATACGAGTCTACAAATGACAGAGGCGTAAAGGATATGCTGTCTTTTCTTATTGCGCGCGACACGATGCATCAAAACCAGTGGATTGCGGCTATTAAGGAACTTGAGGAAGCAGAAGGAGGAATTGTTGTCCCGGTAGCATTTCCTAAAGAACTTGAAAAACGTGAAGTCTCTTATACTTTATTTAACTTTTCAAAAGGTAATGATAGTGCAAAGGGAAGGTGGGCACATGGAACGAGCATGGATTGTCAGGGTACTTTCAATTATGTTGAACATCCGCTTCCATTTGCTAAGGCACCAAAACTAAAACCGGCGCCGCCATATATTTTTAATACTCCACCACAAGCTCTAAAGATGAATCCGCAAAATATTCCTCCCAGCATGTGCTAATTTTTAATTAGATAGCAGCAATACTGTTCTAATTTAAAGCAAGGCCCCCTTTTCCAAACGAGTGGGGCTCTTTTACTACTATTAATCAAATAATACATAGGGAGAAGTTCTCACTTTGTATTTATATTATTTTATAAAATTTATTTATCGGTGTTACTTGATGGTATTTTACGAGAATATAAAGCGATAATTCCTCCAATAACAATTAATAGAATGTCGATAACGATTTCAAACCCTTGAAATGCACCAATATAATTTACTAAAAACCAGCTTTTTCCGCCATTAGTCAAATGATTAATAAATCCGCCTACACCTTGAATAAGGAAGAGCAGACTAACTCCATTAATGATTTCTTTCATGATGAACACCTCTTACTTTCTTTTAATTTAATATGCCTCTAAGTCCAATATTGAAAAAAATTGCTCCTGCAACACCTGTTGCGGCCAGGAGTGAAGAAATAGGAGCTTCATTTAATTTGAATTTGGATTTTATTAAGTAATTGCTGAAGCCTCTCTTTAAACCTACAATTAATCCCTAACAATAGCAGAGAAGGAAGAATCATGATCAGATTGTACCCAATGATTATAAAGACAGAAGGTGCAGTCTTGATATCTAGATGATTCATTAAAAAGATTGAATAAAAATAAGGCAAAGCAGTTACAAATTCAATTAGGAAAACAACCATTCCCACTACAATCATCCCTTTAAGGGTTATATTATTAGAGATAATTGAAATGAAACATTTCTTTGTGGATTCTTGTGGTTTACTAAAATTTATTATTGCAGGAACAGCACCCAATAGGATATAAAACCAATTAATAAAGTCAAATTCTGATAATTGTTCTACCTTCTTCAAGAGTGAATTTCCACCAAAGTAAAGCAGCAAACCTAATGTAATATACCCTAACTGTGTAATAAACAAAAAAACAAGCAAACGTGAAGATAATTGATTCGGTTGTGACAATATCATATAAGCTGTTACAGCAAGTACTCCAGGGCTTAATATATCAATGAATGCACAAATGGAAATATACATTAGGGTTGTCGATAAATCTATGGATGAAGAAGGCATCAATAGTTCATTGTTTCAAACATATCAATAGTACCCTTTCTTAAAAGGTGGTATTATAATAACACACTGTGTTAAAAATATAATAACACACCGTGCTAAAAAAAGGAAGTGTTTTATCATGCCAAGAATCGTTAATCACGAACAAAAACGGAAAACAATCGCCGAAGCAGCATGGAATATTATTAAGGAAGAGGGGGTTGAAAGTGCATCTATACGCAGGGTTGCAGCAGAAGCAGGGATGTCTGCAGGAGCGTTAAGACATTACTTTTCTACTCAAGACGAAATGTTATTGTTTATCATGAATTACTACTTAGAGGAAGGAAAAAAACGTTCTCAAAACAAAGAGTGGTCGGAAAAACCATTGCGGGCAGTAGAAGAAGTACTATTAGAGCTTGTACCAATTGATGACGAAAAGAAGGCTGAAACGAGTGTCTGGTGGATATTTGCACTGCGTTCACTTACAAGTGATACATTAAAAGAAAAGAAAGATGAAATGACTAACGGTACATATGAATTAGCGAAATCAATGCTCGAGATCTTAGTTCTAAAGGGGATTTTATTGGATTCCATTAATGTTGAATTAGAAAAAATAAGGCTATCGGCATTGATTGACGGATTGTCAATCCATGCTTTGTTAAGACCTGATGTGTATACTCCGGAAAAGGTAAAGGAAGTAATTCGGACTCATTTAGAAACACTTTGCAATTAAAATCAATGGAGTTAATTAGTGGAAGTTATTAACTCTTTAAATATCTTAACTTAAACCTTATATTTTACAAACTGGCGCTTCTCAGAAATGAGGAAAAGCGCCTTCTTCATGAAAAGGACCAGATTGATGAGTAACAGCTGTTTTGTAGTAATGCGATTTGTGGTGGCAGACTTTTTAAAGGCCAGGGCACTTCATTATCTATCATTGCACCAGGCTTTGAATTATGAGTAACTACGATATATGCTATGAATTCTTAACAAAATGACAAATATGTTTGACCTAATGTAAAGAATACTTTACAATAAAGAAGAAGGACATGGTAATAGGGGATGTTAAATATGCTGAGGAATAGAGTGAAGGAATTAAGAGCGAGGCATAATTATACACAATCTGATTTAGCTAAATTGGCTGGTGCCACCCGTCAAACCATTGGCATGATTGAAAAAGGGGACTATGCACCCTCTGTGCTGTTAGCATTGAAAATCGCTAAAGCACTGCATGTCGATTTAGAGGAAGTGTTTTGGATTGAAGGGGAGGAGGAGTGATCATGGAACGGTTTTTGCGTTCACCTTTTACAATGAGCGTGTTTCTGATTGGGCTTGCGGTCATTTATTCAATGAGCATCGTTTTAGAGCAGCGGAATTACATGACAACAATGATTTTTATTGCTTATGCTATTTTTGTCATCATCTATTTCGGAACAATGGTTTATTTTAACCGTAAGTACCCAGACCGGAAGATTCGTATTCTTACCTTCATCCCTTATGAACTGAAGGAGGAAGATGAAGGACATCAATATATTACGTATCGGGCTTGCCGAAAGGTGTATATTTATTACTATTTTGCAATACCGGCAGCAATTGTTGCGGTGACACTGTTTAGAGATGTCGAGCTGCTCCCTGTCATCGCTTTGACTATACTTGGCATTGGGCAGTATTTTATTTTTTGGTCGGAAGTTAAAAAACTTTATGAATAAAGGGGAGGACGTGTGAAATGATTTTATCATATATATTTGTATTTCTTTTGGCAGCAATTCCGTTATTTGAACTTATAACTGTGATTCCATTGGCTATCATCGGTGGTTTATCGCCAGTACTGACAGCGATAGTTGCCTTTTTAGGGAATGCTCTGACAGTGGTTTTGTTAATTGTTTTTGTGGATCAAGTGAAGAAATGGATGAAAAAGAGAAAACAAAAGAAGCGTATGCAAGATGTAATGCATGTGGAAGAAGTTGCAGCAGCCCAAGCAGATGCTGAGGGCATGGAAGAGTCGAAAAAAAGCAAGCGTGCCCGTGCACTTTTTGACAAATATGGCTTACCCGGCTTAGCGATCATTGGCCCTTTTTTCGTGGGATCTCATATATCCGCGTTTATGGGTATGAGCTTTGGTTCGACAAGAAAGAGGGTAACCGGCTGGATGCTGGCCAGTTTATTCCTTTGGACAGTCATTATCTCTGTAGCTGCAAGTTATGGAATCACCTATTTTATGCCTCATGTCGAAGAAGATGGTTTTTTAGTCCGCCTATTCAGCAACTAATACTTCATAGGCAGACCAGTAAGATCCTTCATACTAATACAGTTATTGGGCGCTTTTGCATTGAAAGTGTCCTTTTTGCTTAGTAAATGTTCACCCGGGTCGGAAATGGCTTCATTCTGCATGGTAGAGTGATAAAGAAAAGGGCAGTATACTTTCTAGGGTACCTAGTAAAATTGTATTGTAAAAATGCGGTTTGATGTATTACATTGAAAGTCTAAAAGATGTACAAATGCGGTGAGCAATTCAATATCATGCCTAAATTGAATTAAAACTCGGAAAAAGAAAGGATCCCATATGAAGTCTATACTATTAATCGGACAATCCAACATGGCTGGCAGAGGATTTTTGAAAGATGTGCCTCCAATTTATAATGAAAACATTAGTATGCTGCGAAACGGAAGATGGCAGATGATGGCGGAGCCAATAAATGTTGATCGCCACGTAGCTGGTGTTGGGCCGGCAGCCTCTTTTGCCGAGGCCTGGACAGAGGATCATCCAGGCGAGAAGATCGGGCTTATTCCTTGTGCAGAGGGAGGCAGTTCTATTGATGAATGGGCCATTGATGGAGTATTAACAAGACACGCGATTTCTGAAGCAAGATTCGCAATGGAAACAAGTGAACTAGTGGGAATCCTGTGGCATCAGGGTGAAAGCGACAGTTACGGAGAACGTTATAAAACATATGAAACTAAACTGCTTTCATTGTTTAAACATTTGAGAGAAGAATTGAATGCAAAGGATATTCCTATCATAATAGGTGAGCTGGGACATTATCTGGGACAGTCGGGATTCGGGAAAAGTGCGGCAGAATTTAAACAAATAAACGAGATCTTATCTAAAGTGGCTCATTCCGAAAAGAATTGCTATTTTGTAACCTCAAAAGGCTTGACGGCAAATCCAGATGGCATACATACTGATGCTGTTTCCCAAAGGAAATTTGGATTAAGATATTATGAAGCTTTTTCAAAACAAAAGCATGTTTTAGATAGTTTGGATAGAGAAGAGGAATGGATCGAAAAGGCAGCAAAGCGTGAACTGACGAAAAATGAACGGATTTTTGCAGAAAGTACGAAATTTGCATTAGGAGAAATGAGCTTTGAGGAGTTTTCAAATGCTGTCTCTCATAAATAAAATTTAAATATAGAAGAGAGCTTACCTGTAAACTTAAAGGGTTCCGTTTTGAGGTGCTTTTCTAAAAATATGCACCGAATTGACAGTTCTTTTTGACATCTCCAATGGCTATAATAGAGCAAAACTCGCCCCAAAACTGGGCGAGTTTTCTTTGTTATAGATTCCGGCTCTTTTTAAACAAAATCACTTTATAGTTTAAGTTCAACATTACTCCCTTAATGTGCAGGGATAAATCAAAAAACGTCTTCTTACCTAAGAAAACCGTCCAATTGGGGAATGGCTATTTAGAATGCATGACATACCTGGACTGATAATATTTGGAAGGTTATCAGTTTAATGATTTATTTTAATTTCTCTGTCTCTTCGCAAAGTATAGCTCGGCTTCGGGCTATATCAATAATGCCCCGAAAAGTGCTTATCTTACAACAATGTAATGTTTATGTAATCCAAATCGATAGGAAGAATACCCGCTATTTTTTATAATGAAATCATCAAGTAGTTAAAAGAAAGGAGAGGACAGTATTGAAAAAGCTATTCGAACTCCTGTTTGCGATTGTTGTAGTCCTTGTAGATGGAAAGCGGGCGGCCGCTGAATTAAATGATCAAATCTGCTAAGGTTTTTTATTCTTGGATGCGCTCCATCCACAAAAAATAGATAAAGGGGAAGATTATTAATGAAAAGTTTTGTTGGGGTTTTATTTGCAATCGTTATTTTGATTGCTGGATTGTTTATTATTGTTCCAAAGGAAGACATGGATCATTTTAACCCATTAGTAGCTAAAGACGAAGTGTATGTACAGATTAATGAGGAAGCTGTTCCAAAGGGCAGCCGATATGAGTATACACTGATCGGATATAACGAAGAAGGCGAAGAAAAGGAAATTACGTTTGGCTCCGGGAAAGTATTAAGGGAAAATGCCTTTTTAAAAGTAGAAGTGAAAGGCTCCTTCGTAGATGAGTGGGAAGAGGTGCAAGCGGGGGAACTGCCAGCGAAAGCAGCGGCAAAACTTAAGTAGGAATTATGACAAGCGGGCGCATTCATAAAAAGGAATGCGTCTTTTATTGCAAAGGCTGTTTTGATAAAGTTTGTTGCTTTTTCAAAGCTGTTTTAATTTGCTGAGTTGATTGGAACAAAAATCAACGGGCGGACTTCATAAACAAAAACAAGAATCTTTTTAAAAGAACCATTATAAAAGGCTATAGCGGAAAGCCATAGCCATTATTGGACATTATTTTTTATTTTTATCCGCATATACAGCCATAGCGTCACACATGAATTGTGCTAAGCCTTCACCAAATTTGTCAATATTCTTCGTGAAGCGCTCGTCATCAACATACATTTGCCCCAATCCCTTGAATGCATCAAGAGAGTAGTTCCCCAACTTATTTAAGAATTGATACCACTCTTTAATCCCTTCTTGAGCTTCTTTGGAATCTGGTGAGAGATGGCGAATGGAGGCAAGGCTGCGATAAATGTCGTTGAACCTTTCCTGATCGAAAGCCGTCATGTTTTTCGCTTTTTCATTTGCTTCATCAACTGCCTTGTCACCCCACCTTTCTCTTGCTTCTTGTTCATATGGGTTATGGCTAAAGTCAAAGCCTTCGAACTTTTCCTGTTTAGACATTTGTATTTCTCCTTTCGAATGTTGGATGGTTTTTTCAATAGTCCCGATCATCTTTTCGAGCCGTCTCTTTTTCTCGAGAAGCATCTTATGCTGCATGATCAGCGCTTCCTCCCGGTCAAAAGAAGGACTATCAATGATTTCCTTGATTTTTTTCAAAGGGAAGCCGAGCTCTTTAAAAAATAAGATTTGCTGCAGGGTCTCGAGATTCTCGTCAGAATAAACCCGATAACCGGCCTCAGTGGTTTCATCTGGAGTTAATAACCCAATTTCATCATAATGATGCAGTGTGCGCACACTAATTCCCACTAATTCAGCTACTTCCTTTACTTTCATCGTGTTTCGCTCCCTTCACTAGTTACTATAAAGTATCCTGTAACGTGAGAGTCAATATGATTTTTTAAAAATATTAAAAGCAGTTACAGAATTCATGTTGTCTGAGTAAATTCATTGGGTGGAAAAGGTGGGGGGACGTTTATAGCAAGGGTATCTCTTGATTCTGTTGCAAGCAAAAAGACCTCTTTTTCGAGAGGTCTATGTTTTATACTTCAATAATCCGGGAATTCACCGGAAACCATTAGATGGATGTTTTTACTGAAAAATAAGAACGTAACTTGATCTTATTTAACCTCAATATGAGTTAGGATTCAGAAAGCTTATTTCGGTCAATGGGCTGAGGCGGCTGCTCCATCCAGCCTCGTTCAATCAAAAGTTTCAGTCCTTCTTCACCGTACTTTAAAACTTCAGTAGTAATTAAGGAATAATGGAGGGCTACATCCTTCCGCATGGTGACAGATAATGCATCCGCAAGTGCTGACACAGCAATTTGGTTAGCAGTAGCTATTATAAAAAGCACTAACCTGTCAGAAAACGGAGAAACTGTTGAATTCGTTACTTCCACAGGCAATGGGAAGCCAGTATAATGATTACTTTCATTCAATAATTTTTCAAACGAATCCACTTGCTTTTCAGCCAGTTTTTTTCCTTTTAATAAATAATTCTTTATTTCCTTATCTTTGGTTACCTGTATTAATCCCATTAATAGGATTAACCCAATAGCATTTCTTTCAATTTCAACAAAAAGCTCGGATATTTCAATCGAATTTAGAGGTCTTTTTTCACCAAACCAGGTAGATAGTATTGATGGCCGTTCCTGAATGTATTGAACATTCTCCGGATATTCCATGCTTGGAGCCCGATCGAGTATACCTTTTGAGAGCATAATGCCTAATGCTTTCTGGTGTATTTCTGTCTCACGGTACAGACACTCTTTGAAAAATTTATATAAATCTAATCGCGTAACTCTTTGTATAACATTTGCATAACTAGGGATAATAACCTGCCCTCCGCGATAAAGGAAGCTTAATGCGAAATATTCTGTATATAAAGGAGGAGCTGATAAATCAATATCTTTATCTGAAAACCCATCTGGTATTGGGAACCCTTCTTCTTTGAATATGTATTCGATTTTTTCAATAATCGATTCAACTAAAGCCAAAACCTCTTCAATGATTGACTTTATTTTCTTATCTTGAAGATGCTGCTGAAAATGTTTGTAAAAACATCTTACTGCAGTGTTTGACTGGTATATTTTCCAAAGAGCTGCGATTTCAGCCGTTGTTAATTTTACTTTACGTTCTTCCATATATAAACACCCTCCTAGTGAATAGTATGTCTAAAAGGGATGATAAAAATAACTCCAAACATTTATGTGTTGGATGACTTGTTCTACTTCTCCGTTACGATTGTGTCGTATATATTGCCAGCCTTTATATTCGAGTATAAAGAATGAGAAGATTAAACCTAAAATCAATCTACCTAAAATTGAAATCCAACCTTTTTTCATTGTTACACCCCTTAATTTAGGCATAAAGGAACCGACAACAAATTATTTGGGAATTATGATAATTTCAGTTTATTATAGTTGGTTTTTGTTGAGAACAGGCAACTTTAAACAATCATTTTAGTTACTGTCATATCGTCATGGTCAGCTAATCGAAGGGGAAGTGAACTCTGTTAAGAATGCATCATTAATCTCGAAGGAAACTAAGTTTATAGTTCACTATCGGGTAATTTTGATCACACGTGAGTTGTCTAAAAATACTTCTTATAAAACGTCATAATGCAAGTTATTATGAACTGCATTTATCGCTATTCAGGAATCTTTTCATAGGCTAACTTCAAAATAATTTCCTTATGCTGAGGATATTTGGATAAAAGGTCTGCTTGTGTGAACATTTCAAAATCCTGAAATTCAAAGCCTGGAGAAACCATACAGCCTGCTAAAGAGAATGTATCTTCCTCCATAATAGAGGAACCAAAGATTGAATTTTTCGGCACTAAAGCTTGAGGTACTTCTCCATTATCAAGATTTAACCCTAATTTCATTTCTTCATATTCACCATTTTCGGTGATGACATGAATGGTTAATGGACTTCCGGCGTGAAAATACCATAATTCATCCGACTTCAATCGATGAAAGTGGGACACATCATTGGAAGTTAACAAGAAATAAATGCTTGTATAAAGCTTGCGGGTTCCCTCGAATTTCACAGACAATTCCTGATCTGACGTACATTCCTCTGAGTGAAAGGTTCTTTTATAATATCCTCCTTCTGGATGAGGAGTTAGTCCAAGCTTTGAAACCCAGTAATGTTCATTCTTCATCTTACATGCTCCAATCCCTAAATTCAGTTTTATTAAAAGTCATTATATTTTTTGAATTTTGAAGGCCATTTTTTCTTTTTTAAGTACTTTTCATTAAGTACTAATATCTTCCCGCTCTCAGCAGGTATGTATTTTTTATACACAGATTTATATTTTTCAAATGCCAGGTGACCTAAGAAATAAATCGGTAAGATCATGAATAGAAGGGTCAGCAGCTGCAGCAGCCAATTGTAATTCTCGCCAAAGATATAAATCGTCAATACGGCATCTGCTACAATGGAAACCATAAAGGTGATAAGTATATTACATATATGAAAAGGGATCATATTATGCTTTTCCCGAAACATTTGCTCCAGTTCATTTTTGATAAAAAGGGTCGTAAATACTGATATCACAATGACAAAAAGCGAAATAAAGTATGTAAGAACAGTATTCATGATTTCCGCACGCTCCTTCAATTACACTGGAAGAAAAATCTGATGCTTTATAACCTATACTATCGGTTTTTGATGAGAACCTCAATGATAGATAGGATTTTAGATTTTCTTGTATTGTTCATAAATCCCAAAATAAAAGTTTTCCTTTGAACTTGAAAAAGTAAATAGTAATGAATGGACCAGAAGAAGTCAGTTCCATTTAAGATTAACAGCACGAAAGAGGAAGTCCGGGAGGCAATCATTAATGATGATAAGCATATTTAACTTATACACCTGAAAAAAATAAAGGGCTGCGTTTTCGGCTGATAAATGGCAAAAAAAATGACCTGTGAATTGGCACACGTCCTTTTCCTTATTTCGGTTTTTAGCCTCTTTCATCATTTTTGACATAGCAATTGACATCATATTCTATGTTGGACAATAAGTATTGTCCTCTTAAATGCAGTGCAAAAATAGCTGTCAATTTTCAATGCCACATGAACTGCCGGCAATATCATTTTCCTTATTCAACAAACGGGGCAGGTTTCTTTAAGAGGGGATTAAACATATTGTAGTGTCATTATTGTGAATGAGATATGGGGGATATGCAATTGAAAGAGAAGTTTTTAGTAATGTTTTCTATGTTAATTTTACTTTTCATAGTAGTTGTTCCAATTGTATTTGCGAGTTCACCTTTTGTTATTGGTGAAGAAAAGGCAGGGGGCTATCAATACACTGTAATAAAAGAACAAAATTCATTTACTTGGAAAATTGGTCACCAAGGCAACATATCTACTATTGTAGAGAATATGGATAATAAAGAGGATTTGGAGCATTTTAGAACCGCTGTTGAGGATGTTAACATGGATATATTTGAAATAATACTATCTGCATCCTACTTTTTAATTGTTGTTATAACAACGCTAATTTTCTATAAGAAGACCAAACAAATACCTAAAAGTAGTGGTGCAATTATTGCTATACTTGCAGGAATTGCAGTTTACTATACAATAGAAAATTCTATTAACCTAAATACTGCATTACAGGATGCGAAGTTTTATTATTCGATGCTAACCAGTTAAAAATTTATATTCCACTAACGGGTGCAAGCGTTGAAGATCCAGTTAGGACCGGCAGAACATTTTTCTTATTCGACTAAACCAGCTAATAGTTTGTCAATATTTTTCAATAAAAACTTAAAATATCTCATGCTATACTAAAAATGTGCATGCCAAATAACCTTCCGTTATTCTGGTTTTGGAAGGTTTTGTGTTATTTAGTTTATTTTTGGTTCTAAGCTAAATCTTGGAAAGTGGTTCTGTTCTTTAAAAGGGCAAATATCCAATGTAAGAGTTTATTTACGCATGCAATTACAGTTACTTTAAAGGGTTTTCCTTCGCCACGTTTCTTGTCGTAAAACTCTCGCATTTTCTTGTTGCGAGGGATGATTTCATCCGTTGTTTTCTTTTTACGGCAATCACGAATCGCACAACGAACAGCCATATATAAGGCGTGACGAAGCCTACTTGACCCTCGTTTTGTAATTCGATTCTTTGTGGCTGTAAACTTACCAGATTCGAATACACTTGGATCAACTCCAGCGAAAGCTACCAGCTTTTTAGGATTAGTAAATCGATCTATCTCTCCAATTTCTGAAATAATCGTTGCAGCGATTTTTTCCCCGATACCAGGGATAGATTTGATAATATTATATTCTTCAATTTCTTTAGCGAGGGCATCTATCTCCGACTCCAACTTTGATAGGTGCTCTTTGTATTGAAGAATCATATTAATATACATACCAAGGCTTAAAATATGACTCTGGTAGACTGTCTTTTCAAAAGGGTTACGAGCTGCCGCAGCCTTAAGTTTAATCGCACTTTCTTTTGCCCACCTAATTGATCGACTTTTACATAATTCATGTATCTTATCTGTAATTGTTTCTTCACTTGCTTTAATAATATCCTCGGAAGAGGGGAACTCTGAAAGCGTTAAGAGTGATACCACCGAATATAAATCTCCAAAAACCCCCTTATATTCTGGAAACACTTGTTCAAGAACAGCTTGAAATTGAAGCTTCGTTTGAATTGTTACTCCAGTAATATTTTCATGCTGTCTTGTAAGATTTCGAAGGTTTAATAATTGAACACCTCTCTTTTTATAAGGCTCTAACTCCTCTTTGTAGAATAACTCACAAAGAAGATAGGCATCTACAGCATCTGTCTTTACTTTTCTTAAACTTGAGCCTCTTGCCTTGTATGAAATCAACGGGTTGATAATAATCAATAAATAACCTCGTTCTTCCAAATAATGAACAACAGGAGTTTGATAGTGCCCAGTAGCTTCTAGAATGATTGAAGGCTTCTTACCAGACTCTTTTTTCACATCCTCCAGAAACGATACAAGATAACTTAGCCCTTCAACTGTATGAGATACTTTAAAACTCTTTCTGAATGGTTTGCCTTTATCTAAAAATGCTTGAACTTGACTTTCCCCTTTTGAAATATCCAGACCAACGACTGGATTCATTCTAAATCCTCCTCCTAAACATGTAATTTACCAGTACCCCTAATTTCTCCTTGCAGTGTCACAGCTTCGCTTGTTATACGAGATCAAAGTCCCAACCAGCCTCAATCATGTTTCTACAAGTAGGGGGCGAACCGTTTAGCTGACGGGGTCTAAGCCCCACGAGCAGTTACGTTCTACCCTGGCTACTGATATAATAAGACCCAATAAAAAAAGGTCAACCAGAAATATTTAGCATTCTGGCTAACCTTATAATACGAACGGGCAGTTTAGTAAAAGAGGAATCTAAGGATAGGAGTTGAAATACTCATATAATTGAAATCAAGGGAGTGAATAAATGGGTTAGCTATGAAAAAACTAGTGATACTTTTGGTAATTCTATTTGCAATTATTATCCTTGGTGACCTCGTTAATAAAATCGGTGCAAATGAAAAAATGACAGTAGAAGGATATATCCTAAATAAAGAAGGAGTATGGTATTTGATTACAGATGAGGACTTTGATGTTAAAACTGCTAAGGAACAATCAAATCAAGAATTCATCCGAAGCTATGGAGGAATTTATAAATTAGATAGTGTTCCATTTTCTTTTTCCCCGTATAAAGACGGTCAAAAAATGAAGGTTTGGTTCGGTGAAGTATTGGAATCACATCCTGCCAAAATAAAGGTTCTTAAAGTCGAGAAGAAATAATAGGGAAAGTGGTTAAAGAATGATTTCTTGTTTAACTAAAGGGGCAAGTTTGTTGAAGAAGCTAATCCAAAGGTAAGTTCAAATGCTTAGGAACTTATGATAAGTGATAAGCGTCTTGTTAGAAAGGAGGTAATGAATTGAAAAAGGGTGGAATGATTTTAGGTTTATTTATAGCCGTTATTGCAGTGTTCGTATTTGTAAATAAATTGCATTACCCTTCTCTTCCGATAGCTGATACGTCTGCAAAAGAAGCGATTGATATACTGAAAGAATCGGAAAGTAAAATAGCAGAAATTGCAGTAGAAGGCGATTCTATTTGGTATATCACAAGTAGTGAGAACCAAGGTGTTTCGATTGCTGATGAAAATATAAAACAAATGATTAGTTCAAATGGATGGGAATTTAAAGAAAGAGATGGTGCTGGTCTGTTCTTTGAAAAAGACGGAAGGATATTAATTGCTACCACTCAAATGTGGACTGGAAATTATGTTCTCGTTAAAATCCCAGGTAATTTCAAAAAATCTTGAGAGGCTTTTTATTAACCTATCGGGTGCGTTGATCTAGGGGAGGATTAACGCCTTTTTTGTTGAATTCCTTTTTGAATTAAAGGGGCAGCATTCCTGTAATGAAGGAAAATGGAGTTTGAACAAAAAAATAACCTCTTGGTAGAATGAGAGAGTCCTGAAGCCGGCAAGCGAAAAGGACATTACTCAAATACCAGGAGGCTTTAAAATGAATTATAACCAGAATAAGAAGATTGCTCAAATTACTCCTTACACCCTGATTATAGGGGTGGATATCGCGAAATTCAAGCATGTGGCACGTGCCCAGGATTTCAGGGGAATGGAGTTTGGAACTCCTTGTTATTTTGAAAATACAAAAGAAGGTTTTGAGCATTTTCTTAATTGGATTTCGGAAACGAAGAAAGCACGTAGTATGGAGAAAGTGATTGTCGGTATGGAGCCAACAGGTCATTATTGGTTTAACCTGGCTCATATTTTAAAAGAGAACGAGATTAAGTTTGTAGCTGTAAATCCCTTGCACGTAAAGAAAAGCAAGGAACTTGATGATAATTCTCCAACTAAAAATGATGTAAAAGATGCCAAGGTCATTGCTCAACTGGTCAAGGACGGAAGATACGCCGAACCTACTATACCGCAAGGTGTTTATGCCGAACTCCGTGTGGCAAAGAAAATTCGCGATCTTTTAACCGAGGACCTTCAAACGGTCCAGGGTCAGGTGCATAACTGGATTGACCGGTATTTTCCGGAATTTCTTAAGGTCTTTAAGAAGTGGGAGGGCAAGGCTGCATTACAATTCTTACGGCTTTATGCTCTACCGCATGAAATAGCCAATTTCACAGAAGATGAATTGCTTATCCATTTAAGAAAATCCGTAAAAAGAAGTGTAGGTGCTAATAAGATTCAGGAATTAAAGCAAGCAGCGAGTCAGTCCATCGGACTTCGCCAAGGCTCTGAGATGGCAAAAATGGAGCTGAAAACTCTTCTGGCTAAATATGATTTGATTCAGAAGGAATTCGAAGAATTGGACGGAAAAGTAGATTCCCTGCTTGATGAAATTCCAGGTGTAGCGCAAATGTTAGCGATCAAGGGTGTTGGAAGAGATACTGTCGCTGGTTTCTTTGCGGAAGTGGGTGACCTAAGTGAGTACTCTCACCCCCGACAAATCATTAAGCTGGCTGGCTTGAGTCTGAAGGAAAATACGTCTGGAAAGCATAAGGGCAAAACAACCATCTCCAAGAGAGGCAGGAAGAAGCTAAGGGCTCTGTTGTTTAGGGTTTGCATGATTCTAGTTGCCAAAAATTCAGCTTTTAAGGCCCTGCATGCTTACTTTACACAACGGCCGGACAACCCGTTAAAGAAGATGCAATCCCTTATCGCTTTGTGTAATAAATTGATTCGTATTTTCTTTAGTATAAGTAAAAAGCAATTTGAATTTAGTGAAGAAAAGATGTTAAAAGATATCCCTCACTTGGCAGGATCAAAGAAGGCAGAACTGGCCGCTTAATTCTGGTTTCGTTTAGATTAGAAATAGTTCTTGGCTTATAGTTTTGGAGACATTTGAAGCACGGATTAGTCGGCAAAGCAACTAAATTACGGGCATGGACCCTGTGGGGCAGCATGGCCGACATCCACCTCATGGAAAGGTTGGACGAAGGAATTTGAGAGCGAAGACTCTGTGAGGCATGGGAGGGTTGACCTCCATGAGATATGTGGACATCTACCAGTGCGGTCATATTCTTACTACTCCACCAATTTCTGTAATAGATTGGTTAGTGGGTTGTAGCCCATTTTTCTCTGTATGTCTAAATATATCCTTTTCAGTGACTATCCTCCAATTGAAACCATTTACCGGCAGGTAAATAGCTATGAAAATCTAAGAAATCAGGAGTAATCGGGTGTGTATGCTTCTTTTATTGAGGGAGGTTTGTTGAAGTAGAAATGTTAAAATAGTGATAAAAAGGGTGATAGTAAAATGCCTAAATTTCCAGAAGAGAACGACTTTCTTTCTTTATTTGAATGTGAACCAACATTATTAGATACTACTTCAAAAGACTTACCATTCTATTATAATGAAACCACATACCGATTCTCTAATGGAGAGGAGGACTTTATTGTTAAGCTTTCCCCTTCCTATGGTGAAGTTAAAATACAAGTAACTCAACGTATTTCAAATAGATTGATATCAATTTTAGACCTAAAACGGGTCAAAAAATTTGAAATTACAGCAGATAAAAAAGAATGTGCCAGTATACTATTAACAGTCATTAATGAGGACTCTCAACAAAGTATTGAAATTGATTTTAAACCGTATTTCAAACAGATCTTCAAAGAAAAATTAACTCAATAAGCATAACTTCTAGCTAAATATACCAGTGCTTAGATCAAGACCAGCTGCCGAACCAGGCGGCTTTTTTGTTTAGCTTAAGGGTTGTTTGCAGAATCTGAAATGACAAATAAAAGGATTGTAGAAGTCTTTGGAGAATAACTTCAAGAATCTCAATTTTAAAAGGAGAAAAGTTGAGTTGTATTCTTTTAAAAGTTTAATCAAGCAACTTATCGGTTTTTTTCTATTGCTCATATTAGCTGCAATTCCTTTGGTTTTCCATAATACAGGGGATCCCTTACAGTCTCAACAACAAATTATATTTCACCCCCAACAGATTGTAATTCTAATAAAAGACTTTATAGCAGGAATTTTTTCATTGGACGCTTTTTATTATAAAACTGGTAGCAATACAAGGTTTTTTCCAGCTGATATTGTTGCCTATTTTAAATCGTCTTATTTTTATTTAACCTCGTCTGGATTGATTGTGATTACTTTATCTTTTCTGTTTGGAATATGGTTTTGGAAGACGAGTGTCAAGTACCTGAACGGCACATTGAGTTTTCTGGGGATGATCCCTGACTTTATCTTTATTTTACTAATGCAATTACTAGTAAACTTTATTTATAAAACTACAGGGATCAAGACTGTGAAGGTAGCTTCGCTCAGCATGGACGACCCGGCATTATTTCTTCCGATTGTTACTCTTGTTCTTATCCCCCTTATTTACTTAATAAGGGCACTGAATGAACATACACATGAAGTGATATCGGAGGATTATATACTAACCGCAATAGGAAAAGGGTTAAGCAAGCCGAGAATATATTTATTTCATGTAACAACCAATGTCCTTCCCTATTTAAAGGCGGATTTGAAAAAAATTACAGGAATCATGATCAGTAATCTTTTTGTGGTTGAATATCTGTACAATACCAGGGGAGTTACAACTATGCTGTTTCAAATTCAAGTGAAGTTTGGATATCAGTACAATTTAGTTGTTCTTTGCTTAATAAGCATAATGCTGCTTTATACTTCCGTTTTCTATACATATAAACTGTTCATATCTATCATAGAGAGGATTCTGAGGCATGCTTAAGAGTATGAATATAAAGTTAGTCCTTGGTGTCCTTTTATTTGGTGGTTTTATTCTGATTTCATTAATAGGCCCACTGATTGCTCCATATGAAGTTGACTACAATAAGAAGATTGGATATACCCAGACTGCAGAAGGCCAGCAATTGGTTTCCTCTCCATTCCCGCCATCACAGGAATTTAAATTCGGAACAGATAAATGGGGATACGATATTTTGACACTAATGCTTCACGGTGCAAAGTATACAGTGCTCGGAACCTTATTAATAGCGATTGCGAGAGTTTTACTTGGAGGTATTGCAGGGATATTAATGGGTCTTCATAAAAAGAAAAGAACACTAAGAAAAGCGACAATTTCAGTTTGGTCAGGCATACCAACCTTTGTTATTATCTATTTCATTATGGTTGGGATTAATATTAATCCCAGCATTCCTATATGGGGACTGATTCTGATTCAAAGCGTATTAATGATTTTCCTGGGTGTAAGCAGCGTTTATAATGTGATCTTTTCGAAAACAGCTGAAATAAAAAAAGAATTATATGTCGTTGCTTCAAAATCCCTTGGAGCATCAAACAACCATATAATGGTGAAGCATATTTGGCCCGCTTTAAAAGGGAACATTATGATTATCTTAATAAACGAAGCCATACTGGTTTTACATTTAATTGGACAATTAGGCATATTCAATTTGTTCTTTGGAGGCACTCACCAGCAATTCTTCCCCACAATTTACCTGTCTGTAACTCACGAGTGGTCAGGGCTAATTGGTCAGGCGAGAGGCTTTATGTATCATTCTCATTGGATTATCTTATTCCCTCTTCTGGCCTACATTCTGTTCTTGTTCTCCCTATACCTTACTTCGTCAGGACTAAGTGATTTACAGGTTAAAAAGGTTAGGAAAGCAAGCTTGCTGTAAATTTCATGGTATGGGCCATCAATAGCTAACGGGTCAGGTTAGTATAATAAAGGATATTTGAAGTTGACTGGGATTCATAAAAAGAGTGGAGTGGTGTTTATGTTTAAAAAAAGTTTCGTTTCAATTATTTCGATTATTGTTATCTTAACTACTGTTGGGTGTACAAATAAGAATAAGGAAGCCATAACTACAAATGTGGAAAATAATCTAGCACAAAAATGGAATCAAAGCCCTCTATTCAAATCTGGTAATTACACAATGATTGGTGAAAAAGGGCGCTTAGGTTTCATTTATGATGATACTGAGGTTGTTAGATTTTATCCAAATAAAACTCAAAAATATATGTGGCATTTTTGGGGAGAAGAACAAGAGTTTAACGGAAAACTTAAAATAGTTGCTATACATGAGAATGATGAAGAAGAGCAAATAACTGTGGCAGAAGGCGGACTAGGTGGTGATAATAACGGAGCAGACCGACACGCTCCATCTAATATGTCATTGCCAAAGAGTGGTATGTGGAAATTAGATGCTTATATTGGAGATAAACTATTCGGAAGTGTGTATGTTAAGGTCCATAAGAAATAAACTTCTAAAAAATGGTCGTTGTAGTTTTAAAAAAGTAAAATTTACTTCAACTAATGGGTGCACTGCTTAAAGAACGGCTGCCATTACAACTGTCCTTTTTATTCAACAAAAGGGGCAGCATTCCTGTAATGAAGGAAAATGGAGTTTGAACAAAAAAATAACCTCTTGGTAGAATGAGAGAGTCCTGAAGCCGGCAAGCGAAAAGGACATTACTCAAATACCAGGAGGCTTTAAAATGAATTATAACCAGAATAAGAAGATTGCTCAAATTACTCCTTACACCCTGATTATAGGGGTGGATATCGCGAAATTCAAGCATGTGGCACGTGCCCAGGATTTCAGGGGAATGGAGTTTGGAACTCCTTGTTATTTTGAAAATACAAAAGAAGGTTTTGAGCATTTTCTTAATTGGATTTCGGAAACGAAGAAAGCACGTAGTATGGAGAAAGTGATTGTCGGTATGGAGCCAACAGGTCATTATTGGTTTAACCTGGCTCATATTTTAAAAGAGAACGAGATTAAGTTTGTAGCTGTAAATCCCTTGCACGTAAAGAAAAGCAAGGAACTTGATGATAATTCTCCAACTAAAAATGATGTAAAAGATGCCAAGGTCATTGCTCAACTGGTCAAGGACGGAAGATACGCCGAACCTACTATACCGCAAGGTGTTTATGCCGAACTCCGTGTGGCAAAGAAAATTCGCGATCTTTTAACCGAGGACCTTCAAACGGTCCAGGGTCAGGTGCATAACTGGATTGACCGGTATTTTCCGGAATTTCTTAAGGTCTTTAAGAAGTGGGAGGGCAAGGCTGCATTACAATTCTTACGGCTTTATGCTCTACCGCATGAAATAGCCAATTTCACAGAAGATGAATTGCTTATCCATTTAAGAAAATCCGTAAAAAGAAGTGTAGGTGCTAATAAGATTCAGGAATTAAAGCAAGCAGCGAGTCAGTCCATCGGACTTCGCCAAGGCTCTGAGATGGCAAAAATGGAGCTGAAAACTCTTCTGGCTAAATATGATTTGATTCAGAAGGAATTCGAAGAATTGGACGGAAAAGTAGATTCCCTGCTTGATGAAATTCCAGGTGTAGCGCAAATGTTAGCGATCAAGGGTGTTGGAAGAGATACTGTCGCTGGTTTCTTTGCGGAAGTGGGTGACCTAAGTGAGTACTCTCACCCCCGACAAATCATTAAGCTGGCTGGCTTGAGTCTGAAGGAAAATACGTCTGGAAAGCATAAGGGCAAAACAACCATCTCCAAGAGAGGCAGGAAGAAGCTAAGGGCTCTGTTGTTTAGGGTTTGCATGATTCTAGTTGCCAAAAATTCAGCTTTTAAGGCCCTGCATGCTTACTTTACACAACGGCCGGACAACCCGTTAAAGAAGATGCAATCCCTTATCGCTTTGTGTAATAAATTGATTCGTATTTTCTTTAGTATAAGTAAAAAGCAATTTGAATTTAGTGAAGAAAAGATGTTAAAAGATATCCCTCACTTGGCAGGATCAAAGAAGGCAGAACTGGCCGCTTAATTCTGGTTTCGTTTAGATTAGAAATAGTTCTTGGCTTATAGTTTTGGAGACATTTGAAGCACGGATTAGTCGGCAAAGCAACTAAATTACGGGCATGGACCCTGTGGGGCAGCATGGCCGACATCCACCTCATGGAAAGGTTGGACGAAGGAATTTGAGAGCGAAGACTCTGTGAGGCATGGGAGGGTTGACCTCCATGAGATATGTGGACATCTACCAGTGCGGTCATATTCTTACTACTCCACCAATTTCTGTAATAGATTGGTTAGTGGGTTGTAGCCCATTTTTCTCTGTATGTCTAAATATATCCTTTTCAGTGACTATCCTCCAATTGAAACCATTTACCGGCAGGTAAATAGCTATGAAAATCTAAGAAATCAGGAGTAATCGGGTGTGTATGCTTCTTTTATTGAGGGAGGTTTGTTTAAGGAGGGAAAAATTTAAATTTTACAGGTTTGGTGCAATGATGATACCTTCTATCGTCTTAATCGTCTAATTAATCGTAAGGCGTAAATATTGTTAATTTGTTTATAAGTGGCTTTTTTACATTACTTATTATGTTTACCATAGGTAAGATCCCTATAAAGTGTAAAAAATTCAGAAGCGAGGAGGGGATAGGAAGGTCATACTAAAAAGAAATTATATGGTTGGTTGTGGCAGAAGGGTTTGGCCTGGGCAACAGCAACTCGTAAAATGGGGAAATAATCGTATCAACTTTAACTAATAAGAAGTACAATTCGAAAAGGATACTTCGATATTTCATAAAAAATTTCTAAATATTGTAATTTATATCGTCAGAAATGTATCATGGAGATATTACATCTTTTCTTAAAGGGGGATTTTAAATGAAAGTAATATTGCCTTTTGCAATAGCCCTGCTTGCACTAACAGGATGTTCTGCATTAGCAAGTGATGAATCTACTGAAACGAAATGGTTTGAAACCAAAGAAGAAACAATTGATTATGGCATTAAAGAAGAAAAGATTAAAAAAGAAGACATTATTGGGAAAGTTAGTGAAAACGGAGAAACATTTATTATTTATAAGAAACAATTAGAGGAAGGCTTAGGCGTAGGTGTATCAAGCATAAGTGAAAATGAAGGGCAATATGCCTGGTATGATCCTGATCAAGATGTACTTGTTAAGAATGATGAGGTCAAACAATATTCTTCTCAAATAAGTTGGGGAACAGAAACACAGTCAGGAAAAACTTTTACAATTTATACCGGAGTAAGTGAAGCAGAAGCTCCTGTCGTTAAAACAAAAACTGGCGAAGTAAGTCCCACAATTGACAACAAAACAGGAATTTATTTTTATATCCAACCAACTAAATAGGCCCAAAGACCCTTTACCAAATTTTAACAAAATTGGATAATTTAGATAATTCTGGTAAAGGAGGAAAAGTATGAGAAGAAGTATTAAAAATGTTTTTGCTGTCTTAAGTTTGAGTGTTGTTTTTTTAGGGGGATTTGGAGGATCTACATTCGCTGCAGGGTCGAAGGATGCTAATAAACCTGTAAAAATCGAGAAGAGAAATGCCATTTATGATGAATCTCTAGGAAAGTATGTAACACCTCTTAAGGAAGTAGATGGACAATTAGTTCCAGTTTCAAAAGAAGAATATGTAAATGAGATTGAAAATTCTGAAGAAGTTGACACTGAGGGTATGTTTACTGATGAGGATGCAACTGGTGATGGTGATGTATCAATCTTAAGGGATTATTACGAATACTACAGATACACTCCTTCTTCAACTACCAATGTGACTGGTGGTACTAAAAAGGTAACTGCAGACATCGGTTGTACTACATCTACTTGTAGAATTGATAAAGCAGTTAGTGTAACAGTATCCGCTACGTATAGTGTTTCTCTAACAGCAGAAAAAGATGCGATTAAGGCTAATGCAGGCTTTTCATGGACTAGTAGCGCATCTGACTCTAGCACATATTCTTTCACACTATCAAAAGGTGACTCTGGCTATATTGGATTCAAGCCATACTTAAAGAAAACTTCTGGAACTTTAAAAAGATATTCAAATTGGGATGGTTTACTATCTAGTAAATCAGCTTATGCTTATTCTCCGAGAAAAACCTCATCTGGTGAAGCAGATGGTTATTACTACTTTGTACATTATTAATAGCTGAACAAAAGGGTGTCTTGATAAGGACACCCTTTTGTGTTTAAATAATTCGAAAAAACAGCTAGTTCCAATAGAGGATGTTATACAAAAGGTAAATGTAGGCATTACTTTAACATCAAGCTGCACAATGGTGGCCTATTCTTACTTAACTAACGGGGCAGTTTTGTCGAATAAGAACTTGTTATAACATTGCATATTTATTAGTGGAGGATTCTTATATTAGCAAATTAATTAATGGCAGGTTATAAAACAATCAGGTATTTTAATAAAGGAGTGGGGCACAATTTTTAGAAAGTTATTCTTTAAAATATGAAGAGATTGCTTCTGAAATGGGCTTTCCTGATTGGAAATCAGCTTGTGAATATACATATTTTGTCTTCCATATTCCTGAAGATGCTCAATGGAGTGTCACTGAGCTGCCAAATAGAACTTGGGCAGTTTGGAATGACATAGGTGAACCTCCATATTCATTTCACCTTTTCTCAACTTGGCGAGAAGCAATTACCTTTTTAAGAAGTATTTTTGAAAAAGAGAAATACTTAGAGGATTATTGGGACCCAGAAGGATATGATCCAGGAGAAGATGTATTTTTAAAACCACCAGATAAACACAAAAAAGACGATTAATTATTTATTTTTTGATTGAATCCCTTATTCAATAAACGGGGGCAGTTTAGTGCAAGAAGAATAAAAGTAAAATGTTATAATGAATTTATTATTTTTTTAAAGGGGCAGCATAGGAATAAAAATCTTATGTCTTATTCTATTATCTTCTTAGGATTATGTATTCTTGTAGGTTCTTGGTTTATTTTACAATCTATACAATCCAATCAATTTAAAACATCACAGAAAGAACAATTTCGGTATGAATTAATTTCCCCAAATGATAGTAACATCATTATTTTTGATAAACAAAGTGGAGACTATTTTTCGAAATATATTGAACCTAATGAGGGACCGACCGAATGGCAAAAACAAAAATCACCAATATCTACTTCACCAAAGTTAATCTGAGATTTTATTGAGCTATGGAATGCCCTATGTACAAGGACTGCTGCCGAACTAGGCGGCTATTTTTTTGTTGAACTACAGGGGCAGGTTAGTGAAATAAGGTAGGACATTGGAATAAGACTTGAGAATATATATTTTTAAAAAGAAATATAGGGGTGATTACAATACAAAAATGCGATACTTGCAACAATCCATTTAAGTGGATTAAAATTTTTAGAGCTAATTGGTTTTACAGCACAATAAACTGCGACAGATGCGGCACAGAATATAAGATAGCATTTCCTTCTAGGTTTATTTGCGTCTCTTTTACAATAATACCAATGTGGATATATGGTTTGTTTGCATCTCCTTTCAGTAATGTTTTTACTACAATTGTTATATGTATCGCCACTGCGATTATTGGTTCTTTGTTCTCGCCTTTTTTAGTAAAATATAAGAAAGTTGCGAAGGGTTCACCGTAAGCTAAAGGGTACTTTTGTCAAAATTAACTGCTAATCGAGCAGTTTTTTCTTTATAAACTAACAGGGCATTTAGTGAAACACCTTGGCTTGGAAATGCGGGTTGGTTGTTGTGGATAAAATTAATTGAAGATGCGAAATATAACTGTAGATATTTTATGGGAGTGAGCATCGTGAAGAAAACAATTGTTCCTTTTACTATTTTATTAATGTTTGCCACAGATAACTTGGTTAATGCCAAACCTCCAGAGCCAAAGGAAATTAAACCATATGCAGAAGATTGGTATGTTACACCAGAAGATATTATTCGGGATATTATATTTCCAGTCATTGATAAAAGAGTGATGCAAGAGTATCCAGGTAATGATGCTGCTACCTTTGGTTGGCAGTCACAAAGGATTGTTGGTATTGTTTATAACAATAATCATTCTTATGATATTTCCATAAGTATTCACGTTCCTGACGAAAAAAATGCACCTGGCAACTATGCACATGACTTGGTTAAAGTAAGAGTATCTCCATCCTGCGATAGCCCCAAAATTGGATGTAGTCATGGTTTCAAAGTGGAATTATTAGATTATGAGCATTTAAATAAGGAAAAAGTGGAATAGGGTGTTGACTTATTGGTAGCACTTAACTTATATTCGACCATGTTCAACTTATTAAAATAAAGGCTGCAAAAAGGCAGCCTTTTTCTTATTGGACTAACAGGGGCAGGTTTATTGAATAAGGGACTGCATCAAAAACCACTCTTTAAGAACCTATCAGGAGCTTCTATAGAAAGCAAGTACCCCGTTTCTTCTCCGATGTTTATTTTTTATTCATAAAAATAATCTAAGCCCTAACATCAACAGGGTGGATTTTTACTTTAAAATTGATACACCTAAATCCAATATTTATTCTTTTTCATTTTGTTTTTGCTCATTAAGGGAGTTGGCAGCATCTATTAATTCCTTTTTAGCTTTAATATATCTACCGTTTCATCACTACAACATTCAAAAATAATATCGGAAGATGCTTCATCATCTTCTTGAAAACCACAATACTTTTTTAAGTTTTTTTCAAAAAATATGTAATTATCGTGGTTTCTGAATTCATCTATAATTTCCAAGCCTATACTTCTTAAGTAATTATTTATATCTTCCCTCTGTGTCGTGTACTTATTTATAACTTTTTCTACAACTAAACTTATGTTCAGAAAGCTTTCAATTGCTTTAATTAAGAATATAGTTTTTTCGTTTTTATCAATCTCATTAATACACCTGATTTGTTCCTTTAAAGTAAACTCCATATAAATCCCCCTTCATATTCGATGATAACCAGTAAAAATGAGAATTGTATTAAAATTGAATTAGAATTTAATGAAATTAATCTGATTTAGCTTAAGAAATTTACAAAAGGAAAAGGCATTACACGTTAGGGAAGTGATTTTAGAAACTTATGGGTTCTAATCCTGTTTCTTATTTTACCAAAGGGGCAGGTTAGTTGAAGAAGGTATTTGTTCAAAAAGAGTCGAACTATTTAATGGAATTTTATGCTTATGATTTGCCGATAGAATTTTCTATCGGTTTATTTTTTTTGGGTGATAGGATTTTTAGTCAAATTACGTATTTAATATATGAATACAAAAAAGTGACAAGGGGGGTTAAAGTTGAGTCTTGAAGAACAATTTCTTGTTGAACAAATAAAGTTAAAAAATGAAAAAGGCATTTCTAATATACTTGATAAGTATGGCGGATTGCTAAATGCAATAATTCAAAAATATCTTCAGAAAAATCGTCAAGATACTGAGGAATGTATGGCAGATGTTCTGGTATCAATCTGGTACCATATTGATTCATTCGACCCTTCAAGAAACGAATTTAAAAATTGGATTGCAGCTATTGCAAAGTACAAAGCAATTGATTATCTGAGGAAATCAGAACAGGAAAAGCAATATTTGAGTAAAGCTGAATTGTCGGAGGGAAATTTGGGACAACTCGTTTCCGATAAAAACAAAGTTGATACGGAAAATTTATTAGATGAACTTCCTGAATTAGAACGGTCAATATTTGAAAAATATTATATAGAAGGGTTTCCTTCAAGGGAAATTGCAAAGCAGTTTAATACAAAAGAATCCTGGGTGCATAATAAGCTCTCCAGGGGTAGAAAAAAATTAAGAAGTATATTAATGAGAAATGAGGTGAAAAAAAATGACTATTTATAACAAGCTTAACGATGTAGAAATCAATTTGGATGAATTTGAAGAAATTGAACTTTCAAAATTGGAAAAGAAACGAATTTTGAAGAGAGTTAAAAAGGACATCTCTTTAGGTGGAACTCGAAAAAAATGGGTAACTATAAGCGTGGGTGTGGCTGCTATTATCATGAGTGCTGTTTTAATAATCGATAAAGAGACTGTTGCAGATATGCCCTTTATTGGAGAAAAGATAGAAAAATATATAAATATTAACGAAAATCTTGATTATTCCTCATATAAAACAAACATAGGGAGTACTGCAGAAAATGGGCTTGGTAAATTAACATTAAATGAAGTAATTGTTGACGATCAACGTATATATGTAAGTTCTACCTTCCAGCCAACAAAAAATGTTGATGTGGATTACCAAACTGCTATTACACCCAGAGTAAAGATAAATGGGCAAGATACTTCACTTACAACTGGTGGAGAAACAATTGAATTAAGTAATAATATGTTTACCATATTTAACGATATAGAATTAAGCCAGGAAATTAAAACAGAGGAAGTTGATATTGAAATTATTTACGACAGATGGGATCGTACAATTATTGATCAACCTTGGGTCTTTAAAATTGGAGTCAGCCAATCACGGTTAATGAAAGAGAAAAAAGTGTTCGATATGAATACGCAATTAACGCTGAATAATGGGGAAATTGTTACTCTCCAAAAAGTAGTCACAACACCAATGTCAACAACAGTTTATTATAATTTGTCCCAAAGCAGCAGTGAAGATATACGTTTTAAAATCCAAACACAAGAGGGAACAATTGGGGAGTTTAGCTCGGCTTTTAATTCAAATAGTCCAGGGGTTATGTCCTATGCTAGGTTTAATGGAATTACATTGAACAGTGGGGAATACTTCCTGATGGCTTATGATTCGAATGATAACGAACTAATTAAAGAAGCAGTTCCAATAAAATAGTAGGAATGAAAGTTAAAAATCAGCTGCCAATCGGCGGCTTTTTCTTAAACAAACGGGGCAGGTTTGTTTAATAGGACATATTAACTGGGATTCCTTTTTAGAGAAATTAAAAACCGCTCAATCATCAATCGTGTTGAGCGGCAAATAAGAATATTATTTTTTTACAGCGTGGATATAGTGAATTGTTTCGAATGCAGTCAAATAATCCGTCCGATTACTAAAGAAACGGTCATTTATCTGAACTGGTGACAAATGTTCATAAATCAGTAACCCTGATTTTTCTAACATATTCTCGATCTCATTATAAGTGAAACAGGATTTCATTGGTTCTCCACTTGCCGAAGCCATTTTCACCATATTTTCGACTCTATTAGAGATTCCTTTTTCTTCAAAGAGGTTTTCATCCGCATAGTCAAAAACGATAGAACTTCCTATTGGGGCTTTAGCAAATAGACTACTTATTAAACGTGAATTTTCTTCTTTAGTCAAATAATAAGACACACCCAAAAGGCTAAAGAAAGTCTTTTTGTTTTCAAAGCCTTCATCTATAAGTTTTTGAAAGGAGAACTTTTTGGTAAAGTCCATTGAAACAAAATGTAGATTCCCCGAGGTTATAAGGTTGGCATTATCAAGCCTTTTCTTTTTAAATTCCTGTGTAGATGGATGGTCAATTTCAAATATCTCTAATATTTTTTCTAATCCAGGATGTCTGAAACAAAAAGTATCTAAGCCGGCTCCAAGTATTACGTACTGTTTTAATCCTAACATTATTTCATTTAATAATACTTTTTCGCAATACGCTGCACGAGCTAGAGGTGTAGGAGAAAGCTGGACTTGTGTAATCCATTTTAAGACTTCTTCCGATTTACCTTGCAACGTTTGAGCAATACCTTCGTTAAAAAATTGTATACCATTAATCATATTCTCACTGATTTCTGAAATCTCTTTTTTGGAAATTAGTTCTTGTGCAACATAATCATCAAAAATTTTAGGTGTGTCATATTGACTGTGGTATGCTCGACCAAACGCTGATATTAAGGACGTTAAACTGGATTCATTGGGCTTCATTCAATTGCCTCCTCTTAAACGAAAATAAGATTCCCCGGCCAGGAGAATCTTATTATACACAGAGGTTTGTAACTTGTAAATTATAGCATAAATAGGATTTTTTGTCAAATCATTTGACTGTGCTGTATCCTGAAATAAAACAAAATTTGTGAATGCTCCTAAACAATAGGGTGCATAACTTTAAGATCCGGCTGCCGAACCAGGCAGCTTATTCTTATTTGAAAAAGGGGCAGGATAATTCAATAGATGATAGCAATAGTAAGAGTGATTAACGTAATGGTAGGAAGTGATGTAAATGTCGGTATTCATTCAAAATAGTCATAAAAGCATAATTAACTCAATTAAGTTTAGAGAGAAAGATTTCGCAGTTTTGAGTATTGGTGTTATGTTAAGAGATTTTGAAGGGTTTACCTATAACTTTATAAAAGGTACTTTCAAGTTTCCTTTATTCTTTGTTTTACCAACGTTTTTTATTGATGATGAAGAAACAGGAAAGATGAAACAGCTTCAAATCGATTATCTTATTAATAAAAATAGTAAATGGGTGATTCTTAAAGTAGATTCTAAAGCTCAATTTAAACTAATAACCAAATATTGTGAGTGGTTGCTTATAATAGTTTTGGTTCGTTTATGTTCCAAGGTGAAAACATCCTTTATAAAGACTTATATCCAAATGTGCATTGGGACCATCCAACTGAGTTCCTTAATCTTAATTGGGATAAGGTAGCAACGTTAATTGATATACATAAAGTTGGATACACCGTAATTACTAACGATATTAGAATCAATAGCACAATAAAATTGTTAAACTATATTCCTAAAGAGTATGAAATTGATTTAGAGAATTGTGATATTTGATTTCAAGGTGCTTCAACTGGGAACGTGGGCATTAACCTAAGAACGATTGATTCCTTTTGATCTTGAATTTTCTTAATGTAGAAACGTGGCAGTTTAGTTGAATAACTAAAATTGTAAAACAATATAGAAATAATAAACGTTATACTAAAAGAAAGGTGGGATTGGAATGGAAAGAATTATTTTATTTGATGGAGAGTGTAATTTTTGTGACCAAAGCGTTCAATTTATCATCAAAAGAGACCCAAAAGGACACTTTAAATTTGCTTCGTTACAAAGTTATTTAGGAAAAGAATTATTGAATAAGCATAATGCTCCAGAGGATATAGATAGTTTTGTTCTTATAGAAGATAACAATTGCTACTTTAAATCATCGGCAGCCCTTCGAGTTTGCAAAAACTTGAAAGGAGCATGGAAGATACCTTATGTCCTGTTAGTTATCCCAAAACCCATCAGAGACTTCTTTTATGGGCTTATAGCTAAAAATAGATATAAATGGTTTGGCAAAAAAGAAAGCTGTATGTTACCTTCCCCCGAAGAAAGAAAACGGTTCTTATAATATTTGAAGAAATTGCTTGAGTATAACTATGGGAGGCTAGTAAGAAGCCGATTTATAAAACAGATTGGAGTTTTTTTATGAAAGTAGTTTTAGCAGGTGGAACAGGCTTTATTGGTGAATCTTTTAAGAACAAATTTAAGGAATTAGGATATGAGGTACATATCATATCAAGGCAAAAGCAACATATTTCTTGGGAAGATAAATTGAGTATTAAAGAGGCATTGGAAGATACTGAACTACTAATCAATCTTGCGGGGAAATCTGTGAATTGTCGATACAATGAAGCAAATAAGAATGAAATTATGAATTCAAGGATAAGGACAACTAAAATACTTGGAGAAGCTATACAGGCGTGTACTAATCCACCTGCCATTTGGATGAATTCCAGTACGGCAACTATTTATCGGCACGCAGAAGACCGTCCAATGACTGAAGAAAAAGGAGAAATTGGTTCAGGATTCTCGGTTAATGTTGCAACAAACTGGGAGAAAACCTTCTTTTCCTTTGACTTACCAAAAACAAGGCAAATCGCCTTACGCATAGCTATTGTATTAGGTAAGGATGGTGGAGTTATGACACCTTATCGAAATTTAGTGAAGTTTGGACTTGGAGGGATTCATGGAACGGGAAACCAAAAGTTTAGTTGGATACATATCGACGATTTGTTTCAAATCGTTCTCTTTTTGAAAGATAAAGAAGAGCTAAGTGGTGTTTTTAATTGCTCTTCACCACAACCTGTTAGTAATCGTGAATTAATGAAAGAACTAAGAAAAACGCTGAATGTTCCATTCGGTTTACCTTCACCCAAATGGATGTTGGAGATTGGCTCATTGCTAATTAAAACAGAAACGGAATTGGTGTTAAAAAGTCGGTGGGTTCTCCCAGACCGGTTAGAACGTGAAGGTTACACGTTTACTTTTAAGACACTTGATAAGACATTGCAAGACATTCTAAAGTAATGAAATGTTCTATAGATAAAGATTGTGAAGAGTTACACTTAAAGTAAAGGGTGCTTTCGTCCAAGATCAGCTGCGAATCAGGCAGCTTTTTCTTATGCAACAAAAGGGGCAGGATAGTTAAATAAAAGATTCAAACTTATACTAATATATTTCCCATCCTGCCGTGTCAGTGGAAATTACAAAATGCAAAATACTTACTTACTTACCATCTCGACCATTTCCCTAATTGCTTCAATAACAGCTTCTGGTTTATCAATGTGAATAGCATGTCCCGCCTCTTTAATGATTATATGTTTGGATTTTGTTGACAAAGTTGCTAGTTCCTTTTGAAAATTCATCCATACGGCCATTGAGTCTGTTGTGTGAATAGGTTGGGTGCAGCCAGTCATTACCATAAGAGGAGTATTCCCAATGTCTGCTCCCCGAACTTGTTCTAGACTTTCTTCAAATTCAGTAAGGCTGCCTTCTATACCTTCTACGTGGAATTGAGCAAAATATCCTTCCTGAGCCTCTTTTGATATTAAAGGAGCCATTACTTTATTCTGGTCTTCGTGGCAAGACTCCAATAGGATTACTCCGGCTATCTCTTTTGGATACATATTCGTATATAATCTAGCGTTTACTCCCCCAAAAGAGTGCCCCACTAATATAAATGGGGGCTTAATATTGGCTTTTTGAAGCAGTGTTCTAAGGTGCTCAACGATTTGTAAACTATGTTTGGAGTTGTTCCCCTGGCTACTATTGCCTACACTTTCTCTGTCATACATAAATATCTTCGCAAATGTTGAAACATCTTCTCTAATCGGTTGCCAATTCTCCAATGGCCAGCCATATCCGGACATAAACACTATAGTTGGGCCATCGTTCTGCTCACCAAGGTATTCATAATATAATTCGGCTCCATCAATATTTATCCATTGACCGCTTACTTTAGTATCCATAATTTCCTCCTATAATAAGTAATGTTAATTTATAAATCTGCTTCCCTTAAAGTTAATTTAATCACCAGTTGGGATGAAGGTGGTTGCTAATTTGATCAATTTCCTGTCAGGCGAAGGTTTCTTACTAACAAATTCTCCAATTAAAACACGGTAACGATCAAAAAATTCTATCATCTCCTCTTCAGATAAGTGAAGAGGGGTAATTCCATATCTAAACCCATCCTCTATATAGTTCTCAACATCACGACTCAAAAGGTACTGCTGCATTTCCATTAAAAGGTGGGTGTTATAAACCATAAAAAAACGAAGGTGTTCATCTTGTGAATAGGCGGCAATATCTTGAGGAGAAAGCTGGAGATGTTCGTCAACCACACTGTAAATCTTCTCCGGTGTTCCCCTTACAAGTCTTTCCTCACTGACCTGAACCAGACCGGCATCAACTAAAGTACTTAGTTGACGGTACATGGTAGCTTGTGGCACATTTCCTAGTTTTTTAACTAGTTGATATACTGTCAATTTTTCTTCTAACAAGGCTTGTACGATACGCATTCGAACAGGGTGCAGTAATATATCTGCTTTATTTTTCATTATTATCACCTCTAACCATTATCATTATATAAAACGATAATGGTTTTGTTACAAAATGTAAAGGCTAAGACATCTTTTTGCATTTTTAACAAACGGGGCAGCATTCCTGTAATGAAGGAAAATGGAGTTTGAACAAAAAAATAACCTCTTGGTAGAATGAGAGAGTCCTGAAGCCGGCAAGCGAAAAGGACATTACTCAAATACCAGGAGGCTTTAAAATGAATTATAACCAGAATAAGAAGATTGCTCAAATTACTCCTTACACCCTGATTATAGGGGTGGATATCGCGAAATTCAAGCATGTGGCACGTGCCCAGGATTTCAGGGGAATGGAGTTTGGAACTCCTTGTTATTTTGAAAATACAAAAGAAGGTTTTGAGCATTTTCTTAATTGGATTTCGGAAACGAAGAAAGCACGTAGTATGGAGAAAGTGATTGTCGGTATGGAGCCAACAGGTCATTATTGGTTTAACCTGGCTCATATTTTAAAAGAGAACGAGATTAAGTTTGTAGCTGTAAATCCCTTGCACGTAAAGAAAAGCAAGGAACTTGATGATAATTCTCCAACTAAAAATGATGTAAAAGATGCCAAGGTCATTGCTCAACTGGTCAAGGACGGAAGATACGCCGAACCTACTATACCGCAAGGTGTTTATGCCGAACTCCGTGTGGCAAAGAAAATTCGCGATCTTTTAACCGAGGACCTTCAAACGGTCCAGGGTCAGGTGCATAACTGGATTGACCGGTATTTTCCGGAATTTCTTAAGGTCTTTAAGAAGTGGGAGGGCAAGGCTGCATTACAATTCTTACGGCTTTATGCTCTACCGCATGAAATAGCCAATTTCACAGAAGATGAATTGCTTATCCATTTAAGAAAATCCGTAAAAAGAAGTGTAGGTGCTAATAAGATTCAGGAATTAAAGCAAGCAGCGAGTCAGTCCATCGGACTTCGCCAAGGCTCTGAGATGGCAAAAATGGAGCTGAAAACTCTTCTGGCTAAATATGATTTGATTCAGAAGGAATTCGAAGAATTGGACGGAAAAGTAGATTCCCTGCTTGATGAAATTCCAGGTGTAGCGCAAATGTTAGCGATCAAGGGTGTTGGAAGAGATACTGTCGCTGGTTTCTTTGCGGAAGTGGGTGACCTAAGTGAGTACTCTCACCCCCGACAAATCATTAAGCTGGCTGGCTTGAGTCTGAAGGAAAATACGTCTGGAAAGCATAAGGGCAAAACAACCATCTCCAAGAGAGGCAGGAAGAAGCTAAGGGCTCTGTTGTTTAGGGTTTGCATGATTCTAGTTGCCAAAAATTCAGCTTTTAAGGCCCTGCATGCTTACTTTACACAACGGCCGGACAACCCGTTAAAGAAGATGCAATCCCTTATCGCTTTGTGTAATAAATTGATTCGTATTTTCTTTAGTATAAGTAAAAAGCAATTTGAATTTAGTGAAGAAAAGATGTTAAAAGATATCCCTCACTTGGCAGGATCAAAGAAGGCAGAACTGGCCGCTTAATTCTGGTTTCGTTTAGATTAGAAATAGTTCTTGGCTTATAGTTTTGGAGACATTTGAAGCACGGATTAGTCGGCAAAGCAACTAAATTACGGGCATGGACCCTGTGGGGCAGCATGGCCGACATCCACCTCATGGAAAGGTTGGACGAAGGAATTTGAGAGCGAAGACTCTGTGAGGCATGGGAGGGTTGACCTCCATGAGATATGTGGACATCTACCAGTGCGGTCATATTCTTACTACTCCACCAATTTCTGTAATAGATTGGTTAGTGGGTTGTAGCCCATTTTTCTCTGTATGTCTAAATATATCCTTTTCAGTGACTATCCTCCAATTGAAACCATTTACCGGCAGGTAAATAGCTATGAAAATCTAAGAAATCAGGAGTAATCGGGTGTGTATGCTTCTTTTATTGAGGGAGGTTTGTTGAATAAGAAATTGTTATAACATTACATATATATTGAATGGAGGATTCTAGTGAATTAATTAATGGCAGGTTATAAAACAATCAGGTTTTATAATAAAGGAGTGGGGCACAATTTTTAGAAAGTTATTCTTTAAAAGATATGAAGAATTTGCCTCTGAAATGGGTTTTCCTGATTGGAAATCAGCTTATGAAAATACATATTATGTCTTCCGTATTCCTGAAGATGCTCAATGGAGTGCCACTGAGCTACCAAATAGAACTTGGGCAGTTTGGAATGACATAGGTGAACCTCCATATTCTTTTCACCTTTTCTCAACTTGGCGAGAAGCAATTACCTTTTTACGAAATATTTTTGAAAAAGAGAAATACTTAGATGATTATTGGGACCCAGAAGGGTTTGATCCAGGAGAAGATGTATTTTTTAAACCACCAGATAAACACAAAAAAGACGATTAGTAGATTATTAATTTTTTGGTTGAATGCCCTTAGTTAACAAACTCTGTTTTGGTATAGATGGAGATTTTCTCCAAAATTAAATTATGCGGGACTTTTGTAAAGGAGAAAGTAGTAGGAATATAAAAACATTATTTAAAGAAAAGGTGTAATGATTTGGATAAGCGTATACAAGTTGATGTAATAAATGATTTCTATGGAGGAAAAATACTTAATATTAGTAAAAAAGAAAATGGATGCTTAGTCACTATAGATTTATCAGAATATAACAAAGACGGTTTTTCCTTGTTAAGGTGCAATTTCATAAATTGCACAGAATTTCAGGTACAACGTAAAGAGGATAGGGAATACAAGAATATTAATGAATTACACAACTATAAAATAGAATTAAATGATTCTTATTTAATCGATAGTAGGGTAGTTGTTAACTGCGAACTTAATGGGGAAAATAATGCAAGAATCTTAATAGAAACAGAAGGTATAAAAGTATTCGATGAATTTCATAATGAGGTTTCTCTGTTGGATCTTTCAATTACTAGTGGATTATGTAGTAGTGGTGCAGGAATAGATTTTGCAATCGGCATTACAAGAAAAGAAGCAGCATTATCAGAAAACATCATTAAGTTCAATGAAGAATTGCACGGTTATCTAATAAATAAAGAACGATATATTCAACGCTATCATGAAAAGGGGCCTAAAAAGGAGATTGATTTGCTCATAGGATTAGACCCGTATGGCGATAAAATCTTTACCGAAAAAAAAATACAACAATTAATAGTTATTTGCGATCGTTTATCGATAAAATACCATTCAAACAATCTAAATGACCAAAAAATAAGATATTTTGCTGAAAAGCTAAAAGAACTATGTATTGAAGCCTTACAGAAAAAGAAACGGATATTTGCATTTGGGGATTAGAATAAAATATGGTAGGTACTGATCTGTCACACTGACAGCTTTTCATTTTCTGTTAAAGACCAGCTATAAAAAGTCAAGTAACTAATAGCATTATCTTACGAAAAATTATCATAGAATTTAGGCATGACAAAAAAACCTAGAGTCGCCGATTTTTAAAAAATGACTATCATAGGTTAATTATTTTCTGTTTCGTTAAGACGAGGTTGATAGGGTTGTCCGTCTCTCAAAATTGCAAAAATAATGTGGGTTAGTTTTCGAGCAACTGCCCCAATAGCAGTACCATGTGCTTTTCCTCGATTCCGTAATTTTTGATAATAAAGGGAGAGTGCCGGGTCATGAAAACTAGCAACAAATGCAGCTTGCCATATAGCTCTTCTGAGGTAAGGAGAACCACGTTTTGAGAGCTTAGTGCTAGATCCATTAAAGTCACCAGATTGATGAACGGAAGCATCTAGTCCAGCAAAAGCCACTAATTGTCCAGGGCGTTCAAAACGGCTAATGGAGCCTATTTCACCTAATATAACGGCAGCTGTTACATCACTTATACCCGAGATCGTCGTGAGAAAATGTTCTTGTTGATTGGAGAGTTCAATCATGGCATTTTCAATTTCCGTTAGCTGCTTTTCAAACAAACTTATCTGTTCAAGCAACAGGTGTATTTGCATTTTAAACACGTCTGTACCAATCGAAATGCCAAAGCTATTCTGTGCGCTATCTTTCAATTGTTCTGCTTTATTTCGAGCCCTCCACTGACCATAACGTCCTTTACTGACTCGGTAGAGTAACTCAGCGAGTTGGTCTGTATCAATGGTTAATAAATCTTCTGGTAAGGGATACTTTAGAAGTATTTCAGTAGAAGAAGCGCCAAAAACATCAGAGAATATCTCCTCATATTCAGGAAATACCTGATCTAATAACGCAATTATTTTCCTTTTAACATCTGAAGTTTGATCAACTAAAGAATAACGTAAACGCTCTAATTGTCTAAGTTGAAGCAAATCTTCCTCAACAAACGGTGTTTCGTCTGGAGAATCAATTCGAATCACTTGAGCAATAAGATAAGCATCCTTTACATCCGTTTTTGTCTTGCGAATATAAAAATTGCGCAAGGCATCTGACTGCATAGGATTAAACGCAGTAATCTTAAATCCAAGCTTATGTAGAAAAGAGAAGACGGAAAGCCAATAATGTCCTGTAGCTTCCATACCACAAGTACAATTATCAGGTGTAATCTCATGGCGGTTTAAATATTCAAGTAGTTTTTCGCTTCCTGATTTGGAATTGGAAAAGCGTAAGGTTTTACCTATGGGATTTCCCTTTTCATTAATCAAACCAGCTTCGTGATGACGTTTACCAATATCAATGCCAAGATAAAACATTACATAACACCACCTAAATATTATTATCCAGATGGAAGGGGTCCTCTTTTACTTTATAGATATCCAACCTCGTTCGATATACGACAACTATGTGTCATCCAGCTCATTCGAATAGTTCTATAAAGAAAGAGGTGCCAGTCTTTAACACGAAGACGTAGCTTCAAGGGCGCGAGCGACAACCTCTATCTGAATACGATCATTATATCTTGTGGAAAGGTATAATGATTTAAAAACCAGAAAAAATCTGGTTAATAATAATATACGAGGGCGCAGATTAGTTGAATAAAAGTCCCATATGTTAGGAAGGGGATTACTTACTCTTAATAGAATATATTAGTTCAGTATTAGCTACCAAACTAGGTAGCTTTTTCCTTATGAACTAAAGAGATAATAGCTGGCAGGAGCTAAATTCATTGAGGATTGGCAGCCTGTTATTCGACTAGAGGGCAGAAAGTTAAATATATTTTTAGTAAGGTGGTATTTATTTAAGTAATGAGGTCCATCAAAAAGTTAATTGTAAAGAAAGAGGTAGTCTTTTTAGTAGTTATTGCAATAATTTTTTTATTATTACACTCAAAACCAGATACGGCAATAAGGACAAAAGTGTTTTTTATGGGATATCCAAAGGCTGCTTTAACATCAGTGATTATTGATGATGAATTTCATAATGAAGTAGATAAGGCTAGATTTGCTGAATTAAATGCAAAAGCATATACCCTAACAAAACCACCAATTGAAAAAGCTACTCAAGGAGAGTTAAGAAACTATCTTGTAAGGAAATTTGGATTTTTACATTTTGCTGAATATTACGGTGAAGGGTAAAAAATTTAAGTAACGGGGGCAAGAGTTGAATATTCAGTTTGGATATTTAGCTCTTTTTTCTTCTTCAACTAAACCAGCTAATAGTTTGTCAATATTTTTCAATAAAAACTTAAAATATCTCATGCTATACTAAAAATGTGCATGCCAAATAACCTTCCGTTATTCTGGTTTTGGAAGGTTTTGTGTTATTTAGTTTATTTTTGGTTCTAAGCTAAATCTTGGAAAGTGGTTCTGTTCTTTAAAAGGGCAAATATCCAATGTAAGAGTTTATTTACGCATGCAATTACAGTTACTTTAAAGGGTTTTCCTTCGCCACGTTTCTTGTCGTAAAACTCTCGCATTTTCTTGTTGCGAGGGATGATTTCATCCGTTGTTTTCTTTTTACGGCAATCACGAATCGCACAACGAACAGCCATATATAAGGCGTGACGAAGCCTACTTGACCCTCGTTTTGTAATTCGATTCTTTGTGGCTGTAAACTTACCAGATTCGAATACACTTGGATCAACTCCAGCGAAAGCTACCAGCTTTTTAGGATTAGTAAATCGATCTATCTCTCCAATTTCTGAAATAATCGTTGCAGCGATTTTTTCCCCGATACCAGGGATAGATTTGATAATATTATATTCTTCAATTTCTTTAGCGAGGGCATCTATCTCCGACTCCAACTTTGATAGGTGCTCTTTGTATTGAAGAATCATATTAATATACATACCAAGGCTTAAAATATGACTCTGGTAGACTGTCTTTTCAAAAGGGTTACGAGCTGCCGCAGCCTTAAGTTTAATCGCACTTTCTTTTGCCCACCTAATTGATCGACTTTTACATAATTCATGTATCTTATCTGTAATTGTTTCTTCACTTGCTTTAATAATATCCTCGGAAGAGGGGAACTCTGAAAGCGTTAAGAGTGATACCACCGAATATAAATCTCCAAAAACCCCCTTATATTCTGGAAACACTTGTTCAAGAACAGCTTGAAATTGAAGCTTCGTTTGAATTGTTACTCCAGTAATATTTTCATGCTGTCTTGTAAGATTTCGAAGGTTTAATAATTGAACACCTCTCTTTTTATAAGGCTCTAACTCCTCTTTGTAGAATAACTCACAAAGAAGATAGGCATCTACAGCATCTGTCTTTACTTTTCTTAAACTTGAGCCTCTTGCCTTGTATGAAATCAACGGGTTGATAATAATCAATAAATAACCTCGTTCTTCCAAATAATGAACAACAGGAGTTTGATAGTGCCCAGTAGCTTCTAGAATGATTGAAGGCTTCTTACCAGACTCTTTTTTCACATCCTCCAGAAACGATACAAGATAACTTAGCCCTTCAACTGTATGAGATACTTTAAAACTCTTTCTGAATGGTTTGCCTTTATCTAAAAATGCTTGAACTTGACTTTCCCCTTTTGAAATATCCAGACCAACGACTGGATTCATTCTAAATCCTCCTCCTAAACATGTAATTTACCAGTACCCCTAATTTCTCCTTGCAGTGTCACAGCTTCGCTTGTTATACGAGATCAAAGTCCCAACCAGCCTCAATCATGTTTCTACAAGTAGGGGGCGAACCGTTTAGCTGACGGGGTCTAAGCCCCACGAGCAGTTACGTTCTACCCTGGCTACTGATATAATAAGACCCAATAAAAAAAGGTCAACCAGAAATATTTAGCATTCTGGCTAACCTTATAATACGAACGGGGCAGTTTAGTTGAAGATCGATGTTCAACTTGTGTTCAACAATCGGGCCATATTATGGACTAAGGTATTATTGAACTAATGGTCCAGGATATTTGCATAAAACCATTTAGATAATCTTCAACTAAATGGTTTTTTTTTGTTTGAACTGTTTGTACGACTGTACTAAAATTAGTGCATGAGTAAAAAAAACAAACCAACTAACCAAAAAGAATTATCATTCATCGAAAAAGCCCGCAGAGCTCAAATTGTGGAATGTGCGATTGAAACAATCGCAGAAGTAGGTTACGCTCAAGCCTCTATAGGACAAATTGCAAAGCGTGCAAATATCAGTAAGGGGGTTATTTCTTATCACTTTGCAAATAAAGAGGACTTATTGGAGCAAATACCTATCGAATACTATTTGGCTTGGCAAGCCTATATTGCTCCAAGAATAGAAGCTCAAAAATCTCCTAAAGACATGCTTCGGGTGTATATTGAATCCAACCTTACATTTATAGATGAAAATCGCCAGCATGTTTTCGCTGTTATTGAAACGGTTTCTAATAAGAGAACTGCTGATGGTAAACTTCAGTTTGCAGCAGACCATGATGAAGCTATTCTACTTCCGATTGAAAATATTCTTACCCTAGGGATGCAAGAAGGAGTTTTCAGAGAATTTACCAAATCATCAGCAAGAGTGATGGCGTTAACAATAAGAAGTGCCATTGACGGGTTCACCCTTGAATTAACGAGAAAGCCTAATTTAGATGTTAAGGATTACACTAGAGAACTGGTTACAATCTTCGATAAATCAACTAAAAAGTAATGTGTCGCTTAGGAGGATCTAATGATTTACTATGAGGTACTTTGTTATAGTTGTAAAAGGATATTCAGAGTATACGAAGGTTCACTAAATTATAAACAATTTAAGGAAAATAAGGCTAAGATTTTTTGTTGCGAGGATTGTAGTCATAAGATACGTATGGATGCAATTAAAAATTTCTTTAGATACTTAAACTAACGGGGTGCGTTCGTATTATAGAGTTAACCAGTTTTTACTGGTTGCTCTTTTTTTATAGGACCTATTAAACTATTACAAGCCATGAAGATGGCAGCATTCCATACTCGGCTATTGAAGCTATTAAATCATTGAAAAACAAAGGAATAAATGTTGTTGCTGCAACAGGAAGAACATTATAAATGTGTAAGGACTTAAAAGAATTAGGCATCGAATCCTACAAAGGGGCTTAAGCAAGTGTAAGCTTCTTTAAGGGATCGAATAAAGTTTCTTCTTTAACTAAAGAGTGCAAGACTTGAATATCCAGTTAGGTCCAGCAGACCTTTTTCTTATTCGACTAACGGTGCAGGTTAGTTAAAGAAGGAATACTATCTGTTCTTGTGTAAATATAACTCTTAGAAGGTTTTAAGGAATAGAGGAAGCTGGAGAATTTGATTGTAACATTTGTAAGTATCAAAGAAAATCAGACTTTAATAAATACTGAGGAGTAAATATGGCGGAAATATGGATTGTAGAAGAACCAGTTTCAAACGAGTTTCTCGATAATTTAGGACATTATATAAGATTGGATGGAAAATTGGATTCTGCCTATTTTGTCGGTGCTGATGGGGAAAATTATGTGGATGAAAATAAAAACTTTTTACTGGATTTTTTATTTCAGCAAAATAGGTATCCATTATTTATTACCTTTATTGTTTATGAGGAACAAGCTGAAGAATATATCACTTTTTTAAAACAGAATAATATCGATTTTAGGTTAAACATCCTTAAAGAAAAGCGATTTTATTATGATTTCTCTGGGAAACACCAATATCACCCACCTTGCTTTACTACTAAGATTGATGATTCGGATTCTTTAGCTCAATTAATAAATGAAACATATTGGCTTCCAACTCAAAATGAGTTTTATTCAATTTCCTTTTCCGACAATTTAAAGTTCAAAGCTGAGGAAGTTATTGAGTGGTTTAGAAAAAGGAAACGGTCCATTCCGACCTTCAAAATAGAAGCAGAAACTAGTTTTATTACTGTTTTTCACGATGGAGCTGGTTTTTATTTATTTTCCAACGAGGAAAAATATTTTCCACTTGATCAATTTATTGCGAACTTACCAAAAGGAACTGTCATAACGCAAATAAATGATACGTTGGTTGATGGTGATGACATTGAAGAAGAATAATGCTTATTAAGCTAACTGTTGCATATATTTAGAACAGCTGCCAAACTAGGCGGCTTTTTCTTATTTAACAAAAGGGACAGGGTAGTTGAACAAGAAATTAAAAAGTAATGGTAAAATAATGAAAAAGACTTTATTTGAATTTAGGGGGATGGGTTATGAAATCTATAACAGTTTATCATTATGATGCGTTTAGTAAAGAACCTAATAAGGGAAATCCTGCTGGAGTAGTGTTAAATGGAGCTGAATTATCAGAAACAGAAATGCAAGAGATAGCTTTTAAAGTTGGCTTTAATGAGACTGCTTTTCCAATTAAATCGGATGTAGCTGACCATAGAATTCGGTTTTTCACACCAGGTCATGAAATGAATTTATGTGGTCATGCCACAATTGCGACTGTTTATGCATTAAAAAGTAAAGGGATATTGGGGGATAAAACAGAGTTAACAATCGAAACAAACGCTGGCATTCTACCAATTAAAATTAACGAATCTATTGATGGCGAAATACTTATAACGATGAAACAGGCTCCTCCACAATTCAAAGACTTTACAGGTTCAAAAGAAGATTTAGCAAAATCAATAGGAATAAATGAATCAGACCTTCATGATGATTTACCAATACTTTATGGAAGTACGGGTACCTGGACTCTACTAATACCGATAAAACAACTTGATGCTTTTCAAAAAATGGAACCAAATAATAAGCAGTTTCCTAAAATTTTAAAGGAAATGCCAAAATCATCTGTTCATCCTTTTTGTCTTGAAACGTATGATTCTAATGCTGATATGCACGCTCGACACTTCTCTTCACCATATTCAGGAACAATTGAAGATGCAGTAACTGGTACAGCTTCTGGGGTAATGGGAGCTTATTATGCAAAATACATAAAAACCAATTTAATAGAACCTTTAAATCTAATAGTTGAACAAGGTCATGAAATTGAAAAAGATGGTCGGATTGTAGTACAAGTTGCCAAAAATAAGGAATCATTTGATGTTCAAATTACTGGAAATGCAGTTTATGTTAAAGATTTTCAAGTTTTGTTAGAAAGTTAAGTGTTTGTGAGTTTTTACACTTAAACGAACGGATGCAAGAGTTAAAGAGGGAGGGGTGCTGCGGCAATCCATTTTCTTATTCGACTAACGGGGCAGTTAGTTCAAAAAGTTATTTCCACAATATGGATTCAGTGGTACCATCAGATTATATAAAATAATTCCATACGTAAATTATCCAGTTATTTAAAGGGTGGGAGTTAATGTGTTAATTAAGCCAAAAAAATTGCAACCGGGAGATTATGTTGCAACAGTAAGTCCTTCTTGGGGAGGAGCAGGTGAACCAACACTTAGATGGAGATATGAACAAGGTGTAAAGAGATTAGAAGATATGTTTGGACTAAAAGTTATTCCAATGCCAAATAGTTTGAAAGGGGGAGACTATCTTTACAAAAGTCCACAAGCGCGTGCTGAAGATTTGATGAACGCTTTTAAGGATGAGAGTATAAAAGGAATCATTGCAAATATTGGTGGAGAAGATAGTATTCGCTTACTTCCCTATATTGATTTTGATGTTATACGTGAAAACCCGAAAATATTTATGGGCTACTCTGATGTGACCATTTCACATTTATTTTGTCTTAAAGCCGGAATTTCTTCTTATTATGGTCCAGCAATTTTAACCGATTTTGCTGAAAATGTGGAGATGGATCCATATACGATTGAAATGGTGAATCGAACACTCTTTTCAAATGAGGTAATTGGTGAAATTCAACCAGCTATTGAATGGACCAGTGAGCGGTTAGAATGGATAGAAGAGCTTAAGAACCAGAGACGAACAATGCAGGCAAATTTAGGGTACGAGGTACTGCAAGGTTCAGGTGTAGCACAAGGAAATTTGATTGGTGGTTGTATCGAGGTACTAGAGTTTGCAAAAGGAACAGAACTTTGGCCTGAAATAAAATATTGGGAGAATAGCATACTATTCTTTGAAACATCGGAAGAAAAACCAGAACCAGATCATATTAAGTATTGGCTGAGAAATTACGCTGTACAAGGCATTCTACAAAAAGCAAATGGAATCATTTTCGGTAAACCACAAGATGAGAAGTATTATGAGGAATATAAAGAAATAATTCAAAAAGTAATGAATGAATTTGATTTGGAGGATTTGCCGATTCTTTATAACTTGAATTTTGGCCATACTGAACCTAAGTTCATACTGCCATATGGAGCATTGGCAGAAATTAATTGTGAAAAGAGGACTTTTAGGATTTTGGAAAGTGGAGTGGAATAAATTTCTTATAAAAAATTCACCCAGTTATGGTTTAGTATCCTTTTTCTTTTAGGAGTTTCTAATCCATTCAAATATTGGAGCAACAAATTAAAAGGAATGGAGTTATATTAAGAATGGATGACTTAAACAATAGGGGGCTTTTGTTCAAGATCAGCTGCTAAATCAGGCGGCTTTTTTTGTTCAACTAAAGGGGCGGTTAGTTAAGAAAGTAAAAATGTTAATTTCTTGTATGCTACCACTTAAAAGATTGTGAAGAATTCCACTTAAACTATCGGGGGCTTTAGTTTAAGAAGAATCGAAATTCATTACAAAGAAAACTCGCCCGGTTTTGGGGCGAGTTTTGCTTTTTATATGTCATTTAAGATGTCAAGAGAACTAATATTTCGATGCGGAATTTTAGAAAAGCACCTCAAAAAACGGAATCCTTTTTTAAAAAAGCCGGTCTTTTTTCTTCTATTTAATCCAGTCATCTGGGCAATCAGCTAATTCCTGAATCGCATTCATAAACATTGCTGCATGGTAACCATCACAAACGGAATGGTGGATCTGCAGAGACAGCGGTAAAAAAATGGAATCATCTTTGTTAATAAATTTCCCTGCTGTGATAATCGGGAGAAGGTAATTACTATTATTATTGATATTTAAGTTGAACCCGGTAAATGAGGTCCAAGGTACCATCGAAATACTAAACGTGTTTTCTGGAATAGGGGTTTTCGGAAACAGTTTTCCTGTACCATTAAATTGGTCTACATCAGCAAGGTACATATCATGAAATACTTCAAAGCTATTCGCTATTGGCGTCCAAATACCAGAGAATGATTCAGATTCACGATTAAAAATCGTATATAGGGGATCTATCTTTTCCCAATAACCTAAATCTCCATCACTATTGTAAGCCATTCTAAATGCTGCATTTGAATTTACGACAGTTGCTGCTAAGAAAATAAATGTTGGGTAGAAATCCCTTTTGTTTTATGTGGCGGAATAAATTGCTTATATCAATTTCTGTGGTCATGCTAAAAGTTGTTTGCTGGTTCAAGAAATGATTAAATATCTCTTTTCTTTTCCAGTTGTCTAAATCAATTTTATGAAAGTTCATTATACATGCCTCCTAAACTTTTTATATTAACGTAAATTTAGGAGGCTTGGTTGTCTGCTTTCTTCATTCGAATCATTCCTTTTATAGAATCTATTTGATTGTATCAAATTTGTATATAGATTTGAAATAGCTAAACATTTATAATTTTCAGAATCTTAGTGTCTTTTTTATGCGTGTTGGTTATAATATTACTTGGAGTGCTTACTTCTAATATGATAGAGGAGCTGACAGAATGAAATTTATTCCTTATTTACAGCTGAACGGAAATGCAAAAGAAGCCATTGGATTTTACGAAAAGGTATTTGGTGCCGAGAATTTAGGAGTGATTACGTTCGGTGAAATGCCTGCTGACCCGAATTTTCCTTTACCAGAGGATGCAAAGGACCTTGTAGCACACGGTACAATAAGGGTTGGAGAATCAGCGATTATGTTTTCAGATACATTCCCAGGACAGCCAGCTCAAGAGGGAAACCTGGTGACTATTTGTATTACGTTTGACAATGCGGACAAAGCGCGACAAGTTTCTGAAGCCTTACAGGATGGCGGACAAGTTCTAATGCCGATATCAGAAACTAGTTTTAGTCCTGCTTACGGGGTCATTAAAGATAAATTCGATGTAACCTTCCAAATTTATACTGAAGGACATCACGGTTAATACATACAATAGGAGAAAAACGGCTTTGTGAAACTGTCAAAGCCGTTTTTTTTGGCTCGTTTATATATGAAAATATATATAAGAATAGGATAATCTTGTTATTATTTGAAAGGATATAAAGGAGTATACATAATGACAAACCTAAACGAGGTATCATTTTCAAAAGTAGAAATGCTTATCAGAAAACCTGTTCATGAGGTCTTTGAAGCTTTTATCGATCCTTCGATTACTACTAAATTCTGGTTTACCAAAAGCAGCGGAAGATTAGAAGAGGGAAAACGGTTCCGCTGGGATTGGGAGATGTATGGAGTTTCTAAACGATTGAGATTGGCTATGAATTGCTTAATGAAATAACAAGATTAGAGAACTGACTGAATGAAGAAACGTTAAAGTTTAGCCATTATTTAAGATTTGCAGCAAAAGAATTTAAAGAGGCGGATAAGCTGGTATGATGGATGAAAAAAATATATCTCAATACCTAAATGACATTCAAAATCATAGTGTTGCTGAAAGTGAGCTTGATACTTTCGTAGGAAAACTTAGAGAGACTCAGCTTAAATACAGGGATAGCATGGAACAGCTATATAGCTGGAAAGCAGGAAAAGCAAAAGAACGGGCAAGTCAATGGTCGGCAGATTTCTTCCTGGAGCTCTCTTAAAAGATTCATCGTTTGGAAGACAAACGGTATGATATAATCCAGACTAGAAAGAGGCTGGATTCGCTCATGCGGGCTGAGATTAATTCCGGTCCGAAGTGGTAGGGGGAATGGAGATGTTAAAGAGAATCCTGTTATTGATTATGGCAGCATTAATTTTGCAGGGGTGTAGTGATATGTCTAAGGAAGAAGAAGAAAGAATCATAGAGAAGTCTACTGAATCCGCAGTTCAGTATTTCAACGAGAAAAAGGGGATGAATGTCGTTATAAATGAGCATGAGTTTACTACTCGCACAAATGGCACCGAAATCTTTCTCTTTGGATACGAAAAGGGGAATGAGGACAACAGGATTCATGCTATGGTCAGTTTTGAGGATGATAAGTTCGAAGTGCAATTAATAGGCTTTGACGAAGAATAATAATGTTTTCGACATCTTTAACAGCTGCCGGTTTTGATCTATGAAAGTAAGGTTGGATTAAATATATACCTGAAGCATTTTTTTTCGAGATTTTTGAGCTTGAAGGAGTGGAACTATTTAGTCCTGGCAAGCCGTAAAGTACTTGAATGAATAAGATTATCTCCAGCAATTCCTCTTTATTGAGGCTTAAGCGTACTCATATTAAGTGATAGTCGCTATCACATATTCCACGACAATTCTTTTGGTTAGTTGTCTGATAATTTTTACTCATGTTTTAATTTGAGTACGGTCGTTCAAAAAAAAATCAATCTCATATTATTAAAATGGCGATTCACACGGTAGTGGTATAAAATAGGAGTCGCTAAATTAATTGTAAGGTGTCGATCATATGGAAAATGAAATAAACATCTTAGTTGTAGAAGATGATAATGATATCAATACATTGTTATGTAACATTATACGAAATAGCGGATATAGGCCACAGCCTGCATTCTCTGGAACCGAAGCGATGCTATACTTGGAAAAACGCAGCTGGGATATGGTCCTGCTGGATTTAATGCTCCCTGGAATGTCAGGAGAAGAGCTTCTTGAAAAAATAAGTGAGCAGTTACCTGTTCCGGTTATGATCATATCGGCGAAAAGTGAGCAGCAAACCAAAATAGAGGCATTGCGAACAGGAGCAGATGACTATATAACGAAACCGTTTGATATAGAAGAAGTATCAGCGAGGATTGATTCCCATCTGCGCAGATATCGGCGCATGAATCAGACTTTACATATTAAAGAGCTGACCTATAAAGATATTAGAATCAATACAGAATCACAAACAGTAGTTGTCAACGAAAAAGAGATTCTTTTTACAGCACGGGAATATGCCATCTTAACGTTACTCCTGTCGTCTCCAAAGAAAGTCTTCACGAAAGCCAATTTGTTCGAGAGTGTGTGGAATGAGAAATACTATGGAGATGACAACACCATCAGCGTTCATATGAGTAATCTCAGGAGTAAACTATCGAAAGCGAATCCGCATGAAGACTATATTGAGACTGTCTGGGGAGTAGGATATAAATTAAAAACTTAAGATTTTCTTAAGACTTTTCTTAACTCTTTTTTATGATTTCCTTTCTAAACTAAAAGCATCACATAAAGGAGGGAAACGATATGGAGGAATTCGTGCTTCGAACGAATAACTTAACCAAGCAATATAAAAACCAATTGGCCCTTAATAAAGTAAATCTTACAATAAACAAAGGGTCCATTTATGGCTTTATCGGGCAAAACGGTGCAGGTAAATCAACACTAATTCGATTAGTAACAGGACTTGCTTTTCCAACAACAGGGAAGATCGAGCTGTTCGGGCAAAGTAATAAAACAGAGCTGATTGAGGCCAGAAGAAGAATTGGGACGATAATAGAGGGTCCAGCATTGTACCCGCATTTAAATGCTGCTGATAATCTGGAAGCGCACAGGCTGTTAAAGGGGATTCCCGGGAAGGAATGTATTCAAAAAACACTTGAGATAGTTGGACTCCAGGATACAGGAAAAAAGAAAGCAAAGAATTTTTCATTAGGGATGAAACAAAGGCTTGGGATCGGAATTGCTTTGTTAGGTGAACCCGAATTCCTGATTCTCGATGAACCCATTAATGGACTTGATCCAATGGGTGTTGTGGAAATAAGAGAATTATTGAAGAAGCTCAATCAGGAATATGGAATTACAATATTGATATCAAGTCATATTTTAAGTGAACTTCATTTACTCGCCACCCACTACGGAATCATTCATAAAGGGGAATTGCTGGAGCAATTAACGGCAAGCGAGCTGAATGGAAAATGTCAGCAGTATATTCACATAAAGGTGGATAATCCAGACAGAGCAGCCACTATCATGGAGACCGTTCTCGGGACCACTCATTATGAGGTTCTGCCTGATGGGACCATAAAGCTTTACAGCCACCTTGAAGCTCCAAGTAAAGTATCAAAAGCACTTACAGACAATGCGTTGCTGATCGAGCAATTTATGCCGATGGGTGAGGACCTGGAAACCTATTTTACCAATCGGATCGGTGGTGTTCAGCATGGGTAATCTATTGAAATTTGAGTTGTTTAAACTGAGGAAGGACCGGGCATTTTGGACATTGGTGTTTGGGCTTATCGCAGCTGCTGTATTTTATCCAATGCTAATCTTCTTTGATGAAGCATTTGGAACAGATCCGGTTTCGGTGAAAGATCTTTACACGTCTACAGCTCTTGGAGGAAATAATTATATTGTACGATTAGTTCCTTGTATTCTCGCAGGCTTCTTTATTTCCAGCGAATATTCAATTGGTACAATGAAAAGCATGGGTGCTTCCGGGAATAGCAGGTTTCGTCTCTTTTCTGCTAAATTATTTGTCTTTTCATTAGGAGCGGCCATTATTTCAGTGATATTCCCTGTTGTGATGACTGGTCTTACAGCGATATTATCTGGATTTCATGACATGCCGGATTTAGGTTTTTTTCTTCGAACATTGGGATTAACAATCCTATATGCAGCAGCATTCTCATCTATAATGGCATTGGCTGCAAGCATATTTACGGATGCAGGAAAGACAATTGGGTTTCTAATCTTGTTTTTTATTTTGATTGACAGTATTTTATACATGCTGGGCCAGGAGTTTTCGTTATTTGAAACCATCTATAATCATTCTGCGTTTAAGCTTTATCTGGATATTTCAGAACCTGAATTTGGGTCTGGAGAATTCCTTAAGATGTTGCTGGTCCCATTGATAACCTATGTTGCTGCTGGGCTAATCGGCAGTTTTATATTTTTAATGAAGGAAATTAAGTAAGCAGGAAAGCGGGTGGGAATCATCGTTTATTTGGCTGTCACTTTAATCATCATAACTGTATTTATTCTCACTCGTCTTTATTTGCTGAAAAAAGAAATAAAAAGAGCTGGAAAGCAATTGCACGAGTTAAATAAGGGTGTAACAGAGAAAAAACTCGATCTTGCTTTTTTTGACAAGGATATCGAAAACCTTGTGAAAGAAATCAACCAGCAAATTGATGTAACCAAACAGGCAAATGCAGAAAAACGCCGTAAAGAAAATGAATTGAAGCAGGCGATTGCGAATATATCACATGATATCCGCACGCCTATGACGTCTATTTTAGGGTATATTCAATTTTTGGAATCAGACGAATTATCCTCAGAGAAAAAAGCAGAGTATACTTCTGTTGTAAAAGGGGGGGCCTTACGTTTAAAGGCTTTGTTGGAAGATTTTTTCGAGCTGTCCATTATTGAATCTGCTGATTATCCACTAAAACCTGAAAAAATGGTGCTGAACCATCTTCTTTTAGAAGTCCTGGTAGGGTTTTATGAGCAATTCAATCAGCAGGGCGTTGAGCCTGCTCTTCAAATCCCGGAAGAAGAGATATCGATCATCGGGGACGTCTCTGCCGTGAAACGAGTGATCGAAAACTTAGTGGTCAATGCCATTAAACATTCAAAGGGGAACATTTCCATCCGCCTTAAAAAACTGCCTGCAGCTGTCCAACTGATCATAAGCAACCAGGTTGATCAGCTGAATGAACAAGATATCCATTATCTTTTTGACCGGTTTTACAAAGGGGACAAAACAAGAACTGAAAAAAGCACAGGATTGGGATTGGCGATCGCTAAAAGTCTCATGACCAAGATGCGAGGCAATCTTACTGCACATTTAAAAGAGAATGAGTTGTCAATGGTTTGTGAATGGAAAATACGTTAAGTACCGTATAGAGGAGATAAGGGGATCAATGGAAAGTATGAAACAGAATCAAACTAAAATAACGGCTGTCCTGCTGGCCATCTATTTATTGGTGTTAATATGGATCATTCCCTTCAAAATGCAGTCTTCAATCCAAGATTTGCGTCATTTCACGGATTTTAGGGAAATCAACTTCATTCCTTTTGCAGGTTCGGCTAATGCTGAAGGGCGAATCGATAGTAATGAAATCATCTTAAATGTACTTGCGTTTATACCATTTGGCATTTATATCAGCATGCTGAAGCCAAATTGGTCGTTCTTGAAAAAGGTAGTGCCTGTAGCCGGTGCCAGCTTGTTATTTGAAGTACTGCAATTATCTTTGCGATAGGAGGCAGTGACATAACTGACCTTCTGGGGAATACATTAGGCGGAATTATTGGAGTTGGGATTTATATTGTATTGCGCAGGCTATTTAGTACAAATGCCAATACAATCCTTAATGTTTTAGCTGCTATCGGCACGATAGTTATTTTTGCGTTAATGCTGTTAATGGTCTCTGGTGTTGTCCGGTATGGTAATTATAGCTGATAGACGACCAAGGGCAATATGACTGGCTGTATCTTCGAGAGGAGAAATCCTTTCTCTCTTTTTGCTGCTATAATTATTATGCTAAAGATGCAGCATCCTGTAATGCGGGGGATTAGAATAAAAAAATTGCCTCCTGAAAGAATGAGACGGTCCTGAAGCCATGCATAAGAACGCAAAATCACTCATATGTCAGGAGGCTTTAAAATGCTCTTTTCATATAAATAGTTGTTATAATTATTAACGCGGGCGGGCTTTGAGCCTCCTTGGCGCTTAGCCGCTGCGGATTCTACGTTCCACTGCTTACATCCCCATTATCCTTTTCCCTTCTTTTTCTTTTTCCCTTTCTTTTTTACCTTCTTGGCAATCATGATGGCGACAAAGAACAAGGGGATATAAATGAATGTAAAGCCAAACCCTGCCCTTCCAAAATAGTCATTAAGCACACTAATCTTTTCACGTGAATCAACAAAGATAATCAGAATTAATAAAGCACCGACAATAAAAAACACACCGATTTTTTGCTTAATATTAAAAATCCTTTTAATTAGCCTGGAACAAATCCAAATGGCTATACACACATTCGGAAGCATAATTAAATTCCAGTTTGCAATTCCGATATATTCAAAACGTTCTACAAATGGCATTTCAACGATTTTCCACATGGTCAAAGTGGGCCAAACCTGTTTAGCAAGCTGTTCTTCCGAATAATAGGCAAAGGTAATGACTGCCAGCACTGTATAGATTAAGGTAGTGGTGAAAACAGCAAGGTGGGCCCACTTTTTGGATTTCTTAGGTTCCTTTATAAAAGGATAAGTGAACAAAACAATTTCAAATCCAATGAAGGTAAGTGACATTTTATAGGAACTGACAAGAAGGTCCTTCACTGAATGATCCCACATTGGGAGAAGCTCATAGAAATTAGAGAATTTAACAGCAAAGCCAAAGGTGAGGAGGAGATAAGCGGGCAATACCAGGCCGAAAAAGGCTATCCCTACTACCGTTCTGAACCCGCCAAAAATGATGTAAACACAAAGTATCATGAAGGCAAAAGAGTACCAGAAAGTGCTCAGATCCGGAAACATCCACACTTGAATGACTTCGATAAAGGTTCGTAATATAGCTAATACATACAAAAAAAAGTACCCTATGAAAATGGAACTGATTGCTTTGCCGATAAAATTGCCAAAAAGGTACGTATGGGCTGTCACAAAATCCCCATCAACCGTTTCGGCAATTTTATATATCATCCAAACCAGGACATGTATGCATCCCCCGGCAAACAGAATGGAAATCCAGGCATCAAAGCCTGCATTCTCTGCGATATTTCTCTGATAGCCAAGAACTCCAATGCCAATTTGCATAGAAATAATTAAATAAAAAACCAAAAATGGAGATATTTTCAATCTGTCTGGTAGTGGCTGCTCCTGAATCTGGCTCACCTCCGTTTCGTGATTGGTCACTGGCTGCGGTAAAGCTATTTCTTGCTAAGCTGAAAAGGATCCCTGATCCGCAGCAAGAGCGGCATGCTTTTCAAATGTGAGCTAAATCGCTTCAGTCAAAACTGCAGCCTTTGGCAGATAATATCGCTTAAGTGCAGTTTTTTCGTCAGAACGATACAGCATGGGGGCGTACTAACCAGCATACCAGGTTCCAATTTAATGTCCCTGATTTTCCCATTCGGAGAAATTCATTCTTTAAAGCGACTTTGAAAGAAAGCCCAAAGAGCACTATTGTTTATGTGTCGTATTTCGCTTATTGTTTCCGGTTTTGGAAAAAATTATGAACGGATGGCGATATAAAAGGAGGTGCGGTTTATGATGTTAACGATAACAGGAATCGTACGCGATCATGCGGAAGGTTCATAGACTTATGGAGCCGTTTTTAGTGAATATCATTATCCTCGTCAAATAATCCAAGTGTCTGAACTCTGCTTTAAAAACATCAGATCATCACAAAGAATAACAAAACGTGTTGGTAAAGAACTGCAAACTTTTGGGCTATTATCATTCCAGAGGCGAAAAACAATGATAAATTGCATAATTAGGAGAGGAGTGTTGACAAATTTAATAAAATAAATTATCTTTAATTCAAGATATCTGATTTCGAGATATTTGATCGAATTATTTCTGGAAAGGAGTAATTCTTATGCATGAAATGTTAATACGAATAAACGAACTTGCAGGCAAAAGAAAAAAGGAAGGCTTAACACAAGTTGAAAATGATGAATTAGTCATTTTGCGCAGTCAATATATTCAAAAATTCCGAGGATCTATGGAAGAACTGCTATTAAACACAACCGTCATTGATCCTATAGGAGATGATGTAACTCCAGAAAAATTAAAGAGTGCTCAAAGAAAACAAAATGTTAAACCTATTTGGTAAATCATTTTATCCAGATAGCGGAAATCGGTTCCAAAAAGAAACAAAAAATTCACTTAGTTAATTTAATTGTGGCATTAGCCAGCTTACGGAAAAGAAAGTAAAAGGTCACTAAATTTTTGTCACATATCTTGAATTCGAGATAAATAACATTAAGAGGAATTTAATATGATGGACTTAGGCTTATTCATTATTAGACTTGTAATTGGCGTATTATTCATTGGTCACGGAGCTCAAAAATTATTTGGCTGGTTTGGGGGCCATGGATTAAAGGGAACCGGAGGCTGGTTTGACTCCATTGGAATGAAGCCAGGAGTAATAATGGCCCTTTTCGCAGGGCTAGCAGAACTAATCGGGGGAATTTTGTTTACTTTAGGATTTTTAACACCATTGGCATCGCTAATGATTGCGGGAACTATGTTAATGGCAATCGTAAAGGTGCATGGTTCAAATGGCTTATGGGCAACATCTAATGGATATGAATATAACTTAACTTTAATCTCTGTAGCCATAGGTATCGCATTAATTGGCCCTGGCCGATATGCATTGGATTTCCTTTTATTCTAAAAGACCTCGAATGAAAATTATTAAGAGTATGCTTTTCGTTTGTTAATCTTTGTTCCTTTTCAGCTTGTATAAAACATTGTATTACTGAATTGATAGCAGGTTAGGCATCTGACTAATCGTTTGAGAATAGGGGATCCCTGCATGCAATAGGAGCCCTCTTATTCATCATGGAACATTCTGCTTACAGCCGACAAGATTATAAGTTAACCAACAAGAATTCTGTGTTTGTTCGATTGTTCTAGAGTCTGAGGAAGATGATAAGTATATAGCTAAAATAAAGCGAACATGTCAGGGAGAACATTTACCGGGGTGATTGTAGGGGAGTGTGAAAATTATGAGTAAAAAAACAATGGGGATTCATCATATAACGGCAATCGTTGGCCATCCTCAAGAGAATGCAGATTTCTATGCAGGAGTTTTAGGATTGCGTTTAGTCAAGCAAACGGTCAATTTTGATGATCCAGGCACCTATCACCTTTACTTTGGAAATGAGGGCGGCAAACCAGGAACAATCATTACATTCTTTCCTTGGGGAGGTGCGCGTCAAGGGACTATTGGCGACGGCCAGGCAGGAGTCACTTCGTATGTCATTCCGCCAGGTGCCATGAAGTTCTGGGAAGATAGGCTTGAAAAATTTAATGTTCCTTATACAAAAATGGAACGATTTGGTGAGCAATATCTGGAATTTGATGATCCTCATGGACTTCATTTGGAGATGGTTGAAAGAGAAGAAGGGGAAGGAAATTCCTGGACTTTCGGAGAGGTTACACCTGAAACAGCAATAAAAGGATTTGGCGGTGCAGTTCTCTTATCAACACAGCCAGCGAAGACCGCTGATCTGCTGGAAAACATTATGGGGCTTGAAGTTGCAGGTCAGGAAGGGGATTTTCTCCGTTACCGGTCTTCTGCTGATATTGGAAACATCATCGATCTTAAATTAACTCCAGTTGGACGGGGGCGATTGGGTGTGGGAACGGTCCATCATATCGCCTGGAGGGCAGTGGATAATCAGGATCAATTGGATTGGCAAAAGTATGTTGCCGAAAATGGATATGAAGTTACACCAGTTCGAGACCGCAATTATTTTAATGCTATTTATTTTAGGGAATATGGGAATATTTTATTTGAAATTGCTACTGATCCTCCAGGGTTTGCCCTTGATGAAACCCAGGAAACAATGGGCAGGAAATTAATGCTTCCTGAACAATATGAGATGCAAAGGGAAAAGATTGAAAGTCTTTTGCTTCCGTTAACAGTCAGGGAATTGGATTGAGAGGTGATGCTTGTTATGATTTCAATTGACCCATCAGACAATAGTGAAAGAGAAAATTACAAATTTTTAATAGGAAGCATCATACCAAGGCCTATTGCTTTTGTAACCACTGTATCCAATGAAGGTATATTGAATGGGGCACCATTCAGTTATTTCAACATCGTAACATCCAATCCCCCCATGATATCCTTGGCGATTCAACGGAATGAAGGAACCCAGAAGGATACGGCAAGAAATATTATCAGCACAAAGGAATTTGTTGTTCATATTGTCGATAAAGAGAATGTAGAAAAAATAAATAAAACAGCAGCAGCTTTGCCTCCTGAACAAAGTGAAATAGAATTAGCGCAATTGACTCCTGCAGAAAGTACGAAAATATCCGTACCTGGAGTGATGGAAGCGAAAATCCGTATGGAGTGTACCCTGGAACAATCGCTTCGAATAGGGGGTGTGGATACCCCTGGCTGTGATCTTATCATTGGAAAAGTTGTTCAATTTCATATTGATGAAAACATCTATGAAAAAGGAAGAATTGATCCAGGAGGGCTCGCTGCAGTAAGCCGTTTGGCTGGCAATCAATATGCAAAAATAGGAGATATATTTTCTATCGAAAGACCAAAGTAAATTTTAAATCACGCATAAAGCAGGGGAGGGATGAATGTGCAAATCACTTCAGGTATCCATCACATTACAGCCATGGTGAACGATGCCCAGCGAAATATCGACTTTTATGCAGGGGTACTCGGTCTTAGGCTAGTAAAAAAAACAATTAATTTTGACCGTCCGGAAGTCTATCATCTTTATTTTGGAAATGAGAATGGTGATCCTGGAACGATAATGACCTTCTTCCCGTGGGAGAAGCAGCTAAAAGGACGGATTGGAACGGGCCAGGTCGGGGTGACCAGTTATGTGATCCCTGAACATTCAATTGACCACTGGAAAAAACGGCTGAATCAATTTGGCGTTAAGTTTATACAAACGGTCCGCTACGGTGAGACCTACCTGCAATTCCAGGATCCCGACGGCCTTGAGATCGAACTGGTAGAGCGGTCTGAGGGGCCTTTGAACACATGGTCTTTTAAAGACGTGCCTCCAGAGGCAGCCATTAAAGGATTTGGAGGAGCAACCCTGATTTCGGCAAAACCAAACAAAACGGCTGAAGTACTTGAGAATGTATTAGGGCTGGAATGCCTCGGTCAGGAAGAGGGATTCTTAAGATTTAAATCAGAAGCTGAACTTGGAAATACAATCGATATAAAACTTACCCCCTCTGTTCGAGGTTTGATGGGGGCAGGTACAGTTCATCATATTGCCTGGAGAGCTAAAGACGAAGAGGATCATGAAAAGTGGAGAAGCCTTCTTCAGGAGAAGGGCTATTATCCAACAGAGATTTTGGATCGCAATTACTTCAATGCCCTTTACTTTCATGAAGAAGGAGGCATTTTGTTCGAAATCGCTACAGACCCTCCAGGATTTACGGTTGACGAACCACTAAAGGAGCTTGGCAGCAGGCTTATGCTGCCATCTTGGCTGGAATCCAAAAGAGAAGAATTCGAAGAGTTCCTGCCTGCTTTAGAGGTCCCTATTTTAAGAGGGGATAAATAATAAAGCATAGATTTTATAGAGGGAAAAGCCAAATAAGCCGTTCAGACCAAATCCCATTGGCGATTTGGTCTTTTTGGCCATAAAAAATCACCCCCTATATTGCCCGACTGTTGGTTTTTCAATATCTGTTATAAGGGGTAAGTCTTTATCCAGGGGACTTTCTTTTTGTACAAAAGGGGAGCCATGTCAGGGTAAGAAGGATGACCCAGAAAGTTAACCAGATAGAATGAAAATTGGTGGATTTGATATTACATTGGAAGAAGAGTATGCAATACTTATTTTTCTTGAACAACGGGGCAGTCTATTGGAAGAAGAACACAGCATTAAATTGATACATATATTAGATCCCAATGAAGAAAAATATAACAAATTCTAAATGGAAGCTGGACTAATATGAGAAGCAGAAGACGAGTAAATAAGTATCCATATATTATTTTGGGAAGTATCCATTTAGTTATGCTTGTTATAACCCTGGTTAAAAGCAGAAACCGCAAGAGAGACATGGTCCTTTTCCTTAATTACGCCGGAATGGCCTATATTTTTGAATATATTGTTGTAGCCCTTTTTGATGGATATGTTTACAAGCCCAAATTTATAAAACAAAGAAATTTAGATAATATTTTCGGGGCCATTTGGTCACAGTTTTTTTATGTTCCTGTAACGGCCTTATTTATCACCGTTTTAAACCTGGGCTGGAGGGTGAAGGTATTATTTAGCTTGTATTTTGTTCTAATCGAAAAGCTATTTATATTTTTGGGTGTTTTCAAAAACAAGTGGTGGAAAACGAGATATACATTTTGTTTCATTTTAATTTCTTTTTACTGCAATGATTATTGGAATGAACAGCTCAAGAAAAAAAGACCTCTCATTATGTTTATCTCTTTATTTAACATTATCCAGGTAACATGGATGAACACGGTTTATTTATTTGCTTTACTCAGAAAGGTTCGGTATGGATTCCCTGAATTTTTATCGTGGAAAGAACATTTTATCGTCGGCCCTTTCTTTGGTTTTTTACTTTCCTTAGCAACTGCTTTCTGGACTAAAAAAGCAACCTTTACTTCACTCTTATTAAATTTTCTTACTATGTCGATGGTTGATCTATTTTTAATTAGAAAGCATTTAGAGAAAATAAAAAATCCATTGAATTTACCTCTTATTTACTCCATTATCATAATGGCTTCTCATTTTTATAGAAAATTGATATATAAACAATTAGAAAATGAATGAACTTCAGGTGAATCAGGATAATCCAACCGGGCGCATTTCTTTAAGAAGGCGTCTTTTTTGTATTCTCAAAAGTGGTGTGAGTGTCACACTTAGCTGCCTGCTCAAATCAGGCAGCCTTTGTTAATGAGAAAATCGGCAGGCTTGGAATAAAAGGTATAAGCGCTTAAATACAGAATATATTCACATTAGAAACAGCTCGCAGGGGGTGTTTGTTATGACTAATCGAGATGAAACACCGGAGGAAAAAAGAGAACGACTAAAACAAAGTGAATTAAAAACAACTTCTGCGCTAAACGATTCACTAAATAGAGGAAGCAATGGGAGTTTAACGGGTTTAACTGGCGGTTTGGGGTGGAAGGGTACAGCGGTACTGATCGTTGTATTAATCGTTGGGTTTGTATTATATAAGCTGATTTTTTAGAAGTTAATGTCTGTCTTAGAAAGTAGACCGCTGTTAATGAAAATAAGGATCAAACAAACATTGATCCCTCTGCGATAACGACATCGTGTTAAAAGTAAGGTAATCATGAAGCAGTGCTAATACTTTAATGTTCTGTTATAACCTTAATCTCCCTGTATCAATTGATGTGAACATACAAAAAGTAACATATACTCATATATAATTATTATTGACGTTACTATTATTCCTAGTAACTTAAAATAATACAAATAAGGGGATACTTTAATTGGTAAATAAAAACCATCTGAATATGAAATGAAGATATTGGAAGAAATAGTGGATTGGAAAAATCCAAGTGAGACCGCAATTAGTAAAATTATGAATGTATTAATCTTCCTTTTGATCAAGGTTATAAACTAGTAAACAAGGTCCCAGGTGTAGAAGTGGCTATCCAAAAGTCCATTGGAGGTATTATTAATCTTATTAACGAAGGTGCTCAATGGTCTGTAAGGAGCGATGCTATTTATAAAGAGTTTCGTCAAAAAGGTCATGAAGTTACAAAGGGCAATAATATTTTTTCCCTAGATTTAAACGATGTTGATAGAGTGGTTGGAATGTTAGCTGGAAAGTACAAAACCTTAGCGGGTACTGAAGGGGCAGCTGCAGGATTTGTAGGAATAGCTGGTATCCCTGTTGATATAGTGGCTTTACTAGGATTAAACTTACGAGCAATCGGGGAGTATGCCACGTATTATGAATTTGACATTAACATACAGCACGAAAGATTATTTGCTTTAAATATTCTAGGTCTTGCTTCTAGCCCAAGTGACGCCTCAAAACAAGTTGCAAAGAGCTCAATTGATTAAAATATCACAAGAAATTGCACGGAAAAGAACATGGGCTCAATTAGAAGAACATATCTTTGTAAATATGATTAAGAACATTGCAGAGAAACTGGGCCAAAGGTTAACCAAAGCTAAGCTAGCTCAAATCGTTCCTGCAACAGGAGCAATTATAGGTGGAGGTTATAATATTTATTATACAGATAAAGTTTGTGAAGCTGCCTACTACTTATATAGAGAAAGATTTCTAACACAAAAATACGGAGGGGATATTATTGATATTAATATAAATTCCTCGGAGGCATGAAAATGGATATATACAATACTAATGATTTTTCCATGCTTTCGAGTCTTCCATACTCTAGTATTCGAATAATAATATTTTAATGAGGTTCTTATGAATAGACTGGAGGATATATGATCCTAATTTTTCATTTGTAATGAAATGGTTAATAGAATATGGATGTATATTTTTTTAGATTTTTAAAATATCCACAGAAAAAAATGAATTAGTTTTATGTCCTAATGAAGGAATAAAAGCAAACTGAGCCGAATAAGTCATAGGGGTAAGCATGGAAAAAAGTGATTTCCAGGGGCTTACCCTATTTTTGGACCGACTTTGTGATTACACTTAACAGTGAGGAGTGGTTGTATGCAAGTTGTAACTAACATGTTTGAAGAACAACTCGACATTCATTGGCACGAGAATGAATGGTTTGCATCTATAGATCAGGCGCTGCATGAAGTCACTGCAGCTGAGGCAGCTTGGACAAGTTCAGGAAACAGCAATTCGATTTGGCAGATTGTTAATCACTTGATATTTTGGAATGAGGACGTAATCCATCGAATTAAGGGTACTGAGAATCCGCGTAAGGCAGAAGACAATGAAGTAACCTTTGAAAATCCGGGGGATCCAGAAGACGAATTTGGATGGACGCAGACAGTGCAGCGTCTTAATGAAGTTTTGAGTAATTTAAAAGGAGTCATTGCAGAACTTAATGATGAAAAGTTAAAAGCTCCGTATGCAGCCAACAGTAACTCTATGGAGCGACTACTTAGCAATATCATGATGCACGATACGTATCATGTCGGCCAAATTGTTCTTTTGCGAAAGCTGCAATCCTCATGGGCTGGGGTGGATTGGTCTTAAAGCAGCACAGTTCTGCTGCTCCTTGTCTGGACAATGAAGCAGAATTGACAGTAGAGAGAGGGAAATAGCCATTATATTAAAGAGAAAAATATTAACTGCTATTCTTAGCAGTTTCTTATTTGCATTGTTTTTTTCAATCCTTGGCGGGTTTGAAGAGAACCGATTTGTAAATTTATTTTTAAATTTATATTATTTAAACGTAATGCTTGCCATTACGTACGGAGTTATAGCTTCCTTCTTCAGTGACTGGCTCAGCAGAGTGATAGCTAAAAAAACTCTTGCTCGTGAGATAGCCTCCTTCATCATTCATTGCTGCTGCGGAGCCGTATTACAAGTTTTTGGACTTGGTTCTGCTATCTTATTCTTTATCATTGATCGTTTGTTAAGCAGGATGAAGATTGGCTGGCTGTCAGTGATCATAGCAATATTAATGGTAGTACTAGTATTTTTTATTATAATTTAAAAGATTTTAGAGGGGCGCAATGGGGAAAGCGCCCTTTTTGATATTTAACCAGGATTCTGAATTAAGTGCGATGGATCGGGTGAAAGGGAACGGCGCCTTAGAAGGAAGGCTCTTGTCGTAAAGATTGAGGCTTTTGTATAAGACAATATATAGCCGTACAGCTAAACGCAGAAAAATGGAGGGTTAAATGGAAAATCACAAGTTTAATGAGTTTATTAAAGTCGCTAGGAAACTCAATGACATTGAAATTATACCATTGTTAATGGGATCAGTTGGGTTAGAGATTGTTACAGGAAAGAGTTGGAATGCACAAGATTTAGATATTCATATCCCTGGGGATAAAAGAGGATGGGAAGTGCCACCCGAATTAAATATACATAACTGGAATGATGTCGTGAGCATTATGAATTCACTGGGATATCGTTTGATAGATTTGCATGAACACGAGTTTTCGAAAGAGGGATTATCTGTTGAGTTTGGTATTATTGATACCTTACCAAGTTTCGCAGGAGTCCAGTTAGAGCATTTAGAGATGCATCACCATGTAGAGGCAGAGTATTATTTACTAAATCCAAAACAATATTTACGCGTTTACGAATCTTCATCCAAGGATAGTTATCGAGCTTATAACAACAATCATAAAGATGTTGCCAAAATAGATTATTTAAATAGAATGATATTTGACAACCTGAAATCTAACTCAGAAAGTTAACCGTAATGGTATTTGATTTTTTATAGCATTGCTGGAGAGGTTAAATCAATAGAGGTACACCATGAAACTTATAAAGCCAATCTTTTATAAATAGCAAAAATTTGTGCGAAAAGAGCCGAAAGAAAAAATCCGCCAAAAGCTGGCGGATGTTTTTACTGCTATATAAGAAGAATAACAGCTGTAATAAATATAATTTGTATTATCGTTCGAGGGAAAAGCGAAGTAATTGGTTTTCCGCCCATGCTGCTCCCTTTTCGAGCAGCGTAAATGTTGGCCGGAAACATAGCAATAAGCAATAAAGCCAATCCTGCTGCAGCAAGGCTTGAAGTAATTGGAATCAACAGTCCTATTGCACCGATAATTTCGAGTATTCCAGTTATAGTAACGATGAGACCTGGTTTTGGAAAAGCAGGGGGCACCATTTTGATAAGATCGGGTCGCCGCTTTCCCCAATGCGCTGATGCCGCAAATAAGAACAAAAGGGCAACAGCGATTCGCAGAGAAGGTTCCCAGCCATCCAAATAAGCAACACCTAATAATCCAATTAAGCGAAAAAACAGGAATGAACCAATCAATACAATAAATGGAGCCATTGATATTCCTCCCTATTAAAACTATTAACCTTCTTATTTAGTATTTTTTAAACTTCTTAGTTTTTCTAAATCACCATTTACAATCACATCAATATGAGCAGAAATTATCTCAATATCTAAATCCCACCATTTCAATTCCATCAATTCAGCAATCATTTCCTCTGAAAAACGCTTCCTAATTTTCTTTGCAGGATTTCCCCCAACAATCGTGTAAGGTTCCACATCTTGCGTTATCACCGATTTGGCGGCAATAATGGCTCCATCTCCGATCTTAATCCCCGGCATAATAACTGTATCCATTCCAATCCAAACATCATTCCCGATGATGGTATCCCCTTTAAATGGCAGCTGATCCAAAGTCGGTGTATACTTCTCCCAGCCGTTTTTGAAAATATTGAAAGGGTAGGTTGAGAAGCCATCCATTCGATGGTTGGCTCCATTCATAATAAATGTAACACCGGGTGCTATCGCACAAAATTTCCCTATAATAAGCTGGTCTCCGAAAAACTCATAATGATATAACACCTGATCTTCAAAGGTTTCGCCATTTCTGGTATCGTAATAGGAGTATTCACCTGCACGAATGTTAGGTTTTGTAATTGTATTTTTAATAAATTGCACCTTCTGATTTCCTTTAATTGGATATATATCGTCCGGATTTGGACCATGCAGATTATTTGCCATAAAAATCGCCATCCTTTCAAAGCTATTCTTTTCCAATAAATTTATGCATGCCCTCAGAGATTGTTTTTTGCGGCTGAGTATGTCATGGCCAAATAACTCCCTCTATTTTTGTCTTATACATCAATTTTACAACATTAAAGCCAATTCTAAAGTTTCTGAAAATATAACGCGGAATTTCAAGTATTTTTCTATTAAACTTTATAAAGGAGTACAGTTATCAAATATAGGGGTGTGCTCAGTGAAAAATATGAGACCGATAGATATCGCGAAAAAATTAAATATTAGCACCAGCACTCTAAGAAGCTATGAGAAGAGGGGATTGGTGCCAAAACCATCACGTTCACCTGCTGGGTATAGGATATATACTGAGAAACACTTGGCCTATTTTGAATGTATTGTAGCCATGTCACCTGGGTTTGGAATAGATACTACTGCAGCTGTACTAAAAGCCCTGCAGCGAAAAAAATTGGATGCGGCTCTTTGGATCATCAATAGTGCGCAAAAAGCTGCTAATGAGGACAAAGCTCTCATTGAACAAGTGAAGGAACACCTGCAGCATCTAGATTTTGAAAAACTCCTTCCGATTAAAGATGTTTCATTAAACACAAGTATACCAGCTTCAACTCTTAGGTACTGGGAAAAGGAAGGGTATATACAATCGAAGAGGGGAACTAATCATTATCGCTGCTTTAATTCGTACCAGGTTATGAAGGTTTTGTTAATGAAAGTGGCCCAAGGTGCTGTATATTCAAACAAAGTGGTTCAATTAAAGAGAAATATCAGAAATCTGGAGGATTACAATGTTGAAGGGGTAAAGGATATAATCGAGGAGTGCCAGGTGCTTTTAAATAAACGCAATCAAAAACAGTTAAGCGGTTTATATTATTTCTACCGCTTATGTTCCAAGTTAGGATTACTATAATATCTTTCCATGAATCAGCTGCCGAATGTAGCGGTTTTTTATTTGACAAAAAGGGAGGTATAGTGAAATAAGGTAGGAGAATGGAGTATATCTAACGAATATATTAGTGAAAAATGAAGAAGGATTAGAAAATACACCTACTCAGTGAATAGGAGAGCGAATAAATGTCAGAACCGAAGATGAAAGAAACCAATAAAAGTGTAATTGAATTTATTGAAAGTGTGGAAAATGAGAAGAAGAAGGCAGATGCCTATCAGCTGTTAGAAATTTTCGAGGAGGTAACTGGGTACGAAGCAAAAATGTGGGGACCCAGTATTATAGGCTTTGGCAAGTACCACTATAAGTATGCATCAGGGCGCGAAGGGGATGCACCTTTAGCGGGGTTTTCACCAAGAAAGGCGAAAATAAGTCTATATTTGTCCTATGAAAGTGAGGAGCGAGAAAAATTATTAGAGGGCTTCGGTAAGTACACGAAGAGCAAGGCCTGTATATATGTAAATAAATTAGCTGATATCAATACTGATGTACTTAAGGATTTAATAAAACTTACAGTAGAAACCTATCAGGAACTTTATCCGACCGAATGAATGCGAGGCGCTTTTTCTTTATGAGAAAGCGTCTTTTTTATTTAGTGCAGTTCTACTGCATATACATTCTTGGTGCATACATAAGCTTTTCTGAGGTGATTGATTTGCTATTTCGCAACTGGATGGGAAAAATCTTTTACAAGGATGCAAGGGGCGGGAAAAGCTCAAATATAAAAGATACGAAGACACTTTTTTCAAAAGCGGACGGAGCTTATCTTTCAGGTAGAAGGGCTTTGCATCAGAAAATTTTAGCCGAACTTCAAAAGAACACTTTTCAGGGCAATGAGATTAATCCACAGGCATTCTTTTTTGGAGGCGGGAGCGGCACAGGAAAATCCGTTCTTAGAGAAACCATCGTAAAAGAAAACCAGCACCTCATGTCTCGTGCCGTGCAGGTGGATCCTGATGAGATAAAGCTATATATTCCTGAATATCAAATCTATAAAGAAACGTATCCTCAGAAGGCGGCTCTTTTGGTTCATAAAGAGTCTTGTGATATTCGTGATGAACTGGTCAATCAGCTGATTCAGAAAAGGAGGAGTTTTGTTTATGAAAGCACAATGGCGAAGCCGAAAAAATATAAAAGCCTGTTTACTAAACTGAAAAAGGCTGGGTATGGCATTCATTTATACATTGCAGATGCTTCACTTTCAATAGCCAGGAAACGCGCTGCTGAGCGGGCGCGGAAGGATGGAAGGGCTGTTCCCGATAAAGTCATCGCGAATACACATAAGCTGGTTCCAAAAACGTTTATCCAGGTCCGGGACCTCGCTGATAATTATTATATTTTTAATACTGAAAAAGGAAAGAAGCTTGTCACGTCCTGTACAGTGAAAGATTGTAAGCTGTTTGAGGAATTTCTTAAAAAGAAATAGAGGCATTTCTTTTTTGCAAAAGCCAGGATTCATACTGATCGTGCCATAAAGAATTTGTTCCATTTAATAGGCTAAAAGCCCAATAATAAGGTGATTCGCTCCAGAGCATGCTGGGGTGGATGGAAGAAATCCAGGAATCTGATAGTGAGCGAATCATGAGTAATCCGTCTGGCTGTATTTCCAGGCAAGCCATTTGAATTCTTTTCCATAGTTCCGGTTCGTGCTTCCTGTAATCTTGTTCAACCAGGACGGGGATGATTTTCATGTTTGATAGACATTGGATGGCCTGTTCACAATGGAGGGATAATTGATCTTTCGTTTTTGATACTGTCAGCTTTTCTTCGTGCTCAAAATGTCCGCCTGCCACTGGGCCATAAACAAAATCATAGCTATGAGAATGTCCTTTGCGGCATTTAAGGACTAGGGCCTCCCAGATCGCTTTTTCCTTTTTCCATGAGGGCTGATCAGGAAAGGGGAAAATCCTCCCGTTCAACTGAGTCAATTTTTCTAAATCAATTTCCCAGCTTATGATGGCAGGGATCCTTGCTGCAGGATGATGAAGGTATTCCTTTTTCTCGATGCCGAGCTTTTTCAATAACTCCGCAGATACCTGCAGGTTCCTTGCACGGACACTTGCCCATCTGCCTGCCTGCTTGAAGTTGAATGTAAGATACAGCCCTTTTCCGAAATCCGTCAGCAATCTTTGTGCTTCCAGACTGACACCATACTGTTGAACGAGTGCAGCGGCAAATAAATTGGTTCCGTGGAAAACTTTGTATACTGTCACAGATGTGCCCCTCCCATAGTTAGCTCTGGACTATTTTATGAAAAGTGGGGGAGGATGGTAACAGGGTTCGTTGTATTTATGGCATTGGCGCGGCTTTTCTGGCTGAGACCTGATCTTAGAAGCCGAACAGCTTACGAGTGGCTGTTTTAACAGGAATGCAGGATCAGGCAGCTTCGGACATCAAAGGATGGGAATAGTGAGTTAGAGTCGCAACTTAGGTTAACTTCAGACACAAAAAGCGAGAAACCGTCAGCTTGAGTCGGTGGCTGATCTAGCTTCTTACACAAAAGGGGGAAAATCGCGGGTAAGAGTCAGAACCAGAGCAACCTTCTGACACAACAAGCGAGAAATCGGCAGGTCGAGTCCGAACCTGGTTCAACTTCTGACACGAAAAGTGAGACACCACTAGCTAGAGTCGGAACCTGGTCCAACTTCTGACACAAAAAGCGAGAAACCAGTAGTTAGAGTCGGAACCTGGTCCAACTTCTGACATAAAAAGCGAGAAACCAGCAGTTAGAGTCGGAACCTGGTCCAACTTCTGACATAAAAAGCGAGAAACCAGCAGTTAGAGTCGGCACCTGGCCTAACTACTGACACAAAAAGGGGAAACCCGTGAGTAAGAGTCAGAACCAAAGCAACCTTCTGACACAAAAAGCGAGAAACCGTCAGTTAGAGTCGGAACCAGGTCTACCTTCTGACACAAAAAGCGAGAAATCGGCAGCTCGAGTCCGAACTTGGTTCAACTTCTGACACGAAAAGTGAGACACCACTAGCTAGAGTCGGAACCTGGTCCAATTTCTGACACAACAAGCGAGAAACCAGCAGTTAGAGTCGGAACCTGGTTCAACTTCTGACACAAAAAGCGAGAAACCAGCAGTTAGAGTCGGAACCTGGTCCAACTTCTGACATAAAAAGCGAGAAACCAGTAGTTAGAGTCGGAACCTGGTCCAACTTCTGACACAACAAGCGAGAAACCAGCAGTTAGAGTCGGAACCTTGCCTACCTTCTGACACAAAAGGGGGAAAATCGCGGGTAAGAGTCAGAAGCAGAGCAACCTTCTGACACAACAAGCGCGAAACCGGCAGCTCGAGTCCGAACTTGGTTCAACTTCTGACACGAAAAGTGAGACACCACTAGTTAGAGTCGGAACCTGGTCCAACTTCTGACACAAAAAGCGAGAAACCGTCAGTTAGAGTCGGAACCTGGTCTACCTTCTGACACAAAAAGCGAGAAACCAGTAGCTAGAGTCGGAACCAGGTCTACCTTCTGACACAAAAGGCGGAATAACCCTAGTTAGAGTCCGAACCCTGACCACTCCCATGAAAAAATCAATCAGGAGCAATATTTGCTTACAAACAGACACAAATACCAGGTCCAGGAATAAATGAATTCATAATGGGTGAATTTATTAATATCTGCAATAGGAAAGGCTGATCTTAATGGAGAAAAAATTATTAAACCTGCTTCTTGGATTATGCATTGTGTCAGTTCCTTTTATGTTTAAAGGGAAGAAAATGAGGGAGACTTTACTTGTATTCTTCTCGAAAGGTGTTTTGGCCACTTTGGTTGATGCCTATGTTGTTGGAACGAAAAGGGTTGAATATCCGGTCCGTCCTTTTCCAAAGATTTTCAAGACTAACCTGGTTTATGATATTTTATTTTTCCCGCTTTTAAGTGTGATTTGGGTTAAGATCTCTTACCATGACAAGTTAAGAAATATCCTGCTCAAAAGCTTAATTTTCAGTGTTCCAATGAGCATTGCCCAATGGTACATGGAGAAAAACACCAGACTGTTCAAGTGGAAAAAATGGTCTATTTTCCACACCTTTGGCAGTGTGAATTTCACCTTGTTCACTATTAGAGGGTTTGTTGGATTTATAAAAATTGTGGATCGATTGAAAGGAAATCAAAACTTACCTGAGCTGGAAGGCTAATAAGCCGCCTGATTATATACATAAAAAAATGCTGCCCATTTACGGCAGCTTTTTTTATGGTAATCCTTCATGCTTAATTTGCATGATCATGGTGATTAAATTTACGCTCTGTCCATAAAAAAACGTTCATAATCACCTTAGCTAATATAATTACGACGAGGTAACATACAAAAAGATATAAATAATTCGTGCTCCTATATAGCTTGAAAAGACCGAGACCGATAAGAAGGGGCTTAAAAGCAAAGGCTAAAACAGCAGAGGTCAGCCCAGTATAAACATAGTAATTTTTTTTATGCTTCAATGTCCATTGGTAAACCAGCATAAACGTGACAGGAACAAAACTTGAGTCAAGGGATAAACCTGGAACCATTGGAATCATAGGAAATGGATAATTCAGCAGCCCGTAATTTTTATTGAACAAGTCTATATAGCCAAAAAGCATATGAATGCTATAACCATAGAATCCCATGAAAAACAGTTTACTTTTATCAATTTTGAAATATAACACTATGAGAGGGACTAAAAATAGCATAATCATAAACCAGTATTCAAAAGAAGTGTAAATGCTGTGTTCCACCCAGTAATCATTTAGAGCTTCTTGTCCCTTTTTACCCATTTGGACTATATGATCGAAATCTTTTATCCTGTTTTCCTCCATGGCAAATGAACCCCTTTTAACTGCATGTTATGTCTATATTTCCTAATTATTTACTTTAATATGAGTGTTTTTTATAAGTATTTCGAGAAAAGAAAGATTTTTTATCTTTGATCAATGTCAAACATAGTGTGCTGGAGAGAAGGACTCCTTAATTCTTTATCGAATAAAATAAGAGCATTCCAATTGCGCTTTTCTAATGCGCGGGTTCCATACAAACACAGGGAGATGGATATCATTGAAAAAATTGCTTATTCCTTTCTTAATTGGACTGATGGCATTCTTATATATTTTCATCGTTCCTCATGAGCCATTGGCAGTCAAAATTACCTTTAAGCTGATTCCTATGGCACTCATCATTATTTATGCATTCCGTCATCTCCCGCACAGCCCAACGCCTGCCATGCGTTTAGTGATGACGGGCTTATTTTTCTGCATGCTCGGGGATGGGGTCATTGCCGTCACATTTACTGCCGGACTTGGGGCCTTTCTGGTTGGCCATCTTTTTTATTTATCTGGGTTTTTGAAATTGGCTCAGACGACAAAGCGGCGTCTTGCAGCCATTATACCTATCGGTTTGTATTCTTTGATCATTGGCAGCGGGCTTTTAGCTTCTTTAAATGAGAAAGGGGAACATGCATTAGTTGGTCCGGTGATTGCTTATATGCTCGTTATTTCCATAATGGCTTTATCAGCTATCCTAACTGGAAACAGGCAGGCTATTGCGGGAAGCTTATTGTTTGTAATTTCTGATTCCATCCTCTCTTGGAATATGTTTGTCACAGATATTGTTTATTCAGATGTGCTGATCATGACTACTTACTATGGTGCACAATTTCTGATTGCCTCAAGCCTTGCTTCATTCGGGAAATTGGCAGGGGGGCCTGCAGTCACAACGGATGCTGTACCGCAGAATATCAATAAAAAAAAGACTTTCTGATCTGAAGGAAAGTCTTTTTCAGCTTCTTATTTCAGCTCTTGAAAATCCTCGATTCTCGTTATCCAGTACCCGCAGTAATATAATGTGAGGAAGATGAAAAAGTCATATAAAGTGGACCAGCTTTTGGGATTATAAAAATCAAGGGCATTAAATAAATTCATTCCTCCGAAAGCCCCCATGGCAGAGAAGATGATCCCTTTTAAGAATGTATTCATTTGCGGCTTTATCTGCAGGGCCGCCATTACACCTACCGGGGCCAATGAAAAGTGATACGGCAAAAATAGAAAAGGTGCCAGGGGAATAATGGTCATCGGGTAGGTCCATAACCCTAATGATAGTGCTGCCAGGTCTATGGTCAGGGATAGGATGATGATCAACAATCCAGCCAGGAGAAGACGTCCGGTGCTGTCTTTCTTTCGATATTTGAACCAAATCAGCCAGGGAACGATAAACAAAGCAAGTCCGAGCCACCATTGCCATGTAAAGAGAAATTCGTCCTTCACGATATTCGCGAAGTAGGAGCTTATTTTTGAGTATTGTTCATATGCCTGTTCAGATTGGTCCAGTCCTTTTTCAAACCCCATGACTAATCTCCCTCACTATAAGATTCTTCTTTTCCAAAGGCTTTGCTTGAATCTAACGGAAGTTATGAATTTTTTCTAATCCTATACACAACCTATACAGGATAGGAGGTAAAGAAAATGGCAAATCCTTTAGAAGCAATTTTTAATATGCTCAGAGTTGCCCTGGATAATACAAACGAACCTAAATCTCCCTTGCATGTATTAGAAGTTGGGGATATATGGTCGTATTTAACCTTAGTGGAAGAATTTTTACGGTACGAAGAAATTGGATTTAATACGACGACAGATGATGAAGTGATAGAAATGCTTAACGATGTAGTAAAAATATGTGAGTCCCAGGTCAAAAAAATAAGTGCCTTTATGAGAAAAGAAGGAATTCCCTTGCCAGATACAGCATCGGCAAAACCGCATACTTCTCCAAATGAGGTTCCATTAGGAGTAAAGCTTACGGATGATGAAATTACTAATGGCGTCGCATTTAAATTGGTGACGTGTTCCACAGCGTGTGCCAAAGGACAATCAGACTCTGTCCGAAATGATGTAGGCAATATGTGGACTGAATTTTTTTTAGAATGGACGGTATTTGGCGGCACATTAAAAACACTGATGAAAAAGCGGGGATGGCTGAAGGTGCCGCCGTATTACTATGCTCCAGGTACTCCATATAAGTAAAACCCAATTCAAACTTTTGAATTGGGTTTTTATGTGTTTAAATAATAAAAAATCATCCTAAAAGGGTGATGTTTTTTATTTATCAACAAAATAATAATAAGAAACGTTAAAAATTTATTGAAAAACGATAAATTATAGTTTAAAATCAAATTGAAAATAAGAAATGAGGTGTTTTATATGGAAAAGGTTACAACGCTGTTTTTAAAAATAGCCGTTATTCTATTAGGAGTTCCGATTCTCTTACTGTGTATTTTTCTGGTGCCAGAACTGGGAAAAGAGGCAGGGAAAATGCTGCCGGAGTTTGCATTTTTTCAATATTGGGTTTACATCGTGTTCTATGGGTCGACGATCCCTTTTTATTATGCGCTTTACCAGGCTTTCAAGCTTTTGCGCTACATTGATAAAAATAAAGCTTTCTCTGATTTATCTGTCGCCGCATTAAAGAAAATTAAATATTGTGCCATCATGATTGCCTGTTTGCATGTACTGGTGCTGCCGCTCTTCTATATTTTTGCAGAACTAGACGACGCCCCAGGGGTCATCTTCGTCGGATTGGTTGTTCCTTTTGCTTCAATGGTGATTGCCGTTTTTGCAGCTGTTCTGCAGAAACTCCTGAAAGAGGCAATAGATATCAAATCAGAAAATGATTTAACGGTCTGAGGTGAGAACATGACAATCATAATTAATTTAGATGTGATGCTGGCAAAAAGGAAAATGAGTGTAACGGAACTTTCAGAAAATGTAGGAATCACCATGGCCAATCTTTCTATCTTGAAAAATGGAAAGGCGAAGGCGATCAGATTTTCCACTTTGGAGGCCATTTGCAAAGCACTGGACTGCCAGCCTGGCGATATCCTGGAATACCGCAGTGACGATTAAATGGTATGGCGGATTGTCTTAAAAGGCGTGGGACTGGGTAAAAGGAGTGAGTAACATGCATTTAACTATTCGTAAAATGGAAGCTCAGCCGGTGAGACTCTTAAAGCAGCTCTTTCGTTTCGGCTGGGAGCAGGCATTGTCCTGCTTGTTTCCTGTTGTCATTTTTGCTTCTTTAGCTTTAACGAAATTTCTGCCGATGCCTATTTTACCGCGGTATGACTGGCTTTTGATCATCTGTCTGCTGATGCAGTGGGCGATGGTAAAATCGGGGCTTGAAACAAAGGATGAATTAAAGGTTATCACGCTGTTCCACATTATTGGCCTTGCACTGGAATTATTTAAGGTGCATATGGGCTCATGGGCTTATCCGGAGGAGGGGTATTCCAAAGTGTTTGGAGTTCCTTTGTACAGCGGATTCATGTATGCGAGTGTAGCGAGTTATCTGTGCCAGGCGTGGAGGAGGCTGAAGGTTGATCTGGTCAATTGGCCGCCATTTTTGGCAGTAGTGCCTCTTGCCGCTGCGATTTATTTGAATTTTTTCACCCACCATTATTGGATCGATATCCGCTGGTGGCTATCCGGAATGGTCCTGATTGTTTTTTGGAAATCCTGGGTCAGCTACGAGGTAGGCGGAAGTCAATACAGAATGCCGCTTGCTCTATCTTTTGTGCTTATCGGATTTTTCATATGGATAGCGGAAAATATAGCGACATTCTTTAGTGCCTGGGAATACCCCAATCAGGCGGATGCATGGAGTCTTGTTCATCTGGGAAAGGTGAGCTCCTGGCTTTTGCTCGTGATAGTCAGCTTCTTGATCGTGGCGACCCTTAAGCAGGTTAAGGGGAAAACGGCAGGTAAATAACTTCTAATTAAGCTAATCAAGCTCAAACCGCATGTACTCTATAGAAAATCAAACATGAACAAATAAAAGGCAGCAATCGGAACAGAAAGAATCAGTGCCCTTAATTTGTGGAGATAGTGTAATCGGATCATCGGAAACATAATGGCGACAAATTGGAAAGACCACCAGATATTCCACCCATTATGGTAGCTGATGAAGTGAAAGCGGGACGCCAGCCATTCAGCCGCCCAAAATAAAACCATCCACCGTGCATAATACCAGATTTTACTTTTCCGTTTATTAGGATAATTTGATAAAAACACAAAGCCGATTAGCGGATTAATCACGATATTATGCACCAGGTGGGTGCCCATCAGATCCAATATCCCTTCTTCAAGCTCCCATAAATGAAAATGGCTGTGGGAAATAAATTCGTATATGAAAGAGGCCACGGAAATATATAGCATGGTCGGATAATATCTCTCCCAATTTTTCCAGTCGCCTTTTATATAAGAAAGAATGACAACCAATAATACAAGGATGCAGTGCATAGGTTCACCTCATTTTACTCTTTCCTAGTATGGACGATATTCCTTATCAAATACCATTATCTGTAAGAAATAGGCAATTCATCCTTGTATTAATGGCCCCGCACCCCAACATTTCATGCTATTCAGCAGAATTTCCTCTTTTCACTAAATACATGGCGGTAATCCAGGAAGTAATTGGAATCACCATGGTAACACCAATCCCGGCACAGAAAATGGTGATCATCTCGCCGCTGAAAATCTTAGAATTGATAATTTCACCTGGTGTATAGGATAAGTCTTTAAACCAGATCAGCAGTGCCAAATATCCGCCGAAAAAGGCAAAAAATAACGTGTTGGTGCTTGTTCCGAGTATATCCTTGCCGATTCCGATGCCTGCTTGGAATAAGTCTTTTCTGCTAATATCCGGGTGGTGATAATGTATTTCCCTCATGGGGGAAGAAATGGCCATAGCTGCATCCGTAATGGCGCCAATTGTACTCATAATGATGACCGACGCAGCCACCTTCACAAAATCAACTCCGATATAAAGGGAAAAAATGCTTAACTCTTCGATTTCCTCTTCGCCAAATCCCTGAATCATCGCCTTTTCTGCCATGATGACAATGAATGCAATGAGAACGACCGTCGTGATGATGGAAGAGAGAAATGCAGTTATTGTCTTGATGTTTACTTCATTAATAAAAAATAAATTGACACAGCTAATGAAGGCACAGGCTATTAAAGTAACGGCGATCGGATTGATGTTTGGATCATTCATGAAGAAAAGGACGAAAATGATCACCCCGAAGTTAAGGAAAATCGCCAAAAAGGACCGGGCTCCTTTTTGGCCGCCGATAAGGGTCATCAGAATAAATAAGATCGCAGCCAGCACCAGTATTGTATTCATATTTGTGCCCTCTTTCTAGTAATAAAATAAATGGCCGTATACAAGCCAATCGGAATGGTCATGACAATGCCAATTCCTCCGGCCAGTGCCCGTGCTAATTCCAGTGAAAGATTCATCGATAGACTGAACCCGAGGGGCGAATCATTTTTAATATAAAGAATAAGCATAGGAAGGGAGCCGCTGATATAGGCGAAAAACAGAATGTTCGTCATGGTGCCCATAATATCTTTGCCCACTTCCATTCCAGAACGTTTAAGGGCCTGCACGGGAATGCTGTTGTTTTTTTCATATAAGCTGAACAGTGAAGATGACATCGTAATGGCCACATCCATAACCGCTCCCAGCGAACCGATAAACAACCCGGCTAAGAAAACCATTTGGTAGGGCCTTGTGATAAACTGAAGCTCTTCGTATCTTAGCCCCTTCCCGCCAGTTAGCCAGATGACCAGATAGGTAATCAATAACGACAAGAATGTTGCTGCAAGTGTTGCGATAATGGCTGCATAGGTTTTTTCGTTAAATCCATTTGCAAGCAGAAGGGAGGTGACGGTAAATAGGATCACAGCCGCACTGCCTATCAGCAGCAGGCTTATTTCCGGATTCTTCAGATAGACATCCAGCGCATAGGAAAGCAGCACGGCATTAATGATTAGGCTGATGATCGAAAAAAGACCTTGCTTTTTCCCGACAAATAGCAGGATCAGAATAAAGATCCATCCTGTCAACAGTATGTAATGGTCTCGTTTCAGATCAAGCATATCTCCGCTTAAATGGTCAGCACCCTCATCTTTAATAGACACAAATAATTTTTGCCCTGACTGAATTTCATAGTCATAAGCTTTGGATTTTGAATACTGATTGGTTAAGAGAATCTCCTGTCCTTTTGCCTTTCCATTTGTAATTTCTGCCGTGATCCGCTGTTCATATAGACGGTCCTCGTTATCATAAATATCTGTTGTTTTTTCAGACTGAACAACCTGAACTTCCTTCACTTTCGCGATCGTGCGTTCATAAAAAGAATCATTATTTTGTACAAACAGCACCGAGGCTGCTATACATATGGCCAAAATGATATAAAAATAGATGTTTCCAGAAATGTTTTTCAAAATAACCCTCCAAAATACAGGACATTTACAACGGACTTAGGATATCAGGAAGTTTTTCGGGTAGTCAAGTTTCAGCGCATGCATCTCTTTGCAGGGAGGATTCAGATCAAGTGAGATCGAATCATCTTAACAGACTATTAAACAAGGGGAGAAAACAGGTGAACTTGGGCAAACCAATCGCAGTTGGAAATACAGCTGAAATCTATCAAGTTGAGGATAAGGTTATGAAAGTATTTAAAGAGCATTTACCTCCTTTAGAACATATACACGAAGCAAACAAGCAGGAATATGCGTTTTCATCCGGGCTTCCTGTTCCCAAGGTGTTTAACGTAACCAAAATTGAGGGCAGACAGGCCATAATAATGGAGTATGTAAGAGGGAAAACAGCAGGTGAACTCATACTGAATAATATGGAATCAGCAGACCTTTATTTAACTGAATGTGCACAAATGCAGCTAAAATCCATGCTATGCCGGCTGATCCATCTGTAATAGGGTCTATGACTGACAAACTGCATAAACAGATTCAAATAGCAGAAACATTGAATCAGGCTCAGAAAAGAAATCTGCTGAAAAAACTGGATTCAATCATGTTTCAACCAGGATTATGCCATGGAGATTTTCATCCTTTTAATATCATTATAGGTGAAAGTACTGTCACTGTTATTGATTGGGTTGATTCGAGCTCTGGCGATGTCCGTGCGGATGTCATCCGTACTTATCTATTGATATCGGAAGCCTCCGTCAAGCTGGCAGAAAGGTATGTTCATATTTATTGCAGTCTTACCGGTATATCAAGAAACGAAGTCTTTCAGTGGATGCCTATTATAGCGGCTGCAAGGTTATGGGAAAATGTATCAGATGCAGAACATAAGAGGCTTTTGGAAATCATTAGAGAAACCATTTAGTATATGGGCAAAAAAAATCATCCAAAAAGGATGAAGAGATGCAGGGGATCTTACTTCTTTTTAGCATTAAGAAGTTCTTGCTGCTGTTGTTCTTTTTTCTGATTTTCAGCATCCTTTTTGAAAGCCTCCATCGCTTTGTAATAAATGATTGTCACTTTTTTCACCTCCTATTATTAACTGTATCCCCGTGTAAATATGAATAAAACTAAAAATAATAAGTTGATAAAATTTGTTAATTTAAGATTGACCAAAGTGGTCATTTTTTATATCATGATATTGACCACTTTGGTCATCTTTCTGAAAGGGGTGCAATATAATTAATACTACTTTTTACAGCTTGAAACCCGAAAAACAGGAACGGATCATCAATGCGTCCATGAAGGAGTTTGTGAAAAGCGGGTTCGAGAAAGCATCTACAAATGAAATCGTAAAGGATGCCCAAATAAGCAAAGGCTCATTGTTTAACTATTTCACTAATAAAAAGGATTTGTATTTCTTTTTGATTCAGCAGGCAGTGAATACGATTGAACAAATTTATGAAGAAATAGACCTGAATGAACGAGACATTTTTGAGAGAATCAGCCAAATTGGATCCATTAAATTTAAGATCCAAAGGAAATATCCGATTGTATTTGATTTCTTAAAATCGCTGGTCGCTGAAGAGTCTCCGGAAGTAAGGTCCGAAATAAGCCAAATGATTTCCAGCATCCAAAAAGACGGCTGGCAAAGAATTTATGAAAATATCGACTGGTCAAAGCTTCAGGACGGGATCGAACCTGAAAAAGCGATGAACATCCTGAATTGGACCATGTCCGGCTTTGGGGAAATGCAAATCGCAAAGGTCAAGTCATTTGAGGATGTCGGTGTCGAGCTTCTTAACGAATGGGACAGCTATAAGGAGATACTTAAGCGCTGTTTTTATAAAAACGGGGAGGAATGAGCATGAGACTTTTAAAAGTAACCGGCCTGACAAAGAAATTCGGCAAATTTACGGCATTGAATGGGGTAAATCTAGAGTTAAATGCAGGTGAGGTACTGGGGTTTATCGGCCCAAATGGGGCAGGAAAGTCCACCACCATCCGCGTGTTATTAGGAATCTTAAAGGCAACAGATGGAGAAGTGAAGCTTTTTGATATGGATGCCTGGCAGGATGCCGTTGATATCCATAAAAGGGTTGCCTATGTGCCTGGGGACGTGAACTTATGGCCGAACTTAACAGGGGGAGAGGTCATTGATTTATTTATTAAGTTAAATGGCAGGGCGAATAAGGCGAAACGGGAGGAGTTAATTGCTAAATTTGATTTGGATCCATCCAAGAAGTGCAGAACCTATTCCAAGGGAAACAGGCAAAAGGTGGCTCTGATTGCAGCCTTCTCCTCTGATGCTGACCTGTTCATTCTGGATGAGCCGACATCAGGGCTGGATCCCCTGATGGAAAAGGTTTTTCAGGAATGTGTAATGGAAGTGAAAAGACAAGGAAAGAGCGTTCTTTTGTCCAGCCACATTTTATCAGAGGTAGAAAAGCTGTGCGACCGGGTCAGCATTATCCGTCAAGGGAGGATTATTGAGTCTGGGACATTAAGTGAACTTCGCCATTTAACCCGGACTCAAATGCTTGTTGATACGAAGCTGCCGATTACAGGTTTACATGAACTAAAAGGCATCCATGACATTGAAGAAAGCGAGCATGGGGTGACATTCCAGGTCGATACGACAGAAATGGATGATGTAATCAAGCATATCTCCCCATTTGGCATCATCAGGCTGGAAAGTGCTCCGCCAACCTTAGAGGACTTATTTATGCGCCATTATGAAGGGGAGAAGGATACGGGAGGTGTGCGCTGATGGCAGGCAACCACTTGGCCAAGACCGCTTTCCTTTCAAAATTTATTTTCCGTTTGGACCGGCTGCGGATTCCGATTTGGGTACTGGCACTTACTTTTTTTACTATAATGGTTCCAGCAGCTCTTGAAGGACTATATAGTTCCCAGCAGGAAAGGGATGGTATGGCACAGACGATGGCCAACCCGGCGATGACGGCCATGACTGGTCCCGCGGATTTAAGCAACTATACCATTGGGGTCATGACAGCCCATCAAATGCTTCTTATGACAGCTGTTGTGACAGGTTTAATGAGCATCATGCTGGTAACTCGGCATACGCGGGCAGATGAAGAGGAGGGGCGCCTGGAAATGCTGCGTTCTCTGCCAGTAGGGCGCCTATCCTATTTAAATGCTTCACTTCTTGTTGTTTCGGCAGCCTGCATCGGGCTGGCTCTGATTAATGGATTCGGCCTTTATGCCCTTGGAATTGAAAGCATGGATCTTGAAGGATCATTGCTTTATGGCGCAGCACTAGGGGCGACTGGTTTATTTTTCGCAGGTGTAACAGCCGTATTGGCTCAAGCATCAGATAGTTCACGGGGAACGATCGGATATTCAATCAGCATTCTTCTATTATCTTATCTTTTTAGAGCCATTACAGACATCAGCAATGAATCCTTGTCCTGGCTTTCTCCGCTCGCTTGGGTAACCAAAGCTGAAGTCTATGATTCTAATAATTGGTGGCCTATTATTCTAATGATTGCTGCAGCCATGATTCTATTTGCTGCTGCGAACTACTTGAACGCTATCAGGGATCTGGACCGCGGATTTTTGCCATCAAGGCCCGGAAAAAAATATGCATCACGCATTTTGCAGAGTCCAATCGGCCTTGCGCTGAGATTGCAGCGGACCGGAATTATATCATGGGCAATTGGCATGTTCGTGCTGGGGGCTTCCTACGGTTCTGTATTAGGGGATCTGGAATCATTTTTCGCAGATAATGATGCCATGAAACAGCTCCTAAAGCCAACAGAAGGGCTGACATTAGTGGAACAATTCATCCCCATGCTGATGATTGTTATTTCACTGCTGGCAACGGTTCCCCCAGTGATGGCCATGAATAAACTTCGAGGTGAAGAGAAGAAGGAACGAGTGGTTCATCTTTTGAGCAGAGCGGTCTCACGGAGCAGGCTGTTAGGCAGTTATTTCGTCATTTCTGTCTTAAATGGATTACTCATGATTTCGCTGGCTGCACTCGGGCTATGGTCTGCCGGGGATGCTGTGGTTGAAGGCGGGTTATCCTTCGGTATGATCTTTGAGGCAGCCTTGTCCTATTATCCAGCCATGCTGGTCATGATCAGTCTGGCCGTATTCTTAATTGGCTTCCTGCCAAGGTTCACAGGCTTCATTTGGCTTTATGTCTTATATTCTTTTGTTGTCCTGTATTTAGGCGGCTTATTCCAATTCTCTGACTGGGTGGGCAGTATTTCTCCTTTTGGCCATGTGCCGCAAACACCGATAGAGGAATTTTCAGTTATCCCGCTGCTTCTATTGTGTTTAATTGCCGGGGGATTGGCGATCGCGGGATTAATTGGATTTAATCGGCGGGATATAGAGTAAGGATCTGTTAGGTAGGAACGCAATCCATATAGGGATTGCGTTTTTTTTAATACTCGCGGCAACGTGCAAAACAATTTAGGAAGAGATATAACATTGAAGAGCAAGTGAGGATTCTCCCTTGGCAAGAGGCAAGATGAAAGATATGGATTCACATCTTAGGGAAATGATCAAAAGATAGATTGTAAAGTCACTGCTTCCTAAGCAAAAGCAGGTTTATGAATTGTAATTGGTCGGAGAGAGGAGCTAGCTCAACTGCTGAAGAATTTATGGCTTTACTTGTGAAGCATTCACCTCATAGGAGTGTGAGCACATAAACAATTCGCAGCAGAAAGTGAAAAGGTCAATGGTTTCTTAAATGGTAAAATGGATTACTTACACTCTAAAAATAAAACTTGAGCATCCAAATTGAAAAAGAATAATAAAAACCTGTCAGCACATACTAAAACGATGATTTGTTAAGTTTTGGAGGAGTGTACGGTGGGTTTTTTTAAATCGAAATTAAAAAGGTTTAATAGGGACAATAATCAAAAGAAAACCGGAAATATTGAGCATGAATTAAGGATTGATGAACTCCTTCATCGCTGTAAAGAATCTGCTGATTTTGTTTCCTACAGATTTTCGGAATCCAGCCCATTTTATATCCATTATTACCAGACTATTGTAGACGTCAACATCTTGCATCAATATGTCTTGCCCTATATCAATGAAAGTGAGAGCAAAACCCTTTTTGATCTCCAGCAGGCTATTCCCATAGATAATACTGAAATTATCGATAATGTTCATGAAATAAGGGATAAGCTGCTGACAGGCTGTGTTGTCATAGAAGTCAAAGGGTCACTGCAGGAGGCTCTGGTCATTTCAGCTGTAACGCGTGAGAAGAGACCCGTCAGTATGCCGGAAGTCGAGTACAGTGTGGTGGGGCCCAAGGAGGCTTTTGTCGAATCGATTGATGCTAACATCAATCTGGTCAGGAAGAGGCTGCCTATTCCAGATCTTATCGTGGAAGAAGTAAAGATAGGCAGTCTGACGAAAACAAGGGTGGCTGTTCTTTATATTGAAGGAATTTCAGACAAAGAAAACGTGAATACCATTTTGCAGAGGCTGAATGAGATTCAATTTGATCAGATCGTGGACAGCTCTTTTATTAACCAGATCATTTCTGATAACCATAATTCGCCATTTCCTCATTTAATTGACACGGAAAGGCCTGATAGGGTGGCGAGTGTGCTCTCGGAAGGGAAAATTACGATCATTGTAGATGGCTCACCTCATGCCCTCACCGGCCCTACAACTCTCGTAGAGTTTTTTTCAGCTTTTGAAGATTACTTTTTATCATGGCATATAGCCTCCATTTTTCGGCTTGTCCGCTTGTTTGCCGTATTCTTTTCCGTATTGTCGACTTCTCTTTATGTCGCGGTGCTAACCTATCATTACGAAATGATTCCGGAAAACCTGCTTAATCCGCTTATTGCTTCAAGGAGCGGGATTCCGTTCCCGCCTATACTGGAAGCGATTATTCTGGAATTGACCATAGAACTATTGCGTGAGGCTGGGGCAAGGCTTCCGACCAAAATTGGCCAGACGATTGGTATCGTAGGCGGTATTGTAATCGGGACTGCGGCTGTACAGGCCGGGCTGACCAGTAATGTGCTGCTGATCATCGTGGCTCTTGCGGCCCTGGCATCATTTACTACACCTGTTTATCAAATGGGCAATACAATCCGCTTAATCCGCTTTCCTTTTTTAATCACTGCCCAGTTTTGGGGGCTTCTGGGAGTAACCTTTTGCTTTTCATACATTTTGAGCCATTTGCTTAAAATGACGTCCCTTGGTCGCCCCTATTTGGCACCTGTCTATCCTTTACGGCTGAATGACTTAAGAGATTCCCTCTTCCGCCTCCCGTTTTTCATGCAAACGAAGCGGCCAATGCAGGTGAGATCACCTGTAAGAACTCGCTTTCAGTCTAAAAAGCACGAGAAATCGAGAAGAGATATAGAAGATTAATGGGAGTATTAATTATTCGATAAGGAGGCTAGCCGATGTTTCCATTGCCTAAAGAGGATAAAAAGGTATCTCCCTATTTTGTATTTTATTTAATCCATTCGATGCAGATAGGTGTAGGGATCCTGGGCTTCGAAAGGACAATTGTCCAGTCGGCCGGCTACAGTGCCTGGATTGCGATCTTAACATCCGGCGCCAGCATTATCGGATTGGTATGGGTTTCCTATCGAATCTTGAATAAGGGGAACAACGACATTGTAGCCATCCACGCTGAAATTATGGGGAAATGGATTGGCGGATTTTTCAGTTTACTATTCTCGTTATACTTATTTGCTTTTGCATTGGTTGTACTTAGATCATATGTGGAAGTGCTCCAGGTTTGGGTTTTTCCTGAAGTCTCTGAATGGATATTCGTACTGATCATCACTTTTTTAGCCTATTCCTATGTCACGGGAGGTTTTCGGGTCATAACAGGGGTAAGCTATTTAGGTGTTTTATACGGCTTGCCGCTATTGCTGGTGAAGATTTATCCCTTACAATATGCTGATTATGGAAATCTATTGCCAATCCTGAATGCTACACCCGCAGAATTATTTAAAGCTTCAAAAGATATGACCCTTAATTTTCTCGGATTCGAGACGCTTTTTATGTTTTATCCTTTTATAAAAGATGGGCCGAAATCGGAAAAGTGGGCTTATTTCGGGGTGCTGTTCAGCATATTTATGTACCTGCTCACTGCTTTAGTTACATTTGTCTACTTCAACCTGGAACAGTTAAAAGGCACCATTTGGGCTACACTTACACTATGGAAAATTGTGGACTTAATCATTGTGGAAAGGTTCGAATACATAGGAATTTCCGTATGGTTCTTTACCATTCTTCCGAATATTTGCATCGGCCTCTGGTGTGCAAGCAGGGGAATGAACCGTCTGTTTCCTGTCTCTCAGAGAAGTGCCTTGAGAGTTTTTTGCCTATTGCTTTTTTTCATCAGTATTCTTTTAACGGATAGACAGCAAATTGATTTGCTGCAGAAAGTTGTCTCCCAAATCGGGTTATATACCATCTATTTTTACTTGCCAGTCTTGCTGGTTTTACAATTTATCATCATGAAGGTGAAAAAAGTATGAATGTTAAATACTGTTTATGCTGCTGCAGCTTGATTCCAATCCTCCTGGCAGGCTGTACTCCAAGTCCAAAGATTTTGGAGGATATCCAATTAGTGCAGACATTTGGCTATGACTATGTCAATAGTGAGGAATTTGAGGGAACTGCAGGCTCCTCCAATATACCCCCAGGTGAACAGTCGATGCCTGTAAATGAGGTATTTTCTGCAACTGGGAAGACCAGTAAACGGATCAGGCAGAAGATTCAGGCTGAAGCTGCAAGGCCTATAGTTGTTGGCAGGGTTGGACTGGTCATTTTCAATCAGGAACTCGCAGAGCATGGAATTGAAAATCAAATAGATAATCTGCAGAGAAACCCCAGTATTGGCCGGAAATTGCTGCTGGTTGTATCGAAGGAGAAGGCGAAAGACATCATTGATTCAACTTACTCGCAAAGTGATTCTGTATCACAATATTTAATCGATGTGGTAGAACAGAATCTGGAACAGACTATTCCTAATGTGAATTTGCACCGATTTCTTGTTCACTTTTATAGCAAAGATGCAGATCCCTTTTTACCTTTAATCGAAAAAAAGGGTAAACATTTAAAAGTAAGCGGACTGGCAATTTTTAAAGATGATAAGCTTGTTGATACAATCAGCTTTGGTGACGCCTATATCTTTAAGATACTATATGAAAAATTCCGGCGGGGACAATTTGAAGTGGAACTTAGCGGCGGAGAAGATGTAAGTCTCGAAACCCTGTCATCAAAATCAAAAATAATGGTGGACAAGAAGAATGGGAAATATACAGCCACTTTTAAAGTGAAAGTAAACGGCAGAGCGATGGAAGGGGTTGATTTAGATCTTACAGACAAGAAAACGATTGAGAGAATTGAAAAAGCAGTCGAAAAGGAAATAACGGAGAGAGCCGAAAAAATGGTCAAGAGGTTTCAGGAATTGAACACAGATCCCCTTCGCATCGGCGAAAAGGCTAGGCAGCGCTCAGATTTTAATAGGCAACAATGGAAAGAGCAGTATAGTCAAATGGAAATTAAGATTGAAGCAGACGTGCATGCTGTTCAATCTGGGATTATAGAATAGTCCTGTAGATGATAGGAGTAAGTGGCATCCGAAAAGGGTGTCACTTTTATTCGTTAAATTTTCAGAATAATTATTGTTTTCTGGATGAATATATGATAATTTAGTTAAAACGAAGCCCAGACTTCATAAATTACGAGAATACAGCGCAAACTTCAAACTCATAAGGTGATCTTAAATGATATTAAAAGAGACAATAGAAAAAGAGTTTCATAATCTCTCCAAAGGCCAGCAGAAAGCCGCTAAATATTTGCTGGATCACCCGAAGGATTTCGCCGTGAAGTCAGCGGGTGAGATTGGAAAAAGGATCGGGGTCAGTGAAACGACAGTCATCCGTTTTTGTTATTCCATCCAGCTCTCCGGCTATTCTGAGCTGCAGAAGATGGTAAGGGAACAGTTACTGAAGGCAAACAGCACACTGGACCAATATTTTACGAGCAAGGTGGAATTGGCTGAAAAGCCGGAGTTTCTGGCAAGTGTGATGGAGAAGGATTGTCTCCATATCAGGGAAACGATTCAGAATATAAGTCAGGAGGATTTCGATAGCCTGGTTGCACGGCTGATCGAATCGAAAAAAATATATGTGACAGGGCTGAGGTCATCATTCTCGGCAGCGAGCTGGCTTTCTTTTACCCTTGGTGTGGTCAGGGGAAATGCGAAGCTGATCCGGCCGGATACGGATGATCTGCTGCTCACGGTTACCGAAATGGATAGAAATTCTACGTTCATTGCCATTTCATTCGACCGGTATATGAAGGATACGATCAAAATGGCGGAATTGGCGAAAAAGCAGGGAGCCTTTGTGATGGGCATCACCGATTCACCGATCGCGCCCATTAAGGAGCATGCTGATTTGCTCTTTCAAATCCATTCATCCGAAAAATCGACGATTGATGCAGCACCCGCACTTTTTTCCTTTCTGAATGCGGTGATTGCGGGCGTGTCCATACACGATCAGGAACGATTTCAAACAAGGAAAGAACAATATGAAAAGCTGGAAAGTGAACATTTTTTTATTCAGCCAGGAGGGAAATTGGATTGAAGAATTTAATAGACGAGCTGAAAGCAACGTTAGAGAAGGTATTTGCGCATTTGCATGATAAACCGGAGGTAAGCTGGAAGGAATATAAGACTACCGAGTACCTTCAGAAATTCCTGGAATGCCGGGGGTTTCACGTTCAGCTGTTTGGGGATTGCCCCGGTTTAGTTGTTGAAATAGGGGATGGGAGTCCGTGTGTCGCGCTTAGAGCGGATATGGACGCACTTTGGCAGGAAGTGAACGGCAAGCTTCAGGCGAATCACTCATGCGGCCATGATGCCCATATGACAATGGGAGTCGGGGCGATGCTGCTGCTTCAAAAGGCTGGCTACCCTAGAAAAGGCAAATTGAAATTCATCTTTCAGCCGGCTGAAGAAAAGGGAACTGGCGCTCTGAAAATGATTGAGCAAGGCGTGCTGGATGAAGTGGATTACCTCTACGGCGTCCATCTGAGGCCCATTCAGGAGATAAGGGATGGAGAAGCTTCAGCAGCCATTTTCCATGGTGCTGCCCGATTTCTGACCGGGGAAATTATCGGGGAAGACGCACATGGGGCGCGTCCTCATCTGGGCCAGAATGCCATTGAAATTGGCGCTTCTTTTATACATGAAATCAAAAACATTCATTTGGATCCAATGGTCCCTTATACCGCTAAGATGACCAAGTTCCATGCAGGCAGCGATTCAGGCAATATCATACCTGGAAAAGCTTCCTTCAGTTTAGACCTGAGAGCACAAACAAATGAAGTAATTAACGCACTGTCCGAAAAAATTGAAACGATCACAGAGTATTTATCCAAGCTCTACGGAGTCAGGATTACGGTGGAGACGAAAGCGAATGTGGCAGCTGCCCAAGTAGATGAAGAAGCGCAGTTTTTTATGGAAAAGGCCATCATCGATGTACTCGGAGCCGGCCAATTGCGGGAGCCAATCGTGACATCAGGCGGGGAAGACTTCCATTTTTATACCTTGAAGAAGCCGAATATTAAGGCCACAATGCTCGGATTGGGCTGTGATTTGCAGCCGGGGCTTCATCATCCTGACATGACGTTCAACCGCGAAGCCATCTATTCAGGAGTTGAAATACTGGCCAGGGCGGTCATGGTTACTTTAGAAAAGGAGGAGTAAGGATGGCTGCTGTGACAATGGATTTGCGGATATTAAAGTCAGCATCCGATATGAATCTTATACAGAAGCTCGAGGAAATCATCTGGAACATGGCTCCCCTGCCGGTTCATCAAACCATCACAGCTGCCCAGAACGGCGGCCTGCTTCTCGGGGCTTTTATAGAAGATGAACTTGTGGGATTCAGCTACGGATTTCCCGGCTTCCATCAGGGAAAAGGGTATTTATGCTCTCATATGCTCGGCATTCACCCCCATCACCAGGATAAGGGACTTGGAGCGTTATTAAAGCAGAAGCAAAAGGAACTGGCCGCTGAGATGGGTTATGACCTGATTACCTGGACGTTTGATCCGCTTGAGAGCCGCAATGCTTACTTGAATCTTAACAAGCTGAATGCAGTTTGCTCCACATATGTGGAAAATTGCTACGGAGATATGGATGATAATTTGAATCATGGACTGCCCACTGACCGTTTAAAGGTGGAATGGTGGATTACCAGTTCACATGTTAAGGAGCCATTGGTTATTGAGACAGCAGACGCATGCAATCCTTACGTTTGGGGAATATCGGAGGACGACTTTCCTGTTTTATTAAATCCGGAGTGGGAAGATGCTGAGAGAACTGTGATTGTTCCGATCCCGGCAAACTTTCAAGCTATTAAAAATCAAAATTTTGAACTCGCGATGGATTGGCGCTTCAAAACCAGAGCCATTTTTCAAAAGTTATTTTCAAATGGGTACGCCATGGCAGATTTTCAAAAAGGTCAGGAAGGCCTTGTGCATTACTATGTTTTGGTTCAGAAGGATCAGCTTAAACTCAACTAACGTGAAAAGGCGGGAATATAGATGAAGGTGACAGAAGTTGTTTTGCGGCATATGAAAATGAGAATGAAGGCACCATTTACAACAAGCTTTGGGACATTTCAGGATAAAGAGTTTCTTCTATTGGAAGCGAAGGATGAGAACGGTGTGAGCGGCTGGGGGGAATCCGTTGCCTTTCATTCCCCATGGTATAACGAAGAGACGCTGAAAACGAACTGGCATATGCTCGAAGACTTTATTATTCCGAGTCTATTAAACAAAGAAATACAGCATCCGGATGAAGTGTCCGAAAGCTTGTCCTATATACGGAAAAACAATATGGCGAAATCGGCTTTTGAAGGGGCGGTTTGGGACCTGTATTCCAAGCAAAAAGGAATTCCGCTTGCAAAGGCGCTTGGCGGTAAAGTGAATGAAATTGAAGTTGGCATCAGCATCGGGATTCAGGATTCTGTGGAAGACCTGCTGAACCTCATTGGTGAATATGCAGAGGAAGGCTATAAGCGCATCAAAGTGAAAATTAAGCCGGGCTGGGACGTGGATGTCATGAGGGAAGTGAGAAAGCATTTCCCGGATATAGCGCTTATGGCAGATGCAAACTCGGCCTACACTCTTGACGATATTGAACTGCTAAAACAGCTGGATGAATTCGATCTCATGATGATCGAGCAGCCGCTGGCATCTGATGATATTATTGACCATGCTGTCCTTCAGAAGGAACTGAAAACACCTGTCTGCCTTGATGAAAGCATCCATTCCTGTGAGGATGCGCGCAAGGCGCTTGAGCTGGGAAGCTGCAAAATTATTAATATCAAAATCGGCCGGGTCGGCGGCTTGACAGAATCCAAGAAAATTCATGACCTCTGCCAGGAACGCGGCATCCCGGTATGGTGCGGCGGCATGCTGGAAGCCGGCATCGGGAGGGCACACAATATTGCGTTAACTACTCTATCAAACTTTATTATGCCAGGGGACACAGCCGCATCATCCCGCTATTGGGAAAAGGATCTGATTGAACCCGAAGTAACCGTTGAAGATGGAATGATTAAGGTTCCGGAAAAATCGGGGCTTGGATATGAGCCGAATTATGAAACGATTAGGGAGTTTACTGTTTTTGAGAAGAGATTTGAGGTGGAGAAGGTTAGTAGATAAGCGCTAGTTGCCCTCAACGGCGGGGATAGTGCCGCTCGGGTGGCAAAAGTAAGACTGAGAGGAACTAATCGGTAGGAATACAGCCTCTCAAGCGAAAAAATCAAACGCGAGCGGCCCATAACAGGTGGAATAATACCGCTCATACCGAATCACTGAGCACGAATTGGCACTCAACAGAATAGTGCCACTCAAATCAAACGATCAAGGCTCCAATGGCCTTCAAAGAGAGAGGATTCTCTCTTTCTCTTTTAAATAAAGTTGTCAAAAAATTCAAATATCAGAAGGGGGATTCAGTATGAAAAAGAGCTTTCAGATTGCCGGGGCCTTTATTGGAGTCATTGTCGGAGCGGGTTTTGCTTCCGGGCAGGAGATTTTGCAGTTTTTTACCGGCTTTGGCTGGATGGGGTTAGCCGGAGGCGTGCTGGCGACTATTTTCTTTGCTTTTCTTGGCATGAATTTAACGCAGCTTGGAAGCCGGCTGCAGACAGATTCGCATAAAGATGTGATTTACCATATTTGCGGAAAATATCTTGGGGTGGCTGTGGACTTTATCATTACATTTTTCCTTTTTGGAGTGGCTGTCGTTATGCTTGCCGGATCTGGATCTATCTTCGAAGAGCAGTTCGGCATCCCGAGCATGGCCGGGAACATCATTATGGCAGTGTTAACGATCCTGACCGTTTGTCTCAATATCCAAAAAGTCATTTCAATAATCAGCCTGGTCACTCCATTTCTCCTGCTTATGGTGGTCATCATTATCGGCTATGCTCTAAGCACGATGGGGCTGGATTTCTCGGAAATTCAGAACTTGGCGGAAAGCGGGACGCCAGCTGCGTCCAATTGGTTTATGGGCGGATTACTATATGTTTCTTACAATATTGCAGCAGGTGCAGCGATGCTTGCTGTCATGGGCGGCACTACAAAGGATGAAAAACAGGCAGGGATGGGCGGCATTCTGGGAGGTGTGGGACTGGGTATCCTGATTTTACTGATTAATCTAGCCATGCTCGTAAAAATGGATGTGGTGGAAGGATCTCCAATGCCGATACTCGCACTCGCCAATGAAATCTCGCCTGCATTTGGAATGTTAATGTTCGCAGTCCTGCTCGGCATGATCTACAATACTGCTGTTGGTATGCTGTATGCTTTTACGGCAAGGGTTGTGAAAAGAGAGAATCCTAAATTCAATGTCTTTGTTGTATTATTCGGTGCTGCCGCTTTTGGCGCCAGTTTCATGGGCTTCATCAATTTGGTTGGAACGGTTTATCCGCTAATGGGGTACTTAGGGTTTACACTTATTGCGGCAATTGTGTTTGCTTGGGTCAGAGGGAAGAGGAAGACTGCTGGAAGTTTTATTAATCGAGTTGCTGTAAAACAATGAAAGCTTGGAAAGCTCAGTTCTGCTGAGCTTTCTTTTCTTTATGGCTATTCGCCATCTTAAGAATGGATTAGCTTTCGAATCCCTTCTCCAATCTTTCTCACCCCAACATCTATTTTCCTGTCATCCACCTGTGACACGCTTAACCGAATACGATTTTCCTCCCTATATTCAGGAAGGTACATTCCTGATGCATCCTGAACCAGTACATTTTTCTTTTCGAGATATTCCACAAGACGCTTAGCTTTCATTCTGCGAGGAAGCTCTACGGTCGAATAAAACCCGGAATCCCCTCCAGTAAAATCAGCATCGGAAGGCAAATACTTCAGGTATGCCTTTTTGAGGATGGTGCCTTTCTTTTTGTATTGCCGCCTTAGTTTTTCAATATGAGCTTTAAACATACCGCTGCTTAAATAGATTTCAAGAGCCCCTTGCGTGAGGACTGGTGTATGGACGTCCGCTGCAAATTTAGCCTGTGTGAAACTTTTTATTAGCTCTTCCGGAAGAACAGCCAATCCCAATCGCAGCCCAGGCAGCAAAACCTTTGAAAAGCTTTTTGTGTAAATGACTCTTCCGGAATGGTCATAGGCAAACATGGGATCTGCCTTTTTCCTAGTATCAAGATCTCCCATATAGTCATCCTCCACAATATAGATATCATATTTCTGAGCGAGCTCGACCATGTGCTTTTTTCCTTGTTGGAATAGCTGCAGCCTGTCGGGTTCTGAAATCTGGAAACTGTGTAGAAAAACTTGATGCTTCGTTCTCTGAATACCTTTTCTAAGTAATTAAGATCTATTCCTTTCTGGTTTCTCTCAATGCCGATAGGCTTCAAGCCGCGAGAGGTAATAGAATCTATGAAACTGAAATGGGTAGGCTGTTCGACGCAAATCTCTTTTTTATGATTGGGAAAAGGCAGTGAGCTTAAGAGATCCAAAGCCTGCTGGGAACCTGATACAACGGCAATTCTTTCAGGCGGGGCGAAAACCTGCAGGTCCTGAAGCTGAGTTGAAAGCTGATGCCGAAGACTCGCCAAGCCGAGGGGATGGGAATACTGAAACATATCTTCCTTATAAAGTTCAATTGCCTGATTCATGCAATGCTGATAATCACGGTAGGGCATCCTGCTTTTATCCGGTCCTGCTGAAACAAAGTCTATTTTCAGTTGAGTTTGTTTTTTGGGTTTATCTGTCCCTACTGCAAAATAGCCGCTTTTGGGCACAGAGTAAATCAGATGTGCCTTTTCCAATTCACTGTATGCTCTTAGTACAGTATTGATGCTGCAGCTGAATTCTTTGGCAACCCTGCGGACGGAAGGGAGCTTTTCTCCGGACTTCAACTGTTCATCATCCAGTCTGGATTGGATTTCTCCTATGATTTCATCATATTTAGTGCTCATGAATTCACACCTTGCTGAAGATTTGTATGGGTACAGACGGCCAAAACGCTTCTTTTCTATATCCATCATGCTGTTTATAGTATAAGGGACAAATAAAGGGCTGACATCATGACGGAAATCCTATTTTATAAAGGAGGAAGAAAAGATGAAAATGATGAGGAGAGCCGGAATAGCCGTACTTGCCTTATTATTGCTACTGACAGGAACAGGTGCTGATGTATTAGGCGGAAAAGAAAATACGAAAGAGCTGCGCATTGAAGAGGCTTTTGCTGGTAAAGAGGGCACGATGGTCCTAAAAAACCTTAATAATGACAAGGTGTATGTTTATAACAAGGAGCGGAGCAAAGAGAGACTGACGCCAGAATCGACCTTTAAAGTCGCCAATGCTCTAGTTGGGCTGGGAACAGCTGCTGTCAGAGATGAATACGAAGTGAAACGGTGGGATGGAGTGGAAAGGGAATTCGAAAGCTGGAACCGGGATCACTCACTTGCTTCTGCCATGAGGGAATCGGCTATCTGGTTTTATCAGGACCTGGCAAGGACAATTGGTGAAAAGAAAATGAAGAATTACGTAGCCAAAATAAGGTATGGGAACCAAGACATATCTGGCGGAATTGATAGATTCTGGCTGAATAGCAGTCTGAGAATATCTGCAGCAGAACAAGCAGCTTTTATCGAAAAGTTAGTAGAAGAGGACTTGCCATTCTCAAAACAGAACCAAAAAACAGTCAAACGAATAATGATTCAGGATGAACAGGATCACTTCATTTTACATGGGAAAACAGGGACAAGACTCTCTGATATGGGACTTGGCTGGTATGTTGGTTTTGTTGAAACGGAGAAGGGCACATGGGTGTTTGCTGTGAATATTGATGGAACAGGCACTGAGGCCAGGAATATTGCTTTAGAAGTATTGAAGGAGAGAAAAATTATTAAGCAGTAAGCTGGATCAAGGGAAACCATGTCCTGGTTTCCCTGTTATTACTGAACTTCCGCCACAAATGTAAAAGAGATTTCACCGTTTTGCCATTCTGCTAAAACTTCATAAATATATTTTCCTTTATCTGCAGGCATGTTAATTTGATTATCCTCCAGCTTGATTTCACTTTCTATTCCCGTTTCATTCCATAAATACACCTTTATTACTGGATCATCTTCAATTTTCACTTTGACTTTCTGGTCCGGTTTTACAAGAATAGGTTTAAGCTGTACTGCCATCTGATTCGGGGATGCATGATCAGTTTGGATTGATTCCGTTTCAAGGCCTTTTTTTCTGACCCACTGAAAGTTTCCTTTTTCCATTCGATATTCTGTTCCATTCACTACAGCAGTTGCCTTCTTCTCTGGCGGGAATTCCCCTTGATCCACCGATTTATCTGAACAGCCAAACAGTAAGCTGACAGAGGCAATTACGATTATACTTACTAATCTTAAACTCCGCATTATGCCACCCGCCTTTTATGATGGTTATTAAAAATAGTTTACCTGAAAAAGGAAATCTTATATATAGCTAGAATTACATTAGTAAAATGCTAAAGGAAAGGAATTTAAGAAATGAAGAAAATCTCACTCATACATTCTAAGGTTTTACCTGCTGTTGACTATGCTTACGCCTCCCATGTCCCTTCTGGAATGGACCTTTATTTTATGGCGGGTGCCTGTCCTCTTGATCAAGAGGGGAGAGTGCCTGAGGGAATCAGGATTGAAGAACAGGCTAAGCTTTGTGTTGAAAACCTGAAAGCAGCCTTACAGGAATGTGGTGCTGAATTAAAGGATGTGGCTTATACAAGAGTTCTTGTTGCATCCGCTGATCAGGCAGATTTGGTGGCTGCATGGCAGGCAGTCAGAGAGGAATTCGGTTCCCATGATGTTCCGAGCACATTGTCCGGTGTTACCGTTTTGGGATATAGCGGCCAATTGGTTGAGTTAGAAGCGGTTGCTGCAGTAGCTAAATAATTCATTTTTATTTAAGTAAATTAAATAAGCTGATGACTAATATGTTAAAATTTTCGAGGATAACAAAAGGGGATTTTAACATGAATACTTTAAAAAATTCTATTTCTTATTTACTAATGATTCCTGCTATCTTAATAGGAACTTGTGCAATGGCTGCAAATGGTCTGAGTCCCGGAATATCGCTTCAAAACATCTTAATCTGGTTTGTGGGAGCTGTTTTGTGTTCTTATTGTTTAGTTCCTAATAAGGAAAAAAGATTAATTAAAGGCGATCTTCTTCTAACCTGCATTGCAGTAGCCTTATTAGTTCTTCCATTTCTGTTTGATGGTTCAGGCGGTGTTCATCGCTGGATAACTTTAGGACCGGTTAACATATATGCAGCAAGCATTATTTTGCCAATTATTATTATTCAGCTATGGAAACTAAACAATCCTGCTAGCTACGGAATCGCACTGTATTTTTTAACCTTATTAATCCTGCTATTCCATCCAGATGCAGGTCAATTAACTTCATTTGCTTGTGCAGCTTCTCTTATTTTGTGGAAGAAGATTGGTAATTGGAAGTTAAAGTTGTTAACTCTATGCTTTGCGCTGTCACAGTTATCCTTTCATGGATTTTTATCGATGATTTAGCACCAGTTCCTTATGTAGAAGATATTATCTTTTTGGTTGCAGATCTTGGTATTGTCTGGCTGATTTTAGGTATTTTGTCGCTGCTGTTATTATTAAGTCCATTCTTTTATTACGGCAGAAGTAATATTATATCGTTATCTTTAGGGGTTTATTTCTTAATTACTATGATTGTAACTCTATTTGGTCATTTTCCAATGCCAATCATGGGGTATGGAATCTCACCCATGATTGGTTATTTTATTGCCGTCAGCTGGATTAGAATGAATAATTGAAAATGGAGAACTAAATGTCTATTATCCTTGCAATTATCGTCCTTTTTGGTTTAATTATTTTTAGGAATCAGGTTATGGAAGACGAGCAGAATAGTGTCACTGCTCTTTATACTGCCTGTATTAGCAATATTCCTTTTTGTTGGATAAGTGTTTTGTAACTCTTGGTATCATACTGCACCTGATTCATTGAATTTTACTGTCCAATAGGAAAATCAATCATATACAGTGACAGGCGTTTGGAAGAAACCATTAGATGCTTATAGATTTCCACGGATGTTAAGCGAAATAGATCGAAGGATTATGAAAAAATGGGTAGCCGTTACTTTGAAGATTCGGTTCAAGAATGAATAAAAAATAAGCATCCTTCAGAATTAGATCCTCAAATTTTTGATATAGAGACATCCAGGGAGTTTAGTTTTTCGTTTGCACTCACGGAGAACATAAAACCAACCGAAGCAAAAATCTATCATGTTCATACGAGAGATGAACCAATGGAGGCCTTAAAGTTTTGGTTTAAGGAGTTTGATTTGAAATAAAATCCACAAAAAATGGACCCTGCTGCAATAGCAGCCGGGTCCATTTTTTAGTTCTTTTTAAGAACCAGCATCTGATCTTCTATCACATACACGCAATCAGCTGCCCGTTGAATAAATACCGTATCATGTGAAACAAGCAGGACGGTTCCTTTATAGGCTTTTAAAAATCGTTCAAGCGCTTCGATGCAATAAATATCCAGAAAATTTGTGGGTTCATCTAATATCAGTACATTGTATCTGCCCAGGAAAAGCTGGCATAGCACGAGACGGATCGCTTCTCCGCCGCTCAAACTGCGCACATCCTTTTTCAGGTCATTTCCTGTAAAACTCATGGAGTGCAGCACCGAACGAATTTTACTATCATCATAATCGCTTTTATCTTTCATATAATCCAGCACCGTTTTGCTTTTATCGAATTGGTAATCCATCTGTTCATAGGCGCCAATTACCGCTTTAGGAGAGAGGGTTATTCTTTCGCCGCGGTTCAGGATATAGTTGAGCAGTGTTGTTTTTCCTGATCCGTTTTTTCCAGTAATGGCTATGGTTTTGCCAAGGGGGAATTGGAAGCTCGCTTCGTCCAGAAGTGTTCTTCCTCCGGCTTTTAATGTTACCCGGTCGCCCATGATGGGAAATTTATTGTGCATTTCCAGTGCAGGATGCTGGTGGAAACGAATCGTCATTTCTTCCTTTGGCGCATCCACATTCTCGAGCATCTGTACCCGCTGTTCAATGGCTTTGGCGGCGCGCTGGACCGCTTTTTGGCTTGTATCCTTGGATTTTGTCATAAACATTTTATTGGCTTTGGCCTTTGTTTCCTTTTTGGAGATATGGCCGTTGGCTTGAGTAATTTTCTCCGCCTTTTTCATTTTTTCATCTGCCGCTTTTAATAAGCGGGATTTCTCTTTCACATATTTTTCATGCTGTTGGAGCTGCTGTTTTCGCTTCAGCTCTTTTTGTTCCATGTAATCAGTATAGTTACCGGTATATTCTGTCACAGAGCCGTCTTCAATTTCCCAGATTTTTGTAACGAGCTGGTCAAGTACATACCGGTCATGGCTGACGAGCACAAGGGCACCATAATAATAGGTCAGCTCATCAATAATGAATTGGATTCCTTCCTTATCGAGGTGGGTGGTTGGCTCATCAATTAACAACCCTTCATAATAGCTGGAAAACATGTGCGCCAATTTTCTCCTCGTTCTTTCCCCACCGCTTAAGTTTTCAACTTCCGTGTCTGGAATCGCTAGCTTCCCCGCCAGTTTATAGTCTATTTCACCCGCTTCCGGCGCTGACAGCTGATCGAAGTAGGCAAAATCAGCAAAGCTGTTAACAAGTCCTTTTTCCGGCTTTATCTGTCCAGCTATTAGTTTCAGAAGAGTGCTTTTCCCAGCTCCGTTTTTGCCGACAATTCCAATCCGGTCAAACTGATGAACAGCCAGCCGGGGAATGTTTAATACCACTCTATCTAAATAGGAAACTTCTATATTCTTTAATTCAAAAAGGACATTTTCCATTACGATAACCTCGTTTCATTTTGGTTTAATCCAATTAATATATCCGCGTCGATTGTGATTTGGCCGCTTTGGGTGACGAATGCCTGCAAAGCTGTCTCATTGGCATCCCAGGCAAGGGGAGACATCAGCACTAAATGTGTCCGTTCACTTTCATTCAACTCTCTTGCATCAGACACGGTAATAACGTCAGCGAGTGTAAAGTGCTTATTAAAAAGTGAGATGGTTTCATCATTCCTGTAAGTGCTATTTTCATTGGCTCCATGTATGGCATTCCGAAGCTCTTTTAAATGTGCAGTACGCGGAACCACCTTAATGATGAGCCCGCCTGGAACTAAAATCCGTTTAAACTCCTTGTAATTAGAAGGAGAAAAGATATTTAAAATCATATTCACAGAGTGATCAGCCAGAGGAGATTTTGCCAGATCCCCGACAAGCCAAATTGAATTTTTATACCTTTTTGCAGCCTGGGCGATACCTGCTTTAGAAATATCCAGGCCAATTCCTGTCACTGTTCCGTTCCTGGAATTGCCCAAAACCTTCTCCAGATGTGACCCTTCACCGCAGCCTGCGTCAAGCAATAAGGCATCAAAATTGGCGGAAAAGGAGTCAATGACGGCTGATATTTTCTCATGAAGGAGTGTAAACAGTTCACTCTCCATAATGATTTTCTTCCTGGCTTCAAATAAGACTTTATTGTACCGGCTCTTCGGTGAATGGCTGAGCATGTTCACATAGCCATGGTGTGAAATATCAAAGGTATGCCTGTTCGGGCAAAGCAGGCTTTTCGATTGGAAAACCTGCAGTGAATCCTCACATAGCGGGCATCTAAGGGCATTTACATAATTTTTATATTTAGCGTGACTATCCATTTTCTTCTTCCTTTCAATAAAAAAATCACAGGCATCTGCCTGTGATTCAGAGTAAAGGGAAGAGGACCCATCCTAATTCGGTTAGGGGCTGATCAGGAGCCGTCAGCAAATAAACCTTCCTTTTGCTGTCTATGGGAAGGCTCATAGACAAAAAAAAGAAAGGCAGAAAAATCCGCCTTTCCATTCATAATAAAATTGCCACGGCAATTTAGGAAATAGCACTGATAGGGGCTATTTCATATGAAATGAAGATTATTAAAAAAGGACAGACTAATCCCGTTTACTCTGTTCACACAAACAGAGCCTTTGAACGTATTAAATTACTGGTTCAAAGTTGGGAATCGAAGTCTCATCGCGTGTGTCATTTTTTAATAATCCTCCTAAAATAATTTGATACAGGGACCATTATATGTTCATCTATTCAAAATGTCAAAGGTTCCTCCGAATTTTACAGCGGAATGGAGGGCAAATTAGTCTTTGAAACGGAGGGAACCAGATGAAACGGATACTAATGATTTTGATTGTGTTTTTTTCAATTCCATTATTTGAAGCACATGCAGAATCTCTTTCCTATCCCTGCATCATTTTGCTGGAGCCTGTAAAAGATATACCGAATATGCAGGGAACAGCTCTTATAACCAAAGTGAAGAAGCCCTATACAGATGAGCCGGACAGTCCTGTCAGGGAACGGACAGCGATTGGAATCTATGCTGACTGGGTGCCCCAGCCTTCCGAATTTGGCGATTATGACCAATACGAAGGGTACGCACAAATACCTGGTGTAATCAGCTGGAGATTCAAAATGTACCCAGTTAAAGAAGATCAGCCAAGTATCTTTGGCGGCATCCCATGGGTTGGCAAGTTTGACGAAATATCAGCTGAGTTTTCTCCTGATGCAATTGTGCAATTGCGCCTTTCCAATTCACGTTCCGGTACACTAGGGCCGGCTATTTTGCAAAATACAGTTAAGGGTTGTGTAAGGCAGGGGGGATAATGCTTTTAGCGCACATAAATAATTTTATCCGCACATAAAAAAGGGCTATCCGCACATAAAATATTTTATCCGCACATAAACTTGGCCTATCCGCACATAAATGCTATTTTGGCTTTAAAAAGCAGCTGTGCGTAGTCCAATCTATATTGAAAATCAAAAATACGGCCCAAATTAGGCCTTTTTTTTGTATTTATCGCCTAAATAATCAGCAAAGCGGTCCCCATCATCTGTTTTCTGGTGCCAGTATAATTTACTTGCAAATAGTCCAAATTTACTTTCGGATAAAATACTTTCACATAGCCCTTTTCGTCTATACGATTTATTTGCGCATAGTGAAATTCTCAGCTTCTTTACTAAAAATGAGCGGGTACCATTTTGATACAAAGTCCGAATCAAGAAAACGGCCCCAATCAGGCCGTTATTAATGTGTTTGTCGTTTAAATAATCAGCAAAGCGGTCCCAATTGTAATCAAAATGGCACCCGCTATGATATTCATTGTTGGCTTTTCTTTTAAAATAATGAAGCTTAAAATCATTGTCAGCACGATGCTGAACTTGTCAATGGGGTTCACGACACTAACCTTGCCGATGGCGAGGGCACCGAAATAGCACAGCCAGGATAGCCCCGTTGCGGCACCGGAAAGGATAAGAAATAGATAAGATTTCCTGGAGACTTTTTTTAGATCCTTGTAGGTCCCCTGAAAGAACACAATTCCCCAGGCGAAAAGAATGATGACCACCGTCCGGATAAATGTAGCGACATTAGAGTCCACATCTTCGATTCCGATTTTGGCTAAAATATTGGTCGCCGCAGCAAAAACAGCTGAAAGGACTGCCAGAAAAATATATGACTTTGTATTAAATACTTTCTTCTTACGGTTCTTTTTCCTGTCTCGGCCGATCAGCACAAAGGTCCCAACAGAAATAATGATTCCGCCTGAAACAACCCAAAGGGTGGCGGGTTCCCTGAGAATAATAAATGACAAGACGATGGTTAAGACGACGCTGGACTTATCAATGGGAACAACCTTTGATACATCTCCAATTTGAATGGCTTTAAAAAAACAGATCCATGACAGGCCGGTTGTCAGGCCTGATAGAATGAGAAATATGTACGATTTTACCGAAATGGTCAAGATGCTTTCCGTTTCGCCAGTAATGACGACCATCAGGAAGGCCATGATTACTACTACAACAGTCCGTACTGCGGTAGCCAGATTGGAATCAACTTTTTCAATGCCGATCTTTGCAAGGATGGCGGTGAAGGACGCAAATAATGCGGCCAGCAGGGCTAAAATTATGCTCATAAACATGATCTCCGCTTCTTCAATGGAATATATACATTATAGAATATTCCTTTTATTGAAAAATACTCTTGTTGAATATTCTAAATTATAGTTTGATTTAAGCAGGGGAGGCGGAATTATGAATCAAATTGATAAAAGGAACCGCTTGGATGAAGAACCATTTAGTTATCGGGTAAATAAAAATAGTACAGTGTTTTTGGATTATCAAGGCAAGCAAGTGAAGATTCTTAAAGGAAAAGAGGCAGCGAAGTTTTTAAAAAGAATGAATGATGCTGAAGACGAGAAGAGCAGGCAATTAATAATGGCGAAGATAACAGGGAACTTTAAACGGGGCAATGAGCGGCTGAGTTAAAACAGCAGTGCCGGCTGCACTGCTGTCTTTCTTACGATTAGTCAAGCACCTTTAAACCGTTAATTTATTTTCTGTATAAATGAATCCCCTTCAACGTTGTGTTTGAAGAGGGGCCAGATTTATAGGTATACCTAATAGGCCTAGTGATTTCGCGTTTTTTAACTAGACCTGCCTTTGTGGTATTATGTACTAAACTATGATTGGGTGGCTAACCGGAAGTCATAGTTCATATTGTGTGTAATAAGGTGGAAGATAATCTTCAAAAGCTTATTCACACAGGCAATGGATGCAACCTTATGGCACTTGTTATAGGGTTGCGTTTTTAATTTATCGTAATAATCAACAATATGGTTTTGACTGAAACGGCGTAGTTTAATCATGTTCTGGATAATGATAAAAAGGAGCTTACGTAAATGCTTATTGCCACGTTTATTAATCTTGTCCTTGTAAAAGGTCTTACCTGATTGGTAACGGCGAATATCAATACCAGCGTATGCGTTTAGTCGCTTATTGTTTTCAAAACGTCTAATATCCCCTATTTCTGCCATTAGACGTACTGCAGTGTTTGAGCCAATCCCCGGGAAACTGAGGAGAATATGGTATTCAGCCCGGCTTTCTGCTAGTTGCGCCATGTCCTCGATACACCTTTCTTTCATGGATAGGAGTTCCTGGTAACGCCTAGCGTAAGATATCAGCTGGCTACACAGGACATCGGTTGACGAAACGGCAGGAAATGATAAATGCGCCGCTTCAAGCAATTGAGTAGCTTTTTTTTCAGCCCTTGCGGTAGAAATATTCTTATCAGTGTTTGTCCGGATTTTGTTCTTTATAACCGTTTTTGAATGTTGGAGCACCAAGTCTGGATGTGGGTACAATTGAACAATATTGAGGAATAGCTCTGATTTGGTTGTAAAGATTTTTTCCAGTTCCGGAAAGGTTAGCTGAATAACTTTATGCATGCGGTTGCGTGTTACGGATAACTCGTCATCAAGTTCACTGTAAAATCGGGATAGCGACTTCAATTGGAGAAAAAGATCTTCTGTGCCATTTCGATTAGTCCTTTGCGTTGAAAAGTGGGTAAGGGCAAGTTGGTGGGCATCACTCTTATCCGTTTTGTGGATCCTCAAGGAGTCGCACTGGAGCTTAGCTTCCAGGGGATTCAAGGAACAATAGGAAAAACCATTTACATTCATAAACCGCTCCAATTGCCTGGAATAGACCCCAGTTGATTCAAATACAATATGTGGCTGTTCACCATAACCTTCTGTTAATCTGTCGATCCTCTTCTTTAAGTTTTCAAATTCAGGCCGTGAATGCTTGATTTCTCCTTCATAAATACACTTTTTTAGTGTGTTGTAAATTACCATGTAGCTTTTTCCCATACTTACATCAAATGCGATGACATGTTTCACGTTATTTCCCCCAAAAAAGTTTTGAAGTTCCCTCACTTACTCTTATCGACTCCCATTTCTTATACACGATCTCAAGGATCCAACATACTTAAACCTGATTCGAATAAGGTAAGTGAAGAAGGTCAGTTTTTTGTACGGATTCTAAGATCCTAAGACTGCAACGACCTATTCTTCACTTCTACTATATAAAAAAATAGTAGTGCCAACCAATGCCTTGGTCAGCACTACTAATCTTAGTATGTTTTTTATGTATGCAGACCTTACCGGTGCTGGTCGAATAGAATGGCGTTGCCATCCGGATCCTCGAGGGTGAAACTAGCAGGGCCGGAGCCTGACTCATCTGCTTCCGTCATGAGTGGAATTCCTTGTTCCTTCAGATACTTTTGTATGTCCCGAATATCCGTGAAATCCTCTAAATTTTCTGCGTTCTGGTTCCAGCCAGGGTTAAATGTCAGGATGTTGTTCTCAAACATGCCTTGGAACAGACCGATGACACAGTTTTCATTCTTCAGGATCAGCCAATTTTGCTCAATATTTCCGCCAAGGGTCTGAAAACCAAGTGTCTCGTAAAATTCTTTTGATTTGTTAATGTCTTTTACGCTTAAACTTACTGAAAATGCTCCTAGTTTCATAGTTCCTCCTTTTAGTATTCGTATTATTCCAATAACATCTTGAGTTTAATCCAAGCAATTTTATAAAGCAATAGGGCTTGGAATAAAAAAAGCGACTAGCGCCGCTTTTTAATAGTGATTTCTCCTCCGAAACCGGTCCGCAGGTAAAATCAGTTTGAATCTTCATGTAAATATAGATGATTGTTGCAATGGTGCCTTCTTCGCCATGCAGGTTTGTTTTTGGCTTCAGACATCTCAGAAATTCCCGGTCACAGCCGCATTTTGATCTGCCGCTTGCCCAGCAATGATCGTGTGCCCTGCGGCAGGAGTCCACACCATTAATAGGGGCATCCGGCCCGCGCATCCGGGGCCGCACCATCTGTATCCGGGGAAAAGGCAAGGAATTTGTTTTCTTCTAGTCAATAGAATCCCTCTTTTTTAATATCAATTTAACTATAGATATGACAGAACGCTGATAGAGGTGTGGTTACTTATCTATTAATTGAAGATTGTTTTCGGTTTAAGGGCAGCCCAAACCCTATAGGCAACTGCCGCATATCCTTTACTGTAGACAAATACAGAGGAGGAGTTCTGTTTGAATTACCAATATCCGTACATGCCGGTGAATCAGGAGTATGTTCCGCACAATGGCATGTATGTTACTGACTATCGAGTGCGTCCCGGCTTTGGAATTGGAAGAAGGCCTGGATTTGGATTCGGCCGGCCAGGGTTTCCTGGTCTTGGACTCGGGCTTGGATTTTTAGGTGGCCTTGCGACAGGAGCGTTGCTTACACCTGGACCAGGCTTTGGATACCCTTACTATTATCCATACCCTCCATATCCACCATATCCGCCTTATTACTATTATTAAGGGAAAAGAGCTTTGTCCTTGGGCAGGGCTCTTTTTTTGGTAAAGCGGGGTCACCTTTTGACATAAAAAGCGGAGGGTTGAGTCGGAGCTTGAGGAAACTTCTGACACAAAAAGCGGAAAAGCAAAGGAACCCGGGCACCTTCTGACACAAAAAGCGAAAAAACAGAGGCTAGAGTCAGAACCTGGTGCAACTTCGGACACAAAAAGGGAAAAAGGAGAGGTTGGAGTCAGAACCTGGTGCACCTTCTGACATAGAAAGCGAAAAGGCAGAGGTTAGAGTCAGAACCTGGTGCAACTTTGGACACAAAAAGGGAAAAAGGAGTGGATAGAGTCAGAACCTGGTTCACCTTCTGACATAAAAAGCGGAAAAGCAGAGGTTAGAGTCAGAACCTGGTGCACCTTCTGACATAAAAAGCGGAAAAGCAGAGGTTAGAGTCAGAACCTGGTGCACCTTCTGACACAAAAAGGGAAAAAGGAGAGGTTAGAGTCAGAACCTTATGCACCTTCTGACACAAAAAGGGAAAAAGGAGAGGTTAGAGTCAGAACCTGGTGCACCTTCTGACACAAAAAGCGAAAAAACAGAGGTTAGAGTCAGAACCTGGTGCACCTTCTGACACAAAAAGGGAAAAAGGAGAGGTTAGAGTCAGAACCTGGTGCACCTTCTGACATAAAAAGCGGAAAAGCAGAGGTTAGAGTCAGAACCTGGTGCACCTTCTGACATAAAAAGCGGAAAAGGAGAGGTTAGAGTCAGAACCTGGTGCACCTTCTGACACAAAAAGCGAAAAAACAGAGGTTAGAGTCAGAACCTGGTGCACCTTCTGACACAAAAAGCGAAAAAACAGAGGTTAGAGTCAGAACCTGGTGCACCTTCGGACACAAAAAGGGAAAAAGGAGAGGTTAGAGTCAGAACCTGGTGCACCTTCTGACATAAAAAGCGGAAAAGCAGAGGTTAGAGTCAGAACCTGGCACCTTCGGACACAGAAAGCGAAAAAGAAGAGGGGTGAGTCTAAATCTCTAAGATTACGGGAAAAGCGTACAAAACACAGTCAGGACCACTAACCTAAACAGTTTTTCAAGCATGCTCCCGCCCCCTTTCGCTAACTAAGCATATTTTCATTCTAAACCTTCTTTATTAAAGCAGGATAAAAGGTCTGTAAATTAATTGTTAAATGTTTAAGAGAGTGGTGCGGGTGCATCCCTTTTTTTGATATTCTTTAAGAAGGGGGGAAGGGAAATGAATAAAGTAGTATATCTCGATTACAACGCAAGTACACCTTTGGCACCAGAGGTTGCAGATAATATGAATCCTTTTCTGACAGACTTTTACGGAAATCCTTCTGCGATGCACTGGGCCGGGCAGCCGGTAAAAGATAAATTGAATGGTGCGAGAAAACAGGTATCTGACCTTCTGTCATGCTCACCTGAAGAGATTATTTTTACCAGTGGCGGAAGCGAAGCCAATAACTTGGCCTTAAAGGGCTATTTTTTCAAGCATCTGAATAGGGGCAAGCACATTATTACATCAAAAATAGAGCATCCTGCCGTTATCGAACCTTTACGATTCCTGGAGCGTTTAGGTGCTGAGATTACGATGGTAGATGTGAATGAGTACGGAATGGTTTCTCCCGGTGATATCGAAAAGGCCATACGGGAAGACACCATCCTGATCACTGTTATGCATTCAAACAATGAAGTAGGGACGCTTCAGCCAATAGAAGAAATAGGGGAAATCGCTAGGGAACATAAGATCACATTCCATACCGATGCCTCCCAATCCCTAGGGAAGGTGCCTGTTGATGTCAATCGGCTGAAGGTGGATCTGCTCACCATTGCCGGCCATAAATTGTATGCGCCGAAGGGGATTGGGGCTTTATTTATCAGAAAAGGCACAGAGCTTGAACCGCTGATCCATGGGGCAGGACATGAGTTCGGAATGCGTGCAGGAACAGAGAACACATTACTTGCAGCCGGGCTTGGCAAAGCATGTGAGTTAGCTGGTGAGCATGCTGCGGACGGCAGACTTGCAGACTTAACGAATTATTTTTGGGGAGAATTGAAAGAGGCTTTTGGAGATCAAGTTGTTCTGAATGGACATGAAGAAAAACGGCTCCCTAATACCTTGAATGTCAGTTTTGTTAACCGAATTGGCCAGGACATTTTATCCGCCATACCTCAGCTTGCAGCCTCTACAGGGTCTGCGTGTCATGCAGGAAAAGTGGAATTATCTCCTGTTCTGAGGGAAATGGGGATTCCGGAGCACATAGGAATGGGTGCTGTTAGATTCAGTTTGGGGAGAAATACGACAAAAGAAGAGCTTGATCAAGTGATTTTCTGGCTGAAGAAAGTGATTTAGACTACTCAAATGAAAAGACATCAGCAATTTGCATTATATCACCTGATAAAATGCAATACATATCCTCCGGGCCGGTTTCAATAGCCATCTCCCGAATGAGGATGCCATCGAAGCCCTGCTTCATAAGACTTTTGCGGAAACCAGCATTAGCTTCATCTTTATTCAAAAGGATCGCCTTATCTTTCCAGCTGAGGGGTCTTTTTTTTGCGCTTGCGTAGTCACAATAAGGATCCCTTTCATTCATGAAAAGTTCATAGGAATCATACTCCTTTAAGCTTGGTTCATCCATATACACTTTATAAATGAAACCGCGGATGGCCTTATCGTATTGGACCACTTTCGGTGTTCCATCTTCCCAGAACTCCGTATCTGATTTTTCGCAGACTGATTCTGTCCCAGTGGCAAATGGCCGGGCAGACTCCAAATCCGATGTACACCAGATCCCAAGTGTATCAAACTCCTGTATTGATGTTTGACCTGCAGGCTCTATTTGAAAGCGATCCAATTTCTTGATGGAACCGTAATAAACGATCAAAACAAACACCTCCCTTTGTTAGAATGTGCAATATTTAATCATTTCATAAATCTGATTGTTTTTCTTTCTGCTTTTGGAAATGCTATAAGAAAAAGGAGGGACGTGTAGTGATGAATGCTAATCAGAACTCTGCATTATCTTCGGCTGAGATAGCGCAGTTATGGTCGGGATATTTGAACAGCAGCATGAGTAAATGTATTTTCTTATATTTTTCATATACAGTTGAAGACCAGAAACTACAGTCCATGCTTCAGGAAGGTATTCAAATATCAGATGCACATTTACAGAAGCTGACTGGATTTTTTGAAAATGAGGGAATTTTCGTTCCATATGGATTCAAGGCTGAAGAGGATGTGAATACTGCTGCCCCAAAACTGTTCTCAGAGAATTTCTCTCTGCATTTCCTTTATAATTATGTCATGTTTGCAGTGAGTTTTTATGCATTGGCCAAAACATTCGCGGTTCGGCCAGATGTCGTTGAATATTTCAACAATTGCTTAAGACAAGTGAATGAGTATGAAACTAAACTCAAGAATATGCTGTTAGACAAACACCTGTATATAAGATCCCCTCATATCATCCCGGTGAAAGGCCCTAGCTTTGTCGAAAGCAAAAAATTCATGGGTGGTATGTTCGGTGATAAAAGGCCGCTAAATGTCATTGAAATTACAAATATACATTCCAATCTGAAGAGAAATGCATTGGGAAATTCGATCATGATCGGGTTTAGCCAGGTTGCCCGATCCAAGGAAGTTGGCCAGTTCATGGTAAGGGGAAGGGATATAGCCGCAAAGCATACAAAGGTATTTTCTCAAATGCTCGAGGAAAGCTATTTGCCTGCCAGCATGTCCTGGGATATGGAAGTAACAGATTCCACAACCCCTCCCTTTTCAGATAAGTTGATGATGTTTATGACAACCTCGCTCATTGCCTTAAGTGCAGGGATATATGCAACAAGTGCTGCATCAAGTGCACGAAAAGATATATCGATTACCTTCATCCGCTTGTCAGCAGAAATCGCCAGCTATGCTGAGGACGGTGCAAAGATTCTGATTAAGAATGGCTGGTTCGAGGAGTCGCCGCATCCGGCAGACCATGATGAACTGGCGAATAAATGAGAGTCTTGCAGGAGAATGGCAGCCCGCCTGGCGTACAGATATATGAGAGGAATAGGGACCAAATGGTGTGGGCTCGCGAAATTGTAGTTAATTGAGCGGAAAAACGCCCAAAACTACGGGTAGCCATACGAAATGGTAGTTAATCGAGGGGAATAATGCCGAAAACGACGGGTCGCTAAGCGAAATGGTAGTTAATCGAGGGGAATAACGCCTAAAACGTCGGGTAGACAAGTGAAATGGTAGTTAATTGAGTGGAATAAAGCCCAAAACCACGGATCCCCGAGCGAAATGGGAATTAATCAAGCGGAATAACGCCAAAAAGGTGTCAACTCAAGCGAAATGGTAGTTATTCGAAAAGAATAACGCCGAAAAGGGCAGCCACCCAAAAGAATCGTTCATTTTCCGCGCTCATACCTGCCATCAGCCCGCACGGGGAACGCCAAAATCCATAGTCAGCAACCCCCTAACTCTGAGCTTTTTCCGTGTAAAAAAATATCCCCCCAACTATACTAAAGAAGAAATAACTATATGGGAGGAATCAGGTATGCATATTGAAATGTGGACTGACTTCGCTTGACCGTTTTGCTATATTGGCAAAAGGCATCTGGAGGATGCCATTAAACAGATTAACCATCCAATCGAAGTGACTTACAGGTGCTTTGAGCTGGATCCGACGGCAGAGCGGGATATTCAGGATAACATGTATGAAAAATTGGCGAAGAAATATGGGATGACGATTGAGCAGGCGAAGGCCAACTCGAAAAACGTGGTGCAGATGGCGAAAAACGCCGGGCTGGAATTCAACATGGATACCATCATCCTTACTAACACGTTTGACGCGCATCGTCTGACGATGTTTGCCAAAACAAAAGGATTAATGAAGGAAATGACAGAGCGGCTGCTGCGTGCTTATTTTACTGATTCCAGACATATTGGAGATCCTTCGACTTTAGCCCTGTTAGCAGAAGAAGCTGGCCTGAACCGGGAAGAAGCTGAACAAGTGCTTGCTGGCAGCGATTTTGCAGATGAAGTCCGCGCAGACGAGCAATTGGCTCAGCAGTACCGCATTACAGGGGTGCCGTTCTTTCTTATCAATAAGAAGTACGCACTGAACGGAGCACAGCCAACTGAGATGATCGTTCAAGCGCTGCAAAAGATTATTGCAGAGGACGAGATCACTCTATTAAATGACGGCGACGGGATGATCTGTGATGATGACGGCTGTGAGATACCGAAAAAATAATTGATTATTGAGAACCAGTCTGGAATCAGGCTGGTTCTTTTGCATACATTAGCCCAACTTAATAAAACAACGTACCTTCTATTCTATTAGGCATATGATGTGGTGATAATTCTATGAAGGGAATGACAAGTATTGTATCATCCTTATGCGTTTTCCTATCCTTATTACCCGCAGCCTCATTCACCCGTGTATACTGATGAAATGTTAAGAAGCAATCAGGATCATTTTCAGCAGCTTTGTGAAACGGTTCTAGAAGGAGTCAAAAGGGAAGCTTCTGCACTTGAACTGTACACGCAGCTGGCAGAACATGCCCCGAATGAAGAGCACAAACAGAATATTATTCAGGTTATAGAAGGAAAGAAAGTTCATCTGAACCATTTTTGCAATCTTTATTACAATTTAACAGGAAAAAAGCCCGAGTATCAGGTCGACTATGTAGCCATTGACCATTACCGCGACGGTTTGCAGAGAGCGTATCAAATCGAAATGAAAGGGTACGAGGAGAACCAGAGGGGTTCCGTGCTTACTCAGCTTCCACAGGTTCAGAATGTATTCTTATGGGCTATGAGCGGAGAACAGGATAATGCCGCTCGATTGGTTTCACTGAATAATCGGGTGACAGATTTTGGTCCCCAGCCATTTGTTGTGGATATTGAGGAAGCAGCGAAGAAAAATAACACCTTCCGGACAGCGCTTTGGACCGGACAGCATTTGCAGCTGACTTTAATGAGCATCAATGTCGGCGAGGATATTGGCCTTGAGATACACCCAGAGCTGGATCAATTCCTTAGAGTAGAAGATGGTGAAGGAATGGTCCAGATGGGGGACAGTCCTGACCGTCTGGATTTTCAGCAAAAAGTAGCGGATGATTTTGCGATTTTCGTCCCGGCAGGCAAATATCACAACCTCATCAATACAGGCAATAAGCCTCTCAAGCTATATTCCATCTATGCTCCGCCGCAGCATCCTTTTGGAACGGTTCATAAAACAAAGGCAGAGGCCATGGCTGCAGAAGAAGAACATCATCAATAATTATGAAAAGGAAAAGACCGGATGAGGCTTTTCCTTTTTTTGTGAAAAATAGAATAAATTAACCATGTTTTGGGCACTAATCGAAGTATGAATATTCTCGGGGGGTGCTTTTATGAAAAAAGAAAATAAAAACCTATTTATAGCCGGCTTAATCCTTGGGTTAGGTCTTGTGGGGGCAATTGATGGCATCGTATTTCATCAGCTGCTGCAATGGCATCATATGATTCTGAGCCCAAATATTAAACTCGAAATCTTTACAGATGGCTTATTTACGGCATTATTTTCGGCGAAGCTGCTTTGGGGCGGGATGAAGATCTTTCAGGATGCCCGCAAAAACGAACTGGGTACCAGCTGGAAGATCTTCACTGGCGGTATATTCATAGGGGGAGGAGCCTTCAACCTTGTTGAAGGAATAGTGGACCATCATATCCTCCAGGTGCACCGTGTCAGGCCATTGGCAGAAAACCCTTTACTGTATGATCTGGCCTTTTTAGCTATTGGATTATTGCTAGTCATAATCGGGATGATGATTAAGAGGATGGAGAAGGAAGCATGATGAAAAAGGCTGGAAGCTTGATCAGTTTTATCATTATATTCTTAGGCTTTTTTTATTTTTATACCAGTCAGAATCCTCATAATCAGACCGGTGCAGCGAATCATATGTCACATGGATATGTGGAAATTCCAAAAGATATGGAGATTCCTGAGGTAAACTTAACCGTAACCCCGGATGGTCCGGATACATGGCTATTAAAGCTGGATCTCCATCATTTTGCCTTTGCCCCTGAAAAAGCGGGCGAAATGCAGCCAAGCTATAACGAGGGACATGCCCACATTTACATAAATGGCAAAAAAATCAGCCGCCTTTACGGAGAGTACTATCATTTAGGCAAACTGAAGGAAGGCAGAAATGAAATTACTGTAACTCTTAATTCTAATAATCACGGAGCCTTAATGGCAGGGGGACAACCGGTTGGGGCAACCTCGGTTATTGAAGTGAATAAGAAGGAAAATTAGGAGAAACCATAGTTTTGTCATGTGCCGTGCGACAAAGTTGAGTTTCTCCTTTGTTGAGTTGGGCGGTTATGTACTTTACCATTAGTAATAAAGTACTTATTTGAAAGGATGAGTGTATATGGCTCAATCTAATCTAAAAGTTGCTGTACAGAAGTTCGGTAATTTTCTGAGCTCCATGGTTATGCCGAATATCTCTGCTTTTATAGCATGGGGTCTGATTACAGCTTTATTTATACCTACTGGCTTCATTCCAAATGAAAGCCTTGCCAATATGGTAGATCCAATGGTGACATACTTGCTTCCATTGTTAATCGGTTACACCGGAGGTAAGCTTGTTCATGATCAGCGAGGAGCCGTTGTTGGTGCCATCGCGACAATGGGGGTTATTGCCGGGGCAGGAATCCCAATGTTCTTGGGCGCCATGGTGATTGGTCCTCTGGGCGGCTATGTTATTAAGAAATTTGACCAAATGATTGAAGGCCGAGTGCGTGCAGGCTTTGAAATGCTCGTGAACAACTTCTCAGCAGGAATTCTTGGTGCTGTTCTGGCCATCCTTGCGTTCCTCGGAATAGGGCCTGCAGTGGATGAATTCACTAGCTGGCTTGTAGCTGGTGTTGATTGGCTGATTGGCACAGGACTTCTGCCGCTGACAAGCATTCTAATTGAACCGGCGAAAGTGTTATTTCTGAACAATGCCATTAACCATGGTGTTCTGTCGCCAATCGGTGTGGAACAGGTTAAATCAACAGGTCAGTCCATCCTGTTCCTGCTAGAAGCAAACCCTGGACCCGGTCTTGGAGTTTTACTTGCTTATATGTTCTTTGGAAAAGGCAATGCTAAAAAATCTGCTCCAGGTGCCGGAATTATTCACTTCTTCGGCGGGATCCATGAAATTTACTTCCCGTACATTTTAATGCGTCCTATGCTGATGATTGCGGTAATTCTTGGAGGAATGAGCGGTGTGTTCACACTGGTTCTATTAGGCGGCGGATTGTTCGCTCCTTCATCACCGGGAAGCATCATTGCCATTACTGCAGTTACACCTCATCATGCAAGTGCATATATTGCGAACTTCGCAGCTGTGCTTGTGGCTGCTGCTGTATCATTCTTCGTGTCTGCCTTTATTATGAAAACAGGCAAGCAGGGTGAAGATGACATTGAAGAAGCGTCGAAAAAGATGCAGGAAATGAAAGGCAAGAAAAGCTCTGTTTCAAATGTATTTGAAGGCGGAAATGCTGCAATGCCTGATAACGTATCAAAAATCTATTTTGCCTGTGATGCGGGCATGGGCTCAAGTGCCATGGGTGCATCCCTGCTGCGCAAAAAGGTGAAGGAAGCAGGCATGGACATAGCTGTTACAAATACAGCGATCTCTAATCTTCCTGGAGATGCCCAAATCGTCATTACACAGGATGAATTGACACCAAGGGCACGTCAGAAAGTGCCGAATGCATTTCATGTATCAGTTGATAACTTCCTATCAAGCCCGGAGTATGACAAACTGATCGATGCACTGCAGTTCCCGGCTAACTCGGAGCTGCACGAAATCGTTGAAGATGCAGAGGAAAATGTTCCTGATGCAACGGATGAGGAAATGGCGCATGAAGACGATTTATTGCGTCCGGAAAATATATTCCTGAACAAAGAGTTTGCGGATAAGGATGAAGCCATCCGATTTGCCGGAAGAGTGCTTGTGGATTCCGGATATGTGGAAGAAAGCTATATTGAAGCGATGATTGAACGTGATAATATCACTTCCACCTATATGGGGAATGATGTAGCGATCCCTCATGGAACGGAAGAGGCGAAAAAGGCAGTTATTAAATCAGGCTTTACGGTTATCCAGGTACCAAATGGCGTTGATTTTGATGGCCAAAAGGTTCGTCTGATCTTCGGAATTGCAGGAAAAGACGGCACACATCTTGAAATCTTATCAGGCATAGCGGTAACATGTTCGGATATGGATAATATCGAGAAGCTGGCTTCAGCCGAATCTGTTGAGACCATCATGGATATTATCGGCAAGAAATAAACCTTAGGAATAGAAAAGCGTCCTTATGCGCTTTTCTTTTCCTCGTTTATCGTCACTAATTTTAGAAATGAGCTGATCTCATGTATATTACATCGAGGGAAAAAGCCATTATTGAATTGATTATTAAAACATCGGGGAAACATACGGCATTGTCGATTGCTTCTTCCTTGAATGTCAGTGCAAGAACGATTCAGAGGGACTTAAAGGCAGTTGAGAAAATTGTCAATGAGTTCGGACTGACCTTAACCCGGAATATGAATCAGGGACTTGTCATTGAAGGGAAAAACGAGCAGATTTTCAGGCTGATCCAGCATTTGACCAATAGTGAACCAATCGATGAGCCTCCACAGGAAAAAAAGCTGCGCCTTCTTTTGGCCATTCTTGCAGAAGATGTCTACAAAACCCAGGTACTTGCCGGCTATCTTGGCATCAGCACGGCAACCTTGACAGCATATCTGGACGAACTGGCCGAATGGCTGTCCCTTTTCCGGGTGAAACTGACGAGAAAGCGGGGAGTAGGCGTAGAACTTCATGGAACGGAAGCAGATAAGCGCCGCGTGCTTGCCCAATTTCTCCTTCACTACTTTCATGAAGAATTAATCGAGAAATTGTTTTTGCTTGAAAAAGGGAAGCTTGGGGAAGAGAGGATTCTTCACTACTTTGACGCTGGAGGCCTTCGCCATGTGAACAGCATCCTTCAATCTGTATTTACTGGTGCACCTGCCCGGTTTGCGGATAGCGGCTACCTGGAGATTGTGCTGCATACCTGCATAACAGTGAAAAGGGCACTCAGCGGTTTTCCTGTTGAACGGACGGAGCTTCTGGACACAGAGGTTACGGTTGAATACGGATTGATTCAGGAAATCACAAACAGGCTCGGACAAACATTTGCCTGTGATTTTTCCGAAGGGGATATCCTTTACCTGTCGCGTATACTTAAAGGCACCAAATGGAGCGGTACGGAGGCTTTTCCGTATGACAGCATTGTACTCGCCCAAATGATCAGGAACGTGATTAAATCTGTGTCTGAGCAGCTGCATGTGGATTTGAACAAGGATTATTCCTTATTTCAGGGACTGCTCGCCCATATGGAGCCATCTTTATATCGGATTAAACAGAATATGGAGTCCTACAACCCGCTTAAAGAGGAAATCAAGCGTAAATATCCGGTTCTGTTCATGGCTGTGAAAAACAGTCTTGAAGAGGTGTTCACTGATATTGATCAATTTTCCGATGACGAAATTGCGTTTATCGTCCTTCATTTCGGTTCGGCACTTGTCATGCAGGAAGAGAACCTTTCTATAAAGGCGCTTCTCATTTGCCCGACAGGCATCGGCACATCCAAGATGCTGAAAAGCAGGCTGAAAAAAGAAGTGGCTGAGATTGATCTCATTGAAATCAAATCGATTAAGGAAATGTCGGAGGGTGCGAATATGAAGGAATATGATTTAATCCTTTCTACTGTCAGGCTTCCTTTTATACATGCCGAGTATATATTGGTGAACCCGCTTTTAAGTGAAGAAAATATTCTCACGATAAAAAACTACCTGAAGAACAATATTGAAAGGCTCACTAAAGGAAAACAGTATCAGGAAGTGGCGGAGGATAGGCACCAGCAGACAGAGCAGAGCAACGTCTCTTTAGACTCTATGCTTGAGGAGATGAGAGATATTCACGAGAGCATTCAGTCTCTTATTCAGAACTTCCGGTTTTACCGAATGGATGGGAAAGCAAGCCAGGAGCAGATTCTCGCAAAAATGGTGAAGAATGCAGAAGGAGATCATCTGCTGATAAATCCGGAAGATGTTCTGCAATCCTTAAGGGGTCGGGAACAAAAAGGCGGTCTTGGAATTCCTGAAACGAATATGGCTCTCTTTCATGCGCGCAACCCAAACGTCCGAACACTTATTTTCCAAATCGCCCATCTGCCAGAGCCTTGTCTCGTAAAGGGAATGGACGGAAAAGAAGTGGTCATGAAAAACCTGCTGCTCATGCTCGCGCCAGACGAACTAAGCAGAAGAGAGCAGGAAATCTTAAGCTTAATCAGCACGAATATCATTGAGACAGAGGAAGCAATATTACTATTTTCTTCCGCAAACGAAGATATGATCTTCAGGAAGCTGGAAGCGATTTTCACAGAATACCTCCAGTCTCATTTTAAAATAAACCGGTAAAGGAATGATTCGATGAAACAGGCAGTACACTTTGGAGCAGGGAACATTGGAAGAGGATTTATCGGAGCACTATTTTCACAGTCAGGCTACCATGTGACATTTGTGGATATTGCTGATGAGATTATTAATCAGTTAAACGAAGAAAAACAATACAAAGTGATTCTGGCTGCAGATGAACAGGAAAGCTTGACCATTACGAATGTGTCAGGATTGAACAATCTGAAGCAGGAGGCTGAAGTGATTGAGGCCATTAAACAGGCTGAGTTCTTAACAACAGCTATAGGGCCAAATATCCTTCCCCGCATTGCGCCGTTAATGGCAAAAGGCTTGGCTGCCAGAGCAGAAGCTGGTATTACGGAAAAGCTTTATGTCATCGCATGTGAAAATCAGATCTCGGCAACTGACTTATTAAAGGGCTATATTCTGGAGAACTTGGAGAGCGGCATTAATCTTGAGAATGTCTCCTTCTTAAACTCCGCTGTAGACCGGATTGTTCCTATTCAAAATAACCAGGGATCACTTGATGTCCTGGTGGAACCGTACCATGAATGGGTTGTCGAAACGACCGAAGACATTCCTCATATTGAAGGAATGAAGATTGTTCCAGAGCTTGCGCCGTTTATCGAAAGAAAGCTGTTTACAGTTAACACAGGACATGCGGTAATTGCGTATTTCGGTTACCTGGCAGGCAAAGAAACCATCGACCAGACACTTGCTGATAAAGATATTTACCAGCAGGTGAAGGCAACACTTGGCGAAACAGGTGCCTATTTAATTCATCGCTATGGCCTGAATCCGGACGAGCATCAGAAATATATCGATAAAATCATTGGCCGTTTTGAGAATGCCCGCCTGAATGACGGTGTCACACGGGTTGGCCGTTCACCATTAAGGAAGCTCGGACCTGAAGACAGGCTCGTTCGCCCGGCACTGCAGGCCCAGAAGGCAGGCATATCTTACACGAACCTGGCAAAAGCCATCGCTGCAGCCCTATTGTTTGATAACAGGGAAGATGAAGAAGCAGTTAAGCTGCAGGCCATGATCCAGGAAAACGGAGTGGCCTATGTACTGAAAGAAGTATGCGGACTTGAAGAATCAGGTGAGCTCGCAGGAGAAATACTGAAGCAATATGAAGCTTTGAAAAAATAAAGTGAAACTTTAATCAGTGGGGTGGCCTCACTGATTGTTAGTTGAACCAATCGGGCCATTACTGCCCGTTAGACTGTGTTAAATGGAATGAAGACTGCTGAGAATGATCGGCAGTCTTTTTTTGAGCTTTTTTCGGAGGACCGATGTACAATATTTTACAAGTGCTAGAGTGCGGTTTTTGCAGAAAGAGGCTGAGCCAGAAACAAAACTGGTTAATTGAATAATGATTATGAGGTGCAAGCCATGCTTGAAGTGTTAACTGTGTCCATTTTTAATGGGGTAAGAAAAGTTCGGATTTACCTGCCGGAGGGGTATGGCACCAGCAATAAACGTTATCCGGTCCTATACATGCATGACGGGCAAAATGTCTTTGGCGCAGAGGAAGCAATTGGCGGAGTGTCCCTGGAGCTGCACAAATATCTGGATCAAACTAATTCAGAGTTGATTGTGGCAGCAATCGACCAAAATACACAAGGCGAAGAACGGCTCAATGAATATTGCCCATGGAAAAATGGGGATTTCAGCGAGCAGGTATTAGGGTACAAAAGCAGCTTAGGCGGTAAGGGCAGAGAGTATGCTGACTTTATTGTGAATGAGCTGAAGCCGTTAATAGATGACAAATATAGGACGATGGCTGCCAAAAACTATATGGCGGGCATCTCATTGGGCGGATTGAACTCTGTTTATGCCGGCTGCCAATATCCTGATACCTTTAGAAAAATCGCAGGAGTGTCATCCGCCTTCTACCCGAATCAGGAGGAAATAGAAAAACTGGCAGCTATCACACCTCCATCAGGGAAAATATATCTGGATTGCGGCACTGCAGAGGCAGGGGAAAATAGGAAAATGAGTGAACTATTTTTGGCGTCTAACAACGCGGTTTATGAAAGGCTAAAGAGCAGCGGTTGTGAGGTTGAGTTTCGCATCATTGAGGGGGCGGGGCATAATTATACTGGCTTTAAGGATCGGATTGGTGCTGTGATGGAGTTTTTTTGGGGTAAGGGCTAGGTGGGAAGATGGCGGTGGTATGTGTGGGCAGGTAATATGGGGAATAGTGACCAAAAGAGGCAGAGCGAGAGTGAAATGGTAGTTAATCAGGGGAATTAGTGACCAAAAGGGGCGGAGTGAGAGAGAAATGTAGTTAATCAGGAGGAATAGTGCCCAAAAAGGGCGTAGCGAGAATAAAATGGTAGTTAATTAGGAGGAATAGCGACCAAAAAGGGCGTAGCGAGAATAAAATGGTAGTTAATTAGGAGGAATAGCGACCAAAAAAACATCAGCGTCAATGAAGTAATCAAAAGGAATAAAAAGCACCCCCGAGCCAGCCATACTTAAAAGAGTTAAACAGCTGCAGCAGCGCAGAAACTAGGAAACTAATAAATAGAGATCCCAATTGGGTTGCTTTAAATATTTAATTTTCAAAAAATATTGACAACTACCCAAAAAACAGATAAATTATAAAATAATATAAAGTTATAACATTATATTCTTTCAAGGGAGATACATAAATGCAGATTGATAAGAGTTCACATATACCCCTATATAGACAAGTAGAGCAGATTCTTGAAGAAAAAATCATTTCCGGCCAATGGGAGGTAGGGAGCCAGCTGCCGACTGAGCAGGAGCTATCCGGTCGATTCGATGTCAGCACCATAACGGTTAAAAGGGCTGTAATTGAACTTGTGAATAAAGGCTATCTCTTCAGACAGCGAGGAAAAGGAACATTTGTATCCGGGGCTGCCAAAGAGCAGGATCTTAATTCAATCTTATCGCTTTCCACCGGTTCGGAACAGGAACACCCTCATGATCTACTAAACTTTCAATATGAGAAAGCAGGTTCTGAAATCGCCCAGAAGTTAAGGGTTGATCCAGAGGATGGGGTGATCAGAATTGAGAGATTAAAAGTGGAAAATAATGACCCTCTCGCATTGGAATATACTTATCTTCCAGCGGAAAAGTGTCAGGGGCTTACACCTGAAATGATCAATAACGACTTAATTTTTAACATTTTAAAAAGCAGATTTCATATAGCGCTAAACAGGGCTAAGGTATTTATCCGGCCCTATATTCTTCCTGATCACCAGGCTAAGCTGCTTCAGGTGGAACCGGGAACCCCTGTATTTGAGTGGGAGCGTACGACTTACACAAAGCAAGAAGATATTATTGAGTTTTCTAAGTTCTATATCCGCAGTGATAAAGCGGTTTACTATACAGAAGTTCAATTGTAAAAAAATTGGTGAAATCCTATTGGAGCATTTATAAATTTAAAAGATATAAAGTTATAATATTATATCTTTATATTTTATATAAAAATCAATCTCTTTCAATAGATTGATCTAAAGCAAAAAGGAGGTATCTTTTTAGCATTTCTTCATCTTAGAACAGCTCCTTAAGTTCACAAAAGCAAAACAAAACGAGGGGGAAATGAGTTGAAAAAGAAAGCTTTTTTAATGGTATTGCTTTGTTTATTGCTTGTAACGGCAGCAGGATGCAGCGGCCAAACAGGAAGTTCTGCAGATGAAGGGTCAGGAAAAAGTGATGGAAAGACTCTAGTTTTAGCGGCATATGGAGGAAGCTATGAGCAAAAGATGAAGGAGGACTTGATTCCAAAGTTCGAAAAAGAGCATGGCGTAAAGGTGAAATATATTACGGGAAGCTCTGTTGATACCCTATCCAAGCTTCAGGCCCAAAAGGATAATCCGCAAATCGATGTTGCTTTCCTTGATGATGGTCCTCAGGCTCAGGCAAAGGCATTTGGATTGCTGGCGCCATTGGATGAAAGTATTGTTACAAATCTGGCGAATGTCTATGATATTGCCAAAGACAAGGATAATGTGGGCGTTGGTTTCGGGATCATTTCAACGGGCTTGGCTTATAACAAGGATGTCTTCGAACAGAATGGCTGGGAACCACCGGCATCCTGGAATGACTTGGCCGATCCAAAGTTTAAAGGAAAACTCGTTCTGCCTTCCATTGCCAATACGTATGGAGTTCATTTTCTGCTCATGACTGCGATTGCCAATGGAGGAGATGCAGAAAACATTGAACCGGGCTTTGAAAAAATGAAGGAAATTGCCAAAAACGCAATCACTTTTGATAAAACAGCAGACGTATCCAACTACTTCCTGCAAGAGCAGACCGTTGCCAGTGCATGGGGAAGCAGCCGGGTATTTACACTGCAGGATAGCGGATTCCCGATTGAGTATGTCATTCCTGAAGAAGGGGCTCCAGCTTTGATGGCAACTGTCAGTGTGGTGAAAGATGCTCCAAATGAAGATCTTGCACAGAAATTTGTCAATTTTGTCCTGGATGAAGACGCACAGCTTCTATTTGCCAACTCCTTATTTGATGGACCGGTAAATAAGAATGTGAAGCTTGAAGGTGACATCGTCAATAAAGTGGCCTATGGGGAAGAAGAGATTGCCAAATTGATCAAAGTCGACTGGGAAACTGTCAATGCAAAACGGGCAGAGTGGACAGAACGGGCTAATAAAGAAATTGAAGTAGCCCATTAAAAGAGAGGGGAAGCGAATGAGTTACTTAAGCCTGGAAAACGTGGTCAAGACATTTAATAAAACAGAAGTGGTTAAAAAACTCAGCCTTGACATCCAAAAAGGGGAACTCGTCTCCTTTTTGGGGCCTTCGGGCTGCGGAAAAACGACGACACTTAATATGATTGCCGGATTTCTGGAAGTGGATGGCGGGAAGATTGAGGTGGATGGGAAGCCCGTTCACCTGCTTCCTCCCAATAAAAGAGAAATGGGCATGGTGTTCCAAAATTATGCTTTGTTTCCGCATATGACGGTTTTTGATAATGTTGCCTACGGACTTAAGCTTCGAAAGGTGCCAAAAAATGAAATCAGCAAAAGGGTGCTTGAAGCATTGGAAATGGTACGTCTGGCTGGCTATGAAAAACGCTATCCAAAGGAACTTTCCGGAGGACAGCAGCAGCGTGTCTCCCTGGCGAGGGCCCTGGTCATTAAACCAAAGGTGCTTCTTCTTGATGAACCACTGAGCAATCTGGATGCCAAGCTGCGCCAGGAAATGCGTGAAGAGATCGTTGATATACAAAAGCAGGTAGGGATTACCACCATTTTTGTCACACATGACCAGGAAGAAGCATTGGCAATTTCGGACCGGATCGCAGTCATGTATGAGGGACGGATTGAACAGGTTGATGATCCGGCTTCCATATATAATCATCCAAAGACTGACTTCGTGTCCCAGTTTATAGGGGAAGTGAACCACATACAGGGAAAAGTCCTGGAAACCTATGAAAATAAGAAATGCAAAATGCACTTCTTTGGGAATGAACAGATCGTTTCAGTTCCATCTGTGAAGAATTCCGAGGTTCATTTTTTCATCCGGCCGGAAAAAGTCCAAATTGCCTTAGCCGGATCACCTGAAAGAAATGAGGCTTTTCAGACCAAGGTGGAAAGGAAAATGTTTCTTGGAGCAAAGACCAGATACATCCTGAAGGTGCATGATCGGCATCTGATTGCGGATATTTCCAATACTGTTCTGAATCCCACCGAAATTAAAGAAGGAAACAGTGTCTATACTTATTGGAACCCTGAAGACCTGCTCCCTTCGAGAATGGCGAGGTGACTCATATGCAAGCCGGAATCGGAACGGAACATGACATATTGCTTCAGCAAAAGAAAAAGAATTTGAATAAAAAACGGCTTGATACTTGGCTGCTTTTACTGCCGACGCTGGGTATCTTCCTTTTCTTCTTTTTGCTGCCATTGTTCTTCTTATTTATGACAAGCTTTAAAAATTTTGATGCAAGCACTGGAGTGGGAAATGAATGGACGCTCCAAAACTATATCAAGTTCATGTCAGATCCTTTTTATCTTGGAGTGGTCTGGCGCACAGTAAAAATCGCTCTATTAACCACTTTGATTACGATTCTTATATCTTACCCGGTAGCTTTTCAGATTTCCAGATCAAAAGGAAGAACCAGGAATTATTTAACCCTTCTGGTGCTTTCCCCGCTGCTGATCAGCATGGTTATCCGCTGCTATGGCTGGGTGATTCTTTTATCCAACAATGGTGTAGTTAACAATGCGCTCTTAAAAATGGGCTGGATAGATCAGCCTTTAACCCTCTTATACACTGAATTGAGTGTGGTCATCGGGATGGTGCATGTTCTTTTCCCTTACATGGTGCTGAGCATCATGGGCTCACTCGAAAAAATAGACCCTTCTGTCATCAGAGCCTCGCAGAATCTTGGGGCCAGCTCCTTCAGAACTTTTTTTTCCATTTTGCTTCCGTTAACCTTGCCAGGTATTTTCGCCGGATCGGTTATGGTGTTCAGCTTAAGCGTCAGCTCATTTGTTACCCCGGCCATTCTTGGCGGACCGCAGGTGAAGGTTATGTCCTATCTGACGTATGAACAGGTAGCTGTCATGCTGAACTGGCCGTATGGAGGCGCAATAGGCTTCCTGTTAATCCTGATTGCCACCATAACCATCATCGCCTACAGCAAAATCCTTGCCAAGTCTGAGAAAGGAGTGGCCATACAATGAGCAGGAAGCTGCCCAAGTATTTCTTTAACTTTGTTTGTTTACTCGTTTATATTTTCCTGCTGGCGCCAATCGTCGTTGTATTGCTTTCTTCCTTAACAACTACCGAATACATTGTTTTTCCGCCAAAAGGCCTGACTCTCAGATGGTACACAGAGTTAATTGAGCATCCGGAATTTATGCAGTCCTTTACACTGAGCATTATTGTGGCGTTCGGAACCGCCATTATTGCTACTGCCATTGGCACATTGGCTTCGCTTGCAGTCGTGCGCCGTCAATTTAAGGGGAAGGGTGCAATTGTTCAATTAGTCGGTTCGCCTCTTTTGATTCCATCTGTTGTGTTTGGTGTAGCACTATTGCAGTTTTACTCATGGATTGGCTTAGCTGCGAGCCCGCTTGCGTTAATTTTAGGCCATATCATTTTAACGGTTCCATTTGTAATGCGCCTGGTGGTTGCAAGCCTTGTCGGGTTCGACCGTTCTATCGAACAAGCGGCCCTGAACCTTGGAGCATCACAGATGAAGGTTTTCTTTCAAATCACTCTGCCGATCATTAAATCAGGTGTGATAGCCGGCGCCATTTTTGCCTTTATTACTTCATTTGATGATTTAACTGTGGCCTTATTTATTGTCAGCACAGACGTTGTGACACTGCCTGTACGTATCTACACCTACATGCAATATCAATATGATCCCATTATTACATCCGTATCAAGCATCATGATTCTCTTCACAATTGTATTAATGCTCGTTATTGAAAGAGTGCTTGGTGTAGGAAAAGTGTTTTCCTCGAAAAATTAGATAGGAGAGGTTTGTATGCATATTGAAAATCATCCCGTTCTTGGCAGGCAGCTTCACAGGCCTGTAACCATTTACTTCGATGATCAGCCCTATCAGGCTTACACGCAGCAATCAGTTGCTGCCGCCTTAATGGCAAATGGAATTAAGAAGTTGGGTGTCAGCCGAAAATTGGTCCAATCAAGAGGATTATTCTGCTCGCGCGGGAGATGCTGCAGCTGCTATATGACCATTGACGGTGAGGATCATGTTCGGAGCTGCATGACAGAGGTTGAAGATGGCATGCGAATATACCCGAACATGGATGACCCTGAGGTAAGGAGGGAGATTGATGGAGACTGATGTACTGATCATCGGAGGCGGTCCTGCAGGACTATCAGCTGCCATTGAGACGGCATCTAGGGGACTGGATGTAACCATTGTTGACGAAGCTTCCAAGCTTGGGGGGCAGCTTAACCAGCAGACTCAAGCGCTACGTTCGCTTCCTTCTGTATATGAACCGATGCGTGGGTTTGAATTGGCAAATAAACTAATCGGGCAGATAAAGGATTTGAATGTAAGGCCGCTCCTGAATCACCGAGTGGTTGGATTTTACGAGGATGGAAGCGCCGGAATTACCGATGAAGAAAATGTTTTCCCTATTAAAGCAAAAAAGGTGATTGTGGCTACCGGAGCAGCTGAGAAGGCAGTACCTTTTCCAAAATGGACATTGCCTGGAATCATGACAATCGGTGCTGCACAGACATTGATCAATCGTGATTTTGTGAAGCCTGGGAGAGAAGCTGTGATTGTGGGCTCCAGTGACTTTGCCATGGAAACAGCGTTGCAGCTGATGGATGTGGGCATTCAGTTAAAAGGAATTATAGAAAAACGATCCACCGCTGTAGCCAAAGAGCAGGAAAAAGTGAGCGAACTATCACGTAAGGGGGTTCCTTTCTATTTTAATAGTTTTATAAGGGAAGCAAGAGGTAATGGGCAGGTGGAACAGGTTGATATCGAGCTGGATGGTGAAATCATCACCCTGGATGTGGATCTCGTTTGCCTGGATGGAGGCAGGGCACCCATATTGGATGTTTTTTACCAGCTGGGCTGCTCCTTTGGGTTTCAAGAGATACTTGGCGGCTGGGTTCCGCAATATAGTCATACATTTCAAACTGACAGGAAAGAGGTATTCATAGCTGGGAATGCGGCTGGCATAACGACTCACGGTCCGCTTCTCCTGACAGGGATGATTGCCGGCATCAGTGTAAGTGAAGAACTGCAGGCAATCAGCGCTCCAGAGGCAAAAGAGATAAGAGAGACTCTTTGGAAAGAACTCGGAATACTGGAGTACAAAGAAGTATACAGCGAAAGAGTCAAGCATCTCGAGAACTTTACAAGCCCAATACTGAAGGATGTATTTGTCTCCTAGACAGGAAAAGAGAGAAGAAGGTGAATAAGTTGGATAAAACGACGATCATCTGCAGGTGTGAAGAAATCAGCTGTGAGGAAGTGGAAGAGGTTATCAGCAATGGAGGAAGGACATTTGATGATGTTAAGAGGATTACCCGCTGTGGAATGGGACCTTGCCAGGCTAAAATCTGCACCAGCATGGTGGCAGAAATTATTCAGCAGCAGACTGGGCTGTCACCTTCAGAGATTCCGCTGCCGAGAATGAGGATGCCGCTATCCCCTATTAAACTTGAAACACTGGCAACGAACAGTACATCCTTTAATGCTGTCAAGTCTGTCCTTGATGAGGTGGAATTGGAAGAAGGGAAGGTGAAGTAATTGGAAACAGATTATGAAACAATTGTGATCGGCGGAGGAGTAGTGGGCAGCGGTATTGCTTACCATCTTTCTGAGCGATACAAAGAAGGCGTGCTTGTGCTGGATAAAAAATATCCCATGTCAGGTACCTCAGGATCCACCCAGGCATGGGTATGGGTACATAATAAAACGCCTTCCTGGTATGCGGAATTTAATATGTACAGTGCCGAACTCTATCCATATCTGTCTAAAAAGATCGGGGACGTCGAATACAAGCGGACAGGGGGGCTTTCACCTTTTTTCCATGAAAGTGACCGTGAAAAGGCACAAAAGCTCGCAGAATCTTACCGGAAAATCGGCATCAAAATCAAGGTGTTATCCAGAGAAGAAGTTCTCGAAAAAGAGCCCTATATGAATCCGGAAGTTGCGGGGGCAACCTACAGCTCCATTGATGGCAATGTCAATCCATTCCGCCTGATTGATATGTATATGAGGGCAGCTAAAAGAAATGGCGTACGGTATTCTGCTTACAATAAAGTAACAGAGATTAAAAAGCATAATGGAAAATACTTGGTTGTGTCAGATAAGGGTGCTTTTGAATGTAAAAACCTTATCCTCGCTGGGGGAACCTGGTCGAGAGAAATCGGAGAAATGCTTGGAATTAAGATTCCCGTTAATCAATTGAGAGGGCAGATTCTGGTGTCAGAACCATTAAAGCCTTTCTTAAATTTTACAATCAGCGGGTTAAGGCAGGCAAATAATGGTGAAGTACTGATGGGCTATTCAATGGAGGAAGCAGGGTTTAATCGGGCAACAACGCTTGATGTCATTCAGGAAACAGCCAATATGGCAGTCCAATATGTACCTGGCTTAAGAAAGGCTAAAATTGTCCGCGCCTTTTCCGGAATCCGGGCCATGCCGGAGGATGGTTTTCCCATTCTTGGTGAGGTACCGGGGTTTGAAAACCTTTATGTGGCAGCCACCCATAGCGGAGTGACACTTTCTCCTTTAATTGGCACCTTAATAACAGAATTGATCATGGATGGGGAAACTTCGATTCCGATCGACAGGTATTCTTTAAGCAGGTTTGGTTAAATGAATCATATTTAGTTATAATATTATAACTTTTCTTGGTTGCCAGGAAAAATATTATGTAAACAGGATAGGAGAAATAGGATGCCACATTTGTTTATTAGGGGTATTACAGTCAACCAGACAAAGGAAATCAGCACGCAGCTGGTGAAAGACCTGGCTCTGCTCTGTGATAGCGGTGAAGATAACTTTACATTGGAAGTTTTGAATTCAACTTTTGTGTTTGATCAAAAAGAAGTTCCAGCTTATCCGTTTATAGAAGTAAAGTGGTTTGACAGAGGTAAAGAAGTTCAAAGCCAATTTGCCGGGATAGTTTCGAGTCATGTTCATTCGCTTGGAGTTCCGGAGGTTGAGGTGGCATTTACTGCATATAATGAGGCTGATTATTATTTGAATGGGAAGAGTTTTGCGGATTAAAAGGGGGGAGTCCAACCATGAAAATAGCAGTTATAGGCTCCGGAATCGTCGGTGCAAGTGCAGCCTATCACCTCGCAAAGGAAGGGGCAGAGGTAGTCATTGTTGATAAGGAACATCAGGGACAGGCAACTGCAGCAGGCGCAGGAATCATTTGCCCGTGGATTTCCAGAGTAGATCATAAAGACTGGTACGCCATTGCAAAACGAGGAGCGCTTTACTATCCATCTTTAATAGAAAATCTTAAACAGGATGGTGAAGGGGATTTTGGATATAGAATGGTAGGAGCTCTGTCAGTCAGCAGCAATTCTGATGAGCTGAATGCGATCGAGGAAAGTGTCCGTCAAAAAAAAGCTGAAACCCCTGAGGTTGGGGAGATTACGAGATTAACAGCAGCGGAAGCCAGGGAACTTTATCCGCCGCTCCGTGAGGATCTGGAGGCTGTCCATGTTACGGGTGTAGCCAGATTGGATGGCAGGCTGTTAAGAGACGCTATGCTAAATGGCGCAAAAAGACATGGTGCTGTCATTCTTAATGGTGAAGGTGACCTTGTATCCCAAAATAATAAGGTTACAGGAGTAGAAGTGGACGGGAATGTCATTGCTGCCGATGCTGTTATCGTTACAGCAGGTGCTTGGGCTAAGGACCTGCTTGCACCGCTCGGCATTGATCTTAAAATCGAGCCCCAGCGCGGGCAAATTGCCCATTTGGAAGTGAATGGTGAGGACACTTCCAATTGGCCGGTTGTTCTTCCGGAGAGCACTCATTACTTAGTTGCTTTCGACCATTCTAAAGTGGTGGTTGGAGCTACCAGGGAAACGGGATCCGGGTTTGATTATAGACTAACGGCGGCAGGTGTGAAAGAAGTGCTGGATGAAGCATTATTGGTTGCACCAGGATTAGCTGAAGGCACGCTAAAAGAAGTAAGAATTGGCTTCCGTCCGGCTGGACCTGATATTTTGCCGCTGCTTGGTACGGTTCCTGCTGCAGAGGGACTGGTTATCGCAACCGGATTAGGGGCATCGGGGCTTACAATGGGCCCATACGTGGGCAACCTGGCTGCAGATCTTGCTTTGAAAAGGGAATTGGAACTGGATCTGTCACCTTATGATCCATTAAGAAAAGGCCTGGAAGCAGGCATAAAGTGATTTATATAAAGCTGCCATACTGTTTAATGGCAGCTTATTGGTTTTCTTATTCCTTAAGGCGATCCGGCAATCCTTGAATGGACGACACAACAACATCGAGTTTGGCTTCAATTCGGTTCAGCAGAAAAAGGGTGACGACAATTGGAAAGCCGAGCTCGCTGATCAAAGTGACCATCTGTTCCATGGCAGCTGCTCCTTTCTGGCGTGTATTGTAAAAATGACCGGGTTCCAAGGAATCCGGCCACTCATGATTAAACTAATTCGTAATCAGTTACATTTCGCTCTACTAACCTGGCACTTTCCGCTAAAACCAAATCACCGCCGTTGCCATCAAAGGCATTGGCAGCAATGATTTGCTCCATGGCAGCTTTTACCGCAGCAGGATCAATTGGTTCAATCGGGTTATCAACGGATAGTTTTGTTGTCTTGCCCAGTTCAGTGACGAAAGTCATTTCTAATGATTTAGCCATTTACTATTCCCTCCTTATGTTTTCCGGTTTTTTTAATAGATTGTGATTAACCTAAGATATTGTAGCTGTCATTTCTATTAATCTCAGTCAATGGGTATTTGCTTAGGCCTGCGATCGCTTGTCCAACTGTAAAAAGCTGGTCTGCTGTGGCAGAATGCTTGATGTTGCTGTAGGTTTTTGACTTAAGAACCGGCTTGCCCTGCCCGTTAAGGCCTGTTTCATATACCATTCGAAGTTTGGAATCAGTCTTATTTGCTTGTGCCATGTTTATCACCTCCTTTCACCCTTTATATATAGTTTTGAGGGCGAAAAAGACAGGGTGAATTTTAATTATTTTTCAATATGTTTTTCAGCTTTTCACGGGCACCCTGCCGCCAGTTTTTGACTGCAGACAAGGAGACTCGTTCTTTTTCTGCAATTTCCCTGACAGACAGCTGATCACATAAAGTATATTGGAGCCATTTCAATTGATTTTCAGATAACATGCTGCATTTTTTATAAAGCTCTTGTGTTATCTCTAAGCTGGGGCTTGAAGAGGTGTCTTCGATGAATTCCCAGAAGGCTGCTTCCGGATAGACATATCGATCCATCTGCTTAGTTTGTTTGGTTAATTCAATCATCATATGTCCTTTTATCATACTGTAAGCATATGATAGGAAGTTCCCTTTTTCTTCGTTATGATTTTTCCACGCCTGCCATAGTGCAATTAAACCAAGCTGATGGAATTCCTCATAGTTTTTATAGATGTTCAGCCTATGGATGATGTCATAAATCATAGGTTCATATTTTGCTGCAAGCTGTTCAAAACTCTCCATGAAAGTTCCTTTCAGGAAAGCGCGCTCTCTGTGAATTCCCGGGTAGCTCAACAATAGCCTGACCGCAAATTTTTTGCGAATTGAGTAAATGCAGGAAAACGGCCAGTTAACCCCCTTAATTCCGGAGTTAAGGGGTCTAATTCAGAAGTTAGGGGGTGTAACTCCCAAATTAGGGGCATTTAGCATGTTTTTTTTATTTTTTGTAAAAAAAGTTTAGCGAGACGTCATTTTCCTCAGCCGAAAACCCCATTTCATGCAATTCCTGAAAGTATTTTTCTTCAAATTTCTTATTCAGGATTCCATAGAAATATGCGATGGGCTTAGCAATGACGCGGGTTTTCATTTTCCGGATCAGCTGCTTAAAGGAAAGGATGGCTGTTTCTAGAATAGTGTTCAAGTTTTGTTCACAATTGTTTTTATATGCTGCAAGAGATGCCATTCTCCAAAACTCCTCAATCTGATTGGCTTCTGAAAAAAAGTACTTTACAGTGCTGATAAATGATTGTGGCACACGGTCACTTGTAAAAGAGTAATCGAGGACGTTTTCGCTACGTTTAGTAATCTTTTGATTTTTATTAGTTTTAGAAAGATTGATAGTTTTATTAGGGTGGTCCAATATTTCCTGCTTAGGTGGTTCACTCTTGGGAAAACGATTGAAAACATACAGGTTGCTGGATTGGGAACCGTTTTTTCTCTCTGTTTCATGAACCGTAAAAATACCGATTTTTGCTGCCTTGGCAATCATTCTTTTAAAAGTAGAGCGGGAAATGCCATTTCCGTTATATTCTTCGTGAATTGCTTTCAAAACAGTGCCAATCTTGGCGTTGGATACCCCCGGAATTTTTGCAGCAAAACGAACCAGCCTCTTTAATCCGGCAAGTTCGCCCTTAGAAAACGAGTCCTTATGAGCCGCTAGCCACATTTCTAAATGGGTATTAAACTCCTGGAGATTCTTAAACTGAGAAAACTGCTTGAACTGATCTAGATTGCCTGATTTCAAATTCATGAAAATGCACCACCCTTTCTCCTTCTATATATTGAGCAAGGGAGGATTTGGTCATGGTAGTTATGGGGAGGGTGTGACGGATTTGTGAACTGGGGGTTTGGGCGGAAGAGGTGGGATTAGATGGAGTTTGGTTTACATAATACTATTATGGTAGAGGAGATACATCTCCCCATCCAGGTAGGTGGTTCAGGCTGCCCTATGAAAGTGAAAACTAAGGAGTTCATGGTCCCTAAAAGTTAAGAGCGGTGGAAAACTGTGCCAATAGAGGGATTATGACGACCTAAAAGAGGAGGCCTAGGTAAAACGGTCGCCATAGAAGGTTCATGACGCCGAAAAAGAGAAGGCACCATTAAAAATGGTCGCCATAGAAGGTTCGTGACGCCGAAAAAGAGAAGGCACCATTAAAAATGGTCGCCATAGAAGGTTCATGACGCCGAAAAAGAGAAGGCACCATTAAAAATGGTCGCCATAGAAAGCTCATGACGCCGAAAAAGAGGAGGCACCATTAAAAACGGTCGCCATAGAAGGTTCATGACGCCGAAAAAGAGAAGGCACCATTAAAAACGGTCGCCATAGAAGATTCATGACGCCGAAAAAGAGAAGGCACCATTAAAAACGGTCGCCATAGAAAGCTCAAGACGCCGAAAAAGAGAAGGGACCATTAAAAATGGTCGCCATAGAAGGTTCATGACGCCGAAAAGGAGGAGGCCGGAAAAAAAATGGTCGCCATAGAGAGTTCGTGACGCCAAAAAAGAGAAGGGATCAATAAAAACGGTCGCCATAGAAGGGCTATGACGCCGAAAAGGAGAAGGCACCATTAAAAACGGTCGCCATAGAAGGGCTATGACGCCGAAAAAAAGGAGGTACCAGTAAAAACGGTCGCTATAAGACTTCCATTGAAAATAGGAGCCGAGGAAAAGCAGCTGTTTCCATGCCTGAAACTTGGCGCGAATAATAACATCCACATTTACTTGACATTGATAATCATTTTCATCTAAAATAGGGTTTATCAATGATAATCATTATCAATAAAGTCGAAAATTACATAGGAAATCCACTATAAAGGAGGGAGCTATGTCAATTGAGCAATGTATTTGCGGCTGGTGTGGGTATCTAACGGATATGGAAGCTGATGAATGTAATGTAGACAGCTGCCCTTGCTGCGGTTTGGATCTTATCGGAGCAGCTGAATTTGATGTATGGGAGAGTTGAATTATGAGTGAACTGTATATTGCAATCGAGCAATTTGAACATCAAGTTGATTGCTTTTGTCCCGATGCTGATCATGTGAATATACTCCATTTTAAAAAGGGAGATTTAATGGAGGTTACGCCTGACCGGAAATATACCTTTATGGGCTGGTATGCGCTTGTGGTAATCAATGGACAGCAGGCGTTTTACATGGCGCTGGAGGATATAGAGAGATATTTTTTGGAGGAACGGATATCATCACAGCTAGATATAGACCTGAAAATTAATTACCTGCATTATAAAATTGATCAGGATCTGGAAGCGGGGGACAAAGTCTCTTTTGCTGAGAATAGCCGAAAGCTTAGAGAAACCTGCAGCCTGAAAGAGGAATTAGACTATTACATAGCCAAGGCAATTTAAACTGAATAATCACGATAGGGCTAGCGTAAGCGCGTTAGCTTTATTTGGCTTGTTCACGGTTTATCCTTCAACTGGGCAAATTGTCTCAAAAGTAATTTAATAATTGACAATGATAATCATTTTCAATTATCATCAGTGTAACAATAATTGAAAATCGTTATCAATTAGGAGTCGATGATATGAAAGTGTTTATTGGGTATCTAAGTATGTCAGGAAATACCGAAGATATGGCTTCCATTCTGAAAAATGTTCTTGAATTTAAAGGGTGTGATATAGATATGGGATGCCTGGATGAGACAGCGGTAGACAATATCCTGGCTTATGACTGTATTTTTATTGGAGCTTATACATGGGGGGATGGTGATCTTCCTTATGAAGCTGAGGATTTTTTTGAGGACTTGGATGTTCATGATTTAAGTGGCATACAGGCTGCATGTTTTGGTTCTGGCGATCATGCTTATCCAAAATTTTGTGCAGCGGTGGATGAGCTTGCTGACAAATTGAGTGAAAGAGGAGCCAATGTATTTCAGCAGAGGTTAAAGATAGAACTTAACCCTGAAACAGAGGAGCAAATTCTGGAGTGTCAGCAATTTGCCGAATCAGCCTATGAATGGGCAGTCAGAAATAAGGAGATGGAACATGTTTGATAAGGGTTCTACGGCAGTGCTGTCAACTCCGGATCTGCCATTCATTGTTGCAGTTAAGCAGTCTGGCATTTATTCCTTTGAGGATGGAGACTGGTTCCTGGAGTACGGGCTGTCACAAAATATATATAAGCTTGTGAAGCTGGGCCATTTTATCTTCGGAATCGGAGACCATGGCACCATTATCCGATATGATCTGCATCTTAAAAAATGGAATCAAACCTCATTCCCGACTGCCCAGCGGCTGTGGGATATTACTGGAAACCGTCAGGGATTAATCGTGACACATGGCGGCAGCTGCCTATACATATCAACGAATTTCGGGTCAGATTGGTCTGTTATTAAACCGTTTCAAGATTTACAGCAAAGGCCCCTGATTCGGTCGCTGCTCTATCATCAGGGAAGCATCTATATTGGCACGCAAATCAATGAACAGTATGGAGGTTTATGGAGATATCATGTTGAAAGCGGGGAGTTAAAGCATATAAAAAAAGAAAAGCATTCGATGGTTTCCTCCATTTATCGGGACGAAAATGATCTTCTCTTCATTGCTAAAGGAAACGCCCGCTCTGGTGTGGGAACGATTGAAGTGCTGAATCCTTTTTCAAATTGCTGGGATATATGCCAGCAGCCTATTGCAGAGAGAGCATTCCTGGATATCTTTGAAGCAAATGAAAAGATCTATGCGACAACAAGCCAGGATGAAAATGGCTTTTCAAGAATCTACGAAATTGATAAAAACAGCTTGTCCCTGATTCCGATTGAAACCGTAACTGGCCATGGATTCAGAGGTGCAGGCTTTGAAGACCAGCTTTTTATTTGTTCACATAGAGAAAGTAAGTGGATCACTCACAGATTTAACACATCAGCATTCATTCATTGATAGGAGTGGAGAGGAATGAAAATAGGGGTATTTTATGCCAGTATGTCCGGTAACACGGAATCAATTGCAGATATTATCGCGGAGGAGCTGAAAGAACAGAATCATGAAGTGGTAGTGGAAGATTTCATGAGTGTTCAAACTGCTTCCGACCTGCTAAACTATGATCTTACTTTTATAGGCATGTATACATGGGGAGACGGCGATTATCCGGATGAATGCCTCGACATCATTGAAGAAATCGAACAGCTGGAACTCGACAGTCAGCCCTTTGCCATCTTTGGATCCGGGGATACGTCCTATCCTGAATTTTGCGGCGCACTGGATCAGCTTCAGAGGCTGATTGAAGAACAGGGAGGAACAGTAATAGGGAATCCCTTAAGGATAGAGTTCAATCCGGAGCCGGAAGATGAAGAAGGGATCAAAAAGTTTGTTGCGGAAGCATTGTTGTTAAAGGCAACGTGCTGAGTGTACGATTAAGCTTAGAACGGAGGGCTATTTATGAAAAAGAAAACATTTCATAAACTCATAGAAGAAAACATGAAAAATATCCTAAAAGATAAAGAACAATTGGAAGAAATCTATCGGAGAATCGATGAAAATATTTTGCTGAAGACTAAAAAATCAAGAATAAATTAAAAGGAAAAGTTAATGCGTATCTGCAATTTGCAGGGACGCATTTTTTTGTGTGAGGCCCGGTTCTCAAAATACCAAAAAAAAATCCCCAATGGGGAGAGAAGAAATAACGCATTATTTTGTTTTTTTCTCATCCGGCTTTTCCTTTTGAAGCTTCTCTTGCTCCAGACGTTCCGCATCCCTCTTAAACGCCTCCATCGCTTTGTAAAAAATGATGGTCATCGCTAAATCTCACCTCCTTACTCTTCTATTTCGGTTATTTTTTACAGTTTCCTTTGAAATTTGAAAAATTATTAACATTTGGCAGGTAATAACGTTTCTTAAGTGAATTCATTGTTAAGGTGATCAAAACAGAAGGTGATGAACTTGAGCCATCCAGTAAAATTCACGGAGAGAATGCTTTGAATAATGAAGTGTGCAGAAATATAAGCCAGCTTGTCAGATTGTAAAATAATCCATCCTCTCAACTGCTAATTGGCTGTCTGAAAGAAAGATCAGGGGGCATCGGGGGAGAATTGGAGGTGCAGGGCCCATCGAGTTTTATAAAAAAGCGTGTAGAGCACTTGTGATTCCATCAATATAGAGAGCTTTTCATAAAAAATTTAAAAATAAATAAAGAATATTATTGCAATTTGCTTTCAACTATTGGTATGATAATTCTCCGCGCAAATGACATACATACGAAAAATGAACGTAAAGGGAGCTGATTGTGTGAAGCAGGAATTCATTGAAATTGTTAATGCGAGAGTAAACAACCTGAAGAATATCAATCTTCAAATTCCAAAGGGAAAGATCACAATATTCACAGGAGTGTCCGGTTCCGGCAAATCATCCATCGTGTTTGATACGATTGCACAGGAGGCTGGCCGGCAGTTAAATGAGACGTACAGCAGTTTTCAGCGGCTGTTTCTTCCGAGATATAGCCGTCCGGAAGCAGATGAAATCAACAATCTTTCTACAGCTGTTGTCGTCGATCAGAAACGGCTCGGCGGAAATGCCCGGTCCACACTTGGAACTGCTACAGATATTAATCCTCTTCTTCGCCTGTTATTCTCCCGGTTTGCAGAGCCTCAAATAGGGTACAGCAATGCTTATTCCTTTAATGATCCGAGCGGCATGTGCCCGAAATGTGAAGGGATTGGGAGAATTATCACCCTCAACTTGGATGCTGCTCTTGATAAAGAAAAAAGCTTAAATGAAGGTGCTATTCTGCTTCCGGGCTTTGGACCTGGAACATGGCAATGGAAAGCGTATGCGGAATCCGGATTCTTCGATCGTGATAAGAAAATTAAGGATTATACAGATGAGGAGTTTAATAAGCTTGTCTTTGCTGAACCGGAAAAAGTGACTGTCAGTTATATGAATAATGATATGAATGCCACCTATGAGGGTCTGGCCGTCAAATTTATGCGCCAGCATGTGAAAAGGGACAAGGAGACGTCTAAAACGGGCGAGAAGCTCCTGAAGACCTTCAGCACTATGACTGTTTGCCCTTCCTGCGGAGGTAAGCGGTACAACGAAAAGGTGCTTTCATCTCAGATCAAAGGCTACTCCATTTATGATCTGACATCCATGCAATTGGATCAGCTTATTCATACTCTTCCAAAAATCATTTCACCGGAAGCAAAGCCAATTGCTGACGGGGTCATGGAACGTCTGCAAAATCTGTGTGATATTGGTCTGGGCTATATGGATCTGACAAGGGAAACGCCAACCTTATCGGGCGGTGAATCCCAAAGGGTGAAAATGGTTAAATATTTATCCAGTAACTTAACAGGCCTTATGTACATATTTGATGAACCCAGCACCGGACTGCATCCGCGGGATGTCCACCGGTTAAATGAATTGCTGGTGCGCTTAAGGGACAGAGGCAATACCGTTTTAGTTGTGGAGCATGATCCGGATGTCATCCATATTGCTGACCATATCGTTGATGTGGGGCCGCATGCGGGGACAAACGGGGGAGAGATCATGTATACAGGCAGTTACGGGGAATTCTTATTTTCTGATACATTGACTGCCAATTATTTAAACCGCAGTGCAGAGCTGAACACAAATCCGCGCCCGGTCTCTGATTTTATGGAAAGCAGGAAAAGCACGCTGCACAATTTAAAGGATGTGAGTCTTTCTGTTCCAAAAGGGGTATTTACGGTGATTACCGGGGTAGCAGGTTCCGGAAAAAGCACACTGGTGAATGAAGTGTTTGCAAAAGATTTTCCGGAGGCTATCAGAATCGACCAAAGTCCGGTTCATGCCAACATACGGTCCAATCCGGCCACTTTTACCGGCATTATGAACTCGATCCGTAAGTCATTCTCTGATGCAAATGGAGTGGAAAGCGGATTATTCAGCTATAATTCAACCGGCGGATGTCCGACATGCGGAGGCACCGGGACTGTTGAAATCAACTTATCCTTTATGGATACAATGGAAGTCGAATGCAGTGAATGTCATGGAAGCCGTTTTAGGCAGGACGTGCTTCAATACTTATATAAAGGCAAGAATATTGTTGAAATCATGGAGATGTCTATTGCGGACGCTGCGGAATTTTTTGATGCAAAAGACATCCAGAGAAAACTCAAAGCTCTTAACACAGTCGGTCTTGGCTATTTGTCACTGGGACAGCCGCTGACCACTTTGTCAGGAGGCGAATGTCAAAGGCTTAAGCTGGCAAAGGAACTGAATACAAAAGGCAATATTTATATACTGGATGAACCGACAACAGGACTGCATATGTCCGATGTCGCCAATATCCTGGAAATCATTAATAAATTGGTGGAAAAGGGCAATACCGTTATTGTCATTGAACATAATCTCGATGTCATCCGGAAAAGTGATTGGATCGTCGATTTAGGTCCGGATGGAGGCGCAGGAGGCGGAGAAATCCTGTACGAGGGACCGCCGGCAGGAATATTGGAGTGTGAGCGCTCGGTTACGGCACAGCATTTGTAAAGGAATCACTATACGAAAGAAAACGGCCATGGAATGTTTTTCGATGGCCATTTTCTTTATAGGTTATTTAGGGGGATTACTAGTTACTTGGCTTTATAAGTCGAATCATTCGATTACTTATGGCTACAGGCCATTAGTGGGTTTTAACTAGTAACATATAAAGAAAGAATGTCCTTGCATGCAGGGTGGTATTATCCCCAATAGGTAGACTTGAAAAAAAGAGGACATGATATGATGTTCTTAATAGTCTACCAGGAGGGGATTTTTCTATGGCCAAAAAAGGACAAACATTTACTTCGTATACTGAGGAATTAAAGCGTGAAGTAGTTCGTTTGAAATTGGAGGAGGGCTGGTCCTACAGTCAGCTTCGTGAACGCTTTGGAATTAAAAGTGATGCCCAAATAGCGAATTGGGTAAAAAAAGTAAATAATAATGAATCCTTCGAAGATCAACGTGGACTTTGGAACAAAAAGAATTTTAACAGCTTAGAAGAAGAGAATGCATATTTGAAAGCGCAGGTCGAATACCTAAAAAAGCGCAATCCAAATCTACACGGGAAGGAGTGGTCTTGAAATCCGAAAGGTTTCAAATTATTGATGAAATAAGAAGAAAGTATCCACTTGCGTGGCTATTTAAGATTGGGGAAGTATCTAAAGCTGGATATTATAAATGGCGTGGAACCCGTTCAACGCGTACTTTACGTATGGAAGAAGATATTTTACTTAAAGAACATATATTAGCCATTCATAAACTACACCCTTACTTTGGATATAAGCGAGTGACGCGGGCTTTATCTAGAGAAGGAATTGTAATAAATCATAAGCGCGTTCGACGTTTAATGCGGGAATTAGGCATAAAATCAGTTATTCGGAAGAAAAGACCTTTCTATGGGCATAGAGGTTCAATTGTATTTCCAAATGTATTGAACAGGGAATTTTCAGCCGAGAATCGGTTTGAAAAACTCGTAACAGATATAACATACGTACGAATTGGAGAGGATTTCGCATATCTTTCTGCAGTTTTGGATTTATATAATAATGAGATTGTAGCTTGGAAATTATCTAAAAGAAATGACCTTGAATTAGTGTTAAATACATTAAAGCAATTAGAAGGCAAACCATTAAAAGAACAAGCACTAATACATTCCGATCAAGGATTTCAATACACAACTAAAGTGTATGAAAATCACCTAAAGAAGTTGAATATTCAAGGAAGTCATTCCAGAAGAGGAAATTGTCATGATAATGCATGTATTGAGTGTTTTTTCTCCCATTTAAAAACAGAGAAGTTATATTTAGTGCGTCCTAAAACGATTGAGCAAGCTTACTTAGCGATTGAGGAATATATTAATTTTTACAATAATGAACGATTCCAAGAAAAGTTTAACGGCCTTTCCCCAATTGAATATCGTGAAAAGGCCGCAGCTTAGTATACTCTTTTTTCATTGTCTACTTGACAGGGTTATGTGCAGGGACATTCTTTTTTCTATTCATTCTAAAGTCTATTCTTTGTAAAAAACGTACGGAATCTATTGGAAAATAAGATGAATTTTTGTACAAAACAACCATAGTGATTTAGTATTCAATCATTTAAATTAATAGTATGAACGATTAATTTTCAGAATTTACGAAAATTTATTTGGTCAGGATGGTGAGCCTTTGAACTTTACATCAGACAGAGTGGGGCAAATACCTCCCTATTTATTTGCAGAAATCAATAAAAAGAAAGAAGCTATGAAAAAAGCGGGTATCGATGTCATTGATTTAGGGATTGGAGATCCGGATTTGCCTACTCCAAGCCACATTATTGAGAAATTTGTACAAGAGTCTCAGAATCCCGCCAATTTGAAGTATCCCAGTTTTACAGGATGTATGGAGTTCAAGCAAGCGGTGGCTGATTTCTATTGGAGGGAGTATCAAGTAAGGCTGGATCCTGAAACAGAAGTTCTTGCCTTAATCGGTTCCAAAGAAGGGATAGCTCATTTGGTTCCAACTCTAGTGGATCCCGGTGAATATGTGCTTATTCCGGATCCAAGTTATCCGGTTTATCGTATGGCAACGCTGCTAGCAAATGGAAGGTATCATAACATGCCGATGTCCAGGGAGAATGATTTCAAGCCAGATCTGACTGCTATCCCTGATGATATTCTGAAGCAGGCAAGGCTTATGTTTTTAAATTATCCCGGAAACCCGACATCCGCCACAGTGGATATTGAATTCTTTGAGGAAGCGGTTGAATTTGCGCATAATTGCCAAATTCCGATAGCGCATGATTCAGCCTATAACATGGTTACTTTTGATTCTTACAAAGCGCCGAGCATTCTTCAAGCGGAAGGAGCCAAAGACATTGCTGTAGAGTTTGGCTCCTTATCGAAAACTTATAATATGACAGGCTTTAGAATAGGCTATGCGGTTGGAAACAAAAAGATAATTAAAGCGCTTTCTGTATATAAGAGCAATACAGATACGGGTCAGCTGACTTCCATCCAGAAGGCAGCAGCCTTTGCATTAAACAGTGATCAAATATGTATTGCAAAGCATAACGCTATCTACAAAGAGCGGATGAATGCGATGCTTGACGGTCTGAGCCGTATTGGGATTGAAGTTAATCCACCAAAAGGAAGTTTCTTCATATGGGCTCCAGTGCCTAATGGCTACACTTCTGCCGAATTTGTTTCGAGCGTTATGGAGCAGACTGGTGTTATTCTAACTCCGGGCAATGCTTTTGGGCCTTCTGGAGAAGGGTATTTCCGAGTGTCCCTGTCTGTGCCGAATGAGCGATTGTATGAAGCAGTTAATCGAATAAAAGAGAAATTAAAAATTGTAATAGGATAATCACTAACTTAACTATTGGAGGTTTTTTTATGAAAAAAGTATTAAATTTTATTAATGGTGAATGGTGTAATTCGTCAGCCGGCAAAACTGCTTCTGTTTTAAATCCTGCAACAGGTGAGGTTCTTGCTGAAGTAACACAGTCAGCAAAAGAAGATGTTGATAGAGCTGTAGAAGCTGCAAAAACTGCTCAGAAGTCCTGGCGATTAGTACCGGCCCCAGAGCGTGCTGAAATTCTTTATCAAGTTGCTTTTTTACTAAAAGAAAGAAAAGAAGACTTGGCTCAAATTCTTACAAGTGAAATGGGAAAAGTGATTGATGAAGGCCGAGGAGAAGTACAGGAAGCGATTGATATGGCGTACTACATGGCAGGCGAAGGACGCAGAATGTTTGGAGATACCGTTCCGTCTGAGCTTCGCAATAAATTTGCCATGAGTGTCAGGGTGCCTGTTGGCGTGGCAGGGTTGATCACTCCATGGAATTTCCCAATTGCGATTGCTTCATGGAAATCACTGCCTGCTCTTGTTACCGGTAATGCAATTGTATGGAAGCCGGCAACTGAAACGCCAATCCTTGCAGCTGAATTTGTGAAAATTTATGAGGAGGCTGGTCTGCCAAAAGGGTTAATTAACCTTGTTCATGGGTCGGGAAGTGTGGTTGGAAATGCAATGGTTGAACATCCGGATATCGATTTAATTTCTTTTACAGGATCGAACGAAGTCGGCAGAGATATCAATGGCAAAGCAGGAGCTTTATTAAAGCGAACTTCTCTTGAAATGGGCGGCAAGAATGCCATTACTGTGCTGGAGGATGCAGATCTTGATCTTGCTGTAGAAGGAATCCTTTGGGGAGCTTTTGGAACAAGCGGTCAAAGATGCACCGCTACTAGCCGTGTTTTGGTGCACAAAAATGTAAAAGAAGAACTTGAAGGGAAGCTGCTGGATCGCATTGGAGAATTGAAGCTTGGCAATGGGCTGGACGAAACAGTTAAGGTTGGTCCAGTGATTAATCGCTCTTCCCTTGAAAGAATCGATGAGTATGTAAAAATAGGCCAGGAAGAAGGAGCAAAGCTGCTTGCAGGCGGTAGAATTGCCACTGGTGATGGTTTGGACAAAGGAAATTTCTACTTACCGACTATTTTCACAGATGTAAAACCAAATATGAGAATCGCAATGGAAGAAATCTTTGGGCCAGTCGTTTCAATAATACCAATTCAAAGTATGGAAGAAGCCATTGAAATTAATAATATGGTAGAATTCGGTCTTTCCAGCGCCATTTATACCCAGAATGTCAATCAGGCTTTCGAAGCTATGAGAGATTTGGATACTGGTATTGTTTATGTGAATGCAGGAACAACCGGAGCAGAAATTCACCTTCCATTCGGCGGAACGAAAGGAACTGGCAATGGCCATAGGGATTCCGGTGTAGCTTCACTGGATGTCTATACAGAATGGAAATCCATTTACGTGGATTACAGCGGGAAGCTGCAGAGAGCGCAGATTGATAACTATTAATTTTGTAATGAGATAGTGATGACACATGAGGAGTTTAAGAAGTTTTTAAACTCCTTTTTTTATATAAAACATAAAGATTAATGAGGGAAACCACCATCATTTCGCAAAAGGAGCAATTTAGTATGGAAACTTTAACAGTTGTCGGTTCTGGTGTGATGGGCAGAGGAATTGCTTATACAGCAGCACTCGGAGGCTTTTATGTTTTTTTACATGACGTGAACGAAGTGAATCTGGAAAAAGCAAAAAATTATATTGAAACAGAAATGAGAAAAAGTGCAGAAAAAGGCTACCTGAACCATGATCAAGTTACAGCTGCTCTCAGCTGTTTAGAATATACAACAGATTTAAAATCGGCTGCTGAAAATGCAGATGCAGTTATAGAAGCTGTTTTCGAAATGATGGAGCTAAAAATTGATATTTTTAAACAGCTTGATCAATATTGTCCGGAACATACGATACTCGCAACCAACACTTCCACCATGAGCCCCACAGAAATTGCCGCACAAACATCCAGACCGGAAAAATGCATTGCCATGCACTTCTTTAATCCTGTTCACAAAATGAAGCTTATTGAAATTATTAGAGGTCTGCAGACATCAGATGAGACCGTGGAAAAAGCCAAAGAAATAGGCAGTTTGCTTAACAAGGAGACAGTCGAGGTAAACGAGTTCCCTGGATTTGTTACCAGCCGGATGAACTGTCTGATCGGCAATGAGGCGATGAATCTTCTTATGGAGGGTGTTGCCTCTGCAAAGGATATTGATAAAGCTATGAAGCTTGGCTTGAATCATCCAATGGGGCCATTGGCTCTCGCTGATTTGGTTGGGTTGGATACCAGACTGAGAAACATGGAGTATTTGCATAAGACCCTGGGTGAAAAATATCGTCCTTGTCCGCTCCTGATTAAATATGTTAAAGCCGGAAGACTCGGGCGCAAATCAGGACGCGGATTTTACGAATATGAAGTCTAGTATAGTCCATGATTGGAGGCCGGTAGTATGAACAACACTAACAACTGTGAAAAACTTGCCACAGCAGAAGAAGCCGTACAGTTTATTCAGCAGGGAGACAGTGTATTGGTAGGGGGGTTCGGTCTTTGCGGTACTCCGTTTACACTAATAGACACAATTACAGAAACAGATCATGCCCGTGAATTAACGATTATCAGCAATAATTTAGGGGAAGCAGGCAAAGGCTTAGGAAAACTACTAATTTCTAAACATGTAAGAAAAGCAGTTGGTTCGTATTTTACATCGAATCGTGATGCAGTAAAAGCATGGAAAAACGGCGAACTGGAGATTGAACTTATTCCTCAGGGTACTCTTGCAGAGGCGATTCGTGCAGGTGGTGCGGGGATAGCCGGATTTTATACAAAAACAGCTGTTGGAACTAAGCTGGCAGATGGAAAGGAAGAACGCACTTTTGATGGGGAAAGGTATATCTTCATAAGAGGCATAAAAGCAAACGTGGCTCTTATAAAAGCTGAAAAAGCGGATACACTTGGGAATCTTATCTATTCAAAAACTGCCCGGAATTTCAACCCGATGATGGCAACGGCTGCCAAACTGGTTATTGCCGAAGTGGATGAGATTGTTGAAGCAGGTACGCTTGATCCTGAAAAGATAGTTACACCCCATTCCTTTGTTGATATGGTCGTTATGAATGATCGCTATGAAAAAATAGGTGGTGAGTATGTTGAGCGTTGCCGGCAAGAAATTGGATACAGATAAAGTAAGGGTTGCAAAAAGAATTGCCATGGAGCTCCCGCAAGGCTCTGTTGTCAATCTTGGTGTAGGTATACCTACCTTAATTCAGAACTATTTAAGGCCTGAAAGCAAAGTTTACCTGCAATCAGAAAACGGTCTGCTGGGAATGGGGCCTACTCCTCCAGAGGAGGAGATAGATATGGATTTGATCAGTGCCAGCAAACACCCGATTTCATTGGGATTAGGCGCCAGCATTTTTTCAAGTTCTGACTCATTTGTCATGATTCGCGGCGGGCATATTGATGTGGCCGTTTTAGGTGCACTTCAAGTAAGCGGATCAGGAGAAATAGCGAACTGGGCAGTTCCGGGTCAGGATATTTTGGGAGTTGGCGGTGCCATGGATTTAGTAGCGAGTGCAAAAAAAATTATAATTGCAATTACCCATGTAACTAAAGACAATCTCCCGAAAATTGTGAGTACCCTAACTTATCCTTCAAGTGGAATTCGTAAGGCGGAAATGATTGTGACAGAAAAAGCTGTATTTAAAGTGTACAATGGACAGCTGTTTCTTGAGGAAATATCTAATAACACCACTATTGAGGAAATAAGAAGTATGACAGATGCAGCTTTTATCATATCAGAAAAACTTAAAAAAATGCCTGTTTAATAGAAAGGTGCTAAAAATGGATCTAAATAATATTCTGGTTCGTGAAGAAGAAAGTATTGGTTTTATCATTATTAACCGTCCTGAATTAAGAAATGCCTTAAATCTTGATACCCTGCTGGAAGTAGAAAAAGCACTGGATGTATTGAGGGAAAATGAAAACATCCGTGTCATCATTTTTACGGGTGCTGGCGAAAAATCTTTTGCCGCTGGTGCAGACATAAACCAGCTAAGCAAAAGGACCATGATTGATGCCCTTAAGCCAAATATGACAGCAACCTACCGGAAAATAGAAGACTATGAGAAGCCGACCATAGCTGCAATTAATGGATATGCTTTAGGAGGGGGATTGGAGCTTGCACTTGCCTGTGATATCCGTATAGCTTCTTTAAATGCAAAGGTGGGGCTTCCAGAAGTAGGCTTAGGGATTATCCCTGGAGCCGGCGGTACACAGCGCCTTTCCAGAATTATAGGAAAGGGCAAAGCAATGGAACTCATTCTAACTGGTGATGTAATTACCTCAGCAGAAGCGGAAAGATTGAATATAATCAGTAAAGCCGTTCCGCAGGAAGAACTGATTGATACGGCAAAAGAATATGCAAGAAAATTAAGCTTAAAAGGGCCCCTTGCATTAAGAATGGCGAAGGCTGCTGTTAATCGCGGAGCAGACATGGAAATGGAAACAGCGCTTTATTTGGAAAAGCTTGCTCAGACTATATTAATTGGCTCGGAAGATAAATTGGAAGGAACAGAAGCCTTTTTAGAGAAAAGAACACCACAATTTAAAGGTAAGTAACCAATTTCAACAATTAGGGGGAAAAATGATGGATTTTACATTTTCAGAGGACATTCAGCTTCTAAAAAAAGCAGTTGGAGACTATGTGCAAGGCGAAGTAGAGCGGGTGGCGATGGATATTGAGGAGAATGATGAAATTCCAAGCCATATCGTTGAGAGCTCGAAGGAAATGGGATTATTCGGGTTAAGTATACCAGAGGAATATGGCGGGTTGGGCCTAAATTGGGTTGGGAAATGTGCTATTTATGAAGAATTGGGAAAAACCCATAATGGATACACAACGTTAATCGGCGCCCATACTGGCATCGGTACGGCGGGAATTGTGGAGCTTGGAACAAAGGAACAGAAGGAAAAATATCTTCCTAGGATGGCAAGCGGTGAATGGATTGGCGCATTTGCGCTAACGGAGCCGAGTGCAGGTTCTAATGCCTCGAATCTGAAAACAAAGGCAGAAAAAAAGGGAGATAAATATATATTAAATGGTTCTAAACATTATATTACGAATGCGGTCTGCGGAAACGTTTTTACGGTAATGGCTGTCACCGATCCGAGTAAAGGGGCAAAAGGAATCACTTCATTTATAGTGGAAAAAGACTTTCCTGGATTTATTGTTGGTGCAGTAGAGCGGAAAATGGGACTTCGAGGTTCCCATTCAGCTGAACTTTTCTTTGAAAATTGTGAGGTGCCTGCAGAAAATGTTCTTGGAGAAGAAGGCAGAGGGTATGTGAACGCACTGAAAATTCTCGCAAATGGCAGAGCTGGGCTTGCAGCCAGAAATCTGGGCTCATGTGAAAAGCTTCTTGAACTCAGCATGAGCTATGCTATGCAGCGGGAACAGTTTGGCAAACCGATTTTTGAACAGCAAGCTGTTCAGCATATGCTTTCAGACATGGCATTGGAGATTGAAGTGCTCCGTTCCATGACTTATCGTGTAGCCTGGATGGCTGATCAGGGTAAGAGGGTTGTCAAAGAAGCAGCCATGGCAAAATTATATGGATCTGAAGTATATAATCGCGTGGCGGATTTAGCTGTCCAAATACACGGTGGCATTGGGTATATGAAGGATTATCCAATTGAACGCTTTTACCGGGACGCGAGAATTACGAAAATTTATGAAGGCACAAGCCAAATTCAAAAAAACATTATTGCCGGCGAACTAAACAGGGAATTTCATAAAAAAATGCCTGTAAACAGTCGCTAAGTAGCGAATACACCACATCTAACAAGGGGGAAATGATGAGAAACGCAGTTATAATTGAAGGTGTACGAACTGCCATTGGAAGGATGGGCGGTACACTTAAGGATATAGAGGTTGATTTTCTTTCAGAAAAAGTAATGAGGGGAGCACTTGAAAGAAGCCGGCTGGAAGGTTCAGAAGTTGGTGAAGTGGTTTGGGGTCATGCGAAACAAAGTTCAGATGTCCCCAATTTAGCCAGGCTGGCAGCGTTAAGAGCCGGACTTCCTGTCGAGGTGCCGGGATATACCGTTCACCGCCAGTGCGGATCAGGATTGCAGGCGATCAATAATGCAGCACAGCAAATTCAGTGCGGATTATCTGATATTGTGCTAGCCGGCGGCGGGGAAAGCATGAGTACGGCTCCCTATTATTTGAGGAAGGCTAGATATGGGTATGGTGCAGGAAATGCAGAAATTGTGGATCCTAATACAGAAAGCCAGCCAAGGGCACAGCCGATTGAAGTATATGGGAACCTGACAATGGGACTGACAGCTGAGAATCTCGCTGAAAGATATCTCATCAGCAGAGAAGAACAGGACGAATTTGCCCTTGAAAGTCAGCAAAAGGCAGCTGCCGCTATTCAGCAGGGGAAGTTTAAAGAGGAAATTATTCCATATGAAGTGAAAGTGAAAAAAGAAAAGATTGTTTTTGATACAGATGAGCATCCACGCTTAACGAGTTTAGATAAACTTGCTTCTTTAAAAGCCGTGTTCAAGCAAGGAGGCACTGTTACAGCTGGAAATGCGAGCGGACGCAATGATGGAGCTGCAGCATTGGTGATGATGGCCGAGGAAGCAGCCATAAGCAGAGGGCTTAGCCCTCGCCTCAGGGTTATTTCACAAGCAGCTGCCGGGGTATCGCCGGAAATTATGGGTATTGGTCCAGTGCCAGCTGTCATGAAGGCACTTAAGCTGGCGGGGCTGACTCTTGATGAAATAGACCTGATAGAGCTGAATGAAGCCTTTGCTGCTCAGGCACTGGCTGTTGTCAAAGAGTTGAATATCGACAGAAGTAAATTAAATGTTAATGGCGGTGCTATTGCGTTAGGCCATCCAATTGGGGGAACCGGAGCCATCTTGACTGTCAAAATCATGAATGAGCTTGAAAGAAGAGGCGGCCGCTATGGTTTAATCACGGCCTGTATTGGCGGCGGTCAGGGTATCGCAACGATCGTTGAAAATTTACGAGTATAAAGTGCTGGAGGGAATTTAACATGCGCCTACCCCGTGTTTTGCAAATACTTCCGATGTATCATCCAGAAGGAGAAAAGCTTCTTCGTGAAGGTGCAGAAGTAATTCAAACTGACAATTATAGCCCAGACCATTTATGTGAAATGGTGAAGGGTGCAGACGGAATTGTTTTGAGAGCACCTGCACGAATTACTAAGGAAGTGATTGATGCGAATCCTTACTTAAAAGTCATCTCCGGTGCCGGAGTAGGGCTTGATAATATTGAGGTGGAATATGCAACACAGAAGGGAATTCCCGTACTGCATGCACCTTCTGTCAATAAAGTATCAACAGCTGAGCATGCAGTCATGCTTCTAATGGCACTGGCTAAGTCGGTTATTCCGCTGCATGACAAGATGAGGAAGGGAGATTATAATTCGCGAAATTATCTTATTCCTCATGAGCTTAAGGGCAAAAAAGCTGGTTTGATTGGTTTTGGAAACATTGCACAAGAAGTGGCTAAACGTTTAAAGCTCGGTTTTGAAATGGATGTAACTGCATGGGTAAGGGAGTATCATCCAGAAAAGCACGGCTTATCTAAAGGACTCGGTATTAGAGTTAGTACAAACTTGGAAGAGGTATTCCGGGAATCGGATTTTATATCCCTGCATATTCCCTTAAATGATTCAACAAGATATTCTATTGATTATAAGCTGTTCTCCATCATGAAGCCAACCGCTTATGTAATCAATACTGCACGGGGAGCGGTTGTAAACCAAGAGGATTTATATGAGGCATTAAGAGATGGAAAAATTGCAGGAGCTGGATTGGATGTATTTGATCCGGAGCCGCCAGCCCGGGATCTTCCGCTGCTTTCTTTGCCTAATGTGGTTCTGACACCCCATGTAGGCGGTACAACGGCTGAATGCAATTTCATCACGTCTACTACCGTTGCTAAAAATGTAATTAATGTACTTAATGGAAAAAAGGCTGAATTTCTTGCAAATCCTGAAGTGCTAAATAAAAAAATATTAGAATAGGAGCTCAAGTATGGATCATTATTCAATCGCCTTGATTCCTGGTGATGGTATTGGAGTGGATGTTGTTCGGGAAGGGAAGAAAGTATTAGATACCATAAGTGATCTTCATGGCGGATTCTCCTTAACTTACAAAGAGCTTGATTGGAGCTGTGAATATTACGCTAAGTATGGCAAGATGATGCCGGAAGATGGTCTGGAACAATTGAAAGACTTCGATTCTATTTTTCTGGGAGCAGTTGGTTATCCGGGAGTGCCAGACCATGTTTCGCTTTGGGGCTTATTGCTGCCAATCAGGCGTCAATTTGAACAATATATCAACCTTCGTCCTGTTAAGCTTTTAAAGGGACTGGATTCTCCATTAGCGGGAAAAACATCTGATCAGCTCGATTTCATTGTCATTAGAGAAAATAATGAAGGAGAGTATTCCAGTATCGGAGGGAGAATGTACGAAGGAACAGATCTTGATATGGCAATGCAAACCAGTGTGTTTACGCGTAAGGGAGTAGAAAGGGTTCTGAGATACGCGTTTGATCTTGCCGAAAAGCAAGGGAAAAGGAAGCATGTAACGGCAGCTACAAAGTCGAACGGTATTATCCATACGATGCCTTTTTGGGACCAATATGTTGAACGGATTAATCAGGAGTATCCCCTAGTGACAAGCAATACAGTTCATATTGATGCCTTAGCAGCCTTTTTTATCAGCAAGCCGGAGACGATGGATGTTGTTGTAGCTTCCAATTTATTTGGTGATATTCTAACAGATTTGGGTGCAGCCATTGTGGGGGGCTTAGGCATTGCACCTTCTGCCAATATCAATCCCGAGAAGAAATTTCCATCCATGTTTGAACCCGTTCATGGCTCGGCACCGGACATAGCTGGTAAAGGTATTGCTAACCCCATTGCATCTATCTGGTGTACAAGTATGTTGCTTGATCACTTGGGGCAGGCAGAGTCAGCAAAAGCTATAATTGATGCCATGGAAGATGTATTACAGGAAAAGGAAGTGCTGACTCCTGACCTAGGGGGTAAATCGACGACAGAGCAAGTTGGTGACTACATCTGCAAGAAATTGAAAGAGCGTCTCAGATAGTCGTGTGCAAAGTGTCTAAAAGTTAAGTATAGGAAAGAAAAAGCAGCAAATTATCTTTGCTGCTTTTTCTTTATTCTATATCTATCTGGTTGAAGGGGAGGCATCTCTGGTATGTGCTGCTGTCAGCGTGTCCTTTGTTTCCTCACACCCTGGAGCCGATATGCCTGAATTCTTAATCGCGAAAAATAACATCATACAGTGATCAAACCTCGAAATATCCAAACAGGTAAGTTCATTAATTTTTTCCATGCGGTATACAAGTGAGTTTCGATGGAGAAACAGCATACGTGCAGTTTCGCTCATATTCATACTGCATTTGCAATAGGCCAAAAAGGTTTGCGCAAGGATTGGAAAATTTACATGATTAATAAAATCCTCCAATTTTTCATGTAATCTCTCATTAACATACTGATTTAAACCATTTCCTAACAGTTCAAAAATAATGTTCCAATCATTATAGTAGTAAATTTTTGGAGAGTTGTTTGACTGTTTTCCAGCCGTTAAGGCGTGTAAAGCTGCCTGGTAGGAAACTTTTATTCCAAGAGCTCCTTTTTCTGAGCTGCCAATGGAGATGCTTGCTGTACAATTATTTTCGTTTTCTAAATATCGCAGTAATCTTTGAATTTTATGTTCCAGTCTTTTGATAAAAAGTTCATGAGACTCTTCCTTGCTCACAACTTTAATCAGCAGAAATTGATCAAGTGTCAGTGGAGAAAGAATATCTTCTTTACTATCCATCAAATAATAGCCTAGTATCTCGGAAAAATTATTTTTGAGGAATGGCCAGGAATACTTTTCGGAATTCTGTCTATCTGTAACTAAATGGCTGTCATCCAGGTCTATTTCGAACTGGATTAATAAGCAAATTCGGTTATGATACGACTCCAAATTGTATCCAAGCATTTTGGCATATCTTATACTGTACTCCAAATCCTCCGGCTTTTGAGAGTTTAAAAGATAACGGATTAAGTTATCCAAGGTTTTTGACTCAATCGCAGTCATTTCTTTTTTTAGATACTCATGGCACATTAATTCCACATGGCTTTTTACGAGCTGTGCATATTTTCGCACTTCTGCAGGCTCTCCTACAATCCCCAGAACTCCAATTGGTTCATGATTGATCATGATCGGCGCAGCTACACCCGGCAATACGTTATCGAGTTTTTTTGCTTCGTCTACTTCATAAGCAATGGTTGTTTTTCGCTCCACTATCTCAAGAGAAGCCTGATGAAAACTTCCTAATCGGCAAATGTCGCTGGAACCAATGATAATGCCTTTATTATCGCTGATGCTAATTGGGTATTCTATTATATTTGAGGTGTTATCTACAATTACTTGTGAGATTTCTTTTAAAAAACTCAAATGGATCACCCTTTTCTGCTAATTCTTAATAGATTCTTCTTCCATAATTAAAAACCCTTGTTAAAATACACAATTAAAAATTTTCAAAATATTCTTTTTCCGTGTATTTTGTACATAGCATCCCAGACTGCTAATCAGTAACATTATAACTAAATAAATGCTAGAAAGAAGGGTAGGGAAGCGAATTGTCAAGCCAAGCAGATATTCTTATTATTGGCGGGGGAGTCATCGGATCAAGCATTGCTTATAATTTGTTAAATGACGGATTCACGGGTAAGATTGTGGTATTTGAGAAGGATGGGCTTTATGAGTTTGCTTCGACGCCAAGAAGCGCTGGAGGATTCAGACAGCTATATACTACCGTCATTAATATGCAGCTCAGCAAATACAGCCTTCAGATTTACAAAGATTTTTCAAAAAACATGTCCATTGACGGAGATGCAGCAGAAATTGATTTTAAGCAAAGGGGCTACTTATTTTTAGCGACTGATCAAATGATGTCCCGTTTTGAAAAACACTTAAAGCTTCAAAATCAAAACGGCATACATTCACAGCTTCTAGAAGGGCCAAGCCTGTTGAATATTATCCCGGAGCTAAATATAGACGATATTGCCGGTGGGCTGTACTGCAGTGAAAGCGGCTATTTAGATCCTTATTCTGTAATGCTGGGCTATGTCAAATATGCCAAAAAACTCGGTGCAGAATATGTTTACGATGAGGTAGATAGTTTGATTACTGAGACAGGGAAAGTGAAGGGCATCAAACTTGCTGATGGGCGGGAATATCATGCCCCTGTAGTTGTAAATTGTGCAGGGGCCTGGGCATCGATATTGGGAGATAAAGCCGGACTGCCGCTTCCTGTTGTCCCGCTTCCAAGACAAATTTTTCAATTTGATATTAAGGAGCCGCTCAAAAATTATCTCCCATTAACAATGGACCCAACAGGTGTTTATTTCCGGCATGAAGGGGAAAAATTTATATCCGGCTATGCGGAGGAAATTGAACCTGGCATCAGCTTTAAGTGGAGAAGATCTGCTTTTGAGGAACACATTTGGCCTGTGCTGGCAAACCGGATCAAGAACTTCGAGCATGCCAAGATCGAAAGAGGCTGGTCAGGACTGTATGATTTTAACACGGAAGACCATAATGCCATTCTTGGTGAGTACCCGTCAATGAAAGGCTACTATGTTGCCTTTGGCTTCAGCGGACATGGTATGCAGCAGGCTCCTGCAGTCGGTAAATGCCTGTCTGAGCTGATTCGGACGGGAAAATACGGAACACTGGACTTATCTCCATTAAGAGTGGAACGTTTTGCAGAGAAAGACCTTATTATCGAGGATGCGATTTATTAATTAAAAAAAACACCTTCGTAGGAGCCAAGCTCTTACTGAAGGTGTTTTTTGTAATTTCTTAGCGGCATGATGTCTGCATCTCTTCATAGCATTTGATGGCTGTGAAGAGCAGCATGCAATGTTCGAAGCTGCTGGTATTGAGGGAAGTAATTTCGCTTATTTTTTCCAGTCTGTAAATGATGGTGTTCCGGTGGATAAACATATTCCTTGATGCTTCACTCAAATTCATATTGTACTTGCAGAATCCAATAAAGGTGGACGATAATACCTCATAATTATCTTGCGCTCTTAAAGAAGATATCAAGTTTAAGAGCTTTTGCTTATAGTCAGAAGAAAGCTCTCTTGGCAAAAGACTCAGCATGGCTTCCCTTTCTATATACAAATTAATATGAGGATGATCTTGAAATTTCAGTCCAATATTCATTGCTTTCATTGCATTTTGGTAAGATTCATAGCATCCTTTATGGCCATTTTGAACATCTCCCACACCAATCTTTGCTGAAAAATTGTATTTAGCATTAAGGAATGAATTGATTTTTTCCAGTCTTTCACCCAAAGTTTCCAGGAAAGAATCAAATGATAGAGGAAAGGGCATGGATTTAAAAATAATGAAACGTTTGAAATCGAGAAATGACAAGATATCATTGTCATTTTCATTAAAGATTAACTTTAAAAAGCTCAGCACTTCTTTTTGAAAGTATTGAAACGAAAGATCCTCAAAAAGGTTCCGGTCACCTGAAAGAGGGTTAGTTACATCAATAATAATACAGGTCCGATTGATGGCGAGATCAAAATCGAGCAGTTTAGCATACTGGAAAATATCCTTTTTTTCTTCATGCCCAGAATCTGTATAATGAATAAGTTGATGAACCAGCATTTCTGCCATCTTATCTTTCAATTCCAGCATTTCTTTTCGGAAAGCATCCTGGCACATCATTTCCACTTGATTTTTAACAAGCTGTACATATTTTTCGACCTCTGCGGGATTGCCCACAATTCCAAGCACACCAATTACTTTATTGTTAAATTTTAAAGGAGCAGATACACCAGGAAGAATTTTTTTCTCTATTTCATTCCTGCAGACCACCGTGGTATTTTTATTAATTACGTCAAGAGAAGGACGATGAAAGATCCCAATTCTGCTTTGGTCTGTTGATCCAATAATGTATCCCTCATTATCGGTGATGCTGATTGGATACTCCAATATCTCACTGGTTTTTTCCACTATGTCCTGTGCAATATTTTCAAGGATTTTCATTCTTTTTGCTTTCCTTTCTAAACTCTTACATTTTCAAGAGATCCTCATCTGTAACTAAGTTATTATGGTGCCTAAAAGATTTCATCAATCTCTTTAGAGCGTTAATAATGAGTTGCCAGACTGGTTATGGGACTTTGTATGGATTCTCTGCATCTTTAACTTCAATAAGAGAAAGGTTTTTGTTTTTGGTTTGAAAAAATCAACAAAAAGGAGTAGATAGATACTCGCCTGCGTGATAAGCCTTAAAATAAATTCGTTCAACACTTATTGCCGCCTGATGGGAGTGCGGCTCACACCATGGAACTTCATAACGTATTCCTCCGGAAAAAGAACTCAATAAAATTTATAATATTTATAAAATATCGACAATTATATAACCTAATTTTACATTAATCTAGTAGTTTGTTCTACAATTTAGAACAACAAAAAAAGTCCGTCTTGGGGAACGATGCCACGATTATCCTTCTTAGCTATCAAGGTGCCAGAGCAGCGTTTAGCACTAACACTTTTAATCAGCCCTATTGTAATGCTTTTCTATGAACCTTCGGCATTAGATTCTGACCCTATCAAGGAAGGATTTGGGTATGGAAGGGATGACCATGGCAGCTGTCCATATGAAGTGAAATTTGCAAAAGAGGAGTCCAACTGAGTCTTCTTCATGATGGCGGGTTATAGTAGAGGAAGTATTTTTAAAGAAATAATTGCTAACCTAATGCGCGTTAATGGTGAGTTTTAATTGAGAGGTGAACTGCAGAGCTAGCACCTGCAGTTTTTTTAGACAAAAAAACCAAAAATAGTTTTTTATCATTCTCTGTTTTTTGGTCAATTTAAACATATAATTCAGAATATTTTTAATTTAAAATAAGTTTAATACACTGTTATGCACTAGATGTGATTTGTAAAAGGGAGGGCGAAATTCGTGAAAGAAGTTAGAGTCAGTACTGACATAAGTGAAGCACATACACTGCCATCGTGGATCTATACAGATCCAGAAGTTTTGGAGGCAGAAAAAAGAGAAATCTTTAGGAAGACTTGGCAATATGCAGGGCATATGAGTCAAGTCAGTAGTCCGGGAGACTATTTTACGGCTGAAGTTGCTGACCGTCCTATAATTATTAGCCGCGGACAAGATGGAGAATTGCGTGGGTTCTATAATGTATGTTCTCATCGTGCTTCCAAGCTAGTGGAAGGGGAAGGGAATAAGGCCGTTTTTACTTGTCCTTATCATGCCTGGACATACCGGACAGATGGTTCGCTCCTCAGTGCTCCGAATATGAAAGGTTGCGGGCATTTCGATCATCAGGATTTTTGTTTAAAAACGATTAAGCTGGAAATTGTGCACTCGTTTATTTTTGTCAATCTTAATCCTGATGCTGTATCAATGAAAATTCAATACCCTGATCTTTTTAAGCATGTGTCAAAATATGATCTGGATCGTTTAAACCGTGTGTCTGTAAAAGAGACCATTTGCCGTTCAAATTGGAAAATAGGAATTGATAACTATCTTGAGTGCGATCATTGTTCTATTGTTCATAAGACACTCGTTTCAAAACTGGATATGAAACAATACGAAATGACCATGTCCGATTATTATTCTTACCAGGGAACACCGTTAAAGGGGAGAAATTTGGACTTTGAGATGGGACAGGGCGGCAGATATTATTGGCTTTATCCAAATACATGGTTTTCTTTCGATCCTGGCCCGCCTAATCTCTCCATCCATCAATCTATACCAATTGATGCTAAAACTACAAAATATGTGTACACAACTTTTTTCATGGGTGATGAGGTCACAGAGGAAGAAAAAGAGCTAATGAACATGGATGAGCTTGTCAGAAAAGAAGATCTTGATATATGTGAGATGGTACAAAAAGGGATAGAGACAGGGGCTTATTCACAAGGAAGATTCTCGCTTACCGAAAATCTGGTTCACCATTTTCATTTAATGATTCAGAGAGATCTAGAAAAAGTATTGCCGCTTCCCAAAAATACTGCTGCTGCCATAGACTAAAATTTTTCACCATTTTGTAAGCGCTTACTATAAAAGCGATCTATTTTAATCTGAAAGCAGGGTGAAAATGTGAGTCAATCAAAATTAATAAGGCAAATGAAAAGCCGCCATTTATTTATGATGTCATTAGGGGGAATTATCGGGACAGGATTGTTCCTGGGGTCTGGGTATGCAATAGGAGAGGCAGGGCCCGCAGGTGCAATAATGTCATACCTTGTTGGCGGCCTTCTCATGTATTTGGCTATGGTCTGTCTGGGAGAATTGTCAGTTGTTATGCCTGTTTCAGGCTCTTTTCAGGCGCATGCGACCAAGTTTATTGGTCCCGCAACAGGTTTTGTCGTCGGATGGATCTATTGGCTGAGCTGGGCCATGTATGTCGGACTTGAATTCGTGGCAGCGGGATTGCTGATGAAAAGATGGTTTCCAGATGTTCAAACATGGATTTGGTGTGCCATTTTTATAGTTCTATTATTTTCAATCAACTCTCTTACAACGAAGGCATTTGCAGAGACAGAGTATTGGTTCGCTGGTATTAAAGTCCTGACTGTCATCTTATTTATCATTGTTGGATTAGGTGCTATTTTTGGCATTATTTCTATGGACAGCTCCCCGGCCCCTTATTTAACCAATTTCATTGGGGACGGTATGTTTCCTGCAGGCTTGGTTGGGGTCTTCATTTCAATGATGTCTGTGATCTATGCATTTCAGGGTTCAGAAATTATGGGTGTGGCTGCAGGAGAGACAGAAGAACCGGAAAAAAATATTCCAAGAGCCATCCGTACGATCGTTTTTCGAATCCTGATATTCTATGTTCTTGCTATCTTTGTTTTATCAGCCATTGTTCCATGGCAAGAAGCAGGGGTAATGGAAAGTCCGTTTGTAACCGTTTTTGATATGGTAGGCATTCCATATGCAGCGGATATTATGAACTTTGTTATCCTTACGGCCATCTTATCAGTTGGAAACACTGGTCTCTACGCCTGCACAAGAATTATGTACTCGCTTTCAGAAACAGGAATGGCTCCAAAGGTCTTTGGAAAGCTGAATAAAAGGGGTGTTCCTTCATATGCCCTATTAGTAACTCTTGGTTTTGCATTGTTATCGCTATTAACAAGTTATGTAGCAGCAGATACTTTATTTGTTGTTCTGCTGGCTGTCAGCGGATTAGGCGGCACTCTCACATGGCTAGCCATTGCTGCAGCACAAATAGGGTTCCGCAGCCAATATACTAAAAATGGAGGAAAAGTGGAGGATTTAAAATACAGGGTGCCTTTATATCCTTTTGTTCCGATCCTATGCATTGTCATGTGCCTGTCCATTTTTGCAGTTATGGCTTTTGATCCTACACAGAGAACCTCTTTATACTGGGGTCTTGGCTTTATAGCCCTTTGTTATGTGTATTATTACTTCATGTACACACGCAAAAAGATCACATTACCTATTAATGCAGAAAATGTAACCCCAGCTGTGAGAGATGAAATATAAAAATATGTAACTGCAGTTCGCCTCTAAGGCCCTGCAGTTTATTTCATGAAACTGAGAGGAGAATAAAAATTATGAATATAAAAGAATATGATGTTATTATCATAGGCGCAGGTTTTTCCGGATTGACTGCTGCAAGGGAGTTAAGTATGCTTGGCAAAAGAGTTCTAGTCCTTGAGGCTCGGGATAGACTCGGAGGCAGAACATGGGTGGATCACCGTTTAGGAGCAGACCTCGAAATGGGAGGCACATATGTTCATTGGCATCAGCCTCATGTATGGGCTGAAATAACAAGATATGGGCTCGAACTGGCTTCTGGGCCGAAAGCCGAAAAAGTGTATTGGATTACAGGCGGAAAGACGTATTCATTACCAGCGGGTGAGTTCAAAGAAAGGCTTAGAGCAACTGTTGAAAGGGTAATGAAGGAAAGCAGCAAACACATGCCATTTCCTTTTGACCCTCTTCATACTGACAGTTTTCGAAAATTGGATCATATATCTGGAGAGCAATTTTTAAAAGAAATCAATTTAACAGCAGAGGAATTTGATGTATTGCATGGCTGGATTGCATCAGATTATTGCGGTGACCCTGCAGAGGGTGCGGTTACCCAAATTTTTCGCTGGTGGGCATTTTCCCAAGGAAACTGGGATACACACAGTGCGATGGTTTCAAGTTACCGCTTAAAACAAGGAACAAGAAGGTTAATCGAAGCAATAGCTGAGGACAGTGGTGCGGAAATAAAGTTATCTGCTGTTGCTGGACGAATAGAACATAAAGATGGAGCGGTTAAAGTCTTTACGGCAAATGGAGATTGTTATGAATCTAAGGCAGTAATCGTTACAGTCCCATTAACGACTTTGAATAACATAGAGTTTGAGCCAGCGCTTTCAGAAGCTAAACGGGAGTCTTCAAGAGAGGGACAAACCTCAAAAGGAGTCAAAGTATGGGCGAAAGTGAAAGGGGAGTTAGAGGCATTCGATGCACTGGCCCCTGGCAGCTACCCTTTAAATTCAGTTCATTTGGATCGATATGTTGATGGCAATAGCATCCTCGTCGGTTTCGGGCCAAGTGCAGCGAAGCTGAATCCTAATGACAGCGAAGCGGTAGAAGCCGCATTGAAATACTGGATTCCGAATATACAAGTACTTGAGAGTACTGGCCATGACTGGGTCAATGATGAGTTTTCAAAAGAAACTTGGCCTATGCTGAAACCTAAGCAGTTAACTGCTTATCTTGAAGAATGGAACACACCAGAAGGTTCTGTGTTTTTAGCAGGAACCACATATGCAAATGGCTGGGCAGGCTTCATTGACGGTGCAATAGAGAACGGAATAGCTGTAAGCAGAAAAGTGAATAAGTATTTAATCAGCAAACATTTTGTACATGCTGAGTAAATAACTTAAAAGGTGCCAGATAAACCATCAAATGATGGTATCCGGCACCTTTTTTTATTAAAAAATGTATTAAGTTAAGATCCTCGATAACTGTCTGAGCTCCGTGTGCCATCTGCTCGAGGTCTTAAGAAAATCATTTTGCAGGCAAAAAACTGTTTCCAGCACATGTCTTAAGCATGTCCCAGGCAGGCGGATCATGTGCTTTTTTTACTTATCATCGTAGTCTGTTGTAAGGGTTCTATAAACCATATATGAAAAGCCTCCCCAGAATAAGCTCAAGGTTAAGATCATCATAATTATTGCAGATGCTGTCATTATAATTCCTCCTTGATGTCTATATTTGTAGAAATCGGAGTTTCTTGATCGTTCAGTCCTTCTTCTTTTACTGAGCTTCTTAATCTTTTATTAAATCGGAGCAGCACGAATGCAAGCAGGAAAGTAATCCCGAGCTGAAGGAATATTGTTCCGACATTGAATTCTTCAAACGGCTTCCACCAAGTGTCCGGATACCATGCCACACCTTGATATAGCCACCACCCAGTTACTATGACAAACAGAGCGGGTATTAAATATTTAATAGAATAAACCCACCATTTGTTTATCTTAATGAAGCTGACTTCATTTATTTCGTCACGCATTCTTTCGACCCCATATTTTATCGCAGCATATGCATACAGGAAGCATGAGAGCAGCAGTGCAACTCCCCAAACCCAATCCTGATTATTAAATATCTTCATATTAATGGCTGAAGGGATTCCGCCTAGAAAAATCAAAACAACAGTCAGCACGATTGCTTTGTTTCTGCGGATCCCATAGTCTGATAGGTTCCTGGTTATCAATTCCACCATTGCAACTAATGAAGTAAATGCGGCAAATGCCAATGCTCCAAAAAACGCAATGCCAAAGAAATAAGCCTGCGGCATGACACTGAGCAATTCCACCATATAAATAAAGGTTAACCCGGTATTGCCTGAACTTGTAGCCTGGGTAATATATTCCTGTGAAGGAGCTAAAGCAAAGATAGCAGGAATGATGGTTAAACCGGCAAGTAATTCGACTGAGTTGTTTCCTAGGCCTGCTGTTAACGAATTTTGGGCAATATCGTCTCGCTTTTTTGTATAAATGGCATAGGTAGCATATAATCCCCAGCCGGCCCCTACTGACCAGGCAGATTGTGATAAAGCCTGAAGCCATGTTGACGCTTTCCCAAGATATTCCCACTGTGGTGTGAACATATATGAAAGCCCTTCCATTGCACCCGGCAAGGTAATGGAACGGACAGCAGTAAAGATGAGCAAGAGGAATAAAAGTGGCAGGAAGATTTTAGACATTCTTTCAATTCCCTTTGTAATCCCTATAAAAACGACAAGTCCACAAAGGGAAGCGGCAATAAAATGGTAAATGACAGGTTCTGCTGGATGACTCGTGAAGTTTTCCCACTGAGCAGCTGAGTCAATTTTTTCTGCAAAAGTTCCCTGTAATGCTAAGATGAAATATTTAAAAGTCCAGCCAACTACTACAGAATAATAAAATGTGATTCCGGCTAAAACGATTGTGATTATAGGTCCAAACCAGGCAAATTGTTTGCCGATAAATTCTCCAAATGACCCCATTGTTCCCATTCTCGTTCTTCTTCCTATGAAGATTTCAACCATGATAAGCGGTAATGACCAGACAAATAAAAATATGGCCCAGCCAATTAGGAAAGAACCTCCGCCATGTTCAGCCACCATTCGCGGGAACCTCCAAATATTTCCCGTACCAACCGCCATTCCCATAGCAGCTAATATAAATCCGATTCTTGAACCCCAAACTACCTGGTTCTCCTTCAAATTTAACAACCCCTTTGTTATCAGGACTCAAAAGCATAGGATCTTTAATACATTAATAGGGCGCGTTCTGTATAAATAGATCGACCTTTAAGAAAACCCTCCTTCATTAATTATTAATCTATTTATTTAAAAAATTCTGTAATTTAAATATATTATCTTTGGAATTCATTATCTATGTGCAACTTTCATAAAAAATAGAGCACTTTCAAGCAGAAATTAGACTATAATTACCATATTTCCAGTTTAGCTTTAAAGTTTTTCACTAGAGAATGTAAAATACCACAAAAAATTCAGTTGAAAGTTATTTTTTATCATATATATTGTACATATTATTCGGAAAATTCTACCTATATAATTATGCTATAAATCTATCTAAATTTATTTATTAACTGGAGGGAAGGGAATGACGAAGGCTATCATTATAGGCGGAGGAATTATTGGCTTAGCATGCGCCTTTTACCTGAGGAAAGAGGGGAAGGAAGTAGTATTAATTGATAAAGGTGATCCCGGATCGGAATGTTCCAGTGGAAATATGGGATGGGTGTGCCCCAGTTTATCTGATCCCGTTCCTGCTCCCGGTCTGATTAAGTCAAGTTTGAAGTGGATGGTAAAGCGGGATAGTCCTCTATATATTAAGCCATCCATTGTCCCCTCTTTATATCCCTGGCTCAAGCAATTCTGGAGGTTTTGCAGTGAGGAATCCTACCAAAGAGGGTATACCGCATCCTTAGAATTGAGCAGAAAAACATTAAGTTTGTTCGATGACCTTGAGAAAGAGGGCAGTATCGAATTTGAAATGCATCGAAAAGGACTGCTTTTTGTCTTTTTAGATCAAAGTTATATTGATGAAAAGTTGGATTCCTATAGTATTGTTGAAAGCTACGGTTTGCCGGCTCCTGTAGCAAAAACAAAAAAAGAAGTAATGGATATGGAACCTGCCCTTGCTGGTACAGTGGCTGGTGGCGTTTATCTTCCTTCTGAACGGCATGTTAGGCCTGAGTCTCTTACCAAAGCTCTAAAAAAATGGCTTATCTCAAATGGGGCTGAGATTCTTTCTCATACAGAAGTAATCGGATTTATCCAAGAAGGGGACAATATCTCTGGAGTTAAAACGCGGAAGAAAACCATTGAGGGAGATCACTTTCTTGTCACTGCAGGAGCCTGGGCGGGACTGGTTTTAAGACAAGTGGGCATACACATCCCCATGACAGCAGGGAAAGGCTACAGCATCACCATGTCTAATCCTTCTATTCAGTTTCAGCAGCCGCTTTACTTAGGTGATTCAAGGGTGACTATTAGCCCTTTTCATGATTCTGTAAGAATTGGAGGAACCATGGAACTATCTGGCCTTAATACTAATCTGGATCAGCGTCGAATTGATAGTTTAAAGAGTTCTGCTGCTCAATATTTGAGGGAGTCTATTCACGGAGAAGAACAGGCGTGGTGCGGAATGCGGCCTATGACTCCTGATGGATTGCCTATTATTGGAAAAACACCTTCGCTGAATAATTTATTTATCGCATCCGGCCATGCAATGAGTGGAATTTCCATGGCATTATCAACTGGGAGTGTTATATGTGACCTCATAACAAAGGGAATGTCAGATATTGATTTAACTCCGTTTAGACTGGACAGGTTCTCTGCTAAGAAGGCACTTAGCACTCAAACTAAAACTGTCAATATGTAGAAATGGAAGGAGCTGCGGCGAAAAGCAATCCATTTAATATACAAATATATGAAAATTTCATATTGGAGTGATTTCCTATGTTATTGATCAATAAAGAGACCATAAAAGAATTGTATTCAATGGAAGAGTGTATTCAGGATGTTGAGAAGGCCTTTTTTTATGGTTACAGAAATAAAACTTTAACACCTGTAAGGATGTCTGTCCCGCATGCAAAATACGAAGCAGAAACATTATACATGCCTTCCTATATTGAACCGGAAAATTATACAGCCGTTAAAGTTGTAAGTATTTTCCCGCATAATTCAGGCAGGGGCAAACCGGTTCTGCAGGGAGTGATTCTGCTGACTGATGCCAGGACTGGCGAGCATGTTGCCTTAATGGATGCCAGCTACTTGACGGTTTTAAGAACCGGTGCTTCAAGTGGAGCTGCAACGAAATATTTAGCTCGGGAGGATGCGAAGGTCTGTTCAGTTTTAGGGTGTGGAGCACAAGCATATGGCCAAATTGAAGCTGTAATGTCCGTAAGGGATATTGAACACATCATTCTATATAATCGCACTTTAGACCGAGCGAAAATGTTCAAAGACGAAATTTATTCGCTGTATCCAGATTGGAGGGGGACCATTTCCATTCAAGCGGATGCCAATGCGGCTGCAGCTCAATCAGATATTGTCATCTGCAGCTCAAAAAGCTCAACACCTCTTTTTGATGGATCGGTACTGAGGGATGGAACTCATATTAACGCTATTGGTTCCTATCAGGCACATATGCAAGAGGTCGATGCTCAAACACTAATCAGGAGTAATAAAGTAGTGGTCGATACATTGGAAGGAGCCATGCACGAAGCTGGTGATCTCCTTGTTCCTCATAAAAAAGGAGATTGGAATACGGATATCATTTATGGTGAAATTGGTGAAATCGTTTGCGGGGAAAAAATTGGACGTGAAAACACAAGTGAAATAACCTTTTATAAATCTGTCGGGGTAGGATTTCTTGACACAATGGCAGCTTCTAAGGTATATAAAAAAGCTTTGAGTGAGGGGAAAGGTGACTCCTTTTCACTGTAAAAAAACATGTAACTTATTTAAGTATGACACCGGAATATTCAATTGTGAATAATCCGGTGTTTTTTTTTCGAAATTCCTAAGAAATGAGAAACTTACTTAAGTTCAGCAGGAGTTTGATCAACCGGATAAGCACCGCACCCTATTTATTCAAATGCTCCTCCAGATCCGAGTTCAAAAAGCTCTCAGTAGCATATGCTGAAGCCCCAAGTGCTGCTGAATAAATCGTTAATTCGGCAAATGTAATATTGACATTTTCCTGATTAAATCTTAAGGAACGATTCCTGACAACTTCCATAATCGACTCGGATAGTAATTCATTGGCAATGGCTAAGCGATTGCCAATGATGATTTGCTCGGGGTTGAAGGTATTGATGATATTGTTTATGCCAATACCGAGGCCACGGCCGATATGACGGAACACATCCTTTACTTCCTCATCTACTTCCGCCATGTCAATTAATGACTCCAGGTTCAGATCCTCTTGTTTGGAGTTCTTTGCCTGGTTTAGCAATGCCTGTTCAGAAGCGTACAATTCCCAGCAGCCTTTGCTGCCGCAGCTGCATTCTTTTCCATCTATATCAATGACCATATGGCCCATTTCACCTGAGAATCCTTCAGCTCCCCGGTAAAGGCTGTTTTGTAAAATAAAGCCGACACCTATCCCAATTCCAGCACTTACATAGATAAGATTTTCATAGTTTTTTCCGGCACCAAATCGCTTTTCCCCGTATGCTCCAGCGTTCGCTTCGTTGTCAATGATGACGGGAAGGTGAAACTCTGACTCAATTTCTGCTTTTAGATTAATATCTGTCCAGCCCAAGTTAGGGGCCAGCAGGATATTGCTGCCTTCTTTATTTACGATTCCTGGCACTCCAATACCGATTCCAACCACACCGTAGGGGCTGTCAGGGGCAGAGTCCACAAGGGATTGGATGACTTCTTTTATCACAAGAATGGTTTCTTCGTACCTCATGCTATTCATATGCTTCAAGTTTTCGTTCACAATATTGCCTGACAAATCAGTTATGACACCTAAAATATAATTGACCCCTAGATCGATTCCAATCGCATATCCTGCTTTCTCATTAAAGAGAAGCATTACCGGACGCCGACCGCCGCTCGATTTGCCTGGCCCTGTTTCGGAACAGATTTTTTCATCGATCAGCTCGTTCACCAATGAGGAAACGGTTCCTTTCGTCAGTCCCAAATGCTGTGAGATATCAGCCCGGGAGAGAGGGGATTGGTCGATGATCGTCTGCAGGACGCGTGATTTGTTTTTCATTTTTACAAGCTGCTGATTCCAAGTCATTATTTTCTCCTCAAATCCTCAATATCTTTGTCTAGTACAATCATATTCCATTTATACCATAATTAAAAATAAAAATAAAACTTAGTTCATTCAATAGACAAACTAAGTTTATGGTGTTAAAATCAATTTGTAATCAAATGAAAGCGATAACACACAGAAAAATCTGTAAAAACTGGAGGAATGAAAAATGAACTATTTCGAAAATGTAAGCGGAGTTAAATACGAAGGTCCAGATTCTACTAATCCATTGTCTTTTAAATATTATAATCCTGAAGAAATGATCAACGGCAAGAAAATGGAAGACCTAATGCGTTTTGCCGTTTCATACTGGCATACGTTTACGGCGGAAGGAAATGACCCTTTCGGAGAAGGTACGATGATTCGTTCATATGACAGATTTTCCGGAATGGATTTGGCGAAGGCACGTGTCGAAGCTTCCTTTGAATTCTATGAAAAACTGAATGTTCCTTTCTTCTGCTTCCATGATGCTGATATTGCACCTGAAGGCGATTCATTAAGAGAAACGTTTAAGAATTTAGATGTAATTACCGGTATGATTAAGGACTACATGAAATCCAGCAAAACAAAGCTACTATGGAATACCGCTAATATGTTCTCACATCCGCGCTGGCTGCACGGTGCTGCGACAGCTCCAAATGCTGATGTATTCGCTTATGCTGCAGCAAAGGTGAAAAAGGGACTTGAGATCGGCAAGGAGCTTGGCGCTGAAAACTATGTATTCTGGGGCGGCCGCGAAGGTTACGAAACATTGCTGAATACAAATATGAAGCTTGAACAGGATAATCTTGCGCGTTTCTTCCATATGGCCATCGATTATGCAAATGAAATTGGATTTGATGCACAATTCCTGATCGAGCCAAAGCCGAAGGAGCCAACTAAGCATCAATATGATTTTGATGTGGCTACCAGCTTAGCATTCTTGCAATCTTACGGTTTAAAAGACTACTTTAAATTTAATATTGAAGCTAACCATGCGACACTTGCCGGTCATACATTTGAGCATGAACTGCACACAGCACGCATCAATGGCATGCTTGGTTCAGTGGATGCCAACCAGGGAGATACTCTGCTCGGATGGGATACGGACGAATTCCCGACAGACATCTACTCAACCACACTGGCAATGGTTGAAATCCTTAAAAATGACGGTCTTGGAACAGGCGGCCTGAACTTTGATGCGAAGGTGCGAAGAGGTTCATTTGATCCTGAGGACCTGTTCTATGCTCATATCGCTGGAATGGATGCCTTTGCGGTTGGTGCAAAAGTGGCTCAGCGTTTAATTGATGATAAAGTATTAGACAACTTCATTACTGACAGATACAGCAGCTACACAGAAGGCATTGGCCTTGACATTGTTGAAGGAAAAACAGACTTCCATAAACTTGAGAAATATGCGCTTGGACTTGAAAAGATCGAAAACAAATCCGGAAGACAGGAACAGTTAAAAGCGATTTTAAATAAATACATTCTTGAAGCCTATGCGAGTGTAAAAGCATAAGAGATTGATAGAAAAAGGTAAATGTACTGGGGTTCCGATATGGTCCCAGTACATTTTTAAAAATACAGCTTAGCATACATTTCATTATCTAAAGGATGATCAATCATGAAATATGTAATCGGGGTTGACCTTGGCACGAGCTCGGTAAAAGTACTACTAATGAATCAAAAGGGAGAAGTTTGCAGCGAAGTCTCCAAATCCTATCCCCTCATTCATGAAAAGTCAGGCTTCAGTGAACAGGATCCGGCCGAATGGATTGATAAAACAGTCGAAGCTCTTAGAGAGCTTACTGGCCAGTTCGCAGGAAGAGCTGAAGATATAGAGGGAATTAGTTTTTCAGGCCAAATGCACGGCCTTGTCCTTCTGGATGAAGAGAATAGGGTGTTGCGCAATGCAATCCTCTGGAATGATACCCGCACGACAGAGCAGTGTAATCAGATTTATGAGATGGCCGGTGAGGAGCGTCTCCTGGAAATTACTAAAAATCCGGCGCTGGAAGGCTTCACATTGCCTAAATTGCTATGGGTGAAGCAGCATGAGGCGGAACTATTCGAAAAAGCAGCTGTCTTTATGCTCCCTAAAGATTATCTCCGTTTTAAACTGACCGGAAAGATTCATAGTGAATATAGCGATGCAGCGGGCACCTTGCTCCTTGATGTTGGCGAGAAAATGTGGAGTGAGGAGATGTACAGGCTAACCGGAATAGATGTGGATATTTGTCCTCCACTTGTTGAATCCCATGAATTTGTAGGGTCGCTAAAGCCAGAAATTGCTGAGGAGACCGGGTTATCTCCTGAAACAAAGGTATTTGCAGGCGGAGCTGACAATGCCTGCGGTGCGATCGGTTCAGGAATTCTTTCTGAAGGCAAGACCTTGTGCAGCATTGGCACTTCCGGAGTTGTTTTATCTTATGAAGAACAGAATGACAAGGATTTTCAGGGGAAGGTCCATTATTTTAACCATGGTGAAGAAAATGCCTACTACACAATGGGGGTAACCCTTGCTGCTGGACATAGTTTGAGCTGGTTCAAAGATACATTTGCCGAAACGGAATCATTTGATTCCCTGCTGTCTGGTGTAAGCGACGTTCCCATTGGATCAAACGGTCTTTTGTTTACACCTTATCTGGCCGGTGAGCGAACGCCACATGCGGATTCACAAATTCGTGGCAGCTTTATCGGCATGGACTCTTCTCATAATCGGAACGACTTTGTCCGCTCGGTTATTGAAGGAATTACTTTTTCATTAAATGAATCGATTGAGATTTTCAGAGAAAGCGGAAAGCTGATCGATACCGTCATTTCTATCGGCGGAGGAGCCAAAAGTGATGCCTGGCTGCAAATACAGGCTGATATTTTCAACAGCACCATTGTTAAACTTTCAAGTGAGCAGGGCCCTGCTGTAGGTGCGGCTATGCTTGCGGCATACGGATGCCGATGGTACGAATCTCTTGAAGCTTGTGCAAATGAGTTCATCACATACGAAAAAACGTATTCGCCGATACCTGAAAATGTTAAGAATTATCAGGAGCTTTTCCAGTTATACAAACAAGTTTATGCAGAGACCAGGAAGCTGAATGAGAGTCTGGCCGGATTTAGGAAAAAGTAAGCGGACTTGAGGGAGACTTACATGAACATAACGGAGAGTATCTTTGGAAACTTGAATGGAAAGCGTATTAAATCTTATACCATCAGCAATGACCATGGAATGAGTGTAACGTGTATCGAATACGGGGGAATCATCACGGATATTTCGGTTCCTGATCGTGAAGGAACGATAGAGAATGTAGTCCTTGGGTTTGACACACTTGAAGAGTATATCAATCATTCACCATTTTTCGGTGCTATTATCGGAAGAGTGGCCGGTAGGATAGCGGGATCTGCTTTTACTCTTGATGGGACTGATTATGAGCTGCCAAAGAATGATGGCGAACATCAGCTTCATGGAGGCAGCGGCGGCTTTTACAATGTCATTTGGGAATCGGCCGCCAAAAAGAGCCTGAATGAAGCGAGCGTCCAGTTCTTCTATAGAAGCCCGGATGGAGAAGAAGGGTATCCCGGTACACTTGAGGTGATGGTAAACTATACTCTGAACAATGAGAATGAACTTATCATAAGCTATGAAGCAGTATCTGATAAAAAAACGGTCATTGACTTGACTAACCATACTTATTTTAACCTGAGCGGAAATTTAAAAAGGGACATCCTTGACCATGAGGTGTCCATAAACAGTGATCACTTTCTCGAGCTTGATGAAACCCTGATTCCGACCGGAAAATTCATCCCTGTTCGAAATACTCCGTTTGATTTCAGAGCAGGGAAGAAAATTAAAGAGGGTGTAGAGTCTTGCCATCAGCAGAATCTGCTCGTGGGCGGTGGGTATGATCATCCCTTTCAATTAAACTCAGGTGAATTGACGCTAGTGGATTTTGAAAGCGGGCGAAAACTGGCAGTGACAACGGACAGGCCGAGTGTTGTTTTGTATACATCGAACATGCTTGGAAACGATTTTCAAATTAGAGGCGTGCAGTCCAAAAAGCATTTGGGACTGTGCCTCGAAACGCAATGTCTGCCTGATGCTGTTCACCATGAACATTTTCCTTCTATTGTATTGGAGAAAAATGAAGTCTTCAAAACAACGACCAGTTATAAGTTTCTCGTTGTTTAATAACCAGCAGAAAGGAGTATAGACAGATTTGAGTAACAGGTAAAAATGTAAGCGTTCTATTTTATTCAAATCTGTCTTACACACTATGAAACAGAATCGGAACTCACTATATATTGGTTCACTTACATTGGTTGCTGCGATCGGCGGTTTGCTCTTTGGATATGATACGGCTGTTATTTCAGGGGCTGAAAAGTCATTAGAAATTTATTTGATTAAAAGCTTGGGATTAGGATCGCTGGCACATGGGGCGACAACCTCCAGTGCATTAATTGGCTGCATTATTGGCGGTTTGATATCCGGTTATTTTGCGTCAAAGTTTGGGCGTAAAAAGTCACTGATTGCTGCCGCTGTCCTATTCTTCTTATCTGCTTTAGGTTCTGCTTTTCCTGAATTTTTATTTTTCACTAAAGGGGAGCCGACTATTTCTTTATTGCTGACCTTTAATCTTTACCGCATTATTGGCGGAATAGGGGTTGGCCTGGCGTCAGCCGTTGTTCCTATGTATATCGGTGAAATTGCCCCTGCCGATATCCGCGGACGCCTGGTTTCATTTAATCAGTTTATGATCATTTTCGGAATGCTTGTCGTGTACTTTGTCAACTGGGGCATTGCCAGTGGCCGGCCATTGGAGTGGATCAATGATATTGGCTGGAGGTATATGTTTGCTTCAGAAGCGATTCCGGCACTTGCCTTTGGTCTTCTCCTGCTTTTGGTTCCGGAAACCCCCCGGTACCTGGCCATTAAAAACCAGGATAATAAAGCGCTGGATGTACTGACGAAAATTAACGGGGCAGCTGAGGCTAAAACGATCCTGGGAGAAATCAAAAAATCAGTCAGAGCCTCTGCCAATCTTCCGGCAGAAAAGCTGTTTGCTTATGGAAAATTAGTGATTGTTATTGGAATAATGCTGTCTGTATTCCAGCAATTTGTCGGAATTAATGTGGCCCTCTATTATGCACCTCGTATTTTTGAAAGCATGGGAGCGGCAAAGGATGCGTCCATGCTGCAGACGATTGTTATGGGTGTCATCAATGTCGTCTTTACAGTCGTGGCTATTTTAACGGTAGATAAATGGGGGCGCAAGCCATTATTAATCACAGGATCCATTGGCATGGCGATCGGGATGTTCGGCGTTGCAGGGATGGCCTTCTCCAATATCATTGGAATAGGCACGCTTATTTTCATTATTATTTACACAGCATCCTTCATGATGTCATGGGGTCCAATTTGCTGGGTATTGATCTCGGAAATATTCCCGAACAAAATCCGCGGACAGGCTGTTGCAGTCGCTGTAGCAGCACAATGGGCTGCCAACTATTTCATTTCATCCACTTATCCGATGATGATGGAATTCAGCGGCGGCTTAACGTACGGCTTCTATGGATTGATGAGTGTTCTGTCAGCAATCTTTGTCTGGAAGTTTGTACCGGAAACAAAAGGGAAGACCCTTGAGAACATGGAAAACATGTGGAAAAAGACGGCCTGATAGACAAAAAACGCTTGAAAGTGTTCACTGAATACTTCAAGCGTTTTTCTTATGTTCTTCTATAAATTTCTTAATTTTTTCAATAACTTCTGTTTCCATATGCATTTCAACTTCACTGACCTTATTTCGGATCAGTTTGTCTTCAACGCCAATTAATTGGTAAAACTCCATTAAAACCAGATGATGCTCGAACAGCTTTTTGCCCATTTCTTTTCCCAGTTTTGTCAGAGTAACGGTTCCATAGGGCTGAAAGTATATGTAACCGTCCTCTCTAAGCTTTCCGGCCATTTTGGATGCTGCTGAGGCGGTGACCTTTAATACCTTGGCAAGGCCGGAAATGGTTGCATGCCCATGGGCTTCCTGTAAGATATAAATTTCAAGAATATATCTTTTAATACGAATGGGGATCACATGTTTCACCTGCTTGCTGGAATTACTTCGTCAAGCCTTCTTTAATGGTTTTAATATTCCATTCCATCATCGAGATGTACGTATCTCCGTCTTCACCCGGTTTTGCCAGAGAGTCGGTAAACACTTTTCCCATGATCGGTACATTGGTTTCATCGGATACAGCTTCCATGCTTCTGGCGTCAATGCTGGTTTCCAGGAACAATCCTGTAATGCCTTTTTCATTGATGATATCTACAATTCTTGTAATTTGTTCTGGTGTTCCCTGGTTTTCCTGGTTGATTTCCCAGATGTATTCTGCCTGGAAACCGTAGGCTTCGCTGAAATATTTAAATGCACCTTCACTTGTGACGAGAACCCGTTCGTTTTCAGGAATTTTATTAAATTGTTCGACTGCTTCATCATGCAGCTTCTGAAGCTTTGCGATATATTCTTCCGCGTTCTTTTCGTAAACTTCTTTATTGTCTGGATCTACTTTTATAAGTCCATCTCTGGCATTTTCCGCATATTTGATCCCATTACGGATGTCGAGCCATGCATGAGGGTCTTCTTCACTTTCTTTTCCCTTTGTTGTTAAGTGTCTGGCATCAACACCTTTGCTCATCAGGAAGACCGGCGCATCTTCACCGTCTTTTCCGGCGGTTTCCATAAGCTTGTTAAACCATGAGTTCCCGGCTTCGAGATTCAGGCCGTTATAAAATACAGCATCAGCATCCGTTGTTTTTTGCACATCCTCAGGAAGCGGGTCATATTCATGGGGATTGGAGCCGATAGGAGCCAGGCTATGAATCTCAACCAAATCCCCGCCTACATTTTTTACAATGTCATACACAATTGAATAGGTAGTGACAACCTGTATTTTTCCATCTGAATTGGCTGTGGTGCTCTTTTCGCTGCTGCAGGCTGACAAAAATGACAGGAATAGAAGGGATGCAGCCAGCAGTATGAAGCTTTTTTTTAACATTGGGATAACCTCCTAAATTTTTTATCACACTAATGAAGCTCTCTTTTTCTTTACCTTCAGCGTTTTCCAGATTAGCCCATGCTTAGGGGAGAATAAGAAAACGAGAATGAAAATACCGGTGGAAGATATGACAATCGTTGCCCCAGAAGCTAAGTTATAGGTGAAGCTAAAGTAAAGCCCTGTGATGGATGAAATCACCCCAATGCCGGACGCCAGGAAGATCATTACCCACAGCCGCTCGGTTAACAGATAAGCTGCCGCAGCCGGGGTAATCAGCATTGCAACCACGAGCACTATTCCTACTGTTTGGAGGGATGCGACAGTTACCATTGTTAAAAGAGTCATCAGGAAATAATGAATAAAACGGACAGGCAGACCGTAAGCTGCGCCCATTGTCGGGTCAAATGATGTGACCAATAACTCCTTGTAAAAAAGGTAAACAGCCCCCAATACAATCAGACTGATGGCAAGTGTAATCCACATATCGGATGATCTTACGGCCAGTACATTCCCGAATAAAATATGATACAAATCTGTACTGCTTTTCAGCATCGTAATAATGATGATTCCTGAAGCAAAGGCAGCAGTGAACATAATGCCAATGGACGTATCATGCTTTATCCGGCTGTTTTGCGAGACGAACCCGATAGCGATCGCCGTGATGACACCGCTGATTACAGCCCCGAAGAAGAAGTTAACACCGAGCATATACGATATTGCGACACCTGGAAGGACGGCATGTGAAATGGCATCCCCCATGAGGGCCATTCCTCTCAGGATAATAAAACAGCCAATCACTCCGCAGATAATTCCGACCATAATCGAGGTTAATAGCGCCTTTTGCAGAAAACCATATTGCATTACCGCTTCGATAAAAGCCATTATAATGACACCCCAATCTCTTTCATAAATGCAAATTGCCCCTGATAGGCTTTTGCAATTACTTCCGGTTTAAAGACCTCTTCAACCGTCCCGAAGCTGATCAATTCCTTATTCAGCAGGATTAACTGATTGAAATAATCGTTCGCCTTGCTTAAATCATGGTGGACGACTATCACCGTTTTTCCCTGACTGCACAGCTCCTTCAAAATGTTCACAATCGTTTCCTCGCTCGATACGTCGACCCCGACAAACGGCTCATCGAGGAAAAACAGTTCCGCTTTCTGGGCAAGGGCTCTCGCAAGAAAAACTCTCTGCTGCTGGCCGCCTGACAGTTCGCCGATTTGTCTTTTGCTGAAGTCCTGCATGCCGACCCGCTGAAGGCATTCCATGGCCCATTCTTTATCCTTCTTCTTCGGCCGGCGGAACAGTTTTAGATGGGGGTAGGTCCCAATCAGAACGGCATCCAGAACCGTGATGGGGAAATCCCAGTCTATGTCATTCCGCTGCGGGACATAGGCGATGCTTTTGCGTACTTCCGTGATGGGTCTTCCCAGCACTTTAACTGCGCCTTTATCCTTTGGTATGAGATTAAGCATGGCTTTTAGAAAAGTTGATTTACCTGCGCCATTCGGACCGATGATGCCCACCAGATTGCCGGTATCTACCGATAAGCTGACTCCTGTGACCGCTTCATTTCCAAAATAGGAGACATGCAAATCCTGTATGCTGATCGCTGGATCCTTCATTTTTTATCCTCCTGTATTTTCCAAATTTAAACATATTCAAATTAATTGTCATAACGCAATTTAACGTCATATGGACAAGATTTATGGATATATTAAAAAGTTTTGCCTTAATGCAAATTATATGCGAATGCTAAACAATGTCAACACAAAAATTTATTATTACTGAAAATTTAGAGATGCCATAAAATAGCGATTTATGATTTATGACTCTGGTATATTGATTGTTTAATGGTAAAATTAGGTGAGATTCAAGAAAAAACTGATTGTAAATTTGTAAGTATATGAAACTTTTTACCCTTTTTGATCGTTTAATTAGTAGAGGCGGGGTAGGTGTATATGATCGATGATGTTTGGTCCGCTCTGATCGTTATGATTCTTTCATACGCATTGGGGTGTATAACAGGAGCTTATTATGTGGTTAAATATTTAGCGAAAGAGGATATAAGGTATATAGGGAGCGGGAATGCAGGAGCTACGAATGCCGGAAGAGCGCTCGGGAAGAGCGGGTTTTTGCTGACCATTGCAGTGGATGCGGGAAAGACCTGGGGAGCATTATATGCAGCTGGACTCTTTTTTGAGGGTGATGCTGTATTCATTCTTAGCGCTGTTTGCGTTTTGCTGGGCCATCTTTTTCCTATTCAGATCGGTTTTCGCGGCGGAAAAGGAGTGGTTGTCTATCTGGCTTCTGCCTTGTTTATGGAGCCGCTAACGATTGCCATCATGGCTGCCGTAATGGGAATCATGTACGCAGTTATTCGGAAATATACATTATCCGGTTTAATCTCCATATCTTCTATTCCCATTGCAGCATGGATGATTGGGGATTCATTCATTATTGCGGCAGGCCTGTCTGTGATGCTAATTATCGTTCTGCTTTCCCATACAAATTTCATCATGCCTAAACATAGGAGGTAAACTATGAATATTATCTGCAAAATCGCAGCTGAACCTGATGAATTTAAACAAATCCATCAGCTGAACTATCAGACATTTGTGGAAGAAATTCCGCAGCATAAGCAAAATGAAAATCAGGAATTAATAGATAAATTCCATGAAGAAAATACATATGTGATTGCCAAGGCTGGCAATGAAGTGGCAGGAATGATCGCCATCCGTGCGAAAAGGCCGTTTTCGCTAGACTATAAACTTCCCAATCTCGAAGAATACTTGCCTGTTAAAGGGGAATTTTGCGAGGTACGCCTGCTGTCAGTCAAGAAAGAATACCGCAGCAGCCGAGTCTTTTATCAGCTTTGTGAAAAGCTTGTTGAGCTTTGTCTTGAACAAAATTATACGATGGCACTGATATCTGGGACTGTGAGGCAGCTGAAATTATATAAGCGGATCGGCTTTTTGCCGTTTGGCCCTCTGACAGGAGAAGAAGGAGCCCAGTTTCAGCCCATGTACTTAACAAAAGAGAATTTCGAACGTTCCACAAAGGTCTTTAAACGCTTAATGGCCAGAAACTCTGAGCACTCTTTTTTACCTGGACCGGTTCCTATTCATGAGAATGTGAAAAGAGCTTTTGCCAAGGAAGCCGTCTCTCATCGCAATCATGATTTTATCCAGGGCTTGAAGGAGCTGCGTGCACAATTATGCAGTATGACCGGTGCCTCCTGCGCGCAGGTAATTGTTGGGACCGGAACACTATCCAACGATCTTGTCGCTGCCCAGCTGAAAAACTTGGAGGGGAATGGGCTGATCCTGGCCAATGGTGAATTTGGCTATCGTCTCATTGATCACGCCAGAAGATTTCAGTTATCTTTTCAGACGATTGAAAAGGACTGGAATGAGCCGATTCAGCATGAAGAAATTGCCTTCATGCTGAAAGAAAATCTTTCTATAAAATGGGTCTGGACTGTCCACTGTGAAACCTCGACCGGATATTTATTTGATATCAGCGGAATTCAAGAAATATGTGAGAAGCATGGTGCCGAGCTTTGCGTGGACGCATGCAGTACAGCAGGGATCGTTCCGCTTAATCTTGAGAAAATTTATATGGCATCCACTGTAAGCGGAAAAGGATTTGGCTCATATCCTGGCCTTGCGATCGTGTTCCATAGAGACAGATTTAAGGGGAATAGAAGTGTTCCCAGATACCTGGATTTAAAGATGTATGAGGACCATGAAAGCATCCCATACACCCATTCTTCCAATCTGGTTAACGCATTAAAAGAGAGTGTAAAGCTGATAGATTATGAGAAAATAGCACGAATATCTGTAAAAGTTAGAGAAGTACTGGAGGAGAAGGGCTTCACCGTTCTGGGCGGGGACGATTATTCACCGGGCATCCTTACTGTCCATTTGCCGGAGGGCATATCCAGCAGGGAATTTGGCGACTTATGCAGACAGAAAGGCATCCTTTTAAGCTATGAAAGCGGGTACCTGCTTGAAAGGAATTGGGTTCAGGTGGCACTTATGGGGGCACAGGAAGAAGAGAAGGTCATGACAGCTATCGAAATGATGGCAGACATAATTAAAAAACAGTCTGAAAAGCGGTATGATTATGAAGCTATTTAACAAGCTTTCACCGATTACGGCTGCCGTCATCCTGATCTGGATCAAGACAGTTGCTGTCTCCTTTATTGGATTCAATATGCACCCTGAGAACTGGACCGATGTTTTATTTATGACTTTAAGCCCGATTGGTGCCATCATGGTCATTCTCGGAATCCCTTTCTATTTTAAGCGGAAGGTCAAACCGGGAGCAATTTTTGCAGTGATGGCCGTTCTGACCGGCATTCTTTTTGGCGATCTTCTATATTATCGTTTCTATACAGATTTTGTAACCGTTCCGATCCTTTTTCAGTTCAAAAATGTTGGAGGGATTGGACCGAGTACTTTTGAATTGATTAGTCCATGGGATCTTCTGTTATTGGTGGATCTGGCTATTTTTTGGCTGTTTTATGTAAAAAGGAAATCAGGAGGCGTGAAGGCTGAAAATAAATCAAAAAGGCTTTACGGTGCAGTCAGTCTAATGTTTGTTCTGATCACCATTACTCTCGGGATGGTGAAGGTGCCTCATTTATTCTCGGAATCCTATAATCGCCAGCAGCTTGTGAAGCATATTGGCTTGTATCAGTATCATCTTTATGATATCGGCATTGCTGCTGCAACCCCGCTTAACCGCGTTTTTGCGAGCGCGACCGACGCTAAGGCTTCGGCTGATTATGTTCAATCCCACGAAGAAAAGCAATCGGATTACTTTGGTGCCGCAAAAGGGATGAATGTCGTTCTGATCAGCATGGAGTCCACGCAGAATTTTGTGATCAACCAGAAGGTGAACGGCCAGGAAATAACCCCTTTCCTTAATTCCCTGATAGAAGACAGCTTCTATTTCAGCCGGATCTATGATCAGACAGCACAGGGCAAGACGTCCGATTCGGAATTCATGGTAGATACAGGCTTATATCCGTTGTCGAGCGGCTCGGCATTTGTCCGAAAACCTGGCAATACCTATCGGAGCCTGCCCCATATTTTAGCCGAGAAGGACTACTACTCAGCCGTTTTCCACGGGAATGACGCTTCATTCTGGAACCGGGAGACCATGTATGATTCTTTAGGCTATAATCGTTATTTCTCAAAAGCAGATTATATGGTCAGTGCTGAGAACTCTGTGAATTACGGGATTAAGGATATCCCATTTTTCCAGCAATCCATTCAGCATCTGGAGGAACTGCAAAAGCCTTTCTATGCAAGGTTTATTACATTAACAAACCATTTTCCGTTTTTGCTGGAGGAGGAAGATCAGTTTATCTCTGAGGCCAATACCAGTGAAACAGTGGTCAACCGCTATGTCACAACCGTCAGATACCAGGATGAAGCCATTAAAACGTTCTTCCAGGATTTAAAAAAGAGCGGACTCTATGAAAATACAATGTTCGTCCTGTACGGCGACCATTATGGCATCTCAGACAAATATGAGCATGGCGTGATTGAGCTGCTGGGCCAGGAAGATACGATGGTGAACCGCATGAAGCTGCAGAGTGTGCCGCTGATTATTCATGTGCCGGGTCTTGAGGGCGGTAAAACGTTCTCCAATGTTGGCGGAGAAATCGATATCAGGGCAACCATTCTTCACCTGCTCGGCATAAGTGCTGAAGATAATTTCAGCTTCGGACAGAACCTGTTTACCAGGGATCCCCAGCATCCTGTTACCTTCCGGGATGGAAGTTTCATAGCTGAAGAGTATTTATACAAATCCGGAAAATGCTATAAAACCGAATCGGAAGAAGAAACAGATATTACGGGCTGTGAACCCTTAATGGATATCTCCAGAAAAGAACTTGGATTCTCCGATGATATTGTACATGGGGACTTAATGAGATTTATGGAGTAATTTTTGGAGGAGACGCATGAAACTTTTTGGCTATTTACTAGTAGGGGGACTTCCCTTGCTATTGCTTTGGAGCTTTATCTTAACCATGATTCATGTGAAAAAAGCAGGCGAGAAAAGAGAGTTCCTTGGGAGAACCTTCACCTTCCTGGGCTGGATGTATGAGTACACGCTCTCTTCATTCGCAGCATGGTTTGGCGTCATCACCCTTTTATTCAGCATTGGCCTGCTGTTTACTGGCGGCTTTTTGCTGGCTATTTTTACAGTGCCATTTGGGATATTTTTAGTGAAAGAGTTTTTCCCTCGGCTGAATATGCCGGAGTGAGTGAGGGGCATGTCCTTTGTGGGCATGCTCTTTTTTTATGGGGCTGGGTGAGTGCAGCTTCTGATAGAGATGGCGGGTTTGGGGGTGGTAGAGTCATAGACCGGGCCACCTTTTGACACAGGAAGGGGAAAAAGAGGCGGGTAGAGTGCGTGCTGGGAGCAACTTCTGACACAGGAAGGGGAAAAGAGGCAGGTAGAGTCAGAACCAAGGTCCACCTTTTGACACAGGAAGGAGAAAAGAGGCAGGTAGAGTGCTCGCCGGAAGCACCTTCTGACACAGGAAGGGGAAAAGAGACAGGTAGAGTGCTCGCCGGAAGCACCTTCTGACACAGGAAGGGGAAAAGAGGCAGGTAGAGTCAGAACCAGGTCCAACTTCTGACACAAAAAAAGAGAAAAGAGTCATCTAGAGTCAGAACCAGGTCCAACTTCTGACACAAAAAAGAGAAAAGAGGCAGGTATAGTCAGAACCTGAGCCAACTTTGAACACAAGAAGGGGAAAAGAGGCAACTAGAGTCAGAACCGGAAGCACCTTCTGACACAGGAAGGAGAAAAAAGGCAACTAGAGTCAGAACCGGAAGCACCTTCTGACACAGGAAGGAGAAAAGAGGCAACTAGAGTCAGAACCTGGTCCAACTTCTGACACAAAAAAGAGAAAAGAGGCAACTAGAGTCAGAACCTGGTCCAACTTCTGACACAAAAAAGAGAAAAGAGACAGGTAGAGTCAGAACCTAGGCCAACTTCTGACACAGGAAGGGGAAAAGAGTCAACTAGAGTCAGAACCTGAGCCAACTTTGGACACAAAAAAGAGAAAAGAGTCATCTAGAGTCAGAACCTGGTCCAACTTCTGACACAAAAAAGAGAAAAGAGGCAGGTAGAGTCAGAACCTGGTCCAACTTCTGACACAAAAAAGAGAAAAGAGGCAGGTAGAGTCAGAACCTGAGCCAACTTTGAACACAAGAAGGGGAAAAGAGTCAACTAGAGTCAGAACCGGAAGCACCTTCTGACACAGGAAGGAGAAAAGAGGCAACTAGAGTCAGAACCGGAAGCACCTTCTGACACAAGAAGGGGAAAAGAGGCAGGTAGAGTCAGAACCTGGTCCACCTTCTGACACAGGAAGGAGAAAAGAGACAGGTAGAGTCAGAACCTAGGCCAACTTCTGACACAGGAAGGAGAAAAGAGACAGGTAGAGTCAGAACCTGGTCCAACTTCTGACACAAAAAAGAGAAAAGGGTCAACTAGAGTCAGAACCTGAGCCAACTTTGGACACAAAAAAGAGAAAAGAGGCAACTAGAGTCAGAACCTGGTCCAACTTCTGACCAAAAAAGAGAAAAGAGTCAACTAGAGTCAGAACCTGAGCCAACTTTGAACACAAGAAGGGGAAAAGAGGCAATCAGAGTCCTAACTTAACATAGTGTCCCAACCACCCCCATTACCCCTAAGCCTCAAGACCTATCTCCAAATACAGCGCAGGCTTCTTATTCTAAAATACGCATCTCTATATCATAAAAGTATTCATATTTTTGATAAGGAGATGCGTTATGTCTAACCAAAAAATCTATATACTCCTTACGGATACCGGAACGTTATTCACGCGGCTTATTAAGCTGTACACCAAAAAGCCTTATAATCATGCTTCTATCTCACTTGATCCAGAATTGAAAGAAGTGTACAGTTTTGGCAGGAAAACGGCGAAAAATCCATTCATAGGCGGTTTTGTTCAAGAAAATATCAGAGGTGAACTTTTTAGCAACTCCAGATGTACCGTTATTAGCTGTTCTGTTACAGATGAACAGCACAGCAGGCTTAAAGCACTCATAAATAAGATAGAATCTAAAAAACAAGACTACAATTATAACCTCCTTGGCCTTTTTGCCATTATGTTTAATAAACAGCTTTCAAGAAAAAAGGCTTTTTTTTGCTCTCAGTTTGTAGCAACAGTCCTGCAGGGATGTGAAATTGTCCAATTATCTAAACCGCCCTCGCTTGTTATGCCGCATGAGTTTATGGAACTGGAAAATGTAGATGTTGTTTTTCAGGGAAGCATGGCCGAGTATCTTATCAGTTTAGATTGCCGGATTTCACCCCATGTCCAGGAAAGGTTCGGGCCATCTTTGGCGATTTCCTGACCTCAGTTCCGCTTCTTTTTATACGCTAAAGGTGTCATATTCATCGTCATGCGGAATTTTTCAATAAAGTAGCTGCTGCTGTTGAAGCCTACTTTATAGGCAACTTCTGTAACATTCGAGTCTGGCTCCTGAAGCAGGGGAAGGCTTTTTTGCAGGCGGTGCTGAGTCAGGTAATGAATGGGTGTGGTCTTTAGTATCTTTTTAAAATATCTGCAGCATTCCGATTTGCTCAGTCTGCCGGCTTTGGCAATATCGCTGAGGGTGACTTTTTCAGCATAATGCTCATGGATCCAATTCAGCATCTCCTTCATCCGCTTGTGTTTTTCATCCTCAGTCCGGGTGTGTTCCAGCTGGAATCCGTTCCTGATTAACTGCTGCCAAATATGTGCAAGCAGACAGGCAATGTCCATCTCATAAAATGGCGGACTCTCATGAATTAAGTCCCTGATTTCAAGTATGCTGTCTACTATATTTTTCCCCCATTCCTTGCACCCGTCCAGAACGAGGTATGATAGATTGGCGGCTGAAATATATGGAGTAACATAGCTGCTGAATAGTTCCTGGGGAAGCAGGAAATGAGGGGATACATTTAAACAAAGGTAAACGCAATCACCGCTAATATCCTGGGCCGAATGAAGACATCCGCTATTAATGAAAAGGCAGTCTCCTTCTTTAACCGAAAATTTTTCCTCATTGACCTGAACCAGGGCGTCGCCTTTGAGTGTCAGGAGAAATTGAATTTCCTCATGCCAGTGCAAGGGGATTTTTCCATGGATATTATCTGCAATTTTCGTTTCGTAGCAGGCAACAGGGATGACCACCGTCCTGTGTTTCGTCATTTCCTTCAGGCTTTCATCCACTTCAAAATCTGTAATCTGCATAAAAGCCACCTCAATATTGTTATATTTTTTTATGATATCTAGCTATTTTTATCAATTAATTTGGTTTATTATAACACTATTATTATATTTAAGGTGGCTTCGCACATGAAAGGACGTTCAAGGACTACGGGCTTACTGCTCGTTATATTTGGAGCTTCATTCTGGGGAGTTGGCGGGACAGTTGCCCAAAAGCTCTTTCAGGAATTTGGAATATCTGTTGATTGGCTTGTCACAGCCCGGCTTCTGATTGCTGGTGTTCTTCTTTTGGCCGTCCAATTTTCACTCAAAGATCGCTCACAGGTGTTTGGTGTGTGGAAGAATAAAAAAGCAGCTGGTATGCTGCTGATTTTTGGATTGGCGGGAATGCTGGGTGTACAGTATACCTATATGGCATCCATTCATCATGGCAATGCGGCTGTGGCCACGCTGCTTCAATATTTGGCACCGGCTATGATTATCATTTATCTGGTCCTGCGAAAGCAGACCGTGTTTACCAGACAGGACATGGTGACCGTTTCCCTTGCTTTAGCGGGATGCTTTCTGTTATTGACCAATGGTTCTGTTTCCCAGCTGTCCGTACCGTCACCTGCGATTGTATGGGGAATTCTATCCGGCGTGGCACTGGCATTTTATACGTTATATGCCATCCCGCTGCTTAAGGAGTATGATTCCCTAGTGGTGGTTGGCTGGGCGATGGTGATTGGCGGAACAGCATTGAGCTTCATCCATCCCCCTTGGAAAATGGAGTTCGGCAGCTTAACGGCTGAAGCATACCTGTACTTGGTTTTCGTTATTATTTTTGGGACGATGCTGGCGTTTTGGTTTTATATTGAAAGTCTCCAAACGCTGTCTCCATCAGAAACCAGCCTATTAAGCAGCCTGGAGCCGCTGGCCGCAGTGTTTACTACGGTACTCTGGCTGAACGAACCATTCGGTATGTTTCAATGGGCGGGTACTGCCTGTATCTTTGGCATGATTCTGCTGCTGGCATTGAATAAGAAAAAACCGGCAAAAACCAGTGATTCTGTTGAAAGTGAAGAACCATTAAGAGTAAGCTGATAGCCAGTCCCTTACAGCAGGGGGCTGGATTTTTTGTATTAAGCACTGGCGGTTAAATTGATATCTTCCCACTCCATTGCAGAAACTCCTCATAAAACCACAGCTTTTCATGAATTCTGCTCACACTAAGCATTAAAGTTTCCTTAATTTATTTCGGTTGTTAAAATAAAATCAATTCTTCACAAAGGAGATCATAAAATGACGAATATACAAATACCTGTTTCTGTTTTGAACCTGGCACCTATCAGGGAAGGGAAGGACAGCAGGCAGGCAATCGAGGATCTTGTTGATCTGGCTCAGGCAACAGAGGAGATGGGCTACGAGCGCTATTGGATTGCGGAGCATCATAATACCCCTACACTGGTCAGCTCTGCTACTGCCATTTTAATAAAGCATGCCTTGGAGCATACAAAGAAGATCCGCGTTGGCTCCGGTGGAATTATGCTGCCGAATCATGCACCATTAGTGGTTGCTGAGCAATTCGGAACGATGGCAACTATTTATCCGGATCGGGTCGATTTGGGACTTGGAAGGGCACCTGGCACGGATATGATGACAGCTAATGCGCTTCGCCGTTCAAAGAATGACTCTGTTTATACATTCCCTGAGGATGTGAAGCAGCTGCTGACATACTTTGGCCCTTTAGAGGAGCAGAGCTATGTGAAAGCACACCCGGGGGTTGAAACAAACATTCCCATTTATATTCTTGGTTCTTCGACAGATTCAGCGTATTTGGCTGCTGAGCTGGGGCTTCCTTATGTATTTGCTTCACACTTTGCTCCAAGATGGATGGAGGACGCCATCCGGATTTACCGTGCCAACTTTAAGCCTTCACAATTTCTGGATAAACCATATATGATGGTCTGCTTAAATGTCATTGCGGCAGAAACGGATGAGGAAGCTGAATACCTGTCAACGACGATGAAACAGTTCTTCCTGAACGTGGTCAGAGGAACTTCCATGAAATTGAGCCCTCCGGTGGAGGACCTGGATTCTATCTGGAACCCAATGGAGAAGGAAGCGGCAGAGGGAATGTCAAGCGTGACCCTGATGGGCAGCAAAGAAACAGTTAAAGGGCAGCTGGAGCAGTTCCAGAGTATGTATAATGTGGATGAAATCATGGCGGTATCATATATCTATGATGAAGAAAAACAAAAGCGTTCCTATGAAATATTAAAACAAATAACGGACGGCAAATGAGCGGGGAAATGATTTCCCTGCTTTTTTTGTTTTCAACTCTCCCAAATCTATGCTTTTCAGCATTGTAAGCGCTTTATCAACATTGTATATTTCTCGGGAAAGCGCAGGATTAGACTTTTCCTGCGCCGGAAGGTCGGAAAATGGCTCTTTGTGGCGAAACAGGGTGCCTGCCTGAAAAAAAGATATTTGAATGGATGTTTATAGGCAAGAAGTGGAAGCCTAACTACATAATGCAGTATATTTTAGGTAATTTAAAGGGTGAGTAAAATGTGGAAAACCGTCATTTCCCATCTGCCTGAATGGGAGATATATTTGCAGAGTTTTGCCGTCCTGATTGTACCACTAGGAATTTCAGCATTCTTCAGGAAAATTGGGCCTTCAAAGGATGGTTCGCCAAAATGAAGATCTTCCGGGTAAGAAAGAAACCATTAAAAACCAGAACCATTCATGACATGATGAATGAAAATGAAGTTCCGGACAGACTATCTGGTGATTTACAAAGGGATCTGGAGGCATTTAAAAAAGAAATCGGCCATAATTCAGACGTCCATTTTCGCGGGTTCAATCTTGGGCTTACAAATGTTCAAGGCGTACTGATTTTTGTTGAAGGCCTTTCTGATAAAGATCTGATTGATAAATATATCATAAAGTCGCTAATGCATGGGTTTACAGATATACAGCATGATGGCCGGCTTGATGAAAAAAAGAGATATACCATTGATAATATAAAAAAACATATTCTTTTCCTTAGCGATGTTCAAACAGCCGCCAGGATAAATGAAACGATACCGCATATATTTAAGGGCTTTGCTGTTCTTCTCCTGGATGGTTCCTCAGAGATGCTTGTGTTAGGAACAGCAAAGGGGAAAACACGAAGTATTGAAGAGCCTGTTTCCGAGCAGGCTGTCAGAGGGCCTCGTGAAGGCTTTAATGAAAACCTTTGTGATAACACAGCTCTTTTGCGGAAGAATGGCGGACCTAAGCTTACGTTCTCCAAGTTCATTGTAGGAAAGCGCACCAAAAAGGATCTTATTGTTGCTTATATTGAAGATATTGCAAATCCATCCATTGTTGAGGAAGTAAAAACAAGAATCAGGGAAATTGACATCGACCATGTGATGGAATCAGGGTATGTCGAACAGCTTATAGAGGACAATTACATTAGTCCATTTCCCCAGGTGCAGAATACGGAACGGCCTGATAGGGTAATGGCTGCTCTAATGGAAGGAAGAGTGGCCATTCTCCTTGATGGCACCCCATTTGCACTCCTGGTTCCTGTCACATTCAGCATGATGCTTCAAGCTTCTGAGGATTATTATGAACGGTGGGTTTCCGGCTCACTCATTCGATTATTGCGTTTTGTTGCGATCTTTGTTTCGCTTTTTGGGCCGGCACTTTACATCGCTTTCGTATCGTTCCATCAGGGTCTGATTCCGACTAAATTAGCTATGTCCATAATCGGCACCAGAGATGGAGTGCCATTTCCTTCCATAATAGAAGCTCTGATCATGGAGGTGGCCATTGAAATTCTTCGTGAGGCCGGGCTTAGATTGCCGAAGCCGATTGGTCCTGCAATCGGCATTGTCGGTGCTTTAATTATTGGAGAGGCAGCAGTTTCAGCCGGCATTGTCAGCCCGATTATGGTTATTGTCGTTGCGGTTACTGCTATTTCATCCTTTGCTATTCCGGAATACAGCCTGGGGATTTCCCTGCGCTACCTTCGATTTGGATGTATGTTTTTTGCTGCTGTGTTTGGGTTGTATGGAGTGATTTTGTTTTTCCTTTTGCTCAGCAGCCATTTAGTCAAGCTCAAAAGCTTTGGTGTTCCCTATATCAGCCTGGCGGTCCCATATCGTCTAAGCGACTGGAAGGACTTTATCATACGTTTTCCGTTAAAAGTATTGAAACAAAGGCCAAGTATGCTTAGTCCAAAAGATCCCGGCAGGAAAGGCTAATCTGATTCACAGGAGGTCATTTGCTTGAAAATCGGTTCCAAGGAAAAGCTATCAAGTGTACAAGCAGCAGTCATACTGGTTAATTATATTCTTGCTGCAGGCATACTTACGCTTCCGCGAACTGCTGCAGAAAAAATAAACTCGCCTGATGTTTGGATAACCGTTATTCTGGGGGGCCTTTTGGCTATGTGTGCAGGCGTTATCATCGTAAAGCTCAGTCAAAGATATCCTGGCAGAACCTTTTATAAATACAGTCAGGAAATTGCAGGCAAATGGGCAGGCATTTTTCTCAGTTTGCTCATGGTCATTTATTTTTTTAGCCTGGCTGCGTATGAGGTAAGGGTACTTTCAGAGGTAACCAGTTTATTTTTGCTTGAAGGCACTCCGATTTGGGCCATCATTATGCCTTTTATGTGGATAGGGCTTTACCTGATCTCTGGCGGCATTGATCCCATTGCCCGGTTATTTGAGCTATTCTTCCGATTACGGTCATCATCTTTTTGATTGTCATCAGCATGAGTTTTGGGATCTTTGAACTGGATAACCTCCGTCCCGTTTTAGGTTCAGGTATAATGCCTCTGGTAAAAGGTGTGGGTACAACCGTTTTCGCATTTTTGGGAATTGAAATTATGCTTATTATTGTTGCATTTATGGATAAGCCATCACAGGCAGTAAAGGTTGTCTTAATTGGGACGGGAACTTCGATGTGCTTTTATTTGATGACAGTGGTGATGGTTATAGGAGCGCTGTCTGTAGATGGAGTAGTAACAAAAACCTGGCCAACGATCGATCTGATTAGAAGTTTTGAAATTCAAGGCCTCATTTTCGAACGATTTGAGTCTTTATTGCTGATTATTTGGATCATGCAGATCTTTACCACCTTCACCATCACTTTTTATGCCGCTTCCCTGGGCCTTGCACAAATCTCAAAAAAGAAGATCGGACCCATTCAATTTGCCCTTCTGCCTGTTATCTACCTGATGGGCATGATTCCGCGCAACATGAATGAAGTTTTTGCGATGGGCGACATGATTGGAATCACCGCCTTTTTATTATTTGTTTTATTGCCCTTCGTTCTGCTTATCATTTCAAAAATAAAGGGTGTTAAAGCATGAGGCGAAAACAGGCTGTACAACTTTTTTTAACTTTGACCCTAGTCTTCATTACATTAACTGGCTGCTGGAGCAGCAAAGAAATTGAGGACCTTGGCCTGATCATAGCTACGGCAGTTGATTTGGAAACCAATGAACAGGATACTGGCAATGTTTTCAAGCTGACGAATCAGCTGGTTACGGCAGAGACAGCCAATAATGCCACAAATGGCGGGCAAGCACAAGTGAGACCCTATAAAAATATAACCGAAACAGGCGATGCGGTTATACCAGCTTTAAGAAATATGGTTCTGCAATCTGACAAACGTGCTTTTGGTGAACATGCAAAAATCGTCGTTCTTGGTGAAGAACTTGCCCGCAGCTACAATCTTGAACAGGTGCTTGATTTTTTTCGCCGGGAACAGGAATTACGTCCAAGTACCCTTTTTGTTATTGCTGAAGGAAATGCGAGTAAAACCCTGGAATCAGCCGAACCCACTGTAATACCTGCAATCCAGCTTGTTGAAATGATACAGGGTGCGGATCGAACCACGAAAATCCTTACACATATGCCAATGGCTAAAATAGAAGGGCTGCTGAATTCAGGAAATAGCTTTCTTTTACAGTCCGTTGCGGCAGAAAAGAACGGCAGAAAGCTTTCAGGCGCTGCTATGATTGATGGAAAAACGAAAACCCTCCGTGCATTTCTGGACGATAAAGAGGTTGAAGGCGTGACCTGGATAAAAGGGAAAGGAAAAGGCGGGCTTGTAAATAGCTACGATGAAGAGACCCGCCAGCCCATTGTGTATGAAAGTATGTCAATGAAAAGTAAAATTAAGCCTTCAGTAAATAAAGGGTCGATTTCGTTCACGGTTAAAATTGAAACGGAGGGGCGTATAGCGGAGCAATGGGATATTAACAGAAAGTCATTTGACGAAAAGAACATGAAAAAAGCAGAGAAAGCTACGGAAAAAGAGATTAGGCGTCTGGCGGAAAAGGTATTAGAGAAAACGCAGAAAGAGTATAAAATGGATGTGCTCGGATTTGGAAAAAGCCTTCAAATCAGCTACCCTCAAGAGTGGAATAAGGTTAAAAATAATTGGGATGCCACGTTTAGCGAGGTACCGGTAAAATTCATCATTGATGTTTCAATAAAAGAAATGGGGACATCCGGTTAAAATGGAGGGGCCCGCTGGGATTAGGAGGAGCGGCCCTATTGTGCTTCTATTTCTTCCATTTTATAGAGGGCAGAATTGGCTGAAGTATTCAAGGTCTGTGCAGAAGCCCATAAATTGGCCAGGAAACGCGGCATCATCTGCTGTGAAGGAAGTCTGCCATATCTGGAAAAGTAAACAAAAAGCTTCAAATAGGTTCGTGCATTTTTCGGCAGGTGAATTTCTCGTGCATAATATTCATTCTCTGTAAGCGTTGCAAAAGAACGTGTTTCAAAGCCGGAAATAAACCGGGTGCTTTCTTCTTTGTATTCGTTTTGGATATAATGAATTCTTTTTATAATGGTGGGGTCATCAGAGCCATCATAATTTGCCAGTCTTGCCTGCCGGAAAGCGGGAACAGATGAGAGATTATCAGTAAGAGCCAGTGCATGGCCGTAGGCTTTGTCATGGCCTTCATAAAGAGGATGAATATCAGCTCCCTCCATTAAATCCACTAGAGGCAAATTCTCGTTATGTAAATAGGGCGGTCTGAAAATCTGCCTGGAAAGCTTAAGTTCATCAAGAGAATCACATCCAAATGACTTGAATAAATACCACTGGCCATTGTCATCCTGGCTGATGTCATATACCTGCCCATCCTTTTCGATCTGGCAGTCGATAAAGACGTCTTTCCGGTCGAACGTAAAATCAAATGGTTCTTGTTCAGCCGGTTTAAATCCAAATGGAGTCTGAATGGGCACACAGATCTCTGAGAAGAAATTATTCATGCTGATACACACCTTTCGTTTTTACCTGCTATAGAAAATACCCTGCGGTTTTCATTATCATGCCAAAAAGAGAGGATAATTTTCATTCGTTATACAAAAATATTAAAAACCGGATGGAAAGGACATTCAGTATGAAAAAATGCATGATTTTTTTCCTCAGTCTCGCAGTATTCTGTCAAATAATTGGGAGCACTGCACATGCCGAAAACAGCCCGAGCCATATCTATGAAGTAAAGAAGGGGGATACCCTGAAAATCATCGCTAAAAAATATGGATCAGCAGAAGGGGACATAAAACGATATAACGGCCTGCAGTCAGACAGACTAATTGCTGGGCAAAAACTGCGTGTCCCAATCTTTCATAACGTGGCTCCAGGAGATACACTCTGGGGGCTGGCGGATAAATATGATTCAAGTATACAGATTATCAGGGAAACAAATGGACTGTCCTCCGATGCGTTACATGCGGGGCAAAAGATAAAAATTGCACCTGAGAAAATGGCTATGGATGGCAAGTTTGTCCTTATGACAAGAGAGGAATTCCAGGAATGGATTTTCAATCACAAATTCAAACGAAAAGTGGCCCAGGTTCAGCAGCATCACACCTACAGGCCATCCTACAAGCAGTTCAATGGCAAGAATCATTTTGCGATTATGAAGGGGATGGAGGAGTATCATGTCAGCGGAATGAAGTGGAAGATGATCAGCCAGCAGCTGACCACATTCCCGGATGGAACGGTGGCTGTCGGACGGCCATTTGATTTAGCACCAGAGGGCTCCTTCGGCCTGAAGAATAAAGAGATAATGCACAGGATAGAAGCGGATGTCATAGCAATCGAAAATATTGGCGATTTTGACTCTGATCAAATGACGGCTGAACAGAAAGAAACGATTGTGACCGTCACAGCTCTACTCATGCTGAAATATGGCCTGACGCCATCCATTGACAGCATCACCTATCACCATTGGTGGGATATAAACACGGGGGAAAGAGTCCTGGATAACTCCCGGGGCCATGCAGTTAAAACCTGTCCCGGCACTATGTTCTTCGGCGGGAATTCCACTGACAGCGCTAAAAATAACTTTTATCCCCTGGTCAGAAAAAAAATGCAGGAGATTAGAGCAGACCTGCATTAACATGGAAACCCGCAGATTTCTGCGGGTTTCTATTATCTTTTCTTTTTCTTCTTTTTATCATCTGCTGCCGCAAGCTTCGCTTTGTTTACACTTTCAAGTTCTACCTGTACATGAATTTTGCTTTCCTCCACTGCCATTACACTGGTTACTTTTCCTTTGCGCCCCTTGATTCTGACCTCTTCACCCTCATGTGGAACACTTTTGCGAAGCTGATTTAATAAAACATTTTTCCCATCAAGATAATAGACCGCAAACATTCTCATCTCACCTTTGCCTATAGAATGTGGTACAAGTTCCAGCACCATTTCTATAAAATATAAACTTAGGGAGAAAAGTAGACCGTTTTTTTAAAAATAATTATTGCGAACATGTGTTCTTTGTTGTAAAATCAATCTGTAGTAAGTTTTAAGAAAAATAAAACTATTTTAGGGGCTGATGAGAATGACAGTGAAAGTGATACCTTATTTAGTGATGGACGGAAATGCGAATGAAGCAATTGAATTTTACAGAGAAGCGCTGGAGGCAGAAGTATTGTATAAGCAGACGTTTGAGGAAGGTCCTGAAAACCCTGAATATCCTCTTCCGGAAGAAGCCAAGGACCGCATTATGCATGCCACAATAAAGGTTGGGGAGAACGAACTCATGTTTAGCGACACATTCCCTGGCCAGAATCATCAAACAGGGAACCAGGTGACAATCTGCCTTTCTACATCAGACCCTGAAAAATCGAAGAAATTTTTTGATGCACTTCAGCAGGGCGGGCAAGTAACCATGCCTCTTCAGGAAACATTCTTCAGCCCTTCATATGGCAGTGTAATTGATAAATTTGGAGTGAACTTTCAAATTTATACAGAGGGCGAGCATTAATTTTTGAAAAGGCAGCCAAAGCTCGTAAATAGATATGCAATGATTTGTTATTAAATCATCCAGATCAGCGCTCAGATTATGCTGTTGCTGAGTGTTGATCTTTTGATATTCAATTCTCGCCTCGATTACGGCAAATAACATCATGCAGCTTCTCAGCAAACTCATGATGAACCTCTGAATTGTAACCCCCATGATGACCAGGGAACTCAATGAAGTTTGTTTCCAGCTGTTGAGGTAATAAAATCGAGCATCCATAAGTGAAAGATTCCCGTGAAGCCCTGCCGGCTGCAGGAAGTACCTGAAACAGCGAAGAGGTTAGTGCAATCTTAAGTGCATGGCTATCTAATGTATAGTTGAGTATTCCTAGAATTTCCTTTTCAGCAAAGTAAGTTGAATTACTTAAAAGACGGTTTGTAAGTTCGGAATCTTTATTATCGAGTTCAGATGATGCCAGTAATTTTAATATTTCTTTTTGCTGATTTTTTTGCAGAGATTTTAAAAAACACTTTGCCTGTTCGAGTTCATCTCCTGATAATAGCTGAACTAAAACTGGTTCGTGAGGTATTAAGGCGGATGATGGATGCATAAATCGAGGGCAATGACAGCACCGGAGCTGCTGCCAAATACGAATGCCGGTTCAGTTGCCAGTTCGCTAATCAGCAGGTGAGCATCATCGCTGTGCCGGCGTATACTGTAGTCCTCGTCTGGATATTCAAGAATACTCCGGGAGTGCCCGCGGCGGTCATACGTAACAACAGAGTATCTATCAGCAAGATTGTCGGCAACCCTTTGAAATTTCTCAGCTTCTCCGCCTCCACCATGAATCATTAGCAGCAGGGGGCCTGAACCCCTTACTTCTTAATAAATGTTAGCTCCAGGCGCATGCAAAGTCCCTGTTTTACCTTCTAACATAGTAAAACACTAGTAATGATTTAGTATTATTAATTTTATGATTTGGAACTAGCTAAATAAATGGCGAAATTGATTTAGATTCATTTTTTACATAAATAAGCTGATTTCCTTATTAATGCTGATGTTCATTTTTCTTCGATAAAACCATAGAAAAACATTTCTATAATTCCTTTATATATTTTTTCCTTATCTTGCTCCTCTGGTAAATTTCGAAATAGATGCTCGATTGATTTCGTCATCAACTGGTAGTAAATCATTACCATATCATTTGTAATGTTTTCTTTTATATATCCCTGTTTGCGTCCTTTTTCAATCCACCGGATAAAAAGGGGGAGAATTAATGCCTGATATTCTTTTACCACATTATTTAATTCACTATTTTCATTTAAAGTTTCTTTAATGATATCTTCCCTGAACAAATTGGTGTTTTTAGGCTTTTGAAGGAAATAGTTATGCAGCTGATTTATAAACACATCATCACTTTCGACCAGCTGTTTTAGTTTTTGATATTCTTTCTAATAAAATGATTTCAGACTTTCTACAATTAAGTTCTCTTTACTCCCATAATAATTATAGATTGATGCTGGAGAAGTCCCAGCGCACTTTGCGATGTCCCTTACTTTTAAATCCTTTACTCCACCTTCATTAAGGAGTTGAAAGGCGGCATTTTCAATCGCCTTTTTCTTCAAATTTATTTAGTATAAGCTCAGGGTGGCGTGCTGCTAAATAATAGCGCAGCACAAACTCTAAACAAATTAGACATAATAGAAGCCGACTTTTCCAAAGCTATGGAATTCGGCTTTTTTTATTGCATAGGTGTAGGCACTTAGAAATATAGCTTAGCTCGGCCGAGCGCACAGAAATCAAGCTAAGCGCACAGAAATTTCATTATTCGCACATAAATTAGGGCTATGCGCATAAAACATGGTTATCCGCACAGAAATCAAGTTTAAGCGCATATAGTTGGGGCAACAGGCACACATAAATAAGCTAAACATACGGAATTCAGTCAAATCGCACAGAAAAATCATTGAATTAACTTAAATTCGCACTATGTTCACAATAATCTATCTAAATCGGAATCCTCAACTCTATTTAAAATGCATGGACAGAGCTTATTAAGAAAATACATCTAAATTTGTACTTAGTGTACAGGCACTGCGGAATCCGATTTGCATAAATGCTCTTTTTAATCTCGAAATTTGCTTAGCTATATATTTAGTTAAGCCTCATTAATTAAATAATTCCCTATTCAAACTCTCAAACCACTTCACCATCTTCACTCCGCACCCATTATGAATTGAATGAATACAATTAATCATACGTCAGCTAAGGAGTATGTTATGGACAATCAACTAAAAGAGGTCGTCGGAGCCACTTTAGCTGCCATCGGTACGATCATTTCTGCTGTCTCAACCATACCCGCAACGTCAGAAAAAATGGATAAATTATTTGAGGGCCTTGATATCGTAGGAAACACCCTGCAGGGAACAGGCAACGCGCTTCAGGCGGACGGGCAAATAGGACCTTCACTTGATAAGCTCGGCAATGAGATACAGGCAATTGGCAACAGTATTGTTATTGCCGGCTTAACTTTAGATCTGGAGGATGAAAATGAGGAGAAATTAGTAATCACAGGGAACTGGCTTCAGGCTCTTGGAGGAGCGGCTGCACTTGGAGAAGAATTGGAAGATCCCACTGCACCCGGCCAGGCTTTTAATATAAATGGCAACCTGCTTCAATCTATAGGAAATTCACTTCAGTCAATTGGAGGTACGGCCAATCTCAGGGAAAAAGAGAGTGGTGGACCAGGAGATAGCTCTAATAATATTATTGCCATTGGAAGCTGGATTCAGGCGGTCGGTTCCGTCTTATCCCTAATCGGTGTGCTTGAGGGCGAAAATCAGGATTCTGATACTGAGAGCAGCGAGGTAAACCATGACCCTGATACTGAGGGCAGTGAGGAAAACAATGAACCAGACTCAAAATCTTCTGTGTGGCTAAATGAAGAACTTTTGTAGAGAGGGGTAAGCATGTATCTAGACGGAGATGAGCTACTAACAATTGGAGCGTATTTGCTAGTTGTGGGCACATTTATTTCTGCCGTTGGTGAAACCATAGACCCGGATCAAAACAATCTCAACAAAAAATTGATACGGGACGGAAATGGAGTCCAGGCGGTTGGCAACAGCTTCCAGGGGTTTGGAAGAATTCATTTAGCCGAAGGAAATGAAGATACAGATTTATATGGCATTATCGGGAGCTTTACACAGGCAGGCGGAAACTCCATCAACACCGCTGCAAACAATATCGAAATTCAAAATCCTTCAGTTTCTGTGTCAGGCTTCAATGCACTGGGAAGTACGATTCAATCCGTGGGTGCAGCTTTGGAAGCGGAAGCTGTTGAATACGGGGAAAATCAATTTCTCAGCAGTCTGGAAGCACTTGGCTACTCATTAATTTCAGTAGCGGCAGTTCTCGATGCTATCGGAATTCTTATAGAAGATGAAGAAAGTATTCAAAAAAGAGTCCTGCTGGCTGCAGGGGGATGGCTGGAATTCATCGGTGCGGTTATTGGCGCATATGCGCTGATTAAGGCAGCTGATTAAACACATTTGCTGTAACAAAAAGAGTTATCCACGTGATATCAGTTGATATTTGTCGACTATCAATGTGCTAGCAGTTGATAAAATTGTGCTATTACGTCGGTTTCTGATGAATATCCTGCCAAAAAATAACCTGGAATAACACGTCTCCAGGCTATCTTCAAGCTTTTATTCCACCACTTCAAACAAAATAGCAACACCGACGCCGCCTCCGCTTCCAATGGCAGCCAGTACATAATTGCAGTCAGATCTTCTCTGCACTTCATAAAATAATTTTGTCACCATTACAGCGCCGGAAGCTCCATAGGGGTGGCCTATTGTTAAAGCCCCTCCATTAACGTTCAGTTTTTCATATGGAATAGATACCTCATTGGAGCAGGCCGCTATTTTGGAGGCGAAGGCTTCATTAATTTCGATCAAATCGATATCGTCGATGGTTAAGTAATTTCGTACCAGAATATCCTGGATTGCCGGAACAGGGGCAATACCCGGATAGTTGGGATTTACCCCGGATACTTCACTATCCGCAAAACGCAGGATCGGCCTGTATCCATTTTTTATGGCGGTTTCTTCCTCCATCACCAGCACAGCAGATGCACCGTCATGTATGCCGCAGCTATTGGCTGCTGTTACAGTGCCATACTTTTTAAATATTGGCTTAGCACGGTTTAAAAGACTATCCATTTTTCTTTTTTTAAGAAACTCTTCATCGTATGTATGGCTTCCAAAAGGAATCAGCTCATCTGCCAGGATTCCATTTTCAAAAGCTTTCCAGCTCCGTTCATAGCTTAATAGGGCATAGGTATCCTGATCTTCTCTTGATATGCTGTATTTATCTGCAACATTTTCCGCAGCGGCGCCCATATCCGGATCTCCAATATCGTCAGGTGAGAAACGCGCTCTTTTAGAAAATGGGGAGGTGCTGGCACTTTCCGTACCTCCAGCTATATAACAAGTACCCGCACCGCCCTGGATAAGATGGCATGCGAGCCGAATGGCTTCGAGGCCGGCACTGCACTGTCTGTCCAGAGTTAACCCCGGAACGGACAGTGGGAGTCCAGCTTCCAGTACAGACAAGCGGGCGATATTGCCGCCAGGTCCCACGACATTCCCTAAAATGACATCATCAATTTTTTCCTTCAGGCCTTCAGCCAGATATTTTAACAGCGTGACAGCCAGTTCATGTGGCCCGAAGTCCTTCAGCATGCCATTTGCTTTTCCAATTGGTGTTCTTTTTGCTTGTACAATCACGGCTCTCTTAATGGCTGATCACCTTTCTTTCGATAGAATCCTTCAGCTGGGCCCGGGCGATTTTTCCTCCTGCTGTGTATGGCATTTCTTCAGTGAAAATCCATCTTCTCGGGACCTTATATGAAGCTAAATGTTCTTTGCACAGGCGTTTCATTTCAAGGGCAGTTGTGCTGCCTTTTATGACGGCAGCTGCAATTTGCCCCCAATATGGATCCTCCAGACCTATTACAGCAACCTCCACAACATCCGGGTGCAAGCTGATCACTTTCTCAATTTCTTCAGGAAAGATATTAATAGCTCCATATAAGATCATGTTCTTTTCCCGTCCGCTGATATATAAATAACCCTTATCATCAACATACCCCATATCGTCAACGGTGGCCCAGCCATACTCATCCTGAATGCTCTGTACTGTGTTATTTATTAAGTATCCATCAAAAATGAGTTCGCTCCTGACAAATATTTTTCCAGTTTCATATGGAGCCAGCTTCCTGCCGTCTGCATCTCTAATTTCAATTTCCACTCCATGGCAGGGCTTTCCGACTGATCCATCGATATCTTCATCCGCAAGGAACGTTACATAACTCAATTCACTGGCACCATAAAATTCGATCATGGAGAGGCGGGGGAATATTTTGCAGATTTCCAGCTTTGATGCTTCATCCCATTTCGCACCTGAAGAAAAGATCTTAATCGGTTTCTCTATGATTCTTTTTTCTCTTAAAATAGCAGAAACCATGGTTGGAACTGTATAAAGGGTACTGATAGGGTGCTCCGTGATGGATGATAGAACCTGGGCTGCACTGAATTTTTCAAGCAAATGAACCGTTCCGCCCGTACAAAGGGTACTTACTGCTCCATATAAAAAATGAGAGTGGATGAGAGCTCCAGGAATGAGGACATTTTCCTCTTCATTCATGTTAAAATCATGAGTATTTACCTCAAAGCTTGCCTTCCAGGAATGATGGGAACGGATAAATGCTTTAGGGCTTCCCGTGGTGCCGGAAGTAAACCCCATATAAAACGGAGGGTTGCTCTCCGAGTCTATCGAAAATGAAGTGCTTTGACCGCTGATATCCTCCAGGGCATCATCCCAGATAATAACGGAAGTGTGCAGGCGGTCAATCTGTTCATAGGATTCTCTATCTGTGATGACGATGGAAGGACTGGAAATTTCGATCCGCTCCCTAAGTTCTTCGGCCTTCCATTTTAAGTCGAAAGGCACAGCTGTCCATCCAGCCATGGAGGCACCTGTGAATAATTGCAGAAAAGGAATTCCATTGGGCAGCATAATTGCGGCAGTTTTATTGGGAGCAGAAAAGGAATGAAGCCAGTTGGCCGTTTTGCTGATAAGAGAGCTCCACTCTTGATAGCTTACAGTTTGGCTTTTTGTAATGATTGCCGATTTGTTTGGAGATTTTTCGGCGTATTTATTAATATTGGATGTAATATTCGTCAATGGTACTTCTCTCCTTATCGAAAAGGAGACACTTTATAGTGTCTCCAGAGATTTAGAAAATTGTTTATTGATAATGGGATGCTTCATTAGCCGGTAGACCAGTAACGAGGCGAGAGTTGCTTTCAATACATCTCCAGGAATATAGACCAGGCTAAGTTTGATTGCCTCTGCGAGAGGTATATCCATCATAAAAGCCTGAACAGGGATTCCAAATAGATAGATGAGGAATATGCCGGCAGTCAGGTTGATTAGCATGATATTCATTAATTTTAACGTTTTGAAGCGTGAGAGTAAATATCCAATAACAAATGCGGTAAGCGGATAGGAAAACAAATATCCTGCACTGGGCCCGAAGAATACACCGATGCCGCCGCGGCCTCCTGATAATAGTGGTGCACCTGCAGCAACCAGAAGCAAAAATACGGCCATGCTGATTCCGCCAAGCCGGGCACCTAAAATACCGCCGGCCAAAAGGACACCGAGTGTCTGAAGGGTAATCGGTACGGGGGTAAAGGACAGCATGATTGGAGGAACAAGACCGAGTGCTCCCATTACCGCTGCAAATAAGGCCACGTATGTCATCTCTTTAACTTTCATAATACCTCTCCAATTCAGATTAATAGGTTAACTGTTTTTATTTTATGGTTAACATACTAGTTTGTCAACTTAAGAAAGGTTATAGTTTACAAAAGGATTTCTGACCGGCAATTTCTTCAGTATGCAAAAAATATAGATGTTTATTTTTACTAAAACAAACCAAAATAAGCGGGTAACAAAATATTATTTTTGGGGGTAATGTAATCATGTCAAAGAAAAACAATAGTCCATCTGGCCAGGTTGACCAAAAGGAATTATTGGAGGACAAAGTAGAGGCAGCCAGAAAAAACAGCTTCGAGGAAGATCACGTGCGAAAAGTCACGACAAGTGGAGCACAAGGTCAATAATTGTCACTTTAAGCTGTTATCAAAGTTACTAACCCGATCACAGATGATCGGGTTTTCTGTTGTGTTAGTGTCTTAGAACATGCCTATAGCTAACAACTAAAATTTTTCGATTATTCTGTTGACTATTCCAGAATTTGTTTTATGATAAGGGTAACCGAAACGATGTTTTACTTACAAAACAAACATATGTGGAGGTAATAAAATGCCCTATATTAATGTTAATGATTTAACTATCCATTATCAAGCAGAAGGAAATGGTGAACCGCTGGTTATTCTTCATGGGCTGGGAAACAATTCACAATCCTGGAAGAATCAGCTGGAAGGGCTTAGTAAGGAATTTACTGTTATTGCCTGGGATGCGCCCGGCTATGGAAAAAGTTCAGATCCCAAGGTGGAATTTACACAGTTCAGCCAATTTGCTGAGGTGTTGAAGGGTTTTATTGACGGTTTGCAGTATAAAACGGTTAATCTTTTAGGCCATTCAATGGGTTCAGCCATTGCTCTGGATTTCTGCAGCCGATATCCTGCCAGGGTGAACAGGCTAATAATAGCCGATCCCACACGCGGTGCAGCGGGGCAGAGCCATGAGGAAAACGAAAGAAAGCTGAGGAATCGATTACATAATATTGATACTTTGCATCCGAAGGAATTGGCCCAATTAAGAGTAAAAGAACTTCTTGCTCCTAACCCGAATCCGGAAGTAAAGAGGGAGGCAGAACGGATCATGTCCCAGGTCAGGCCGATGGGTTATCGCTCTGTTGCCTTTTCTCTTTCAAATTTAAATCAAATGGATATTTTACCTTCCATTTCTGTTCCTGCCCTTGTTATTTGCGGGGCATTGGATAAAGTGACTCCTGTAAGCGAATCAGAAATATTCCATCAGTATATCCCTAATTCCATTCTGAAAACCATTCCCAAAACAGGGCATTTATGCTATCAGGAGGATCCGGACTATTTTAATGCTCTTATTTTGAATTTCCTTAAAGGGGCATACAAAAAAGAAGAACTGGCAGAAAGGTAACCATAGAGAAATATTACTTGTTTCTAACGTGGTTTTTGTAAAAAAGTAAATAGGGGGTGACCTGTATGGCTAAAGAGGAGAAAGAGCGATATAACGCCAATGCCCTGGTACGGGGGCTGGAAATCCTAAAGCTCTTTAATGAAGACCGTCCAACACTGTCATTGGTTGAAATTGCAAAAGAATTGAATGTAAGCCGAACAGTTCCGTATCGATTATTATATACTCTCCAATCACTTGGTTATCTTGACCAGGACGAAAATTCAAAAAGATATAGTTTAACGCCCCAGGTATTAGAATTGGGCTTTTCCTATTTAAGTACGCTAAAACTTCCTGAAATTGCCCAGCCATATTTGGAAACATTAAGAGATGAAACAGGGGCTTCCTGCCATTTATCTATTTTGGATGGGCATGAAGTGGTGTATGTTGGCAGTGCTCCTGTCAGAGGAGTATCCGCTATAAATGTCAATATCGGATTGAGGCTTCCCGCTCATGCAACAGCAAATGGAAAATTGCTGCTTGCCTATCAGTCACAGGAAAAGCTGAAGCAGCTTTTTTATGGATCTGAATTGAAGCCTTATACTGATCGGACCAAAACATCCCTGGCAGATTTTCAAAATGAAGTTGAAATCATCAGAAGAAATGGATACTCGATTACAAAAGGAGAGCTTCACCATGGGATTCAGTCAGTAGCGGCACCTATATTTGATAAAACTGGCAATATCATGGCGGCGATTAATGTTGTAGCAACAGAGACAACATTCCATGATGAGTTTATTGAACAAGTAGCACTCCCTAAAGTGCTTGAGATTTCGAAAAAGTTATCAGGATATATGGGATATCATCTATAAATAAAAGAATGATTAAAAGCTTGCACCTGCTGCAAGCTTTTTTGTTTTGTATATAAAACACTATTTAGCAAACAAAACAAATTTAAAAATATCATTGACTCAATTTTCGAAAAACTTTACACTATTACTAAGTGGTAAACGTTGTTTTGTATATAAAACATAGAATGACTGAAGGGAGGGCAAAATCTACCACTCAAAAGAGATATTTTTATAAAGTATAATGTTTGAATAATGCATTTGAAAGCGATTTCATTAATCTTGAAAGGGGATCACAAATGCTGAAAGGGAACAAAAGATGGCTGTATATTGCAGTGCCTATATTCTTTTTCTGGTTTTTTGGACAAATTGATAAACTGGGAATCTCGGTTATTCAAACGGATCCCGGCTTCCTTAGTGATCTGGGGCTTACTGGGGCAGACAGAAATGCCAAAATTGGCTTAATAACTTTTATCTTTACAATCTCCTATGCGGTTTCAAACATTTTTTGGGGCTTTATTATTGATAAGGCAGGTCCTCGGAAAACAGCTGTATTCGGGCTGCTCATTTGGACTGCGACTATGATTGCAGGCGGTTTGGCAACATCTTATGAGATGTTTTTAATCAGCAGGGTCATTCTTGGATTCGGTGAAGGAATGATGATTCCGGTTTGCGGAAAATTCATTTCCAATTGGTTTAACCAGCGGGAGCTTGGCCGGGCACAGTCTACCTGGCTTGCGGGCAATTATTTCGGACCTGCCTGCGGGGCTGTTATTTTGACTTTAGTTCTTGCCACTTTCCATTGGGAAGCTGCGTTTTTCTTCCTGGCTGCTTTTAATCTATTTATTGTTATTCCTATGTTTTGGTTTCTTACGCGGGATACTCCTGAAGAGCATTATGCCATTGATCAAGAAGAGCTTGCGTATATCCGCAAGTCTGATGGCACTGAAAAACCAAAGAAAAGCTTTGCGCAGGACTACCGCTATTGGATCGTTTGGTTTGGGATGTTAATGTCATCGTTTTTGTTTTTCGGAATCAGCATTTGGCTGCCTACTTATCTCGTTGAGGCGAAGGGATTCTCAAGAGAGGCAATGACAGGGATTACTTCATTATCCTGGCTTTTTGCTCTGGGCTTTGTATTATCCTGCGGATATTTGGCAGACAAAACGAGACGACCAAGCCTGCTGGCCACGATTCTCTTCAGTTTAACGGCAGTCTTCTTAACGGCAGCTATCTTTGCACCACATCCGGTGCTGGCTGGCATTTGTATGGGACTCGCGATGGGAACTCAGGGCGGGGTCTTCCATTTAAGCAATTTGTTTATCGTTAAATTTTCGACTCCTGAAACAGCGGGGCGTGCTGCCGGTCTTATGGGATTCACCAACATATTGGGCGGTTTCTCAAGCTATATCATGGGCTGGATGAGAGACCTTGCAGGCGGGGATTTTGGCCCGTCTATCGTTATGCTTATTATCGCAGCAAGCTTTGGTTTCATCGCTTATATATTCACAATCAAAAAAGAAGCGGCAGAGCTTCGGATTGAGCACATTCCTCCAAAGAGTAAAGTAATCGTTTAATAGTTTTATATTTGAAACGAAGTTTTAATAATTTAATTTTTCTCAATATTTATAATTGACATATTAAATGTTGGGATTTATTATTAACCTGTAAGTAAAACATTGTTTTGTATATAAAACATAATAAGTTTAGGAGTGATAGGATATGTCAGCAGAAAAATTTGATGTGCAGGCTTTCGAAAAGAAATATGTAGCAAGGCTGCAAGATCGTACACTGGATTGGAATGTTCTTAAATTTCAGGAGGAAGTTGATCCAAAGTACAAAAGGGCGCAAATGAGGTATATCGGACGCGGAGCTACTGCGAATAATGATTCAAATGTGATTGCAGCGGAGCATTTCACACTGAGCACAATGGTGCTTCCAGCCGGATGTGTTGGGCCCCTTCATCTTCACGATGATGTGGAGGAAGTGTTCTTTATCCTTAAAGGGAGTGTAAAGGCTCTTATTCAGGAAGAAGGGAAGGACGAAGTACATGAAATTCGCCTGAATGAGCGTGATTGCATCAGCTCACCTCCGGGAGTGTACCGCGGCATTCATAACGATGGCGATGAAGAAGCGTTAATGCTGGTTATGCTTGGAGCAGTAAAGCCAAATCTTCCTACATATCCGAAAGGAAGTGCTCTTGAAGAGCTGCGCATTCAGCGTGCGAAAGAGAGAGAAGCTATCATCAACGGAAAATAATCGTTTCTCGCAAACTGGCATTCTGACCGGGATGATCCGCTGCATATAAGCCGGGTCATCCCGGTTCCTTTAACAAAAAACGTTCATCGCGGAGAATTGAAAATCTATTAATTTGGAGGTGCATGGGATGTTAGGTATAACGCACTTGAGGCACATCAGTCTCATTACTCCAGTTCTTGAGGAGCAGGCTGAATTTTACGAGAAGATTTGGGGACTTGATAAGGTATCCGAAAATAAGGATTCTGTCTATTTCAGAGGTGCAGGTTCAGAGAATCATATTTTACATTTGAAGCGGGGAGAAAAAGCGGGGCTTCACCATATTGCATTTGGTATGGTAGATAAGAACGCCGTTGACAGGGCTGCGGAGATTTTGGCTTCCAAGGGTATCCCGATTATTTCACCGCCGGGCTATTTAGATGAAGAAGGCAAAGGGTACGGACTGCGCTTTGCTGATCCGGAAAACCGCTGCATTGAACTTTCGGCATGGGTGGAAATGCACACGACAATCTGGAATAAGAAAAATGTGGATCCGGTAAAGCTCAATCATGTTGTCATGAATACGGCAGACCTTGATATGATCACAGACTTCTATACTAATATTCTAGGATTTAAGGTAACGGACTGGAGTGAACATCAAATGTCGTTCCTCCGCTGCAACAGGAAGCATCATTCAATAGCTTTCAATCAGGACCAGCATGCATCAGTCAATCATATCGCTTATGAAGTAGATACAGTGGACGAAGTGATGCGTGGGATTTCAAATGTCAGGAAAGCAGGTTATCAGGAGCTTTGGGGGCCTGGGCGCCATGGACCGGGGAATAACATCTTCTGTTACTTTCAGGATCCTGCCAAATTTGTCATGGAATACACGTGTTATCTGGAAACCATTGAAGATGAAGAGGAATGGGTGGCCCGAGTATGGAAAAGGGTTCCGCACCTGATGGATCAATGGGGAATAGCCGGACCTCCAAAACCGGAAGCACGTGCAGCGATGGGCGGAAAGCCTGATCCAGGATGGGTTAACGTGAATGCATTAACCTAAAGTGATTTGAAAGGGGTATTGTGATGGACTTTGGTTTAAAAGGAAAAACAGCAGTCATAATGGGCGGGACCTCGGGTGTAGGCCTCAAAACAGCAGAAATGTTCCTTCAAGAAGGTGCAAACGTTGCGGTATGCGGCAGAAATGAAGAGAGGAAGGATAAAGCATTTGACCATTTATTGCAATTCGGATCCCGGGAATCTATCTTTGCCGCCACCTGTGATGTAACAAATAAAGGGGATGTGAATCGTTTTGTCGATTCGGCAGCATCCCGGCTTGAGGGTATTGATATTTTAGTTAACGCAGCCGGACAAAGTGTTATGGGCCATTTCTTCGATATTACAGATGAGCAATGGCAGGAGCAGATTCAGTTAAAATATTTTGCCATTATCCATGCGGTACGTGCTGTCCATCCATATTTAGTGAAGCGCGGAGGCGGACGGATCATCAATATTAATGCGACGCTCGCAAAGGAACCTGAAAGACATATGGTTGCTACGGCTGCGACAAGGGCAGGTCTATTAAACTTAAGTAAAACGCTTTCCCAAGAGCTTGCATCAAATAATATCCTGGTCAATTCCGTAAGTCTTGGACTAATCCGCACTGACCAGTGGGAACGCAGACGGATGAAAAACGCACCTGATATGGATGCCGAGGAATATTACAAAGATCTTGCAGCAAAACGGAAGATCCCGCTGGGCAGGGTTGGAGAAGCAGAAGAAGTAGCAGGTGTCATTCTCTTTTTAGCCTCAAAGCAGGCAAGTTATGTTTCAGGATCTACCATTGAAACAGCTGGAGCGCTGGGGAAAGCGCTTTAATTTAAAGTAAAGGCAGGAATGATCAGGATGAGCCAACAGGAACAAATGGTAATGGCACCGATAAAAGCAAGTGAACAAATGGACTTTACTGCAGCAGATGCAGTTGTGAAGGAACTTGTCCGTGCTGGGGTTGAGGTGGCATTTGGGATTGTCAGCATTCATAATATGCCGATTTATGATGCCATCCTCCGTGATGGAAGTATTCATCTCGTATGCTCCCGCGGGGAGAGCGGTGCGGCAAATATGGCAGATGGTTATGCCCGTGCAACAGGGAAATTGGGAGTGGTCATCACGAGTACAGGGACAGGTGCAGGAAACGCAGCTGGTTCCTTGATTGAGTCCTGGGCAGCGGGAGTTCCGGTTCTTCATATAACAGGCGAGGTTGCAGCTCCCTATTTGGGAACAGGACGTGGCTATATTCATGAGTGTAAAGACCAGCTGTCTATCATGGAGGGCTCTTGCAAAAAAGCCATGCGGCTAAGAAGGCCTGAACAGGCATCAGCCGTTATCAGGCAAGCGATTAAAGAAGCATCCGCTGCACCGTCGGGCCCTGTTTCAGTAGAAATCCCAATCGATTTCCAATCAGCGATCATACCAGATTATTCGTTGGAAGAGGTGCATGCATCAGTACAGGAAAACAGCTCCATAGCGTATCTTCCTAAAAAGGTTATTGCGAGGATCAGCGAGGCCCGCCGCCCGGTCATTTGGGCAGGAGGGGGCGTCATTAGCTCAGGGGCTTCCAAAGAAGTGCAGGAGCTGGCCGAAAGAATCGGGGCAGCGGTTATTACGAGCCAATCAGGCAAGGGCAGCATTCCGGAGGATCACCCTCAATGCATTGGCCACTTTGCCTCATTTGAATTAACAAAAGAGTTAGTGAAGCAATCGGATCTCCTGATCAGCATTGGGGTCAGATTTAGAGGAAATGAAACGTCCAACTGGAAAATAGAAGTTCCTGAGAATCATATCAGCATTGATGCCGATCTGCAGGCAATGAACAGAAATTATGCTGCCGCCATCGGTCTGGCAGGTGATGCTAAGCTTATTTTAAGAAAAATTAATGAAGAATTGGCAAAGGATGCAGTATCGCCTTCTGAAGAATATTTGGAAGAAGTCCTTTCAGTAAGGAAAGAACTGCGTCTGCAGCTGCGGGCAACGCTTGGACCATATGAGAAAATAGCTGATGCTATGCGGAACATGCTCCCTAGGGATACTGTATTGGTGCGTGATGTTACGGTACAGGCAAACGTCTGGGGCAGCCGGTTATTTGAAATTTATCAGCCGCGTACATCCATTCATGCTTCAGGCGGTGGAATTGGGCAAGGATTGCCGACTGCAATCGGAGCACAAATGGGATGTAAGGATAAACAAGTAGTTTTATTAGCTGGAGATGGCGGCTTTATGGTCAATGTAGGGGAAATGGCAACGGCCGTACAGGAAAGCCTTCCAATAATCGTCATCCTGTTTGATGATGCAGGATATGGGGTCCTCCGAAATATTCAGGAAGCCGCCTATGGACGGCAAGTTGCGGTCGATTTACATAGCCCCGATTTTGTTTTGCTGGCTCAGTCCATGGGATTTGATTCTGCAAAAATCGGTTCTCCGGAAGAATTTGAATCGGAGCTTGTGAAGGCAATAGACAGGAGAAAACCATCCATGATCGTAGTGGATATGGAAGCAGTCGGGCCAATGGCGAAACCATTTGGAGGGCCTCCTGGCGCGGCGGAAGCGTTCAAACCGAAAAAGTTGTAAGGGAGTGATTTATAGTGATTTCGACGTATCCATTTGTTTCAGGAAAATATTTAGTGGCTGGTGAGTGGATCCAGTCAGAAAATACTGCCCATGTCCTTAATCCCGCTGATCACCAGGAAATTGTGGGAGAAGTGGCTTTGTGTTCTGAAGATCAGGTTGAAACCGCCATTTCTGCTGCAGCAAAGGCCTTCAATACCTGGTCGGGAAGTGAGATTGAGGACCGGGCAAACCGGATGAAGCAGGCTGCCGACGAAATTAGAGCAAGTATCGAAGAGAACGTTACTTTGCTGATCCGGGAGAATGGAAAGGTGCTGGTTGAAGCGAAAAAGGACCTTCTTCGCTGTGTCGATATTATGAAGGAAGCTGCCGATGAGCTGCTGGAATGGTGGAAGCCTGAATCCATTCCCGGTTCACAGAAGGTCCAGATCCGCAAGCGTCCCAGCGGGGTAACAGCGGTGATTTCTCCATGGAACTCGCCAATGATTCTTACCTTTAAGCGGGTGATCCCGGCTGTTCTTGCCGGAAACACAGTCGTCGTAAAGCCGGCGACGAGCTGTCCGCTGACAATTATGTCCTTCCTCAAAATAGCAGCTTCCTATTTTCCTGACGGAGTCATTAATATTGTGACCGGTTCAGGAGGGGTGATTGGCAATAAGCTTTGCTCAGATCCGCGAATCCGGACGGTTGCATTTGTCGGCAGTACGAAGACCGGGAAAGAAATCATGCGGGCTGCTTCAGGCACAGTGAAAAAGGTGTATATGGAGCTTGGCGGGAATGATGCGGCTATTATCCTCAAGGATGCCAATCTGGATGAAGGTGCAATAAAACGTCTGCGTTTTGGTGTTCTTCGGGCAGCAGGCCAGGTGTGCTCAGCCATTAAAAGGATCTATGTCCATGAATCACGATACGGAGAGCTGGTAGAAAAGCTAAGAAAAGAATTTCAGCATATTAAGGTTGGAAACGGCATTCAGCCGGATGCCGAGATGGGACCTTTGAACAATAAATCTCAGTACGACTATGTGAATGGCCTGATCGAGCGTGCCAGAAAATCCGGAGCTACTGTCATCACAGGTGGGATTCAGCTCGATCCGGAGTCCTGGGATAAAGGCTACTTCATACTTCCTGCCATTATTACCGGTGTGGATCAGCAAAGTGAAATTGTCCGCGTTGAACAGTTCGGACCTGTCATTCCGATCCTTCCATTTAAAGAGGATGAGGAAGCCATCACCCTTGCAAATGACAGCGAATTTGGATTAAGGGCTTCTGTATGGACAGAAGATGAAACGAAAGCAATTGAATTGGCAGACCGATTAGAAGCAGGTGCTGTTTTTCATAATAATCATACTGTCTTTCAGGATCTCCATCTGGACTTCCCAGGCTTAAAGGAAAGCGGACTTTCACGTGAAACGCGGCATTGCGGCCTGGAGTTTTTTGCAGATTCCTATGGCTTTGCCAATTAGGAGGATACCGAAATGAAAATAGCCTTAATAGGAGGCGGGAATATAGGCAGGTTCCTGCTGCAAAGCATTAATAAAGACTGCTTAATCCCTAATGCGAAAATTATAGGCCTTCATACCCGCTGCCTGGAAAAAGCAAAGGATCTATCACGGGAGTTTAAAACAGAAATCTTTTCAGACGTGGAATCCCTATTAAAATCAGATGCCGACCTGGTAATTGAAGCAGCAACTGTTGAAGCTGTGGAAGAGTATGCTGCTTCCATTTTGCTTTCCGGCAAAGATCTGGTCCTCAGCAGTGTCGGGGCACTGGCAGACCGGGAATTTTATCATTGCCTTGAAGAGATCTGCCTTTTAAATCATACGAAAATCCATTTGCCATCAGGGGCAATTGGCGGCCTGGATGTACTAAAAGCAGCTAAATCGATTGGGGAACTGAAGTCTGTCTCCATTATCACCAGGAAGCCTCCACACGCACTTCCTGGTGCCCCGCTTGATGAGGAAAAGGTGCTTTTTGAGGGATCTGCGGCCGAAGCTATTCGATTGTTCCCAAGGAATATCAATGTTTCCATCATTTTGTCTCTTGCGGGATTAGGTGCCGAAAATACCGGAGTAAAAATCATATCCGACCCGGCAGTCATGAAAAATAGCCATACGATTGAGGCAGCAGGTTCTTTTGGAAAGCTATCGCTTCAAGTCGAAAATGACCCGATGCCTGACAATCCAAAGACAAGCTACCTGGCAGCCCTAAGCATTCTGGCTTCACTGAAAAATAGGGAAGAAATAATCCGGGTTGGATGAGATGTGAGCCTGGTGAAAAGCAGGAAGAGAATCGTTTATTCTTTTCCTCTCTCCTTGGAGAAGCTTATTTTAAGACGAAGGGGGAATTTACATATGATCAAAACGACAACCAGAAATGTAGAAGAAATGACCCAAAATGAAACCATCGACTACTTAAATGAAACAGTACAGCCTGAGGCCGGCTCCATTCCTGCCTTTATCCTGGCAGATCCTAAAATCTATGATATTGAGCATAAAAAGGTGTTTATGAAAACCTGGCTTTTTATTGGCCATGAATCGGAAATCCCCAATAAAAATGATTATATGTTAAGAGATTTGGCAGGGTACTCGATTATTATTACAAGAGATTCAGAGAATGAAATCCGCGGCTTTTACAATATGTGCACACACCGGGGGATGAAATTATGCCGTGCTGATAAAGGAAATAAATCCTCATTTGTATGCCCCTATCATGGCTTTAATTTTAAAAACAATGGTGATCTTATTGGGGTCCCTCTGCAAAAGGATATCTACGGAACTGACCTGGATAAGTCCAAATTGGGACTTCACAAAATAAGAATTGAATCGTATAAAGGCCTTATTTTTGGAACCTGGAATGAAGAAGCCGAGTCACTTTCAGATTTCCTCGGGGATTTCAAATGGTATCTGGACATTTTAGCCGGGCGTGCTGAAATGGAAGTCGTCGGCCCTCCGCAACGATTTATCATCCATTCAAACTGGAAGGTGGGAGCAGATAACTTTGTCGGCGATTCCTACCACACAATGGTCACACATGGATCCATTGCAAAATTGGGCATGGTGCCAAGTGCGACCTATTCGAAAAAGGGGTACCAAATCCACACAATAAACGGGCATGGTTTAAATTTGGGCACTCCTAACCCTGACTTCGCATTCCCGGAAGAACTAAAAGCTGAATATAAATCCAATTTAACAGATGAACAATATGATGTGCTGGCCAATTTGAAAAATATGATCGGAAACATCTTTCCAAACCTGAGCTTCCTCATTTCGCATACAAAAGTGAAAGGGCAGCTGATTTCGAATACAACTGTTCGGATGTGGAGGCCGATTGGTCCTGACAAAATGGAGGTAATTGCCTGGTTCCTGGTAGAGAAAAATGCGGCAGAGGACTGGAAGAAGCGTTCAAGGGATTCTTTCATTTTAACGTTCAGCCCATCAGGCATTTTTGAACAGGATGATACAGAAGTTTTTACTGATATAACTGCTGCCGCATCAGGCCACATGCCTGTTATGAAAGAGCTTGTCTACAATTATACGATGGGCTTGCACCGTGAACCGGTCACTGATTTCAGCGGTCCTGGTGTTGTCTATGATGATAAGTTTTCCGAAGCAAATCAGCGGAACTTCTATCGCTGCTGGCTCGATCTCATGAATGCTTAAGTAAACAGGAATGATGCCTGAAATGGGGGAATACAGAATGAGTTTAGAGAAAATGCTCGCAACCTATGAATTTGAACAATGGCTCTACAGGGAAGCTGAACTTCTTGATGATATAGATTTTGACGGCTGGTTTAGCCTAATGCATTCATCCCTGATTTATCAAATGCCTGTACGTGTCAATAAAGAAGGCACTGAAAGGCCGGATTATGCGGCAGATATGTTTTCTTTTAATGATGATATAGAGCTGCTGAGTCTGAGAGTCGAACGGTTAAAAACGGATTATGCCTGGGCGGAAATTCCTCCTTCCCGTACCCGCCGCTATGTAAGCAATGTCAGATTGAAAGACTATATCCCGAATGAAAAAGCATCTGTAAAGAGTTATCTGCTAATCTATCGCAGCCGCAGTACAGACATCCATCATGACCTGATTTCAGGAGAACGGCGTGATGAATTTATATATGAAGATGGGGTCTGGAAATTATCCAAGAGGGTTTTCATTGTCGATCAGACGACACTTAATACGAGAAATCTAGCTATTTTTGTATAAGGAGGAGCATCCAGTATGGCACGGCTTAGCGGAAAATCAGTCTATTTAACCGGTGGCGCCTCCGGCATCGGCAAGGCGGTTACTGAGAGTTTTATACGAGAAGGAGCCTTTGTAACGGTGCTGGATAAGTCAGCAGCCGGCCTTGAGCAATTGAAAAAGGAATTCGGGGATCATGTTCTATGCATGGAAGGGGACGTCACTGTATATGAGGATCACATTCACGCTGTGGAAGCTGCTGTGGAGGCGGCGGGGAAACTGGATGTGTTCGTTGCCAATGCCGGCGTATTCGACGGGTTTGCCAAATTTAGTGAAGTATCACCAGAGGCCATGTCAGCTGCCTATGACCTGTTATTCAATATTAATGTCAAAGGCTATTTTAATGGGGCAAAAGCTTCAATGGCTGAATTAAAAAAAACAAATGGAAATATGATCTTTACGGTTTCCGGAGCCGGCTTTTACCCGGACGGGGGCGGAGTCTGGTATACAGCCAGCAAGCACGCGCAAATTGGCTTAATGCGCCAGCTTGCCTTTGAATTAGCCCCGGATATCCGGGTGAACGCAGTTGCCCCTGGCGGCACATTGACCGCCCTTAATGTCATCCATCCGCTTAAGCCGTTTGTGAAAGCAGTCGATCAGGATACGAAAGCGAAAAGCATTAAATCCCGGAATCCCCTTCGCATTGCCATGACAAGTGAAGACCATGTGGGAGCATATGTATTGCTGGCTTCAGATCAATCCCGGGCCATAACTGGCGAAGTGATTTCCAGTGATGGAGGACTTGCTGTACGGGGACTATCATGAAGGAGAAGCGTTATTTAGGAGGTGTACTTATGGCAAATAGTAAAACCGCTAAAGAGCCGTTAGCAGGAAATCAGGCGATTAACCAGCTGGCATTTGTTGTTCGGGACATTGAAGAGGCATGTGAGGCTTTTTCGGGATTACTGGGAGTTCCCAAGCCAGAATGGTTTTTAACAGGTGATCAGGAAGTATCAAAGGTAATTTACCGCGGAAAGCCTACTGCATCAAGAAGCAAATTAGCATTTCTAAATACGCCAACTGTTCAATTTGAATTGATTGAACCAAATGAGGAACCAGGCACGATGCGGGAGTTTTTGGATAGAGCTGGAGAAGGCATACACCATATTGCCTTTGATGTGGAATCCATCAGCGAGCGGATGCCATTTTTCGAGGAAAGCGGGTACCCATTACTGCAAAGCGGAGAATTTACATCGAGTGAAGGCAGATATATTTATGCAGATACCTTGAATGACTGCAAGCTATTGGTTGAGCTTCTGGAAAGCTCTGAGGGAAGAAATACTGCGGCTGCCCCTGAATTACTCAGTCCATTGCTTGGAACAAATAAAGTCGAGCAGCTTGCCATTGTCGTAAAAGATCTGGATGCAGCTGCAGAAGCTTACTGTAAGCTTCTCGGTGCCGATATGCCGGCCATTATACAATCAGGCCCAAGTGAAACGGCACAGGTTATGTTCAGGGGTCAGCCAACAGAAGGTTCATCAAGATATATGTTCATCAATACACCGCTTATTCAAATTGAATTAATCGAACCGGGGGATTCACCAAGTACTTGGCAGGAGCATCTGGAAACATACGGGGAGGGTGTCCATCATATTTCTTTTGTAGTTGATAATCTGGATGAGAAAATCAGATTGATGGAAGGAATGGGATATCCAGTCATTCAAACTGGCAACTTTTATAATGGGAACGGCAAATATGCCTATATGGATACAGCCTCAACTTTCAAGGTGATTATTGAATTGCTTGAAAGATATTAAGCTATGAATGAACGGGTGCACGTGAAAGTGCAGCCGTTTTTTGGGGGTGGCTCAAAATATGGATGATTGTTGGAGTTATTGGGATTAACTATTATACTTTTCATATTTTTGACTGTTTTTGCGAAGTTTGTTGCTATTTTTATTATTTTTACTGAGCGGATAGCAGGGAGTATTTGAATTCTGTTTGTCTGCAGCATTCTGTTTAAGACTGCTTAGTTCTAACCGCTGCATATAGTAATAAAACAGTTCTTTGAATAAATACAAGTTGACAGGTCGGAATAGTAGGTAATATAATGTGAATAATTAATTCTGAGGGAGGAACAGATTATGACTGAACATTATCCTGTTTTGGACGGTGCAGAATCATTCTACTATGAAGGCAATGAAATCGGGATTCTGATCACACATGGTTTTCTGGGAACTCCCCAGAGTGTACGGTTTTTGGGGGAGTCATTTGCCAAGCTTGGCTATACGGTCTATGCTCCAAGGCTTAAAGGCCACGGCACGCATTATAAGGATATAGAAAATACCACTCATGAGGATTGGTTTGCGGAAGCAGAAAAGGGTTATCTATTCCTAAAAGAAAGATGCACATCTGTTTTTGCTGCAGGCCAATCCATGGGCGGTGCCCTGACTCTTTGGCTGGCAAATAAATATCCTGAAATTGCAGGTATTGCACTAATGAATGCCGCACTAAGGGTTCCATGCTATGAATATTTAAAAGGAAAAACAAATCCAAGATACCTGGATGAAGGGGCACCGGATATAAAAAAAGAGGGAGTAGAGGAAATTACGTACGGGAAAGTTCCTATCCGCTCCATCTTTGAATTGCAGAATGTCATGGAAAATACACCAGACTTACTGCCGTCCATTAAAACACCTGTAATAGGCTTTAAATCATTAGAGGATCATGTTGTGCCTGCAGAGTGTACGGATTTTATTCTGGATAATATTGGCTCCATGGAAAAGAAAGCTGTATCCCTCTATAACTCCTATCATGTGGCATCTATGGACCATGATAAGGAAGAGATTGTGAACATCATCCATCAGTATATCCGGCAAAATATCGCAAGCAGCTTGTCCTTTGTGTAGGGCGGGCTGTTTTCTTATGTCATGAAACTTATTAATCATGATATCGTATAAAAGGAGATTCAGCCTATTATGCAGAATAAGACAGTACATTTAACATGGGGAAGAAGATGATCGAAATGAATACGAGAAGTAAATGGCTCCGCATGTACAAAGTTTTTTCGCTGGCACTTCTCATTATCTTTCAAATTTACTGGTTTAAATGGACACGGAAATCAGAAGCAGAGTGGGAAAAATTATGGTCTGGCATCGGCAGAAAATGCCGGGCAACACTTTTTGAATTGGAAGGGCTCCTGATTAAGATTGGCCAGTTCATCAGCATTCGTTCTGATTTGCTTCCAAATGCGTTCATTCAGGAGCTTCAAGACCTGACGGATAAAGTACCTTCATCGGAATGGAGCGAAATCCAGAGTATTTTAAACGAAGAATGGGAAAGCGGCCTTTCTAAAAGGGTGGTAGCGATTGAAAAAGAAGCCATAGCTTCCGCTTCAATTGGAGAGGTATATAAAGGCGCTCTGCAGGATGGCACAATTATCGCCATTAAAGTGCAGCGTCCCAATATACAGTCCATTGTTCATATCGACTTCAGAATTTTAAGTATTCTTGTTTGGTTCGCGGATCGATTTGCCCCTATTCCTAAGGGATTCATTAATTTAAAAGTCCTTTTTCAGGAGCTTAAGCAGGTAATTGAACGGGAGCTGGATTTTACAAAGGAAAAGGATACCCTGCTGTATTTTAAGGAGCGATTTAAAGACAGTGAGATGGTGAAAATTCCGGACGTGCATCAGGAGCTTTGCACCCCAAAAGTGCTTGTCATGGAATGGGTGGAGGGGAAAAGACTCAATGATTTGGCAGCGATTGAAAACCTGGAGATATCCCGCGAGGATCTGGCACGCCGTTTGATGAAGCTCTTCCTGCCGCAATGGCTGGAGCCTGGTATGTTTCATGCCGATCCCCATCCAGGGAATGTGCAGTTCACAAGGGATGGGAGGATCATTCTTCTTGATTTCGGCATGGCTGGTGAAATTTCAAAAAAAGATGCCGTATCTTTTCAGAAATTAATAGAATCCATTCTCGCAAAAAATTACAGTAAAGCAGTTGAAAGTCTTTCAGAGCTGGGATTTCTTCTGCCGGAAGCGAATGCGGGAACAATGGAGAATCTGCTTTCAGACTGGATGGCATTTGATCTCTCTCAAGTAAAAGAGCTGGATATAGTGGCACTTAAGCTTGAACTTAACGATCTGATTGCTGCTCTTCCGATCCAGGTGCCAACCCGCTTTGTTTTTCTGGGCAGGTCATTTATGACTATAGAAGGGATTGTTCGCCAACTGGCAGGGGAAGATGATCTTCTTGAGCTTGGAAAACCTGTTTTTATGGAATGGCTGAGTTCACAGGGGAATAGGTGGTCCTTTATTTGGAACATTATTCAGTCCCAGCCTTTCTTTAAAATTTTCCATTCAGCAGCGGAGTTCCTGGAAACACCGCGTAAATTGGAAAAACTGCATGAGGCCGGGCAAAGAAGGGAGTTTCAGTTTACAATCTATGAAAATCGGAAAAGACAGCTTTTTCAGCTATTCTTGCTAGGTTTAGCAGGGGCAGGATTTGGTGTTTATACAGAAGAAATGCTAATCACACAGTTTTCTGCAGGTATAGCTGCCATTGCGCTTTTTGGGTATGGAGTGAACAGCTGGAGACTGGGAAAATGGCTGAAATATATGCCGGAAAAACGGAGATAAGAGGAAAGAGCCGATTTTGGCTCTTTTTCACTTTTGATATCCGGATTATGTTAAAATGTATAGTTATCTTAGTAATTAATCAGAAAAGGAGAGTACTCAGTGTGCTGATTCAAATCAATAAACAGCTGGAGAAAATGATGCCATTGATTACTCCAATAAGCGTCGTTCTTGGTGTTATGCTGGCAGGTTATATAAAGGATTATGCCTTTATCATTCCATGGGTTTTTGCATTTATGACGTTTTCGGGCAGTCTGAACTCGAGTTTTGGCAGTTTAAAGGAAATCATTCATCATCCAAAGCCGCTTTTTCTCATTTTGATCTTGCTTCATATTCTGATGCCTCTATTTGCCTGGAGTACCGGTACACTTGCGTTCGGTGATGATTCGTTCACCATTACCGGTCTGGTATTGGCTATGACCATCCCGACTGGCATATCAAGCTTTATTTGGGTATCCATATATCGCGGCAATATTCCGCTGACATTGTCCATTATTCTGGTAGATACCTTTCTGTCACCATTTATTGTACCGCTTACTTTATCGGTATTTTTTCAGAAATCTGTTCAGATTGATACTGTGCCAATGATGGCTGGTTTATTCGGGATGATTGTTCTGCCTTCTTTTCTTGGCATGCTCTTCAATCAATTTGCAGGAAGAACCGCTCAAGCACTAAGCAGCCGTCTTTCACCTTTTTCAAAGCTTGGCATGGCCATTGTGGTTATGCTCAATGGTGCTATAGTTGCCCCGTATCTTAAGGAGGTAAACCTTAAATTAATCTTCACCGCGATTATTGTATTATGTGTGGCATTTATGGGCTATCTGATATCATTTATTATCGCAAATTTACTGAAGTACGATCAAGGCACAACTGTGTCTGTTACGTTTAATGGCGGGATGAGGAATATAAGTGTTGGCTCTGTTCTGGCAGTCACTTATTTTCCGGCACCTGTTGCCGTGCCTGTAGTCATCGGCATACTATTTCAGCAGGTATTAGCGTCACTGTATGGGGTAATTATGAAGCGGCATTTCAGCAGGAAGGTTCTGCAGGAAGGGCATACTAGTAAGATTTAAGAGGTATTTTTGCAGATTAGCAGCAGAACGCACGCAAGATGCAGCTATCTGCACAAAAAAAGCGTTATGTGCACATATCTCTTTTTTCTCCACACAAAAAAGGGCTATGCGCGCATAAATATGGTTATCCGCACACAAAAAAGGGCTATGCGCACATAAATATTGTTATCCGCACACAAAAAAGGGCTATGCGCACATAAATATTGTTATCCGCACACAAAAAAGAGCTATGCGCACATAAATATTGTTATCCGCACACAAAAAAGAGCTATGCGCACATAAATATTGTTATCCGCACACAAAAAAGGGCTATACGCACATAAAAACACGTTATCCGCACACAAAAAATTTTTTTGATATAAAAGAGGGGATTTCGTTAGCACAATGGCCCAAAATGCAGTAAATTACATCAAAATCACTTAAAAACAGGGTTGAAACCCGCTTATTCCGGGTAGAATATCGGTGGTATATTGCCGGCATTGAAATTATCTTAAAAAAAAGTTATAATAAGACGTTGTTAACACTACCGAGGGGGAAGTTTTTTTGTCAATCGAAATTGGAAGCAAGGTACAAGGAAAAGTAACAGGTATTACAAATTTCGGAGCTTTTGTTGAGCTGCCAGGCGGCACAACAGGTCTTGTTCACATTAGTGAGGTAGCGGACAGCTATGTTAAAGATGTGAATGACCATTTAAAAGTTGGCGATGAAGTAACTGTTAAAGTGCTTAGTGAGAAGGAAGGCAAAATTGCCCTGTCCATCAAAAAAGCAGTGGACAGACCGGAAGGCCAATCTTCATATTCTCAGCGCCCACCGCGCCAGGGAAGAGATGATCGCCGTGGCGGTTCCAGAGATTTCCGTTCAAAAGGAAACTTTAAGCCGAAGGAAAGCTTTGAAGACAAAATGGCAAAATTCTTAAAATCAAGCGAAGAAAATATTTCTTCATTGAAGCGCAATACTGAAGGAAAGCGGGGCGGCCGAGGCGGACGCCGCGGCTAAGCAGCCCTTTAGATAATGGGAAACTCCAATCTGAAGGAACTGATTCGAGTTATCCTGTGATAAAGGCAAGCCGATCAAGGCTTGCCTCTTTTCGTTTAAATTTCAATTATGATTGGCAGGATCATTGGTTTGCGCTTTGTTTTTTCAAATAAGAACTGTCCAAGTGATTTTTTGATGCTCTGCTTGATGACATTCCACTGGCTTTTATCCTGTTCTGGTAGATCGTTGACGGTCTTTTCCGCAATCCTGTTGATATCTCTCAGCAGGTCTTCTGATTCCCGTGCGTATATGAAGCCTCTGGAGATCGTATCCGGCTTTGATATCATTTTGCGTTCACTCTTGCTCATGGTCAGCACGATCACAAGCATGCCATCCTCGGAAAGCTGCTTCCTGTCGCGGAGCACGATGCTGCCAATGTCTCCGACACCCACACCATCCACATACGTATCGCCTGCAGGCACCCGCCTTGTCTGGCGCGCTTCGCCGTCGGCAATATCAACGACATCCCCATTTTTTATGATAAAAGTGTTCCCTTCCTCAACACCGATCGATTCAGCAAGCAATTTATGATGATGAAGCATTCTGTATTCACCGTGAATGGGAATAAAGTATTTCGGCTTCATCAATGTAAGCATTAGCTTCAAATCCTCCTGGTAGCCGTGGCCGGACACATGCATTCCGGTAGAACTGCCTGAACCGTAAATCACTCTCGCGCCCAGTTTAAACAGGTTGTCAATGATTTTAGAGACATCGCGTTCGTTCCCTGGGATCGGGGAGGCAGCCAGAATGACGGTATCCTCAGGATGAATTTCAGCGTCACGGTAATTTCCGGAAGAAAGGCGCGAGAGGGCAGCCATTGGCTCACCCTGGCTGCCTGTACAAAGGATGCATATCTTGTCAGGAGCCAGATGCATGGCTTCTTTCGGATTAATAATCATTCCCTCGGGCACGGTCAGATATCCGCGTTCGATCGCCACTTCCACCACATTCACCATGCTCCGGCCGAGCAGGACAAGCTTTCGGTTCGCTTTGATGGCTGCAGCCACCACCTGCTGGACACGGCTCACATTGGAAGCGAATGTTGAGATAATGATTTTGCGTGGGGCTTTCATAAATGCTTCCTCAATGTTCTCTCCGACAATATGCTCCGTTGGCGAAAATCCGGACCGCTCAGCATTCGTGCTTTCTGAAAGAAGGGCAAGAACTCCTTCCCGGCCGATTTCAGCCATCCTGTGGATATCAGCATGCTCCTGATTAACTGGGGTCAAATCAAATTTAAAATCACCCGTATGAACAACCTTTCCCTCTGGTGTATTAAACACAATTCCCAGACAATCCGGGATGCTGTGATTCACCTTGAAAAAGCTGGCGCCTATTTCACCAAAATCAAGGCGGGTATCAGCGTCAATGGTGATCAGCTCTGACTCACGCAACAGGCGATGCTCCGTTAATTTTAATTCAATCAGCCCGAGTGTAAATCTCGTTGCATAGACCGGCATATTGATTTTTTTGAGAAGATAGGCAACTCCTCCGATATGATCCTCATGTCCATGCGTCACAATCAGACCTCGTATTTTCTCTCTGTTTTCCTCTAGGTATGTAATATCCGGAATGATTAAATCTATCCCCAGCAGGGTCTCATCAGGAAATTTTCCTCCGGCATCTATTACAATCAAATCGTTATCGTATTGAATCACATACATGTTTTTCCCAATTTCATTAATGCCGCCAAGAGAAAATATGGATAACTGCTTACCGTTTGACTCCATATGCAGATCCTCCCACATTTAGATTTCTCCTCTTAGCATTCCCATTTGAATGTGTGAAATGTAGAAGAGCAAGAAAAAAAATAGCGCAAAAGCGGTGACAAAAGACTTAACCAATCCCATAAAAAAGCTTTAGTCCTTTAAAGTAGCTCTATTACTGGAATTGTCCCCATTTGCTATTGCATCTTTATCCAACGGAATACCCGTAGATACATAGGAAAAATTCAGACAAGAACATAAATTAGGGATGAACTCCTATTGACGATGATAATCATTATCATTTAAAGTGTCCATGTAATCAGTAATGAGAATCATTTTCAACAAGAATGAAGGGAGAAATACTATATATGAGCACTTTACAAATGGAGAAAACCAACGAATTTTACCTTAAACAGCAGGAAAGACGGGAATCAAACGCGCGCAGCTATCCAAGGAGAATTCCAATTGCGATTGAGGAAGCAGAAGGGATTTATGTGAAAGATGCGGACGGAAAAAGCTATATTGACTGCCTTGCTGGTGCAGGAACCCTGGCACTGGGGCATAATCATCCGGTCGTTACCGAGGCTATTGAGAAGGTTCTTCATGATAAGCGGCCGCTGCATACACTTGATCTGACAACACCTGTAAAAGAAGAGTTTGTAAGTGAAGTATATAAAAGCCTGCCCAAGGAATTTGCTGAGAGGGCCAAGATTCAATTCTGCGGCCCAACTGGTGGAGATGCGATCGAAGCAGCCATCAAACTGGTTAAAACATCTACAGGCAGAAGAAGCATACTATCGTTCCAGGGTGGTTATCACGGGGCCACACATGGAACGATGGCGCTATCAGGAAACCTTTCACCAAAGGAGAAAGTACAGGGATTAATGCCTGATGTCCACTTTATGCCGTATCCCTATGAGTATCGCTGTCCTTTCGGGGTTGGCGGGGAAGAGACACATAAGCTCAGCAGCCGCTATATTGAAAACCTTCTCGATGATCCGGAAAGCGGAATATTGCCGCCTGCAGCCATCATACTGGAAGTCGTTCAGGGTGAGGGAGGTTCGATTCCTGCTCCAGTGGAATGGCTGAAGGAAATTCGCCGAATGACAAAAGAACGGGATATTCCGCTCATCATTGATGAAGTTCAGACTGGGATTGGCAGAACAGGAAAGCTATTCGCCTTCGAACATGCAGGAATTGTTCCGGATGTAGTCGTTCTTTCAAAGGCAATTGGCGGAAGCCTGCCATTATCCGTTGTAGTATATGACCAGTCGCTTGATCAGTGGTCTCCGGGTGCACATATTGGAACATTCAGAGGGAATCAGATGGCAATGGCAGCCGGAACAGCAACTCTTCGATATATCAAAGACAATAAATTAGCAGAAAAAGCTGGGTTTTTAGGTGAGAAATTACTGGCGTCGCTTAAAGATCTGCAGGAGAAATATCCTGAAATTGGCGATGTTCGCGGCCGGGGGCTAATGGTCGGAGCGGAAATAGTTGATCCTTCCGAGCCCAGCGGGCGAAAAGGTGCATTCAAAGCAGATCCAGGCCTTTCGAGCCGAATTCAAAGAGAGTGCTTCAATCGCGGGCTGATCCTTGAAGTTGGCGGCAGACATGGCAGTGTCGTCCGTTTCCTTCCGCCGCTTATTATTACAGAAGCACAGTTGGATGAAGTCGTGAATATTTTTGCTGAAGCGGTTGAGGCAGCAGTCAAATGAATCAATTCAAGGAATTTTTCTTATCTCAGGACGCTGAAAGCCAGAACAGCTTTCAGCGCATCCTTTCAGAAGTCCAGATTCTGCTGAGTGAATTTTACCGGATGCAGCCAAAGGTATTCAATGGCAAACAGGCTGAGGCGATTGAAAAGGAAATTACTCTATTAGCAAACAGTTCACAGAACGGAGAATCTCCTTCAAAGGTGATGGAAGAGGTTTTTGAAAAAGTGGTCAGCAACAGCATCCATGTCAGCCACCCTGGCAGTATGGCCCATCTGCATTGTCCCCCTATGATTCCTGCCATTGCGGCTGAATTAATCATCGCTGTGCTGAACCAGTCGATGGATTCGTGGGATCAGAGCAGTGCGGCGACTTACCTCGAAGAAAAAGTGGTGAAATGGCTGGCTGAAAAGCTATCATTAGCCAGCAGTGCGGATGGCACTTTTACAAGCGGGGGCACCCAATCCAATTACATGGGATTGCTGCTTGCGCGGGATTACTTTTGCCAGAAAAAGTGGAATTGGGATGTAAAAAAGCTGGGTTTGCCTTCTGAAGGGCATAAGCTTCGGATACTTTGTTCCGAAAAAGCCCATTTTACAGTAAGCAAATCAGCCTCCCAGCTGGGGCTTGGTGAACAGGCAGTGGTGAAAATCAAGAGTGATGCAAACATGAGAATGTGCGTGTCTTCATTAAGAAAAGAAATACAGCACTTAAAGGACAGCGGCTATTACCCTATGTGCATTGCTGCCACATGTGGGACGACTGACTTTGGAAGCCTTGATCCGCTCGGGGAATTGGCAGAAGCAGCCGATGAAAATGGATTGTGGCTGCATGTTGATGCTGCATATGGCGGAGCACTTATCTTGAGTGAAACACATTGCAGCAAATTGGCAGGGATTGAGAAGGCTGACTCGGTGAGCATCGATTTTCACAAAATGTTTTATCAGCCGATCAGCTGTGGAGCATTCTTTGTAAAAAGTAAATCCAGCTTCCAGTTTTTGTCTTACCACGCAGATTATTTAAACCCTGAAGATGAGGACCTTGATCATCTGGTCAATAAATCGGTCCAGACAACCAGGCGGTTTGATGCGCTGAAACTCTATCTATCACTGCGGGTAGTCGGGGAAAGAAACTTCTCGCGGATGATTGACCATACAATCGAGCTGGCCAAACAGTGTGCGCGATGGCTTCAGGAAATACCGGGAATTCAAGTGGCACAGTCTGATCCCGAATTGAATGCTATTGTGTTCAGGTTTTTGGATGAAAATGATCCAGATGGACTCAATCTGCACATTTATAAAAAACTCCTGCACAGCGGAGAGGCGCTAATCGCTAAAACAAAAGTAAATGGTTCTCAATATTTGAAATTCACGCTATTAAACCCGCAGACAACCATGGCGGAAGTGAAATTGGCTGTTGAATCCCTCAGTCTATTTGCAAAAGAGTACAAACAGAAGGAGGAAGTCCTTTGACAAATCATATTAAAACGGCACAGCAGGCAAGCATGCAAAGCTTTTTGAACTGTTACTTAAGAGAAACACAGCATTTTCGGTTAATTGAAAATGAGAAGCCTGACAGTAAAAGTGAGGATACATACAAATGTATGGAAATTCAACTGGCCCATTTGGATATTGTTATTAAAGCGTCAGTCAGGCACTGGTCTGTTACTGGCCGCCATACCTTCCATTTTCCGCTCTTCCTAAACGTAAATGGCAAGGATGTACCGCTTGATTATGTCACACTTATCGCAGTCATCAGCAAGGAGCTGCTTGTCTCGACTGGCAGAGAGGGAGCGGAAGACGAGATGATGCTTCGGGCGATTCTCAGCTGCAGGAATATCCAGCGGTACCTGACGGAGCGCGAAAGGGATGCAGACCGTCTCCAGAGCACAGACTTTACGTTTATTGAAGCAGAACAGTCGCTTTTATTCGGCCACCTGCTTCACCCAACGCCAAAGAGCAAGCAGGGAATGTCCATGGAAGAGGAGTCCTTTTACTCTCCTGAGTTAAAGGGGACTTTCCAGCTCCATTTTTTTGAAGCAGACCGGGAGATTGTTTCACAAGACTCTGCTGATCAGACGAGTGGGGAAGAAATCATTCGCGAGCTGCTGCAGAGAGATGAACATTTCACAGAGAAATTCGGAAGAGGTCAGCAATCTGTCTTCATTCCTGTGCACCCTCTCCAGGTGCCCCTTTTATTAAAGGACATGGAAGTGCAGGCATTGATTCATTCGGGGAAGCTGCGCTATTTAGGTCCATATGGCTTGCCATTTGCAGCGACATCTTCCATGCGAACGGTATATAGTCCAGATTTCCGCTATATGCTGAAGTTCTCAGTTCCCGTGAAAATCACCAATTCGCTCCGCGTGAATCTGAAAAAGGAATTGTACAGGGGAGTCGAAGTAACACGGCTGATGAATTCCCAGATAGGGATAACACTGCAGGAACAATATCCGGAATTCCATATCATTCAGGATCCTGCCTTCCTGGATATTCCATTGAATAAAGAAACCTCCGGATTTGAAGTGGTCATTCGTGAAAACCCGTTTTATAAGAATGATAGAAATATAACTTTAATTGCCGGTCTTGTTCAGGATCATGGCTACGGCGGCCGTACCCGGCTGGAGGCGGTAATCCGGGACCTCTCAGAAAAAGAAAATCGGACGATGAAGGAAGTCAGCCGCGATTGGTTTAAAAAATACCTGTCTATTACACTCAATCCTATGATTTGGCTGTATAAAACTTACGGGATAGCGCTGGAAGCACATCAGCAAAATTCCATTTTGGAGCTGGAGAACGGCTATCCGGCCAGATTCTATTATCGGGATAATCAAGGATATTATTTTAGTGAGTCAAAAGCCGGGCTGCTTTCAGAAATCATTCCGGATGTAAGCAGAAAAAGTTCTACCCTCTGCAGTGATGAGGTCGCAATCGAGCGCTTCCGCTATTACTTCTTTATGAACCATCTGTTTGGGCTCATTAATGGGTTTGGGACTGCAGGCCTTGCAGATGAGGAAGGTCTCCTGGCCATTTTGAAGCAGGAGCTCTTAAAGCTTGATCAGACGGGCGGGGGATCCGCCTTGCTTAGAAGCTTGCTTGATTTAAAGGAGCTTCCTTGCAAAGCCAACCTGCTTACACGGTTTTATGATATGGATGAACTGGTCGGCTCTATGGAAACCCAATCGGTCTATACGAAAATACCAAATCCGCTGCAAAAGGTGCTGATTGCTGATGAAGCCGGAGTTTAGATTTTATGACCGGGAAGTGGATCAGGAGATAGCCTTTGTTAAAGTCGCCCTTGAAAGGGATGTTAAGACTCTGCATAAATGGCACCAGGAGCCTCATGTCATTCCATTTTGGAACCTGAACATCCCTATTGAGAAGTACCGGTCCCATTTAAAGGGTTTTTTAGCTGATCCCCATCAGACACTATTTTTAGGCATGATGGAGGGGGTTCCCATGAGTTATTGGGAAGCGTATTGGGTTCAAGGGGATGTAGTGGAGAGCTGTTATGATCCCCATCCCGGTGATCAGGGAATCCATCTGCTAATTGGCGAACCGGACTATTTGGGAAAAGGATTCGCGCTTCCGCTGCTGCGGGCAATGGTTCATTTTCAATTTTTACAGCAGAAAACAGAAAAAGTGATGGCAGAGCCGGACATCCGCAATAAAAAAATGATCCATATTTTTGAGAGATGCGGATTTGAAAAGATAAAGCCCATTGAGCTGCCGGATAAGACAGGCATGCTGATGTTCTGTGAAAGAGAACCGTTTGAAAGGAGATGGAAGGATGTCTTTGCAGCAGAAGGTGTATGATCTTATCGGTGTCGGCATCGGCCCATTCAATCTTGGCCTTGCCGCCATGATGGAAGAAACAGGAGGGAAGGATGTTCTGTTTTTTGAGCAAAGTACGGAATTCAATTGGCATAAAGGGATGCTGATTGAGGGAACAACCCTACAGGTGCCCTTTTTTGCTGACTTAATCAGCATGGCCGATGTACAGAGCCGATTTACCTTTTTAAATTATCTGCAAACCCATAACAGGCTTTACCATTTTTATTTTCTGGAGAAATTTCATATTACGCGAAAAGAATATAATGACTATTGCCGTTGGGTAGCGAATCAGCTCTCGTCCTGCCGATTTGGCTTCCGGGTGGAGAAAGTCACTCCATTAAATGAACTGTATGAAGTTACTGTCCGAAATGTGCAGACAGGGGAAACCGGGCATTACTTAACAAAACATGCGGCCCTCGGGATTGGAACCAGCCCGTCCGTCCCTTCACATCTGGAAGAGTATCTTGGTCCAAATATCCTGCATTCTTCTCAGTATATGGAGCAGAGAAGCGAGATTGAGCAGGCAGCCTCGATCACCGTGATCGGTTCTGGCCAGAGTGCAGCCGAGATTTTCTATGATCTCCTGCAAAATCAGGAAGAACGTGATTATGAGTTAAACTGGTTCACCCGGTCAAAAGGATTCTTTCCGATGGAATACAGTAAATTGGGCCTTGAGTATTTTTCGCCTGATTATATCGATTTCTTTTTCAAGCTTCCAGAGGAAAAGAAGGAGGATCTGCTTTCTAAGCAGGACTTGCTTTACAAGGGAATCAGCATGACAACGATCGCTGATATTTATGATCTTTTATATGATAAAACGGCTGGCGGGGAAAAGCCGCCGATTCATTTGCTCGCCATGACAGAGCTGGCCGGAATCGAACGAAGGAATGGCACTCATTTGCTGACATTAAAGCATTGTGTGTCTGAAGAATTATTTCAGCTGGAGTCAGATGTCGTCATTCTTGGGACGGGCTATGCACCATCAATGCCGCATTTCCTTTTGGATATGCAGGATGAGATCGAGTGGGATAAACATAATCGCTTCAAGATAAATCGCGATTATACACTGGAGACTAGGACCAAAAAAGAAAATAAAATTTTCATCCAAAATGGGGAGCTTCATACACATGGCATCGGTGCACCAGACCTCGGGCTTGGGGCGTACCGGAATGCTGTCATCATGAACCAGGTCTACGGAAGGGAAATCTATCAGGTGAACAAAAAGAATGTATTTCAATCATTTGAAGCGGATGAATCCTGGAAAAAAGCCGCAGTAAGATAAAGGAGGAATAGTATGTTATATATCAATGAAATGGAAGAAATTCTGCAGAAGGAAGTATGGGAAAAGGTTAATCAAAATTTGGTGGCTAAAATGCTCTCAGAATTTATGTATGAGGATATGATTAAGCCTGAGTTAGAAGACGGTATGTACTTCTTGCTGACAGCCGCAGGCCGCAAGTATCGCTATCGGGCAGAAAAGCGATTATTTGACAGTTTTGATGTAAAATCAGGTTCTGTTGAAGCCTGCGAAAACGACACATGGCATCCGGCTGTCAATGCCATTCAATTTCTCACTGATATTAAGGAGAATATTGGCATGTCATCCGAAACTGCGGGGCATCTGATCAGGGAACTGAATCAAACCCTGATTGCTGATGCAAATTTGATGGTGCATCACAGAAAAACTGCTGATGCACTAACGGAGCTTGATTATGAAGAGCTGGAAGGCGAAATGACAGGACACCCCTGGATTACGTACAACAAAGGACGCATCGGTTTTGGCTTGGATGATTACGTAAATTTCGCACCGGAAAATCAGAATGAGACGAAGCTGTTCTGGGTAGCGGTCCGCCGGGAGCGCAGCCAATTCCAGAGCGTCACTGACCTGAACTATGAGAAACTGATCGAGAATGAACTCGGTGCTGAAATGATCATGCATTTTTCAGGCATCATCAGGAAATATGGATTAAATCCAGAAGATTACTATTTTATGCCGGTGCATGAGTGGCAATGGAAAAATGTTCTGATCCAAAACTTCCCGGAGGATTTGGCGTATAAAAACATGATTCCTCTTGAAGAAGGAACGGATCATTATCTGCCCCAGCAGTCCATACGGACATTTGTGAATGTGAGTGATAAGAGGAAACACCATGTGAAGCTTCCGATGAGCATTTTGAATACGCTGGTCTACCGCGGGCTTCCTTCTGAACGGACGGTGATTGCCCCGCAGGTTACGGCCTTTATTAAAGGCATTTTTGAGAATGACAGCTTCTTAAAGGAAGATTGCGAGGTTGTTCTGCCGGGAGAAATTGCAAGCTTAAATGTCGACCATCCTCACTACAGCTCATTAAATGGCGCACCCTACCAGTACAATGAAATGCTGGGTGCGATTTGGCGCGAAAGCATTTATGGGTATTTGAAGACGGGGGAAAAGCCAATCACGCTGGCCGCACTTCATCATGTCGATGCCTACGGAAAACCGTATGTTCAGAGTCTGATCGAGCAGTCCGGATTAAGCGCGAATGAATGGATGAAGCAGTTTTTCCATGTCATCATGCCGCCGCTCCTGCATTTCCTTTATCAGTACGGAACCGTATTTTCACCTCATGGGCAAAATACCATACTCATATTAAAAGATTCAAAACCAGTGAGATTGGCAGTTAAGGATTATGTAGATGACGTTAATATTTCAGACCAGCCTTTCCCGGAGCTCGCCGGTTTGGATGAGGATCTGAAAGCCGTGCTGCGCAGTGAACCGCCTGAGGGTCTTACACAATTTATTTTTACTGGCCTGTTCATCTGCCACCTCCGCTATTTATCAAACGTGCTGATCAATCATTACTTAATGGATGAAAAAACGTTCTGGTCCTATCTGGCAGAAGCCATTCAGGGTTATCAGGCAAAGTTCCCGCAGCTTGAGGAACGGTTCAAGTTATTTGATTTCTTTAAGCCGGAGCTGACCAAGCTCTGCCTGAACCGAAACCGGATGGTGGACTATGGATACGGTGACGGGGAAGACCGTCCGCATGCCTCTGAATTCGGGAAAGTGCGCAATGCCTTGCATGATATTAAGGAAGAGAGGATTATGGTGTAATTAGCAGCTGTCCGGCTGCAGGCTTTTGTCTTTTTGCTGTTTTCGTAAAGTTTGTTGCTTTTTCATAACCTAGTTTTATTTGTTGAGTTGATTGGAGCGGAGGGCACTTGACTCCAGCGGGAGGAGAGGGAAGTGTGAGACCCCGCAGGCGAAGCCGAGGAGGCTCGCATTCCTCCCCGCGGAAAGCAAGTGACTGTAGCGGAAATCAACGGTCAGAATTTTTAAACCAAAACAATAATCTTTTAGAATACATCCTATACTTTAGACCAGCAAATTAATCATTGACATAGAATACAGAAGCATGCATAATAATTCTAATCTTATGAAAATATCAACAGCATTGACAGGGAATCAGTAAATAGAACTCAGGCAATAAGAGAGCGGGATTCACCGGCTGAAAGATCCTGCAGTCTGCAAAGCTATTGAACCTAGCCCTTGAGCTGCCAGGCAAACCTGGCCGAATTCCTGCGTTAAAGGATATTCAAAGCGGGCACTTGCAGTGTAAAGTGCCAATGAAGGTGGTACCGCGAAAGACAAAGCTCTTCCGTCCTTTTTATAGGGATGGGAGGGCTTTTTTTTACATCCTGCTCCATGAAGCGGGAGAAATGATGATTAAGGGAAGGGTGGTGCCCTGTGAAGAAGGAACGGATTGTGGTGAAAATCGGAAGCAGTTCACTGACGAATAACAATGGCGGATTGTGCATGGAAAAATTGGAGGAGCATGCAGCTGCCCTTTCGCGGCTAAAAGAGAAGGGGCATGAAGTTATATTAATATCATCTGGAGCGGTTGCGGCAGGATTTGCAGATCTTGGCTATCCTTCGCGCCCGGTGACAATTGCCGGAAAACAGGCCGCAGCCGCAGTGGGTCAGGGGTTATTAATGCAGGGTTATACGGAAGCATTCAAAATGCATGGCATCGTTGCAGCGCAAATGCTGCTGACAAGGCAAAACTTCCTGCATAAGGAGCAGTATCAAAATGCATATGCCACATTGTCCGAACTATTGAAGCGGAATGTACTGCCAATAATAAATGAAAATGATTCTGTATCGATCGAGGAGCTGGCCTTCGGTGATAATGATATGCTGTCGGCCCTTGTGTGCGGGCTTGTACAGGCAGAGCGCCTGATCATCCTGACAGATATAAATGGAATATATGACTCCAATCCGCGTACAAATACAGAAGCCAAAAAATTCAATTTTATAACAGAAATATCGGATGACCTGATGAATGCTGCCGCAGGGTCAGGCTCAAGGGTCGGAACCGGCGGAATGGTGACAAAGCTTTCGGCGGCAAAGACTGCCCTGGCACTCGGTGTGCAGGTTTTCATTGGCGTCGGACAAGGGGAAGAAAAGCTGATAGAGATCCTCGAAGGCAAAGGGGATGGGACTTATATCGGCACCCGAACTCAGCCAAGGGTCAAGACCTCCAAGCAGTGGCTTGCGCTGCATTCAGTTCCGAATGGGAAAATTGAAGTGGACCACGGAGCTGCGCGGGCCATATTAACACAGGGAAAAAGTCTTCTGCCTGCAGGTGTCACTGGGATTTCGGGCCATTTTCATATACAGGATGTCGTGGAAGTGATTGGACCAAAAGGAGATTTGATCGGCAAAGGGCAGGTTAATTTCTCATCGGATGAACTGCGGGCCATTAAAGGGCTATCCAGTTCGGAAGCCATGCAGAAAGCAGGGAGTGACCGCCGGGTTGTCATACACCGGGATCACTGGGTAAGCCAAAAAAGAAAGGAGAAAAGTTCATGGAATTAGCACTGAAAGGAAAAAGAGCGAAGAATGCCGCAGCAGAGCTGGCGAAAAAAACAACACAGCAAAAAAATCATGCATTAGAACTCATCTCACAGCAGCTGATGCGGGAGAAGGATTTTATTTTAGCCCAAAACGAAAAGGACCTGGAGGCAGGAAAGGAAAATGGAATGAGCGAAGCTTTGCTGGACCGTCTGCGGTTAACTGAAGCCCGGCTTCAGGATATGGCGGACGCACTTATTCAGCTTGCGCGGCTGGATGATCCAATTGGAGAGGTCTTATCCGCATGGGAACGCCCGAATGGGCTCAGCATTACACAGGTCCGGGTTCCGCTTGGCGTCGTCGGCATGATCTATGAAGCCCGTCCCAATGTAACGGTCGATGCATCAAGCTTATGTCTGAAAACAGGCAATGCTGTCATGCTGCGCGGAAGTTCGACAGCCATTCACTCCAATAAAGCCATTGTGAAGGTTATTCATCATGCCCTTGAAAAAAGCGACTTGCCCCCTGAGGCCGTCCAGCTTATTGAGGATACGAGCCGGGAAACTGCTTCAGGGATGTTCAAACTGAACGAATACCTGGATGTCCTGATTCCGCGTGGAGGAGCGAAGCTGATTCGAACAGTTGTTGAGAACTCAACTGTCCCGGTACTTGAGACAGGTGCCGGCAATTGCCATATCTATATTGATGAAATTGCTGATAAGGAAATGGCGGTTAGCATAGCAGTTAATGCCAAAACACAGCGCCCGTCCGTCTGCAATGCATGCGAGACCATTCTTGTTCACAGGGAGTGGAAGGGTCTTTATGATCTTGTAAATGCTCTTAAGGAAAAAGGAGTGGTGATTCATGCTGGTGAAGGTGTTAGCGGGGAAGGGATCATCCCGGCCGCTGAGAAGGACTGGGCTCTTGAATATTTAGGAATGGAAGTCGCCTTGAAAGTGACGGACAGCGTGGATGATGCCATTTCGCATATCAACCGCTACGGCACAAAACATTCTGAAGCGATTATTTCTTCAAACCCGGAAAATGTGGAAAAATTCCTGAATGAAGTCGATGCAGCGGCAGTTTACCATAATGCATCTACACGCTTTACAGATGGCTTTGAGTTTGGGTTCGGTGCTGAAATCGGCATCAGCACCCAAAAGCTCCATGCCCGGGGTCCAATGGGACTGCCTGCTCTGACTTCGACGAAATATATAGTGAAAGGGAATGGGCAGGTAAAGAAATAAGTGGAAAATTCAGGGGCAGTTTCTGAACATGACAACAGCAGAAATGTCCTTGCTGGTAAAATAATGATATCGTTTTCTTCATAATTGATGCTAAAATAAAAGAAAAACACGTAAAGAGGACTATATGAAAAAACATACTGGTCAAATTTCACTTGTGCTTATTTCCATTTTATTTACATCATACCAATCTATTTTACATCAGGAAAAATTTCTTTCCTTTGATTTTTTTCTATTTACATGTATTGCCTGGTTTGTAGGCTGGCAGTTTGATAAGACCAGGTATTATGCAGAAAAAGTGCGGGCCAGCAAGGAAAGCTATAAATTGCTTTTGGAATCACTTCCGGTTTCCGTGCTAATACATAAGGACTATAAAATTTTATATGCAAACGCCACTGCAGTCAGTGCTTTGTCCAGATCGGGTACCGATTCATTAACAGGATTATCCCTGCATGATATTATTGAGCCTGACTACAAGGACCGCTTTCATGAACGATATCGGCACATAACAGCAGAGAAAGAGCTTTTCAATAATACGGAATATATGATCAGACGCAATGACGGAACAAAGAGCTATTTTGAAGTCTGCTCACGCATTGTGGACTTTGAAGGAACAGAGGCCATCCTTTCGCTCGCATCAGATATTTCCGATAAAAAAGAGGAACAGGAAAACCTTCTGCAAAAATCGGAAAAGCTTGCACTTCTTGGGCAGATGGCAGCCGGTATCGCCCATGAAATCCGAAACCCGCTTACATCGATCAAAGGCTTTGTTCAGCTTTTCAAGTCAAGCAGCAAAAAAGAAGAGTATTTTGATATAGTGCTTTCAGAACTGGACCGCATAAATGGGATCGTCGGGGAGTTTTTAGTGCTGGCCAAGCCTGCGGCAAACATATTTGAAAAAGAGGATCTGACAAAATTAATCAACGAAGTTATTCTCCTGAGCAATACCCAGTCCATTTTAAACAATGTGGAAATCAACGTGGAAAATAATCTTCACGCCCCCATGGTTCACTGTGAAAAAAACCAATTGAAGCAAGTTTTCCTGAATATCATTAAGAACGCAATGGAAGCCATGCCAGGCGGCGGCAAATTAACCATTAAAGTCTTGAAAAAAAACTGCAATACGATTTCCGTTCAATTCATTGATCAAGGGGTAGGCATTCCGGAAGAACGGATTTCAAGCCTGGGAGAACCGTTCTATACAACGAAGGAAAAAGGAACCGGATTGGGTCTGATGATTTGCTATAAGATTATCGAAAACCATAATGGCCGATTAACCATCGAAAGCAAAGTCGGGGAAGGCACGAGGATGGAAATTGAACTTCCATATGAGAATGACATGATGAATGCAGAAGAAATAGAACACAGAAACACCGTTCTCAATTAGAAAACTGGCAGTGCATCCAAAATGCGCTGTCTTTTTTTGTCCGCAGCAAAAGGGCAGGTTGCATAGAATGTTATAATTATAGTAAATACATTTAATACGGTGATTATAGTGTTATATTTCCTTTTGCTCGGTTTTCTTTTTGTGGGGACCGTTTTATTTATCATTCTAAAAAAAATAAATATCCATACGGCTGCCATGGCCGCGGTAATGGCGTTCGGCATTGTGACACAGGGGGTTTTGCTCAATTTCTTCGGGATGCCTTTCTTTTTGGGAAGCTTCGGCAAGATTCTTAGTATAGCAGATTTAGCGTTATGGCTGGCTTTCCTTGTATCCATTGGGATGACTATCTTCAAGGGTGAGTTCAAAATGCTGCATTATGCTAATCCCATTAATCGGTTTGGCATCGGCACCTGGGTGGCCGGCACTTCGATTTGCGGGATCATATTTTACAGGCAATTTGGAGCAGGTGCGGAAGCACAGGCATTGGCCATTCTAAATGCGGGTTTATGGGCTTTTTATATCTGGATTAGCCTGCTGGGCTTCAAGGAGCTCAGAACTTCACCTATTGGCCGGCAGGCGCATGGTGTTCTGCTGCTGACCGCCGTCAGCACACAGTCACTTGTACTCCTGTTTAATACGGTCTTTCATGAGGTGTCTGCCGTTTTGAATGCGGCTCTTATTTTTACTGGATTTCTTTTTTATTTTATCAGTGCCTGGTTTATCCTGAAGCGTTATGCCGTTCGCGGCTGGAATGCAGCGAAGGACTGGAATAACACCAATTGCATTTTGCACGGTGCGCTATCAATCAGCGGGCTTGCCATGTATAAATCAGGGTTCGCTGACGGAACAAATGTTATGTGGTTTTGGCTGGCCGTTTTCCTGGTCTTTTTGATCGTTGAGGCTGTTGAAATCATAAGGCTCGTCTTGCGAATTCGGCTTTATGGCTTTAAAGAAGGCATCTTCACTTATGATGTGACACAGTGGAGCCGGATCTTTACGTTTGCGATGTTCTTTACTTTCACCTTTTTCATCGAAAGCCCTTTGCAGGCAGTCATCCTGAATACAGGCATCTGGATCATTTTATTGTTATTGGCCGTTGAAATATATTTATGTGCGGAATCATTAAGAAGAAAACAGGTCCGAATTCCTGCTTCATTCAGAAAGGAAACTTCGGCCTAAGTGCTGAACGCACATAAATATTTTTATCCGCACATAAAAAATGCTTATCCGCACATAAATCTGGCTATGCGCACAGAATTTCACGCTATCCGCACAGAAATTGATTTCAGCAGCGATAATTCCATAAGAAAATGAAAAAAAGAGCCAGCCGCATGCGATTTTGCAATGTGACTGGCTCTTTTTAGGCCTTTTGAACGGATTTTCAAATAGGCACTTAACTTGAGTATAGGACAAGTTTGCTTCCGGGAAGGCTGAAGGTAAGGAGGCGATGTATAAATGGATACCTTTGAAGTGTTGTCATTGATGATCAGTTTCGGTATGTTTGTTATCGCCATGCTCCAATTCACAGACAGAGACAGAAATTCATGAACACGCTAACCAGCGTGTTTTTTTATTTGGAGAGCTCCTTCTTTATGTCTTCTGCTGTTGTATCGATTTCTTCTCCCCAATGATCATTGACCTTATGGAACACTATATTGCCTTTAGTGTCCATTAATGCATAGCCTCTGTAGGCAGTGTCGCCATTTTTCATGTCAGCCCGTTCAATAAGCTTCATTTCCGGATCAGAAATAAAAGGGAGGCTGTGCCCCATTTTTTCTTCCAGTGCCTGATAAAGCTGGAGCTGCTGCTCAGGCTGATCATTGCTGACGATGTACGTATTGGCATCCAAATCTTCCAGTTTATCCATATTCTGATGCAGCTCGACCAGCTGCTGCTGACAGAGTCCTCAGGTGTATGTGGTGATAAAGAAGAAGATAGATGGCTTGTCCTGCGGAAAGGCAACTTCTTTGCCATTGTGGTCCTTTAAAGCAATCGTATCCTGGGACTGATCTTTGCCGCAGCCAGTCAGAACAAGAAGAACGATTGCGAATAGAAAGATGAACTTTTTCTTCATAAGATCTCCATTTCCTTGTAGTGATTATCTTATCATTATGGCGTTCTTTTTCATTTTTCTCAACAAAAATGCACGATTAGAGTAATCATAAAACAAACACACTCCATAATACGAGAGTGTGCGTTTTATGAAGTATTGGGGGTTGTTCTAATGGATGAGTTTGCTTCGCTGCACTTTATTGATGAGCTTATCGAGCTCCACAGAGTACATGAGCGTTTCAGGATGTGACAATCCCTTGTTTTTTCCAACAGAAATCATCTTTTTGCGCAGGACATCGATGTCATAATGAAGTTTTTGTATAGTAGTCGAAGGTGCAGTCATTGATTCGGCTCCTATCCGGGATGAAAATATATATTCTATTATCGACAAATTAACCAGTAAATAAACAGATTCGACAAAACTTATAAAAAGATTACAAGATTCAACAACGTCTTGATGTTAATCTATTAAACAATATGTTCATGATGAAAAATTGCTAAATAGGTCTTGAACAAGCTTTTTCAAAGTGATATGATTTTTAATAGTTCAAAAATCTGTCACATTTTGATTTGAGATAGCGATCCTGTCGTCGGTTAAAATGTCATCAGATTCCTTTATGATTTACAGTTGGTCCTTTAAGCAGCGCATCCTGCTTGATACTAACCGTCAATCCTTCTTTAGCATACCCCAATACAGGGGTGCGGGAGAGATTGGCGGTTTTTTTGTTTCAGGAAATCTTTCCTGAAACCGCTTTACAAAGGTGTGAGGATGATGAGGGGGAAAAAGAGTGAAAAAGACAAAAAATAGGTGGCTGATTGCCGCCTCGGCCGTAGGAATACATATTTCCATCGGTTCAGTTTACGCCTGGAGCAACTTTACCAATCCATTGATTGACCAGTTTGGCTGGACTTCAAAGGAGGTACAGCTTACCTTCAGTTTAGCTATTCTGTTTCTCGGATTGTCAGCAGCATTTCTTGGCCACTTTGTTGAAAAGCATGGACCAAAAAAAGCAGGTCTTCTGGCAGCAGGATTTTTCGGAGCCGGCATGCTTGGAGCCGGATTGGCAGTCAATATGGGATCATTGCCGTTTTTGTACATAACCTACGGTGTTCTTGGCGGAATTGGTTTAGGGGTAGGCTATATTGCGCCTGTATCCACACTGGTAAAATGGTTCCCGGACCGCCGCGGATTTGCAACAGGTCTTGCGATTATGGGATTTGGCTTTGCTGCAGCGGTAGCGAGCCCTGTCATGGATGCCCTGATTAAATCTGCTGGTACAGCAAACACGTTCTTTATTTTAGGAGCAGCCTACCTAATCATTATGACATTATCATCTTTATATTTAGAAAAACCGCCTGAAGGCTGGGCACCTGAAGGAATGAAGGAAAAAGCTGCAGCCGGAAAAATCAAAATCAAACAGGATTTGGCACAGTTAACGGCGAATGAAGCAGTAAAGACATCCCGATTCTATTATTTATGGTTCATGCTGTTCATTAATGTGACGTGCGGAATTGCGATTCTGTCTGCTGCAAAGCCGCTGGCACAGGAAAGCATCGGCATGACAACCGCGGAAGCAGCCACCCTTGTAGGAGTCCTTGGCATCTTTAATGGGCTTGGACGTCTGGCATGGGCTTCCATCTCCGATTATATCGGCCGCCCGAATACGTATACGATTTTCTTCGTATCACAGATCGCCTTATTCCTATTACTTCCAATCACAAAAGAGGCGATTCTTTTCCAGGTCATGCTGGCGATTGTCTACACGATGTACGGCGGAGGGTTCTCATCCATCCCGGCATTTATCGGCGACGTTTTTGGAACAAAACAGCTTGGCGCCATACATGGCTACATCCTTACAGCATGGGCAGCAGCTGGTCTTGCAGGCCCAATGTTTGCGGCATGGATGAAGGATTCAACAGGAAGCTATGCATCAAGTCTGACAAGCTTTGCCGCACTGTTTGTGGTGGCATTCATCGTGTCAATCTTAATCCGCTTTGATATGAAAAAATTGCGCAGGCAAAATGAAGCAAATAATCGGATGGCAAGTTAATTTTTATAAAAGCAGCATGGAAAAGCATATAGTCCCGCTTTCGCTTTTCTAATGGTATGGCACTTGGCAGCGAACCTGCTAAAGACTAACCGCCGCAGAATCAGCATCTAGAAGTAGAGGCTTTTTGCGGTGGTTTTTTATCGAGTCTAACGGGCCATAAGAAAAAGGGCAAATTTTTTACATTCGCCCATATACAATAATAAATGCTATTTGAACATTGGAAATTAAGAGATTCAGGATCTCTATTAAATAGAAGGAGTGTTTCAGATGGGAAAAACAAAACATCCAGGACCTCAGAAGAAAAAGGCTATGCCGGATCCAAAGCATTGGGTGAGTCCGGTTCCATTCGGACTTGGCAAAATTAAGCCAAAGCATATGAGGGATACAGCAAAAATCCTGTGGGAAAACAAAGATAATATCGGCTATGCCACCAATATTTTAACGAAAGGTGTCTGTGACGGATGTGCGCTTGGTGTATCCGGACTATATGACCAGACGCTTAAGGGGCCGCATGTATGTACAACACGTTTAAATGTTCTCCGTTTAAATACAGCGGGTGCAATCAAACCGGACATTCTGCATGCCGATATCGATGAGCTCCGCAAATATGACAGCACGGAGCTTCGCAAGCTGGGCCGCATCCCGTATCCGATGATACGCAGAAAAGGCGAGCGCAAATTCTCCCGTATTACTTGGGATGATGCGATGAACATGATTGCTGAAAAAATGAAGGTGCTCGATCCGAAGCAGTATGCGTTCTACCTGACAAGCCGCGGAATTACGAATGAATCCTATTATGTGGCCGGCAAGGTTGCACGTTTCCTTGGCACGAACCACATTGATAATGCAAGCCGCATTTGTCATTCACCTTCAAAAACGGCGTTAAAGCGTTCCATCGGAGTAGGGGCATCTACAGCCAGCTACCTGGACTGGATTGGAACAGATGTCCTTCTGTTCTGGGGAAGCGTGGCATCCAACAGCTCGCCTGTATCATCCAAATACATGCTTGAAGCGAAAAAGAACGGAACAAAGATTATTGTCGTCAACCCATATAAAGAACCGGCAATGGACAAATACTGGATTCCGTCCAATCCTGAATCTGCTTTGTTCGGAACAAAAATTGCAGATGACTTTTATCAGGTTAACATTGGCGGAGACATTGCCTTTATGCATGGTATCATGAAGCACTGGTTTGATATGGAGAAAGCGGAGCGCGGTTCGGCCATCAACCATAAATTTGTGAATGAACACGTAAATGGCTATGAAGATTTGAAAAAGAAAGTGAGAGAGCAGTCATGGGAAGACATTATTAAATCTTCCGGTGTAACGAAAGAGCGGACTATTGAGCTTGCCGAACTGCTCGCTAACAGCAAAAATGCTGTCTATGCCTGGGCTCTTGGTTTGACCATGCATTCATTCGCGACAGATAATATCTCACAGGTAGCGAACCTTGCGCTGCTTCGCGGTCATCTCGGCCGCAAGCATAATGGACTGATGCCATTCCGCGGCCACTCATCTGTGCAGGGAAGCGGAGAAATGGGTGCCGATCCGTTCGTATTGCCTGGCGGAGACTTTTACGGCGACAACTTTAACCATATTGAAAACCTTTGGGGCTTCGAGCTTCAGAAATGGCAGGGCGATATTGTCGGCGTAACACTGGAAAATATTCTGCTTCCTGAAGAACATGAACGGAAAATTAAGCTCTACTATCTATCAGGCGGCAACTTCCTTGAGACCATGCCGGACCCTGATTTTATTGAAAAAGCACTATCTGAACTGGATATTCGTGTTCACCAGGATATTATTTTTAATACGTCCACATTGGTGGATGCCAAGGAAGCAGTCATCGTGCTGCCTGCTAAAACCAGATACGAGCAGGAGGGCGGGGGTACCTCCACTTCAACCGAGCGAATGGTGTATTTCAGCCCGGAAATTGAAGGGAATAAGAACAAAATTGCCGAGGCGCGCGAAGAATGGAAAATTTACATTGATCTGGCGAAACGCGTAAAGCCTGAAACAGCCCATCTGGTTGATTTCAAAAATGCACAGGAAATCCGGGATGAAATTGCCCTGGCAAATCCTAATTACGATGGCATCCAGCACCTAAAAAAAGCAGGGGATGTCTTCCAGTGGGGCGGGGCATGGCTTTGTGAGGACGGCATCTGCCCGACTCCGGATGGCAAAGGCACACTTATTACCGTCGATATTCCGGACCTCGGCAAAAAAGAAGGCCAATTCATCGTTACATCCCGCCGCGGCAAGCAGTTCAATTCCATGGTCTACAAAGAAGTGGACCCGCTGAATGGTGCCGGGCGATACGACGTATTAATGAATGCTGAAGACGGAAAAGATTTAAGCATTGCAGAAGGTGAAGGCATCGTCCTGTACAACGGATTCGGTGTCTTCCAGGGAAGAGCCAAATTCGTCGACATCGCCCGCGGCAACGTCGAAGTCCACTTCCCGGAAGGAAACTTCCTGCTGCCAAGAGGCCGCTACGAAAAATTCGCCGGTATCCCTGACTACAACATCACGGTTACCCTCGAAAAAGCGGACCGATACAATGCACGCAAAGACGTGGAATATAACGAAAAACACATTGCTGAAGATGAAATTGATGCACCAGCGTAAAAGGAGGGAGATGGCTTTTGGGCCATCTCTTTTTTTGATTGGGAGTGGGGTTGAGGTAAATGAGATTGGCGGCTGTGGATAATGCTGAAAATGAGCAGGAAGTTGTTTTGAAATCAAGGGTAGACGCCACTTGTTCAGCATAAATCTAAAGAAGGTGCTTCAAAACCCATGATGATACCTCTTTTTCAACAAAGCAAATCGCCAATGTTAGTAATCTGGAAAAATAACGCCAAAATGAGCCAGCCGGAAGGAAAATGGTAGTTAATCAGAAGGAATAACGAGCAAAACGAGCAAGCCCCCCAAAAAATGAGCGACCCACGCCCAAAAAGACAGTTAATCCCCTCATACCACCCCCGCCACCCGCCTATTTTCCAAAATAGGCTCGCCCCACTGCGACATCTAATTTTTTCCTCCGTCAAATATAATGAGGTGAAAATGATGAAGAAAATCAAACAGGCATTGGCAGCAGGGGTCATTTCCCTGGCAGTTATTTTTTCAGGGGGAACAGTTTTAGCCGACCATAGCGGAGATAAAGAAATAGCTGTGGTTAAGAAAGGGGATACCCTATATTCCTTGGCTAAGAAGCATCATCTGAGTGTGACGCAAATGATGGAGCTGAATGATTTAACAGGTACGACGATCTATCCAGGTCAGCGTTTCATTCTATCCGGGGAGGAAGCTGGATTTCACAAGATTATTGCCGGTTCGTTCAGCAAAAAAGAAAATGCGGAGAAGCAGGCAGCATTGCTGAAGAAAAAAGAAATCCCGGCGGCAATTAGCACGGCCGTCATTGATGGCAAAACCTATTATCGTGTGCAGACCGGCGCATTTAAAAACAAAAAGAATGCCGTGCAGCAGCTGGAGGCAGTCAAAAAGGCAGGAATTAACGATGCCTTCATTTTGACCAGTCCATCGCTTCATATTTTTGGTTTAAAGCCTGGTGATGCCTATGATGACATCATCAACAGAATGGGCAAGCCGAAAAAGACTGAAACCCAGCTTAATATTAAAAGCCTTTACTACCAGGGAGATGGTGCTGGTGTGAGGGTAACATTAAATATGAAGGACGGTACTATTGGCAGTCTTGCTGTTTATCCGGAATATTTAAGCCCGCGTCTGTTTCCTGCTCTTCCTTTTACTAAGGCCGAAGCTGTTAAATTGTATGGCGATGCCAACAAGACAAAATCAGAGACTTGCTACGAATCAGCCAAGTGTGAAGAGTTAACCTACGTGCTGGATCATTTAGAACTCAAAGTCCGGATTGACAGGGATCAAACCACTGTTCAGTTTCTGGAAATATTATATCGTTAATGTCCGTGAATATAAAACCGGCCCCAATTAGTATTCAGGAGCCGGTGTTTTTTTGCTTTACTGCAGATTTACTAATCACACCCATTATTCCGCGAGTCAGAAGGAAGGTTGAGAATATAGAAATGAAGCTGTAAAAAGAATTCCAAGATTTCTTGTATTTGATTAACTGTGTGTGTTTTTCCAGAAAATGCTCGGCAATTGCTGATGGGACACTAAAAATCAGGGACTTCATAAGGATTCCCTTTAGTCCGCTATTCCGGGTCTGCTGGTTATAATAAACACAGGAAACCGGAAAGATAATATAGCTGAAAAGCACACTGACATCAAAAGTTTTAAACAGTTTAACCGGGTACTTGAGATATCCTTTTCGCACTAAGAGATTATCCAGGAAGGTGGCAATATAGCTTTTCAAAAAGAACACGATTAGCCAATCTTTTATCAGGGGCTTTCTGACCAGATGGAAGAAAGTCCCGATCCCGAAGATAAACAGGCTCCGCAGCAGATTCGTTTCAAACCTTCGACCCATTTGGTCATTCTCCTTTGTCATCTGGCATGCTATTATGGCTTTAGGATAACTTTTATGCAGTCCTCTGTTTTTGTATCAAATGCTTCATAGCCATGTTTGGCATCATCCAGCGGCAAGACATGGGTGACGATATCGCTTGGATCGAATTTTCCTTCAGCGATCATTTTATACAAATATGGCATATAAGGAATGACCGGAGCCTGGCCCGAGCGTATATTGACATTTCGCTCAAAAATGTCGCCTAATGGGAACGCATTGTATCTCATTCCATAAACACCCGTTATTTGTATCGTCCCGCCTTTTCGGACTGCCTGAGTCGCCATAACGACAGCCCCCATTGATCCGCCTTGCAGCTTTAATCCGGTTGCCAGGAATTCCATCGGAGTCATTTTCCCATCCATTCCGACACAATCGATTACAACATCGGCGCCGCCTTTGGTGATTTCCTTAATATATTCCCCGGCATTTTTGGTCTGCTCAAAATTGATGATTTCTACTTTATTGGTTCGTTTTGCATGCTGAAGCCGGTAATCAATATAGTCAACAGCAATGACTCGTTTAGCACCCTTCATCCAGGCAAACTTTTGCACCATAAGTCCAACCGGACCGCAGCCAAGAACCACGACAGTGTCGCCATCCTTAACCCCTGCATTGTCTACAGACCAATAGGCTGTAGGAACAACGTCCGCAATCAGCACTAATTTTTCATCTTCCACTTCCGAGTTTTCAGGGATTTTAAAAGGAGTGAAGTTGCCATAAGGCACACGCATATATTCCGCCTGACCGCCAGGATATCCGCCTGTCGTTTCTGAATAACCAAAGAAGCCGCCCATTTCTCCATGCGGATTAGAGTTATCACACTGGCTTGTTAAGTCTGTTTTACAATAAATGCATTCTCCGCAGCTCACATTAAAAGGGATGATGACACGGTCGCCTTTTTTCAGATTTTTCACTTCCGGTCCTGCTTCTTCGACGATTCCCATTGGTTCATGGCCGATAATATAGTTTTCATACGTGTTCGGTATCATGCCGTGGATTAAATGCAGATCAGATCCGCAAATCGCCGTAGTCGTAACCTTGATGATGATATCATCAGCTTTTTCAATCTTAGGGGCCTCAACTTCTTTAACAGCCACATCTTTAATGCCCTGATATGTAACAGCCTTCATGCCGGATTTCCTCCTATCATTATTTTTCAGGTGTGGCAAAGGTGCCAAGCCGGTCTGTATCCGCAGGGAACAGCTCCATATTTCCAATGGCAATGGCCATATCGGCGGATTTTATATCAAGCTCTATTTGTTTACTGATATCACGCGGATAAATCCAGCCCTTTTCTAACATCAGTTCTGTAACTTCGCCATGCAAATCGATGGCTTGTTCCATTTGTCTGTAAAAAGCCTGCCGTAACTCTGGGCTTGCTGTTTCGGTCAATGAAACGGCATAGTAGCGAATCCCTGTTTTTATTCGCAGAAGAAATTCCAATGCAAAGGTGTTATCAGCCATTTTTGGCATTCCTTCAGCATATTTTGGGTCGAGATAATCCTGATTCATCTATTTTCACCGCCTTATGAGAGAGTTTTTGCAGTCTTGTATAATTCCTTTAATTCCTGGATCGCCTGAATTGACTGTTCCACATCTTTTTCAAGCAATTTCTTTAAATCGTTATCAAAGCAGATGCCCATTACCATTTTGGATTTCAGCAGGCAGTCTGTTTTAAAGTTGAGCATTTCATGTGTTTCCATTGTTTCATGATAGCCAAGACCTAAATCGTCCATTTTTTCGTCCTCCTTTTGATGTTAATGTTTCTTGTTTTACCGGCTTTATGCGGAATTTGCTATGACCGGCAATTGAAATAAATACCATAGGTTACGGAAGAGGGAAATGCGCAAAATGAGAGTATAACTGAATGGGGGGATTTTTATGATGAATGAAATGGGACTCCACGAGACATTGGAGCTTCATGAGCTTCTCGTGTTTAAAAACCTGTGTCTCACTAAATCGGTGGCCATGGGCGGGCTTGTCCAGGATCCAACTTTAAAAACCATATTGCAGGACAGTGAGGCAGGGGATGTGAAATTCATACAGGAGATTCAAAGCATTTTGAAGAGGAGGCACGGAATAGATGAATAGTTTCCTGAAAAATTTAATGGGAATGGGCGGAATGTCAGATCAGGTCATTGCAACGGATTTTTTAATTTCTGCTAAAGCGGGTGTCCGGAATATTGCATTTGCCCTTACGGAGAGCGGTTCTCCGGAAGTCAGAGAAATGTTAAGGGAACAGTTAAGAATTGCGGTGGAAACTCATGAGAAGATAACGAATTATATGATCAGCAGGGGAACCTACTATCCGCATAATTTACAAAAGCAGCTGGAAACGGATATGAAAATTACAGATACAGCCTTGAAGCTTAGTGAAAAGAGTTAATCAGGAAATCATTTCTATTGAAACACGTAGTAAATTATATTATTATAATAAAACAAGCTGCATTGTACGTAATCATACTAAAGTTTTAACCTTTAAGCTGAAATAGGGAGTTTAACATCGGAACAGGAATGACAGGCCTCCGTCTATACGACAAGGAGGACAGGCAGGAATGTTTCTGCGAACACCCACTTTGAGGAGTGGTGGTTTAAAACTTTCTTATAACCGTTACGGCAAAAGCGGCTACATACTAATGTTATCAAACCAGTTTCCAATCGGGGGCTGGTTTTTTTACATATATACATTATAATTATCACGTAACTTTAGCTTCAGGAGGCACTATGAAAAAAATTATTTTATGCATCATTTTACTGGTTGGAATAGCCTTTCTGCTTTTTGAAGTATCCAAGTCCAGGGACTTTCAGTTCTTCGGCGGTATTATTAATCAAGCAGAAACGGATGAAAAAATCGTCGCACTAACTTTTGATGATGGGCCAAGCGTCAATACAGACGAAATCTTATCGATTTTACGGGAAGAGGATATTAAAGCCACTTTCTATTTAACCGGTAAAGAGATGGAAGAGAATATGGAAGATGCGAAAAAAATTGCGGATGAAGGGCATGAAATTGGCAATCATACCTATTCCCATACACGGATGGTATTAAAGTCTCCTTCATTCATCAAAGAGGAAATTGAGAAAACAGATGAATTAATCAGGCAAGCGGGTTTTGAGGGAGACATTCATTTTCGTCCACCATACGGGAAAAAATTATTGTTCCTGCCTTACTATTTATCCAAACATGATCGGAAGACTATTTTATGGAATATCGAGCCTGAAACTTTTCCGGAAATAGATGGAAATGCAGATAAAATCACGGAGCATGTGGTGGAGAATATAGAACCGGGCTCCATCATCCTTCTTCATGTCATGTATGAGAGCCGGGAAGAGTCTCTAAAATCCGTTAAAAAAATTATTTCTTCTTTAAAAGAGCAAGGATACCAAATGACCACTGTTTCGGATTTGCTGAAACATGAGAAATAGAGCTGTCTATACAGCTCT
>NZ_JBBORA010000002.1:0-365489 GCF_038004385.1 Cytobacillus sp. FSL R5-0377
GCCTCCTGGTATTTGAGTAATGTCCTTTTCGCTTCCCGGCTTCAGGACTCTCTCATTCTACCAAGAGGTTATTTTCTTGTTCAAACTCCATTTTCCTTTATTACAGGAATGCTGCCCCGTTTGTTGAATAAGGAATTCAGTAAAAAAGGTGCCTCAATCCTTCTGGGATCAACGCACCCTAAAGTTGAAAGATACTTTTCATAACAGCAATTATAGCAATCTTCCAAATCCTGTGGTATAAAGAGAGTATAAAAAAACTCTCCCAATAAATTAGGAGAGCAAAAGTTCAAGCTGACCACAATTACTAACACTGTAGCTCTGAACATGCTTCTTTAATGTTTCAGTAGCAGTTGCAGCTTTAGTTTTAACTTTCATAAAAGTATACGCTAGCCGATTCGCGATAGCTTTAATAACCCTTCCATCAACACTTTGACCAAGCATTTCATACTTTCTTATTTTTTGTATATTTTCCGTGAAACTAAAATGGTCCGGAATCCCCAATATTCTCTTTATTTCATCAATTGAAAGAGAGCGGAAATTCTCACCATCGTCACTTAAAACATGACTATTTGAAGCACACTGACTTGTATACCGTTTCGGAATGCATTGTATCCTTTCTGCATCCTTACCAACAAAAGTTAGATCCAAGCTTCTATCCTTCCAGGCTTCACGACTGTTAAAAGAATCCATAAATTTTCTTACACTCTTCCATTCATGCTGCACACTTGAGCGGTCAAGAAAATCTTTTAATTTTTTCCTTCTGAGTTTAGGAGCAGCTGGGAAGTCAAATGACAGGAATCTCTTTTCATCTTTAAATGCTACAGCATACGTCCTTTTCCTTGTGGCAAGGGATCCAAAATCCCATGCTTCCAGTTCTTTTTGACCCCAGAATGGATAATCATCCTTTAATAGATTTTTTAGCGATTCCCAGGCATTACTTTTATAGTATTGAGGAACATTTTCAAAGAATAAAACTTCAGCTTTTGAGGATTGAATGATTTTTGCAGTTGCAAGGACTAAATCATTCATTACATTACCCTCTTGGAAGCCTAAACTACTATGTTCGCTGCATGGAGCGGTAATGAATGCCATATCAACTTCAGCTACATCTTGACAATCCCTTAGATCCCCACAAAAAACCGTCGAATTAGGGAAATTATGAAGTAATACTTCAGCGGAATCATCCTCTAATTCTATCTCTTGAACAGCGGAAAATATCCCGTATCCTCCAAAACGCTAGTTCCCACACCAGCTCCAGCACATATAGATAATAATTTGATCCGCTCGTTTTTCGGAGTTGGTATTGTGCTGTTTTCAAATAACTTATATTCAAGGGGACGTATAATTACTTGTCCTTTATTGCCTTGTTTATAAACATTAACTTCTATTTTTTGATTAATATCAAGAAAAGAACAATATTTATCTCCGGCAGTATCAACTAGAGGCCGTTCTTTTCCGCTTATCTTGCTCTTTCTACAAGCCACATGAACAGTATGAACATCTTCTCCATCTTCAAACGGAAAATTTTGCAATACTACCTCTTCGGTTAACTCATTTATTTTAATATACACTTCACCTTTCACCTTAAAACCGGCAGCTTCACATACAAGATGTTGAAGGAAAAGTCGAGGTTTCTCTGGCTTCCCTTTTTTTGATACAGTATATACTTTCTTTAACTTTAGATTCATTTGTTATCCCTCCAGTTCAAATTTTCCCTGTAAGGGGTAGCGTCAGGAAACCGCATTTATCTTAACTTAGATGTGAGAACTATTAGAATATCAATGGTTCTCACATCATTTACATATATTCGATGTAAAGGTTTAAATAAGTTTGATTATTTATGATGTCTTATAAAAATAAATTAACGCCACCGGTAGCTTGAAAAACTACTTTTTCTATTTATTTGTATTTAATTTTTCCCACTCACTTAAATACATCCGTTTTGTTATTTTATTAGGATTTTCGAGTTTACAAATCAATTCCAAACTATTACCATCAGGGTCATTAAAATGAATTTTAGCGTGAGCATAGTTATCATGTGCCATTACAAAAGGTTCTACTGGCTCAAAGCCAAAAGCCTCCCTTGGTTCACATCCTTTACTTTTGAGCCAACTAACCGAATTTTTTAATCCTTCTAACGATACTTGAAATGCTATGTGTCTTATTGAAGGATGATATTCAAGTTCTACCTTATCGGTTTCCCATAAGCCCAACCAGCTTTTATTTTTTTCAATCCATAAAAATGCCAAACTATCCTCTACGCTGTGGTCAAACTCTAAACCAAGTTCTTTATAAAATTCGATAGACCTTTTCAAATTACTTACTGGTAAATGTGCTTCGTATAATCCTTTAATCATTAATAAAACCCCCTTGTATTAATAATACAACCATATAAATTTATTACTTCAGAGAATAGTTATAAATTCTCTACAACTTTATATGTAGAATAAAGAATGATTATATTTTACTCTACAAACATCCATTAGCACACTAAGGAAAACCGATACAATAGTAAAGTTCTTTATTCTTAAAATTTGTCATAGACCATACCACGTAATTTCAATAATTCATCCTTCAGACGTTTGTTTTCTTCTTCAAGTTTTTTTATTCGATTATTTTTAGCTACGATAAGCGAATCTTTATTGGCATCCGTCATATTACGTTTTATGGTTTGCGGTGTATTTAACCCTTCTTGCTGCTTTCGTAACCTTTCTATTCGGTTCCGTATTTCTTGATTGTTATAGAGAAAAGCCTTAGATACACCTGATTCCATGGCAACTTGATTAAAGTTAATTTTAGCCTTCGTTTTGATAAGACTTTGAATAGCCTTGTCTACCTTTTGAGCCGCCTCTTGGCTTTTCATCTGGGCATGTTTTTTTACACCTTCGGTATTTCTAATATGCTTACTTCTCATGAGTGCGTTCCTCTCCAATATATTCGCGACCTTTTTTCCCGGCAAAATGATGAGTTGTACCATTTTTCAAAGTTTCTAGAATAGGCTCTAGTTGATCTAGAGTGGTTTGATTCTTATCTATCCATACTTGTCGCCCTAAAGCCCTGCCTCGCTCAATTACATTTTTAACTTCCGTAATTTCCATTTCAAATTGGGGAATGAATTCGGGTGTAGTACAGAAATTACGACAAGACAGACATGGGTTCGCTTGAGTGGGACATGGCTGCTTAATAGGTTTCATACAATAGCCAAGCTCCATCTTCACAGCGTCTAAATTATGGCGTATATATTCCCATTCAATGATATCTTCATTCTCAATATCCGAAAGTTCAATTTTAACTGGACGTTTACTTTCAATGTCAACCCGAAAAATACCTTGTTTTGTAGCTTCTTCCCAAGAATTACGCATGGTAGTATCGAGAATTTTTGCATAATGCAAGGTCATTTCTGGGGAAGCGTGTGCCATCCATTTTTGAACATGCAATATGTTCATTCCGTTATTAAGAAGCTCTACACCCTTGGTATGCCGAAAGGCATGATTTTTGATAAAAAAGGGCTTTCCTGAATCGTCAACTATTTTTTGTTCTCCAGTAAAGCGCTTCAAACTTCTGCGAATGTCATAATAATTATAGGGTCGTCCTCTTCGGATACCTTCTAGCTGCACAAATAAATAGTTTTTAGGATTATTAATCGTATTGCTTTGATCTTTAGTCACTTTTACTACAGCTTCTACTACCTCTGCTAATTCTTTTGTAATTGGCACACGATGATTCATTACTTGTGTTTTTCTAATATCTCCGCATAAGTACCATCCTTGCGGTGTTTGTTCTAAACAATTATCATAACGTAGATTAAGAATGTCCGATATTCTCCAACCAGTTGCCCGAAGTAATACAATAATCGGTACGTATTTTGATGGTTTTAAGAACTCTAGCTTTTCCTCAATTTGCTGAAGAACCCCTTCAGGAATGTATTTGATATCATTTTCAGACTTTTTTACCGGTCTAGGGATATCTTCTTTAAATAACAATAGATTTACAGGCAACGCAGGTGCCTCATCGAATTGCAGTTTTTCAATTGTTTCCAAGAATACATTTAGGACGATTAAATAACTTCTTTTTGACTGTATTTTGTCATGAAACTTCTTATTATGAAATATTAGGTAATCTTCGATATCTTTCCGTGTTAAGGCATTTAAATCCTTCCAAGAAGGATTTTTATCATGTATAAATGTCAAAAATAACTTTAATATTCTAACGTCAAGAGTACATTGGCCAAGGGATAAATGACTGATCCTAAATTTTAAATATTTTTTTGCTAAAGGACGAAAGGGAATAGGGATATCCTCGAAATTCAGGATATGTCTTGATTCGTGATCGGGAAATCTTGCACTAGGAATATTTCTAACATCCCAGATATCTTTATCAAATTCATCTCTTGTATCATAGAAGTCTTTATAAAACAAAAATAAACGATTAAGTAGATTTTCGTAATTAGAAAGCTTCCTTCTCCCATAAATTCGTATGCTCAAACCTAATTCACTTAAATGTGATCTTAATTGCATCAATGCTTTACTTATTTCTAAATCTGCAAAACTATTAATATTGGGATAATATTTCTTAAGAAAGATAGACAGCTGTTTAAAGGACCGGGCATAATTGTGTACTGCAGAATACAATTGAAGATCATCTTTTTTAATACGAGTAAGAATAAAAAACTTAACCTCATTTTTAAGCTTAGATGGAAATACTGAAAAATTCATTTTACGATGAGTTTTTCCCCATTCCGATTTTCTAAAATCATTAAAAGCCGCATCATCGGCATCCCAAATGTCATTTTCGAAATACCCAGAGATTTTTTTGGCTATTTCACTAACTTTATTTTCTGGGAGTAGGTATCCAATAGATAAATTCATTCGTTATTCTCCTTATTTTCTTTGTTGATTTTCATTCTTTCTTGAGCTTTTTCCCAGTCTTTTCGAATATCTTCATCCGAAGGATGGATATACATCTGCATTGTTGTTTGGATATGAGCGTGGCCAGCCCGATTCATTAAATGTTCATCTCTCCAGCCAGCCTTTCTTAGTTCCGTTAATGATGTGTGGCGTAACATATGTGGAGTGAAATAAATGCCTGTTTTATCACGCAGACGCTGAACCAGCGCTACTACATCGGTATATTCTAACGGTTGTCCTTTTTTTTCCCCTGACAGCTTAATAAAAACGTGATTTGTATCCACTTCATCAGTATGAAATTGAGCAATATAATCAAAGTACATATTAATTAGATCCTCAGATACATCGATACTTCGGGGGCTACATACCGTCTTAATTTCAGCTAGATTAAACAATTGACCCCGATCACGTATATGGATTTTTCTCGCATCAACCTCGAAATCCTCAAGCCATAAAGTAAGTGCTTCACCAATACGCATAGAGCTTTCCCAAAGTAGCTGTATTAAAAATTGATCCCTTATATTTACACAAGCATTCATAATTAATGCTATTTGATCTTTCGAAAGTGTTTTCGGCTGTTGTTTAGGCACTTTTAGTTTCAGAATATGAGATGCAAAGGATTTATTTTTGTTTATATGGTGCAGAAAACTTTTAAACCCCTTGCGGGACCCAGATACTTGTTTCTTTAAACGTTCTGTCAGCTGAATACTATAGTCCTCATGTCTCATTAGGTAGTCATAAAATCCGAGAACAGTATTGATGATAATATTTACTGTCTTTGCTTTTCTAATTGGTTGTTTTGGGAAGATAGGGGACACCTTTACATCCTGGTGCGGGTTTTGTAACCACCGCATAAAATCCGCCATTTCATCTATTCCGATATCACGAAATTCTTTGTTTATTTGTTCTAGGAATTCATAGAATAGTTTTAAATGATATGAGAACGACCGTAAGGTGTTACGTGAAGCCCCACTATTGTCCTTAAACTTTAAATAATGTAAAACTGGTCGGACTGGCTCATTATTATGATCTATTAACATGTACCGAATCTTTCCTTCTTTTGTAGAAAGGGTAATTACTCTCATAAAATCCTCCTGTTGAAATTGTTCTTTTATTCATTCTAGAAAGCTCTCAATCTCTTAATTTCAGATAATCTTCCTCCTTTCTTTATTTACTATAAATACTATAAAAATTAGTGTGGTTAAATAGTCTTTAAAGAAACAAAAAACGGATAACTTTACATTGAATACTGTAAAGTCATCCGTTTTGGATGGTTAAGATAAATGCGGATTTACAACGTTAAGCAAATTTCAATCTAAAAAAGTTGATTTCCTCTACGTAAAGGACCGACTTTTTTGTGGATTTATTCAACTAAAGCTACCTGTTAGCACAAGAACAAGATATGAAATTACACACCAACCTATACACAAAGCATAAGATAAGTTGATAGTTAAACAGAGGGAGGACAATCATGTATTCAAATCAATATTTTTATCATTATAGTCCACAGTATAATGATTATTATCGTATGCCAAATGACATTCAACTTATAAATGATATTCAGAAAGCAATTAATGCGGAGTATAGTGCTGTTGCTTGTTATGAGAGGTTAGCCAAGATGGCACCTACAAAGGATGAAACGAACAAAATACTTGAGATACAAAAAGATGAAAAACGCCATCTCGAGGAATTCAGCAAAATTTATACAAATTTAACAGGAAAAAAGCCATCTTATCAAATTATCGAGGAATGCCCAAACAAGTATAGAGCAGGAATCGAATTTGCTTTTAAAGATGAACAAGAAGCCGTTGATTTTTATTTAGATATAGCAGATAAAGCGAATGATCCATTTATTAAAGATAGATTTCGACGAGCAGCCGCAGACGAACATAATCACGCTGTATGGTTTTTGTTTTTTTTTCAAAAAATCTAAAGGTAACTCACACCAATAGGCAAACTGAAAATTACGGTGCTAAGGGTGCGTTAAGTGCTTACTCATTAACTTTACCTCAAATGTTGACTTATGCCCTTCAAGACGAATACTTAGCTCAAGCAAGATATGATAATATTCTAGGAAACTTTGGATATATTCGTACATTTGCACAAATAAAAGAGGCTGAATTGAGGCATATAAATGCTTTATTACCACTTTTTGAACGTTATCAGGTACCGTTACCTGAAGATAAATCTCAGTCATTTGTTACAACTCCAGAAAGTATTAAGGCAGCATATACTGCTGGAGTTCAAGGGGAAAAAGACAATATTTCTATGTACGAAAGGTTTCTATCACTTAATATTCCTAATGATGCTCGAACCGTTTTTTCTCAACTTCGCAATGCCTCTTTGAATCATCTTGCAGCATTTGAAAGAGGGCTTGTTCGGAATTAAAATTTTCTATAACATCATTTTAGATATTTTAGGGGATATGAACTTCGTCCCCTAGTATTCTTTTTAATCTCCTTATCTGAACAGATTATTCTTTATCAATCGGAGAATGAATATGATCACTATATGTATCAATATATACATTACCATTAGCTGCCAAAACTGCATAAACAACATCATTTTGTGTCAAATTACGTTTTTTTAACTCTGATTGTAACCATGAATTAGTTAGGATCAAAATGTTCTGACATATCCTCACTCCATTTTTAAATTGCAATTATCTTTAACTTGTGGTCAATATTAAATTAATATTCAGGTTTTGTAGTATTTAACTCTAAGGAACACATGAATACTCTATACAATTTAATTTACATTTTCGATGTTATTGGTAATAAAAAAGGATCTTCGTTTAAGGGCTGTTACAAATACCCCTTTAAGCAAAAAAGAAGATGAATATCTACTAAATGTAGTGTTCATTTTCTTTTTCATTTTACAATATGTTGTGTCCGGTAATGGGATTCTTTAGTTTGTCAACAGCCCGGTTTAGAAAATCCTTTTTACATAATTTTGCTTTGCTGAAGAAGTTTAGATTTTCCTGTACGTTCCCATTCTTCTACTGTTTCATATGCTTTTTTAGGAGAATACCCTTTCCCAACAAGAACTCCCATTAGAATAAATTCTTGAAGAATGTGTGTAGCATTTATTCCTCTTTTAACATCCTCTAACCCTTCTTTTACTAGAAATTCTGTGTACTGTACCCATTCATCTGGAGTCCTGCCAAAAACAAATGTATTTCCATTGCCATGATCGGATCCTTCTTCTGCAGTCAATGCATCTGCTTTGGTAACATGAACAGTACCAAATGGATGATTAGGAGGAGCATATATCGAGTAAAGTTTTAGTGGAATATTGCCGGTATTAGTTAGATTATGCCATGTTCCAGCAGGTATCATTACTGCAGAATCATCATAGACATTTCTTTCAAAGTTTAAATTATCTTTCCTCTTGCCCATTTGAACAATTCCCTGGCCATGTTCAATAGGTAAGAATTGATCAACGTCAGGATGTATTTCCAAACCGATATCTTCGCCAACATTGAGACTCATTAAAGTAACTTGTAAATGTGGTCCTGTCCATAAAGCAGTACGATACGTATTGTTTTGCTTCGTTGCTTCATTGATATTAACGACAAATGGCTTTGGCCCATAATCCTTCAATTGGCTGTTTCTAAAATAAGAATTTCCGCTGTTATTCGAATAATTATTATTCCAATTATAATAATGTGGATTCCAGTTGTAATACATTGGATTATGCCATTGATGGTGATAGGATGATTTATGGTACATACTCATTCTCCTCTTATGTTTTTATTTCCCTTTTCATCTTATGCAGTTGCCTAATTATAGGTATACAAAATGGATAATAATGGGCAAATAACAAGGCTAAAAGAAATAATGAATACTCTATACAATTCTAGTTAAGTCGGGTAAGTTAGGGGCATCACTGCCCCTTCCTCCCCTGAGAACCGTACTAGTCCCTTTCAAGACACATCGGCTCAAGCATCCCATTGCAGGTCCATTTGCTGTCGTATCTTCTTCACACACTATAGTGGTAAGTAAAACGTACGCCGACGCTCCGATTGGAGGTATACATAACAGTACGTTTCTATCGCCAAAAGATAGCCACAATTTTATGTGCCTACGAGAGACCAACGAGAAGTCACCTCCCTTTCAGGACTATCATGGGTTTGTCCGTAAGAACGATATATAATGGCCCTTTTCTGGAATATGGGATAAGGAGGGACTATTTGTTCCCTTCGGATAGCTTTCTATATAATGAAGCTCTAGACACATTTGTAATTTCACAAATTTGATTTACGGTCATATTTCCTTCTTTATATAGCTTTACAGCATAATTCATTCCTGCGTGATTTTTATGATATTTCTTTAACCGACCTTTAAACTTTCCTTCTTTCTTAGCCAGCTCTATCCCTTCACGTTGTCGCATACGAATAAGATCTCGTTCTAATTGGTTAACACCGGCCATTACCGTAATTAAGAATTGGCTGTATGGATTATTCTCTGATAAATCTAGCCATGTATCCTTGAGTGATTTTAAGCTTGCCTTTTTCCTTCGTATTAAATCAATCAATTCAAATAAATCCTGCGTACTTCGAGTGATCCGAGTTAAGTCTGTAACATAAACAAAGTCACCTTCTTGTAAATTCTCTAGCATTTTTTGAAGTTGCTCACGATCCTTTGTTGCTCCAGAAACTTTTTCTTCAAAAATAATATCCATTCCGATTTCGTTCAGTTGCTGAAACTGCCTTGAAGGATTTTGGCTAGTCGAACTGACACGTATATAACCGATTTTCCGCAAAATATCACCCCTTTTTGAGACAAGTCTTATGAGACACTCTTAACTATGATTTTATCACTCTATTACACTTGTATCAATAGAGTACACTCTATTGATATATAATTGAACTAATTAACTGAATAATTACAGAAATGAGATGATACTGTATGAAAGTTGCGAGAGGTAGAGAATTGCTTACATCGGAACAGCGACAGGTCCTTATGCAAATTCCTGAAGATGAGTGGGTGCTAGGAACCTACTACACTTTTTCCAAACGGGATTTAGGAATTATCAATAAACGAAGGAGAGAAGAAAACCGTTTAGGGTTCGCCGTTCAATTAGCTGTTCTTCGGTATCCCAGTTGGCCATACACTCATATCAAAAACATCCCGGATTCAGTCATACATTATATATCGAAACAAATCGGTGCCACTTCATCTTCGATTAGTCTTTATCCTCAAAGAGAAAATACACTTTGGGATCATTTGAAAGAAATTCGAAGTGAATACGACTTTGTAACTTTTACACTAAAAGAATATCGAATAGCATTTAAGCATCTTCATCAATTAGCTTTGGAAAATGGCGTTGCCATGCATCTACTACATGAATGTATAGATTTTCTAAGAAAAAAGAAAATCATTTTGCCTGCTATCACTACACTTGAGAGATTGGTGTGGGAGGCAAGGGCAATGGCTGAAAAGATGCTATTTAATACGGTTAGTCAAACTCTAACAAATAACCAAAAAGAAAAGCTTGAAGAGATCATTACTTCGCAGCATCCATCCGAATCCAATAAAACGATATTGGGTTGGTTAAAGGAACCACAGGGTCATCCTTCACCCGAAACATTTCTAAAAGTAATAGAACGACTCGAATATATACGAGAAATGGAATTGGAAACGGTACAAATTAGTCATTTGCATCGCAATCGCCTGTTACAACTATCTCGCTTAGGTTCAAGATATGAGCCTTATGCATTCCGTGACTTTCAAGAAAATAAACGATATTCGATATTAACCGTCTATTTATTACATCTTACTCAGGAGTTAACGGATAAAGCTTTTGAAATTCATGACAGACAAATACTCAATCTGTTATCAAAAGGCCGTAAGGCTCAAGAAGAAATTCAGAAACAAAACGGTAAAAAGCTGAATGAGAAGGTTATACACTTTACAAACATCGGACAAGCTTTAATTAAAGCAAAAAAGGAAAAATTAGATGTTTTTGAGGTTTTAGAATCCATTATTGAATGGAATTCTTTTGTTTCTTCGGTGGAAGAGGCTCAGGAGCTTGCACGTCCTACCGACTATGATTATTTAGACTTACTGCAAAAAAGATTTTATTCACTTAGAAAATATACGCCAACGCTATTAAGGGTATTGGAATTTCATTCTACAAAGGCAAATGTGCCACTTTTACAAGCTGTTGAGATTATCCGCGGCATGAACGAATCCGGAAAGCGAAAAGTGCCTGATGACTCACCTGTGGATTTTATTTCAAAACGTTGGAAAAAGCATTTATACGAAGATGATGGTACAACAATCAATCGTCATTACTATGAAATGGCTGTTTTAACAGAACTTCGGGAGCATGTTCGGGCAGGAGATGTTTCCATTGTTGGCAGCAGACAATATAGAGATTTTGAGGAATATTTGTTTTCAGAAGATACATGGAATCAAACGAAGGAGAATACGAGATTATCAGTTAGTTTATCATTCGAGGATTTTATAACGGAGAGAACCATCAGCATTAATGAAAGATTAAAGTGGTTAGCTGCCAATTCCAACAAGTTAGACGGGGTTTCTCTTGAAAAAGGAAAGCTGTCAATTGCACGCTTAGAAAAAGATGTTCCAGAAGAAGCAAAAAAATTTAGTGCAAGCCTGTATCAGATGCTACCAAGAATAAAATTAACCGATTTACTGATGGATATTGCTTATATAACAGGATTTCATGAGCAATTTACTCATGCTTCCAATAATCGAAAACCGGATAAAGAAGAAACGATTATTATTCTGGCTGCCCTTTTAGGAATGGGAATGAATATAGGTTTAAGCAAGATGGCTGAATCAACACCCGGACTTACATATAAGCATTTAGCCAATGCATCTCAATGGCGCATGTATGAAGATGCAATGAATAAAGCCCAAGCCGTATTAGTAAATTTTAAATTACAATTATCTTCCTATTGGGGAGACGGTACAACATCCTCGTCAGACGGTATGAGAATGCAGCTAGGTGTTTCATCACTACATGCAGATGCAAATCCACATTATGGAACCGGAAAAGGAGCCACCATCTACCGTTTTACTAGTGATCAATTCTCTTCTTACTACACAAAGATTATTCATACTAATTCAAGGGATGCGATTCATGTTTTGGATGGTTTGTTGCACCATGAGACGGATCTAAACATAGAAGAGCATTATACAGACACTGCTGGTTACACAGACCAAATATTCGGATTGACTCATTTATTAGGATTTAAATTTGCTCCAAGAATAAGGGATTTATCAGACTCGAAATTATTTACAATAGATAAAGCAAGTGAATATCCAAAATTAGAAGCCATTTTACGTGGACAAATAAATACAAAGGTCATTAAAGAAAATTATGAGGATGTTTTGCGATTAGCTCATTCTATAAATGAAGGAACAGTTTCAGCATCCCTTATTATGGGGAAACTAGGTTCTTATTCAAGACAAAACAGCTTGGCTACCGCTTTACGTGAGATGGGCCGAATAGAAAAAACGATCTTTATTTTGAATTATATTTCGGATGAATCATGAAGAAGAAAAATACAAAAAGGATTGAATAAAGGAGAAGCGATGAATGGACTGGCAAGAGCTATTTTCTTCGGAAAACAAGGAGAGCTTAGGGAACGAACCAGCATCAATTGCAAAGAGCCAGTGCTTTAAATATAATTATTAACGCCATTAGTGTCTGGAATACTCTATATCTGACAAAAGCAGTTGAATACCAAAAAGGTTTAGGTAATTTTAATGAAGATTTGTTGCATCATATGTCTCCTTTAGGCTGGGAGCATATCAATTTACTAGGAGAGTACCGTTTTAATTCTGAAAAAATGGTTGCGTTAGATTCTCTAAGACCACTAAAACTGTCTTAACGTTGTTAAAATTGGGGTAATCGTCTTGAAAATGGGCTTAGCGTTGTAAATCCGCATTTTCCTGACGCTACCCCTATATAACATTAACATAGTCGTACAAGCTGGAATAAACGAAAAGTTAAAGGAAATTAGTGAAAATAAGTTAATTGCTAACACTGAAAAAAATAATAAGGGATGAGATTTTAAAGACTTTTGAGAAAGGAGTAGAGATAAATTCGGATGTTTATAAGTTAGGAGAAATATTATATCGTGAGAACCCCCAGAAATGGAATAAAGAGATAAAAGAAAAGCGATTTTTCTTAAATAAGGATAGTATCGAGCAAATCAACATTCAAGTTAATTTAGTGAACTCAGGAAAATTGAAATACCAAGACGGACATTATTAAGAACGATAAAAGAGTAATTCTGGAACTATATTAAGTAGCGAAATTACATAGAAGGAGCTTCATTAATTACACATAAGTCAATTCTTAATGTATGGAATTGACTTTTTATTCTAATACATCTGCTTAGCGTATAATATTCGCGTTTTGTCGGCAGGACCCCTATATATACTTCATAATCGATTGAGTTGGCTTTCCTTCAGGTTTTTATCAAGTTCCTCAGCTTACCTGCTCTTTATCTGTTTGTTAAGAACGTTTTAAAAATGCCTTTATACTTTTAACACCGGCCTTGTTTGCAAAGGAAAATTATACTTGCAGAATGCAACATATTTATCCGTTTGGAAAGAAAACAAAATTTATTTTGTTAAATGAGACAAATGCCTAGTCTAGGGACATAAGTGAAACATACCATAGAATTGTAAATTGGTTTTAAAAGGTATTTAACCTCATTTTACACGCGATATTGCTTCTTTTTTTAGAAGTGAAAAAATTTAAAAAGGGTGATAAAAAAATGGAAGCCCAAACGGAAAACTATAAATATTTATTGGGATGGTGTACCGACATTTATGTTCATTGGGAAAGTGTGAAACCGAAGTTCTCAAAACTCTTTGACTTAAGAACTTTAGAGGAATGGGAAGAGACATGGCGTAATTTAATGAGTAAATTACAAAAAAATTTAACAGTAGACTCTGAGGACTTTGAGACAGCTACAAGTCTTTATGAACAGTGGGAGGTGCTATACAAAGAAGCACATCCAAATCTAGAGGGTAATGAATCCGATGAGAGAGAAAATTCGGATCAGGATTTGAAAAGTGAAACATTAATGGCAATAAAGCCTTTTGTTGATTATGGTCTAAAAGAAGTTGCTCTTACTTCCTATGAACATGCGCTAACTGAAATTGCCGCAATGGCCTACCTTCTGGGAAAAGGCTTTGATCAACAAACAGCTTATAAAACCGTTGAATCTTGGGAAGTAAATGAAATGTTCGAAACCGAATATGGAAGATTCAAAATGAATAAATATTAAAATAATTTATTAGACTTTCTTTCTTTTTTTAACACTCTGATGTATAGATAGAAATTAAACTTTAAACTCTTGTATTTATGATTATTACGAAACGAGGAATCAACTTTTGCAAACTGCACAGAAACTCATGGTTAGTATACCTTTTCCATCAAAATGGGGTATTTCGGCTTCTATAGCCGGTCGACCCATTATTTGGGGAGTACTCATCATTAATTCTATTACAGGTAATAATAAAGTATCTGGTACAATTAATTTTCGTGGTACACCTATTCAAATTAATGGGTATTGGGAAGAAAACACCAAACAAATAAGTTTTGATTCACCATATGCCTCATTTTTTGGTAACTTATCTATATTTGATGATCCCTCGATTAGAATTCGTCATTTCGTTTTAAGTGGACAGTTTATTATGAAACCTCCCTCTTTGCTTGCAGGTGAGTACGGAACTTGGATTGCTACAACTGATACAGCACTCACTGAACCTCCTATATATCAGAACGGCGTTCCTCCTGCCGGAGTCTTTTTAACATCAGATATCCTGTACTAAATCACTACCCTCCCGTTACACTATGGTAAGATATCTTTATATATATCACATATATTAGGCGCACTAGTCCGTTAATCCACTTGAATAAATTATTTTTGTGTCACCCCGAATAATACTCTTTTTTTAGATTATGGTAATGGTTTCACATCAACCGGTTTTTAAATAGTATTTAGGAATGGATTCATTTTGACAATCGATTGTTCCCTTATCCATAAAGCCGATTATTTCTCGTAAGTTGAGGAAAAATCGGCTTTATTCATGACGAATTATGCTTAGCGTATGTTTTAAGCGCTTTTTGTTGGTGGGATCCCTTATATATAAAATAGCCTTATAATCAAAACGGTTGCTATATTTCATTGCTAAAAACTTTTATTGATTCCAAATTCTCTTTAAATCCAATGGAACGAATACCTTATTCCCATGTATCTCCCTATGTATGATAGGATTTGAAAAGCATTGATCTAAACTTAACCCTTCTTTTTTATGCCTAGCTCTTATAAAGTCTTCGGGTAATCGCATAACACTTGCTCCTTTTATATTTTTTATAAAACAACTCTTGGTAAGAAAGCTTAGTTTTTATTCGCTCTCTGTAATATACCAAGAATGTTGCGACATAAAGCTTAGAATTGTAATTTTTACGAACGTGTGCTTCAGTTATTTTTTTTATGAGACTGGGCTTGTTTGTTTTGTTGTCTTACTTGTTGTTCATTATTTTTGCTTGTAAACTCATTTCCTTATTGATTTTGTGCTCCTTGCGTACTGCCTTGGGAAGCTTGGCTTCCATCTTGGGCTTATTGCGGTTCTTCTTGTTCGATTTGTTGAACGCGTGGTTCAACGCTGTGTAGAACGGATTGAGTTTGTAGCCTCTTGGTAAAGCTGCTTAGCTTGTTGATTGCAAATGTTTCGAAGCTAGCCTGCAAATCCTAGTAGAGCTGTCTTTACGTCATTTTTTACTGTTATAAATAACGCCGCCTTTAATTTTTACTTTATTAGAATGATGTATAAGAATATTTTTTATAACTTCCAATTTTATCCTGCTTTTAAATGACCAAAAACCCACAGTTATGTAATTACATTTGATAAATGGCACCATTTTTTTGATAGAAGCCTCTTTTCCTCTGTACTACATTTTTATCTTCAATTCCTGACACCTAGGCCGCTACTGTTTGGTGATTAAGGACCTTAATTTTATTGATGTTAAGTTAAAATGTTCGTATAAAAAAGTGGAAGGAGAAGATAATATTGAAAGTAAACAACCAATAGAGAGGACGATAAAAATGAATCTAAAGTGGTTAAGGCTATTAACAGCAGTTTTTCTATCTGCCATCATGTTATTGGGGTGTAATAATGTAGAAGAGGATAAGGATCCACCACCACCTGAAGTGGATGTAGATCCTGACACAGAAGAACCCATTGAAGATCCTGAAGATGCAAATGACCCAGATAATATAGATGAAAATGATGTGGACCCAGATACAGAAGAGCCAATTGAAGATCCTAAAGATGTAAATGACCCAGATAATATAGATGAAAATAAAGATGATGAAGCTGATTTAGTCCCTGATGCAGAAGAACCCATTGAAGATCCTAAAGATGTAAACGATCCAGATAATATAGATGAATAAATATTAACAGCAATAAGGCACACCGTTTGTTTTCAAACGGTGTGCCTTATTGCTCCAAATTTAACTGTTATGATAAAGCTCAATTGTTGTTTTTTTAACCAATAGTACAAAAATACATTTAAACATTTCAACTCTACTAGTTTTCCTTTATAAGCATGGAACATATCAACTATTTTTAAAACATTTTATTAATTCCCTAAGATTCAACCGTTAAATAAACGGTCTATGCCAATTAAATAGGTTATTGCAGCACTTCCTTCAGCTCAGGGTATTGCGAAAACTGGCTGGAATATTGAGGATGATAATAAGACATGTAATTATGATATTGTATAATTTTTATAACTCCCCTTTCTTAAATTGAATATATTTAGTTTTATCTTATTTTCCTAATTATCCTAGGACTAGACATTTGCCTACATACCCTAATTTGAAAAAACAAATAAAGAAATAAGTAATAGCAAAAGTTAATCATCTTTCCTTTCTTTAATAGCAACGTAAACGAAACTCCTTTTTTATTTTCCATTTATTTCATCGTTAAAATCCCTGTGACTAAACAAGCTAATAACAAAACTATTTATAGGTGTCTCATTAGAAAAATACCAAGGGCCTTATTGGTTACCGTTTCCATACTTATTCTTTTATCCATAGGGTTACTATTTTTAGTACAAAATACAAGAAACACAGAGAATCACGAAAATGAAACTGTAGCTGTCAAAAACAGATTTAATACCCCTATAACCAGAGTCCAAAATGTTGAAAGCGAAAAAAATGTTCTTCAAATAAACAGCATTGCCATGGATGAAACCATAAAGGGGTACTGCCGACTAAACGCAGATATAATACGCTAAGGAATTTTTTAGAAGGTAAAAGCCTGATTTTTCTACGTTAAGCAGAAAAACCAGGCTTTTTTATATCCTAAGTGGACGCAGGGCATGTATCGAGTTCAAAATCTCAGGTATAAATGAATATTCTCCGAGAAAGTTTATGTGTTCCCATCCCAATGGTGATATGTGAGGAAGCAATTCCTCTTGATATTTTCCTATATTTTTAAAATGTTCAATTGCTTGTGATAAATACACGGTATTCCAAATGCTGATGGCATTAATAATTAGATTTAATGAGCTGGCACGCTGTAAATGATCTTGTAATGCTCTTTCTCTAAGTTCTCCCTGTTTTCCGAAGAAAATAGCTCGTGCCAAGGCATTCATGGATTCTCCCTTATTGGGAGGTATACTGGACTTTCTAGAAGACTGAGATCTTGCATGTCTGGTTTTTGATACTTCGATTGTAATAATATACTGATTTGCCCATTAGCTTCCAATATACCGTATTTGACTTCGCGAACAGAAAAAACCTGATTTTGTCGAAGTATACTTAATACTTGATTTACATCCAATTTGTTCTTTTTAAGTAACTTTCTATCCATTATACCATCCCGAATAATGATGTTAGGATCGCCCAATAAGAGAGAACGTGTCGATTTATTTTTTAGAGTCAAGAACTCTATCCCCAACATGAGAAGCGTCCACAATCCGATGGCATATAAAAAGTGAAAAATCCCTACCTTATTTTCATAAATGGTATTTCCTAAAAAATCTCCAAGCACTAATACAAAAACTAAGTGAAACGGGGTTAACTGATAGATGGATGTTCTGCCTGTTATGATAATGATAAAAAATAAGGTGACAAAACCTACTATGACTTTGATTGTCAGTAAACCCAAAAAAATTTCACCCAAAGTTTATTCCTCCATTTTATATTTCACTCGATTTCAAAAATCCCTCATGTTTTAAAATATTTATATTACAACATGTAAGCTAAATTAAAATCAGAAAGATAAAAAATACGGGTTTTTTCAACTTATAATAATGGAGAAAGCACGCGAGCACCCTGTTCAACTATGCGCTCAGTCAGGGATCGTTGCAGCAAGTCTTCAATTTTTAATGGTACAGAATCAGTAAGATCTCGTTGGAACTGCTCAGTGAGTTCCCTCGCCACATCAGCACTGTATAAAACTTGACACACCTCATAATGCAGGCGAAAACTTCTCATATCATAGTTTGCTGAGCCTACTTCTGCAATTTCCTCATCGATGATCAACACTTTTGCATGTATCATTCCTTTATCGTACTGGTAGATTTCGACTCCAGTTTCTATAAGTTCTCCGTAATAAGTACGGCTTGCAAGGCCCACGATTTTTTGATTATTGTGGCGAGGAACCAGCAATCTTACACGGACACCACGAGCTACTGCTGTCTTTAATGCCATGATAATATCCGTTTCTGGTACAAAATAGGGTGTTGTTAAATCAATAGTCTTGGTCGCCTGTGTTATACATATAAAGTAAGCTTGCCGAATGACTGGGGTAGGAATTCCAGGGTTTCCTTCCAACGTATGGATATACGCTTTATGCAATGTCCTAGTTTTTGCGGATATGTCCATTTCTTTTTCATCAAGGGTGCTCAACTCTGATCCCAATTCGGCTGACCATTTGGAATGATCTGCTCTGCCGATTGAATTGATTTTCGTTACCTCTGATTTTGTTTTCAAATTTGTTTTTGATTTTATCCTTTCCGGCACAGCGATTTCCCAATGAACATCAAAAACAGTCTGCAAATCGGATGATGCTTCTCCTATGACTTGCAAATGAGTATCCCGCCAGAAGCCAACGTCAGGCTTCAATCCTGTATATTCATATCCTAGTTAATGCCACCATTAAAAGCTACCTTTCCGTCGATTATGGCCATCTTACAATGATCCCGATAATTCCAATTGGACAAAATCCAGGGAAATCGCAGAGGAAATATTGTCCTGCATTCTATCCCTGCTTCAACCATCTGCCGGATTTTTTCACGCGGGAATTTATAACTCCCCAAGCTATCTCTCATAAAACGAACCTGCACTCCATTTAATGCTTTTTCGATTAGCAGTTCTGTGATTCGATTACCAATTTGGTCATTCCGATATATGAAATATTCCAGATCAATTGTTTCTTGGGCTTTTTGCAGGGATACAAGGAGTTGATCATATTTTGCTATCCCATTGTTAAACACTTGGACTTGGCCCATTCGAAGCCCATTCACAGTGAAATGCCGTAAAGCATTGGCAATTACCGATGCTGAAGCACCGAATGTCTCAGGTAATTTGTTAGATTCATTTTTAGAACAGGTCAATCTTTTTCGATGAATAAACTTAGGGTTTGATATGCTAAGATATAGCCAGAAACCAATGACAGGTAAAAAAAGGACGATTATTATCCAATTCAAAGCCTTGGCAGGCCGACGAACTTCCCAAATTGCTATGAATAAGATAAAGAACATATTTAACAGGTATAGATAAAAAATCCACTCCAACTGGAATCCCTCCTTCTGTTTCTCTTAACATGTACAAACTATGTAACCAGTATACGTATGGAATATGAAGGGATTGTCTGTTATATATTATGGACTACCTTTATAAGAACTTGTATAAGATATTAAGAACGAAAAAAAGAGAATTAAGGTTGGGAAAGTTCTGACATCACGAAAGGCGTAATGATCTGGGCACTGTCCTAACTAGAGACTTAGTGATTTTGAAAATTACCATCTGGTAAATTCCTAAATATAGGTATAATTTTTTATAAATTTGGAAAATGAAAGTGGTAAATGCAATAAGGAGTAAATAAGAGAAAACATTAATTTATATTGGGAGGAAATCGTCTTAAAATTAGTCGTTAACATCTTTTTTGTTAATGGTTAATGAATGATCGGTATCTCTAACAGCAGCATAAAAAATATCTTTGATTTGAAGATATCCCTTTGCCTTTAGTTCTTCCTTTAACCACTTTTCATTTTTGTTGATAAATTTTAATTTACGCTTTTGCACTTTCCCTTCAATGACAACGGCTATGGGTAATCCGCGGTATTCCACTTTCATATGTAACTCTTTTGGAGTAATAGGAACTAATTCTTTTCTTGGAAAAATGCTAATTTCACCTGTTGCTTCCAAAATCGCATATTCAATATCGTGAATATCCGGATATCCTGATGTTCTTAAATTAGACAACAGCTCAGGTAAAGGATATCTACTTTCCTTTAAATTTCGATTAAGATAAAAAAAGAATCGCTCCAAAATCATGAGGGGTAAGTTGGGCTAGAGCTGATTTCCCTAAAATATTTACTGCTACAATAAACACAATATAGATAAAAATAACTTTAACTAAAAAAATAGACACTTCTAACACCTCGTAAAAAAATTCACCTTAGTCCGAAATTGGACTAAGGTTTTTAAACTTATTTCAATTAAAAATGGTATCTTTTTTTCGTCATGTATGAATCTAAGCTAAATCCTTATCCTTTTAAAATAGGGGTCACTTTATCAATGGCTTCTTGTAATTTTTCACTGTTTAACCTATACATTTGTTTGGCCTCTTTTGATTCCGTTCCAAGAGCAAATAGTTCTAAGTCTGCTTGACATTTTTTCAAGGTTGAAAGAATTAAGGGTCTTTCTTGTGGGGGTGCGACTTGTAATTTATCGTCAAACAGATCAATCGTTAACTCTCCGTAAGAATTAACCTGTCCCAGAAATACATTTTCAATCGTTACCCCTAGTTTTTCTAATTCAGTTTGTAGCCAAGCCCGACTTCGTCCAATCGTGGCTAGTGGTTCATCCATTATTGTACCATCCATAATAATGGTCTGAGGCTCCTTGATTGAAGCAACCTTCAAGTTTATATCCTTTGCTGTTAAAGGTTGATTTTCTTTCTTTAGCATCACAGATAAATCACCTGTTGCCTCTAAAACAGCAAATTCTACATCAGAGACTTGAAAGACATCCTTCCTGCGAAGGAGATCTAACAGTTCATCTGTCGTATATCTTTCCTTTTTTAAATTATCTTCCATAATCTTCCCATCTTTGATAAATACAGTTGCTTTTCCTTCTATAAAATTGCGAAAACGTTTACTTTTTAATGAAATTAAACCAGCGAAAAAGGGAATAGCCGCAAAAATGACAATTCCAATAATTCCGTGAAAAATGTTCCGCTCAAGTCCCATAGCCACTTCTGCACCAATACTCCCAATAGAAATACCGGTGACATATTCAAAGAAAGATAGTTCGGAAATTTGCTTTTTCCCTAACCATTTTGTAATGAAAAATAAAACAGCAACAAATAATGCTGAGCGTACAGCTATATCTAACCATTCAGGCACTGCTTACACCCCCTGTAAATATAGTTTTTCTAGAAACCTTTGTACTGAAGTTCCTCTCCTTCTAGTTCTCCTACTCTTTTTTTTAAATCTTTTGTTACTTCGTGTACTACCATCATAGCCTCATGCAAAGTTCGCTTCGATTCATCATCAAGAGTCCGTAATGCTAAACTTGAGAGACTTGCTTCTACCCCTTTTAGACTGGCAAAACACTGTTTAACATCTGATCCTACTGTCATCCTAATTCTCCTTATCCTTTTGGCTTAAAAATTAAAGCTCCTATCATGCCGAAAACAATGGAAGCTGAAATACCAGAACTAGTTACTTCAAACATTCCTGTCAGTACACCAACTAACCCATGTTTTTCTGCTTCCTGCATCGCACCATGAACAAGCGAATTCCCAAAACTTGTAATCGGAACGGTAGCCCCTGCCCCAGCAAAATCAATCAAAGGCTCGTATAGTCCAAATCCATCTAAAAGCGCCCCAATCACTACAAGAGCACTTAAGGTATGACCTGGTGTCAATTTAAATACATCAAACATAATTTGCCCAATGATACAAATTAAACCGCCTACGACAAAAGCCCAAAAATAGATCATGTTAATTGTTCACCTCCGTATTCAATTGACACTGCATGGGCGATACAAGGAATTGTTTCATTTTGCTGAAAGGACAACGGTGAAAGCAAAGCACCTGTAGCCACAACTAACATTCGTTTAAATTCACCATTTTTCATGCGGTTTAATAAATGCCCATAAACTACCGTTGCTGAACAGCCTGCACCGCTTGCCCCTGCAAGAACGGGTTGTCCTTCCCGATAAATCATAAGGCCACAATCTTGGTATTGTTCTTCACTAATAGGAGTTCCATGCTTTTTAAATAGATCCATGGACACTTCCTGTCCGATTTGGCCAAGGTCACCGGTTACAATTAAATCGTAATAAGATGGCTCAACATTTCGTTCCTTTAAATGGGCTTCAATGGTATCAACCGCAGCTGGCGCCATAGCTCCTCCCATGTTAAATGGATCTGTCAATCCCATATCGATTACACGACCAATTGTGGCAGATGTGACATGAGGTCCTTCCCCAGAATCACTTAATAGGGCTGCACCTGCACCAGTAACCGTCCATTGTGCCGTAGGTGGCTTTTGTCCACCATACTCAGTTGGATACCGAAATTGTTTTTCAACAGCTGTATCATGACTGGAAGCTCCTGTTAACAAATATTTCGCTCCTTTTGTATTTACAATATAAGCACCTAGAGCCAGTCCTTCCATCGAGGTAGAGCAAGCACCGAATAAGCCAAAATAAGGCGCTCCAATCGTTCTGCTAGCGAAACTTGTTGGGGTGATTTGATTGATTAAGTCCCCAGCTAGGATAAATTGAACTTGATCCTTTTGTATGCCCCCTTTTTCCATGGCTTTTTGGCAAGCCTCTTCAAAAAGGATTTTATGTGCTTTCTCATAGGAATCCTGCCCAAGCCATAAATCAGCATGAAGAGTATCGAAATCATCTGGGATAGCACCATTGGCTTCAAATGGTCCACCAACGGTTCCAGTGGAGATAATGACAGGCTTTTGTTCGAAGATCCATGTACGATGACCTGCTAGCATTATAAACCACCCCACTGGATTAAAGTGGTTTTAATTAAGGCAATGACAAAAGCAGAAAAAACACCAAATAAAATAACCGCCCCCGCTAATTTAAACATGTTGCCACCTACGCCCAGTACAAATCCTTCGGTTCGATGCTCAATGGCAGGCGATATAACCGCATTGCCAAAACCTGTTACAGGTACAGCTGTTCCAGCCCCACCAAATTGGGCCATTCGATCATATACGCCAAAACCAGTAAGAAGCATTGTAATAAAAATTAACGTACCCACCGTCGGATTTCCGGCCGTTTGCTCAGTAAAATCGAAATAATAAATGTAAAAGTCTGAAATAAGCTGACCAATCAAACAAATAAGTCCACCGGTTAAAAAGGCCTTAATACAATTTTTAACAACCGGTCTTTTGATCTCTCGTTGTTTTTGCAATTTTTGATATTCCTGTTGCACAGGAGTAAGTTGTTTCTTTTGATTGTTAGACATAACTCGATCCTTCCTCTTTAGGTTTGTTCCTTCATAAGACTTTTCAGTTTGTTCAAATCATTTTTTAAGTTCTTCTTATTCATATCGTTTTTTTTCAGTCTTTGCTCGACCTTTTCAAGCTCCCAGAATATTTTTTTATCAGTCGAAACAAAAACTTTATAGTCGGGATATTTTTTTTCTAAGTCGGATTTTACTGACTTCTCGATACTCTTTAATCGAAATCGATCAAAATTCTCAACTTTAATCGCTGCCATAAGCTCTTTATCAGTATTCACAGCTTTTACGTCTGTAATATCTTCCTTGGCAATTATCTTTTCTTTCGCATGATTGGCAACGGATTGATCAATTGGCTTACTTGTATGTACTTGTGAAATACCAAAAGTACTATTACCTTGAATAAATTCATTTTGATTACCATTACATCCTGATGCGAAACCAATGACCATTATAATAAAAAGTAGGTTTTTCAATGTGGTTATTTTATCTTTCAAAAAAATCACCTCCATGTTTTTCCATTATTTGAACAGCTGAAAAAAGGTTGGTTAAGAGGCCAACCTTTTTTCGCCTTACTAATTACTGTTGTTTGTATTGAGGTTCTTCTTGTTCGATTTGTTGAACACGTGGTTCAATGCTGTCTACAACGGATTGGGTTTGCTTAGCTGCATCTTGGTAAAGTTGCTTAGCTTGTTGATTATCTGTACCAAGAGCAAATGTTTCAAAACTTGCTTGAGCACTTTTCAATCCTGCTAGAGCTGTTTTAACGTCATTTATTACTGTCATGATAATTTCCTCCTTGAATTTTTTTTTTACTCTTTTATTTTGCTTTATGGAGAATTTTTTATTCAATGATTTTTGGGAAATTTAAATCTAAATTATTTTTGACGTATAGCTCCATTTTTTCGATAATAACCCCTTTTCCATATCCCCATCATTTCTTCTATTTCTCGTTGACAGCAATAGCTCTTATAACTTTTCATTTTTTCTTTTCTCAACTTCAATTTCTTTTACACCCCTACCTTTATAAAATAAGATGATTGTATTTCCTGAAAGGACTAATATTTTTCCCATTTTTCGGATATTATCCCAAAGTTTTAAGAGTTTCTCCCTCTTAATCATCCTATTTATGGGTATTTAACATTGAAAATGTAATAACAAAGATAAACGCATGCATTTGTCGCCGTATTAAGGTTTGTCTAATACATAAAAAGGAACTGTTTTGTTATTAAACATCAAATTTTTCATACATTTTAGAAGGTGAAAAAATGACAACAAAACAAAAAAGGAAATCCTTTCAACGTTTAACGTTAAAACCAAAAAAGGACATTGAAGAAATAAAACTTGGGATTAAACTGGGAGACAAAAGGAAACCAAAAATCCGAGATTGGGCGAAAGAGATGTATAGCTATATTTGATGGGGATTAATACAGAATTACAGGTAGGTGACATTGTCAAATTAAAAGTTGGAGATGTGAAAGGGAAAAATTCTTTTATATTCTGGAAGGCAAGACAACAAAAAACAGAAAGTAAATATTAGTATGCTATCTAATAGAATTGATAAAAAAAAATTGGATACATAATTGTTTCAAACTAAAAAGAATCAATATCTCTACATAAGAATACAGGGAAAAAAGTGTTTATAATACTCATTAGAAGGTATGATAAAGAAGGAATTGGCAAACTTTGCACCAAAGATTCACTGTAAGCCAGTTTCTTTTTTGGATAGGTTTTTAAAATCGTGTTTTAATCAAATATTAAATTATGGCTCTTATCACAAAAGGCAAAGGGATATCATCAAATTAAAGATATATTTTACGCTTCTGTTAGAGATACCGACCATTCACTAAACATTAACACATTTGATATTAGCGACTAATCTTAAAACGATTTCCCCTCCCTATATTAATCCTTTTCTAGACTTGATCGGCAAATAGAGAGATATAACCTGAAAGTCGAGGCGGCTGCACTTGATTCGGGGTACCTTACAAATCCTATTTGTAAAGGCTTATCTGAGAATTCATATGGTTATCATCAAACAAAACCTAGTTGATTAACTCCCCTCTATCTATTTCAACTGAATTAGTGTCCATTTTTATGATCAAAAATAAAGTCCTCTATAAAGAGCGATAGTGCTTCTACAATTCTCAAACCTTTTTAAATAGCCGTTTAATAAGCAGTCAATCTCGTATGTTAGTTGTTACCTTATAAATCTACACAGCTAACTCGTTTCCTTTGCGTATCCAATGAACTCTTTAATATTGTCAAACCGGGGGTCATCCCGTTTTACGACAATAAGTTCGGAATCTTCATGGTGACTGATATTAAATTAAAAACTGTCCAAATTTTCTTTTCTATTGGCAGTAGGATTTATTAACCAGTAAAGATATTTGGAGAGACCATATAACCAAGTGTATATCCATCGGGTTCGCTGTTTGCTAATTCACCCCTACCAATCCAACCTTCACCTTTTTGACACAATACACCCAAGAGAATTAAAAATGAAGGCAAAAAAACCACCCACGATGTTGTGAGGGGTCTCATTGTGTTTATATGTGTTTATAAAGTTTGTTGATGTCAATGAAAAAACGTGTTAAGAATCGAAAAAGAAAGCTTGTATGTACCTGTGAAATACTCAAATCGTTATTATTTTCACCCAACTGATTCTGGCTTTCGTTACATCCTGATCCTATTCCGATAACCGTTAATACTAAAAGACCGATCTTTAATTGTTTTATTTTATATATCATGAATAATCACCTCTGTGTTTCATCCATTATTGAGAGAGTAAAAAGGTTGGTTTACTCGACCAACCTTTTTTTGTCTTTTAATTATTGTTGTTTGTATTGAGGTTCTTCTTGTTCGATTTGTTTAACGCGAGGTTCAAGGCTTTTTAGAACGGATTGGGTTTGTTTAGCAGCATCTTGGTAAAGCTGCTTAGCTTGTTCATTTTCCGTACCAAGAGCAAATGTTTCAAAGCTAGCCTGCGCACTTTTCAATCCCGCTACAGCTGTCTTAACATCATTTATTACTGTCATTGAATAACGACTCCTTTAATGTTTTTAATAACCTTTGTTAGAATGATGAAAAATGGTTTTCTTTATAGTTCAAATGTAATCCATATTTTTTATCTAAAAATAATATTATGAAGTAAGGTTTGAAAACTAAATTAATATCCTTTTTCTCTTAATAAATAAAATATCCGTTTAATCCAAACGGTTGCTATATTTGATTCCAAATTCTCTTTAAATCTAATGGTACGAATACTTTATCCCCACGTATCTCCCTATGTATAATGGGATGTGAAAAGCATTGATCTAAACTTAACCCTTCTTCTTTTTTATGCCTAGCTCTTTTGAAGTCTTCGGGTAATCGCATAACAATTGCTCCTTTTTATTTTTAAAAAAAATTTTAGTAAGGGAGCGAGTCTTAACTCCCCTCTAATCTATCTAAGGATGTTTTTATTGGTAACAAATGAATCAACACATAAAAATTTTTGGCGACATAAAGCTTCAGAATTGTACAAACGTGTGATTCAGTTATTTATTTTTTAAGACTGGGCATGTTGGTTTTTTTGTCTTACTTGTTGTGCATTATTTTGGCTTGCGAACTCAGTACCGTATTGACCTTGTGACACTTGCGTACTGCCTTGGGAAGCTTGGTTTCCGTCATGAGCATATTGTGGTTCTTCTTGTTCGATTTGTTGAACGCGTGGTTCAACGCTTTGTAAAACAGATTGGGTTTGTTTAGCAGCATCTTGGTAAAGCTGCTTCGCTTGTTCATTATCTGTACTAAGAGCAAATGTTTCAAAGCTAGCTTGAGCGCTTTTTAATCCGGCTAAAGCTGTTTTAACGTCATTTATGACTGTCATGAATAACACCTCCTATTATTTTTTTTGAAACCTTTCTTAGAATGTTTGAAGATAGAAATATTTATTCATACAAAGTTTTTAAAATTCGAATTATATTTTTATTATTTTCGGAAAAAATACTCTTGGCAAAAAAAATCAAGGAAGAGAGAATAGGGTAAATTTGACGGTTGTACTTTTGTAAAAGCTGATTAAAGTACAATTGTTTTACAATTCGAGGGGGATTTTCCTTTTCGAGAAGCAAGACTGGTATGCTTATTTAGAAATGGAGTATTGATGCAGTTTGTATTCATAAAATTAAAAAAGAGGTAGACGGAGTATGTATAAGGACTATCCTGAAACGATTTATATGGACCAAAACCACGAGCAAGGTGTAAGCAATTTAATAAAAATATAAATCAGTATTTTTCCAATCCTATTATACATAAGGAAATTAATGGTGATAAAATATATGTTGCCTTGGACCTAGACAGAATCTGGAATAGGATAAATTAATATTTAGTTTAGCCACAAATACTCCCCACCTGCGTAAAGGTGGGGAGTATTTAATGCTATCTAAAGGTGGGGGGGTCTTTAAAACTAATCTAAAATACCTGCATATTTTTGACCGCTGTGTGGCAATCTACCCAAGTGATTACAACATTGTTAACAAGGAGGAAACATCATGCAACAAATGCAGACGGGTATGAATAATCAACAAGCACAAGCTTTAATGACACAACCGCCTGAAATAATGTCAACAAAGGATCATCTCTATGTAAACGATATGTTAAGCTGGAATTTACTTGCGATGAAGAAAATGCATTTTTTCGCTCAACAATGTCAAAATCCCGAAGTAAGAGCAGCACTTGAACAAGCTGGACAAATGCATGATCGACACTATCAACAGCTGCTTCAACAGATGCAACAGTATGTAACTCAACCTTCACAAAATATGAATCAATAAGGAGGAAACTATAGTGGAAAATAATACTCCAAACAGGATTAAAAATCCTGAAACACCAGTCCCTAAGACGCCGCAAATGAACGTTAGAGATTTTCTAAACGATGCCTTAACTACGGAAAAATATATATCTTCCTCATACTCGACTGCATTAAAAGAAGCTAGCCATGAATCGTTGTATCGTACAATAGCGTCTGTTTCCCAAGAAACAGACGACTGTCACCGCAATCTATATAACTTAATGTTTAAAAACGGATGGTACGGTTTGGAAAAAGAAACTCCACAAACTATTCAACAATCGGTTCAGCAATTTTCTAACTACATGCAAAGTCAAGATCCATATAGAGGTAATGTAATACAATAAAAGAACACGTGTTCAAGAAGAATAAACTCAAGGTAAAACAACAATAGTTATGCGAGACAAAAGGTTGGTTAGTTGTTAACCAACCTAGAAAATAATTTAGAATTTACAACAATCGAAAGGGCGGCGGTAAGATGAATCTTAAGTGGATGAAACTTTTATCAACGGTTTTTCTTTCAATTTTCTTGTTATTAGGGTGTAATAATGGAGATGACGATAATAATCCACCACCGGAGGATGTAACTCCAGGGACAGAGGAACCAATTGAAGATCCTATCGACGCAACAGATTCAGATACTATTGATCAACATAATGTCACCCCTGATACAGAAGAACCAATTGAAGATCCAATCGACGCAACAGATCCAGATACTATTGATGAACATAATGTCACCCCTGATACAGAAGAATCAATTGAAGATCCTGAAGACGCAACAGATCCAGATACTATTGATGAATAAGCTTATACACCGTTTGTTCTCAAACGGTGTTCTTTATGTATCAAGATTCAAGGATGTTAATAAGAAATTTAATACTTATATTGCAACATTTTCTAATAATAAATTTATAGAGGTGTCTCATGACAAAATTACGAAAGTCCTTATTGGTTACTGTTTCCGTACTTATTCTTCTATCCATAGGGTTATTATTCATAGTACCAAATACAAGAAACAAAGAGAATCCCGAAAATAAAACAGTTGCTGTCGAAAACAAATTTAATCCCACTATAACCAATGTCCAAAATGTTGAAAACGAAAAAAATGTTCTTCAAATAAACAGCCTTTCCATGGGTCAAACCATCAAGAATCAATTAAAAAATGATCCTTCCGTTTTTCTAATTAAACACAATGAAAAAACTGAGAGTCATTATATTAAGAAAGAAGTAAACGTTACATTCAAGACTCTTCCCTCAACAAAGGAAATAAAAAGGATAACACTGGAGATAAATGGCACTATCATTAAAAAGCTAAATTCTACGATTGTTTTTCGTTCTAATACGCTTTCGACCAAGGAACTTATTGAATATTTTAACAGACAGGCTATGGTTGAATTTGCTGAACCCAATTATCTTTATCTGCAAAATCAAATTGGACTTCCTAATGATTTGCTATATAGAGAACAATACCAATGGAACTTATCGGCAATTCAAGCAGAAGCAGGCTGGGATATCACCAAAGGGGATGAACATATCATTATTGCTGTTATAGACACTGGCGTTGATCTGGACCATCCTGATTTGAGAAGACGAATTACAAATGGTTATAATGTACTGTTGAATAATAATTTCCCTGATGATGACAACGGGCATGGCACCCATGTAGCAGGAATCATTGCATCGGAAACAAACAACCATGAAGGTGTTGCAGGCATCACTTGGTATAACAAAATAATGCCTATAAAAGCAATGGGTGCCGAAGGGCATGGGACGACCTTTGATATAGCAAAAGGGATTTTTTGGGCAGTGGATCATGGAGCCGATGTCATTAATATGAGTTTAGGCAATTATCAGCATTCTTCCCTTTTAAAAGGGGCAATCGATTATGCATACAGTAAAAATGTTGTCTTGATTGCTGCAGCAGGAAATGAAAATACTATGCAGCCGAGCTATCCAGCTGCTTTTTCTAAGGTTCTAAGTGTCGCCGCCGTAAGTTACACCGGACAACGTGCCCCTTTCTCAAATTATGGAGATTATATCGATGTTGCAGCTCCCGGAGTTCAAATTCCGAGCACCTATTTTAACCAGCAGTATGCAGCTTTATCAGGTACTTCTATGGCTTCGCCTCATGTGGCAGGACTTGCTGGCCTCTTGCTTTCAGTAAACCCTAATTTAACGAACCAAGAAGTAATAGACATTATTAAGAATTCTACTTATGATTTAGGAATCCCTGGAACTGATCACGAATTTGGTAGTGGCTTAATTAATGTAAAGAATGGATTGGAAGATGCCCAAAGCAAAAGGCAATAATCCCTTTTTGAAACCGTTGCTTTTCGTTGTTATAAAACTTCTACATGATGTACATTGTTTGTACATGATAATGGAAAAACTAAGGAGGGAATTTTAGTTGGAGTGGATTTTTTATCTATACCTGTTAAATACGTTCTTTATGTTATTCATAGCAATTTGGGAAGTTCGTCGGCCAGCCAAAGCTTTGAATTGGATAGTAATCGTCCTTGTTTTGCCTGTCATTGGTTTCTTACTATATCTTAGCATATCAAATCCCAAGCTTATTCATCGTAAAAGATTGACCTCTTCTCATAATGAGTCTGATAAGTTACCTGATACATATAGTGATTCAGCATCGATCATCGCCGATGCTTTAAGGTATTTTACTGTAGGCGGGCTTCGAGTCGGCAAAGTCCAAGTACTAAACAATGGAATAGCAAAATATGAACAACTTATCGAATCCCTACAAAAAGCCCAAAAAACCATTGATCTGGAATATTTCATCTATCGGAACGACCAAATTGGTAATCGCATCACAGAACTGCTGGTCGAAAAAGCAGTAAATGGAGTGCGGGTTCGTTTTATTAGAGATGGTTGGGGGAGTAAAAAATTTCCGCGTCAAAAAATTCTTCAGATGGTGGAAGCAGGGATAGAATGTCGGACAATATTTCCTTTAAGTTTTCCCTGGATTTTGTCCAATTGGAATTATCGGGATCATTGTAAGATTGTGACGATTGACAGAAAGGAATCCTTTACTGGCGGTATGAACGTTGGGTATGAATATACAGGATTAAAGCCAGACGTAGGATTTTGGAGGGACACTCATTTGCAAATTATAGGGGAAGCAACAGGCGACTTGCAGACTATCTTCGACGTTCATTGGAATATCGCTGTACCAGAACGGATAAAGTCAAAAACAAAATCTGAGGCAACGAAAAAGGCCACTAAAATCCCAAAATATAAATCAAAGGAAATCAATCCAACCGGCAGCATAGATCTTTCAAGATGGTCTGCCGAATTAGGATCTGAGTTATGGCCTATAGGGGTACGGCAAGAATTCCTTCTTTTTTGAGCCACTCACAAATAGGCCGGGGAAAATTCTTTTATTTAGTTGAATTTTCCCCGGGTATTTATTTTAACTCACCGTTTCTAATTGAGAAGGAGATACAGGGATATCAAATTTAAGATCCGGTGGACAACGATCAGAGTCTAACCGATACTTTCCAAAACGATTTACATGAAATGTAAGGTATGGACTAAGTTCAGACAGCGCATCTTCATCCAATTGATTACCTTCTTGCATATATTCATGAAGGATATGAGTGAGTTGAAAAACATTATAGAAAATTAAACAGTTAGCGACTAAGTGATTATATTTTATTGTTTTCTTCTGTTTCTCACGATTGTTTTCCGCAATGACTCCGTCTCCACCAAAGGATAACCATTTGGTAAATCCATTAAAGGATTCACTCTTATTAGTAGCTGCTTGAATTGTACTCCGTAAATCTTCATCCGATAGGTAATTCAATAAAAATAGGGTACGAATAGCACAACCTAATTCCCGAAACGCTTGATACAATTTATTTCTTTTGCTGTATGTACTTAATTTATTCAGGATGGTGGAAGGGTGAATACGTCCTGCTTTAATCGACATCACCACTCGTAGCATATCCTCATAATGATCTTCGATCAGTTTCCAATCAATTGAAGAAGAAAAAAGCTCGTCGATATGCTGATAAGTTGAATGTTCACTTGGTCGAAGAAACTTTAAATCCTTCCAGTTCCGGATACGCGGCATTAGTTTGATTCCTAAAAGGTAAGCTAACCCAAATATAGGCGCATTCTGCCCTTGTGTATCGGAATGGAGCGTATCAGGTTGAATATCAGATTGATTCTTCATCAAGATATCTAGGATATAAACACCTTCCCACACTCCACAAGGGATAAAGTGGCTGAATAAAGCAATATACGTATCCGACACATGGTAATAACCAATCCCTCCATAGCCCCCATAACGAATATGATTTTCAGAAAGTAGATTTTGCTCATACAAGTCCCATTTCGTCCCATCGGCGGATGCGCTGGTTCCCGTTCCCCAATACTTTGGCAAATTGAATTTGTTATAAGCGTTAATTATCCATTCAATCGCTTTTTGAATATTTTCTTCCGTAACGTGCCTCTCATTAATCCAGGAAATATGCTTTCGATCCATATTTCCTAATGATCGAGCAGTTTGAGTCGGACCTAAGTTACATCCATAACAGAATGTTGCTGTTATATAACGCTCGGAAGGGTTATCTATTTTTGCGTCATGGCCAGAGATCGGTCCAAAGAAACGTGTCCAATTTAACCAATATTCTGTGTCGGCCAATAAGTCTAAAACATTGATTGGTGCCATCTTTTCTTCGATACGTTTCCGAATAGCTTTCAAAAGAGGGGATGTTTTTTTCTTTTTCATTTTTGTAATAAAGGGTTCACCATTACGAATTGTGACTGCCTTATTATTTGGAAAAGAAGAATTCACTCTTTGTGCAGTCTTCTCTAACTGTTTATAGACTTGATCCTTAAACGCTATAGAATTCGTTGGAAGCCCAGCTTGTTCGCAAAACGTATGTAAATTTTCTTGATACTCTTCCCATGATACTAGCTGTTTTCGGTAGTCTGCGTATTTTTCGCTTCCTTCTATACAAATATCTCCTGACTTTAATTCATTCCGAATCTGATAAAATACACATGCCTCAAAGTGTCGCCGATTTATATTTTTAGGGTATATGCTTCTTCGTCGATGAGGACTGATCCATCTCCACCATCCCTCTGGAACCCAAGAAAGATCGACTAAGGGAATTGACTCCCAATCGTCTTTGTTATCGCCTTTCTTATTTAATTGAGTAATGGGAATCCATTCAGACTTCTTATTTTTGTTTTCTAATAGAAAGGAAATCGCCTGTTCTAAGCCTTTATTTTGGGTCGTTGATTTTAATTCTAACGATTCGAGCATTTTTATTAGCTCGGATCGATTACTTTTTAGGTGTTTCCAGATGAAAGAGAAATAGTTATTTCCAGTATAAGCTAAGTGGTTCTCGCAATTCTCTAGGACAAGTTGGCCACGGTTCCCACCAATCATTTTCTCTAATGCTTTTAATCGATGTTCCGTTGATCCTTCGGATTGAAAAGCGACTACCGTATCACGTAGAGTAGAAATTAAGGCATCCGTTTGCTTTTCCCTCCTCTCTTTTAAGTCATTAAGGGATTTTTCTGCTTTATTTTCGGCGATTGCCACTCGTTTTGTATACATTTCTCCAATATCATCAATCGTTTTTGCAAATTGAGCGAATAGCAAGGTGACTGCTAATGTGTATCGCTTATAAGGTTCTACTTTTTTCATTCCGGCTGCATCCAATGTCATTGCTTCATCTGCCAATCTAGTAATTTTTGCAGGTGGAATACGGAGGCATTGAAAAAATGGGTATTCGGATTATCGTGTGGAAAACTACAATAATTAATTTGATGTTAAAAATATCTAAGTCGGATAATCATGTGGAAATCGATCAAACAAGAAATTTTTATTTGAACTTGAACCTTACGTAAGGTTATGTTTTATAGTGTACTTAACAATGAATAAGAGAAAGGAAAAGTAAAATGGAAAATACAATTGTTAAGACACTAATTTATGACAAACAGGTTCGTTTATTTTTTGTTGATAATACAAAATTAATTAATGAAATTCTTAGGCAGAACAAAGAAACAAACAAAATTCTTAAACTTACATTAGGAAAAACCATTTCAGTTGTGAGCTTAATTTCAGGAACCTTAAAAGGGGATCAAAGAATAAGTCTCCAAATGACAATGAGCGAACCCAAATATAAAGTTTTTGCTGATGCTGATGCAAGAGGAAATGTCCGTGGTTATCTCAACGGAGAATTACTGAAAGCCCCTTATGATTATATTAATAAAATATCGCTAGATTGCCTTATTGGCAATAAAGGAACTATTCGTGTGATAAAAGGCTCGGCAATGAATCAATTTACTGGCATAACTGATATGCCATACCGAAACATCGTTGATGACATTTCACATTATTTTATTCAGAGTGAGCAAACTCAAACATATATAGGAACCAATATTGGATTTGAAAATGACAATCGTGTTCTATTCAGTAATGCTATATTTGCTCAATTACTTCCAGGTGCTACGCCTGACCTTATTGATGAAGTAGAACACACGGTTAATACGAACCGAGAGTTCTTTACCAACTTGAATAAATATAGCAAGAACAATATTGATGAAAAGCTAAGTGAGCTGTTTAAGGATGTAAAGGTTATAGGATATAGTCCTATCCAATTTTTCTGTGGATGCTCAAAAGAAATGTTCTACGGGATGCTTTATTCTTTAAGAGAGAATGAATTAAAACAGGCAATAAGTAATAAAGAGGCTATTGATACAGCTTGTCAAATCTGTGGAAGGACATATAGCTTTAATTATAATGAAATTCAAGGACTTTTAAAGTAAATGATAATCATGGCGTTTAATACATTTTATAAGGATGAAATATGTATGAAAGAATACTGGAAAGTAGGAGAGCTTGCAACATTAACAGGCTTAACGATAAGAACTTTAAGATATTATGATCAAATTAATTTGTTTTCTCCTTCTCAATATACAGAGTCTGGACATCGGATTTACACAAAATCGGATTTGTCCACACTACAACAGATCTTGGCTTTAAAACAAATTGGGTTATCTTTAGAAGACATAAAGTCTGTCATTACGAACAAAGAAAAAGGTTTTGCCACCAATATTATAGAAACTCAAATAACCCGTATAAAGAGAGATATACAAGTTCAACAGAATCTACTATATGAATTAGAGAGTGCTTTAAAAACTATTCGTAGTAAAAAAATAATGTCCGTAGAAGAATTAACAAAACTGTTAGGAGCAATGAAAATGTATCAAGGAAAATACTTTACAAAAAAGCAATTAGACATGATAAAGAATTATTATGATCAATATGATGAAGATTCTTTAAAAGAAGCAGAACAAGAATTTAGAATGATTTTGAAAAAAATACAATTAGAAAAGGAAAATGGAACATCTCCCAATAGTAGAAAGGTAAAAGCATTAGCAAAAAAATGGGGTGACATTGTTTACTCATTCACAGGGTATGATCAAGATTTAAAGAAACAAACTGAAAAATTCCATGCTGAAAACCCTGATAACGGTTTGCAGTTTGGGATGGATGCCGAATTATATATGTATATACAGGAAGCATTAGAATGAATTATTACATTCTTCATCGACCAAGGCAATATTGAGTAAACGATAAACTGTTAGACTGCTTTATTATTTTGTTACGCAAAGAAAGGAAATATAAGTGTTAGACAATATGCTTAACATCCAAGAACTTAATATTTTAGATATGATAGAGAGTGAGGATGATTACCGATTTTTGGTTGAGACTACTTCTTCCTCTCCCTCACACTGTCCAAAATGCGGTACTGTTGCAAATTTATATAAACATGGTAAGAAAAAACAGCTGTTCTATGACTTACCAATGCACGCTAAACGTGTTGGTATTTATGTAAAACGCCAACGTTATAAATGTCGAGAGTGCAATGAAACATTTTTTGAAGGTTTACCAGATATGGATGACTATCGATCTGTTACTAATAGGCTTAAAAATTGGATTCAAGAAGCCAGTCTTGAAAGGACTTTTACCAGCGTTGCAGATGAAATAGGCGTTGATGAAAAGACTGTACGAAACATCTTTAATGACTATGTTGCAGAACTTGAAGCACAAACAGATTTTAGGACTCCCAAATGGCTTGGTATTGATGAAGTTCATTTGCTTAAAAATTATCGTTGTGTCATTACAGATGTTGAAAACAAATCAGTAGTTGACATTTTACGAAAACGTAATAAAGATACGGTGATTAGTTACCTTTCAAAACTTCAGGACATTGATAAAATTGAACTTGTTACAATGGATATGTGGAATCCTTATAAGAGTGCTGTTAATACAGTGATACCACATGCAAAAATCGTAATTGACAAGTTCCATGTTGTTAAATTAGCCAATGAAGCGTTAGAAAAAATACGAAAGGCTAACCGTCAAAATGTGTCAGCCAAAGAACGTAGGCAACTCATGAGAGATCGTTATGTGCTTCTTAAAAGACGAAAAGACCTTAACGACTTCGATGATCAAATAAAGTTGCAAGTATGGACTGATAAGTTCCCATTACTTGGTCAAGCATACGAACTTAAAGAGCATTTCTTTGACATCTATGAGGCTGAGTAAATTGATGAAGCATATAAACTGTACCAAAACTGGCTTTCAAATGTTCCTAATGAATTAATGACATATTTTAAAGACCTGATAAATTCAATGAATAACTGGGAAGAAGAGATATTCAACTATTTCAATTCTCCTATTATTAACGCCTATACAGAGTCCTTGAACCGTTTAATTAAGACTATGAATCATGTTGGTCGTGGTTACTCTTTCGAAGCCCTTAGAGCAAAAATTTTATTTACACAAGGCTATCGTAAAGTTAAGAAGAAAAAGAAATTCAAAGAAGTTGAAGTTACTTTTGGAAAAATGTTACCTGATCAATTCCCGATTTGGGCACAAACTGGTTATGAATGGGTGTATGAAGAAATTTATGGTGCTGATTTTTCCACACTGACTAAGGCTAGAGGAGGGTTCTTTTTAACCCTCTTTCCACACTATTTTCCGATTACCCGAAAAAATTTAGTTCCTACATTACGTTCACTGATCCAATTTTTGCGAATGATCCACTCTTTTAATTGGCCGAGTGTAGGGCGGCCGGGATCTTGCTTGATCATGTTCCAATCTGAATAGGTGGATCCTTCTTTACTTTGAAATAATGCATCTAATCTTTCTTTCTCTTTGTTGCTTAGAGAGTCTGACACAAATTGATATAAGGTACGATAGGCCACTGCATGAATATGATCCACTGCTTTTACCAGAGTGCTAAATGCGGGTAGCTCATAACTATGTTTCACTAATTCGTCAATGGCAACATTGATGATATCGCTCTTTGCATCTTTCTCCGACACTGAGTTCTCCATTGCTGTTATCATTACTTGACGAGCTTGTACATCGAACGCTTTTACCTTTCGATACTCACGGATCATAGCAATTTGACGAATACCAGTACCAGAACGGTGATAAGATTCCAATGTTTCTAAATCAGGAAGGTCAAGATTAGATACTTTCGCTATATGTTTGATAATGACTTGTGGAACATCTGAAATGGGGACAAAATAGTTGAGACATTGGAATGCTTTCAACATAATCATAAGCCCCAATTGAGAGAATGAATTTCGTGCTTTTGTTTTGGCCCAGGTAATCTCTTCTGGCGCAGGGGAAAATAGCTTATCTAAATCTTTCGGTGTCGGGCTGCTTTTTAGCCTAGGATAAGCCGTTTCTTGAATACTAGGCATAGTATAATCTCCTTTATGTTAATCGATGCTTGTATAGCACATTTTCTTAACCAAATACTTTTTCTACTGCTTGTTCTAAGTCTTTCATTGAAGGAGCTGCATATCTTCGAGTTACATTTACATCGCTATGCCCCATGAGTTCAGCAACTGTAGCAATATCTACACCAGAGGAAACAAGTTCTCTTCCATAAGTGTGCCGTAACATATGTGCATGAACACCCAGCTTTTCGAAGACCCTTTGAACTGCCCGAATGGACATCCGTTTTTTAAAGTTAGAGAGAAATAGTGCTTGATCATCGTCCTCGCGGATTTCTAAGTACCGACGAAGATGGTAACGTGCTTCAGATGGAAATGGAACGGTACGAGCAATTCCACCTTTACCATCACGTACAACCACATTGCCCGATCGCTCACCCATATGAACATCCTCCCGGTTTAAAGCCGTTAATTCAGAAACACGTAAACCAGTATAAAGTAGCAGGTAAGCAATTGCTATCGAACGAAGGTTACCAGATCGCTCTAGTTCACGGAACATCCGGTTACGATCATTCCGAGGTAACGATTTAGGAGAAATATGTCTGGTATGGCGAATTTCAGGACGTTGGATGTTTTCGACCAAGTGAGATTGCCCAAGGTACCGAGCATAGGCTACAATAGCACTAAATTTTGGGGTTAGAGTAGTTGCTTTGTTTCCTCTATCTTGCAAATGTTTGATGTATTGCTGGATATCATAACGGGTTAATTGATCCAAATCACTGGCTTCAGATTGTAACCACTTGTGAAAGTTGTTTATATGTCTGAGGTAATCATCGATTGTTTTCTCTCTTTTTCCTTGTTCAAGAAGATAGTATTTAAACTCATTGAGTTCTACGTCACTTTTTTTCACCATTAACGACCCTCTTTTTTAAATTTATTAGTCTATTATAATGAAAAAGTGACGCAGAAGACTAATTATATGATACTTTTAAATCAGGAAAGTTCCCCAGTGTTTTTAAGTCAATGTGCATGTTCGATGTGTTTTATTTTTTTACAGCATGAATGTAATGAATGGTCTCAAAGGCTGATAGGTAATCTTCTCGATTGTTAAAATACAGTTCATTAATTTTATCAGGTGATAAATGTTCATAAATGAGTAAACCTGATTTCTCTAACATCTTTTCGATTTCAAAGTAAGAAAAACATGATTTCATTGGTTCCCCGCCTATTGAAGCCATTTTCACCATATTTTCAACTCTATTAGAGGTTCCTTTTTCTTCGAATAGTTTTTCGTCTGCATAATCAAGAACGATCGAACTTCCTGGTGGAACCTTGGTGAATAAATAATCTATTAAGCTTGAAACTTCCTCTTTAGTTAAATAGTATGAAACACCTAAAAGACTAAAGAACGTCTTTTTGTTATCAAATCCTTTACCTATTAGGTTTTGATAGGACAACTTTTTGGTGAAGTCCATAGAAACAAAATGAATATTACTTGGGATTTTTAAATTAGCCTCGTCCAATCTTTGCTTTTTAAATTCCTGTGTAGTGGGATGATCAATTTCGAATATTTCTAAGCTGTTTTCCAATTCTGGATGTCGGAAACTAAAAGTATCTAATCCAGCGCCAAGTATGACATATTGTCTTAATCCTAACGCTACCTCATTAAGTAATACTTTTTCGCAATACGCAGCACGTGATAAGGTTATTGGAGAAAGTTGGACTTGTGTAATCCATTTTAATATTTCTTCTGTATTTCCCTCGAATTTTTGTGCGATATCTTTGTTGAAGAAATGTATGCCTTGAACCATATTCTCTTTGATGTCATTGAATTCTTTTTCAGAAATTAAGTCTTTAGCTATATAATCATTAAAGATTTTAGGGGTATCAAATTGACTATGATAGGATCTGCCAAAAGCTGATATTAACGAAGTTACACTTGACTCATCTTTCTTCATACAAACACACTCCTTCATTGTAGAACAAAAAAATAGGATTCCCCTGGCCAGGAGAATCCTATTATATACCTTAAAAATATAAAAGTAAATTATAGCATAATTAAATTTTTTTGTCAAGTAAAATTCATTGATCACAGCTTTTTTCGTACAAATATTGACACCTAGCAAGCGTTAAATGGATAAAAAGGCTTTTCTTTAAGTGGCTCAAAAAAGAAGGAATTCTTGCCGTACCCCCTATAGAAGGTAAAACAGACAATACCCAAACAAAGACAGGAGAATTGCAAAAAGCGTACATCCATACGTTGGAAGGAAACCCTGGAATTCCTACCCCAGTTATTCGTCAAGCTTACTTTATATGTATAACACAGGCGACCAAAACTATTGATATAACAACACCCTACTTTGTACCAGAAACAGATATTATCATGGCATTAAAGACAGCTGTGGCTCGTGGTGTGCACGTAAGATTGCTGGTTCCTCGCCACATTGATCAAAAAAGCGTGGGCTATGCAAGTCGTACCTATTACGGGGAACTTATAGAAGCTGGGGTCCAAATCTACCAGTACAATAAAGGAATGTTACATGCGAAACTGATGATCATTGATGAGGAAATTGCAGAAGTAGGCGCAGCAAACTATGATATGAGAAGTTTTCGCCTGAATTATGAGGTGTGTCAAGTCGTGTACAGTGCTGATGTGGCAAGGGAACTCACAGAGCAGTTCGAGAGGGATCTTACTGATTCTGTACCATTAAGAATTGAAGACTTGTTGCAACGATCCCTGACCGAGCGCATTGTTGAACAAGGTGCTCGTCTGCTTTCTCCATTATTATAAGTTGATGTATCCTGTTTTTATTGTTCTATCTTAAATCTAGATTTAACTTTGTTTTTAATATATTTCTGACTTATTTGAAAAAAAGTCGAAAACCCGTGTATTATAAGAACTTCCAACATGGGTTTTTTCTTATTTACGATGGAAATTCATTACTAAAAAACGGTAATACTAAAAAGGCAGCTCAAAGAGTTTGAATTCAAAAATATCTGTTACCTTTTCATTTAAATATAGAGGTGATATCAATAGATAATATATTTGAAAATCTTAAGGAAATACGTTTATTAGAAGATAAGCTCTATCATTTAGAATTAAATGGTTGGCTAAAAAATGAGTTTTTAACTTGGGAATGGTGGATACTAGTCGTTTTTTTAGTTGTGCCTTGGGTTATATGGGCTAAACTTGTTAAACGAGACATTATTTTAGAAATTTTGTTATTTGGTACCATAATTATCTTGACAACAACCTTATTAGATGTAGTTGGTGCACAATACAGTTTTTGGGATTACCCCATTGCATTCCTACCTTTTATTCCTAGGGCCTTTCCTTTTGATTTTTCAATGGTACCTGTAGCTTACATGTTGTTATATCAATATTTTAGAACATGGAAATCTTTTATTTTAGCCCAGATCATTATGGCACTAACATATGCCTATATAGGTGAACCCTTTTGCGAGTGGGTCAAACTTGTTAATTATTTAGAGTGGAGATACAGATATTCATTCATATATTACATCATTGTTGGAATTGTAACTCGAGCTTTAATACTAAAACTAGCCTCTTTATCTAAACCTCAAGATCTTACAACTAAGTAAAATTTAAATTGGAGGAAAAAACTTTGGAAGAAGTTAATATTGGTTTACTGACGATCAAAGTCATCGTTGGTTTTGCAACTTTATTTTTTATCATTATCATAACAGGCAGAACATCCATCTATCAGTTAACCTCGTTTCACTTAGTTTTTGTGTTAGTACTTGGAGATTTTTTAGGAAATACCATTTATGAAGATAAGGTAGGGATTTTTCATTTTTTATATGCCATCGGATTGTGGACGTTTCTTATGTTGGGAATAGAGTTTATGACTCTAAAAAATAAATCGACACGTTCTCTCTTATTAGGCAATCCTAACATCATCATTCGAGATGGTGTTATGGACAGAAAGTTACTTACAAAGAACAAATTGGATGTAAATCAAGTATTGAGTATACTCCGTCAAAATAATGTCTTTTCAGTTCGCGAAGTCAAATACGGTATATTGGAAGCTAATGGGCAAATAAGTTTATTATTAAAATCCAAGTATCAAAAACCAGACAAGCAAGATCTCAATCTTCCAGAAAGTCCAGTAGACCTCCCAACATCGTTAATTATAGATGGGGAAATTTTATGGGATAATTTACATAAACTCGGATTTGATCAACAGTGGTTAGATAACCAATTAACTACCAATGGATATGATAATTTAAAGCGTATACTTTACGCAGATTGGCGAGAGAGTGAAGGCATACATGTAAGTCCTAAATAAAATTTGTTAGGATAAGAGCACATCAATTTTCTTGGTGAATATAAACTTTAGTCTTCAACAATCAGGCGCTTTAATGAAGTAACTAAAGCCTAATTTTTCACTTATAACACCGAGAAATTAGACTTTTTATATTTTGGTTTCCTTAACGTTGTAAATCCGCATTTTCCTGACGCTACCCCTGTAATAAAAAAGCAAGGTTCCAACAAAAGAACCTTGCCTTTTTTCCTGTATTTAAATGATAAAGTCCATATCCTCTTGATAAAAAACTCTACGTTTTGGTCTTGTCCCTGTCAAGTAGACAACATAAAAAGCTAAGCAGTGAGCGCGTGTCGATATTCTATCGGCGCGCGTTTCTTTAGTTTCTTTTGTCTGCGTTTGTAATTGTAATGGTAAATGTAATCCTCAAGAGCTTCTTCTAGTTCTTCTTTTGACCTACACTTATTTATATACAGCTTCTCAGTTTTGAGGTGTGAGAAGAACGATTCTACACAGGCATTGTCCAGGCAGTTTCCTTTGCGAGAGTGGCTGCCCTTGATGCTGTAATCCTCTAATCGACTGCTGTATAGCTTTGACGTATACTGAAAGCCTTGATCTGAATGGAGAACGGCTTCAGCTACGTCTTTTTTCTTTGTCCACTTTGATACTGTATTTAACACAAGTTCCAGATCATTTCTCTTAGATAGCTCCCAACTTACTATTTCGTTATTAAAGAGGTCCTGGATAACCGATAAATAATAAAATTCATTTCCAACAGACACATATGTTATATCCGTTACCATCTTTTGATTAGGTCCTGCAGCCCTGAAATTTCTTTTAAGGCGATTAGGAAAGAGGATAGAAGGATTACGACCGTGCCATTTTCTCTTCTTTCGGATGACAGATTGTATGTCCATTTCCGTCATTAGTCTATAGACCCTTTTGTGGTTGATTAAATACCCGTTTTCATTTAATTCATCTGTCATACGAGGCCGGCCAAATTCAGGATTCATGAAATGAATCCCCAAGATGTGCTCTCGAATGTCTTGTTCATCCTTAGCCTTCTCTTCCCGTTTAACAGTCGTTTTTCTCCATTTGTAATAGCTAGCCGGTTTGATATAGGCAATCTCCAGCAGCCAGGAGACCGGATAGGTACCTCTTAACTCATCAACTAGTTCATATTTTATTCTTCTGGGGATGTTTCCTCCTCCTTTAGCAGATTTGGATACTGCTTTTTTAGAAATTCAACCTGTGCTTTTAAATAATCTCTTTCCTCTTCAACCGATTTGAAATTAGTCCTAGGCCTACCTTTTAAAGGGTTAGAGACTCCTGAACGCTCATCAAACGGTACTCCATCTTTCCATTTCTTAACCCATACTTTAAGCTGGCTGCAGTTACGGATTCCCAATTCTTCTGCCAATACTTTATAACTCTTAGAGCCATTCACGTATTTTATGACGGCATTATGTTTAAACTCTTCCGAATAGCTATTAAAAGTTTGTCCTTTCTTTGCCATAGAAAAAATCCCCTCCAAGTAGTATTCTTTCCTCCATGGTAACATGAAGGTTTTTTTGAATGTCTACTTAAAGGGGACATTAACATTTTTCAGAATAATAACCAGGGTTTAATTTTTCCAATGCCTCTCCATACGGTTCAATAACGTACATAGGAGATACCTTAATTTCTGACTTAACTATACAATCCATAGAGTTTATAAATTTCTGTATGGTTTGCGGTATAGGTAAGTTGGCAGCGGCCTCAATAGTTTTCTCAATCACTTGAGAGTTATAGATATCTGACCAGTAAATATCTATTAATTCTTTTACAACTTTTTCTGTGTTAGAAGGTAATTGGTTAGCACTATTTTTTAACATACTTTTTCCCCCTAATTTAAAGATTACTACTTGGAGAATTTACGATATTCTTCCTCCATGATCGGATCATCAAGTACATAGCCATTAAATATGATTTTTAATGCATCATCACTTGAATGCTTCCTATTGCATATCATATCTTTATACACTAATTTTAGCAGTGCATCCTTTGCTACGAGCATCTTCATTTGTTCTTCTTTGAATACTATTTCATTATGGGAATACACATTCTTTCCTCCTATAAAAAAGGTTGTTCTTTAGGTCAAGACTGTTAGTTTATTGTCTCTAAACGAGCTTCAAAATTTTCCCCTGAGGCGTGATTACCTTAACGCTGACTTCACGTCGTGTGCGAATTTTTGTAATCGTGGTCACACTGCCATTATCGTGCACTTTCTTTTCCTCACTCGGAATTTTTTTCACAAGCTCTAGTCCCTGTACAAGGTGATAATTATCTCCCTCTCCAATTTCTCCATTAACGGCTCCAGAAGCTAGTAAGAGAGCCAGTTGGCCAACATTTAAGGGTAGAATAGGGTTGCCAATATCTAGCTGGCGTGGTTTAGAACGGTTTTTAAAGGCCTGAAACCCTTTACTTTTTCGAATCCCTTCAACAAAATCTGATTTATTTGCTAACTTGGTATAGAATGTCCTTAATTTTTCTACTCCTGCAGGAACACTCCACTTTTTATTGGCAGCAACGAAGCGGTCTACCGGTGTAACATTTTCCATCACAAATTCATCAGATTCCATTTGAATAAGGAAGTCAAACAGCTTTTGATTAAATTCCTTATGCTTACCTGTCTTTTTATTACCGATAAATATACACTGACGGAAATCATCATAATCATCATCCGAAAATCTCATCATGCCTACATTATAAAAATGTGTGGCCAAAAACCTAGCGATCCGCTTATCGGAATAACGATAAGAAGGAATCACATACATTATGAGACCTTGTTCCTTAAGATATTTGGTGTTTCTGTAAAGCTCAGTCCACTCTTTTCTGTCAGCTGATTCATCATCTATCCCTTTCATTGTGAAATCGTATGGGGGATTTAAGTATAAAAATGATACAGCTTCATTTTGATAGCGATAGGTAAGGTTTTGATGCTATCTCCACCTTTTCCCCCGCTCCACACCGTACATGAGATTTTCACCTCATACGGCGTTCCACCTAGTTTAGAATCTAATTGGTTTTAGATTACAAGCCTTGCGATATTGGTTAACTTTCTGAATTTGCTTTGCCTTCAGATTTAGTAACATAAGGTATCGCCCAATAGTGTCTTCGTCAGAAGCGTGAATCAGTCTATGCACGTTTTTATGGATGATCCTTAGATTGTCAAAGGAATCAATACCTCCTTCTTTTCTAGGGGTAAGATGGTGACAATGAACATCATCCGCATACAAAAATTCTCCTGTAATATCACAACAACCCATTTGCATTGAATAACGTGAAAGACGGTTGTCTAGGTATTCTGCGGTACCCTCAGGGATATGGGATTTCATCAATTTAAGAATTTCACCCATGATTTCGGGTTTCAATTTCTTAGAAATTAGCAATCTCCCTTTTTCCGTGAATGGTGTTAGATCCTGTGAGAAATTCAGGTTTGTTTTGGTCTTAATAGCTTGCATAGGATAAAGGTAGATACCGTTTATTACCCATGCTCTGTATCTGGACCAGCCATAGAATTTTTTGTATGTTGGTGGTGCATTACTTGTATAAATCCGCTTTCCAACTTTTGATAACCTATTGTATATCAGTCGGGATAACCTGTGGGACAGGTCGGTAAAGTCGTTACTAACATGAGTCGCATATTTAAAGTAGTTATGGATTCCTAAAATGAAGCTGTTCCAATTCATAAGGTTTTCTCGGGAAGGGTTTTTGCGAATATTCAAGATATGCTTTCTGGCACGTCTCAAAATTTGCTTCTTCTTTTCACTCTTTATATTACTTTTTGAAAAGTAACTGCTGCCCTTTGAGGTTGCTTTTAGAGTGAAACCTAAGAAATCGGTGCTTCTTTTTCGGAGATTTACTACTTTGGATTTATCCGGGTTGATGTCTAATTTGAGCCTTTCCTTTAAGTAATCTTTTACCGCGTGAAACCATTTGAGTGCAGCTTTATGGTTTCTTGAAAAGATTTTAAAGTCGTCAGCATATCTCACAATGTAGCCTTCCTTTAAATTGGTACGTTTTAGGGCGGCTATCTTATCACCTTGTCTTTTGTATGAAAACTTCGATGGGTAGTTCTCCCATTGATTCGAGATCCATACATCTAAGTCATGTAAGACTATGTTAGACAGAAGTGGTGAAATGATACCTCCCTGTGGTGTTCCTTTTGTTGGAATACCTATACCTTTAATGGGGGCTTTTAACATTTTAGAGATTATTGCTAGAACTTTTCTATCCTGTATGCCTATATTCCAGATTTGTTTCATTAACCTACGGTGATTTACGTTATCAAAGAAACCTTTAATATCAACGTCTACAACAAAGCGTAGTTCAGCCTGGTTGATTAATGAATCGCAACGGGATTTGGCATGGGATGTACTTCTTAAAGGTCTGAAACCATAGCTGTGTGAATAGAATTTCGCTTCACAAATTGGCTCCAAGACTTGCTTAAACATCTGTTGGATAATCCGGTCAATCATGCTAGGAATTCCTAATGGACGTTTATCTCCATTGGGTTTAGGAATATAGACTCTCCTGACCGCTTTAGGTTTATAATCCACTAATTGCTCTTGGATAAGAGTGATTAGTTCCTCTTGGGATTTTAGTTTATAGCTGTCTATCGTAATTCCGTCAGTTCCAGGAGTTTTAGACCCTGAATTTGACTTGATAGTTCTATAAGCTAAAAGGATGTTGTCTCGACTGGTAATTATCTCGTAAAGTTTATTAAACTTTTCACCGTTCTTACTTTTCTTATATAATTCAGAAAAGATCGGTGTTAGTCCGTAGTACTCCCACTGTCGCAATCTCGTCTGCACTGTGGCAACTCCACCTTTCTTTGAGTTGTCCCCACATTCATACTCGACCGATGCAGCTCATCTATTAAACCAAATTTTAGTTCTATCCTAGACTTGGGCCTATCCCTCCACTATGTTTCCATAGTTTCATAGGTACTGTGGCCCTACTTTCACGACAACGAATGCATTTCGATACAAGGTATCTTATAGCAACCTTCCCAGTAGTGACTGATATATAGAAGTTTGTCGCTTACGACGTTCCGAATTAATTAGCTATACATATAAACTTAGGTGCTGACTCTGAGCCTGTGAGCTTAATATCCTCATGGTTGGATATGTCGGTTTTCATAGTCATCTGCTTACTAGTCGACACTCACCTCGCTGTTGCGAGCAGAATACTTTCGTATTCCTATCATATAGACCCGTTCATTCGCCAGTTCGTCAGTTCTTTTTAGAACATTCTCACCATATTTATTTTGTAGCCCCCCGACTTATCATCATCCATATTCAAAGAACTTAGGTTGATTTCAGCCGACTTCGCCTGGCTTCAAACATCTCTGATTCACTATTAGTAGATGCATGCAGGAGTCTTAGGGAAAGAGTTTCAGCTCAACATGAAGGCTTTCATTCCTCTTTATCATTAATTCAGTTGTAACTATTCCTATTACGAATAGCCCCTTCTTTTCCTAGATTGCTCTAGTTATAGAAGAACGCCTCGCACAATGACCATAGATTCAATAGGTGCATTAATTGTATGGTCTAATACAGATTTTGCTTTATCCGCTCTTCCCTTATCCAACTCCACACCATATGTAGTAATCCTACAATCTTCTTTCTGAAAGGCAGCTGTTAGTTGTTTAAGGATTTCACCCTCACCGCATGTGGGATCTAGCCACACTCCGCTCCCTTCAACTTCTAATAAGTGAGCGAAATACTCACCTTGTCGTTCAGGAGTGGCAAAGAAGCCAGCCCTAATTTTATTTCCTACATGACTCATTTAATAATCCTCCTAAAATATTATTCTTAGTATCTGTCCAAGTCCGAAATCCAGCCTTTTCGTAAAAGTCCTGATAAGGATCGCGAAAAGTATCTAAGTATTCTATAAGCTCATTGAGTTGGTCCCTTGATACCTCACCTTTTTTGTAATGATTCCTTAGGTGGGTCAAAGCAACCACTTTGAACATCTTATCTTTCTATGCAAACGCACTTTGAATCCCGAAGTAAGCTAAAAAGGGAATGTACTCCTTGGCCTTTTAAAAAAACGGTTCGGTCACTGCTGAATCGAGATAACAATCTGGCAGATTCAAAAAAATTCCTCCTTCATAATTAAAAAAGAAAGGGAAACACAAGACCCTTTCTTCATTTTGGAGATCTATTAATTTTCAATCCGAAGCCCTAAGATTGAACAAATGGCTTTTAAGGAGTCAGACTCCGTGATATCCATTTCTTCGAGTTTAGTAAGCTCCTGATCCTCCAAAATTTCATAAGTATCAGTATGGAGGTAAATTTCTAAATAACCTTCATCTTCCGATTCCTGAAACATAGGAAGAAATCCAAACTTTTCTCCAAAACTTACTTCTAGGTATTCTCGTATCTCCTCAGCACTAGCAGAAAATATATTAGACTCATCTAGTACACGATATTTTTTCATTCTATGCCTCCAAATTCTTTTTTAAAAAGGAAAAGCGCTCATTCACAAAGGAACGAACGCTTTATTCTCTCCAATCTTAAAATGGCCATTCCTCATGGGTTTCAACGCTACCAGGGAACGGGTCGTCATCATGGGATTGGTTATATTGATGATGATCTCCATTACTATTTTCATTGATACTTTTCTTTGTATCGAGAAAACGTACATCTTCTGCTACAACTTCCATAGTATAAATCTTCTTATTGTCTTTCATATAAGATCCAGTACGAATAGAAGCAGTAACACTAACTAAACTACCCTTGTCCAGGTATTTATAACAATTGTTAGCAGTCTTTTTAAACGTTTTTATCTGAATAAAGTCAGCTTCACGTTCACCGTTTTGGTTTGTGTAATTACGATTAACAGCCAATGTGAATAGGCAAACTTTCTGTTCATCACCTTTAATAATAGGCTTTTTTGTAAGTCGCCCCACTAGGTTAAGGCTATTCATTAACAATACCCCTTTTCTTTTAATGAAGTAAAATTCCCGTGATGACCAATAATAATGTGATCTAATAAATCGATCCCCACTAGCTTCCCTGCCTCAGATAATCTTTTGGTAACTTCGATGTCTTCCCTTGAAGGATACGGGTCTCCGCTAGGATGGTTGTGACCAGCTATTATTGATGCTGCGCTTAGTTTTACTGCCTCACGAAAGATTTCTCTAGGGTGTACGATACTTGCATTTAAAGATCCTTTAAATATTGTCTTACGCCCAATAACCACATTTTTTGAGTTAAGAAATAGCACCTCAAAATGTTCTTGATCTAGTGTAGACATATCAGACATATATTTAGCAGCATCTTCAGGACTTCTGACAATATAGCTATCCTCAAACTTATATTTGTTGAGCAGTCCAGCAAGTCCAATACAGGCGATAATTCGATCTGCAGTTGTTTCACCAATACCTTCATATTGAAGTAACTCTTCTTTAGATAATGAAGAGAGCCTTTTTACTCCTAATGAAGACAACTGGCCAGTTACAACTGGTTTTGCTTTCGGTCCAATTAATACTGCTAACAAATTTTGTAGAGAAGTATTTTCAAAACCATAAAAGCCTAGCTCCTCTTTCGCAATTGCAAAATGATTTTTCAATGTTTCCAACAACCTTTCTTAAAGTCTCTTAAATGCTTTCTTAAACTAATTGCCTCTTACTCTTCGATGTCGAAGAAGTACCCGAGAATGGCTTTTTTGGTACGCTGAATAAAAGAAGGTCTTACCTCATAATTAGTGCTCATATGATAAGTTTTCTCTCCCTTTAATCTCCACATTATTGTTTCTCCAGTTGCATTCTCGACAGCTGCAATAAACAAGAGTATCTCTTGTGTAGCAGACTTCCTATCAATAGACTTTGCTCGAAAATAGCGACGCTCTCCATTTCTAAGAAGTATCTCTGCAGAAATGCGATACCTGTCATTTGAGGGTAAAAGCCTGATTTCCTTTCTACAATCCTCAATAACATCTCCTGGTTTTCCTAATAACAGTGACATTGTAACAGCCATTTTCTTTTCCACCTTTCTGGTATATTTTTTATTAAAACGCAAAAAAGCGTCCTCCAGAATGACTCTAATAAACACAGAAAAATGTGTAAAAGAATCGTTCCAAAGAACGCATACGTTTAATAAACATAGCCCGCTAACCAAAGATTGGTTGCTAAAAATAATAAAATAATAAAATGTTACAAATTTATTTTACTATTATTTGGATTTATAGGCAATATTTATTTATTTATTTATTGCTGTCGGATACCTTAAAATCCGTAAATAAAGGCATATGATCACTTAATTTAATCCAATTTTCATGTTTCCCTACTTCCATTTTAATTAGCGATGGTAGTATATGTGTAGAAGTAAAAATATAATCGATATGAAATGGTCTTGCATATTCTTTTCGAAAATAGTGGGTAGGCTGTGACTCATCACCATGCTCTTCGTTATAAAAATGATGGTATGTACTAGTTATACCCTTACTTTTCAATAGATTGACAACATCCGTGTGCGTACCAACCCTCCTGATATGATCAAAGTTCTTATTGCTATTCCAATCCCCAGCAATAACACAGGGTTCCTTCAACAAAGTGTCATAATATTTTAGGGCTAAATATATTTGACCAATGTAACTTTCAAATTTTGCTTTTGTATTTTGTGACCATACCGCAAAGAGAATAAAATTCCGTTTTCCAGTTACCAACAACGGAATAATATAGCGAAAATCCTTGTTATACAAAGGGTGAAGTTCAATTTTATAATGTTCATTTAATGTAAATATTCCAATCCCCTTATTAACTTTCTCACCAAACCAAAGGAATTGATTAACGTCTTGGAGTTTAGTTTGTCCCCATTTTTCCGGAGATTCGGATTCTGGAATAATTAAAATATCTGCTTGATAGGGTTTTAAGTGTTCCAATTTATCTCTAAAACGCATTGCAGCATTCCAAACAATTAGTTTCATCTAGATACTCCTATATAAGTTTTATAGTATTTAAGGGTTGTCAGAGATACTGCAAAAACCAACACCGAAATCATTTGTTTTTTCTTATACTCATATCCTCCTTTTTCCTATTAATTAACACAATTTAAAATATACCGTGAAATTTGTAGATACTTAGGCCTATATTGATAGATATTCTCATTTTCGACAATAACATAATCCAACCTCAGCCTGGTTTTAACGTACACTTTTTTTATGAAACCAATGAGAAGTAAGTTTTCAGCGTGGCTCAACTCTATTTACAGGTCAAGTGACTCACAAAAAAACATCAAACACATATTTAAGTCAGAAGGAGAATACCAGGCATACAGTCGGTCGCTATGGTCATACAGGTGTACGAAAACCGGTACAGAAACTCTGTCCGGTTTTTTGTAATTTTCAAAGATAAATAGTGATTCGACTAATCGGCGAAAAGAAAACACCTCTCCAAAGAAAGGTGTTTTTTATCAGCTGTCCTGTTTTATAAACGACTCCAGTTCATTCACCTTGTCGCCATTCGTTAAGTGTGACACTCCAAAAGAATTCCCTTTGCCGCCCTTATTGATGGCAACGTCCAAATCGTTGAGTAATTGTCCCATGTATTGATACGCCGTCTCCATGCTTGCCGGTACGGGTTTCCAATCCTCAGCATTTTCAAGGTTGTCCTTTTCTTTCCCCGTATCATCGATATGGGCGGTCCGTTCAAATTGATCATGGCTTATTCCAGCTGCAAGCATTCGCAAGTTGGCAAAGTCCTCATCGAAACTTTCATTTTTGTCATCAATATAGTGCTGCATATTTTCATAGAGTTCATTGGCTTTTGTATAATAAACAAATCCAACATCTTCTTGCTTTAATTCATCAAAACTTTCCTCCGGTGCCCGATTGAACTCCGCCGCCATTTCAGCAATCCATTCTTTTGCTTCCGGAGAAAATTCAACCGTATCATTTTCAACCGCGGCTGGCTGATCGTCCGTTTTCGTAACCGATTTAGCGTCATTTCCATTACATGCCGTCAACAATCCGGCTGCCAACATACCGACCAATCCGATTTTAATGATTTTCAATAAAACAGTCCTCCCTTTAACAGAAACCATGACCCGCATTCTTCTAAAATGGATGATGGCAATCTTCTAATATTTCACATATCCATTATATTCGTCTTTCCAACCATCTACAAGAGTTCTCGCAATGTATTGATCTTAATTATGATATACTTTGTGCGATAGGTTCTCAAAGGTAAGGGAGGGTTAAATCTAATGATCAAACGTAATAAGATGGCCATCATTGGCCTTGGTGTCAGCTTATTCCTTCTGCTCATACAATTGGTGATGGATACAAAGGGTATTTACTTTCAACTAGGGCCGCCATCCAAAGGCATCGGGCATCATACCATAAGCGCCTTGCTCATTATTGCAGCCGTCATTTCAGCTGTATATATGTTAACGGATAAAGGGATGAAATGGTTGGCGATAGGGGTTGGGATCTTTTTCATCTTAGTGACTAGCGCACCGAATCTGCTCATGGAAACCAAATACACCACGTTCTCCTCACCCGATCAAAGCGAAAAATTTGTGGTGATCGAAAAAGGGTATGTCAAACTTTACCAGATTTCCAATACAGGCTTATTCATGACCGCTTTGACCAAGACCAGGCTCGATGTCGATCGGGAATACAAACCATTTTCGGAAGGGACCTATGAATTGGAATGGGAGTCACCCAATACATTAATCGTCCATTATGCTTTTAATTATAAGCATCAGTTTAAAACGATTGAATTGCAATACCAAAACGATTAACTCGACGCCAAATTCAAAGAAGAAAGGCTAACCGCCATATGGTGGTTAGCCTTTTTGATTCGAGAACTCTATTCTTCGTTTGATAGCCGAACAAGGATGTCCTTGAAGGCCCTGGCGACTTCTTCTCCTTGCTCAATCGAATAACCAGGAGTTTCGAATGCAAACATGAAAAGCCTTCGAATCTCCAACATACCCGCCTCATCCGATGTCAGTACGTACGTGCTTTGAGATTGCACTAAATTAGGGTCTCCCGAGAATCGGCTTTCAAAGAACAGACTGAACCGTACTTTATATCTATCTTCATAGTAATGTCGCAATAAACTATTTATTGGTTGTGGGATATTGAGTAGCATATTTCCGATGTTCACCGCATCCACATCCCCTATAAAATCGGTCATTGAAAACCTACTCTTGGTTTCATCGAGATGCCCAATTAGGTGTAATGCTGCGTCATAAGCTGAGTCGAAACCCTCTGCAACCGCAGATGTCCCAGCAGCGTCAACCAAATCCCCGGCCCAACCAGCAAAATCCACAATGGCCTTATTGATCGTTCCATGATGTAAAACACTATTCAGGGTGGCTGCTAAATGATAAACACCTATATCGACCTTAAATTTTGGATCGTAGATTTCATTAATGGTTGGGTTATATAATTGACTATCTACCTTAGCCATAAATTCGTCATCCAAAAAACCAGCTGCCATATTCCAAAGAGATCCAAAATAACGCTTTCCTCTCAGATATTGGCATACGAGTATATTTGCCTCTGGAATATCCCCACCCGTGTGATCAAACGCAATATCATAGATTTTATCCACTAAATCAAAGAATACGTGGTTCGACATGTCTGGATTGTCAGGGTATTGAGCTTGAGGGTCTACTTTGCTTTCCCCATTGTATCTGCCAGACTTGATATTGTTGTCAATTTCGATTTGGCCAGTACCAGAACCGATCGAAATAGTGGAAATTTGGTCAAAAGCCCAGTTCCCAGGGAGAGGGTAACCAAGGTTACCACTATATCCAGTGGACATGCCGCTCACAAAACTTGTTGTGGCCAACCCTTGCGCAGAAACTCGGATACAAACCGCTCTTGGCCCGTAAACCCCGATTTTATAAATACCCCCAAGATTACTCATTCTCTCGTTCACCCCAATAAAATAAGGAATGATATTCTCTGTTATTTCGTGACCAAGGACGTCAAAATCCACAGCAAAATAAATGGTTGTACCCTTCAAGAAGCCATACTCCCTGGCGGCATTCAACGCCGCCTGAGCGTCAATGCGACCTTGTTCAAGACTGAAATAGTCCAAATAACTCCCGATTGTCTGATAGATTGGGAAGACAGTCAATCCAGCGTTGAAGATGTTCTGCAGCTCACCAGGTTGAATTTTTTTATTCAACGAGGAATTAGGCACATTCGTTAAGTAACGCCCCACTGTCTGATACCCTGCCGCTTTCAGTGCTTGAGCCCGCGCAGGGGTAATCATGGTTACACAATCACAAGCCGTCCCTTTTCTAGTTGAATCCCCGGTACTCACTAAAGCGGAAAGCCATGTTTGCTTTCCAGTGACACCATCAGCAGGCAACATGCAAAAACTTTGAAAACTCAGTACGGCTTGTCTGACGGCACTGTCGTAAATCCCGCTAAAGGCTCCAGGGTCAAACCCGTTCACATAGAGGGCATATTGGAGCAACTTAACAAAGTTGCCACTGCTACCTAAACTTAATGTCGGCAATCGGTCCCTGGTCGTCGGGCCCACGCTGCCTGTTTGAAGGCTTGGCTCAATCCCTTCTTCTGTTTGAATGCCATAGATCAACGCTCTATTCGTTCCTCTTTGATAATGGCCGTCACATGGCTGCACGCCGGATGTTGTATAATATTTGTTATTCAATTCCTGCTGCATTTGCCGAATTCTAGGATCGCCGCCGATTGTCAGAACATAGGCATCCATGGTCAGGAACGCTTTAAACACGTAATCATATACTTTTCCGTTACGAACGGGCAATCCCGCATCGGTTTGCAGTCGAATCACGGCATTCTTTAAGTTCTCATCAAAAATTCCATGGAAGCGGCCTGGATCATAACCTTTGCAATAACAAGCCCCTTGTAGGATTTGAACGATATTTTTCCCTTTCGTCGTTTCGGGTACTTTCCCAAATTCCATTTCACCCCAAGCCTTATAAGCGGAACTTGTACCAGGTCCAAAATTGTCGGCCGGGGTTCCAATCCCCAATTCAATCTGCAGGGCACGCGTGAGGGCATATACCGTTGACCACCCTGTTTTTCCGTTTTCCGGAGCTGGCACATAACCGTTTCGTCCTCCATATGTGCTGTTGACCCATTCTTGAACCATTAAGACCATTAAATCCATATCCAAACACTCCTTCGTTTTAGTTTGTACTTACTCATAGGAACTTCGGGGAAGCGTTCCCCACGTTCCTATGAATAGCTACTTAATAGAGAAAGACTCACATGGTTAAATACAACCCGTTTACACAATTTTTTTCCCGTCCCCCAAATCTCATGTATGATTCATCGCTGCGCAACGTCTCGTTCTTTGAGTTGCTCCATCATTTGAAAATAGCCTGGAGTGTTTTCCACATCAAAATTTTTTATACAAAGTAACAATTTCATTTTGATCTCTTGCGATAAATCTTCCCTATCCTGATGGTTGGTTTGGTTCAGGGAAGATAGAATTTTCGGGGAAAACATCTCGATAACCCTATTCATTGATTGAACATCCGTCTTGGATCGTTTTACAAGCGTATATAAACTATCTCTCATCTATGTTCCTCCCTCTTACTTGCCGTTTCGAGAAAATCTCTCATTTTCTTCAAAGCCCTCGCATGACTTTTTGAAACTGCCTGCTGGGATCGATTTAATTTATGGGCTATCTCTGAGTCGGTCAAACCATGAAGATAGGCCAAACTTATAATTTGGCGCTGATTTTCCGTCAATTGCCGATACCCCTCGTATAGCCAATAATTCGTAAGCTGGTCCTCGATCCCGAATGACATCTCAATCTCACTAAGTTCGTTCTTGAACTCTGTTGTCGCCAGCACATCGAGGAGTGATGTTTCTGTTTCGCTGCTCAAAGGTTTATCCAAGATCAATCTAAACCTATCAGTATTTTGTCTATGCCTCTTATCAAAGTTGATGGAGTGAAAATGAATGGTCTTAGATAGATAGCTAGTAAACCTGATCCGAAAGTAAAATTCCTTAAACGATTCATCTAATTGATGGATTAAATGATCGTTTGGGCCTTCAATTACCTGTTTTAATAGCTCCATATTTTCCGGAATGGCCAAAAATGAATGAATGATAGAGTTTTTCAATTGATCTTCGTTCGCCTTCAAATACCCTGTCAAATCCGTCGATAAATTGCGCATTTTCAAACGCCCACCTTCCTTTTCGGAACGTACGTTCGTATTGATGACCAAAAAAAATAGGTCTTTCCTATTTGACTAGCTTTACCTCTCTTAAATTGTACCAAAATTTTGTATAATTTTGGAGAATTTACGCAGACGATTTCATTTATCCTAATTTTTGTTTATGACCTCCGCTAATTTCAGTATGACTTCTTCTAACTTTTCCAGTTTCCTCTCAAACCTCAAAAAGAGGTAGATCGTAATCACAATAGGGAATCCAAAGTTGCCCAGAATAGTAGTCCATAAAGGAATATCGATTGTACTCATAAAAAATCCTCTCTTTATGCTTATTTTTTTCCTACCTAGTAGATAAAGAACGTTCGGCACTAGATTTTACAACCCTTAACACGATTTTTTTATATAAAAAACCTCCCAGGCAAAAAATCACATGAGAGGTTCCTTTTCTTATTCTCGTGTCGTCACACAGCTGGGAATAGCAGGCGTTTAGTGTCTAAACACTGGCGAATAGCAAACGCGCGCCCCAGACGCATTTGGCTCTACTTTTAGGCGATAGTCAAAATTGTTCCTAGATAAATTGAATGTTTGGGAGATCCCATCGTTACTGTATCCGGTGCGTGATCCTGAATCAAACCACTGCCCGATATTATGATCCCATCGTTGCAATGTCATCGTGTATTTGAATGTACATGGGGTATTCACACGGACACTGCCAGAGATAGCACTTGCTGAGTAAGATGAACCGCAGACGGTCACCCTTGTTTCACTTGAACAGATACCTGGATACGTTTCTTTACATGCCATTTTGTTCCACACTCCTTAATTTTTTTGGTTACGTAATCATAAAGAGCCATGCCGGTTCCTTTTCACAACCGTTCGGCAAAACTTTTTTATGATCGGTATTTTGTACTTGGGTAATAACAAAAGAGAAGCCAAATTGAACCCTGTATAATTAAAGAACGTAAAAAAGAACCAAGGAACTCTTCTCAGTTCTTTGCTCTGCCAATTTAATTTCATCATGGATTTTGTCTATTTTTTGGGAAAATATATTGGTGAGGTGATTAGATGGAATTTAATTTTGAAATTATCAAACAATCATATAATGTTTTAAAGGTGGATTACCGCCAAGACGAAGGTAAAACGTATTTTGTATATGGATATCGAAATGATGAGGCAGAATACGTCCCCTCAGTTTTTTTAAACTCTGGGTAGTGTCCATCCTCAATGAACTTTTCCATTAATCTTGCAGCTGGTATTCTACTCATTTCTTTCACTTCATTAGGTTCCCTAATCTAGTATTGGGAACCTGAGAATAAGTTCCCCACTAGAAAGGGAGTATGGAGTTCTAAGATTAAGCCACTAAAACAATGACCTCTGGTTCAAAAATTGACCAAGTTAAGAAATCTTTCTTGGCTTGTTCCTGGTTTTCTGCATATAAGTAAACGGTTTCATGAAGTATACAATAGTAAGAGATTTGATACAGAGATAAAGGTCTCCAGTTTCCCGCTTGTTCTGCATGTTCAATCTCCTGCAGTTGGTTTTTGATCTTTTCATCTCCAATAATGTTTCCATGTTCTATGCGTAGAGATATAGTATTTTCAGGTCCCATAACTACAACTAAAGGACAATTTCGTACTGTATGAAGAAAGCTACACAAATTATCCTCGTTCACAATTACATCCTTAGCAAACTTATGGCCGCTTAGTAAAACTCTATAAATAATTGACTCCATTTTTTAATCCCCTCCAGGTTAATAAGTAATTGAAAGTTCAGTATCAGATAAAAGCTCAGAAGAAACTGAACGAATGTCTCTACCATGTTTAGCCTTTAAAATTTGGCGTACATGCATATCATTAACAGCTGATAATACTTCCTTTTCCATGACCCAACCCTCTGTTTTATGAACATAGAAGGAAACCTGGTAAGCATTCCGATGGCACCTATCCCCGTTAAAGAATTCCTGGCTAGGTAATACAGCAGATACTTTATCAAGTTTAAGAAAAATGGGTGGTTTATCTTCTCCTTGCTGAACATCAATCCACGCTGGCTCATTTAATATGAGATGATGAATATGAATATTGCCCTGAATTACGACTTCACCATTTCGATAAATCTTTTCAGAAGTAACAATAAACTGCGTTGCATCTTTGGTGTAAAACTCAACCATTATGCGATATCCTCCCTTTGAAACGAAAACAGATTGAAATCATTCGGCTGCAGTTCTTCCCGAATAAGATCAATCTGTTTTATACAATCCGCCAATATTAGTTTTTTATTTTTTCTGCTATGAATTTTAATTGTCACTGAGTCATTTACTAGAACAATGTTAATTCCATCTTTGAAAAATAGCCCTCTCGCATCTATCATTTTAAATGATGGCCTTTTACGCATCTCTTTCATCCAATTAGCATGGAACATTGATGGATGTTCAAGTATAAATTCAATCCCTGTTACATATGCACCGAGGCATCCTAAAGATAGATCAAATAAATACAACCCTCCAGATAAATCACAATTAAATGTAATTCGATACCCTTTTAGCGAAGTTCTAGGCTGGTTTTCAAATGGCTCAATACGAAAAGTTGAACCATCAATAGCCCATTCAAATCCATTTCTCACCTGTTTGAAGTGGATACTCTTTAAAGCTTTTCCTAACTGTTCAGGCTCAATCGGAGCAAAGCATGTTAACTTAAACATAACAATCTCCTCCATTTCGCCAGAAAAAATTAGCCTTTGTTTTAAACATTAACAACACAACCCTTCTATAAAGTTTTTACTTTATAGTTTTAATGATTCTAATGGGCCCCCTCTAAAACGCAAAAAAACGCCCTTTAGAATGTTCTAAAATAAACACAAAAATAGTGTTTTCTAGATCATCCCAAAGGACGCATATGTTTTATATAAGGACCTGCTAACCTAAATATGGTTGCAATAAAATTACAAAATCAATAAAAACTATAGTTTGATTTTACCATTTCTCACCATCCTAGTTCAAGCTTTTAAAATGTTATGACAAGCTTCCACAAACTTTTGTTCATCTGCAGAAATCTCCAGTAAGTACTCAGCTTCTTCTTTTGTAATGTATACTTGTTGGTCTACCCCTTCCTCATAAGACAAATTTAACCCTGTTAGATTTTGTTCATTAAATTCATTAATATAAGATGTCAAAATTTCAGGAGTAGTAAGAGAAATACCGTTCTTTATTTCTTTTTCCTCTTTTGTTATATAAATGAGTTCAATAAGGTTATTATTTTCTTCATTTCTAAAAATTGTTCTCTTTATATAAAATAGTACATTTAAAATGACTTCTTGTTTCAATTCTATCATCCTTTAACTATAGATTTTCTTAGTTTTAATTTACAAGATGAATGTAGGTTTAATTGTATTTTTTCACAATAAATTAGAGTACAAATTTAAAATCAGTTGCTATCAGTGGTTATTTTCCAATTGATTTATCTGGTTTTTTAAATGATCAGTAGGATAAACCTGATGATACTCTACTTTATCTTAAGCTAATTATTCCCCCTAATAATATAAGGTTCCATAAAATTTAAGATACTTTTGTTTAATAAAGTATACTAAAAAATTCCTTTTCTTAATAGCGAACACAAGTTCGTGATTGCATAAAATGTTAAACTAGAATGGCTAATTTATAATACATTTATCCTTTTCTAGAGTAAATATTTTCTTGCAACAATTTTTTAGGACTTTATGCATATCTGATACTTACCCTCTAATTTGTTTATCAAACTTCAGTTCTCGATCAATATACCTACTGCATTTTCCTAGATATTTCAATTAGTTATTCAATAAAAGTGGAAAACAACTAAAAAAATAGGAAATTCTTTAATAAAAGTTCAATTTCTTGAACTATATTGTTTTTATTGATGCTTTATCTGTAAATTTCATACCCGTTCATCGACAAACTCCCCTACACACAACTTACAATATATTACTAAAGATAGTAAAATATACATATAACTTGTTATAGGAAGGGGGGAGGAAATGCTTGAGAAGTTTACCTTTGGCCAACAGATTAAATATGTACGAACAATAAAGAAAATAAACCAAAATGAACTAGCAAAGGGAATTTGTTCGATTTCATATCTATCTAAGATAGAAAACGGAGTCATTTACCCGAGTGAAGAAATTAAAAATTTATTAATTAAGAAATTAGGTATTGAGGATAGCACTCTTAACAATGAATTTGGAGAAAGAGAGATTCAAGGATTTTATAACTTTCTGCTAAATAAGGACATTCAAAATGCAGAGAAAGTTTATAAGGAACTTTTAAATAAGGACTTTTCAGAAGCGTTAAATTTGAGATTTGAAGTTATTTCTATTTTCTACTTTGTGGAAAGAAAGCAGTTTAAAGAACTCCCCCATTTGATACAATCAATTTTTTCAAAAGAAGCCCAGCTTCCATCTGAGTTAAGATATTTCTTTTATAAAGCATTAGGTTATTATTACTACCACACCCAAAAGGCAGAGAAATCATTATATTTTTTTGAAAAATCAGTGAGCCTAGTTACGATGTTTACGTTAAATAATTTAGAAATAGCTGACCTATACTATGCTTACTCGCTCGCTGCCGCAAGATTGAAAAAAACCGCTATTTGTTTAAAATATTGTCAATCAGCACTAGAGATTTACCAGGAGCTTTATCTTCTAAAGAGATGTGTGGACTGTCATGTTTTATTAGGGATTACTCATCGAAGGAATAATAATATGGAGGAAGCAATTTCTCAGTATAAAACCGCTTTAGACTTAGCTGGCCAGATATATTACAAAGATATTTACTTAACAATCCAGCATAATTTAGGGTTTCTGTACGGTGTCATCGGAGAGATAGATAAAGCAATTGATCTTTTTCAAGAAATTTTAAGTAAGGAAGATCAATTGACCCCTTATGTTCACGTTCAAACTATCCTTTCTTTAGTTAAGGAATTACATAAAAGAAATAACAATAAAGAGGCATTTCAGCTAGTTCAAAAAGGCTTTGAATTGTTGATTAAACACCCTGACTTAAAAAATCAGTTTTATTTAGAATTTAACTTTTATAATCTATTATTGCTTGATAAATATGAAGAATTACAGAAATTATTGTTCTCTAAAGTAATTCCCGCGTTGGAAATGGAAAAAAAGTATTTTTCCTTATCTAATTACTGTCTGTTTCTGGGGGATCACCATTATGCTAATGGAAAATATAAAAATGCTGCTAAATATTTTGCGTATTCAAGAGAATTTCTTAATAAATCAAACCTAACCAAATAAAGGAGTGTCACCATGAATAAAAAATTGCTTGTAACCTCTTCTATTACTATCGGATTGCTAATGAGCGGCTGCTCAACTGGAGCGAATTACTCTATAGATATTCTAAATAATTCTGAGAACATTACAACTGCTAAGGACGATGAAATTCTCCCACCTCTGATTGTTACACCAAAGCCTAAACTTGAAAAGAAAAATTATGTATAAAAAGAAAAAACTCCATTGCTACATTCGGTAGCTGTGGAGTTTCTTTATTGATTAATACTTTCTATGAAGCTTAAACGCTTTATAAGAATCTGCAAGAATATCAATTGGTACACTATCTTTTTTAATAACACCGTTGGTATATTTTACTTCAAATTCAAAGATAGCCGGCCCTGGCTTTATATTTGTTGGGTATTCTATAAAAGCAGGGTCATACAACTCTCCTTTGTATAGAATTGAAGTTCCCTTCTTAAGGCTGACCGTTTTGTTAATTGAAACAGAATTGGTCTGTAATGCCTTTAAAGTACTTTTAACATATTCGACTGGATATGGTGAAACATCAGCTTCTAACAAGAATTTTTCTCCGCTATAAAACTGATTATCTTTGTGACCTAATGACTGGTGTTTATTTTGCCAATCTGGGGTGTGTTTGACGTAACCTTTTAGAATTAGAGGTTTTACATTCACCCAGGTTGAAACCTCAGTCTCATCATATCCGTCATCGGAGGTTGCCCGGAATGTATATTTCTTATGTTTGGAAACAAAGCTGTAGCAATGTTTGGTATCGGAGACTACTTTTGTTTTAGTAAGTACTGTCTTTTCAAATGTCCCCTCTTCTGTAACATAGATTTTCACATCCATTTTATGACCATCTGCATCATGAACCCTTACGCAAACATTAATTGTATCTCCTTCATAAGGATCAGTTGGGTCATACGTCAACGTAATTGTTGAAGGTCTGTTAACCACTTCGATTGTTTTAGTGATGGTGTCTGTAGCGTTATAGGTATCTTTAACAGTTTGTACTATGGTATAAACACCAATTAATTGCAAACCATTAAACGTAGGATTAGCAGCGGAAGAAGTAACTTTACTGCCATCAGGCTTCGTTAACTCATAAACGTATGTTAATTTATCACCATCAATATCAGAAGCAGTAGATGTAATTTTAATTGATTCATTGTTAAAATATTTTGCTTTATCGGTATTGAATCCTGCAGTAGGCGGTCTATTCACGACTTCTACCGATTTTGTAATGCTATCTGTTGCCCCTTCAGGATCCTTTACGGTTTGAGTAATAGTAAAGGTACCAGGCTTATCCAATCCAGTAAAAGAAGGATTAACGGAAGTACTGGTTACCTTAGTGCCATCTGCTTTTACAAGCACATAATGGTAAGTCAGTGGGTCTCCATCCGGGTCAGTGGCAGTCGAAGTAACCTTAATGGTTCCATCACGATAATAGGTTGTTTTATCTGTATTAAACCCAGCTACTGGAGGGTTATTGAACTTATAAGCACCTTTATACGTAGTGGACACGTTACCAACATTATCTTCAGATTGTACATGAAGGTACCATTGCCCTTTTCCTGATTTCGTTACTACATAATTTGAGTTGGTTGACCAGGAAGACCACTGCGATTCAGTTGGAGTACTAGAGGATTGTGTCCAGACATATCGGGATCTTTTATAACCAGAATGAGCATCGTTAAATTTGAGTCGAACCTTAATGCTCTCCTTGCTCCAATCTCTACTAGAAAAATCAGCTGTATCTTCATTATTTCGGTATTGAATAACTGGTCCTGCATCATCAACGCCAAGTTTCATATTTGTAGATTGATAACCTTTAGCCGATTCATCGATTACAACATTGCTAATATTGTCGACGTTATCTTGATAATAATATTGTATATCATAAAGGTGGCCGTGTGTTTTGGGTACCACTGTCCAATTCACTTTTCCATAAGCTGTTTGTTCTTGTCTGTTAGCCGCTTCAATAACTGCGTGTGAACTTTTAAAGAACGAGTCCTGGTGATTAGTACTTTCACTAAAATAGTGGCTGGAACGCACATCGATATTGTTGCCTGCCAAACGTAAATATTGTCGCTTATTTCCAGAATCACCGTCATGTTGCATCAATTGTACTGTGACTTTATCATCAGAGTTTACCCAATAAACATTATTGTTAACGTATTTGGCACCGGTTAAGCTATGGGATATATGAGAAGGAGAAACGCTATCAACACGTAAATTCATACCTGTGTCTCCTTCACCGGTATCGTATCCTCTACCATTGTTTACATTATCAAAATAGTGATATTGGATATCGTAATTATGTCCATGTGTTTTTGGGGTAACATTCCATTTCACAGTACCATAATCAGTATTTTCGGTCCTATTAGCTTCATCGATAACAAGGTGGTTACTTTTAATCCAATGGTTGTTATAATCTGAAGCAGCGGCGAAATCATGGCGAGATCTAACCTCAACCCCACTTCCTAATAATCTAAGATATTGGTATTTGTTTCCGGAATGAGGGTCCCTTTGTCTTAATGTAATGGTTACTGATTCATTTTCTCTTACCCAGTAATCATTTCCGTTAATATATCTTGCCCCTGTAAGACTGTTTGTTATATTAGTCGGAGCGACGCCATCAACACTTAATTTAAGACCGGTATTTCCTGAGCCAGTATCATATCCTACAGCATTTCCCACATTATCAGTGTAATGGTACTGGACGTCATATGTATGGCCATGTGTTTTAGGAGTGACACTCCATTCGACTTTTCCATACTTGGTATTTTCAGTCCTTTTTGCTGCTTCAATTACTAAATGATTACTTTTGACCCAATGGTAGTTATGGTTAGTGGCATCAAAGAAATCATGTCGTGCTCGAACCTCAACCCCACTTCCAAGCATTCTTAAGAACTGATTTTTATTTCCTGATTCTTTATCGTATTGGCGGAGCATTACAGTCACCGTATCATTAGGTTGAACCCAATGATTACTGCCATCTCGAAAACGATGATTAGTGATACTATCGGCAATATGTTCAGGTGGATCGTTTTCAGTAATATATGATATTCTGGCCTGATCTCCTGAAAAGCGCCAATAAGAAGTGGCAGCCCATTTGGTTTTATTGCTATCTTTAGGGCTCCTTACTCCATACCATACAGCTGTTTGAGATTCCTCCGAATCAACACGAGTATAAGTCGTATTGTTTGTAAAGTAACGATCAGACCCTAACTCATCCCGTACACTTGCAGCTGCTTCACGTGGTTTGGAACGCCTTAAAACTTCATCGGTATTCATCGTCAGTTTATTGGTGTTTTGTCCGCTAGATAAAGAAATGCTCCCATATTTAAAATCTCTATTTGAAAAATCAAAAGGAACTATTAGAGGTGTATAGACAATATGAGAGTCTACCTTTTTTATTAGATAGAGGGACCAAACAGCATCTTTACTGTCGTCAGGGAATAATTCATTAAGAGGTAAATAAGCATCAAATCCTACACTTTCATAACGCATATTACAATCATAGTTTGGAGTATTCGTTGTTGAAGCGGAACATTCGTTATAGATACCAGATCCTTGGTTATTGTACTCAAGATCTTCGGTAGCGTATAATCCTCGTTGCTGTGCTCTAAATATTTTTATTGCCCCGGCTCCACTACCAGCAACTTTTTGAGCTGCGATGTAGGTTTCGTTATTAGAACTTAAATGCCGTTTATGTCCAAAAATTACTGACCAGCCTCTAAATTCTAAATAAGGTTGTGTTCCCGTACCGTTAAAATTCTTGTTAACGATACGTTGTCCGCCAGATATATATTTGTTGTAATATACATCGTAAATGAGCATTCTCCCGGTGTTCTCTTTGTAATGTTTCCCACCAGGCGTTTTATTCCACCCACTTCTTACTGTACTTGGAACATCAAATGGAGAATATTCAGCGGAACTTGCAGAGGGGAAGAAGAAAATACTTCCCCCTACAAGTAAAAAGAATAGAAATGCTATTAATTTGAATTTGATACGATTCAAATCTATCTCACCTTTCTAAATTTGAAAAACCAAATAACTCCTCCAATCGCCATTAAGATTAATAAGGAAAAGCCAACCCAAATTTTATTGTTACTAGAATTTTGGTTGCTATCACTAGAAACATCTTTTAAAGCAGATTGACTATTAATTTTTTCTTCTGTTTGAATTGATTTTTCTTCTCCATCACCACCGTTATCCTCATCTTGATTTATAGTATCTTCAGATGACTTTTCATCTTCAGATTTGCTATCGTCTTTTTCTTTTGCTGCTTCATCATTGGAGCTTTCTTTATCTCCAGAAGGTTTAGTTGATGCACTCGCCACCTCTTTTACTTGTTTTTCAGTGACTGATTTAGAATTTTCCTCATTGCCTTTTGCCTTTGATGTTGTTGTGGTATTTGTTGAAGTGTTTTTACTGCTTCCACCGCTACTATTAGATGAAGTTGATGTCTTATTTGTTTGACTTTGAGTTTCTGTAGGTTTAGACACCGGCTTCGTTGTCGGTTTTGACTCTGGCTTAGGCTGTGGCTTAGGCTCAGGTTTAGGCTGAGGTTTCGGTTCTGGCTTTGGTTGTGGTTTTGGCTCAGGCTTAGGCTTAGGCTGAGGCTTCGGTTCTGGTTTAGGTTCTGGTTTTGGCTCGGGCTTAGGCTCTGGTTTCGGTTTCGCCTTCAAGATAGTTGTTACAGTTAGTTCCGCTTGAAAAGGCTCCTCGAAGATAGATATTGTGAACTTTTGACCGCTTCTTGTTACTTCAGTAGTAACGTGGCCAACAACATGAAAGTTATTAGCGCTTGCAGAATAAAAGCCGTTAACCAACCCATTGCAGGGACCGGTTGCATTTGCCCAGTTGTTTTCTGTATGAATATCCGATTGAATTGTCATACTGCAGCTGGCCTTTGAACTTGCTTCTACGGAATTACTTTGAAAGATCCCTCCTATATTTGCAGCTAATAGTGTCGCTAACGTTGCCTTCATAAATTTCCTCATTCGTCTTCCCCTTCTTTCTCTAGAATTTTCCTCGATTTTTGTTGCATTCTTTTGTCTCAACATGTGTTCTTCCCCCTATATTTTTTTTCACAAAACAAAAACGGCTCCTTGGTAGAGGTTTTTAGGCAATAGTAAATAAATACTATAAGCCTTGTAACTCTTAAGTCCCAAAGAACCGCTCTTTTTGTGAATCCGCTAACTCCAAAGTAGGAGATGCAATAAAATAGTAAAAGCTAACATCTGAGACTATTATATTAAATTTTGGAAGACTTTTCAAACATTGGTTAAATATGAATACAAAAAAACCCGAACAAACAATTGAATAAGTTCAATCATTCATTCGGGTTTTTCCCGTTAGCCATATATTAATTTAATCATAATACATATGGGTATTATGGGTCAATTAAATAAGAGCCATTATTTATTTTTTATATTCATAAACCGCTGCCTGCCTTATAAAGCTCGAATCTCCGACAAACCAGCGGGGGCTTTCAGTACTAATAACTGCTATGACACTAGGACCATCAACAGTTTCCATAATCTTGAATTGGTCATTAACGTAAGTAAAAGGATAGGTCCTTGGATAACTATCATCTATAAATTCAAGATGCAAAAGAAATATATCATTCTTATAAAAAGAACTTTTATTTGGTGTATAAACAAATCCGGAACCACTTTTAATATCTAAATTTTTTTCTAAACTGGCTTTAAGCTTATCTATGGCCTTATCCTGATCAAAAACAATTCGTCCATTTCCCAACTGTTCAGGATTAACAGCTAAGGCAGCGTCGTGAACAGCTAACTCCAAAGCATTTTTTAATTGCCTTGTAGCTGTTTTATCAGCATCAAGATTAAATTGAATTTGCGTTATGAATGCGAATAAGAGAATAAATAGAATGGTTCTAAGGGTAGTAGCCATACAAATAACTCCTAATTAATATATTCACTTAAGATTTTGGTTTCCTTTTTAAAAGTACCCGGACCTTGATTAAAAATATCTAGAATAAAAATGAAACTTCTTGGGGCTTCAATACTTGCTTCTATATATTGGTTACGGGGTGTTAATGATTGTGTGGCTGTTACCTTAATTTTTGATTCATCAAAGTTATACCTATCTACTAAAGTGTCTTTCATCTCATCAATAATAGCGGGAGTGAATCTGCCTTCTATCGATGCTTTCTTTGCTCCCTCGGTGAGAACTACTTCTACAGCTTCTCTATGTAGACTATCAAGATAAGCCAGAATCGGAGCAAACATAATATTTATGACAATAAAAAGGGTCATCCATTCTCCTAATGTCTTTGACATTTAAGAATCCTCCTTAGTAAGGGGGAAGCTATGATGCCTCCCCCTCATTTAAAAATTAATTACCATCAGATGGCAGGTTGTTACTAATACCAGTAATTTCAGTTTGATATTCTGTAGATTCTGAGCTGATCATGTTGTATCCAATAAAGAATAGAAATGCGCTAATCGATACTACTGTTACTGCAATTTTTAAGAATGTAGATAATGTTTGATTCATGGTTAAATTCCTCCAATAATAAATAATTTATTTAAATTTTATTTGGTGCTCAGTATTTAACATTTGTTCATGATGATTATTTTTTTGCTTTAAAGAATCATAGGCAACTCCAAAGAGAAGTCCAGTGATAATTATGACGATAGATGCCATTAACATAAAAGTGGCTAATGATTTATTCACACGTTTTCACCCTATCCACTATTTGTTATGTAATCAGCAATGGAATCTGAAATGCTGCCCATATCTGTAAACATAGCTCCAAAAATAAAGGCACTGATTACAACTGCAGTGATGGCAATTTTCATAAATGTGCTTAGTGAAGTATTTATCGACATCACCTCCTTAAAGGAATGTAGAATTATTACATTCTGGAAGATTTCAATATAACTGATACCATTGTTACGATGACCACAAGGAAGTTCAGGATTATCAAAAAGTGAGTTATCTTAATAGGAATTCCTAATAAATCAGTAGTGATTTTTCTCTTCCTTCTATAATTTTCAATTTGCGAACGAACAAACATATTATGCATTCCGCGTAAATGTCCCAAAGCGGTTTTTCTGTCTAAGTCATCTAAACTTTTTATAACACCTATTAACGCCTGGGATTCTTTTGAATTAAGCTCTTTTTCAAACTGCTCTAAAGCCGCTTTTGGTCCTTCATCGTTACTCCAGGCAGTTAGAAGTTTTGTGAGTGGCTTGTCCAAAACAACGAAGTAGGGTTTAATATTTCGCAATATATTATAGGTATTGATCCTGCTGATGTTCATCATTTCAATCTCGTTAATTAGTAAGTCATATAACATAAAAACTTCCGCGTGCTTTTTTGCTTGGTGGTATTCGATAACTCTCTTCATCAAATAAACAAACAAAGAATATGGGTTGCTTGGTGCAGCCAGGAGAGCAAGTAATAAGATGATAACAGCTGCTACCATTGTTAATTTCTGTGCTCCTCCATTAATGAAAATCGGAAGAATTACGTAGTATATAGTTAGGAAAAGGATGAACCCAAAAGTAACAAGATAGTATTTTAAACCAGTAATGCCCAAAGGATACTGAGCAAGCTTTAGCCATTCCTCTGCTTTAGTTTCTTTTGAACTAGAAACAAGCTTCTCTTTATTCTTTATTAAGCTATTTCTGAAACGGATTCGGGTTTGTACTCTTTCTGCTTGTGAACTTAATCCTGTATAAACCAACACACCGGCTAAACATGATAAAAGAAGAGAGAGTGTATACATTACATATGGAAGATATTTAAAGAAAATAGTCTCAGCCAAGGGGTTACGCTCCTCTTATAAGTCATTTTTGGGCCTTTTCAGGAATGCCGAAATAATAATTGAGAAAACAACGCCTAATAAACAAACTGAAAATAATAGGATGGTCCATTGGCTACCAAACTGCAGTTTCCACCAATCCTGAGCACCAGAAGAGTAGTACCCAAGGATAAGCGACCCAATAAAAACCGGAATGGTTAAGTATCCGTTGTATACAGAATCCATTGTTTGAGATTTTTCTTCTTCTAACATTTCTTCCGTTTCTTCCATCTGCTTTGTTAATACCATTAAGGCATTAAGAACCTTTTCGTTATAGAGGTAAGCCTTTAAGATAATACTTCCTAGACGTTTCGACCAGTTTGTCCCTGCTGTATAAGTAAATACCTGAACACTTTCACGGAGTTCATACTCATTCCTTGAGACCTGGAGATCAGAAATTAACTTAACGATTACTTTCCTTAATTCTGGACTCCTGATATCTTTTTGAGTTTCAGATAAAGCATGATACATATCGTTATGCATTGCATTGTAATTTTGAGTAAGCTTTTGAACTATGTTCAGAAATTCCAAACTCATGAGATAACGTATCTTATTAAGTTTTAACCTTAAGAATAAATAAGGGATTAAAAGTAATAGAAAGCCAAACGTCACAGATACAAAAATATCTCCAAAAACGAATAGGATAAAAACTCCTGATAAGACCCCTAACAGTATTGAAAGAATAAGGAAAATTTCTACACTGTTTTCATTCCTTTCTTCACTAGTCGTTTTTATTAATAGGTTAAGATGCTTTAATAGGGGATTTTTGTATTCGTGACTCCTAGACAAAACAGCTTTCGTTTTGACCTTCCGGATCCTATATTTGTAATTCCACTCATTTACCTTCGTTTTTATTGATGACAGCATAATTGTTTTAGCAGTCCATAATGACAGGCAGAGAAGAATTGCATATAGAAAGTAATTTACGCCAATTTGCCATACCCAGTGTAAGATGCTATCCATCTAGATTCTCTCCCAAGAGGGTATCGATAATTTGATCCTTTATTTTTAAGTAATCCTTCATTGGTGATTGTCTTTCTTTATCTTTTAAATGCTTAATGAGAATTTTTGTATCTTCTAGACTTTCAGCTGCCATAAGAGTTAATAAATCTTTTGTGATATTAGAAGAATAGTAATATTTATCTGTTACTGGACTGTACCTGACTAAATCTTGTGTTCGGTGAGCCCTTTTATCTTCATCCCATATGATTTCGGTGACTCCAATAACTCGCTTTCTTCTCCTATCTCGATCCGCGCTCATGGTTACAATAATGTCAATATTACGCGCTACTCGTTCCAATTCATTTTCAAAGTTCCGATTAGGAAACTCGTCTAAGATATGTCGGGTAATCTGCGGTGCCACATTTTCTACAGATGTAAGGTGATAGGTTGAAAATGCTCCCCTTTCCCCACGTTCACAAGCTTGGAGATAGCCTTCAGTTTCAAGACTTCGTATTTCTCCAACTATGATATAGTCGTGCTCCATTCTTAGCAGTCTTGGGACAGCATGATGGAGATCGCCTTCTTTGGCTTGTATTTCAAAGATAAGCCGGTCTTTAAATTGTTTGGATAAATCCAACTCAAAGTGCTTCTCCATAACAGCAGCAACATAGCTGGAATCCCGTTCTCTCAACATAGATTTCATAAAAGTCGACTTAGCGGACCGGACACGGCCGGCAAAAATGGTGTTAGCCATTACCCTGGATAATGCACGAAACAAGGGAATATCATCTACAAGAATAGTTCCTAAATTAGCTTGTTCCTCAAGGCTCATATTTTTTACAACAAAGCGGCGGAACATGATGTAATTTTCTTTCCCTCTTGGTTTTTGGATCATAGTGATACGGCTTCCGTCTTCTCTTTCTATTTCAAGTTCCGGTGTTTGTTCATTAATAACCGCATCTTTGACCCTCATAGTAAAAGCCCTTTTTATTCGTTCGACAGCCTCTACATTTTCAAATTCCTCTATTTGTTTTGTAAATTGACCATCAATATCAAGCCAAAGTTCTTTTCCACGTATGACGGCTGCTTCACTATTCGGAAGCTTGTCCCATTTGTGAAGGATACTGACTCCCCATACTTCATGAAAGATAGCTTCAGCAAGGGAATCATAAAAGCGAGGATACTCATTAGTGGTAATATTCTCTGTTTGTAAAACCTCATTGATCTTCGTAATAAAGTAAGACATTGCTTGTGCATCACCAATTACTGCTTTATGCTGACGTTCCAACCAAATATTTTCATTGTAGTGTACTTCATCGAGGTCTTTTCCTTTTTCTCTGTTAGGTTCTGAAATGGATCCATCTACAATAATGTCATTTAATTGCTCCCGGACCTTTTGGCAGATATCTTTAAAGGACCTCTTTCTCGCAAAGGTTGTAATGTAATTTACTTTTAACCCTTTTTTTTGAACGGTCTCTGCCAACCAATCAGAAGAACTAAATTCTTTTTCGACTCCCAATTCCATTTTAATTTGCTTCAACGATAACCACCTCCTATTTCAAGAAAGAAAAGAATCTCTTTTTCTCATTCCGTTCTTCTATAAGCTGCTCTTTTTCGGTTAGCCTACATTCAGAAATAATTAAATTCGATAGCAGGTCTAAGTTTTTTGTATAATAAGAATCCGATACATCATATAGGAGCCTCTTTTGATATGCGGCCATCGCTCCTAGGTCACCCATATCAGGCAGTGTGGCTACCTTGGTCATTCCGAGCTCTTCTTCTAATGCCTTTTCATTAATTAGCATGTTGGCCGGTTGAAAACGATTAATAATCAACATAAAGTCGTCTGACACACCACCAGTAGGCTCAATAAGTTGTTGGAAAACGTAAGGGAAGTAACCTCTATAACCTTTTTCTTCTTGGTTTGTTACCAAAAAGCGTAAATTGCTAGATATATAGGATTGAACCGTTGGAGCGGTATCAAAATGAGTACCGGCATCGATTAAAATCACATCGAATAGTTGCTGAGCGACTTTAATAAGATGTTCAATTTCATGTGGTTGGTAAAACCGTTGCATCTTAATATCCCGGTTTCCTGCAAGGTGATAAAACCCATTTTGATGTGAAACCGCTTCTGAAAGCCTTGCTGGTGTTAAGTTTTGGGTCTTCAGGTCAACTTTTAAGTCATTTAAATAATTTCCGTTATAGTGATAAAAATAATCAGATGGATCCCAGCTGTTTAAACTTAGGACCAGGACTTTCTCTTCTATCTTATTCGAGAGTGACCGGGCAAGATTTAGGGTAGTAGTTGAAACACCCGCCCCGCTATGGGTACCGAAAAAACTGACAAGTCTTTTTGAAAGGTAATCATCTTTGTTTGTAATCTGATTAATAATTTCATCTACAACTTGATCCACTGTTGAATATTCACTTAAGACCTTGACCTTATAGGCAGCACATAAGCGGGTAATATTTCGCATGATAATATCGCTGTTTACTCCAAGCGGTTTATAAAAGACTAAACTCTCCGGAAAAAGATCTCTAACTTGTTGTAAACTATCTAAATCAAAACTCTCACCATCTAATAAAATGGCATTGATTTCAACATTTGTTTTTGTTGCTTCGTCAATTATAAGTACTGTCGTGATTTCCTCATGTTTTTCAAACCGTTCTTTATAGATAGAGTTTTTTGATATCACTAATAGATTCATGGGATAATACTCTCCTTTAATGGTAAGTAATATATAAGCGGGCTCCCTTACCAAGTACCTCACCCATTAATTTTGTAAAGTCCTCTTCATTTAATATCACTTCCAGATCACTGATGGTAGAGGTAGCATCTAAGCGTTTATCGCCTTTGTTACCTTCAGCAGCAGATACGACTTCTTTATTGCCGGAATCCTTTACGTACACCACTCTTACATCTTTAAGGAATGGCTTAGTGTTGACTGAAGTATTGATTTCAACTTTTTCTTTAGACTCTGCCTCTTTTGAATCTGTTTCTTCCTTTGTTTCAGAGGTAACTTCGGGAGAACCGTTGGTAATAAGATTCGTTGTTCCATCCTGATTGACAAGATATATATCAATAGAGTCTTTCCTTCGCAATGAACCTGGTTGAGCATAAATCATTTCCTTTGTAATAGGGCGAATAGCTTCTCCTTCGGTTTCATCGGGAATCAATTGTTCAAAATCAATCATTTTAGTTGATATCATTGAGTTTCCTACGATATTGACGGATGAGTCCTGCCCCACTATTTGGTCCATATCTTGTGCAAGTACCACATCGTCAATTAGTGCCTCTTTTGGCCTTCTTTCTATAGCTAACTTATTTTTGGTTATACTTTCAGACTTAAGAATTTCTTCCCCAGCTTTCACAACGACTACTTCTGCTGAATAAATACGATCTTTTATATAAAAATCGTATACAAAAATAAATCCTGCAGTAGCCACGGAAGTGAATATTCCTAAAGCTATTTTGACTCCCGGCTTCATACAGTTGTCTCCTCTCCTTTGGATTCCGCTTTTTCAACACTAATCTTCTTATTAAAGAGCCCCTTAAATACTCCAGAAGCTTTCTTTTGTTTCTTAAGAAAATCACCAGGAAGGATATCTTCCAAAAGCGGCCGCAAACTTGATTCCAATTGTTTTTCGTAATCTTTTGTATCATTCAAGAATAATCCCTGGAACTGTGCTTGAAACACATCTGTTACTGGAAAAGAAGGTAAATGGGTTATCATTTTCTCCAGGTAAAGATCCTTAAGCAATTCGTTTTTCATTAGAGCTTTATCAAATCGATTTCCTACCAATGAAGATTTATCAGACTGAAGCTGCTTTTGTAGAAACTCAATTGATTTTTCACTTGATTCCTCAAAATGCTGGATAAAAGGAATATCAGGTTCAAGAATGAAGTAAGCATGATCAGCAATGTCAAATACATCTTGATAGAGTTCGTATTGCCAGTCAGTACCAACATCCATTATGGTTACTGTCGAGTTAGAAGAGAACAATACTTTGATAAGTGCATCAAATGAAACGTCCTCCTCCTGATAAAGCGGCTCTTTAGTGGGGTGTTTGCAAATAATATCTACTTCTGATTTGCTCCAGTCATATATGCTTTTAATCTTTGGATCTATGTACTTGCTGAATTGATAGAATTTACTTTTGTACTCATCCGAATATAAATGCCCGAAAAATCGATCATATGTATACGATTTAGAGAATGGAGATTCTACATAGGTAGTGGAAACGCCCATTTTCGCTAAGCACCTTGCCAAAAGATGTGAAATAAATGTGCTGCCACTTCGTTCAATCGGGCTACCAATCATCACTAATTTCTTTTTTACAGGAATACCTACAATCTTTTCGTTATGGTTATGTACATGAAAAGTGTAGTCCCTCTTGATAGTGGTTTTGTTAACGACTTTTTGAACGACTTTCTTTTCAATTACCTTTTGGACGACTTGCTTTTGCTTTTCATGGTTGTGGTTTTCATCAGCTTTACTTTCATTTTCGTTTATTTCTTCCTCACTGGAGCGGTGCTCAACTTCTTTGACTTTAGAGGTATCTGAAAAGATTTCTGATGAAAGGAACTTAGCAACTTTAGAGAATTGTGGTTTGGCTTTTAGCTGTTCAACAAACACACTCAAATCAAATGAATTTGTATTGAAAATATCCATAATCCCTAAACTGACTATTGTTGAAAGGATTGGATCCCCTTTTGGCCTTTCACATAAATAAACGATACGTAAAGAGTCTTCAAACTGTATCCGCATGTCTTTAAGGAATAATATGAGCTCTTTGTCTTTCAATTCCTGTCGGTTATAATCACTTTCAAGGTAATAATCGTGCATAATTAATATTTCTGGGGTTTCAATTTCAACAATTTCTTGAAGGAAACGTCTATGCAGCACTTCTTGGGAGGATAAGGTGAAATCCTCTGTATGTTGCTGAAACGTATTAATCAATATGTCTGTATACGATTTATCCCCTACAGCAATAAGCACTTTTCTAGGCATTTAAAATCACTCCTGGAAAAAACAAAAAACCCGAAACGTAATCACCAACAATACCATGTAGTATTGATTGGAAATTAGGTTTCGGGTTTTTCCCGTTTTATTATAGTTTTTTTCAGGCCTCCTAATCTCTTAGAAGGCCCACACTAAAAAACTTTAAGAAAGGCTGTTGCTTCAAGGCTATAAAGCAACTGCATTGTTGTAATCCCATTGTATCATCCCGATTTGCTAAATTCAACCATTATATTCGAGTAGCTTGCAGTGTAAATCGCTTTGAAAGAAATTGTATAAATCGATCAACTATATCTGGATCGTATAGTATCCCCTTATTAGATAACAATTCGTGAACTACTACATCATGACATTTAGTATGCTGATAAATTCTTCCATTTAGCATAGTATCGTAACTGTCTATGACTCTTATCATCCGAGCAAGAAGTGGAATCTCTTTGCCCGCAATTCCAAAATACCCGCTGCCATCAAAGTTTTCATGATGATATTTAATACACATTGTATAATCTGGAGGAAAGACATCAAGCTTATAAAGTATTTTTTTACCGTAGTCGGCATGGTTTCTTATCTCTGCAAATTCACTTTCAGTCAAAGGTGTAGTTTTATTCAGCAAGGAGTAAGGGATTTTAAGCTTACCAATGTCATGAAGAAGCCCCAGCACAAAAATGTCTTGAGCATTACTAAATCCTAAGAAGTTGGAGAAAGCATATAATTCATCCCCTACCCTGAATGAGTGCATATACGTATCGAGACAGTGATGAAATAAGGCTGTAACAAGAGTGTAAGTTTCTTCTAAAAGCTCCTCGTTAATTTTCTCCACCTCCTTAAAAATCAAGTCTAATTCGTTTTAGGTCTTGCTTGTTCGGAATGTAAAAAGAAGTATTAAATCCACTTTCAAGAACATCCTCTTCGACACATACCCATATATTAAATGGGAAGGTATCCAGCATTAGTTCTTGATGTATATGATTCGCAATGCTAAGGGTGGAAGCAAATATTATGATATAGGAAGTATTATCAGGAAACTCACTTACCGGAATTCTTCCATAGTGTTCATAAATGTTTTTCCAATTGAATAGTCTTTCCTTGAAATACCCAATATAGTTTTGAGTCCCTTGAACTCGATCAATAAGGAAATTCATTTGACCCTGGGGAAACTCTATGATTCCCGCTCCTAATGGTCGGTTATTTTGATGGTGAGTGGCAATTATCGGATTCCACTTCCATTTTTTTAAGATGTTCATTTCCGCCATTAAACAGCGAAGTTCATTCATGGATACATATCGTTTGATTCCACCAACACCTAAAGAATCCCAACGATTCGCGTCCATAAAGAAATCAGAATTATAATAGTGCTTTAAAAGCTTAAATCCGGCCATTCCCAAAGTAAAGGGAGCGGGTGGTTTTACTGCATCCTCTTCTCCGTGAATTCGTATTTTCCAGCGTTCAACAAACCCATTTCGGCGCAAGCGGTCTAGCCTTAAAGATGTTTGAGAAGAACTCATAATAGGCAATAGGTACCTTCGTAATTGGTTTTCGTTTGCACAAATGGCATCACCAAGAACTTTTAAGAGTGTGAAATCCTTCTCGTCTAACCTACCCCTCGTAAAATGTTCTACAACACTTTCTAAATTAGTGTAAGGGTAGTATTTCTTCGGCAAGACCTTAGTGCCTTTAAGGAAGGGGTGATCCCATAAAGGCACTTCACCTTTCTTTGTTGTGAGTAATGGATACTCCTGTGTTACTCCTGGGTTAGGCTGGTCTTGAATAAGAGCTTCCATTATTCAAACAAGAACGCTCCAACGTCCCTGCGTTTCTTTTTACCCCTTGGATATCCAGTAATGACAACTTTGGCTCTCCGATTCTCTTTATCGATGCTTCGAATGGCGCAGCTTACCACATCTCCGACCACTGGCTCCTCCAGATAATTAGGTTTAACGCCTTTTACTTCTAATCCAACATCCAGTTGAATGAAGATGCCGTGAACAGCGTCTACACCTGAAACTTTACCAGCGATTGCATTTCTGGATTGTAACGATTCTAGTTTTTCATATGGATCTTCCATTGTATGACGACGGCTGACACGTATGGTATTGCGCTCTTTGTTAAATCGAATAATCTTTACTTTGATATTTTCTCCGCGGTGAATTTGTTCTTCAATACGTCTTCCCCGCTCCCAGCTGTAATCGTCTGGGTACATAGTGCAATCAACACCATTTACACGAACGAAAATTCTTCTAGTTCTTCTATCAAAACCAGTTATCGTTCCATCAAACACAAATTCATGCAATTGGTCAGTTTCTTCTAAAACCTCAAGCTGGCTTAAAAATTTTGCCCGTTTAATCTCATCTGCCTTTTTTATGCTGACAAGTAAAATTTCTTGTTCTAAATCCAGATGGTCGATGAGGAACTCCTGCATCGTACCTGCAAATCCATTTAGGCTGCGGAACTCATGTGATGAGAATTCATGTGCCGGGCAATAAGCTGTTACCCCGTTTTCAAGCATTAGATAAGCAATTTCAGTCTCTTTATTTACATACTCTTGAGAGTCAGCGTCCAGGACCCTTGCTTTTATTACTCCTACAGAGGTAACAACCCCTTTAACAATCTCTTTATTTCTTTTATATCTTGCAAGATCATCTAGCTGCTCTTCAGATTTCCAAGATTTTGTTGTGAGTTCTTCCATTTGTATCCCTCCTGATTTTAAAAAGGCAGGTAAGCAAACAAAAAAAGTCCCCCAAAAACGAGAGTAGTGTAGTACTACTCTGGTTCTTGGGGGACTCCCATTTTAGAATAATTTAATTTTCGCTCTTGCTACCTTACCAAAAGTGTATACTAAGCGTTATAGATTTGGCAATAATTAATTTACTATAATTAACTATATTACTACTTTATTCCTCAAATACACTGAATAGAATTTCAGCCTTTTTAGAATTGTTCTTTGCTTCTTTGTCTGTTTCAGAAGCTACAGCAACCTCTGACTTTGCGGGTATTTCACTTAACTCTTTTAGTAATTCGTTTTGAAGCTGTTCCTGCTTTTCGCCTAATTGAGACAGTACTGGTCGCTGCACCTCTTTATTTGATATATTACTGTCTGACTCATGAGTTATGTTTATGCGCTCCTTTGGTAAACCCTGTGGCATTTCTTTGGACAAAACATTGACAGTGGGTTCACCATCATCGCTACTTAGAATAACACTATTAGAAGGTGGTAATGTTTTGATATCTTCTGAATTAGCGGGACTTAAAGGAACAATCGGCTCTATTGCGTCAGTATTCTTTTTTAAATCTTCCGGAACAGCTTCTAATTTGTCACTTGAAACTCCAGCTGGTATTTCAGCCTCAGGGGCCGAGTCTTTTTTATTAAAAATTGGTAGTGTAATAGGATGATCATTACCGGGATTTAGTAGAAGCGGTTCTGCCTGCTCAATGTCCGATTTCTCTAATTCTTTAATAACCTCCTCTTCATCTAATACTTCAAATTCTTCGAGAGTTTGATTCTCGGTTAACAAAACTATGCCCTTTCTAGACTCTAGCCATGTTTTAGCAGCTTCTTCATTTACCTGGATCACGGCCTCGTTAAATTCTTCCTTTGGAACAAAGTTTGCATCAATTTGCATAACCGGCACCGGCTTATTATTAGCAACAATTTTAACTGCACATTGGAATGGATTTTGGAAAATGATATCGCTTGGAGATAGGATAGCCTCCTTTTTCTTCTGATAGGAATTCCCAACCCGTAACATAGGCTTTTCTTGCAGCGGGCTGACTGCTTGTTCATTTACTCCTTCTTCAAATCTTTCAACCTCCCCGAATATTTTTGAGAAAAGTTGAGCATCAAAATCAGGAATATCCCCGTAAACCATTTTGTGTCGTAAGGTACCTAGCAAAGTATGCATATAGGTTTCTCCATACTTATCCGCTAGCTGGGCAACAGTTTGTGCTACAACGGTAACAATAACTTTATATTTACGTGACTGAGCTGGAAACTCTTTGAATGGTTGATAAATGTAATCTGGAAATTCATCTACTAAAATATGATGAAAGTTTGATATATTAGGTTTCCTTCTGAAAACTGCATTCTGAAGACTCAACAATACGAGTTTACCTAATACGTTGGATAGGCCGCCGAGTTCTCCCTTGGCCGAGTTCACTAGTAAAATACCACCTGATTCTAGATGGCGGTCAAATGAAAAATCAGATTTCCCAAATAATACTCTTCGTATTAACGGGCTTGCCCCTATGTCGTTAAGAATGTTTCTTAAACCCTGTACATACTCCGCTTTAGCATCGTAATATTCTTGCTGCCCACGAAACTCCCCTTCTTGGACAAGTTTTGGTACGTTTCCTTGACCTGCTCTTTCTGTTTTCGGAAGAAGGTTTGTGTCAAACCATTCATCTATCTGTTTTACGATAGCCCAATGATTCCGCTCATCACGATCTTCCATCAGGTCCACATTTTCTGGGAAGGTCTTTTTAAGTTTCTCATGCATTACACGAACAAGGTTAGGATTATCGTACATTTTTAACAACATGTCGAAAGTAACTTCTTGTTCAGGCTCATGCAGTTTTAGTAAATAGATATAGTGCTTTAAATGGTTCCTTTCACTCTGTTGGAAAAAGAAGTTTGCCTGACCGCCTTCTGCTAGACCCTCGATAACCATAGCGAAAGCTTCAGCCACTTTATCAACCGGTCCTTCCATAGGATTTATAGATGGAGTATTCGGATTTGTAGGGTCGATGTAAAATACTGACTCCTCTGGGATGCCATGTGCTTTTACTAACTGAAATGCCTTTTGGCAAAGGTCGTTTGAAGGCTCTATTATGCTTACTCCATTTAGGTACATACCCTTAACATCTTCCGTATGGAAGTCCTCCCTCTGATACAGAGAAGGATATTCATTTATGTAGCGGCTCATCCAATGTAAATCCTGATTAATTATAGGTAGAACCAAAGCAGCGGTTTTACCTGTACCGATACTACCAATTATGACATTGTTGAGAGTACGGTCCTTACCTGGTTGGACAACCATTTCTTTTGTGTCTGAGTCTGGCCCCAATACCACATCTGGCCATAGTTCCTTTTTGCAAATCTTAAAGAATTTTTGCAGATGAACATTCTTGTATTCATATTCCCAAAATGCTTGATTAAGTTCCTTTGAATATTGTGAGTACTGTCCAAATAGCCATAGCATACTTACGCAAGTAATTGTAGTAGGAACGAACATAACTGTTAGAAGCAATGTTTGAGTGTCACCCACCGCAATTTCTAACCATATACTTTGAACATCCATTTGATTTATGCGATTTCCTAAATACGGGATCAGGGTGTTATATACTGGTGCACTAATCAACCAAAGGAAGTGAAAAAACATTCCTAAAGCCATATTTCCAAACCAAGCAATTCTCCACCTTTTCGTTTGAAATGCTTTAAACTTTGTACTGATTAGCCATCCCACTATAAGACAGATTGCTGATAACCAGAAACCGATTCGGCCAGGTTCTGTAGAATCACCAAATAAAATAAATGATGGTACCACACCTTTAAATTGAGCAGACATTAAAAAGAAATAATTTATGGTTGCCCGGATTGTTAGATACAAAGAGAGAATACCCAGTATTGAAACGGCAATGCCCGGCAATTTTAACAGCAGTTTATCCCTCATAAAGCAACACCTTCTTCCTCTTAAATTTAGAGGTTTGCTGATAAAATGTTGATCCGTCAATACTATTTCTTTGTAGCCTTTCTAAAGAACTGAAATAGACATGATTTAACTCCCAAAGGTCACCCAGATTATCATGCAATCTCTCCTCTTCTGTTTGATAGATAGCAAGGATTCCATCGACATGACTTTTATAACGGTCTTTTTCTAAAAGCCAGTTTAAATAAGCAAGTTGGTCCAAGGACTTTACGCAGCCTTCATCCATTACTTTGATTAAAAATGTTTTTACCTTCTCTCCTTCTCTTTTCATGTCAAAATGGCCGTCAGCAAAATATGAATTTAATACGTTTCCGGTATAAAACTCTTCAGGTAGCCTTTTTACCATTGAAACATTGAGGTGTTTATTAGTTTCTAAAGCTCCAATACTTTCATTTAGTACATAGGAATGTTCCTTAGTCTTTCCTGTTAGTATGTTATAAGCTACTTTCCCTGCTCTGCTAGAAGTGACCACATGGAAATGAAGGTTAGGAATGATATGAGCGCTTGCCCTAATAACATATTCTTTTATTTGGCTTACACGCTTTTTACGTTCTTTTGGCCGATCTTCCACATAGCATAGGATGTCATCATCTGCAGAATCTATAGGGGCAATCAATATATGATGGTCTTTATGTTCTAAATTCTGAGCATTATATTCTACATACCTTTTAACTTTGTCGATGATAGTATTTGCTCTTTCATGCCCGGTATCCGATTCAATATTCAGTATTGATGAATCACTGTACAAAATCCAATCCGGTTCTACTAGAGTTGGTATTTTTAAGAGATTTTTTCCTTGTTCTTTATAAGCCTTCTTCACTTTAGTGTCATAGTAAGGAGTTTCTAATGGAGGAATTGAAGTAAACCTACCTCCCTTTTTATAAAACTCTAAATACGTTCTTATAACTATTTCTCTTGTTAAAAAGAAGTGATCAGCCGTTTTAGGATTTGGCAGCTCTACCAAAGGATAAGTTGAATTATGGATAACCCCTTCATTTACTAAAATATCAATTCCATTCTTATTCATCTGTACACATCTTAATTGGACCTTCTTCCTCCCGCTATAAACTTGTGTTTTGGTAATCTTAAGCTCGTTCCATTTCTGAAGCTTCTTGTAGACAGCACTCTTTTTCATACCATATGCCTTTAAAAGAAAGAACCTTACTTGTGAGACAGTTACTGATTTATGTAACCATATTAGCTTTAATAATTCTTTATCCTTTTCAGTTATCCATGCCCTACCATTATTGTAAGTATAGATAGACTTCTCACTCACCACTTATAGCCTCCTTTCTATGAGATAAAAAAAGACCCCGAACAAACCAAGCCTAAGCTTAGTGAGTCCAGGGTCGTCCCTTTAGATATGAAATTTCGACCTGAGTATACCATTTTATATAAGAGCTGGCAATAAAATATCGTGATATCTAGCGAATGATTATACAGGGATATACAAAGAATGGTGACCTTCGTACTTAATAAGTTTTGTTATGAAATAGCTATATTTTAGGGTACAAATCGATGTTGTAAAATCAATAGAATTCAGTCTCAATCCTTTACCTTAAACGGGGTGAAAATACGGTAAGAACTCACACTTGCTTTGGAACCCGTATTTACTATAATACCAAGACTTCAAAGTACTATTATTGGTGTACCATGGTGGAAAACTTTTGGTGGAACGATAATCTTTCCACCACAACCTTTCCACTGGTAAGTGGAACTTTACTGATTTTGTTATATCTTGAGGACTAAATATAAAATCATGGATTGAATGAAAAAGTGAATACCCCTATGTAAAAGATAGTTAGGAATCCTTTCGAGACCTCCCCACTACAGACAATCTCCTACAATCATTTTCCTTCTGGCAATGGCTCCCCGGCACTTAATACTCCGTATTCCAGTAATCGTATAAAACAATTTGCTGTTTTTACTTAAAAAAATTTATTTTAATGATAATGCTACTACATGAGCTTGAATGAACCTGAATGATTGCTAGACAACGGTAAATATGTAAGTTGAATGAATTTGAATTGTGATCGAAGATGATCATTCTTCCCTTTTTAAACAGAACTAAATTGAATTTAATGATACGAAAATGAAATATGGGGGACTTTATTATGTAAATTTTAAGGTTCATAATTAAGGTACACAATTGCGGTACACATCGAGTGTCATTGGAGGGTAGGTTTTTTCAGGAATCAAGCTGTCTGAGATTTATATTGTGTACCACAATTAAGGTACACAAGGATGGAAGGAAAGTACATTTATTTGAGATAATAAAGTATATATATTGCATTTATTTGGCTTGTTTTCTATAATGTTCCTTAAAGGTACACAAAAGAGGTCTTTTAAGGTTCATAAGGTGGTGAAGGAATGAGTGAACTTGAAGCTAAGAGTTTCAGGGACTTAGATGAGCTGGAATACGATAATGACACACTGCGATTCCTTAGAAAAAAGCTAGATGACTTTACTATTGACGTATTTAGACAGGTCGTGAAAGAAAACAAGATACATAGAGGCCTTGTTAAGACTAGGTTAGATAACTTTCATAGCAAACGAAAGAAGTATGATTCCGCTTTTTTGACTCTTGAAGCTCAAGGGTTCGTTGAGAAAAAAGAAGACGGAACCGCGACTCCCTATTTTGTTACAGTAAGAGGCAAACAATTAGCCCAACTACTTTATGAAGAAAAGTTAAGGAAGGAGCAACACATATGATGATTAAGGCTTTTGGAGAAAATGAAAAGTTAGGTGCAATTAAAGCGCTGCTATCCCCACATTTACTATCTGATGAACTAAAATCTGAAATGGATCGTTATCCTTCACAAGCAATTATTGGTCTTGGACAAGGTGGTGGCCGAATCGCTGCTGAATTATCAAGGTTTGGTTATCCAACTTTCTTACTCAATTCATCAAAATCAGATATGGAAGAACATAAAAATTTAATACCGGAAACTCATAGGATTGTAACTTCCAGTAAAGACTTTCCTGAACTTGAAGGTACAGATAAAAATGCACAGCTTGGATTTGAAATCGCTAAAGAAAATGCAGACTTATATAAAAAGGTCGCACTTGACGATGCAGTACAGGACTCAGAGTTCGTTTGGGTATGTGTTAGTTTAGGCGGCGGGACTGGTAATGGAGCGCTAAAAGTAGCATTAGCTTACCTGTCAAAAGTTAGAGAAAACAGAGCCCTACCAGGCGGGAAAATTCCTTTAGGTGTTATTTGCTCCCTGCCTTCTTCTGACGAAAGAGGTTCTGCATTTAGAAGGAACGCTCTTGCTGGTATTAGTGTAATTCAGCAGCTTATGAATGAAAACAAAATGGGTGCTGCTGTAGTTATTGATAATGAAAAAATGAAAGACTATTACGCAAATAGCCCTCTCAAAACATACGGAGGCCTTGAAATTGATGCTAAATCCTATAGCAATATGGTGATCGCAAGTGCTTTGGCAGAGATTTCATCACTACCTCTTTTAGATGGACGGTCCGTATTTGATAAAACGGAACTACTTACTACCTTATCAACTCCAGGCTGGCTATCTATATCGAAGCACAAGGAACTGAGAAATGATGAAAATATCGAATCTGTTATAGGAAATCTATTTAATAACAATGAAGTACTGGCTACTTATAAAGTTCAAAATGCAGTGGCTGGTGCTGTAGCAGTTCTATATCCTTCTTCGAAGAATATTTCACCTAAGATTGCAGATGATGTTTTCAGATATACTTCTGACTTGCTTGATACCAAAGTAAACTTATCAATATCTAAAAATAGCAAATTGGAAAACCTTACTTTATATGGCCTTGCCGTTTACCCTTCTCCCTCTGTAAGAATTCAACAGTTAAGAGAAGAATTATCGCAGTGGGAACAGTTAGAAAAAGAACAAGAGGAAGCTAAGAAACAAGCTTCTTCAGCACTAGGGTTAGATGAATTTGATGACTTCTTTTCTTCTGGAAACACTACAGTCCGTCGGAAAAAGATGACTTTAGATGATCTAGAATTTGAGGATAATGAGAATAAGCCAAAGAAAGCTAAAGTTGCCGATTTGAATGATATTGATTTTTAAAAAGACAAGCCTTCTAGGCTTGTCAGCTTGTGGAGAAAGGTATGATTTTTCCACAAGCTTTTTTTATTTTCTCAATTACTGACTTAAAAATAGGCTTTTTTTATGGAAAAACAATAGATCGCCACAATTATCCTAGCTTGGCTAGGTGAGTGGCGATCTTTTTCATATTCTGGCACGCTGCGGTGAGTAATACTTGCTCACTCGCATTGTGCAATCCCCGTAACCGGCAATAGCGAAGCCCATGCAGTTCTTTTGAATCTGCGAAGCTTCGCTCAACTTTCTCTTTTCTATATTTATAAAGAATTTTTCCGGAGAGGGAGAGTCTGTTTAGGCGCACTTTCTCTTTAAATTCTTCCCACACATGGCGTGTTAGGACCTTTTGTTTGTTCTTTGACCTTGTGCACTCCTTCAGGAGTGGGCATTCTGAACACTTTTTAGAATCAGACTTGTACTCTCTGTACCCTTCTCTTGTTGTTGTGCGATAAACTAGCTTCTGGCCATTTGGACAAACATAGATATCTTGTTCTTTATGATAGGTAAACTTCCATTTTGGAAATAATCCTTTGGTCGGCTGATATCTCCGATGTGCAATTACACCAAAAATGCTTCTGTCGTGAAGCCCTTTACAAATGGGATTCGTTAAATAACCTGAGTCGAGTGCCACTGCTTCTACTTTAAATCCAAAACGATCGATCTGACGATCCAATCTAGAAAGATAAGGGATAGAGTCATGGACATTTCCAGGAGTAACATAGGCATCCGTTATGATATTGAACTTCATATCCGTTGTTCGGTGGTCTAAGTAACAGAACATTTCCTGCTTATTTTCCCTGGACATGAATCCGCAATCTGGATCGGTTGTACTTTTTCGGATTTCCTTGGTCTCTGTCACCTCCTCTCTTTCTTTTAGCGCTTTTTTCCGTGGTTTGACCTGTCTTCCTCAATAGCTTTATTAAGTTCATCTATATATTCCCGAGTTTCAATTTCTACTTCTTCACGAGTGAATTTGTGCTTGTTTGCATTCGCTTTAAGGTGAGTGGAGTCAGTAAATAAAACTCTTCCACCGACCATTTTATGACTAATGGCTTGATGGACAATTTCATCAAAGATCTCTTGAAAAATATTTGTATCTTTAAAACGAGTTCGCCGGTTCCAACTGATGGTTGAATGGTCCGGAACAGGATCATTGAGCTTCAAGCCAAGGAACCATCGGTACGCCACATTCATCTGTACTTCCCGTTCTAATTGTCGTTCTGAACGGATGCCATAAAAGTAACCAATGAACATCATCTTAAAAAGCATAATGGGGTCCGAAGGACGCCCGTTATTCTCTGAATAGAAGGGACGGACTTTCTCCCCGATAAAAGAAAAATCTATGTACTTATCAACTTTTCTTAAAAGATGATCTTCAGGGACTAAATCTTCAATAAAAACAAATTCCGCTTCATTTTGTGATTCTCTTTTCGGTTTGAACATGCCATCCACCATCCTAAGTAAAATTAATTATATTATATCAAATTAACGCGGTGAATTAATAAAGTTAATGATAAAAATAAAAGCTGTCGAGAGTTTCTCGACAGCCTGACAAGCCTTCTAGGCTTGTTTTTTTGTATTTATTCCTCCAAACTTTGTGTACCCCTTTTATGTACCTAAAAGGACCGTAAACCATCAATCCCTCGTATATCAACGTTTTATATGTGTACCATAATTAGCAACCTCAATTGCGGTACATATAAAATTATTTTTACCTTACTAATACGGTTATTACTATAAGTTAAAATCAAAGAATGCCCTTAAGTTATGTTAGGTTCGCTTTGAAATTCAAAGAAAAGACTTGTGCTGGATCCAAGACGCAAAAAAAGCTCTTAACCTGGATAAAAACCCAGTAATTCACAAAATTCATCTTCACTCAATATAACACGGACGATGTTTCATCATTCATTCTCAATCAAACGCAAACAACAAAACAAGAACCCTTATAAATCAAGCGCTATTAAGCACAAACGATATGTAGCGTTACCGTTCTTGTAACGTTAAATAGCGCTCTTTATAATTCAATTACGAAAACGATAGATTCATACATATGCGTTTGATTCAATTACGTTATTGATTTATTAAATTTCGTAAGGTAGCGTTCGCGCTGATGTTCGTTTGTGGCAAATATCGCAAGCGCTGCGAATCGTTCGGAGCTTGTTAACGCCTAATATATCAACGTTTTGAGTTGATTTATGGATATATTAAGTGTAATATTTCTTATAAATGATTGTAGAAATCTACAGTACTGGAGGTGATTGTGTGGAAAGCTTAGATATGAAAGAACTGCTTATGAAAGAATTTGAAAATGATCCTATATACAGAATGGCTGTTTTGAATGGATTAGAGGACAGCGTGTTCACAATGGGTATTCAATCAATGCATAAAGACATGACATATAGCACTGTTGAGGCAGGTCGTATTATTGAACGGTCTGACTCTACAATTAGAAATCATTTTCGTTCAGATCTAATCGAGTACATTCAACCTGAAAAGTTCGGGAAGTTTTACAGGTTAAATTATAAAAGTGTATTTCGTTTACATTTAATATTTGTATTAATGGACAAGGCCTCTAAAACTTCTGTGGATCTTCTTGCTGAGCTAGGAATGCAACCTGGTGTTTCCATGGGAGGGAATGTAAAGAGGGTTCAACGTGAAAGTACCGATCTTCAAGAGTATAGCGATCAGCTGCAGAATAATTATGAAGAACGTTTATCAACTATGGAGCGAAATCTAGGATTCCAGAGTAAAATGCTGAACATACTTAAGTACGAAAAAGATATTTCTGATATTGAGAGAAAACTAGAGAGAAAAGAAGTTGAGATAGACCAAATCAAGACAGATGCTTATATGAAGTACTTAGAAGAAAAACAAACGCAGCTGCTATCAACCTCATTGAAAAAAAGTATTCAAAAACCTTCTTTTTTAGGGCTTTTTAAGAAACCTGATATTATTGATGTTGAGCAAATTAACAAGGATGTAGAAACAAAGCTAAAAGAAAAAATGGATCAAGAAATTAAAGAGAAGATCAATATAGCAAGAAAAGAAATAGAAACACTTCAAGAGGAAAAGAGGAAAGTAAATACGTTATTACAGCAAGAGCGTGAATCTTTTTCGAATATGCAGCTCAATACTGATGTAGATGACAAAAAACTATTAAGTGCAAATATGAAATAGATTGAAATTTCCGAACATATGTTTTATAATGGGCTTACTAAAGTTGTTCATAAGGGGTGGGGCAGAGTGTTAACATATTATTTTAAAGAGAAAACAGTTAGAACAATTGATAAAGTGGTGGTAGCTGCAACCGCAGTAACTCTGCTAGCAGCTATCGCCAGGACAATCATTAATTGGTAAGTTCAATATCTCCTAAAGCTATTAAAGCTCATTCAGTAAATATTTACTGAATGAGCTTTTTTTAGTCATTATTATTGTATTTCTAATGGGTTTTTGTTAAACCTTAGCTGCGTTCTTGGTTTGAAAAATAAATAAAATACAGGGTACAACTGAACTCTAAAAAAGTTAGGTTTCAAAACCGCTGAGTAGTTAAGGTGAGTCTAAAACTTGCGGTAGTAAATTACAACAAAAAACCACTTAAAATTGGCAGTATTTTAGTTTTTAAGGAAGATACGAACATATAATCTAGTATAATATAGGAAATATAAAGGTCTGATATTAGGAGGGGAGAATGAATGCCTTACGGATTTATTAAGCATATCGAAAATAAAGGGTATAGTGAGGAAACAGTAAATAGCTACGAAAAGGTTATAAACCAATTTTTTGCCTTTATTAAAGATAAATATCCGGAGAATAAGGAACCTTTTCAAATTACCTCTTCAGACATAATCAAATACTTAGAGTATCAACGTGATATAAGAGAAAAAAGTATCTCGACAATAAATAAAGAACTTGCCATTTTAAAGACTATGTTTAACTATTTTTGGGAAACTGACAAAGTACCTTTAAGTGTTGATCCTGCAGTCAAAATCAAGAGGTTTGTTGTAAAAGAAAAGCCAACTGTGCACATTCAATTTCACGAAATTCTAAAAGTGCTTGATCTAGTTCTGCTTAATGATGAATATTCGCCGCTTAGAAAAGTATTGTTTTTATTGGCCACTAAAGGCTTAAAGATGGCTGAGTTTGGATTTACCAAGGATAAAGTTAAAGATAACGCAAATAAAGATATAGTTGAAATTCAATTGAAAAATAGAACCATTACCCTCCAGGGATCTGAAGTGGCGTACTTCCATGAGTACTTTTACTCCACTTTTTTTAATGGCAGCGAGTATGTATTTACGACAAAACATCACGGAGAGAACGTAACTGGACCTATACAGGTAATGTCCATGCAAAGTCATTTAAGAGCAATATCTCGTGATTACCTCCCTGAAGGATCTCCAGCTTTAACTCTTACTATAATTCGAAGAGCTATCGCATTTGATCTTTATTCTAAAAAAGTACCAATCCAGCTCATAGCCGCCGAATTAGGAATTGAAGAAAATACTGCATCATACTATCTGAAACAGATAGTCGAAGGAACCTATACCCAAAAAGAACTTGAATAGGCTTCAAAATTAAGTGTATAATTGTGGAAACAAAAACAAAAACAACAATGGGAAGCACCCAGAAAAACTATCTTTTATTGGAGATGGTTTTATTCTGGAGTGCTTTTTTTTTATGGGAAAGGAGCTGTAGCGTTGGAAGATAAGCAAGTTGCTAGAAACCTATTAGATTTCTCCAAAGCAGTCTTAATAGGAGAAGGAGATTTTAATTTCAATAATTCCAATGATGTATTATCTATACCTTTTAACAAACAAAAATCTTTATACTTATCGGAAGTTCTTAAGAATGAGCAGATTAGTAACTATATTGAAATTAATAGTAAAAAAGAACAGCTTAGTATACATTCACATCCAATTTTAAAAACTTTGAAGGACCAATGGTACAAAGATAATTCGAAGATATTTAGCTTAACCTTAGATCCAGGCTTGGTTACTTTAAAATCGATTATTGTCTGCATCAACTTATTTGGAATTAGAAAATTAGAAAGCATATCACTACCAACCAGTATTGATAGAGATCATCTTAAAACTCTTTCATATTGTTTAGAAAAGCATTTAAAAGTACCAGTAACACCTAGCAATAACCAAATGAAAATAACAGATATACCTAAACTTGTCACATCTGCAGTGAGTGACATCTCTGCTTTACATAGCGCAGAACTATTAAATTATCTTACTACTAAAGAAAAGAAGCTTTTGACAGAAGGGATCTTAAGATGAAAGTTAAAGCTATTTCTCTAATTCTATCTAGTTCTTTGCTGTTAACTGGATGCGGTGGTTTATTCGATAAAGAATCAAAAAGAATTGAAGCTCTAAAAGAAGAAAAGAAGCAAGGTGAACTTAAGGATAGCAAAGAAAAAGAAGAACAAGAGAAAATATACAAAGATATGGAGAGACCAGTTAATGAGGTAGTCTATGAAAATGAGTTAGATACCTTAAAAGAAGTTGAAAATCTAGACTACAAAAATTTAGAAGAGTATAAGGATGCTGCAGAGTTTTCAAAATTTGTCGCAGACGCATTGTATAAATTCTACACAGTGCAACTTTCTCCGGAAAACTATTATGAATTCCTTTTACAATATGGAACTGAGTCAGTAAAGGAATCTTTACCTTCTAAGGATGATGCTGTAACTGTATTTTCTTCATTACAGGACCTGTATCTAAAACAAAATATTAATGGCGAAAGCTACACATTAACAAATGTTACTTTTAACCGGCTTAAAAATGAAGGGAGTTTTTATCGTAAGGTTTTAACAACAAACGGGGAGGAGTATTTTATATCCATAATTCAAAAGGAAAATGGAGTCTGGAAATATGCTGATGATAGTCCTTCACCTCCATATGAAGTTCAGGATAATGCTTCATAATACTTACAAAGGAGAATTTAGATGACACAAACCACTGAGATTAATATTTATGAATACACACAAAAGAAATTAAAAGCCCACCAACAGAATAATCAAGAGTTCAATATTGATTTAGCAACAATCTATGAGTTCTATAAAAATAGATTATTACAATACGTGCAGCATGACAAAGTAGAGAAGATGGAGAATATGCTGTTTGCAGGAATTCAATCACAAATATTTAATGGTTACTTTATGGCAATGGAATTAATGCAAAACAGCGAATCGAACTTTGAGGATGATTGGTTTAAACAAGCAGAAGGGGTAATAGCGCAACAAATCCCCGATATGCTCCGAGTCGGCTCAAATAATAACCTAGAAGAAGTAATAACCATGGATAGCCTTAGAGAGTTGATCAAATGGATGGTAATTGAATATGAGGGTGTTTACCCTACCCTGATGGATATATCCTTAAATACGGCTTGTTTAGGGGCATTATGGGCTTTTAAAGACGAGGCTAATAAAAGAGGTATACATTTTTATAAGTCTCAACACAAAGGCATTATGGCTTCTCTAGATGACATTACCTTTATTAATCCTCAGAACTATCTTAGTTTAACTGCAGTAAATAGTTTAAGTGAAGTTTGGGAGATTATAAATTCAGATTATAGAGGATTAGACAAAATAGGAGAAGTAACAGTTTTGGCTGTTGATATCGGGGATAGCGAAAAAGGTCTTTTCCTGAATATCTCAATAAAAACTAGCCTAACTGATTTAGAGCAGGACAATCTTTTAGATCAAATAGTTACTAGAGCAGTTGTTATGAATACTCTTGATACAGATAAACTTACAGTTAACTTAGCTCAAGTAGACAGTTTCTTTCAATACAACTAATAAACAAGACCAAGCAGATTGCCTCTGCTTGGTCTTTACATATCTTCTTTTCGAAGTACAAAAAAGACCATCTAAAAAATGATGGTCTTATAGAAAATAATTTATTTTATTGAGTTATCGGCTCACTTCTCATATATCCTTTCTTAGAATGATAAAATATCTTATGGGTAGATACTGTTCCTAATTCGAATATTTCATTCAATACTGTGGATGCTGCTAGAGCTGAGTAACGATTAGTTATCACTCTCTGCGGATTAGAAGCAGCAAGTTCAGTACATGAAAGTTCGGACGGGGCAATTTCATCCTGGTCTTCTAAAATATCAGGAAATACAGAAGCAACTGGCTCAGAAATTACATTCCCATTAATTTTAAGGCCACATACCAATTGACCCGTAAAGCCTGATCGTTCATAAGTTTCCAACTCTTCTTCTGTCCAGGCATCTTTTGACCGGATACGGAAGTCATTGGGAACCTGGACTTCCTCATTCCCAATATCGATATATAATAGGTTATCTACTTTTTCAAAGTATTCATGGAATACCCTTCTAGAGAAATTGTTATCAACACAAGAGATTAAGATTGGTACATATGATGTACTCCAGCCATGACAACCTTCATAGTCTGTATTAAATAAATTGTCTAAGGTTTCAACATTCTCAATATAACTAGCGCTATATGTTTCAATGTTTACCTGGTAAGCTGAGCGATAACGTTTAGCTAATACTTCCGCTTTGTTCCTTTCTAAATCTTGGCGTAAACAAAGCTGGTTAGCTAGGTTCTTTTCTTCATAATGGTCATAATCAGCAATCACCATTTTGCCCCACACATCAAAAATATTGAGCATTTGAGCTACTTGCTGAATGACATAACCTCCATTACCTCCCGCTCCAACTAGCACAATATGGGTGAAAAGTCGTTTGCCTTTTGTAAAATCCACAGATATTTTCGGCATATTACTCAACCTCCACATTTGAGATATCACTAAGATAAGTCGCATAGTCATCAAATACCGGGTTTTCAAAAACATTAAAGGGATTAATATTAAAGTGTTTTTGAGTCTCCTTGTTAAATGTTCTGACGATTAAGTCCGGAAAAAATTTATCCAGGCGGCCAACTATGGCATAAAGGATAGGGGACCTTTCGTTAGCATCATCCACTGGAGAGGGGATAGCCGGCATTACATGATGAGAGTGGATCTCCATAATTTTCATTAAGTTTCTATCACCGTATTTCTCAACATAAAGCCACGCATTATCATCATCGATTGAGCAAAGCACAGAATTAACCACTTGCTTGGGAAAATCTAAGATAAATGTTCCTTTGTCTCTGTCAAGGTAGATGTCGGCATGAACCTCCGTTCCAAACTTACTAGAAAAATCTTTGGCTACTACGATAAAATCAGCCAATATGTGAAAGGGAATTTTCTTTTTCTTTGAACAGGAAGAAACCTCTGCAGATGCAGAGGTCTCCTTACAATCCACCATACCTTTCTTCTTTGCAGAAAGTACGGGTACAATAATGTTTTTCTTCTCAATGTATACAAGTTGAGTAAAGTTGGCCACAAGCTCAGGAAAGTCATCTTCTAATTTCTTTCTGAGAGCATTTTCAGAAATCGGCTCAAATGCTGATTCTTCTCCATCATCATCTTTTTTCTTCTTTTTAGTCGGAAGTCCATTTTCTAGCTCTTCTATTGAGAAATAGTTGGTAACTGGCAAGTCCATACCCGCATAGCGAACAATGGTATCAACCAGGACTTTAAATGGATCCTTTTTTGGAGCAGCTGGTGTAGAAGCTTTGGCCTCTTTCTTTTCCACATTTGATTTCCTTAATTTTTCGATTTGTTCTTCTCGCTTTTTTACGGCGGCTGCTTTTGCAGCTTCAAGCTTAATTACTGCCTCATCCTCAATATCAAACAGTTCCGATAGGTAAGCATTTGAGGTTATCTCCAGCTTTTCCCCCGGTTAACACCGTACGTGCGATTTTCACCGCATACGGCGTCCCATCTAATCCAATCAATCCATCCCTATATCACTTTTCTGTGAGCTTTTTCTCTTAACTTGTTAAGTTTTGAGATTTGCTCATTATTAAGATTGAAACTTTTAAGAAGGGGAATGATTTTTCCCTCATCCTTCATATGGACAAGTTTATGCAAATCCTTATGGATAATGGTGAGATTTTGATAACTGTCATCTCCACCATATTCCTTTGGGGTTATGTGATGACAGTGTATCTCTTCAATCCCGAGAATTCTTTTGGATATTGAACATTTTCCATATTGAGCAATAAATTTGGAGATACGATTATCGTTGTATTCAATGCTCGTATCTCTAATGAAGGATTTCATAAGCAATTCTAGTACTCTTTTATTGATACTCTTAAGACCTTCATGAATTTTCTTTCTCCCCATTACAGTATAGTTACATATGTTCTGTGAGAAGTTCATAGCAGGCTTGGTTTTCTGAGCATATATGGGTATTAAGACCATACCTTGTATTTTCCAAAGCTTTGGTTTATAACTACCGTATCGTTTTTTAAGAGTCTTAGTCATATCTGCTGTTGAAGCTTCCGCAAAGTTTTTTCTTAATCGATTATAAAGAGCTATTCTTAGAGAATTGTTTATCTCCGCTAAATCTAACGAAATATTAGAAGCCACCGAGTAGTAGTTGTGAATTCCCATAACCACCGAATTGAAGTTCCAAACTGTATCAGCGTTTGGATTCTTCTGGATTCTTCTAATTTCTAGTTTTATCTTGGCTTTGGCATTTCCTTTTGCTTTTTCAGTCATTTTCGATTGTGCAACAAGTTTCTTACATTTTGCCACAGCTTTAATTTTAATACCTAGAAATTCGCTACCTTGCTTTTTTAGATTTATAACTTTAGATTTTTGAGGACTTATATCTAAACCTAATCTAGTTTTAAGAAAGTCTTTGGTAGCGTAGAAAATTTTCTTAGCGGTTTGGTAATTACTACATAGGATTTTAAAATCATCAGCGTATCTGACTACAAAGCATTCTTTCAACCTCGACTTTTTGAGTGGGGCAAACTTGTTTTTTTCAGTCTTATAATGGAATTTCGTTTTGAAAGTTTCCCATTGATTACTAATCCACCAATCAAATTCGTTAAGCACAATATTAGAGAGAAGGGGACTAAGGATACCACCTTGGGGTGTACCTTTAGTTGGTTGTCCTTCTCCTTCAATTTCAGCTTTAAGTAGGCGAGATATTATGGAAATTAATGCTTTGTCCTTTATTCCTAATGCCCATATTTGTTTTAGAAGTTTTCCATGATTCACATTATCAAAGAATCCCTTGATATCAATGTCTACGCAATAGTATTTCTTTCCTTTGTTAATCAGGTCGTTCATACGAGCTATAGCATCATGGGCACTACGATTAGGTCTAAAACCATAGCTGTGCTTGTGAAATTTAGCTTCACAAATAGGGTCAAGAATTTGCAGAATACACTGTTGGAAGATCCGATCCCATATGGTAGGAATCCCTAGCGGTCTTTTTTCTCCGTTTTGTTTAGGTATTAGCACACGTCTAACTGACTGTGGTTCATATCTATTAAACATTGATTTGACCTTAGCAACTACTGCTTCGACACTTAGGTTCTGTATGTCAGTTATATTTCTTCCATCAGTTCCAGGTGTTTTGCTTCCTTTGTTTCTCTTAATATTTCTGTATGCTAGTCTTATGTTTTCCTCTTTGCTCATAAGTTCTACAAGGTTATAAAAGTTGTTCCCATTCAGGCTACGTGAATACAGTTCATCAAGGGTTGCTTGAAGAGAATAGTATTCTACATGTCTGAGTTTGGCTTTCTTTCCTTTAGTCATAAGTTGGTTCCTCCTCTGAGGAGATAAACCTCTCTTAGTCTTACTCGAACCTTATAACTCGTCAGAAATGTCACTTTTAGTTGGATTAATCTTCACTAGACTAATGGCTATCCCTCCACGTTAATTAGACGTTTCATTGGTACTGTGCCATTACCTTCATCTGCTTAAATCAAGTTATACAGTTGGCTAATATCACCAGTACTTTCCTTGAACCGTTTCATAGGGGGCAATCCCTCCACGTAGCAGATTTACCACGTTCCATTATTCCTATCTGTGCATAAACCCTTAGATTTCTTCTTTGGACCTGTGATCTTGATTATGCCTGTAACATAATATGGACTTTCATATCAGCAAATCTTACTCATCCATAATCACAACTCATATTGAGTCTCTGAACATTTCTATTCAGCTATTTTATAGATCCGTACATTCGAAGATTCGTCAGTTCTAACCAAACATAAAGGTATTCTGAACATTCTAATCATAGGTTTTTTATAGACTCCCGACCTATCAGCTACACCTTCCACCTCTGGAGAGCTTTCGTCAACTTTACTTGTTACGGTAGCTTTTGGCCGACTTCACCGAGCTTCAAACACCTTGTTCTTTACCAAACATTGTGCATGTCGGAGTATTAGAGGAAGCCCTTCATGGCGTTACCCATTCATTTGACTTCTTAGAATAATAGTTCTACTAACTTGTTGTTAGTGCCTAACCTTTTAAGTTAGGAACGTGTCGCACTGCTAAAAATATCAGTTTGTTCTACCTTTGTCATTGTTTATTTCCTCCAATTAGTTTTTTTAAAAATTTCCAAGTATAGACTCTTTTAAAGGAACAAGCCATTCATCGTTAAAATCGTTGTCCTTAAGTACGGTAAAAAGCTCTCGTATTGTTTTTCCATTAGACGTCTTTGACCCATAGTCATCCCCGAACGGTGCCGCAAAAAAGATATTATGAAAAGTACTTAACTGAGATAGAGTTTTAATAGGAGGGAGTTCATTTCCACCCATACATACCTTTGTATCTGTGTTCACATTTGAAAAAGGAAACAGAAATAAAGGGGTTTCATCAGTTAGTATCCCTTGCTCTTGCACTGCTACAATGTTAGATAGGATTACTTTAGTGTCAGACACTGAGTATTTAAAAATCATCCTTGGGAATCCCACCTTCTCAAAAGCCTGAGAATGATAGGTAATATCCCACCGCCTTTTCGGTATCTCAATGTATACTTCATGCTGTTTAGCAGCTCGATTCACCCATACATGCTTTATGCAATTTTGCGGTAAAATAGGAGTTGAAATGTTTTCTCCACCTGCACTAGATTCCGATAGGATCCGGATTAAATCTGATAGAGTCATTTTATATAAATCCTGGATGAGACGGTTTTCTATTTTCACCATCTTGTCCAAGCTTTCTGTCTTTCCATCAAAACGGTCAGATAATCGCAGAACCTCTACATAACCTTCATAGTCATCAATTTTGTCAGATAGCTTGATAACATAATCCATTATCTGTCACACCCTCAATTTGTATATAAAAATCCTCTACTAATCTAGTAATTCTAGCCACTGCCTCAGCCGCTTCAAAAAATACACTTGTAAAATAAATTGCCAAGACCAATCCATATTCCTTATGGAAACTCATATCAAATTCAGTAAGATCTCCGTAAAGTTTGGATAATGGCTTTTTTAGCTTATCTATCTCACCCGTATCTAGTAGCTTTTGAACCTTATCATTGTTTAATAAATATAGCCGCTCAGGAGTAGAAGAAATATTAGATTCTTTAGCAATGGTTTCTAGTTTGTGTTCATCTTCATAATCCAGCTGTCTGAATGTTGGATAAAGTGCTTTTAATCCAGCTTCTAGAATCTCGAAAGATGAACCATCATAACCACCTGGATACACAATGTAATCCGGAAATTCTTTCACATTAACCCCTAAATCGTGCCAAATCTTTAATGTAAGAAAATTGCTTATTGATTCATCGTAAGCGTATTTTTCTTCTGCATCTAATAACATTCTCATGCCAATTCCTCCTTAAATGAAATCATCTTCATTCTCATAAACCTTGTTATTACATTTGGTTAATGAATAGATCAAGTCATCCCAGGCAGCGTTAATCTCCCATAGATTGTCTTTAATAGAGACTAAATCTGCCTGTGTCATTTCATCATCGTAGTGGGGGAGGAAATAAAACTCATAAAAAGCTCTAAGACCTCCGTTTAGATTAAAAGAATCAAAATCCACCTTTTTGGTAGGAGTATGATTCCATACATATTGAATGACTTTGGCTACTCCTTCCTCTTTCTTTTCAGAGGTTTGCTTTTTAATTTGCTTATAAGGCTCCAAAAGTTTTTCTACTTTATGAAAGTCAATCTTCAAATTAATTCCCCCATTAGAAAAGGAGGGAGATAACTCTCCGCTCCTTACTGTGTTCTAACTGGTAAGACCAGCTGAAGCTCTTCATACTCAGATTCACATGGAGTTAACAAGAAAGGTCTCATTTCTCCGTTGAACTTGAAACTTATGAATTCGTCATCGATGGCTTTTAAAGCATCAACAATGTATTTTCCCGAAAAGCTAATCGTGAAATTATCTTCGCCTTCTAAAGACTCATAATCTACAACCGATTCACCTTTGCCTGTTTGAGCGGTATAAGAAGAAATAGTTGCTGCTCCGTTTACATGAAGTTTAATTACTCCTCCTTGTCCATTGTCTGCATTATTAGCAATCCCGCGGATTATTTCAATTTCATCCAGGAACACTTTCCGATTAATCTTCATTTCCGCTTTAAAATCTTGCGGAATGAGACGGGAAGTATCAGGGTAGGTGCCTTCTAACAAACGACAATAGAACACCAAGGAACCACTTCTAAAGATGAGCTGGTTTTCTGATTCACAATAGATATGGACATCCTCCTGTAAATCAAATGTTTTATTCAGCTTATCAAGCGATTTCGCAGGAATAACAAACTTTAAATCCCTATCTGAAGTGTTTCTCACCTGGACTTTACCCAACCGGTGAGAATCGGTACAAACCATTTGCATACAATCTCCAGAAAGGTCTAGGCATACACCGGTTAATATAGGGCGTATTTCAGAATCAGCCGCAGCAAATCCCGTTTTCTTGATTAGATTGCTAAGGTCAGTGCCCTTTAAGAACAGGGTAGATTCTTCAATAGCAAAGTCGGGTAACTTTGGAAACTCTTCCGGGTCAAACGTATTCAAATTAAACTTAGACCGGCCTGATTGCAGAAGGAGGGTAAAACCATCAAGCTTTAAAGTAATGTCCTTCTTGAATCTTTTTACTGTTTCGGTCACTTGTTTAGGTAATACCGTTTTCCCTGGCTCACATATCTCAACGTTTTCACCATCCACAGGTACGTGAAAGCGGAATGATTCATTACTGTCAGAACCTATAAAAATAAGTTCTTCATTTGTAGCTTCCATGTAGATTCCTTGTAATATAGGGATATTGTGTTTGGCGTTTACTACCTTCTCTACCTTTTTTAAAGCATCAGACAAAACAGAATGATTAATTTTAATATGCATTGTTATTCCCCCAAGAGTTGTTTTTTTATAAATAAAAAAGCACAAAAGAAAGATAGAAAAATCTTCTTTAGTGCCTCTCCACAATTAAGCGATTTTAGTTAAATTTCCACTTTGAAGGTCCTCTTTAATAAAAGTAGCGACTTCTTTAACATGATCCTTCGTTAGGTGTATAAAGCAGCTAAACAAACTCTCAATCTTCACATTAGGAAGAAGAATTTGTACATATCTCAATGAATCACTTAAAGCAACTTTATAATTATTTGTGATAAGAACCAGGTCATTAACCGGCCTCAAAACACCATAAAATGCTCTAAGTTCCTCTTCTGTTGCTTTATCAAAAATATTTTGTAGTGACTTGCAAGCAGAATTTTGGGTCACCTTTTTGAACAGCGGAATAATAAATTTCGGTTGTTCTTTCAGACCCGTAGTTTCTAAATACTCACCAATTACCTTTAAACAACGAGAGCGGTTAAATTCTTCCTTTTGATTCTTTTGGTTAGTTTCTTTAGGAGGTTGTTTTCCGGTGTTTTTCTGTACAGAGTCATTTTTATTACTCTGCTTAGATTGGCTATTTTCTCTTTGGTATTGCTTTTCAGGCTTATTTTGAGGATCCTGAGAAGCATTTCTACAATTTCCTTTCTCATCAGCAGGCAAAGCCCAATCTGGAAGCTTTGGTGGCATCCAATAACCCTTAACATTAGTTTTCTTGTCGTTTATATAGTTGGATCCATCACGTTTATTATCAAAAACTTGTACGTAATTCTCTTCCAATCTATAATACCGATAGGTAAGCCAATTCTTCAGCACTACCCGTTAAGATTGACTTTTCCCCCGGTCCACACCGTACGTGAGACTTTCACCTCATACGGCGCTCCATCTACTTATCAGCTTGTGCGAATTTTCTTCCTGAACCGTTCCAGTTTCTTAAGTTCCTTATTATTCAAGATGCTGCTCATATCTACTGCGGTGTGTATAGCCTTGTGGATTTCCTTATGAACACAAGCCAAGTTTGGCAGTTTGTTAACTTCTTCTAGTGGAAGATTAGGGTCAATGTGGTGAACATGCAGGTTATGCTTCCCGAGAGGGACTCCTGTAATTCTACATTTACCTTTATCTCTGTTGAACGCGTATGCTCTGTTCATAAAATATTCAAAGTTGTATCGTGGCGAAGTAACAAGTTCTTTCCTAATTTTCTCAAGAAGGGATAAGCTTGTTATTTCATCATGCCTGATACCGATTTCCCTAGTTCCTTTTCTTTTTTCGATTAATGCTCGACCGAAAGGAGAATAGGGGGTTTCGTCTTGAACTTTTTGTTTGAACAGGTTTTCATTCATTTTTGCTAGATTGAGAAGCATTATGCCGACAAATCCAACTTCGGTTTCGATAGCCAAAGTTTTCTGTGTCCGTTCGGGATATTTGACCGCAAGGTTGACACATTTATTGGTAGATTGTAAGACTCCTCCACGTTTGGCAAGAATGTTATAAGTTTTTATTCTTAATTTATAACCTTCTTTATCCATAATGGAAGTATCTGTTGCATATGAATAATAATTTACTAGACCTCTAACCTTTGAGTTGTAGGCTAATATTAGCTGTGCGTTACTCAGTTTGTCATGATTTAACTTTTTATTAAGAGAGGTGAGTTCAGCTCTGAGTTCCTTTACTTTGCTCTTAATCTTCTTATCGGAAGGGGTAACATGACTGATGTATCTAGTCTTTTTATCTTTCTTCCTTTTACCTTTTATTCCTTTTAGAACTACCTTGTATTTAAATCCTAGAAATTCAATTGGACTCGTTCTGATGTTGGTGATTTTCGTCTTTTCTTCAGAGAGTTCTAGTTTAAGTTCCTTCTGGAGAAAATTTTTAATAACAGTTTTCCATTTATGCGCGTTGGATTTGTTATTTGTGACCAAAATCCAGTCATCAGCATATCTGATTAGATAGCCTGGTTTGAGTTTAGAAGATTTTAGAGCTCGTAATTTATGGTCGTGTTTTGAATATTTGTGTTTAGTGGTGAACTCTTCAAATTGCTTAGCAACCCATTTGTCAAAGTAATGCAGATATACATTAGCTAGGAGGGGGCTTAAAATGCCTCCTTGTGGGGTTCCAATGTCATTTCTGACAATATTTTTGAAGATACCAGCTTTGAGAAATTCAGTTATTAAGCATAATATTCGTCTATCTCTGATACCCATATTCCATAATTTCTTTATTAGGATTCTATGGTTTACTTTGTCAAAGAACTGACGAATGTCACCCTCCACGATCCAGTGGTACCCAGTACGGTGAACAAGGACTTTGATTCTTTCCAGAGCATGATAAGTAGTTCTTTCAGGTCTAAACCCGAAACTATATTTAAAGAATTGTGCCTCTAATATAGGTTCCAGAACTTGTTTCATCATTTGCTGGATTATTCGGTCCTCTAATGTAGGAATACCCAGAGGTCGTTGTCCGCCGTTAGCCCTTGGAATAAACACACGTTTTATGGTATGTGCCTTGAAATTCTTAATTCTATCGTGGATTAACTCAATGAGTTTTTCCTCGGATAGTTTTAAGTAGTCGCGTATTGTTTTTCCGTCGACTCCTGGTGTCATAGAGCCCCTATTGCTCTTCAGTGAATGTATCGCTGTGACAATATTGGGTTTTGACATCATTATTTCAAGGAGAGATGTGTGTTTTACCTTGATATTGTTTTCCAGTTGCTCTCTTGTTCTTGAGTGCAGCTTGTCTAATGTGCATCTTAATTCTGATTCTGATTCAAGAGTGTATTCTAGTTTTCGCACCATATTGCATCACCTCTTAATGAGATTTTGCTCTAAGGTTTAGTCGGTTACTGTTACACATTCCTAGAATAATTCCGCTTTTGCTTGATTGTAGACTCGGGCCCTTCCCTTCGGTTACATTACATAACCCTCATCAGTACTATGACCCTGCTGCCATTGGTGTAAAGGAATTTCAGTATTGTTTCAATACCTTATATCCACGAACCGGTAATTAACCACCGTATTGCGTTCTCACCAACTTCAACTGTTCCGCATGTTCTAGCCTTGCATATAACCTTAGGATTCACCTTTATGCCGTCAGTTACTAATGAATTAATCGTAATGTGGTTCATTAGATGAATAGGGGATAGTCCCTATCCGTAGATTTGATATATTTGATTATCATTTCCACAACTGAAAAGGTAGGGGTTTACCTCCTCCATATTTCTATGGAACGGATAGTATCGACATGTACATTCGGTGATTCGTCAGAATCTGTGATTCATTCTATCCATAGATATTTTATGGCATCCCGATTACTTCTCTTACCATGTTCCCACAGGAATTTAGGCTCGATTTTCACCGACTTCAACGGGCTTATAACAATAATAGGGTTATCTATTATTGCTATCCGTAGGATTAGACCTTTTCAAGAATTTACGATATTCTTGCAAGACTCACTTCCAAGTCTTGTTAGTCAAACATGCAGTTGGAACATTGTTGTTCCCTCGCTTTTATATAGTGTGTTTCCACAACTTTTTGTGCGAGAACAGTTCACACCAAATACCTTCCAATGCCCCACTGAACTGCAGCTCTTTTCATTGCACTTGAAAGGCCACCTTTCAATGATTCAAACTGAGTTTGCTCTGCTCCATCTGATTTTTTTATCCATTCGCCATCTACATAACATGAGATTGTACAAAGGACTCCTTGCATAAAATCAGAAAAATCATTTTGCCAACCAGCTGGTCCGAATACTTCATCTAATCGATTTTGAATTGCTCGATTTGTGACATAAGCTAAGACAAAGGCATATTTTTTACCATTGCTTTGACCACTTCGACTGACACGCCATTCAATATCCTTTGAAGGAAAAGGCGCTTGCAGATTTTGCATAACTTCCTCCATGCTACAATCTTTCTTCACAACAACAGCCCCTTAAAGTTTTTTAGAACTTTTCCACCACTTATTTTTCGCTCCATTAACGCAAAAAAACCTCTGAGTTTGATAGTTACAAATAAGCACAAAATGCCTATTTGAATTCCATCAACCCAAAGGTTGTAAGTTTAATAGAGTATCCGCTAACCAAATTATGGCTGCCAAAAAATAAAAAAATAAAAAAAGTTCCTGAAAAAATTATACAATTTTATCATTTAATTAACAATAATAAACTTCCAGTATTGTGCTAATGTGGTGTTTTTAACCTTTAAAATGTATCCCGATGTGCTATAATATTTCTATAATTTAATTTACTTAAAGCGATGACCGCTCAAACAGCCTTTTGTTAAAGGTGTGTTTAGCGGTCTTTTTTATTTGAATCTATAAAGAGGGGAGAACAGTTAAGTAAATGCTAACAGTTGATACATTTAATGAAATTGAAATAGAAGATGACGTAGAACGATTGTTAATTCTCCGAAAACGAATGGCCTTATCCCAATATCAGTTTGCAAAGGGGATGGGAATTAGTACAAGTTATCTTGGACAAATTGAAAGGGGCGAGGTACCATTCTCTCCCCAACTTAGAGTTCGGATTAACGATTATCTGAAGCGGGAGAAAGAGATTCATGAAAAAGATATATTTAGCAGTTTCTGATAAAGAAGATGGAGAAATCAGAAGTACAATTAAAGGATTGCTTCCCTTTGTAGATGTACATAAGCTATCTTCCAAGGAGGAAGTTTTAGAGGCAATAAGCAACCCATTTTTAGCATGTATCACTCTAAGTGACTTTCTGGATCAACATATTTTAGAATCCATTAAATTAGAGGGTCAACTCATTGTAATCGACTATGATAAAAGTATAAACGTTACAAATAAAAACATAGTTCTATGCAGAAGTACAAATGATACAAGAATGGCCATCTATGATTCACCTATTGGCCACTTAGGAATAGATAGAACAGTAATGGAACCATCCAATGATAAGCCGATAAAGAAAGAAATTGCTAATGAAACAGCTGAAAATGACGTTAAGAAGAGTGATAATCAGGAAAAAGCCATAGACAAATCACCTCCAGAATTCTCGAAGGAAAAGGATAATACAAACTCTAAAATTCCTCCAAAAGAAAACGATCTAGAAAAAAACTCAGAAAAGATCAATAGTAAATCCCTAAGTAAAACGCCAAGTCCGGAATCTAAAAAGGCAGCACCTAATCAAGAACATGACAACTCATCAGCTTCACAAAAAAAGAGGAAGAAAATATACATTTCTTCACCTACAAAGGCTCATGATTTCGGTAGAAAATTAAATGGTGTAAATCTCAGTACAGAAAAGACTGTGGGTATTTGGGCACCTTTAACAGCAGGGGCCACAACCTTCATTGTGGATTATGCCATATTCCTTCAGCAACATGGTGTTCCTATATCAGTTGTGGAGATCCCAAAAGAGAATCCTCACTTGTTTAAGATGTTACACCGGTTTGGTTCAAAGCCAGACAATTGGATTTCACTAACGGAAAACCTTTACTCCAATGACAATGGCAATAATAACTCTTTATGGATTTATAAAGGCGTCAAATGGTTCCCGGTAGGCTTAAATGATTTTGATATTGATCGAAACCAGGATCTAATTTTAGATTTTTTTATTTCAGTTAAAGAAAATGCTTATGTATTAGTGGATTTGCCTACCGGAAAGATGGATGATTCCACTTTAAATACACTTCCATACCTCGACGAAATTTGGGTAATTGCTGATGACCAGTTTGACCGAACTAAAGAATGGAAAAATTTCATACACAATACACTCATTAAGGAGTATAAAAAGCCAGTTAAATTGATTCATAGCCGCACTGGTACTCATAGCCGGCCAAAGGACGTAGCAGAATTATTAGACTTGGAGCTCATCACATCTTTACCTTCCATGTTTGACAGGGTAATGGCAAATAACCATGAGAGAAAACCATTGATTGCTGACATAATTGCAGCTCAAAAGCTCATACCGCCATTTATTAAAATAGCTAGAGGGTTTGTGGGGAAAGAATTTGATAAAATATACCGACCAACCTTCTGGATGAAAATAAAAAGAAAGTTATTAGATGCTGTTGATTGATTCTTCATGTAGGTGCTAAACTGATAGTAATCTATTTTCTTTTATTATTTCTTGGCTATCTTTTATGAGATAAGCGGTAATTTATCAATTTAGCGGTCTTTGGATCGAAGCAAGAGCTTTCTTTTTGATGCTCTCTCTTCTTTCCATTGGCCGCTTTTTTTATTCAATGGAGGTGGAAAAAAATGAATTTAAAGGAAATTAAAAAAGTCTTAATGACTGGAAAAGGAAAAATTTTAATAGGGACACACACTAAGAAAAGACTTAAAAAGCGAGGGTACTCTAAAGGAGACATTGTTTCAGCTTTATTTAATGGAGAAATCGTTGAAAGACAAGGGGCATCTAAGGTTGTAATAGCCGGGAGAGATATGGATGATAACCCGATTGTTGTGGTCATCGCTAAACATTCGCATTTTATTTTTAAGCTTGTAACAGTCATGCCGCCAATTGATCATTTCCGATTTAAGGATTGTGTGTAAAGAGCTTAAGAACTATAAGAAAGGTTGTTACGAATTATGAAATTAATGAGGCAAACTAGAGTCAAAGATTGGTATGAATACTATCGAACCCCATGTGTAATTTGTGGTAAGACAGGTGGTTGTATGGCTCACGTTGATGGTTCAGCGGTAGCTTGTATCCGAACTGAAAGTGACACTTATTTTTCAAAAAATTCGGCTTTACCTAGCTACCTTCACCTACTTAAAGGGGATAATAAGCGAAAGATTAACAAAGAGGAAATCGAAGAAATTCATGTAGGACATCCCAAGCAAAAAGATAAAGTCCTTAATACTGTTTATAGTGCATTAATAGAATGCTTAGAACTTGATGATGTACATTACAAACACTTAACTTCTCCTTCAAGACAGCTAGCTGATAAGCAAGTTATGCTAAGGCAATACCGCAGCTTTCCAGATAAGCCTTGGGAGGTAGCGAGATTGTTGAAAGAAGGTTTGGAAATTAAACATTTTAAAGGAATCCCTGGTTTTTATCTACAAGAAGAAAAGTACTGGACTATTGCCGGCAGCAAGGGCATTTTGATACCTTTTCGAAATCACTATAATGAAATTGTCGGTTTCCAGTACCGAATAGATAATCCTCAAAATGTGGTTGAAGTAAAAGTTAATCGCCCTGGTCTTAAAGCCCGGATTATAGAGCAACCAGATCTTGTGCAGGTCTCTTTTGATGGTGAAATCATCTTAGAGGAAGAGATTAAATCTAACAAAACATGGACAACCATTGTACATGAAAATGAAGTTAAAGGATGGGTTCGAGTAGTAAAAGGAAACCGTTATTTCTGGCTTAGTTCAGCAAAGAAACCAGAAGGAACAGGTTCAGGTAATCCAGCCCCCATTCATGTTGCAGTACCTACTTCTAAGTTAAAGGAATGGAAAGAAGGGGTTAGTCTAAAAGCAAGAACTGTATGGTTATCTGAAGGTCCTTTAAAATGCGACATAGCATCAGATTGTATTGGGAAACTATATGATCCATTAGAAATTGATGATATAGGTGATATCTTCTTAGCACTTCCGGGAGCAGGAGCATGGCGTCTAGCCCTTCCTGTATTAAAGGAAATGGGTGTGGAACAAGTAAATATTTGCTTTGATGCTGATGCCGTTTCCAATGTATATGTAAAGAAACACTTGATGGAATGTGCGAAAGGTCTAAAAGAAGAAGGCTATAGAGCAAACCTTGTTTTATGGAATGAAGATGAAGCTAAGGGGATTGATGACTTATTTATCAAAAACCGCTTACCACATATAAAAAAATTATTTTAAAAAATATTATTTAAGCTATAAAAAAGTCCTTTGAGTTGAGTTCTCAAGGGATTTTTCCTTTTTACATCAAAAACTGAACAAACAAAATTAAATGTTATTGGCAACTTTCCATCCCTTTCGTTGTTTGGCAGCTGATAAGATATTTGAACATTTAAAAGTCCTAAGTTGCTGCTTCCCAACATCCAATGTAAGAACAACTTCGCTAGTATAACTCCTTACAACCACTGCCCTATATGTGAGTTTCCCTGCATCATTCATATAAATTAGATCAATCGGTATTTTATTTTCCCTTGAGAAATTAAACAAGCATTTCATGTATTATCAGCTCCTTTTTACATAAAAATAAGGGAACTAATGTTCGTTTTCAAGTTGATTTAAGAACAAATGTTTGTATAATTATTGATATAAGGAGATGAGAATAGATGATCCGTGACAGAGGAAAAATTTAAACAATACTATAATATAGGGGAGGATAAATCGTTTTTAACGATATACTTCCCCTTCTTTTTTTACGTTGTAAATTCATTATCAATATTTAATTCTATGTAGATCTTATAGTAATTAATGATTAATCAAACGGAGGAACAAGATGGTTGTAGTAAGAGAGGTTGTTATACCTTCAGGGGAGAAAAGGTGGATAGTGTTAACTAATCAAATTGAGCCAGTCATTCCAATAATGAAATATATAAAGTACCTTGATAGTCTAGGAAAGGCTCCTAATACACTCAAATCCTATTGTTATCATTTAAAGCTTTACTGGGAGTTCCTACTTAGCCACGATAAGAGCTTTAAAGAAGTTGATCTAAATTTATTAGCAAATTTCATAGGTTGGTTGAGGATGCCGCAACAAAAAGGGAAAGTTAAATACCTTTATGGAGAAAAAGCAAAAAGAAGTGAGCAATCTATAAATATAATTGTTAACTGTGTTATCAATTTCTATGATTATTTAATGAGATTAGATGGCTTCGAGAAAGACCTTAAAACTAAAGTAATGAAAGAAATAAAGGTAAGTAAACGCTCTTATAAATCTTTCCTTAATCACATTTCAGATAAGCAGTTACAAACAATGAACGTATTAAAAGTTAAAGAACCTAGAAGAAAAATTAAAACTGTTACTGAGGAACAGTCAACACAGATTCAAAAAGCGTGTAAGAATATTAGGGACCAACTAATTATTAGAATAATGTATGAAGGGGGGTTAAGAGCAAGCGAAGTAATAAATTTATGGATAGAAGATTTTAATATTAATGATCACAGTATTCTTGTTAGAAAATCTAAAACGGTAGCTGGAGAAAACCGTAAAGTTTATGTTTCTACAGAGACGATGAATATTTTTCAAGATTATATTATTGATTATCATGCGGATGAGGTAGATACAAATTTTGTGTTTTTTAACTTATCAGGGAAAAATAAAGGAAAACCAATACAATATTGGACAATTCAATCCTTAATAAGAAGAATAGGGAAAAAGACTGGTATTGATTTTTCAGCACATATGCTTCGTCATACATGTGCAACTAACTTACATAAGCATGGAATGGATGCTTCATCAATTCAAAAGTTTTTAGGACATGCTCATGTTCAGACAACTATGCAAATGTATGTTCATCCTTCTGATGAGACTATTCGAAAACATTGGGAAATTGCAATGAAGAAACAAACAGGAGGCTTATATGACAACTAATTTAGTAACATTACTAAATTCTAATAAGAACATAGATCCTAAATTAACGGACTATTGGGCGGCTGACATATGGGAAGTGAAAGATTTCCCATATCCGAATAAACTTGGACGCCGTGTGGGTAAAGCAAAATTTGATTTTACGGTAATTCAAAATTCAAACATTAGGCACCAAATAAAATATTATTCGTTTTATGGTTTGTCTCATGAGTATTGGCTACTTTCCTCTTACAGCTATGGTACATACAATTATTTACTTTGGATTTGGAAGTTCATCTCCTCATACCGTAAAAATATCCAGTCGATAACAGAAATGCCGTATCAAGAATCCTTTCAAAAATATAAACAATTTCTAATTGAGAACAACAAACCTTTAAAAGGAAGTAACAGAAATAGTATTTCGAGATATATAAGTGTTTATAATGAGTTTTATAAATTTTGGACAGATTTTTATGATGATCGACCAGAATATAAAAAAGATTGTTGGAATGTTGAAAGGCTAGGCATTGAATTCAATATGTCCAGAAGAGATAAGAATATAAATTTCGGGAATATACCTTCTGTATTTCGTGAACTGGTCAAGAGGTATATGTATCAAACCCTTCTTGTTCAGCAGTTAATTACCTACTCAACAGCAACAAATATTATGAAAAAAATGTATTTATTTTTTGACTTTATTGTTGAAGAACATCCGACTTGGAGAGATTTACGCAATTTGTCCCGAATAGATATCGAACGGTTTCTCTTGTATGTCAGAAATATTGAGATGGGCGGCAGGAGTTACACAAAAAATCGCAAACCAAGTAATAGACACATTTTAGAATGTATTTCTAATGTTAGAAGATTAATTGAATACATGCAGAGATACGAATGGAAAGAAGCACCCGCAATACCGGTCAAACTATTGATTTTTAAGGAAGATATACCTAAAAGAAAATTTATTCGTTATAGTGATCATATTAAACATGTACCAGATGAAATTTGGGAACAAGTACAACAATATTTACACCTTCTTGAACCGGAAATAGCAAGATTAATTATTATTTTAGAGGCTAGTGGCTTCCGTGTCTCAGATGTATGTCAATTAAATTATGATTGTCTAATACGCAAAAGTGATGGCTGGTGGTTAATAGGTGATCAGCGCAAAGTTAGGCATGAAAAGCATACTGTTCCTATATCTAAGGAAATCGTAACTATTATAAAAATGCAACAAGAGTATGTACTTTCGCGTTCTCAAGGAGACGATAATCCTAATAGGTTCTTGTTTCCTGTGCTATCCGGTAGAAATAAAGGTAAAGCTGTATCACAGAAAATGGTGAGCAATGCCCTTAATCGGTTGGCACTGAAGATGAAAGTATTAGACAAGGATGGCTCTATTTATCATTTTAAAAACCATGCTTTTCGGCACCGTTATGGCGTAACCTTAATAAATAATGGAATGAATATTCTCCACGTACAAAAATTAATGGCACATACAAGCCCTGAGATGACTTTAACATACGCTAGAATACTAGATAATACCCTCCGTAAGGAATGGGAAAAAGTCGAAAATGCAGTTCGTTTAAATCCTTATGGAGAGGTTATACATGCAGATTTAAGTGAACAAGTTGAAGAAAATGGTCTTGAGTTAGAATGGATACGTCATAATATGGATTCCGTAAGACTAGACCATGGTTTTTGTATAAAAAGCCCGAAACTTAATTGTGATTTTTTAGAACAAACATTAGAACCACCTTGTATAAAGAATAATTGTCGAAGCTTTCATGTAGATCAAACGTTTTTAGATTATTACAATAGTCAGATCATAAAAATGGAATCGGATATTGAATTATATAAAAAAAGTGGACGTCATCGCTCTATCGAATTAATAGAGCCAAAAATAAGTAAATACAAGGAGATCCGTGACTTAATATCTGAGGGCACTGAAATCTTAGGACTATCAAAAGAGAGAAGAGAATATATAGGCTCAGAATGTAATAAAGGAGGACCACATGGCTAATATAAATCCAAATACTCAAGGATTAAAAACATATGCGTTACAGAAGAAAATAATTACGAAGGAACGTGTGGATGAAGCCTTAAAAAAAATGTATAAAGAGAACATGAGAATTAACTTTAATTCAGTTTCAAAAGTGGCCAAAGTATCAAAAGCATTTCTTTATAAAGAATTAGAGTATCGCAATAAAATTGAATCATTTCGAAAAGAACAGGAAGGAATTCAGTCTCTAAACCATTATAAGAAAAGTGTATCGGAAACATCGAAAGATGTCATTATTGAGGCATTAAAGAGTAAAATAAGTGAGTTAAACCGAAAAAATCGGGAATTGGAACTAGAAAACAAACAACTAAAAGAAACACGTAAAGTTGAGCTAGGGAATATTTATGACAAGATATAGTAAGGGTATCATTCCAACTCAAAATATCTGATTAAAAAGTCATGAAAAATAAAGTGCGATACATTTTAAACATGACTAATTTGTATCGCCCTTTTATTCAATTAAATTCTATAACGGTATAACACCTTAGCTTCTATTTTTGTTGAAGATTATTGCAAGGCATTATTGAACAAAATCTACCCCCGTTGTTGTTAAAATCCTCCACCATACAGTTCGAACTATCTCCTGGCTTAGCGTTTGGATTCGTTGATATATGAGGATTATTTATGTTTTTCTTACGTCTTCAATCTATAAATAGAGCAAATGTTAAAATCATTATTACCTTTTTTTTAGAGCCGCGAAATAACCTCTGATAAACTGATTACATTCAAATTGTAGACCTATTCTTTCTTATATGATGGGTCTTTAAAGTGTTCCTTAACCTCTATGAGCTGCCCTATAAAAATTTTTTCCTCATTATTTATTAGTGCAGGAAAATTATCCTCAACCTAAAGCCTTGATTCGAGATTTAAACCACTTTTAATTCTTTGAGATCATAGGGAATAATTACCGTTTTCCTCGTTTATCCATTTTTGGGAAGGTTTTATATAGCATATCTCGAAAATTAAAATATGTATTATTTATTTACAAAGGGGGAATGTGAGAACAATTTTTTTACTCCAATAAAGAGCAAGAAAGAAAAAAACAACAAAAAAGGAGAGAAATATGAAAAAGATAATTCAATTATTAAGTGTCTTTGTTTTAACAGTAAGTATATTATTACCTTTTTCTACAAATGCCCAAACTAGGGAAATTCCTCCCCAACCTCCTCAAGAAGTACTCAATGAAGAAACAGGTCAAGAATGTGGATGTGAAAACGATAATAGTGAAAATTCATTAGTGAAAGAATCCATTAAAGTAGAGGATACAACAGTAATCAATAATTTTAAATCTCAGTATAATCAGTGGGAATCTTTAGGAGTAACTTATTATAATACCAATGAGTTTAATTGGAATGAAGTTACACTAACAAAATACGAAAATGGTGACTCTTCATTAGTTGTACCTTCTACCAAACTTGAACAAGGTGGTAATTTAGTATTTCTAATGGCTGGTTATTCAGTGGAAGATGGGGAGATTCTAAACCCAATTTTGATGGAAATTGACCCACAAGAAAATGATGAACGGCCAAGTGTCGAATATAAAACCCTTGATAACGTTGCTGTTGCTGGATTCTTATTTAGTGAGGATGGTGAATATTTAGAAAAGATCGAATACCCTGATAATCAAGTGAATGGCTATTGGAACGATGTTGCAAAGTGTATTAAGAATTCTTGGAGTAAAATCCCAAGTTGGTTAAGGACAGTTTGCTCTTCTGCTTGTTTCAGCGTTGTATTTGGAGGTAATATTTGGGGTGCTGCAGTTTGTGCCGGATGTTTAGGTGGGCATGTAATGCATTGCATGATGAGTAATGCGTAATAATAGCATCAGTAAACAAAAACTAGTTGTGCATGGGTTAATATTCCTTATAGCCACTATTTTAGCTGTTATATATTATCCCTCTGGAGTCTCGACAATTTGTATAATAGCGGCTTGTTCATCTGTATTCTTTCTAGGTAAACCAGCCTTCTCAGGGAAAAATAAAAAAGATGTTGATTAAAATATAATAAAGGAATAAATCAACAAAATTTAAACCCATCATCTGAGATGGGTTTCTTTTAATACTCAAAACCTTATTGAATAGCAAGATTGAAAAAAGGATAAAATTATAATACAATAAAAAGAACATATGTTCGATAATTTAGCAAAGGATTCATTTGTAGAGAAAAGAGGGGACAAAATGATCCGCGATAGAGGTACTAAAAAGTGGGTTTCACTAATGTTACCTGAACATGTAAAGATGTTGAGGGAATATAACGCAAATTATAATAAGATTCCAAAACCGTCTCTTGATGAACAGAAATATGAACAGTTTAATGAAATCGTATCTGAGGCTATGGAAATGAATAATACCTTGGAATTTGCTTATTATTTTCAAGGGGATATCAGACAATATATTGGCAATATTCACTATTTCGATGTATTAAAAAATGAGTTAAGAATTATTGATCAACGGGCTGAAAAGCACTTTTTAAAATTAGAAAATATCATGGGCATATCAAACTACTATGAATAATATTCTAAAAAAATTGAGCAAAAGTAAGAGTTGGACTAAATGGTAAGGATTATCTATATAAACATATCTTTAATGAATGAATGTTTGAAATTAAAAAGATTTATCGAAAAAAGTCTTGATAACAGAATAAAATGGCAGCCAGCTCATTTTATGCCAGAGCATAGGGCCATGCTTAATCGAATAACAATCGACGACAAAAAGCAAAAAAAGCCTCAGTTGGATGAACATGAATTTGAGGAAATAGGTTATATTGTCATGGAATCCTTAAAGTGTACCATCCCAATTAAAGTGACGATTTGGAAAGACGGGTTTTTTATGTTTAGAACCGGAATCGTAGATAAAGTGGATATGCTAATGAAATATTTACTCTTAGAATCTAATGGTGAGTTATTAAGGATATCTATTCACGAAATTACGGCTGTTGAGAGGATATAAAAATGACCAGGATTCCAGATAAAGACCGGGATATTTTAGAGCAAGCTATGTATCTCCCGATGCTCCTTACCATTCTCGAAAGGGATCGAATATTATTTGATAAAGGTTCCTTCAAACTTAAACAACCATACTTGGAACTTATTGATGAGACGATAAAGGCCGTTCAATATGATCTAAAAATAACTAAAGATGCAATGAGGAAAGGTCAAATGAAGGTTGAAGAAATCACCCGGGATGAGGCTTTCACGATGTTTTTATTTATTTACAAAGGCTATGAGGAAAAACATAATTATTTTAATCCAAGAATTCGAAATAGGGTCCAGGAACTAATGGAGTTTTACCTGTATAAGCGATTTAAATATTAAAAGCCCTTAAGAAGGGCTTTACTACATTTAGAACCAGTTATTTTAACTGTTTTTCACTGCATCTTTCAGTGCTTTACCTGGAGAAAATGCTGGTACTTTACTCGCAGCAATTTCAATTTCTTCACCAGTTTGCGGATTACGCCCTTTACGAGCGGCTCTTTCACGAACCTCAAAGTTACCAAAACCTAAAAATTGGGCTTTTTTCCCTTCTTTTAATACATTAGTAACTGCTTCAAATACTGCATTAACAGCTTTTGAAGCATCCTTTTTGGAAAGCTCACTACGTTCAGCCACTGCATTTACAAGTTCTGTTTTATTCATTTTGGTCACCTCTAGAAAAATTTGGAATCATCAATTTATGTTGCACTATAAGTAATAGCATATAAGCTTGTTTATATTCAAGAAAAATAATCTCTTCATATTTTACTACTTTACCAGCTTGAGTTTAAAATCTGCTAAAATCACTTCACTTTTACTTTCGTCACAGCTTTAGATTTTTTTGCTGCCTTCCCTAATTCCTTCAGCAATGTTTTTTTATCCTTTTTAGAAGCCATATATTCCCCACCTGCCCTCTTATTTCGTTCGTTAATTTTTAGTTTGTCCAAATTAATAAATTCTAAACGTACTATACTCTCCACTAGATGAATAGATTAACAATATAACTATTTAACATTTTGACACTGGGATAAAAGAGGAGAGAGGGGCTCTTTTAGAAGAGGGGGGAGTATATTGAAAGCAATCAATCCAATTTTTGATAACAAAAATAAAAACAAGCTATCCGTAACTCATACACCCAATGTTCGGAAAAAGCCTGTAACGAAGGCTGAGGGCAGAAAAGAAAGATGCGATAAAAAGAAAGATGTGAAGATACCATTCAATGACGAAGAGAGGGTATTAATTAAAAGGCTTGCTAAAATGCGTGGCCTGGAACCGACTCCTTATTGCACTTTGTTAATCAAGAAGGCGCTCAAGGAAGAGCATCATTTTCCTCCCTGTTATTACAATCCAAAAGGGAAACCTTATCCTGCAAAACTTGAAGTTCATTACCATGATCAGCTTTTTGATTATAAAGTTAAATGGGATTGTAGTCTAAAAGAGGCTGCCTACAGGATTATAAGTTTCATGCTAACCATTGAAAGAAGGTTATTGTTATGAATAAAACCAGATATGGTCAATATGAAATATATGAAGAAGAACTTGACGATTTATCTTATCAACCAAGTGGATTGATTGATAAGTTAATTTTTAATCTGGGTAGAAGCTTATATAAATCTCAAGAACTTCAATACTCTTTTTCTGTGCCTGCATCTGAATACTTAAGGGGAGAACTATTTTGCAATGATGTATCTGAAGCCATGGAGTGTAAATTCACGCAAAGAGATCTAATAAGTTTACTCCTTGACGATTTTTTGTATCAAGCAAAACAACGAAACAATCCATATGATCTTTATCATGAATTAGATATAAGGAGTGAACACTCGTTAAAGGTGAATAGCTATGAAGGTGGGAATAAAACATATAACCGTAATACATCTAAAGGAAAAGAGCGTATATTTGAATGTACCATCAGAAGAAAAGAAGCCTTACGACTGGAAGTAATTTTAAGTGATATAGCAGAATTAGGGGAAAACAAATCATTTACAGTTAACCAGGTGCTAAGAATTCTTTATAGCGACTTTATACAGAAATATAGAACTGGAAATTTAACCAACGTAATAGAAAATATTGTTGCTCGTTATAGAAACTTATAATCCTTATTAAAGTTGGTACCATAATTTAGGATTTCACGGAGCAATAGGCCCTTCAAAAAACAGGAATAAAGGCTTGACCATATCCAATATTTACATTATTATGATGATATATAAATTAAACCAACGGGAAAGCCCCGAAGAACTAAGAGCAGATACTTTTTGTATCTGCAGCTCTTAGCTTCTTCGGGGCTTTTTTTGTTCCTCGAAGGAGGTGGAACCATGAAAAAGTCTATGAAAAAATTATTTCCATTTGTAGCGTTAACTGCAGTATTTGCCTTTTCTTTACTTCTTTTCTCTCCAGAGGAAGCCGCAGCAGCTTGGAAAAAATCCGGTATTACCCCTCAGGGAAATTTGCAAAACAGTAAAATTTACACCGATCTTGCTAATATTGTTTACTTTATTACAGCTGTAGGTGGATTCTGGGTTATTGGATGCCTATTATTCGCGGGTATGAGACTCTCAGCTGCTCAGGGCGGAAATCCACAGGCCCGAACGCAGGGCTTTATTGGAATCTTAATGGCTGGACTTGGAATTTTCATTATTGTTAAAGCAACGACTATTGCTGGTTGGTTTGCAGGATTCGGATCCTAATTAGAAATTCAAATAGAAAAACTCATACCCCTCTAAATTATTAGAGGGGTAGATTTTTAAAGAAGGTGCTCATTTGAGAAAAGAAACTGTTCCAATTGATATGTCCTCTGAACAAAAAACAATACTAGGCTTTATCTCTATAAGGCAACTTATCTACCTCATCATTGGCGGGGCCATTTTATATACATATATCCCCATAGTCTTTAACATATTCCCGCATTTTATCGTCGGTGGGATAGCTGCTCTTATTTCAGCAATTCCCACACTGGTTTTTATTTTCATATTTGGTTTTTGGAAAAAAACAAAACTTCATCTAAATTTTGACCACTATTTTCTAATTAAGCTTAATTACGGAACACAGATAGGCATTTGGCGGAAAGGTAGCCGTTCTAAAAATTGGAAGGTGACTAATAAATGATTGAACTTATCGTAATGGCAATCTTCGGGGTTGTTGCTTATGTATTTTACAAAATGATGTTGAAGGAGCCCATTCTCCCTTGGAAAGAAAAAAAAGTTTATGAATCAGATACCCCATCAAATAAAAAGAAACAAAAAAAGAAAAAGCATGAGGTTTCAATCGAAGAAGAGCCAAAGCTTTTTCAAGAGTTATTTGATGAAGTAAAGGACATATCAAACCATATGATTAGGTTTAATGATAATTCCTTCACCATGATAGCTGAAGTTGAGCCGGTCAATTACTTCCTTAAGAGCCAAGATGAACAGGAAGCGATCGATATGGTTTTTGAAAGTTGGTTAGCTGCCATTAATTACCCTGTACAGTTTTACCTACAAAATCGTTTTATAGATATTTCTGAACCGGTTCAGCAAATGAAAGAGAGCATGAGAAATTCAGAAGACCTTAATGAAGCAGCATTAAGTTTTGGCCAATCAATGATTGATGACTTACAAAATTGGCAATCACAAACACCACGTTATGAGACTAAGAGATATCTCATATTTACTCATAAAATCAACGCAAAGGACATTTCAGCTGATTCAGCTGAAGAATTAGAAGAAAAACTTGTTGAGAAATCATTTGCTGAATTAATGAGGAGATTGAATGCCGCTAAATCTCAATTAAGGAGAGCGGAAATGAATGTTTCTCTTCTTCCTACAGAAGGGATTTATGAATTGCTTTATCACACTTTTAATCGTCGAAAAGCAGTAAAAAATCGTTTCAAAGATTTAGTAGAAACAGAAAAAAATGCATTGTACGTAACAGCTGAGCAGACTGATGAACATATTGAAGCGGTTAAGGAGGCTATTGAAGAAAATGAATTTAACCAAGAAGAACAGCGAAAAGAAGATCGAACAGAAGAAAGCCAAGCAAGTTAAAGAAAGTAAGGTTAAAAAGAAAAAACAGTCCGGTAAGGATGAAGCGATCTCAGATCATCAAATGGTGACTAAGCCTACAATGTGGGACATTATTTCCCCTGAAGGCTTAAAAATTAATAGTGAAGATTTTGGAATAATAAAGCAATCTCTAGGAACCAAAACATATTTCCGTCCAATTTATATTCCAAGAGACGGCTATCCCAGAAAAATGCAGACTAATTGGCTCTACAATCTTTCTTCAAGTGGAGAAGTAGACGTTCTAATTGATGTACATAAAGTAGGAAAATCAGATGCCATTAGAACCTTACAGCGGCAAATTACAATGCTCCAGTCGAACTTAACCTTTCAGACTAAAAGAGGAAACATTGATCAAATTAATGATTTGGAATCTAAAATTCGAGACACAGACTTACTTATGAGCGAAATACAGTTCTCCGAGAATGACATGTATAACGTTAGTTCGTTAGGGGTTTTATATGGCCAAAGCGAGAAGGAACTAAATAGGTACAGTGAAGCCATCGAGGATGAAATGAGCAGTCAATTCTTCTCTTTAGTCTCGACCTGGAGCAGAGTCAAAAAAGGTTTTAAAAGTGTTATTCCTTTTGGGAAAAATGAGATTCCGGATTCATTTCGTAATATTGACCGCCGTGCTTTATCTACCTTCGCTCCCTTCATTAGTGGCAGCGGTAAATACATGGGAGGTATTCCATTAGGAATAAATAAAATTACTGGCCAATTAGAGTTTATCAATAGTTTTGGGAATGAAGAGTACCGTCCACAAAACTATAACATGTTTGTAGTTGGTATATCTGGTTCAGGTAAATCAGTAACTCTTAAGCTCTTAATTGCTCGGGAATTAACTGGTGCAAATATCTATAGCAGATTAATAGACCCAGAAGGTGAATTTGTTCGAATCACCAGACGATTAGGTGGTATCAATTTAAACATTAGTGAAGAAGAAGATATTTGCATTAATCCTCTCGCTATTAACTTTACTGACGTCCCAATGGATGAGCAAGATGAAGAGTTAGATTTATTAGAAGATACTGATGAACGAGAAGTTATTGAAAAAGAGGGGAAGAAATTTATTCGGTTTGTACCTCTTAGAGAAAAAATGAATGACATTCTGGACTTTTTCGATATTATTTGCCGCGGTAAGAATTCGGAAGATCGAGGCCTTGATGTTTTTGAGAGAAACTATTTAGAAGAAACAGTTCAATACATCTTTAATGAAAAGTTAAAGCTTACATCTCATCCGGATTCCTTATTCAGCAACGAGGTAGTTCAAGTTGACAACCAATTGATCCAATCAAAAGTAAGGAAACCGGAACCGACTATATCTGATGTGTTCGAATACTTAAAAGATCATTATGAGGAAGAGCCAAAAGCTCTAAGATTAATAGCCGCCATTCGCCCCTTCTTAAGGGATGGCTCAAAGCCTATCTTCGATGGACAAACATATCTTGGCAAGGGAGTTACCCAATCATTGCAAGATGCAAGGCTGGTTAATTTTAATATTAGCCAAATGGAGGAAGGCTTTTTACGCCCAATTGCTTATCATGTAATCCTGAATTATTTATGGGAGCATTTTGTGAAAAATCTAGATAACGCAACAAAAAAGAAATTTGTTTACGCCGATGAAGCTTGGACATTAATCGATTCTGAGCAAACAGTCAGTTTCCTTGAAAAAATGGCACGAAGAGCCCGTAAACGAAACACAGGTCTTCGATTGGCAAGTCAGGACTTTGTACGCTTTGTTACTAATAACAAAGCTAGAGGGATTCTACAAAATACACATGCTTATCTATTCCTTCAGCAAAACAAAATTGATTTGAAAGTTATTAAGGAAAACTTTGACCTTAGCGCTGGTGAAATAAATATCTTATTCGGGAATCCGGATAAAGGTGAAGGAATTCTTCGGATGGGAAAAAGCTCCGTGTGGTTACAAACAAATCCTAGTGAGGAAGAATTATTCTTCATTGAATCTAACCAAGCAGTTTATGAAGAACAAATGAAGCGAAAACAACTCATGGAACAGCGTTAGAAGGGGGTGGTGGTCCTTGCAAGATAAAATTATGGATATATTTGAGTCCCTATTTGAGAAGATGCTCGAATGGATATTGGGTCCCTTTAAGGATCTAGACACTCTTAAGGGGCTCATTTATGACACAGGAAAAGAAGAATACTATTATGGTGTTTTTAATGAGGATCAATTTGGTGTTATAGCTCAAGGTATGGCTGTTATGCAGTCCTTATCTGTAGGGTTCATTTTAGTTTCTATTATATTAGCGGGTATGAGAATATCCTCTTCCGGTATAAATCCTTCTAACAGGACCTATACATTTGAATATTTTAAAGACTTTATTCTTGTAGCTATATTGTTTTTTAACTTGAGCACAATTTTCGAAATTATGTACTCCGTAAATGAAATGTTTGTTTCGACATTCTCAAGTGCAAAAGAAGTCATGGATGGAGATATTGCGAAACAGGCTACTACATTTCTAAAGCAAGGTGTTCTAGGGGGATTAATAATAGGATTGGTACTTCTTGGACTTTCAATATGGGCAAACTTCTATTATATGATGCGTACCCTTACACTAATGATTTTAACCATAATGTCGCCTTTGGCAGTGGCTCTTTACCTTATTCCGCAAACGAAAGGTATTACCGCTGGATTGTTTAAAGAATATGCAGGAACTGTATTTGTTCAATCCGTTCATGCCGGGGTATATTGGGTAATTGCAGCAATTGCTGGTGCGAATCCTGGTATCGGAAGTATCTTACTTTACATCATCTTTATTCCTGTTACGGAATCAATCAGATCTCTTTTAGGTTTAGGAGGACAGATGAATGACCGGTTAAGTAAAACGGCAGCCATGATGGGTGGTTCTGCACTAATGGGTGTTGCTGGTGCAGTTAAAGGGGCCTTAAGTGGACAATCTGTCGCTCAATCATTAAGAAGTGCTGCTGGCCAGGTAGCTAAAAATGCTAAAGGCGGAAAAGATGGTACTGAAGAAGACGGTGCAAAAGGTCTCCTTGCAGGAGCTGGAACAGACATAGGTTCTACCTCAAGAGCAGAAAGAATGCTAAAAGCTGGAGAAATTTTTTCAAAAGGCGGTAAAGCTGTCTTTGGAGCCGCCGGAGCTATTGCTGGTTCACCGATGGGTCCTGTCGGTTCAATTGCTGGCTCAACTTTAGGTTTTAGTGCTGGTGGTGCAATCGGTGGAGTAGCGGGAAGAGCGGGTATGGCTGGTGCAGAATTATTGGCAGACAGAGCTAAAGCTGGTTTTAAGGCGGGGAAAAACAAGTTTGATGGTTTAAAAAATGCTGAAGCTCATGCAGATGAAAAATTAGCTAATACCCTTGCTGATAAAGAAACCTCTCAATGGGCTGGTGAAAATAAAGATGCATTTCTAAAAGATATTAAAGAGCGTTTCCCTGATGCCACTGATCGCGAAATCAATCAAATGTGGGATAAACAAGTTGCGTCTAAGCAAAGTGATTTTCTCGAAAAAGCAAGATCAACAGTAAAAGGACTTAAAGCACAAAATGGGAAACTTGCAAAAGCTTCAGACTTAGTAGATTCCACCGTAAATAACCTGACTAATGATTGGGCAAGAAACAATGAAGATACCTTTAAACAAAATTATGATGCCGCTCATCCGTTGCCAGCAAATGCTACGGAAGCTGAAAAGAATAAACATAATCAGAATAAAAATGAAGCCTGGAATCAGAAGATAGCTGAAAAGAGAAATGCCATAAATGGTGTAGCCTTGGCAGCAGCTTCTAAACTCGGATTTGGCAAGTTAGATGGTCAATCTTTCATTAATAAGGATGACTTTATTAGTGAGGTTGGCAATCAAGTCGGTAGCGTTCTTGGCATCAATGGGAAACAAGAAAGTTTAGGTGCCGTTAAGGATGCAATCAATAGCGTTAACTTAAATCGTGCAAAAGCTACAGATTTGATAAATACTTCTGTTGGTGGCCTAACAAAAGAATGGGCCAGTAAAAATAAAGAAGCATTTATGAGAAATTATGATAATGAAAACCCCTTACCAACGAATGCTTCTACAGAAGAAAAAACAATGCATCAACAATCTAAAGAAGCTGCCTGGAATCTAGCACTTGGCCAAAAGCAAAATGCTATTAAAAATGCTGCCATTTCGGTTGCCTCCAAACTAGGGAATGGATCTCCAGTTGATTCATCCTCTATTAATAAGGAAGAGTTTGTAAATCAGCTTGGAAATAAAGTCAGTTCCATTACCGGTTTTAATAATCCTGAAAGTATTCAAGCAGTCAAAGCTGCGACTAATGGAGTTAAAGTGGGACAAGCTCAGGGTTCTGAATTAATCGGTGCAACTGTAAGCAATTTGACAAGCAAGTGGGCTAAAAATAATCGTGAATCCTTTATGAAGAACTATGATATGTCCAACCCATTGCCTGCAGATGCAAGTTCAGATACTATACAAACCCATAACCAAAATCGGGAAGTTGCTTGGCAAAATGCGGTTGCTGGTAAAAGAAACACAATTAGTCAGATTGCTAGTAAGGCCGCTTCTAAATTAGGATATATCCCTTCTAGTGCCAATTCTTACATTAATAAGGACGACTTTGTTAATGAGGTTGGAAATGAAGTAGGCGCGGTAATTGGAGCGGGTCAAAGCGCTAGCCTCCTCGCTGTTCGTGGAGCTACAAGTGCCGTAAAGAACGCTTCACTGTATTCAGGGAAGTCGGTAAATACACCATTCTTACGTAATCAATTAGCTTCAATGCAAACAAACAAGCAAAGGGACGCTTTTGTTGAACAGCATATTAGTAGCAACCCTGGGGCAACCAGACAAGAGGCTGTTCAAGAATGGAACACAACACATGCACCATCTCAATTTCAAAAGAACTTAAACGCGTTAGCCAATCCTGTAAGCGGACTCCCTAGACATATACCTTTAGACCATCGGTTAATCGGAGGAGGTAGTTTCGTTAGAGGAGCATCTGCTTTAGGTGCAGGTGTTGCTAGTGGAGTCATTGAAAGTACGGGTATTATTTCTGGTCCGAAGGCTGTTGGCCAATTTCTGAATGATACTAAGATGGGGGCATTCGGAACAGCATTAGTAACAGATACAAAAACGGCATGGGAAAATAGAAATCCTGTACAAAATCCAGTCACTGCAGCAGCAGATTCTGTGGGAATTGGATTAAAGAATGCTTGGAGTGCAGCAGATAATCATGTTGCTCAAAATGTGGTCGGTAAACAAGCCGGTTTTAGAAACACTGTTGCTTATTCAGTAGGTATCTTGGGAGGAGTAAAGGGTTATAAAGCCGGAGCGAATTATGCAGCTGGAGGAACACAAGTAACTAAAGCATTTGGCTTAAAAGGATGGAATCCATATAACAACGCTGTTAATCAAAAGTCTCCGGATGTTGCTGAAATATCTGAGATAGAACAAATGGCTCAAACTATAATTGGTGATGATGGCCAAAAAACACTTGCATCTGGAGCAGTTCGAATGGTTACTTCTAAGGGTCAAACAGTCCTTCAAGTAAGAACGAAATCGGGACAGCTTCAAACAGTTTCTCGTATTGGCTCGGGTGATTCTTCTTTAAAAAAGGGAGAAACCCTTTATCAAGATTTATCAATTCAAGATGGCCAACTCACTCCAACTTCTAATGTCTACCAAGAAGACAGTGGAGGAGGGAGGGTTAATTTAAACCGCACCATAAATGTTAACCCTAATAGACTGGTAGCTAATAGGAACACACCTAAAACTCCAAGGGTTGTAAAAGAAGTACGAAGCTATAACCAATTGGTAGATAGCGGACAGTATTATTTAAAAAATGCAATGAGTGAAATGTCCAACATTGAAATGATTGTTGACAGAAATCGAAGCTACCTTCAAGGAGTAAAGAATGGACAAACCTACCGCATTTCTCCTTATGGACCGGGTGATACAAGAATTAGCCCTGATGAAACTCAAAAGATCACCTGTGAGATGAGAAATAATAAGCTGATTCCAAATAATCCTGATGGTTATACTACTACATTAAAACCAGAGGATTTAGTCGCTTATCGTCCAGCTAACAAACGAAATATGATGAGAAAACAGAATGACAAGTTCAGAAATAAAGCATTTGTGGAAGGCTTGAGGTGATCGCATGCTGCCTTCACCTCAAGAAAAAGAACGAGATCCATCCGTATTAAGAAAATATGCTGAACATAAGGCCAAACAGCAGGGCAGGAAAGTAGCTAAAAAGCTAGCTAAAAAAGGAGCTAAATTTGCAGTTAAATTAGCTAAATTCGCGGCAAAAAAGTTTGTCTTGCTACTTGGAAAAGTACTAGCTTGGCTAGTTGGAGCTGTTGGCCTCCCTGTTATAGGGATAGCTTTAGCGGTAATTGTTGCTCTTATTGTTATCTCATTAGCCTGGAGCTTCATGTTCGGTACAGGCGATGGACTAGAGGGTGAAGATAAGAAGATTCATGAATATATCGTGCAACAGGCAAATGGCACAGTAAATATGAATAGTTCACTTGAAAGACCCTATCGCGTACCCGAAAAACTAATAGCTGCCACTATTCAATTAGATGCTTTCCAAAAGAATGATGATATTAAAAGCGTCATTAAAAAAATGGCCAATGCTCTTGCTCCTACATTTGATTACGGTCAATATGATGAATGGAAAGAAAAACAGGTCACGGTATGTGAAGATGGAAAATGTAATGCTGGACCTGTAAAAAGAACCTCAAATATGGTTACAAAATTAAACCATGTAGAGTATTGGAATGGAACAACAACTTTTACGTACACACCTAAAGTTACTCCTTGGAAAACTAGTGAGAAGATCACATACCGGGAAGAAAAATATAAAGAAAAAGTAAAAGAAACATACACCGTTACTGTAGTGGAGTACTATATCGAATATGAGACACGGCCCTATACAGTTACCGAATACGTTCCTTATGAAGAAAAAATTGCTGTTGTAAAACTTGATGAAAACGGTAGAAGGTACGTAGAGTATATAACTGTTACAAAGTATAAAAAGGTAACTAAAACAGAGTATAAAAAAGTTCCTGTCAAAAAAGCTAAATCAAGGGAAGAAGAAAGGGTTAGAGAAGTAGAAGTCGAGAAAGTTCGAAAAATAGAAGTAAAAACAATTACGAAAACACGTCAACAATATTTCGAGTCCTCTAAATCTACTATTACTGATTATGCTACTTTTGATAGCATCCTCAATTCTTATGGGCTTGGTCTAACCGATAAAAGTATAGTAGAAGCAAACTATATGTTTATGGGAGGAACTATTGCTTATACAGATTGGCTTCAAACGATGGGAACCGGCGGTAGCTTCGGTGGTTCTCCTGGCTTTGACGGAACTATAATACCTGGTGCAGGTGTACCTCCACAATACATGCCTTTCTATCGATCTGCAGAAAAGAAGTATGGTGTTGATTGGTATGTATTAGCAGCTGTACATTTTGTTGAAACTGGATTCAGTTCACATAAAACTATGGTTTCATCTGTTGGCGCTGTTGGACACATGCAGTTCATGCCCGCAACATGGGTTGGCTGGAAGTACAATATCGGCGGAGGACTAGTTTCGTCAAGTCTAGATATCACCAGTCCAGCAGTCATTGCTGCTGGAAATGGATACGGAAGAGATGCCCAAAATGACGGCAAAGCAGACCCTTGGGACATGGAAGATGCCATTCATACCGCAGCATATTACTTATCAAAAAATGGATATGCAAAAGATGCAAGAAAAGCCATTTGGCAATACAATCACGCAGATTGGTATGTTAATAAGGTACTTTCCAACGCAGAGAAATTTAAGACTGCAGCAACCTATGAAGGTGGTGGAGATACTCCTCCATTAAAACCAGGTAGCTTTATGAGGCCAGCTATTGGTCCTGTGTCTTCTCCTTTTGGAGCAAGATGGGGAACGGTACATTATGGAACTGATATCGCTTCTGGGGGTAAATCCAAAGTTCCTATCGTTGCTTCTGCAGATGGGACAGTTAGCCGATCATATTTTTCTTCATCTTATGGAAACGTTGTTTTTATTAAGCACAACATTAATGGGCAAGCTTATGAAACAGTTTATGCTCATATGACCAATAGAGCAGTGAGTCAAGGTGCAAAAGTCAAGCAAGGGCAATTTTTAGGCTATATGGGTACGACCGGGAATTCAACTGGAGTACACTTACACTTTGAAGTGCACAAAAACCAGTGGACACCCAATAAAGGGAATGCGATGAATCCGGCATTAGTTGTTCAATTTTAATAAATGAGGGGGATTCCCCCTCTAAAAAGGAGAATCAGTATTTGTGAAAAAGCTAGGGATTGCAACTATTATCATTACTAGTATCTTAATTTTAATGGGATGTTCCTCAAAACAAAATGCTACAGCAAGTTTAAAGGTAACTGAAGAAAATAAATCCTATCTAGAAGAATATGATAAGTCCTTACAAGTATATTTTGATCAAATGACATCAATTTTTAAGTCCTTTAATAATTCATTAGATGGCTTATATACTGAACAATACAGCCGTGAACAATTCGCAAAATCTATGAAAGACAATATAGAAATATCAAATACACTAGTTTCTGATGTTGAAAGTTTAGATGTAGAGCCCGAATTATTTGAGAACCATCAAAATCTTATTGCGCTAATTAATCGTTCTCACGGACTTTTGTTAACTGCTATTGATATGGCCAACACTGAAGAAAATGAAATTGATAAAAACTATCTAAGAACTGAGTACCAAGAAATTAAAACGAATCAAGCATCTATCAATAATGAATGGAAAATACTAAGAAAGAGTCTTGAAACCTCAGACGGAGAGACACCTCAATAATCATGAATAAAAAATTCGCCGCTTTAATATCAATAATGGCCATTTTAGGTGTTTCTTTGTTTATCTATCTAGATATCAATTCAGACAAACAAAGGATTGAGTTAGACGCTACTAAAGAAGAGGTACTGAAGGAAATAAAAGATTCAAAAGAATACACTGAGAAAACAATTCAATTAGCGGAAGGTAACGACCAAGACATCGGTTATTTCCATCCAGAACATGCTGAGCATGAGGGAAAAGAAGATCCCAAAAAAGATGCCATAAAATATTTTATTGCTGGGCTTCTTAGCAACAATACCGACATCTTTTTATCTAGTTTTTATGTAGAGTCTATCTCTCAAGATTTATTTAAGAGTAAAAATCCCGATAAAGATGCTGTTACTAAAGAAATAATGGATAAAATTTCTCGCAATGGTACTCTAAAAGAGATTTTGTATAAAGTAAATAAAGGGTTCTTAAATGCAGATAGCAACACAATCTCACTAACCATTAAATACGACGATCAAAAAGAAGCCACAGTAAATTTTGATCTTTTAACTTTATCAGACTCTCACCATGAGGATGAAATAGGCACTTACGTAATAACTACTTCTGCATGGGATATCATTAAACAGATAGAAGCCAGCCTCCAATAACAGGAGAGCTGGCTTTTAAATTACATTGGCTTTATCACATTTTTAGCTGTGTTCCAGGAGCCAAAATGTTTATGGAAGGTGGTACTTCTAGGCAAGTTATTCTCAGAAGCATATATATCCCATCTTGCCATGCTTGATGTTAAAAATATATCCTTATGCTTAAGTGCTATGCGTATTAGATCATCTTTTGATAAATTAATCTTTTTTTCCTTGTTAAGAATTTTTGTAATTTCCTCGTAATCAAAAAATTTCTTTATAGTCTTGTAAGTCGGAAGTTTATTCTCTTTTGCATAAACATCCCATTGTGTACGATTTTGGAAATTGGGAGCATGGTTTTTGAGTATATCTTTAATGTCTTTCTTTGTATATGTCGGTTTTCTTTCACGTTTATTCCCAACATATTTCCTTACTTCACTCCATGTTTCAAAACTCTTTATAAGCGTCTTAGAAGAGGGTAAAGAATGTTCCCTCGCATATAGATCCCATACAGATTGGGTCCTAACATGATTCTTATGCTTTTTGACTATTGTTCGTATCTCGCTCGGAGTATATGATGTATTTGTTACCGGAAGCCCTAGCTTACGTTTTAATTCATTCCATGACCCATAATTAGCGATCAACTTATTTGAATCTGGTAAACCAACACTTTTTGCATATGAGTTCCAATGTGCAGCAGTTGTTATTTCCGATTTGTGTTGTTCTAATTGATTTATTAATTCCTCGTTATCCATAGATTGCCTCTCTATTGTACTCTTCCTTCAGATTGTATCATCATCCTTACTATCTCCTCATTGGAAGCATTGAAATTTACTATTTCTTGGACTGCTTCATTGAATCTTTCTTTATTTGGAGTAATAGAAATGGTTTTTTCTAAATTATCCTTTTTTTGAATGTATGTTGACTGTATTTCATCAATGTATTTTCTATATTCATCCCGGTAACTAAATTGCTGAGATTTCGCTTTAATATCCTTAAGGCTATTTTCAGAGTGATAGAAAGTAATCCGATCAATTGGGACTGGCTGAATACCTCTACCTGGGTAAATCTCTTCTGGCTTAATATCTATCTGAAATGGCCCAATACCAAATTCTGAGCCATTGCACCGTTTCATAATGGATTTTATTCCCCATAGGCCAGCACTGAAATTCTCAGTATTTAAAAAATATGGTTTTGGAAAAACAAAAAATACTTCGTTTTCCTCCGTTATCCCTAATAAGAATAAATGGTCTCCCTTAGTAGGAATTCGGTTCAAATACCTTATTGCCTCATCTTCAGTAATTTCATTATAGTTCTCCTTTATGATATCAATTGGAGTACTATTAGCTTCTTTATATTTTCTCATTCGTTCTCTTTTTCGTTCTTCCCGGACTTCTTTTGGTGTAAATATAGTATCGTAGAGTGACCACAACAAAATAAAAGGTAATGCTAGTACAACCACAAAAGTACCCAAAATTGCAGCACCTATATTACTTGAGCCAATAATTGAAAATATAATACCAAGAACTAAGGTTAGAAATCCTAGTACTACAAACAATATGCAAATCCTAAATGCAACCATAAAGATGCTGAATCCAGTCATATAAGATTCACCTTCATATATGAGACCCCATTTATCGAGAAAACTTATCAAACCGATTGCTTCGAAAATAGGGACGATATGATCCCATTGATAAGCAGCAAGTAATACAATTCCTATAAAAACTAAACCCGCTAACCCTGTTTGTTTTCCTCTGTTATATTGCAATGCTGCATTAGCCGCACTAAGTAAAGTGTTCATCCTATTCACCACCAGTAATTAAATAAAAAAATAAATTCGTTTTAAATTACACCAATTTATAGTGTTTATTATATTACCTAATTATGGCAGGGTCAAGAAAATTTAGACTTCAAATCCTCCAAAATGGTTACTTTACAAGCATTTGGATAACTTGCCACCAATTTTATAAGGATACTATTGAAGGTATCTGTTAATGTTGAAATGAGGTGGTATGGATGTTTGTTTCACCAATGTTATTGCATAAATTCAGTCCTCCATTCGATGAGCTTCCATTTGATGAAAATGAATATATCTCCGAATTAAAAATAGATGGGATTAGGTTACTTCTAGCTAAATGGGATAACGTTATAAAACTATATACTCGACATGGAAATGAAATAACAGGGAAGTTTCCTGAGCTCCTGAATATAGTTATCCCAAATGGAACGATCCTGGATGGAGAAGTAGTTGTGCCTGGTCCTGGAGGTAAACCTGATTTCGAGGAAACAATGAGCAGATTTCAAGCGGGGAGAAATGGAATACAACCCATACAGTATTGTGTATTCGATATTATCTATCTTGAGGATAAAAGAATTACGCATTTACCTCTGCTCAAGAGAAAAGAACTATTAAAATCTTTAATCAAACCTTCTCAATATATAGCACCGGTCGAATGGACAACCGGAAATGCGGAAGCATATTTTAATTTAACCAAAGAGCATGGACTAGAAGGGATTGTTATAAAAAAAGCAGACTCCTTATATAAAATTAAAAATAGGTCTCATAATTGGCTTAAAGTCATCAATTACTCTTTCGCTGATGTTTACATTACAGGATTGAGAAAAAACGAATTTGGACTCCTTCTAAGCTTGGAAGAGGGGAACAAAATGAGACCTGTTGGATTAATGGAGTTCATGGTTCCAGCAGCGAGGAAAAAGTTTTATCAAGAGTACCGTAATTATGTAGTTGATGAAAACAAGGACTTTATTTTCCTGGAACCAAAAATAAAGGCAAAGGTAAAATATCGTAACCTGACAAAAGAAAATAAATTACGTATCCCTTCCTTTGTAGAATTTATCTCATAATGAAAAAAGTTTCGTTTTGAAGTGCATATCAAATAAATGTCAATAAAAATGGCTTGCTAACTAAAAATAGTTTTGGCAAGCCATTTTTAAGTTTATAGAGTTCTTCGCGTCACAAATCCCTTTTTAACTAGTATAGTGAACAAAGATTTAGCAACGATTTAGTCAGTTGTTAGGATACTAATATGAAAACGACATGCTTCCAAATACACCTGTGATCCATGAAGTGGCTGGTCCTGATAACGTGTATCTTCCAGAAAAGACGTAGCCTGCAGGACTTACAAAAACAGGTGCTGAAGCTAAAATGTATTTTCCAGGACCATTTGGCCTTTCACCAGAATTAAAATAGTTATAGTAAGTAGTTAATGTCATAAGGCAACCGGAACATTGATACAAATTCCCAATCCATGTACTTCCATTGGTTAGAGTATGCTTTCCAGTCCCGCGAGCCTTCATTTGATGTTTTGTTCCTGTCTCTGGACAGGGAACGTATAAGACTCCAATATCCCCATCTTGCTTTTTCTTACTCTTACTAGTATCAGAGAAGCTTTCGTGCGCATGATTGTGATGTTCTATATCATGGTTATGATTATCTGTATGATTTGTAGATGCACTAGTTGGAGAAGAAATAGATATTAATAGTAGAAGCGAGAATACCAAACTAATAAACTTTTTCAAATAAAACACTCCCCTTTAATTGATTTGCCCTAAGAAAACCACTATTTTTGATTTCCTTACCCCATAAATTACCAAACACCTCCTGTTCATAAGAAATTCTATCTTTAATAGAAACACCCTTTTTTTGGAAAATAAAATAAGATAAACAACCCATAAACTTATTAATTATGCTTTTCTTAAGGATCTATTCTCATAGCTTAAAAGGCCCTGTTTTTTTAATAGGTACATATTTTTTATACTTGTGATTCTTCAATAAACATTAATTACTTTTTCTTATCCAAGTAACAAAGCAGATTAGATAATCAAAGAAATTATTATTTTAAAGCTCTCTATATGATAGAATGAGGAACAAATGTAAAATTTAGGGTATTAAATGAGGTGAGTTGATGGGAAAAGAACAAAAAAATGGTAAAGGTATACTCCTAACAATTGGGTGGTTATCTGTCATCTTATTAACTTTTAACTTAATGCCGCCTATGCTATTGTTTTTCCCCATATGCATAGGAGTTGTAATAAGGCGAGATTACCAGGGGAGTAAGCAAGGGTCAGCAATGATTTATTTAGGAATTATAGGCGGAATCATTGGTTGGCTTTTAGGATGGTACGTCAGTAATAACTTAATGTAGGTATAGCACTCACGTCACTAAATTATCCAAATTGGAGTGTAATAATTTGAATGATGTAAAACCTTCAATAATACAAAGACTGCGAGCAAAATATGCAGCATTAATTACTGCATTGGCTTGTTTATATAGTGTAGTTGTAAGTTGGGGAGAGAATTGGTTTTTTACTGTTTTTTTGGGATTAGGAGTTTTAGTATGTGGTTTGATGAGTTATTTCGATATAAAAAGACATTGAAGGAAAGTCATTAGGAGCATTCTTTTAATGTAAAGGGCACAAGAGGGGGTAGTTAGCATAAGAGGGAATTGAAAGTGGTGACTATTGGCTTAAAAAAAGCATTAGATATCCGTTAATATTTTTTGTAGTATCAATTGTTTGTCAGTTTATTGTTAATAAAGAGGTTAAGTGGGTTGATAATATAGGGATATCTTTTATGATGTTCTTATTTATTCTTTTATATAATTGGTCAAGCAAACCTAATAAATGGAAGAAAGATAGAAGTAAATAATACTTTTATTCAATTTTTATTAACACTTGAAGTGCTCGTGAAAGGATAATCGCTTTCATTCTTGAATTCCTTATTAAGCTAAAGGGATAGTTTAGCTTAATAAGGAATAATGAGCATTAAGAAACAAATACAAATATTATGAGGTGTCGGTAGTGACTAATACTGAAAAAATACAAAAATTCTTAAAAAGTACTTGTGATATTTATTGTGATGATTGTCTGTCTGAGGTTTTAAATATTCAACCAAGGCAGCAGGTTAATCAGATTTGCAATAAATTTAAGAAACAAGGCGATATCAAAAGAGAAGTTAAGCAATGTAGTTATTGTTCTAAGGATAAATTGGTCAACTTTATATAGTTTTGGTTATCACTTTCTTATTGAACGGGGGAAGTAGAGTTTAAAATAAGAGAAAAGAAGGCTCTTAATTACAGTTTACCTTCATTATCACTTTCCAGGCTGTGATTGGCAGCTCAAAAAGCGCAATTTAAAAAGGTCCCCAATTCATCCATACGCCGATTACAAGGAAAATTGATCCCAGGATGATCCAAATCATAAGTAATGGAAAAATGAATCGGATCCATTTTATCCACGATACACCTGCAATTGCTAAATTTGCCATCAATATCCCAGATGTAGGTGTAATTACATTTGTAAAACCATCTCCCATTTTGTATGCTTGTACTGCAACTTGTCTGGGAATTTCCATAATATCTGCCAATGGTGTCATAATTGGCATAACTATAACGGCCTGGCCACTTCCAGAAGAAACTAAGATATTAAATAATAAGTTGGCAATAAACATTACCAACGCACCCATAACACTAGTAAAAGGTGTCATCAGATTTGCCATACCCTGAACAATTGTATCTAAGATCTTCCCATCTTCTAACACCACTACAATGGAACGAGCCATTCCAATAATCATTGCTCCATACACTAATCCCTTAGCACCCTTAAAGAGTTCTACGATAAGTTTGTTTGGTGATATCTTTGCAATGATTGCAGTTCCCACTGCAATTATTAGAAATATTGCAGCCATCTCATTTAAGGACCAATTGTATTGAAAAACCCCAAATACATAGATTCCGATTCCGATTACAAGCCAGAACAACACAAGTTTATGTACACCAGTGAGAACAACCTGTTTATTTAACTGATTTTTCTCTTCGATTTTCGGAAAAGGGGTATTGCCCAATACACTTTTAGCAGGATCATTTTTAATCTTATTAGCATAATAAGCAATGTAGGCAATGGTTGTAATTAGTATTGTGATATAAATGACAATTCGGTACCCGATACCAGAAAACAAAGGCAGCTGGGCAATTTGCTGTGCAGTACCTGTTGTTAGCGGGTCAAGGAAAGCGGTATTAAATCCTGCGTATGCTCCAAGATATATAATTGATACACCCACTATAGCATCCATCTTCATTGAACGTGCCAGAATGATACCTATAGGTATAAATGCTATTACCGCATTAACGATAATCCCTAGTGCTCCAAAAATTGAAAAGAGGATACACACAACTGTTATCAAAAGTAATTCTTTATTTTTAGTTTTTTCTATCGTTTTTAAAATCATTGCATCAATTGCACCAGTTGATTCGATAACTGCAAACGATCCTCCAATGATTAATACTAGGAAAATCAAAGGAGCGGAACTAATCATCCCTTCTTGAATGGCAAGAAATATGTCTAGAAGACTTGCAGGTGAGGAAGCTATCTGCTGATAGCTATCTGGTACTACCATTGTTATACCTTCTATTTCTTCTCTAGAGAACTCACCAGCTGGTATAAGATAAGTCAAAACCGCCATAAGGGCTAAAATACCAAATAAAATAATATAGGCATCAGGTATACCCCATTTTAACCCTTTCTTTTCTTTTGCTTTCTCCATTGTAAACACCCCCCCGTTTGAATTTTCTTAATATTCATTGACTTTTATTATAATAAAGCATAAACTTTATTTTAACAACAATAAATTAAATACTTTATTTTGGAGTTGAAACATGTCTTATATCGAAAAAACAAACAAACACTATAATTCCTTAACGAAAGGATTAAAAAAAGTAGCTGAATCATTACTCTCCAATCCAGTTTTATTTGCCACTCACCCGGCTAAAAAAGTAGCTTCTTTAATTGATGTAAGCGAGACAATGGTTATCCGCTTTTGTAAAGCTATAGGCTACATTGGCTTTGCAGAATTACAAAAAGATGTCCAATACAGATTGTTAACGATTCAGCCGCCAGGTAAAGAGGTTTCCCCCGATACATCTGATTCATTTGAAAATGTAATGAGCATTGATGAAGGCATTATCCATCAGGTTGCAAAAAATATTGACTGGGATATTGCCAGAAATATTGTTGATCAGATTGTTGGTTCTCGTTCAGTAAAAATAGTGGGGTATTACCAATCATTTGCTTATGCACATTGGTTTTCATACGTTCTAAATAGTCTTTTGGATAACACCACTTTATATCGCCCTGAAACTGATGTTGGTATCACTAAAGATGGTAATGAACATACGGTCTTAATTTTTTCCTATTATCGATATGCTTTGGAATCAATTAGATTAGCAAAAGAGGCAAAATCCAATGGGAATAATATTATCGTCATTACAGATTCACAGATCTCACCAATTGTGGAATATGGAGATCTTGTTTTAACTATAAACACATCACAAAAGTCCCTATTGGAAAAAGGGCCTGTAACCTTTTCTGTTTTAAACACACTTCTGCTCCATATAGCCCAAAAGGTTGGAAAGCTCGATTTTGTGAATCCCACTAATCGATACTATATTCAATGAAAGGTGATAAAAATGGTAGCTTATCTAAAAGAGAAGATCGATGAAACATTTGATTATTTACATTCACACCCAGAACTAAGCTGGAAAGAAACTAATACGACAGAATATATTAAAAAGCGTTTGGAACAGGCAGGATGTTCAGTCAAAACGTTTGAGGATTGTACAGGAGTAATAGGGGATTATGGAGATTTCTCGGGAGATGTGCCAATTGTTGCAATTCGTGCAGACATGGATGCACTCTGGCAAGAGGTCAACGGTGAATTACAGGCTAATCATTCATGCGGACATGATGCCCATATGACTATGGTTTTGGGCGTTCTCTGGAAAATACAAGAGCTAGAGGGTCTTAAAGACAAGGTCGGTGTAAGGTTTATTTTCCAGCCTGCAGAAGAAGTTGGTGCAGGAGCACTAAAGCTAGTAGATAAAGGAATCGTTGATAATGTCGATTTTCTATATGGGATTCATCTAAGACCAGTCCAAGAAACACCAGATGGCTATGTTACTCCCGCTATTATGCATGGTGCCACAGGTTCTATGGAATTTGAAATCAGAGGAGATGATGCACATGGTGCGCGTCCTCACTTAACTCATAATGCAATTGAAATTGGAAACTCTATTCTAAATTCCTTTAATACAATTCACCTAGATCCAAATGTGGCTCACACAATAAAAGCTACTCGATTCATTTCAGGAGGAAAAAATACGAATATCATACCTGGCAGTGCTTCTTTGGCTATTGATTTACGCGCGCAGACAAATGAAATTATGGAAAAATTAAGACAGAGAGTGCTCGAAATTTTACAATCCTCCAGTGAACTTTTTAATACAGATATCGTTTTGACGAATGATTATGGAATTGCGGCAGCTGAAGTCAGCAATGAAGCATTAGAAATGGCTGAGCAAGCAATTGTTAATTGTTTAGGCGAAGAAAAGTTGGTTGCCCCCCTGATTACACCTGGTGGAGATGATTTTCATTTTTATACGATTAAAAAGCCACATTTAAAAGCAACTATGGTTGGGCTAGGATGCGACCTAAAACCTGGCCTGCACCATCCGAATATGACTTTTAATAGAGATTCCTTACTCAATGGAATAAATATTTTATCTGAAATTATCATTCTACATAGTAAAAAGGGGTGTTGATATGAAAGGAATTTATATAAAAGAGGTGGTACTGCATCATACTAGGGTATCTTTGAAAGCCCCTTTTACTACAAGTTTTGGCACTATCCAAACTAAGGATGTTTGTATCGTTGAAGCAATTGACGAATCTGGTATCTCAGGCTGGGGAGAAACGGTTACCAGCAATGAACCATATTATAATGAGGAAACAACTTATACCGCAGTTTATATGTTAAAAGATTTCCTTATTCCTAAAGTTATTCAAAAAAAAATCTCCCATCCTAAAGAAGTCCATAAAATGCTCTCTTTTGTACGCAGAAACCAAATAGCAAAAGCTGCCCTTGAAACGGCCATGTGGGATGTTTTTGCTAAAAAAAATGGAAGTTCATTATCAGAGGTTCTTGGAGGAGAAAAGAAAAAGATAGCTGTTGGAAAAAGCATTGGTATTCAAGAAACACCTGACCAATTAGTTGAAAAGGTAGGGATGTATGTTAAGGAAGGATTTAAAAAAATAAAAGTAAAAATTGCCCCAGGAGCTGACATTGAATATATTGATGCTGTTCGCAAGAAATATCCCGATGTCCCCCTTATGGCTGATGCTAATTCCGCTTATACCTTAGAGCATATTGAACACCTCAAAAAGTTGGACAAATATAACCTCATGATGATTGAACAGCCTTTGGCCCATGATGATATTATTGATCATGCTATTTTGCAGAAAAACATCTCTACACCAATCTGCCTTGATGAAAGTATTCATAGTTTTGAAGATGCACGAAAGGCAATTGAACTTGGCAGCTGCAAGATCATAAATATTAAAATCGGCCGTGTTGGAGGGCTCCAAGAATCTATTAGAATCCATGATTTATGTGAAGAGCATAATATCCCTGTATGGTGCGGAGGAATGCTAGAAACTGGAATAGCAAGAGCACATAATATTCATATGACAGCACTATCTAATTTCACAATGCCTGGTGATACAGCCCCTTCTTCTCATTATTGGGAAGATGATATAGTAAAGCCCGAAATCACAATGGAAAATGGATACATCCAGGTTCCAGAAGGATTGGGAATAGGATATGAGATTGATCGAGGGAAATTGAAGAAAATATTGACTCATTCTGAAAGAATCTATTCAACTGAATCTACTCATCCAACCCTAGGATAGTTTAAACAAAGATATTTTTTAGAGGAGCAATTCTTATATAGCCAGGTGTTACAAGGGTATAACATCCTTCATAAAATTAGAAGAATTGATTAAACCAACCTTTATTTATACAATAAGGTGCCTATGTTCAAAATCAGCTGCCTAATCAGGTGGCTTTTTCTTTTTCAACAAACGGGGCAGCATTCCTGTAATGAATGAAAATGGAGTTTGAACAAAAAAATAACCTCTTGGTAGAATGAGAGAGTCCTGAAGCCGGCAAGCAAAAAGGACAAAAATCTCAAACACCAGGAGGCTTTACAATGAATTATAACCAGAATAAGAAGATTGCTCAAATCACTTCTCAAACTCTTATTATAGGAGTCGATATTGCGAAATTCCAACATGTGGCTCGTGCCCAGGATTTCAGGGGAATGGAGTTTGGATCCCCGTGTCAATTTGAAAATACAAAAGAAGGATTTGAAAACTTTCTTAAATGGATTTCGGAAATCAAAAAAGAACAGCGTATGAGTAAAGTGATGGTTGGCATGGAGCCAACAGGCCACTATTGGTTTAATCTGGCCCATATCTTAAAAGAAAATGGGATAAAGTTTGTCGCAGTAAACCCGTTGCACGTCAAGAAAAGCAAAGAGTTGGATGATAACTCACCCACCAAAAATGATGTGAAAGATGCCAAGGTCATAGCCCAGCTGGTCAAGGATGGAAGATACGCCGAACCAACAATACCGCAAGGTGTTTATGCAGAACTCCGTGTGGCAAAGAAAATACGCGATCTTTTAACTGAAGACCTACAAACGGTCCAAGGACAGGTGCACAACTGGATTGACCGGTATTTTCCGGAATTCCTCAAGGTTTTTAAGAAATGGGAAGGTAAGGCTGCTTTACAATTCTTAAAGCTCTATGCCTTGCCACATGAAATAGCTGTATTCACCGAAGAAGAACTACTCGTCCATTTGAGAAAGTCCGTATCTCGGAGTGTTGGATTAAACAAGATCCGCGAATTAAAACAGGCAGCTAGCCAGTCCATCGGACTTCGACAAGGTGCTGAAATGGCCAGGCTGGAGCTAAAAACCATTCTGGCTAAGTATGAATTAATTCAGTTACAATTCGAAGAATTGGACGCCAAAATAGACAGCCAGCTTGATGAAATACCAGGTGTACAACAAATGTTAGCGATAAAAGGTGTAGGCAGGGATACAATTGCCGGCTTCTTTGCGGAAGTAGGAGATTTAGGTGAATACAATCATCCAAGGCAGATTATCAAGCTGGCCGGCTTAAGCTTAAAAGAAAATACATCCGGCAAGCACAAAGGAAAAACGACCATCACAAAAAGAGGCCGAAAGAAACTCAGGGCACTGTTATTCAGGGTCTGTATGATTCTCGTTGCCAAAAATTCTGCATTTAAAGCATTACATGCTTACTATACTCAACGTCCGGATAATCCTTTAAAGAAGATGCAGTCCCTGATTGCTTTGTGTAATAAACTAATTCGGATTTTCTTCAGTATAGGAAAAAAGCAATTTGATTTTAATGAGGAAAAGATGCTAAAGGACATCCCTCATTTGGCAGTAACAAAGAAGACGGAAATGGCAGCTTAACTTTGGTTTAGATTAGATAAGTAGTAGTTCTTGCTTTTATAGTTTTGGAGACATTTGAAGCACGGATTAGTCGGCAAAGCAACTAAATTACGGGCTTGGACCCTGTGGGGCAGCATGGCTGACATCCACCTCATGGAAAGGTTGGACGAAGGAATTTGAGAGCGAAGACTCTGTGAGACATGGGAGGGTTGACCTCCATGAGTAAATGTGGACATCCACCAGTGCGGTTATATTTTTACTCATCCACCATTTTCTGTAAGGGATTGGTTAGTGGGTTCTAACTCTTTTTTCTCACTCTGTCCAAAAATATCCTTTCAAGTGAAGATCCTCCATTTATAAAGTGAGTTACCGAAAGGTAAATAACTATGAAATTCTAAGAAAACAAGAGTAAATAAGTGTTTTCGCTTCTTTTATTGAGGGAGGCGGAGGCGTTAATTCTAACTCATTCGTCATAATTTTATTAGACTTTGTTAAGCTGAAAGTAAAACTGATTTAAAATAGACTGTATTATTACAAGTCCTTATTTCAGATGAAGAGTGCAATACTCTAAGATTCAGCTGCCAAAGGGTAGCTTTTTCTTTTTAAACAAACGGGGCAGCATTCCTGTAATAACTGAAAATGCGGTTTGAATGAAAAAAGACCTCTTGATAAGATGAATGTGTCCTGAGCTGGCCAGCTAAAAGGGACAAAACATCTACTCGGAGGTCTTACCATGAATTATAACCAAAATCATAAAATAGCTCAAATTACACCTAATACCCTAATAATCGGGATTGATATTGCCAAGCATCATCATGTAGCTAGAGCACAGGATTATCGTGGGATGGAGCTAGGATCGACTTGCTTTTTTGATAATACCCAAGAAGGATTTAGGGCATTTATTAATTGGATTAATCAAATAAAAGAGTCATACGAAATGGAGTCTGTCATTACTGGAATGGAGCCAACAGGCCATTATTGGCTTAATTTAGCTCATATTCTAAAGGAGGAACAGATTAAGTTCGTAACGGTCAACCCTTTACACGTCAAGCATAGTAAGGAGCTAGACGATAACTCTCCAACAAAAAATGATGTAAAAGACGCAAAAGTCATTGCACAACTAGTTAAAGATGGTAGATACGCCGAACCAACAATACCACAAGGAGTTTTCGCGGAACTGCGTGTGGCTAAGAAATTACGCGATTTATTAAATGTAGACTTACAAATTGTGCAGGGACAGGTACACAACTGGATTGATCGATACTTTCCAGAGTTCTTTACCGTTTTTAAAAGTTGGGAAGGGAAGGCAGCTCTTCATTTATTAAAGCTTGAAGCATTACCGGATGAATTGGTGAGTTATACAGACGAAGGATTACTAGAATACCTTAGGCAAGCAGTGAAACGTAGTATAGGCATAAAGAAGATTCAGGCCTTAAAGGAAGCAGCCAATCGGTCGATTGGCATTCGTCAGGGCGCCATGATGGCTAAAATGGAATTAAGAGCGTTAATTCAAAAGTATGAACTCATTCAAGCCAAGTTCGAAGAGCTTGACCAAACTCTGGATACACTCCTTCAGGATATTCCAGGCGTTGATCAAATGTTAGACATAACAGGAATTGGACGCGATACAGTGGCGGGTTTCTTCGCTGAAGTAGGAGATTTGAGGGAGTATAATCATCCCCGTCAAATAACCAAGCTGGCAGGACTCAGCTTAAAAGAAAATACATCAGGAAAGCATAAAGGAAGAACGAAAATCACGAAACGGGGTCGAAAGAAATTACGAGCCTTATTATTTCGGGCATCTATGATTCTAGTAGCGAAGAATAAAGCCTTTAAAACTCTACATCATCATTACACAACAAGGCCTGACAATCCGTTGAAAAAGATGCAGTCTTTAATTGCTTTGTGTAATAAGCTTATACGCATTCTCTTTTCTATTGGGAAGAAACAGTTTGTGTTCCAGGAAGAGAAGATGTTGAAGGATATCCCCCATATGCATGCATTTATTCAAGAACCAATAGCAGCTTAATCACTATCAAACTGACTTTTAACGAGTAGATTTGGACGGTTAAACAGACAAGATCAGCATGGGATTAGTCGGCAACGCAACTAACGTAAGGACCTAGATCCTGTAGGGCAGCATGACCGACATCCACCTTATGGAAAGGTTGAACGAAGGAATGTAGGAGCGTAGACTCTGTGAGACTTGGGAGGGTAGACCCCCATAAGATATGTGGATATCCATTGGTGCGTACATACCTATTTATCCAATTTTTTGGAAATTAACCGAAGGTTGGCTAGTTTCTTGCGCTCATTTTCTTCTTAAACTGCTTGATTGTGTTCTTTTCGTACTTATCAACTCTATAAAGTTAAACAAGCTGGATAGCGATATTGAGAAAAACCGCGTATTTAAGAGATAAGTGTTTGTTTATTGAGGGAGGTTTGTTGAATTAGAAACCAATCTGAAAATTAATAAAGGAGATCTAAATGAGGGAATCAACATTTATGAAGCTGCAAGAAGCATTATTAAAATCTTGGTCAATCAAATCAAGTTTCAAATGGACTAAAGACAATCCGGCTAAAGGCCAATGCGGTGTAACAGCGTTAGTAGTAAATGATTTACTAGGCGGACTTATAAGAAAGACCCCGTTATTTGAAGGATGGCATTTTTACAACGAAATAAATGGTATACGTTATGATTTTACTGTTTCACAGTTCAATGAAGATATCAGGTATATGGACATTCCTTCAAATAGAGAAGAGGCATTCTTGGATACAAATCAGAAACAATATGATTTTCTCAAGCAAAGTGTAAAGATACATTTATAAGAGCGTTTTAAAAGAGACGCACTAGAACAAACATGGCAGGTTAATGTAATAATATTTTTTGTGAAATTAAGTGAAATATGGAGGGACAAGTGTATAATCATAAATTTAATGAGTTTATTAAAATTGCAAAGAAACTAAATGATATTGAGATTATCCCATTGTTAATGGGTTCGGTTGGTTTAGAAATCGTTACAGGAAAAAGTTGGGATGCTCAAGACTTAGATATTCATGTACCTGGTGATGTAAGAGGGTGGGAAGTACCGCCTGAATTAAATATACACAACTGGAATGAAATTGTGAACATTATGAAATCAATGGGATATAGCTTGATTGATTTGCATGAGCATGAGTTCTCTACAGAGGGATTAACAGTTGAGTTTGGCATTACTGACACACTACCAAGTTTTGCCGGAGTACAATTAGAGGATTTAGAAATGCATGAAATGGAAGAGGTAAAGTATTACTTACTAAATCTTGAACAGTATTTAAGTGTTTACGAGTCATCATCCAAGGATAGCTATCGAGCAGATAAAAATAATAATAAAGATATTAGGAAGATAGATTTCTTAAAAAGTATGTTAAATGGTAACCAAAAATCTTACTAAATCTAATTGAATTAACTGATGTTTTGTTAAAAATAATTGGAAGCCCTTTTCTTATGTAACAAACGGGGCAGTTTTGTTTTAGAAGGACATTTTTTTTAGTGTGTAGTGGAAAATTAACATTTCTTACTTACTAAATGAAAAGCAATGAGGAGGGCTATGTAGCCTCTCCTCATTAGTTAATCAATTTTCTTTTCATTAAACAGGGTAACTGCTCGAATGTTTGCTGTTGATCGGAGTTGCCTAACCCTGATTTTTGCTTCTTCAATATCCTTTGCTTGAACCTGTTGATAAAACACCACTCCGCCTAGTTCATATTCAACCGTAAAAGTCTTGGATTCATCCATGCTAATCACTCCTAATGATGGGTTAAGATTTTATCAATTAATCCATAATCTATAGCTTCTTCAGCCGTTAGGAAGTTATCCCGTTCTGTGTCTCTTTCTATTTTTTCTTTAGGCTGCCCTGTGCGTCCTGAAAGAATAGTGTTTAGATGGTCTCTAAGTCTTAAGATACGTTTTGCACTTATCTCAATTTCTGTAGCTTGACCTCTTGCTCCTCCCAGAGGTTGATGAATCATTACTTCACTATTAGGCAGGGAGTATCGTTTTCCTTTTTCTCCTCCAGCCAGTAAAAATGCCCCCATTGAAGCAGCCATACCTATACATAAAGTGCTGACTGGTGCATTTATCAGTTGCATCGTATCATAAATAGCTAAACCTGCTGTGATGGAACCACCTGGTGAGTTAATATAAATAGATATATCTTTTTCAGGAGAATCAGAATCAAGGAACAACAACTGGGCAACAATGCTGTTGGCCACTTGATCATTGATTTCACCTGTTAACATGATAACTCTATCTTTTAATAATCGAGAGTAGATGTCATAAGACCGTTCGCCTCGATTCGTTTGTTCAACAACATAAGGGATAAGATTCATTTTTTCTCCTCCTTGAGATGATTGACGTTCAGATATATTCAAAATCTTTGCTGCAACTTCTTGATTAAGGGAATGGCACCTAATGTCTTCTGGATCCACGAGTTGTACGTGAATATGATTTTTTACACACTGAAGTTCCTGTTGGTGGTCAGTGAAGGTGGTAATTACCACAATTTCAACCTCATGTTCGTGCAGCTGCTGTTCGGTAAAGATCTCAAATAGTATGTCTAACGGATCTGTGAGGTTATTAACAATAATCAACCCATTCTCTTCAGGCAATCCGTTTAAGTTAGTAACTCTATGTAGCCCATCTGGTAGAAGAATTTTTACCTGAAGTTGACCAATTATCTGTTTTGGGAGGGGATCAAGACTAATACAAAGGTGAGTCATTCCTTCTTCATTTTCTATCTGCTGTTTTGAAAGAGCTAAATTAACTTTCATGATTATTTCCTTTTAACACATTCGTGACTGAGTCAATCACTTTTTGTCTAACGTCAGCTGAAAGGTGTTTGTTGATGGTAATATAAATATCTTCATTAACCATGTGCAAATGTTGTTGAACAATTCTCTCTGAGTTCAAAAAGGAAAACTGTTCAGCAATCCCTTTTATTTCATCAATCGAAAGGCCAGACAGAGTTTCTTGGATACTTGCTAATGATTCTCCTGTTTTGCTTAATGTTAGGGCAGCCCTAAAGTAATGTAAGTGATTGTCAGTATAGACTCTTTTATTGCCATGCAGTTCAAGTGGTGGCACCAACTCAAGCTGCGTGTAATAGCGAACGGTTCGTAGGTTAATGTCAGCTCCTTCTTTTATTAAAATGTCTGTAATTTCCTGAGCTGTATAGAATTCCATTGTAAGATTGACCCCCTTTTCACATCTGTTACAGTTAACTGTTATAGTTACATTATAGTGTAACGAGAAGGAGTTTAAAACCAATTTGTGAAAGATATTGTAAAAAATTCACTTAAGGTATTTGTTTTTAGTAAATGGGATGCTGCAGCAGCTCTTTTTCTTATTGAACAAACGGGGCAGCATTCCTGTAATGAAGGAAAATGGAGTTTGAACAAAAAAATAACCTCTTGGTAGAATGAGAGAGTCCTGAAGCCGGCAAGCGAAAAGGACATTACTCAAATACCAGGAGGCTTTAAAATGAATTATAACCAGAATAAGAAGATTGCTCAAATTACTCCTTACACCCTGATTATAGGGGTGGATATCGCGAAATTCAAGCATGTGGCACGTGCCCAGGATTTCAGGGGAATGGAGTTTGGAACTCCTTGTTATTTTGAAAATACAAAAGAAGGTTTTGAGCATTTTCTTAATTGGATTTCGGAAACGAAGAAAGCACGTAGTATGGAGAAAGTGATTGTCGGTATGGAGCCAACAGGTCATTATTGGTTTAACCTGGCTCATATTTTAAAAGAGAACGAGATTAAGTTTGTAGCTGTAAATCCCTTGCACGTAAAGAAAAGCAAGGAACTTGATGATAATTCTCCAACTAAAAATGATGTAAAAGATGCCAAGGTCATTGCTCAACTGGTCAAGGACGGAAGATACGCCGAACCTACTATACCGCAAGGTGTTTATGCCGAACTCCGTGTGGCAAAGAAAATTCGCGATCTTTTAACCGAGGACCTTCAAACGGTCCAGGGTCAGGTGCATAACTGGATTGACCGGTATTTTCCGGAATTTCTTAAGGTCTTTAAGAAGTGGGAGGGCAAGGCTGCATTACAATTCTTACGGCTTTATGCTCTACCGCATGAAATAGCCAATTTCACAGAAGATGAATTGCTTATCCATTTAAGAAAATCCGTAAAAAGAAGTGTAGGTGCTAATAAGATTCAGGAATTAAAGCAAGCAGCGAGTCAGTCCATCGGACTTCGCCAAGGCTCTGAGATGGCAAAAATGGAGCTGAAAACTCTTCTGGCTAAATATGATTTGATTCAGAAGGAATTCGAAGAATTGGACGGAAAAGTAGATTCCCTGCTTGATGAAATTCCAGGTGTAGCGCAAATGTTAGCGATCAAGGGTGTTGGAAGAGATACTGTCGCTGGTTTCTTTGCGGAAGTGGGTGACCTAAGTGAGTACTCTCACCCCCGACAAATCATTAAGCTGGCTGGCTTGAGTCTGAAGGAAAATACGTCTGGAAAGCATAAGGGCAAAACAACCATCTCCAAGAGAGGCAGGAAGAAGCTAAGGGCTCTGTTGTTTAGGGTTTGCATGATTCTAGTTGCCAAAAATTCAGCTTTTAAGGCCCTGCATGCTTACTTTACACAACGGCCGGACAACCCGTTAAAGAAGATGCAATCCCTTATCGCTTTGTGTAATAAATTGATTCGTATTTTCTTTAGTATAAGTAAAAAGCAATTTGAATTTAGTGAAGAAAAGATGTTAAAAGATATCCCTCACTTGGCAGGATCAAAGAAGGCAGAACTGGCCGCTTAATTCTGGTTTCGTTTAGATTAGAAATAGTTCTTGGCTTATAGTTTTGGAGACATTTGAAGCACGGATTAGTCGGCAAAGCAACTAAATTACGGGCATGGACCCTGTGGGGCAGCATGGCCGACATCCACCTCATGGAAAGGTTGGACGAAGGAATTTGAGAGCGAAGACTCTGTGAGGCATGGGAGGGTTGACCTCCATGAGATATGTGGACATCTACCAGTGCGGTCATATTCTTACTACTCCACCAATTTCTGTAATAGATTGGTTAGTGGGTTGTAGCCCATTTTTCTCTGTATGTCTAAATATATCCTTTTCAGTGACTATCCTCCAATTGAAACCATTTACCGGCAGGTAAATAGCTATGAAAATCTAAGAAATCAGGAGTAATCGGGTGTGTATGCTTCTTTTATTGAGGGAGGTTTGTAGAAGAAGCGAAATGGGATTTTAACCCATATATAACTTGTAATATGTTAGTATTTAAGAAACAGGTTAAATATTATATTGGAGGCCATTTAATTATGATTCGGTTTGTACTTCAATTTAGTGTTTCCATTACTTTACTTTTGTTTTCTACAGCTTTTGCTTGGTTTGAAGGGAGTGCTATTTTAGATAACCCTTGGGAATGGAGATATTCTACACCTTTTACACAGTTATTATATGGAGTAGTAAATAATCCAAGTGACATATCACAGCTGGATTACTTTGTCTATGCTTCTAAATTCCAACCCACTTTCCCCATAATTATGATTTTGAGTAGTTTATATTTGTTAATTCTAATTGGGTGCAATATCTTAAAGCAGGAGAAAAATTGGTTAGCCTATTATCTAACTTTTTTAGGTGGAGGATTATTTTTATTTAGTTATTTTACTTCTAATTCTCCAACAGTAGGTGGTCATATACTATTTTCTATTTTCATTATTAGTGGTTTATTATGCGTATCGGCTGCCTTAATAATTTACTTTCAAATTTTAAATCGAATCAAGGTAAATAAGGTTACTAACTAATTTAATTAAGAATTAGCGTTTGCTTTGCTTCAATAAGGAGCAAAGCATTTTTCTTATTCGACTAAAGACCTGCGGTAATATGTCAACTCCAAAAGTTTAAAGATGTTTAGTTTTCAATTTACTTGTGACTAAAAAAGACCGTAAGGAACTACACCAGTAAATAAATGTAATTTACTGGAAATCAGGAAGGCTTGCGCTGACAAAGTATATTTGTCAGATCTTCACGCACCTTTCTTGCGCAAAGACTTGGCGTTTGCGAAGCAGCGCATCCACCAATCGCACGAGTTTTCTTGCTGTTAGGACGAGGGCACGTTTGTGTTGATGTTTTGGAACTTCAAGACATTTCTTTTGGTAAAACTCGCGATATTCGGGAATCTGTCTCCTAACCGAGTTGGCGGCTTCAACGAGGTAGTAGCGCAGATATTCGTTTCCTTGTCGCGAAAGAGAAGTGTCTTCAGCTGTAAAGCGGCCAGACTGGTGTTTCCGCCAGTATAGACCTGCATATTTGGCAATCTTGCTTTCATCTTCAAAACGTTCAATCTGGCCGATTTCGGCAATAATGCCTGCGGCATATACAGGCCCGATGCCCGGTATAGTCTCCAAGGTCTGGGAAAGGCCTGTCATTAGACGGGTAATGGCTTTGTCGATTTCCTTGATCTGTTTCTGAAAGGAACGGATCAGCTCAATGGAAGTACCTAAAAGGAGATCCATTGAGTCTTCTACCACTTTATCTAAGCGGTAGGAAGAGCGGACTGCCCGTTGGATGGAAGTAGCTACTTTATCGGGATCAGAGAAACGATTCTTCCCGTGTTCCTGAAGGAACGCAGCCAATTCATCTAAAGGCATCTGGGCCAGTTCTTCCAGGCTGTATCTTTCGAGGAAGAGGTCCATCATCGCATTTCCGAAGGCGGAAGAGTCCACCTCATGGGAAAAGTTGCTGCACTTGAAATTCAGATGTTGGAGAAAGTGCTGTTTCTCCTTTGTCATCATCTTAACCAAGTGATAACGTGAACGGGTCAACTGTTGGAGTGCGACATACTGGCTCTCCTTGACAATGGACATCTGGTTACGGCCGAATCGGACATAATCGGCAATCACGAATGCATCAATTTCATCCGTCTTATTCATATCCGAATAGCTTTTCTTGAAGTTGGCAATCTGTTTCGGATTAATGACGAACACTTGAGTGTCAAAGACCTTAAGGTCTTCATCATAATGAAGGAACATAGAAGGATGGAAGCTATAGACCGAAGTGGACTCCAAACCGATCTTAACGCTTTCAACTTTACGTCCTTTCGCAAGGCCGAGGATTCGTTCCTTCAAAACTGTGGCTCCTGGAAGGTCATTTGATACCGTGAAGGTATCCACTTTTGATCCTTCCTGATCAAGGATACAGCCTTTCATGTCAAACGAACTTACGTCTAAACCAACAAATAATCGCATGGGGGTTACCCTCCTTTCATTGTGGAATCATTGGGTATTTCCTTGGACGCCTCGAGATATCTCTAGTATGGACGCCGATCATCAACCTCGTGTATCAGAACTGCATCTGCATCGAAAGCCGCCTCAGGGCTGCTTGTCACCTGAGTTCGAGAGGCAGTGCGCTCAGCCTGCGAGTATGAAGTGCCGCACGTACACTGAGAAACAGTCTTTAGATGTAGTCAAGCTACAGGGGCAGGAAGAATTGTCCCAAATGATCCTAAGACCATTATCTAGAAATATCTCGAGACGTCCAAACAGACCACCTTATATTGATAGAAAAGATGAAAAAGAGAATGGTATTTAAGGAGTTAAACATAATATACGAGGGGCAGGTTTGTTGAAGAAGGAATATGTCCTCAATTATAGAATTAAAAGGATTATATAATAAACAGATTGAAGGTGTAAAAATGATGGTTTTCCTTCCTATAGATCAAAGATTATTTGTTATAAGTGAAACGATTAGAAATATTGAGCAATACTTTGTTCACTGGGAAGACAGTGTTATAAGTCCGAAAGAGCTTTCATCCCTTACTTCTTATTACTTCAAGAAGGCGGCAGAGATAGAAACACAATATGATTTTACATTACTAATGTGGGAATTAATTGGTGGTTTTCGAAATGGACATACCTGGTACGTAGACAAAATAATGGTACCCAAGTATGGACATCAAAATTTCATCCTTGAACCAATATCAAATGAATGGAGAGTAAAAAACTCTTTTGACGAAGAGTTAAAAATGGGTGACTTGATTGTTTCTGTAGGAGGAAAGAACCTTAATGAATGGTATCAGGAAATTGGAAAATACATCGGTGCTAAAAAGGAAACATCCCGTAGGATAAAGTTAGGAAATATGTTATCTTTCTTTTTAAATGCTAAAAATATTGAGGTTGAATATTTGGATAGTAAGGGTTCTTTAAGGACAAAGAATGTTCAATGTTTAGATGTCAATAATTACATCAAATTAGTTGAAAATGCTTCTATTACCACGCAGGGATACTGGATTAAAGAAAATAAAGTTGCTTATATTAAGATACCAAGTTTTAGCAGTAAAAGTTTTGAAGAAGAAGCGATAAAACTTATACATAAATTTAAAAATTCACCATCATTAATAATTGATTTACGAGGTAATGGTGGAGGAAGAACACCTTTTGATCTGATTAATTTTCTTATGAAGATACCTTATAACTCTTGGCTAGAAAGATCTAGACATCCTGAGTGGATGTACAAACGTTATACTAATGAAGAATTTAAATTTCAAGAGGACTTTAGATATACATTATGTGGTCCCATTAAATACTATCCAAAAGACATTGACAATTGTTATCAAGGAGAAATAATCATTTTAGTTGATAAGTATACTGCTTCAGCAGCTGAGGACTTTACAATGCCTTTTAAATATCATAAACGTGGAACGATACTTGGAGAATCCACCTACGGATCAACTGGTCAACCAGCATACGTAAACTTAACAGAAAATATAAATTTAGGGATTGGATCTATTCGAGTATATTATCCATCTGGTGATGAATTTGAAGGAATTGGTATTGAACCTGACATTCAAGTTAACGTTACTAGAGAAGATATTTATAATAGAACAGATTCTTATATTGAAATGGCTTTGGACGTATTAAAGTGATAGGAAATAATGGGACACTTTGTGAAAAAATGTACTTAAACAAACGGGTGCGTTCGTATTATAGAGTTAACCAGTTTTTACTGGTTGCTCTTTTTTTTATAGGACCTATTATTTCAGTAGCCAGGGTAGAACGTACGGGTGCGTGGGAGTTAGATCTCGTCAACTAAACTGTTCGCCCCCTACTTGTAGAATGATGTTTGAGGCTGGTTGGGACAAATAATCTCGTATAACAAGCGAAGCTATGGAACTACAGGAAGGTATAGGGGTTACTGGTGAGTAAAACTAAGGGAGAGATATTAATGAATCCAGTCATTGGCCTAGATGTAGCCAAAGGAGAAAGTGAGGTTCAAGCCTTTTTAGATAAAGACAAGCCGTTCGGGAAAAGTTTCAGTGTAAAGCATACCAAGGAGGATTTAGATTCGCTTATTTCTTTTTTGAGAGAGATAGAGGGACATACTGGGGTTAGGCCAGCAGTTATTCTTGAATCTACAGGACATTACCATACACCGATTATTCAATGTCTTGAGGGAAGTCAGTATCTATACATCTTGGTAAATCCCATCATTTCTTATCAAGCTAAGAAAACAAGCCTTAGAAAGGTAAAGACTGATGCCGTTGATGCATATCACCTTTGTGTTCTTTACTACAAGGAAGAATTTGAGCCATATAAGAAAAGAGGACTGAGACTTCTAAACCTGAGAACATTGTCAAGGCAATACGAAACCGTTACGAACCTTTACATCCAGGCAAAACTTCAGTTTCATACTCTTCTTGATCAGATATTTCCTGAATACAGGGGAGTCTTCGGGGATTTATTTTCGAAAGTTTCTCTTAAAATATTAAAGGAGTTTCCAACATCCGAAGATGTACTGATGGCAGGAGAAGCAAAGATTTTGGCACGAATTAAGGAAATGCGTATTAAACGATCCCCAAGTTGGATGAGGGAGAAGGCACACAAATTAATGGCTTCAGCTAAGCGGAATCCATTCCAACAAGGTGTTTATGAAAGCCAGTTGTTCAGTTTGGATATGTATATCAATATGCTTCTTCAATACCAAGAACACCTATCAAGCTTGGAGAGGCAGATAGATGTCCTGGCAGAAGAAATTGAAGAATGTAAGATAATCCAATCAATTCCCGGTATAGGAGAAAAAATCGCGGCAACGATTATTTCTGAAATCGGGGAAATTGACCGGTTTAATCACCCTAAAAAACTTGTGGCTTACGCAGGAATAGATCCAAGTGTCCATTCATCAGGTAAGTTCACCGCTACGATAAATCATATTACCAAACGAGGTTCAAGCCGATTACGGCACGCTTTATATATGGCCGTATTATGCGGTATAAGAAGCTCGAGGAACAAGAAGCTAAAAGAATATTATGATCGGAAACGAAATGAAGGAAAGCCTTCAAAAGTAGCGATGATAGCTTGTGTAAACAAGCTTTTACACTGGATTTATGCAATCCTAAAAAGGAATGAGCAGTTCCTAGATATGGCTTAATCAACAAGAAAAAGCAGCTAATGAAAAACCTTCCAAAAGATATTTGGAGGGTTATTTGGCGTGCCTTCCAAAGTATAACACGGAAGAAAAAAATTTTTAATAAGAAGTTCTTGACTCCTATTAGCTGGTTTAGTTGAATTAGCAAATCCTTAAATAACAAAAACTCGCAATTTTCTAATGCGAGTTTTCTTTGTTATAACCTGATGGTAAGCAACAATGTTTACGAAAACAGCCAAAAAAATAAAGAGTGGGTTATGCAGCTATGTATTTATCTTAAGTCGGGATCAATGATGACTACAGCATATTTAATGGAATAAACAATTTTTAAGGAACTTTTTACACTAATTCATGCCAAAATTCCTATTCAACTAATTGCCCGAGTCCTTTAAGATAAAATGGAATAAAATGTAATTTACAATGCGGAGCTGATTCTGTTGAAGGTATTAGAAGCAGATTCCTTGTTTGCAGGAATCGACAAGACGAGCAATCAATTATCTATCCTTAAAGATCAGGTAAATCAAGTTCAGGTATCCATCCAGGAGCTGGTGTCTCTTGAAGATGCTTTTAAAGGGCAGGGCGGCCAGGCTATACGTGCGTTTTACCAGGAATGCCACCAGCCTTTTCTGCAATTCCTTGAATCCTGGATTGGCGAGTATCAATCCTATTTAAAAAGTTTCATAGGTTCATTGCGGGATCTTGAACCCTCCCCTTCAGGCTTTATCCGCCAGGAATTCCTGGAGCATGAGCTCAAACAGGGGCTGAGAAGCACCCTGCAAATTACCGCAGATCTAACACAGGAAGCAAATGAGATTATGAAGTCCGTAAGCGATATTGTTGTGCTTCCGCGGCTGGAGGATGGCCGTTTTATCCAGGCATCAAAGCGAGCCGAGGATTCAAGCCGAGAAACAGTTGAGAAACTGGAGGACTTCGACCATCGGGAAACGGCTGCATTGGAGCCTCTCCTGCAAGATCTATCCCTTATGAACCAGTACATCCAAAAAATGGCGGGCATGTTCCAAAGCGGAAGCTTATCTCTGGCCCAATATCAGCCTAAATCTCTCAACTGGAAGGATTTCCACGAGGATATATCGAATCCCAACCCAGAGAGTGAGCAAAGTATTCTTCAGGATATAGCTGAAGGTGCCATTGAAGGGACTGGCAAAGCTGTAGGAGATACATGGGAAGGCTTGAAGTCAACCTATGAGCTGGGAAGAACCATCATGGGACCGTTCAGTCCGCTGTTTTTGGGCAATGAAGTGCTGTTTAACCGTGACCAGCTTCTTGAAAACCAAAGGAAGCACCAGGAATTTTATTTAGGCATTATTAATGACCCTATAGGAAAAGTACGCCGGGCTTTGGATATGCCGAAGTATATATGGTCCGCTGTCACCACCGCCTGGGAGCGGGATGTCATAAATGGTGATACCAAAAGCCGGACAGCTTTCTTTACCTATGGCCTGACTTCCTTGGGAATTGGCATTCTTGGTGATAAGGGGATTGGGAAGGCTGGAACCATTGCCAAGTCAGTTCGCCAGGCTGGTAAAGGAGAGAAGGCACTACCGATTTACACGCCGGTTCAGACACCAGCCATGGCAGGAGGGGGACTAGCTCGAGGGCCGGTGCCTTACAATGTTCTTTTTGATCCGTTGACGAAAATCAAGATGGTGACTGAAGATGTGTTTGGGGTTAAGGGAATAGGTATTACTAACCAGCATATAAGAACTTATAGAAATGCTAATTTAAAAAAACTAGAAGAAAAATATACTGCTGACCCTAGAATTACAGTTGAAATGCCATATGTAGGTAAGGGGAAATCAGGAACAAATGCAGAAGGTTGGCTACGTGATAAAGACTTTTATTGGAAAGAAATAATGAATAAACATCCAGAGAGTTTAAGTAAAGCAAATAAACAAAAAATCAACTTGGGTTTTTCTCCTATTAATGATAAAGCGTTTAGAGAACATTTCCCGCAATATGATATAAAGGAATTATACAATGATACTTTAATCCATCACCATGTAGGTGGGGGTGGGCAGGCAGTTGCAGTCCCTTCAAAGTTACATCCTGGGACAGGTGGAATTCATAACGCAGAAAAAGCTGCAGGTATTTGGGGAAATGATAGTCAATATGCTGAATTACTTGAAAAATTTCTAAAAAAGTAAAGGATGATAACATTGAAAATAAAAGAAGCAATGCAAGAATACTTTCAGTTGAGGAAAGAAGTAGCAAAGGAAGGTTTGGATTTTTTATTTAAAACACCTATTAGTAGTGAAGATAACCTAATAATTTATGAAGGTAAAGTCGATGAGGATGAATATATCACATGGAAACCTGTAGAAATGACTGTTTCACAAGATTTTACAAGTATAGAAGATGAATTTGACATAAAATTGCATAAAACAATTGTTGATTATTTTAACTCATATTGGTTTGCAGACTTAGATGGTTTTTATCAAGAAAACTATATTAAATTAGAACCTGTCATACCTAATAATGAGATAAGTTCATTCAAGGAATCTTTGAAAGGATATAAAAAAAATCATGGGGATAGTTTAGAGAAGATACCTCTTGGGATTGAGGGAAATGGTTTGTTGTTGGTAATTGAGAACAATAGTGGAATAGTTCAATTAGAAGATTTTGAAAGAGGTACATTTGAAAATATTGCTGAGAATATTGAAGAATTAATAAGAAATTTGAGATTAAAAAGATAATATTTTATTTAGAGATGATTTTCCCAGTAATTAATGTAAGTAATATACTTTTTTTTCTTTAGTTTTGGATACAGACCCTTAAATTATCATTCTTCTTCAAATGAAGGGGCAGCATCCCTAAAATAAAAAACAACATTGTAAAAAATGTACTTACACTATAGGGTGCCTTACTTTAAAATCCAGCTGCCGAACCAGGCAGCTTTTTCTTATTTAACAAAACCAGCTAATAGTTTGTCAATATTTTTCATTAAAATATCGAAATTCATCGTGATATACTAAAAAAGGGTATACTAAATAACCTTCATATTCTCTGAACTGGAAGGTTTTTCGTTATTTAGTTAGATGTTGCTACTATGCTATATCTTGGAAAGTTGTTCTGTCTCTTAATAAGGCAAATATCCAGTGTAAGAGCTTATTTACACAAGCAATTACAGCTACTTTAAATGGTTTTCCTTCCTCGCGTTTCTTATCATAGAACTCTCGTAATTTCTTATTTCGAGGAATGATTTCATCGCTTGTTTTGCTCTTGCGACAGTCACGTATCGCACAACGAACAGCCATATATAAGGCGTGGCGAAGCCTGCTGGAACCTCTTTTAGTGATTCGGTTTTTTGTGGCGGTAAACTTGCCTGATTCAAAAACACTAGGATCTACTCCAGCGAAAGCCACGAGCTTTTTAGGATCAGTAAATCGATCTATCTCCCCAATTTCAGAAATGATCGTGGCAGCGATCTTTTCACCGATACCAGGGATAGATTTGATAATATTATATTCTTCAACTTCTTTAGCGAGGGCATCTATCTCTGATTCCAATGTGGATAGGTGCTCTTTATATTGAAGAATAATATTAATATACATACCTAAGCTTAAGAAATGACTCTGATAGACTGTCTTTTCAAAGGGATTGCGAGTTGCCGCCTCTTTTAGTTGTAAGGCTTTTTCGTTGGCCCATCTGATTGAGCGACTTTTACATAATTCCTTAATTCTATTTGAGAGTGTTTCATCACTAGCTTCTAATATGTCTTCAGAGGACGGAAACTCCTTTAAGGTTAAGAGTGATACTACAGAATATAAATCACCGAACACTCCCCGATATTCAGGGAATACTTGATCTAGAATAGCCTGGAACTGAAGCTTTGTCTGAATCATCACTCCTGTAATATTCTCGTGTTGTCTTGTAAGGTTACGAAGATTTAAAAGCTGAACCCCTCGCTTTTTATAAGGTTCTAACTCCTCCTTGTAAAACAACTCGCAGAGGTGGTAAGCATCGACGGCATCTGTCTTTACTTTCCTTAAACTTGAACTTTTCGCCTTGTAGGAAATCAAAGGGTTAATAATAATTAATAAATATCCACGTTCCTCTAAATATTGGACTACTGCTGTTTGATAGTGTCCAGTAGCTTCAAGAATAACTGGAGGTTTTAAACCTGTTTCTTTTTGTACTACCTCTAAAAACTCTACAAGTAAAGCAAGACCCTGAATAGTATGTGCTACTTTAAAGCTCTTTCGGAATGGTTTACCTTTATCGACAAAAGCTTGAACCTGACTTTCCCCCTTAGAAATATCCAGACCAACGACTGGATTCACCAAAATCATCTCCTAATCTTTAATTTTGCCGGTACCCCTTATTCTCCTTGCAGTATCACAGCTTCGCTTGTTATACGAGATCTATGTCCCAACCAGCCTCAATCATGTTTCAACAAGTAGGGGGCAAACTGTTTAGCTGACGGGATCCAGGTCCCACGGGCAGTTACGTTTTACCCCGGCTACCGTTATAATAAGACCATATAAAAAATGGTCAACCAGAAATATTTTCATATCTGGATGACCTTATAATACGAAAGGGGCAGCATTCCTGTAATGAATGAAAATGGAGTTTGAACAAAAAAATAACCTCTTGGTAGAATGAGAGAGTCCTGAAGCCGGCAAGCAAAAAGGACAAAAATCTCAAACACCAGGAGGCTTTACAATGAATTATAACCAGAATAAGAAGATTGCTCAAATCACTTCTCAAACTCTTATTATAGGAGTCGATATTGCGAAATTCCAACATGTGGCTCGTGCCCAGGATTTCAGGGGAATGGAGTTTGGATCCCCGTGTCAATTTGAAAATACAAAAGAAGGATTTGAAAACTTTCTTAAATGGATTTCGGAAATCAAAAAAGAACAGCGTATGAGTAAAGTGATGGTTGGCATGGAGCCAACAGGCCACTATTGGTTTAATCTGGCCCATATCTTAAAAGAAAATGGGATAAAGTTTGTCGCAGTAAACCCGTTGCACGTCAAGAAAAGCAAAGAGTTGGATGATAACTCACCCACCAAAAATGATGTGAAAGATGCCAAGGTCATAGCCCAGCTGGTCAAGGATGGAAGATACGCCGAACCAACAATACCGCAAGGTGTTTATGCAGAACTCCGTGTGGCAAAGAAAATACGCGATCTTTTAACTGAAGACCTACAAACGGTCCAAGGACAGGTGCACAACTGGATTGACCGGTATTTTCCGGAATTCCTCAAGGTTTTTAAGAAATGGGAAGGTAAGGCTGCTTTACAATTCTTAAAGCTCTATGCCTTGCCACATGAAATAGCTGTATTCACCGAAGAAGAACTACTCGTCCATTTGAGAAAGTCCGTATCTCGGAGTGTTGGATTAAACAAGATCCGCGAATTAAAACAGGCAGCTAGCCAGTCCATCGGACTTCGACAAGGTGCTGAAATGGCCAGGCTGGAGCTAAAAACCATTCTGGCTAAGTATGAATTAATTCAGTTACAATTCGAAGAATTGGACGCCAAAATAGACAGCCAGCTTGATGAAATACCAGGTGTACAACAAATGTTAGCGATAAAAGGTGTAGGCAGGGATACAATTGCCGGCTTCTTTGCGGAAGTAGGAGATTTAGGTGAATACAATCATCCAAGGCAGATTATCAAGCTGGCCGGCTTAAGCTTAAAAGAAAATACATCCGGCAAGCACAAAGGAAAAACGACCATCACAAAAAGAGGCCGAAAGAAACTCAGGGCACTGTTATTCAGGGTCTGTATGATTCTCGTTGCCAAAAATTCTGCATTTAAAGCATTACATGCTTACTATACTCAACGTCCGGATAATCCTTTAAAGAAGATGCAGTCCCTGATTGCTTTGTGTAATAAACTAATTCGGATTTTCTTCAGTATAGGAAAAAAGCAATTTGATTTTAATGAGGAAAAGATGCTAAAGGACATCCCTCATTTGGCAGTAACAAAGAAGACGGAAATGGCAGCTTAACTTTGGTTTAGATTAGATAAGTAGTAGTTCTTGCTTTTATAGTTTTGGAGACATTTGAAGCACGGATTAGTCGGCAAAGCAACTAAATTACGGGCTTGGACCCTGTGGGGCAGCATGGCTGACATCCACCTCATGGAAAGGTTGGACGAAGGAATTTGAGAGCGAAGACTCTGTGAGACATGGGAGGGTTGACCTCCATGAGTAAATGTGGACATCCACCAGTGCGGTTATATTTTTACTCATCCACCATTTTCTGTAAGGGATTGGTTAGTGGGTTCTAACTCTTTTTTCTCACTCTGTCCAAAAATATCCTTTCAAGTGAAGATCCTCCATTTATAAAGTGAGTTACCGAAAGGTAAATAACTATGAAATTCTAAGAAAACAAGAGTAAATAAGTGTTTTCGCTTCTTTTATTGAGGGAGGTTAGTCGAAGAAGGATAATTCTTAAAAAAGAAGAACGAATAAGTAATATGGTTTTTTTACTTGATAAATCAAAAAGTATCGTCAAGGACGGTCTTTTGATATGATAATAAAATTTTTGTAACCTTTTCCATATCTCAAACGATTAATTAGCGAATACATAATTGGGGGGATAATTTTGGCTGATAACGATTACGAAAACAGAGTTGTTGAAATCTATCGGCAATATTATTTGGATGTCTATCGGTTTCTTATTTGTTTTACAGGAAATCAAAACGATGCTGAGGATTTGACCCAAGAAGTGTTTATTCGCGTTCTGAATAATTTTAAAAATTTCCATTCTGGAAGCAGCAGCGTAAAGACTTGGATTTTTTCGATAGCTAAGCATATTGCAATTGATCATTATCGCAAGAAAAGATTTAGTGCAATCTTTACGGATGGGTTTTTTAAGCAGTTAGCTTCAACCGAAAAAGAGCCTAACGATTTAGTTGAACAAAATGAGATGAAAAAAATGGTTCATACAGCTATCTCAGGATTAAAACCTAGTTTTAGGGCTGTTGTAATCCTGAGGGCTATAAACGAATTTTCAATAAAAGAAACAGCTGAGGTTCTTAATTGCAGCGAATCCAAGGTAAAAGTAGATTATCATAGGGCATTAAAAATTCTTAAATGTAAGCTAGATATAGGTGCAGAGGAGGTAATCGAAAATGCAAACTGATAAGGATTTCATTAACCAAATTAAGGAAACCTATTCAATGGAACCGAGACCGGATTTTGTTTTAAATACTGAATTAGAACTTAGAAAAGCTGCAAGGAAAATGAAAAGAAAAAGAACTTTTAAATTGATTTCACTTACATCAAGTGGGTTCATCCTGAGCTTCCTTGCTATCTTATGGATTTTTTCATTTAATGGTAAAGAAACCATTGAAAATACACTTTCTTCATTTGTTGAAAACAATCCATTATCGGCAGTTAAGAACTCCGAACCTTTAGTTTATATTTATCATTCACATAATCAAGAATCATTTATCTCAGAAACGAAGACGAAGGATCCCAACAACGAACCTTACCATCCCACAAGGAATATCTCATTAGTGGGAAATAGATTTAGTCAGGCATTAAAGGAAAGAAATATCAGTTCAGTACACGATACTAGTGATACTATGGGAATTCTTCAGGACAGAGGGCTTTCCTATGATCAATCATATTCTGTTTCAAGAGAATCTTTAGAAGAAAGCCTGAAAAATAACCCTACCATTGAAATGATATTTGATATACACCGGGACTCAAATGAAAAGAATGGGACTACGGCCAAAATAAATGGAGAAGATTTTGCAAGAATCGCATTTGTCGTTTTTCGGTCAAATGTTAAAGACGAGGACAGTTTAAAATTTGCACAACACCTTCATAAGATAGTTGAAGGAAAATATCCTGGTTTATCGAGAGGGGTATTGGTTAAAACAGATCCGAATACTCAAAACACCTACAACCAGGACCTAAAAAATCAATCAGTTTTAATGGAAATTGGTGGAGTTGAAAATACATTGGAAGAAGAATATAGAACAGCGGATGCACTTGCGGAAGTTGTTGAGGAATTACTTAAGTATCAGAAATAATGCCAGAATCCTTGTGTTTGAATAGTGGGATTGCTGTTGCAATCCTATTTTTATTCTCTAAAAAGGAGCTTTTCCTTATTGTGCTAAGGGGCAGGTTTATTTAAGAAGGATATTAAGTAAATATAGAGAAGAATATAGTTATTCCATTTGATGTACAGAAAGTCTTTTGAAAAGGTGTGTTTAGTTGAAAATAATAACAAATAAACCCTATGTTTACTTCTTCTTCGATCCAAACATAGTAATTGCACGAGAAATTCCAAACAAACCATATAAAAATATAGAGGAGTTTTGTTTGTGCCCTGGGTTTCATTACACGTATGAACTTAAGGATAACGAGGTTTTTGAGTCTTTCCATCATAAAAAGAATAAACACTTAGAAGGAAAAGGTTATATAACAGACCAGGAGTCAACTTTCACTATGTTCAAGGTAATGAATGAACACTCAAAAGATAAATTAGACCTTGTTTAGCTTAGGCCTTAAAAGGTGATTTGCTATAGAACTTAGGGTGCAGGAGCAAAAGTCTAAGCTGTCATTTCGGCAGCTTTTTTCTTATTCAACCACTGGGGCAGCATTCCTGCAATAAGTTTGTGAAGAAATGTACTGTGCGAAACGTTTCCTTATAAGTGTATAAACACGAAATAGGAGGATTGCTAAAAAGCAATCACAACTGATTAATTGAAACTTGGAATGAGGGCCGTCATGTTGAGCTGAAACGAGTTATCTGATACTCCTACATGCACGGAATGGTAGTAGCCCGAACGTGTATGAAGCTAGGTGAAGTCGGCTGAAATGTACCTAAGTTCTTAAACAGAATATGGTTCATGATAGGTCGGGATGCTATAAAATATCTAAGGTGAGAATGTCCAGATGGACTGACGAACTTGCGAATGTACAGGTCTAGAATCTAATACGCTCGAAAGACGTATGCTGTAAATGCAGTGTCAAACACCGAAAAGTACGACTAGTACATAGGAACCTCGGAATATCTAACTAATGAGGATATAGAATTGACAGGCTTAAAGTAAGCACCTACGGATATATGTAAAGCTAGGTTAATCGGAACGTTGTAAGTAAGAAACATCCACTATTAAAAGACTACTATCTGGATGGTGTCTATAAGATAAATAAACATCGAAGTGACTTTATTCTTGCGAAAGTAGGGATATAGTACCGATGAAACGTGTAACGAACGTGGAGGGATGGTCCCAAGTCTTATTCGTTGAAGGCAAATCAATTTAATGAAACTCACAGGGTCGAGTACGATGATGGGATTTTCCGCAAGGAAGGAGAAACAATCCATCGGTGAGTACAGCTTTACGGCATGCAGAATATTACAGTATGCAAGACATATTTGATGACCTTTACGAGCGAAGTAAAAACAATGCTACAAAGGGTTTAAGGCTATATGAACATATCATATCGAAAGACAATATCTTATTAGCCTTTCGAAACATCAAAGCGAATACAGGTTCAAAAACAGCTGGAACTGATGGCATCACGATTGATAAATATAAAATTGAAAACGTTGATGAATTTATTGAAGTAATTCGAAAAGCATTAAAGAATTATAAACCTCAAACGGTACGAAGAGTTGAAATACCTAAACCGAATGGAAAGAAAAGACCATTAGGAATTCCAACTATGAGAGATAGGTTAATACAACAGATGTTCAAACAAGTATTAGAACCAATTTGTGAGGCTAAATTTTATCACCATTCATACGGTTTCAGACTAAATAGGTCAACTCATCATGTAATGGCTAGATGTCAGTTCTTAGTCAATAATGTGAAGTTACATCATGTAGTAGACATTGATATAAAAGGTTTTTTTGACAATGTAAGCCATTCAAAATTAATTAAACAAATGTACAGTATAGGTATACGGGATAAAAGAGTATTAGCCATTGTTTCAAAAATGTTAAAGGCACCAATAAAAGGCATAGGTGTTCCAACTAAAGGAACTCCGCAAGGAGGTATCCTATCCCCCCTACTATCGAACATTGTTTTAAATGATTTAGATTGGTGGATAGCTAACCAATGGGAATGCTTAAAACTAAAACATTCTTATGCACCTAATAGTAAGACTAGAGCGTTAAAGAAAACGAATCTCAAACAAATGTATATCATCAGATATGCGGATGACTTCAAGATTTTCACAAATTCTCATGAATCAGCTATAAGAATACATCACGCCACCAAAGAATACCTAAAAAATCAATTAAACCTTGATGTATCTTCCGAGAAATCAGCGATTACTAATCTAAGAAAGAGAAAATCTGATTTTCTAGGTTTTTCTATTAAAGCAGTATCCAAGCGTAATAAATATGTAGCCAATACACATATTATGGATAAAAAGAAGAAAAACATACTAGATAAACTTAGATATTTAATTCGCGAGATTCAAAATAAGCCAACGCCAAAAACTGTTTTGGATTATAACTCTTATATTCTCGGAATAAAAAATTACTTTAAAATTGCAACTCATGTAAATATTGACTTTGGAAAAATAGCCTATCGTCTAACGAAAACCATGTATAATCGTCTAAAATCAATTGGGAAATATGGAAAACCCATTAATCCATCGGAAACATACAAGAGACTTCATAAGAATAATTTCAAAACATATAAAATTGCTGGTTTGCATTTATTTCTCTTCGGAGATACACAAACAAGTAATGCCATGAACTTCAGTCAAGATATATGTGACTATACAAAAGAAGGAAGGCTTAAACTTCATCAAAATCTTAGGGCTGACATTGCCATAGAAATAAACAAGATGTTACAAATACCTTACGGTAAAGACAACTTAGAATTTGCAGATAACAAAATTTCAAGGTACTCTATGCAACTAGGAAAATGTGCTGTAACAGGGGAATTTTTGACATCCGATAAGCTGCACTGTCACCATAAGTTACCCCGACATATGGGGGGGACAGATGAATTTAGCAATCTTGTAATCGTACATGAAGATGTACATAGATTAATCCATGCTACTAATGAAACGACGATTGAACGATATAGGAACATTCTTCAATTGGATGGAAAACAACTGAAGAAACTAAACCAATTCCGTAAAGTTTGTAATTTAATTGCTTTAGTCTAAAAGAATAAGATGGAACGCCTAATGCGGTGAAAATCGCACGTTGGGTGTGGAGCAGGGGAAAAGATGGAGATTACATCAAAGTCTTACCTATTGCTATTAAATTATAGGGTGCTTTAGTTGAATAAGAAATTAAAATTAGATCACACATTTTAGATATATCTATTATGTGTGGTTCTTTTAATATCAAGCAATGTATTCCTATAACCTTAATATAACATTGGTTATATCGGTATATGCGAGATAATGACAATGATGGTATGGTTGGAGAGTAAGCATCTAAACTTTGAGGAAAATATATGAAAGAAGGAACATTTTCCTCTTTGTCTATTCTTATTTTAGTTCCAACTGAAGAACAAGGCCAAACTCATCTATGAGTTTGGCCTTTTTAAAATGGTAAGTCATCTTTTATTATTGGTCTAATTTGCTTTACGTCTTCTGTAATATCGTTATTTTCATTCCATGTCACTTTTTCAATTACAGTTTGTCTAAAGCCACTTTCCCTTATTTGAGACTGTATCCATTCATAGGTTGTTACTGCCGCTGTAAAAGTAGGGTTTTTTTTAAACTCATGATCACGGACATGAAAAGTACCTCTTCTTAAACCCCTGTTACCTTCAATGTCCATTATTGTTTCAATCACAATTTCCAACGGGTTCATCCTTTTTAGGTTTAATTAAGCTTTTGCTTCAGCCAATTCAACATTTTCTCATCGTTTTTCTTATTCTGCCTTTTATTTTCCCTTTTTATATAGCGCGATAGGGTAGTGTGAGCAATGCCTATTTCCTCAGAAGCTTGCCGGATGCTAATATTTAAAAACTCCAATGCTTCCTTCATTTTTTCAGGAGTTAAAGTAATCGGCCCTTGTGAGTCTTTTGCACTTTGTATAGCCATAGAATGTCCGCTTGGTACTAATTCAATATCTGCTGCACTTTGCGCTATGGATGTTTCGATTAATCTTTTGTTTGTCACTGGTTGCGAAGAAAGAATCTTTCTGTTTTCCTTTACAATATAATCAGCCGGCAAAATATGTACATTTAACTTACTCCAGTATTCTTTAACCCAGTTTCGTTTTCCTACCATTTCTTCGTCTAATTCATCTAAATACATCCATTTTTTTATAACACCATCAGCCTGGAGATCATCCAAAGTGTTTTCAAATTTATCCCTTAGTGCAACTCCAGTATAACGGGAGGAGAAGTCCATTTCTTTTAAAAGAGTTCCTACCTTAAATGGCTGCCCAAGCGTGTTCCTAACCGTTCTGATCCTCCATTGGAGGTTTAAATACCTTGTCAGCCGTTTATGAGCTCTTTGGCTGGTATGGCTGTATTTAAAGACCTTTAAATCTAATATACCAAGTGTCTTTTTAGGACCTTCCAGATAAGGAGTTAAAATAGAAGTAGGGCGCACCTGGACAGCATATATTCCTTTAGCTTCTCCTGTGTTCTTATCATAGGCTATACGTATTTTTCCTATTTCAAACATCTTCTGGAAATCCTTAAATTTATACAGCTCGCTATCTTGAAGGCCTTCCGTATTTACAATCTTAATAGTCTGGTCACCTAAGGATACCCAAATACTTGAGAGTGCCGCTACTCTTCTCATAATGTTAAAACGGTCTTCTTCCCGGTAATCAAATTCTTTACCAGCAAAACTTCTCTTTTTTATATTTCTTAGTCGCAAAGCATCATTACTATGAAACTCTATGTATCCATCACTCGACTTTGGCTGTGTAAGCCATAAATATGATATCAAATCAAATAAATCCGCGGTCAAGTCATCTAACGAGTTAAGCGTTTCACCCAAGGTCTCTAGCCATACTTGCTGCTCTATCGTTAATTCAGTTTGTAATTCATGCGGCCGCAGCTCAGCAACCCCTTTAACGTTACCTCGATTGTCTATAATTTCAGTCGCTAGATAACCTGCTTCGCCTTCTTTGAAATCATTCTTCTTCGTAACCATATCTCTCATTAGATGAAAATCCATATTCGTGCTGGAAAGGATATAGTCCTTCTCTAGCGCTTCTTCAATTTTATTGTCGTTAAAACTATATTTCACTTCGACTTCAGGAAACTCCTGGTGCAGATGACCTGTTATAAATGCTTTTATCGTGTCACCAGATGAGGAGACAACATCTTTGATCATTTCCTTAGTAATTGGTTTCTGGTGAAAAAATGCTTCTGTAAAAAGGGAGATTAACACTCCAAAAGAACGCATATCATCTGTGGGCTTTTGATTTAATATTTCTTCTTTTGTCATTTGATACGCTAAGCTGCTCCACTTTGACAAAACATGAGGGCGATCCATAAAGAGTGATTTAACTTCCTCAAAAAGAACAATTTTCAGAGCTTCATAATTTAGGATTAAATGTTCTGGTATGTCTTCATATTTCATTTTTCTAACCTCCTTAGAAAAAGGGGTGAATTTGTCCTCTTAATAATATCAAAATGCACCAAATAAAAATTAAAAAATCGAGAAATGCACCATTTTACCCGACATGCCTAATCAAAATGCACCACTTTTCAAAAGAAATGCACCACTTTTGATATAACTAACTTATATAAACCCTTATAAATCAAGGGTTTAATAGATATTATATCTCTTTTTCTCTGCGGAGGTTGTAGGGGTTAACAGCCGGCTATATGAATTTATAGCGGAACCTGTATAGAAATAAAAATAAAACGCACCACTAAAAATGCACCATTTGATGGGCATCTAGCGGAACCTGTATGGATTAAAAACCTTGATTTAAAAAGAAAGTTGGTAATTAATATTAAAAAAACCAAATGAAAGTTCAAATACTGAAATCAATTACTGCGACTGCTGCATAACTTAAAATGCACCAATTCAAAGACATTATAGCGGAACCCGTATAAATATAATCCTTTACATTATAGATAAATCCCCATTTATCAAAGGTTTATTAATAGTTCTTTATTTATTTTAAATGGTGCATTTTATATCTATTGGTGCATAATCTAGCGGTAATCGTATAAGAAAAAAATAATAACTTTTTCCGAAAGCTTATTATACCAGTGTTTATTCCACTTTTATTTGTGGTGCATTTTCTCTAGAGAGGATCATTTTCCAAATTTCGATTGAGTTATACTTATTTCAACAATAAGAGATTAATAGAATTGTCTATAGAAAAGCTATTTTTTCATGTCTTGAGATTAACATGCATTCAGGACAAAGATCTCTTGTACCTAGTCTTTATTTGGCTTTCTGCGAATCAATACATAAATTAGAAAGGAGCTTGAGCATGAAAAGAGTGAAGATTGACGGTTTCAGAATGCACCAATCTATACTAAAAGAATTTCATTTGTTGCGAGACCAGACGTTTGAACGGCCCCCAGCATCCGCTTATGTTGTCTACCTAACTATGCTCAAGCAGCTGGACTTGGAGAAAAACCAAAGAGGTATTCTAAAAGAGTTCAACCTTTCTTACTGGGCCAAAAAACTCCAGATTCCTTATTCTTCTTTGTATTCAGGGAAATTATATTTAGAGAAATATCACTTTGTTAAAGAGGAGATCCAAAATGGAATCTCTGTCTTAGTGTTAAAAGACATTGAAAAGTGCAATAATCCAGGTGTGGAAGGAGGTAAACTAAATTACCTTCTGATTCCTCATTCTCTTTTTGATACAAATATTCTCGCAGAATTGGTTAGGACAGCAAACCCCGAAGCAATTGAGTTAATGCTTTCTTTATTTAACCAGTTCCGTACAGCTATGTCTAAAAGAGAAGACATTGACTTGAAAATGCTTAAACAATCTCGTAACATGTCAACTTTAAAGAAGCAATTAAATAAAAATGCGAAGAAGGTTAGAGAAATTTTAGCTTTGTTGGAACCTTTATTTGATGTTAAATTTGAGGGCTTACAGTTCCGTGGCAATCAGATTTGGGTTAAAAAGGTATGGATTACATTAAAAGAAGATTGTGTTAAAGAACAAAGCAGCGGTGAATTTAAAGTTGATCATCTCATCGCAATGCTTTCCCATGAATTAATATATTTTCTTGATGGGCATAAAATAAAATACAAGCCTCGAGACCAATTTGACATCATGCTATCTTTTAAGCAAGAGGTATATGATAAGGTGAAATTTATTAAAAATGATGAATCCTTTAATCTTGAAAATTCGATTAAGCGATACTTTATTAGCTGCATAGATAGTATTGGTTCCTACATAACTGAACAAAGTGTGCTTAAATCAACTTTTAGAATACATTCCCTGGGAGCCTTTTTCAGGAAAGCCTTCCGTAAAGATATAAAAACTTTACTTAAGAAGATCCCATATGAATTAATTCACGATGCTAAAGTAGAACAATATCAATTGACTGGAGAAATACCGGAATTTGCAAAATTTGATATCTAAACAGCCTTGTAAAAAATTTACTTGTTACAAGGCTTTTGGCGTTTCAATTCTCATGTTTAATATTTGAATTAGCTAAAAAAAGAGGTCCCATTTATGGAACCTCTTTTTTAAATTCCAAAATCCCTTTCGAATATTCACTTGTGGAATACTTAATAATTCAATAATTCTATTGTGAGTTTGTATACAGTGTATTAAACAAACTGTTAACTTGTTATTTTCTTTTATTTGCTTCTGTTAAATTCTTAGTTATTTGAATGGCTTCATATAGGTGATATTGTAAAACCCTTGGGGGAGAAGGGGAAAGTGGGTAAATGGTTAAAGGGCTTATTTAATTTGATGTTTTTACTAATTCTGTTGTTCTTATTATTAATATGTCTTTATTATCAAATATGAACTTTTATCACTTAAAAAATGAGCATTAATCTGTTTACTTGTTATCGAATAATGAATGATCATGAAAATGCAAAGAGGAATACAAATAGGTTAAAACCATAAACTTCTAATTATTGGGTTAGACTTTTCTAATCACTTATCAATTATGGTAAAATATAGAAAATGGTTGTTTTTCATTAGAAATTATCTCACTAATTAAGGGAGTAGTGGCTATGAGTACTTCTGAGGCTTACAAAATTGTTTTTTTCGATGTGGATGGGACTATTACAAACTATGAAAATGGAAATATTCCACAGTCCACAATTGAAGCTATAAAAATGTTATTAAGCAAAAGAATCAAGGTAGTTGCTGCAACCGGAAGACCATTATCAATGTGTAAAGAATTAAAGGCCATTGGAATAGAGACATTCATAACCGCAAATGGTGGTTATGTTAAGCACGGGGAAGAAATTATCCATAAGGTTCCTATGGATAAAAATATAATAAAGGAACTTATTGATTTTGCGAAAGAAGAAAATTCCGCCCTATCTTTTTATACTGAAGATTTCAGTATGAATGGAGTAGAGGATAAAGAAATCCTTAGTGCGTTAAAAGAAACTTTGTCATTGAATGAATATCCACAAACCAATCCTTTTATTTTTGATCAAGAGGTATTTTTGCTTTGTCTGTTTGCAAATGATGAAACAGTAGAAAGATATAATAAAAAATTCCCTGATTTAACATTTAAAAGGTGGCATCCATACGTGTTAAATATTTTAAAGGACGATGTATCAAAATCTCTAGCTGTAATGAAGACTTTACAATTTTTCGGTATAGATAGATCGGAAGCTATAGCATTTGGGGATGGTGAAAATGATATTGACATGTTAGAGCTGGTGGGTCTTGGTATAGCAATGGGAAATGGCAGTGAAAAACTAAAAAATGTTGCTGATTTTGTTACTAAAAAATCTAGCCAGGACGGAATATATTATGCACTAAAAAGATTTGGAATTATTTAAATTTTATAATTAGTGAGAATCATAGTGACAGAATGAGGAGGAAATTAGAATGAAGAATTATTATTTTATTGGTATTAAAGGGGCTGGAGTGAGTGCTTTAGCACTGTTGCTGCATGAGAAAGGATACAGTGTTCAAGGTTCAGATACCAATGAATACATCTTTACCCAAGAAAAGTTACTACAAAATAACATTAACATATTTAATTTTGGTGAGATAGAAAAAGCAATTGATTCTTATACAGAGATCATTGTAGGAAACTCTTTCAATCCTGATAACAATATAGATTACAGAATAGCTAGTAGGTTAGGCCATAAAATTATAAAGTACACAGATTTCTTATCAACCCTTAGTGAAGAATATTTAAGTATTGCCATATCCGGAACACACGGAAAAACATCCACAACGAACATTCTATCTCAATTAGATTGGCCTGCATTTACTGATATAAGTTACATAATAGGTGATGGGACTGGTGGAAATAAAAGAGTAGGCAACTTGACTGAAAAACCTGAGAGTTTATTTCTATTTGAAGCATGTGAATATAAAAACAATTTCTTGAATTACTCTCCTAAGATAACCATTATTACAAATATAGACTTTGACCATCCAGATGTTTTTAGGGATATAGAAGATACCAAATCTGTTTTTAGAGACTTTCTAAAAAACACGAAGGAGGTGGCCATTATAAATGGAGATGATGAAAATGTTTTACAGTGTATTGAAGATTTAGATATAAATTTAGTCAAGTTTGGATTTAGTGAAGATAACGATGCAGTTATTTCAAATGTTTGTGAGAATAATACTGAGATGTATACTATGTTTGATTTAGAGTACAAAAAACAACGATTCAATATTTATACTCCCTTCTTCGGAAAACATAATATTATGAATGTCGCAGCTGCATTGGTAACAAATTTATATTTAAATGGAGTACACAAATTACCAGGTAGTAATGTAATAGACTTAAAATATTTAAATGGAGCAAGACGTCGATTCCAAGAAACTCCTTGTAATAAGGCTATTATCATTGATGATTATGGTCACCACCCTACTGAGATCCGGGTAACACTAGAAGCATGCAGAAAAAAATACCCACAGAAAAAAATTATAGCAATCTTCCAACCACATACCATAAATAGATTTGAAACATTCTTAAATGATTTTAAAAGTGAGTTATCAAAAGCTGACCATCATTTTATTACTGATATATATAGTCCAGAAAACAGAGAAAATAAGATAGATAATACCAATGTAGTTAATCCAACGTATTCTTCAATGAGCATAAGAAACATTGAACAATATAAGGATGCAGTTTATTTATTCTTAAGTGCTGGCAACATAGAAAAATACAAAAGCGAACTCGTTAGCATTTTATCTTAAATTAAAAACCATAAAAGCATAGGCAGCTTTTATGGTTTTTTATATTATGAAGCTATTGTTTTTTTATTATTAAACATAGTTTTTAATGATGTATGTGTCAGAATTATAATCAATAATAGAAGTGAACAAAGAATCCCGATCATAAAAAAGATAGTTGAAACTTTAAAGTATTCATTGGTCGCTCCAGTAAGAACAGTACTTAAAGCGAATGAAAGTGTTGTAAAAGCATTAGCATTAGAATACACCCGACCTCTTAATTCTGAAGGGATCGCAAGGCCAAAATCAACACTAGCCAATATATTAAAAGTACCATATAAAAATCCTAATACAGTGATGAATAATACAAGGGGGAAAAAGCTTAAATCAAAGATAAGCGCACAATATAGTAAGGTAAAAGATAAAGGTAATATATTAATTAATCGATCTTTTATCCATTTCCGTTTTTTAATTATCTTAGGTCCAAGTACTGTTCCTGTAAATATGCCTACAGTTAGCCAAGTCATTAACAGACCGTAAAAAGATTTATTCATACTTACTTCTTGTAGGTATAACAACAAAAGAACTTGTAGACCACCAAAAGCAAATTCTAGGATTATCCAATAAAAATTTAACTTTCGAAGAAGCTTATTTCTATAAAGGAATTGGAACCCCTCTTTGATATGTTTTCCAAGAGAATCCTTTTTATCAAGTTTTCTTTGAGGGATCTTGATAAATAAGGTTAGAATGGCTGCGATTAAATAGGTTATTAAGTCAATAAGAATAACCACATAAGTACTGGTAAAGGCAATTAAAATCCCGGCAAGCGAAGGTCCGATAATATTAGAAATTTGTTGTGTGGCACCATTTAATGAAACTGCATTAGGGAAATGTGCTCTTGGTACGATATCGGGTGCAACAGCTAATCTAATTGGCGCATAAAAAGATTTTAGAACACCAATAAGAGCCAACATTGTAAAAATCAAATAAAGATTAGAACTGAGTAAGATACCTAGAATAAGAAGTGCTCGTAATAAATCAACTACAATAAGTGATTTTTTTCTGTTAAATTTATCGGTTAATGCACCAAGAAATGGGCCCAATAAAGTTGCTGGAAGGACTTCTATGGCAAAAGCAAGACCCATTAATAATCCAGATCCGGTCTTTTCCAAAATCAGAATAGGGAGGGCTATTCTTGTTAGGCCGGTCCCAAAAAATGAAATTGCCCCTCCCAAAAAGAAAAATCCATAATTTTTACTAAACAGTAATTTGGCAAACTCACCTTTTAAAAGTTTCATTAAGTCCCCACCTGATGTAATAATTCATTAATTTCAATAAGTAAATCGCTAAATTCCTCCTCGTTGGGGGAGATTTTTAAAGCTATTTCTATCTCACTTTTTGCCTCATTATATTCTTCTAATGCTTTATGAATATATGCTTTATTAAAATAAATCCATGGGTTATTTGTTTCAAACATTACTGCTTTAATAAGCATATTTTTTGCTTCAAGTAAATTACCCTCTTCATTATAGACAATAGCTAAATTTACATAAGCCTCCGCTTGGTTTGGCTTTAATTCTATAGCCTTTTTCAAATCCGCTCTTGACTCGGCAAGCATACCGATTTTTTGATATAGCGAAGCCCTATTTACATAGAGTTCTATTGTACTTGTATTTTGCTCCTCAATAATACGGTAATCATTTAAGGCATTATTAAAGTGTCCAACTGCTTCATATGCAAGGGCTCTATTTAGTAAGGCAGGTATATATTTAGGATTGATCTTTAGTGATTGTTCAAAGTCCTTAATTGCTTTAAAATAATCTCCGGTTAAGTAGTATAAATACCCGCGCGAATTCCAGGTAGTAATATTCTCTGGGTTAATAAATAAAGAATAATTATAGTCATCCAAAGCTTCATCCCATATATTTAGAGATGCTTTTGCATTACCACAATTTAAGTAGACTTCATCTTTAGGTAAACCTTCTTCCTTTACCCTATCATAGTAGTGAACTGCTTCTTCATATCGACCCATAGCTTGCAGGATATTTGCTTTGTTGTTATATAGATCCAGGTGGGAAGGTACCAAGTCTATTGCTTTATTTATATAAGATAGTGCTTCGTCATAATTTCCTCTGTCTTGTAATGCATATGCTGTATTGTAATTTAAAATAGCATGAGTCATAAGATGTTCACTTGAATCAAAAGTAAGGTTAAACTCTTTAATATTATCCTTTTCAATCTGTATGGCACGATCATATTCCCTGTTTTTGAAATAATAAAGCGCTCGTGAATTGTTTAACCAAAGTCTTTCCGTTACTGCTTGTTTATCTTTAAGTCCTTCAATATGGGAAAATCCTTTATCAAGCCACTCTTGGCCAAGCTGCTCATCTATATGCTTCGTTATAAAGGAACCGATAATATAGCAGACCTTGGCTTTAAAATACCTATCGTTAGATAGGTTTATACTTTCTTCTAAACATTTCATAGCAATATCGTTTTGTTTTAAGAGAACGTGCGATACACCTTTTAAACGAAGTAATTTGGCCTTGCGGTTGTCATCAAAGAAACCCCAGTATTTATCCATTAATATATCCACATAATAAATAGCTTCTTCATAACAAGCATTTCTCTTTGAAAAGAAAGCTGCTTCTTTAAATGACTCAGCCATTTCCTTACTGTCTTCTTGCAAAGAGAGAAGATTAGCATATTTCGTAGACAAATCCTTTTCATGATAGCTATGCCGCTGAATAGAGTCCCGCTCTGGATATTTTACTTCTAAATTTAGCCGCCTTTCACATTGTGATTGTATATCTTCACAACTAATAGCTTTTAATTTAGAAAGCGTTGAGTATTTTTCCGGGAGAAATTCCTCTGAGTAGGAACCAACCAAATAAAAATTCGCTTGATTCGCACGCTTTGAAAGTTGCTCAATAAAGCGTATGCTTGAGAAATCTGTTTTATCGATATTAGAAAAAATAAAAACAACTTTATCATTTTTACTTTGTAATCTTGCTGATTCAAGTAAAAAATTAATGATCCCATTTATTACTTGATAGACAAAGCTTAGAGTAAACGAGGTTGGATTTTGTTCTTGTGGGATTTCTAACCCTAATGAAACGTCTTTAAATAAATCATTTTCATCTTTTAACCATGGCATCAAATAAAAAAGGGGTTTTTTATACTTAACCAAAAGGTTAGAATGTTGAGGTTCAAGTTTATCTAGCTGTTGATACACTAATTGTTTTGCCGTATAAAAGGATTCAGTAGGCAAACAAGCACTGGAGGTATTGTATACATAACACTTCTCTAATAATAAGGATTCGTTTAATTGATTTAGTAGTTGATCAGTTTGTGCGATATTGCCGTTTAATAAAAATACATTAGATTCATTGGAAAGGAATACAGAATCTAACAAACGTGTTTTTAAGTTTTCCATTGTAAAAAACCCCTATATTATTTTTTTAAAAATTAAGGCTCTTTTCACGTATGGAAAAGAGCCTTAATTGCGCTATTTATTCTACAAAGCCCTAGGTGCTATGTAATTCCAGATAGCATTAAATGTAAATGTGAATGTATTAAGCCCAGCCGCCTTCATCAATGTAACCTAAGCTATGAGTTTTAACGTGCTCAAATTTAGCCATTTTAACAGATTTCATGTTCAACAACTCCTTTCGTTTGATTTTGTAAAATTTTACAAGGTAAATATATTAAATATTTTTAAGTTGGTCAATCGAATATGCATAATTGCATAAAAATTCTGATGATTTGGTCATATGGATTTCTCTATAAGATTTGTCGGGCTCCTCAGGCTTTAACCTCCTCAATTAGCAATTAAAATGTTCACCCCATAGAATACAAGAGCCGCTTAATAAGGAGATCGGCGCCTTAATTTCTATAAATTTTGATTATTTAAAAATATGCAAACTTTCATATTTTACAATCATTTATTGATTTAGAATATTCGTTGAGACAGGTTGGTAGTAAGTGGAAAAAGGCATGTAACCTTTCAATAAGCTAAGGAAAGAGGTCGAATATTTGAAAACTATAAGCAGAAGAATTCAATTAAGTGGCGGAAATAAATGTTTTGTCAGATGCCCCGGCTGCTATAACTTCTTTAGTAATAAAGATTATGTTACTGAAGATCTCTTGGATTTTCTAACTCAATTAAAAGATAAAGTGCTGGTTCCAAAAGTAACGATGTCTGGTGGTGAGCCATTAGCGAGAGAAGATATGCCATATATACTCAGTGCTCTAAAGGAACTGGGTTATCGGATTAATCTTGATACGGTGGGGCTTTCATTAATCAGAGATGTAATAGTTGGACAAAACACATTAGTAAAAAAAATCTCTTCTGAAGATATTATCAGCTCGATTGATGTAATCGGCATTCCGTTTGATGGTTCCTCGGACGACTTAATGAATATGTTCCGGCGGGGGTTAAAAGTAGATGAGATATTGGGAATCTTAGATGACTTAAGTTCAAAGGGAGCAAATATTTGCATTAATACTGTAGTCCATAAAAACAACTATGATGACATTCAAAACATTTATGAGTTAATCAAGCCTTACCAATCGATTACAAAATGGCAATTGTTTCAGTTCATGCCAATAGGGCCGGGTGGGTATAAAAATCGATTAAAGTATGAGTTAGCCGACCAACAGTTTGAGAATCTAAGGGAGGCTCTAGACTTTGATACTGTTATAGATATCCAATTGAAATCCAGGCTAAACAGGAAAAACAAATACCTATTGATTGATGGAGAAGGGGTAGTGTGGATTCCTAGACAAAATGAACATGATCATTGGCTAACAGAAGATGAAAATAACGAGAGGATTCTTATAGGCAATATTAGTGATGAAAATGCAGTTGATAAAGTATTAGATCAATTGGAAAAATACGATAAAGTTTTAGCTGTAAATTAAGCAAGTGCGATAGAAGGATACTAATATATTAGCAATCTAGAAAGGAGGAAGTAAATATTGAGAGGTTTTATTCTCTTAAAGCCTGAAGCAGTCCAAAGGAACTTAATTGGGAAGATTATTTGTTTCATTGAAGACAAGGGTTTAAAAATCACGGGATTGAAGATGCTTACGCCTACAAGGGATCAGATTCAGAGTATGTATCATGACCGTAAAGATTCTCCCCATTATGAAAACCTCATCGATTTATGTCTGGATGGTCCTGTGGTGGCCATCGTAATGGAATCCCCATTAGGCATTGATTCAGCAGAAATATTAAAGGACTTACAGGGGAAGCATGATATTCCTGGAACCATTAGATATTATTTTTCTTCCCATCCCACAAGGGGAGTTCTGCATTGCTCGTCCCCGGGAGAAGTATATAGAGAATCGTCAATTTTCTTCTCTGAAAATGAATTAAATGTCTATAGGAAGGTTTTGGATGACTGGATTATTAGCTTACAAAAGTCAAAGGTTTAAATAAACTTTCAAAAAATATTAATAAAATTAGGAGATATTAAAGATGGCTAGTTCAACTATACTGAATGGTAGTTTATTTGAAGAAATGTTTAAAAACGCTAACATGTATGATCAAAATGAAAGCTTTCCTCATGATAATTTCAAAGGAATTGCTGATGAGGAGCTGCATTTGGTAACTTTGCCCGTTGAACTGGGAGGAAAAGGTTATACACCAGAACAGACTAGCAAATTAATAACTGAAATTAGTTCTTATTGCTCATCTACTGGTTTGTGTATAGCCATGCATTACTATACTTTGGCCGGTTTAGAGTCCCATATTGATAACCCTTATGTAAGAAACATGTTTCAGGAAATTGCAACAAAAGGTAAGTTTATTACTTCCTTTAATCAACCGAATGTCATGTTAACTGCTGCTATATCGTCTAAGGAGAAACAAGCTTATACAAGTATCCAAATTAATAAGGTAGCAGGTGGATATATCGTCAACGGAATTAAACCGTATGTTTCAGGGATTGAGTGCGCAAGTTATATTCCTATCTTTGGAGATCAAATTGGATTTGAAGAAGACGGTTTTGATTTGGGTATTACGGCTTTAATTTTAGAAAAAAGAGATAAGGGTGTAATCATAGAAGAAGAATCCTGGAACCTCTCAGGAATGAGGGCTTCTAAAAGCAATAATGTAATACTCGAAAACGTATTCGTTCCCGAAGAGAGGGTAATTGGAAGACCATTTTATGGTATTGAAGATACAAGTGAATTGGTTTACTGGTCCAGGCTAGCCATTTCATCTGTATATCATGGGATCTCAATTGCTTCATTTAACCATACCAAGGATTTAGTAAAACAAAGAACAGATAGAATATCAAAGAAAGCACTGTCTTTTTTGCCAGGCGTCCAATTTAAGGTTGCCGATATGAAAATAAAATTGGATACCTCTTTTAGCCAGCTATTAAATTACTCAAACCAACTTGAAGAGGCATTAAAACTTAATAGATTTCCCAATGACCTAAACATAACTTCCATGGTAACCAAAGCATATTTATCAAATGCAGCGAATGACATCGTTTGGGATGCCATGCAAATTGAAGGTATGGGTAGTTTAAATAAAGGAAATCTCTTAGAGAGGCTATATAGAGATGTAAGAGCAGCAACCTTCCATCAACCAACTGAAGATCTATTAAAAGAGTTGTTAGCGAAGAAAACACTAGGTGTCATTACTCGTAAAAATAGATGGGCTTAGGGGAAAAAGTAAATTGAAAAACTATTTTACATTAAATTCAAATTTGACGAAAAGTTATTTCTGGATCATATCATTTTTAGGGAAATACAAAGGCGGATTCATTGTCCTGTTAATGACAAGTTTAGTCATATCGGCCATTGAGCTTTCAATTCCGAAATTCATTCAGTATTTTATTGATGAAGTAATTCCAACCAATAATGAGAAACTTTTTATACAGCTTTTGTTGATGCTTTTTTTATTAATCGTAGTCATGCTGGGTTCTATGGCCATGAAGGAGTACTTACAAAAAACTGTTCAGGAGAAAGCAGCAAGAGATTTACAACTAACATTATTTAAAAGCCTAAGATTACTTGGCTTTTCCTACCATGAAAAGACACCCGTCGGCGAGACACTATCTCTTTTTAATACTGAAGTAACTGCGGTGAAGAAGATTTATGAATTTTACTTCCCTCAAATACTAGAAAAGACATTTATTCTAATTATCACTTCTGTTTTTATGCTTACCATGAACTATAAAATCTTCTTTTTAATTATTCCTTGTTTTTTATCTTACTACACAATAGGGCCTTACTTTGAAAGAAAAGCAATGAAATGGTTAAAAGTTGCTAGAGAAAACAGAATTACTAGTAATAAAAAGATTTATGATAGCATTACTTCAATTTTAGAAACACGTATTTTAAATGGCCAAAAGTGGGCAATGAATAGCTTACTAAGTAGTTTAAGGAAGTTCCATGATTCTCACTTAAGTGCGAATCTTTATGCTTTTCTTAGAGGAACTGTACGGAGATTAACAATTTACTTAGGAGCTTTAATTTTTTTTATATTAAGTGCAAAATCCATACAAAACGGTACGTTGACCATTGGAGAGTTTGTAGCATTAACTTTTTATTACTATCGATTAATGACCGACTTAACTCATTTGGTTACCTCCTTAACAGAACAACGAATTATCATGTTACAAGCTGAAAGGCTTTATAACTTTGCTCATTTAGAGCCAAAAGTTAAAGAACCTATTGCTCCTCAAAAAATTGAAAAGATCCAGGGAGCCATTGAGCTACATAATGTAAGCTTTGGATACTTGAAAGAACGTCCATTACTCAAAGATATAAATATCAATATTAAACCAGGTGAAAAAGTGGCTATTGTTGGTTCAAGCGGAAATGGAAAATCTACTTTATTAAAGCTAATAACAAGATTTTATGATCCGGATCAGGGACATATTTCATTGGATGGAGTAAATCTCAAAGAGTTAAGCTTTTCAACAATTAGAGGCTCCATAGGATACGTCTTTCAAGAAACATATTTGTTTGGGTTTTCTGTTAGAGAGAATATTCGCTTCGGTTATCCCGAAGCCTCCAATGAGGATATCGTTAAGGCAGCAAAGGCTGCAAACGCTCATGATTTCATAATGAATCTTCCTAATGGTTACGATACTTTGTTAGGAGAGAGAGGAGTAAAGTTGTCAGGCGGTCAAAGACAAAGAATAGCAATAGCAAGGATGTTCATTAAAAACCCATCCATTTTACTGCTGGATGAAGCCACCTCCGCCCTCGATAACGAAAATGAAAAAGATGTTGTTAACGCTCTCGACTCTTTATTAAAGAATCGCACAACTATTGCAATCGCTCACCGATTATCTTCAGTAAAGAATTACGACAGGATTATCTTAATCGATAACCAAACAAATTTAGAAGAAGGAAGTTATGATGATCTAATCAGCAAGAAGGGAGCATTTTATAAACTAGCTGTTGGAGGTCAGTAAACAATATATTGGAGAGAAAAACTTGGAAAATACAAAGTGGATACTTAAATTCGTAAAGATAATTAAATGGTCATTTGCTTTGGGTTTACTTTTTACTATTATCAAAACTGTTTCAAACTTATCGTTAATAGCTATTCAAAAATTTATTATTGATGATGTTTTTATTGAATCAAAATATCACCTGTTAGTATACCTACTGTCGTTCTTTTGTTTAGCTATTTTCACTTTCAACTTATTTCATATTTTGGCTGCACGTATTCTTGACAAGAACGCGTTTAGGTTAAATCGAATATTATCAAAAAGCCTATTGGCAAAACTTCAGAAACTGCCTACAGAAGTAATTCAAAATGAACGTACTGCTAAATTTGTGAACAATTTTACAGGTGACATTGAAGCGGTAGCTAGAATGATATCTATCAATATACCAGAACTCGTTCAGCACTTTTTCACAGCAGTAATCTTAACTATATTTATTGGAGTTGCCAGCCCAGTAATTCTCATACTCGTAGTAGTTTTAAGTATTTGCTATATATTTATAGTCAAATACTACACCAATAGGATTAAGGCGCATTCAGCTGCTGTTCTTGAAAAAAGAACAGAGCTTTTGGTGAACATTGAGGAAAGTGTCTCTGCCACAAGAGAAGTTTTAGCCTATAACCGAGAAAAGTGGGAAGAAGAAAGATATAAGAAAAACTTTTCTCAGTACTTTAGTGAGGTTAAAAAAGAGAGCGGGATTATAAATAAGCAAATAATTTCAAGTCAATCTTTAAAATGGGCAGCATTATTCATCATCCTAGCATATGGTGGGTACCTGGTGATGACTGATCAGCTATCTTTAGGTATGTTTGTGGTTATATATCAATTTTCTACTCAGCTTATGGATTCATTTCAAACTCTATACGATTTTGTTATGAAGATCCCAATAAATATGGCATCTGTGGATCGCCTTAAAAGTGTTATGGATAAAGAACAACTTAATGATGGGAATATTATAATTTCACAACCTATAGAGTCAATAAAATTTAAAGACGTTTCTTTCAAGTATTCTGACCTAAAAGAGAATGTATTAGATGAAATGTCTATAGATATCCCTATTAATAAGAAAATTGGAATTGTTGGTTCTAGCGGTTCAGGTAAATCGACGATTGCGCAGCTTTTATTAATGAATTACAAAGCAAATAAAGGTGAAATTTTAATTAATGGTACTGAAATTAACGATTTAAATAGAAACGGATGGACTAACAAAATAACGATTGTCTTCCAAGATCCTTATTTTTATCCAGACACCATTTTAAATAATATATTGATGGGGTCCGAACAACATAGTATTGAAGAAATTATTAAGGTTTGCAGGATAGCCCATATACATGAATTTATTTCGTCTTTAGACAAGGGATACGAGACGCAGGTTGGTGAGAGGGGTATTCTACTTTCTGGTGGACAAAGACAAAGAATAGCTCTAGCTAGAGCATTATTAAGAAATCCAGAAATCCTTATTATTGATGAAGGAACATCGGCTCTAGATTTGGAAACAGAACGGAAGGTATTAAGGGATTTGGATGAGTTTCGAAAGGATAGGACAACCATTATTATAGCTCACAGGTTATCTACAATTCAGAATTCAGATTTAATACTAGTAGTAGATAAAGGGAGAATTGTAGGGAAAGGTAGTCACAATACTTTACTTAATAATAATAGCTCCTATAGCCGGTTAACTAATATTGTTTAATGAGAGAAGGGAATTTATGAATACATCAAAGGAAAATTTATATTCAGCTATCAAAGAAATTCTTAATGAAACTCTTGGAAGTGATAAAGAAATTGGAATTGAAGAAGACTTAATATCTGTAGGTTTAGATTCACTAAACACTGTGAGTTTAATATTAGATTTAGAAGAACACTTCGATATCGGCTTCGATGATAATGAGCTCTTAACAGAAAACTTTTCTAGTATCGAGAAGATTGCAACAAAGATTATAGAGAAAACCGGGAACAAATATGTTGCTGCAAACTGAGAATAAACAAGGGTTTGTTTGGTTTTATAATATTAATCAGGAACAAGCCTGGAATCAAGTTAAAGCATTCCCAAGTATATCTGATAATCAACAAGATAACCTCATGATTCAACAAGAACAACAACTTCTTCTGATTGCTAACCCGCGTGATACCGTCTTAATAAGACAAGATATTAATGCAGAGTTTTTATCATATCTAAGAACAAATGGAATCCAATTACCAACAATAGTGAAAATAGAGGATTCACACAGTATACCACGTGATATTTTGCAAAGTGACACAATGTTTGTACCTTATATTGTTACCAATGAATTATATCAATTGTCATTGGCAAGAAACTTTCCCTTATTTGGATGCAAAAGTGAGTTGGTTAAAAGAGTCAATGATAAATTTTATTGTAGGCAGATGATTAAAAGTTTGGGCCTCCAGACTACTGCAGGTTATTTTTGTAACAACTTAGATGAACTGTTTTCAGCTTTTGAAATGCTATTAAAGCAAGGGTTTAATAAAGTAGTTATAAAAGTTCCGTATGGTTCGTCTGGCAAAGGATTGAAAACTTTTGAAGACCAAAGAAAGTTCAATAGTTATATCAATTTCTTAAAAAGAAGAGGTCATAGTAATTTTTCATTATTAATTGAAGGATGGCATCAAGTTGATCGTAATATAAATGCACAGCTGCTTATTGATGATAAAACAGTAAGAATCCTTTCTATTACTGAACAGCTTATAGATAAAAATGGTATGTATCTGGGAACTAATTTCTCTAGTAAATTTAGTGAGTCAGTTTTAAATAATTATAGGAGAGATCTAACTAAAATTGGCGAGCATCTTCAATCAGAGGGATATAAAGGTATTGCCGGTATTGATTCTATTATTGATAAAGACGGTATATTATATCCTGCTGTTGAGATTAATGGCCGTTTTACCCAAGTCACCTACTTGCTACCAACAGTAAAGAAATTGAAAGAATCGTATAACTTTATTCAAAGTCGATTTGCTAGATTAAGTTCGGATAAATACCATGAATTTAGCGATATATATGGAGAACTAAGTAATAAATTGTATCCTTGTCCAGATAACAACTTCTTAATATATACCTTTGCTAGCATAAAAGATAATGTAAGCAGCACTACAAAATTTCGAATTTTTGTACTCTTTTATGGGAATTCTCAGAAAAAAATTAACGAAATGATAACTGAATTTGAAGAGTTTCAAAAATATTTATGAGGGGACAACGGCTATGAGTTACTATTTAGTCAACCTTGAGGAATACTATTGTAATTGTGGATTTTCATTTATTAACCAAAGAGAAAACGGCGATTTTACTGGAAGTGGCTCTTCGTATCCGGCTGAGCAACTACCATCATCTGAAAAGGTAATAAAAATCCACGAAGTGCCATTTCATTTCCCATCGAAGGAAAAGGGAAAGTTTAATAATATAGAATTCAATGAACAAAAAATAAAGGTCAAAGAGGACTCTTATCAAGCCATACATGTCCTGGGGGCTGCTGATAATGGCTCATTCTTAGAACCCATATCACTTATAGACCAACAAGGATCGGTTTCCAAAGTTATGTTAGGTTTTACAGATTGGGTTGACTATGAGCCGAAATTTAATGATTTAAAAGCAATAGTGTGTAAAGGAGTTCACTCTGCTCAATTAGGTTGTTTAGAAGGGATGCAATGTACCATATGGTACCAAAAGGTAAAAGTTCCTACCGGTGTATTATTTAACGAAATTAGACTAGGAGATAACCCTGGTATGCATATTTTCTCATTAACATTAGAAAGGAGCACTAAAAATGTTAGGTGATATTTCTCCTTTAAAAGAAAGAATCCATGGTGCAAATTGTATTACGTTAGCATTTTCAAATGTTCTTAAGTACAAACAATATAAGAACTATAAGTATATATGGAAACAATGTGGAATGAATTATATTAAGAAAACTAACAATGCAGGTTATCTAAATGCAAAATTTTTGTCAATTACAGAAGAACTAATGTTAGGTGATCCTATTTATGCAAACTTTGTAGAACATGATTCTGCTGAAGAAATGATTCTCTCCATTAAATCCTACATAGATAAAGGGGAACCTGTAATTGTATTTGTAGATACTTTTGAACTGAGTTATCACATGTGCTACAAAGACAAGCATGCTAAACACTGTTTGATTATTACAGGGTATGAGGGAAACACCTTCAACTTTGTTGATGATTTTTATCAAATTCAGGATGTGATATCCTTTGAAACATTAAAAAAATCTACAGTTTTGAGATTAGATCATGATATTACCCATGGCATTATTACTGTGGAAATTAAAAATAAATTAATGGATTCTAAGGAAGTAATCTTATCTACTATTGCGACTAATAATATGGCCCTAGAAGGTGAGTTAAATATTGATAGTAAGGTAGGGGACATTGAAGTAGTTCACAAAGGTCTTAATGGAATACAGGCCTTTATTGAGGAATATGCGTCTTATGCAATGAATAATGAATTTCTGACAGAAGATACTTTTGATGACTTATATACCATATTATCAAGAATATCGAACACCCGATATTTATATTCGTCCTTCTTATCGAGGGAGAAGCAAGAATTTTCATCTGAACTATTTAATAGCTTATTTGAAGGATACTTTCATTCAGGTCAAGAATGGAAAGTGTGTTCCAATATGATGATAAAGGCAGCAAAAGCAAAGCCCCATAAAAAAAGCGAACTTTTTAATCGGATGATAAAAAAATTGCATTCCATAAATGATTTGGAATTTGAGCTGCTAGATAAAAGTAAGAGGTTTGTAGAAATTACTAAACGTGAAGTAAATGAGGTGCTAGAAAATGGAGTTAAATAAGTCAGGAGAAGTTGAGTTAATACTTACCTTATCGAAATTAAGTGTTAGTAAAGAGGAAATTACAAAAGTTCAAAATCTTTTAGAAGTATCTATAATTGATTTTGATAAACTTATATCCATGCTTTTTCTCCATAGAACTAGTATGCTTTTTTATAAGAACTTGAAAAAATTTAATCTTACTTCCTATTTCCCTAATAAGCTGGTGGGCTTACTAAGCTTAATGTATACAGGCAATAAAATGAGAAACACATACTATTATGATCATACTGCTAAAATCTTTAATGACTTCTACAATGAAGGGATTAAGTGTATTCCCTTAAAAGGTACCATTCTGAATCACCAGGTTTACAGGGACTATGGTTTAAGATATAGCGGCGATATGGATATCCTTATCCAAAATAAAGACTTAAAGCATGTAACGAGTATACTTAATGAGCATGGCTTCATACAAGGCTATCTTAAAGACGGAGCTATTGACCCGGCAACGAAAGAACTTAAGATGTTCCATAGATTGTCTACACACGAGTTAGTACCTTTTTTGCTAGAAACCAATGAAGAAACTTGTGAGTTTATTGAATTCGACGTGCAATTTGATATTTTTAATAGAGCTAAAAATATGAGGGTTAATTACAATTTGGAAAACCTGTTTGAAACCTCAAAGGAAATAAAAATAATTAATAATAAAGCAAAATGCTTTTCCTTAAAGCCAGAATACAACGTACTTCAGTTGAGTTCTCATCTCTATCAAGATGCCACAAGAATTCAAGGAATAAAGGAAAGAAAGGATCAAGAATTAATTAAGTATGTTGATGTTTATGAATATATTTTAAAGTTCCAGAATGATATAAACTGGCCAGAGTTTTCTGAAGAACTAATTGAAAATAAAGTAAACCATATTGTTTATTATGCTTTATACCATACAGAGTTATTATTTGGTGAATTTATTGATTCTCACTTTATGAATTCAATTAAACCTGAAAATTTATCCTACTTAGATGTATTTGGAGTAGAGGAAAACACTAATCATAATTGGGAGATTCCTTTCTTAGAACGTTTCTTTAATTCAAATAGAATTAAGGAGCTCGAAAAATTAGATGAATCAGATATGGTTGAATCAGAAAGATATAGAAATATAGTTTCAAGTTTAGGGAAATAGTAATAATTTTTGGCGCTATTTATTGAATAAAGCTTGAGGAGATAATAATTGAAGTTATTACTATGCTTGTGTTTTCAGGTTACAAGTTGATTATTTTAAATATGTAGAAAGGGATAACCCACTTACCGAAAGGTGATGGGTTATTTCTCTTCTAAAATACTGTATACTAAGTATATGGAGTTTTTTGGAAGGGGAGTTTTATGGATAAAGAGAGGCTAGGAAGGGAATTAAAACGTTGGAGAAAAATAAGGGGTTTTACTCAAAAACAATTAGCAGAAAATGTGTGTCATCAAAGTGAGATCAGCCGGTTGGAAGCTGGAGAGGTCTTTCCAAGTATTGATGTACTTCATTTATTAGCTCGTAAATTAAAGATACCATCCACCTATTTTTTTGAGGTTTTAATACATGATGATGTCGAATATAAAAAAGCATTCAAAGAAGAAATCCTAACCTTATCTAAGAATAAAGACTATAAAAAGATTTACCAAATGATTGATGAGGTATTGCCTCAAAAAGAAGCTATCCATCCTGAATTAAAAAAATTTCTCTTATGGCAGTACTATATAGCTGCATATACTTTAAATAAAATTAATTCAAAAAGTTGTATTACAGAATTAAACCTTTTATTGCAAAAGGATACTTACGGCACTGATGTTTTTTTAGACTTACACATAAAAAATTCATTAGCTAATATTCTGGCAGAGAATAAGAGCTATGCAGAAAGCGATGCAATTTACGAAGAGATATTAGTTGAAAAAGTAGTATCAAAGTCCATAGATATTTTAAAAGTAAAATGTAATTATAACTTTGGTAAATCACTATTTTTAAGAAAGAAATATCACCAAGCACTCCAATATACAAACCAAGGAATTGCATTATCTCAAATTCTTAATGACATGTCATTAATTGGGCATCTCTATTGTCAAAAGGCATATATTTTAGAGTGTATTGATGGAGAGTATGAAGAAATATCTTCAAACTTTAAAAAAGCATATCTCTTTTTTGACATACTGGAATTAACTTATCATAAAAAGATTCTGCTTGATAAAAAGAAACACTACATATAAAACCCCCTTTGTTTAGACTGCACCCCTTATAGTAGATGTTGAAAAACCCACAGTTGGGCAACATTGACTTAAGGGGTGATTTTTATGGCCAAAAAAGGGCAAAGGTTACAAAGTTATTCTTTGGAGATTAAAGCGGAAGCGATCCAGTTAAAAGAAGAAGGTTTTTCAGCACAACAGGTAGCTGACAAACTAAATATCCCAAGCAGAAATACTGTAAAGACTTGGTGGAGGAAATATCAAAAAGAAGGACAAGCATTTTATTTAGATAATAGGGGTCGAAGGAAAGAGTATACAGATCAAGAGCGTTACATTCGGAAATTGGAAATGGAGAATTCTGTTTTAAAAAAGTTTCAGGAAATCTTGATGAGGGAGGGAAGAAATTAAAGTTTCAGGTAGTTGATCTCTTAAGAGAACAATTTAATGTAGCGGAACTTTGTAAATTTCTTGGGGTATCAGTAAGTGGATACTACAAATACAAAAAGTATATACGTTTTGATAGGGATGTTGAATTGAAGCAGCTGATTCTGCAATTATATGAGAAATCCAATAAGCAATGGGGTTATCGGCGTGTTCATATGGAACTTCAGGAAGAATACCGAATGCAAATCAATCATAAAAGAGTCTTTCGACTCTACAAGGAACTTGGAATTCAATCAATTATTCGGAAGAAACACAGATCTTCAAACTATAATCAGTATAAGCGCACTGAACCAGAAACGATTACAACAAATATCATCAATAGAGACTTTTCGGTTGACCAACCTAATAAAAAGTGGGTTACAGATATCACTTCCTTTTCAATCGGGGACGAAAAGTTACACTTATCTGCCATAATGGATTTGTACAATAATGAGATTATTGCATACGAAATGGCAAGGAATAATAGTGAAACGATGTTCGTAATAAAAACTGTATACCAAGCTGTTCAAAAAGAAAAGGATGTGCAAGGTGTCATCCTCCATAGCGACCGGGGAACACAATACACATCCAAACTTTATCAAGACACGCTCGAATCCTATGATATTCAACCAAGCATGTCCCGTCCAGGCAATCCATTCGATAATGCCTGTATTGAAAGCTTCTTTTCCCATTTAAAAACAGAAGCTTATCATCCCTATTCTGTACAAAATATTGAAGAATTAGAAGCAAAAATCCATCAATATATTCATCATTACAATCATATAAGGAGACAAAAGCGGTTAAATAAACAGTCGCCAGTAAATTATCGTCGCCAGAATCTTATAGCATAAGGAAATGGGTCCCTCAAAAGGAACTCACAAATTATTTAAAGTGCACTACTTGATATGGAGCAACGCATGATACCGTCATAGGGGAGCTAGTTGTGTTACAAACCTGCTTCCTAGAGCGAGAATCATGCGTGACGAGGCTCCATGTCAAGTAAATAAAAAGAATGAAATAACTAAAATAAAACCGAAAGGGAGCCATTTCCAAAAGGAAACAGCTCCGGTTTTTTAATATCTCCACTATATGGGGGCTTGACCAATTAAAGGGGGTTTCAGTTTGTAGACAAAAAGAGTTCGGAATAGCCTCATTCCGAACCCTTTTTTTCATTTTTTGTAGGACTTCAAGTAATTACAGAGAATTGCAGACCTCTCCGAGGTTATCATTTAGGCCATTTCTGGACCTTGCCAAGTCCAGTTGGCCATTTTCTTCAAATTCATGGCAGCGAAAGTAAGCATCGCCTGCATCGACATTTTTTTAAGTCCCCTGAGGGTTGTCCAACGCATGCCATGCTTTTCTTTTGCATCTGCGAATACTCGTTCAATTGTTTCTTTGCGTTTTTCATAGATCGGTTTGACGTCTTGATGGTGGCGAAGATGATCTGCTTCTTCCACATGTTCCTCCCACACATGACGTTGAATCAGTTTTTGATGTGCTTGACTCTGTGTGCATTGAGACAAGAAAGGGCATCCAGCACAAATTCGAGGATCTGATTTATATTGACGATACCCTTCCTTTGTAGTTGTAGTATATTTTAATATCTCACCAGTTGGGCAAATGTAACAGTCAAAATGCTCATCATAAACATACTCATGTTTTCTGAAGAAACCCTCTTTTGTGCGAGGTCGTGTGTAAGGTAAAGCAGGTGTGATGTCGTTTTTCAATAAGTAGCTCGTGATAGCAGGTGTTTTATAGGCTGCGTCTGCCGCAACAGCTTTTGGTTTACTAACTTTCTCAATGACTTGTTCTACCAATGGCTCTAAAATATGACTATCATGCGTGTTACCAGGGGTTACAATTGCGCCTAACACGAAGCCGTTGCGGTCTGCGGCCGCATGGAAAGAATAAGCGAACTGTTTTGTACGCTCATCTTTTACATAGTAGCCACTCTCTGGATCTGTTGTACCTTCCTTGATTTCTTTGTATTCTTCTTTATCAAACTTATCTGGTGGAAACGGCTTTTTTCCATGATCCTCGCGGTCTTGGTTAATCTCCTCTTGAAGGCGTTCTTGATAAGCACGGGTTTCTTTTCGAACAACTTTCTTTTCAAATTTGCGTTTATTTGCACTCGCTTTTACATGAGTAGAATCTACAAAAACGTGTTCAGCACTAATTAAATTCTTTTCAGCTGCGGTTTTTAAGATTCGGTAAAATATTTGTTCAAAGAGATCGGTGTCTTTAAATCGGCGCTCATAATTTTTACCGAAAGTTGAGAAGTGAGGAACTTTATCGTGAAAGCCATATCCTAAAAACCATCGATAAGCCATATTCGTTTTCAATTCTTCAATTGTTTGACGCATGGAGCGAATACCGAAGGTATATTGAATAAATGTGAGTTTAATTAATATTACAGGGTCAATACTTGGGCGGCCTTTTTCTGAATACTTATCTTTTACCAAGTCATAGATGAATGAGAAATTAATCGCCGCTTCAATTTTGCGGACCAAATGGTCCGCCGGTACAAGTTCGTCTAAAGCAACCATTTCAATTTGATCCCGTTGAATTGGATTATGTTTTGAAAGCATTTAAATCACCTCAAGCATTGTATTACTTCTATTTTAAAATAAAAAACATACTAAGATTAGTAGTGCTGACCAAGGCATTGGTTGGCACTACTATTTTTTTATATAGTAGAAGTGAAGAATAGGTCGTTGCAGTCTTAGGATCTTAGAATCCGTACAAAAAACTGACCTTCTTCACTTACCTTATTCGAATCAGGTTTAAGTATGTTGGATCCTTGAGATCGTGTATAAGAAATGGGAGTCGATAAGAGTAAGTGAGGGAACTTCAAAACTTTTTTGGGGGAAATAACGTGAAACATGTCATCGCATTTGATGTAAGTATGGGCAAAAGCTACATGGTAATTTACAACACACTAAAAAAGTGTATTTATGAAGGAGAAATCAAGCATTCACGGCCTGAATTTGAAAACTTAAAGAAGAGGATCGACAGATTAACAGAAGGTTATGGTGAACAGCCACATATTGTATTTGAATCAACTGGGGTCTATTCCAGGCAATTGGAGCGGTTTATGAATGTAAATGGTTTTTCCTATTGTTCCTTGAATCCCCTGGAAGCTAAGCTCCAGTGCGACTCCTTGAGGATCCACAAAACGGATAAGAGTGATGCCCACCAACTTGCCCTTACCCACTTTTCAACGCAAAGGACTAATCGAAATGGCACAGAAGATCTTTTTCTCCAATTGAAGTCGCTATCCCGATTTTACAGTGAACTTGATGACGAGTTATCCGTAACACGCAACCGCATGCATAAAGTTATTCAGCTAACCTTTCCGGAACTGGAAAAAATCTTTACAACCAAATCAGAGCTATTCCTCAATATTGTTCAATTGTACCCACATCCAGACTTGGTGCTCCAACATTCAAAAACGGTTATAAAGAACAAAATCCGGACAAACACTGATAAGAATATTTCTACCGCAAGGGCTGAAAAAAAAGCTACTCAATTGCTTGAAGCAGCGCATTTATCATTTCCTGCCGTTTCGTCAACCGATGTCCTGTGTAGCCAGCTGATATCTTACGCTAGGCGTTACCAGGAACTCCTATCCATGAAAGAAAGGTGTATCGAGGACATGGCGCAACTAGCAGAAAGCCGGGCTGAATACCATATTCTCCTCAGTTTCCCGGGGATTGGCTCAAACACCGCAGTACGTCTAATGGCAGAAATAGGGGATATTAGACGTTTTGAAAACAATAAGCAGCTAAACGCATACGCTGGTATTGATATTCGCCGTTACCAATCAGGTAAAACCTTTTACAAGGACAAGATTAATAAACGTGGCAATAAGCATTTACGTAAGCTCCTTTTTATCATTATCCAGAACATGATTAAACTACGCCGTTTCAGTCAAAACCATATTGTTGATTATTACGATAAATTAAAAACGCAACCCTATAACAAGTGCCATAAGGTTGCATCCATTGCCTGTGTGAATAAGCTTTTGAAGATTATCTTCCACCTTATTACACACAATATGAACTATGACTTCCGGTTAGCCACCCAATCATAGTTTAGTACATAATACCACAAAGGCAGGTCTAGTTAAAAAACGCGAAATCACTAGGCCTATTAGGTATACCTATAAATCTGGCCCCTCTTCAAACACAACGTTGAAGGGGATTCATTTATACAGAAAATAAATTAACGGTTTAAAGGTGCTTGACTAATCGTAAGAAAGACTGCAGACAAGCACGATTTTCATCGAGTTTGTCGACAGTCTGAAACCCCCTTTATTAAAGGGGGTTTTATACATAAACAAAGTTTATGTATTAGGTAATTGAGGTGCGTGCTCCCATGGTAAGTCTGTATTGGGATCGGTAGTAGCTACATCGGTTGCAGCTTGGCTAATTGGAGAAAGCGCAATAGCTGTAATCGTTACCGATAGAAAGCAAGATAAAATTTTTTTACTTAATTCTTTTTTCATAATAATCTCCTTTTATTAACTTATTTATAGTAATAAAATACCAAATAAAAGGAGGGATAAATATGCAAATATGCATATTTGTTGAAAGATTCAAACTATTCAAGAGGCATCTGCGCTATTTCCTCACGACAAATGACCCATCTATTTTACAACCACTTTATTTCATATTCATTGTAGGTATCGATATAGTATTGTATTTTTCCAGCTAGAAAACCGTGGAGTCTTCCCATTATAAAATCACGGGATGATATATAGCAGGTTTATATAGACTGCTTTACTTATTATAAATTTTATGTTTATAATTTAACTATAAAGTCCATATATTAAAAAAAGAGATCCTGGCTGTCACCAGGACCTCAATGTACAGCAAGCTGCATGAAGTGCAGCGGCCAATCCTGAATAGAAGTAGTCCTACTCACATTTTGGCGATGTGCAGGGTAGGCTACTTCTTTTTGTTTGAAGAAATACCTATAGCGATCACGGCAACGATAAGTGTAGCAAAGCTCACCATCAAGTTCATTGCTTCATACGTAACCATCAGCGGCACCCCCTTTCCTCAATGGATTGGAGGGGACCGCTGCCCACCCTGCGATTGCTGTACATAAAAAGTATATCATAGAGGGGGGAAGAGCACCTATATTAAAAAAGTACCCTTAGTGTTTTTTTGAACCGGCTGATTTAGCCTAGTATAAGGTAAATTCTACTTTCAAGTTTCACAAAGCCATCGAAGCCATAAGCTTTTTTCTAAACTATACAGCATTTACATACTATTCAACGGAGTAAGAATATCAGCTATATCATTTTTTGGCGAGTTAACCATTGTAGAAACAGGATACAAATCCATTTCTTCTGCTGGAAAGGGCACAAGTAATGATTTAAGATGCTCTGTATCGTCATTTTTAGGATTTAGCCACAAATCAAAGCTATCCTGATGAAGGATTACTGGCATGCGATCGTGAACATCCTCGGTAACTTCATTTGGTGTGGTTGTAATAATTGTACAGCTGTGAAGAGGTTGCTGTCCTTTTTTCCAGGTTTCCCATAACCCCGCAAAAGCAAATGGCTTTTTATTTTTCATAATAAAGCGGTAAGGCTGCTTGTTGCCATCCTCTTGCTTTTTCCACTCGTAAAACCCATCTGCCACGACTAAACAGCGTCTTCGCTTGAAAGCGTGTTTAAAACTAGGTTTTTCATCGATTCCTTCAGCTCTAGCATTAATCATTTTGTAGCCTATTTTTTCGTCTTTGGCCCAAAAGGGAACCAGGCCCCATTTCATTGTGCCAGCTCTTCTTTCATGCCCATCAGAGATGACCGTTAGGATTCTTTGGCTAGGAGCAATGTTATATCGAGGAGAGATTTCCTCAGAGATTTCAAAGTCAAAATATTGCTGCAGAGCGGAAATATCTTCAGTAAGTGAAAAACGTCCACACATCAAGAAAACCCCATTTCTCATTTTCATTGGATTTCTTCGACTTCTGTAAATTCTTAATCGTTTTGATACTATCTTATCCGCATGTAGAAAAGTGTAAAACAGATTAGGCTTCAATTAAGTATACCTTTATAACACCATAGGCCAAAGTGAATTATTTGAATAATTTCCTCTTAAATAACCGATACCTTAACTATAAGGAGGCGGTCTAATGTTATTGGTCGAAATAATGATAGCCGTAGTATTAATTGCAGCTTTTGTACAATTCCAAAGAGTGAAAAGGCAAACGAATTATAAAACTGCTTTATTAGCAAGTCATATTGATAGTAGTCTAGAAATAAAAAGAACTTTAGCGATGGGGTTGTACCTTAGATTTAGGAAAGAGTATGAGGATGATAAAAACCCTATTAAGGAAAATTCAATCTTTATAAAACAAGACCCCTTTTTGTTTGAATCCTTCGTTGCGGAAGTATTTGAAAAAGCTAGAGGAGGGAGTACTTGGGTATCACCTCCAACTGGTGACTTTGGAGTTGACTTTGAGCATGTTACGGAAGAAGGAAAATATTTAGGTCAGGTAAAATGTTTTAAAGGTGATTTAGCATTTGACTGTATTGCCATCATTCATTCTAATATGGTCAAGGAAGGAGCTTTAGGTGGATATATTGTTACTACTGGATCTTTCACTAAAAATGCTAAAGAGTATGCAGAAGAATTAAACATTGAACTAATTGACGGTGTTAAGCTGGTTGAACTTTGGTTAGCTGGATTAGAAAATGCTGAGCAGGAAATTAAGCAAGTATTACCCGAGTACGTATAATATAAGCCCTTCTCAATTTGAGAGGGGTTTTTATTATTCACCAGATTCCACTAAATGTTTGCAACATCAGTAAATAGTTCATAAAAGGAAGAGGGTGAAAAACAAAAAACAAATTAAAAATTAAAAATTTTTATTGTGTTTTGAAAAATCATATTTTATAATACCAATATGTACAGACATATGAACATACGTACATACAAAGTCTTGATAATATTCTAAAAATAGAAGTCATAGAACCTATATTTCGAATCATTAAAATTTTCAATAGTGCAATTGGTTTTGGTATGTTAAAAAGGTAATAAACGGAGAAATAAAAAACAAAATTTGAATAAAGAGGAATTAAGATGAAGGAATTAATTAACGAACATAGTGGCATTCCATTGTACTACCAAATAAAGGAGCTCATCAGGGAAAAAATCGAAAATGGTGATTGGAAAAGTGGTGATAAAATTCCGAATGAGGTAGATTTAGCAAAAAACTTTTCTGTTAGTAGATCTACCATGAGGCAGGCTATATTGGAGTTAGTTAACGAAGGTATTTTAACAAGAAAGAAAGGTGTGGGCACCTTTGTTTCTAAGCCTAAAATTGAGGGGAACTTTATTAGCTTTACTTTTCCTGAAGAACTAGGAACAAAGCATACTCCAATTAGTATAAATGTTATAGAGGGTACAGCGGGGAAATTAAAAGTGCTTAATTTAAAAGATCAGGAAAAAGTATTTGAAATCATTCGCTTAAGATTTTTTAATGATGAGCCTGCTGCAATTGAGAAATCTTATATCCCAGTTGGTCTTATTCCAGACTTGCTTGATAATAATCTCGAAGGAAAGCTTATTGATCTAATAACTGAAAAATACGGAATTATAATGACAAAATATCAGAACTCTATTGAGCCTGTGCTACTAGATTCTTTTGAGGCAAAAATTTTAGAAGTAGAACAAAATCAACCTGCTTTAAAGATAACAAAGTTAGTAATGACCCCACAAGGAAGTCCAGTTATTTTATTTACTAGTATTATTAGGGGAGACAGATGTAAAGTCCAATTTAGTTCAGAAATTCAACTCTGAGATTAAATTGTTTCTTAAATATTAAAATCAAAGGAGTGATTTTTTTGAGAGAAAGATTAAAAGTTGATCTTTCAGATGAGGTAATTAATTATCTTCTTTTGCCAGCTTTAGAGGCTGAGCAAAAGAGATCCTTTACTAATATTATGGATATTAATAAAGGACATTTAGTAATGTTAATTTCCAATGGAATTGTTACGCGTGAGGATGGGCAGAAAATTATGGAGGCGCTTGAAGAGATAAATCAAAAGGGTGCCTCTAGCTTAGAATTAGACCCTAAATTAGAGGAGTTATATTTTAATATAGAAGCTGCTCTCATAAAGATAGTAGGTGTTGAGGTTGGTGGTCAACTTCATACCGGCCGAAGTAGAAATGATTTATATGCCACCTTGGCAAGGATGAACAGCAGAGATAATCTTCTGAGCATTTGTGAACAGATCATTAAGCTTCGAGAAGAAATTATTAAAATAGCCGAAAACACGCTTTATACTGTTTTAACAGGTTATACTCATATGCAACCTGCAGAGCCAGTAACACTTGCTCATTATCTGTCGGCTATTCTCTCAGCATTAGAAAGAGACTTTAAACGATTTAGACAATCCTTCAACCAGACCAACACCTCCCCACTAGGTGCCGGAGCAATGGCATCAACATCTTTTAATATTGACCGCAAAGAAACTTCACAACTACTAGGATTTAACAACGCAATGGCTAACTCAATTGATGGCGTGGCTTCTAGAGATTACGTTTTAGAAGCGCTTTCAGCTATGAATATATTTATGAACAACTTAAGTCGTTTTAGTCATGACCTATACATATGGTCTACTGATGAATTTGGAATTGTTGAAGTAGGGGATTCGGTAGCTGCTAGCAGCAGCATCATGCCACAGAAGAAAAATCCAATTACATTAGAGCATATCAAAGCAAAATCAGGACATATAATTGCTGCTTTAGTTTCAGTAACTAGTTGTTTAAAGAACACTTCTTATGGACATAGTCGTGATGCCACTGAAAGCTTTAAATATCTATGGGATGCTTTCTATGAGGTAGACTCTTGTCTTCACCTTATGACAGCGACAATCAAAACATTAAAATTTAATGAAGAAAAAATGTATATTCGCTCATTAGAGAACTTCTCAACAGTTACTGAGCTTGCTAATACAATCGTTCGCGAGGCAAATATTTCATTTAGAGAAGCACATCAGGTTGTAGGGCACCTAGTAAGTGAAATGATAGATAAAAAAATACCGGTTTCTAAAATAAACTCAGAGATCGTTAAGGATATATCAAAATTAGTATTAGGTAGAGAAATAATTTTATCTAAAGACGGTATTCAAAAGGCTTTAGATCCGATATATAATGTCGAATCAAAGAATACAATTGGTGGCCCAGCGCCAGAGGAAGTTAAAAAACAGCTGCAAAAATTAAATGAAGTACTCAAGCAGGATAAAGAATGGTTAACTGAGCATCAAGGTATTTTTCAATATAAAAAGCAACAATTGTCAAAAGCTCAGGTGTGAAAATACTAACTAGGTAAAGGGGGGGCAAGATTTAATAGGTTTAGTAGAGTAATAAGGAAAGGGTTGAGTTAATAAAAAATTGATAGGGGGAGAAAATTAAATGAAAAGCACATTGTCAAAGTTATTTATTATAGTTGCTGCTTTAACTCTTGCTCTTGTAGGTTGTTCTCAAAGTAGCACTTCGAAAACTAATGATAGCGGAAGTACTGATAAGGAAAAAGCAGAAGAACATAGATTGCTCTTAGGCACTTCTAGTCAAGGTGGTACTTACTATGTATGGGGAGGCGGCTGGGCAGATATTATCGGAAAGAATGTCCCAGGTACTGACATTGCTGTAGAAGTTACAGGTGGTCCAAATGCAAATATTCAATTAATTGAAAATGGAGAGATGGATTTAGGCTTTGTGACCGCTTGGCTTGGAGGCGAAGCCTATAACGGAGAAGGTTGGGCAGATAAAAAATATACTAAGATTCGTTCGATTTTTCCAATGTATGCTAGTGTCATGCATATGTACAGTTTAAAAGATAGTGGTATTACTAGCATTAGCGACTTTGATGGTAAAAATGTTAGTACAGGTGCTCCAGGAAGTACTAGTGCTGAAGCAGGAAATGGGCTATTAGAGGTATTAGGATCAGAGCCGGCTAGGGTTAATGCCATACCAACTAATACCGCAGTTGATGGTTTACGTGATGGAACAATCGATGCTGGTTTTGCGGTCACAGGAGTACCGGGGCCTTTCATGCTTGATCTTGAAACTACGCACGAAGTTCAGCAAATTGGTTTAACTGAAGATGAAATGAAAAAGGCACTAGAAAAGTATCCTTATTGGTCTGAGGCAACTATTCCGAATGGTTCTTATAAGCACCAAGAAGAAGATATTTTACTGCCAGGCTTTTGGAACATAGCAATTGCATCATCTGAATTATCTGAAGATTTAGTATATAATCTGGTGAAAACAACATTTGAAAAACATGAAGACTTATTAGCAGTGGACCCAAGTGCTAAAGAAACGCTGGTTGAGAATGTTAAGTATAGTACTGTCCCGTACCATCCTGGTGCAGTTAAGTATTATAAGGAAGTTGGAGTTGAAATTCCTGATCACCTTATGCCTCCTGAATCAAAATAGAAATTTCTTATTATAGAAAGAAATTAAGGGAGTTCGATAATTTTCCAAAAGGAGACTTCTTGGTTAATAAAAAAGGTCAAGAAGTCCCCATTATAATTATATATAATCCTTTATTTTCTAACAAATAATATGTATCTACAAAATATGAGATAAAATTTCAAACTAAAGGAATCTGTTATCGGGAGGTTCGCCGTGTCTGAAGAAAAAATAGCTGATTTGAAGATTCAAGAGAATTCTGGCTCAAGGAAAGCTCTTAGTGGGATAGAGTTAAAGCTTTTCACCCTTATAGCAGTATTTATGTCGTTATTTCACCTATATGTGCTAGGCTTTTATCCAATTACACCATGGGTTTTATACACAGTCCACTTAGGACTTGGGGCAATATTGATATTTATGATTTACCCAATGAGGAGGTCAGCCTATAAAAGCTTATTAGCTAGCATTATTGATTATATTTTTATATTGCTAGTTTTATTTGCAGGTTCTTACCTAATTATTGAAATGGACGAATTAATTTATAGAATAGGTGTCGCCCCTACCCCATTGGACTTGTTAGTGAGCATCATTTTAATTGGAGCTGTTTTGGAAATTACCAGAAGAACAACGGGATTAATTCTCCCGATCCTAGCTTTAATTTTTATCCTGTATGCACATTTTGGAAAGTATATTCCTGGTGACCTTGGACACCGGGGGTATAGCTGGGATCGTATATTAAGTTATTTAAATAGTATGGATGCAATATTTAGTGTGCCCATCGGTGCGTCCGCAACCTTTGTATTCTTATTTATACTCTTTGGATCTTTTTTAGGAGTTACTGGAGGAAGTAGGTTTTTTATAGACTTTGCAATTGGTGCAACTGGTGGAAAAAGAGGAGGACCAGCCAAAGCAGCTGTTGTTTCAAGTGCTTTATTTGGTTCAGTTTCTGGAAATTCAGTGGCGAATGTGGTATCAACGGGTGTTTTTACTATCCCATTGATGAAGAAAATAGGTTATCCCTCCCGTTATGCTGGTGCGGTGGAATCAGTAGCGTCAACTGGCGGACAAATTATGCCGCCTATATTAGGATCAGCCGCTTTTATTATGGCTCAATTGTTAGGAACTTCCTATCTTAATATCGTTTATGCTTCTATCGTACCCGCATTATTATACTTTTTTACAGTCATGATTATGATTGATTTACAGGCGGCCAAATTAGGCTTAAAGGGTTTACCTAAAAATGAACTTCCGAACATAAAAAATGTTCTTATAAAAGAAGGTCATTTATTTATCCCATTGTTAGTTCTAATTTTTACAATGACCATTTTAAATACAAGTCCAATTAAAGCAGCAATTTGGGCAATTGCATCAACAATTATTGTATCTTTTTTTAAAAAGCATACAAGGATGACCTTTTCAAAACTCATTAATTGTTTAGCTGACGGTGCCCAATCTGCTCTTGGAATGATTGCCGCATGTGCAACTGCTGGGCTCGTCATCGGGGTTTTAAATTTAACAGGTGCTGGGCTAAAATTTGCTTCATTGATTTTATCATTGGCTGGGGATAATTTAGCATTGGCTTTAGTAATGACTATGTGTGCAACGATTATATTAGGAATGGGACTTCCTACAACCGCAGCCTACTTAATAACAGCCGCAGTTGTTGCCCCAGCATTAATTCAGATGGGAGTATCTCCTTTAGCTGCACATATGTTTGTATTCTATTTTGCTTGTTTGTCAGCGTTTACACCACCTGTAGCACTAGCAGCATACGCAGCTGCAGGTATTGCTGATGCGACTCAGAACAAAGTGAAAACATATCTCCATCGATTGCAAAAACAAACGTATCAGCTGTTTTTATTTCTTTTTTATCGTTAATAATAATTTTTTCATATGGGATATATACTTTTACAATGTGGGTATAGCTAGCCTCACCTGGATTGGGCTTAGCTTCTTGTATCCAGATACGAATATTTTCTGATTCAAGACCTCCCCATCCAATTGACTCCGCATTGTATTTTTTATGGTAAAAATCTGATGCAACATGGTGTATGTATGGCATCGATAGTATTTGGTACATAAATGTTTTTGTAGTTTTGTCTTTTATTTCTATTACTTCTCCTTCACCTGCAACTTCTGCAGAAGCACCGCTACCAACAGTGAAGAATGCTATCGCTAAAATTAATAAAATTTTCTTCATTTGTTCACTCCTATATTGTCATCTTTGATAACTGTCACTGTTCTGCGTTCAATTCCCATATAAACTTTTCCTCGTATTGCTTAAGCTGTTGTTTCACCAGTTCTAATTCATAGAAACTTATGTTTGTTTTTTCAACAATTTCTTCGTTTGATTACCTTCTTTCAGGAGTGTTCTTGCTTGCTTGTATCTTTCTACCTCAAACTCGAAATAACCATGATATAATAATTTGAGCTGCTCTCTTACGTCCTTTAATTCCACATAGCTTGTTGGTATCATACGAACAAGTTCTTTATCCGTTTTTCCCAATTGAGTTAAAGAAATAACAGAGAAAATTGGAATCAGCCGAACCACATTTTATGATTATTTAAAAAATCGCCCTGCTAAGTAGGATGATTTTTTATAATGGTATAATCTAATTCCATTAATTGCATTTTGACAATAAAACGGATTCATTGATAAATTATTTAAGGCTCTCTTCTGAATTCGGGGGATAGATTATTTGTTTAACAAAGGAACAAAAGTAATATTTGAATCAAAAATTTATATTATTCATTGGATTTATGATAGTGGGTATTGCGAAATAAAAAGAGATAATGAAATTAAATTGGTTAAATTTTCAGAACTCTCACCCGTAGATTGACGTAACAACAAATAATATAGAATGAGAGCCAATAAGCACCCTAATAGGGTGCTTCAGTTTGTAGACAAAAAGAGTTCGGAATAGTCTCATTCCGAACTCTTTTTTTGATTATTTGTAGGACTTCAAGTAATTACAGAGAATTGCAGACCTCTCCGAGGTTATCATTTAGGCCATTTCTGGACCTTGCCAAGTCCAGTTGGCCATTTTCTTCAAATTCATGGCAGCGAAAGTAAGCATCGCCTGCATCGACATTTTTTTAAGTCCCCTGAGGGTTGTCCAACGCATGCCATGCTTTTCTTTTGCATCTGCGAATACTCGTTCAATTGTTTCTTTGCGTTTTTCATAGATCGGTTTGACGTCTTGATGGTGGCGAAGATGATCTGCTTCTTCCACATGTTCCTCCCACACATGACGTTGAATCAGTTTTTGATGTGCTTGACTCTGTGTGCATCGAGACAAGAAAGGGCATCCAGCACAAATTCGAGGATCTGATTTATATTGACGATACCCTTCCTTTGTAGTTGTAGTATATTTTAATATCTCACCAGTTGGGCAAATGTAACAGTCAAAATGCTCATCATAAACATACTCATGTTTTCTGAAGAAACCCTCTTTTGTGCGAGGTCGTGTGTAAGGTAAAGCAGGTGTGATGTCGTTTTTCAATAAGTAGCTCGTGATAGCAGGTGTTTTATAGGCTGCGTCTGCCGCAACAGCTTTTGGTTTACTAACTTTCTCAATGACTTGTTCTACCAATGGCTCTAAAATATGACTATCATGCGTGTTACCAGGGGTTACAATTGCGCCTAACACGAAGCCGTTGCGGTCTGCGGCCGCATGGAAAGAATAAGCGAACTGTTTTGTACGCTCATCTTTTACATAGTAGCCACTCTCTGGATCTGTTGTACTTTCCTTGATTTCTTTGTATTCTTCTTTATCAAACTTATCTGGTGGAAACGGCTTTTTTCCATGATCCTCGCGGTCTTGGTTAATCTCCTCTTGAAGGCGTTCTTGATAAGCACGGGTTTCTTTTCGAACAACTTTCTTTTCAAATTTGCGTTTATTTGCACTCGCTTTTACATGAGTAGAATCTACAAAAACGTGTTCAGCACTAATTAAATTCTTTTCAGCTGCGGTTTTTAAGATTCGGTAAAATATTTGTTCAAAGAGATCGGTGTCTTTAAATCGGCGCTCATAATTTTTACCGAAAGTTGAGAAGTGAGGAACTTTATCGTGAAAGCCATATCCTAAAAACCATCGATAAGCCATATTCGTTTTCAATTCTTCAATTGTTTGACGCATGGAGCGAATACCGAAGGTATATTGAATAAATGTGAGTTTAATTAATATTACAGGGTCAATACTTGGGCGGCCTTTTTCTGAATACTTATCTTTTACCAAGTCATAGATGAATGAGAAATTAATCGCCGCCTCAATTTTGCGGACCAAATGGTCCGCCGGTACAAGTTCGTCTAAAGCAACCATTTCAATTTGATCCCGTTGAATTGGATTATGTTTTGAAAGCATTTAAATCACCTCAAGCATTGTATTACTTCTATTTTAAAATAAAAAAGACTGCAGACAAGCACGATTTTCATCGAGTTTGTCGACAGTCTGAAGCACCCTAATAGGGTGCTCAGGCTGTCGAGAAACTCTCGACAGCTTTTATTTTTATCATTAACTTTATTAATTCACTGCGTTAATTTGATATAATATAATTAATTTTACTTAGGATGGTGGATGGCATGTTCAAACCGAAAAGAGAATCACAAAATGAAGCGGAATTTGTTTTTATTGAAGATTTAGTCCCTGAAGATCATCTTTTAAGAAAAGTTGATAAGTACATAGATTTTTCTTTTATCGGGGAGAAAGTCCGTCCCTTCTATTCAGAGAATAACGGGCGTCCTTCGGACCCCATTATGCTTTTTAAGATGATGTTCATTGGTTACTTTTATGGCATCCGTTCAGAACGACAATTAGAACGGGAAGTACAGATGAATGTGGCGTACCGATGGTTCCTTGGCTTGAAGCTCAATGATCCTGTTCCGGACCATTCAACCATCAGTTGGAACCGGCGAACTCGTTTTAAAGATACAAATATTTTTCAAGAGATCTTTGATGAAATTGTCCATCAAGCCATTAGTCATAAAATGGTCGGTGGAAGAGTTTTATTTACTGACTCCACTCACCTTAAAGCGAATGCAAACAAGCACAAATTCACTCGTGAAGAAGTAGAAATTGAAACTCGGGAATATATAGATGAACTTAATAAAGCTATTGAGGAAGACAGGTCAAACCACGGAAAAAAGCGCTAAAAGAAAGAGAGGAGGTGACAGAGACCAAGGAAATCCGAAAAAGTACAACCGATCCAGATTGCGGATTCATGTCCAGGGAAAATAAGCAGGAAATGTTCTGTTACTTAGACCACCGAACAACGGATATGAAGTTCAATATCATAACGGATGCCTATGTTACTCCTGGAAATGTCCATGACTCTATCCCTTATCTTTCTAGATTGGATCGTCAGATCGATCGTTTTGGATTTAAAGTAGAAGCAGTGGCACTCGACTCAGGTTATTTAACGAATCCCATTTGTAAAGGGCTTCACGACAGAAGCATTTTTGGTGTAATTGCACATCGGAGATATCAGCCGACCAAAGGATTATTTCCAAAATGGAAGTTTACCTATCATAAAGAACAAGATATCTATGTTTGTCCAAATGGCCAGAAGCTAGTTTATCGCACAACAACAAGAGAAGGGTACAGAGAGTACAAGTCTGATTCTAAAAAGTGTTCAGAATGCCCACTCCTGAAGGAGTGCACAAGGTCAAAGAACAAACAAAAGGTCCTAACACGCCATGTGTGGGAAGAATTTAAAGAGAAAGTGCGCCTAAACAGACTCTCCCTCTCCGGAAAAATTCTTTATAAATATAGAAAAGAGAAAGTTGAGCGAAGCTTCGCAGATTCAAAAGAACTGCATGGGCTTCGCTATTGCCGGTTACGGGGATTGCACAATGCGAGTGAGCAAGTATTACTCACCGCAGCGTGCCAGAATATGAAAAAGATCGCCACTCACCTAGCCAAGCTAGGATAATTGTGGCGATCTATTGTTTTTCCATAAAAAAAGCCTATTTTTAAGTCAGTAATTGAGAAAATAAAAAAAGCTTGTGGAAAAATCATACCTTTCTCCACAAGCTGAGCACCCTAATAGGGTGCTTATTTTATACATGATAGTGCACTTAACATCTGACTCTCAGGCATATCCGATAAAGAGGATAAAGTCGAACATACAATTGGATTGGATACTGCTGTCGATAAACTTGATTTTTTACAGGCAACTATGCCAACGCTACTGCGCCAGCCAGCGGATCTCGCACTCAATTATGAATGGCAATCTTTCGTAAGAAATAAATTAGGAGAAATCCCAAAAGATCAGACTGTTTATGTTAGTTGCCAGGTTGGATTAAGAGGATATTTAGCAAGCCGTATCCTAAAAAATAATGTATACAAAGTTAAAAATGTAGATGGAGGTTGGAAAACATATTCCTCTGTATACGGCACCAATATTAGTAAGAATACTGAAACTAAAAAAATGACATTGGTATGAACAAATTAAGTAGCAGACAAGTCATAGAGATTCATGTGCTGATTAGGGTGCCTTGAGTGACTTGCCAGCGAGCTCGGACGAAAAATGCTGGTCATACACTTTTAAAAAGAATAAAAGTAATTTAAAAAAGCATGACTCGTATTTTCGAGTTGTGCTTTTAATATTTTCCAAACACTCAATGTTTAAGAAGTGAAAAATATAGCTGTTGAGAAAGGTGAAAAAATAATAAGGTTGCAATTGCTGATTGTGAGTGAGATATAAATTCTGAAGCGAAATGACATTCATATTAGATTGTAATTTTGGAAAAGTTAATATTTATAGGAGTTATTGCCATTTTCAGCACCGGTGAGAAGGAAGGAGTAGATATGAAAACTACACGAAGGGTTATGTGGGGATTATTAATTTTTCCGTTATTAACTATTCCTTTTATAGGGAAGAAATCTTTTTTTCGTTTTTTACCCTCTGCTACCTTTGTAACACTGCTACTTTCGATTATAAGTGAAATAGCACATTCGAGACGTTGGTGGAAAGTAAAAACCCATATTATTCCGGATTTAGTTACAAATGTATCATTTGTTTTAAGCCTCTTTTTCATTGGGACACTTTGGGTGTTTAAATTTTCATTTGACAATTTATTTAAGTATCTTGGAATCAATCTGATTTTAGATTGGTTGTTTGCTTATCCTTTAACCAATTTATTTCAAAGAATGAGGATTTTTCGGTTAATTCATTTTAAGCAGCAGTATATCTTTTTTATGTTTATCAGTTTTGCAATTTTTATCTACGGATTTCAGAGAACCATTGAAAAATACATTAATAAAAATAAAATGACTGTATAAGTAAAGACCCTGCAAAAATCAGCAGGGTCGAACATTTTAAATATAGTAGAACCAGGTGCAAACATGTTCTTTGTGATGGGTTAGTGAAGTCAGCTGCAAGGATATTTTCTGGGTCTAACCCCAAAGCCCCGTAGTTCCCCTACTGCAACTCCACCTTCAACAACAATTTTTTTATAGTTACTCCTTTTAAATGTTATACACCAAAATCCCTATGGATTTATATGATAATTGAAAAATTAATAGATGGGATAAAATCATAACGTCTTAAAAATACTGGAGTAAAAACCCTGTGATTAATTTCCATTTTCATAAACATAAAAATACTTTATTGACAAAACCTATTACAGAAAAAGTTGTAAGGAGTGATTAAAATGGCTGGGAAAACCATACTGGATGAAATATTACCCGAAGAAGTTTCAAAAAATATAAAAGAGCGAAGAGTCCAAAACATCATAGATGTCCGTGAATATGAAGAAGTAGCTCAGGGGAAAATTCCTGGTGCTCATCATATCCCTTTGGGTGAACTACAAGATCGAATTCATGAAATTGAAAAAGATAAGGAGCATATTATGGTATGCCGATCAGGAAGCCGAAGTGGGATGGCGGCTGAATTTTTAAAAGAATAAGGATATAAGGTGAAAAATATGGTTGGTGGTATGTTGGCATGGAAAGATGATATTGAAAGATAATAAATGAAGAAAGGAGGGAAAAGTTGATGGAGGTTACAGTAAATAAGGTGTTGGATGCTAAGGGTTTGGCATGTCCTATGCCAATTGTTAGAACAAAGAAAGAGATGACGACACTTGAACCTGGACAAGTCATGGAAATTCAAGCAACCGATAAAGGGTCGACAGCTGATTTAAAAGCTTGGGCTGATAGTACCGGTAATCAATATTTAGGAACAGTTGAAGAAGGAAATGTATTAAAACATTATCTTCGTAAGGCTAGATCTGAAGAAGAAAGACCAGAAGCTAAGCATCCCGATGTTGTCAGTTTAGATGACCTGTTAAATATGCTAGAAGGTAATGAAAAAATTACCGTACTAGATGTAAGAGAACCAGCAGAATATGCCTTTGGTCACATTCCAGGTTCCATTAATATACCGCTTGGAGAATTAGAACACCGTTTCGAAGAGTTAAATAATGAGGAAAATCTCCATATTATTTGCAGAACCGGTACACGTAGTGATTTTGCAGCGCAACAACTAACAGAAAAAGGATTTAAAAACATAAAAAATGTTGTACCTGGTATGAAGGATTGGACCGGACCAATCAATAAAAGTCATTAAATAAGGAGGAAAACAATGAAAGTAGCTATCATAGCCGCAAATGGTGGAATGTTTGATGCTTATAAAGTTTTTAATATTGCAACAGCCTCTGCTGCAACGGATGCGGAGGTTGGAATTTTCTTTACATTTGAAGGATTAAACCTCATTCATAAAGAGGGACATAAAAATTTACCTTTGCCTCCAGGTGCTGAACATTTTCAAGAGGGGTTTAAAAAAGCAAATGTGCCTCCTGTCGAGGAACTAGTTTCAATGGCAAGTGAGATGGGTGTTAAGATGATTGCTTGCCAAATGACGATGGATGTCATGAGTCTAGAAAAAGAACATTTTGTAGAGGGAATTGATGTTGGTGGTGCTGTTACTTTTTTAACCTTTGCTAAAGATGCGGACGTAACACTTACTTTTTAAAGGAGATTTAAAAATGGATACAGAAACGGCTGTCAAAACCATAACGGTAAAAGAACTTGCCAGAAAAGTATTAAATCATGAAGATTTATTCATTTTAGATGCACGAAACACAGATGATTTTGATGATTGGAAAATTGAAGGGAAAAATGTGGAAATCATTAATACTCCCTATTTTGACTTATTGGAAGGTGTTGATTCCATTGAAGATAAGTTACCTAAAAATAAGGAAATTTATGTAATATGTGCAAAAGGTGGTTCCTCAGAGTTTGTAGCGCAACAAATTTCAGAAGCTGGCTTTACAAATGTTTACTCTGTTGAGGGCGGAATGAAAGCATGGAGTGAACATTTAGAACCCATAAAGATCGGTGAATTGAAAAATGGCGGAGCTATTTATCAATTTGTCCGTATCGGGAAAGGCTGCCTATCTTATCTGGTTGAATCAAACGGAGAAGGCGCCATGATTGATACAAATCGAATGTTAGAACCATACGAAACCTATATTAAAGAGCATAACATTAAATTAACTCATGTTTTGGATACTCATTTACATGCTGACCACATTTCTGGAGGAAGAAAACTGGCGGAAAAATTAGGTGCAACCTACCACCTCCCACCAAAAGATGCAACAGAAGTCACCTTTGATTATCAACAAATAAATGATGGTGACGAATATGAGGTGGGCAAGACAACCATTAAAGCCGTCTATTCTCCAGGGCATACTATCGGTAGTACATCGTTTATCATTGATGATCAATATTTGTTAACCGGGGATATATTATTTATTGATTCTATTGGACGACCAGATTTAGCAGGAAAAGCAGAAGATTGGGTAGGAGATTTACGAAATACGTTATATAAACGTTACAAAGATCTCGCTGATAATTTATTAGTCTTGCCTGCTCATTATATGGGTATCAATGAAATGAATGAAGACGGCAGTATTTCTGAAAAACTTGGTGCTTTATATCAAAAAAATCATGGATTAAATATCACAGATGAAAATGAATTTAGAAAAACAGTAACTGAAAACTTACCGCCACAACCAAATTCCTATCAAGAAATTAGGGAAACAAATATGGGGAAAATTACTCCAGATGAAGAACAGCAACGAGAAATGGAAATTGGACCAAATCGTTGTGCTGTCAGATAAAAGGAGGAAATCATGACTGGACAAGTTGACAAAGTGTTAGATTGTAAAGGATTAGCATGTCCAATGCCGATTGTAAGAACAAAAAAAGAAATGGATACATTAACTTCGGGTCAAGTGTTGGAAATTCATGCGACAGATAAAGGGGCAAAAAATGATTTAACCGCTTGGGCAAATTCTGGTGGTCATGAGCTAATAAAAGATGAGGAAGAAAACGGTGTTCTAAAATTTTGGATAAAAAAAGGTTGAAAAAATGTGAGAGGTAACTATCACGGTTACCTTTCCTTTTTATTGGAGGGATGTAGGTGGATCTCGTTTTTATAGTGGTTATTTTTTTAATTGGTTTTATAGGCTCTTTTATTTCCGGGATGGTTGGAATTGGTGGTTCTATTATAAAATATCCCATGCTTTTATATCTACCACCATTATTTGGTTTAGCAGCCTTCAGTGCACATGAAGTTTCAGGAATTAGTGCAGTTCAAGTTTTTTTCGCAACCATCGGTGGGGTTTGGGCTTATCGTAAGGGTGGATATTTAAATAAAATTTTAATCATTTATATGGGTGTAGCAATATTAATAGGTAGCTTTGTTGGTGGGTATGGCTCTAGGCTCATGACAGAAAGTGGAATTAATTTGGTTTATGGAATTTTAGCTTTGATTGCAGTTGTGATGATGTTCTTGCCTAAAAAAGGAATTGATGAAATTCAACTGGATCAAGTGAAATTTAATAAATGGCTTGCTGCGGTTCTTGCTTTAATTGTAGGAATTGGAGCAGGTATCGTGGGGGCTGCTGGTGCATTCATTCTAGTTCCAATCATGTTGGTGGTGTTAAAAATTCCAACTAGGATGACCATAGCTACTTCATTAGCCATTACATTTATTTCTTCAATTGGCGCCACTGTTGGAAAAATCACAACCGGACAAGTAGAATTTTTTCCAGCACTTATTATGGTAATAGCAAGCCTAATTGCCTCTCCTCTTGGTGCTAATGTTGGAAAAAAAATAAATACCAAAATCCTTCAATGGATTTTGGCATTATTAATATTAGCTACGTCAATTAAAATATGGTCAGATATATTGCTTTAAGATACTTTACCACTTTCAACATACAGTTCAAGAGCAGGATGGTATTCCTTTTGATAATGAAGATTCGGACATGATTTTATAATAATTCCTTTATAAATATTGGATTTATTCGTTTCTAATGTTTTTTGGCATTGCGGACATTTTTCATTAAAAAGACGGCTCAATAAGCCCATAACATTAACTCTCCTTTATCCCGTTAATTCCTATATATATAATAGGAATTATAATAGAAAAATAAAAAAACTTCAATACGTTAGTACAATATATGGTACCGGAGGAAAAACGGAATGAACATCAAATATTTTTTTCCGCCTACAACAACAAAAGTAAATAGGAATACCCGTCAGAGAATTAATGATAAAATTCACAAGAAAACAAAAGCTACAATCAATAGCATACGTGCTAAAAATGAAAACGCCATTAATGCTCGAATAAAGGAATTAGATTATGAATGGGATACTGAACGTGTTTTGGAAATCAATTTCGCAGGTATTGTTTTAATTACATCAATATTAGCATTATTCCATAATAAAAGGTGGATCACCCTCGCAGGGATTGCCAGTATTTTTATGGTCCAACATTCTCTACAGGGGTGGTGTCCTCCATTACCAATCATAAGAAAATGTGGAGTCCGTACAGCAAATGAAATAATTAATGAAAAGATGGCTCTTCAAACAATCTTAGAAAACAAAGAGAACACAAAAAATCTTAAGGAGTATCAAAATGTTTGATTTTACGGTTACAACGGATAAAACCATCCATGATGCTATTCAAAGATTAGAGGAGAAATTAAAAGAAGAGAAATTCGGTGTTTTATGGATGTTTGATATTAAGGATAAGCTTCAAGAAAAGGGTATTGAGTTTGAAAAAGAGTTTAAAGTGCTTGAAGTTTGTAACCCGATTGAGGCGCAGAGAGTTTTAAGTGAAAATAATATGGCGGGTTATTTTTTGCCCTGCAAGATTGTGGTTTACGAAGATAAAGGACATACTCATATTGGAATGCCAAGACCCACAGCGCTTATAAGTATGTTAAATGATAACAAAATGGAGAATTTAGCCAAAGACATTGAAGAGCGACTCATTAACTGTATGAATAAAGCTGTGGAATAAATTAAAAATAATCGGGAACCGTTCAAATCACTCGTTTTGGCGAGTGATTTTTATTCAATAATAATTTTTTTAATTTCTTTTATTGACACCATACCCAATAGGGTATATTATAAGTCGTGTAAGTGTTAGTCCTTTTAGAGGAGGGCAGTTGTGACTGCTAAACTAAAGTAGACAGTTTTTGCTAGATAAGATGAAACACTTATTTACCCTAATATACCAGTAAAATATATAGCTCCTCCATTGTATGATGATGGTTTGATTCTTAAATCATTGGAGGGCTGAGAAAAGGTGGATAAGTGGGAAATGTATATGGAAATTCAGCAGTTACTCAAGAAAGGTTTTAGTAAATCCAAAGTAGCAGATAAACTGGGGGTATCCAGGGCAACTGTATATCGGCATCTTAAGAGATCTCCTTCGGAGATGGCAGAATGGGTTGAATCTTTACAAACAAGAAAGAAAAAGTTGGATCCTTATAAAGAGTTAATCTTGAATTGGTTAAGGGAACATCCTGATCTTTCAGCAGCACAAGTAGAAGATTGGTTGATGGAAAGGTATAAGGAACAACTTGAAGTGGGTGAAAGCACAGTCCGTGCTTACGTAAGGGAGCTAAGAGTTGAATATAAAATAGCTAAGGAATCTTCACCAAGGGATTATGAAGCAATACCTGATTCACCAATGGGGGAACAGGTCCAAGTTGACTTTGGGCACACCAAGCAGAAAACGTCTGATAATAAAGAAGTAAAGCTGAACTTTATTGCCTTTGTGCTATCTAACTCGAGATACAAATATAAAGAGTGGTTAGATCGCCCCTTTACAACTCAAGATGTCATTCAAGCTCATGAAAATGCTTTTCAATGGTTTTGTGGGATCCCAGGAGAACTCGTGTATGATCAGGATAGCTTAATTGTGGTGAGCGAGAATGGCGGAGATCTCATTTTAACGAAAGAGTTTCAGCACTATAAGCAAACTCGAAATTTAAACCTTCGGGTTTGTAGGAAAGCCGATCCAGAAAGCAAAGGGAAAATAGAGAACGTTGTAGGATTTATTAAGTACAATTTCGCCAAGTATAGAGTGTTCAATAATATTGATTCTTGGAATGAGCAAGGATGGGAATGGCTAAATCGTACAGGTAATCGAAAAATCCACAACACAACAAAAAAAAGACCGGTCGAAGTGTTCTCCTTGGAAAAGCAACACTTAAGACCAGTCTCAGGAAACATTAATTTCCTAAACAATCATGAAAATAGTATAACAAGAAGCATCCATAAGGACAATACCATACGGTATTTATCCAATAGGTACTCCCTTCCACTTGGAACTTTTCATAAGCATGAAATGGTCTCAATAAAAGAAACAAAAGACAGAGAACTATTAATCTATAACTCTGAGACAGGAGAACTCCTGGCCAAACATCAGATTCCGGATGGTAAAGGACAATTAATTAAAGACAGAAAGCATACAAGAGATCGCTCAAAAGGAATCGATACATTTATTGATACTGTGGCAAAACGATTCGAAGAAACAGAAACGGCCTACGATTACTTGGATAAACTTCGTGAGAAGTACCCACGGTATATTCGTGATCAGTTACAAATGATACTAAAAGAAACAAAACAAAATAACGAGCAGCTTCTAACAGCAGCCCTCTCGGAATGTATCAAGAGAAACTTATATAGTGCAACAGATTTCAGCGATATCATTTTATACCTCAAGCGACAACGACAGGTTCATGATACAACAAACGACAAAGCTGAGACTGTTTCACCATTAAATAGCATATCCGGTTGGATAATAGAAACAGAAGCACAAAAGAGAAATGTAGATGCCTATACGGTTTTACTGGAAGAAGGTGATCAAAGTTGAATCAGCTTCAGGAGGTCCAAGATAAATTAAGGTCCCTTCGGTTAGCTGAAACAGCTGATCGATTGCCAGAGTTAATAAGAGAAGCTGAGAAAAGGGACTTGTCCTTTACTCAGTTTCTACTAGATGTAGTAACCTATGAACAAAAACGCAGAGATGAAAAGCAGCTGGAAAGGCGATTTAAGTGGGCGACGTTTCCCTTCCATAGTACTGTGGATGAGTATAATGTGAATGAGCAAAAGTCTTTGAGCAGTAAGAAGTTAAACCAGTTAAAAGATTTAACATGGATTGAGCAGCTATATAACATCATTTTTCTAGGACCGCCAGGTGTCGGTAAGACCCATCTTTCGATAGGTTTAGGAATAGAAGCTTTAAACCAGGGATATAAAGTGATCTTTACCACTATGGGAGATTTAATTCAGGCATTAAAGACTGAAGAAATAACGAGGAAATCCAAAACAAGAATGAAGCGAATAAGAGAGGCAGATTTGGTTATTATTGATGATTTGATGTTTATGGCAATGGATAAACAGGAAGCTAATATGTTCTTCCATCTCATTAACACCCTTTATAACCAAACCTCGATTATACTTACATCTAATAAAGGGCCTAAAGAATGGGGTGAGCTATTGGGCGACCAAGCCATCACGACAGCTATACTGGACCGGATCTTACATCGAGTGGAAATAGTTCATTTAAATGAAGATAGTTGGAGAATGAAACATCGAAAAACGATTTTTGGTGAACAAAGTGTCTCAAATTAATCAGCAAAAATTGTATCATTCTACTTGACGGTCACAGCAGTTCTTGAAGACAATTATTATTTTAAGTATTTTATTTGTTGGTAGTATCCTTTACAGAAGATACTTCCCTGTTTTAGGAATGTGTTGTAAAAAACTGGGAGAATTAGATAGAAGTACAATAGTAATTGATGTAAGAGACTATAATGAATCTTACAAGGATCCCATACCTGGAGCAATCAATATTCCAATTGCATATATTAACAGGCACTACAATGAAATCACCAACGGTGACTTACATGTAGTTGCTTCAAATAGACTTGGAAAAAATTTTGGAATACGATTATTGCGAAAAAAAGGTTTCCGGGTTGTTGGATATTCAATTACAAATAATAACAATATAATATTAAAGGAAAATCAAATAAGTTTAAGAACTTTTTGTTAAAAAGGAGGTAAGAAAATGGATTATAATGATCAAATTAAAAATCGAGTAAAACGTATTGAAGGACAATTAAGAGGAATTTTAAGAATGATGGAAGAAAATAAAGACTGCAAAGATGTTATCACTCAGTTATCTGCTGCGAGAACAGCAATTGATCGTACAATCGGCGTTATTGTCAGTGAAAATTTAGTGGAGTGTGTACAAAAAGCGAATGAAAATGACGAAAAAAGTATGGAAGAATTAGTGAAAGAAGCTGTTAATTTACTTGTAAAAAGTCGTTAAAAAAGGTTGACACCCTCTTTCATTTTGGTTAATAATATACCCATATGGGTAATGGTAATTATGACGAACTGGAGGAATAATAAATGAATATTACAAAAGTCTTAGATGCAAAAGGTTTAGCATGTCCAATGCCAATTGTTAAAACTAAGAAAGCAATAAACGAAATAGAATCAGGTCAAATATTAGAAATTCATGCAACGGATAAAGGCGCAAAGAACGACCTTACTGCTTGGGCTAATTCTGGTGGACATGAACTTATAAAACATGAAGAGGAAAATGATGTATTTAAGTTTTGGATTAAAAAAGGATAATTTTTTTATTATTTAAAATACCTGTACCAGTATAGGTTAGTTAAAATAACATTCAGGAGGTAACACCATGACAGATAAGAAAAAGACAACGATTGTATTGTTCAGTGGAGATTACGATAAAGCGATGGCAGCATATATCATTGCGAATGGAGCAGCTGCTTACGATCATGAAGTCACTATTTTTCATACTTTTTGGGGATTAAATGCCTTGCGTAAAGATGAAAATATTCCAGTGGAAAAAGGTTTCATGGAAAAAATGTTTGCAAAAATGATGCCTAGAGGTGCTGATAAAATGGGGCTATCCAATATGAACTTTGCTGGATTCGGTCCTAAAATGATTAAAGATGTAATGAAAAAGCACAATGCAATTCCATTACCTCAATTAATCGAAATGGCACAAGAGCAAGATGTTAAATTGGTCGCTTGTACGATGACCATGGATTTATTAGGTCTTAAACAAGAAGAATTAATAGATAATATTGAATATGCAGGGGTTGCTGCCTATTTAGCAGACGCTGAAGATGGTAATGTCAATCTGTTTATCTAATGGTAAATGGGGGGGTTCCCCGAAAAAGGAGGGGCTAAACTTGGAATATGTAAATTATATCTTGATTGGACTTTTCATATTTTTTATCATTCAACGCATTTTACCGGCAAAAGGTATTAGACATATATCCACATCGGAGTTAAAAAATGAGTTAAAAGATAAGAATAAGCAATTTGTCGATGTCCGAACACCTGGTGAATTTAAAGGAAATCACATCAAATCATTCAAAAATATTCCACTTCATCAATTGGATCAAAAAGCAAATCAACTTTCAAAAGATAAAGAGGTAGTGGTCATTTGTCAAAGTGGTATGCGAAGCCAAAAGGCAAGTAAGATGTTAAAAAAATTAGGATTTACAAAAGTAACTAATGTAAAAGGCGGCATGAGCGCTTGGTCATAATGAATGGAGGAATAAGCAATGAAAGTAATGACTGCAAAAGAAGTAGAAACATTATTACTTGAAGGGAAAAAAATAGATATTATCGATGTTCGCGAAGTGGATGAAGTGGCAGAAGGGAAAATTCCGGGAGCCATAAACATTCCACTAGGACTTATTGAGTTTCGCATGCATGAACTAGATAAATCTAAAGAATATATCATAGTATGCCGATCTGGTGCTAGAAGCGGTCGAGCTTCACAGTTTCTGGAAAGCTATGGCTTTAATGTGATCAATATGACAGGTGGAATGCTTTCCTGGGAAGGTAAAGTGGAATAAAAATTTTTAACTAAATTAATACCCGTGTAGGTATAAAACAGGAGGTTTAATAATGGAAAAAATAAATGTAAATGTGACACTGGATGCTAAAGGTTTAGCGTGTCCTATGCCAATCGTTAAAACGAAAAAGGCAATGAACCAATTAGAATCTGGGCAAGTTTTGGAAGTCCAAGCAACAGATAAAGGGTCAAAAGCCGATATCAAGGCATGGGCAGAAAGTACAGGTCATCAATATTTGGGCACATTGGAGGAAGGCGAAGTATTAAAGCACTATCTTAGAAAGTCTTCTAGTGATGAAACGATAGAAAGAAAACATCCAAATGTAATCAACAATGACGAACTTGAAACAAAATTAAATGCAAATGAAAACATTGTGGTACTAGATGTTAGGGAAACAGCAGAATATGCTTTTAATCATATCCCTAATGCTATATCAATCCCTCTGGGAGAATTGGAAAATCGATTAAACGAATTAAGCAAAGAAGATAATATTTTTGTGATTTGCCGTACTGGAAGCCGATCTGACCTTGCTTCGCAAAAGCTAGCAGAAAAAGGCTTTACTAATGTCATAAATGTTGTACCAGGCATGAGCGAGTGGACTGGAAAAACAGTTAGTTTAAATAATTAAGGAGGTCTATAAATGAGTTCGGTAACTGTCTATACCACAACACGTTGTCCGTACTGTGTAATGTTAAAGAACTTTTTATCCGATCAAAACATTCCTTTCAAAGAAGTAAATGTAGAAAGGAACCCGGAAATTATGCAACAGCTTGTAAATACCACAGGACAAATGGGAGTACCTCAAACTGAGGTTAATGGAAAATGGGTTGTTGGCTTTGATCCAAATAGTATCATGATGGCACTAAAAAATTAGGAGGAAAAACAATGAATAAAAAGGTAGCAATTATCGCAAGTAATGGTGGTTTATTTGATGCATACAAAGTATTTAACATCGCAACAGCAGCGGCAGCAACCGATCAGGAAGTAGCTATTTTCTTTACGTTTGAAGGATTAAACTTGATTCATAAGGATGCAAACAAGCAACTTCCGATGCCGGAAGGAAAAGAACATTTTGCAGAAGGCTTTGCAAAAGCGAATGTTCCAGCTATCCCAAAATTAGCTGCAATGGCGCAGGAAATGGGTGTTAAATTCATTGGTTGCCAAATGACAATGGATGTAATGGGTCTTGATAAAGAAGCATTTGTTGATGGTATCGAAGTTGGTGGAGCCGTAACATTTTTAGAATTTGCTAAAGACGCCGATATCACACTAACATTTTAATTGAGCAAATTTTTTTATAATATATTATACCATAGGGGGTAAAATTCAAATGACAGTAAATGCAATGACTTCAAAAGAGGTAACAAATAAAGTATTTAATAAGGAAGCTTTATTTATTTTAGATGTTCGTAATGAAAGTGATTTTCAGGATTGGAAAATTGAAGGTGAAAACTTTGAATATTTAAATATTCCATATTTTGAATTGCTTGATGGTGTAGAAGGAATCATTGGAAAAATTCCTACTGACAAAGAGGTTTTAGTTGTTTGTGCAAAAGAAGGATCATCTGTAATGGTGGCAGAAATGCTATCCGATGCAGGACTAACAGTTTCTTACCTAAAAGGTGGGATGAAAGCTTGGAGCGAACATTTAGAACCTGTTAAAGTTGGGGATTTAAAAGATGGCGGTGAAATTTATCAGTTTGTTCGTATTGGTAAAGGCTGTTTATCTTACATGGTTGTATCAAACGGTGAAGCTGCAATTATTGACTCAACTCGAATGACAGATGTCTATCTTGAATTTGCTGAAAGTATTGGCGCTAAAATTACTCATGTATTTGATACACACCTTCATGCCGATCACATTTCTGGAGGAAGGGTAATCGCTGAGAAAACTGGTGCGACGTATTGGTTACCACCAAAGGATGCAACAGAAGTAACATTTAACTATCAACCATTAGAAGATGGTAATGATGTAGAAATTGGTAACGTGAAAATCAATATCCATGCCTTATATTCACCAGGTCACACAATTGGATCTACTTCATTTATTGTTGATGAAAAGTTCTTACTTTCAGGGGATATCTTGTTCATTGACTCTATTGGTAGACCAGATTTAGCTGGTTTAGCGCAGGATTGGGTGGGAGATTTAAGAGAAAGTTTATATAAGCGCTATAGAGAATTATCTGAGGATTTAGTGGTTCTTCCAGCTCATTTTATGATTATCGAGGAATTAAATGAAGATGGAAGTGTTGCCGAAAAATTAGGAACACTTTATTCCAAAAATCATGGTTTAAATATTGAAGATGAAGCGGAATTTAGAAGAATGGTAACAGAAAATCTACCACCGCAACCAAATTCTTATCAGGAAATCCGTGAAACAAATATGGGAAAAATCAATCCTGATGATGAAAAACAACGTGAAATGGAAATTGGACCAAATCGTTGTGCAGTGAGATAAGTTCAAAAAACAGGAGGAATAAACGATGGAAGCAAATAAAGTATTAGACGCAAAAGGCTTAGCTTGCCCTATGCCAATTGTAAAAACAAAAAAAGCAATCAATGATCTTGAAAGTGGTCAGGTTTTAGAGATTCATGCAACGGATAAAGGAGCAAAAAATGACCTTACTGCTTGGGCAAAATCCGGCGGTCACGAGTTAATTAAACATGAAGAAGAGAACGGTGTTTTAAAATTTTGGATTAAAAAAGGTTAAAAAATAAGGGAACCAGTTTGGGTTCCCTTTTCTTAAAGGGAGGAAAAAACATGGAAATTGGATTTATAATTACAATTTTTTTAATTGGTTTTATTGGTTCATATATTTCAGGGATGTTAGGAATTGGTGGTTCTATTATTAAATACCCAATGCTTTTATATATTCCTCCGTTATTTGGATTAGCAGCTTTTAGTGCCCACGAAGTTTCGGGAATAAGCGCTGTTCAAGTATTTTTTGCAACTATTGGTGGAGTATGGGCATACCGTAAAGGCGGCTATTTGAATAAAACGTTAATTGGATATATGGGAGCAAGTATTTTAATTGGTAGTTTAATTGGAGGCTTTGGCTCAAAGCTCATGACAGAAGGTGGAATAAACCTAATTTACGGTATTTTAGCATTAATTGCAGCTGTTATGATGTTTATTCCTAAAAAAGGAATTGATGATATTCCTCTGGACCAAGTTAAGTTTAATAAATGGCTTGCAGCTACCCTTGCATTCATCGTTGGTATTGGATCTGGAATTGTAGGAGCAGCCGGGGCATTTTTATTAGTGCCAATCATGCTGGTAGTATTGAAAATTCCAACTCGTATGACGATTGCTTCATCTTTAGCTATTACATTTATATCCTCAATTGGTGCAACTGTAGGGAAACTTACAACTGGTCAAGTAGAATTTTTACCATCCTTAATCATGGTCGTTGCAAGCTTAATTGCCTCTCCATTAGGAGCCATTGCCGGGAAGAAGGTAAATACAAAAATTCTTCAGGTTGTATTAGCCTTATTGATTTTAGCTACAGCAATAAAGATTTGGATGGACATTCTTTAAGTTTGGATAATATAAAATAGCGGGGCAATTAAAACTACAATGAAAGAAGGGATTACGGTGGCGAACAAAAACTTTGTATACTTTGTTTCGTTAAGCTCTAATGTCCCCTTTGTTCTTAAAGAAGCCCTAAAAATGGCAATGCAAAAAAATGAAGTGGCAATATTTTTTGATCTTGACGGAGCACGAGTTTTAGACCAACGATATTTAAATAAAATGGATAAAATTCATGGTAGAGAACTTTCATCATTGATGAAATCCGCTTTAGACGCCGGAATCAAATTATTTGGATGTCAAATGAATGTATTAATTGCAGAAGGATTAGTGCTGATTGATGGGGCTGAATTAGCCGGAGTTGTTACTTTTTTGGAAATTACTTACCAAGCTGATGCCGTTCTAAGTTATTGAAAGGGGAAATCTATCATGGAATCAAAAAAAGTTGTCGTCCTTGCCCTTCATGATGAATTAGAATCCGCATATCCTCCATTAAATGTTGCTGTAGGAGCTGCAGCATCAGGGGCAGATGTCATTTTAGCCTTTTCCCGCAAAGGAGTAAACATATTAGATCGAAAGTATTTTCCAGTTCCATCTAAAGGTATAGAATACCTTTCAAATGCTTTAAACGATTTTGGTGCACCATCTATTCACGAACTTTTAGATATAGCTGTGGAAATGGGAGTACGATTATATGTTGTTGATATGGATATTCATGATAAAGTTAATCTTCTTTACCCAGCTGAGCAAGTACCAATTAAATGGGTCTTAAATGAAGCTGTATCAGCAGATCTTTTTGTCCATTTTTAAATAAATATTAGGAGGTTCCAAATGGTTAAAATAACCCAGGCTGCTATTACAAAAATTACTAAAGAAGTTCAAGATTTGATTAATGAAGGTAAAAAACCTTTAATTCGTTTATCGATGGGAATTGGCTGAGGAGGACCTCAGCTTCGTCTGACTCTGGAGGAGTCAGCTTTAGAAAATGATGAAATTACAGAACAAAGTGGTATTCAGTTTTTAGTTAATGAAAGAGATAAAGTTTATTTTGAAAATGTGAAAATTGATTATATAAAGACCTTATTTGGAGGCGGTCAATTCAAAGTTCTCCGAGTTTAATTAATTTAAAAATTAGAAGAACTCCATAAGGGGGATAAATAAATGGAGAATAAAAACCCTAAGAATTGTGGTAACAGTACCTGAGGAATCAATAATAAAAAACCCCGTTCGAAATTTTCTCCGCCTATATGACCTGGGGTTTTCATTTGGCTCCTGGTAGGAGTCATCATCTTAATTCAAAAATTTTTCTAAAAAGGGGCTAAATAAAGTCCCTCTTTTGTACAACAAATGTTTTACTTTGCACGGTGTAATGAAGATAAAAATATAGGGGATAAGAAGATGGAGGAACTTTGGCATTCAATAAATATTTTAGTTGCAAATTTTAATAGTTGGAGGTTTTTCTAGAGATCATCAATATGTAAAAGAAATGAGAAAATTAAATAAAAATGTCTTATTTTTAGATGGCGGTGACATTTTTCATGGCACGGCGCCACTTGTTCTTACGAAAGGAGAAGGAATATACCACTTTTAAGAGAAATGGAATTGGATGCCTTTGTTCTAGGGAATTGGGATTTTTCGTTCGGGAAAGACCAATTATTGAACTTAGTTAGAGAGTTACCATTTCCGGCTGTTGCATGTAATGTTGTAGATTTAAACAACGAATATTTATTAAGACCATTTATAATTAAAAAAATCAACGAAGTAAATGTGGGGATTATTGGGACAACATATCCATTCGTTGATGAAACAATGCCGGATAGTTTTTCGAAGGGACTAAAATTTTCTTTAGGAGTCGCTGAGGTTCAAAGGTGTGTAGATTTACTTAAAGAAGAAAATGTGGATCTTATTATTCTTATAAGTCATATGGGGTTGCCAATCGATTACAAACTAGCTTCCATGATTGATGGGATAAACATTATCTTAAGTGCTCACAGCCTTTTCACATGGATGGCGTTATGGAGCTCCGGTTGTACCGGGTAATATATCGATGAATCAACTGTATGACATTATTCCGACCAATCCAGAAGTTTTTCAAGTAGAAATCGAAGGACGAATTTTATATCAATTACTTAAAAAAACTTGGAGCAAGTCCTTTCTCCTGATCCTTTCCAACAAAAGGGAGGGTATATAATACGTTCAAGCGGTCTAATGATGGCATTTAAACCTTACAACCCAAATGTAAACAGAATTCAACATTTATAAATGGAAAAACAAAACTTTCAATCCATCTAAAATTTATCGGGTAATAGGAGCCGGAGATCAGTTATTCAAAAACTTACAAAGCAAAATGAAGTTTAAAAAGATCCACTCCATTGATGTTATAAAGAATTATTTATCAGATATAAATACATATAAAAATAAGGATGCCGGTAAAATCCTTACTATTTAAACGCCTATGGCGTTTTTTTGTTCCTTAACACAATCTTAATAATTGAATGACAAAATTAAAATATTAAATTTCTGGGAGGAAGTCCGATGTTTGAATATGAGATAAAAAATGGTGTGACTAATTTAAATACAAAATACGGAGTATTAGTTGTTTCGCCTGACCATTCAAAAGGATTTAAGCCAATCGAACTGTTAGTATCGTCTATCGTTGGTTGCAGTGGTCAGATCTTAAGTAATGTGTTAGTAAAAAAACGGATTAAAATAAGTGCTATTCGAATTAAAACTAATGTTGAAAGAAATGAGAAAGAAGCGAATAAAGTGACCAGAATTGATCTTCAATTCATTTTTGAAGGTAAGAATATTCCTGAAGAACAAATAAGAAAGTCCCTTGATGTTACATTTAAAAATTGTGGAATGATACAGACCCTTAAAGACGCTGTTCAGATTAATGCATCGTTTGAAATCTGTCCCGTTATTTAATTTTATTGCTATATTCTATATACCCTATATGGTATAATAAACTATGTAATCTGGATGTTTTTAATGGATTAAGGGGGAACCTTATGGAAGTTATTCAAATTGGCTCTATAGCTATTTTACTTAAATGGGTATTACTCGGACTAGCTATATTACTTGGTTTATTATATATGAAGTTTCGGCTTATGTATTTACAGAAACATGAAATACAAAATAAAGAAGTTTTTGATTTAATATTCAATAGCTTATTCTTAGGGTTTTTAATTTGGAAAGGCAGTATGTTAATACTAGAGCCATCTTTAATTATAAAAAGTCCATTCTCTTTGTTGTATTTTACAGGTGGCACTACGGGGCTACTTTTTGCAATAACCGGATCAGTTCTTATCTTTATCTACAAAGCACAGAAAATGAATATTCCTAATTTGTTCATTTACCAGACGGTATTTATTTTTACTTTTGTAGTATTAAGTTCGTATCATATTTTAGCGCTTCTTTTTCTTGATGAACACAAAATGAGTCACCTTACTCTAGGCTTGTTTACTTTAGTGACGGTAAGTATCTCCTTTTTTAAAAAAAATATGTTATCCCAGCAAGCTATATTCACGTACTTAATATTATTTTCTTTTTTAAGTCTTATCCAATCTTTTGTCATTGGGAATATGGACAATAAATTATTTTATTTATTCTCAATTGAACAGTGGTTTTTAATTGTTATTATTATTGTTTCCCTTTTTTACTGGGATAAAAAATCAACTTCTTAACTAATTCTTAACATTGATTTGAAAGAATACAACAGAAAGGGGAGATTTAATTGGAAAATCTATCGATTTACTTTGCACTTTCCGCGGGTTTACTTTCATTTTTTTCACCATGTGTATTTCCACTAATTCCTGCTTATGTCGCTCATCTATCTGACGGTACCGTTTCATCGGGAAAAGTGAATACAAATAAAAGGGTTTTACTCCTGCGATCTATTAGTTTTATCCTTGGATTCAGTATAGTTTTTGTGTTATTAGGTGCTTCTGCGAGCTTTGTTGGACAATTATTTTTAGAGAATAAAAAGTTGATTCAAATGTTTGGCGGCATTTTAATCATTATTTTTGGAATACAAATACTTGGCATATTTAAAATTAAATTTTTAATGTCTGAAAAACGGTTTATTCATAATTCCTCCTCTAAGGCGAATTCCATTCGTTCTTTTATTCTTGGGTTAGCTTTTGGTTCTGGATGGACGCCTTGTGTGGGGCTTGCATTATCGTCTATTTTATTACTTGCAAGTTCAACGGAAACCGTATTTTCAGGAATGTTATTATTATGGATTTACTCTCTTGGGCTAGGTATTCCATTCCTTTTGTTATCCATAATCGTTACCTACTCATTAAATGTTGTCAAAAAGATAAATAAAATATTGCCTAAACTATCTTTGATCAATGGGTGGGTCCTTATTTTAATGGGGATTTTACTTTTTACCGGTCAAATGCAAAAAATTAGTTCCTATTTATCTACTTTTACGTTTTAAGGAGTGAAAAAAATGTACAAAAAAATACTGGTAATCATAGGATTAGTTGGAATGATTGCATGGGGTGTCTACGATTATAGCCTATCCGCAAACGAGACAAAAAAAACGAATCAGGTAAGTCCACCAGATAGTCAGAAAAACATAGAAACTGGGGTCGAAGAAGGGAAAAAAGCGCCTGATTTTCAATTACAGACCTTAGACGGAAAAGAAATAAAACTATCTGATATGGCTGGTAAGAAAGTAATATTAAATTTTTGGGCTACTTGGTGTCCACCTTGCAAAGCAGAAATGCCTCACATGCAAGAATTTTATGTGGATCAAAAAGGAAACAAAGTGGAGATATTAGCCGTTAATTTAACGACAGCAGAGAAAGATTCAAATAATATTGGAAAATTCGTTAATGATTACGGTTTGACTTTTCCTATATTATTAGACAGCAATGGTGAAATAGGGGAAACTTATCAAGCCTTTTCAATTCCTACAAGTTATATCATCGATACAAAAGGTATCATCCGTAAGAAAATCGTAGGTCCCATGGATAAGGAAATGATGTCTGAATTAATTAACAGTATTGAATAAAAGCGGTGTTAATATGAATAATCGAGGAAAATCCATCCTTTTAGTTGATGATGATATAGAAATTCTTAGTCATATTAAGCGAGAACTTGAGGAGGCAGGATTTCAAGTTTTAATAGCCACAAATGGTAAACAAGCCAAGGACATCTTTTTAACATATGATCCATGTTTTGTCATTATAGAAGCTGTATTACATGGCATAAGTGGTTTTGAATTATGCAGCTGGATTCGTACCAAACAGAAAAGCGAGATACCCATTATTTTTGTTTCAAAATTAACCAACGATAAGGATCGGATAAAGGGATTAATGATTGGAGGCGATGATTACCTAACTAAGCCTATTAATTCAACTGAATTAATAGTGAGGGTCGAAACGGTGTTAAGAAGAACTGCTCATCGTTGTAACAAAATAACCTATAGAGGTATTACTCTCAAGCCATTAAAAGGTGAAGTGAAATATCAAGGGACTCCTATTTCGTTAACACTTCACGAGTTTAGGCTATTATATTTTCTTATGCGTCATCCAAATCAAACATTATCTAGACTACAGATATTAGACGAATTATATCCAAACGATAATAAATTAGTTTCAGAAAGAACTGTTGATGTCCACATACTAAAATTAAGAGAAAAATTTAAAAATTATTTGGATGGCACGGAATTTATTGAAACAGTTAGAGGAATTGGATACAGGTTCGTAGCGTTTTAACATAGATATTTGATATCAAGAGTGATTGTTTTTTTTTTATTAATGATGCGTCCGGGGAATACTAATTACAAGGGTTATCAACAAATGAATAAAAGTGTTTTAACAAATCTATTTCTGAATGATTAAAATTAGGGGAAAAAACAATGGAAGAAATTCAGGAACATACAATTGATTCAAAATATATTCAACAACATTTAGCAAATGAACGCACCTACTTAGCTTGGATACGGACAAGCATTACAATTATTGGAGTCGGATTTTTAATAACAAACCTTCATTTTGCTACTCTTACAGCTAATATTGAAATGGGAGATTTTTTAGCAAGAATTATTGGACTAACTTCGATTATTGTTGGCATTTTAACACTTTTGATGGCAACATTTAGCTATTTTAAAAAAGGAAAAGACATTAATCATCAAACTTTTACATTTCCAAAACTTTTAATAATCTTTTTATCCTTCCTCATACTTCTTATTTTTCTAGTATTCGGAGGTTATTATTTATTTGCATGGGCATTGATTTAATAAATCCAATTGATACTAATTTAGCACTTGTCCAGAAGTATAGAACTATTATATTTCCGTCAGAGTCAGTGTCATCACTGATTTAAAGTTAAGTTTGGTAAGAGAAAAAGAGTCATACCATTAGAGAGGATTACCGAAATGGTCATACAATCCAATATGTCAGCCAAAGCAGTAGTTGAAGTTTGGGAAGTTACGGCTACTATTTTTAAAAAACATAATATACCTCTTACAGAAATAGCGATGGAAATATTTATTGAACCTGATACTCTCGCTAAACTTCTTAATGAGTTAAATAAGGTTGTGGGCAGCTCTACGACAACCTGTATAAATGGTGGCTGACAATTGCTATCAAAATAGAAGTAGGATACTTCTTTTAAATAGGAGTAAGAGCGAAGTCAAAACTCTTACCATCTACAATATGATACTAAATTATCGATGGTCAAACTGAAAATGTATAGAAAAGGGACCCTATTCTAGTAATACTGGGGACTTCCTAGTGTATTCCTAAATTATTTGCTTTCTTTTTAGCTTAATTAAGTTCAATTTATTACAGATCGACTAATAGTGTTCATTTTCGTTGACTCCTTTATCATTTCATTATTTTGAAAATAATAATGATATTCTGTTTAACAAATAAATAATCAGTAGTAAAAATTCTTTATAAAGGAGATTAGAATATGAACCAATGGAATACTCGATTTCAAGGTGAAAATTATGTTTATGGAACTGAGCCTAATGCTTTTTTATTAGAAATTCAGAAAAAACTCCAATTAACTGGCAATGCATTGGCAATAGCAGAAGGAGAAGGACGGAATGCAGTTTTTTTAGCTGAACAAGGAATGAAGGTTACTGCTTGGGATTATGCTGAAACTGGATTACAAAAAACTAAGAGACTTGCAGAAGTAAGAGGTGTAACTGTTGATACAGAGCTTGTCGATTTAAATGAAGCGTACTGGGAAAAAGAACGTTGGGATGAAATTGTTTGTGTTTTCGGACATTTCCCAGAGGAATTACGTAAAAAAACACTTGAAGGAGTGAAGGAAGCAGTAAAAATAGGGGGTTATTTTGTTACAGAGGTATATTCAAAGTATCAACTTCCCTATAAAAGTGGGGGACCACAAGATTTAAGTTTTCTATACGATCCTGATGAGTTTTTAAATACCTTTTCAGATTGGCGGATTGTTCACTTTTTCATGGGTGAGGTTGTTCGTAAAGAGGGGGAATTACATAACGGATTGTCCCATGTCATACAATTTGTTGGGCAAAAACCAACGAAATAAAATTGTAATCTTTGCAACGACTAGAGAGAATACTCGCTCTTTTTTTATGTTGTTTATTTTATTATGGAAATCACCTGAGTAATTATGGAGGAATTGTGAACATACTGAAGTCCGACAGCCTTTACTTCAAACTTCTAATGAGGATAATTAAACCGTAAAGAGGATTGGATTTATTTTTCTGGAATTTTTGATATTTTTTACCAAAAAAGACGATTTAATATGCTCTTCTCAACTAAAAATAGATTATTTATAATAAGTTTAGGTGGGGGTTTAGCTTTAGGGTTTTTAATCATACGGCAAAACTCCAAAAGTAACTTTGGAGAGTACCGCTAGTACAATAGCAACAGGGGAAGAAAAAATAGAAATTGGGGTTCAAGAATGGAATAAGGCTCCCGAGGTAGCGTTAGCGAAAGATCCGGGCTGTCATTTTGGCATCTATTCTTATTGATCTAAAGGAGCAGTTTAGTTAAACAGGAGCGTATAACCCATACTTAATATATAAAATGGCTGCCGAGCATATCGGTGGCTTTTTATTTTGTAGCAATCTTTTGGTATACGTTACCAAAAGGTATCAAAATTTTTAATCTGTACCATAATAGCAGTGTTCAAAAAACGTCCATTTATTTATATCTATTTTCAGATAATTCATTCAAGCGTTTTTTGGGCTTATTTTTAATAAATACTGTAAGAAAAATAGTACGCGAATTAAAGTGTACGGAAATAATCAATTTGTACTTTTTACTTACAAGAAATGGAGGAAAAATGAAATTAGGTTATGCAAGGGTTTCAACTGATGATCAGGATATGTTAATGCAAATCGAAGCACTAAAGGCTGCGGGTGTAAAAGAGGATAATATATTCAAAGAACATGTATCGGGGATGAAAAAAGAGCGCCCGGAATTAAAACGTATGCTTGAATATGCTCGTGAAGGCGATGAAATTATAGTTTTTAAACTTGATCGTATTAGCCGCAGTTTAAAGCATTTGGAGGAGCTCGTGGAAGAGTTTGAAATCCGGGGAATAGAATTTGGTGCAATCGCAGAGTTTGAACGTGATATTATATCAGAACGAACAAAAGAGCAGCTTGCCGCCAAAAAGAAAAACGGCATAAAGCTTGGTCGTCCGGTAGTTGATAATGAGAAATTAGAAATGGCATTTGCGCTGCATGATTCAAAACGGTATTCAGTGAAAGAGATAACTGAAAAAGTGGGACTAAGCCGAACCACATTTTATGATTATTTAAAAAATCGTCCTGCGAAATAGGGCGATTTTATTTAATGGGAGGTTTTTTTACCACGATATAGAAAATTATATAGCCAAATTCTATTGAGCATTGCCTAGCTCCAGGATGTTCAGAACCTTACTATGCAAATCCTTATATGGCAAAAGTGATTAAGTTGTGTGGTGTTGAAGAATGTTCAAATTATCATTTCCTAATGGGGCTTTGCGAAAGCCACTTTATCGAATGGGAAACTAAACTAAAAAAATTCAACCTTGAAAAACAAATACAGAAAAATTAAGGCGCCGGTTGGTGCTTTTTATTTTGGTGATTTTGGATAAATCCTTTCTATTTTATCGTCCATTTCATCAAGTGCTGCCACAAGATTTGTTAAATCAACAAATCATTTCCTTATTATATAAATCATCGCTAATGACCATATTTAGGATCCCTAAAACCTTTGATTTGATTGTTGAAATTTCTTCTTTTCGGACTAAATCGACCATGTGTGACCGCTTGAAAGAGATGACACAGTTTTTGCATGATAAAGTGGGACACTTTTTTCCAATTTGAAACGTATATTTCTAAGGTTAGCCTCTTTTTTTGCTATTTCTAGAAATAAATTAAAGTATGTTTTAAGATTATAATTATGAATCACAACTCTCAAGAAAATGTATATAAGCTAATATTTATACACCTTTTTAAAGTTGTTCTTGCTACACTAACGGGGCAGTTTTGTGGAAAAAGGTATAGAAGATGAAATATAGAATATATTCACATTAGAAACTATTCGTAGGGGTGTTTAATTTGAATAATCACGATGAAACACCTGAAGAAAAAAGGGAACGAATAAGACAAAGTGAATTAAAAAATAATCCAACTGGTTCCTTGCAAGATTCATTAAATAGAGGAAGTAATGGGAATTTAAATGATTTAACTGGTGGTATGGGCTGGAAAGGTACAGGTGTATTAATTGTTGTATTGATAGGTGGATTTGTTTTATATAAGCTGATTTTTTGAAGTTAAGCATATTCATCTATAAGCAGCTTATTTTCAATACCAGTTGCTAATCAGGCAGCTTTTTTCTTATTTAACAAAAGGGGCAGCATTCCTGTAATAACTGAAAATGCGGTTTGAATGAAAAAAGACCTCTTGATAAGATGAATGTGTCCTGAGCTGGCCAGCTAAAAGGGACAAAACATCTACTCGGAGGTCTTACCATGAATTATAACCAAAATCATAAAATAGCTCAAATTACACCTAATACCCTAATAATCGGGATTGATATTGCCAAGCATCATCATGTAGCTAGAGCACAGGATTATCGTGGGATGGAGCTAGGATCGACTTGCTTTTTTGATAATACCCAAGAAGGATTTAGGGCATTTATTAATTGGATTAATCAAATAAAAGAGTCATACGAAATGGAGTCTGTCATTACTGGAATGGAGCCAACAGGCCATTATTGGCTTAATTTAGCTCATATTCTAAAGGAGGAACAGATTAAGTTCGTAACGGTCAACCCTTTACACGTCAAGCATAGTAAGGAGCTAGACGATAACTCTCCAACAAAAAATGATGTAAAAGACGCAAAAGTCATTGCACAACTAGTTAAAGATGGTAGATACGCCGAACCAACAATACCACAAGGAGTTTTCGCGGAACTGCGTGTGGCTAAGAAATTACGCGATTTATTAAATGTAGACTTACAAATTGTGCAGGGACAGGTACACAACTGGATTGATCGATACTTTCCAGAGTTCTTTACCGTTTTTAAAAGTTGGGAAGGGAAGGCAGCTCTTCATTTATTAAAGCTTGAAGCATTACCGGATGAATTGGTGAGTTATACAGACGAAGGATTACTAGAATACCTTAGGCAAGCAGTGAAACGTAGTATAGGCATAAAGAAGATTCAGGCCTTAAAGGAAGCAGCCAATCGGTCGATTGGCATTCGTCAGGGCGCCATGATGGCTAAAATGGAATTAAGAGCGTTAATTCAAAAGTATGAACTCATTCAAGCCAAGTTCGAAGAGCTTGACCAAACTCTGGATACACTCCTTCAGGATATTCCAGGCGTTGATCAAATGTTAGACATAACAGGAATTGGACGCGATACAGTGGCGGGTTTCTTCGCTGAAGTAGGAGATTTGAGGGAGTATAATCATCCCCGTCAAATAACCAAGCTGGCAGGACTCAGCTTAAAAGAAAATACATCAGGAAAGCATAAAGGAAGAACGAAAATCACGAAACGGGGTCGAAAGAAATTACGAGCCTTATTATTTCGGGCATCTATGATTCTAGTAGCGAAGAATAAAGCCTTTAAAACTCTACATCATCATTACACAACAAGGCCTGACAATCCGTTGAAAAAGATGCAGTCTTTAATTGCTTTGTGTAATAAGCTTATACGCATTCTCTTTTCTATTGGGAAGAAACAGTTTGTGTTCCAGGAAGAGAAGATGTTGAAGGATATCCCCCATATGCATGCATTTATTCAAGAACCAATAGCAGCTTAATCACTATCAAACTGACTTTTAACGAGTAGATTTGGACGGTTAAACAGACAAGATCAGCATGGGATTAGTCGGCAACGCAACTAACGTAAGGACCTAGATCCTGTAGGGCAGCATGACCGACATCCACCTTATGGAAAGGTTGAACGAAGGAATGTAGGAGCGTAGACTCTGTGAGACTTGGGAGGGTAGACCCCCATAAGATATGTGGATATCCATTGGTGCGTACATACCTATTTATCCAATTTTTTGGAAATTAACCGAAGGTTGGCTAGTTTCTTGCGCTCATTTTCTTCTTAAACTGCTTGATTGTGTTCTTTTCGTACTTATCAACTCTATAAAGTTAAACAAGCTGGATAGCGATATTGAGAAAAACCGCGTATTTAAGAGATAAGTGTTTGTTTATTGAGGGAGGTTAGCTCAATAAAGATTTTCCCTAATTATACAGATTTGTTCTAAAATGAGTTGTCTTAGGTACTATCGAGGCAGGAAAGGAAAAACCATAATAAAAAAAGACCAATAAGGTCTCTTAAAGGGAAAATTCTAAAGTATTCAATAAAGAATCAATTTTTGTATTAAAAGTAAAAAAATAAGGATTGTTTTCATCATCAAAGGTAACCAAATAGGGATCCTCCTGTTTAGGAATTATAATTATAATTTCATCAATTAAAGTGTTTATCCATTTATTTTCCAAAAGGTAAGACGGTTCTAAAGGGATTTTAACCATATAACCTTGGTTTGGAATAGGCTCAAATTTTTTCACAACACCATCTATCCCTTTTATTATTTTTTCAGTTTCTAATTGAACGTTAGAATTTGTTGGGGTTGTTTTTATTATTTGATTCTTTTCAATATCAAACAGCTTAGCAATATTATTTCCCTGGGCGTTTACAGTAGATAAGTTAAATTGAAACAGAGCAACAAAAATTAAAATTATTCCTTTACGAAACATATTATCCACCTCAGCTAGGCGTTATTTTAAGATTATTTTTAGATTATGCCCTATTGATCTAAAGAGTATTACGTATTGATTCCTTCCAATTGAACAAACGGGGCAGGTTAGTGGAATAATGGCTTTCATATATCTGGTACACACTTAAAGGAGATTTGGAATACTCCTTTGAAAAACAAAAAAGCTACCGTAACTTTTGGTAGCTTTACTTTTCTTTAGTCTTGAGCAAGCTTATCCCTATTTAGTGCAACAGGAGGTTTCTCCAGCCACTCATTTTTTATCATAAAGGTTTTTATATTTTCTTCATATTGATACACATCTGCAATTATCTTTGCATATGTTGTTTTTAAATCTTTTCGGATACTTACTGCTGCACTATATCCATAACTGGCGATACCATCACGATTAAGTTGGTCTAATAGATAAGATATTAATTTATCTGAAAAAGGAGATGTTTTACCATCCAAAACATTCGTATCCCAAGTCATTGAAATAGGCAAATCATTTTGAACTAAAATATCACCTAATTTGTCTATAATATTTATAGATAATTCTTTTCCATGTTGCAATAAACTCATTAGTTGCTGATTAGATGTAGATTGTATAAATCCAATTAATAAGTTTTTACCAATATAATTCATAAAAACATTTTTGTGTAGCTCATTTGCTTCTCTTGCCGTTAATTCTCTATTATCATTAAAGAAGTTACCCAAAAATCCTTTATCTGCAATTGGGTTTGTTTCATGAGTGGAGGTAATTGAAGGAGGTCTTACAAATACTCCCTTTTCCAATAGAATGGTTGTTGTACGTTCAAATAAACTTGAAAGGTTTTTTAACTGTTCGTGGAAAAAATTGCGGATATCCTCCCTTACGGAATCGGATAGTGCCATACTTGTTAAGGACATTCCAATTTTAGACAAATTATTTAAATAAAATAGTATAAAAACATCCGTATACATCTTAGGGGCATTTGGGTTTAAATCATCTTTAATGTTAAAGCCTTTAGGAATTGGATAGTTTTCACTTCGTAGAACAGATTCAAAAAATTGTACAGCAGATTTAGAAATAGAACCCGCCTCACTACAAAGAGATTTAACTTCTTCTTGTTCTGATGTTAAGGTAAGATACTCCAAAACAACATTTGACATACTATTATTCATTAACTGTTCCCAACAATGTGCTAACTCACCCGCAGTTAACTTTGCAGCTTTTGTATTATCCATATAATCAATTCCTTTTTAAGATTAATTTTATATTCTATAACAAGTATTGGTATTTTTTTATCATTTATGTAATATTGCATGGAAAATTAATAATTTTTTGGTTTGACAAGGGAAAAATCCAAGAGGGCATTTCAAATATTCAGTAATGGGGACTTTAAAAAAGTTTGTGAAATATTGTACTTAAACTAACGGGTGCGTTCGTATTATAGAGTTAACCAGTTTTTACTGGTTGCTCTTTTTTTTATAGGACCTATTATTTCAGTAGCCAGGGTAGAACGTACGGGTGCGTGGGAGTTAGATCTCGTCAACTAAACTGTTCGCCCCCTACTTGTAGAATGATGTTTGAGGCTGGTTGGGACAAATAATCTCGTATAACAAGCGAAGCTATGGAACTACAGGAAGGTATAGGGGTTACTGGTGAGTAAAACTAAGGGAGAGATATTAATGAATCCAGTCATTGGCCTAGATGTAGCCAAAGGAGAAAGTGAGGTTCAAGCCTTTTTAGATAAAGACAAGCCGTTCGGGAAAAGTTTCAGTGTAAAGCATACCAAGGAGGATTTAGATTCGCTTATTTCTTTTTTGAGAGAGATAGAGGGACATACTGGGGTTAGGCCAGCAGTTATTCTTGAATCTACAGGACATTACCATACACCGATTATTCAATGTCTTGAGGGAAGTCAGTATCTATACATCTTGGTAAATCCCATCATTTCTTATCAAGCTAAGAAAACAAGCCTTAGAAAGGTAAAGACTGATGCCGTTGATGCATATCACCTTTGTGTTCTTTACTACAAGGAAGAATTTGAGCCATATAAGAAAAGAGGACTGAGACTTCTAAACCTGAGAACATTGTCAAGGCAATACGAAACCGTTACGAACCTTTACATCCAGGCAAAACTTCAGTTTCATACTCTTCTTGATCAGATATTTCCTGAATACAGGGGAGTCTTCGGGGATTTATTTTCGAAAGTTTCTCTTAAAATATTAAAGGAGTTTCCAACATCCGAAGATGTACTGATGGCAGGAGAAGCAAAGATTTTGGCACGAATTAAGGAAATGCGTATTAAACGATCCCCAAGTTGGATGAGGGAGAAGGCACACAAATTAATGGCTTCAGCTAAGCGGAATCCATTCCAACAAGGTGTTTATGAAAGCCAGTTGTTCAGTTTGGATATGTATATCAATATGCTTCTTCAATACCAAGAACACCTATCAAGCTTGGAGAGGCAGATAGATGTCCTGGCAGAAGAAATTGAAGAATGTAAGATAATCCAATCAATTCCCGGTATAGGAGAAAAAATCGCGGCAACGATTATTTCTGAAATCGGGGAAATTGACCGGTTTAATCACCCTAAAAAACTTGTGGCTTACGCAGGAATAGATCCAAGTGTCCATTCATCAGGTAAGTTCACCGCTACGATAAATCATATTACCAAACGAGGTTCAAGCCGATTACGGCACGCTTTATATATGGCCGTATTATGCGGTATAAGAAGCTCGAGGAACAAGAAGCTAAAAGAATATTATGATCGGAAACGAAATGAAGGAAAGCCTTCAAAAGTAGCGATGATAGCTTGTGTAAACAAGCTTTTACACTGGATTTATGCAATCCTAAAAAGGAATGAGCAGTTCCTAGATATGGCTTAATCAACAAGAAAAAGCAGCTAATGAAAAACCTTCCAAAAGGTATTTGGAGGGTTATTTGGCGTGCCTTCCAAAGTATAACACGGAAGAAAAAAATTTTTAATAAGAAGTTCTTGACTCCTATTAGCTGGTTTAGTAAAACAATGAAGAGCAAAAAAGAGCAGAATTATGCAAGTTTTTATACACTACTTGTATTTTTCGGCTCTTTTATTTACGTCCATAAAATAGCTTTTATTACTCAAGAGAACATTTTATTCTTAATCTAATTTCCAATTAATTGTGTCACTTAAAGGAGCAAAAACTGTTTCATTTTACTTGACGGTCACACCATGTTGTTTTCACCTCGTGTCATTTATTTATTTATTAATTTCCTATATTTTTCGATAACAAATTTAACCAAATTTATAATAAAATAATAATTATGAAAAAAGAGGTGTTAATTTTGGGAGAAAATTTAAAATTAAAAGATTTGATAGCTGCCAATAAAAATGTTCAAGAAAATATAGGAGATCAATTAAAGGAAATAAGTGAGAAACTTAGTGCAATTAGTCTTAATATTTCACCGCCTAAAATAGACCCAGAATTATTCCAAATGTTTAAGAAAATAGGTGATACATATAAAGAAACAACAATAGATTTACAAGCTACACTTAAAAATATAATGACTCCGGTTTCCCTTTCATTGCCTTTGGTAACTGCGCGATTACAACAAGCCATTAGTTCCATTGACTGGAGCGGATTAAGAGAAGGTTTGAAAGTTAGACTAGCGACATTTGAGACACAAATGGAAAAATTCGATCAAGAGTTATGGGCGATAGATAGTAACATTTTCGATTCTTTTGAAATAGATGACGATATCGATCTTCCATCTTGTATGGATATTGAGCAGCATGTAGAGAAAATGCTGGATAAATATATGGATAATTTTAGAAAAGAAGAAATGTATACTAATTATGTTACAATCCTTGAACAGTCTTATGAGGCTTACCAATTGAAACAATATGCTCTTGCTTCTTTTCCTTTATTTGCTGTAATCGAAGGCATTATGTCTACAACATTTCATGGGTATGAAATTGATGTAGAAATTAAACCAAAATTAAGGAATAAGAAAAACCAATTATACGTTAAGCTTTCAGACTATGTGGAAAGTACAGAAGATGAATTAGCAATTAACTTACTATTTTTTCGAAGAGTATTTTATGTATACGAGGAACTTTTTAAACCTTCTTGGGACAAACACCCGGAACAAATTAATCGTAATTGGATGATGCATGGCTCTTATAATTATGATCGAATTTCAAAAAAAGATGTTCTTCGACTTTTCCAATTAATAAAGGCAGCTGAAGTGGTTAAATACATTTCTTTTGAAAAAGATACTAAATTAAGTTCGTTAAAAGCACAGTAAAATCCGATGGGTTATTAAAAATTTTCGAATAATAAAATGGTCATTAGCCTCTTAGGTTAGTGACTTTTTTACTTACCAACAAATTTTATATCATTCCATTTTTTTCTTGTTTATCTGGAATCTTTTTGAAAATAATCTATTCAAATAACTTGTTTAATCTATTAACTACATTTTTATTATGAACAAAATCAACATACTCACGAATAGCATGTATTACCTTATTCTTATCATGAGCTTTTTCATCGATCTCAACCAATTTGACAACAATATCTTGAAATTGTTCTAGAACAAGGGTTAATTTTCTTAAATCTTCGGATTCCATTGCTTCAAATTGTTTTAGCAAATTATTAATGTACATTTTTTTAAGCTCTTCATTATTTATTTTTTCATTAAGTTCTTCAGCAGTTAATTCTTTTAATCCAAAAATGGCTTTGTACTTATTTTCAAACATCAAAATCCTAAATAATTTTTCTAAAACTGTTGAAGATGGGACTTTGTATGTTCCTTTTTCAAGCTGTGAAATATAACCTGGACTAACCCCTATTTCTCTTGCCAATTCCCTAACTCCAATATTCTTTTCGGTTCTTCTCTGTCTTACTAATTGTCCAATGATAACCGGATTGATATCCATTTTAATTAACTCCTTGTTTATTGATTATTATCATTATAACCCCCTAAGTATACAATATACAAAAATTGCCATAATAAGGTTAAATAATAAACAATAAAAAAAACAGTATACAGAACATAGGACATTTTCAATAAAGCATACGATTTAGTAAGGCGGCATCTAGATAAAGCAAGGGGGATTGGGATGGAAAGCGAAAAACTTGATGTTACTCATGAAAATGACACCCAATCAATCGGGAAACTGCAGCTGGGAGATAAGGAATATTCAGTCCATGACGAACACGACAAGATTGTTTTTAAAGATAATTCAAGTGAAGGTGTGAAGGTGGACTTTTCTTTTAGCAAAGATAAACAAAAAAATAAGCTTGCAAAAGACGGCTGGCGTGAATTTTGGTCGGAATTGTATAGGTAAACAATTCCGGTCCTTTTTTGGTGTATTTTGTTATATAATTAACGCGTCATATAACGGAGAAAATGTAGGTGAAACAATTGAAAAAAAGAGTATGGAATTTGTACCGTGTCTCGACAAAAAAACAAGTAAACGTAGATGATGATATTCCAAGTCAGCGTAAAGCCTGTCATCGTTTTGTTGACTCGAAACCGGACTGGGAGATTACCAATGAATTATATGAAAAGGGAATTTCCGGCTGGAAGAAAAAAGCAGACGAGCGGGATGAGGTAGTCGAAATAAAAGAAGCTGCCATAAATAAAGAGTTTGATGTGTTGTTAGTTTTCATGGATGACCGGATTGGAAGAAGAGATGAAGAGACTCCGTTTGTGGTTGAGTTTTTAATAAATCAAGGAATTGAAGTATGGTCGGTAAAAGATGGGCAAATAAAAATTGATCAGCATATCGATAAACTTATCAATTACATACGATTTTGGAAAGCAGCCGGGGAAAGTGAAAATACTTCAAGTCGTGTGAAGGAATATAAAGCAAATTATGCGGAAGAAGGTTATTTTCAAGGTGGACCAGCTACATACGGCTATAAACTTGTCATATCAGACATACCACATTTAAAGAAAAAAGATGTGTTTTATAAAAAAGAAGTGCCTGATGAATACGAATCTGAAATTGTAAAAATGATTTATGATTTATATGTTAATCGGCATTATGGTTTTAGAAAAATAGTTGATTATTTAAATTCAAATGGATATAGAAGTAGAGAGAATAATTTATTTGGAGTAAGCACTGTCCAGCGTATGCTCCAAAATCCAATTTACATTGGAAAGAAAAAATACAAAAGTTTTAGAGGCAAAGATGGCGATACCATGCCATATAAAGAAGAACTGAGGATTATATCAGATGAATTGTTTGAAGCAGCCCAAAATCTTAGGAAAAAGAGAAGTGATGCTCTTAAAACAGATGAAAAAAAAGGAGTTCCAATGAGTGGTCAACTGATGTTTTCGGGTCTTGCATTCTGCGAAGTTTGCCAGTCGAGACTCCAAGGAAGTTACAACTATCGAGAAACGAAGAAAAAGAAAAACCCGGATGAAGTTTATAAGAGAGTAGAATACCGTTACAGATGTCCTGCAAACAAAGGAACTTTTAATCATGAACAAAACATCTGGGGGGCAAGGAAATACGATAAAATCATTATTAATCAAATAAAGGAAATCATACGTAATATGGATCTCTCCATTTTTATTGATAAATCTATAGATAAGAAAAAAAAGGGGTTATCTATCAAAGAAATGCAACTTAAAAATATTAATAAAGAACGGGATGATTATAAAAAACAATTGGATAAATTAAATAGTGAAATTGCAAAGTCTCTTTTTGGAGAAAGTTCTTTTACGCCCGATCAATTATCAACAGCAATTCGCGGAATTCAAGATAAATTTGATGAAGCAAGTGAAATGATAGATTATATTGAAAAGGAACTTAGTCAAGAAAAAGAAAATTACTCAGATGTTCGTAATATGGTAGAAGAGTTAAAAAATTGGGAAGAAAAATTTGATGCTGCAGATAACGATTTGAAAAAAGTAATGCTTTCGCGAGTAATTAACAAAGTGTATTTTGGACGGGACCGTGTGAATATAGAATTTAACGATTATATAGAAGATGTTTTAAGCTTAATCGAGAAAAGCTGATTTTAAAGGCTTTTCTCTTTATTATATACGGTGTATTTTGTGCTCTGAAGCAAAACCAATGCAGGTTGCAATGACATCCATGAAAATTGGAATTGTAGCGTTTATCATTCCTTTTGTATTCGTCTATGGCCCAGCTATTTTATTACAAGGCACACCGACTCAAATTATTGTTTCTACATTGACTGCATTAATCGGGGCATTCGTACTAGCATCCGGCGTAGAAGGATGGTTTATAGGTAAGAAAGCAAATGTTTTGGTGAGAATTTTACTTATTGCCGCCTCCTTAACACTTATTGTTCCAGGGTTAATAACAGATACCATTGGATTAGGGTTAATTTTAGCTAGTATAATGGTTCAATTGTACTTTAGTTCCAAAAAAGTAGATCAAAATGTAACAAAAAAAATAAATGAAATAGAGGGATAAAATATGAAATTTACTATTATTGGAGCGGGAAATGGCGGACAAAGTATGGCGGCGCATCTTACACATCTAAATCATGAAGTTGCATTATATGATATTCAAACTGAATTAATTGCTAAAATTAAAGAAAATGGTGGTATTAAGGCAGAGGGTGTATTTGAAGGGTTTGCCTCTGTAACTGCAACAACAGATTTGGAATATGCTATGAGTGACTCCGAGATAATCATGGTGACAACTACTGGTACTGCACACAAGAGTGTTGCTCGTTCGATTGCACCGTATCTGAAAGACGATCAGATTATCATGATATTCCCTGGCTATTGGGGAGCTCTTGAGTTTAGAAATATATTTAACGAAGTCGGAATGAATAAAAAAGTTTATGTTGCAGAAACTGAATCCCTTATTTATACTTGCCGCTATATTGAACCAGGACATGTTCGTATCAGAAAGATAAAGGAAAATTTAGAGTTTGCCACTCTTCCAGCAACTGACGCTTCCATTGTACAGGAAAGACTAAAAGAAGTTTATCCGCAATTAGTTGCAACGGACAGTGTACTAACTACTACCTTAAACAACGTGAATCCTCAATTTCATGTACCTATATTATTATTAAATACTGGCAGAATAGAATCAGAGGGAGATTTCTTCTTTTACCCAGATGGTGCCACCCCTTCTGTTGTAAATGTGATTGAAGCAATTGAAAATGAACGATTAGAAATCGGCAGAAAATTAAATATAAATCTATCTACCTGTCCAGAACTTCTTAACAGATTCTATGATGTGGTTGAAGATAATATATACGATGCAATTCAAAACAATCCAGCTTATAAGACTGGTAAAGCACCAACAACGGTAAATTACCGGTATATTTATGAAGATATTCCTTATGGGTTACATCCATTTGTAAAGCTAGGTGAAAAATTAGGTGTTGAAACTCCTGCATCCAATTTACTTATTGATTTGGCATCCTTAATTAGAAAAGAAGATTTGCGAGCAAATGCCTTAGAATTAACTGATTTAGGTTTAAACAATAAAACACCAGAAGAAATCGTTGAATATCTGAAAGGAAATAAGAAGGCATATAATTAAATTACTGAATATTAAGTAAACAATTCTTGTAACTTAGTTACAAATGAAAGACCAAATCTACTAATGATTTGGTCTTTTATAATTTCACAATTTTACTGGAATAGGTGTTTTACTTATGTTCACTAATCTTCAACAAAATTTTCGATAACCGGGCGCGTTGTTGAGCGGCACAGGCAGGAAGTGATCATCTTTTTTAAGTCAAAAACAAAAAGTCTAATTCTCTTAAGAGAAGAGCTTTTCTTATGTTGTAAAATTTGTAAAAAGGAATAACTTATCCTACAATGATAGTCTGAACTATAAAACTGTAAGCGATTAATATAAGTTAAAACAAGCAACGCATCCCATATTATATGAAGGAGCAAAAGATGATGAAAGAAAGGCAAAGTAAGAGCGGCAGTGTCGAAAAGGCACTTTCAATAATAGAACTTTTTTCTATGAAGACCCCTTCTCTAACTCTGGATGCTATTGCTGAAAGATCCGGGTTCCCAAAGCCTACTGTTTTTAGAATGCTATGCTCTCTGGAGAAGTTTGGTTATGTGAAGCGAGTTACATTAGAAGGACAAATGAGATTTAAACTAGGAATGACCTTTATGGAAAAAAGCCAAATAGTTACAAGCGATTTTGATATTCGGGAGTACGCCAAGAGTGAATTACTTGAACTAAGAAATAAAACTGGACTGTCCGTTCAGCTGGCGGTCAGGGATGGAGACCATGCTGTATATATAGAACAGTTTGAGTCACTTAATCCAATAAGAGTTTATCCTCAAGTAGGCAGGCGAGTACCTCTTTACGCAGCTGCATGTCCAAGGATTTTACTCGCATATTTGCCAGAAGACGAACAGGATTATATTCTGAGTAATTACGAGTATACTTCATTTACTTCTAAAACAAAGATCAACTATGATTCTATAAAAAAAGAGTTGAATGAAATAAAAGCAAAAGGATACTCACTTAGCCATGGGGAACTTTATGAAGGCACTACTGCTATAGCGGTTCCTGTATTTGGAAGGTTAAAAGAGGTATTAGGAGCTATCAGCATGATTGGTATGTCTCAAGATTTTGAGCCCGATCATGTGGAAAAATATATAGCGTTGCTAAAAGAAACAGCTAATAAAATTGAACATAATTTATAGACACTTCTAATTGAATAGAAGTGTTTTTTTAATTTTTTCATTATTTTGAAGGATTGAGGTTGTTTTTGTCGAAACTATTTTAAAAATGAAATGTATATTCCAATAATTGAAACGGAGGGATGCAAATGCAGCCAAATAAGGTAATTAGCAGAAATGAACTGAATGGAAAAGGACACGGACAGCTTCATAGGAGCCTGGGTTTTGTGGATTTATGGAGTGTGGGTGTTGGAGCCCTCATAGGGGGAGGAATCTTTACAGTAATTGCCCCAGCAGTTGCGCAAGCAGGACCAGCCTTGTTTGTTGCTTTTTTAATTGCCGGTATTATTGCCATATTGTCTAGCATGAGTTATTCAGAACTTGCCTCGATATGGCCATATGAAGGAGCATCATATGCATATTCAAAATTCGCTTTTTCGCCAATCCATAAAGACTTGGGGAGGTTAATGGCTCTTTGGTGTTCAGGCTTATATTTTCTTTCCTTTGCCTTTGCTGCTGGAGCCGTAAACTTAGGATTTGCAGGATATTTTAATTATATATTTCCATCCTTGCCGGCAACTGTAGTGGCACCGCTCATTTCTATCTTAATCACTGGATTGCTACTAGTAGGTATAAATGCAACTGGCAAGATAAACACAATCTTCTCAGTTATTCAGGTTATCGCTTTATTTGCAATTGCTATTATTTCAATTGCTTCTAACCCAGCGGGGCCTTTTCTGCAAAGTGATTTTCTTCCCAATGGATGGACCGGAGTCTTTGCTGCTACAGCATTGATTGCTTTTGGACAAATGCAGGTTGAGGCAGTTCTGACATTAGGAGAAGAAGCTAAAAACCCTAGAAGGAATTTGCCATTAGCTCAGGTTTCTGCCCTGGTTACAGTAGTTATTTTATATTGCTTAACTGGTTATGGGGTGGTTTCCGCAGCGGATATCACTGCTCTTGCGGAATCTAAAGCACCTCTATCTTTAGCTGTTGAGAATGTGCTTCCTGGTCTTGGTGCTGTTCTGATTGCCATCGCAGCTTTAACAGCAACCGGAACTTCAACAATCGGATGCTTACTGGGCTCATCAAGAATGCTATTTGCTGCAGCAAGAGAAAATGCTGTTCCTGCTGTTTTTGGGAAAATTAGCAGCAAAACGAAAGTTCCAGTCTACGCAACAGTTTTTACTGGAATCATTGCACTTGGAGCAACTCTAATGAGTACTTTTGGCTATGGGAAAGCTATTTCGATTGCTGTTGGGGCAGCCGTATTTTCTAACTGGCTGATGATGGGTTTGATGAATATTGCTCTCATTGTCGTAAGGATCATGCGGCCGGAAATTAAGGCAGAATTCCGCTTTCCTTTCAACATAAAAAATATACCGGTACTTGCAGTCATCGCGGCGATTGCCTCCTTTTGGATACTGACTTATATAGAGACCATACCTTTATTGATAGGAATAGGGTGGATTAGGAACTACCTGGATGAAGAAGACTTAAATAGGTTATCAGAATAATCGAATGAAAGGATGAGAGAATTGAAAAGTATATGGCTTCAAGAAAACAAATGGGAAGATGTAGAGGCGTATTTACAATCAAATAAAACAATAATTGTCCCTGTGGGCAGTGTTGAACAGCATGGGAAACATTTGCCGCTTGGTACAGATTCCTTGGTAGCTATAAAGGTGGCAGAAGAAGCTGGCAAACGCACAGAAACGTTGGTGGCTCCTCCGAACTGGACAGGCTGGGCCCCTCATCATATGGCATATCCAGGAACAATAACATTAAGACCGGAAACGTTAACGAACTTGATGTATGATGTTTGTAAAAGCTTAATCTATCATGGATTCGAAAAGATTATCATCGTAAATGGACATCGAGAGGCAAATTTGCCCCCATTAAAGATTGCCATTACTAAGCTTCGCAACGAGACAGGGGCTTTTTTATCAATTGCAGATCCATTTTATATAGCTGACCAGGTAGCCAGAATAGTAAAAAAATCAGAACCTGGAGGTGTTGGTCACGCTGCTGAAATGGAAACTTCCCATATGTTGTTTCTTCATCCGGAGCTTTGTGAAATGGATAAAGCAGTAAAAAATATTAAAGAGAATCATCGATTCCTACAGCACGATCCATTTGTTGAGGGAGACCGAATCTTTGTTCCAAGTGATGTGGGTATATACAGAGAGGGGTCACTTAATGTTGGAGTAGTAGGAGACCCAACAGTATCAACTAAAGAAAATGGGGAAGCTTATCACCAAGAATTGATTGCAAATATGATCGATTTTATTGAATACTGTAAGAACGATTTAAAGGTTGAGATTAGAAAAAGGGAAATTCCATTATAATTTATTGAAAAAAGGAGTCAGTAAAGAGCTGACTCCTTTTTTTCTGTGCGCCCGGCATGGGTGGAGTCTATAGGGTGCAAGTCCCGAGCCATGAAGGCAGTAGTAGTGGTTAGCTTAACGCAAGGGTGTCCGTGGTGACACGGAATCTGAAGGAAGCGAGCGGCAAACCTCCGGTCTGAGGAACACGAACTTCATATAAGGCTAGGTACCATTGGATGAGTTTGCAGATCAAAACAAAGTCCTTACTGCCAAAGGTGGTACAGAGTAAATGGAGCAGATAGATGGAGGGAAAGACTGTACTCTTACCCGGGGAGATCTGGTTGGTACGCCAAGTACACTTGGTAACCTATCTAGCAATAGATAGTTGAACAACCAGAAGTCAGCAGAGGTCATAGTACCTTACCTACTCGAGATGGTAAGGGAAGGGCTGAACATTTAGGAAGAACGAGAACTAGGCATACAATTCCTGTGTAGAAGCAGACAATCCGAAAGGACTTACCTGAAGGAAGAAGTGGTGAATTCCACAAGGGGACTTCAGGAGGGTGGAGCAGGAATAACATAATTAGATTTCTACGTTCACGTCGAAAGGAAATATCATATGTTAATGGATCTGATTCTGTCACGGGAAAACTTAATAGCAGCACTTAAACGTGTGGAGAAGAACAAAGGGAGTCACGGCATAGATGGAATGTCCGTAAAATCCCTACGAAGACATCTCTATGAGAACTGGGACACCTTATGTGATTCTTTAAGGAAAGGCACCTATCAGCCCAACCCCGTCCGTCGAATCGAAATCCCGAAACCGAACGGTGGAGTAAGGTTACTAGGAATACCTACCGTGACAGACCGATTCATTCAACAAGCAATTGCTCAAGTTCTAACCCCCCTTTTTGACCCAAGCTTCTCGGAACATAGCTATGGGTTTAGACCGAATAGAAGAGGTCATGATGCGGTTCGCAAGGCAAGGGAATACATAAGTGAAGGTTATAGATGGGTAATTGACATGGACTTGGAGAAATTCTTTGACAAAGTAAATCATGATAAGCTAATGGGGATTTTAGCAAGTAGAATCCAAGACCGATTGGTCTTGAAACTAATACGGAAATATCTCCAGGCAGGAATCATGATAAATGGTGTAGTCTATGATGCAGAAGAAGGAACACCACAAGGAGGTCCTCTGAGTCCTCTTCTTTCAAATATCCTTTTGGATAAGCTTGATAAAGAGTTGGAAAGGAGAGGTCACAAGTTTGTCCGCTACGCCGATGATTGTAATATTTACATGAAATCGAAGAAAGCTGGAGAACGAGTGATGAACTCGATTACACGTTTCATAGAGCAGAAATTAAAACTCAAAGTAAATCGAGGAAAATCAGCAGTTGATCGCCCGTGGAAACGAAAGTTCCTTGGCTTTAGCTTTACGCTCAATAAGAAACCGAAGGTTCGAATAGCCAAAGAAAGTATTAAAAGGCTTAAGGCTAACATACGGGAATTAACCTCCCGTTCCAAATCAATTCCTATGGAAGTTAGAATTCAGAAACTAAATCAATATCTGACGGGATGGTGTGGATATTTTGCATTGGCTGACACACCAAGTAAATTTAAAGAATTTGATGAGTGGATTAGAAGAAGACTTCGTATGATTGAGTGGAAACAATGGAAAAACCCAAGGACAAGGGTGAGAAGACTCAAAGGTCTAGGTGTCCCTGACCAAAAGGCATACGAATGGGGAAACTCCAGAAGGAAATATTGGAGAATAGCCTCTAGTCCAATCCTACACAAAACCCTCGATAACTCCTATTGGAGTAATCGAGGGCTCAAAAGTCTATATCAAAGATATGAATTTCTGCGTCAAACTTAAATGAACCGCCGTATACCGAACGGTACGTACGGTGGTGTGAGAGGTCGGGGGTTAGTCACCCCCTCCTACTCGATTAAATTAAAATAATCTGAGTTTCACCCAATTTAAGTGAGATAGCGTTAGTTTTAAGGTGGAAATTTGTCGAATTTTTTCGCAAAGATAATAAAAGAAAATTAGTGCTATTGCTATATTATCTATAAAGACAAAAAAAGTGAAAGGATGAAAATTATGAAAAAAGATATCACAAAAATTGTTATTAAAGGTAAGGACATTAATTTTTCACGAGCGGTTCTCCATGTGGGAAATAATAATGGAATTACTTATATGTTGACTGTTTTCAATCCAAAGGGACTTAACGACTTTTACCAAAATGATGACATATCCATTGTTACAAGGGAAGGTGAGGAAAGAAATATTGTTGGTACATTGGGAATGGGAGATGAATCTAAAGCTTTATTTTATATAAGCGGAGAGCCTTTTCCTGTTACTGAGGTTGAACTTAGAAATTATTATTAAAATTGAAGATGGGGCAATGTTCGATTTAGGTCATTGCCCCATCGGACCTTTTATCAGCTTCGGAAGAAAAGCATACCTTGATAAAAAATGAAGCTGGTTTTATGCCCGCATCGGTTACAAAGAGTATACCGGATATAGTAATCATGCCGGACTTCTTCATTTACAATTTGAGGGTTGCAGTGACAGATTCTTAGCTTATTGAACATATAATCATTCCTTATCTGTAGGTTAAGATTATGTAATCCATTTACTAGTAACTTTGTCAATACCCAGATAAAAAAAGAAAAAATAAGTTTGACTTTGGAAGTTTAAGAGCAACGAACCGGGATATAAGTGGCTTAATTTCCTAATGCATATTATAAGAATTTATAAATAATTGTCTTATACTGCTAAACTAAAATTGAAACTGTCGTCTTATGGAATGGTATGCAATGCAGTTTGTCCTAACCAATTTATCCTTGATATCCTCGAGAAAGTCGAAGTGGAATGGAATAGGTATTGGAAGGGATATTATTAAAAACCAAACTAAAGGATGCATAAACCTCTATCCTTAAACATTTCTACTTAAAAATCCGATACAAGACATGGGTGATTATATGTATGGCAGCTTAGGAGCAAACTTAAGAATTCAGCGATTTAAGAAAAACCTTACACAAGAAGAAGTGGCAAAAGCTATTGGCACATCTCATAGCATGATAGGTAGGTATGAAAGAAACAAAACACGGCCAAGGAAAGACAAGCTGCAAAAATTAGCAGATTTCTATGGAGTAGATATAGAAGAATTCACCAAGAGATAAGTCTCGCAAGTTTAAAAATGACAATAAGATCGTAGTTAATATAAAGGTGTTGATAATATGGGTGTTAGTCTTAAAAAGGTTTGTGTTCACAATGGTCATGTATTTGAAATTCCCAAGAAAGATTATTCTGAAATTAGAAGGCCGGAGTTTGCCAAACAAGATATTTTAATGATGGATATGGCTTGCGAAACGAAAAATAGAAAACCCATACGAATTTTAAGGATTGTTTTTGATACTCTTGCATTTGATGATAATGGAGTTTACAGAACACAAGATGCAATCTTAACCGATGAGTTTTATGTTCAGTTTTCATATGCAATGTATAATAGTAATATAGATGAGAGACCACTTCCGCTACCAAGAGCGCCAATTAATCCATCTAAAGACGATATAAATGTCTTGAAAATGTATATTACTAAAAAATATCCAACAATTTCAGATGTTTTTCCTGAATGGGTGGACTACTCAATAAAAAAAAGTAAAGAACTCTATCAAGAGAACATTAACAAATTTAAGGTTTCACACAAAAATTCTTTAGGTAAATGAACAAACTTAAAAATGTAAAAGGTTAACCATCCAATTGGTTAACCTTAAAGTTTTATATTAGTCAAATCCATGCTCTAACTATATTATTTTTACTTAATCATCTTAAATTTAATCACTTTGGACTCCTCAACCCAACCTATCTCTCCGCAAGACTCTCCAGTATCCACTTCAACCTTTATCCAATTATTTTTTCGTTCTATTATTGTTAAAACTGATACAGTTGATACCTTTCCTCCAGGCACAACAGGCGAAGTCTTGGATGTTCCCTGTCTTAAAAAAGATTCATTCCGTAAAAATGCCACTTGATCAACCGGATTAACCTTTATATACTTTGTAATCACTTTTCTCGTATCTTTTACTATCATTGAATCTTGCATCGTATCTGCAATAAGAGCTTTTACTTCTGCATTATATTGTCCAGTTAAAAATGTTAACGAAAAAGCAAACATGATTTCAAGGATGACCCTTGCTGCATCGTTAACATATTCAGCGTAAAGATAATATATAAAAGCCGGAAGAGAAAATGCCCGAGCTTTAGTTAGTGATTTTTCAAATAATCTTTTAAGATCCTCCTCCGTCATATCAATTAACTTTTTCTGACCAGGAGCGACAGTTCCGTTTACTTGAAGGACTACATCTTGGAAAGAAGGAGAAAGAGATTCTTGCCCTCCAGAAGAACAATCATCTTCTAAATCTTCAAAACCACTTAAATCAATATCCCTAACATTATAGTCTTTGAATATTGATGACAAAGATGAAGTGATTTCTGCTATATTAGCTACCTCTGTGTAAATAGGTCTTATCCAGTTATTAGAATTAAATTCTTCATAAGCTTTTATTAACTCCTGTGTTTTATCTGCCAATTGAAATACAGGAGACATACTCTGCCACAATAGCCTTTGCTCTTTTTGAACTTCTAAAAGACTTGATGTCAATTGGCTAAAAACGTTTACCTGCAAAGGTTTTATAGATGCTTGTATTTCAGAAAGAGTCTTTAAATATCCACTAGTTGATAGGCCATCTATTATCGAGGAAGTGGCCTCTATAAGTCTACTATGGATATTTAAAGAGGTAAGAGGTCGCATGCTTTCTGCCACCTGCTCTAACTGAGAAAGTGTAGAAGACCAATTTATGATTTCAGACTCAGGTTGTGTAGGCACATCAATTTCCCTCATGACATCATCCCCTTAAAAGAATCAAAATAAAAATGCAGGTTTAATTCATCTCTAATATAAGCTAACAGACTGTATATCTTTTTAATACTCTAGAAAGGTTTTAAATTTAAATATTTGAAAACCCCATTACCATATGAGCCTATAAATTTTAAAATAAAGTTGTTCTTATTATATTTGTACACTCCATATATTTTTCATTTAATAAATCTGGGCGCTTTATTCCACCATATTTATCGTAATAGTAATTACGATAAGGAATAAAATCATCCAATACTTTTTTATTCTTAATAAACTTATAGACGGTAATATCATGATGACTAATTAAATATGCTAACAACTCTAGATCATAAAGGCCAATATAATCTATTTCTTTTATATGTGGATGCAAATTACCTTTTAAGTCAGCTATTAAATCATTAAACTTTGGAATTTTAGGAAAAGATTGAAGAGATACTGATAAAATAATCACCTTATTCACATTTTTAAATATTGAAGGTTTTTTACTAAGGATATTGGTATAAGCTTTGTTTGCTTGCTTAATCGGTTCGATTGCGTATTTTTCAAAATCTTTTTTACTGAATTCTGGCTCTGCAGAAATTTTTGTTTCTTTCCTAATACGACCACCTTTACATTCAAAAATTAGCAATGTTCTTCCAAGTAAAACATGAGAGTCAGGTGATCTTTTGTTTTCTTTCCCATAAAGAAATTCATCTATAAACTCATAATTTGTTATTTTCTTTGCAGAGTTTACAGCTGATGATAACAATGTGGATATATATTGTTCGAACAAGCGGCCGAAAAAAGAAAAAAAATCTATCTTACTTTTAGCACAACTTTGATTAATCTTAAAACACAAACCATCAAAAATGGTGCTATTTAATATGCCAGGAGAAAAAGGGATTAACCAATTACCTTTTTTAAATAATGGTTTGGAGAGAAGTATTTCGTAATCAAATGGATTATCAATGGTGTTTCTAGCCCAAGTTTTTAAAGTATTTATATCTACTGTTAAATCATTGGATATTTGCTCTGCTACATTTTTGATTTTAACTTTTTTAAAAAAGGTAGTTAAATCTATGCCCCAGTTATTAGTGCTAAATGCTTCTCTTAGGTTTAATTCCTTGATGCTAGGCATATGCAATGCGAAGAGTACAGAAATATAATCTTTAATGGAGTACCCATAATATTGTTCAAAGATAGAATGTATATCTAAATAAGAATCTTTTAATTCATTTTTAAAATCTTTATTTTTAGCTATTTCCTCAAACATTACATACTGCCTTACTAATGCTCTGTCAATATCTCCTGGACGAGTAAATAACCAACTTTTTAAGACAAGGTTTTGTACTTCATCTTCATTATCTATATTGTCTTCCAAATAATCGGAAATCTTTAAAACTGTGATAAAAATATTATAGTAATCAGGATAACCATTATTAAATGTTGATTCATTCTTGGGAAGTCCATATGCTAAAAACCATTTTATTGAATAAAGTAAGCTGATTAAATCAAATGGCTCTACAGAATAAATTTCCTCTCTATCTTGAATACTCGCATTTATAAGTGTTTTTAACTGCTTTTTTGATTGGTCATTTAATACAGAGAATTTAGCAATAATAATCAGAGCATCCTCTAAATTTATACTTCGTATATCATTTATAATTTCTTCTTTTGATGGCTTATAACCAAAAATTTGTGAGTATTTTAGCCATGAACTCATGTGGTTTGCGATTCGAGAAAAACCAGAATCTATTCTCATATTTTCCTCCAATTCAATCACTTATTATATTAGTTTTTCAATTGCATTAAGTTAACTCACCAAGGGTTACAATTCCAAAATCATTCTTAGGGATTACTTTAAGTAGAAGGAATTTAATTTACTTTAATCCTTATTAAGCTGGTTTCTTCTCAAACCTAATTGTCTAGCAGCTTCTTGAGCTTTTTCTTGGTCAGGGTTAGAGTATAATGCAGCTGTACTTGTAGATGAATGGCCAAGCTGTCTCATTAGCAAATGGATATCTCCTGTTTCCTCCATAAGGTTTGTAGCGTATGTATGCCTTAGTTTATGGGGGGACATAGACTTGTTATTTTTGTACGCTTTTGTATATTTTTTAACCAGGCTTTCTACAGAGCGATTTGCCAGTGGAGAAGGGCTAGTTGAACCTTTAGATATAAATACATAATCAGAGTCCTCATTGGTTGCTTTATAGCGCTCTGAACGTATATCTAGATAATCTCTAATATCCCTCATTGCTTCTGGAACAACTGGAATTGTATCTTTTTTGCCGCCTTTTCTTATTACACTGATAATATTCAGTTCAAAGTCTAAATCCTTTAATCTAAGATTGGTAAGCTCATTTACACGAATACCACTGCCTAAAAAGAGAGAGAGGATAGCAAGATCACGTTCTTTATCTCTTTTAAAAAATATACGCTTCCTTGAACCATCAGGTAAATTTTTTTCATATTGATTTCTAACAAACCATAGAAAGGAAGCATCATCATTATTTTGAAAAATTTTTGTTGAGATTTTAGAAGCTCTTGCACCAAGTGTTTCCTTTACCTTATTTACTTCAATTTTCAACATTACATTTCGGTAAAAATATGGTTCACCCTCATCATTTTCAGTCTGGGTAGTCAGATAATGGAAAAGGGAACGGAGAGCCGATATCTTACGATTCACAGAAATTTTTTCGGGTTTTTTTGTTTCATTTTTGCTAACTTGAATATCCCTTCGCTGCAGGTACTTAAAAAAGTTTTTTGCATCATCGAGCTTTAGTTTTTCCAGGACTGAAAGAGGAATTTCTTTAATGGTGGCAACCTCCGTAATTCCTTCAGATATTAACCATTCAAAAAACATTTTATAATCTAATACATAGTTTAAAAGGGTGGAGGAGGAGCGGGTATCCAATTTATCATCTACATACTCACCAACGTAATAGGGCATGATCTTGACCAATTCTTGTAGTTTTTTTTGATGAACTTTATGTTGTCTAGTTTCGGCCATGATTCCACTCCTTGTCGAAATTTGTCTAATTTATGCGTAAAATTCAATTTTTACGAATATATAATATAATCGATTATTAGAACCCAACAGTGGGCAGGGGAGGCTTTTCAGACTGATTATAAGCATCCCAATACCAAAAATGATAATCCGGAAATAATCCACTAAATAGTTCTATCTTGTATCTCCTATGAATGTGATACTCCGTATTTCTTTCTGAGATTCCAAACACTTCAAGAATTGTTGGCTTTTCTGTGTCCAAAAGGATTCCATCTGGTATAAGTCCGTTTAATTTAGGGTGATATTGAGTATCTATGGGCCTTTGAACAATTCTTTTTTCCTTACACAGTAGATCATACAATTCCCGCTCATATGAACTTTCTACCGGCACTCCACAGTTATTGATCGGGAGTATTCCTAAACTTATGAATTCAGGCAGTTTTCCAAAACCAGTACTTTTTATGAAGCCGCCAACTATGTAAGGCCCGCTTGATACATTTATACAGCTTTGAGCAAATTCCAACAGTTTCTTGCTAACCACTAATTTAGCATTAGCTAGATTAAGAGGATTAATTACGTTTATTAAGTAACTGCATTCATCCACCTTTTCATAATTATCTAACATAAATAGAGCGAATGGTTGAGCTATACGGTTCACCTTTTGCTCAATCATATAAACTTGACCTGGTTTCCCGCCTTTATAAAGCAAACTTTGTAAGTGGAGTTCTTTAGTGACAAAGTAATGCCGAGTTGTTTTCGAATAAATTTGTCTAAATACATGGTTAAGAGAAGGGTACTCTTTTTGACCATTAAAAAATATATAATCATTCCAGGCCTTTGTCACGATCAACTTAATAAGATTTTGGATACTTAATTTATTTGTACTTTGCCCAGTATCTCCGCCTGTAACAGGTGAGGGAGCGGAAGAATCTTTTGTTTTTTTTGCTCGTTTAATGATTTTATAATCATGGGTATCTAAGGTAATGTGATAATTGCCCTCTTCATCTTCTTCACAGTTCTTTTTGTAAATGGTTTCAGATGATGATAAAGAGTTCTCATTATGGAAATGACAATCAGTATGATGCTTACTAGCTTGTTTTGGAAAGCTTTTTAAATAATAAGTGTCTGAATCCGATATGTAACTAATACTCATATTAATTGGAGCAGCTGACTGACAGAGACAATATAATTCTAACTGTCTATGATGATATTGTTCATAAATTTCTTGCATTTTTTCTTTCCTTGAGCGTTCATCTAATTGCTGCATTGTGTAGTAGCTAAGGTTTTCAACAGAATGGTTTTTGCGATTCTTGATTTTCAGGATCCCAGCCAAAAAATACCTCCTCAGAAATAAGGAATAAGTTTTATGTATAGGGTAATTATACCAAACATACATTCTCGACGTCTATTCATTATTGCTGAAAATAAGTATTTTACGCACAAATGAAATTATCAAAATATAAATCTGCCTTCCCTCTTTTTCTTTAGACAACTCAGTTGTGACCTATACAACTCGATAGTGAACTATACAACTTTATACTAAACGTTCGTTTCCCACGGTAGACAACTCGTAAAATAGGTATTATACGAACATTTATTCCATTATTTTACACCCATTGATATAGCATAATTTGGCTTTTTTTTACGTTTCCCTTTTGGGATTGTTATTATGCGTTCCGGTCAATTTATATCCTCTTTTTTCATGACAACTAACTCTATAAGGCACACATACCTGGCATAATGTCATAATGAAAGTAAGTCGGACTCTAGAAAATCAGAAGGAATGTTTCAATTTTGAAGACATTCCTTTTTCTAACCAGAAATACTTTAGTTCCCTTCTTAAATAAAAGTACCGTTTGTTTAAGTACATTCCTTCACAAAACTTGTCATTTGCCATTTCTATTATCACAGGAATGCTGCCCACATTGTTGAGAGCAGCTTTATCAAACTCAATAATTTACTTTCATCATAGTTTCCATTTTTATTGAGAGTTTCTATTTCTTCTAATTTTAATTTCTTGTGATAGCACCTTGAACTCCGTCATCATTCATTGCACTGTTGATGTATTGTTGATTTAGAGTTAGACCATTAAACAAAGATATAGCAAAAATTAAAAACAGGACTTATTTTCTTTACCCCCTAATTTAAATGCTTCTTTTGTATGCCTTTGTTCAATTTTCTTTTCAATTTGATCGAGTACATCCTTATTTTTATTTATCTCTTTAATATTCTCTAATATCAATTGATCCATTTTTATCTTATGCTTAAACATTTATTAAACCCCTTTATCTTATTTTGTATAATTTCAATCGATAAATCCTCAGTAGAATCGCTTCTCCGCTCGATAGATATAATTCTTTTATAGTGACAATGAAGCTTTAACAGTCGTTTCCATCTTCATTGCTGATTATTAGGTGATCTCCTATTTCCACTTTCTCGCCTTTTTCAACTAGGACCTTAATGACAGTACCTGGCATTGTTGTCCCGGTATGATGTTCATTATTCGGATCTGCGCCATTGTTTTGGTAGCTACTGCATTATATACTCGCTGTCTTAATAATATTTCTGCTATCTCTCAAATAATGCCGACGAGATTGCAAGTGCTTCAAAAAGCATATCAGTTACATGAACTATAGGGGCTCCATCTCGAAGTGGTCTGCCATTCGACTCCCCAGTTAAACTCATAATCCTTCACAACAACTACAATAATTTATTATGCAAGTCCCGTGCCAAATGTATATGGTTAAATAGTTTTCAAAGTCCCTTATTTGTTTTATTTAAATTTGATTTGTGTGTATATATAGTTAATACACTTGCAAAACTGCGATAAAAAATGCTTTTTTTGCTAGTACATTATTACAATCTATGTTTGTATTAATAGGAAACTCTCCACCATGTTAATTAAAACAATTTCCAGGAATATCCACTCCGGTTTTTTTTACTTTTAATTGAGACGATCACTTTTTTTAAATCTATATTATCTATATCTACTTTTTCCTCCTGAAATTATTGCTATTTCAAATGACCGTAAGTTGACGGGTATTGCCTGTGCAGAATTAGACGTTTAAAACACCTGTAAAACATTCGCAATATTTAGATAATTATTATTATAGAGAAAGGGAAAGACGTCTTCCATATATCAGCGCTAACAGATATACGGGAGACGCCCTCGCAATAAAATTAACAATGGATATTGTATAGATTATCTTCTAATTAAAAACAATGGAGTTTTGCAAAATAAAAAGAGTGGTCTGGAGAGGCATAATCGAGAAAAATGGCTCATCGAAATCTCCCTTTCCAGAACTTTAGCCAATAGCAGCCCCTCCACATACTTTTAAAACTTGTCCTGTTGTATAGCTTGCTTCCTTTGAAGCAAAGTATAGTACTGCTTCTGCAATATCCTCTGGAGTCCCCATTCTTTTTATTACCTGTGTATCGAGATTATAAGCCAGACCTTTTGTAAGCGCAGATTCCACTGCACCAGGCGCAACACTATTACATACAATACCTAAATGTCCCACTTCTTTTGCTATCCATTTGGTAAAAGCAATAACGCCACCCTTTGAGGCTGCATATGCAGGGCCTGAACGTCCCTTTGTGCTTCCAGGTTCAAATCCTGAAACGGCACCTCCCATGATGCCAGAGATTGAGCTGATATTTACAATTCTTCCATATTGCTGCTCCTTCATATATGGATAAATGACAGCTTGTGTAAGGTAAAAAGTTCCCTTGAGGTTAGTATCGATATCACGATCCCAAACTTCCTCTGTCATCTCTTCCAGATCCATTCTACTGGCCGTTCCAGCATTATTTACAAGAATATCAATTCTGCCAAAAGCTTGATAGGTATCTTTAACTAGACTTTGAATGACCTCTTTATCCTTTATGTCAACCTCAAAAGAAAGTGTTTTGGCATTAGGATTAATTTCAGTAATTTCTTTTATCGTTTCCTCACTTGGCAGAAGATCTACCAACACAACATGTGCTCCTTCTCTTGCTAGTGTTTTTGCACAGGCTGCACCTATTCCTCTAGATGCTCCAGTTATAATAGCTACATGATTTTCAACTCTCATATGATAATCCTCCTTATTTCACACCTAGTAAATCTGGTAAGAATGTGGTAATGCTAGGTACATAAGTAATCAATATTAAAACAATGATCGATGCTATAACAAATGGTAAGATAGCCCTTGAAATCTGAGCAAGTGATACTCCCGCTTGACCGCAAGCAACATATAGATTTACACCAACTGGCGGTGTAAATAAACCAATTGCTAGGTTCACTGTCATGAATATTCCAAATACAGTCGGATCTACGTTAAGGAATAGCATGATTGGAAGGATAATCGGAACAAAAATGTAATATGCAGAAATTGCATCCATAAAAGCTCCGGCAATTAGTAAGATTATATTGACTAATAATAGAATAATAATTTTATTGTCCGTTATTCCTAGTAATCCATCAGAGATTTGCTTGGCAATTTGTTCTGTGGTAATTAAGTACGCAAATATTGATGCGGCGCTTACTATGAACATGACAACAGCTGTCTGAACGGAACAATCAATCAAGATCTTTTTAATTTGCGCTACATTTAATTCTTTATAAATAAATATTCCTACAAACAATCCATAAAACACGGCAACTACAGCTGACTCTGTTGGAGTAAAAATACCACCATATATCCCGCCTAAAATAATAACCGGGATGAGCAGTCCCCATATCGCGTCATAAAAAGCCTTAAGGCGTTCTTTATTTGTAGACTTTTCTCTGGCTGCTGATATTTCATAGAATGCATTGTCTTCATTTACTTTAAGCATATAATTTTTAATATCTTTACGTTTGACATACATCGCGGCAAGAATAAAAGCGACTCCCAAAAGAAGCCCCGGTATGATACCAGCAATGAACAAACGCCCGATGGACACAGGTATTTGATCACCTGCGACCACTGCAAATACAATCAACGCAATACTTGGAGGAATAATAACCCCAATGGATCCCGAGCTTGCAAGTAGGGCAGCAGCGGATTCCTTTTTCATACCATTTTTGACCAATGCAGGAATTAAGATACCACCTATTGCAGCAACTGTTGCAGGACCTGAACCGGAAATTGCAGCGAAAAAAATCGCTGTAATAACAGTTACAAGGATTATCCCGCTTCTCCTGTGTCCTACCATGACATCAGCAAAGTGAATCAAACGCTTTGATATTCCGGCATAATCCATAATAACGCCGGCAATGATAAAAAACGGAATCGCAAGCATAGTAAACTTAGCCACACTCGTATACATGATATCTGATACTACTTCAAGAGATGACATCCCCATTGTAGAAAACAATGTCACAATAGACGCAGCTGCAAGTGCAATGGCAATAGGTACTCTAATCAGTAATAGCAGTACGAAAACACCAAAAAGAAGTATACTAGCCATCTACATCATTCGCTTTCTTGTAGTAAATTTTTGAATTCAATAACCGTCGATTCAATCGCTCGAATTACACATAAACCACAACCAATCGGGAAACTCAATGTAAATATCCATTGTTGCCATCCCAAAGATGGAGTCGTCTGATTAATCATCATTTGAAATTGCACCATCTTAAAACCGTAATAAGCAAATAGAATAAAACATATAACGACGATAGCACCTATAAGAATTGATAATAACTTTTTCACTGGCAATTTTGCCTTATCAAAAATAAGGGTGAAGCCGAGGTGAGCACTAGTCCTCACTCCGACTGAAGTTCCAACAAACGTCATCAAAACAAAAAGGTTAATCGTAACTTCCTCTGTAAACGCCAATGAAGTTTTAAGAAAATATCGTGATAAAACATTAGTAAAAGCTATTAGACACATAATAGAAACACTGAAAATTAATAGGCTATTTTCAATTCTTGATAGCAAATTAGACATGTATCACACTTCCTTCGAAAAGAAATTACGCCAGGTTAACAGGTAGTAAGACCCCCGATCCAGACTGAGTTTATAAAGTAGAAAAGGCAGTGGGTTCCCCCATAAAAGCCCGTTTGAGAAATTTCCTTTGGGTATTAACCCCTTAGAAGGTCCACACAAACCTCTAGTGGGGGATGAAGGACATCCCCACTGATGGAGTTTTCTTTATTACTGAAAGGCATTAAATAGTTCTGCTCCCCAAACTTCTTTGTACTGATCATAGATTGGCTGAGCTGCTTCTTTAAATGCCTCTAATTCTTTATCTGTTGGATAATAGATTTGCATTCCTGCTTCTTCTAGACTCTTGATTTGCTCTGCTTCAAGTTTTCTAGCTTCTTCAATTTGGAATTTGTTTGCATTATCAGCTGCTGTTTGAATAATTTCAATATCTGCATCACTTAAAGAATCAAATAACTTCTTATTCATACCAAGAATAAGTGGATCATAAGCGTAATTCCACATTGTCATGTACGGTTGTACTTCGTTTAATTTAGAGGAATATATAATATCAATAGCGTTTTCCTGTCCATCAATCGTTCCTTGCTGCAGGGAAGTAAAAACTTCTGAAAAGCTCATTGTTGTTGGGTTTGCACCAAAGGTTTTCCAAAGGTCAGTAAACATTGTGATACCTGGAATACGCATTTTTAATCCTTCAATATCCTCTAAAGTTTTGATCTCTTTAACACTGTTCGTTACTTGACGGAAACCATTCTGTCCGAAGCCTAGAGGCTCTACACCAAAATCACGAAGGATATCCTTAACCATTTCTCCCCCTTCGCCACCAAGTTTTGAATCCACTTCTTCTAAATCTTTAAAAAGGAATGGAGCATTTATAACACCAAGTTTATCGTTAAGAATCGAATAAATAATCAAAGAGTTATAAGTTAAATCAATGGTACCTTTTGCAAGTGATTCTACTGCTTTACCAGAGTCACCGTTTGATAATTGTTCGTTAGGGAATATATCGATGATAATTCTTCCATCCGTTTTTTCTTTTACTTCTTTTGCAAATTTCTCTGCAGCTTTATACATAGTCGAAGTATCACCTACCGTTACTGACATTCTCAATTTCATTTCTTTTTCCTTCCCACCCGCGGAGCTAGAACCTCCACTACCGCAAGCAGTTAATAACAACGAAAAGATAACGCTTACAATTAATGAAAGCCAAACTTTGCTTTTTCTCATAATTAAACCCCTTCCCTTCGATTTTTAAAATCTCTTTATAATCGCTAAGAAATCATAATTTCCCTCTACATTAATGTTATTTGGCTACGTCCTTGCTTCCAAGTAAGCTATGTAGAACAAACTAATAATTAATTTGTTCCGTTGCAAAAATTTCTTGAAGGTACGAGTTATCATAATGAATTATCCAGCGAGCCCGACGAAAACTTTTAGGACTTGGCCGGTTACCACGGACACCACCTGTTAAAATCGCAGTTGGTTACTTCATTATGATTACGGTTTATCTTTGCATCTGTTTTCTCCTTTCATTTATTACTTTAAATAACACATGCAATATCCATGCCAAAGGGCTGAATCATAAATATGTATAAATAAGTGTCAAGTCTATAGGGAACCTAAGCCTAAAAGCAATGGCCATACTATTAACCACGCAAGTTATCACATAGTATAGAAATACTTTCACAAACGCTATAATTTGTATTTATGCTATTGCAAAATTGCTATGATTAATGAAATTAAAATATATATATATCATTCAACCTCAAAATATATAGGCTCATTCCATCTATGGTTCAACATTTTTATTGCCTCTAAACTTTCTAGATGATTTTCTAAGGAAAATCATCATAGGAACACACTTTTAATCGATCTCTATTGAAAGAATATTCATAACTGTTATAATTAAATGAAAATATTACATATTTACAATGGCCAATTTGATATATAAATATCATTATTGCAATGCTTTTAATTACTAAGTAAAAGAGATAAGCAGAGGAGACAAAACATGAGAAAAGAAGAAATCGTTCAAAATCCCTTTGAATCAGAATTATTACTTCGTAATCTAATAAATAATTTATATGATGGCATTACTGTTACTGATCCTGAAGGTAATATCCACTGGCATAATAAATCATTCTTGCGCATATCCGGGTTAACATCATATCAATTAAATGGTTATACGATGTATGAGCTAGTCGAAAAAGGTTTACTAGAAAAAGCTGTAGCAATAGGCGCTATTAGGCAAAAAAAGACCGTTAATAGCATTAGTAAATATCCTACAGGTGTTGAAGCTTTAGTAACTTCCACTCCGGTTTTTGATAACGAAAAAAACTTACTTTTTGTTATAAGCAATGTTAGAGATATCACGGAACTGAATAAATTAAAACGTGATTTAGACGATACAACCGCCTTGACTAATAGCTATCGACAAACATTACAAGAATTTCAGTTATCTACCATTAATGAAAAACAGATTATCTTTCGAAGTCCTTTAATGGAAAAGGTCATTTCACTTGCTAACAAGTTTTCTGTTGTTGATACTCCTGTCCTTATTCTCGGTGAATCTGGGGTTGGTAAAGATGTGCTTGCTAATTATATACATAGTGTTAGTGACCGTAATGAAAAAGGGCCATTTGTCAAAGTAAATTGCGGTTCTATTCCCGAACATCTTTTGGAATCTGAATTATTTGGATATGAAGCTGGTGCGTTTACTGGCGCTAATCGGCAAGGAAAAGCCGGGCTTTTTCAAGTGGCAAATAACGGTACTATATTTTTAGATGAAATTGGGGATATGCCATATTCTTTGCAAGTCAAATTATTAGGGGTTCTTCAGGATATGAAAATCCAAAGATTAGGAGGTACGAAATCGATTCCAATCAATGTTAGAGTGATCGCTGCCACCAATGCTAATTTAGAAGAAATGATTAAAGAAAAACGTTTCCGGGAAGATCTTTTTTTTAGATTAAATGTATTATCCCTGAATATCCCTTCCCTTCGCGAACGGACGGAGGATGTATTCGCCCTCTTAAAGCATTTTCTTCATTATTTTAATCATAAACATAATATGAAGAAAACATTCTCACCGATCTTAATGAATATGTTATTAGAATATCACTGGCCAGGAAATATTCGTGAATTGAAAAATCTAGTGGAAAGGCTTGTCATCATCTCAGATAATGAAGAAATAGATGAATCATATCTTCCATCATATATACAATCGATAAGGCAGGATGTAATTAGGGCAGGAAAAAATAATGATTTTCAGAACAACTCTGGTTTGACTTTTAAAGAAATAGTTGAAGAACATGAGAAAAAGGTTCTATCTTATTATATAGCGAATTATAGACCCTTAAAAAAATGTGCAGATATACTAGGGATGGATTTAACGACTTTTTTCCGAAAGAAAAAAAAGTATGGCCTATAAAACAAAGTTCCATTTTATATACTAGAAAGAACCGACGATCATTTGTCGAAGAAATCGTCGGTTTTTATTTTTTCAGTATAAAGTTGAGACTAGTATAGCTCACCCATAGTCCATCTTCCCGCAATTATTTATTCTTTCTTATGAAATCTTATGATGAGAATGCTAATAAACTACAGACTGGTTGAAAATTACCTTTTTGCTTTCGTTAAGTTAAAGCTTTGTCTTATCATATTACATAATTCTTCCTTAGGAACTGTGCCATCAAGAATAATAGAATTCCAGTGCTCTTTATTAAGGTGGAATGCTGGAACTACAGAATGGTATTTCTGACGATAGAAGTCCAGCCAACCATTTTCACACTTCACATTAATCCAAATATGTCCGTATCTTTCGAAAATCCAAGCAAAGACCTTCCTATTTTCTTTATGTCGTATCAATGTCCAATTCTTATCACTAAATGGATAATCTTCATACGTGTCTTCCAATTTCAAACAGTAATCAATAGCTTCCTCTCTCGTTTTCATTGTTCACCACTCCTTCAACATCAATGTATACAAGGTTTTTTATAATTAACTAAGTTAGTCGAATTAAGAAAGAATCATAATTTTATTTTTTGATAATTATTGTTTGGGATTTCCCCTTCACCTTCTTTAATGAAAAGATTCTTTTTTAGGTTATCCTCTTTTAACTACCTGATTTAACATAAGGGTTATAAGAAAAAAGTACCCAATAGGAGACATTTTTAGTATCTACTCCACAGGGTACATTTGATTGGTGCAGCCTTTAAATTCGCACATATTTTCTTCATTACGTTTTTCTTACGTATACAAATTGATGAAAAAAAGTGGTTTATTCCGGCGATACCATACAATTAAATATCTTATCAGAAGTTCAACATAGATCAAAGGTTCCAAATTCCTCAGGGGTAAAACAAAAACCCTTTCAATTAGGGGGATACACTCCCTTACAATATAGTACCGCCCCGTCATTACAGCATCCGCCAATGGCCACGCGAACTCAGAACTCAAGCAATTCTCGCCCATAACAAAAGGGAAACAAGATTGTTCTGGAAAAGTTCACTCGGTACTCAATTAAGTACTGCTCAATCCATTTCATGATCAACAGACGCTGATCGGTCCACCTTCTGATGGCGTACTTGGTGACATCGATCTTGCAGTCACACGGTTATTTAATTACATATTGAACTCTTTATCCACGAAACTCTCTTTTTTTTCCGAAGCATATAGGTGCTTATATGCAATTTTACAAAACGGTACAGAGGAAATACCGATAACTATACAACCAACAGTGGTTACCTGTATATTTGCCGAAGCAGAAACGCCTCCAAATATCAAATTGGATAGTAGTGGAGAAACATATCCTGCAAGAAATTCACCGGCGAACATGGCTACAATGCATAAAGAGCTGATAGTTTCAGCCATTTTACCCTTGAATCCTAAAACTACAAGCGTATTTACCGCCGAGGAGAATATCAGAGTACCCATTCCCGCCAAAATCCATCCAAACATATTGGCGTACACACTTGGGAGAGTTAAACTGGCTATACCTGCAATTGAACATAGTACTAACGCCATCATCAGACTGAATCTTTTTAACTTCCTAAGCCATATAAAAACAAATGCAGTTCCAAAGATGGCAAAGAAATTTGCTATGGAAGCGCCCATTCCAACCAGACTTGAGTTAATATCCCGTTCATTAATGAAATACTCAGAGGCATTTAAGGGAATTCCCATATAGAAAAATCCTGCGATAAACCGAACAATTAAAAGGGCAATAACAAATTTGGGAACTGAAGATAATACGGTTATTAGGGATGAATCGCTTCCCTCTTTAGGTTCCGTATTTGTTGTCAATGCAATATCCTGGGTTGTATTATCATTTACCCTTGGATAGAAGAATATTACAATAGTAATAATTGGAATAATTATATAGAATACATTGTACGCCCTCACCCAGTCTCCATCAGCTGCAAGGAAGCCTGATAAGGCAGTAACAATAACCATCCCCAAAGTAAGCATGGCATAATTAACTCCAATTACTTTCTCGCGAAGTTTCTCGGGTGCGATGTTTGGCAAAACTACATTATTCACCGAGGGTAGCAATCCTGCCGAAATTCCAGTGATTGCTGCCCCAATCAACGCAATTGTCAGACTGCTTGTTCCCATGAAACGGATAATCAGACCGCCGCATAGACTTAGGCAAAGTGCAACAATCACAATAGATTTCTTACTCATAATGCGCGTTAATGGTATCGCAGCAAATCCACCGACCATAGCGAATAAAGATGGCAGTGTCATCATGAGAATTGTGAGAGAGCTCTGCCCGGGGAAGCTGATAGTTATATACCCATAGACAACCAAAGGAACAACAAAAAACCATGCAGTAAACGAAGTTAAATAGACCACACCTAATTGTAAATATGTTTTCATTCCCCTTCTCCTCTATTTCTAATTTAGAAAACTGAATACAAATCCTAACCCCCACATGGTATTTTCATAAGAATACCGCAGTATCATGGTAAAGATCCGAGAGAAATTCCAAATATAACTTGCCGCTAACATGCAGGAATGGCTCATTTATTAATAATAGCCTTTGGTATTCACCCAGGCAGATTGGACAAGGGATTACTTGAATCATCTATTTACTCTCATTAAAATAACTTACTCAAGCTGGTCTAAACCCCATTGATAATACCTGTCTTTCCAACGAATGATACATTTATTAATTCCATGCCTGTCTCCATTTATGTGGTTAGTTAAAGAAATAAATTTAAGGTTGAACTATTCTCAAGAAAATGATTGCGAATAAAATTTTTGGCTTAGCTCTGTATCAGGAAAAGAATTGCAGGCCCTATTTCCATCCTAACTCTCAAGCTGATACAATATTTTTCAGGATTCCATGCTTCTCCAGGATTACTCCTCTAGGAATTCCAATACAACGCGATTAAACTTCTTATAGGCAGTCCAATTGAAATCATGGTTACCGAACTCTTCTGCAGAGAAGCGGACCCATTTGCAGTTCTGCATGGTTTCGCTCATCCATTTGCCGCACTCAAGAGTCACGGCGTGGCTCACATCACCGGTCATATACATGGCAGGCACACTGATGGTTGGGATCAGGTCTCTCCAGTCAAGCATCAGGTGATCCTTCAGCAGATTGGCCAGGAATTTACTATCGGTTACAGGGGGCTGCGGACGCTGTGCAAGCTTAGCATGGACGTTATCTGGCATAGCGGCGACTTCTTCATCTGTGTATGTCAGGATGCCGCGATGGAAACAAGTCGTGAACGCATCGAAGAAAGGACTTTGACCCTCAACCGAGTTCCATACACAGCCATGATCATATACTACATTGCACAGATGCCAGAAATCCATGCAATTGCTGCCGGTAAGCATAACTTCTTCACGGGTAAATCTTGGGTTTGCCACGAGCATGGGGGGCTCATCATCAAAGATAATCTTATTAATCTTGTCTTGCCCAAACAGGTCAATATAACTCCAGAGGACGCTGCAACCCATAGACCAGCCCAGCAGGTTTACCTTTGGTACATTCAGAGCTTCTATAAATTCATTGAGGTCTGCTGCTAGACGGGAGACGCGAGCACCGTGATTTGAATCAGAATAGCCATGCCCTCGTAGATCAAGAGCATAGACAGAATATTCTTCTGCAAAGGCAGGTGCATTAAGAGACCAACAGTCAGCATCATCGCTATAACCGTGGACCAGGATGAAGGGCATTCCGTTGCCCTTATGAAGGTAACGCAACTTCAAATGGTCCTTTGTCTCAAAGTAATTTTCAGTAAATCCTTCCATCAGAGGATTACGTGTGTAAGGGACACCAGTGTTCATCTTTTCATTCATTGTATTTTACCTCTTTTCAATTTTGGTTTTTTATGAGCTTGCTTTTAAATTAATTCTTCAGATAATAATACTCTCATAAGATTAGCACCTTTAACGAATGAACCGAAAATTGTACAAGTCGTTTGGTCAAGGACGGAATGGTTTTCCCGTTGGCTTTTTAATCCTCTTTCCTCCTATTTGAAAATGATCTTTGGAAGAACAAGATCTTTATTAATGAACGAATAGTCCCGTTATAGGTACGGGATTTTTTACAGAAATAAGATGCCCTCCGCAAACAATTACTTGCTATCCCATAAACGCTTCATGCAAATGCAAATTTGTGTTACCGCTTTCATTTTTACAAAGCGGATTTTTAATTTTCTGAATATTTTTAGGGAGTTCCACTATTTTCTTTCTGAAATTTAAAGATCCTAAATCTTTACTTTCGCTAACTCATGGAACGGCCAGCTTATAGACCCTTTTTGAAAAAGAGGTAACTAATTAAAGCGAAGCGATGCTGAGAATACTGCCTGGATTAAACTTTGCAGAAGGTGTATAACTGAGCCGAATATCAGGTTTGCTATACAAAGGGTTACATGTGCGTCCATCGCCACATCTACAAACATTGCACCAAGGAATAAAACGGGATGCGTTAGTAAGCAGAATAATTTCCCCTTAGGTAAAAGTATAAATATTAATTAACTTTCCATAAATCTAAAAAACTGAACATATATTTAGGTTTATTTAATTGCCTTGTTTGTCATTTGAATAACAGCCTCAGCTTGCTTTTGTTTAGCTTTAGGACCTGTCTCTTCAATAAACATTTGTAGGAATATACTTCCGAGTGTTGGTATGGTAAAAATAACCATTACCATCGACATTGACATTCCGAGATTAAGCAACGCCTGGAAAACTGCAGGAACGAAGAAAGCAGGTAACCAGCCACATGCAAGTATGATGGCAAACGCTGCACCAACAAAGGAAGGATCGGATTTCGAAACATCTAACGGAATCATTGAATAGTATACATAATAACCAACGGAACCTACCCCAAATAGAAATGCGGCTACTAGAACAACAAAATAGGTGTCTATGGATATTACCAACATCGCACTGAAAAATATAAGAATTAGTGAAGATAGACCTATAATTTTCCTGCGTCCAAGGGCTGTCATGATTAAACCGCAGAAAAAGCCGAATAAAGCGGATCCTATTGGGCTGACGCCAGCCAACTTGGAAGAGGCTTCTTTGCTCATACCGTGTTCCAACTCAAGAAAAGCAGGTAAGTAGTCCTGAAATGCAATAGTAGTAATCCCCACTCCAATTATAAGTACACACATCTTCAAGATGATTTTGTTCTTTACAACCCGCGATAGACCCATTTGGCCAACTTTGGTATCAGCCAGTTCTGCAGCATTTGCTTTTTCGCTGCGTTTAGGATCTCTGAGAACGAATATAGAAATAACGAAAAGCACAGCCGTTATAATACCATAGAAGCCAAAAGTAGCCTGCCAGGTATGCATAAAGCCAAGAATAGGTAGGGTCAAGTACATACCCGCAGAAACTCCTAGAGTGCTTATCGAAGTACGAGCACCCAGCCAAGCAGGCTGTTGTGACTTTGGAATCCACTGTGATACGATAACACCAGGAAGTGGAAAATATAATCCATAACCAATACCAACGATAACTCTTGCGATCAGGTGCAGTACAAAGCTGTCTCCTGAAAAGAAAGCCATGACACCGCCTATCGCTACAATAGCCAATGAAAAGACCGCAGTCCACTTGGCACCAATTTTTTCAATAAATACGCTTCCAACAAAGACAGAAATAACTGTTGTCGCATAAATTGCAGATAATAAATACCCAGTCTGTCCTAAATTCCAATGTGATTTCTCAACAATTGTAGTCATAATCGGTGAAGGCGCAACAAGGATAACGCTCGTCAAGAACGTCATAACCATCGCGAATACACCGTTTAAATAACCTGTAAATGTCAGATTTTTCATTTATTTCCCCCTTTTTTAATAAGACAGACTTTTATAATTCTTTATAAACATTAGCAATACTTTTTCAGTCCTACCTCAAAATTAATTAGAATTACATCCCTCCTTTCTATCTTTTATAAGATCAGGTATTTAAAAAGATTAAAATCTTAGTTGGCTTCGCCTATAATGAATCTCGTATAAAATGTTTTCCAACTTTATAATTTCATCATTAAATTTTGACGCATACTGAACACTTTTCTTTAGCACAATCATTTTAATAATAGGGGATTGAAGCCTTTCTTATTAAATATCAACTTACTTGGAAGAATGAGAATTACAACAGCTTACTCTTTGGCCATGTGTTCCCATTCACATAATTCATATTCCTTCCATGTCCTCCCTGTTTATTTGTAAGAACCACTCATGGCACCAAAAATCCTCCTAAGTTCAATCGTTTCTTAATCCTTAGGTTTACTCAATTTTTTAAATAGAAACTTTCGCATATTCTTTGGCATCCCTTGGGTTAATTGCAAAACGCAGTCCCGATTTGCAATTTGTATAGAAAAGGGAATGTATTAAAACCAGCGATGATCGATTTCTTTTACTTCAAGATCAGCAAGCAGTTTTCCCACATGTCTAACTACCATACCAGCATCTGAACCTAGACCAACCATGGCAAATCCTTGATCACGGCGCAATTTAGCATCCTCTGTGTTACGCGCCATAACGGCACTTCCAATTCCAAGTTTTAAAGCCTTTTCTTTCATCTCCAAAATTAACTCTGCCATTCCTGGTCCTTCCCACTGCCCAAGATATCCGTAGCTTGAGGATAAATCTCCTGGTCCAAAAAGGATCGTTTCAATACCCTCTAGTGCCAAAATATCATCAATAGCTTCTGCTGCATCCTTTGTTTCAATTACTGGAATGATCATGATATCGTCATTTGCTGTGCTTGTATACTCCCTAAGGCCTAATCCCCATTTAACATTACGCTCTCCTCCTAAACCTCTTTGCCCTTTAGGTGGATAATAAGCGTATTGCTGAATCGTAGTAATATCCTTCGCAGATCTTACAAAAGGTAATACGATTCCATGAGCTCCTAGGTCTAATACTCGTTTAATAGATTCAAGTGCGTGGGTTGGGACTCTAACAAAAACACTAAGGTTTGATCCATTTGCCGCTTGAAGATGTCCAGCAACTTGCTTATAACTAAGGTATCCATGTTCTAAATCAATGCAAATCCAATCAAGACCTAATTCAACTGCTATTTCTGTAATAGATGGACTTTCCAACGTGACCCATAATCCAAAGGTAGTTTCACCATTTTTAAGCTTTTCTCTAATTCTTTGATTCATAATAACAATCTCCTCTTATATTAAATTAAATTTATATTTAATCCTCTTTTATGAAATTTCCGATTATGAACCTATTCGGGCTGTTGTATATGAAAGATCTACGATAATTACGAAAATGGTTTATTTCAGGAATTCCTTCACAGAATCATTAAACTTTTTATAAGCAGTCCAGCAGAGATCATGGTTTCCAAATTCCTCAGCGGTAAAAAGAACCAACTTACAATTTGTGATTGTCTTGGAAACCCAATCATTGCACTCCGGTGTCATGCAGTGACTACTTCCTCCGTTATTATCGATACAGCATTTTTGTTTTCGTAAATTCCTATTACTGGTTATCTTCCACATATTTTTTCTACTTTCTTTTATTACATTAACTAACACATGCAATATCCATACCAAAAGGCTAAATATTCTGAATTATAATGATTAAATAGAGATATTTATAATAAAAACAATTATAAAATCTATCTGAACCTTAATGGGACCTTAATCATTGCCACACTATAAATCACCATAGTAATCAAATATTTTAAATAAATGATCACAAACGCCATATAATTGCATTTATGATATAGCATTATAGCTATCGTTAATGAACATAAGATTAACGATCCTAACTCAGAAGGTTTATCTCTTTTTCATTATTTTTGAGTTGGCACATTGTAGATACTCTTTGCTACTGCCCCAATTAACGGGTAGGCACCAATGAAACAAGCTTTACCATTAAGGTTAATGTTATCCTCTTTTTGAATCTCTACAGCGGTTCTCTTTGCTCGGCATAGAATGGTCCTTTACAAGTGAATTTGGGATCCTGCGGGGTGTCCTCTAGGTAAGGTAAAATTAACCAAGGGCGGTAAAACAACCTCTATCTGATCAATTTGTTCTTCTAAGAAACAAACATCCTTATCACAATTTTCCATCTAACTCGTTCGCCAATTCTACCCTACACGAAACAGCTTGGTTGGGATTACAAAACGTCCATTATTTTTCCTTAGGAAGTAAAGAAAGAGCCAACCCAATCATCGAGTTGGCTTCATCACGAGTCCCATATGCCTTGACCCATTGAGATAGCTTAGAAACACGTTCTCCGTAAACAAGGCTTGTCTCCTATATCTCCTCCATTGTGGACAAGGGTAGCAGTTTTCTTCATTAAGTAATTCAAACAGGCTAAACCCTACATATTCCGTCTATACTGTCCGCCCACTTCATAGAGAGCGGTGGTGATTTGTCCAAGAGATGCCACCTTCACGCATTCAATCAACTCTTCAAAGATATTTCCATTTTGAAGAGCAACTTGCTTGAGACGATCTAGGGCAGCTGGACATTCCGCCTCGTTTCTCTTCCAGAAATCTTGAAGATTTCGAATCTGGGTTTGCTTTTCTTCTTCCGTCGAACGGGCCAACTCGATCTCATAAGCATTTTCATCTGCATTCGGATTAATAAACGTATTGACTCCAATAATCGGCAATTCCCCAGAGTGCTTCTTATGTTCGTAATACATGGATTCTTCTTGAATTTTCCCTCGCTGATATTGTGTTTCCATCGCTCCGAGTACCCCTCCACGATCGTGGATGCGTTGGAATTCGGCCAATACTGCTTCTTCCACCAGATCGGTTAACTCATCAATGATAAAAGACCCTTGAAGCGGATTTTCGTTCTTCGCCAAGCCTAATTCTTTATTGATGATCATTTGGATCGCCATGGCCCGGCGTACGGAGTTCTCCGTCGGTGTCGTGATCGCTTCATCATAAGCATTGGTATGCAAGGAGTTACAATTGTCATAGATCGCAATTAAGGCCTGCAAGGTTGTCCGGATGTCATTGAAATCCATCTCTTGTGCATGCAAGGAACGACCGGAGGTTTGGATATGGTACTTCAGCTTTTGGCTGCGTTCGTTTCCGCCATATTTATTTTTGATGACCGTAGCCCAAATTCGACGGGCGACACGGCCCATCACCGTATATTCCGGATCTAATCCGTTACTGAAGAAATAAGAAAGATTTGGAGCAAAATCATCGATGTGCATACAACGGCTAAGGTAATACTCCACAAACGTAAATCCATTCGCCAGAGTAAAAGCTAACTGGGAAATGGGGTTAGCTCCCGCTTCGGCAATATGATAGCCACTAATACTTACGGAATAGTAATTGCGCACCTTATGATCAATAAAGTACTGTTGTATGTCCCCCATCATCTTAAGTGCAAACTCCGTCGAGAAAATACACGTATTTTGCCCTTGATCCTCTTTCAAGATATCCGCTTGCACAGTACCTCTTACCGTTTGCAAGGTCCATGCCTTAATTTGTTCCAACTCGTCCCGGCTTGGCTGCCTCCCGTTTTTCTCGATAAACTTTTCAACCTGCTGATGGATAGCTGTATTCATAAACATCGCAAGAATGATCGGTGCCGGACCATTGATCGTCATCGACACACTGGTGGACTGGTGACAGAGGTCGAAGCCTTCATACAATTTCTTCATGTCAAGTACCCTTTAATCAATCCCTTGTTAATCAGTTCGATCAGTCCCACTTGGATGAACATGAAGCCATGAAACAGAATCAAGTGCATACATCCGCTTTTTTTTCTAGAAACAATTTTCTCTATCCTAACCCATTCACCTATACGTATTGATTCGTTCTTTCAGATTCGGTTCATAAGCCGCTCTCTTACCGAACTTCCCAAACAGATCGCGGCTGTATACGACAGGATAAACAGGTAAACGGCATAAGAGGTGACAGCCATCAGGGAAAAAAATTAAGTAATGATAACATTGGTAAACCTTCTTTACTGTAAACACTGAAATATTCTGGTTAACTAAATAGCGCCTCGGATAACAGGTATTTGCGAAAAACTAAGTTTTCCTGTTGATGTCCAAATACATTCGAACCTTACTTCCCCATTCACTTCTATCTGCTCTCCGACACAGTAGCTGGATGGATTAGAACTTAGGATTGGAATAATCCTAATCGTCTCACCATTTATGTCGATTTTCTCCTCTAATTCAATAAACAAAATAGTGGTAACGTTTGGCTTTTCACGATCTACATAGGCTCTCTTCTTATATATAACTCCTTTAATTTTCAAAGCAGAAACCTCCTAATGGATAACTAACCATCCTTTACCATAATTTCAATTGGAGCGAGTATCATTTAAAGGTAAGTTTGGCACTTTTTAGTGGCGAATTTTCAATCCTGTTTTAAATTGATTGGAGTGGTTTAAAAATATATCTTTGTCCGTTCCACTCAATCACAGTGGGAATACCATTTTTGACTTTGATTACATTTGGTAAAACACGTTGTTCCTCAAGTAGTCTTTCATTATAATTATTCTCCTGACTTGGATAGACATCTTTCTGTTTTAATCGGTATAGTATTAAAGGAATATTTTCCAAAAGCCTATATAAGAGCCTCTGCGGACAAGATTTAAATGTTAACGATTTCTATATATAGGCTGTCTCTTTGTTTTTCAACCCACATCTTTACTTTTTGAAGTTCCATATCGTTGTTCCTTTCTAAAGATGACTTTAATTGTTTTCATTAATTATCTTTATTTAACATTTATGAGCGAACGCTCAGTCATTTGTCATGTAGAGGAACCTTCCTTAATTTAATACCTATTACTTCTTGAATTTGCGTACCTTGCCATATTAAACAGGGACTATTCATAAACATAGAATCCTCTTCCGGATTTCTTTCCTAACCACCTAGCCTTCACATATTTGCGAAGTAACAGGCAAGGTCGGTATTTTGAATCCCTACCCTCATATAATACTTCCTTAATATATAAGCAAGTTTCCAAACCAATAAAGTCAGCAACGTTAGTGGGCCCTTCGATGACTGGTACAGATTCATAAAATGCATAACGATTACTTATTCTGGTCGCTTGGTTACTGTAGCAATCTCTGTAATGGGAAGATAAGACGTATTACTAGCTAAGATGATATGGTCGGTGAACCTAAAAACTAAGCTATATTTCAATCTTACTTTTCAAAAAAACGGGGTAGATAGAATCCCCCCAATATTTTAGTTATATATATTTCAAAATTATTAGAGTATCAGATAACCCCTTATCTTGCCCTCCCAAAATAGGAAAGCGAGATAAAGCGGTATATGAAAGAGATTGCTCTGATTTTTGGATTAATCTTAGCAATTTCTTTCCATGTTTCTTCACTCACTAATGAATTCACGTAAACAACATACACACATTCTCTAGCAAGTGTTTTTGCTCATGTAGCACCAATGCTTCTTGAAACTCCGGTTACTATCTACGTTATTTTCATTTCTCTTTATCGTACTACATTCCATTTATCCCCAATAAATCTGGTGAAAATGTGTAATGATTTGAACATATGTAATCAAGATTAATACAATAAAAAAAGCAGAACATCATCTACTGATTCTGTCGGAGTAAGGATCCAACTATAAATCCCGCCTAGATATAATAACCGTCAAGAAGTCCCCAAATTTCGTTCTAAATTTTGAATTTCAATATATATCAGTAAAGAGAGTTTTTTCTAACACTAAAGTAAAAGAAAATAAGATTTTTAGTTTGGAGGCAAAACTAAGCCTCCAAAAAATATTCCTACCAAACGAGATAATTATTAACTACGAATAGAGTGCCCCCCATCAACAGGCAAACAAACACCCGTGATAAAATTGGCCTCGTCTGAGGCAAGAAAGACAGATGCATGGGCAATATCCCAGGCTGTTCCCATGCGCCCCATAGGACAACTAGCGCTTCGAGCCGCTACCATTTCATCCACACTATCATATTGACCAGCAATGTCCTTATAAATTAACGGGGTGTCAACCAGTCCCGGTAAGATCGCATTCACTCGAATTCCCTGGGAGGCATATTCAAGCGCTGTGACGGATGTTAGATGATTCACTGCAGCTTTTGCAGCACTATATGCCGGGTATGAATAGCCTGTAAAACGGATACTTGCAAGAGAAGAAATATTAATAATGGAACCTGTTTTTCTTTCCGCCATGTGTGGTAAAACACACTTCATGGTGAGGTAGACACTTTTCAGATTTACGTTAATCGTCTTTTCCCAATCCTCCTCAGGTAGATCGACGATTCCTCCCATTTGAGCTAATCCTACATTGTTATGAAGAATATCAATTTGACCAAACTCCTGAATAGTGTCTGTAATGACTTTTTGAACTTCAACGGAGTTTGTCACATTTGCTGTTCGATAAGAACAGACCCCATTTTCATTAAGAATAATTTGGCACGTTTGTTCCGCAGCTTTAGCATGTAAGTCTACGACCATGACTTTTGCACCTTCACGTGCATAAGCAACTGCAGCGGCTTTGCCATTTCCCCATCCTTCCCCAACTGATCCTGCTCCAAAGACAAGAGCAACCTTATTCTCTAATCGATTTGTCATATTTAATCCTCCATTCTACAAAAAATTCAAATGACCTAGATGGATTCAAACCAATAAACGGAATCCTCAAACTTATAAATTTTAACTTTTTGATTTATGGTTGGTTCACCATTAATAAGACGAGCTGTGACGCGTAACCCTTCATCTAAGTCTACTAAAATGATATGATAAGGAGCATCAGCAGCAAGCCTTTCTGGTGCAGCATAGATCGTGGTATAAGAATAAATCTGCCCTATTCCACTTACCTTTTTTTCTATTAATTCTTCACTATAGCAATGTGGACAAATATATTTAGGGGGATTAAAGTTCTCTTTACAACCTACACATGATAATAATGTCATTTCCACCATTACAGACCCTTCCCTTCAAAAATGTGGACAGTTGAATATGCCCCTGTACCTCCAAGATTCTGGGCTAATCCAATTCTTGCTCCTTCGACTTGATTAACTGCACTTCCTTTGAGTTGATTTACAATTTGCGCAATTTGGCATACTCCAGTTGCTCCAATCGGATGACCGCGTGACAGTAATCCACCACCAGTATTGACAGGCACCTGTCCCCCATGCTTGGTTAAACCATCTTCAACAGCTTTCCATCCAGTCCCCTTTTCAAAAAAGCCTAAGTCTTCAATAGCTAAAATTTCAGTAATCGCAAAACAATCATGAAGTTCTACAACATCAATGTCGCTTGGACCTAGCCCTGCCTGCTTATAGGCTTGATGTGCGGATTCTTGAATAGCCCCAATACTTAATAAGTCTGGAATATCTTGCATGAGCGGTGGTCCGGAAGCTTGACTAGATGCAAGCACCTTAACTCCCTTATCTCTAGCGGTAACCACGACAGCGGCAGCTCCATCCGTAATCGGGGAGCAATGGAATAGCCCTAGAGGAGCGGTAATCGGACGCGCCTGCATAATTTCTTCTAAGCTCGTTGCTTTTCCGAACTGTGCTTTCGGGTTATTCAATGCATATTCCCGGTTTTTCAAAGATACCATAGACAGATGTTCTACACCTGCACCAAACTCATACATGTACCGGTTGGCAACCACCCCAAAAAATCCAGGAAAAGTTAAACCTGATATCCCTTCATTGGAGTCATTGTCCATCCCCACATTTAGCGCTTCCGTTACTACATTTGTTGGAGCATGGGTCATTTTCTCTACTCCTACAACCAATACCGTATCGTAGATGCCAGCAGATACCATATGATAAGCCTGACGAAATGCAATTCCACCAGATGCACAAGCTCCTTCCATTTTGGCGGCGGGGATGGGGCCTAACCCTAATTCTCTCGCTAAGACAGATCCGAGAATTTCCTGCCCCGCTAACCTTCCGCCCGAAAAATTCCCCACATAAATAGCATCGACTTTTGGAGTTCCCGCATCAAGCAAGGCTTCACGACTAGCCGTTAAAGCAAGTGATTTTAGAGAGGCTTCATGCCTTCCAAATTTGGTCATGCCGGTTCCCGTTACTGAAACATTTCTCATATTCTACTCCCCCAGTAAGAGTCTCGAATTTCTTTGCGTAATATTTTTCCATACGAATTTTTAGGTAGGCAGTCCATAATACAGATTTTCTTTGGCTTTTTAAAGCTTGCCAAGTGATTTTTACACAAATCAATAAGTTCCTGCTCTGATACCGTTTGTTGATTCCTAGGCACAATATAGGCGCAAACAGATTCACCCCATTTTTCATCTGGAATACCAAATACACATGTTTCTTTAACACCAGGATGTAGATTTAACACCTCTTCTACTTCTCGAGGATAAATATTCGCTCCACCGCTAATAATGACATCTTTCGACCGATCGACGATATGAAGATAGCCTTTTTCATCTACCCATCCGAGATCACCGGTGTAAAGCCAACCATCCTTGATTGTTTCTGAGGTTGCTTTCGGGTTATTCCAATACCCTTTCATTACCAATGAACCATTACAGATAATTTCACCAATTGTTCCGGCAGGTACTTCTTGACCATATTTATCTACAATTTTCATTTCTGTAAATATTCCGACTTTTCCACACGACGAAGGCCAGTCTTTTAATTCGTCCTTTGGCATAACCGTAATTGTCAAAGGTGCCTCCGCTTGCCCATAGGTTTCAAGAATAATTGGACCCAAAAGATCTATCGCTAATTTTATCTTTTCAGCGGCCATCGGGGCACCTGCCATATTTATTGTTCTCAATGAGCTAAGATCTCTTTTTGATAAGCTCTCTTCGTGAATCATTAGATTAACCATGGTAGGTACGAGAAAGACGGCGGTTATTCGTTCACTTTCGATTGCTTCCAAAAATTGTTGTGGTTCAAACTTATTAAATATAATCTGTTTGATCCCCAAGAATAAGGCACTATAAGCCATAGCCAGGCTTCCGTGAGTCAAAGGTGCTACATGTCCAACCACATCATCATCAGACATATCACTTGCTTTAATTAAGGATAATGTACAGGAAATCCAGTTGCGATGTGTTTGCATCGCTCCTTTGGGTCTGCCAGTTGTTCCTGAGGTGTACATAATTGTGATTACATCGTCCTCATTAATCTCAACATTTGGATCGATATCCGGAAAGTCTGCAATCCATGATTCATATTCTATTCCGAATCTGATGGTTGGAATTTCAACATCAATGATCTCAATTAAATTGTCCTCTCCTAATAAAATACTGGCTCCTGAATGTTGGAGCATATATTCATGCTCCCTTGGATGCAGACGATAATTAAGTGGGACTTTAATGAGCCCTGCGAGAGCAGCTGCCACTTCCAATTCAATATGCTCTATCCGATTGGATGCCAGGATGGCTACTCGATCCCCTTTTTTAAGACCAAAGGAAATCAAGGCGTTGGCTAAACGAAAGGAACGTTCTTTTAGCTGTGCATACGTATAGCTTGTATACTCGTCGCACACAGCAATAGAATCAGAAAAGTTACCAAAAGTTTTTCGGTATATTGCACCTAGTGTTTCCATGCAGTATCCCTCCTATTTGAAATTGATCGTTGGAAAACCAAGGTCTTCATTAAATGAACGTATAGCCATTATGTTATTTCCAACTTGAATGCTAAACTCCACCGTTACGCATACGGGATTTTTTCCAGAAATAAGATGTCCTCCGAAGACAATTCCCTGCTTCCCAAAAAATACTGCATGCATGTGCAAATCGGTGTTTCCGCTTTCATTTTTGCTTAGAAAGCCAGTTCCACTTAAAATTCCAAAGGGACCCTCTCTTTCAATGGGATCACAATAGCATAAGCTCCCATCTGGTCTCTCCGCCGGATAGACATAGCCTGCCTGTGATACAGACCCTATAAAGGTGACCACACCAGATTCAGCGCTGTACTTTTCATATTCTCGGATAATACCTTGCATGAGGTCTGTTCCTTTAACTAATGCACCGAAAATTGTGCCGGTCGTTGGGTCATAGATGGAATGGTCTTCCCTTTGACTTTTCATCCCTTTTTTCCTCCTTTTTTATCAAACAGCGTATTTGTTATTTTGAAAATTCTGATTTCTGTTTATCTCCCAAATACGTATTCTCTTTTTTCTTTTACACTAAATAATTTTAAGTCATATTCATCCCAGAACTATATTTGTTAGGTTCACAACTAAATTCTTAGTAACTAGAACAAATTAGTTGTTTTGTTGCAAAAAGATCTCTGCCGGTAACTGTAATCATAATGATTTACCTCTTGAATTATCCAACGGGGAGTCCGACGAAAACATTCAGAACTTGGTTGGTTGCCACTGACACGATCTGTTAAAATCGCAACTTGTTCAAATCGTTATTGTTGCTGCATATCTTTACATCTGTTCTCTCCTTTCTTTTAATACATTACTTTAAATAACACATGCAATATCCATGCCAAAAGCTGAATCATCAATACGTAATAGAGGTATTAAGGAGAACAAATAGGTCTCAAGTATAGGGAACCTTAATGTGGCCTAAAGCGATGGCGACTGTATTAATCACGATAGTTATCAAAAAGTTTATATAAACTTTCACAAAAGCCATGTAACTATCATATTTGCTATTGTATAATTGCTATGATTAAAGAAATTATTATATTTAAAACATAAATTGATTTTATCCAACCTCAATAGGCAGGGGCAGTTCACACAAGATAGCAAACCTTCGAGGTGCATGCCAATGTATGGTATTACTTCACAAAAGTAAATCCATTTGCCAGTGTAAAAGCTAATTGGGAAATGAGGTTCGCTCACCAGAACGAAAAATACCAAAAGAGAAACCCTACACTCTCGTCTAAATAGCACACAATGCGATTAGTTAAGCAATTCTTTCACTAAACTTTTAGTGAATAAATGAAAGCCACCACATCAAATGGGAACTTTGATTATCGGTTGCAGCTAAATAAAAGGATACATAAGATGGTTATTAAAATCCTTATAATTACCGTAAATATTACAGAGAGAAAGAACCATTAAACTTGTTCAAAAATAAGCGTTAATCCTTCTTAATGCTAAATATGATTAATTAAAAAAATGTCCAACCCATTATATACCAAGGGTTTGGACACTTTTTAAAATGTTTATGAATGCGTTAATTTGTATTATACGAATTGTTATTGGGGAGTTCTAAAGGAAGAAAAATTTGAAAGTAAGTTTAAAGAAATATGGTCCGAAATCACTTATAAAAATGAGCAAAGTGGTTATGATCACAACGGAATATTAGAACAAGATTCAAGTATATATAAACAGCTTTTTAGTAATAATATCGATGGAATTCCTGAAAGTGTTAAATTACTCCTATCCTGGTGGGGAGGTTTCCATGGGAAGATAGCTATAGAAAGGCTATTTGAAAGTGAGAATGGGCAAGAGGTTTACTTTGATTTCTTAAATGCAATAAATTCGAATGATTATTTAATTACAACTAAAAAATTCAAAATAAATCTTATTTACGATAAACCGTTATTAGTTGATACAACTTCTATTTCATCCCATTTTATTTTACCAATTGAAGAAATTTTTATGAATAGAAATAAAATTGCATATAGTTTATTAAAGAATTTACAAAGATCAACATAAAAAAATAGAATATAAGCTTCTGGGCTAAGAAAGGCCATTTTTGAAGGTTTGGTTGAATAGACAGGCCAAGAAAGAGGGACTTAAATGAGTCCCTCTTTTGCTTTCATTTGTCATTACGACCATTTTTTTTGAATGTGTGCAGCCTTCCTGTAATCTTGACAGGTAAAGGTCCTTAAAAACATCACACTGACTGAGCGTATCACTCGATATATCAAATATGTCATTTTAAATGATATCTATCTATCTATATATATCATGTCCTACCCGACAAAAAATGAAAATTGTACTAAGGGGTCACGGTAGAAAAACTCGGCTTTTTGGGATACCACATAATAAATATTAAATTCAATGAAATTAATGACTTTCATTGAATTCAACAAAAGATGGATTCGAAGCATTTGCTTAGAGGTGAAATTTCTAAATTTCCTTTTACATTTTATTTTAGGTTCCAAGTATATATATTGATTTGATACCGTCCTCCTAACTAACTGCAACTGTTCCTAAGTTAAACCTTCACTTGTCAGATACCTACTTTTTCAGATATTTTAAGATCATCCCCATTACTCCACAATACAGGAGGAATGCTGCCCCGTTTGTACAAAAAGAAGCCGCATATGAGAAGGATTACTTGTCCTATGTATATTGTTTAGGAATATGTGAATATTTAATGTCTAAATCTTCCTAATTATATACATTAATAGGTAATGGATTTATGATTAATTCAACAAATCCAAACAGAAAAGAGCACGCCTAATGGAAACCATTTATGAAGTTTCAAGAATCAAGCAAGTCATTATAGAAGTGAAAGATAGAAGATTTGAAAGAAGAGTTTGTAATCCATGGGATGTAAAAGATGTTGCCCATCACTTTATAGGGGATGATGATAGAGAGGTTTTTCTCGTTATTTGCCTCAACACCAGAAATGACGTTATTGCCGTACATAGAAGTCATTTAGGTACCCTTTCCACTGTTGCCGTTTCACCTCGCGAAATCTTCAAAGCATGCATCCTAAATAACGCAAGGAGCTTTATTGTAGCGCACAACCACCCTTCCAGCGACATAAAACCATCAAAAGAAGATTTCAATATAACAGAATCCTTGCTAAAAGCGGGATTAGTCCTTGAGATTCCATTAATCGATCACTTGATTATTAACTCCAAAGGGGATTTTTTTAGCTTCAAACAAGAAGGCTATATTTTAGAAGATCGTGTCATCAAGAGAAAGGTCTTCAGTTTGCAGCAGAATCAAATATTTAAGAAATATAAAAAGCATCAGTAATAAACATTTTCTAAATGTTTGGGTAGGTGAATTATATAATGAAATAGATTAGTACCCATGCTGTATGTATAGCCTACTCATATTTGTGTAATGCATATTGTGGGGGATTTTCCCCCTGGTGGGAAACCCAGAAAGGTTACGATTAAGGTGAAAATTTAAGTATACTACAGGAAAAAGAGTGAATAAAGAATTCACTCTCCTTAAGGTTAATATATGTTGGACAACTAAATTTTTTTTATGATTTTTTGAAGTTCTGTAATTGCCGTGGTTAAACTTTCGATACGTTTTTCGAATCTGATTAATAAGTATATTGCGATCGCTACGGGAAAACCAAAGTTCCCCATAATACTTATGATTTGTGCAATATTTATTTCCATATTCGCACCTCCCTTAGCATTTAAAGAGGTATTTTCAAAAAAAATATAAACCAGTTAATTTACAAGTGTGAATTAACTGTAAAGTCAGCTCTGTCAATTAAACATAAGGCTTGTTAAAGTTCAATTTTGATAAGGCATAGAAAAAGAACTACCTGTTTTATGGAAGTTCTTTTAGTTTATTCGCTACTATGTATATTTTCTGCGTCACAACGTAATTTATAAAAATCCTGAACTAATGTTTTTTCTTCTGAAATAGATTCTTTCATTTTACGTAAAGTTCTTTTCCCTACACGACGGTCCAAAATACACAATATTTTTATTAACATATCATTCGACTTTAAAGATATTTCAATTGGTGAATTAAAATATTCTTCCAAAGCAGAAAAGAAATCAAATTGTGCATAAATACCTTCCATTTTTAATTGTTCTTGAGCTTGTTCCTGGATTGCTCGATTATTAAGTATATTATCATAACTAAAATCGTCTAATTGAATACGAATATCTCGTTCTCTATAATATTCTTCTCTTTCAGCAGTAATTGTACACATATTCAACATTTCTACTTTATCAACAGTTATGACAGTTCTACCTAACTGGTCGTGTGCTTTTCGATAATTAATCACTTTAAAATCTACTCTTGAATGCAAAGAATCGCATATAAAACTCATTAAACGTTTCTTCGATTTGCTCCATTTCGGATGATATAACAATAAACTTCCTCCCTTTGAATCTATCAAAACCATTAAATTTTTACTTTGGGTTCCAGGTATATATTTATCTGTTTCGCCGCTTCTTAATGTTTTCTGGAGCTCATAAACCTTCCCCCTTGATCAGGAACAAACTCCCTCCCACAGGACGAAATCATTTGCCTCTTTTGCCCCAGGAACCAACCAAATTGGTCCATATAAGGAATGAGACTTCTTGAGTTATCTTTTCATATTTCAGTTATTATCTTTCGTTTTTTTTTCTTTTTGTTGTACTAATTTATAGGTAGCGAACAGTGTCAAAAATAGTACAAACAGCATTATTCCTATCCCTATTTTTGAACTTTCAAAGATTTCATAGCCTAAATAAAATGCTAAATATAGCGTTACTAATACCAATATTACATTGCGTATTATTCTAAAGATCAATTTAGCTCCACCCTTCTAAATCGTATAATGTGTTTGATAAGATCCTTATACCACTATTACACTTATAAGGACTTGTGAAACCAATATGGCAGCAAGGGATTCTAATCGCTGGGTTCACATACCGCTATTCTTTTTCTGGAGGACTTATTGAAAGTTCATGATGATAAACCATAGCGACCTCATTCCCAAAGTCTACCTCATATTGAAGATTCGGCTTAAGATTGACCTTTAGGATAACCCCTTTCTTCTTCCACCATTTTTTCAAGTAATAGTAACTCTCCGAGTCCTCATCTTCCGTATAACCAAGTTGAATATATACTCTATCACCTACATCATAAGGTAATAAGTCATTCTCTGGCGATTTCTCTGCTACCTTTTCTTGCAGCTGTTTAAGTAACTCACTTTCCTGAATTGCATCTTTAATTATTTCATTATCACTTATATCAAATATCGTCATCTGTTTTACTGTCATTTTCTCACCTCCGCAATAATACTTACACAGATACTACTCTGTTGAAGCTAAGGTTCCTTGTGAAGAAAGTGATGTTTTAGACGAAGGACTTAGGGGGAGAAAATTCAAATTACAGAACCTTTTTCTTAGAAACCGAGCAAGGAAGCTTTATTTATCAGATAAATAACATTTTACAATAAAGAAAGCCGGGTAGCATGAGCTAATTACCTGTTTAATTCCTTTAAAAAGTGGCTTGGAACCTCCAAAGGCATGAATATTGTGCCATAAAAACAAGGAAAGAGTACTTTCTGCTCATTTTTAACATTTACTTACATATATAGTTTACTATACATTATGTATATGATAATATACAAATTGGATAGGATGATATACAACATGGATAAGATAATATACAAAAAGGTGATGAGGGATGAAAAGACCTATTGTTTATAACAATGTAAAGAAATACCGCGTTTTAATGGATATGACACAACAAGAATTAGCAGACAAGGCTCTTGTTCATCGTCAAACGATTGTTTCAATTGAAAACAAAAGTTATGCGCCATCAATTGAGGTAGCTTATGCAATTAGTATTGCAGTGGGAAAGGATATCAAGGAAGTTTTTTACATTAAGGAAGAAGGAGATGTTTCAAAATGAGTTTGAGAGTTCCAAGAATCTTAAAAATGTTTGTTAGCTTAGTGTTTGTAGCATTGTTTACCTTTGTCGTATATAACTCTTTTGAGAGTGGTGACAACTTTAGAGGGATTATTTTCTCAGCTGCCATAATAGTCAGTGCCTATGTGTTAATCAAGGATATTGTTGTCGCTATTAAAGGGAACAGCTTGCTTAATAAAGAAGTGGTTATGGATCAGTTTATTATTGGAAGGATAAAAACCTCCTTAAGCTTATCTTATTTATACTTAATTGTTCATTTAAGTATTTCTCTTTATTCAAGTGATAGCCTTGCTGCTTTTAAAGATTCCGCAACTTTAGCTTTGTTCATAAGCTTTCTTGTGTTCATGCTCATTCAAATTTTCCAGGCTTTTATTTATCACAGTAGAGAATAGGTTTACTTCTAGAACATTCCCACCACTTTATTAAATGAGTTGCGAAACTCAAATATTTAATAAGGTGGTTTTAATATGGAACAAATTGTTGAATTATCAGTCGCTCAAAAATCGGAAGTAGCAAAACGGATCGACCAACGTTTAAACGGCAAACTCGGTCTGAACTTGAAGGTGTCTCACCCTATTAAAAGTTTTTCCGATGATCTTCAAGCTGTTCAAGTAGACTTATCTTTTAGAGAGTCTGATGGCGAAATTTTGGGAACTAAGTACACTCAAACTGTAATTCATAATGGTGAATCTGCTGAGTTGCAGTATACGGAAGCTCAGGATGTTTGGTTGTATCAACTTAATAAAATTGAAAGCAACAAAGATGTAATTGCACAAATGTTTAAAAGATTTAAAGACTCAGAGGATTATGATGCTATCCTTACCTTTATTCAGAATGGAGGATACGATTTAGCTCTAGACAGTCAAAAAGTATTAAATGTAGAGCAATATTCCTTTGATGAAGAATCACAACAATCTACTAAAAACTATATTCAGGCATGGACCGTTGATGTTATGGAAAAAGATGAAGTTATTGGAGCACTAGTGTTTGGTGAAAATGGAAACACTCTTATTAGGCTTTATAAAAATGAAGGTGTTGTGGTAATTAATGAAGCTACACCGGTAATTGTTCCTTTGGATTCTAAAGGGAAATGGAAAGCGTGTATGGCAGACTGTATTGGATGTGGCTCTTGGCAGTCATGTGTTAGTGCCTACTCATGCTTAGGGGCTTGTGCTAGCTGCTTAAACCCAATTTCATGCGTATTTTGCCTAGTTTGTGCGATCGCTAGTTCTACGTGCTTGTGGAAATGCCGTATGTGTGTTGCTAATTCTGCAAGACCAGAAGAGTGCCCGGTTTAAACGAATTTGCAACATGAACGAAAGATTATTAATGGTAGGCTGTCGATAATGTTTCGGCAGCCTTCTTTTAGTACGTGATTAGGGACAATAAGTCGTTTCTGTAGTGATTAAAGAAAAAAATACACTATTTTAATAGACTACATGCTACTTAGTTAAGTCTATAGCTACAATTTAAATAATAATGAATAAAAAGAATAATTAATATATAATTTAGAAGAACCAATGTACCTTTATTTTAAACGTGAGTTCTCTTATAGAAACTTTGAAAGTCGTTTGGGGACATTGGTTTATTAATCTTACTAGATACGATATTATATAATTGTGCAGTGACCTTTAGGTGATTCCGACCATTAACTGGACTGGGGCTATTATTCATAGACCTCTAATATTGATGTGAGGCACTCCATTCAATTAGAAAGACGGCACTGCACATTAAATTAAATATAAAACAACGGATTATCCTGTCAATTTCGACAGGTTTTTTATTTTTTTAGAAGGAATATTATGGTTAGTGTCGAATACTCCTCCTCAATAGACTATATAGAGAGATTTTAAAATCAATATAGTGAATAGTGTGCAGTTGAAACTCTAAAAGTGTATGGAGCTAGTGAATCTAGACTCTTTTGTTAAATCTGAGATTAAATATCTGGCGTTATAATCCTAACATGCTACATTGGGCTTAAGCTCTAACAGAAACTTGGATGGTCAGATATAATCATACTGCTTACTGTTCGGAGAGGAAATCATGGAAAATACGATTACTCCTTTTAGTTATGGGAATCATTCAGATAATAAAGGTCAAGATACTCGTAAGTTTTATCAATTTTATGTTGGTATAGATATTGGAGCTAGTTTTCATGTAGCTTCTTGTATTAAATTTGATGCATTTTTAGACCCCAAAGGAATTGCCTGGAAACGAACAAAAACAATGAAATTTAACTCTGATAGCGCAGGAATCGCAGAATTTTTAAAAGCTTTAAAACAAATAGAAGATCAATTTACTATCAACAGAGATGATTTCTTAATCCTATTAGAACCTACTGGTGGACATTATTCCTATTTAGTTCAGCAAGTATTATTGAACGAAGGATATCAACTCTTTCAAGTGGAGAATAAAGCAGTTGGAGAATTTCGTAAGAATAATTTAGGTATCTCAGAAAAATCAGATTCAATGGATGCCAAAGTAATGTCCTATATGGGGTGGCATAAACAACTCCATCCTCACATGCAGGGAGTTACTTTAATAAGACCTCAAACTGTCTTACAATCCTTATTTCGGACTGTCATGCGAGATCGATGGTATTTAAACGTTCAGTTAACTCGAAGAAAAAATCAAGTTCAACAATTATTAAAAGTAACACACCCAGACTTAAATAAAGCATTTAAAAAATTGGCTACTTCTTCAGTAATGAAATTAGTATTAGAATACCCTTCGGGTCTTCACATGAAGGGATCATCGGAAGATGAATTGTATAAGGCAATTTCTAAAGCAGGCGCTAAGAATGTAGCGAAAAAGGCTGCTAAAACACTATCTGAAATTATGCCCCATACAGTGGCTGTACCAGTAGAACATCTAGTAGGAAGGCAGAAATGGGTAATTGAAGAAGCCTTGAGGCTTGAGGAAAGCATTCAACTTATCGATGTAGAAATCCATTCACTTCTTAGAGGAGACCCTGAAAAAGGAATTGAACCACATCCATATACGGAGTTACTTCTTTCTTTTCCTTTTGTCAGTGAAAATATTGCCTGTACCTTAATCGGTGTTATTGGAGATATAGATCGTTTTAATACATATAAAGAATTCAAAAAATACCTTGGTGTATCAGCTGAAAATTCTCAATCTGGAACATCTGTACATTCAACAAAACAAACCTATGGTGGTGTTCGAGATGCACGTCGAGTGCTTTATCAGATGTCCATGATGATGTTAGCGAATGGAAAACGAAAACCAACCGTCTTCAAAGCATATTACGATCGTAAAGTTGACGAAGGAATGATAAAGAAAAAGGCAATTGGTCATCTTTGTGGTAAAATTGCAAATTTGATTTATACAATTTTAAAAAGTGGCCAGAAATACGACCCTAAAATACATGCGGCTGCTTGTGGAATAGAGTGGGATGAAGTGTATAAGTTAGAAGAAAAGCAAGAGCCAGTGTTATTGAATTAACGAAGAAGATTTATTGAATAAAGGTAGAGAAAATATGAAGGTGATGGGGGAATATATTATTGACACCGATTAGAAAAGCCTATGGTTATGTAACAAGAATTAAAGAAGGAAAAACACAGGTATTAGTCTTTCAACATCCTATTACTGAAGCAGGGATACAGATACCCAAAGGCACAGTAAAACCCAAAGAAGACACTTATCATGCAGTCATTAGAGAAATTGAAGAAGAAACAGGGTTGAGAAGTTTTCATGTTGAAAATTTAATTGCAGAAGATTTATGGGAGAACGATGACGGTGCAATACATAATAGGTTTTTTTATAAAATATCTGTATCAAGTGTTCCAGATGAATGGGATTACCAACCAACAGGCGGAGGAGATGAAGAAGGATTAACATTCCATTTCTTCTGGATTTCATCCGAAAATGAAGTTGAACTTATAAGAGGACATGGAGATTATTTGAACCTTATCTTTGATTAACCTTATTAAATAAACGGTGCTTTTCTTAAAAAAGAGAGTATATTTTATACATTTCCCTAAGTCTTTTAAAAAACCAAAAAGCCCTGTTTTCGAATAAAAAAACAGGGCTTTTTTCATACGGTAATATTCACTAGTTTTCTAAAGCACTACACTACATTTAAAAATGTTAGCGCGTAACACCGACTCCAAAATGGAACGCTGTTAAAAAGTTGTTTAATTTTGAAAAGCCCACTTATATTATTTCACACTATGAAAAATAAATGATTTTGTTTCTTCAGTTGCTTGTTCAAACTCCCAATCACCATAAACTTGGATTTGTGAAAAGCCTACTTGTTGTAATGATTTATAGATTTCTTCTTGTGTTCGAAACTTTAGTTGCATTTTTTCATGAATTAACACTTCATCTGTTCGTGCATTTTTGACGATTTCATAAAACGTAAATACATCTCCTATAAACCCTTCATATTCCGTCCAAATTTCAAGTGGGTCGCCGCTTACCTCATCCTTTGCAACATCGGGTGTCACATCTTTTTGCCATTGTTCCCACGCTTTTGCTAATGGGTTACGCGTATCAAAAATAAAATGTCCTCCAGGTTTTAATGCTCGATGTGCATTAGAAATGACTTGCTGCCAACTTTCGTCTGTAAGAAATACTTGTGCAACATTCGCTGTCATTATGACAACATCAAACGTATTTGGTTGTAAATTCGAGCTATCGCCAACAATCCAAGTCACTTCGTCTGCAAACTCTTTACTTTTCGCCTTTTCAATCGCATCTACATTTGGGTCAATAGCTGTAATATGATAGCCAGCTTGTGCAAAATGGGTTGTTAACCTTCCTGTTCCACAACCTAAATCTGCTATTTCTTTAACATTTACTTTCTTTAAAAGTGCCAAGAAGAATTCATCGTCTTTTCCCCAGCCATTAATTTGATCATAAACTAATGGGATCATTTATTTACCTGCTTCCTATATTCATTTTCCCAACATTAAACTAGATTGGTTGCTGCCATTTTATTGACTAAATAAGTATCGAAATATTCATTCTTCATTGTACAGATAAAATAAAATATGGAATATTTCCTTATCAAAATCAGACATATCATCATTCTTTTCACTTTTATTTAGGCCTAATTTTACCATATATGCTTAGTGAAAGGGTTCGTTAGTCATGAATGGATTTACAGAATAGGATATAGATACCCTAAAGGAGGTATACAAGTTTAAGATCGGCGGAGTGCCGAGATGTATAGGTTAAACAGAAAAAAGCTTATTGAGAACTGTCTCAATAAGCTTTTTGAATTTATAAATTATCTAACATATTTCCCAATGTCATTTATTTAGGCCTGTTAGTACAACAACTGTGTAATTCAACATTATAAGTTTGTTCAATAGAGTCTTTCATTTGTTTCAACTCTTTAGAGTACTCTAAACAAATAATTTGATAAAATTCTTTCTCTGATTTATTCGTACATTCATCTATACACTTAGCAATCTTGAATAAGTCACTTTTGATACGATTCAACTTTTTAAATTCTATTTCAATTGTCTCAGTACCATTTTCAATCACTTTCATATGTTATATTCACCTCATTATAGTATTTAGAGGTGACACCCGGATTTGAACCGGGGATAAAGGTTTTGCAGACCTTTGCCTTACCACTTGGCTATGCCACCACCGTTTTATATATAATAAAGTGAATGATACAAAGAGAAAGTAAACCGCCATATATTAAAAATTAACAAGGTCCCAAAACTTTGGTGCTTTGTTAAATTGTATATTTCGATATTTTTCTATTAATTTTAATCTCATTTCCTGAGCTAAGTCTTCACGATCTTGAACTGCAGTTTGTAGCAAGGTTTTTCTTATTTTTGGTTCGAACAATACTAAAATTTCTTTTATTTCTTTAGTGCAACAATCTTCTTTAGTCATTTATAAATCACCTTCCATTAGTGTTTTTAACTTTTTTAAAGCTTTCTTATGGGTATTGGAAATATTTTGTGGTGAAGTTTGAAAGATATCTGCTATTTCCTTATTGGAAAGCTCTTTAACATATATCATTTCTAAAACTATTGCTTGTTTTGGTGTTAGCCTTTCTAAGGCTTCACACAATTTCTTATCTGAGATTTTTGATGAAAGGGTGTCGTCACCTTCATATAATGATGGTGCAGCAGAATCAATTAGCATATCCTTCATGGTCGATCCTTCATTTGTTTCAGTTTTGAGAGGTTGGTCCAAGGTGAGCATAAAGCGGTTGTTTAATTTACGTAATTTTTTGTCGAAATCAATACCCATAAACTTAATCATACTACTAAAATAAGCCGTCCTTCTGACTCTCTCATAATATTCAGCAAAAGCATCTTCCACTAATCTTTTGTTTTCTTCTGTAAAGTCATAAATGGCTTTTTTGTATAATTCTCTATTCATTTCATTTTCCAAAAAGCCCTTAATCAAAGGATTTTTAAACTCTGTACTTTTTAACGGTAGCTTTTTGTCCATATAGCAGAATCCTCCATAAAAATACTATCACCTTTATATTGATATTATTTTTCCTCATAATATAAAGTGATTCTTACCTATTAATTGTAAACCATTTTCGAACATATGTTCTATATATTGGGTTAATTTGTAAATATTTTATTTTATCTTCCATATATCAACTCAAAATAGATTAGAAATATCTTCAAATAAAAGAGTGACCCGGAGGCCACTCTTTTAAGTAGTTAATTGAATTAGTCCATTTCCAACCTGATTAAAAGAAAAATTTAATGGTTTTTTATGTTCAAGAAGATACTGATACACAAGATAGGGAATCATCGGAGGGTTTAGATTGTCTGGATCAATAATCTTTAAAATTAAGGCTGCTGCTCCGGCAACATAAGGGGCTGCCATAGATGTACCAGATAATTGTACATAGCGCCCGTTCAAATGTGTTGAAAGTACATCTTCTCCAGGTGCCACAAAGTCAAGATTTACATTCGTATTTGAGAAAACAGATGGTCTGAAATCTCTTGTGATAGAACCGATTTGAATAACCTCTTTGTAGTATCCGGGATAAGAACGTTCAAAAGACTCGTCTTCACCGTCACCCTCATTACCAGCTGCTGAAACAAGCACAATCCCTTTTTGCCTAGCTTCTTTTATTGCTTTGTGCAGTAAATTGTTGGGCTCTTGTCCCCCTAAAGACATATTGATGATATTCACTCTTTCTCCATTATCACCAATCCAATGGGTTGCATAATGAATGGCTCGAATAAGATTTTCGTAACTTCCCAGCCCATTTCTATCAATTACTTTTAGCGCTAAAATTTTGCTCTTTGGTGCCACACCGACAATTCCCTTTCCATTATCACTAGCGGCAATAATCCCAGCAACATGAGTTCCATGGCCTGTATAATCTTTAAAGACATTTGGACTATCATCTGCAGTAAAGTTATACCCGCTAATAATATTATCCTTTAAATCTGGATGTTCTTTTTCTACTCCTGTATCAATAGTTGCTACGATAATACCATCACCTTGTTTTGATTGAGACCAAACTTCTCTTGCCCTGATGATGTCTAAATTCTCAGGGATTGTACTAAGAGCTTCAAAAACAGTAATAATTTGTTGCGGTCCTAGAATCAAATTTTTATTATTTATCACATTTTTCACCCCTTTCCCTATAAAGTGAAAGAAGATTAATAAAAATAAAATGCCGAATAAAATTCGGCTTAAAATAATGCTTCGGTTAACTCACCAATATTAAACCCTCTAATCTGAATAGTGTGGCCGGTATCTTCGTCCGTAACAAGAATTAGTGGGATTCCAGGTGTTTTATATTTCTGAAATTCTTCTTGTATTTCATTATTAGTGATATCTAATTCGGTATAAGATAATTGATGTTTTGCTAGCCAATCCTTAGTTGCACGACAATAACCGCAATAGTCAGCGGAATAGACAGTAATTTTTTTCACATTGGTCATCTCCTTATTTTTACTCTTCTTTAATACAAAGTGAAAGGAGATATAATTCTATAAATTATCTGAAGCAGCTTTTTTCACTAATCTTTTCTTTCATTTGTTAAAAAACATCCTCTATACCGTAGGGAAGCATGTTCTCCCCTAGCCTATGCTTACGAAAGGAATGCGGGTTCGAATCCCGTCAGAGGCATCTCTTCATTTATCAACTAAAAAACAGGTGAAGCTTTTAAATTCTCCTCCATAGGAATTCAACTCTTAGTAATGTGATAAACCTTAAAGGTCCCCTCTTTCTCCATCCCGCTTTAGATTAGATAATTGGAGAATAATAGGGCCGTTTCTGTTCAGTTAGAATAAAGATGTTTAATTTTGCCTTTATAATCACACAAACACCGTCCAGTTAACCTAGACGGTGTTTAATATAGTTGTTTAATATCTTTGTATTGTGAATTACATTACTTAAATGAATAACTATAAAGTCTTTTAATAATCTAAATTTTATTCCATAAAAGCGCCCTTTAATAGAATAGCGTTTTCCTGTTGTACTGGCAGCAACAATCACAGCTGAAGTTAAACCTGTAGTATTTCTGCTGCAAAACCACCCGTTTTATTCTGTCATCTCTTTTTCTAATAGAATAGCATAGGATATAGATGTCTGGCCTACCTTTTCTATTATACTCCCTTATTGTATATCCACTTTTCTTTTAATCGGTCAAATTCTCCATTGAGCTCCATCTCCTCCATCCAGAGATTAACCCAGTTCTGAAATACTGCATCCCCACGATGCATAAGGTAGCCTTTTTGGCTTTTCGTGAACGTATTGTCCGTCAAAGCCGCGTAAAGCCTGGAATCCTGGCTTGCATAGTAGATGGCCTCAATGCTGTCCGTAATCATCACGTCTACTTTTTCTTCAGCAACCATGTTCGGAATATCCAGATTGTTTTCGATTACGACAACCTTTGCTTGTGTAATGTTGGCATTCACGAATTTTTGGTTGGTTCCCCCTGGGTTTACACCGATGGTGACATTTGGCTGGTCAATCGCTTCCAAACTTGTATATTTCTCTTTATCTTCCTGTCGTATTAAAGGAGCCTTTCCGTCATTTATATAAGGATGTGTTAAGTGTGCTGTTTTTTGCCGTTCAGTATTGCGGCTGATTCCGCCAACCGCGATATCAAACTTATTTTTATGGAGGTCCTCCATTAAGGTTGGCCAGGAAGTTTTAACGAAAGTGATCTTCACCCCAAGGTCTGCTGCCATTAATTTAGCCGCTTCGATATCATATCCTTCATACTCTTTTGTTTCCGGATTAAAGTACGTAAATGGCTTATAATCACCAGTTGTTCCTACCCGAATCACACCCTTCTTTAAAATATGGTCGAGCCTTGAGCCAATGACGAATGTATTGGCATTTTTATGTACTTCCCCTCCTGAAGCTTGGGCTACCTGTTTCACTGATACATAAGGCTTTCCATTTACAGTAACCGTGCTTAACGTCTTTCCATTTAACTCAAGCTGCTCGGTTATACTGTCGGCAAGTGACAGGCTTGTCCCTCCGGTAATCAATAATGCAAAAAGAGCAAATACGATGAGTACTTTTTTGGTCACAATGTTTCCCTCCTATTCATTTAGTTATGTCTATTATCTTTAGGAAGGTAGATAAAGTAAATTTATTTTCCGAATTTTCAATAAAACAGTTCGTTTATACGAGGAAAATAGCCCCTTTATTATATAAACACAATATCATTTGGCCCTAAATAGCCTAATACCAGCGTAAGCGCTATAGATTCCATTAAACATTTTAAACGCTAAGTACTATACCAAGGTCAACATAAATTTCATATTAAAGATGTCATCCAAGTGTACTAGCTCCCCGACTTTCATTACCTGCTAAGATACCTAATATACCTTGTGATTCAAATAATTGTTTGGTACAATTTAGGAAAATTAAAGGTGTGAGATGGTGTCACTGTCCTATTTAATAACTGTAATCCCTCTTTTGATTATTGGTAGGTTCTTTTTAAGCATTGAAAATCTCCCATTCTTTGCAAAGTCCCTGCTTCCCCTGTTAATTATAATGCCCCTTTACTACTTAATTACATTGATTCCTGGAACTAATCGTAAAATCAAGAAAAGATATGGTACTCCGCTATTATGCTTGATAATTGTAATTTTTTTACTCATAGGAAACTAAATTTAATAAAAGAAAAATTTATTGATACTCCATAAAGTTAAAGAATATAATACAAAAATGCCTCTGTAGCTCTAGAAGGGAAGAGCGCCGGAAAACATTGTAGTAACCGGGTCGCAAGGCAAGGGTTTCAGAAGCACCGAAAAGCAAATTAGCTGAGGCAGGTGAAATTCCTAGCCGGTGAAAGTCCGTAGGGAAGCGTGTTCTCCCCTAGCCTATGCTTACGAAAGGAGTGCGGGTTCGAATCCCGTCAGAGGCACCTCTTCATTTTTCAACTAAAAAAACAGGTGAAGCTTTTAAATGCTCCTCCTGCTTTCTAACAACTATTTATACAATATTATTTTTTGGCGTAATCAATGCGTTTTACCCTATGATTAAATTTTTCTTTCCAGTAGCCATCATTCATATTTGCAATCGCTACTCCAGTAGAACTTTGAGCCCCTATAAAGTTCCCATCACCTAAATATATACCCACGTGGCCATCCTTTTTGTATGTGTCAAAGAATACGAGATCACCCGGCTGCATATCCTCCACCTTAATGGCTGTACCTAAGTGTTTCAGTGTTTCTAGCTGACAGATGTTAACTCCCCTAATTTAACACCGACCTGAGAAAATGCCCAATGGACAAAGCTGGAACAATCGAATCTTCCCATTTTAATATCGTTTTGGTTTCTTCCACCCCCAAAGACATATACTGAGTTATTTATCCACCGGTTACCTATAGTGGTTACATCATTGTCTGCACCAGGAGTAATATTTATTTCACCATCTTTATTAACATTCATGCTGTTTTTGTATACTTCTGCTTGTGCAATGACCTTATCTACATACCAATCAGCGTGGTTATAGTGCCATATCGCCTTTCTCACATCTTTTTTGAATCCATGACTAGCAAGATATTTAGCGGCAGAGGCCACGCTATCAGCGATGCTCCAAGGGCTTGCTATACCGTCATTATCTGCATCTACTCCGTACCCAGATCCCGCTTTAATTAGGGTTATATCCGTTATATCAATGTCTGGGGCAACTAACCCGCCGCTTGTTTCATATTTATGACCTACCCAAGTTGCCGGCATGAACTGCATGTGACCGACTGCTCCTACTGATGAAATCATTGTTGGGTGTCTAGAAAAATCAGTTTCTATTCCGTGTAGGGAGGCCAAGTAGTACCAAGGAATCCCATATTCATGTTCAGCATGAAGGTAGTACTTCATGTATTCAGGAGGAACCTGGCCTTTAGGAGACGATGGAACAAAAATTGATGTGCTAGGTTTATCCACTTGTAAATCTCCTAAATTCTCATTCTTCCGTGCTTTTTCATTTTCAATCGCCTTTTCAATACTTGTTTTTTGTTTAGAGAGTATTTCTCTTTCTTTTTCCAAGGTTTCTTTAGCTTCATGATTTTGTTTTTCCTTAATTTCTAATTCCGAAAGAAGCTTATCTTTTTCAGCTATTTGCTCGCTTAAAAGATCAGCCATACCCTTTAGTTCGAGTTCCAGGCTTTGTTGCTGTTTTAATTTAGGCGTAATTGCTTCTTCTTTCTCTATTAACAGATTAAGTGTTTCAGTTTCAGTTATAATCTGTTTGGTCGTTTCCAATGCTGAAGGAATCGGTTGGATCCTTTGGTGAGTTGGCAAAAGTGTTGAATCATAAGTTGGAATTATAGAAACTCTGTCTTGCAGGGGCTTGATATTTAGTTTCAGCTCTTGAATTTCAGTTTCTAGTCGAAAGCTCTCCTCTCTAGCTTCTTTTATCTTCGCGCGGTTATCTAATATGGCCGTTTTTAATCTTTCGATATGATTCTTTAAAACGGCCTTCTCATTTTGAAATTGATTAATGGTGCTATCCATTTTAACTATTTGCTGCTGTATACCTTCAATTTGGTTCTCAATCCTAGAAACAGTACTGTTTGTTTCGGCAAGGACAGGACCCGGGAGACTGCCTACTCCTATAACAAGGGCAGCTGATAATGTTGCTAACCTTTTCATGACTTACCTCCAAACAAAAAACCCCCAAGAGACACAGTAAGGTGGTTACTGCGTACTCTTGGGGGATTCCCATTTTATAGTTTAATATTCTATTAAATATATCATAGCGTAAATTACATCCACCTACAAGATTGGTCCTTTTGGAATGATTGTTAAGATCGAGAGTATTATAGTCTTGTCCATAAGTCTATATTTTGGAGAGAGAGATCAATTTTGGGTGGGTGCTTAATCCCTCTAATATTTATAGGAAATGTTGTAGATGCTTTATATCTTTAATGGTTTGTTTAAGGGTAACGTCTTTGAACTCTTTCTTTGCATTTTGCATTATATACTTGATAAGACAATCAGTATCTATAAAATCAATGCTTTTGAGATTCGAGTGTTGTATAAGGAAAAAATATATTCTCTCTAAGGACTCATACATTGTTCGGGGAATAGATGAATTATTCAATTCGAGCTGCAGCCTTATCCATTTTCTCCTGTGAATTTCTTTTAAATTTACGATTTCAGTATTCTCGTTAGTTCTTTTATGATCTAAATGATCAATCTGTTTTTTCAGTTCCACAGTTGCCTCCAAAAACGCAAATTCATAATCTTATTAAAATATCATAATGTGATGTTTTTTAATTGTGAAATCTTTTAGCTGGTTTCAACACACAGTAGTTTTTATGAGCAACCACAGTGTTGTTATTTTCGTAACCTAAACACTCCTTAGAATCATTTGAAATTACCACAAGGACACTGTTGTCCTGTACTTTATAAACTATTCCTTCATGCTCCTTTCCTTGTCTTGTGAATAAGATTTCTTCACCGACTTGTGCCTTCGATTTTCTATCTAATTTTTTTATCATCTTTATCCTCCTATAATTTATCCTCGTTTTAAATACAAAAAAAGAGAACCCACAATTACAGAATGAGGTTAATGCATTCTGTAATGTGGGTTCTCCCATTAGATATGTTTAATTAAAACTAGATTACCATATATCTAATAAAGGATAAAACAATAATTACTTACTAATTGTCTTGAGCCTTAGTTTTAATAAGGAAATTGAATCTTGGGCCCGTTTATTGACCGCTTGGTAACGCTGATTCTCATTAACTCTAATTTTTGCATATTGCTCTTGCAATTTATTGCTCTGCAGCTGGTATTCTTTATTCAAAGCATCCATTTTAGCGCGGTACCCTTTATCACTTAAATTATTTTTTATTTTCATGATTTCTGTATCTAATTTGCTGATAAAATATTCGCGCTCTAAAATTTGAGCAGAGATTTTATTTGTTTCTTTTTCGGCTACTGCATAATCCTGAATACTATCCACCTTATTATTTTTATACTCATTGACTAGTACAATAGCATTTTGTACCTCTTCAACGCCAGTTGTCTTCCGAACCTTAGTGCCCTTATCTTTCATCACTTTATCGTTTTGTGAAGTCATTGATTTAATTTTGCTTCTCTCTCTTGCGAAATCAGTCTGTATTTTCTGTGCTTGAAGCTTAAACTCTTCTCCGGCTCTTACTCTTGCTTGCTCAAACTTCCTATGGGCTTCATCAAGTTTTTGTTTCGCTAATTGAGGATTTTTAGTTCTTAATTGATTGAACTCTGCTTTTGCTCTTTCAAGATTTACTTCAGCGTCTTTTACTTTCGCAAGTTTTTGAATCTCTGCAAGTTCGATCTGGAATTTGTTCATTTCACCCGCTTTTTTAGTACCAATATTAATATTTTCCCAGGTTGCTTTTTGAAACTCATCAAATGCTGCTACCTCGGTTTTTATTAGGCTGGTACTAATTTCAACTACTCCTAAGTTACTCGATAAATTTGAGGCAGCAGAAGCTCCTGTTGGTAATGCTGCGGCTCCACTAAAAGTTATTGCGGAAGCCAGAGTAATGCTCAATAATTTCTTGTTCATGTTCATATTTCCTCCCAAAGGTTAAGTGTAGAGTTTTAACTCCTATCTTCATCATAAGAACACTAATAATTTTTATTGTAGAATTTCACAATAAAATTTTCTTGGTATTAAAAAAAGCCGACCAAGAGGTCAGCAAAATTGGCATTTAACACACTAGCAGTTCTGGAAAAGATAACTGCCTGCTTTTTATTTCTTCAAGTCCTAATAAAAACTGAATATTTTGTTTGATTATATCTATTATGGACATTGATTCAGGAGCATTAATCCGCTCGCCATTTGAAAGATATATCTTGTTTCCCCCTTCCCACTTTCTTGCATTAAGAAAGCTTGTGGAGTCTGCAGAGAATAGATTAAACTCTAGGAGCATTTCATCTGCTAAGCCTAATCCATGAAAACAAACATTAGGGTGTCTCTTTGTTACTTGATCGAGTATACCCCTAACAATATGTTTTCTGCTGCTCAGAAAAGGTATACAACCGCCTAATCCAATTATCTCAGGCTCTTCCTCAACCAATTGATCCAAAGCCTCTAAAGAGTCTGTAATCTGCCAAACCGGAAAGATGTTAGCATCTGTAAGCTCTTTTAATCTTCCATAGTTTACTTTAGTCTGTTCTGGATCTCCAATACAATCTAATGGGAAAAAACCTAGTATTCGTTTGTTCCTCTTATGAGAGTTTATGAATTGATCGTATCCCTCTAAAGTCATTTCATCCAACTTTTCATTATCGAATAAATTACTTTGTTGCAATAATTGCTTTAATGTCTTTCTATTCTTATTAAAGATAGAAAAGGCACCGCTATCTAAAACACAATATAAATCATAAATATCAAACATCTGAAGGCATCGAATGGCATTTGAACTTCAAGTACAATTTACTCTAAGTCTCTATAATTAAAATTTATATTATTATTCCTTAATAATTGAGTAAACTCATGCCTTTTTGAGAACCACTTACTATCAATTGAGTAAATATATACTTTATCATTCTCAAAGGTAAATTCTATCTTACTGGGATGACCGTTTTTATTTAATTGAGTTACATTCTCTACACTTTCCCACGGATAAAATTGCTCATTAAAAGTAACCCATCTATTTATGTGTAAACCATCCTTATCAAAAGAAGTATAATTATAAAAGGAAAGTAAGAGTAGAACTGTACTGAGCAGAATTACTAAAGCACCAATACTCTTTATTAACTTTGAAGTATAGTTAATTATTAAAGCTAACCCAATTGTTAATATTACCAAGCTAAGTGAAAATATAATATTGGAGGTTATTGGGGTGCTAAATATTAAGTAAGTATTAGGGTGAAATATTGCCTCCTGAACAAGGATAATAATAATAAAGCTTAATGGAAAGCCTCCTATTAAAAAAAATAATCCGACTACAAACAGTTTTAAATTGTGTTCACTAGAAAAGTTTTTTAATATAGTTGCCATATTAAACCTCCTTAAGTTTACTTAATCCATATATACGTGATTATCAAACGGTTATAATCATATCCATTAGAATTCTATTGAGTAGTCAAGCCTTAGAATTAAATTTAAAGTCCATTTTCTGAAAAAAATCACGTCACAAATGCATTAGTAGTATTAAGTATTAGAATTTGTAATAGTATATTTTTATAACGCTAGCTAAAAACCTTGAAAGCTTTTAAGCAACCAAAATGTTCTTGTTCATTTCCACACTAATTAATGTATTATATTATTTCAAACTCAACTCCGAGTGGAACCAATTCAAATATACTACTCTTTATTACCTCTACCTCAAGGGGGGTTAATTTAATATGACTAGGAATCCATAGGTATAGGATTGAGTTTTCAATTTTAAAAATATCGATTTCATATTCAGGGAAAACAATATCCAGCGCATTTTTAAAATTTCCAGGCGTAAAAGTAAGACTTTTATCCACTACCTTTAAAATGCGGTGGAAAATTTGTACATTTTCTTCAGTTTTATTAAATTCGAATCTTTTATTCCTTTTGGTTATCCTTATATTTAAATGTGTCAAATTACAAGAAATTATATATTCCTTAAGATCATTCTGGATTATGCTTAAGTCAATAGTCTCATTTAAAAAAATTATATCTATAAAATTATTTTTTTGTGTTTTAATACATATATCATATGTCATATTATATTTTTCATATAAGAACTTCCTAAGATGCTGTTTACATCCAATCATAAAAAATCACCCTCTAATACTTTCTTCTAAGTGAATTGTAGAAACCTGTGATTTATAAAGCTTTGCATATTCTCCTTTTAACTCTAACAACTCTTTATGTGTTCCTTCTTCAATGATTTTTCCCTTATCAATAACAATTATATTACTAGCATAATTTATTGTTGAAAGCCTATGCGTAATAAAAATACCAATTTTGCCTCTTACCAATTCATTATATTTTCCAAAGATTTCTTTTTCGACAATAGGATCCATAGCTGAACTAGGTTCATCAAGAATGTACATGTCACCTTCCCTAAAGAAGCACCTAGCAAGGGCAATTTTTTGCCATTGTCCACCAGATAATTGTGTACCATTAAGAAACCATTTGCCTAATTGTTTATCCAGATTATCTTCATGGAATGAAGCTAAATCTAATGCTTTAATTATTTTGTTATCATTTTCTATAAATTCTAATTTACCGAAACCTATATTTTCTCTTAAAGACATTTCATAGCATTCAAAGTCTTGGAATAGTATACCAATTTTCTTCCTAAAATGTTCGACATCAATTTCATCTATTGGGATATTGTTAATTAATATTTCTCCTTTTTCTATCTCATATAATAATGAAATTATTTTAATTAGTGTACTTTTACCTGATCCATTTCTTCCTACAATGGTGATATTACTCCCTTTTTCTATTTTGAAGTTAATATTCTTTAATATGTATTCATTACTTTTAGGGTACTTAAACCATACTCCTTTTAATTCAATTGATTCTAATGTTTTAATTTGAATTTTATTTTTATTTTCTTTTGAATCGGAATTTATCCTCAAGTCCAGAAAATTAAACAATTGCTCAATATAAAGGTTATGTTCACAGAGATTTATAAGTTTGCTACTTAAACTTTGAGAACTAGTAATTTTCAGAATTAATGCTTGGATTATGCCTACACCTATTCCTATTAAAATATTCTTTTCGATAATTGAGTAGAGGACATATAAAAAGAGGAAAGAGAACACTAAAAAATTCAGAAAGTTAAAGCAGATGGAATAAATTAATCTTTTCCTAGCGATTCTTACATCTTCAAAATAAAAATTAGAAATTATGGTCCAAAATTTGTTAAGTATATAGTTTCCGAGGTTATATACCTTTATTTCTTTAAAACTTCTGTCGCGGGTTAATATTAGACCTAAATACCATGAAAGCCGATGATCATGCGCCCTCTTCCAAATCACCCTAAATTCTTCTTTAGCCAATCCTAATGTAAGGAAAAAAGACAACGCAGGTATTAACATAACCAGGAATGCTACCCACCATTTCCAACTAGCTAAAAATACGAATGTTGAAATAATTGTTATTAACTCAACTATTATAACCGTGATATTTTGAAGTATTTGATAGGTTCTATGTCCAGATTCTTGTTGAGATCTATGTAATTTATCTTGTATATTAGGGTTTTCAAAATCTTGTAGTTCTAAGGTATTTGCTTTTGATAAGATTAATAAACTAGTTTTATTACTTAATAGTTTTTGGAAGATTCCATGGTAATAGGCATTAACCGCTTCAAGTAGGTATAAGCCTCCCCTTACACTTAAAAATAAAACTATCGGTATTATTAATAACTCTCTATCACTATCCATAATCTCTAGGCTTACTATCAATTCTTGTAAAGTAAATACAGATAGTATAGGCAGTACACCTAATGTTATTTGTAATATTAAAACTAATAAGAATATTTTTCTATCCGTACTCCATAACAAAGCAAAGATTCTTGGCCAAAAGGAGAATGCTTTAAATATGCTCTTAATACTTATTTCATTAACATTATTTATATCATCATTAAAATTCATTATTCACCTTTATTTTCAAATCAAATTTATTTGTAGCTCTATAATAGCCTCCTTTATAAAGGAGGCTATTAATCTAATTAATCAATAATGAAAAATCCCAATAGATATTTTCATTTCTTAATAGTGTTATTACTACTAACAAAACACCCATTTTCCCTGTTAACAGTTTTGGAAGATCCTCTCTTTCGTTGGTAAATTTATCTTCTTCTATACATTTTATTAAGTATTCAATTAAATTTTTTCTAGCTATGCCTATATTTCTGAGTGCAGTATCCTTATACATTCTGTCAAGAATTAGTAACAACCCTGTAAAACCATGACATATAGCAAGGTTATTAAGAGATATATCATGTGTTTTATTTGGATAGTTTTTAAACATTTCTTCAATAATTTTCTTGGTTTTCAGATCATTTATAGAAGCAGCTCCTAACCATAAAGCTCTTCCTATTCCGGGTTCACCATAGCACCAAGACTCATATCTTTTAACTTTATTCGTTTTCGACAAACTCTTCTCACCTGATTCTTCGAATGAAATTCTTCTAGGCCATGTAATTCCTCCATTCGTTAAATCAACCTTCCACTCAGAGTACCAATTTATAATTCTAGATATAGCTTGATTAATTTCAGAGGAAAAATACCCATATTTGACCGCCAAGGCCATTGCAGCCATTGGACCTGCTATTCCATGAGATAAACCAAGATTAAAACTCCCTCTCTTAAATAAGGCCCTATCACTATCCAAAAATTGATTTTCTATACTAATATACCAATTGGGTATTTCAATGCCATTTTCCTTTTTAATAGTTGATAATTCGATAAAATATCTAAGTATTCTTTTAATTACTTTATCAACTTTGGGATTATCTTTAAACTCAAGCAAATATCTCATTATACCTGAAATACCACTAATAACATCATAATCTTGCATTCTTACATTTTTATTATGAATATTTGAAAATAAAGTTTGAAGACTGTTATCAACATTATTTATAATAAACTCATTTATTTGGTCAATAAAATGGGCATAAACTAGTTTATTTTTTTGACTTAATAATGGTATAGCAGCCGATGTAATTCCATTCCAAATAGACATGGATGTTATCCCTTTATTCAGGTGCTTAGTTAACTCGGTCATATACCTATATATTAACTCGTCATATTTCTCTGTTGAATTAATTCTATTCAATTCAGAATAAAAGAGGATAAAAGCTGGTAATCCAGAATCTAAGGAGGTTTCATTCCAATACTCGTTATTATTTTGATAAACTGAACGGATTTTATCTATACTATTATAAGAATTTGCAAAATCATCAGTTGCAGCTTCCAAAAACTTTATTTTTTCTAATGTATTATTCATAATTCATCTATTTACCTCCTCTTTCATATTCATATTTCTAAGTACTCCTATTCTATAACCTATTGAATGTCTTACCATTGTTAGTAATTTTAATTCTTTCCGACGATCGGTTCCAAATAATCTATTTAAATGCATATGAATTAGAGAGTTAATAATATTAAAGTAACCATTGTGCAGGCAACTACTATTAGTTAATGAATCTAAATAATCCATTAAAACAACCTTTCTAAAATTAAAAATCTCGTTGGATATTTTATAGACTTGAGTGAAATATTGACTATTACTGTGTTCCTTTTTATTATGAATGTACTCTAATAAAGGTCGTTTTTCTTCTCGGAATTCTTTCCTATACTCTTTGTATGAAACAACACTGTCAAAATACTCTAATTGTTTGTTTAACGATATTTTTGATTTCTCCAAAATATCCAAAATACTTAGAATGGCAAAGTCCTCAAGCAGTAAAGTATTCATACTTTTACTTCTTAATAAAAGAATAGTGTGACTATCCATGTTAAACCAACTCTCGAATAGTTCTTGGTATTCTATTCCACCATACCTCTCTAATTCTGGTTTATAGGTGTCTATAACAACTTGATTTATTATTCCTCTTTCTTGCAACCTCTCAAATTGCAAACTAATAACTTTTAATAAATCGCTGATTAGCACATTGGGTTTACCCTTAAACCTTAATCTTATATGAGGCTCTGGGTCCAAATAACGTATAAAGAAATATCTTTCAAATAAATTTTCATTATTCAATTCACTAATTAAAGGAAATAAATAATTTACTAAAAATTCATCTTGTACTGTATTTCCTATGTAAATTTTAAGATATAACCATTCAGAACCTGGTAAGTAAACTCTACGCACGGGATAATTTTTTAAATCTTTTAATAAAACGTTATTAAATTTATTAATCTTTTCATTTCTAATTAGTGAAACAATGAACTCACTGTGACCGTCAAGTAGAATGATACAATTTTTGCTGATTAATTTGAGACACTTTGTTCACCAAAAATCGTTTTTCGATGTTTCATTCTCCAACTATCTTCATTTAAATGAACTATTTCCACTCGATGTAAGATCCGGTCCAGTATAGCTGTCGTGATGGCTTGGTCGCCCAATAGCTCACCCCATTCTTTAGGCCCTTTATTAGATGTAAGTATAATCGAGGTTTGGTTATAAAGGGTGTTAATGAGATGGAAGAACATATTAGCTTCCTGTTTATCCATTGCCATAAACATCAAATCATCAATAATAACCAAATCTGCCTCTCTTATTCGCTTCATTCTTGTTTTGGATTTCCTCGTTATTTCTTCAGTCTTTAATGCCTGAATTAAATCTCCCATAGTGGTAAAGATCACTTTATATCCCTGGTTTAAAGCTTCTATTCCTAAACCTATCGAAAGATGGGTCTTACCGACACCTGGCGGTCCTAGAAAAATGATGTTATATAGCTGCTCAATCCATGTTAAATCTTTTAACTGGTTTAACTTCTTACTGCTCAAAGACTTTTGCTCATTCACATTATACTCATCCACAGTACTATGGAAGGGAAACGTCGCCCACTTAAATCGCCTTTCCAGCTGCTTTTCATCTCTGCGTTTTTGTTCATAGGTTACTACATCTAGTAGAAACTGAGTAAAGGACAAGTCCCTTTTCTCAGCTTCTCTTATTAACTCTGGCAATCGATCAGCTGTTTCAGCTAACCGAAGGGACCTTAATTTATCTTGGACCTCCTGAAGCTGATTCAACTTTGATCACCTTCTTCCAGTAAAACCGTATAGGCATCTACATTTCTCTTTTGTGCTTCTGTTTCTATTATCCAACCGGATATGCTATTTAATGGTGAAACAGTCTCAGCTTTGTCGTTTGTTGTATCATGAACCTGTCGTTGTCGCTTGAGGTATAAAATGATATCGCTGAAATCTGTTGCACTATATAAGTTTCTCTTGATACATTCCGAGAGGGCTGCTGTTAGAAGCTGCTCGTTATTTTGTTTTGTTTCTTTTAGTATCATTTGTAACTGATCACGAATATACCGTGGGTACTTCTCACGAAGTTTATCCAAGTAATCGTAGGCCGTTTCTGTTTCTTCGAATCGTTTTGCCACAGTATCAATAAATGTATCGATTCCTTTTGAGCGATCTCTTGTATGCTTTCTGTCTTTAATTAATTGTCCTTTACCATCCGGAATCTGATGTTTGGCCAGGAGTTCTCCTGTCTCAGAGTTATAGATTAATAGTTCTCTGTCTTTTGTTTCTTTTATTGAGACCATTTCATGCTTATGAAAAGTTCCAAGTGGAAGGGAGTACCTATTGGATAAATACCGTATGGTATTGTCCTTATGGATGCTTCTTGTTATACTATTTTCATGATTGTTTAGGAAATTAATGTTTCCTGAGACTGGTCTTAAGTGTTGCTTTTCCAAGGAGAACACTTCGACCGGTCTTTTTTTTGTTGTGTTGTGGATTTTTCGATTACCTGTACGATTTAGCCATTCCCATCCTTGCTCATTCCAAGAATCAATATTATTGAACACTCTATACTTGGCGAAATTGTACTTAATAAATCCTACAACGTTCTCTATTTTCCCTTTGCTTTCTGGATCGGCTTTCCTACAAACCCGAAGGTTTAAATTTCGAGTTTGCTTATAGTGCTGAAACTCTTTCGTTAAAATGAGATCTCCGCCATTCTCGCTCACCACAATTAAGCTATCCTGATCATACACGAGTTCTCCTGGGATCCCACAAAACCATTGAAAAGCATTTTCATGAGCTTGAATGACATCTTGAGTTGTAAAGGGGCGATCTAACCACTCTTTATATTTGTATCTCGAGTTAGATAGCACAAAGGCAATAAAGTTCAGCTTTACTTCTTTATTATCAGACGTTTTCTGCTTGGTGTGCCCAAAGTCAACTTGGACCTGTTCCCCCATTGGTGAATCAGGTATTGCTTCATAATCCCTTGGTGAAGATTCCTTAGCTATTTTATATTCAACTCTTAGCTCCCTTACGTAAGCACGGACTGTGCTTTCACCCACTTCAAGTTGTTCCTTATACCTTTCCATCAACCAATCTTCTACTTGTGCTGCTGAAAGATCAGGATGTTCCCTTAACCAATTCAAGATTAACTCTTTATAAGGATCCAACTTTTTCTTTCTTGTTTGTAAAGATTCAACCCATTCTGCCATCTCCGAAGGAGATCTCTTAAGATGCCGATATACAGTTGCCCTGGATACCCCCAGTTTATCTGCTACTTTGGATTTACTAAAACCTTTCTTGAGTAACTGCTGAATTTCCATATACATTTCCCACTTATCCACCTTTTCTCAGCCCTCCAATGATTTAAGAATCAAACCATCATCATACAATGGAGGAGCTATATATTTTACTGGTATATTAGGGTAAATAAGTGTTTCATCTTATCTAGCAAAAACTGTCTACTTTAGTTTAGCAGTCACACTCACCTTGGAAGATACTGTTTTTATTAGAAATAGGTGATTTCAATTGTTCACTTCCATATTCCACTAAAGTCAACTTATCTGTGGTTATCTGCCTAAGTCTTCTATGTAAAATTAGTAAAGATAAATCCTCCTCTAAATCAAGGAGCAGCCTATTATCTGTTTCCGCTAGGTATACAAATCGCGGCAAACTTAATTTTTCTTTCCATTTCAAGAACCCCGTTTTCCATATTTTGAAGTTGTTATTTTTATTATCTAAGTCTAAAACTGCATTGTTAATCCTCCATTTTGCCTGTAGTATTACTATATTTTTATAAGTAACTCTAGGTGTATAGAGCATGTAGTTATATGGGCCCCAGTTAATGTCTCTCTCTATTATTTCATTCTCCATTCCAACTTCATATAAAAAACGATAAATATTATGTGAAGCAAAACTGGGGTTGAGTACATTTAATTTTAAAGCTTTAATTCTCTTATTATGTTTTTTAGAACGAAGATAAAACCCCTCATCAGTACAACCAACTAAGATATCATCTAGTGGAATGTTTTTAGATTCCTTTGAGCCAATAGTGCCTAATGATATTTCATAATTGTGTATATTAGGAGTAATAACTAAGTTTGTAGATTTCCCTTTTCTCGGATTGTAAACAATTTCACTAATTAGTACCTCTTTTTCATCTATCCTGGATTCAACTATTTGTCCAAGTTTTTTTATATCTTTTTTATATTTCTGAGGTAACATGTCGTAAAAACGGCCAATTGAATTACCAGCACCATTCGAGCCTAAATGTCCCCCACCAAACATAATTAACTTGTAATCTCCACTATCAACATGGGATTCTGAATTCGCCATAATTGAAAATGTTAACTCTAATGACAGTGGCTTTTTCGGCTGAAAATCTTCATTGAACTTCATTATATCTTTATCAGTTAAATTAATCTCAAATTCATTGCTAAAAACAGCTTTATTAAACAAGTCTATTAGTATTGGATTTACTTTATTTTTATTAGCAGCTGGAAACCTAGATCTTTTCTTACTAACCGGATATTCATATGTTAATGGAGCACCTAATCCTATATCTTCGTCTAATAATTCTAGTAAAGGAACCTCACTCTTTTCTCCGTACAAATCTATGAATTCTTCTCTATATAATTCCAAATGAGAAAACGAATTATTACTTGTATGTAACCTTTCAAGAATATCTGCAGCTATTAAGATATCCTCTTTTAATTGTTCATTTAATTTCATTGGAGCTTTTTCATTTATCCTTAAATCAATTTGATAATAATCGTTACCATGATCTAATAACGATTTCATCAAAATTTCAATCTCTTCTAATAACTCTATGCCTTGACCAATTGATAATTTATCATACTTTCTCATAAGTAGTTCCAAATCAACCAACGTTTTGTATATTTGACCCGGGACTGAGCTAGTAGGCGGATTACATCCACTTAAGACTTTAATTAAGTTATCTAAGGGATGAGCCGCTGTTAATTGAGGTCTGAGTTCGGTTAGTATATATTCAGCTTTTATAAGTTCTACTAACAGTCCATATATGTTTTCTAGTTCCGCCCCTTCAAACTCATCTCTTACTTTATGTGCTATTGTCTCAAGACTCATTCTTACCTTTAATTCTTCAAGAATAAAAAGGATCAAAGGGTTTTGGGAGATTGTATTACCTTCAAGTGAGTATTTCCCTTCTTTTTTCTGCCCATATGAAGTTACATAAGGTAAATGAACTTTATTATATTTTTTATAAATCATATTATTTGTTTGAACATTTATATTTTTTAAATATAAAATGTTTTCATCTAGAATTTTAACAACTCCTAATAACCATTCCATATCAGGTCTAATTCTCGTACTATGGCTCTCAATCTCCCCAATATTTAAAGATGATGAATCTGAGAATTCACCCATAACGAAACCAGCATTTATTCCAAAAGGAGTTGAACGAGTAGAAATCCTATTTATATATTTGATAACACTGGAGAATATTTGTTTTTTTTTCTTTTTGTTTGTCTCACTATTAAAATTTATAAGAGCTTTATATAAATTTTTACTTGAAATAAGTATTGATTCCATAAAAATTCTATTATTCTTTAATTCAATGATAAGATCATCAATAAATAATAGTTCATTATCATGCAAGCTATTTAATTTTTTATTTAATTCGATGAAAGATTGTAATGGAAAGAGAGGACTTCTAAGCATAAAGAAATTACCTACACTAAATGAACTAGAGAAGTTTAATTTATTCATATTAAAATACCTGCTTTTTATTTATTGTATTGACTTCTTAATATGTAAATAATACTTATTCTATTTATTAGTTATAAAATTCAAATCATTATTCTTAATGATTTAAACAGCCCTTTATAATAAATAAAGGGCTCCGGGTTCTTTTTTTAAATTTTTTAAAAGTAACTTATGTAGTAGGGCAAGGTGGGTTCCAAGATACATTACAATAATTAGTAGAGCACACACCAGTTTCTGGACAACCTAATGTTGTGCATCCTAAAGTTCCTGAAACTGCTTGGGGATCTTGAACCTTCTCTGGCTCTAGAACAGTTACATTTAAATCAAGAGTAAACATTTCCTTAGTCATATTAATTCCTCCCTAATAGGTTATTATTCTAGGTGTGAATTTCATCTGTGATTAAATGGTAAAACAATGAAGATATAATGTCAACGGATTATTACCAATTTTCAGTATTTTTGGTATATTTATTGAATTACGGGAGTTATTGTAATATATTTGGAAGAGTATATTTGTAGGAGCTATATTATTTAAAAATAGGGGGAAGTTAATGAAGTTACTTCAGAACTTAATAAGAAATATAGTAATTTTTTCTTCTGTTGCAATACTTTTAATAGTTCTAGTACTAACTCCTACAGGACTCGAGGTATATATTGTTGATTATAAAATGGAGTGGTCATTCAATTGGAAAGTTTATTTTAACAATATCAAAAGTACAATATATCAATTAATATTTGAACGAACATTAGGGGGAGATCCAAACACGGGTATACTAGTGCTTGATCATGTAAAAAGATACTCTTTAAGGAGCCTTAAAATAATTATTCCAACTTTCATTATTTGCTTAATAATTGGTATGCTAAAAGGTTTAATAAATTATTACTTCGAAAAAAGATTTTTAACAATAGGTAATAGAATTTTAAATATATTTTTTATATCTATACCAGACTTTTTTATTTTAATTGTCTTGCAATATTTGATTTTTTCTATTACTAATTCTGGGTTAATAAAGATAGATTTGTACGGACATGAAAATTGGTATAACGTAATTTTACCAATGATAGCACTTAGTATATATCCAATTTTCTATTTATCAAAGATTGTCTATACATGCATAAAAGATGAAGAAGATAACCACTATGTAAGAACAGCTGCAGCGAAAGGTACAAGAAGACTCTGGATAGTTCATCGACACATACTCATGAATTGCTTGTTTATAATTACCTCTAATTTCCAAAAAGTATTTATTATCATTCTGTCAAGTCTCCCAATTATAGAGTTGCTGTCAGCATATAACGGTGCTGGTTATCAACTTATGATTGCTTTAAAAGATAATAATATGAAATTAACGATAGGATATCTTTTTTTCTTCTTAATAACTATGACTATTAGTTCCTGTTTTATTCAATTAATAAATCACTTAATAAATAGTAGGTCATTAAAACTCAATTTACTTATGTTTAAATCATTTAAATTAGATAGGACTTTTAAAAGATAAAGGAGAATCTTGATGAATAAGTTAAACCCAATACTCCTTATAGGTATCGCCTTCCTTATAGTATTATTATTTTTATCATTCATAGGTCCGTATTTGCCCTTTGTACAAGATAATCTAGATAAGAAACATTTTATAAAAGATAGTAATAATAATCTTTTAGTTCCTCCTCTACCACCCTCTGATAAATTTATAATTGGGACAGATAAGGAGGGGAGGGATCTTCTTAGTGTCTTAATTCTGGGGGCAAAAGAAACGCTGGGCTTTATTTTATTTATTTCTATTATTCGTTATTTAATTTCAATTCCGCTAGGTTTCTTGGCTTCTAGGGATAAGTATATATATAACATTCTAATACTCTGGAATAGGTTATTTACATACGTACCCACATTTATTGTAGTCTTACTAATTTCCTTTATTCCCTTTGTATTATACTCTAGCTCTCGGCTCTTATTAATGATCATATTAATTGCTTTTATCGAGGTTGGGAATGCTGCTTTAATCAAAAAGGAACTCTTTGCTCAGGTGAGAAAGAAGGAATACGTTACATCTGGTATTGTCATAGGCACACGGCCAATTAAACTATTTTTAAAATACTTTTTGTTTCCAGTTAGAAAGCAAATTATTGTACACTTCACATTTGACATAGGTAGAAACATGTTATTATTGGCACAACTCGGATTCGCAGACATATTTATTACACATGTCATTAAACAAAATGAAACTGGGAGTTGGGTTTGGTTTAACAATTCTAATAACTGGCCAATCCTTTTGAGTGACTCATTGTTATTCATAAAAACAGCAATCTGGATTCCTTTATGGACAGCATTATTTATGTCTTTCACTATTTTTACATTCAACCTACTTGGGGAGGGGCTAAAAGAATACTTTACAAAGAAAGCATAGGAGATAGTATTTATTTGTTACACTATTTTTCTGAAGGGACAAGAAAGATAAACCCGTTCTAAATTATATTAAGGTCTAGTTGATTTTAATGGTAATCCGCACATTATGCATCGGCCGCTATTTAATAAACTTTTGAAATAGTCAAACTGCCTACTTAGTCTCAAATACTATGTTTTTAGAAAAATTACCTAGATGTTTATGAAGCATGGTTCTCTGTCCATTCAGGGGAAACTGTACGTTGAATTTCTTGCCCCAGTTCTTCTCAAATACCCTTTACTCTGTGGGCCTCTATGAATGAAATATTAAAGTACAGGGTGCATCTGTAACAAAGTCTTCGCTTTCAAGAAAGTACTTGTTATGCCACTTTTCTATCTTTGGACTTCCCTTTTATTAAGAAGTCTTCGGCCACTTTTATTTTTTGATACTGAGAACATTTGCCTTTACGATTATTAAATATAACCTTTTGCTCAAACATAAGCTGAATGGCTTGCTAGCTTCTCCGTTGTTGATTATGAAAAGGAAACATACCCGGAGGACTGATTTTAGTAGAAAATACCTTTTCATGTCGATATAAATTGTCATGTAAATGGTAAAGGAATATTTATATGTATCATGTCTAAAGCAGAACAGGAATTGTATACTTAATAATGCAATACCTCACCCTTTCGTTTTTTGTCTTGAAAATTTGCACAAAAAAACGACCTTTGGGCGATAGAAAGACATTACAAATAAAGTAATGTTCCATCGACCACAAAGGCCGTAACTTTTAAGCGTTCCCGCTAGTCTTCAAGAGACTGCAAAAAAATTAATAGAAAAAAATACTTACAGAAAAATTTCACTATAAATTTCTAGCTGTATCAATATTTCCCTATATATTCTTTTAACTCACCCATTCATCTGTACTTTTTAAAGCAAATTTTATTCTTGTAGTAGCTTCTTTGTAACATTCTGGATCTTCCCTACAAGTATCCTCAACAGAATGAATTAGAACTTCAATGGCTTGCAAAGTCAATTCAATTTCACTTTTGGACTTTCCTTTTATCTCAATTATAATCTCCTGATTATTTGACTCATCTAGATTCATCAGATTTATCTTGAGTTCTCTCATATCACGCCCTCTTTTCTATTTAAATATATTCATGAGTTCTCCTACTTTTTCTACAATGCTTTCCTTCATATCTTCTGATACAATATCCATGTCAAAACCATTACTTTTATTTACATACCCAGGGATACTCCAAATATTTTGCCCGGATTCTTTTGCTTTTTTTTCCGCTGCAAGATATAGATCGGTATAGTTGTATTCATCATATAAATAAGCGACCCTTACTAATCCTTCTAATCCTTCTAATATAAGAACTTGTTGTATACTTTTTCCACTAATAAAGGCGTGAATTAAGTACCTCCCATATTTATCCGTAATATCAGCATTGGGATCACTTTCAATCTCAATTTCTTTACCCATTATTAGATTGGTTAAAAAGGCTGTGGCTTCAGGTCCAAACTTTTCAACAGTTTTCGTTGCTTCAGGTGCGTTTATTCCCAGAAATCTTCCAGTTACCTCTTTGTTTAGTAGAGGATCGAAATAACGAATGGTATCACCGTCAGTTATGGAAGTTACTGTCACTTTCCTTCTAGTTGCGGATTCAGTATTATTAATTGGTTTTAGATTGGTTTCTGTCTCGAAATTTCCGTTTTCTTCATACTCTGGGTATATAATACTATCGAAGAATTGGTCATGTGTATCATCATTTGTGTGTTTTATTTCAAACTTTGGTGCATCTTCATAGGTAAGACTTGGGGCAGAACAGGAGATTAAAATTAAAGCAGTTGAAACGATTAACATGATTTTGGTTATCTGTATTTTAGTTATACCCTTTCCCTCCTAGCAAACCTAATTATCTATTTTTTCTTTGATAATTTAGCTATGTAGTTCAAACATTCTTCTATCGGGTATCTGACTAATTTATAGCTTTGGCCATACTTTACCCCACCTTTTTCTTCTAGTAATTGTAAAAGTTGCTCAATAGATAATTCTCCACTATCAACTTTTTTAAAATATTTTAAAACAAGTGATTTCCATATTCGTCCATGGGTTAATATATAAACCTCCCCTTGGTATTGATAGGATAGAACTTTCTCAACTAATCTCTTTTTTTGCTCCTCCTCACGTTTCTTTTCACAAGCAAACATACGATCCCCCCAATACAAAAAGACCCCAATACAGCCATTTAAATTCGCTGATTGGGGCCTTCCCATTAATTTATTAAATTTAGTTTATTTTACCATTTATTTTATTTATATTGCAAGTTGAACAAGCGTGGCAGGTTAGTTCAATAAGGACTTTTCTTATTTTCATTCGAATAGCTGTAAACAAAAAACCTTTTTTTAGATTTAACTTTTTATAACGTTATTTAAATAAGGGATAGGATTAAACAATAATAAAAGCCATACCAGGACAAAATAATAAAAATAAAAACATTTGAGAAAGGGCCCTGTTAATGGAGAATTTTAAATTCTGTACAGTTTTGTCAATACCTAATAACGATTTATTAGAAACACCAATATCTAGTAATGATACATTAGAATTATGGGGTCAGCGCAATAAGTTTTGGAAACCCGGACAAACACTTAAAGTTAGCTTTTTAGAAGGAGAAAAGCATATTCAAGACAAGGTGATACAATTTGCTAAAGAGTGGGAAAACTATGCAAACATTCATTTTGACTTTGGAAATTATAAAGAAGATGCCCAGATAAGGATTTCTTTTAGAAAAGGTGCGGGTTCATATTCGTATATAGGAACCGACTGTCTTTCAACCCCGAAAAGTAATCCCACCATGAATTTTGGATGGTTTGACCTAAACACTTCAGATGAAGAATACTCGCGGACTGTACTACATGAATTTGGACACGCTTTAGGTTTTGGTCATGAACATCAAAGTCCCGCAGGGAATATACCTTGGGATAAGGAAAAAGTGTATGAATATTATTGGAGAACGCAAAAATGGGATAGAAAGAAAGTCGATGAGAATTTATTTGAAAAGTATAAAGACTCAAATACAAATTACTCTCAATTTGACCCACATTCAATTATGCTATATTCAGTTCCTGAAGAATTAACAATCGGAGACTTTAAAACTGAGTGGAATACTCGGTTATCAGAAACAGATAAAAAATATGCACTTATGTTCTACCCCGATGGGTTTAAAGAGCGGTTAGCAGCATTATTTGGATATGTTAAAAACGCTAGATTAATGGCAACCGAAAGTAGAACTGAACCACAAGAAGGGCATCTAAATTGGGCGATTATCCATGAGATACCATTAGTTCAAACAGAGGTAGGTAATGATGTGCAAAGAACTCTGGATACTTTAGACGGACTGAATAAAGAACAGATTAACGAGATTTTCGGATACATGAAAAATGGTCAACTAATTATTACTACAGGGAAAACTGAGCCTCACGAGGGACATGTAAATTGGGCAAAAAATAAAGAATTAGATGTTGTGAAACAAGAAATTAAAAATGATGCAAATGTAATTAAGGATAATGAACGATATCGGATTATATAATCAGTTCATAAAATAAGCCAACCTTTATTGAGTTGCCTTTTTATTTGCTTAATTAATTCGACCAAACGATTACCCCAGAATAATGGAGTGATTCTTATTAAGCTAACGGGGCTTTAATTTAATAAGAGCCGGTATTTATTACAAAGAAACTCGCCCAGTTTTGGGGCGAGTTTTGCTATTTTTTGGAGAGATTCTTTTGGCTAACTTTATTTTAGGAGGATTAAACTTCCAATTCACCCTTACTATTGTAGTCTTCCATACTTTTCTTCTAAAATTGAAATTACTAGCTCCTCAATTGTATTTTTTGATATAGCAGCATCTTCCTTAATTTTTCTCTTTAGTTCAGAAGGGATAGCGATAGCGAGAACTTCCAAGTCACTGTCAATAAACACTCCTTCTAATCTCTTCGAAATATCTCCCTCAATCAAAGATTCTTCAAGTAAGGAAAAAATGTAACCTGGTATATCATCTTTAATTAAAATGGGCTTTACTTCAACGGTTATCTTGTTTTCTTTATCTAAAAAAACCTTTATGTTTTTTGGCCCTAGTGTAGAGTAAAAGAGACCCATTGTTCTATAGAATTCCTGGGATTCTGTAAATTGGAATTTAGCAAAGCCTTTCTGTGTTTTATATCCTATATCCGGAATCTTTTTAACCGGTTTATAACCTGCTTTTTCTATTTCTTCATACGGAATTTGCTCTCCATTTTGGCTTTGAAGATAAGGCTGCAACTCTTCGTTTAGTAAAAGAAAATTACTGTCTTTACCTTCCGGAGAAAGAAACTCCTGGTACCAGGCATAGTTTTTATCTTTATCGTAAAAATCTTTCCCTTCATTCCTTTTCTGTTCCTCATAAAAAGATTTAAATCGCTCAAGTTCTTCTGGGGCAATGAAATAAAATTCTCTTCCTTTATATAACTTTTTCTCGGCAGCAAGTAATCCTTGTTGAATGTATTGAAAAATTGTTGCTGTATGGAGGCCAAGTAATTTGCTAGCTTCTCCAGTAGTAATTCCTGGCTTTCCCTTTTTCTGTTTTAATTCCTCAACATCTTCTTTGTAGAATAATTTAGTATTATCAATGTGCCAGTTATCTTCATAAACCGGCTTTAATTCACCTTGTTTTACATATTTATGAATAGTTGATGGTTTAACATTAAGTATCTCTGCAGCTTCATTTGTTGTTATCATTTCTCTTTCTTTATCCATAAGTTTCACCTTACTTTTTAATGTTTCTATAAAAAAACCAGCAATGTCGCTGGTTATCAATTCTTTCTATCTAAGATAATCATACTATAATACAATTTTTTATATAAGTTTTAAGTGGAGATTATTTCCTAATCACTTTTAATTGTTTTTTTCTTATAGAGGTTTCTAACTCTTTAATAACTTTATTATCACATCCACATACGATGCCAATCCAATAAAGAGATCCGTTTACTGTGATATACCCTCCATCGTCCACAATAGAATTACAAATTTGACAAGTAAATACGATATTCAAAGGTATCCCTCCTGCCGTTAGAAAGGTGTGAGTTGCTTAAATGTAATATCCGAACTTTCCTCGGAAGCTATTGAAAAGGTAAAAGGAGAATGATTTGAACCTGTTTCTTCTATTATATAAGATACTTCTTTGAAATCCTTGAACCAGTGCAGAGGAAAGCATCCCTTACATTTAGTTAGTTCAATATCTTCATAGAAATGAGCGTGAGTAATTTGAGGCAATAGATAATAGTGAGAAAGCAGGATATTACAATACCCTGCTCTTCTCCAAAACAATTTAGCTTTATAAATCTTACCCTGTTCAAGATCTATATTCGTGCGTGGGGGCTCAGAAGGGAATCCTCTTCTTCAAGGATATGAAACCAGTCACAGTCGAAACATCCAAAATGTGCATTGGGGTTATTAAATCTAGATACATAATAATAATTTGGTCCATTAGGAAATAAAAAGTATGTATATTCTTTATTTAAAGAACACACCTTATCACTGCCAATATACTTGCCTTTCAGCATTATGTATCACTGTTTTTTAGCAAGCCTTTCTTCTTGCTATATTCTATAAAATCGTCAATGTATGCGTTTACTTCTTTGGTTTTTGGATTTTCAAGAACCACTTTTCTTAGGGACTTTTTTAGAATTATGTTATCGTCTCCCCAAACTAATTCAATCTCTGCAGTTGATTTCCTTTTTGTGGATAGTTTCCGTACTTCTATTCTGAGACCTGCTTTGATATCAGAAAGGTAATAAGTTGTTATTTTTATATTAACTTTCCCCTCTCGCACCTGTTTATCAATGAATTCAAATTCTTCTTTCATAAGCGTTCTTCCTTTACCATCCGAAGTCCTCTGATGAATTAACAAGGCGTTCTTATTATCGGGTTTTAGATATTTGAGTTCCATAGGCAATTTACATCACAGTTATTATGAACTATGGTGTAAACTGCCTCTTAAAACGTTATAAACTAACGATTTTGTAACATAGAGGCGTAATCTTCAGCTTCTAATTTTGTGTCAAATAGTCTTAGAATATTAGAAGCTGTAAGATGATAGTAACTTCCCTTCGATTCGTGATCGATTTTATAAGCTTTCATTTTGCCCCTACCTCGCGCATTGAGTACCACTGGAATAATATCTTGCCCGTTAACAAAATAACCCGTTCGAACACCAAGCCATTCCCCTGTTGATTTCTCCCATTCTTGACGCCCTTTAATTAATTTGTCGATGCTTGCTTTTTTGGACACTTTATCAATCGCCGCCTGGGTGCACTGGATTTCTTTCTCACCATTTATTAGGATCCTTACAGGATATTTAGTTCCTGGTTTTACTTCATAGATAACGCCTACTTCTCCAGAAGATTTCAATTTTACTGGACGTCCACAAACCACATCTTCATCCTTAATCACAGTTCCTTCTGTCATTGACCATTGGTATCGAGGAAAATCTTTTGTTAGTTGTTTAATAACCGCTTCTTCGCCTAACTTTCTTAGTCCGTCCTGAGTTTGCCCCTCACTTCCATTAATTTCAACCGAAATTGCTGGAAGATGGAATGTTAATGTTTTTTTCATCCTAATCAGCCCTTCTTAAAATTTTTTAGTGTGTTAGGGAAGTCTCCAATTAAAACCTTAGCCTTGGTTGATGGAAAACCTTTCCTTGAAATGAATATAACAAACTAAACTACTATTGTATAGTTATTTATAAAATATGTAATAAAATAATAAATAAATATAAAACAGTTAATACTTATTATATATAGACAAATAACCTATTTTTCTCGTAATCTGTATTATAATAAATGTAAGATAATAACTTAATAACTCCTTATATAATTGGTTTTTTATAATAAAATCTAAATAAAATTAATAGTTTTAAATAAAATTGTTAATAAATATATTTCATCTAAAGGAGGTAAAATAAAATATGAAATCTAGTGAATTAGTTTATACTGAACAAATTAATAAATTATTAACTCCTGATTTAATAAATAAAGCTCAAACAATTTCTTCTTTGGTAACATACCTTTTAGATGATTCCTTACATAAAAAAATGAGCGATATTATAGATAAAGACGGTGAGGCTAACTTTTCACTTTTTAACGATATCGAAATGATATATTTTTACGCACACCAAAAAAAGGATTTAAATGAGAAGAAAAATCGAACAGAAAATACAAAGCGGGAATATCTTAGGGATCTTCTTCTGTTCTATCAGCAGCTGCTGGAACAAGCAGAATTGCTAGAAGTCGAAATTAGAGATGTTCAAGAGTATCGACTATTGAAGAATCTAACACCACGGAATATGAGGAAATACCAGGAGTGGTTGAAGGAAGCTCCACTTGGGAATGGGGGTAAGCAATATTCTGTAGCTACCCTAAGTCGAAAAACAGTTGTAATGAGAGGGTTCTTAAAGTTCCTGTACGAAAATCAATACATTAAGGTGCCGCTTCATCAAAAAATGTTAAGCAGCAATGTTCGATCCTTTGATAGACCAAATAAAGAGATGAGTTCTGTGGAGGTAATTAGCTTAGTCAATTACTTCAGAACTCATCCCATCCTTTACGGATTGATATCAGTATTGGCCACAACTGGGCTCCGTATACAGGAGCTCTGTAATGCAAAAGTTTGCGATCTTGTTTATTTAGATGGAGAATACTGGCTTACAGTTATGGGAAAGGGTCAAAAGGAGCGCCAGGTATTAATTCATCCAAACGTTTTAAAGGCCATAGAGGGGTTTCGTAAAAGAAGAAGGCTAGATTTTAAACTCGATCCTTCCGATAACTCCCCTTTGTTTACAACTTCAAAGGGAAAAGCATATGGATATAAGTATCTATCGAATTATTTAATCAAAAAAATAAATAGTGCTGATTTGGATTTTATTAGAATGCGTAAAAATCCTATTACGCCTCATAGCTTCAGACATGGCTTTGCTCTTATTAGTGCTGACCAGGGCGCGGATTTGTTGACCATAAAGGAAAGTCTTGGCCATTCTGACATCAAGACGACCCAGATTTATTTACAAAGAAAAATGCAACGGAAGAATAATGCTGCTCACTCTTGGAAGGACTCCGATATTATTAATAAGATTTAATATTAATGTGGTCTTTACTAATATAAGCTTATAAAATAATAGCACCCTATATTTTAAGCAGAACCCCTCACACTTACTAATCCTAAAATGTTTTAGAGGTCACCGCGGGGAAACAAAAATGTTAACCCTAGATTTAATTAGTACTCACACTAACGATAAATTACGGAAAATATCTTATAATAAGATTAACATTTACAGGAAGTGGGTGAATAATTTGGGATATCACATAAAAAGTCTAGTTGTTAATGATAATTTAAGTTCCGACTATAAACTGAATGTCATTAATAATTTGTCTAAAGTCAATATCTTTGTAGGATCTAATAATTCAGGTAAAAGTAGATTCCTTAGAGGATTATTTGCAATCGATGGAAGTCTCTCTTTTATACCTCCAGAAGAAATGATAGACGTTGAGAGGAATTACAAATTACTAATAGATTTTATAGATGCAATAATTAGCGCTATAACAGAACGTTCTATTGTGGGTATCGGTGATCTTAATGTAAACAATTTAATTAGTGATATACAACATTTAGAAAGAATTCCATATTTGAAGGAAGATAGGGATTTATTTGAGCAATTTCAAATATTAGTTCATGAAATAAATAACCTAAATAGTTCATCATCAGTAACTTTAAAATCAAGCGCTGCAGGAGCAGCTAATGCAAGAGATCATGTTATTACTAAATTAAAAGCATTATTAAATGATTACCAATCAAAATTTGATGAATTAACCCCTAGTAGTACAAGTTATAAAATAAATTTTAAACGTGTTTATATACCGACTTTACGTGGCCTTAGAGGATATGTAGATACAAACGATTCAGAGAAAGATGTTTATAAAGAAAGAACGAAAAATGATTACTTTAAAAAAGCAATTAATCCATTAGAAATACATACTGGACTTAATCTATATGATGAAATAACTGATATGTTATTAGGAAGTGTTCAGCAAAGGTACAACATGATAAAATTTCAAGAATTCTTGTCGGTAAGCTTCTTTGATGGTCAAGAAGTTACACTTACGCCCGATAGGAATTCAGATGTAATAAAAGTTAAAATAGGTGCAGAAAAGGAAAAAAACATATTTGAATTAGGGGATGGTATTCAATCATTAATTATCCTAACATTCCCGTTATTTAAGTTTTTGGGGGGAAATTTGCTATTATTTATTGAGGAACCTGAGCTGTATTTACATCCAGGTATGCAGAGAAAATTTATTGAAATTATAATGGATGAGCAATTTGCGCATCACCAAATTTTCTTTACAACCCATTCAAATCATTTTTTAGATATGACACTTGATATGGATATGATATCAGTCTATAAATTCAAAAAAGAATTAGGAGAACATTCCGGAAACCCTACTGAAGAACTAGATGCAACTTTCTCTATAGAAAATGTAAGTAATGAGGACAAAAGCGTGTTACAGGAGCTTGGGGTTAAAAATTCAGCTGTTCTTCTATCTAACTGTACCATATGGGTTGAAGGGATCACAGACAGGTTTTATATAAGACGTTTTCTAAAAGTATTTCAAGAATCTCAATCGGGTTTAAAGAATTTTAAAGAAGATATTCATTATTCATTTGTTGAATATAGTGGTGGTAATATAACTCATTGGTCATTCCTAGATGAAGATGAAACAGAAGCTGAAGAAGGACATGCTTCAATGAACGCTGAAAAAATCTGCAGCACCCTTTTTCTGATTTCAGACAAAGACGGCGATGATAAGCTGCCTCGGCAAGAAAAGTTAAAAGAAGTCCTAGGAGAAAGATATTATTGTTTGGAATGTAAAGAAATTGAGAATATACTCTCAGCAGACATAATAAGAGAAGTCATTGCTGAATATGAAAAGACCGATACTCTAGAACACTTAACCAACAAAGACTTTACTCAAGAAGATTACAATAACATTCATTTGGGTACCTTTATAAACTCTCTTTTTCCGGTAGGGGCTAGGAAAAGAAGAGGTAGTTATGCTGCAAAATCAGGAACCATAGTAAATAAATTAGACTTCTGCAAAAAAGCTATTAACCATATTTCTACGTATGATCAATTAAGTGAAGAAGCTCAGAAGTTAAGTCAAGCTATTTACGACTTTATAAAGGTACACAATGAGTAAGAACATTATTTAAAAAGCTCTCCAAGAGAGCTTTTTCTTTACATATTTGGTCATTACAACAAAGCAGTTTGTAGTGCCTCGTTAAACATGGAGTCAAAACTATCATATGCTTGGATTAGGGTTCCGGAGGGTTTGTCTAGTGCATGATATATTTCCTTCTTCAGGTCTAAACAGTACCAGGCTGTATCAGAGTCCCCAAAAAATATGTATTGCTTTTGCCAATCATTTTCATGCCAAATCTTATTAGTTTCTACAAACCCCTGAAGTTCTTCACCTTCGTGGTCATCAAGTAGATTTACATCAACACCATAAATGACCAGTCCATTAAAGTCTAACCCATTTGCAGTTTTCAAAAAGTCTACATAAGACTTTGGTAATTCCAATTTCCCTAATTTCTCCTGAATGTCCAGCTGCAACTTGCTTATCTCTACATCCGTAACTGGGTTCCTTAGTGAACTGCCATATTTCTCTTCAATTTTCTTTATTTCAATCAACAATTCTTTCCACTGGGCCATATCTGCTCATCCCTTCTTTATTTAAAAGGTTCCGGTGGGTAAACCTCATCTTCAAAAATTGGCCAATTAATCCTCTTACTTTGTGTAGGTGTTAATTCTCTTGTTAGAGAGTTTTGTTCATTGGTAACTGCTTTATGATATGGATCATTTTTTATCAATACCAAGTTAGTAAAATCATTGGTACCACCATCGTCTAAAGGTAAATTATGATGGACTTGCCATCCCTTTGGATTAAGGCCATCTTTCATTCTGGCAATATCATTATCATCTAACCCTGCCCTTCGAAGAAATTGTACTCTTATCGGATCGTTAGCAAACGTTTTAAGAAAACTTTTCTTAACAGAATTATTAAAGGTTATTCTTAATTGCGCAGTTTCTTCCGGATGTCTTTTTGTGTATATAATCTCTTCTACTTTTACGCCTTTTAAGTGGACTTTTTCTCCCTTTAAAGTACCAACAAAATAATTATCTTTTTCAATTTTATTAGGCTTTGCTCTATACTCTTTATCTGCTAGCTTCTTGATCTGTATCAAGGGGTTATAAAGTACATTGTAAGGTACTGGACCGTGAGCGGCACCTCCCACCATTGCAGGAGCTGGTCCTTGTGTCTGAAAAGAAAGTCCCTTACCTCCCTTAGTAGCGGAACCTACCGTCTTGGCGATTGTACCGGCTTTACTAATCCCTTTATCCCCGAGAATACCAATTCCAAGGGAGGTCAGAACATAAGTAAAGAAGGATGTCCGGCTTTGGGCGTCCCCATTTACAACATCCCGATTCCAGGCAGTAGTGACAGCAGACCATATGTATTTCGGCATATCCAGAGCTTGGCGCACTTTTCCTATGGGGTCATTTAAAATACTTAAATAAAATTCATGGTGCTTCTTTTGGTTTTCTAACAGCTGGTCACGATTAAACAGCAATTCACTACCTAAATACAGCGGACTGAATGGCCCCATGATCTTCTGCCCTAGCTCATAGGTAGACTTCAGGCCTTCCCAAGTATCTCCTACAGCTTTAGAAGCCCCCTCAATGGCTCCTTCAGCCATATCATGAAGGAGACTTTGCTTGCTTTCCGGATTTAGATTCGATATTTCCTCAAGAGAATCCTTCCAGTTAAGGGATTTAGCCTGAAAACTAGTGAGGGAGAGTCCGGCTCCTTGGAACATATTAGCCATTTTCTGAATGTATTGGTCCATGATATTTAACTCATTTAAAAGTGGATCTAAGGTAACTGTTTGCTGATAGTCAAGTATATTAAGATTTTCAACTGTCTCATGCACAGAATTATAAGCACGAATTGAGTCCTGCTTAAACTGTTCTTCTTTTAAGGGAGGCAGCTGGACAATATCATTTACTGTCGTCATAATCTCATTCGCTTCATTTGTTAGTTCGGTAGTTATCCTAATTGTTTTTGATAAACCTTGTTCAAGCTCATGTTCTAAAAATTCCTGGCGGATGAATCCTGTTGGTGAAGGTTCAAGTTCATGGAGTGAATTTCCTAGTCGGTCCAAGTATGATTGATAGTCTTTAATCCAGGATTCAAAAAAAAGTAAAAAGGGCAGATGGCATTCCTGATAATAGGTCCGTATTGACCGCCCACCTTCTCCTTTGAAAGAATCTTCAAGAGAAATTAATTCCTCGATGGCTATTCTAATTTGTGTTATTTGGTCCTTAAATATATTCAGTTGATTTCTTATCTGTTGAGTACTTGTTATCAGTTCATTCACATCTAATACTTTCAACCTTATCAGCTCCATCTGCCTACTTTTTTTTAGTTCCATTTTTTTCTACTATCATCTTAAAAGACTTATGGATTTGTTTGAATAGGAATATTGGAGTGATTATATGTGTACTCTGTAGCTGTCTCATAAAAAATAAAACCTGATAAGTTTCTCCTTATCAGGTCATAGAATTTCATGTTTTTGTTTTAATGTATGCCTTATCGCTCTATAGGTACATGACTCAAGAAACTCAGCAGTGGCAGATCGGGTGAGTTCTGTTTTGCCAATCGCTCTTCTTGTTACCGAGTTGAAGTTATCTCTGGCTCTAAGATTCATTTATTATTTGATCCATACTTATATTTTTCCCACTCACTCAAATACATGTCAGCTTTATTCTCTGGATCTGCCGGCAATTTACTAATAAATTCTAGCGAATTACCATCTGGATCATTAAAATAAATCATTGCATGAGCTTGATCTGGCATTACAATGGGTTCGGTGGCATCAAATCCAAATTCTCCTTTTATTTTAACCCCTCGTTCTTCTAACCAAATTTTTGCATTTTTTATATCATTAAAATCCACCTGAAATGCAACATGTCTTATTGAAGGATGGAAAGGACTTTTATATTTTTCACACTCCCATAAGCCTAGCCAACTTTCATTTTTAACTATCCATAAAAAAGCTGTTTGTTCATATTTTATTGCTAACTGAAGACCCAATTTTTCATAAAATATTATAGACTTTTCAATATTACTTACCGGAAGATGTGCTTCATATAACCCCTTTATCATTTCAATAACCTCCTTATAATTATAAGATATATTAATGATAAGGAGGACACGTCAGCTTTTTGAATGATGTTGTATAATACTTAAGTATTAATTTATTATTATTTCATTTAAAAAGTTTTTAGGAATATGCCATTCTGATATTTGATTCTAATATTAAATCATCAATTATTTGGTTAATTGATTCTTTACATTGCCCACTCACCAAAATGTTATTTTCAAAAGATATCTTATCCGATATATGCTGGCGTGGGAGGACTATTCCGTGCAGCCCTCTCAGTACTAACCTAAGGTTATTTAATGCATTAACACCGCCCTTTCCAGATCCTGCTGCAGAAGAAATAGCGATTGGTTTATGAATAAACTGATCCTTATTTAAGAAATCAAGGGCATTCTTTAGAGCTCCACTCATTCCATTGTGGTATTCAGGAGTACAAATATAAAATCCGTCTGCGTCATAAGCTAGATTATACAATTTTTCTACATTTTCATTTTTATATAAATTTATATCGTCTGAATATATCGGCAAAGGATTCTCAAAAAGATCAAAATAAGCCACATTTTCACCTTTTTTCTCTAATTGTTCGAAAATATATTTAGCAAATCCTCTATTATTAGATTTTTTCCTTGAACTACCTGAAATAACCAATATCATTAACTTTCTCCCCTAACTTATATTAAATATATTGTTTTTCATTCATAAGAAATAAATTAATTTCATTTATGTCTTCGTCTGACAAATCGATATCCGAACCTTTTGTGTTTTCAGATAATTGTTCTGCTGAGGTAGCACCAACTATGCAGCTAGAAATATTCTTCATTCTTAAATTCCAAGCTAACGCTAATTGAGGTAGAGTCATTCCATTTTGAATGGCAAATTCATTAAGTTTTTCAACTTTTCTTAGGTATTCCAATTCGAGATACCTTTGCATCATACTTTGTGTTTCGGGTCTGGATGCTCTCGAGTTAAGAGGTGGTTTTTGAAACGATTTATATTTACCAGACAATACTCCATTTGCTAATGGGGAATATGCTGTGATTCCTATACCTACCTCTTCGCAAAAAGGCAGTAATTCCTCTTCGATATCTCTGTCAAACATATTATATTTTAATTGATTGGTTATTATTGGGTGTAGTCCTCTAGTTTTAATTATTTCATTAGCTTCTGCTAATTGATTTTGGTCCCAGTTGCACACCCCTACATATAAAACTTTTCCACTTCTAATAAGATAATCTAATGCCATTAAAGTTTCTTCAATGGGGGTGTAGGGATCAAATCTATGACAATAATATATATCTATATACTCTAAATTTAACCGTCTTAGACTTTCGTTGCACTGCTCGATTAGATGTTTTCTTGATAGCCCTTCTCTGTTAGGTCCCGTTCCCATAGAGAAATAGGCTTTAGTCGATACAACATATGAATCTCTAGAAAACCTTTTTAATGCTTTGCCTAATATTATCTCTGCAGCTTGGGTTGTAAGTGTTGAATTATTAGAAGGCATACCTAGTGGATAAACATTTGCAGTATCAAAGTAATTAATACCCATATTCATGGCTGCAGTAACTAAATTGGTTGCCTCACTCTCATTTAGTGAACCGCCAAAAGTTAGCCAAGTACCTAACCCTATTTCACTAATTTCTAATCCACTATTTCCAACGAGCCTATATTCCACCTAAAATCCCTCCTTGCCTGTATCAATGTCCAATCACATTTAACTCGTATAATTCAATGATTTGTTCTCTCCACTCATTACCTTGTTCGGAGGTATAAGCTTTATGTATTAAATCAATTGGTGTTATGCCTTGTTCTAAAAATACAAAAAAATTGTCATCGTCTTCTATTTCAAAAAAATGAATTTCGGTAGGCTCTAAATAGTTCTTTTGAATAAGCATTTTATATGTTTTTTGATAAGTTGGTTTTTCTTTAGACATATTATTCATCGAAAAAGATTCTACATCGTAATTTAAGCTAAAAACCTTATAAGGTTTTTTTATATATATGGGAGCCGCAAAATCTAATTCTATAACATTATTAGAATCTGTTAACTTGCTTTTTGAAACCAATGTAAAATTATAGGTGTAATCTAATAGATCTTTTATATACTTAGTACTTTCGGTTTTATTTAAATAATCTTTGGCATAAGTATAAAACCTATCAATTTCCTTTACTGGATTTAAACTTCCCGTATCATTATTTACAAAATTCCTAAAAATATCTTCTTTATTTTGTTCTTTCAAGTAATTATAGAATTCATGGAAATTGTTTTTTAGATTATTTATCCTTTCTTTTTGCAACTTATTTGCAAGTCTCTCTAAGAGTATAAAGTCTATCTGATTAAATAATTTTATTTCTATCTCACTGAAGTTGAATTTTGAAAATAATACACTTTTTTCTTTAAATTTACATGTTTTTCTTATTTCGTAATTTCGTAGGTAATGGGAAATGAAGCTTTGAATATTAATGATTGTATCCAATACTTTCCCTCTCTTCAAAAAAGATATTTTTACTCCACTTTAATTTATCTACAACTTCATCGTTAAAATCCAGCAGTACTTCATCTTTTGGCTGCCAAATTAAAGCCCTAGGTTTAATCTCTTTCTTTGTAGAAATATATTCCAGAATCTCATCATATTGAGTACTCTTATTTTCTTCAAGAGGGCAATGAATTTGTATAATATTTTCCAATGGGAGATTATCTATAAAATTAAAGGGATCAATATTATAGAATTTCTTACTTTCAACTAAATTATCAATTCCTAATACAATTCCACTATTAGTTTCAGAAATTATATCTGTTATAAAACTAAAGTAGTCTATTTCTCCGATTGGATTAAATAAGAATGGTACATTTTCTATTAAGAAAGGGATTTTGAATTCCTTTTTGAGAAATTTAATTTTTTTTATAAAAATCTCTTTAGAGTGACTAGTTAAAATTGGGGGCAGCAGAGTGCCTGTTTGAATACCTTTTACACCATTGAAGCACAGGTGATCACTCCACCATAGCGGGACTAATGAATTTAATTTATTTCTTAATTCTTCTAAATTTTTTTTTTCTATTTCTTCATCGGTACCTAATGAACTCCATGTGGCGTGTAGTAATAAAGGTTTAGTAATTTTACCTTTTATTTCATCCAGGCTGGAATTCTGTCCTAAAAAGTATTTACTCACCAAAATCTCATATATATCACAAATCTCATCAATCTTTTCTTGGTTTTTAAGGTATGAAGACATTGATGTTTCTTTTAGCATTAGTCCAACACCTAAATTAGGAATATCTTTCATATTTCCCCTCCGCTTTTCGTTAATTGTCTAAGGTGTTTTACATTTTTGTAAATTGTTCTGTTTCTTCGGCTTATATCAATGTCGTAATAAAAAATTTTATATAGCGATTCTGCGTTACAAAATAAACACTTTATATAAATAGAGTTATAACTTACATGTGGGGTTTTCAACATATTCACTGCATGTTTAACGTGATTCTTGCATACAAATAACATAAGAATTATCCCCATTTATCTTTTTAATAAATTACTTTTGAAACAATTTTAATATCTTCTTCCAATCTTTCTATGCTTCTAAATTGAAGCTTTATTGCATTGTTTAATGTTCTAAAGCCATTCCCTTCTACAAATGTTGGAGCTTTTTCTCCTCCTATAATTAAAGGAGCGATATAACTAACTACCTCATTGACTAACTTCTCTTGTAAAAAGCTTTCAATAACTGTACCGCCCCCTTCTACAAGGATTGAAATTATACCTAGGTTACCTAACCTCTCTAGCACATCTCTGATTACTATCCTAGGATTATTAACTTGAATAATTTCCACCTTGTTATTTGTTGAATACTCATCCATTCTTTCTTTAGTCACTTTGGAACTTATAAAAATTATTGTCCTTGTAGAGTTATCTTTTATTATTTTTGCATCTGTAGGGGTTCTTAGATTGTTATCTAGAACTATTCTAATAGGATTTAAACCATTAACCCTATCTGTAAGATAGGGATCGTCCTTTAATATTGTATTTACGCCAACAAGTATTGCATCATGACTACTTCTATAGCTATGACTGTTCAACCTTGATTTCTCAGATGTGATCCACTTACTTTCGTAATTAGCTGTTGCGATTTTGCCATCTAAGCTAGTAGCAGATTTAATGGTAACGTACGGTATCTTATTTTTAATAAAGTGCAGGTAAAACCTATTTATATCTGATATATCTTTTTCATAGTACCCACTATCTACTTCTATCCCAGCTGTTCTCAGTTTATCTATACCTTTACCATTAACTCGTGGATTTGGATCTAAAATTCCAATCACTACTTTTTTTATATTACTTTCTATAATTAAATCTGTACAAGGCGGGGTTCTATTGTAGTGACAACACGGTTCAAGGGTTACATATAATGTTGCACCTTTTGCTTCCTCTCCAGCCATCTTTATTGCATGTACTTCGGCATGTGGTTCACCTTTTTTCAGGTGGGATCCTACCCCAATAATTCTTCCATTTTTAACTAATACTGCTCCAACCACTGGGTTCGGACTAGTCTGACCCACTGTGTATTTTGTTAATTCCATAGCGAACTTCATATATTGTGAATCACTCATTTAATTTTTCCCCCAATATTGTCTCCCACTCCTCAGTAGTTCCACTATCAGGAAAAATGGTAAAAACAGTTGAATTCTCTCCTAATTTTTCGCTAATTTTTTTTGCTGCTTTTAAATTTCCAGCGGCCGAACTTCCTATCTTTATTCCTGTTTCAGAATAAAAATCTTTCATCTCTGAAAGAGCCTCCTCATATGAACATAATGATTGCTCTTTAATGAGGTGCTCAATACTCTTTAAGAAACTCTGTTTTCTGCCTAACCCAAACCCTCCAGTACCAGCTAACCTCTTCCCTGGGCTTGGTGGGTTTTCACTACCGTAAGGTGCTTCGGCGGGCATTACAAGATGCACTTCAAAATCATCTAATTTTTCCGACAACTTTTTATATACGCCTACTAAACTTCCTCCTGTTCCAGCAGCACTAACCCATGCATCAATTTTACTAATATTATTCAACTTCATAAATTCAACAATTTCTTCGCCAGTGCCATTTCTATGCGCTTCAATATTTGCGCTATTTTCGTGTTGATATAAAAAAGTAAATTTATCATTTTCTTCATGTAGTTTTCTAGCAAATTCTATAACGCCCCAGAAGCCTAGATTTTTATCTACAAGATGTATATTTGCTCCTAACTGGTTGATTTTTTGAATAATACTATTGCTAGTTGAATCGCTTAAGACCAAATCTAGTTTTAATTCAAGTAAATTACAAAGGTGAGCTAAGGAAATGGCTAAGTTTCCACCGCTATATTCTAAAATATGCATTTCTTCATTATTTGACGAATGTTCATTTATTACTTTTTCTAGCATATTTAATGCAGCTCGATCCTTTATTGACCCTGTGGGGTTTTCCCATTCGCATTTAGCAAATATTTTTCCTCCATTATTATTTTTTATTTCAAGAACAGAGGTATTACCTAAGCCTTTTTTGAAATTTTCTATAATTTTCTGTCTGTTTATTGTTATTGTTCTAGCGTTCCCCATAGATTTATAGCCACCTTATAATGAATTAGTTCTTATGCTGAACCACACTATTTTGATGCTGTAAAACTGAACTTTTCCTCTTATAGTAATGATGAGAGGATATCATAAGAATTAAACCTATTAATAATATAAAAATAATCGTAATAAAGGAGGTTGAAGCACCAAAACTACCAATAGAAAAACTAAAAAATCCAACTATAATAGACTGCATTAAAAGACTGAAGGAGTTAATAAAACTATTAACTCTCCCCATAATCTCATTAGGGATTTTATCCATCATAATATTTCTTCTCAAGACTCTAGTCCCTGCATTACCGACTCCTGCAAACACTCTCATTAATAAAAATGCGGATACGAAAGGAAACATCACTATTCCAACTATTCCAATAATAAAAATAGAATAAGTAATATATGTCGATGAGTAATCACCGAATCGTTTTGATAGATAGGCTACTACTACTCCTCCCGTCATAGCGCTTAATGCATATATAACACTGGAATAACCAACTATTTCTGGACCTTTTTCTAACTCTTTATATACATACACAGGATTTATGTAATTTCCAGTTATGACCATTATAAAAGGAAGGAAAGTACATAATATGAAAATCATTAGAGCTGTATTTTCTCGTATATATTTTAATGCTACTTTTATGTCTTTATACATTTTTAAAATAGGTTTATCTTCATTAATAACAGCTTCTCTAGAGGTTGAATTATTTTGGTAGGGAATAAATAACAGTATTGAAAATGCTAGGATAAATGTGAAAATATCCAATAGAAATATTAACCATATATCAACTTTGCCTAAAAGCAAAGCTACAAGGCCGGCACTTAAAAAAGTGGCTGTTTGACCTTGTACTTCCATTAAACTATTTACTTTCTTGTATTCTTTTTGAGTGAATATACTCTGGGTAAATGCCATTAATGTCGGAATCTGTATAGCATTATATAAAGAGCTAACAATCGTCATTATTATTAGGATCCATAAACTGAATTCACCTGAAAAAAAATAATTAGTTAATAATACACCAAATATTATAGCTGCCAAGATTTCACAATATAATAATATTTTTTTTCGAGGAAAATTATCAATTATGACTCCAATATATGGGCTTAAGAAAAAAATTGTTATTGTAACTGAAATGAAAAGTAGTCCATATATTTTTTCGCCTTCATTCATATTAATAATTAGCCAAGGGATAGTAAAAGCTGATATTCCACTCCCGATGGCACTAATTATATTTGCTAGTAATAGCAAACTCATTTTGCGATTTTGTGACATTTTTCACCACCATAGTCTATAGACTTATAGCTAATCTAAAACCTGTAAAGCGAAATTCGGGATTTGGATGTCTCCCGTGTCTTCTAGCAACCCTGCACAAATCTCCACCTCGAGCAAAGGAACCCCCTTTTAGGATAAAATAATCCTTTCCGAGAATCTGTAAAAGGTCATCATCTATAACAACCCCATTAGGATATGCATCATATTTGGTGTGAACCCATTCCTCAATATTTCCACCCATATCATAAAGCCCATAATATGATTTTCCTTTTTCGTATTTTCGCACAGGAGTGGTTTTCTCTATCTTTGATTCATAAGTATTACAAAATTCTTGAGAAAAATTATTTCCCCATGGATATATTCGCCGGGTTTCCCCCCTGGCTGCAAATTCCCACTGAGCTTCAGTAGGAATTGTAATATTCTTATTGATTGTTGAGCTCAACCATTCACAGAAACTTAGAGCCTCTTCGATGGTGACACCCCAGACTGGATTTTCATGGCCACCTCCCAAGACTTGATCAGAAATACTTTCTGGGAAAGGCTGACTAGTTTGTTCGCAGTATTCTAAATACAATCCATTTGTGACAGGGATATCACTAATTTTATAGGGTTTTAAATAAACCTCATTTATTGGATATTCCTTGAGTAACCAGTTTTTAAATTCATCTTTGTATGAATCTGATAACAAACGAGTCCTCCAATAGTCATGTGCTTCTTCAATTTCTTCCAAAGAACTCCCTATTCTGGCTTTGCCCCCTGGTATGTATATCCAATTTATATCGTAAAAGCACGAATTCATTTTCAGTCCTCCGTCATGTTGCTGCTTATTACTAAGCATAAAACTCACGAACTTTTATAGGTGATCCATCGACTATTCTATAGATGTTTACAAACCCTCCATTACCACCTACAAAAAGAATTTCTTCTCCTTCTAATGAAACACCATATAATCCTTTAGGATAATCATATAGTGGTTCAACCAGGTCAACCATGTCACCAGTTGCATAATCATAGGCTCCTATTTGCTTACCATAACTAATAACAAATACATGATCGTTAATCTTTGTTCCATTCTCATTGGTATTCCATAATAACTCAGTAAAGACTTTTTTAGATTCTCCCGAATCAAAATCGATTTCAATGAAACCAAAGGTACCTGTAATAAATTCCTTTTTCTCATTTTGGACAATGCGCTTTGGATATCCATCTAGTGTAAATGCATTGAGTTTTTCAAAGCTGCTATTATATTGAATAATTTCACCGGTTTTTAAACCAATGATTTTATTTCCATTCGTTCTATAACCTGTTACATAAATTGGTGCATTGAAAGTTAATTTATTTAATGTGCTTCCTGTAGAAACATCTAATTCGTAAACATCTCCATTTTCTAGCCCTAGCAACGCGGTTTCAAAGTTTTCATTTATTGAAATATATCTAGTAAGGTCACCAAAGTCTTTATACCATATGATTGTTCCATCCATATCCGCTTTATAAACTATATTATCCCTGGTGACAGCTAAATAAGACCCCGCTTTGAGAGGACAAACCCTAAAAGTGATACCAAGGGAATGTACATTTTGTTTTATCTTTTTAACTGTCACACTATTGTATTTAGTTGATTCGAAATTTATTATGCTAACGCCTTTACCAGTAGCTAAGTAAAGTGTTTGTTTATCTTCAGGATGTTGTTCAATAGACCAAATACAAGAATAGTCAAAGATAGCATTTGACAAAATTTTTCCGGAAAAATCCACTTTAACAAGCTCTCCACTTTGCATCAATAAGAAAATTTCATTTTGAATTATAGTGGCACTTACAAATTGGTACCTAAATGGACCTATAACATCAACTAACTTTATTTCCTCATTTGTATTATCATAAATATATAATCTTCCATCAAAACCACCAGTTATTATCTTTTTGTAGTCTTCAGAAAACAAAAGGAACTCCACATCGTCTGTTGTGAAATGATATTCCTTTTTCTCTAAGTTATCTGGATTTATGGTCACTATTCCATTTCTTACATTTCTATCAGCGTCCAGCCCATAATCCTGAGTAGCAACAAAACGATTGTGCAGCTGGTCGTATTTTATGATGTGAACATTTCCACTATCGATAGGAACTTTTTTATCAAAATTAAGATTATCGATAGTACCTAAATGAAGTATTCCACAAGTTTCCGAAATGGCTTGAATACTTTCGTTTTCAGTGCATATGCAATCAATAAATGATTTTTCATTGAATGGAGGAAGTATATCTAAAGGCTCAAAAGTTTCTTGATCTAAGACGACAAATTGTGAGTACCCATTATTTGTGTATAACTTTCCATTAAAAGTACCAATTCCTCTAGAAAGACTTGGCGATGGTTCCTCATCAAGTGTCAAAAGGTATTCCTCACTTCTCAAAGAATAGTCATCATGGAAATCAAGTGGTTTTAACGTTGCTAAGTCCCACTTTCCTATTACCCCTCTAATATCTTTGGTGAATACATATCCATTATCAAAAGTTATAGCATTAATCATGTTATTGTAATGAGTAGAAGGTGATGACTTTACTACGGATAAATCCTTATTAAGATAGTGAAGTCTCCCTTTAATATCTGCACATAAGATTAAATCAAGTTCTTTAACATAAAGTAATTTAGTAAGTCTATCAGATATATTCACAATTCTCCTCCTCAATTATCAAATGAGATAGAGTAATAACCCTATCTCATCCGAGTTTTTTAATCTTAAGATGTTAAAAGAATCATTTCTTATTTCTCAGCAACTGCGATTGAACGACTTGGTTTTTTGAAAGGCTTTCTCTTCATGATTTCACCCCCTGTAAAAAATTTGTATGCTAGCACAACTTTATTGTGATTTAGATTTATACTTTTAACAATTGGGAAAATTTTTAAATTTATGAAATAGAGTGAATTAAACTGCCAAGTAATAATAAAAAAACTTGTAGACCGACCTAGTAACTAGGCTTTGTCTACAAGTTGGAGGGTTCAAAAATATATAATCATTATCTATCTTATTTCTTCAGGTGCAGGTGGCCAAATAGGACCATTAGGATCACTATTTATACTCTCCGCCTGAACTATATTATGCGTGTTTACTCCACCACTTAGAAATGTTACAAAAACTATTAAGACCACAATTCTTTGTACTTTCTTCATCACTATCTCTCCCATGTAGAATCATTAGTAAATTTCTGTTCCATAGCCTTAATTCTGTTTGTTAAATTAAGCTCTGTATCCAAGATATAAATACTGCCATCATAAGAACTAGCTGCAATATGACCATTAGAAACATCTATACTACTTATACCGTTTTGAGCAATACTTTTCTTTTTAGATAATCCTGAAATATGATCAACTTTTACAAGGTTGCCCCAATAATCTCCCACAACTAGATTTTTCTCATCTATAAACTTCACAGATTTTAATGATTTATTACCTAAATCAAAGATCGCAGATATTCTCCCTGTATTAATTTCAAAAATTTTAAGGGTGAAATCCCGTGATACACTCGCTAAATAATTTCCGGTTGGATCGATATCAATATCATTGATAATGGCTGAATGACCTATAAAATTATCTAGTATCTTTCCATTGAAATCCCATGAGATTAATTCTCCTCCGGCTGAGCAGCTTATACCAAATTGCTCATTTGGATGCAACACTAGTGATTTAACAGCTCCGTCATGAATTTTTATAGCATTACGTTTTGTTCCGTTTGAATCTGTAATAATAATTTTGCCGCTATAGCAACCTATAAAAATTAATTCATCTTCTCCTGACCCAATAGACTTAATTATATTAATGGGGCCTTCGTTTATAAGGACTTCATGGTGGTTAATACAAGAATGAGATGTCTTTGTACAATTTTTGTTACAGTTTTGATTTAAGTTGAATATATGAAGTTTTTGGTTATGCGAACCCGTAAAGATTTTATTTTGGGTAAAATGGACAGCATTCATTAGATATCTACCACTTTGGGGTTCAAACTTGTTTGCAAAATCATTTGAACTTATGTCTCCTAGCCTTACATACCCATCATCACTGACAGTAGCAAGTAGGTTATCATTCACAGAAACCTGGTTAAAACAGGGGTTTCCTGAGTTGTCGATATCTCCAAATTCCTTTAATTTTCTTCCTGTTAGCGAATCCCAAAGAATGACTGTACCATCAAAAGAACCCGCTAAAACATATTTACCGGAAGGAGAGAAAGTCAAGGATCTTTCCCATTTAGTATTAATATTTTCAAAGCTCACTTCCATATCAAATGATTTAGAATTCCATAAATATATTTTTTGATCATATGCTGCTGATAAAATATTACCATTAACAGGCGACACTGCTACTTTCTTTATTGCCGATTTATGTGCATGTATCTCTTTTAATAGTTCTCCTGAATTTAAGCAAAAAATCCTTATAACCCCGTCATCACACCCTAAAACTGCTCTTTTATTCTTTATATCTATTGCACAAGTATCTGTTTCAACGTCAAAAGGGCCCCAAGATTTTAGTAAGTCCCCAGTTTTTACACTCCATAGTTTAAGGGTCTTATCATCTCCTGTAGTAACAAATTTGTCTTCAAAGGCTGCAATAGATAAAATATCTTTATCATGACCATAGATAATTCTTTCGATCGAACCATTGTTTAAATTCCAAATTATAATTCTCTTATCGCGGGATGTGCTTATACCTTTGTTATGGTTAATAAAAACAAAATCTTCCACATCATCATTATGTCCCAGTAAGGTACTCTTCTTTTGTTGTTTTTCAACGTCCCAAATTATAATTGAGTAATCGGAAGAACAAGTTGCTAATAGAGTTTTCCCATTTGAAACCACTTTATTTACTAGATGGTTATGTACTCCTAATAGTTTGAATTCGCCTGTCGTAAAATTAAATTCTCCAACTGCTCCATCATAACCAGCAGTAAAAACGCGAGAAATTTCCTCATTAATAACCACACTTGTTACCGGACCACGATGTCTAAGGATTGTTTCATTTTCTTTAATAAGAAGTGTCATTTTACTATCAGCTCCTGTTTATAATGATTATTCTTAACCCTTTTGGTAGTAAGATATTTACTATTAAAAGAATTTTCTCCACCCCACAGAGGAATTCTTTGGCTAATAGTAACCCCATATTTTTTTAAGGCTTCAACCTTTAGTGGGTTATTGGTAAGAAGAGAAATTGGTTTGGTCCTTAGGTGTTTTAAGATTATTATCGGTTCATTGTAGTCTCTGTAATCATCTTCTAAACCTAAGGTATTGTTAGCTTCTACAGTATCAAAACCTCTTTCTTGTAAAATATAAGCTAAGTTTTTGTTGAATAATCCAATACCCCTACCCTCTTGATAACCAATATAAAATAGAGCTCCTGTTCCTGTTTTTACTATTTCTTTTAAAGAAGCATTCAACTGATACCCACAATCGCACTTTTGACTATGAAATATATCTCCAGTTTGGCAGACACTATGAAGTCTCACAAAAGCTTCATTTGAATCTTTAAAATCTCCATAGGTTAGTATAGAAGAACATATTCTATTAAAAGGGTATTGATCAGATACTTTTTTATAGGATTTATTATTCTCTTGCGGCTGTTTGAACCATGTGTACCAGTTAAATACATATACATCTCCTTCTATTTCAACCGGTAATTTGGCTGGTCCAGCAAGACATAATTCAAATTCTTTATTAAATGGTAATACCGTCACATAATGTTTAAAAAGGTCGTGTTCATCATTCTCTAACTCAAATTGCAAATTTTTCCCTCCTTAATATTAATACTATTAATAACTTGAGAATAATAGAAAATTATGAATTTTCATATTGGGAAAATTTTAATTAGGGCAGAGATATATTTGTCTTCATTCGAATAAAGAAATTGAATTTTTAAATAAGCTCTTAATTTCACTGAGTGTAAAACTATCTATACAATATTTTTCTAGTTTTCTATAGCAAAATATTAAGTGTTTTTTTTGATTGTGTAGTTCAAAGTAGGGAATCGCTTCTTTGAGGATATATTCCTCCATCTTCTCATATTCTTTTTTTAATAAAAGTTTGTAGATATAAAAAATATGAAAATACTCATCTTTCTTGTGAAGATCAGATAATAAAAGTATTTCTTCAATTAAAGAATTGCTAATATCTTCTTTTTCTATAATATATATTTCAGCCAGTTCGGTTAGGTTATCCAGGTATCTCTCTTGTTTGTTATTATCTTTATGAAAATTTAAACTTTCATTTAATATTTCTTTAGCTAGCTTATAGTCGCCCTTTTTTTTCAAAATAAGTCCATAATTATGACTAGCTATAGACTCTATTTCTTTATCTTTTAATATCTTCGAGTTATAAATTACTTCTTTAAAATATAACTCTGCTTTATTGTAAGTCCCTAATTCCGCTAATGTTATTCCAAGTAGTAACTTTACGTGGTTAATTCGCTTATAGTTGTAAGTCTGCATGAATAATCCCTTTGCTTTAATCGCTGCCTCTATAGCTTCACCAAAGTTTCCGGTCCTACCACTTACAAGCCCAAAATAATATTGTACATCACCCTGGTCTAAGGAGTTATAATCCAAGCATTTATTGAAATACCTTAAGGATTCTATCAAGTTACCTTGTTTTAAAGCTAAAAGCCCTTGTATAAATGTTAAGGATTCTAATTCTTCTGGTAATAGGGATTTTTTCATTTTTGTTAATAATTTATAATATTTATTTGCCGACTCGATATTATTTTCATGAATAAAGTATCTACACATTTCCAAATATATTTTTGGTCCAAGACCATAACTAACGTACTGCTCTTCTTTAAGACGAATATTATCTAATATAGTTTTTGCCTCATTATAATTGCAGAAATAAATTTCTTTTGACAAATGTTTAATTTTTTCCACAGCTAACTTTTGGTCTATTATTATATCCTCATATTTAAGACCAACCTTTTTCAGCAAAAGAAAAAGTGTTTCTTTATTTACTTCCTTAGAACCATTCTCTATTTTACTTAAATGAGGAATTGAGCATATATCTGAAGCTACTTCTGCCTGAGTCATTTTGAGCTTGATCCTATGTAGTTTTAATACTTGACCAAAATTCAATTAAATCACCTACTAATAATTTTATATTTGAGTTCCAGGATTTCACATTTTACATTGAATATGGCATAGTTTTTTTTGACTAATTAGAACAAGCAATTCGTGTATTTACGAAAATGAAATACCTAATATTTACCATTATAATTTAATTTTAACATAAACCTTTATTGATATAGTACTAATAGTACCAATGTATCTAGTTCGAACTACAGAGAAACTAATAATCACCACCATCTTTTAGTCTAAATTATTATGATAATATAGATCTAAATATACAATTGCTACTGGTATACGTATTCCAGACATACCCTTGCTCAAAAAAAGAAGCTACCTTGTTTGGTAGCTGTTCTTAAAATTTGCCTCTTATCGGATTCGCGTATTTAAAAAAATTCTTTAAATTGCGCAGTTTCTTCTGGATGATTTTTGTGTCTTCTACTTTTATACCATTTAAGGGGATCATTTCGTTGAAGATGTATGTAGTCGCATAATTACTTCTTACAAACTAGGCACTCACGTATGCCCTCTTCACTTATGATTCCCTTAAAACCTCCGCACCAGTAGTAACTTCCATTCTTTTCTTGATTATTGATGACCTTTTGTTCAAAAAATCTAATGTTAATATGAGGACAACTTACATTATGTAATGTTTTAATTTTCGTTGGTTTATCCTCTATAAGGAAATAACCAATTTTATTTTTTCTATATTCATTAAATTCATTTATACTTTTTATTCTAATCATTGTTCGCCCCTACTGTTATTTGTGATTGTAGCCTAATTAACGAAGCTTATTTTATAAAACTAATCTTCTATGTGCTTAATAAACTCTACCTTTTTTTCTTTCAAGTTTGGTTTTGCAATAAAATCAGCATTTTTCCAAGCGAAGGACTGAGTGTGTGTCAGATCTATCCCACCATGCTTCACGTTCATAGGCTGATTTTGGGAGTGTGAATCCAAGAATGTCTTCCACCTCTAAAAGGTCATTTTAGTACTCTTGGTCTTTTGGGACTTTAAAAAATTTTGTAGCGGTTCGTATTTGCTATTTCTGTTACTCATTCTTAACACTCCTTTGGAAAGATTTATAATTTTTAACTAGATATCATTATATTTCCTTTTGAATATATTGGAAAGGTTGTAAGTCGAACCTCCCCAATTTGATGTAGATCTGCTAAATGACTTGATTTATAAGCCCTTATTGTTTTACTTTTCCTTTATAACCATATCTAGGGAGGTATATTTTGTCACAACAGTCCAAAAAACAAATTACTGAAAAAGATAAGAATATCCTTAAAGCGTTATGTGAGTTATACAAAGAAAAGCAGTCAGGTGTAGGACCATCTGAGATAGGACTTAAAGTAGGAAGAGATAAATACGATGCAGCTGCTTACTGTAATTTATCCTTGAAGAAGTTGATCGAGTTTAATTTAGTTGAGAAACTTTCAGAGGGTAAGTATAGACCGGTGGAAAAAGATAAAGATTAAGGGGCTGGGACAAAAGCATTTCGACCAAAGAAAAAAACGAACTATTATTCGAAATTCTGATTTAGAGTTTCGTAATAGTTCGTTTTTTTTATTTTTATTACTTTTTAAAATAGAAATCATTCGGCTTTAACAACGGACAATTTAGTTCTGTCCCAGCCTCTTTATAATTAGTGTTTATCAAAAGCAGTTTTATATAAAAAATAATTCAATCCCTATAAACATAATAAATAACGCTGAACTAGTTAAAATGCTTAAGATATGCCGTTTAGATTCCTTCAAATACTTTCTTTCAAACAATGCACGAACAAGCAAAATAGCTGAAAGGATAACAACAGGATAATGTGGTTTTAAACCATATTCAAATACAAAGCCAATTAAAAATAAAATTATTAATGCAATTGCAGCAACTATTATTTCAGTAATTTTATGTGTTTTATTAAGGTGTAATTTTCCTTCGTTACTTTTAATATCAAGCTTATTTTTTAAAATAAAGTACGTAATTAAATAGGCTAGAAATACTAACACTGCGTAAACATACATGTTAAAATCTCCTCCCCAGTTGTATTTCTAAATTGTAGCATAAAAAGTGGATTCTATTGGTATTAATATTCAAATTATTAAAAATATGGGAAAGGGTTTCCTCTCCCATATTTTATCAGCTTAGGTTTTTAAACACCTGGAGTTCTATGATAATAAATATTTTTGTAACCCAAATATATTTGCTTACCTTCCCAAACTGCATAAGCTTGATAATATTCTCTTTTGTAAATCGGATATTGATGTTTGTAGTTGATTTGGTAAAGTCGCGCTGCGCTCGAGTTTGTATATATAGAACCTAACAAGATTGAAGCAATGCCTATCATTGCAGAGGTTAATACTGGTAAAGTAAACAGACCAATAATTGTTGCAAGGGCACCTACTGTGTAAGTCCCTATAGTGTTCTCAAAATGAAGATTTCGCCACCCTGACCATATAACAGACCAATTACCTCCTGGATTACCACCTGAAACCCAACTGCTACTGCTATATGCTTCGATAGCATTTTGTTCTTCTTCTTTATTCTTCACTTGATCTTCTTCTGAAGTGACTTGTATTTTATGTACCTCTCCATTTATAGTAAAGGAGTTTTCGTCTACTTTTTCAATCACTTCAACATAACCATCTGTATTCGAAACTACAACATTTGGATTTTCTGTTCCGTAAATTAAAACAGATTCATCCTTAACAATATCTGCATCTTTTAGGTAAGTAGAAGGTGACTTAGTAACCTTATTTACTAAACCAGCTTCTGATTTTGATAGTTCAGATCGGTTTTTGAAGCTAGGATTATCAAGAGCTGCTTCAACCCTTTGTTTTTTTTCTTTAGGCATTTCACTTATTTTTTCTAAAGCTAAATTGCTAGTTTTACTTTTACCATCTTTCCCTGCAGCATATCCAGGAAGAGCCAAACTCAAAACTAATAAACTTGCTAGAAAAATTGAAAAACCAGGCTTTAACCACTTTTTCATTCTGCAAACACATCCTTAATCATAAATTTAAAATATTTCCTTTCTAACCCTCCTTGTTTATCTATAGATACATCTATCATTATAGTAGAATTGTCATGCTAAACTGGCATTTTATTGAAATATTCAAATAATAGCACTGTTTTATTGATATATTCATTATGACAGCCACAAATATCATTTAGTAGTTCAATAATATGAATAGGGAGCCGTTTTGGGGATAAAAATTGAACCCCTGGCTAAAGTGCCAAGGGTTCATATGGACTAAAATTAATAAGTATACGTTTAATAAATTAAATTGACTTCTTTAATCCACAACTTGAGCATTCTCTAATAAATTTACCTTCACCCACTGAACTCTTGAAGTGAGCACTATTGCAGTTATCACATCGACCGCTATTCTTATCTGGCATTTCTTTATAGTCATAAATTTTGTCGAAATCAAAGTCTATAAAAACTTCAGTTGTTTTTTCCATGGTTGCCCCCTGTATATATGCCTCTAGAATTAATGCCCTAAGACAATAACTCCAATTATACTTAAAAATGTGAAGAATTTCTTCACTTTTATTATTGGGGAAACACTAGATGTCTTGAACCAAATGTGATTGTTAGAACACTAATTAGCATTAACCAAATAAAATATCACCATTAATGTAAACAAGGTCATTATAAGTATGCTTCCTATCTTTTTTATACTTGTTTGCTTAGAGGAAATATAGTCGATTAAACTCGAATTGATTATAATATCAGTGTTTTTACTTAGAGCCACATTGAAAAAATCTTTAGATTTCTTCGTTTGTAAATAGGTAGGAAGGAATACAGAATTGATTACCATCAGTCAAGATTACATCAATCCAAAATTTTCTTAAATTATTGTTACCATAGTGCTTGTCTACCCTTAAAAATATTTTATTTATTTCCTGGTACTGAACACGGTTTCGCGAAAAATCTTTGTAAATAAAATGATCATCTTTAACAATGATTTTGTGTTGTAGCATTAAGTATAATATACCAGCAAAAATTGCTCCCATAGCCAGCCCTATAATAAGGTGTAGTGTAAGTAATTTATAAAATAATAATGCGAAAACAACGATTAACCAGCCTGTAAACAAAGGCTCTCTTCTTATTACCATTGGATAATTCATAATTTCATCTACCTCTATAAGCTATTTAGTTCTTTCCTAAGAATTCTATGTATTGATTTGATTTTATTACAAGTTCTGACGTATTTTTTCCCTTATACTCATTCTTTTTTAATCGGGAACCGTAAGCTAAAACTTTTCTTCCTATAAGTTGTTCATCTTTATAAGTGAAGTGTTTAAAGTATTTTGAGAATATAACCAAACTAAAAACCACCCCATTAATTGGCTCGAAGTTAATATAATACACTGACTCTCTTCTTACAACATTCTGGATAACCCCGTATACAAAATAACTAAGGTTAGGGTCTGCTCGGTCGTACCATGCTAATTCATGTGCTTTATCATGGCTAATGACAATCTGGGAAAGAGGAATTTTTCGCCCATTAATGCTAACCAATATTGTTGCCAAAGTATCTGGTTCATATGAAGTAAGGAGTTTAACTATAGCCTTTAAAGTACCAATACTGTTAGGCGTCTTGCTTTCCTGCTTCACTTTTACCTCATTTGGATCTTTCGCCTTTTTTATACTCTCCTCTTTTTCAACTGTTCTTGCAACATAATCAGGATCTAATTTTTTTAAATTTAGCCGAATTAGGGTTTCTTTTATGCCTTTCTCCATTAAGTCAGATTGATATTCTTCTACCTTTTTTATACTTTCCTCAAAAGTTAATATTCTATAAAATCCGCATTTTTCATTGTGTTTTGAATGATCGTTCTTGCCGGTTGTTTTAAAGTAAGGCACAGATGAATCTGTTCCAGGAACAAAAATTAGGTCGGTATGACAACTTTTATCAATGCATCTAATTCGTTGGCCATTCTTATCTGGATTGTACTCAGCTGCGGTAATAATTTGGCCATTGTGAAGCAGGGCTGAATTCATTTTTATTCCTCCTATTCTCTTTATTGCGGAAATTTAAATATAAGTTTGTTTTTATCCTCATCCCAACCTAAAAAGGCTTCGAACATTTTATCTGGTTTCTTCTGACTTTTAAATCCCTTTATTAAAGAGGTTTGACCAGTAGTAAACAATTTCTTTATGTTCTCCTTACTGATCGGTTTTCCCGCGACAACCTTGCTTATTCTGAAATCACAGTTTGTCTTTTTAAAGTTGCTACAACTGTAAAACGTTTCACGCTCTAAAACTGGTGCACCGCACTTTTTACATAGACCTACTTCTTCAGCTTTTTGAATATCTTTGGCATATTCAACAAAATTCCAAGAAGCGGCATCCTTAATAAGTTTTTCAACTATTTCTTTCGTTATGTCTTCCGTTCTCTTAACGAAGGAGGAAACAGAACCTTCTCCTTTTTGGATTTGTTTTAGATAACGTTCCATCCTACCGCTGGTTAATACAGAAGTTAGATAGTTGTTTTCCCCTAATGCTTCAATTAAGACACGGCCCTCGGGCAGCATATAAACTAGGTTTTTGCTTACATTTACATACCGCTTGGTGATAATAGATACGATGCCGCTCCTGGTTGCTTCCGTTCCCAGCTGCAACTCAGAGTTCTTAAAATCTTCTTTATCAGCGCAATATGGGGCGGGATTACACATAATTTTGATCAAGTCTCCTAGTGAAAAACGAGAAGGGGGATTTGTTGATCCAGCTTTAATTTGGCCTGAAAGCATTGTTCCGACTTCCCCTTCTTTTATATCTGGTAACTGGTTCTCTTCCTCCCCCGAATTTGTCGAAAGGCCCATATATATCTTTTTCCACCCTTCTTCTTTAACAAGGGTCCCGCTGCTTCTAAAACCAAATTTATCTGCAACCGTAATAATGATTCCAGTAGTATCGTATATGTAGTCTTGATAGTGTGCGGCAATAATGGATTTAGCAATTAGGTCATATATTTGTTGTTCCCCTTTTGGCAAAGTAAGCGGGTTTACCTTTTCTTCCGTCAATATGATTGCATAATGATCACTTACTTTTTCAGAATCCACATATCTTTTATCTTGAGAAATATCTCGAGTTGCTCCCTTTATTAAATCTTGATAGCTCTCCAGCTCTCCCAAATTTTTTATTATGACTGGCATCCAAGCTGCTTCCCCAGGAGTTAAGTGCTGACTGTCGGAACGTGGATATGTAATCAGGGATTTATCATATAATGCTTGAGCAAAACCTAAAACATTAGCGGGAGTCATTCCATATAAACGATTAGCATGCATTTGAAGGGAAGATAAGTTGTAGAACATAGGAGGTCGTTTCTTTTTTTCTTCTTTTTTAATGGTATTAACAATAGCTGGTTGACTTTGACAATACTTAGAAAAGGCTTCAAGCATATCTTCATCCATGTCAAAGATGTGCTCTGATTCATTACTAAACCATTTGGCATTTAATTTGGCCTCTCCAAATTGAAATTCACCGATTAGGTCGAAATATGGTTTACTAATAAAGTTCTCAATTTCCTTTTCACGCTGATAAATAATACTCATTAAGGCGGTCTGTACTCGTCCCGCACTAAATGTTTTTTCAATTCCTTTTTGATTAAGCAGACAAGTTAAGGCTCGGCTAGCAGACATGCCCACTAACCAATCGGCTCTTTGTCGGGCTAATCCCGCATAATAATAATGCTGATAATGCCTATTGTCCTTCATGCTACGAAATGCTTCAACCACACTATCTTTGGTCAGGCTACTAGTCCACAATCTTTTTACTGGCTTTCTATTATTCAAATAGTAGAAAATCTCATCTAATAATAAACATCCCTCAATTCCAGGATCAGCAGCATGTATGATAACTGAAATGTCGGGGTCCTTTAAGAACTTCTTAAAATTATTGAAAATGCTTCTTTTACTTTCAATAACCTTTAACTTGTACTCTTTTGGAATAATAGGCAAGTTATCTAAACTCCATTCCTGGTACGCTTTTGAGTAGTCTTCAGGACGATAAAGTTCTAGAATATGTCCCACAGCCCAAATAACCACTGCACCTTCGGGGAACATGACACAAGGTGCAATGGCTATATGTGTTTTCATATTCTTATTAGGAAATGGAGCAGCAAGCGCTTTTGCTTGACTGGGCTTTTCAGCGCAAATGAGTGCTTTCCCCATCAGACCCTTCCTCCCTTCCTAAAAAGAAATTGATTATTACTCCTTTTTGGCCTGGAAATAAGGGATTCTTTTTTAACTGTTTCTTCTTCAGTCGGCTTTTTTAGGTCTCCATATTCCTCTCTTATAATTTTCTTTTGATACTGAAGCTGATCCAATTTTCTCTCCCCCCTAATATACGAAGAATAAGCTATATTTTTATTAAGTTAAGCCGTATTTGAAAATGCTTTATGGTTATCATTAAATTCTGTTCCAGGCATAATTTCTTGACTACCACATCCGGTAATGATTAAGGCTCCTAATAAAACCCCTAAAACTATGTAAGCCTTTTTCCCACTTTTATCAGACATTAGCAAATCCTCCGGTTAATCATTTATTCAACAAATGCCTTTAAGTTTTTCTGCAGCTATATTTAACAAGCAATTCTTGATATTGATTGATTGAACATCACAACAGGCGCGAACCAACTCATCAGGATCTTCAAGATTCCGCAAAGTTTCAATCAACAATAATTCTCCTTGAGTTAGCTCTTTAACATTTACTGAAATCATACTAGTCATGTCTCCTCTTAAGCTGCGGTGTTTAAGTGTTCTACACACCTTTGAATAGCGCCAGAAGCACCAAACCCATTATGATAAAGCACATCTTTACCAAGATCTTTACAAACTTCTTTTATAATATCCATACTTACGTGTCCAACTGCCCCTAGTAATACGACTACACAATCTGCCTTCTTTACTAGCGTTTTGAACTCCTTTTTGTTACCTCCGTTTCTTGTTTTACCACTATGGAAGATAATATTTACGTTATTTTTTTGTCCTATTCGCTTGTACGTAGCCTCTTGAGATCCTCCGAAAATTGCGACAGTTTTTCTCATTAAAAATCCCTCATATCTAGTGTTTGAATTACAAATAAATATAACATATATTACACTAAAAACAAGTATTTTCTTATATATTTTTCCAATTTAATTAGGCGTTTATTAACTTCTTCAAAAATATATCACCAAAGTCTGGGTGCACATAGCTTTCTTTATAATCCAGTAAATCTTCCATGACTTTCAGCATTTCTAAAGTACGCATATTCTTAACAAGAAACGCGTTAAAAAGGTTTAACTCTAATTCAGTTATTTCTGAAGCATCTAAGGTAACTAAAATTAATTTGGAACCCATATTCCTCATTTTGATAAGAAACTCAACTGTCTTTGGATTAATTACTTTCTCGAGAATAATTAGTTTGGGAACACAACCATTTTCATAAAGTTGTAATTTACTAGTCTCCGTTTTAATAACTTTGAACAAATGTCCAAACTTCAGATCAATTAGCTTAACCAACCCATCCTGAAACGGTGACTTTTCATGTATCACCATAATGGTATCTCTGTTCACTATCTCCCCTCCTACATAAAAAAACCCTGCTGTAAAAGTGCATACAAGTAGAAGTATGCATTTACAACAGGGTGGTCCCTTTATATATTTTGTTTGATTTAATTATATCAATACTTTTGCATAATTATCAATATCACTTCGTCCAATTTACCGGTTTAGGAGAGGAAATTGAAGAAATTTGGCCATTAATTAGTAATCCATACTGCCCGTATCCTTCTGCGTCTATTATCCACGCGACTTTGGAGGCCAATGTGAGAGAAGATTTGTGATCGTGCAGTGGAATTGGGGACTTATATACTTTTGAAGTCCAGCCTTTTACTGCATTTTCAAGGCTTTTTGGATGTAGCAATGGTTTTTTGCACAAATTGACTATCCAGCAACCGTAAGTACCACAAGAAGATACATACCATCTGGCGTCTTCTCTTTGAGCTGGAAAGTCAGGCTCATTTGGATATGTATACTTTTCCTTTTGTACCGGCTTTCCGATTAATTCATGAAACACATTCGGATCGTCCAATAAATAATCAGCTTCTTCTTCTATTAGTGAGAATTTAAAGCCAATATGATTATTGTTTAGCGGGGGAGAGGCCATTATATCTCTAGATAAGAAAAAGCCGCACCTTGCTGCCTCGTAAGAACTATCGACATTTACGTTTTGACTGATCGAACAAGTTTCTGTAAGTTCATCAAATAGGTCACACGATGTCCGGCATGATACCGCTGCAGGATTTACTTGCTTTTTACTATTATCTATTACAAGTTTTAACATGGCATTCACCCTTTTCCTAATAGCTTGTTATACAGCACCTAATACAATTGGAGAAATAAACGTCAATAAGGTTAATCCGCCAGCAAAGACCCACATTCTTTTGCTCCACCTGCCGAATTCAGGATGTTTTATCAAGCGATAAAGTAGATAAAATACTAATCCAATTGATATCATCCAATCAACAGTAGAGTGACTGGCAGCAGAGATTAACTGAATAAAATCACTTGCGAGTAGTGTAACATTTTCACTATTTGTTGTAAATAATAATAGTATTAAAATTCTGATGAAAAAGAAAGTGATTGGAACCCAGATTAAAAGCCCGGTGGATCCTTTCATCACCTGGCCAGTCTTAGTAACAATTGAGTAACCTAGCCTAACCACTCCAAATAGAAACATTATTGTAAATATGGCAGAGAACAAAAAGGATATTTTTGGTGCAGTATTATTTAGATTTGTAGACCAAACATTGAGCTGTTCATTTAATGTGATACCGTTACCCTGCTGCAACGGACTTGCGCTTGCAGCAGAGGGTATCAAAATCACTAAAGCAAAGAGTAGTAATAGGAAACGAAATTTTAAGACCATCTTCTTTTCCCTTTTCCATCAAAGCGGAAGCAAAGGCCCGTTTCAAAAGTTGCTGTACTAATTCGGCCATTAATGATTGGAAGGTCCACTAAGTGCTTGTACCTTCCTTGATTGTAATCCAGCACTTGAGAAAGAGAAGATAGCCATTGACCAAGAACCTGTGTGTTAACAGTTTGCTCATTGCTTAAAATGGTATTAACCTTTTTACCATCCAAGTTCAACTTAAATCGAATATTGCTTAATCGGTAATTATGCCATCCAAATTCAATCTGGGTAAGAAACGCTCTAAATGGAATTAGTTTCTTAAACAGTGGCGTAATATAACTTAGTATTCTATGATTATCTTGAACTTCACTTGGAAGAGCTGTATGTAATTCTAAATCAATACTATTATGTTCAAAGGATCCATCCGGGTTAACTGCTATAGAAGCATCCAGGTTTACATTTAAATGGTTACTTAGTGGGGTCAACCAGGCTAAATCTACATAGGTTAGGTTATCTTCAATTGATTCATAATATTCTTCTGTTTGAGGTATTCCTTCTACCCCCATCGCATTGATGTATAACTCCCCTTTGACAAACCTGAAATTGATATGCAGTTTATTTAGTCCAATTTGTTTTTTCTTAATTTCTTGCTTTATTTCTATAATTTGCTTTTCGCCTAACCGTTGAATTATCATTGGATAAATCTCCTCTCATTTATTGTAGCTAAGCCTTAATTTAAAATCCTTTATAAATCTCCATATATTCTCAATCTCTATATTTTGGATAAAAAAAGCTATTAATGAAAACATTTCCAAGTAAAACTAAAACTGCCATTATTATATTACAATAGACTCATCCTCTCTGTCGAAAAGTGTCGAAAATCTGATTATCTTATCTAAAAATGTAAAATATGAGGGTCTTTATTACCAAAAGAATTATTCTTTTGGTCCAAACCAAGGTTTTGCACCCAGGCTTGGACCAAAAGGCGACAAAAGTCGCTCTTTTGGAGTTCTTATATTGCTAGTACTCTATCGTCTTGAATAAGATGCTCTTCATCTGGAATCATGTACTCCTCTGACACAGATGCTTCAACTCTTACTAGGTTTTGTACACTGATTTCCTTACCAGTCCTTACTACATCTAGAATGAGAATATCCCCATTGCCTATTTTTTTTGCTTTTTCCCCCACATTTACCCAAAGCCTTTTTCCGTCTGAAATATGGATATAGTTTTCTTCAATACCAACTACAGAAACTACCCATTGTTGTGCACCTTCTAGGCAATCCATAATTTTTGCAGAGGCAAATGATTCAAAACCATTTTGTGAGGGTGTTGCCTGTTCAATCATTAAGTCATTCATATGAATACAATCTTCATCCAGGTCGTCGTCCTCTATCCATTCAGAAACGAAAATTTCTTCTTGTTCTGCTTCTTGGCTGACACCACCTAATAGTAATTCACCAGATTCATATTGGAGGTGACAAATATCACCTTCATCAACAGCTGTTATCTCTTTTTCAATCTGTATAAATAATTCTTCTGATTCCTCATTTAATGCTGGTTTTAGAATTAATGGTTCCTCTACCGCATTCGCTGTAGACTTCGCAGTTGTTATAGGAATAATTTCTGCCAAGTTTGTACAATCCTCGCTAGAAAATGAATAGTCATCATCCACGGTGTAATGTAAAACCTTTATTTCCTCTACCCGTACATAAAAATAACTTTCAAGAAACCAATAAAAATAAACAGCCCAATCCCAAGTTATTAAAATTGACATAAGTGCCTCCTCCTAAAAAAGATCAAACGCCAGCTGCCCACTTACCGCGGCTGTTCGCTTCTTCTTTGTTTTTGTATTTTTTTCAACATTAACTTCGAATATTGATATTTGCTCAGCTGTTTCTGCAAATTTTGCTCTTTCATATTCCGTTAAGTAAGCCACGATTTCCCCATCTTGAATACAATCGAATCCAAAAGCTTCTACTAAATCTACTTCCAGGATTTGATTGGTAAACATAAACCCATTGACCTTGCCATCTGCAATATGGCGTGTAATCGTTGCCGCTTTCCGGATAAGGACGTTTTTAGAGGAATCCGCGGAAACTTGCTGATTAACCCAGGCAATAAATTGTTCTTTTGGTGATTTGCCCATTTTCTTTTTCTTTCCGATACTTGCTAAGATTTCTCTTGCACGATCAGAAGCTTCTGCCGTCCATTCCTCGGTAGAGCCCTTAAGCACTTTTCCTTTTTTAATGGACTCAATCAGCATGGACTGCAGGTCTCCTTCATCTCCCAACATTGCATTAAGCCCATCTGAACTTACTTCTCCATTTATGGCACCGGCAGCTTTATTCTTCTGAGCTATCAAGGTAGCCATTTGTTCTTGGAAAGTTTCTTTATAGTAGGGTAAGCACGGAGCGCCTTATTTGCTTACGCAAGTAGGTTTCTCCGTACTCCCCTCCGAACCGTACGTACACTTCTCAATGTATACGGCTCTCCATTTACCCCTGAATTTGTTAGTGTTTGTGGTTGCCGTGATGATATTTAAGATGGCAATCTTCACAAACTGCAACTGTTTTTCTGTTTCTCGCAATCATCAGAAATTCAATTCGAGTGAGATTTTTCCCCTTCAAATCCTTAAGGCGCTTAGTGTGATGCATTTGTAGAGACTTATTAGTCGCCCCACATGCTTCACAAACCTTCGCTTTAAGCCTGCTACCAAAGCTATTTATACTATTAAAGTTAAACGTATCGGCTAATCTATCGATGTTCGAGTTTCCAGCGGATACAAGAGACTTGTTCCGTTTGAACCCTTCATCATAGAATGCTCGCTCTTTTAGTCCCTTTTTAGTTTCATAGCGAATGATAAGTCTACCATTGCAGTGATATTTTCTATGTTGCTCAGAGACCTTTGAACGATATTTATTAGCCATAGTTTTCAGAAAGCTCCACTTCATGAAGAAGTAGAATTTGTGCATTTCGTACCCGACATTTACTGCAAGTTTGTAGTAATTGTAGAGACCGCGAATTTCAGCATTATACGTGCTTACTATTTCGATGTCTTCAAGGGGTACAAGATATGCCCTGTGAGTTGACTTCCATCTTTTTTGTGTCATTTCGATAGCCTGATATTGTTGAAGTTTTTTAACCCAGCTTTCTCTAGGCATTTCTAGTTTTATAAGTCCGCTGTATTTCTTACTATCAGCTGATGGTTGATAGACGGTTATCTCATATCCTAAGAATGTTGCTTCTTTGGTGTTATGTGTGATAAGTGTCTTATCTTGTGAAAGTTCAAGTTTTAGCTCGCTATAAAGGAAGTTTGTTATTTCCTGCTTTACCGATTCCGCATCCGATTTACTACCAATAACTCCGACTATAAAATCATCAGCATATCGAACATACTGAATTCTTCTGTAGTTAGAATCCATAGGATCCATAGCAGGCATGGATCGCCATTCATTTTCGTAGTGTCTGATTTTCTCCTTGATTTGTATCTTTTCATCATCATTCATCAAGTGAGCTTTCTCTCTTAACTTCTTTTTATTTCTAAGGACATTCTGCTGAGCATTCAAGTAAGGACGAAACTTTTTCCTCTCGATACCTGTGTTGAATGAGTTAGCAAATCTAATCATAAATTTGTCTAATTCATTGAGGTAGACGTTAGAAAGAATCGGACTAATGATACCCCCTTGAGGTGCACCACTATATGTCTTATTCCATTTCCAATCCTCCACATACCCTGCTCTAAGGAACTTCCAGATTAGGTCGATGAAACGCTCGTCCCTAACTCTTTTTCTCAAAAGATTAACTAAGATGTGATGATCAATATTATCAAAGAACCCCTTTATATCTCCTTCAACAAACCACTTTGTACCAGTGAAGTTTGCTTTTAGATGAGATAGTGCGGTGTGGCAACTAAGGTTAGGCCTAAATCCATGTGATGTATCAGTAAAGCTTCCTTCATAGATTGCTTCAAGCATCATTCTGACTGCTTCTTGAACTACCTTGTCATCTGCTGACGGCAATCCTAATGGTCTTTTTCCACCATTTTTCTTCGGAATATGTGTACGTCTGACAGGATTAGGCTGATAGGAAGAGTTTTTAAGTCTAGCTATTAGCTGTTCTAATCTCTCCAGGCTCATTTCACTGACAGTCTTACAGTCAATACCTGGAGTCATAGCTCCTGCATTTCCACTTATATTCTGATAAGCCAAGAGCAAAAGTTCCCTATTGTAAAGGTTCCTGTATAACTGCTGATACTTATAATTCTCATCACTCGAATGCTTTTTCAGGTTACCCAATAGTACTTCTGGATTTCTCATGGTTCCTCTCGAACCTCCCCATATTCTTATTGGACTGGTAAACTGCCTTCCTTCGCCATGTAATAGGCTTTCCCTATTTCGGACTACTACGAAGGCTCCGTTACCATGCGGGATATTCAGGTCTATAACCAATAGCCGTTCTAAAGGCATTCCCGTTTAGGTAATCCCCATTTAGTTACATTAATGACATGACATGTTGTAATGTCGGATGGAACTTTCGCCTTTTACTCTCTGATTGAGTTTGCCGGAATGTGGAATCCTACATCGCATGAGTCTAGCCTAACCTCATGTGTCACATTCCATAGACGCTCCTTGTAATTGTCTTGCGCCTATGCCTTCTATAAGGGCTGCTCAGGCTATTCTTCAAGCAGTCTAGCTTTCATCCTCATTTACAACATTTCACCAAAGCTCAGTCGCATCTTGACAACTAGATGACTTGCTCTTTAATCACATGCTACAGTCCCCTTATTAGTTTCCCAATAAAAGTAAGTGACCGGTGATAGGAAAATTGGATTCATTCCTACGGGGTGTCATTCCCGATTCATTAATGCACCTTATGGGCGCACGGCTAAGTAATAAAGACGACACTCTTCCGTTTGTCCGATCCGCCATGCTCTTCTAGCAGCTTGATTAATCGTGAATAAGCTCCAACTAAATTGGTAATATCGATAGGTAAGACTTTGAGGTAATCTCCATCTTTTCCCCCGATCCACACCGTACTTGTGCCTTTCAACACATACGGCGTTCCCTCGTATCTAATAAAATATCTGTTTTCCTCACAACAATTTAATTTGGATAGTTTGTTTTTCCTAAAATATTAGGTGATTAGGATTTAGATTGTGTCATTTCCCGCTTTCTTCCTTAATTTATTAAGCTTTTCTAGTTGCTCATCATTCAATTTCAGAGCCTTTTGATATTTCTTAATAATTTCAGGGTTGGTTGCATGGATTAGTGCGTGGACTTCATAGCTTACGATTGTAAGGTTTTTATACGAATCATCCTTTGTTTTGTGGTAGGGGTTGATGTGGTGACATTGCATGGTTTCGAGGTCTAATTCGATTCCAGTGATGGCACATTTCCCTCCCTGGGCAATGAATTTGGATATTCTATTATCTGCAAATTCAATGGATACCCTTTTGTTTACTACAGGATTCTCTCGCAACCACTTTAATTTCCATTCAGGAATGATTGACTGATTTTTGTGTATTCCTAATCTACCTTCTTTTGTATACTTGTTAATCGAGACTTTGGCATTCATTGGACTTTTGTGTTGTACATAAGAAATGGGGAGGATGGGATATTTACGGTAGTATCTCATACTGGATGATTCCATATATGCGAGAATACCTTTATGTTTTCCTTCGTATTTCCCTTTCTTACTAAGCCCATCCAACCTGTTATATAAGGTTATTAGGATGTGACCCCCTAGTGTACCGAAGTCACCTGCAACATTTGATGCTAATCGGTAATAGTTGTGAATACCGTTTACCATACTGTTGTATTTGTTCATTTCAGCTAGGGCTGTATATCCTCTGTTTGCCTTTTGAATTTTCTTAATTTGGTCGCGCAGTTGGTTATGGATTCGTTTTATGGCTTTTGGTGAGACGTTAGAGCTAATGACAAATTTTGTTTCGCCTGATGCTCTTTTTCCCTTTTGAGCCATTCGGAAAGTGAAACCTAAGAATTCACTTGGTTCTCTTTTGAGGTTGGTGATTCTTGATTTTTCGCTTGAAATGGTTAGTTTCAATCTTTCTTCCAACCATAATTTAGCTGCATGATATGTTTTGACTGCTTCCTTTCTGGTTTGACAGGAAATCTTAAAGTCGTCTGCATATCTTACAAGGTAAATTTCTTTAAGGTTGGTCGATTTCCTCAGCTTCACATTTTCGTTTTTACGATTTCTTCTGCCATCTTTGCGGTATTGCGGCGTAATTTCTTTTAGATTTCTTTCTTCCCATTGGTTAGCGATCCACCAATCAAATTCATTCAGGTTGATGTTCGCTAGTAAAGGTGAAAGAATCCCACCTTGCGGAGTGCCTTTTGTTGGGTAAGTGATTTTACCATCGGGCATAACGATTGGAGCTTTTAGCATCCGTCTGATTATGACCAATAGCTGTTTATCTTGTATTCCTAGTGACCATATTTGGCGCATCAGCTTTGTATGATTCACGTTATCGAAAAATCCTTCTATATCAATATCAACAACATATTGCATGTTACTACTATTGACCCGATGTGAAACATCAGCAAAGGCTTGTTCGGTTGAGCGGAATGGTCGGAAACCGTAGCTGTGTCTATTGAACTTAGCTTCACAAATTGGTTCCATTACCTGCAAGATACACTGTTGAGCGATTCTATCCCATATTGACGGTATTCCAAGAGGTCTTGTTTTACCGTTGCTTTTAGGAATATCTACTCTTCTTACCTTTCTTGGGTTGTAGAAATTAAATCGTTTTTTAACCATTGTAAGAAATTCATTAGTCTCAATTTTCTCTATATCCTTGATAGTGATTCCATCAGTGCCAGGTGTCGGACTACCAGTGTTTCTTTTGATATTCCGATAGGCTAGTATGATGTTATTATCAGATGTTATGAGTTTCATTAAATTCTTGAAGCTCTTACCATCTTTACTATCTTGGTATAGTGCATCAAATTCGCTTTGCATATCGTAATACTCTGCATGGCGAAGGTTAGCATTTTTCCTTGCTTTGTTCTCCAAATTGAATCTCATGGTCTATCACACTCCTTTCTGGATCTGTGACCTTTTAAGTCTTACAAGAATCCATGAAGTGTGAGGTTTCAATTTAATTAGATACGACTTGTGGCTGTTCCTCCGTCCTCATTACAAGGACTTCAACGGTCGTGCCACTACTTTCACTATGGTTAAACAAGGTTATGAATTCCCTTGTAATGCTTCGACGGGTGTGTTCCCTCCACCTCCATAGCTTCCAACGTTCCTTTATTCCTATCAGACCTAGACTTAGGCGCTTGCTTTAACCCCGTATCCTTGATGTAGCCTATAACTACATATGGTTTTTCCTAATCTTCAATCGTACTAAACCACAGATACCACGCATTTATTGCGTGCCATACAATTTCTATATGGTCCCTTCAGGAGCCGTACATTCGCAAGTTCGTCAGTGTTCCCACACATTCTCGCCATATCTAGTTTTTTATGACCCCCGGCATATCATAAACGGACACTGCCTCCAGCGCCTTTTCGTATTTCATTCATAGGAATGAATTTACGGCTTACTTCTGCAGACTTTAACGAGCCTCGTACAAAGAAATGAACACCTCTTTCAATGCACGTCGTAGCTTTAGGGGAAGCGTTTCAGGACGTTACTCCGTCATTCCACTTCTCAGAATAAAAGTTCTCCTGTCAGCTCTGTGTTGCTATTGATATAGAAACTTCTGTTTGACAGTGCATCATCTTTTCAATGATGAACGTTTCGCACAAAAATGAGGGTAGGTGTACATAATAGGTCAAGACCTACCTGTACAAGCTCCTGTGACACAATACAAACATCGTATCCCTCTTTTTCTATCTTCTTTTTTAGCCATTCACTACGCTTATTTGTGGCCGTGGTAGAAGTGTCTAAGATACAAACCTTTGCTCCAACCTGCTCAAGAATGTGTTGTAAACGCGGCCTTACATCTCTGCCTTCTACACTGGAACCTGTATCTCGAACATAGACAATACTTTTCCTGCCTTCCTCTATCTCACCCTTAATGATTTCCTGGAGCTTCTTTTCCTTGTTAAGTATTCGCTCTTTAGGAAATTCATCTGGGCTCCAAATTAAATCTCGGTCCCCATCTTCTGTTTTGATAGAGAATGGGGGATAGGTGAAAGGGTTATCTGGATATGCGATGCCTGTTTGAGTCAATGGAAGATAAAGCTTATGCCCGTCATCTCGTCCATCGATAGCTGATTCAAATGTAGATACCATGTTGTTATAATGCTTCTTTAAATCCTCGTCTAAATCTACAAGAATTGTAGGAACATTGATCAACTCCACAGGGTCTGGCCATACATCTGTTAAGCGGACAAGCACACTGTTTTGGACAAGAAACTTTGAGAACACAAATGGTGATATACCGGGAAGAACCTTTTCTGTTCTCCTGGTGCCTCCTCGCGATTGCTTGTTGCTGTACTCGCCTTTATCGTCCTGATTGTAAATAGTCGTTTCAATGTTTCCATACTCTTCATTCCACTTCCGAACTTCATTGAAAGCGTATCCGTTCTCAACCATAAGGTGTGGGAATAAGCGCCAAAGTGTATAGTAGATATCCTCGGCCTTGCCTCCAAAAAGGGTTCCTGTACCACCTATAAGCTTCTTTGAAGCAGCTGCAAGGCTCCCTAGTGAATTTCCCTGGGCTGACATGCCAGATTTCAGCATATGGATTTCATCACAGATAGTAATATCAAAAAACCATCTCATTTTCCTTCGGATGTATTCAATAGAAGCGATTCTCCTTGGATTCCCGACTTTCTTAGGAATCTCAGGTTGAGAGAGCTGAATTTGTTGGACCAAAGGCTGATTCTGCTTTAAAGCATGTTCAATCTGCCTTTCGTACTTAAACCAGTCTTTTATTGATTGGTATCTAGTAGGTACCTTCTTGGTCCATAAACTTTCACCGCATTCAGAACAAAAAGCATTGGCTGGATTTTTTGAATTATGAAGTCGCCTGCTTGTTCCAAATTCATCTTCATCCATCCTCCGTTTATTCTGAACCTCTTCTTCCTCTCCATCCTCATTGGTTTCCACTGCAGTAGATTCAATAACCTGGTGTGCATTACCGCAGCTTGGACAATAGTATCCAAAACGATATGGTAAGGAGTTTGACTCACTTTGAAGTACCGTTTTCTTATAATCAAAACGAACTGCAGGAACCATCGCACAATCGCCCCTCATTGTTGTAAAGGAAATGACAAAGAATGTTGGTTTCAATGGCTTAGGCCTTCCTTGACTGGTCCATTTACGATGAAACTCAATGAGTTGCTCTGTCCGTTCAATAACTCTTACATCAGCATGAGGTAAAATTTCTTTTATTTCCTCCGGCCATTTTTTTGTTAGGCTTGGGGGACACATTAGACAAGCAAAATACCCTTTTTTATTTGACATAGCAGCAACTACATCAGGAATTGCTGTCATCATGGTTGATTTACCCGTGCTCATTTCACCTTGTATTAAAGCTACCTTCTGCTTTTTCAAAACTTTAGCGATCGCGGTAGTAACATGAGACTGGACAGGAAAAAGTTCCCGCTTATAAGTTGAGATTTGCGGGTGTATAGAGTCTGTCATTGGGTCATGGCCCGGAGTAACTTTATTGCTTACCTTTGTGACCATATCATCCATGAAGGTTGTCATATACTGTGTCAAATCTTCTATGGATTCCACTGCCTGACCAGTTCCTGTCTTAGGAAACTTCAGCATCCCACTTGAAATCATTCCAGAAATAATATCATCCGCTTCCTGCTCTCCAGTTTCCTCACTAAAATTCAGTTTATAGATGGAAAATCCGTCAGGAAAAAGGGCGGAATCATAATAAAATTTGAATTCCTCAATACAACCTCTTCTTAAGAACTCATTTAGAATAATATCTTTCCATTCAGGTAGAATGTTAAGCCCATACTTTCCGCCACCTAAAATTTGTCGTAGCCCTTCTCCAGGATCTGCATCGAACGAAAGAATATAATCCCCGTTTCCAAGCAGGTCATCATGAACAATTGCGACCGCTTTTCGGTTTTGATTAATGGTGATTGGGAACTTTGAGTACTTCCCTTTATCAGAGTACATACGGAATTCTTGGGAAAATTTATAGTCAGTTAAATCTTTCTTCCCTTGCCCAAAGGACAAACCACCACTCCCGGTATCAACTGCAGCTTTCATAGCCTGTAAAGTAGAATCATTACCAGCAATAATGGTCATGAGTAATTTAGCTCCTTGCCATTCATGCTTTGGTTCCTCTACCGCTAATGCGTAACAAAAAGCACTTTGCCATGCCTGCTCCAGGTAAATTTCAATCATCTTTGGGTTTTCATCTGTCTCAATCACTTTATTTAATTCCATGCTGCTGACTCCCTGCATCAAATTGAATAAGGTATGCCAGCTGGCGATCCCTATCTCAAATGAGGCAGGGATACACCTCCCTATATAGTTTTAATGAACATACTCTTTAAGCTGTTTGTGGATCTTTAAGAGTGCACGATCAATAGCTCCTCCTACTGTATCCTGAAAAGTCGTTTGGATAGATAGAGGGCTCACAAGAGCTTTAAACTTTCCATTGTGGTCACCTTCGTTGATATAGTAGACTTTTATCGAAAAATCTTCATACTCAGTCTCCAATATGAATATCATCCGTATTAATGCTCCCATCTAAAAATTCTTTAAATGCCGTAATAACTTCTTGCCTTGCCTTTTCAATTGAGTCATAACAGCCGGTAGTCAGATTATGAATTACACCATTACTCATATGGATTCTGAACAAGCTTCCGAGAGGCAGGGAATCAACATACTCCACGAAAAACTTCTGGCCGGCGTACTCCTCTAATTGAAAAGAAGAAACCTGGTGCATTGGTGCTGCACTTCCTTTCTCAGAAAAAACTAAGCTGTTTGAAGATTTTTTTCCTCTTTATTCGCTTCCATTAAAGTTCTAAACTCATTTATGATTCGTCCTGAAATATCACAAATCATAGATCCGTAATTTAAAAGAGAATCGGGGTCATGTTTGCTCCATGAGTTAACATATCGGAAGGAATAATCTGATGTGTCTAAGCCGAAGAACGAACAAACAATAAAGGCTGTTCCTTCTGCAACAACTTCCTTCTCCGATGTAGAAGACTTAGTATCATATCGATGCACCTTTGAATGCACCAATTCATGTACTAATGTCTTGCATTTATGATTAACACTTAAAGTGTCACTAACGACGATTTCATGGTTTGCTCGGCTATAGTAACCATTGGCTCCTTGCGCATCTCCATATGTGATTGGACAATTATCTTCTTCAGCAATCTGTTCAGCATATTCAATAATCTCTCTAGCTGCCTCAGAATCGCCTTCAAGCTTTATAATCACCTTATCAATAGGAAGCGGATCGCCTTCCGTCTGTTCAAGCGCGAAAACTGGAACAGTTATGAAACCACCTAGCTGTGTTTCACCGGTTTCATTGCCATGTTCATCTTTCACCTTTATGAATTTCGGCTTGAAGATTCTAATGGCTTTAGAACCTAGTTTGATATTGCGGCCTAACTCATTCCAACGTTTGAAGCTCGCTATATAGCTGGCATTTGGAAATTGAGTTTTAGCAACCATAATGTTTTTAAAAGAGTAATTCGGCATCAGTGCTTTCATTTCTAAAAGAGCTTTGAATTCTTCTGGAGAATATTCAAAGTTTCTTACACCTTCATCCAGGACAGAAACAAGTTCTTTTACTCTTTCTTCAACGCTTGGACCTCCTTTGCTCCATCTCTTGCTCTTACCTTGACGATTTGCCATGTACAACAGCCCCTATCTTTTAGTGTGTATATATAAAAAAGAGAATAGGAAACCCATTCTCTTTGAATACGACCATCTTCAATTGCTTTGAAAACACAAAAAAGCCCTTGAAGTTTCTGAAAAAATAGCAATAAAAAAGCTATTTATCCATCAACCGCAAAGGCTGCTAATGATTAAAAATACCCGCTAATCCTCATAGGATTGCCATAAAATGAAAAAATGAAATGAATATATTGGTATTATATCCTTTGTTTTCTATTTAGACAAGAATGATAAGTGACTAATTCTCAAATTATTCCACAATACTACCCATCAAGGAATGACACCTACCCATCATAAGATGACAGGCGGACCCATCACGAAATGACCCCCACCCGTCAGGAAATGACGGGTTACGCCTATCAGGAAATGACGGGCGGACTTATCCACAAGAAATCTTTATTTTGTTAATAAAACCGCCTGTCAGGAGATGACACCCTAGCCCGTCAGGAAATGATAGGCGGATTTTCCGGGCGTCATTTCCTGACCCACCCCCCCATCATAAGATGATGCCGAATAATATAAATCTTTAAAAAGACTTTAATATATATATTTATATAGAAAAAGAGTAGAGGAAATGATCCCTCTACTCTTCAATAGAAATAATTTTGATATCTAAGAAATTAATATTTAAATCATTCAACGCCTGTGTAATTAAATCTATATGTCTATCATTAATCCAGCTAGCCGAAAATTTATTTTGTGCATAGAGTGTAATCACGGAATCACGGTTTTTAAATAAAGAATCTTTAAACCAGGTATCGAAAGATGGTTTCGAAATTTTAGCTTGTATGTATTCCAATACCTGCTTTGTAAGATTCAAGTCATCAGTTGTCATTGATTCTTTGATATCTAGTTTATGTTTTTGTGCCGCAGCATTTCTCTTTTTTACCGGCTTATGGAACGTTTCACCCTGTTCAATAAAGTCCTCATAAATCCCTTCATAATTAACGACATTTCCAAGGTTGTCTGGGCTATAAACAGACATATATTTTTCCATAAAGTCATCATGCCTTCTCTTTAGTTCCTCCGGAAGCTCTTCATACAATTCCTTCGGAAGAAATGGCACCCGTCTTCTCACTTTATAAATTGGTGTTTCATCCATATTTTTTTTCTTCTCATCTGCAGACATGCAGTTAAATCTGAATACAAATCCGTATTTTTCTAAGAGACTTAACCTACTTTTAACAGTATTCACAGAACCAAAAGAACACTGAAGCTGCAGAGTCTTTAATGCTGGCCAGCAATAGTCTTTCTCAATACAATAGCTTTTAAGTGTGATAAACAGTGCCAAACCATCTGCTTTAAGAAAGTGCTGCCAAAAATGAATAAGGTAGTTATGTATGATTGTAAAATTCCGATCTTCGAATTCAATGTTTTGACCATAACCATCTAAGCTAAATTCTTTAACCTTCTCTTCATTAAAAAGGATTTTATTAACTACAGGGTCATGATAAAAAAATTCTTTAAATTGACCTGTTTTGTCTATTAACCACCTAGATTTTTCAATTTTTAGATCTTCTTTGACAGGACGGTAATAGATAAGGGGATAATTTTCCCCCTTTAGATTAGGACGAGCATCTTTCAAAATTAAAACCTCCAAATCATTTTACCCGTAAGGCTCTGAACGGAGATTCCTTCTTGAAATAAGTAATTCAAACTGTTAAAATATGAATTAAATTATCAAGTATGAGAAATCCCGCCTTTTGAATTTCATTTAATCTTTCAGCGGCCAAACTGGAAGAGATTAAATGAAAGCCTCTGGTGGGTTTTTTTTTTGCCATTTTATAGTGAATTAACACTATTATGTCTATAGATGCTATATTTTCTATCATAACAAAACTAGACAGGTAATTCTAATATACTTTGGCCTTTTAACCAGATAAATGTCGAATAGACGACAAAAAGCCCCCTACAAAGAAACCGAAGGTATTTCGGCTTGTTTGATAGGGGGCTTCCCTTTTGGTTATCCAGTTGTTGTACCTAAATTAAAACATGCCTAGTGGAAATATTCAACACCTGGGGAAGATATTGTTAAGTTTCTATTTAAGGCGGACTCCCGAGGTAAGTAACCTAGTAGAAGATTCTATTATTTCTTTTAGCTTGTTATATTCTTTTTCGATTTTGTCTTTCTCTGCTGATAGTTTTTGGTTTTCCTCTTTCAAAAATAAAACTTGTTTTTTTAGATTATCAACTTGGTTATGTGGTTCCACTTCTTCAAAAGCTTTTTTATACAATAGTTCAATATTATTGATAAGTATTTGAAGCTCTATAATATCTCCAGATGGTGATTGCTCCTTACTAACAATCTGTCCTATTGTCTTTGTATTATTTTCTGCCTGGGTTGGAGCTAGCTCTTTCCTTTGGGTTTTCGCTTGTAAAATCTCCTCTTTATATTGCCTTCTAACACAAGCATTCCACCTAAAGCCACAGGCAGAAGCGGTTCTTGATAGTTGTTTACCTACTTCTTCAAATGCCTTTAATTGTGTTCCCCCGGTTCGAATATTAGAAAGTACTACATTTGCTAGTAGCTCATCCTCTTCCCCTGTCCAAGCATCTTGTCTGGTTTTAGTCACGGCCCTTCCCTCCCAAAATTTTTATATAAATATAAATATGAATGGATTTACAAATGTAGAAGGCGATATAGCATGATTTAAAACTAAAAACATCATTAGGTTAAAAATTCAAACGATAGGCTGGTTCCATATGTATAATTAAGAATATACGTAATAGGTTTTGGGGGATGATGTTTTGAAAACAAAAGATTATTTTTTCGATCTCTTTAAGACTACTAAAGCAAGAGAGTTAGCGAGAGAAGTTGATGAATATCTATATAATAAAAGTGCATATAGGGAGGAAGTTGAGGATTATCACGATCGCTATAAGCAAGGCGAACGAACGGATTGTATAGGTTATATTAGTAAAAAAGGCTCCTTTAAATTTTTGTCTTTAACCGCTGCAAGACATGTATGTCTGGTTTTACATCTGGGAAAAAAGCTTCATACCCAGGCTGCAATCTCTATGCAGCACGAAATTGATGAATTATTGAAGAGGAACTACAAAGATACAGATGGTACAAAGCTTACTCCTGGGGAGGCTTATATACGATTAGAATGGGTTGATAATTTGGAGGAAATAATTCCTTTCATTGATAAAGCATACGAATTAAGGCTGTTAAAGTAAGACTACACTTTAATTTATTTGACATGGTATTGTCTTGCAAGCAAAACTCGCCTCTAAATTGGCGAGTTTGTTATTGATATACGTTCTAATTAAACTAAAGCACCCTTTCGTATTATAAGATCAACTAGAAATGAAAATATTTCTGGTTGATCATTTTTTATATCGATATATGATAACCGTAGCCGGGGTAGAACGTAAGCACCCGTGGGACTTGATCCCGTCAACTAAACCGTTCGCCCCCTACTTGTAGAAACATGATTGAGGCTGGTTGGGACGTTGATCTCGTATAACAAGCGATGCTATGATACTGCAAGAAGGGATTAGGGGTGCCGGCAAATATGATTTAGGAGGAGAAGCCAATGAATCCAGTGGTTGGACTGGATGTAGCCAAAGGTGAAAGCCAGATACAAGCTTTCCTGGATAAGAAAAAACCTTATCAAAAAAGCTTTAAAGTTAAACACACTCTTGAAGGTCTGGAAAAACTGCATTCCTTTCTCTCAGATGTAGAGAGAATAACTGGGGTAAAACCTCCATTAGTCATGGAGTCAACCGGTCACTATCATACTCCGGTAGTCCATTATTTTGAAGAAAGAGGATACTTGATCATTATTGTTAACCCTTTAGTCTCATATCGGGCAAAGTTTAAGAAAGGTAAAGACAGATATAATTGATGCCAATCATCTCTGCGAGATGTATTACAAAGAGGATTTGGAACCTTATAAAAAACGCGGTATCCAGCTCTTGAACCTTCGAAACCTGACTAGACAGCACGAAAATATTACGGGGATTTATGTGCAAACAAAACTGCAATTCCAAGCCGTCTTGGATCAGGTGTTTCCAGTATATAGAGGAGTGTTTGGGGACTTATATTCTGTTGTCTCTCTACTCACCTTACTTGAATTTCCAACATCTCAAAGTATCTTAGAAGCAGGCGAAGAGACAGTTACTAACACAATAAAAAAGTTATGTCCAAGGCGCTCCATCAAGTGGGCTAAGACAAAAGCAATAGCCCTTTTAGCTGCCGCAAGCCAAAATCCCTTTAGGGAAAATCTCTACCAAAGCCACATTTTAAGCGTGGAAATGTATATAAAAATGCTTCTGGAATATCAAAAGCATCTATCCAAATTTGAAGAAGAGATAGATGCCTTGGCAAAAGATATTGAAGAATATAAAATCATCCAATCAATCCCTGGGATCGGAGAAAAGATCGCTGCAACGATCATTTCCGAAATTGGCGAGATTGAACGGTTTGATCACCCTAAAAAGCTTGTCGCATTCGCTGGTATTGACCCGAGTATCTTTGAATCAGGTAAATTCAGAGGAACCGTAAACAGGATTACCAAAAGAGGTTCAAGCCGACTTAGGCATACACTGTATATGGCCGTTAGGTGTGCTATTCGGGATTCCAGGAAAAGCAAAACGACGGAGGAACTAATCCCTCGCAATAAAAGGTTGAGAGAATTCTATGATAAAAAACGGGAAGAAGGAAAACCCTTTAAAGTAGCAATAATAGCCTGTGCCAATAAGCTTTTACAATGGATTTATGCCCTTTTGAAAAGCAGAACGACTTTCCAAGATCTAGCTTAGCTACCCAAATGGACTAATAAAAGCAAAACCTTCCAAACATCCAGGTTAGGAAGGTTATTTGGCATGCTTATTTTTAGCATACCATAATATAAAATTCTATTTCATTGAAAAATGTTGACAAACTATTAGCTGGTTTAGTTTAAGTGAAAATCTTCACAACTTACGTTAACAAAATGACGCGATTCTTACCAAAGAAAAGCGCCATTTTGTTGAAAATCGTTGCAAAGCCTAATTTAAAAAAGCTTAGGACATAACTTTTTCACTAGAGGATACCGTAACATCAATAAATTTAAAATACGGAAAGACAATTCCAATGATAGCTGCAGAAGATATTAAAGTACCTATTAGTATGAATAATGGTCTTATTCCCCACAGTTCACTAACCACTCCCCCAACAAGTACGCCAAGAGGCATCACCCCTCTTATAATCACTAATCGAACCGAAAAGACTTTTCCCATCAGATGATTAGGAACGGTTTGCTGGTTTATGGTCGTGTTATGTACATTAAAGAAAGCCATGGCAATACCTGCAATAACCTCGACAAGTATTGCAAAATATAAGTTAATAATTACTCCTAGGGAGACATAGGTTAAGCCGCCAATAACTAGAGCTCCTAGCATGATCATTCTTCTGCTCTTGTATTTTACCTTCCCTACAAACAATGATCCCAAAACATAACCGAAAGGAAACCCAGCCATAAATAATCCATAGTCATTATAGCTGCCATCTAAGATATCTATAATATAAGGTAAGTTAATAACCATTGTTACACCAACACCAAATTGAACAAAACCTAAAAAAACACCCAGCCATACGATTCTGCGTTCTTTAAAGAAATAACTGATCCCCTCCTTAAATTGCTCTAACCATGTAGAACGAATTTCTTTTGTAGTTCGATGTTCTTTCACCCATAATAGAAAAAATCCACTTAATGTTAACAGAACGGCAACAATTAACAAGGTTAGCTTTATTCCGATGTATTCAATAACAATTCCGCCTGAAACAGGAGCTAAAAACATCATGAGCCGTGAAGTGCCGTCTATATATGCATTTGCAGTGCTTAATTGCTCCTTTAAAACAATGGTGGGGGTGATGGCTTGACTCGCTGGTACATAAAAAGGAGCCAGTAATCCAATGACGATCTGTACTGCATAGATATGCCAGGACTCAATGTTTCCACTTACTAATATAAGAAGCAGAAATAAAAAAATCACTGATCTTGTCCACTGAGAAAATATCATGATTCGTTTCCTGCTCCATTTATCGATAAAAGGGCCGCTTACAAGCTGAAGAATGATTGAAGGAATAAAGTAAAGCAGCCACATACTTCCCAATGCTAGTTTTGAGCCGGTCATATCATATATTAAGATTGAATTACAAAATGTTCCAAAGGCTCCTGCTAGTTCAGATATAGCTGTTCCTAACCATAATGCTACAAACCCACGGCTTTTTAATACATTCTTCATAGCCCCACCCCTATTGGTTCAAATATAATTCTAATTCTTTATATATTGAATTTAGTGATGCGTCTCTTAATCTATATTTAGAAGATTTAACTTCAACTAACGTCGCAGCTCTTAGAATCTTTAGATGATGATGTGCCGTTGATTTTCCTAGTTCAAGTTTTTCGGTGATATCTTGTAACGTATAGTCTCGCTCAAATAAAAGCTTAATCATTCTTAATCTAACCTCATCACCAAGTGCTTTATGTTTTTGGATTAAAAAATAATTTGGCAGATATCTATCACCAGGACTAATGCTCTCATTTGACACAGGATAATAAAATACCTTGGTTCCTTCTATATATGACTCAATATTCCATGGTCTATAGGTAAGGTGTGGTATAAGTAATACATTCTGAATACTAGGTTCAGGAACGTAACTAATTCCTCCGGTCGCCCAGCCGACAAATTCTTCAGCATTCATCTTTTTCTGCATAACAGCCTTATTTTCAAAATCATTTTTTAAGATTGCATTTAATTCTTCTGAAATGGGATGGATAAACGATTCATACCATTTTGAAAAAACGCTTATTAGATGATTTTTGAGTTCCGCAACATTCACCTGATTAATGAATTCAATGTAGGTTGGAAAAAAGCTGATTTCACTTGTCAAATCTTTTAATGCATGTAAAGATTCTTTGCTTCCTTGAGCAGCACGTTTTCTAATTTCTTGAGCATTATCCCCAATGTATGGCAAGCAAATAAACTTAAGTTCTTCCTCAGGTAGGTCATTAATATATGCAACAAATTTATTTACCTCTGGTGAAGTGATTTGGTAACTGTGTAATAGTTGAAGCAAACACTTCCATGTATTGTTTTTCTCTACATATTTCAGTTCCAATGATAATTCCCTTGGCATCGTTTCCAGCTGGCGTTCAAATTCACTTTTCTTCTCTAACGTATCAAAAAGTCGAGAGTTAGTAATTGCTGCTATTCCTAAAGCACTTTCCCATAGTAAAGAATAGTCTAGAAGAATTTGGTAATACTCTCTTTGTCTTCCTGCAATATTTAGTACGTGCATGGGTAACCTCCATCATTATTCCATTTAAATCCATTCTATATTTTAGGAATAAAAAATTCAATAATTTTAGAAAGTAATATTCTAAAATTATTGAATTTACTTAACCAAATATTTGTAAAGTAGTTATTAAGTAATCTGGCCAATTGTTGAAAAAAACTAATGAGGATTATTCAACTAAACTCCCTCAATAAAAGAAGCATACACACCCGATTACTCCTGATTTCTTAGATTTTCATAGCTATTTACCTGCCGGTAAATGGGTTTCAATTGGATGATAGTCACTGAAAAGGATATATTTGGACATACAGAGAAAAATGAGCTACAACCCACTAACCAATCTATTACAGAAATTGGTGGATTAGTAAGAATATGACCGCACTGGTAGATGTCCACATATCTCATGGAGGTCAACCCTCCCATGCCTCACAGAGTCTTCGCTCTCAAATTCCTTCGTCCAACCTTTCCATGAGGTGGATGTCGGCCATGCTGCCCCACAGGGTCCATGCCCGTAATTTAGTTGCTTTGCCGACTAATCCGTGCTTCAAATGTCTCCAAAACTATAAGCCAAGAACTATTTCTAATCTAAACGAAACCAGAATTAAGCGGCCAGTTCTGCCTTCTTTGATCCTGCCAAGTGAGGGATATCTTTTAACATCTTTTCTTCACTAAATTCAAATTGCTTTTTACTTATACTAAAGAAAATACGAATCAATTTATTACACAAAGCGATAAGGGATTGCATCTTCTTTAACGGGTTGTCCGGCCGTTGTGTAAAGTAAGCATGCAGGGCCTTAAAAGCTGAATTTTTGGCAACTAGAATCATGCAAACCCTAAACAACAGAGCCCTTAGCTTCTTCCTGCCTCTCTTGGAGATGGTTGTTTTGCCCTTATGCTTTCCAGACGTATTTTCCTTCAGACTCAAGCCAGCCAGCTTAATGATTTGTCGGGGGTGAGAGTACTCACTTAGGTCACCCACTTCCGCAAAGAAACCAGCGACAGTATCTCTTCCAACACCCTTGATCGCTAACATTTGCGCTACACCTGGAATTTCATCAAGCAGGGAATCTACTTTTCCGTCCAATTCTTCGAATTCCTTCTGAATCAAATCATATTTAGCCAGAAGAGTTTTCAGCTCCATTTTTGCCATCTCAGAGCCTTGGCGAAGTCCGATGGACTGACTCGCTGCTTGTTTTAACTCCCGAATCTTATTAGCACCTACACTTCTTTTTACAGATTTCCTTAAATGGATAAGCAATTCATCTTCTGTAAAATTTGCTATTTCATTAGGTAAAGCATAAAGCCGTAAGAATTGTAATGCAGCCTTACCCTCCCACTTCTTAAAGACCTTAAGAAATTCCGGAAAATACCGGTCAATCCAATTATGTACCTGGCCCTGGACCGTTTGAAGGTCCTCGGTTAAAAGATCGCGTATTTTCTTTGCCACACGGAGTTCGGCATAAACACCTTGCGGTATGGTAGGTTCGGCGTATCTTCCGTCCTTGACCAGTTGGGCAATGACCTTGGCATCTTTTACATCATTTTTAGTTGGAGAATTATCATCAAGTTCCTTGCTTTTCTTTACGTGCAAGGGATTTACAGCTACAAACTTAATCTCGTTCTCTTTTAAAATATGAGCCAGGTTAAACCAATAATGACCTGTTGGCTCCATACCGACAATCACTTTCTCCATACTACGTGCTTTCTTCGTTTCCGAAATCCAATTAAGAAAATGCTCAAAACCTTCTTTTGTATTTTCAAAATAACAAGGAGTTCCAAACTCCATTCCCCTGAAATCCTGGGCACGTGCCACATGCTTGAATTTCGCGATATCCACCCCTATAATCAGGGTGTAAGGAGTAATTTGAGCAATCTTCTTATTCTGGTTATAATTCATTTTAA